>NZ_CP026521.1:0-3799 GCF_002953915.1 Bacillus sp. MBGLi79
AACTATTATAGTAATCAAAATTTAAAGATATCATAGTTTCAATTGAAGTGGAAGTGACTTGAACCGTTATCCACAACCGTTTTAAGCCATCAATACTTACTTTAACTTATCCACATGTGAATAACAATTAAATTTCATTTTCATCAACAGCTTACACTGAAAAAACTAAAGCTTAAACCGATTTGGTCTGCATTTATCGATTTTGCAACGGCAAAAAACCGAAGCCCCAATTTTGGGAACTTCGGTTTTCATGTTATTTTTTATATGAGATGACAAGGTGCCGGTTATGGTCTTCTCCGGTAGAATAAGTTTCGATATGCTGCGAGTAGCCCGCAAGCGTATCATGGATGACTTTGCGCTCACTGGAAGGCATCGGCTCCAGATGAATGTCTTTTTTCTGCCTGGCCGCCTGGTCAGCAAGCTTCAATGCAAGCTGAGCGAGTGTTTCCTTCCGCTTTGCGCGGTATCCCTCGGCGTCAACCACCGCTTGGATATATCTGTCGGAATGACGATTGAGCACGAGCTGCGTCAGCGTTTCAAGGGCATTTAAAGTTTGTCCTCTTTTTCCAATTAAAAGGGCTGTTTTATCGCCTTTTAACCGAAAAACCACTCGTTTTGACTCCTCTTCTGCCGTCACCTGGGCTTGTATTCCCATATTCGAAATCACATTTGCCAAATACTGTTTTGCTTCTTTAACCGGGTCTTTTTTTTCCCGAATGTTCACGACTGCAGACCGATGACCGAAAATGCCGAATAATCCCTTTTTTCCTTCATCAACTACGTCGACTTCGACATCATCTGCATGAAGGCCCAGCTGTTCAAGCCCGGATTGCACTGCTTCATCGACGGTACGTCCAGTAGCAGTCAGTTCCTTCACTTTTTCTTACCTCCGGATTTTTTTCCTCCGGCTGCCGCTTCCTGCCTCTCTGCCTTTAAATCAGGCCCTTTGATAAAGAAGGTTTGAGCAATCATGAATAAGTTACCGACTACCCAGTACAGGGAAAGAGCCGCCGGGAAACTGACCGCAAATACAACGATCATGATCGGCATCAGCCAAAGCATCATCGCCATCTGCGGATTTTGTTGCGCTGTTCCCGCCATCATCAGCTTTTGCTGAATGAATGTGAACACACCGGCGAGACTCGGCAAAATGAAATACGGATCACGCTCCCCAAGGTCAAACCATAAAAAGCTGTGTTCTGCGATTTCCCGCGTTCTCATAATGGCATGATAGAATCCGATTAAAATCGGCATTTGAATTAAGATCGGGAAACATCCGGCAAGCGGGTTAACCCCGTGCTTCTGCATGAGAGCCATCGTTTCCTGTTGAAGCTTCTGCTGCGTTTTTTGATCTTTAGAACTGTATTTTTCGCGAAGTTTTTGCATTTCAGGCTGGAGAGCCTGCATCGCTTTCGAACTCTTCGTCTGCTTGATCATCAGCGGCAAAATTAAAAGTCTGATTAAGATCGTGACGATGATAATCGCGAGTCCGAAGTTTTCATTCGTTAAATTTGCTACATACGTGATCAGTTGTGACAGCGGGTATACGATATACGTGTTCCAAAACCCTTCGCTTTCTGCAGTGATCGGCTGGTTGATTTCCGTACATCCAGCTAACAGCACGATAACGCCGATCATACTGAACAATAATAAAATTCGCCTCTTCAACAATATTTCCTCCTAAATCTTCATTCTTCAACCGGTGTTATTCGGTTATGACCATTAAAAAGACATACTTTCTCGTATTTTATCATCTTTCTCCCCGAATGGGCGACGACATTTTTCAGGAGCTAAAGGAAGCGCTTAAAAATGAGGGCCATAACATCTTTTTAACCCGGACTATGATGGCTGATTCGGTTTTTTCCGGTAGACAAACGACTTTCTGAAAAGGTGCTGCAAACTTTTTTTCGTCTCTTCATATGACAATTCAGCTGCAGGCTTTCTTGCGATGATAATGTAGTCATTTTCTTGTTTTAATAGATCCCGCTCTTCCTGGATGACCTGGCGAATCAGCCGCTTTACCCGGTTGCGCACGACTGCGTTTCCGATTTTCTTGCTGACCGACAGTCCCACCCGAAACTCTTTCGCCTCAGGCTGGTGAAGCACATATAAAACATATTGCCGGTTTGCCATCGATTTGCCTTTTTTAAATACTTTTTGAAAATCTTCATTTTTCTTTAATCGATTTCGCTTTTTCATATCTTCTTTCACTCCGATAACAAGCTGGCAAATGGGCCTGGTCATTCCTCTATGTAAAAAAGACCACTGACATTATTCAGTGGCCTAAGCTGATAATACTTTTCTTCCTTTGCGGCGACGACGTGCTAATACAAGACGTCCATTTTTAGAACTCATACGGCTGCGAAAGCCATGAACTTTGCTGCGCTTACGGTTATTTGGTTGAAATGTTCTTTTCATGTATGACACCTCCCTCGAGGAATAGCTGTTAAAGACAGTCTAATTTATTATATTGGGATGAGCAGTTCATTGTCAACTTCGCTCACACATTTCTTTTTTGCACCATAATAGGATAACACATATCAATTTTCTTCGAAAGCCTAATTTCACTTTTCCTCAATTTTAGCTTAAAAGATTTTTTTGGAAGCGGGAAAATGGGATGAACGAAGCGAAAAAAAAGCCAATGTGGATATCTTTCGCCTCGTTTTTTCTATCCACAGTCATTATCGACAACATTTTCACAAAACTAACCGTTGTGGACAATATTTCTTCAACAGTTTGTATAGTGTGTGGATAAGTTCCTCGCAACCATTGCAACCACTCGCTTATTCTGATATTATATTTGTGTTTTAACTCTTGATAACAAATTGGCTGCCAATCCATTATCCACAAACTGTGGATAAGTTGTGGAAAGTTTTTTCACAGGGTGTGCAGGAATTTGTCCACATCTTGTGAAGAATGTCGAAAAGACGTTTTTCTACTATATTATATGTTTTCAACATTTCATTAACGAATGGACTCATCCATTTGCTCTTTTTTTGTGTTCTATAACAGGTTGGACAAGCAAATATTGCTGGTAAAGGAGGGACGAACCGCCATTATGAAAAACATATCGGATCTTTGGAATCAAGCTTTGGGGCAGATCGAAAAAAAATTGAGCAAGCCCAGCTTTGAAACATGGATGAAATCGACAAAGGCCCATTCATTGCAGGGCGATACGCTGATCATCACCGCACCGAACGAGTTCGCCAGAGACTGGCTTGAATCAAGATACCTGCACCTGATCGCCGATACGATCTACGATCTGACAGGAGAAGAATTGAGCATTAAATTTGTCATTCCTCAGAATCAAAATGAAGAAGATTTTATGCCTAAGTCTCCAATCAAAAAAATGTCGAAAGAAGAACCGGCTGATTTTCCGCAAAACATGCTGAACCCCAAATATACATTCGATACGTTCGTTATCGGTTCAGGAAACCGATTCGCCCATGCGGCGTCTTTGGCAGTGGCCGAAGCCCCGGCGAAAGCTTACAATCCGCTGTTTATTTATGGGGGAGTCGGACTTGGAAAGACTCACTTAATGCATGCGATCGGGCACTATGTCATCGATCACAATCCATCTGCAAAAGTGGTTTATTTGTCATCTGAGAAATTTACAAATGAATTCATTAACTCGATCCGTGACAATAAAGCTGTCGATTTTCGCAACCGCTATCGAAATGTTGACGTTCTTTTGATAGATGATATTCAATTTTTAGCCGGAAAAGAACAGACGCAAGAGGAATTTTTCCATACGTTTAATACGCTGCATGAAGAAACAAAGCAGATCGTCATTTCCAGC
>NZ_CP026521.1:3899-5608 GCF_002953915.1 Bacillus sp. MBGLi79
TAATCTACATATAATATTTTGCCGAAAAGAGGGGGATTTACTAATGTGGGAAAGCAAATTTTCGAAAGAAGGCTTA
Organism: Bacillus sp. MBGLi79; assembly: GCF_002953915.1. NCBI lineage: Bacteria > Bacillati > Bacillota > Bacilli > Caryophanales > Bacillaceae > Bacillus > Bacillus sp. MBGLi79. The sequence continues at coordinate 3,976 of NZ_CP026521.1, forward strand.
ACATTTGATGATGTATTGCTCGTTCCGGCTAAATCGGAGGTACTTCCGCGCGACGTGGATTTATCGGTTGAGCTTACACCGTCCCTTAAGCTGAATGTTCCAATTATTAGTGCAGGCATGGATACAGTGACAGAAGCTCAAATGGCCATCGCGATGGCACGGCAGGGCGGATTGGGCATTATCCACAAAAACATGTCGATTGAACAGCAGGCTGAGCAGGTTGACAAAGTCAAACGTTCAGAGCGGGGCGTCATTACAAATCCGTTTTTCCTGACGCCAGAGCACCAAGTTTTTGATGCAGAACATTTGATGGGCAAATACAGAATTTCCGGTGTTCCGATTGTTGACAATGAAGAGGATCAGAAGCTGGTTGGAATTATCACAAACCGTGATCTGCGATTTATTTCTGATTACTCCATGAAAATCAGCGATGTTATGACAAAAGAAGAGCTTGTTACGGCTCCTGTTGGTACAACCCTGGATGAAGCGGAAAAAATTCTTCAAAAATACAAGATCGAAAAACTCCCTCTTTTAGATGATCAAGGTGTTTTAAAAGGGCTTATTACGATTAAAGACATTGAAAAAGTAATCGAATTCCCGAATTCAGCGAAAGATGTTCACGGCCGCCTATTGGTTGGAGCAGCGGTTGGTGTAACAGGCGACACAATGACACGCGTCAGAAAGCTTGTGGAAGCCAATGTCGATGTGATCGTCGTTGATACCGCGCACGGCCATTCACAAGGTGTCTTGGATACCGTTAAGAAAATCCGCGACACTTATCCTGAATTAAATATCATTGCCGGCAACGTCGCAACTGCCGAAGGAACAAAAGCACTTATCGAAGCCGGAGCAAATGTAGTTAAAGTCGGTATCGGACCGGGTTCTATTTGTACAACCCGCGTAGTGGCCGGTGTCGGTGTTCCGCAAGTGACAGCGATTTACGATTGTGCGACTGAAGCAAGAAAACACGGTGCGGCGATTATTGCAGACGGCGGCATCAAGTTTTCCGGAGATATCGTCAAAGCCTTGGCTGCCGGCGGACATGCCGTCATGCTTGGAAGCCTTCTTGCCGGAACATCCGAAAGCCCAGGCGAGACTGAAATCTACCAAGGCAGACGCTTTAAAGTTTATCGCGGTATGGGTTCAGTAGCTGCAATGGAAAAAGGAAGCAAAGACCGCTACTTCCAAGAGGAAAACAAAAAATTCGTTCCGGAAGGCATTGAGGGCCGTACGCCTTATAAAGGTCCGGTTGCTGACACAGTTTATCAGCTTGTCGGCGGTTTGAAATCCGGCATGGGGTACTGTGGAACAAAAGATTTGCACGCACTGAGGGAAGATGCGCAGTTCATCCGCATGACAGGCGCAGGCCTGCGGGAAAGCCATCCTCACGATGTACAAATTACCAAAGAATCGCCTAACTATACCATTTCCTAATCAAATATGACAAAAATTAAACCGTAGACAGAGTAATACTCTGTCTATTTTTTTTTGCTTCCTTATGATAAAATTTATAATGTTGTGTTTGAAAAATGTCTTAAAAGGCTTTGATATAGATTATTAGTCTGATGAAAAGCGGAGGTATCACGATTTGAAAAGCAAGAGAATAAAGCAGCTGATCATGTTGATCGTTGCT
>NZ_CP026521.1:5699-9917 GCF_002953915.1 Bacillus sp. MBGLi79
TTTGCCGTGACTGTAGGTGCATTTTCTCCTATGTCGACAGCAAAAGCCGCAAATGATCCAATTAATGTAGACGCGAAAGCAGCAATCTTGGTGGAAGCTTCATCGGGGAAAATTTTGTACAGCAAAAATGCCGATCAGCGTCTTCCTGTTGCCAGCATGGCCAAAATGATGACGGAGTATCTTCTGTTGGAAGCGATTCACGAAGGCAAAGTGAAATGGGATCAGAAGTACACGCCTGACGATTATGTATACGAGATTTCCCAAGATCGTTCATTATCGAATGTTCCTCTTCGTAAAGACGGATAATACACTGTAAAAGAGCTTTATCAGGCGACTGCAATTTACTCTGCAAACGCGGCGGCTATTGCACTTTCTGAAATCGTTGCCGGTTCTGAATCAAAGTTCGTAGAGTTAATGAATAAAAAAGCCAAAGAGCTTGGAATGAAAGATTTCAAATTTGTGAATGCTACAGGTTTGGAAAACAAGGATCTTCACGGCAAACATCCGAGCGGAACAAATGCCAATGAAGAAAATGAAGTATCTGCGAGAGACATGGCGCTCCTTGCCGATCATTTAGTAAGCGATTATCCTGAAATCCTCGATACGGCGAGCATTGCCAAAACGAAGTTCAGAAAAGGCACAGACGATGAAATGGACATGCCGAACTGGAACTTTATGCTGAAAGGCCTAGTTCAGGAATATAAAGGTGTGGACGGGCTGAAAACCGGCTCAACGGACTCTGCCGGATCATGCTTTACGGCTACTGCCGAAAGAAACGGCATGAGAGTGATTTCCGTCGTTATGAATGCGAAAGGCGACCTTCATACGGGACGATTTAAAGAAACGAAAAAAATGCTTGATTATGCATTTGATAACTTCACGATGAAAGAGTTTTACGCAAAAGGCGCACAAGTGAAAGGCAACGAAACGGTCACAGTCGACAAAGGGAAAGAAACTGAAGTCGGCGTCGTAACGGAAAAAGCCTTTTCAATGCCTGTGAAGAACGGTGAAGAAAAGAATTACAAGGCGAAAGTGACGCTGAACAAAGACGAGCTGACCGCACCTGTTAAAAAAGGTGAGAAAGTCGGTACCTTGACGGCCTCCTATAAGGGAGAAGAAAAGGACTACGGATTTCTCGGCAGCGATGTATCAGGTGTAAACCTCGTGACAAAAGAAGATGATGAGAAAGCAAATTGGTTTATTTTAACGATGAGAAGCATCGGCGGCTTTTTTGCCGGTATTTGGAACAGCATTGTTGAAATGGTAACCGGCTGGTTTTAATCAATAAAGGGCTCTATCTGATAGGGCTCTTTATTGTCATATTCAGATAGAATTACCATTTACAATCCTAACAATTTGTTATTAAAATAGAAATAATCTTCGTGTTTTTCATATGATTTTGTGGAATTATAGGATACAATAGGATTAAATCTGACAATTCAATCTTTGATTAGGGGGATCCTTGAAATGGCTCAAACAGGTACTGATCGCGTAAAACGCGGTATGGCAGAAATGCAGAAAGGCGGCGTCATTATGGACGTTGTCAATGCCGAACAAGCAAAAATCGCAGAAGAAGCAGGAGCCGTCGCAGTCATGGCGCTGGAGCGCGTTCCGGCTGATATCCGTGCGGCAGGCGGAGTTGCCCGCATGGCAGATCCGACAATTGTCGAAGAAGTGATGAACGCTGTTTCAATCCCGGTTATGGCGAAAGCCCGCATCGGGCATATCGTTGAAGCGCGTGTTCTTGAAGCGCTCGGCGTTGACTATATTGATGAAAGTGAAGTTTTGACTCCTGCGGATGAAGAATTTCATTTAAATAAAAACGAATTTACCGTTCCATTTGTATGCGGATGCCGCGACCTCGGAGAAGCGACGCGCCGGATCGCAGAAGGAGCTTCAATGCTTCGTACGAAAGGCGAACCTGGTACGGGCAATATTGTGGAAGCTGTCCGCCATATGAGAAAGGTGAATGCTCAAGTGCGCAAAGTAGTCGGCATGAGCGATGACGAACTGATGACAGAAGCGAAAAACCTCGGCGCTCCGTATGAGCTGTTGAAGGAAATTAAAGCCGAAGGACGCCTTCCTGTTGTAAACTTTGCTGCCGGCGGTGTGGCAACACCTGCTGATGCTGCTTTAATGATGCAGCTTGGCGCTGACGGCGTATTCGTAGGGTCCGGTATTTTTAAATCCGACAACCCTGCTAAATTCGCGAAAGCAATCGTTGAAGCGACGACGCATTACACGGATTACAAACTGATTGCCGAGCTATCAAAAGAGCTTGGAACTGCGATGAAAGGGATTGAAATCTCAAATCTGCTGCCAGAACAGCGTATGCAAGAGCGCGGCTGGTAAACACGAAGGAGACGGATTGACATGCTGACAATTGGTGTACTTGGACTTCAGGGAGCAGTAAGAGAACATATTCGCTCAATTGAAGCATGCGGAGCAGCCGGAAAAATCATTAAGTGGCCGGAAGAGTTAAAGGAAATCGACGGTTTGATTTTGCCGGGAGGGGAAAGCACGACGATGAGGCGCCTCATCGATACGTATCAGTTTATGAAGCCCCTTCAGGAGTTTGCCGCATCCGGAAAGCCGGTATTTGGAACTTGTGCTGGGCTGATTATCCTGGCGAAGAATATCGCCGGAGCGAATGATGCCCATCTTGGTGTTCTGGATGTAACCGTCGAACGGAATTCCTTTGGAAGACAAGTGGACAGCTTTGAAGCGGATTTAACCGTTAAAGGACTTGACGAACCGTTTACAGGCGTATTTATCCGCGCTCCGCACATTTTGGAAGCGGGCGCAGATGTGGAAGTGCTTTCGGAGCACAACGGTAGAATCGTCGCTGCCAAACAAGGAAATCTTCTCGGCTGTTCTTTCCACCCTGAACTGACGGATGACCATAGAATGACGAAATTATTTGTCGAGATGGCGGAAAAGCATAAACAGGAAGCCGTCGTATAAAACGGTTGAAAGCTGTTAAAACTTGTAGTACATTTATAAGACAATATAGATCGAAAAGCGTTGATAGGAAGCAGTAGGAAGCCTCTCTTTCCAAGAGAGCCGATGGTTGGTGCGAATCGGCGAAAGATGCTGTCCGAATCCATCCTTGAGCGAAATGCTGAACAGTCAAAGTAGGCATTTACGGGAGAACCGTTATCAAAATGAAGCGGAAAACAGGAGGAAGACGCCTGTTTTCAATCAGGGTGGCAACGCGAGAGCTCTCGTCCCTTATATTTAGGGGACAAGGGCTCTTTTTTTCGGTCAAATCAGTATAAAAGGAGCGAGGCAGATGCTTGATATCAAACTGCTGCGGGCAAATTTGGAGGAAATCAAACAAAAGCTTGCCCACAGAGGAGAAGATTTATCAGATTTTGATCAATTTGAGGAATTGGATACAAAGAGAAGAGAATTGATCGTCAAAGTGGAAGAGCTGAAAGGAAAGCGCAATGAGGTATCTCAGCAGGTTGCCGCTTTAAAGCGCGAGAAAAAAGATGCTGACCACCTCATTAAAGAAATGCGCGAAGTCGGTGAAGACATTAAAAAACTTGATGAAGAGCTGAGAACGGTCGAATCTTCACTTGATAAAATCATGCTGTCTATCCCGAATATCCCCCATGAGTCTGTTCCGGTCGGTGAGACTGAAGACGACAACGTGGAAGTTCGCAAATGGGGCGAACTCCCCGGATTTTCATTTGAGCCGAAGCCTCATTGGGATATTGCCGATCAGTTGGATATTCTTGATTTTGAGCGGGCAGGCAAGGTTACGGGAAGCCGTTTCGTTTTCTATAAAGGGCTAGGCGCCAGACTTGAACGGGCATTGTATAACTTTATGCTTGATCTTCACGTAGACGAGTACGGCTATACGGAAGTCATCCCGCCGTACATGGTGAACCGCGCAAGCATGACAGGCACCGGACAGCTGCCGAAATTTGAGGAAGATGCCTTTAAAATCAGGGAAGAAGATTATTTCTTAATTCCGACGGCAGAAGTGCCAATTACGAACCTGCATCGCGATGAAATTTTGTCAGCTGCCGAGTTGCCGATCAATTATGCGGCGTTCAGTGCGTGCTTCCGTTCAGAAGCAGGCTCAGCTGGCCGTGATACGCGCGGTTTAATTCGCCAGCACCAATTTAACAAGGTTGAACTGGTGAAATTCGTGAAGCCTGAGGATTCATATGAAGAGCTTGAAAAGCTGACAAATCAAGCGGAGAAAGT
>NZ_CP026521.1:10017-25671 GCF_002953915.1 Bacillus sp. MBGLi79
GCGAAGAGGTCACACCCGTTCCCATACCGAACACGGAAGTTAAGCTCTTCAGCGCCGATGGTAGTCGGGGGTTTCCCCCTGTGAGAGTAGGACGCCGCCGAGCAAGTTTAAACCCAGCTCATTGAGCTGGGTTTTTTGTTTGTTAAGAATGAAGAAGAAACTGTGAAGCGTATTTAGGGAATTTCTTTTCTGTTACTAATAAAAACTGCTGGATTAACACGTAGTCGTCACTTATATGCTGTGTCAATAACTCATACCACCATTCTGTTTCATACCTTGCAATCATCCCAACGTTGTACAAAATTAAATAATGAATTGTCATTTCGGGAAGTCTCAGAAATTGTTCCCTTTGAGAAGGGATGTAATATTGGTTCTTTTCCATGTCAAACAATAAGCTGGTCGACGTCCATGGCTCCTTGTCTTGCGGTGAAATTTCAAACAGCAGCCCGTGTTCATTTTTCTTTGCGAAAGACCATTGAAAATGATGGGACATATATTCAACAAACCTTGAATCAGACATTTTATAATCGATGACTACTTCCTCTGGTACAAAAATTTTGTTCTTATCCTTCTCAACTTTTGTCATAAAACGTTCTTTCTGCTGAAAGTAGAAAATATCACTTAGTTCTGGAACCCCCATTAACAATTTTTTCATGGTATACCGTTCATCTACTACATCTGATTGTCCGAATAAATGTTTCATAAAATGTACGCATAGGCCGTTCCGTTGTATTTTCACTTCATCGTCGCTAAAACAATAATTTTGTTTCTTTCGTTTTCTTGTTGTTACGCCATGTGCCAGTACTGATGTATGGCTTGGATAATGGGGATCACGTGTTATTAGACATGCTTTGATAAGTTGTGCCATTCCATAAAATAAAAGGATCGGTTTGATTTCTAATGGGGAATATGCAGCTTGTTTATAAAACGATTCGGCATGCTTTAAGAAATAAATAAACCGTTCACTGTTTTTAAAAGAGTTTTTTTTCGCATCATCAATACCGTTTGAGACATAAACCTTTTCTAGAAATTTCTGGGTTGATTCAACGGAGTAAAATAGCGCTAAGTCTTTCCACTCATGATATGTCATGTGTATTTCTTAATCCTTTCCGTTATCTAAATATTTCAACTCTTTCTCGCTTCCTTGACATGCTCTTGGCTAGTTGATAATCTACATATAATATTTTGCCGAAAAGAGGGGGATTTACTAATGTGGGAAAGTAAATTTTCAAAAGAAGGCTTAACGTTCGACGATGTGCTGCTTGTGCCAGCAAAATCTGAGGTGCTTCCGCGTGATGTGGATTTATCTGTAGAACTTACAAAAACGTTAAAGCTAAATATTCCTGTCATCAGCGCAGGTATGGACACTGTAACAGAATCAGCAATGGCAATTGCAATGGCAAGACAGGGCGGCTTGGGCATCATTCACAAAAATATGTCCATTGAACAGCAGGCTGAACAAGTTGATAAAGTAAAGCGTTCTGAGCGCGGCGTTATCACAAATCCCTTCTTTTTAACTCCTGATCACCAAGTATTTGATGCGGAGCATTTGATGGGGAAATACAGAATTTCCGGTGTTCCGATTGTAAATAACGAAGAAGACCAGAAGCTTGTTGGAATTATTACAAACCGTGACCTTCGCTTTATTTCTGACTACTCAATGAAAATCAGTGATGTCATGACAAAAGAAGAGCTTGTTACTGCATCTGTAGGAACTACTCTGGATGAAGCTGAAAAGATTTTGCAGAAACATAAAATTGAAAAGCTTCCTCTCGTAGATGACCAGAACAAATTAAAAGGTCTTATCACCATTAAAGATATTGAAAAAGTCATTGAGTTCCCGAACTCATCTAAAGACATTCACGGCCGTCTGATCGTTGGTGCGGCAGTTGGCGTAACTGGTGATACAATGACTCGCGTCAAAAAGCTTGTTGAAGCCAATGTGGATGTGATTGTTATCGATACAGCTCACGGACATTCTCAAGGCGTTTTAAACACAGTCACAAAAATCCGTGAAACGTATCCTGAATTAAATATTATCGCTGGTAACGTGGCAACCGCTGAAGCAACAAGAGCGCTTATCGAAGCTGGAGCAGACGTTGTCAAAGTTGGAATCGGACCTGGTTCAATTTGTACTACACGTGTTGTAGCTGGTGTCGGTGTTCCGCAAATTACAGCAATTTATGATTGTGCGACTGAAGCAAGAAAACACGGCAAAACAATCATCGCTGACGGCGGAATTAAATTCTCTGGCGATATCACTAAAGCGTTGGCAGCCGGCGGACATGCCGTTATGCTCGGAAGCTTGCTTGCAGGCACATCGGAAAGCCCTGGTGAAACTGAAATCTACCAAGGCAGAAGATTTAAGGTATACCGCGGCATGGGATCAGTTGCTGCAATGGAAAAAGGAAGTAAAGATCGTTACTTCCAAGAAGAAAACAAAAAATTTGTTCCTGAAGGAATTGAAGGACGCACACCTTACAAAGGACCAGTTGAAGAAACTGTTTATCAGCTAGTTGGAGGCCTTCGTTCCGGTATGGGATATTGCGGATCTAAAGATCTTCGTGCGCTAAGAGAAGAAGCTCAGTTCATTCGCATGACTGGAGCAGGACTTCGCGAAAGCCATCCGCATGACGTACAGATTACAAAAGAATCACCTAACTATACAATTTCATAATAAATTGTTACAAATTAAAAACATTTGACAGGGTCTCTGACTCTGTCTATTTTTTTTATACTGATTATGATAAAATTTATACTGTTGTGCATTGAAAATGTCCTTAACGGCTTAATTATAGATGAAGAAAATGAAATACGGAGGTCGTACGATTGAACATCAAGAAATGTAAACAGCTACTGATGTCATTGGTTGTGTTAACCCTAGCTGTCACGTGTCTGGCTCCAATGTCAAAAGCAAAAGCAGCCAGCGATCCAATTGATATCAATGCATCTGCTGCTATTATGATCGAAGCTTCTTCAGGTAAAATTCTGTACAGTAAAAATGCAGATAAGAGACTGCCAATTGCGAGTATGACAAAAATGATGACAGAATATCTGTTATTAGAAGCAATTGATCAAGGTAAAGTGAAATGGGACCAAACCTATACGCCTGATGACTATGTGTATGAAATTTCCCAAGATAACAGCTTATCAAACGTTCCTCTTCGGAAAGACGGGAAATACACAGTAAAAGAATTATATCAAGCTACAGCAATTTATTCTGCAAATGCTGCTGCTATTGCGATTGCAGAAATCGTTGCCGGTTCTGAAACTAAGTTTGTTGAAAAAATGAATGCAAAAGCAAAAGAACTAGGCTTAACAGATTACAAATTTGTTAATGCAACAGGTCTTGAGAATAAAGACCTTCACGGGCATCAGCCTGAGGGGACAAGCGTAAATGAAGAGAGTGAAGTTTCTGCAAAGGATATGGCGATTCTTGCGGATCACTTAATTACTGACTACCCTGAGATTCTGGAGACTTCCAGTATCGCCAAAACGAAATTCAGAGAAGGCACCGATGATGAAATGGACATGCCGAACTGGAACTTTATGCTGAAGGGGCTTGTCAGCGAGTATAAAAAAGCGACTGTAGACGGACTGAAAACAGGTTCTACTGACTCTGCAGGTTCATGCTTTACAGGAACAGCTGAACGCAACGGTATGCGTGTCATCACTGTTGTATTAAACGCAAAGGGCAACCTTCATACAGGCCGTTTCGATGAAACGAAAAAAATGTTTGATTATGCTTTCGACAATTTCTCCATGAAAGAAGTTTATGCTAAAGGCGATCAAGTAAAAGGCCATAAAACAATTTCAGTTGATAAAGGTAAAGAGAAAGAAGTAGGCATTGTGACAAACAAGGCGTTCTCTCTTCCTGTCAAAAATGGTGAAGAAAAGAATTACAAAGCGAAGGTCACATTGAATAAAGACAACTTAACTGCTCCTGTGAAAAAAGGAACCAAGGTTGGGAAGCTGACTGCGGAATACACAGGTGATGAAAAGGATTACGGATTCCTTAACAGCGATCTGGCTGGCGTAGACCTTGTGACAAAAGAAAATGTAGAAAAAGCAAACTGGTTTGTTCTGACAATGCGCAGTATCGGCGGATTTTTCGCTGGTATTTGGGGAAGTATTGTTGATACGGTAACCGGCTGGTTTTAATCAATTGAAAGAGCTCTGATGGATGTTAGGGCTCTTTCGCTTAATATACTGAAAAAACCCAATTTTTAATAAAAAATGATTTTCAAAGCGCCAAAAACCGAATAAAATAATATATATCCATATGAAATATTGGATTTCTAGGATACAATAAGGATTAGAAATCATATAACTATACCTTGATTAGGGGGACCAAGAAATGGCTCAAACAGGTACTGAACGTGTAAAACGCGGAATGGCAGAAATGCAAAAAGGCGGCGTCATCATGGACGTCATTAATGCGGAACAAGCGAAAATTGCTGAAGAGGCTGGAGCTGTCGCTGTAATGGCGCTAGAACGTGTGCCGGCTGATATTCGTGCGGCTGGAGGAGTTGCCCGTATGGCTGACCCTACAATCGTGGAAGAAGTAATGAATGCAGTATCTATCCCGGTGATGGCAAAAGCGCGTATCGGACATATTGTTGAAGCGCGTGTGCTTGAAGCTATGGGTGTTGACTATATTGATGAAAGTGAAGTTCTGACTCCTGCTGACGAAGAATTTCATTTAAATAAAAATGAATACACAGTTCCTTTTGTTTGTGGCTGCCGCGATCTTGGTGAAGCAACACGCCGTATTGCGGAAGGCGCTTCTATGCTTCGTACTAAAGGTGAGCCTGGAACGGGTAATATTGTTGAGGCTGTTCGCCATATGCGCAAAGTTAACGCTCAAGTACGCAAAGTAGTTGCGATGAGTGAGGATGAACTCATGACAGAAGCGAAAAACTTAGGTGCTCCTTACGAGCTTCTTCTTCAAATTAAAAAAGACGGCAAGCTTCCTGTCGTTAACTTTGCCGCTGGCGGCGTTGCAACTCCAGCTGATGCTGCTCTCATGATGCAGCTTGGTGCTGATGGAGTATTTGTTGGTTCTGGTATTTTCAAATCAGATAACCCTGCTAAATTTGCGAAAGCAATTGTGGAAGCAACAACTCACTTCACTGATTACAAATTGATCGCTGAGCTGTCAAAAGAGCTTGGTACTGCAATGAAAGGGATTGAAATCTCAAACTTACTTCCAGAACAGCGTATGCAAGAACGCGGCTGGTAAGAATATAGGAGTGCTGCTGACATGTTAACAATAGGTGTACTAGGACTTCAAGGAGCAGTTAGAGAGCACATCCATGCGATTGAAGCATGCGGAGCAGCTGGTCTTGTCGTAAAACGTCCGGAGCAGCTGAACGAAATTGACGGGTTGATTTTGCCGGGCGGTGAGAGCACGACGATGCGCCGTTTGATCGATACGTATCAATTCATGGAGCCGCTTCGTGAATTCGCTGCTCAGGGTAAGCCGATGTTTGGAACATGTGCCGGATTAATTATATTAGCAAAAGAAATTGCTGGTTCAGATAATCCTCATTTAGGGCTTTTGAATGTGGTTGTAGAACGCAATTCATTTGGCCGGCAGGTTGACAGCTTTGAAGCTGATTTAACAATTAAAGGCTTGGATGAGCCTTTTACTGGGGTATTCATCCGTGCGCCGCATATTTTAGAAGCTGGTGAAAATGTTGAAGTTATATCGGAGCATAATGGTCGTATTGTAGCGGCGAAACAGGGGCAATTCCTTGGCTGCTCATTCCATCCGGAACTGACGGAAGATCACCGAGTGACACAACTGTTTGTTCAAATGGTTGAGGAATACAAACAGAAGGCACTTGTATAAAACAGTTGAAAGCTGTGGAAACTTATAGTACATTATAAGCACAAATAAAGATCGAAAAGCGTTGATAGGAACTAGTAGGGAGCCTCTCTTTCTAAGAGAGCCGATGGTTGGTGCGAATCGGTGAAAGATGCTGTCTGAATCCATCCTTGAGCGAAATGCTGAAACAAGTAGGCATTTACGGGATAACCGTTATGTGTGAAAGTGGAAAACGAGTCATTGATTTGTTTTCAATCAGGGTGGCAACGCGAGAGCTCTCGTCCCTTTATGGGGATGAGGGCTCTTTTTATTTTCGACAAATCAATAAAAAGGAGTGTTTCGCATGCTTGATACGAAAATGCTGAGAGCAAATTTTCAAGAGATTAAAGCGAAGCTTGTTCACAAAGGCGAAGACTTAACTGATTTTGATAAGTTTGAGGCATTAGATGACAGACGAAGAGAGCTTATCGGCAAGGTTGAAGAGTTAAAAGGAAAACGGAATGAAGTGTCTCAGCAGGTTGCTGTGCTGAAACGTGAGAAAAAAGACGCGGACCACATTATTAAAGAAATGCGTGAAGTCGGCGAAGAAATTAAAAAACTTGATGAAGAATTAAGAACAGTGGAAGCTGAGCTTGATACAATTCTTCTTTCCATCCCGAATATTCCGCATGAGTCTGTACCTGTCGGTGAAACAGAAGACGACAACATAGAAGTGCGTAAATGGGGTGAAAAACCTTCATTTGCTTACGAACCAAAGCCGCACTGGGATATTGCGGATGAGCTGGGTATTCTGGATTTCGAACGTGCTGCCAAAGTAACAGGAAGCCGTTTCGTGTTCTATAAAGGGTTAGGTGCTCGTTTGGAGCGCGCGCTTTATAACTTTATGCTTGATCTGCATGTGGATGAGTATAACTATACTGAAGTGATCCCGCCATATATGGTAAACCGTGCGAGCATGACGGGAACGGGGCAGCTTCCTAAATTTGAAGAGGATGCATTTAAAATCAGGGAAGAAGATTACTTCTTAATTCCGACTGCAGAAGTGCCGATTACAAACATGCATCGCGATGAAATCCTTTCAGGTGACAGCCTGCCGATCAATTACGCGGCATTCAGTGCTTGCTTCCGTTCTGAAGCTGGTTCAGCAGGACGTGACACACGCGGATTAATTCGTCAGCACCAATTTAATAAAGTTGAGCTTGTGAAGTTTGTGAAGCCTGAAGATTCTTATGAGGAATTAGAGAAGCTTACAAACCAAGCAGAACGGGTTCTTCAGCTGCTTGAGCTTCCATACCGTGTCATGAGCATGTGTACGGGTGACTTGGGCTTTACGGCTGCGAAAAAATACGATATCGAAGTTTGGATTCCGAGCCAAGACACATACCGAGAAATCTCTTCTTGCAGTAACTTCGAAGCGTTCCAGGCAAGACGTGCGAACATTCGTTTTAGACGTGAAGCGAAAGGCAAGCCTGAGCATGTACACACACTGAACGGTTCAGGACTGGCGGTTGGAAGAACAGTTGCCGCTATCTTAGAAAATTATCAGCAGGAAGACGGAAGCGTTGTGATTCCGAAGGTGCTTCGTCCTTATATGGGGAATAGAGAAGTAATGAAACCATAAATGAATTAAAGGCGTGCCTAACAAGGTGCGCCTTTTTGCTTATAAAAACACGACATTTTCATAAAAACAAAAAAAGTTTTTAAAAATGCTTGACCACATGAGAACATACATGATATAGTAAGTCTTGTCGATACGGAGGAATACCCAAGTCCGGCTGAAGGGATCGGTCTTGAAAACCGACAGGGGTGTCAAAGCCCGCGGGGGTTCGAATCCCTCTTCCTCCGCCATATTGATTTTAATTCTAATGAAACACAAGCATATATTGGAGATTGTTTTGTCCGTTGCATTCGGTGCGACGGATTTTTTATTATAATGAAAAGTGAATCTCGGTCGAGATTCACTTTTTTTGATTATCATGAATAACGGAAGCAATTTGATCTACAATATTTTCAATCGAGTTTTCGTCGTTCAGCAGATCATAATCTTCAATGCGAAGTTTTAAAACAGGGCAGGCGTTAAAACCGCTTATCCAGTTTTCATAGCGTGTATGCATTTCTTCCCAATAAGATCGGCTAGTCTGAAGCTCCATCTCACGGCCGCGTTGTTCAATCCGGTTTAAAATGTTCTCTAGATCTCCTTCTAAGTAGATCAACACATCTGGGTGCGGGAAATACGGTGTCATTACCATTGCTTCGAAAAGGCTTGTGTAAGTTTTATAATCGACCTTTGACATTGTCCCTTTATCAGCATGCATTTTTGCGAAAATCCCTGTATCTTCATAAATCGAACGATCCTGTACAAATCCTCCGCCGGCTTCAAAAATCGTTTTCTGCTCTTTGAAGCGTTCAGCTAAGAAATAAATTTGAAGATGAAAGCTCCAACGTTCAAAATCATGATAGAACTTTTCCAAGTATGGATTATGATCGACTTCCTCCAAAGATGTTTTAAATCCAAGGCGTTTAGCTAATGTTTTTGTTAAAGTCGATTTTCCGACACCTACTGTTCCTGCTACTGTAATAATTGAATTCTTAGGGATATGATGTTCCTTCATACGATAAGCTCCTTTACATGGGCGGCAATGCGTTCAAAGTCGCTCTTATTTAAAACGAAATCCTTTGAATCGCCATCTACGGTTAACACTGTAAGGTCAGGATCTGCTTCCTGCAGCTGCTTGATGGCGACTTCATAATCTGAAATCAGCTGCTCCAAATAGCTTGTTTCAATTTTTTTCTCAAAGGGGCGCCCGCGTTTTTCAATGCGGTGTAGCAATGTAGGCAGACTGGCCTTTATGTAAATGATGAAATTCGGCTTTGGCAGATCATCCGTTAGCAGGTGATAGATCTTTTTGTACTTTTCCAGCTGATGTTGAGACAGGGTGCGTTCCGCAAAAATCACATTTTTATAAATATGATAATCAGCTATCACAGGCTGTCCCTTTTTTAAAAAGTGATCACTGGTGTCTTCAAGCTGTTTGTATCTGTGACAAAGAAAAAACATCTCGAGCTGGAAGCTCCATTCCTCTATATTGTCATAAAACTTATCAAGGTACGGGTTATCCTCTACAATCTCATTGATTATAGGGAATCCGAACTCTTGTGAGAGCATCGTTGCGAGGGTTGTTTTTCCTGCCCCGATAGGACCTTCTATTGCAATAAAAGGGGCTGTATTCATCGGAATCCTCCTTATATCTGAAAAACGTGCGTCAGTTACCGACCTTCATATTGTATCACAACCCTTGGGTGCCCCCATGAAAAAAAGACGTTTCCAATTTATCGAAACGTCAATTTGACAACATTAAATTGATCAGACAGCAGCAACCAGTTTTGTGGGAAGGAAAGACCCAGCTTCCAATAGCTGATGCCTCTTAAATTCAGTTCTTTAATCAGATTGAATTTTGCTTGGATTGAGCGGGCATCCTCGAACCATACCTCGTGCCTTCTGTTTTGTGCATCAGTATAGCGGAAGAAAGGAGCTTGAGCGGTTTCGTCATACTGAATGGAAGCATTGTTCTGATCAGCTATGACAATGGCTTGCTGAGGGCTTACTGCTCTTGCCGGAGTTCCCCCTGCTTTATATGGCAGTGTCCAGTCATATCCATATAAATTCTGGCCCATGACGATTTTGTTCGCTGGCATTTCAGTCAAAGCATATTCTATGACATCCCGGACAGGGCCAATTGGAGAAACTGCTTGAGCCGGCCCGCCGCTATAGCCCCATTCATATGTCATGAGAACAACAAAGTCGACAATTTGGCCATGTGCCCTGTAATCATGAGCTTCATACCATCTGCCCTGCTGTGTTGCACTTGTTTTAGGAGCTAGAGCCGTGGAAATGCCTAAGCCTTCTCGATGGAAAAGATCCCTCGCTTCGCGCAGAAATTGATTATAGGCTTCTCTATCCTCTGGCCGCAAATATTCAAAGTCGAAATGAATGTCACGGAAGCCATACCTTCTGGCGTTCTCGACTATTTCATTTAGAAGCCTTCTTTTTACAGTTTCGTCGTTCAAAAGGATCCGTCCGAGCTCATCGCTAAATGCCTGGTTTTCTAAGTTCGTTATAATCATCATCAATGTTGTATTTTGACTTTCTGTAATGCTCCTTAAATTCGTTAAAGGCGGTGCGACTAATGTTCCGTTACGCTGTGCCTGGAAACTGAATGCACCCAAGTACGTTAAGTAGGGCGACGCTTCTCTGGCAGCCTGCTGGAGATTTTCGCTGACTTGATTTCCGCGTGGCTCCAAATAAGCATTTGATTCGATATCCCGTTTAGGAGCTGGAGGGATGTATAAACGGAAACCAATCTGAAGCACGGTATTTAATTGGATGCGGTTAATCCTGGCGAGCTCGGCTGCTGTTGTATTGAACTGTCGGGCGATGGATGTTAGGGTATCACCTCGCTTCACATCATAGAACTGGCCGGCAATTGGAATAACGATGGTTTGTCCGACAACAAGGCTGTCGGGATTCGGTATTTCATTCGTTTCTGCGATCTCACTTACGGTTGTTCTGTGTTGTGAAGCGATAGCAGAAAGAGTGTCGCCTTGTTTTACTACATAAATTTGAATGAAAAACGCCTCCTTTCATATCGCTATCAATGTATGAAAGAAAAGCGCTGATCATGTTTATTTTTCTGTAATTTGTTTTTCCGTCGTAATTTCTGCGAAAAGAACATTCTCCATCATAGTTAAGGCGAATTCATTATCCTCGTCACTGTTTGAGGCGATGCAGTCCTTAGGAATTGTGATGCTGTATTCCCTCATGTAAGCGTCATTAGCGGTAAACAGCACACATATATTGCCGGCTATACCTGTTATGATGATTTGTCTCACCTGCAATTCAGTCAGAAGAGTATGAAGTGCAGTTTCGTAAAAAGCGGAATGTTTAGGTTTGATTAAAAAATAATCAGCATCTTCCGGAGCTATCTTTGTGATGATATCCTTGCTTTTTTCATTTGTACATTCTTGCTGAATATTTTTAATATCAGCTTGCCATAGTCCATAATGATCATTGATGTAAATAATCGGCCAGTCATTTTGTCTCGCGTGCTCCTTTAATGATAAAATATGAGGAACGATTTTTTCTGTTTTTTTAGCAAGGGTTTCTCCCATATCGAATTCAAAATTATTGATCATGTCTACAATGAGAAGGGCTGTGTCTGCTTTGGACAATCGACAGTCTCCTTTCCGTTTCAGTTATAGTTAATATGTAGCCTTTTTAGGCAATGAAAAAACTTTGAAAAGAGAGCTTATTCTAATGACACAAGATGAACTTTATATGAAAGAAGCAATTAAAGAAGCGAAAAAGGCTGGAGAGAAAGGTGAAGTGCCAATAGGCGCGGTGCTTGTCGTTAATGATGAAATTATAGCGCGTGCACATAATTTAAGAGAGACGGAGCAGCGATCGATCGCTCATGCAGAAATGCTCGTGATTGATGAAGCGTGTAAGGCATTGGGAACATGGCGGCTGGAAGGGGCGACTCTTTATGTGACGCTCGAGCCTTGTCCGATGTGTGCTGGTGCCGTTGTGCTTTCACGAGTGGAAAAAGTGGTATTTGGCGCATTCGATCCGAAAGGAGGTTGTTCAGGTACGTTAATGAATCTTCTTCAGGAGGAACGCTTTAATCATCAGGCTGAAGTGGTGAGCGGTGTGCTTGAGGAAGAATGCGGCGGAATGCTCAGTGCGTTTTTCAGAGAACTAAGAAAAAAGAAGAAAGCTGCCAGGAAAAACTTGTCTGAATAGTACGGTTGCAATTTTTAGGGGAAACAGATATACTTAAGTGTGCATCGTAATAGATGCAACATAAAATTTGATATTTATTTTGCCGTGCTAAGCGGGGAGGTAGCGGTGCCCTGTACCCGCAATCCGCTCTAGCGGGGCCGAATCCCTTCTCGAGGTTCGTTTACTTTAAGGCCTGCCTTAAGTAAGTGGTGTTGACGCTTGGGTCCTGCGCAATGGGAATTCATGAACCATGTCAGGTCCGGAAGGAAGCAGCATTAAGTGAAACCTCTCATGTGCCGCAGGGTTGCCTGGGCCGAGCTAACTGCTTAAGTAACGCTTAGGGTAGCGAATCGACAGAAGGTGCACGGTAAATCAATCATCAAATTTTCAGACTCACCTAAGATTAGGTGAGTCTTTTGTTATGTAAAAAGAGCTTTTGGAATCGAAACAAGGTTCATGTATAATGGGAATGATGAATAACGGAGGAGGGCAAACCCGTGAGTTACCAAGCTTTATATCGAGTATTCAGGCCTCAGCGCTTTGAAGATGTGGTCGGACAAGAACACATTACAAAAACGCTGCAAAATGCCCTTTTGCAAAAAAAGTTTTCTCACGCCTATCTGTTTTCCGGGCCTAGAGGAACCGGAAAAACCAGTGCAGCCAAAATATTTGCCAAGGCTGTTAACTGTGAACATGCTCCTGTTGATGAGCCATGCAACGAATGTGCGGCCTGTAAAGGGATAACAAACGGGTCAATATCCGATGTCATAGAAATTGACGCCGCATCTAATAACGGTGTTGATGAGATTCGTGATATTCGCGATAAAGTGAAGTTTGCCCCATCGGCTGTCACGTATAAGGTATATATCATAGATGAGGTGCATATGCTTTCTATCGGCGCCTTTAATGCATTACTAAAAACATTAGAAGAGCCGCCGGAGCATTGTATTTTCATTCTAGCAACAACTGAACCGCACAAAATCCCTTTAACCATTATCTCCAGATGTCAGCGTTTTGACTTTAAACGAATTACCTCCCAAGCGATTGTAGGGCGCATGAATAAAATTGTTGATGCCGAACAGCTGCAAGTGGAGGAAGGATCGCTGGATATTATTGCGAGTGCTGCGGACGGAGGGATGAGGGATGCCCTGAGCCTTCTTGATCAGGCCGTATCATTCAGCGGTGATGTCCTGAAAGTCGAGGATGCGCTTTTGATTACGGGTGCTGTTTCTCAATTGTATATCGGGAAGCTTGCGCAATCCTTGCATGATAAAAATGTTTCTGACGCACTGGAAACATTAAATGAATTGCTACAGCAAGGGAAAGATCCAGCTAAGCTGATAGAAGATATGATTTTCTATTTCAGGGATATGCTGCTGTATAAAACAGCTCCTGGCTTAGAGGGAGTGCTTGAAAAAGTAAAAGTCGATGAAACGTTCCGGGTACTAAGTGAACAAATTCCGGCTCAGGCCATATATGAAATGATTGATATTCTGAACAAGAGCCATCAGGAAATGAAATGGACAAATCATCCGCGTATCTTTTTCGAAGTGGCCGTGGTGAAGATTTGCCAAACCTCACATCAATCTGCTGCTGACCTCCCGGAAGTGGACATGCTGATGAAAAAAATTCAGCAACTTGAACAGGAAGTAGAGCGGCTTAAAACAACGGGCATAAAAGCGGCTGCGGAAAGCCCCAAAAAAGAAACGCCGCGTGTGCCAAAGGGCGGGAAATCCAATTACAAAGCGCCAGTAGGCAGAATCCATGAGATTTTGAAAGAAGCCACAAGACCTGACCTTGATCTGCTTAGAAACAGCTGGGGCAAGCTTCTTGCACATCTCAAACAGCAAAACAAAGTATCACATGCCGCTTTGCTGAATGACAGTGAACCTGTGGCTGCCGCCTCCGCGGCATTTGTCCTGAAATTCAAATATGAAATTCATTGTAAAATGGTCGCTGAGGATAACAACGGAGTCCGAACTAATCTTGAGCAGATTTTAGAATCGATGCTCGGAAAAAGAATGGATTTGATTGGCGTTCCAGAAGCACAATGGGGTAAAATAAGAGAAGAATTTTTAGAAGATCATCAGCAGGAAAATGAAGGATCAAATGAACCGGCTGAAGAAGACCCGCTTATTGCCGAAGCGAAAAAGCTTGTCGGAGCGGATTTAATTGAAATAAAAGACTAACAAAATGAAAGAGAGTGAATGCTATGCGTGGCGGAATGGGTAATATGCAAAAAATGATGAAACAAATGCAAAAAATGCAAAAGGACATGGCGAAGGCTCAAGAAGAGCTTGCAGAAAAGGTTGTTGAAGGAACTGCAGGCGGCGGTATGGTAACAGTAAAAGCAAACGGCCAAAAAGAAATCCTGGATGTTATCATCAAAGAAGAAGTCGTTGATCCGGAAGATATTGATATGCTTCAAGATTTAGTGCTTGCTGCAACGAATGAAGCTTTGAAAAAAGTTGACGAAATCACAAACGAAACAATGGGTCAATTTACAAAAGGAATGAACATGCCAGGTTTATTCTAGGGGGATAAAAGAACATGCAATATCCTGAACCAATATCAAAGCTGATAGACAGCTTTATGAAATTGCCAGGGATCGGACCGAAAACAGCGGTTCGTCTGGCTTTTTTTGTTCTAGGTATGAAAGAAGATGTGGTATTAGATTTTGCGAAAGCATTAGTAAATGCGAAACGCAATCTGACATATTGTTCAGTTTGCGGGCATATTACAGATCAGGACCCTTGCTATATATGTGAAGATACGCGCAGGGATAAATCTGTTATCTGTGTTGTGCAAGACCCTAAGGATGTTATCGCTATGGAGAAAATGAAGGAATACAATGGACAGTATCACGTTCTTCACGGCGCTATTTCTCCAATGGACGGCATCGGACCGGAGGATATTAAAATACCAGAATTGTTAAAACGATTACAGGATGATCAAGTGACTGAAGTGATTCTCGCGACAAACCCTAATATAGAAGGGGAAGCAACGGCGATGTATATATCAAGGCTCCTCAAGCCGTCTGGTATTAAGCTCTCCCGTATTGCCCACGGACTGCCCGTCGGCGGTGATTTGGAATATGCTGATGAGGTCACTCTTTCTAAAGCACTTGAAGGAAGACGTGAATTGTAAGGAGGAAAAAGCGATCCATGGGTTTTCTTCGCAAGAAAACATTGAGAAGAGAGTTTGATGAAAAACTAATCGAGCAGCTTTTTAAGCAAAAGGAAGAGTGGAACAGGCAGAAGAAGCTGGTCGAAAAAAGCTTAGAACCGTCTGCTGAAGTGTTATACGAACTGAAAGTAGCTGAAGCGAAGTATTTTTTTTACTTAAGGGAAGCGAAGCAGCGAAATTTAAAAATCAGCCGGTGGAAGTAAGTGGTCTAAACTCCTGGATCTTCTCATAAGCTTGTACTAGAACAAGCGAAGGAGATGAGAAGATTCATGGAGCCTATTTTTATTGTTGGAATTATTTTAGGACTGGTTATTCTTCTTTTTTTATCAGGTTCAGCTGCAAAGCCTTTAAAGTGGATTGGCATCACAGCTGTTAAATTTGTGGCAGGTGCTTTGCTGCTGGTTTGTGTAAATATGTTTGGCGGCAGTCTTGGCATTCATGTGCCGATTAATCTGGTTACAACAGCTATCAGCGGAATTTTAGGAATACCCGGAATAGCTGCGTTAGTCGTCATTAAGCAATTTATCATTTAATTGATATTATGTATTGACTTAGACAACTGAAGGTGTTATTCTAATATACGTCGCTGATGACGAACAGCTTTTTTGAAAAGAAAATGCTAAAAAGTTGTTGACAGTAGCGGCGGTAAATGTTATGATAATAAAGTCGCTTAAACGAGCGGTAAACAAAGTTCTTTGAAAACTAAACAAGACAAAACGTACCTGTTAATTCATTTTTATAAATCGCACAGCAATGTGCGTAGTCAGTCAAACTACTTTATCGGAGAGTTTGATCCTGGCTCAGGACGAACGCTGGCGGCGTGCCTAATACATGCAAGTCGAGCGGACAGATGGGAGCT
>NZ_CP026521.1:25771-29517 GCF_002953915.1 Bacillus sp. MBGLi79
ATAAAACTCGCCGGCGATCGGTATCACGATAGTTTGTCCGACAACAAGCCGATTCGGGTTGGGAATTTCATTCGTCGCGACAATTTCATTAACTGTTGTTCGATAGCGATTCGCGATTTGATAAAGGGAATCGCCTCTTTTCACGACATAAATCTGAATGGGAAACGCCTCCTTTCTCATTGCTACCACTATATGAAGAAAGGAAGTGTTTCATGCTCAAGTTTCGGCGGTGATCTCTTTAACCGTCGTAATATTGGCGAACAGAACATTTTCCATCATCGTCAACGCATATTTGTTGTCTTTTTCATTATTTGAGGCAATGCAATCGTGCGGAATCGTGATATCGTACTCCCTCATATAAGCGTCGTTTGCCGTAAATAACACGCAAATATTGCCTGCGATTCCCGTAATAATCAAATGGTCGACATGAAGTTCATTCAGCAATGTTTCAAGGGCGGTGCCGTAAAAAGCTGAGTGCTTTGGTTTGATTAAGAAATAATCGTTGTTATTCGGTGCGAGCCGGTCGATGATATATTCGCTTCTGTCGTTTTTGCATTTCTTGATAATGGCAGCAATATCCGCTTGCCAAATTCCAAAGTGGTCATTAATGTATATGATAGGCCATTTCTTTTTGGCTGCGTGTTCTTTTAATGCCAGAAGATGCTCGGTCATGTTTCTGGTCTTTTTGGAAAGGACGTCACCCATATCGAATTGAAAATCATTAATGATGTCGACTATAATGAGAGCTGAATTGGACAATGCGATTGTCTCCTTTCAGATTGCATATTCCTTTAACTATAAGTTAGCCTATTCTGTCGGGCGAAAAACATTGAAAGAGTGCATGCGGATGACACAAGACGAGTTTTATATGAAAGAAGCGATCAATGAAGCGAGAAAAGCTGAAGAAAAAGGCGAAGTGCCGATTGGCGCCGTACTGGTTCTGGATGGCGAAATTATTGCCCGCGCCCATAATTTGCGGGAAACCGAGCAAAGATCGGTTGCCCACGCAGAGATGCTCGTTATTGAAGAGGCATGTCGGAAGCTGGGAACCTGGCGGCTGGAGAGATCTGTTCTTTACGTTACCCTTGAGCCATGTCCGATGTGCGCCGGAGCGGCCGTTCTCTCCAGAATCGACAAAGTGGTGTTCGGAGCGTCTGATCCGAAAGGCGGCTGTGCGGGGACTTTGATGAATCTCCTGCAGGAAGAGAGATTCAATCATCAGGCTGAAGTCGTAAGCGGCGTAATGGAAGAAGAATGCGGCAGGATGCTAAGCGATTTTTTCAGAAAGCTCCGCGCAAAAAAGAAAGCGGAAAAGAAAAGGGAGCTGTGATGACGGAAATTTGCAATTTAGGGTGAAACAAGTTATACTAATGAGTGCGTCACATGAAGACGCAGCTTAAATAATTTGATATTTATTTTGCCGTGCTAAGCGGGGAGGTAGCGGTGCCCTGTACTCGCAATCCGCTCGAGCGAGGCCGAATCCCTTTCTCGAGGTTCGTTTACTTTAAGGTCTGCCTTAAGCAAGTGGTGTTGACGCTTGGGTCCTGCGCAATGGGAATCCATGAACCATGTCAGGTCCGGAAGGAAGCAGCATTAAGTGGAACCTTCCATGTGCCGCAGGGTTGCCTGGGCTGAGCTAACTGCTTAAGTAACGCTTAGGGTAGCGAATCGACAGAAGGTGCACGGTAAATCAATCATCAAATTAAGAACTCATCTATTTTAATATAGATGAGTTTTTTTCTTAAGAAGAGCTTTTGGATTTGAAAGCTGCTTCATGTATAATGGAAATGATGAAAACAAGAGGAGGGCGTGTTTGTGAGTTACCAGGCTTTATATAGAGTGTTCAGGCCGCAGTTGTTTGAAGATGTAGTCGGTCAGGAGCACATCACGAAAACGTTGCAAAATGCCCTTTTACAAAAGAAATTTTCGCACGCTTATCTGTTTTCCGGACCGAGGGGAACGGGAAAAACAAGCGCCGCAAAACTGTTTGCCAAAGCTGTCAACTGTGAGCACGCTCCGGTCAGTGAACCGTGCAATGAATGCTCCGCGTGCAAAGGCATTACAAACGGTTCGATTTCAGATGTAATTGAAATTGACGCCGCTTCTAACAACGGTGTAGATGAAATACGCGACATCCGCGACAAGGTGAAATTTGCCCCGTCTGCCGTCACGTATAAAGTATATATCATAGATGAAGTACATATGCTTTCTATCGGCGCATTCAACGCTCTTCTAAAAACGCTTGAAGAGCCGCCGGAACATTGTATCTTTATTCTCGCAACAACAGAGCCTCATAAAATTCCTTTAACGATTATTTCTAGATGTCAGCGATTTGATTTTAAGAGGATTACCTCACAGGCAATTGTCGGACGAATGGAAAAAATCGTCGAAGCTGAACAGTTCAAGGTGCAGGATGGCGCCTTAGACATCATCGCCAGTGCCGCCGACGGCGGCATGAGGGATGCGCTGAGCCTGCTCGATCAGGCTGTATCATTCAGCGGAGATGAGCTGACGGTGGATGATGCGCTGCTGATAACAGGGGCTGTGTCACAGCACTATATTGGAAAGCTCGCCTCAACCCTCCACGAAAAAAATGTTTCCGGTGCTTTGGAAACATTGAACGAACTGCTTCAGCAGGGAAAAGACCCGGCAAAATTAATCGAGGATATGATTTTCTACTTCAGGGATATGCTTCTTTATCAAACGGCGCCTGATTTAGAAGGCGTTCTTGAAAAGGTGAAGGTGGACGAAGAGTTCCAAGCTCTGTCCCGGCAAATTCCTGCACCAGACCTTTACGAAATGATCGATATATTAAATAAAAGCCATCAGGAAATGAAATGGACGAACCATCCGCGTATCTTCTTTGAAGTTGCAGTTGTGAAGCTCTGCCAGGGACCAAAAGCAGGGGCATCCGCGGCCGCCCAGCCGGAAGTGGATAATCTCGTCAACAAGGTTCGGCAGCTTGAGCAGGAGATTGAGAAGCTTAAAACACAAGGTGTACAGGTTTCTTCGGCTCCCGCCCAGCCTAAAGAAACGTCCCGTCCGCAAAAAAGCGTGAAAAGCGCATATAAAGCGCCTGTCGGCCGTATTCATGAAATATTAAAAGATGCTACAAGACCGGACCTCGAAAAATTGAAGAGCTGCTGGGGACAATTGCTTGCCCAGCTTAAACAGCAGAATAAAGTATCGCATGCTGCCCTTTTAAATGACAGCGAGCCGGTGGCTGCATCTTCAAAAGCATTTGTCCTCGCATTCAAATACGAAATTCACTGTAAAATGGTAGCTGAAGACAATAATGGAGTCAGGACAAACCTGGAGCAAATTTTGGATGGAATGCTCGGCGGAAGGATAGATATAGTTGGCGTTCCCGAAGCCCAATGGGGTAAAATAAGAGAAGAATTTCTGCAGGATCATCAGCCGGAAGATTCTGAAGCAAATGAACCGAAAGAAGAAGATCCGCTCGTATCAGAAGCTAAAAAACTGTTCGGAGCGGAACTGATTGAAATTAAAGAATAAAAACATGAAAGAGAGTGGATTTGAGTATGCGCGGTGGAATGGGTAACATGCAGAAAATGATGAAGCAAATGCAAAAAATGCAAAAGGATATGCAAAAGGCACAGGAGGAACTGGCAGAAAAAGTACTTGAAGGTACTGCGGGCGGCGGAATGGTGACTGTTAAGGTAAACGGCCAAAAAGAAGTCATCGACGTCATCATCAAAGAGGAAGTCGTAGACCCTGAAGATGTT
>NZ_CP026521.1:29617-38970 GCF_002953915.1 Bacillus sp. MBGLi79
AAGGCTCATATCGCAGAGTTTTTCATTCAAAAGTGACGTTTAAGGGTTGATAGTGAATATTTATTATATTAAATTGAGTATAGACACAGGAGTCGATTATCTCATGCAGAGATTTTTTCACTTTTTAATGTGGAGTTTAACTAGCAGTGCGACTTTTGTTTTCATAGGGATATTGTGCTTTTTCGGTTTAAATCAGTCGCTTTTTTTATCTCTTGTTTATGGGCTTGCTTCAGGAGCAGTCGTATACACAGCAGGTATCTGGAATGCAAGACGGTTATTTCTTAAAAAGCATGAATTGACAGGAAGAGAGTATGCTTACATTAAGAAAAACCTAGAGGAAGCAAGGCGGAAAATCATACGTCTTAGAAAAGCATTGTTTCAGGCTAAAAGCATTCAAATGTTTAAGCAAAATGCGGAAATCCTTAGGCTTGTCAGAAGGATTTATTTACTAACCAAAAAAGAGCCAAAGCGGTTTTATCAGGCAGAGCGATTTTTTTATCAAACTCTCGATTCGGTTGTTGAATTGACAGAGAAGTATGCTTTTCTATCATCTCACCCGAAAAAAAGCAAAGAATTGTCGATGTCGTTAAGTGAGACACGCATTACTCTTACTGAATTGACCAAGCGTTTAGAGGAAGATTTAACTCAAGTAATGGGTGATGAAATTGACGAGTTGCAATTTGAATTAGATGCAGCAAAACATTCATTAAAGAAATAATGGAAGAGGGTAAAAGCGATGAACCGAGATCAAAGCGACCTTCATATAGATGAATTATTGGCAGACCCTTTTGGTGGTGATATAGAGATATCAGGTTCGGAGGCTGTAAAAGCAGAGAAAGAGCAAGTACGGCTTGTTGATGTTCTTCCCGAGGAAAACAAGGAAAAAGCAATTCAGCTTGCGGGACAGATTGATCATAAAAATATGCAAAGCATTGTCTTATACGGTTCACAAGCTCAGTCTAAACTGCTGAACTTTTCTCATGATATGATTAACCATGTTCAAAAGAAGGATGTCGGAGAGATTGGCGAAATACTTGGAGAGCTGATGAAAAAGCTGGAGCAAGTAAATCCTGATGATCTTCAATCTAAGAAAAAGGGTTTTTTGGCACGCATGTTTGGAAGAGTATCAAATTCTCTTCAAGAGGTGCTGTCTAAATATCAAAAGACCAGCGTGCAGATAGACAGAATCAGCTTGAAGCTGGAGCACTCTAAAAATGCTTTAATCAGTGACAATAAACTATTAGAGCAGTTATATGAAAAAAATAAAGAGTATTTCGCAGCGCTGAATGTTTATATTGCTGCAGGAGAACTGAAGCTGGAGGAATTAAAAACAAAAACAATTCCTGAACTGAAGCAACAGGCTGAATCGAGTGATCATAACCAAATGGCCGTTCAAGAAGTAAATGATTTGATTCAATTTGCTGACCGATTAGATAAAAGGGTGCACGATTTGCTGCTGAGCAGGCAAATTACAATCCAAAGTGCTCCGCAAATCAGACTGATTCAGAATACAAACCAAGCGTTAGCTGAAAAGATCCAGTCATCCATTGTGACAGCGATTCCGCTTTGGAAAAATCAAGTTACGATCGCACTGACACTTTTAAGGCAGCGGAATGCAGTGGATGCACAGCAGAAAGTATCGGATACAACCAATGAGCTTTTGCTGAAAAATGCGGAGCTTTTAAAAACCAATACAATTGAAACCGTACGGGCAAATGAACGAGGCCTTGTTGATATAGATACCTTAAAAAAGGTGCAGGAAAGCTTAATAAGCACGCTTGAAGAAACATTGACTATACAAGAAGAAGGACGAATCAAACGCCGTCAGGCAGAAGAAGAGCTCATGATGATGGAAGGCGACCTAAAGCAAAAGCTGCTTACAATAAAGGAAAGATAGTTACCAGTAAGTCTGGCTTTAAGTTCTGTCAGAGGCACGATATAATAAAGTGTAAGAAGACACATTCAAAGGATTGTTTTCATGAACACACCTTTATATAAAGCATTAATTCAACATGCGAGAAGAAATTCTCATTCATTTCATGTTCCGGGACATCACAATGGAGATGTCTTTTTTGATGACGCCAAGTCAATATTCGATCCTCTTCTCACCATTGATGTAACTGAACTGGCAGGGCTGGATGATCTCCATCATCCTTCCGGGGTAATTAAGGAAGCGCAAGAGCTTGTCAGTCAATTATATGAATCGGCCGAGAGTTTTTTTCTGGTGAACGGTACGACTGTCGGAAACTTAGCGATGATTTTATCTGTTTGTGAACCTGGTGATACAATTTTGGTTCAAAGAAACTGTCATAAGTCTGTATTTCATGCTGTTGATTTGGCTGGTGCAGAGCCGGTTTATCTCGCACCTGACGTTGATCCAGCGATGCATGTGCCTATGCATGTTCCGCTTGGTACAATTAAAGAAGCCTTGGCAGCATATCCTGATGCGAAAGGCTTGGTACTGACCAATCCCACATATTATGGACATAGTGCTGATTTGACCGAAATCATTACGGAGGCCCATCATTACGGGATTCCTGTTTTGGTGGACGAAGCACATGGCGCACATTTTATTTTAGGAGAGCCTTTTCCAGTCTCAGCTTTAAAAATGGGGGCAGATATTGTTGTTCAGTCGGCCCACAAAACGTTGCCTGCCATGACGATGGGCTCTTATTTGCACCTCAACAGCAGCTGCAGAGTTAACAGGGATCGGGTGGCAGAGTATTTAAACCGATTACAAAGCAGCAGCCCGTCTTATCCGATTATGGCTTCGTTAGACATTGCCCGTGCTTATGTACAGCATATTAAAGAAGAACAAAAGCTTCCTGACATTTTGCAGCGAATACAAACACTTAAACAAACGTTTGATTCACTTACAAATGCAGAAGCTGTTAACCCTGCTAATACACAGGTTATAGCGGACCCGCTGAAGCTTACCATTCGTTCAAAACGCGGGCATTCTGGCTATACACTGCAAAGCATATTAGAGCGTGCCAACATATTCACTGAGCTTGCTGACGAAAATCAAGTACTGCTCGTTCTCCCACTGGGAGGAAAACGGAGAATAAACGCTGAAACCATTAGAAGCATTGATGAGGAGATTGAGAAAACGCCTCCGGATCAGCCGTTTGTGCTTGCTGAATGGGGAGCACAGCCTGTTACTGTCTTGCCTTATCAAAAAAAGGTCTTACATTCGTTTAAGAAAGAATATGTGGACTTTGGGGAAGCGGCAGGCCGGCTGAATGCAGAGGATATCATCCCTTATCCTCCGGGTATCCCGATGATTATGGCGGGAGAAAGAATAACAAAAGAAAGTGTGCAAAAGCTCAGCCGCTTGATCAGCATGAAAACGCATGTTCAAGGGAATATGAAAATCAAAGAGAAACAACTACTTGTTTATATAGAAGAGGAGAAATCATGAGCGGTTTATTTATTACATTCGAAGGTCCTGAAGGGGCGGGGAAAACAACTGTTCTCCAGGAAATCAAAAACATACTGTCAGCTGAAGGCCTTCAGGTTATGGCAACTCGAGAGCCGGGCGGAATAGATATTGCAGAACAAATTCGAGAGGTTATTCTGAATGAGCACAACACATTAATGGACCCAAAAACAGAAGCTCTCTTATATGCGGCTGCGAGACGCCAGCATTTAGTTGAAAAAGTAAAACCTGCTTTAGAAGAGGGGCATGTCGTTCTTTGCGACAGATTCATAGACAGTTCGCTTGCGTATCAAGGATATGCAAGAGGACTTGGAATTGATGAGGTTCTGTCCATTAATGAATTTGCCATTGGAGATATGATGCCCCATGTAACGGTTTATTTTTCAATTGATCCGGAAGAAGGACTGAAGCGTATTTATGCAAACGGCTCACGGGAGAAAAATAGGCTCGATTTAGAAAAACTGGACTTTCATACAAAGGTACAGGAAGGTTATCAAGAGCTGATGAAACGATTTCCGGAAAGATTCCATTCAGTTGATGCCGGGCAATCTAAAGACCTTGTCGTTCAGGATGTTCTAAAGGTGATCAATGAAGCATTGAAAAAAATTCAATTGTGACCTGTTTCCCAATAGTTGATATAATAATGTAAACGAGATCATGTTGTTTCCAATCTAAAGGAGGCCTTCACAGATGAAATTGATAGTGGCAGTTGTACAAGATCAGGACAGCAACAGACTTTTGAAAACCTTAACGGATCACAACTTCAGGGTCACAAAGCTTGCGACGACGGGAGGATTTCTTAAATCAGGCAATACAACGTTTATGATTGGTGTTGAGGATATACGCGTCAATAAAGCGTTGAGTCTTATTAAAGAAAACGGACAGAAACGTGACCAAATGATTGCCCCTGTATCTCCAATGGGCGGAAATGCTGATTCTTATGTCCCTTATCCAGTCGAAGTTGAAGTTGGCGGAGCGACAGTATTTGTCCTTCCAGTCGATGAATTTCATCAATTTTAAGGATTTGAAACTGTGAAAATTAATAAAGATATACGTACATTTATAGATAATAAGCAGCTTCCCTCTGTGAAAACATCTGAGATCACAGCATCATTTAAAACATCAATGGAAAACCAAAGCAGCAAATTGAAGCTTGATCAGCTTACCAGGCTGTTATCCGACATAGAGGCATTTGGAAAAAGGCTAACGAAATCGCGGAACTTTAAAGACTTAGCGAGATTTAAAGGACTTGTGAAACGTTTTGTCAAAGAAGCTGTGGACAGCGGCCTTTCACATGAAACGTCGAAAAGCTTTGATCTTTACGGGAACAGCAGAACGCTGGGACTTGTGAAAGAAATAGATGAAAAATTGATACAGCTTACAGAAGAGATGATGGATCAGGAACAATCGGCAATTGATTTGCTGGAGCGTATTGGCGAAATAAAAGGTTTATTGATTAACCTTTACACATAGAGAGTGATACAATGGCAATATCCTGGAAGGAAATGAGCGAGCTTCAGCCCAGAGTGATGAAGCTTTTATATAATAGTATTGAGAAGGACAGATTATCACACGCTTATTTGTTTGAGGGGAAAAAAGGAACAGGCAAGCTTGATGCCGCGCTGCTTCTTGCAAAAAGCTTCTTTTGTTTGGAGGATGGCGCGGAGCCTTGTGAGAGCTGCCGAAACTGTAAACGGATAGAGTCGGGGAACCATCCCGATCTCCATCTTGTTCAGCCTGATGGCTTATCAATCAAAAAGGCGCAAATTCAAGCGTTGCAAGAAGAGTTTTCTAAGACCGGGCTTGAATCGCATAAAAAGCTGTATATTATTTCGCACGCAGATCAAATGACAGCAAATGCGGCGAACAGCCTGCTGAAATTTTTAGAAGAACCGAATAAAGACACAATGGCCATCCTCATCACTGAGCAGCCCCAAAGGTTATTGGATACCATCATTTCAAGATGCCAAACCCTTCCCTTTCAACCTTTGCAGCCAAAAGCAATTGAAGACAGACTGATCGAACAGGACGTCTCGCCTCATATGGCAAGGCTTCTGGCCAACATGACCAATAATGTGGCAGAAGCAGTCGAATTAAGTCGAAATGATGAGTTTGCAGAGTCTAGAGCGAAAGTGATAAAATTGTATGAAGTCCTACACCAGCGGAAAGGACATGCTTTTTTCTTTATTCAAGATCAATGGATGCCCTTTTTCAAAGAAAAAACCCATCAAGAAATGGGTCTTGATATGCTCTTATTGATATATCGTGATGTGTTGTCCATCCAAATAGGAAATGAAGATAAATTGATTTATCAAGACTTATTCCAATCAATAAAACAGCATGCGCTACAATCAACACAACAAAGCGTTACGAATCAGATACTTGCTGTTTTAGAAGCAAAGAAACGGCTTCATTCCAATGTGAATGTACAAGGATTAATGGAGCACTTGGTGTTAATGTTGCAGGAGGGATAAGCTTGTACAATGTAATTGGTGTCCGCTTTAAGAAAGCGGGTAAAATATATTATTTTGATCCGAATGGATTTTATATAGAACATGACAGCTGCGTAATTGTAGAAACTGTCAGAGGCGTTGAGTACGGCCAGGTCGTGATTGCAAATAAACAGGTGGATGAGCATGATGTGGTGCTTCCCCTTCGAAAAGTGATACGTGTGGCTGACGAGCGCGATCTTCTCATTGTAGAAGAGAATAAACAAGAAGCACTATCAGCATTTGATATCTGCCAAAAGAAAGTAATTGAACACGGCTTGGATATGAAGCTGGTTGATGTTGAATTCACGTTTGATCGCAATAAAGTCATTTTTTACTTCACTGCTGACGGCCGAGTGGATTTTAGAGAGCTTGTAAAGGATTTGGCTTCTATCTTTAAGACAAGAATTGAGTTGCGCCAAATCGGAGTGAGGGATGAGGCGAAAATGCTCGGAGGAATCGGTCCTTGCGGAAGAATGCTTTGCTGTTCAACGTTTCTTGGAGATTTTGAACCCGTTTCCATTAAAATGGCCAAGGATCAGAACTTGTCTTTAAATCCTACGAAGATTTCAGGTCTTTGCGGACGTTTGATGTGCTGTTTAAAATATGAGAACGATGAGTATGAGACCGCAAAAGAACAGCTTCCGGATATTGGAGAAATGATTACGACAGCAAACGGCCCCGCGAAGGTCGTCGGACTAAATATTCTGGAACGGGTGCTTCAGGTGGAACTGATAAACCGTGAAAAAGTGATAGAATATACTTGGGAAGAGCTCTTGGAAGAGGGCGTCGTATCCGCACAAACCACAGATTAACGAGGTGTGGAACCTTGGATAAAAAAGAGTTATTTGATACAGTCATTAACTTAGAAGAACAAATTGGTTCACTGTACCGGCAGCTGGGGGATTTGAAGCAGCATATCGGTGAGATGATCGAGGAAAATCATCATTTACAGCTTGAAAACAAGCATTTGCGCAAACGGCTGGACGATACGACGCAGCAGATTGAAAAGTTCAAAGCTGATAAAAAAGAATCAAAAACACAGAAGACAGAGCAAACAGATATAGGGGAAGGATATGATAATCTGGCACGACTGTATCAAGAAGGATTTCATATCTGCAATGTCCACTATGGAAGTGTTCGAAAAGAAGATTGTCTTTTCTGTCTGTCATTCTTAAATAAAAAATAGGGAAAAGGCTTCCGCATAAGACGGGAGCCTTTTTCAAAGGTACTGAAAGGATAAGAAGATGGTTTCATTACGTGATGATGAAAGATTAGATTATTTGCTGGCAGAGGACATGAAAATCATACAAAGTCCAACGGTGTTTGCTTTTTCATTGGACGCTGTGCTTCTGTCCAAATTTGCGTACGTTCCGATACAAAAAGGAAAAATTGTTGATTTGTGCACCGGCAATGGCATTGTGCCGCTGCTGCTCAGTACAAGATCAAAAGCAGACATTCTTGGAGTCGAAATTCAAGAACGGCTGCATGATATGGCTATTCGCAGTGTGGAGTACAATAAGCTGCAGGATCAGATTCAGATCATACATGATGATTTGAAAAACATGCCGGAGAAGCTGGGGCATAATCGATATGATGTTGTCACCTGCAACCCGCCGTATTTTAAAACGCCGAAACAAACTGAACAAAACATGAACGAGCATCTCCGAATCGCAAGACATGAAATCCACTGCACACTGGAGGATGTCATTTCAGTCAGCAGCAAGCTGCTCAAACAAGGAGGAAAAGCAGCACTTGTTCACCGGCCGGGACGGCTTCTGGAGATTTTTGAACTGATGAAGGCTTATCAAATCGAGCCAAAGCGTGTGCAATTTGTCTATCCGAAGCAAGGGAAAGAAGCCAATACCATTTTGGTTGAAGGAATCAAAGGCGGGCGTCCAGATTTGAAAATTCTTCCTCCTTTGTTCGTTTATGATGAACAAAATGAATATACAAAAGAGATCAGGACCATTTTATATGGAGACAAATAATCATTTCTTCTACGTCGTGAAATGTAGGGACAATAGCTGGTATGCCGGGTATACCAACGATCTGCATAAACGGGTGAAAACACACAATGACGGAAAGGGCGCAAAGTATACAAAAGTAAGACGTCCGGTTGAATTGATTTTTGCTGAAGCTTTCGATACCAAACGGGAAGCTATGCAGGCTGAATATTATTTCAAAAAACTAACTCGAAAGAAAAAAGAGCTTTATATAGAAGAAAAGCGGAACAGCAAGGAGGCTGTATATGTTAAGGCGCCAAATGAGCTTTAATGGAAAGTCGGACATGGGAATTCTTTACTTGGTCCCAACCCCAATCGGAAATTTAGAGGATATGACATTCCGGGCGATCGATACGCTGAAATCAGTGGATGCGATTGCTGCGGAAGATACGAGGCAAACGAAAAAGCTTTGTCATGTATATGAAATTGAAACACCGCTGGTCAGCTATCATGAACACAATAAAGAAAGCAGCGGGCACAAAATTATTGAATGGCTGAAATCGGGAAAAAACATTGCTCTTGTCAGTGATGCCGGTCTGCCGACAATTTCTGATCCTGGAGCTGAAATCGTGAAAGATTTTACGGATATAGGCGGTTATGTTGTTCCGTTGCCGGGAGCCAACGCTGCATTAACAGCTCTTATTGCTTCAGGTATTGTACCGCAGCCTTTTTTCTTTTACGGTTTTCTCAACAGACAGAAAAAAGAAAAGAAGAAGGAGCTTGAAGCCCTTAAAAAACGGCGGGAAACGATCATTTTTTATGAAGCGCCTCACAGATTGAAGGAAACCTTGTCAGCGATGGCAGAGATATTAGGGGATCGAGAAATTGCTGTAACGCGTGAACTCACTAAAAAATATGAAGAGTTTATCCGAGGAACGATATCAGAGGTCATCGAATGGGCAAACGAGGATCAGATACGCGGCGAGTTTTGTCTTGTCGTAGAAGGAAGTAATAATGAAGAAGCAGATGAGGAAGAACAATGGTGGGAAAGCCTCACTGCGAAAGAACATGTCGAGCATTACATCTCGAAAGGCGCTACTTCTAAAGAAGCCATTAAAAAAGCAGCAGTCGATCGCAATGTACCAAAGCGTGAAATGTACGATGCTTACCATATTAAGCAATAAAAAAAACGTTCTTGTGTCATAACAAGAACGTTTTTTGTACAAGAAATGATTATTTAAGGTTTTGAAGCTGGTTTTGGATTTCGCTGATGATTTGCTCAGCGCCTTCTTTACTAAGAACCAATTTACCGCCTGCAAGTTTAAGGTTATCATCAGAAACTTCACCAGTTACTTGGCAAGTCATGTTTGGTTTATATTTTTTAAGGATGATTTTTTCATCATCAACATAAATTTCAAGAGCATCTTTTTCTGCGATTCCGAGAGTACGACGCAATTCGATAGGAATAACTACACGCCC
>NZ_CP026521.1:39070-43148 GCF_002953915.1 Bacillus sp. MBGLi79
AATGGTAGCAAGAGTATCCTTAAGTGTTTCCATCCAAAAGGGGGCTTTTCATATGAAGTTAATTATCGCTGTTGTTCAAGACCAAGACAGCAATAGGCTTTTAAAGGCTTTAACCGATCACAATTTTCGCGTGACTAAACTGGCGTCAACCGGCGGCTTTTTGAAATCGGGAAACACAACCTTCATGTTGGGTGTAGATGATATTCGAGTAGACAAAGCTTTAAGCTTGATAAAAGAAAACGGAAGCAAGCGCGATCAGCTGATTGCCCCTGTTTCTCCAATGGGCGGAAATGCCGATTCATATGTTCCTTATCCCGTTGAAGTTGAAGTGGGCGGAGCAACCGTTTTTGTACTGCCGATCGAGCAATTCCATCAATTTTAAGGGTTGAGGATATGAAAATAAGTCAAGAACTGCGTACAATGATAGAGAAACAGCAGACTCCGCCTGCAAGAGGAGAAAACGTTTCTGCTTCATTTAAAGAGAAGATGAATATACAAAGCGGCAAGCTACGAGTTGAACAGCTGACAATGCTTTTAACAGATATTGAAGCTTTCGGAAAACGTCTATCAAAGTCGAGGAACTTCAAGGATTTGGCCAGATTCAAAGGCTTGATCAAACGATTTGTAAAAGAGACCGTTGAAAACGGGCTGACGGTGGAGAATTCAAGAAGCTTCGATCTGTACGGAAACAGCCGGACATTGAGCATTGTAAAAGAACTGGACGAAAAGCTTGTGCAATTAACAGAGGACCTGATGGACCAAGAAAAATCTTCTATCGAACTTTTAGAACAGATTGGCGAAATCAAGGGTTTACTGATAAACCTTTACACATAGAGAGTGATGGTATGGCTACAACCTGGACAGAAATGCAGAAGCTTCAGCCACGGGTCATGAAGCTTTTGCAAAATAGTATAGAAAGAAACCGGCTTGCCCATGCCTATTTATTTGAAGGGCGCAAAGGGACGGGCAAATTAGACGCGGCAACCCTTCTGGCAAAAAGCTTTTTTTGCCTTGAAGACGGAGCGGAGCCATGTGAGTCGTGCCGGAACTGCCAGCGGATTGAATCAGGAAACCATCCGGACGTTCATGTCGTGCATCCGGACGGACTTTCGATTAAAAAGGGACAAATTCAGGCGCTTCAGGAAGAGTTTTCAAAGACCGGTTTGGAATCGCATAAAAAGCTGTACATTATCTCCCATGCCGATCAAATGACGGTCAATGCGGCGAACAGCCTTCTGAAGTTTTTAGAGGAGCCGAGCAGCGATACAATCGCTGTTCTTTTAACGGAACAGCCGCAAAAATTGCTCGATACGATCATATCGAGATGCCAAGTTTTATCCTTTCAGTCGTTGCAGCCCGAATCAATTGAAAAGGAACTGATCAAACAAGAGGTCTCACCGAATATTGCTGCCCTTTTGTCGAATATGACAAACAATTTATCGGAAGCGCTCGAATTGAGTCGAAATGATCAGTTTGCAGAGTCGCGAGCGAAAGTGATAAAATTGTATGAAGTCTTACACCAGCGAAAAGGACATGCTTTTTTCTATATTCAAGATCAGTGGATGCCCTTTTTCAAGGAGAAAGACCACCAAGAAATGGGTCTTGATATGCTTTTATTTATATATCGCGACGTGTTGTCCATTCAGTTGGGACATGAAGATAAAATACTATTTCAGGACTTATTCCAATCATTAAAACAGCATGCGCTGCAAACAACACAACAAAGAGTGACAAACCAGATACTTGCTGTTTTAGAAGCAAAAAAACGGCTTTATTCCAATGTGAATGCTCAAGGATTAATGGAGCACTTGGTTTTAATGCTGCAGGAGGGATAAGCTTGTACAACGTTATTGGTGTCCGTTTTAAAAAAGCGGGCAAAATATATTATTTCGATCCGAACGGATTTCAGATAGATAAAGACAGCTGTGTGATCGTCGAAACGGTTCGCGGTGTTGAATACGGGCAGGTTGTCATCGCCAACAAGAAAGTAGACGAGAACGATGTCGTGCTGCCTTTAAGAAAAGTGATCAGAGTTGCGGATGAGCGCGACCGCCTGATCGTTGAAGAGAATCAAGAAGCTGCGCTGTCCGCCTTTGATGTCTGCCAGAAAAAGGTTAACGAGCACGGCCTTGAGATGAAGCTGGTCGATGTGGAATTCACTTTTGACCGCAACAAAGTCATTTTTTATTTTACGGCTGACGGAAGAGTCGATTTTAGAGAACTCGTCAAAGATTTGGCGTCAATCTTTAAAACGAGAATCGAACTGAGGCAAATCGGCGTCAGGGATGAAGCGAAGATGCTGGGCGGCATCGGACCGTGCGGAAGAATGCTTTGCTGTTCCACATTTTTAGGTGATTTTGAGCCCGTGTCTATTAAAATGGCAAAGGATCAAAATCTGTCGCTGAATCCGACGAAGATTTCCGGACTATGCGGACGGCTGATGTGCTGTCTGAAATATGAAAACGATGAATACGAAACAGCAAAAGAACAGCTTCCGGATATTGGGGAAGTGATCGCCACGTCCAACGGCCCGGCAAAAGTCGTCGGCTTGAATATTCTTGAACGCATTCTCCAAGTTGAACTGACAGACTGTGACAAAGTCGTTGAATATACGTGGGATGAGCTGTTGCAAGAAGGTGTCGTATCTGCACAAACCACAGATTAACGAGGTGTGAAACCTTGGATAAAAAAGAATTGTTTGATACAGTGATAAGTTTAGAAGAACAAATCGGATCCCTTTACCGCCAGCTTGGAGATCTCAAGCAGCATATCGGGGAAATGATTGAAGAAAACAATCATTTACAGCTTGAAAACGAGCATTTGCGCAAGAGGCTGGAAGAAACGGATCAAAGGCTAAAAAACGCAAAATCCGATGAAAAAGAGATAAAAGCAGAAAAGACAGGGCATGCTGATATTGGAGAAGGCCATGATAATTTGGCGCGCCTGTATCAGGAGGGTTTCCATATTTGCAACATCCATTACGGAAGTGTTCGCAAAGAAGGAGACTGCCTGTTCTGCCTCTCGTTCTTAAATAAAAAATAAGAAAGGCTTCCGGCGGAACGGAAGCCTTTTTAACGGTACAATGTGTTTAGGAAAGGGAAAAGACATGATTCAATTAAAAGACGATGAACGACTGGATTATTTACTTGCAGAAGATATGAAAATCGTGCAAAGCCCGACAGTTTTTGCGTTTTCCTTAGACGCCGTTCTGCTGTCGAAATTTGCATATGTTCCGATACAAAAAGGAAACATCATTGATCTGTGCACAGGGAACGGGATTGTTCCGCTGCTTCTCAGCACCCGCACAAAAGCCGCCATCACCGGGGTGGAAATTCAGGAAAGGCTGTATGACATGGCTCTCCGCAGCGTGGAATACAACAACCTACAAAAACAGATTCATCTCATCAGGGACGACTTGAACAATATGCCGCAGGTGCTCGGATATAATAAAGCTGATGTCGTCACATGCAATCCTCCTTATTTCAAGACGCCGCAAAAAACGGAGCAAAACTTAAATGAACATCTGGCCATTGCCAGACATGAAATTTACTGCACGCTTGAAGACGTCGTTCGCGTCAGCAGCAAGCTGTTAAAGCAGGGCGGCAAACTCGCTCTCGTTCACCGGCCGGGGAGGCTGCTCGAAATCTTTGAATTGATGAAGGCCTTCCAAATCGAGCCGAAGCGCGTCCAGTTTGTTTACCCGAAAAAAAGTAAAGAGGCCAACACCATTTTAGTGGAAGGAATAAAAGACGGCCGGCCTGACCTGAAAATTCTGCCTCCTTTATTCGTATATGATGAACAAGATCAATATACACCTGAAATAAGGAAGATTTTATATGGAGACGAGTAGCCATTATTTTTACGTGCTTTCGTGCCGTGACGGTAGCTTGTACGCCGGCTATACAAACAATATCGAGAAGCGCCTGAAAACCCATAATGACGGGAAAGGCGCGAAGTATACGAGGGCAAGGCTGCCGGTAAAACTCCATTATGCAGAGCGCTTTTCAACAAAGCGAGAGGCGATGCAGGCCGAATACTATTTTAAAAAATTATCGAGAAAGAACAAAGAACGTTATAT
>NZ_CP026521.1:43248-46140 GCF_002953915.1 Bacillus sp. MBGLi79
GGGCATTTTAGCTGAGACGTACCCTTCTGTTTTTGTGATACAACTAGATCAAGACGAGAATTCGTTTGAAAGAGTTTCATTCAGTTATGCGGATATTCTTACTGAGACGGTTGAATTGAGATTTTCTGATGATAAAACCAGCTCAGTAGCCCTTTAATAAGCAGCGGACTTTATGTTTGCTGCTTTTTGTTTTGCCTTTTTTTATCCAGAATTTTTCGGGGAAGTTCTGCACAAATCGAGCAAAGCTAATACATGTCACTTGTTTTATGATGAGTCAGACGGATGGTATGATACTTGAAAGGGGCTGTTTCGCATGGGCAGACGTCGAAGCATCATGTCAGAGGAATTCAAAAATGAATTGGCTAAGGATCTTGGATTTTACGACACGGTAAAAACCGAGGGCTGGGGCGGAATTCGGGCCAGAGACGCCGGTAACATGGTGAAGAGGGCCATTGAATTAGCCGAACAGCATATGGCTCAAAACCAGCAAAATCATTAAAACAGTGACATACGGAGGGCGCTTCTGTCCTCCGTTTTTTTCATTGATCTGCATTCAGCCGATCTGGTGCTGCAAACGCCTTGAGGATTCGCTGAAGGGGGCAATCGCGATCTGCGGGAATGACCGCATGCTAAGAGCGCGGTGTCCTGCACGGGCGCATGCATTTGTACTTGGAAGGATGAACGCATGCTAAAGGCGCGGCGTCCTGCCGTAACGCATGCATTTGTACGTCCTGTACTTCAAAATATGTTACAATGTGGATACTTATGTTTAGATGGAGAAGTAGGTGAATGGATTGCGTATTTTAGAGAAGGCGCCGGCTAAAATTAATTTGTCGCTCGACGTTCGCCGCAAACGTCCAGATGGGTATCATGAAGTAGAGATGGTCATGACGACAATTGATTTGGCGGATCGGATTGAATTAACCGAGATGGCAGAAGATAAAGTAACGGTTTCCTCGCATAACCGCTTTGTTCCCGACGATCAGCGAAACCTTGCTTATCAGGCTGCAATGCTCATGAAAGAACGATACGGCATTAAAAAAGGTGTTTCTATATTTATTACGAAAGTGATTCCCGTTGCTGCGGGGCTTGCGGGAGGAAGCAGCGATGCGGCTGCCGTCTTCAGAGGGCTGAACCGGCTGTGGGATTTGAAGCTTTCGATGAATGAACTGGCTGAGCTTGGCGCTGAGATCGGATCTGATGTCTCCTTTTGCGTACATGGAGGAACGGCTCTTGCAACGGGAAGAGGAGAGAAAATCCGTCATATCGAGACTCCGCCGCACTGCTGGGTTGTGCTGGCAAAGCCGACGATCGGCGTATCAACTGCAGAAGTGTACAAGCAGCTAAAAGTCGATGAGATTGAACATCCGGATGTTCAAGGTATGATTTCTGCGATCGAAGAGAAGAATTTTCAAAAAATGTGCGACAAACTCGGCAATGTTCTCGAATCTGTTACATTGAATATGCATCCCGAAGTCGCGATGATCAAAAATCAAATGAAGCGGTTTGGCGCCGATGCTGTGCTGATGAGCGGGAGCGGCCCCACTGTGTTCGGATTGGTTCAATACGAATCAAAAGTACAAAGAATCTATAACGGATTAAGAGGGTTTTGCGATCAGGTTTATGCGGTGCGGATGATCGGAGAACAAAATGAACTTGATTAAATCCGTATGTTAAGTTATATTATTTTTAAAAATATTCGGATTTTGGAGGTAAGTGCATGAAGTTTCGTCGAAGCGGCAGATTGGTGGATCTGACAAATTATTTGTTGACCCATCCGCATGTCTTAGTGCCATTAACCTTCTTTTCAGAACGGTATCAATCTGCTAAATCATCCATTAGTGAAGATTTAACCATTATTAAGCAGACCTTCGAGCAGCAGGGGATCGGGACGCTTCAGACCGTGCCGGGAGCAGCAGGCGGCGTTAAATACATTCCAAAGGTAAAACGCGATGAAGCGGAGGAATTTGTAAAGTCGCTCGGTGAGTCATTGATCGATTCGGAACGGATATTGCCCGGCGGATATTTGTATTTAACCGATATCCTTGGCAAGCCCTCTGTATTAACGAAGGCCGGCAAGATTTTTGCTTCAGCTTTTTCAGACAGGGAGATCGATGTCGTGATGACGGTGGCGACAAAAGGAATTCCTCTGGCATATGCGGTAGCCAGCTACCTTGATGTGCCGACGGTGGTCGTCAGAAAAGACAATAAGGTAACTGAAGGTTCAACGGTCAGCATTAACTATGTGTCTGGATCTTCCAACCGCATTCAGACGATGTCTCTTGCAAAACGCAACTTGCAGACGGGCTCGCGCGTTTTGATTATAGACGACTTTATGAAAGCGGGAGGAACGATCAACGGTATGATCAATCTTCTCGAGGAATTCAATGCCCATGTAGCAGGCATCGGTGTTCTTGTGGAGGCTCAGGGAGTCAAGGAGCGGCTGGTCGATGAGTACATGTCCCTTTTGACTCTTTCTGAAATTGATATGAAGGAAAAAAAGGTGGAAATCCAAAACGGAAACTTTCAGCGTTTTTTTGCAGACAATGAATAGGAAATGGGGAGTTTGAGATGACAAAGGTTGTTCAGACAAAAGAAGCACCGGCGGCGATCGGACCGTATTCACAAGGAATTGTTGTCAATAATATGTTTTACAGTTCAGGGCAAATTCCACTGACCCCGTCGGGTGAAATGGTGACTGGAGACATCACAGAACAGACGCATCAAGTTTTCCGCAATTTAAAAGCCGTGCTGAAAGAAGCGAACGCCTCTCTGGAGACTGTCGTCAAATCAACTGTGTTTTTGGCGGATATGAATCAGATCGCAGAGGTGAATGAAGTTTACGGACAGTACTTCGATACCCACAAACCGGCGAGATCATGTGTTGAGGTG
>NZ_CP026521.1:46240-56915 GCF_002953915.1 Bacillus sp. MBGLi79
GGTTACGTCTTTTGTGCTAGAATGAGGGGAAATTAGGATGCTCCCCCTCAGTATGCTGAGGCAGGGTTTTGCTTAAGGGAGGATATAGAATAATGCTTGTGTTTGCAGGATTGGGCAATCCGGGTAAAACATATGAAAATACGAGACATAATGTAGGATTTATGACGATCGATGAGCTTTCAAAAGAGTGGAACATTCCGCTTGATAAAACAAAGTTCAACGGTCAATACGGAATCGGATTTGTTTCCGGCAAAAAGGTTCTACTTGTTAAGCCGCTTACATATATGAATTTATCGGGAGAATGTTTGAGGCCGCTTTTGGACTATTATGAGATCCCTGTTGACAATTTGAAAGTGATTTACGATGACTTGGATCTTCCGACCGGAAGAATCCGTCTGAGGACGAAAGGAAGCGCAGGAGGCCATAACGGCATCAAATCGATGATTCAGCATCTGGGAACAACTGAGTTTAAC
Organism: Bacillus sp. MBGLi79; assembly: GCF_002953915.1. NCBI lineage: Bacteria > Bacillati > Bacillota > Bacilli > Caryophanales > Bacillaceae > Bacillus > Bacillus sp. MBGLi79. Next base: position 46,714 of record NZ_CP026521.1, read on the forward strand.
CGGATCAGAATCGGAATCGGCCGTCCGGTCAACGGCATGAAAATCGTCGATTATGTGCTTGGCGCTTTTACAGATGAAGAAGAGCCGGTGATACAAGAGGCCGTCAGACAATCGGCCAAGGCCTGTGAAGCTTCTCTGGAAAAACCTTTTTTAGAAGTCATGAATGAATTTAATGCTAAGGTATAAGGCAGAAGGGAACGGAACATACTAGTTTTAAAAAGACTCGGTATGGAGGTTCCTTTATGGCTTTACATTATTATTGCCGGCATTGCGGCGTTAAAGTCGGAAGTCTTGATCATTCTTATGTAAACAGTGAACAGTTAGGCTTTAACCACTTAACAAACGATGAAAGAAACGATATGATTTCTTATATGGATAATGGGGATTTACACGTGAAGACGATATGTGAAGATTGTCAAGAAGCGCTTGAGCGAAACCCGGATTATCACCAATATCATTCGTTTATTCAATAAATAGCTTTGGTGTAGAGACTAGACCAAAGCATTTTTCTATTTGAGGAAGAGAGGAGGGGCTCATTTGAACAATATTCAATCCTATATCACAAAAAGCGATGATTTTAAATCCATCGTCAACGGCTTGAACGAAGGGCTGAAGGAACAGCTGCTTGCGGGGCTCTCCGGATCTGCCCGGTCGTTATTTACAGCCGCTCTTACAAAAGAAACGAGACGGCCGGTATTTTTAATTACGCATAACCTTTATCAGGCTCAAAAAATTACAGATGACTTGACAGGGCTGATAAAAGATCAGCCTGTCCTATTATATCCTGTCAACGAATTGATTTCTTCTGAAATTGCGGTGGCAAGCCCTGAGCTGCGCTCGCAAAGGCTTGATGTCTTAAATCGGCTTGCAAGCGGTGAAACGCCTATCGTTATTGCTCCGGCAGCAGCCGTCAGAAGAATGCTGCCCCCTGTCGAAGTATGGCAAAACAGTCAGATTCGCATTGAGACGGGGCGCGACATCGACCCGGAACAGCTGCTTCAGAAGCTTGTTCAAATGGGGTATGAGCGTACGGATATGGTGGCGGCTCCAGGCGAATTCAGTATTCGCGGGGGGATTATCGATGTCTATTCATTGACCGAAGAAAACCCTGTCCGGATTGAATTGTTTGATACAGAAGTTGACTCGATTCGTATATTCAATACGGATGATCAGCGCTCACTGGAAACGCGCGATGAAGTAACGATCGGCCCTGCGAAGGAACTGATCGTGCGGGATGAAGATCGGCAAAGAGCGCTTGAACAAATCGATAAAGGTCTTGCCAACAGTCTTAAAAAGCTGAAGCTTGATAAACAAAAGGAAATTCTCGATCAAAATATAGCGGAAGATAAAGAGCGGCTCAAGGAAGGTCATATCGGCCAGGAAATGGTTAAATACCTTTCTTATTTCTATGAGAGGCCTGCTAGTTTACTAGATTATTTCCCGAAAAATACTTTGCTGATACTAGATGAGATCAGCCGTATTCATGAAATGGAAGACCAGCTTCAAAAGGAAGAGGCAGAATGGATTACGAGCCTGCTGGAAGAAGGGAAAATCCTTCATGATACAGCAATGTCATTTCCTTTTCACAGCCTCATTTCAAAACAGTCCCGCCCGATTTTGTATTACTCGCTGTTTTTAAGGCATGTGCAGCACACCAGTCCGCAAAACATCGTCAATGTTTCAAGCAAGCAAATGCAGAGCTTTCACGGACAAATGAATGTGCTCAAAAATGAGATTGAACGGTTTAAGAAATCGAAATATACAACGGTTTTTCTAGGGGACAGCAAAGAACGCGTCGAAAAACTTGCGTCTGTATTGTCCGATTATGAGATCGAAGCCGCCCAGGCCGACCAGGATGCAGCGCTTGCCCAAGGCCAGATTTACATTATGGAAGGCGGTCTTCAATCCGGCTTTGAACTTCCGATGATCAAGCTGGCCGTCATTACCGAAGAAGAACTGTTTAAAAAGCGTGTCAAAAAGCAGGCGCGCAAACAAAAACTGACCAATGCCGAACGGATCAAAAGCTACTCGGAGCTTCAGATCGGCGATTATGTCGTCCATGTGAACCACGGTATCGGAAAGTATTTAGGGATTGAAACGCTGGAGATCAACGGCATTCATAAGGATTACCTGAATATTCACTACCAGGGAAGCGACAAGCTTTACGTACCGGTTGACCAAATTGATCAGGTGCAAAAATACGTCGGTTCCGAAGGCAAAGAGCCGAAGCTTTATAAACTCGGGGGAAGCGAATGGAAACGGGTTAAGAAAAAGGTTGAAAGCTCTGTCCAGGATATCGCCGATGACTTGATCAAGCTTTATGCCGAAAGGGAAGCAAGCAAAGGTTACGCGTTTTCTCCCGACCATGAAATGCAGCGTGAGTTTGAAGCCGCATTTCCTTATCAGGAGACAGAGGACCAGCTGAGATCGATCCATGAGATTAAAAGAGACATGGAAAAAGAAAGACCGATGGATCGGCTCCTTTGCGGCGATGTGGGCTACGGCAAAACGGAAGTGGCGATCCGCGCCGCCTTTAAAGCGATTGCAGACGGAAAACAGGTCGCGATCCTCGTGCCGACTACGATCCTCGCACAGCAGCACTATGAAACGATATTGGAACGTTTCCAGGACTACCCGATTAATATCGGTTTGCTCAGCCGGTTCCGGACGAGAAAAGAAGCAAATGAAACGATCAAGGGCTTAAAAAACGGAACGATTGACATCGTAATCGGCACTCACAGGCTGTTGTCCAAGGATGTCGTGTACAAAGATCTTGGACTGCTTATCATCGATGAAGAACAAAGGTTTGGTGTCACGCACAAGGAAAAAATTAAACGCATTAAAGCGAATGTCGACGTTTTGACGTTAACGGCAACTCCGATACCTCGAACCCTTCATATGTCCATGCTCGGTGTCAGAGATTTGTCAGTCATTGAAACGCCTCCGGAAAACCGCTTCCCTGTACAGACGTACGTTGTCGAATACAACGGGGCCCTAGTCAGAGAAGCGATAGAACGCGAGCTGGCCAGGGGCGGTCAGGTTTACTTCTTGTACAACCGGGTGGAGGATATTGAAAGAAAAGCGGAAGAAATCTCGATGCTTGTGCCTGATGCCAAGGTGACGTATGCCCATGGGAAGATGACAGAAAACGAACTCGAATCGGTCATGCTGAATTTCTTAGAGGGAGAATCGGATGTGCTCGTCAGCACAACGATTATTGAAACGGGCGTTGATATTCCAAACGTCAATACCCTAATTGTATTTGACGCAGATAAGATGGGGCTTTCCCAGCTGTACCAGCTGAGGGGCCGTGTCGGGCGCTCAAACCGTGTAGCTTACGCTTACTTTACGTACCGGAAGGACAAAGTCCTTACGGAAGTGGCCGAAAAAAGGCTTCAGGCGATTAAAGAATTTACAGAACTCGGGTCAGGATTTAAAATCGCGATGCGCGATTTAACGATCCGCGGCGCCGGAAACCTTTTAGGTGCGCAGCAGCACGGGTTCATTGATTCTGTCGGTTTTGATTTATATTCGCAAATGCTCAAGGAAGCAATAGAAGCTCGCAAGGGAGATGTACCGCAAGCTGAAAAATTTGAACCGGAAATCGATTTGGAGCTTGACGCATATATTCCGCAGACTTATGTGACAGACGGCAAGCAAAAAATAGATATGTATAAACGGTTCAGAGCGATTTCAACCATTGAAGAAAAGAGCGAGCTTCAAGACGAGATGATCGACCGCTTCGGCGAATACCCGAAAGAAGTCGAATATTTATTCGCCATCGCAGAGGCGAAGGTATATGCCATCACCGAACGCGTCGAGCTGATCAAGCAGGATAAAGACGCCGTCAGACTGACGATTGACGAAAAAGCTAGTGCCGAAATAGACGGCCAAAAACTGTTTGAACTCGGCAGTAAGTACGGCAGACAGATCGGCCTCGGGATGGAAGGAAAGAAATTGAAAATTTCGATTCAAGTGAAAAACCGAAATCCGGAAGAGTGGCTGGAAACGCTTCTCGAAATATTGAAAGGCCTTCAAAACGTTAAAAAGCAAACGATCGCTTCATCATAAAAATTTGTTGTTTCTCGCGTATATTACATTTGATGTGAAGGATACTAAAACCAATCAAGAGTGGAGAGTGTTACATAAGTACACAGCTCTGTTTATATCCACCAGATATATCATCAAATGAAAGAGAGGCAGCAGAGATGAAAGCAACTGGTATCGTACGTCGAATTGATGATTTAGGCCGGGTCGTGATCCCGAAGGAAATCCGCAGAACTTTGCGCATTCGTGAAGGAGACCCTTTGGAAATATTTGTGGACCGGGATGGGGAGGTTATTTTAAAAAAATATTCTCCGATCAGCGAGCTCGGCGACTTTGCAAAGGAGTATGCTGATGCGCTTTATGACAGCATGGGCCATTCCGTGCTGATTTGCGACCGGGATGTGTATATCGCAGTATCCGGGGGGTCTAAAAAAGACTATTTAAACAAATCGATCAGCGACATGGTCGAAAAGGCGATGGATCAGCGAAATTCTGTTTTGGAAGGAGACGCCAAGACAATTCAGCTTATTGATGGTATTGACGAAGAGGTTGCTTCTTATACCGTCGGTCCGATTGTTGCAAACGGCGATCCGATCGGAGCGGTTGTCATTTTTTCGAAAGACCAGTCAATCGGAGAAGTGGAACATAAAGCGGTTGAAACCGCCGCTGGTTTTTTGGCCCGTCAAATGGAACAATAGGTCTCATTCCTTTTATTTTGACATTCCTGCTCGAACGAGCTGGAATGCCGAAAGCGTTTTTCTCAGCTTGAATCAGCATCAGCAGTTGGAACAGCACCTTTTGGGCTGTTCTTTTTTAGTTCACAGTTGCAGGCGGGGTATGAGTCTTGAATATGGTATAATAAGCACGTTTCGTGCGCTTTTTAGAAAGCTGAGAGAAAGCGCATTGGAAGGAGCTTAAAGGAATGGGGTTTTTAAAAGGCCAAAGACAATGGATTTGGCAAGGCGCCTTTGTTTTATCATTGGCGGGGATATTATCAAAGATATTAAGCGCTGTATATAGAGTGCCTTTTCAAAATATAGTTGGAGATGTCGGTTTTTATATTTTTCAGCAGGTGTATCCGATGATCGGAATATCTGTGATGCTTGCCACCTCCGGGTTCCCGGTCATCATTTCAAAGTTGTTGAATGATTACGGGACGGCAAACCGGGCAAAAATTCTCCGGGTGTCTATGTTTTTTTTGTCGGTCGTGGGCCTTGGCTTTTTTCTTCTCTTGTTTGCCGGAGCCGAAGCCATCGCAGGGTTTATGGGTGATCCCGCCCTTGCCGGGGTGATCCGCGCCGTGTCGTTTTCTTATTTGCTGCTGCCGCTCGTGTCTTTGCTTAGAGGCTATTTTCAAGGAGGCGAACGGATGCTTCCGACGGCACTTTCTCAAATTGGAGAGCAGACACTCCGGGTCGGGGCGATCCTCATTTTGACGTGGTGGCTCGTCAAAAACGGCTTTTCCTTATATGACGCCGGGGCAGGGGCTGCCTTTGGCTCCCTTGTCGGCGGCCTTGCGGCGTTTTTCATTCTCGCCGTGTTTTGGGCCAAGCGTGAAAAGCAACCCGCTGCCGCCGGGATAGAGGCCGGTACAGGCGATATTTTGAAACAGCTGTGTCTGTACTCGGTTACGATTTGCACGGCCGGCCTCATGCTGATTCTCATCCAGCTCGTCGACGCAATGAACTTGTATTCATTGCTGGCCGGACAAGGAATGGACGAACTTCAAGCGAAACATACAAAAGGGGTGTATGACAGAGGACAGCCGCTTTTGCAGCTTGGAACCGTTTTTGCTGCGAGCATTGCGACAGCTCTTGTCCCGTCCCTTACAAAAGCGAAGAAAAATGGAGAAACGGCGGTTCTGGAGGAAAAGATCCGTTATTCGCTAAAAATGAGCTTCGTCATCGGCACTGGAGCAGCCGCCGGTCTGATATGCATTTTGGAGCCGGTGAATGTCATGCTGTTTAAGAACAGCGATGGAACGGCTGCGCTGCAGATTTTCAGCGTGTCGATTCTGTTTGCATCGTTGGCGATCACGATGACTGCTGTTTTGCAAGGACTCGGCAATACATGTCTTCCAGCTGTTTCCGTCTGCTGCGGCTTTTTTGTGAAAGCCGTATTGAACGAGCTCCTGATCCCCGGTTTCGGCATTTCCGGCGCCGCTTTTGCGACTATGATGTCATTCGCTACTGTCGCTGGACTCAATTTTTTTCAGCTGAAAAGGAAAGGCTGGATCAAGCTGCCGGAATACAGGATAGCGGGAGTTTTGCTGTCGGCTGTGATCATGTCGGCCGCTCTGGCGGTGTGGCTTTTTGCTTTTGAAGCGGCCATACCTCATGAAAACAGATGGATCGCGACTGCGGAAAGTCTTAGCGCCGTATTCGTCGGCGGCATTGTCTTTTTGTCCGGTATCTTCACATTACGCGTGTTTTCAGAAAAAGAACTTGAGCTTGTACCTTTTGGCAGCAAGCTCCTGACAATAAAACGAGAAAGGGGCGGCAGACATGGCCGGTAAAATCACGGTAGTCGGCCTGGGGGCAGGCGATATGAATCAATTAACCCTCGGTGTATATAAACGGCTCACACAAGCGGAGGTTCTTTATGTCAGGACGAAAGACCATCCGTTAATAGAAGACCTGAAAAAAGAAATAGCTGAGATTCATTTTTTTGATGAGGTCTATGAAAAGCATGATCAATTCGAAGATGTTTACGAGGAGATCGTAGAGCGGCTGTTTGAGGAGGCGAAGCAGCGCGATGTGCTCTATGCCGTTCCGGGCCATCCGTTCGTCGCTGAAAAAACGGTTCAGCTTTTGCTTGAGAGGCGGGGCGCTCATCAGGCCGATGTCGTTGTCGAGGGAGGCCACAGCTTTATTGATGCGACATTAAATGCTTTGCAGATCGATCCGATTGACGGGTTTCAGTTTGTCGACGCCGTCCGGTTTTCCGCTGACGAAGTCGAGCTCCGTCATCATTTGATTATTTGCCAGGTATATGATCAAATGACGGCATCAGAGGTCAAACTGACGTTGATGGAAAAGCTCCCTGATGACTATGAAGTCGTCATTGTCACAGCGGCCGGAAGCAGTATGCAAGACATTCGGACAGTGCCTCTTTACGAATTGGACAGAAGTGTCGGTATCAATAATTTAACGAGCGTCTACGTTCCGCCGGTCAAAGACGAGGAGGTTCTGTACCAGGAATTTTCGATGTTCCGCAGCGTCATCAGGAAGCTGCGCGGACCGGACGGCTGCCCGTGGGATCGGAAACAAACCCATGAATCGCTCAAAAAATACTTAATTGAAGAATGCTATGAGGTGCTCGAGGCGATTGATGAAGAAGATCCCGACCACCTTGTTGAGGAGCTCGGCGATGTGATGCTCCAAGTTCTGCTGCATGCGCAGATCGGCGAGGATGACGGTCTTTTTACAATTGACGATGTGATTCGCGGCATTACGGCAAAAATGATCAGAAGGCATCCGCATGTCTTCGGAGAAGTATCTGTTCGTGATGAGGCCGACGTCATGGTAAACTGGGAAGAGATCAAGAAACAGGAGAAACAAGCGGACGATCCATCCCTTCTCGACGACATTCCAAAGCCGCTGCCTGCTTTGTCAAAAGCGAACAAGCTTCAGAAAAAGGCGGCAAAGACCGGATTCGACTGGTCGAATGTCCAGGATATTTGGGATAAAGTTCACGAGGAAATGAAAGAATTTTCTTCAGAAATTTCCGAAGCCGAACAGTCCAGCAAAAAAATGAAAGAAGAGTTCGGCGACCTTTTATTCGCTCTCGTCAACATCGGCCGGTTTTATAAAATTGAACCGGAAGAAGCCCTGGCGATGACAAATGCCAAGTTTTACAGAAGGTTCACACATATTGAACAATCTGCAAAGCGCATGGGCAAGGATCTGGAAATTATGACGCTTGAAGAAATGGACGAATTGTGGAATGAAGCGAAAGACATTGAAAGGAGCTGACAAGTGATGAGACTCGACAAATTTCTCAAAGTATCAAGGCTGATTAAAAGACGGACGCTTGCAAAAGAAGTGGCTGACCAGGGAAGAATTTCGATCAATGGCCAGCAGGCGAAAGCAAGCTCTGTTGTCAAAGCGGGAGACGAGCTTGCGGTGCGTTTTGGCCAAAAGCTTGTAACCGTCAAAGTCAATGAATTGAAGGATACGACAAAAAAAGAAGAAGCCGCTGATATGTATACCGTTCTCAAAGAAGAGAAGCTGGGAGGAGAATAGGCTTGTTCTAAAAAAATCCCCCGTCTCATACAATGCAGTATCGAATCTTTAGTATGAGGATATGGGGGATGAATCGATGAATGTATATTATGATCAGCACAACCCTTCCGGCGGGGCATCTGGTCCTGAACATAATGTGACGATGAAGGGCCGCAAGCTGCTGGATATATCCGGTGTCAAACAGGTCGAGAGCTTTGACAATGAGGAATTCTTACTTGAGACGGTCATGGGCATGCTGGCAGTCAGAGGCGAAAACCTGCAGATGAAGAATCTCGATGTGGAAAAAGGCGTTGTCTCCATCAAGGGAAGAGTGCTTGATCTCGTCTATTTGGATGAGCAGCAGGGGGAGAAAGCTAAAGGATTTTTTAGCAAGTTGTTTAAATGACGCTGACCACTCAGTTCTATACGATGCTGGCCATGGCCGGAATGGGGGCATGGCTTGGCGCTTCCCTTGACACCTACACCCGTTTCGTTGTCCGCTCGAAAACAGCAAGGTGGCTGTTGTTTCTCCATGACTTTTTGTTTTGGGTGGTACAAGGTCTCCTTTTTTTCTATGTTTTGCTGAGCGTGAATGAAGGGGAATTCCGAATTTATATCTTTCTGGCGGTCATGCTTGGATTTGCCGCTTATCAAAGCCTTTTTAAGCAGATCTATATCAAGCTTTTGGAATGGATGATTTCCTTTTTCATATTCATCTCCAGGCTGGTCTCAAAGATGATGCAGATGATGGTGTTTCGGCCTGTTGTATGGACGTTTCAAGCTATTTTTGCCATCATTCTCTTTACAATGAGAAATATCTATGTTCTTTTTCGTTTTTTTGCGGTATGTTTATATAAGATATTAAAATTTGCAGGATATCCGATTTATTTTATACTATATCAATGCTGCAGGCTTCTTCCCGCCCCGGTTCGGGGATTGTTGAGACGCTTTTTGCAAAAAGGAGCAGGATTTTTCGAAAAGGGGAAGAAACTATTCATAACAATTAAGGCAAAACTTTTAAAAAAATGAGGGGAGGCCGTCTGGAATGAATGATCCCATGAGACGCAACATATCGCAAATACAGAACGAATACAAAGAGCAGATGGAGCGAAAACAGCAGCAGCTGAAAAGAAAAAGACGCGGTCTATACAGACGGTTGATGGTTTTCGGCGCCGTTGTGCTGCTGTCGGCGATTGTGATTGTCAGTTCTCTTTGGTCGCAGACTTCGGATATCAGCGCGAAGCAAGAGAAGAAAGAAGACCTTTTGAAACAATTGGAACAACTGGAAGCAAAAAAATCGGATTTGAAAGATGAGATTGTGAAATTAAAGGATGAGGACTACGTTGCAGAGCTTGCCAGAAAGGATTATTACCTCTCAAAAGATGGCGAAATCATCTTCAAGTTTGAAGATAAGAGCAAGTAGCCTTGTTGACACTTATTTTTTTCTTTATGTATAATTAAACAAATGATCTTTTTTAAGTCTAAGGAGGAGCACTTTTTTTATGTCGATTGAAGTTGGCAGCAAGTTGCAAGGGAAAGTAACAGGTATTACAAATTTCGGAGCGTTTGTTGAACTGCCTGGAGGATCAACAGGTCTTGTTCATATTAGCGAAGTAGCCGATAACTACGTGAAGGACATTAATGATCATCTGAAGGTTGGTGATCAAGTAGAAGTTAAAGTCATCAATGTTGAGAAAGATGGGAAAATCGGCTTGTCGATCAAAAAGGCTGTAGACCGTCCTCAATCATCAAGACCTGCGAGACCTAAAAATGATTTCCGCTCTAAAGAAACGTTTGAACAGAAAATGAATAAGTTTTTAAAAGACAGTGAAGATCGCTTATCGTCTCTAAAACGCAACACGGAATCAAAACGTGGAGGGCGCGGAGCAAGAAGAGGTTAACTTGCTGCTTTCTATATATACGAAAGGCATT
>NZ_CP026521.1:57015-102374 GCF_002953915.1 Bacillus sp. MBGLi79
AGATTTTTAATTTTAATTATTCTTTTTCAGGGCATATGTATATATTCTTGATCTTAAAGGCTAAGATGGTATCATAGATAAAGGATAAATATAAATAATATTCATATATGATTTGCACTTATCGCCGCTCTCGTCCTTTGGGCGGGAGCTTTTTGACATTCTGATTAGGAGGTTTCAAGATGCCGCAAGAAAACAATACTTTTTACATTACAACACCGATTTATTATCCGAGCGGAAAATTACATATCGGCCATGCATATACGACAGTCGCGGGAGATGCAATGGCACGCTACAAAAGATTAAAAGGGTTCGATGTTCGCTATTTAACGGGAACGGACGAGCATGGACAAAAGATTCAGCAAAAAGCTGAACAGGAAAACATTACACCTCAGGAGTATGTGGATCGCGCAGCGGCAGATATTCAAAAACTGTGGAAGCAGCTTGAAATCTCAAACGACGACTTCATTCGTACGACAGAAAAACGGCATAAAGTTGTCATTGAAAAGGTGTTTCAAAAGCTTCTTGATAATGGGGACATCTATCTTGATGAGTATGAAGGCTGGTACAGCATCCCTGATGAAACGTTCTACACGGAAACTCAGCTTGTTGATATCGAGCGGAATGAAAAGGGAGAGGTCATCGGCGGAAAAAGCCCTGACAGCGGTCACCCAGTTGAATTGATCAAAGAGGAGTCTTATTTCTTCCGTATGGGGAAATACGCGGAGCGTCTTTTGAAATACTATGAAGAAAATCCGACCTTCATCCAGCCGGAATCACGCAAAAACGAAATGATTAATAACTTTATTAAGCCTGGACTCGAGGATTTGGCAGTATCACGTACCACTTTTGATTGGGGCGTAAAGGTGCCGGAAAATCCAAAGCACGTTGTATATGTTTGGATTGACGCACTATTTAACTATTTAACAGCACTAGGTTATGATACAGAAAATGATGAGCTGTATCAAAAGTATTGGCCTGCCGATGTTCATTTAGTCGGTAAGGAGATTGTACGATTCCATACGATTTACTGGCCAATTATGCTGATGGCTCTGGATCTGCCTCTGCCAAAGCAAGTATTCGCTCATGGCTGGCTTTTGATGAAAGACGGAAAAATGTCGAAATCAAAAGGAAACGTTGTAGATCCGGTCACATTAATTGAACGCTATGGGTTAGACGAGCTTCGCTATTACCTGCTTCGCGAAGTGCCATTCGGATCTGACGGTGTATTCACGCCGGAAGGATTTGTTGAGCGGATCAACTATGATCTAGCGAATGATTTAGGAAACCTATTGAATCGTACTGTTGCGATGATCAATAAGTATTTTGACGGACAGATCGGTTCTTACAAAGGTGCTGTTACGGAATTTGACCAAACGCTCACTTCGGTTGCTGAAGAAACAGTGAAAGCTTATGAGAAAGCAATGGAAAACATGGAATTCTCGGTAGCACTTTCGACTTTATGGCAGCTCATCAGCCGCACCAACAAATACATTGATGAGACAGCTCCATGGGTGCTTGCGAAAGATCCGGCAAAAGAAGAAGAATTGCGATCCGTTATGTATCATCTCGCTGAATCATTGCGTATTTCAGCGGTACTGCTTCAGCCATTCTTAACAAAAACACCGGAAAAAATGTTCGAGCAGTTGGGCATTACTGATGAATCTTTAAAAGCTTGGGACAGCATTACAGCTTTTGGCCAGCTGAAAGATACAAAAGTACAAAAAGGCGAGCCGTTGTTCCCACGTTTAGAGGCAGAGGAAGAAATTGCTTATATCAAAGGGAAAATGCAAGATTCGGCACCAGCGAAAGAAGAAACAAAAGAAGAAGAGCCGCAAGAGGTAGATCGTTTACCTGAAATTACGATTGATCAATTCATGGATGTAGAGCTTCGCGTAGCTGAGGTCATTGAGGCAGAGCCAGTAAAAAAAGCAGACCGGTTATTGAAGCTGCAGCTGGATCTTGGTTTTGAAAAGCGCCAAGTGGTATCCGGCATAGCGAAGCATTATACGCCTGAAGAGCTTGTTGGAAAGAAACTCGTTTGTGTAACAAATCTAAAACCGGTTAAACTGAGAGGCGAGCTTTCTCAAGGTATGATCCTTGCAGGGGAAGCAGACGGCGTCTTAAAAGTCGTATCTATCGATCAGTCGTTACCAAAAGGCACAAGAATTAAATAATGATAAACAAAAGGTGTTTCACGTGTAACAATTCGTCGAACACCTTTTGTGTTTCGACAAGAAAGGAGTTTTTCACTTATGTTGTTTGACACACACGCGCATTTAAATGCGGAACAATATGATACTGATCTGGAAGAGGTTATTGAACGGGCAAAAGCTGAAAAAGTTGAACGAATTGTCGTAGTTGGTTTTGACCGTCCAACCATTACCCGTGCGATGGAAATGATTGAGGAATATGATTTTATTTATGCAGCTATCGGGTGGCATCCTGTTGACGCGAATGACATGACAGAGGAAGATTTAGCTTGGATTAAAGAGCTTTCTGCTCATGAGAAAGTGGTAGCGATAGGTGAAATGGGACTTGATTATCACTGGGATAAATCACCTAAAGACATTCAAAAAGAGGTGTTTAGAAAACAAATTGCCTTAGCGAAAGAGGTCAATCTGCCTATTATCATTCATAACCGTGATGCAACGGAGGATGTCGTGACTATTCTGAAAGAGGAAGGCGCAGAAGCTGTGGGCGGAATCATGCACTGCTTTACAGGAAGTGCGGAAGTGGCAAGAGAATGCATGAAAATGAATTTTTATTTATCATTTGGAGGGCCGGTGACATTCAAAAACGCGAAGAAACCGAAGGAAGTAGTGAAGGAAATTCCGAATGACCGGTTGCTGATTGAAACGGACTGCCCGTTTCTCACGCCTCACCCTTTCCGCGGGAAAAGAAATGAACCGAGCTATGTGAAATATGTGGCAGAACAAATCGCAGAATTAAAAGAAATGACCTTTGAGGAGATTGCCTCAATCACGACTGAAAATGCGAAAAGACTTTTCCGTATAAACTGACAAAAAACGCTAGCGGGTTTTGTAAGAGCTTGTCCCTTACAGCGTTTTTCTATAAAAGTTCTACATGCTTTCTTCTCCTCATAGGATAGGTTTGTCGACAAGTCTTTCTTCCGTTTCTCAGTGTATTTCAGGATAATGAAGAAGACACTGAGCTTTTGGGAGAAAGAGAAGGGAGGGTTGACAGCCTTTTAGATACTCTATATAATCTCTCCGAGGAGAAGGAGGCGTTTTTCATCACACAAAAAATGAAAAAGCTGTTTTCCGTAAAGCTTAGCAAAAGCAAAGTCATTCTGGTTGCTGCTTGTTTGCTTTTGGCAGGAAGCGGGACTGCGTACGCGGCTCATGAGCTGACGAAACAATCAGTCTCAGTTTCTATCAATGGCAAAAAGAAACATATACGCACACATGCAAGTACAGTCGGTGATCTTTTGGAGACGCTTGATATCAAGACAAGAGACGAAGACAAGATCACACCTGCTAAACAGACAAAGATAACAGCAGATATGGACGTTGTGTATGAGGCTGCAAAACCTGTGAAGCTTACAATAAACGGGGAAGAAAAGACATTATGGTCAACAGCAAAAACGGTCGGTGCATTACTGGACGAACAAGATGTTGATGTGAAAGAACAAGATCAAGTTGATCCCGCAATAGATACAGATATTTCGAAAGACATGAAGATTAACATAGAGCCCGCATTTCAGGTTACTGTGAATGATGCAGGAAAACAAAAGAAGATCTGGACGACTTCGACTACGGTCGCTGACTTTTTAAAACAGCAAAAGATGAACATAAAAGACGAAGATAAAATCAAGCCTGCGTTAGATGCAAAGCTGACGAAAGGAAAGGCTGATATTACAATTACTCGTATCGAAAAGGTCACCGATGTAGTTGAAGAGAAGATTGCGTTCGATGTGAAAAAGCAAGAAGACGCTTCTCTTGAAAAAGGGGAAGAAAAGGTCGTCCAAAAAGGAAAAGAAGGCAAGCTTAAGAAACATTTCGAGGTCGTTAAAGAAAACGGCAAAGAAGTGTCCAGAGAGCTTGTAAAAGAAGAAACAGCTGAACAAAGCAAAGATAAAGTGATTGCTGTCGGCACAAAGCAGAGCAGTCCAAAAGTTGAAAAGGTCAGCGCTTCAGGTGATTCAAAAACAGTTGTGTCCCGCAGCAATGAATCATCAGGAAAAGTCATGACTGTATCATCTACGGCTTATACGGCAAGCTGCAGCGGCTGTTCAGGACATACAGCGACAGGCGTCAATTTAAAAAATAATCCGAATGCCAAAGTCATCGCTGTGGATCCCAATGTCATTCCGCTAGGCTCCAAAGTCCACGTGGAAGGCTATGGATATGCCATTGCTGCAGATACTGGTTCAGCGATTAAAGGGAACAAAATAGACGTCTTTTTCCCAGAGAAATCATCGGCGTACCGATGGGGAAATAAAACAGTCAAAATTAAAGTCTTAAATTAATATATACTTATGATTCAGAGGGTTTTGCGCCCTCTGTTTTTTTCGTTATAATAGACAAAGTGTATTTTATGCTTATTAGACGCTCGACATAAGAAAAAGTTTCATAAATATACAAAAGTTTTTATTTTGTCTTGGAGGAAATAATGAAAATAAAAGAGATCATTGTGGTCGAGGGGCGTGACGATACGGCCCGCATCAAATTGGCTGTTGATGCAGACACAATTGAAACAAATGGTTCAGCCATCGACGATCATGTGATTGACCAAATCCGTCTGGCTCAGAAGACCAGAGGCGTGATTATTTTAACGGATCCGGACTTTCCGGGAGAGAAGATCCGCAAAACCATTTCAGAGGCTGTACCCGGCTGTAAGCATGCATTTTTGCCAAAGCATCTTGCCAAACCTAAAAACAAGCGGGGAATTGGTGTGGAGCATGCATCGGTTGAAAGCATTAGGGCATGTTTAGAAAATGTCCATGAGGAGATGGAAGCGCAGCCGAGTGACATTTCGGCTGAGGATTTGATTCATGCCGGACTAATAGGCGGATCTGCGGCCAAACGCCGCCGCGAACGACTGGGTGATCTGTTGAAAATCGGCTATACAAATGGCAAACAACTTCAAAAACGGCTGCAAATGTTTCAAATTAAAAAAAGTGATTTTATGAGTGCGCTCGATACCGTTATGCGGGAGGAACAGAATGAATAAAGATATTGCGACACCGATTAGAACGAAAGAGATATTAAAGAAATACGGTTTTTCTTTTAAAAAGAGCTTAGGACAGAATTTCTTAATTGATACGAACATTTTAAACCGAATTGTCGATCACGCGGAAGTGACGGAGAAAACAGGTGTCATTGAAATCGGCCCAGGAATCGGTGCTTTAACCGAACAGCTTGCCAAGCGGGCGAAAAAAGTCGTGGCATTTGAGATTGACCAGCGATTACTGCCGATTCTGAAGGATACGCTGTCACCTTACGACAATGTCACTGTCATTCATCAGGACGTGTTAAAGGCTGATGTCAAATCGGTCATTGAAGAACAATTTCAAGACTGCGATGAGATTATGGTAGTAGCCAACCTTCCTTATTACGTAACAACACCGATTATCATGAAACTGCTTGAAGAGCATCTTCCGCTGAAAGGGATTGTGGTCATGCTGCAAAAAGAAGTGGCTGAGCGCATGGCGGCTGATCCTTCATCTAAGGAATACGGCTCGCTTTCAATCGCGGTGCAGTTTTATACAGAAGCCAAAACGGTGATGATCGTTCCGAAAACCGTATTTGTCCCTCAGCCTAATGTCGATTCCGCAGTCATACGTCTCATTCTCCGAGACGGCCCGGCAGTGGACGTAGAAAACGAATCCTTTTTCTTTCAGCTCATCAAGGCAAGCTTTGCACAGCGCCGTAAAACGCTGCTCAATAACTTAGTTAACAATCTGCCTGAAGGAAAAGCACAAAAATCAACGATTGAGCAAGTGCTTGAAGAAACAAATATTGACGGCAAGCGCCGAGGTGAATCCCTGTCTATCGAGGAGTTCGCAGCGCTGTCTAACGGATTGTATAAAGCCCTTTTCTAAAAGGGCTTTCAGCGTATCGACAAACCCTCGCATTCGTTGTCAAGACTGCGCTTCAATGCTCACGAATTATAACATTCGCTGCGCTCCGATGCTCGCCTTTCCTAGACTTCAAGGGTTTTCAATCACGCTGAAAGGAGAAAAAATGCTAAAGAGAAACCGTTTTAGCGTTTTTTCAACAATAGGAAAGCCCTTTTCTAAAAGGGCTTTTTGTTTTGCGCACCACATGGACTGCCGCTACATAGGCTAGAGAAGGACCTTTCATTCAATGATAAGAAAAAACTTGGACTCAGCGAAAAAAGGCGCTTTCTCAAGGCTCTTTCTTTCATGATGAGGCTTAGTCTATGTGTGGAGTGAGGAACGTGCAATTTCAAATAGGGGATATGGTAGCCAGAAAATCCTATCAGATGGATGTTTTGTTTCGAATTATAGGAATAGAGCAAACAAGCAAAGGAAATTCAATTGCCATTTTGCATGGAGATGAAGTCAGGCTGATTGCTGATTCGGATTTTTCTGATCTGGTGGCAGTGAAAAAGGATGAGCAGATGATGCGGAAAAAGAAAGATGAGAGCAGGATGAATGAGTCGCTCGAATTGCTCCGCCAGGATTATAAGCTGCTCAGAGAAAAGCAGGAGTACTTTGCGACAAGCCAGTATCAGCATCAGGAGCATTATTTCCATATGCCTGGCAAAGTGCTTCATCTGGATGGTGACGAAGCATATCTTAAAAAATGCCTGAATGTCTATAAAAAAATTGGTGTGCCGGTCTATGGCATCCATTGCCACGAAAAGAAAATGTCTGCTTCTATTGAAGAATTGCTCGACAAATATCGACCAGATATCCTGGTGATCACAGGGCATGATGCGTATTCGAAGCAAAAGGGCGGAATTGATGATTTGAACGCGTACAGACATTCTAAGCACTTTGTTGAAACAGTTCATAACGCCCGAAAAAAGATCCCTCACTTAGATCAGCTTGTTATTTTTGCGGGGGCCTGCCAATCTCATTTTGAATCACTCATCAGAGCGGGTGCAAATTTTGCGAGTTCACCCTCAAGAGTAAATATTCATGCGCTTGATCCGGTATATATCGTCGCGAAGATCAGCTTTACACCGTTTATGGAACGAATCAATGTATGGGAAGTGCTCCGTAATACGCTGACAAGAGAGAAAGGGCTTGGAGGTATTGAAACAAGAGGAGTACTGAGAATTGGTATGCCTTATAAGTCCAAATAACAGTTGAAAACCTGCATAGTAGATCTATGCGGTTTTTTTATTTTGCATAATGATACATAATTTACCGAAACTTGCAGAACATAATTGAGGAATCATAGAATTTTGTCAAAATAATTTTATTGACAACGTCTTATTAACGTTGATATAATTTAAATTTTATTTGACAAAAATGGGCTCGTGTTGTACAATAAATGTAGTGAGGTGGATGCAATGGCGAAGACGTTGTCCGATATTAAAAGATCGCTTGATGGGAATTTAGGTAAAAGGCTGACGTTAAAAGCAAACGGTGGCCGCCGAAAAACGATTGAGCGTTCGGGCATTTTAGCTGAGACGTACCCTTCTGTTTTTGTGATACAACTAGATCAAGACGAGAACTCGTTTGAAAGAGTTTCATACAGTTATGCTGATATTTTGACTGAGACTGTTGAGCTGACATTTAATGATGACGCAGCAAGCTCAGTGGCATTTTAACGGGCAGTGAACCTTTTGTTTACTGCTTTTTGTTTTGCCCTTTTTTGGTTTCCAGTAATTTTAACGAAAGTTCCATTTGATTTAACAAAAGATAAAACAGTCACATATTATCGTGACGTGCACGAATGGCTATCACTTCTAAAAAAGGGGTTGTTTCGTTTGGGCAGACGTCGTGGAGTTATGTCAGATGAGTTTAAATATGAGCTGGCTAAGGACCTTGGTTTTTATGACACAGTAAAAAATGGCGGTTGGGGCGAAATTCGGGCCCGCGATGCTGGTAATATGGTAAAACGCGCCATTGAAATCGCTGAACAGCAAATGGCTCAGAATCATAATAACCGATAAGGATGTGACCCGGGGGACGTGCCGTTCCCCGGTTTTTTATATTGGATATAAATACATAATGGGCTGAATATGGATATGTTCATCCTGTACTTCAAATGTGATACAATGTTCATACTTATGTTTAGATGGAGAAGTAGGTGAAAGCTATGCGTATTTTAGAAAAAGCGCCAGCCAAGATCAATCTGTCACTTGACGTCACCCGAAAGCGCCCGGATGGTTATCATGAAGTCGAAATGATCATGACGACAATTGATTTAGCTGATCGAATTGAATTGACGGAGCTGGCAGAGGATGAAGTGAGGGTTTCCTCCCACAACCGTTTTGTGCCTGATGACCAAAGAAACTTAGCTTATCAGGCCGCCAAGCTGATCAAGGACAGATACAACGTGAAAAAGGGAGTTTCCATCATGATTACGAAGGTAATTCCGGTGGCTGCCGGTCTTGCCGGCGGAAGCAGTGATGCGGCGGCGACACTCAGAGGGCTGAACAGACTGTGGAATTTAAATCTTTCTGCGGAAACGCTTGCTGAGCTTGGAGCGGAAATTGGCTCCGACGTTTCATTTTGTGTCTATGGAGGAACTGCACTTGCAACAGGGCGCGGCGAGAAAATTAAACATATCAGCACGCCTCCGCACTGCTGGGTCATTTTAGCGAAGCCGACAATCGGTGTTTCAACTGCTGAAGTGTACAGAGCGCTGAAACTGGATGACATAGAACATCCTGATGTACAAGGCATGATCGAGGCGATAGAGGAAAAGAGTTTTCAGAAGATGTGCAGCCGTTTAGGCAATGTGCTCGAATCTGTTACGCTTGATCTGCATCCTGAAGTCGCGATGATCAAAAACCAGATGAAACGCTTTGGTGCAGATGCCGTGTTAATGAGCGGGAGCGGTCCGACAGTGTTTGGACTGGTTCAGTATGAGTCGAAGGTGCAGAGAATTTATAACGGGTTAAGAGGCTTCTGCGATCAAGTTTATGCGGTGAGAATGATCGGCGAACAGAACGCTCTTGATTAAATCCGTATGTTAAGTTATATTGATCTTAAAATATTCGGATTTTGGGGGTAAGTTCATGAAGTTTCGTCGCAGCGGCAGATTGGTGGACTTAACAAATTACTTGTTAACCCATCCGCACGAGTTAATACCGCTAACCTTTTTCTCTGAGCGGTATGAATCTGCAAAATCATCGATCAGTGAAGATTTAACAATTATTAAACAAACCTTTGAACAGCAGGGGATCGGTACTTTGCTTACTGTTCCCGGTGCTGCCGGAGGCGTTAAATATATTCCGAAAATGAAGCAGGCTGAAGCTGAAGAGTTTGTGCAAACTCTTGGACAGTCGCTGGCAAATCCTGAACGTATCCTTCCGGGCGGTTATGTATATTTAACGGATATCTTAGGAAAGCCATCTGTACTCTCCAAGGTAGGGAAGCTGTTTGCTTCTGTGTTTGCAGAGCGCGATATTGATGTTGTCATGACCGTTGCCACGAAAGGCATCCCTCTTGCGTACGCAGCTGCGAGCTATTTGAATGTGCCTGTTGTGATCGTTCGTAAAGACAATAAGGTAACAGAAGGCTCCACAGTCAGCATTAATTACGTTTCAGGCTCCTCAAACCGCATTCAAACAATGTCACTTGCGAAAAGAAGCATGAAAACGGGTTCAAACGTACTCATTATTGATGACTTTATGAAAGCAGGCGGCACAATAAATGGTATGATTAACCTGTTGGATGAGTTTAACGCAAATGTGGCGGGAATCGGCGTCTTAGTAGAGGCCGAAGGAGTAGATGAACGTCTTGTTGATGAATATATGTCACTTCTTACTCTTTCAACCATCAACATGAAAGAGAAGTCCATTGAAATTCAGAATGGCAATTTTCTGCGTTTTTTTAAAGACAATCTTTTAAAGAATGGAGAGACAGAATCATGACAAAAGCAGTCCACACAAAACATGCCCCAGCGGCAATTGGGCCTTATTCACAAGGGATTATCGTCAACAATATGTTTTACAGCTCAGGTCAAATCCCTTTGACTCCTTCAGGCGAAATGGTGAACGGAGATATTAAGGAGCAGACTCATCAAGTATTCAGCAACTTAAAAGCGGTTCTGGAAGAAGCGGGTGCTTCTTTTGAAACAGTTGTAAAAGCAACTGTGTTTATCGCGGATATGGAACAGTTTGCGGAAGTAAACGAAGTGTACGGACAATATTTTGACACTCACAAACCGGCGAGATCTTGTGTGGAAGTCGCAAGACTCCCGAAGGATGCGCTAGTCGAAATTGAAGTTATTGCATTGGTAAAATAATAAGAAAAGTGATTCTGGGAGTGCCCGGGATCACTTTTTTATTTACCTTATGCCCGAAATAAAAGCGATATGACCTAATTGTGTAACTATATCCTATTTTTTCAAAAAATATTTTAAAAACGAGCAGGATTTCAGAGAAAATCGTGGAATTGATACACTAATGCTTTTATATAGGGAAAAGGTGGTGAACTACTGTGGAAGTTACTGACGTAAGATTACGCCGCGTGAATACCGATGGTCGCATGAGAGCGATTGCATCCATCACGCTGGATCACGAATTTGTTGTACATGATATTCGTGTGATTGATGGAAACAATGGTCTTTTCGTTGCGATGCCGAGTAAACGCACCCCTGATGGAGAGTTCCGCGATATTGCTCATCCTATTAATTCAAGCACGCGAGGAAAGATTCAAGATGCCGTGTTAAATGAGTATCATCGTCTGGGTGACACTGAAGCATTAGAATTCGAAGAAGCTGGAGCTTCTTAAAAAATAACCAAAAAGCAAGGACTGCTGAAAGGGCTGACATAAGCCTTTTGCCGGCGGTCCTTTTTTAATTCTGATTTTTCAAACGTATTTGCACTCAATAGAAAATTCTTGCACTTCATGAAGTCTCCTTGAAATCAGAAGATATTTAGGATATATTTTTCTATGGATAAAAGGGATATTGGAGGCCAATAAATGGATAAGCGGTTTGCAGTTGTTTTAGCGGCTGGACAAGGAACGAGAATGAAATCGAAGCTTTATAAAGTCCTTCATCCAGTTTGCGGTAAGCCTATGGTAGAGCACGTCGTGGACGAAGCCTTAAAATTATCTTTATCGAAGCTTGTCACGATTGTCGGACATGGTGCGGAAGAAGTGAAAAAGCAGCTTGGTGATAAAAGCGAGTACGCGCTTCAAGCAGAACAGCTTGGCACTGCTCATGCTGTAAAACAGGCACAGCCATTTCTTGCTGACGAAAAAGGCGTCACGATTGTCATTTGCGGAGATACGCCGCTTTTAACAGCAGAGACGATGGAAGAGATGCTGAAAGAACATACACAAAGAGAAGCGAAAGCTACGATTTTAACTGCGGTTGCAGAAGATCCAACCGGATATGGCCGCATTATTCGCAGCCAAAACGGAGCGGTTCAAAAAATCGTTGAGCATAAGGACGCCTCTGAAGAAGAACGTCTTGTAACTGAGATCAATACCGGTACGTATTGTTTTGACAATGAAGCGCTATTCCGGACTATTGATCAGGTGTCTAATGATAATGCCCAAGGCGAGTATTATTTGCCGGATGTCATAGAGATTCTTAAAAATGAAGGCGAAACTGTTGCCGCTTACCAGACTGGTAATTTCCAAGAAACGCTCGGAGTTAATGATAGAGTTGCTCTTTCTCAAGCAGAACAATTTATGAAAGAGCGTATTAATAAACGGCATATGCAAAATGGCGTGACGTTGATTGACCCGATGAATACGTATATTTCTCCCGACGCTGTTATCGGAAGCGATACTGTGATTTATCCTGGAACTGTAATTAAAGGTGAGGTGCAAATCGGAGAAGATACGATAATTGGCCCTCATACGGAGATTATGAATAGTTCCATCGGCAGCCGTACGGTTATTAAACAATCGGTAGTCAATCACAGTAAAGTGGGGAATGATGTAAACATAGGACCTTTTGCTCACATCAGACCTGATTCTGTCATTGGGAATGAAGTGAAGATCGGAAACTTTGTAGAAATTAAAAAGACTCAATTCGGAGACCGAAGCAAGGCATCTCATCTAAGCTATGTCGGTGATGCTGAGGTAGGCACTGATGTAAACCTGGGCTGCGGTTCAATTACTGTCAATTATGATGGGAAGAATAAGTATTTGACAAAAATTGAAGATGGCGCGTTTATCGGCTGCAACTCCAACTTGGTTGCCCCTGTCACAGTCGGAGAAGGCGCTTATGTGGCGGCAGGTTCAACTGTTACGGAAGATGTACCTGGAAAAGCGCTTGCTATTGCCAGAGCGAGACAAGTAAATAAAGACGATTATGTGAAAAACATTCATAAAAAATAATCCTAAATTCGGAGGTTTATCCATGTCTAATCAATACGGAGATAAGAATTTAAAGATTTTTTCTTTGAATTCGAATCCAGAGCTTGCAAAAGAAATCGCAGATATAGTTGGAGTTCAATTAGGGAAATGTTCTGTCACAAGATTTAGTGACGGGGAAGTCCAAATTAATATCGAAGAAAGTATTCGCGGATGTGATTGTTACATCATCCAGTCTACAAGTGACCCCGTTAACGAGCATATTATGGAACTGCTGATTATGGTAGATGCGTTAAAACGCGCTTCTGCAAAAACGATTAACATTGTTATTCCTTATTACGGTTATGCACGTCAAGACAGAAAAGCAAGATCCCGTGAGCCAATCACAGCTAAACTTTTCGCTAACCTGCTTGAAACAGCTGGTGCGACTCGTGTGATTGCACTCGACCTGCATGCGCCGCAAATTCAAGGATTCTTTGATATACCGATTGACCACTTAATGGGTGTTCCGATTTTAGGAGAATATTTTGAAGGCAAAAACCTTGAAGATATCGTCATTGTTTCACCAGACCACGGCGGTGTGACACGTGCCCGCAAACTGGCTGACCGACTAAAAGCGCCGATTGCGATTATCGATAAACGCCGTCCGCGTCCAAACGTGGCGGAAGTTATGAATATTGTAGGTAATATCGAAGGGAAGACTGCTATCCTCATCGATGACATTATTGATACTGCAGGTACGATTACACTTGCTGCTAATGCGCTCGTAGAAAACGGAGCGAAAGAAGTATATGCATGCTGTACACACCCTGTACTATCAGGCCCTGCGGTTGAACGAATTAATAATTCAACAATTAAAGAGCTCGTTGTGACAAACAGCATCAAGCTTCCTGAAGAAAAGAAAATTGAACGCTTTAAGCAGCTTTCAGTCGGACCGCTTCTGGCTGAGGCGATTATTCGCGTTCATGAGCAGCAATCAGTCAGCTATCTGTTCAGCTAAACCGTTTTTTGAGGTTTAAATCCTAATCGTTATGGGTATTGTTTGTAATAGGACAATTAAAACGATAATAGGATGGTGCTGAATATGGCAACTTTAACGGCAAAAGAAAGAACGGACTTTACTCGTTCATCTCTTCGGAATATCCGTACTTCAGGACATGTTCCAGGTATCATATATGGGAAGGATACTGGCAACAAACCAGTGTCATTAGACAGTGTGGAGCTGATCAAAACGCTGAGGGACGAAGGCAAAAATGCCGTCATTACGCTTGAGGTCAGCGGAGAGAAACACTCTGTCATGGTGACAGACCTGCAAACGGACCCGCTGAAAAATAAAATCACTCATGCTGATTTTCAAGTAGTCAATATGAGTGAGGACATTGAAGTGGAAGTTCCGATTCATCTGACCGGAGAAGCCATTGGTGTGAAAAACGGAGGCGTATTGCAGCAGCCGCTATATGCACTTACTGTAAAGGCTAAGCCAAAAGCCATTCCGCAAACGATTGAGGCTGATATTTCTAATCTCGATGTAAATGAAGTACTGACGATCGCGGATTTGCCTGCTGGCGGTGACTACTCCTTTCATCATGAATCAGATGAGGTCGTGGCTTCTATCCTTCCTCCGCAGCAGCAGGAAGCAGCTGAGATCGATGAAGAGGAATCTGCAGATGCTCAGCCTGAAGGTGAAAACAAAGAACAATAATAGCTTAAGGCGTAACCCTCCCGCGGTTACGTCTTTTGTGCTAGAATGAGAAGAATTATAGCCCGTTTATGAAGACGGGAGTTTTGTGACTAAGGGAGGATTCGCCATGCTTGTGATTGCCGGTCTCGGAAACCCGGGGAAGAACTATGAAAATACACGGCATAATGTCGGATTTATGGTGATAGATCAGCTTGCAAAGGAATGGAATATAGAGCTGAATCAAAATAAATTTAACGGATTATACGGAACCGGATTTGTTTCCGGCAAAAAGGTTCTACTTGTTAAACCGCTTACATATATGAATTTATCAGGAGAATGTTTGCGGCCTTTAATGGATTACTATGATGTGGATAACGAAGATTTGACAGTCATTTACGACGATCTTGACCTTCCGACTGGCAAGATTCGGTTAAGAACGAAAGGAAGCGCCGGAGGGCACAACGGCATCAAATCACTGATCCAGCATCTTGGAACATCCGAGTTTGACCGTATCCGCATCGGAATCGGCCGGCCTGTAAACGGCATGAAGGTCGTTGATTATGTGTTAGGCTCCTTTACAAAGGAGGAGGCACCTGAGATCGGGGAAGCGGTTGATAAATCTGTGAAGGCTTGTGAGGCTTCTCTGAGTAAACCGTTTTTAGAAGTCATGAACGAATTTAACGCAAAGGTATAAAATGAAACAACAAAGTCCATACTACACCAAAATGACTTTTTCATCAGGAGGTCCCTTGTATGGCTTTGCATTATTATTGTCGTCATTGCGGAGTGAAAGTAGGCAGTCTCGAATCTTCAATGGTATCGACAGACTCACTTGGATTTCAGCACTTAACAAATGAGGAAAGAAACGATATGATTTCTTATAAAGAAAATGGAGATGTCCATGTTTTGACGATATGTGAAGACTGCCAAGAGGCGCTTGACCGAAATCCGCATTACCACGAATATCACACATTTATTCAATAAAAAGCTTTGGTGTAGACACTAGACCAAAGCGTTTTTCTGTTCTCACAGGAAACAGAGAGGAGGGGCCATATGGACAACATTCAAACCTTTATAAAAGAAAGCGATGACTTTAAATCCATCATCAACGGTTTACACGAGGGCCTGAAGGAACAACTGCTCGCGGGTCTGTCGGGTTCCGCGCGTTCTGTTTTTACTTCTGCCCTGGCTAATGAAACGAATAAGCCTATCTTTCTCATCACCCATAACTTATATCAAGCCCAGAAAGTAACAGATGATCTGACTTCACTTCTGGAGGATCGGTCTGTCCTTTTGTACCCCGTCAATGAACTCATCTCATCAGAAATCGCAGTGGCAAGCCCTGAATTGCGGGCGCAGCGATTAGATGTCATTAATAGATTAACGAATGGAGAAGCGCCGATTGTCGTTGCTCCTGTAGCTGCCATCAGAAGAATGCTGCCGCCTGTAGAGGTGTGGAAAAGCAGCCAGATGCTCATTCAAGTAGGGCATGATATCGAACCTGACCAGCTAGCGTCACGGCTGGTGGAGATCGGGTATGAACGGTCTGATATGGTATCTGCGCCCGGAGAATTCAGTATTCGCGGAGGAATCATTGATATTTATCCGCTGACTTCAGAAAATCCGGTGAGAATTGAACTTTTTGACACTGAAGTCGATTCAATCCGCAGCTTTAATTCAGATGATCAGCGGTCAATTGAGACCCTTACTTCGATCAATATCGGTCCTGCGAAGGAATTAATTATCAGACCGGAAGAAAAAGCACGGGCGATGGAGAAAATCGATAGTGGTCTTGCTGCGAGCTTGAAAAAATTAAAGGCTGACAAGCAAAAAGAAATACTTCATGCGAATATTTCCCACGATAAAGAACGCTTGTCTGAAGGCCAGACAGATCAGGAGCTCGTGAAGTATCTCTCATATTTCTATGAAAAGCCTGCTAGTTTACTAGATTACACACCTGAAAATACACTTCTGATTTTGGATGAAGTCAGCCGGATTCATGAGATGGAAGAACAGCTTCAAAAAGAAGAAGCAGAGTTTATAACAAATCTTCTTGAGGAAGGCAAGATTTTGCATGACATTCGTTTGTCATTCAGCTTCCAAAAAATAGTGGCTGAGCAAAAACTGCCTCTGCTGTACTATTCTTTATTTTTGCGGCATGTACAGCATACGAGTCCGCAAAATATCGTCAATGTGTCAGGCCGTCAAATGCAGAGTTTCCATGGGCAAATGAACGTGCTCGCAGGTGAAATGGAGCGTTTTAAAAAATCAAATTTCACTGTTGTGTTCTTAGGAGCAAACAAGGAACGTACACAGAAATTGTCATCTGTTTTGGCTGATTATGATATCGAGGCCGCCGTGACAGACAGCAAAAAAGCGCTTGTTCAGGGACAGGTCTATATCATGGAAGGTGAGCTCCAATCGGGATTTGAGCTGCCATTAATGAAGCTTGCCGTTATTACGGAAGAAGAACTGTTCAAAAACCGTGTGAAAAAGAAGCCGCGAAAACAGAAGCTTACCAATGCAGAGCGCATCAAGAGCTATTCTGAGCTTCAAATTGGTGATTATGTCGTTCATATTAATCACGGGATCGGAAAATACCTGGGAATTGAAACCCTTGAAATCAACGGAATTCATAAAGACTATTTAAATATTCATTATCAGGGAAGTGACAAGCTTTACGTCCCTGTAGAACAAATTGATCAGGTGCAAAAATATGTCGGCTCCGAAGGAAAAGAGCCAAAGCTGTATAAATTAGGCGGAAGCGAATGGAAACGGGTTAAGAAAAAAGTAGAGACATCCGTTCAGGATATTGCTGATGACTTAATTAAGCTCTATGCCGAAAGAGAAGCGAGCAAGGGATACGCGTTTTCTCCTGACCATGAGATGCAGCGTGAATTCGAATCAGCTTTCCCTTATCAAGAGACTGAGGATCAGCTCCGTTCGATTCACGAAATCAAAAAAGACATGGAAAGAGAACGTCCGATGGACCGCTTGCTGTGCGGAGATGTGGGCTACGGTAAAACAGAGGTTGCCATACGTGCCGCGTTTAAGGCGATCGGCGACGGAAAGCAGGTAGCTCTGCTCGTTCCCACAACCATTTTGGCACAGCAGCACTATGAAACCATTAAAGAGCGCTTCCAGGACTATCCGATTAATATCGGCCTTCTCAGCAGGTTCAGAACAAGAAAAGAAGCAAACGAAACAATCAAAGGATTGAAAAACGGGACGGTTGATATCGTCATCGGGACGCATCGTCTGCTATCAAAAGATGTCGTGTATAAAGACTTAGGGCTCCTCATCATTGATGAAGAGCAGCGTTTCGGTGTAACCCATAAAGAAAAGATCAAGCAAATTAAAGCCAATGTTGATGTTTTAACGCTAACAGCAACGCCGATTCCGCGTACGCTGCATATGTCTATGCTTGGCGTAAGGGATCTTTCAGTCATCGAAACCCCGCCGGAAAACCGCTTCCCCGTACAGACGTATGTTGTGGAATACAATGGCGCTCTTGTCAGAGAGGCAATTGAACGTGAGCTTGCACGCGGGGGCCAGGTCTATTTCTTGTACAACCGGGTAGAGGACATCGAGCGGAAAGCGGATGAGATCTCAATGCTTGTCCCGGACGCAAAGGTGACGTACGCCCACGGAAAAATGACAGAAAATGAATTAGAAACCGTTATGCTGAGTTTCCTTGAAGGAGAATCAGACGTTCTCGTCAGTACAACCATTATTGAAACAGGTGTGGACATCCCGAACGTCAATACGCTGATCGTATTTGACGCCGACAAGATGGGTCTTTCTCAGCTTTACCAGCTGCGGGGGCGTGTCGGCCGTTCTAACCGTGTTGCATATGCGTACTTCACGTACCGTCGGGATAAAGTGCTGACAGAAGTAGCTGAAAAAAGGCTGCAGGCCATTAAAGAATTCACTGAGCTAGGTTCCGGTTTTAAAATCGCAATGCGTGACTTAACCATTCGCGGAGCCGGGAATCTTCTTGGCGCCCAGCAGCATGGCTTCATCGATTCGGTCGGATTTGACCTCTATTCCCAAATGCTGAAAGAGGCCATTGAAGAACGTAAAGGAGACACAGCGAAGACGGAGCAGTTTGAAACAGAAATTGATGTCGAGCTTGATGCGTATATTCCAGAAACATATATTCAAGACGGCAAACAGAAAATTGATATGTATAAACGCTTTAGATCTGTGGCGACAATCGAAGAGAAGAACGAGCTTCAGGATGAAATGATCGACCGCTTTGGAAACTATCCAAAAGAAGTCGAATACTTGTTTACTGTTGCAGAAATGAAGGTTTATGCGAGACAGGAACGTGTCGAGCTGATTAAGCAGGATAAAGACGCTGTCAGATTGACGATCTCTGAAGAAGCAAGTGCTGAAATTGACGGACAGAAGCTGTTTGAGCTTGGCAATCAATATGGCAGACAAATCGGACTGGGAATGGAAGGGAAAAAACTCAAAATCTCCATACAGACGAAAGGCCGTAGTGCCGATGAGTGGCTCGACACCGTGCTAGGCATGCTGAAGGGCTTAAAAAATGTGAAAAAGCAAACCATTTCATCAACGTAAATTTTGTTACTCTCTGGTGTATATTACATTTGATGTGACGGATACTAATTTCAAGCGAGGCGGAAGGTACATAAAGTAACTGCTTTAGGTCTTTCCCACATATATATACCATCAAATGAAAGAGAGGCACCAGAGATGAAAGCAACCGGTATCGTACGTCGTATTGATGACTTAGGTCGGGTCGTGATTCCTAAAGAAATTCGAAGAACTCTGAGAATCAGGGAAGGCGATCCGCTTGAGATTTTTGTGGATCGTGACGGAGAAGTGATTTTGAAAAAGTACTCTCCGATCAGTGAGCTTGGAGACTTTGCAAAAGAGTATGCAGACGCGCTTTACGACAGTCTCGGCCATTCAGTGCTGATTTGTGATCGTGATGTATATATTGCTGTGTCTGGCAGCTCCAAAAAAGATTACTTAAACAAGTCAATCAGCGAAATGCTGGAAAGAATAATGGATCAGCGCAGCTCTGTGCTTGAGAGTGATGCGAAATCAGTACAGCTTGTGAATGGCATAGATGAGGACATGAATTCTTATACTGTCGGCCCAATAGTGGCGAATGGCGATCCGATAGGTGCTGTGGTGATTTTTTCAAAAGATCAATCAATGGGCGAAGTAGAGCATAAAGCCGTTGAAACAGCAGCTGGATTTTTGGCTCGTCAAATGGAACAGTAGGTCTTATTCCTTTTATCGAAAATAGGTATGAAAAGAACAGCTCTCCTTTGGGACGCTGTTCTTTTTCATGCGTGCCGAAATAGGATTCCAAGGGTTGGGATATGGTATAATAACCTCGTTTTTATTTGTGCTGCGGTAATACGTGAACCGTATTGCCCTTGACGTTGGGAAGGAGCTTTTGGATGGACGATTCAATAGGCGTTAAACGGCATTGGGTTTGGCAGGGGGCATTTGTTTTAATTCTGGCAGGCGTCATCACAAAAATTTTAAGCGCCGTTTACAGAGTCCCATTTCAAAACATTGTCGGCGATGTTGGATTCTATATATATCAGCAGGTATATCCCTTTCTTGGTATTGCGGTTATGCTATCAACATCAGGATTTCCGGTCATTATTTCGAAACTGATGAATGATTATAGCGAAAAAAATCATCACACTATATTAAAAATATCAGCGTGGTTTTTGTCTTTAATCGGTATGTTATTATTTCTTTGTTTATATTTGGGTGCTGTTCCCATCGCGCTCTTTATGGGGGATTCGCATCTCGCTGAGTTAATTCAAGTGACCGCGTATGCATTTCTGTTGTTCCCATTTGTCGCGTTGCTTAGAGGCGGTTTTCAAGGGCGGCACGAAATGCTCCCTTCGGCCCTATCACAGATGACAGAGCAGTTTCTGCGAGTTGCGGTGCTCTTAGGATTATCATTTTGGCTCGTCAAAAAAGGAGCCTCACTTTATACTGCGGGAGCGGCAGCAGCTTCCGGATCTCTTGCCGGAAGTTTCGTTGCATTGATAATACTCGGATTTTTTTGGTTCAAAATGAAAAGAGACAAGCAAACGGGTAGACAAAATGAAAGTGACATCACAACAAAAGAATTGACGAAAAAACTGCTGTTATATTCGGTTACAATTTGTGTAAGCAGTTTGCTGCTTTTGTTTATCCAGCTTGTTGATGCCTTGAATTTATATGCTTTGCTATCAGGTGGTGAGGCAAGCGAAGAAGCGAAACGCCTAAAGGGAATTTATGATCGGGGACAGCCCTTGCTGCAGCTCGGCTCAGTGTTTGCCATAAGCATTGCGACGTCACTCGTTCCGTATATTTCTATGGCTGTAAAAAACAAAGAGCTGAAGATCATGAAAGAAAAAATCACGTCATCTTTGAAACTGTGCCTTGTGCTCGGTACAGGCGCATCGGCTGGGTTAATTTGCATTCTTAAGCCGGTGAATATCATGCTGTTTCAAAATGGAGAAGGGACAGGTGCGTTACAAATATTTAGCAGCTCTATTTTGTTTGCATCTATGGCGGTAACGGCAGCAGCAGTCTTACAGGGCGCGGGGTACACAGTTTTTCCTGCGATAGCGGTAGGCATGGGTGTTGCAGTGAAATGGGTGTTAAACACCCTTTTGGTTCCGCGCTATGGGATTGAAGGTGCATCGCTTGCGACAGCGGCTTCCTTTGCGGCTGTCGCCGGCCTTAACTTGTATCAGCTTCGGCAAAAGGAATGGCTCGATAAGCTTAGAGGTGTTTTGATTCCGATTATTGGATCTGCTCTTTTGATGTCAGCTGTTTTGCTTGCGTATACGCGTCTCTGGACTTTCTTGCTTCCTGCAACAGGAAGAGGATCGGCTGTGATAGAGAGTCTTTCTGCTGTTGCTATTGGTGGCGCGGTGTTTATTTATTGTATGATGAGATTGGGAATATTTACAGATGAAGAGCTGAACAGTGTGCCATTCGGCAGCAAGTTAAGCAAATTCGTGAGAAGGAGAGAACAAAATGGCGGGTAAAATTACTGTCGTCGGACTTGGTGCCGGAGACATGGACCAATTGACAATTGGTATACACAAGCTGCTGACGAAGGCAGATACGCTGTATGTCAGAACCAAGGATCATCCTTTAATTGAGGAGCTTGAAAAAGAAACGAAGAACATCCGTTACTTTGACGATATATATGAGAAGCATGATCAGTTTGAGGCGGTATATGAAGAAATTGCTGACATCCTCTTTAAAGCGGCGCAGCGTGAGGACGTGGTTTATGCTGTACCGGGACACCCGTTTGTCGCAGAAAAAACAGTTCAGCTGCTGACGGAGCGGCAGGAAAAGGAAAATGTTCAAGTGAAAGTCGCAGGGGGACAAAGTTTCCTTGATGCCACATTCAATGCCTTGCAAATCGACCCGATTGAAGGTTTTCAATTTGTGGATGCCGGCACATTATCCGCGGATGAGCTAGAGCTCAGCCATCATTTGATTATATGTCAGGTTTACGACCAAATGACGGCCTCAGAAGTGAAGCTGACATTAATGGAGAAGCTGCCTGATGATTATGAGGTCGTGATCGTGACTGCAGCAGGCAGCCGTGACGAAGATATCAGGACAGTGCCATTATTTGAGCTGGACCGCAATGTCGCCTTGAATAACTTAACAAGTGTGTATATTCCGCCGATTAAAGAAGAGAAGCTGCTTTATCACGAATTCTCCACGTTCCGAAGCATCATCAGAGAGCTTCGCGGACCTAATGGATGTCCGTGGGATAAAAAGCAGACGCATCAGTCATTAAAGCAGTACATGATTGAAGAATGTTATGAGCTTCTCGAAGCAATTGACGAAGAAGACACAGACCATATGATCGAAGAGCTTGGCGACGTTTTGCTTCAGGTCTTGCTTCACGCGCAAATTGGTGAAGATGAAGGTTATTTCACAATTGATGATGTCATAAAAGGAATCAGTGAAAAAATGGTCCGAAGACATCCCCATGTGTTTAAAGATGTTAAGGTTCAGGATGAGAACGATGTATTGGCAAATTGGGAAGATATAAAAAAGGCCGAAAAAAACACATCTGAATCATCGTTATTAGACAGCGTACCGAAGACTCTTCCAGCTCTTTCGAAAGCAGCTAAATTGCAGAAAAAAGCAGCGAAGGTCGGTTTTGACTGGGAAGACGTCAGTGATATTTGGGAAAAGGTAAGTGAGGAAATGAAGGAATTTTATTCTGAGGTTTCTGAAGCTCCTCATGAACATAATCTTAAAGCCGAGTTTGGCGACATTTTGTTCGCGCTGGTGAATGTAGCCCGCTTCTACAAAATAGAGCCAGAGGAAGCGCTGACTATGACTAATGACAAATTCCGGAGACGGTTCTCATACATTGAAGAAACAGCGAAGGAAAAGGGAATCGAGCTGGCTGATATGTCTTTTGAGGACATGGACAAACTGTGGAACGAAGCAAAAGAAACTGAGAGGAGATCATAGATATGAGATTAGATAAATTTTTAAAAGTATCACGGCTGATCAAACGACGTACACTAGCGAAGGAAGTAGCTGACCAAGGACGAATCTCTATAAACGGAAACCAGGCGAAAGCAAGCTCTGACGTAAAACCGGGAGATGAACTAACGGTCCGCTTCGGCCAAAAGCTTGTAACGGTTCAAGTTAATGAATTGAAAGACACAACGAAAAAAGAAGAAGCTGCAAACATGTATACGATTCTAAAAGAAGAAAAACTCGGCGAATAGGCTTGTTCTAAAAAAATCCCCCTCCTCATACAATGCAGTAATAGTGCTAAAAGTATCGAGGATATGGGGGCTGAATAGATGAATTCATATTATGATCAAAAAGGTTCTTCGTCTGTTCCGGAACAGCATGATGTGACAATGAAAGGCCGGAAGCATTTAGATATTTCTGGGGTTAAGCATGTGGAGAGCTTCGATAATGAAGAATTCCTGCTAGAAACGGTGATGGGAATGCTCTCCGTCAGAGGCCAAAACCTGCAGATGAAAAATCTAGATGTGGAAAAAGGGATTGTTTCTATTAAAGGCAGGGTATTTGATTTAGTGTACTTAGACGAACAACAAGGGGATAAAGCTAAAGGATTTTTTAGCAAGTTGTTTAAATGACGCTGACGACACAATTCTATACAATGCTGGCGATGTCCGGTATGGGTCTCTGGCTTGGTGCTTCGCTTGATACATACCGGCTCTTTGTCATTCGTGCTAAAACAGCCAGATGGCTATTATTTATTCATGATATTCTTTTCTGGATTGTGCAAGGGCTGCTTTTCTTTTATGTCTTGCTTCATGTAAATGAGGGAGAATTCAGGATTTACATCTTTTTAGCGGTTCTGCTGGGCATTGCGACGTATCAGAGCCTTTGCAAACGAATCTATATAAAAATACTGAAATTCGTCATTTACCTTGTTGTTTCTGTTTATCAATTCTTCAAAAAACTCATTCAGCACGTGTTATTTCGTCCTATTGTGTGGACATGCGGAGCGATCATCTGGATGGCGGCATTTTTATTCAAGAAAACATACCGCCTGATCGGTTTTCTCCTGCTGTGTCTTTATAAAATAGTCATGGTTCTGTGTTTTCCGATCCGTTTTATCGTGAAACAATGTTTGAAACTTCTTCCTGTGAGAATGCGTCTAACTTTTAGACGTTTATTTGAAAAAGGTGCAGGATTTCTCAAAAAGAAGAAGAAACTATTGATAACCATAAGAACGACCATCACAAGTTTTTTGAAGAGATGAAAGGAGGACCGTCTGGTTTGAATTTTTCCAGGGAACGAACGATAACTGAAATACAAAACGACTATAAAGAACAAGTGGAACGGCAGAATCAGCTGAAGAAAAGAAGACGCAAAGGGCTGTACAGACGGTTGACTGTATTCGGCGCCCTAGTATTCCTGACGGCAATTGTGCTGGCAAGCTCTGTATGGTCCCAAACATCTTCCCTTAGCGCAAAAGAAGAAAAGAAAGAACAGCTTGAAAAAGAACTGAAAAATTTAAAGACAAAACAAGCGGATTTAAAAGAAGAAATATCCAAATTGAAGGATGAGGATTACGTCACAGAGCTTGCCAGAAGGGACTTATTCATGTCTGGAGACGGAGAAATTATCTTCAATGTGGAGAAGAAGAGCAAGTAGCCTTGTTGACACTTAAATTTTTATTTAGGTATAATTAAGCAAACGATCTTTTTATAAGCCTAAGGAGGAGCACTTTTTTTATGTCGATTGAAGTTGGCAGCAAGTTGCAAGGGAAAATTACAGGTATTACAAATTTTGGAGCATTTGTTGAATTGCCTGGAGGCTCAACCGGTCTCGTTCACATTAGTGAGGTAGCTGATAATTATGTCAAAGACATTAACGACCACTTAAAAGTCGGCGACCAAGTTGAAGTGAAAGTCATCAACGTTGAAAAAGACGGGAAAATTGGTTTATCTATTAAAAAAGCTAAAGACCGTCCGCAAGCCAGACCTAGAAATGATTTCCGTCCGAAAGAATCTTTTGAACAGAAAATGAATAAGTTTTTAAAAGACAGCGAAGATCGCTTGTCATCTTTAAAACGCAATACGGAATCAAAACGTGGAGGGCGCGGAGCAAGAAGAGGATAACTTGCTGCTTTCTATAAAATAAATGAAGCATCCGTTCATCCCGACGGATGCTTTTTTATTATCCTCACCCTTTCCAAGAGTCAGAAAATTACAACATTAAAGTTTCTGTTGACGAAAGAGACAAACCTTTGTATTATATAACTTGTGCTTAGAAGCACAAAACAATATGGCGGTGTAGCTCAGCTGGCTAGAGCGTACGGTTCATACCCGTGAGGTCGGGGGTTCGATCCCCTCCGCCGCTACCATATTTGTTTGGCCCGTTGGTCAAGCGGTTAAGACACCGCCCTTTCACGGCGGTAACACGGGTTCGAATCCCGTACGGGTCATCCTAAAAAATCGGTTTCTCTTGCAGAAACCGATTTTTTTCATTTTTAGACAACATTCTAGAAATTCTTTTGATAAACGAATATCAAGGCAGAAACCGTCGAAGATTTCTTCGGTATTGTTACCTTCTTTTGACAAAATCCTATCTGTGCATTCGCTATAATGACAGGCAACGAATATAACAGGTGGGAGATGAGAGGAATGGAAAAAGCAGAAAGAAGAGTGAACGGGCCAATGGCGGGACAGGCTTTGGAAAAACTCCAATCGTTTTTTAACAGGGGAACGAAGCTGGTGACCCATCATTTGCATTCGCTGTTTTTCTATAAAGGATTCATTTATGTCGTCATCGGATTTTTGCTTGGACGAGCTTTCATATTATCCGAGGTGCTTCCTTTCGCACTTCCTTTCTTTGGAGCGATGCTTCTCATCAGAAGAGACAAAGCGTTTTATGCGGTTTTGGCCGTGCTTGCAGGTGCACTGACTATATCTCCGAAGCACTCATTGCTCATATTAGCGGCATTGCTGGCATTCTTCGTAATTTCTAAAGTGGCTGCCTTCATTACCGACGATCGTGTAAAAGCACTCCCGATTGTCGTGTTCTTCTCCATGGCTGCAGCAAGAGCCGGGTTTGTTTATGCCCAAAATGGCGCATTTACAACCTATGATTATGTAATGGCTGTCGTTGAGGCTGGACTATCGTTTATCTTAACATTGATTTTCCTTCAGAGCCTTCCAGTTTTCACTGTGAAAAAAGTGAAACAATCGTTAAAAATAGAGGAAATCATTTGCTTTATGATCCTGATTGCTTCTGTGTTAACGGGACTGGCCGGCTTGTCCTACCAAGGGATGCAGGCAGAACATATATTGGCTCGCTATGTTGTATTGAGTTTTTCCTTTATTGGCGGAGCAAGCATTGGATGTACGGTTGGCGTCGTGACCGGCCTGATTCTTGGTTTGGCGAATATCGGAAACCTCTATCAAATGAGTCTGCTTGCTTTTTCCGGTTTATTAGGCGGCTTGCTGAAGGAAGGGAAAAAAGCAGGTGCGGCGATCGGCTTGATCGTTGGGTCGCTTCTTATATCTTTATATGGTGAAGGCTCTGCCGGTCTGATGACAACGCTCTATGAGTCACTAATCGCAGTCGGCCTGTTTTTGCTCACACCTCAATCTATTACAAGGAAAGTGGCGAGATATATTCCGGGAACTGTGGAGCATCTTCAAGAGCAGCAGCAATACGCAAGAAAAATCCGAGATGTCACTGCTCAGAAGGTAGACCAGTTCTCCAATGTATTTCACGCGCTGTCTGAAAGCTTTGCAACCTTTTACCAAGCATCAGATGAACAGACAGATGACAGTGAAGTTGATCTGTTTTTAAGCAAAATCACGGAGCATTCCTGTCAGACGTGTTACAAGAAAAACAGGTGCTGGGTACAGAACTTTGATAAAACATATGACTTAATGAAACAAGTTATGCTTGAAACAGAAGAAAAAGAATATGCATCAAACCGAAGGCTGAAAAAAGAGTTTCATCAGCATTGTTCTAAATCAAAGCAGGTTGAAGAGCTGATTGAGGATGAACTCGCACATCATCATGCCCATTTAACGCTCAAGAAAAAAGTCCAGGACAGCAGGCGCCTTGTTGCCGAACAGCTTTTAGGCGTTTCTGAGGTTATGGCCGACTTTTCTCGGGAAATAAAAAGAGAGCGAGAACAGCATTTTCTGCAGGAAGAGCAAATCATAGAGGCACTTCAGCATTTCGGAATTGAGATTCAGCATGTAGAGATCTATAGCCTTGAACAAGGAAATATCGATATTGAAATGACCATTCCGTTCAGCGGACATGGAGAAAGTGAAAAAATCATTGCCCCTATGCTTTCTGACATTCTGGAAGAACAAATTCTTGTGAAAGCCGAACAGCACTCTCCACATCCGAATGGATACAGCCATGTCGCCTTTGGGTCAACAAAATCATACAGGGTGTCTACAGGGGCGGCTCACGCTGCGAAGGGCGGCGGCCTTGTCTCCGGCGACAGTTACAGCATGATGGAGCTAGGAGCCAGAAAATATGCTGCGGCAATCAGTGACGGAATGGGCAATGGCGCAAGGGCCCACTTCGAAAGCAATGAAACGATTAAGCTTCTTGAGAAAATCCTTGAATCCGGCATTGATGAAAAAATAGCAATTAAAACCATTAACAGCATACTGTCCCTAAGGACAACTGACGAGATATATTCCACGCTTGACCTATCTATTATCGATCTTCAAGATGCCAGCTGTAAATTTCTGAAGGTTGGATCGACGCCTAGCTTTATCAAACGGGGTGACCAGGTCATGAAAGTTCAAGCGAGCAATCTGCCAATCGGTATTATTAATGAATTCGATGTGGAGGTTGTGAGTGAACAGCTAAAAGCGGGTGACCTCTTAATTATGATGAGTGATGGCATTTTTGAGGGGCCTAAGCATGTAGAAAATCATGACTTATGGATGAAGCGTAAAATGAAAGGATTGAAAACAAATGACCCGCAGGAGATTGCCGATTTGCTTATGGAAGAAGTCATCCGCACAAGGTCCGGCCAAATTGAGGACGATATGACTGTTGTTGTCGTCCGGATTGATCACAATACACCGAAGTGGGCATCCATTCCTGTTCCGGCAATCTTTCAAAACAAACAAGAAATTTCATAACGCTTTCGTATAAATCAAATTTCTTCTGGCGAAGATGGGAATATATGAATCTGAGAATCCTCGTATTCTCCAGGAGGAATGAATGTGAATAACGGACATTTAAATCAAATTTTGCTGATAACGGATGGCTGCTCGAACCATGGGGAAGACCCGCTTGCAATGGCTGCTTTTGCTAAAGAGCAGGGGATTACGGTAAACGTCATAGGTATAATGGAAGAAAATCAAATTGACCCTGAGGCTATGAAGGAAGTTGAAGGGATTGCGCTTGCCGGAGGCGGCGTGCACCAGGTCGTTTATGCATCTCAGCTTTCACAAACCGTTCAAATGGTAACAAAAAAAGCGATGACGCAAACCCTGCAAGGTGTCGTCAATCAAGAACTGAAACAAATTCTCGGAAAGAATGTGGAAATGGAAGAGCTTTCTCCGGAAAAACGCGGCGAAGTCATGGAAGTGGTAGACGAGCTTGGAGAAACGGTGCATCTTCAGGTTTTGGTTCTTGTTGATACAAGTGCAAGTATGGCGCCAAAGCTTCCAACAGTAAAAGAGGCGCTGATTGATTTGTCTGTCAGCCTCAATTCCCGAATCGGGAATAACGAATTTGCGATGTGTATATTTCCCGGGAAAAAACAAGAGGTCGAGCTTGTGCTGAACTGGACACCGAAGCTGCAATCTCTTTCCACCCTCTTTGCAAAGCTTTCGACAGGAGGCATCACGCCGACAGGTCCGGCGATTCGTGAAGCGACACTGCAATTCGAAAAAATACGCTCAAGAAGGGGCATGCTGGCAGATGATGAACGACGCTTTGACGAGTTTGGCATGTAGCCTAAAGCCTGGCACGACAATCAAAGGCAAGTGGAATGGAAACACTTATACATTGCGTAAACAGCTTGGTAAAGGGGCCAATGGAATTGTGTATTTGGCAGAAGCATCAGATGGACATGTTGCCTTAAAGGTGAGTGATGACAGCCTGTCTATTACTTCTGAAGTGAATGTCTTGAAATCTTTCTCAAAGGCCCAGTCCGTTACGATGGGGCCTTCTTTTTTTGATACGGATGATGCCTATATTCCCAGTGCCAATACGAAAGTTTCATTTTATGCAATGGAATACATAAAAGGGCCGCTGCTTTTGAAGTATGTCAGTGATAAAGGAGCAGAATGGATACCGGTATTAATGATTCAGCTATTATCCAGTTTATCGCTGCTTCACCAGCAAGGATGGATATTCGGCGATCTTAAACCTGATAATCTGATCGTAACTGGCCCGCCCGCAAGGATCCGCTGTATTGATGTGGGCGGCACGACAAAGGAAGGCCGGGCGATAAAAGAGTATACGGAGTTTTATGACAGAGGCTATTGGGGGTATGGAACAAGAAAGGCAGAGCCATCCTACGATTTGTTCGCGGTTGCTATGATTATGATCAACAGTGTGCACAAAAAAGAATTTAAGAAAACAAACCAGCCCAAAGAACAGCTTAGGTCGCTCATTGAAGGTAACCCGTTGCTGCATAAGTATAAAAAAGTGCTTCTTTCAGCCTTGAACGGAGAATATCAATCCGCAGATGAAATGAAGAAGGATATGCTCGACGCGGGGCAAAAAGCAGTACAAAGAAAACAACCTGTAAAAACATCACCGCAGCCTGCCGCACGACAGAGGCAGCAAAAACCTCGTCAAGGAAAAGTAGCGAAGACCCGGTACACCCCAAAACAGAAACCGGCTAAGTCTGGGGGGTTATTTGAAACAACGCTCATCGTGATCAGTGTTTTAGCGCTTTATTTCGCCTACATTATCTTTTTCTTAATCTGAATGGCGCAAACTCCAGAGCCTATGCTTCTTCTTTGCTTGGAGGGATTGAAAGTGATAGGATATGAATATCTTTAAAATACCTGCTCATTGTGAGGAGGACATTGTGAAAAGTGTCAAAGATTTTTTAAACAAACACAATCTTACGTTAAAAGGGGCGACAATTATTGTAGGCGTTTCCGGCGGTCCGGACTCAATGGCTCTTCTTCACGCATTGCATACTTTATGCGGCCGTTCAGCAAATATTATTGCAGCTCACGTTGATCATCGGTTCAGAGGCGCGGAATCCGAGGAGGATATGCGTTTTGTCCAAGCTTATTGTAAGGCTCAACAGCTCGTGTGTGAAACGGCTCAAATCAATGTAACCGCATATGCACAGGAAAAAGGACTCAATAAGCAGGCTGCAGCACGTGATTGCCGCTATCAGTTTTTTGAGGAAATCATGTTAAAGCACCAAGCGGACTATCTGGCGCTTGCTCATCATGGAGATGACCAGGTTGAAACAATGCTTATGAGATTGGCTAAGGGCGCGCTTGGAACGGGGCTTGCGGGAATGCAGCCGGTTAGACGTTTTGGGACGGGGCGGATCATCAGGCCGTTCCTAACGATTACAAAGGAAGAGATCCTTCGCTATTGCCGTGAAAACGGCTTGAGCTACCGGACGGATGAAAGCAACGCCGAAGATGACTACACAAGAAACAGATTCAGAAAAACAGTGCTCCCGTTCTTGAAAAAGGAGTCTCCGGATGTGCATAAAAGGTTTCAAAAAGTGAGTGAAGCACTGACGGAAGATGAGCAATTCTTACAGTCATTAACGAAAGATGAAATGAATAAAGTAATCACAAGCCAGTCTAATACATCAGTTGAAATCAATTCCTCTCAATTGCTTGCCCTCCCGATGCCTTTACAAAGAAGAGGAGTTCAACTAATATTAAACTATCTTTATGAAAACGTTCCATCATCTTTTTCAGCCCATCACATTCAACAGTTTCTTGATTGGGCGGAAAATGGCGGTCCTTCAGGAGTATTGGACTTTCCGAAAGGGCTGAAGGTGGTCAAATCATATCAGACATGTTTGTTTACATTTGAACAATGGCAGTGCAAAAATGTTCCCTTTGAATACCAAATAAGCGGAGCTGCTGATGAAACGGCAGTGCTCCCCAATGGATATCTGATAGAGGCAAAGCATTATACGGATTCGCCTGAAGAACATGGGAATGCTGTTTTTATCACAAGTGAAAAAAAGGTACAATTTCCCTTAACTATCCGGACAAGAAAAGCTGGAGACCGGATCAAACTAAAAGGGATGAACGGCTCAAAAAAGGTAAAGGATATATTTATTGATAAGAAAATGCCTCTCCAAGAAAGAGACAACTGGCCGATTGTGACGGACGCAAGCGGTGAAATTATCTGGATACCTGGCTTGAAAAAATCAATTTTTGAAGATCTTGTGATTCCAAACAGCGACCGCATTGTATTACAATATAGACAGCATGAAAAGTGTAGGGGGCAAGCAAAATCATGATGAAACATGATATCGAGAAAGTACTGATCTCAGAGGCAGAGATACAAGAGAAAGTAAAAGAGTTAGGCGCAGAATTAACGAGCGAGTATCAAGATACATTTCCGTTGGCAATCGGTGTGTTAAAAGGAGCACTTCCTTTTATGGCGGATCTTATCAAGCATATTGATACATATTTGGAAATGGATTTCATGGATGTATCAAGCTATGGAAATTCTACGGTTTCTTCTGGAGAAGTCAAAATCATTAAAGATTTGGATACATCTGTAGAGGGCCGGGACATCTTAATTATTGAAGATATCATCGACAGTGGGTTAACCTTAAGTTATCTCGTAGAGCTCTTCCGATACCGTAAAGCAAAATCAATTAAGATTGTTACCCTTTTGGATAAACCGAGCGGAAGAAAAGCGGACATCAAAGCAGACTTTGTAGGTTTTGAAGTTCCTGACGCGTTTGTAGTGGGTTACGGACTTGATTATGCTGAGCGCTATCGCAATCTGCCTTATATCGGAGTGTTAAAACCGGCAGTTTATGAAAGCTGATCGGCAGCCTGCTTCCGAGATGGTTATTGTTTGTATTGGAATGATTTTCTATGGTACTATTGAACATAGTTGTGCTTACTGTGGGAGGAGGTAAGGAATGAATCGGGTCTTCCGTAATACCATTTTTTATTTACTTATTTTATTAGTAGTAATCGGGGTTGTGAGCTACTTCCAGACCTCAAATCCGAAAACAGAAAATATGTCGTACAGTACGTTCATCAAAAACCTGGATGACGGGAAAGTTGATAGCGTATCGGTTCAGCCTGTCAGAGGTGTTTATGAGGTAAAAGGGCAGCTGAAAAACTACGACAAAGATCAATACTTTTTGACTCATGTTCCTGAAGGAAAGGGAGCAGACCAGATATTTAACGCTTTGAAAAAAACGGACGTAAAGGTTGATCCCGCTCAAGAAACAAGCGGATGGGTGACATTCCTGACGACCATCATCCCGTTTGTTATTATCTTTATTCTGTTTTTCTTCCTGCTCAATCAGGCTCAAGGCGGCGGCAGCCGTGTCATGAACTTTGGTAAGAGTAAGGCGAAGCTGTATACAGAGGAAAAGAAACGCGTCAAATTTAAAGACGTTGCAGGGGCTGACGAAGAAAAGCAAGAACTCGTTGAAGTTGTTGAGTTTCTGAAAGATCCCCGGAAGTTTGCCGAGCTTGGCGCCAGAATACCGAAAGGCGTGCTTTTAGTCGGACCTCCGGGTACCGGTAAAACATTGCTCGCCAAGGCTTGTGCAGGTGAAGCCGGCGTACCATTCTTCAGCATCAGCGGATCTGATTTCGTTGAAATGTTTGTAGGTGTCGGTGCTTCCCGTGTGCGTGACTTGTTTGAAAATGCGAAAAAGAATGCGCCTTGTTTGATTTTCATTGATGAAATTGACGCAGTGGGACGCCAGCGTGGAGCGGGTCTCGGCGGCGGACACGATGAACGAGAACAGACGCTAAACCAATTGCTTGTTGAAATGGACGGATTCAGCGCTAATGAAGGAATTATCATCATTGCTGCGACGAACCGTGCGGACATCTTGGACCCAGCCTTACTTCGTCCAGGACGTTTTGACCGTCAAATCACAGTGGATCGTCCAGATGTCATTGGCCGTGAAGCTGTATTGAAAGTCCATGCGAGAAACAAACCGCTGGATGAAACGGTTAACCTAAAATCAATTGCCATGAGAACACCAGGCTTCTCAGGCGCTGACTTAGAAAATCTCTTGAATGAAGCTGCGCTTGTGGCGGCTCGTCAAAATAAGAAAAAAATCGATGCGCGTGATATTGACGAAGCGACGGACCGTGTAATTGCCGGACCTGCTAAGAAGAGCCGCGTTATCTCCAAGAAAGAACGCAATATCGTGGCTTATCACGAAGGCGGACACACTGTTATCGGACTCGTTTTAGATGAGGCAGATATGGTTCATAAAGTAACGATTGTACCTCGGGGTCAGGCTGGCGGTTATGCTGTTATGCTGCCAAGAGAAGACCGTTACTTCCAAACGAAGCCGGAGCTGCTTGATAAAATTGTCGGCCTCTTGGGCGGGCGTGTTGCTGAAGAGATTATCTTCGGTGAAGTCAGCACAGGAGCGCACAATGACTTCCAGCGTGCGACGAATATTGCAAGACGAATGGTTACGGAATTCGGTATGTCAGAAAAACTGGGGCCGTTGCAATTTGGACAGTCTCAGGGCGGTCAGGTATTCTTAGGCCGTGATTTCAACAACGAACAGAACTACAGTGATCAAATCGCTTACGAAATTGATCAGGAAATTCAGCGCATTATCAAAGAGTGCTATGAGCGCGCGAAACAAATCCTGACTGAAAATCGTGACAAGCTTGAATTGATTGCCCAAACGCTTCTGAAAGTTGAAACGCTTGACGCTGAACAAATCAAACACCTTGTCGATCACGGAACATTGCCAGAACGCAATTTCTCTGATGATGAGAAGAATGATGATGTGAAAGTAAACATTCTGACAAAAACAGAAGAAAAGAAAGACGATACGAAAGAATAATTCGCTTTCTCTCTAAAAACTGCCGGCTGACGCTGGCAGTTTTTTTATGTAAATGATGGGCTCAGCTGCGTCTTTTACAATCATCCAATTCTGGTATCGATTTGTTTACAAATGAGCCGCTGATCGTGTATGGTATTGTAGAATGTTTGTAAAAAGTAAAGTAGAGAAACTATTCAAAAGTGGTGATAGAGGTTGTTACTGGTTATCGATGTTGGGAACACCAATACTGTACTTGGTGTATATCATGATGGAAAATTAGAATATCACTGGCGTATAGAAACAAGCAGGCATAAAACAGAAGATGAGTTTGGAATGATTTTACGCTCTTTATTTGAGCATTCCGGGCTTATGT
Organism: Bacillus sp. MBGLi79; assembly: GCF_002953915.1. Taxonomy (NCBI): domain Bacteria; kingdom Bacillati; phylum Bacillota; class Bacilli; order Caryophanales; family Bacillaceae; genus Bacillus; species Bacillus sp. MBGLi79. Next base: position 91,013 of record NZ_CP026521.1, read on the forward strand.
TTGAACAGATAGATGGCATCATTATTTCATCAGTAGTGCCGCCAATCATGTTTGCGTTAGAAAGAATGTGCACAAAATACTTTCATATCGAACCGCAAATTGTCGGTCCGGGCATGAAAACTGGTTTAAATATAAAATACGACAATCCGAAAGAAGTGGGGGCAGACAGAATCGTAAATGCTGTCGCTGCGATACACTTATACGGCAATCCATTAATTGTCGTTGATTTCGGAACGGCCACAACGTACTGCTATATTGATGAAAATAAACAATACATGGGCGGGGCGATTGCTCCTGGGATTACAATTTCGACAGAGGCGCTTTACTCACGTGCAGCGAAGCTACCGCGTATCGAAATTACCCGGCCCGACAATATTATCGGAAAAAACACTGTAAGCGCGATGCAATCTGGAATTTTATTTGGCTATGTCGGCCAAGTGGAAGGAATCGTTAAGCGAATGAAATGGCAGGCAAAACAGGAACCAAAGGTCATTGCGACAGGAGGACTGGCGCCGCTCATTGCAAACGAGTCAGATTGTATTGATATCGTTGATCCATTCCTAACCCTAAAAGGGCTGGAATTGATTTATGAAAGAAACCGCGTAGGAAGTGTATAGGAGGTTTTGTAATGGATTATTTAGTAAAAGCACTTGCGTATGACGGAAAAGTTCGTGCTTATGCAGCGAGAACGACTGATATGGTAAATGAAGGACAGAGACGCCATGGTACGTGGCCGACAGCATCCGCTGCATTAGGGCGCACAATGACAGCTTCACTTATGCTCGGCGCTATGCTGAAGGGCGAAGATAAGCTGACTGTGAAAGTCGAGGGCGGAGGTCCGATTGGAGCTATTGTAGCTGATGCCAATGCCAAAGGAGAAGTCAGAGCCTATGTCTCTAACCCACAAGTTCATTTCGATTTAAATGAACAAGGCAAGCTTGATGTCAGACGTGCGGTTGGAACAAGCGGAACGTTAAGTGTTGTAAAAGATTTAGGTTTGCGTGAGTTCTTCACAGGACAAGTAGAAATCGTTTCAGGAGAATTAGGAGATGATTTTACTTACTATCTTGTGTCATCTGAGCAGGTACCTTCATCAGTGGGTGTAGGTGTGCTCGTCAATCCTGACAATACCATTCTTGCGGCAGGGGGCTTTATTATTCAGCTGATGCCGGGAACAGATGATGAAACCATCACAAAAATTGAACAGCGCCTATCTCAAGTTGAGCCGATTTCTAAGCTCATCCAAAAGGGATTGACACCGGAAGAAATTTTAGAAGAAGTCCTAGGTGAGAAACCAGAGATTTTGGAAACAATGCCTGTCAGATTCCATTGTCCTTGTTCAAAAGAACGGTTCGAAACAGCCATTTTAGGACTAGGCAAAAAAGAAATTCAAGATATGATAGAAGAAGATGGACAAGCCGAAGCAGTATGCCATTTTTGTAATGAAAAGTACTTATTTACAAAAGAAGAGCTGGAAGGGCTTCGTGACCAAACTACCCGCTAAGCTCTTTAGCGGGTTTTTAATTTGAGAAAAGGGGCTGAAAGCAGGTTTGAAATCAAGAACAATCTGGACCATTATTTTAGGGGCGCTGTTGGTTTGCTGTATTGCTGTTGCGTATACGCTGACGAAATCCCAAGCCGGCGCATCGTCATCCGGTGAGTCTATTGCGACTATCGGAGGCAAGAGTGTGACAAGAGAAGAATGGCTGAAAGAAATGGAAGACCAGTATGGGAAGTCAACGCTTGAAGATATGATCAATGTCCGAGTCGTTGAGCAGCTGGCCAAAAAGAACAATCTTAAAGTATCCAAAAGCGAAATTGATCGGGAGTTTTTGCTGATCAAAGCGGTCAATAATTCCTTTTACGAAGATGAACATACGACTGAGAAAGAGTGGAAAGACCAAATTCGTTATAATATCCTCCTTGAACAATTGTTAACAAGGGATATCGACATCTCAAACAAAGAATTGGAATCATTTTATCATAAAAATAAGGAACTATATCAGTTTGATGATTCGTATCGAATTCGGCACATTGTTGTAAAAGATGAAGAAGAAGCGAGAGAAGTCCTGAAAGAACTGAAAGGCGGCTCAAGCTTTGAAGCTGTCGCGGCGGAGAGATCTACTGACAGATATACATCACCATACGGCGGAGATTTAGGTTTTGTCACAGAGGCATCAGACAACATTCCAACAGCATACATTGAAGAGGCGAAAACACTCAAAACGGATGAATGGTCTCAGGAACCCATCAAGGTCAGCAATGGATATGCCATTATCCAGCTGAAAGAAAAACTAAAAGCAAGAACATTCTCATATGATGAAGTAAAGGACCAGATCAGACGGCAAATCGCAATGGATCAGCTTGGCGATAAAGCGACAGTTAAAACACTTTGGAAAGAAGCCGATGTATCTTGGTTTTATGGGGAAAAAAGTACTAAGTGATTGACAAAAAATTTTGAAATTGATAGATTATATACATAATACCAATACAAATAGTCGGAAATTGAGGTGTCGAGAATGGTACGTGTAGCAAACTCCATTACTGAATTAATTGGGAATACGCCAATCGTTAAATTAAATCGCCTTGCAGATGAAAACAGTGCGGATGTATATCTAAAGCTTGAATACATGAACCCTGGAAGCAGTGTAAAAGACCGTATCGGTTTAGCCATGATTGAAGCGGCTGAAAAAGAAGGAAAATTAAAAGCCGGTGATACAATCATTGAACCGACAAGCGGAAATACTGGAATCGGGCTTGCAATGGTTGCTGCTGCTAAAGGATTAAAAGCTATTTTGGTTATGCCTGATACAATGAGCATGGAGCGCCGCAACCTTCTTCGCGCATACGGCGCTGAGCTTGTGCTGACTCCTGGTGCGGAAGGCATGAAAGGCGCCATTCAGAAAGCTGAAGAGCTTGCTGAAAAGCACGGATACTTTGTGCCGCAGCAGTTCAACAACCCGTCTAACCCAGAAATTCACCGCCAAACAACGGGGAAAGAAATCGTTGAGCAATTCGGTGACGATCAGCTTGACGCATTTGTAGCCGGAATTGGCACAGGCGGAACGATTACGGGAGCTGGCGAAGTACTGAAGGAAGCATACCCTTCCATCAAGATTTACGCTGTTGAACCGTCAGATTCCCCAGTGCTTTCAGGAGGAAAACCAGGCCCCCACAAAATCCAGGGAATCGGAGCTGGATTCGTGCCGGACATCTTAAACACTGAAGTATACGATGAAATCTTCCCTGTGAAGAATGAAGAAGCATTTGAATATGCCCGCAGAGCTGCACGTGAAGAAGGAATTCTCGGAGGCATCTCATCAGGTGCGGCAATTTATGCTGCACTTCAAGTAGCGAAAAAACTCGGAAAAGGCAAAAAAGTATTGGCCATCATTCCAAGTAACGGTGAACGTTATCTAAGCACGCCGCTGTATCAATTCGATTAAAAAAAGCCAAACTCCCGGCCAGCCGGGAGTTTTTTTATTTCGTGCATCAAATATGCCATGTCTGCGACGAATGTTATTCTTGGAAGAGAAATTCACTTTTTTCACTAACAACATTGCTTTACAATGAAAACAAGCAAAAAAGAAAATAGAGGAATGATACAAATGGCACAACGCAGACCGGCAGGCAAAAAAGTACCTTTTCAAAAAGACTCATTCTTACAACAATTTGAGAAACTTGCGCAATCCCGAAAACATCATGTACTTCTCGAAAGTGCAAGAGGCGGCAGATACAGTATAGCCGGTCTTGATCCAATTGCGACTGTAAAAGGAAAAGACGGAATAACGACTATTAAGCATGGTGATGACATGCTGTTTAGAGAAGGTGACCCATTACGGGCCTTCCACAGCTGGTTTAAAACACTGGAAACAGAAACGAATCATGAGTTCCCCGACTTTCAAGGCGGAGCAATCGGGTTTCTCAGCTATGATTACGCACGTTATATTGAAAATTTTAAAATGCTCTCGTTAGATGATCTAGAAACGCCAGATATTTATTTTCTTGTTTTTGATGATATAGCGGTTTATGACCATCAAGAAGAGTCTCTATGGCTGATTACTCATGTAAATGGGTCTGACCAGGAAACAGCGGATGTGAAGCTATCTGAGTTAGAGCAGATGTGGCTGACTGAGCTTCCCGCTGTCCCTTCGCGAGAGATGAAGCCTAAAACGGATGGTTCCTTCGCGGCGCCATTTACCGAAGATGGATTCTCACAAGCTGTAGAGAAAATCAAACAATACATTGCCAGCGGAGATGTGTTTCAAGTTAATCTATCAATAAGGCAGTCACAGTCACTGCCAGCTCATCCATATCAAATTTACAAAACCTTGAGAGAAGTAAATCCTTCTCCGTACATGGCGTATTTAGAAACGCCTGATTTCCAAATCATTTGCGGATCGCCTGAACTGCTTGTCAGCAAAAAGGGCAAACGATTAGAGACGAGACCGATCGCTGGCACCCGTTCCAGAGGGAAAACGAATGAAGAAGATGAGGCGCTTGCAAACGAATTGATCCACAACGAAAAAGAACGCGCGGAACATGTCATGCTGGTTGATCTTGAGCGAAATGATCTGGGAAGAGTATCACGTTACGGGTCTGTGCGCGTGAATGAATTCATGGCGATTGAAAAATACTCGCATGTGATGCACATTGTGTCTAACGTCCAGGGTGAACTGCAGGATGGGTATGATGCTGTAGATATTATTCATGCTGTGTTTCCTGGGGGGACCATTACAGGTGCACCAAAAGTAAGGACAATGGAAATTATAGAAGAACTTGAGCCGACACGCCGCGGGCTTTATACTGGATCTATAGGATGGTTTGGATATAATCACGATCTGCAGTTTAATATCGTTATTCGAACCATTTATGCAACCGGAGGGCAGGCATTTATGCAGTCCGGCGCAGGAGTTGTGATTGATTCTGTTCCAAAGCATGAATACAGGGAATCATTCAAAAAAGCTTTTGCGATGCAAAAGGCGTTAGAGCTGAGCAAAGAAGAGACAAAAATTAGATGAGGTGAGCGGAGAAATGATTTTAATGATTGATAACTACGATTCATTCACGTACAACTTGGTACAGTATTTGGGCGAGCTTGGGGAAGAGCTGGTTGTGAAACGCAATGACAGCATCACAATCGAAGAAATTGAAGAACTGTCTCCGGACTTTCTGATGATATCTCCCGGACCGTGCAGCCCTGATGAGGCGGGAATCAGCCTCGAAGCCATTAAACATTTTGCAGGGAAAATTCCTATTTTCGGTGTGTGCCTCGGACATCAGTCCATTGCACAAGTGTTCGGTGGCGACGTGGTTAGGGCAGAACGGCTTATGCACGGGAAAACCTCGGATATCGAGCATGACGGCAAGACCATTTTTGAAGGATTGAAAAATCCTCTTGTTGCGACACGTTACCACTCACTGATCGTAAAACCTGAGACGCTGCCAAGCTGTTTTACAATAACAGCCCAAACGAAAGAAGGAGAAATCATGGCTATTCGCCACAATGACCTCCCGATAGAGGGCGTGCAATTTCACCCCGAGTCTATCATGACCTCCTTTGGAAAAGAAATGCTCAGAAATTTTATTGAGACATACCGCAAGGAAGTTATTGCGTGATGATATATGTAAACGGCCGGTATATGGAGGAGAAAGATGCAGTTCTTTCTCCTTTTGACCATGGGTTTTTATACGGAATCGGTGTTTTCGAAACCTTCAGGCTCTACGAAGGCTGTCCGTTTTTGATTGATTGGCATATAGAACGGCTTGAACGCGCGCTTGAGGATCTGCAAATTGAATATACTGTTTCAAAGCATGAGATCCTTGAGATGTTGGACAAGCTGCTAAAGCTAAATGATATTAAGGATGGAAATGCCCGTGTCAGACTGAACATATCAGCGGGGATCAGCGATAAAGGCTTTGTCGCCCAGACATACGATAAGCCGACTGTTTTATGCTTTGTAAATCAGCTGAAACCAGAAAGCCTCCCTTTGCAAAAAGAAGGAAAGGTTTTATCGATTCGTAGAAACACTCCAGAGGGATCGTTCCGGTTAAAATCTCATCATTATCTAAATAATATGTATGCGAAACGGGAGATTGGAAATGACCCCCGTGTCGAGGGAATATTTTTAACGGAGGATGGAGCTGTTGCAGAGGGTATCATATCTAATGTCTTCTGGAGAAAAGGCAGCTGTATCTATACGCCATCGCTTGATACTGGTATTCTGGACGGCGTCACGAGGCGTTTTATCATAGAAAATGCAAAGAATGCAGGTCTGGATCTCAAAACGGGCCGATATGAGCTAGAAGCTCTCTTGACAGCTGACGAAGCGTGGATGACGAACTCGGTTCTTGAAATCATCCCGTTTACTAAAATAGAAGAAGTAACCTATGGAAGCCAAAGCGGAGAAGCAGTCTCCGCTCTTCAATTGCTATATAAAAAAGAGATAAAGAACATGATACATGAAAAGGGAGGAAGAGCATGGCGCAGCAAACGATAAATCAAACACAAGTCATCCACACCAAGCCCAGCGCTTTATCATATAAAGAGAAGACGCTGGTGATGGGAATTTTAAACGTAACGCCTGACTCTTTCTCGGACGGCGGGAAGTATGACAGCTTGGACAAGGCACTGCTGCACGCGAAAGAGATGATCGATGACGGTGCCCATATCATAGATATCGGAGGAGAATCGACAAGGCCTGGCGCTGAGTGCGTGTCTGAAGATGAGGAGATGTCCAGAGTCATCCCGGTAATTGAGCGAATTACAAAGGAGCTTGGTGTTCCTATTTCTGTAGATACGTACAAGGCTTCTGTCGCAGATGAAGCTGTGAAAGCCGGCGCATCCATTATCAATGATATTTGGGGAGCCAAACATGATCCGAGGATGGCTTCCGTTGCAGCTGAACACAATGTTCCAATTGTTCTCATGCATAACCGCCCAGAAAGAAACTACAATGACTTATTGCCGGATATGCTGTCGGACTTAATGGAGAGTGTAAAAATTGCTGTTGAGGCCGGAGTAGACGAGAAGAATATTATTCTTGATCCCGGTATTGGTTTCGCGAAAAACTATCACGACAACTTGGCAGTGATGAACAAGCTGGAGATTTTCAGCGGATTGGGATATCCGGTTCTTCTGGCAACCTCCCGCAAAAGATTCATCGGACGTGTTCTGGATCTTCCGCCCGAGGAGCGGGCTGAGGGCACAGGCGCGACTGTGTGTCTCGGCATTCAAAAAGGCTGTGACATTGTCAGGGTCCATGATGTAAAACAAATTGCCAGAATGGCGAAAATGATGGACGCGATGCTGAATAAGGGAGGAGTGCACCATGGATAAAGTTTATGTAGAAGGTATGGAGTTTTACGGATATCACGGTGTGTTCAAAGAAGAAAACAAACTTGGCCAGCGGTTTAAAGTCGATTTAACCGCTGAGCTGGACTTAAGCAAAGCCGGACAAACAGACGACCTTGAGCAAACGATCAACTATGCTGAGCTCTATCACGTATGTAAAGATATCGTGGAAGGGGAGCCTGTAAAATTGGTGGAAACGCTGGCAGAACGTATCGCCGAAACTGTGCTCAAACAATTTAAGCCGGTTCAGCAATGTACGGTGAAAGTCATTAAGCCAGATCCGCCAATTCCCGGACACTATAAATCAGTAGCAATTGAAATCACGAGAAAAAAGTCATGAACAACATAGCTTATATTGCACTTGGATCTAACATTGGAAATAGAGAAACGTATTTAAGGCAAGCAGTGGCTCTGCTGCATCAGCATGCTGCTGTGACAGTCACTAAAGTGTCGTCTATTTACGAAACTGACCCGGTCGGATACGAAGATCAAGATGAGTTTTTGAATATGGCTGTTGAAATCAAAACATCACTAAACCCTTTTGAACTCCTTGAACTGACGCAGCAGATAGAAAACGAATTAGGCAGAACAAGGGAAGTAAGATGGGGGCCGCGGACGGCAGACCTTGACATTTTGTTATTTAATCGTGAAAATATTGAAACAGAGCAACTAATTGTTCCGCATCCGAGAATGTATGAGCGTTTGTTTGTCCTTGCGCCGCTTGCGGAAATTTGCCAGCAGGTTGAAAAAGAGGCTACAAGCGCTGAAACAAACCAAGAAGGTGTAAGAGTATGGAAGCAGAAATCTGGGGTAGACGAATTCGTGCATTCAGAAAGCTGAAAGGTTATACTCAAGAAGGATTTGCAAAGGCGTTAGGTATATCAGTTTCTATTCTCGGCGAAATTGAACGCGGAAACCGATTGCCGTCGGCTGTCATCATTCAAGATGCGGCAGATGTTTTAAATATAAGTGCGGACGAATTGGCACCGCCAGAAAAATAGAACAAACGAAAGGAGGAGAAAAATTGTTCAAAATCGGAGATATTCAATTGAAAAACCGGGTTGTGCTTGCACCTATGGCTGGTGTCTGCAACTCTGCGTTCAGATTGACTGTAAAGGAATTCGGAGCCGGATTGGTATGCGCTGAAATGGTCAGTGACAAAGCGATCCTTTACAACAATGCAAGAACAATGGGTATGCTTTATATCGATGAACGTGAGAAGCCTCTAAGCCTACAAATTTTCGGAGGACAAAAGGATACCCTTGTGGAAGCGGCGAAGTTTGTAGACCAGAACACAACTGCTGATATCATTGATATTAACATGGGATGTCCTGTGCCAAAGATTACAAAATGCGATGCGGGAGCCAAATGGCTTCTTGATCCTGATAAGATTTATGAAATGGTTTCTGCAGTAGTGGATGCCGTTGATAAGCCAGTAACAGTGAAAATGAGAATGGGCTGGGATGAAGACCATATTTTCGCAGTGAAAAATGCACAAGCTGTAGAACGTGCGGGCGGGAAAGCAGTTGCGCTTCACGGCCGTACGAGATTGCAGATGTATGAAGGAACGGCAAACTGGGACATCATCAAGGAAGTGAAACAATCCGTTTCGATCCCGGTTATCGGAAACGGCGATGTTAAGACACCGCAGGATGCTAAGCGCATGCTTGATGAAACAGGAGTAGACGGTGTCATGATCGGACGCGCTGCATTGGGCAACCCGTGGATGATTTACCGTACGGTTCAGTATCTTGAAACAGGTGAATTAAAAGAAGAGCCGCAAGTACGCGAAAAAATGGCCGTATGCAAACTGCATCTTGACCGCCTGATTGACTTAAAAGGTGAAAACGTAGCGGTAAGAGAAATGAGAAAGCATGCTGCATGGTATCTGAAAGGTGTAAAAGGCAATGCGAACGTTCGTAATGAAATCAATCATTGCGAGACAAGAGAAGAGTTTGTACAGCTTTTAGATGCGTTTACGGTTGAAGTTGAGGCAAAAGAGCTTCAAAATGCAAAAGTAGGATAATACCCACCTCTATTTGCTGCTCACTGCTAGTTTTGCGCTGGCAGTTTTTCTGCTTTTTTCATGAAACAATAACTGTAATGGAGTGATAACAATGAGTCAAGAAGAGCATAACCATGAAGAATTGAATGATCAGCTGCAAGTCAGACGCGATAAAATGAATCAGCTGAGAGATAACGGCATCGATCCATTTGGGGCACGTTTTGAAAGAACTCATCAGTCTCAAGAAGTTATTTCGGCATATCAAGATCTAACCAAAGAAGAGTTAGAAGAAAAAGCGATTGAAGTTACAATCGCAGGCCGCATGATGACAAAACGCGGCAAAGGAAAAGCCGGCTTTGCTCATATTCAGGACTTAGAAGGGCAAATCCAAATCTACGTAAGAAAAGACAGTGTCGGTGACGACCAGTATGAAATCTTCAAGTCTTCTGACCTTGGTGATCTGATCGGCGTAACCGGAAAAGTCTTCAAAACAAATGTAGGCGAATTGTCTGTTAAGGCAACTTCCTTTGAATTGCTGACAAAAGCGCTTCGTCCGCTTCCTGACAAATACCATGGTTTAAAAGACGTTGAGCAGCGCTATCGTCAACGCTACCTGGATCTTATCGTAAACCCAGACAGCAAACATACATTCATTACCCGAAGCAAGATCATTCAAGCTATGAGAAGATATCTTGATGATCATGGATACTTAGAAGTAGAAACACCTACAATGCACAGCATTCCTGGGGGAGCTTCTGCACGTCCATTTATCACTCACCACAATGCGTTAGATATTCCACTCTATATGCGTATTGCAATTGAACTACACCTAAAACGCCTAATTGTAGGCGGTTTAGAAAAAGTATATGAAATCGGCCGTGTTTTCCGTAACGAAGGTGTCTCTACACGCCATAACCCTGAATTTACGATGATTGAATTATATGAAGCATATGCGGACTATAAAGATATCATGAGCTTAACTGAAAACCTTGTTGCTCATATCGCCCAAGAAGTGCTTGGCACAACTACAATTCAATACGGGGAAGAGGAAATCGACCTTAAACCGGAGTGGAAAAGAATCCATATGGTTGACGCAGTCAAAGAAGCGACTGGCGTTGATTTCTGGAAAGAGGTTACTGTTGAACAGGCGCGTGAATATGCAAAAGAACACAGTGTAGAAATTAAAGATTCTATGACAGTAGGGCATATCATCAACGAATTCTTCGAACAAAAAATTGAAGAAACGCTTATTCAGCCAACGTTTATTTACGGGCATCCTGTAGAAATTTCTCCTCTTGCTAAGAAAAACCCTGAGGACCCGCGTTTTACAGACCGTTTTGAACTGTTTATCGTCGGCCGTGAACATGCCAACGCGTTTACAGAGCTGAATGATCCTATTGATCAAAGAGAACGCTTTGAAGAGCAATTAAAAGAACGTGAAGCCGGTAATGATGAAGCTCATCTAATGGATGAAGACTTTGTTGAAGCTCTGGAATACGGTATGCCGCCAACAGGAGGTTTAGGCATCGGTATCGACCGTCTGGTGATGCTGTTGACGAATGCCCCTTCTATTCGCGATGTGCTGTTATTCCCGCAAATGAGACAACGCTAATAAAGAAGAGCGGTATCCTTTCTCTATGGAGGATACCGCTCTTTTTAAATTGCTTAGTATTTCTTCAAAAAAACTATTGCACTATTATTTGCAAGGTGGTATATTATTATTCGTTGCCGCTAAACAAGGCGATAACGAAAAAAAGAACTTCAAAAAAAGTTATTGACTTCACTGAGTCAACGAGTTATAATAATAAAGTCGCTTGAACGAAGTGAACAAAATGATCTTTGAAAACTAAACAAGACAAAACGTACCTGTTAATTCATTTTTATAAATCGCACAGCGATGTGCGTAGTCAGTCAAACTACTTTATCGGAGAGTTTGATCCTGGCTCAGGACGAACGCTGGCGGCGTGCCTAATACATGCAAGTCGAGCGGACAGATGGGAGCT
>NZ_CP026521.1:102474-106068 GCF_002953915.1 Bacillus sp. MBGLi79
CATAATACGCCAAAGTGGGCCTCCATTCCGGCGCCGTCTTTTTTCCAAAAGAATCAAGAGATTTCTTAGCCTTCGTATAAATCAAATTTCTTCTGGCGATGATGGAACTAAATCAAGATATCTTTGTCCAGGAGGAATAAAAACGATGAAAAAGGGGCACTTGAATCAAATCCTGCTTTTGACGGACGGCTGTTCAAACCGCGGCGAAGACCCGCAGGCCATGGCCGCCTTTGCGAAGGAGCAGGGAATTACCGTGAATGTGATTGGGATTATGGACGAGCATGAAATGGATCAGGAGGCGATGAAAGAAGTTGAAGGGATCGCCCTCGCAGGCGGGGGAGTTCACCAGGTTGTTTACGCGTCGCAGCTGTCGCAGACTGTTCAAATGGTGACAAAAAAGGCGATGACGCAAACCCTTCAAGGCGTTGTCAATAGTGAGCTCAAACAAATTCTCGGCAAGCATACCGAAATGGATGAACTGCCTCCTGATAAACGCGGTGAAGTTATGGAAGTCGTAGATGAGCTCGGTGAGACCGTACATCTTCATGTATTGGTTCTTGTCGATACAAGCGCGAGCATGAATCCGAAGCTGCCGACTGTTAAAGAAGCATTGATAGACCTTTCCATCAGTCTCAATTCAAGAATCGGCGAAAATGAATTTGCGATGCTTATATTTCCCGGGAAAAAACAAGAGGTCGAGCTTGTGCTTGATTGGACCCCGAAGTTTGAATCTCTTTCTTCAATATTTTCCAAGCTTTCAGCCGGCGGCATTACGCCGACAGGACCCGCAATACGAGAGGCGATTCAGCATTTTAACAAAATCGGCTCAAGAAGGAGAATGTTAGAAGACGATGAAAAACACTTCGACGAGTTTGGCGGCTAGTCTAAAGCCGGGTGCAGCCGTTGTTGGAAAGTGGAACAATCATTCCTACAAGATCATCAGACAGCTTGGAAAAGGGGCGAATGGCGTTGTATATCTGGCCGATTCGGGAAAGGGCCGCGTTGCATTAAAAGTGAGCGATGACAGCCTGTCCATTACCTCGGAAGTGAATGTTCTGAAATCTTTCTCAAAGGCCCAGGCAAAAGCAATGGGGCCTTCTTTTTTTGATGTGGATGACATGATGGTTGCGGGTGCGGGCAAAAAACTTTCATTTTATGTCATGGAATATATTGAAGGTCCGCTTCTTTTAAGATATGTAAACGAAAAAGGCGAGGAATGGATACCGGTGCTAATCAGCCAGCTTCTCTCAAGTTTGTCGGCCATTCATCGCGAAGGATGGGTGTTTGGAGATTTAAAGCCCGAGAATTTAATCGTGACGGGCCCGCCGCCGCAAATCCGCTGCATTGATGTGGGCGGGACGACAAAAGAAGGCCGGGCAATCAAGGAATATACAGAGTTTTTTGACAGAGGCTATTGGGAATTTGGAACCCGTAAGGCTGAGCCTTCGTATGATCTGTTTTCAGTCGCCATGATTATGGTGAACTGTGCGGTGAAAAAAGAATTTAAAAAGACAGCAAGACCTCAGGAACAGCTTATGTCAGTCATCGACGGACAGCCGTTTTTAAAGCGGTATAAGCCGGTTCTTGCTTCTGCTTTAAAAGGAAGCTATCGAACAGCTGATGAAATGAAGGGAGACCTCCTGGCAATCGGACGGCCGGCCAGAATGCAAAGCAGCCGCCAGTCGAGAACCGCCCGCTCTTCATCGGCATCCGCCCCGTCTCAAGGCCCGCGGCATAAGCGGGGGACGCCTCAGCAGCAAATGTTAAGAAGCGGGCGCAGAAAGCAAAGAAACAGTTCTAAATCCGGCGGTGTTTTTGAAACGCTGCTGATCGTCGTAAGCGTTCTTGCCCTTTACTTTGCGTATATCGTTCTCTTTTTTATTTAGCTCTGCTTTGCTGGCGGATAGCTCTTCTTTGCAGGGACCGATTGAAAGTGTTAGGATATTTATATCTTTTGAAATACACCCTGCTCTTAGTGGGAGGACATTGTGAAAAGTATTGAAGATTTCATGAGAAAATACGAACTGTCATTTGATGGAGCGACACTGGTTGCAGGCGTCTCCGGCGGGCCTGATTCGATGGCGCTGCTGCATGCTCTGCAACGTACGGTTCCTGCCTCGGCGACGCTGATTGCCGCACACGTCGATCATATGTTTAGAGGCGAAGAGTCTGAGCATGATATGCGGTTCGTTCAGGACTACTGCGAGGCGGAAGGCATACAATGCGAGGCGGTGCAAATCGATGTCCTGACATTTGCCGCGGAAAACAATCTGAATAAACAGGCTGCTGCGAGAGAATGCCGGTATGCGTTTTTTCAAGAATTAATGAAAAGGCGCCGGGCTGAATACCTGGTTCTGGCTCATCATGGCGATGATCAGGTGGAAACGATGCTGATGAAGATGGCAAAAGGCACTGTCGGGCTCGGGCTTGCTGGAATTCAGCCAAAGCGCCGTTTTGACAGCGGCTGGCTGCTTAGGCCGTTTCTAAGGCTGTCAAAGGATGATCTTTTGGCTTACTGCAAAGAGAATCGAATACCGTATAGAACCGATCCGAGCAACAGTGAGGATGATTACACAAGGAACCGGTTCAGGCACCATGTTCTCCCTTTTCTGAAGAAAGAGTCGGAAGATGTCCATAAAAGGTTTCAATCCGTCAGTGAATTCCTGACAGAAGACGAATTATACTTACAGGCATTAACGAAAGACAAAATGAATACAGTAATCACAAGCAAGTCAAGTTCCGGTGTCGAAATCAGCATCGATCGGCTTCTTGCGCTCCCTATGCCTTTACAAAGAAGGGGAGTTCATCTAATATTAAACTATCTTTATGAAAACGTTCCATCAGCGTTTTCAGCCCATCATATTCAAGTGTTTCTGGATTGGATTTCACAAGGTGGACCATCCGGTTCCCTTGATTTTCCGAATGGGCTAAAAGTTGCAAAATCTTATCATACATGTTTGTTTACATTTCAGCGTTTACAATGTGAAAATGTTTCCTATCATTATGAAATAAGCGGGGCAGACGAAGAAGAACTGAAGCTTCCCGACGGCTCCTCCCTTCATGTGAGCGGACCCGGTTCAACCCGGAAACCGCAAGGAAACGATGTTTTTGCAACAAGTCCCAAGCAGGTTCAATTCCCCCTTTATGTACGGACAAGGCAAAACGGAGACCGAATCAAACTTAAAGGGATGAACGGCTCAAAAAAGGTTAAAGATATATTTATTGATGAAAAAGTGCCTCTTGCGAAAAGAGACAGCTGGCCCATTGTAACAGACGCGGTTGGAAACATTATTTGGATACCTGGTCTGAAAAAAACCATTTTTGAGGAACTTGATGTTACAAACAATGATCGCATTGTATTACAATATAGACAGCATGAAAAGTGTAGGGGGCTAGCAAAGAATGAAACAGGATATTGAAAATATCTTGATCTCAGAAGAAGAGATCCAAAAGAAAGTCAAGGAGCTGGGCGCAACTCTGACAGAAGAGTACAGCGGCAAGTTTCCGCTGGCAATCGGTGTGTTAAAGGGAGCCATGCCGTTTATGGCTGATCTTTTGAAGCATATTGATACATATTTGGAAATGGATTTCATG
>NZ_CP026521.1:106168-110955 GCF_002953915.1 Bacillus sp. MBGLi79
TGTGCTTACTGTGGGAGGAGGTAAGGAATGAATCGGGTCTTCCGTAATACCATTTTTTATTTACTTATTTTATTAGTTGTGATCGGAGTTGTGAGCTACTTCCAAACCGCAAATCCGAAAACAGAAAATATGACGTATAGTGACTTTGTTTCAAACCTAGATAAAGGGAAGGTTGAAAATGTCTCCATCCAGCCTGTCAGGGGCGTGTACGAGGTTCGGGGACAGCTGACGACCTATGAGAAAGATCAATATTTCCTGACCCATGTTCCTGAAGGAAAAGGGGCAGATCAAATCATTGATCAAGTGAAAAAAACGAAGATACAAGTAGAACCTGCACAGGAAGCAAATGGATGGATGACGTTCTTTACCACCATCATCCCTTTTGTTATTATCTTCATTCTTTTCTTCTTCCTGCTTAATCAGGCTCAAGGCGGCGGAAGCCGTGTTATGAACTTTGGAAAAAGCAAGGCGAAGCTCTATACAGAAGAAAAGAAACGCGTCAAATTCAAAGATGTGGCAGGAGCGGATGAAGAAAAGCAAGAGCTTGTGGAAGTCGTTGATTTCCTCAAGGATCCCCGCAAGTTCGCTGAACTCGGAGCAAGGATTCCGAAAGGCGTGCTTTTGGTCGGACCTCCGGGTACCGGTAAAACATTGCTGGCGAAAGCTTGTGCCGGAGAAGCAGGGGTGCCTTTCTTCAGCATCAGCGGTTCTGACTTCGTTGAAATGTTCGTCGGGGTTGGTGCATCACGTGTTCGCGACTTATTCGAAAACGCTAAGAAAAATGCACCGTGTCTGATTTTCATCGATGAAATTGATGCTGTCGGACGCCAGCGGGGAGCAGGTCTTGGCGGAGGGCACGATGAACGTGAACAGACGCTCAACCAGCTTCTTGTTGAAATGGACGGATTCAGCGCCAATGAAGGAATCATCATTATCGCTGCGACAAACCGCGCCGATATTTTAGACCCTGCATTGCTGCGTCCGGGACGTTTTGACCGTCAAATTACAGTTGACCGCCCAGATGTTAAAGGCCGTGAAGCTGTACTTCAAGTACACGCAAGAAACAAGCCGCTTGATGAATCCGTAAACTTAAAAGCGATCGCGATGCGGACGCCTGGATTCTCAGGTGCAGATCTTGAAAACCTTTTAAATGAAGCGGCTCTCGTAGCAGCGCGTCAAGATAAGAAAAAGATCGATATGCGAGACATCGATGAAGCGACAGACCGCGTCATCGCCGGACCTGCAAAGAAAAGCAGGGTCATTTCGAAAAAAGAACGCAATATCGTGGCTTATCACGAGGCGGGACACACTGTAATCGGACTTGTCTTGGATGAAGCGGATATGGTGCATAAAGTAACGATCGTACCGCGCGGCCAAGCGGGCGGATACGCCGTTATGCTTCCTAAGGAAGACCGTTATTTCCAAACCAAACCCGAACTTCTCGATAAGATCGTCGGCTTGCTTGGAGGCCGTGTAGCTGAAGAGATCATCTTCGGTGAGGTCAGCACGGGTGCCCATAACGACTTCCAGCGCGCTACAGGCATTGCCAGACGAATGGTAACTGAATTCGGTATGTCTGAAAAGCTCGGTCCTCTTCAATTCGGACAATCGCAAGGCGGGCAAGTGTTCTTGGGACGCGATTTCAACAATGACCAAAACTACAGCGACGCGATTGCGTATGAAATCGATAAAGAAATTCAGCGCTTCATTAAGGAATGTTATGAACGTGCAAAAACAATCCTTACTGAAAATCGCGACAAACTTGAGCTGATCGCTCAAACATTGCTGGAAGTTGAAACGCTCGACGCTGAGCAAATCAAACATTTGTCTGAGCACGGAAGACTTCCTGATCGCACATATTCGGATGATCAGGAAAAGACAGACGATGTGAAAGTCAACATCAATAAACGAGATGACGAAGAAAAAAACGAGGATGAGAAAGAGTAACGACTCATTTCCGCCTCTTCAGGAAAACTGCCAAGCTCTGCTTTTGGCAGTTTTCTTTTTTTATGGTTAAAAAACCTCTTTGGAAAATCTTTGTTCACTACGATTTGATTCGTTTACAAACAGAATCGGCATCGTGTATTGTATGATGGTAGAATGTTTTATGCCCAAGTAAGAGAAACTAGTCAAAAGTGGTGATCAGAATGTTGCTTGTTATAGATGTGGGAAATACAAACACCGTCCTTGGCATCTACCACGAAGGAGAGCTCGAATATCATTGGCGGATTGAGACAAGCCGCCATAAAACGGAAGATGAATTCGGCATGCTTCTTCGTTCTTTATTTGATTATGTCGGACTGATGTTTGACCAGATCGAAGGAATTATTATTTCATCAGTTGTACCTCCGATCATGTTCTCCCTCGAAAGAATGTGTATTAAATATTTTCAGATCGAGCCTCAGATTGTCGGTCCGGGAATGAAAACAGGATTAAACATAAAATACGATAATCCGAAAGAAGTCGGAGCAGACCGCATTGTAAATGCAGTGGCGGCTATTCATCTCTATGGGAGCCCCCTGATTGTCGTTGATTTTGGAACCGCTACGACGTACTGTTATATTAACGAGCGCAAGGAGTACATGGGCGGTGCGATCGCGCCGGGCATCACGATTTCAACTGAAGCGCTTTATTCGAGAGCTGCCAAGCTTCCCAGAATTGAAATTGCACGGCCCGATCATATTGTCGGCAAAAGTACGGTCAGCGCGATGCAGTCCGGAATCCTTTACGGCTACGTCGGACAGGTTGAAGGCATTGTCAAACGGATGAAATGGCAGTCCAAGAAAAATCCGAAAGTCATTGCGACGGGAGGTCTTGCTTCCTTGATAGCAGACGAATCGGACTGCATCGATATCGTTGACCCGTTCCTTACATTGAAGGGACTAGAGCTTATTTATGAACGGAATCGTGTTGAAAGTGTATAGGAGGATGAGGTATGGATTATTTAGTGAAAGCCATCGCATATGACGGCAAAGTGAGAGCATATGCAGCGAATACAACAGAAACGATTCATGAAGCCCAAAGAAGGCATAACACATGGCCTACCGCTTCCGCCGCTTTAGGAAGAACGATGACGGCGGCTGTCATGCTCGGTGCCATGCTGAAAGGCGAAGACAAGCTTACCGTCAAGATTGAAGGAGGCGGACCTATCGGCGCGATTGTCGCTGACGGAAATGCAAAAGGAGATGTCAGGGGCTACGTGTCCAATCCGCACGTTCATTTTGACTTAAATGAACACGGCAAACTGGACGTCAGAAGAGCCGTCGGTACGTCCGGCACACTAAGCGTAGTAAAAGATCTCGGTCTCCGCGATTTATTTACAGGCCAGGTTGAGATCGTTTCCGGAGAAATCGGCGAGGATTTTACATATTATCTCGTATCTTCTGAACAGGTTCCTTCTTCGGTGGGTGTAGGGGTGCTCGTCAACCCCGACAATACGATTTTAGCTGCAGGCGGATTTATCCTTCAGCTGCTGCCGGGCACGGACGATGAAACCATCACGAAGCTTGAAACAAACCTTTCTCAAGTGGAGCCCATTTCAAAGCTGATTCAGAAAGGTTTGACACCTGAGGAAGTGCTGGCTGCGGTATTGGGAGAAGAACCGGAAATACTGGAAACCGTTCCTGTCCGGTTTACATGCAATTGTTCAAAAGAGCGTTTCTCAGGAGGCATCATCGGTCTTGGCAAAGATGAAATTCAACAGATGATTGATGAAGATGG
The DNA here is from genome assembly GCF_002953915.1 of Bacillus sp. MBGLi79. Lineage (NCBI taxonomy): Bacteria > Bacillati > Bacillota > Bacilli > Caryophanales > Bacillaceae > Bacillus > Bacillus sp. MBGLi79. Next base: position 109,889 of record NZ_CP026521.1, read on the forward strand.
CCAAGCTGAGGCTCAATGCCATTTTTGCAATGAAAAGTATCTGTTTACAAAGGAAGAGCTTGAAGCGCTTCGAGATGAAATATAAGCCCGCTATGCAGTAGCGGGTCTTTTACAATGGGGAAAGGGGAGACACCATATTGAAATCAAGAACACTTTGGCCGATTATTTTAGGTGCGATCTTTGTCAACTGTATCGTGATCGCGTATGTTTTGACGAAATCGCAGACTGCTTCTTCACCGTCCGCTCAAGAAGTCATTGCACATATCGGAAAAAACGGCATCACGCGTGAAGAATGGCTGAGCGAAATGGAAGAGCGCTATGGAAAATCAACGCTTGAAGATATGATCAACGACCGCGTTGTTACCCAAATGGCCGAAAAAAATAAGATCAAAGTGTCTGATGAAGACATTGAAAGAGAATTTCTGCTGATTAAAGCTGTATACAATTCCTTCTACGAAGACGAAGCCACAACAGAAAAAGAATGGAAAGAGCAGATCAAGCATAATATTCTTCTAGAAGAGCTCCTGACAAAAGATATTGTCATTTCTGACAGCGAATTGAAGTCATTCTATAACAAAAATAAGGACTTATATAAATTCGATGATTCTTATCGCCTCAAGCATATCGTTGTCAAAGATAAAGACGAAGCAGAACAAGTTCTTAAAGAGCTGAAGGAAGGATCCAGCTTTGAAGCGGCCGCGGCTGAACATTCGACTGACCGGTATACTTCTCCTTACGGCGGCGACCTCGGGTTCGTCAATGATCAGCACGAAAACATTCCGGCCGAATATTTAGAGAAAGCTGAGCAGCTAAAGGAAAATCAATGGGTGGATGAACCGATTAAAACGAGCCAAGGCTATGCAATCATCCAGCTCAAAGAAAAGCTCCCGGGGCAAGCTTTCACTTACAGCGAAGTGAAAAATCAAATCAGAAGGCAGATCGCGATGGATCAATTAGGCGACAAAGCTTCGGTGAAGACACTTTGGAAAGATGCGAAAGTATCTTGGTTTTATGACGATAAAAAATAAAGATTGACAAAATATTTTGATATTGATAAATTAGATATA
>NZ_CP026521.1:111055-118032 GCF_002953915.1 Bacillus sp. MBGLi79
CGGAAATTGAGGTGTTCAAATGGTTCGCGTTGCAAACTCTGTTTATGACTTAATCGGAAATACACCTGTCGTTAAATTAAATCGACTAGTTGATGAAGACAGTGCTGAAGTATATGTGAAACTGGAGTATATGAACCCTGGAAGCAGCGTAAAAGACCGGATTGCGCTTGCCATGATAGAAGATGCTGAAGAGAAAGGCCTTCTGAAAGAAGGAGATACACTGATTGAACCGACCAGCGGAAATACGGGAATCGGACTTGCCATGGTCGCTGCAGCGAAGGGCATCAAAGCGATTCTTGTTATGCCTGATACAATGAGTTCTGAGCGCCGCAACCTTCTGCGTGCATATGGAGCTGAGCTTGTGCTGACTCCGGGTGCTGAAGGAATGAAAGGCGCGATTAAAAAAGCGGAAGAACTGGCTGAGGAGCACGGCTATTTTATGCCTCAGCAATTTAACAACCCTGCGAACTCAGAAGTTCACCGCCGCACAACGGGAAAAGAAATCGCCGAACAATTCGGAGACGGTTTAGATGCATTCATTGCAGGTATCGGAACCGGCGGAACGATAACAGGTGCCGGAGAAGTCCTGAAAGAAAAAAATCCGTCCATCAAGATTTTCGCGGTGGAACCGACTGATTCTCCTGTTCTTTCCGGAGGAAAACCAGGTCCGCACAAAATTCAGGGAATCGGAGCGGGATTCGTTCCGAAAATCTTGAATACGGAAATTTACGATGAAATCATCACAGTGAAAAACGAAGAAGCCTTTGAATTTGCCCGTAAAGCGGCGAGAGAAGAAGGAATTCTCGGAGGAATTTCTTCGGGTGCTGCGATCTGTGCTGCTCTTCAAGTCGCTAAAAAGCTTGGGAAAGGCAAAAAAGTTCTCGCTGTTCTTCCTAGTAACGGAGAGAGATACTTAAGCACGCCTCTTTATCAATTTGAATAGGCTCCAGTTGAAACGGGAGGCTGCCGACAATGTCGGCGGCCTTTTGTTTTTCACGGGCGAAGCCCTTTTAAAAGCTCGGTGTCCTTGAGTGAACATGCTCAAGGACTTTTTTCTATATTGGAAATGAAATTCTCTTTTCCTAGAAAAAAGATATGCATTACAATAAGGTCATTAGACTAACGGCAGAGGAATGATATGATGAGACAACGAAGGCCTGTAGCCAGAGCGTTCCCATTTTCCAATCAACGGTTTTTAGAGCAATTTGAAAGCCTGTCGAAAGGAAAGCAGTACCGCGTTCTGCTCGAAAGTGCGAGAGGCGGAGAATACAGCATAGCCGGGCTCGACCCTGTCGCAATAGCAAAAGGGAAAGACGGCATCACGACGATTCAATACAAAGGGGACATCATATTCAAAGAGGGGGATCCGTTTCAGCAGTTTTCTCAGTGGTTTGAAACGCTGAAAACGGAGACGGTTGCAGATTTTCCCGACTTTCAGGGCGGGGCTGTCGGTTTTCTAAGCTATGACTATGCCCGATATATTGAGAAATTCAAAATCCTGTCTATCGATGATCTGCAAACGCCGGATTTATTCTTTCTCGTATTTGATGATATAGCCGTCTATGATCATAAGCAGCAGCAGCTTTGGGTGATTACCCACACCGTTGAAGAATCGCCGGCCGCTTCGGAAGAGAAACTGGACAGGCTTGAGCAAATGTGGAAGACGGAACATCCGAAGACCGCTGGCGGTCATCAATCAAATGATAATAAAAGCCCGTCATTCGCAGCTTCATTTACAGAAGCCGGCTTTTCTCAGGCTGTTGAGAAGGTGAAGCAATACATTGCAAGCGGCGACGTATTTCAGGTGAACCTTTCTGTTCGCCAGTCGGAGCGCCTGTCTGCGCCTCCTTATGAGGTATACAAAATGTTAAGAGAAATCAACCCTTCGCCGTACATGTCCTACTTGGAAACCCCGGATTTTCAAATCATCTGCGGGTCGCCCGAACTGCTCATTAAGAAAAAGGGCACCAGGCTTGAGACAAGACCGATTGCCGGGACGAGATCCCGCGGGGCGGATGAAGCGGAGGATGAAGCGCTCGCGAACGAACTGATCATGAATGAAAAAGAGCGCGCCGAACATGTGATGCTCGTTGATTTAGAGCGTAATGACCTCGGCAGGGTCTCCAAGTACGGTTCGGTCAGGGTCGATGAATTCATGGTGATTGAGAAGTATTCCCATGTCATGCATATCGTCTCTAATGTGTGCGGGGAACTAAGGGACGAATGCGATGCCGTGGATGTCATCCATGCCGTGTTTCCCGGCGGTACGATTACAGGAGCGCCGAAAGTTAGAACGATGGAAATTATAGAGGAGCTTGAGCCGACGAGACGGGGGCTTTATACTGGTTCTATAGGATGGTTCGGATATAATCAGGATATGCACTTTAATATCGTTATCCGAACGATATATGTGAAAGCGGGCCAGGCGTTCATGCAGTCCGGAGCTGGAATCGTCATCGATTCCAACCCTAAGCATGAATATAAAGAGTCAATTAAAAAGGCCCTGGCGATGAAAAAGGCGCTGCAGTTGAGTGAAGAAGAGAAAAAAGAGCAGAGGAGAGCTGAGATATGATTCTAATGATCGACAATTACGATTCATTTACGTACAATTTGGTTCAGTATTTAGGCGAGCTTGGCGAGGAGTTAGTCGTCAAGCGGAACGATGAGATCACGCTTCAGGAAATAGAGGATATGTCGCCTGACTTTTTGATGATATCTCCCGGTCCTTGCAGTCCGGATGAGGCTGGGATCAGCCTTGAAGCGATCCGCCATTTTGCCGGGAAGATACCGATTTTCGGGGTCTGTCTCGGACATCAGTCGATCGCCCAGGTTTTCGGAGGCGATGTCGTCAGGGCGGAACGGTTAATGCATGGGAAAACTTCCGAGATCTTGCACGACGGGTTGACGGTCTTTAAAGACTTGGAACATCCGCTCACGGCCACGAGGTATCATTCGTTGATCGTCAAACCGGATACGCTGCCCGGTTGTTTTGTGACATCGGCTTGGACAGAAGAAGGGGAGATTATGGCCATCAGGCATAAAGAACTGCCTATTGAAGGCGTTCAGTTCCATCCGGAGTCGATTATGACTGCCTCCGGAAAAGAAATGCTGAAGAATTTTATTGAGACTTACCGAAAGAAAGTGAACACATGATCATTTACCTGAATGGTCAATATGTGAAGGAGGAGGAAGCAAGACTTTCTCCTTTTGACCATGGTTTTTTATACGGAATCGGGGTATTTGAAACGTTCCGCCTTTATGAAGGGGAGCCCTTCCTTTTAGACTGGCATATGGACAGACTGAACAACGCTTTGGAACAGCTGAGAATTGAGCTTGAGCTGACAAAAAGCGAAGTGCTTGCCATTCTTGACAGGCTGCTTCAGTTGAATCAGCCCCCAAATCTGAATGCCAAGGTCCGTTTAAATATATCTGCTGGTCCCGGTGACTCAGGTCTTTTTCCTGATTCATACAAAAAACCCGGTGTTATGGTGATGATGAATCCTTTTCATCCTGAATCGATTCCGGTTGAAAAGGAGGGTGTCATTTTACAGGTCCGACGCAATACGCCAGAAGGTCCGTTCCGCTTGAAATCACATCACTTTTTAAATAATCTGTTCGGAAAAAGAGAGCTCGGACCAGACGCTGCCAAAGAAGGGATTTTTCTTACCGAAGGCGGAGCTGTAGCCGAAGGGATCATTTCCAACATTTTTTGGGAAAAAGACGGTTGGGTGTATACACCTTCTCTTGATACCGGCATATTAGGCGGCGTCACCCGGCGTTATGTCATCGAGCGCCTTGCAGATATGGGAATCGAAGTTATGCAGGGGGTATACCCTTTAAAGGAGCTTCTCTTTGCGGACGAAGCATGGATGACCAATTCCGTTCAGGAAATCGTTCCATTCCGGAGAATCGGCAGCACTCAATTTCCGGGAAAGGATGGAAATTTGTCGAAACGTCTGCAAGAGGCATACACTAACGATAGAAAAGCAGCAAAAGACTATATTTCAATTAAAGGGTGAAGGATATGGCGCTTCAAACAGCGGTGCGTTCAAAGAAGTTGACCGCAAAGCAATACACATTGTCTTATGAAGATAAAACATTGATCATGGGGATTTTAAATGTGACGCCCGATTCTTTTTCAGACGGCGGAAAATATAACAGCATCGACCGCGCCGTTATTCATGCAAAGCAAATGATCGAAGACGGCGCCCATATCCTTGATATCGGAGGAGAATCAACGAGGCCGGGGGCGGAAAAGGTTTCTCTTGATGAGGAGCTGTCAAGGGTCATACCTGTAATTGAAAAACTTGTTCAGGAAATCGACGTGCCGTCTTCTGTTGACACTTATAAAGCAAAAGTGGCGGATGAAGCCCTTAAGGCCGGTGCAGCGATTATCAATGATGTCTGGGGAGCAAAAGCAGACCATGACATGGCCCGGGTTGCGGCCGCTCATAATGTGCCGATTATCTTGATGCATAACCGCGAGGAACGGAATTATAAGGACTTGATCCCGGACATGCTGTCTGATTTGATGGAATGTGTGAGCATTGCAAAATCAGCAGGCGTTCAAGATCATCACATCGTACTTGATCCGGGTATCGGCTTTGCCAAAACGTATCATGACAATCTGGCGGTCATGAACCAGCTTGAGAAATTCAGCGAACTCGGATACCCGGTTTTATTGGGGACGTCACGCAAAAAATTTATCGGCCGTGTTCTGGATCTGCCGCCTGAGGAGAGGGCGGAAGGCACGGGCGCGACGGTATGCCTCGGTATTCAAAAAGGGTGCGATATCGTCAGGGTGCATGACGTCAAGCAAATTTCCAGGATGGCAAAAATGATGGATGCCATGATTGATAAAGGAGGCGTTTATCATCGATAAAGTGTATGTAGAGGGCATGGAGTTTTACGGATATCACGGTGTTTTCAAAGAAGAAAACAAACTTGGCCAAAGATTCCGCGTTGATCTGACAGCATTTCTAGACTTAAGCGAAGCCGGAAAAACGGATCGTATTGATGCCACCATTAATTATGCTGATTTGTATAAGCTGTGCAAAGAGGTTGTGGAGGGAGAGCCGGTCAACCTTGTGGAGACCCTCGCAGAAACGATTGCCGCAAAAGTGCTGAAGCATTTTGAAGCGGTTCAGGAATGCACGGTCAAAGTCGTCAAGCCTGACCCGCCTATACCGGGACACTATAAATCGGTGGCCATCGAGATGACGAGGAAACGACAATGAACAATTCGGCATATATAGCGCTCGGCTCGAATATCGGCCAGCGGGAAGAATATTTAAAAAAAGCTGTCTCTCTCCTCCATCAACATCCGTCTGTACAGGTGACAGACATCTCGTCGATTTATGAAACAGATCCTGTCGGGTATACAGACCAAGATCTATTTTTAAACATGGCTGCAGCTGTTAAAACATCTCTTTCACCGTTTGAATTGCTTGATTTGACTCAGCGTATTGAAAAAGAACTCGGCCGCAAACGCGACATCAGATGGGGGCCGAGAACTGCAGACCTTGACATTTTGTTGTATAATCGTGAAAATATTGAGACAGAGCAACTTATCGTTCCTCATCCTAGAATGCACGAACGTTTGTTTGTGCTCATCCCGCTGCTGGAGATTTATCCCGAGCTTGAGGGAGCTGTCAATCATGCGAAAAATCAAGAAGGTGTAAGAGTATGGAAGCAGAAATCTGGGGTAGACGAATTCGTGCATATCGAAAGCTGAAGGGTTATACTCAAGAAGGGTTTGCAAAAGCATTGGGTATATCCGTTTCTGTGCTTGGTGAAGTAGAACGCGGGAATCGTATGCCGTCGGAGAGCATGCTCAGGGATGTAGCCAATACTTTAAATATAACAGTGGAGGAATTATCTCCATCAGAAGAATAAGAAAGGAGGACTAAAAATGTTTAAAATCGGTGATATAGAATTAAAAAACAGGGTTGTGCTTGCGCCGATGGCCGGTGTCTGCAACTCCGCCTTCCGCTTGACGGTTAAGGAATTCGGAGCGGGTTTGGTCTGCGCCGAAATGGTCAGCGATAAAGCGATCCTTTACAATAATGCAAAAACGATGGGAATGCTTTATATCGATGAACGTGAAAAACCGCTCAGCCTGCAGATCTTCGGCGGCGAAAAAGAAACGCTTGTCGAAGCGGCGAGGTTTGTTGACCAAAACACAACTGCGGATATTATTGATATAAACATGGGATGTCCGGTGCCAAAGATTACAAAATGTGATGCAGGAGCCAAATGGCTGCTTGATCCGAATAAAATTTATGAAATGGTTTCTGCAGTAGTGGAGGCTGTTGACAAGCCGGTGACCGTAAAAATGAGAATGGGCTGGGATGAAGACCATATCTTTGCCGTTGAGAATGCGAAAGCTGTAGAGCGCGCAGGCGGAAAAGCGGTCGCTCTTCACGGGCGGACCCGCGTGCAAATGTACGAAGGAACGGCAAATTGGGATATTATCAAAGAAGTGAAGCAGTCCGTTTCAATACCGGTAATCGGAAACGGTGATGTCAAAACTCCGCAAGATGCAAAACGCATGCTTGATGAAACAGGGGTTGACGGTGTCATGATCGGCCGTGCAGCGCTGGGTAACCCGTGGATGATTTACCGTACGGTTCACTATTTAGAAACAGGCGAATTGAAAGATGAGCCGAAAGTGCGTGAGAAAATGTCTGTCTGCAAACTTCACCTTGACCGATTAATCGGACTGAAAGGCGAAAATGTTGCGGTTCGCGAAATGAGAAAGCACGCAGCCTGGTATTTAAAAGGCATAAGAGGAAACGCAAAGGTCCGGAATGAAATTAATCATTGCGAAACGAGGGATGAGCTCGTTCAGCTTTTAGACGCGTTTACGATTGAAGCCGAGGCAAAAGAGCTTCAGGATGCAAAAGTAGGATAAATCCGACCTCTGCTCACTGCCAGTTTTCACTGGCAGTTTTTCTGCTTTTTTCCTGAAAGACTAA
>NZ_CP026521.1:118132-150128 GCF_002953915.1 Bacillus sp. MBGLi79
GATCAGGTTGATAGGTCTGAGGTGGAAGTGTGGCGACACATGGAGCTGACAGATACTAATCGATCGAGGACTTAACCACATTTTGAATGATGTCACACCTGTTATCTAGTTTTGAGAGAACACTCTCAACTTGTTTGGTGGCGATAGCGAAGAGGTCACACCCGTTCCCATACCGAACACGGAAGTTAAGCTCTTCAGCGCCGATGGTAGTCGGGGGTTTCCCCCTGTGAGAGTAGGACGCCGCCAAGCAAGTTTAAACCCAACTCATTGAGTTGGGTTTTTTGTGTTCTGTTTTATTGGTATCATAAAATTCCACTTAACTGTATAATATAATAACTTTATACCGAATTTTAAATCAGCATTCAGGTTTTATGGGCCGGGAAAATGGAAATAATAAAGGATAGAGCGAGAAAGTTGAAAATTCCTGAGAAACGGCTTATAGTAAGATTAAAGTCAAATATAGTCAAAGTCAGTAAAGGAGGGGGTTGAGTGGGACATAATATTTCTGACATCATTGAACAATATTTAAAACGAGTGTTAGATCAAAATGGCAAGGAAATTTTAGAGATTAAACGAAGTGAAATTGCAGATAAATTTCAATGCGTTCCTTCCCAAATAAATTATGTCATCAACACCAGGTTTACAAGTGAAAGAGGATATATTGTTGAGAGCAAACGCGGGGGCGGCGGATACATCAGAATCATTAAAATTAAAATGAACAATGAAGTTGTCCTGATCAATAATATTATTTCTCAAATTAGTACCCATTTGTCTCAAGCAGCCTCTGATGACATTATTTTAAGGCTATTAGAAGACAAGGTGATTTCAGAAAGAGAAGCAAAAATGATGGTCAGCGTAATGGACCGCTCAGTTTTACACATTGACTTGCCTGAACGTGATGAATTAAGAGCAAGAATGATGAAGGCTATGCTGACTTCTTTAAAATTAAAATAAGCGGGTGAAAAGATTGATTTGTCAAGAGTGCCACGAGAGACCAGCCACTTTTCACTTTACAAAGGTTGTTAACGGAGAAAAAATAGAAGTTCATATTTGTGAACAATGTGCCAAAGAAAATAGTGATTCATATGGTATAAGTGCAAATCAAGGTTTCTCTATTCATAATTTACTTTCGGGTTTGCTGAACATGGATTCTTCATTTCAAAATGCAGGGACTCAAATGTTCAGTCACTCGGAGCAAATATCTGCTTGTCCGAAATGCGGAATGACGTTTCAGCAATTCAGAAAAATTGGCCGCTTTGGATGTTCTGAATGTTACAAAACATTCCATAGCAACATTACACCTATCCTACGTAAAGTGCACAGCGGAAACACTGTGCATGCAGGGAAGATACCGAAACGAATAGGTGGCAATCTTCATGTTAGACGGCAGATCGATATGCTGAAAAAAGAATTAGAATCCTTAATCCATCAAGAAGAATTTGAAAACGCAGCTCATGTGAGAGATCAAATTCGTTCTTTAGAACAATCACTCAAAAGTACAGATAGTGAGGAGGAACAGGGGTAATGTCGCTAAAGCATTTTATTCAGGACGCACTAAGCAGTTGGATGAAGCAGAAGGGACCTGAAAGTGACATTGTACTCAGTAGCCGCATACGTTTAGCAAGGAACTTTCAACATATTCGGTTCCCTACGCGGTATTCCAATGAAGAAGCCTCATCCATCATACAGCAATTTGAAGATCAGTTTTCAGAGCAAGAAATTCCCGGAATCGGCAAATTCGTTTTGATTAGAATGAATGATGCACAGCCTTTAGAAAAGCGTGTACTTGTTGAAAAGCATCTAATCAGTCCGAATTTGACAGAGTCTCCTTTTGGCGGCTGTTTGCTTTCTGAAAATGAGGAAGTAAGCGTCATGCTAAATGAAGAGGATCATATTAGAATACAATGTCTTTTCCCTGGATTTCAGCTTCTAGAAGCAATGAAAGCCGCGAACCAGGTCGATGACTGGATTGAAGAAAAAGTTGATTATGCATTCAATGAGCAGAGAGGGTACTTAACCAGCTGTCCTACAAACGTAGGTACAGGTTTAAGGGCTTCAGTCATGATGCATCTGCCGGCGCTGGTTTTAACTAGGCAAATAAATCGAATTATACCGGCAATTAATCAATTAGGCTTAGTTGTTAGAGGAATTTATGGGGAAGGCAGCGAAGCAGTAGGGAATATCTTTCAAATTTCAAATCAGATCACGCTTGGTAAGTCCGAGCAGGATATTGTAGATGATCTTAACAGTGTTGCTGCCCAGCTGATTGAACAAGAGCGATCTGCCCGAGAAGCGATTTATCAAACTTCTAAAATTGAACTTGAGGATCGGGTATATCGGTCTTATGGGGTCTTGTCTAATTGCCGGATGATAGAATCTAAAGAAACTGCAAAGTGCCTTTCAGATGTTCGGTTAGGCATAGACCTAGGTATTATAAAAGGACTTTCAAGCAACATACTTAACGAACTAATGATTTTGACGCAGCCAGGTTTTTTACAGCAGTACTCGGGAGGCGCTTTGCGTCCGAACGAAAGGGACATTCGAAGAGCGGCTCTCATAAGAGAACGGCTTCACTTAGAAATGAATGGGAAAAGACAGGAGGATGAATCGATATGATGTTTGGAAGATTTACAGAACGGGCTCAAAAAGTACTGGCGCTAGCACAGGAAGAAGCACTTCGTTTAGGTCATAATAATATTGGCACTGAGCATATTTTATTAGGACTGGTAAGAGAAGGAGAGGGCATTGCTGCCAAAGCTCTTCAAGCGCTTGGACTCGGTTCAGATAAAATTCAGAAAGAAGTAGAAAGTTTGATCGGGCGCGGGCAGGAAATGTCTCAAACGATTCATTATACTCCTAGAGCTAAAAAAGTCATTGAACTTTCGATGGATGAAGCAAGAAAACTCGGTCATTCTTATGTCGGAACAGAACATATTCTTCTTGGCCTGATTCGTGAAGGAGAAGGTGTTGCCGCGAGAGTTCTGAATAACCTCGGTGTCAGCTTAAATAAAGCAAGACAGCAGGTGCTCCAGCTTCTTGGAAGCAATGAAACAGGATCATCAGCGGCAGGAACAAACAGCAATGCGAATACGCCTACGCTTGATAGCTTGGCAAGAGACTTGACTGCTATTGCGAAGGAAGACAGTCTTGATCCTGTAATCGGCAGAAGCAAGGAAATCCAGCGTGTCATTGAAGTGTTAAGCCGCAGAACGAAAAACAACCCTGTTCTCATTGGTGAACCAGGTGTTGGTAAAACGGCTATCGCAGAAGGTTTGGCACAGCAAATTATCAATAATGAAGTACCCGAAATCTTGCGTGATAAACGTGTGATGACATTAGACATGGGAACGGTTGTTGCCGGCACAAAATATCGCGGAGAATTTGAGGATCGCCTGAAGAAGGTCATGGATGAAATTCGCCAGGCAGGAAATATCATTCTATTCATCGATGAGCTCCATACATTAATCGGGGCAGGCGGAGCAGAAGGTGCTATTGATGCATCTAATATCTTAAAACCTTCACTTGCTCGCGGTGAGCTCCAATGTATTGGAGCAACGACTCTTGATGAGTACCGTAAATATATTGAAAAAGACGCAGCACTGGAACGCCGTTTTCAGCCGATCCAGGTAGATCAGCCATCTGTCGATGAAAGTATTCAAATTTTACAAGGTCTTCGTGACAGATACGAAGCCCACCACCGTGTTTCTATCACTGATGATGCCATTGAAGCTGCGGTTAAGCTTTCTGACAGATATATTTCTGACCGCTTCCTTCCGGATAAAGCCATTGACTTAATCGATGAAGCTGGTTCAAAGGTGAGACTGCGCTCCTTTACAACGCCTCCTAACTTAAAAGAGCTTGAGCAGAAGCTTGATGAGGTTCGTAAAGAGAAGGATGCGGCAGTGCAAAGTCAAGAGTTTGAAAAAGCTGCTTCCTTGCGTGATACTGAGCAGCGCCTGCGCGAGCAAGTTGAGGATACGAAGAAATCATGGAAAGAGAAGCAAGGGCAGGAAAATTCAGAGGTTACTGTGGATGATATTGCGATGGTTGTATCCAGCTGGACCGGTGTGCCTGTATCTAAAATCGCCCAAACTGAAACTGATAAGCTTCTCAATATGGAAAACATTCTTCACTCTCGTGTCATCGGCCAGGATGAAGCGGTTGTAGCTGTTGCAAAAGCCGTCAGACGTGCGAGAGCAGGGTTAAAAGATCCTAAACGCCCAATCGGCTCATTCATTTTCTTAGGCCCTACAGGTGTAGGTAAAACAGAGCTTGCGCGAGCACTTGCTGAATCCATTTTTGGCGATGAAGAATCCATGATCAGAATTGATATGTCTGAATACATGGAAAAACACTCAACTTCAAGACTTGTTGGTTCACCTCCGGGGTATGTGGGATATGATGAAGGCGGTCAATTGACAGAGAAAGTCAGAAGAAAACCTTACTCTGTCGTGCTTCTTGATGAGATCGAGAAAGCGCACCCTGATGTCTTCAATATCCTTCTGCAAGTTCTTGAAGACGGCCGATTGACTGATTCTAAAGGACGTACAGTCGATTTCCGCAATACCATTTTGATCATGACATCAAACGTCGGGGCAAGTGAGCTGAAACGCAATAAATATGTCGGCTTTAACGTTCAGGATGAGACTCAAAATCATAAAGACATGAAAGATAAAGTGATGGGTGAATTGAAACGGGCGTTTAGACCTGAGTTCATCAACCGTATCGATGAAATCATCGTCTTCCATTCACTTGAGAAAAAACATCTTACTGAAATCGTGTCATTAATGTCTGATCAATTGACGAAACGCCTGAAAGAACAGGATCTTTCTATCGAATTGACTGATGCTGCAAAAGCGAAAGTCGCGGAAGAGGGCGTTGATCTGGAGTACGGAGCCCGTCCGTTAAGAAGAGCGATCCAAAAACACGTAGAGGATCGTTTGTCTGAAGAACTCCTCAGAGGAAATATTCATAAAGGACAGCATATTGTTCTTGATGTAGAAGATGGCGAATTTGTCGTAAAAACGACTGCTAAAACGAATTAATATAGAAGACAGAAATGAGGCATACAGCATGTAAGTGTATGCCTCACTTTCATATCAAGAAATAGAACAAGGGAGAGGTCTTACACTATATATGGCTAAAACAAAATCGAAATTCATCTGCCAATCCTGCGGCTACGAGTCTCCAAAATGGATGGGGAAATGTCCGGGCTGCGGTGCTTGGAATACAATGGTGGAAGAAATGATTAAAAAAGCACCAGCCAATCGGAGAGCGGCTTTTTCTCATTCTGTTCAAACTGTACAGAAACCTTCACCTATTACATCAATCGAAACATCAGAAGAACCCCGCGTTAAAACCCAGCTTGGCGAGTTTAACAGAGTACTCGGCGGAGGTGTCGTTAAAGGCTCCCTCGTTTTAATCGGCGGTGATCCTGGTATCGGAAAGTCAACGTTATTACTGCAGGTTTCCGCTCAATTATCAGGCTCATCAAACAGTGTGCTGTATATTTCGGGAGAAGAATCTGTAAAGCAAACGAAGCTTCGAGCTGACCGCCTCGGCATTAATAATCCGTCACTGCATGTTTTATCTGAAACCGATATGGAGTATATTTCGTCTGCTATACAAGAGATGAATCCAGCGTTTGTCGTTGTTGACTCTATTCAAACGGTATACCAAAGCGATATCACATCAGCACCGGGCAGTGTGTCACAGGTCAGAGAATGTACCGCCGAGCTGATGAAAATTGCAAAAACAAAAGGTATCCCGATTTTTATCGTAGGGCACGTGACGAAAGAAGGGTCTATTGCAGGGCCGAGACTGTTGGAGCATATGGTTGACACTGTTTTATATTTTGAAGGAGAACGTCACCATACTTTCCGCATTTTGCGGGCTGTAAAAAACCGTTTCGGATCTACGAACGAAATGGGCATATTTGAAATGCGGGAAGAGGGGCTCACTGAGGTTTTGAATCCTTCAGAAATTTTCTTAGAGGAACGCTCTGCGGGTTCCGCGGGCTCGAGTATCACTGCTTCTATGGAGGGCACTAGACCGATTCTCGTTGAAATTCAGGCGCTCATCTCGCCAACAAGTTTTGGAAATCCAAGGCGTATGGCAACGGGAATAGACCACAACAGGGTTTCTCTGTTAATGGCTGTGTTAGAAAAAAGAGTTGGGCTGCTGCTGCAAAATCAGGATGCTTATTTGAAAGTGGCTGGCGGCGTTAAGCTTGATGAACCGGCAATTGATCTTGCCATTGCGATCAGTATCGCATCAAGCTTTAGAGACGCACCTCCAAATCCTGCAGATTGTTTTATTGGAGAAGTGGGATTAACCGGAGAAGTCCGGCGGGTTTCAAGAATTGAACAACGTGTGAAAGAAGCGGCAAAGCTTGGTTTTAAACGCATGATCATACCCGCGGCTAATCTGGATGGATGGACAAAACCAAAAGGGATTGAGGTTATCGGAGTAGCAAATGTTGCAGAGGCGCTTCGTACTTCATTAGGAGGATAATAGATGGAAAAAGAGAAAAAAGGGGCGAAACACGAGTTAGACCTGTCATCTATATTGCAGTTTGTTGCTCCGGGTACACCGCTCAGAGCGGGGATGGAGAACGTCTTGAGAGCAAATACAGGCGGTCTGATCGTTGTTGGATATAATGATAAAGTAAAAGAAGTGGTGGATGGAGGATTTCACATCAACACGGCTTTTTCTCCGGCGCATTTGTATGAGCTGGCTAAAATGGATGGAGCGATCATTTTAAGTGATTCGGGTCAAAAGATCCTATATGCGAATACACAGCTGATGCCGGATGCCACAATTGCTTCATCAGAAACAGGAATGCGGCACAGAACTGCCGAAAGAGTAGCTAAGCAAACCGGCTGTCTTGTGATCGCTATTTCTGAAAGAAGAAATGTCATAACGTTATATCAGGAAAACATGAAGTATACACTAAAGGACATAGGATTTATTTTAACCAAGGCAAACCAAGCCATTCAAACACTTGAAAAATATAAGACAATCCTCGATAAAACGATTAATGCACTGAATGCGTTAGAGTTTGAGGAGCTTGTTACCTTTAGCGATGTCTTGTCTGTCATGCATCGTTATGAAATGGTATTGAGAATTAAAAACGAAATAAATATGTATATCAAAGAGCTGGGGACAGAAGGACATCTGATCAAACTGCAAGTCATTGAATTGATTACGGATATGGAAGAAGAGGCCGCTTTATTTATTAAGGATTATGTAAAAGAAAAGATTAAAGATCCGTTTGTTCTTTTGAAGGAGCTGCAGGATATGTCCAGTTATGATCTGCTGGATGATTCCATTGTGTATAAGCTTCTCGGTTATCCTGCTTCTACTAATCTTGATGATTATGTATTGGCTAGAGGATACAGGCTGTTAAATAAGATACCGCGTCTTCCGATGCCAATTGTTGAAAATGTTGTAGAAGCATTTGGAGTCCTTCCAAGGATTATTGAGGCGAGTGCAGAAGAATTAGATGAAGTAGAGGGAATTGGTGAAGTACGAGCCCAAAAAATCAAAAAAGGATTAAAACGCCTGCAAGAGAAGCATTATTTAGACCGGCAGCTGTGATTTCGGTTAAAACCTGGTGAATACGGGTATATTAATGTTGGTTTTTGTTTATTCTGATATTCGTAGGGTGCATAAGACTTTGTGAAATTAAAATGTTTAAAAAGGAGGTGGGGGTATGTTAAAACGAATAGTTCAGGCGTTCTTCATTATTTTTGGCGGCGTTGTTGGTATATTTCTAATACCTGAATTGTTTGTACTGTTAAATATACAGGACATACCTTTAATAACAAACGCATATACGTCTGCGGCAATTGGGGCAATTATCTTTTTTCTCATCAGTATATGGGGTACAGAATACGTTGTGAACTGGGTGAAGTGGATAGAGGATTCATTGTTAAAAGCGCCGGTTCCAGATTTGTTATTTGGAAGTCTAGGCCTGGTTTTTGGACTTATAATTGCTTATCTTATCGTAAATGTTATTCCTTTAGACAATATACCTTACCGCATATTCAGCACAATTATCCCTGTATTTTTGGCTTTCTTCCTCGGTTATCTCGGCTTCCAGGTGGGCTTTAAGAAAAAGGATGAATTGATCAGCCTGTTTTCCATTTCCGCCAGAATGCAAAAGAAAAAAGGATCAGCTGAAGAAGAACATGAGGTTCAAGACAAGAAGCTGAAAATTTTGGACACTAGTGTTATTATTGATGGGAGAATAGCAGATATTTGCCAGACTGGATTTTTAGAGGGAGTTATCGTGATTCCGCAGTTTGTCCTTGAGGAATTGCAGCATATTGCCGACTCTTCCGATGTGTTAAAACGAAACAGAGGACGCCGCGGTCTTGATATCCTGAACCGCATTCAGAAAGAATTAGATATTGAAGTTGAAATTTACGAAGGCGACTTTGAGGATATTCAGGAGGTTGACAGTAAGCTCGTCAAACTTGCGAAGCTGACATCCGGGGTCGTTGTGACGAATGATTTTAATTTAAATAAAGTATGCGAGCTTCAGAAGGTAGCAGTATTAAACATTAATGACCTTGCCAATGCGGTCAAGCCTGTTGTGCTTCCTGGCGAGGAAATGAATGTTCAGGTCATTAAGGATGGGAAAGAGCATAATCAGGGAGTTGCCTACTTGGATGATGGTACGATGATTGTCGTTGAAGAAGGACGCAATTATATCGGCAAGCATATTGATGTACTCGTCACAAGTGTGCTGCAGACAGCAGCGGGACGAATGATTTTTGCGAAGCCTAAGCTGTTGGAGAAGGCGCTGTAAAGGGAGAAAAAACAATGAGTTATGATGTGGTGATTCCTGCAGCCGGACAGGGAAAGCGGATGAAGGCAGGGAGAAATAAACTGTTCATTGAGCTGAAAGGAGACCCGGTGATCATACACACATTAAGAGTGTTTGACAGCCACCGGCAGTGTGAAAAAATCATTTTGGTGATTAACGAGCAGGAGCGGGAGCACTTTCAGCAATTGCTGACCGATTATCCGTTTCAAACATCGATTGAGCTTGTTGCAGGCGGAGATGAGCGTCAGCACAGTGTTTATAAGGGGCTGAAAGCCGTAAAGCAAGAAAAGATCGTCCTTGTACATGACGGTGCCCGCCCATTTATAAAACATGAACAAATTGACGAACTGATCGCAGAGGCGGAACAGACAGGAGCGGCCATCCTCGCTGTTCCGGTAAAAGATACAATTAAACGCGTTCAAGATTTACAAGTCAGTGAGACGATTGAACGTTCAAGCTTGTGGGCTGTCCAAACGCCACAAGCTTTTCGTCTTTCTTTATTGTTGGAGGCTCACGCTGAGGCCGAGCGCAAGGGATTTTTAGGGACGGATGACGCCAGCCTCGTTGAACAGATGGAAGGCGGTTCGGTCCGTGTTGTAGAAGGCAGTTATACAAATATTAAGCTGACGACGCCAGACGATTTGACGTCAGCTGAAGCTATCATGGAATCAGAAAGTGGGAATAAACATGTTTAGAATTGGACAAGGATTTGATGTGCATCAATTAGTGGAGGGCCGTCCTCTGATTATTGGCGGAATTGAAATCCCGTACGTAAAAGGGCTGCTTGGCCATTCTGATGCAGACGTATTGCTGCATACTGTCGCTGACGCCTGCCTGGGAGCTGTGGGTGAAGGTGACATTGGCAAGCATTTTCCTGACACAGATCCTGAGTTCAAGGACGCAGACTCTTTCAAATTACTTCAGCATGTTTGGGGAATCGTGAAACAAAAAGGGTATGTCCTTGGGAACATTGATTGCACCATCATAGCGCAAAAGCCGAAGATGCTGCCGTACATAGAAGATATGAGAAAAAGAATCGCTGAAGGCCTTGAGGCAGAGGTTTCACAGGTAAATGTAAAAGCAACAACGACAGAAAAGCTTGGATTTACAGGCCGGGCGGAAGGAATAGCGGCTCAGGCGACTGTACTGATACAAAAAGGCTAACTTGTTTTGATGCCGGGTCTATTTGGTGGTAGAATAGATTCATACATTTTTGCCTGAGGCCATACATGACATGAAAGGAAGTATTTGAAAATGGGAAACGAAGTACGCGTCCGTTATGCACCGAGTCCAACCGGACATTTGCATATTGGAAATGCCAGAACGGCGCTTTTTAATTATTTATTTGCTCGCAATCAAGGCGGTAAGTTTATCATTCGTGTTGAGGACACTGATAAAAAGCGCAATATTGAGGGCGGAGAACAAAGCCAGCTGAATTATCTGAAGTGGCTAGGTATTGACTGGGATGAGAGTGTGGATGTCGGCGGAGAGTACGGCCCATACCGTCAGTCAGAGCGTAACGATATCTATAAAGTGTACTATGAAGAGCTCCTTGAAAAAGGGCTTGCTTATAAATGCTACTGTACGGAAGAAGAGCTTGAAAAAGAGCGTGAAGAGCAGATTGCCCGCGGAGAAATGCCACGGTATTCTGGGAAACACAGAGATCTGACTCAGGAAGAACAGGAGAAATTTATTGCTGAAGGCAGAAAGCCGAGTATTCGTTTCCGTGTGCCGGAAGGAAAAGTCATCGCCTTCAACGATATCGTAAAAGGCGAAATTTCTTTTGAATCAGATGGCATTGGCGACTTCGTTATTGTGAAAAAGGATGGAACGCCTACTTATAACTTCGCGGTAGCTATTGATGACTACTTAATGAAAATGACACACGTGCTGCGCGGTGAAGATCATATTTCTAACACACCGAAACAGATTATGATCTATCAAGCATTCGGGTGGGATATTCCTCAGTTCGGACATATGACGCTGATTGTAAACGAAAGCCGTAAAAAGCTCAGCAAACGTGATGAATCCATTATTCAATTCATCGAGCAGTACAAAGAGCTTGGCTACTTGCCAGAAGCGCTGTTCAACTTTATCGGACTGCTAGGCTGGTCACCGGTTGGAGAAGAAGAGCTTTTCACAAAAGAGCAGTTTATTGAAATTTTTGATGTAAATCGTTTATCTAAATCACCAGCTTTGTTTGATATGCATAAGCTAAAATGGGTTAACAACCAATATGTGAAGAAGCTGGATCTTGATCAGGTTGTTGAACTGACGCTTCCACATTTGCAAAAAGCCGGCAAAGTTGGCACTGAGCTTTCTGCTGAAGAACAAGAGTGGGTTCGCAAATTGATTTCCCTGTATCATGAGCAATTAAGCTACGGTGCCGAAATTGTTGAGCTGACTGATTTGTTCTTTGCGGATGAGATCGAGTATAATCAAGAAGCGAAAGCTGTTCTGGAAGAGGAGCAGGTTCCTGAAGTGCTCAGCACATTCGCTGCGAAGCTTGAAGAGCTTGAGGAGTTCACTCCAGATAATATCAAAGCATCGATCAAAGCAGTGCAGAAAGAAACTGGCCACAAAGGGAAAAAACTGTTTATGCCGATTCGTGTTGCTGTTACAGGGCAAACTCACGGTCCGGAACTGCCGCAATCAATCGAATTGATCGGTAAAGAGACTGCGATTCAGCGTTTGAAAAATATCTAAATAAATGATTGTTGACAGGGAAGAGTATAAAGCTTTAGGCCATTACAGAAAGGATCTTCATTGGCTGAGAGAGATCCATGAGCCGGGTTTTAGAAGTGCGCCCTTAAGACCTTTGAAGAACGTTTTTTAAAATCAGTATTCAAAGGCGGCCGCCGCCGTTACAGGCTGAAGTTGGGAGAGCAGGAGTCTGCTTTTCAAACAGAGTGGAACCGCGCGGTTAAAGCGTCTCTGTCATGTTTACATGCAGAGACGCTTTTTTTATTGGGCAGAGGAAATCAGATAGAGAAACGGGGGGAAGCATGTGTTTTTTAGAATGCTCAAAGAAGACATTGATACTGTTTTCGATCAAGATCCTGCAGCAAGAAGCTATTTTGAAGTGATTTTAACTTATTCCGGTTTACATGCTATATGGGCGCATCGGATTGCACATGCTTTATATAAACGAAAATTTTATTTCCTTGCACGCCTTATATCTCAAGTAAGCCGATTTTTTACCGGGATCGAAATCCACCCCGGCGCCACAATTGGGAGAAGATTTTTCATAGACCACGGCATGGGGGTTGTCATTGGGGAGACATGTGAAATCGGCAATAACGTAACCGTTTTTCAGGGGGTTACCCTTGGGGGAACGGGGAAAGAAAAGGGAAAAAGGCACCCAACGATTAAAGATGACGCATTGATAGCCACAGGTGCTAAAGTGCTCGGTTCAATTACGGTCGGTGAAGGCTCAAAGATTGGCGCTGGTTCAGTAGTGCTGCATGATGTTCCTGATTTTTCAACAGTTGTCGGTATCCCCGGACGGGTCGTTGTACAAAATGGCAAGAAGGTAAGACGCGATTTAAACCATCAGGATTTGCCCGATCCGGTTGCTGACCGCTTTAAGTCTTTGGAACAGCAGATTTTAGAGCTGAAGGCAGAACTTGAAGACAGAAAAGAAAGGATCAATCAAAAATGACAATCACACTTTATAATACATTGACTAGACAGAAGGAAACATTCGTTCCTCTTGAAGAGGGGAAAGTGAAAATGTACGTATGCGGACCGACAGTTTACAATTACATTCACATCGGGAACGCGCGTCCGGCTATCGTTTACGATACGGTTCGAAACTATTTGGAGTATAAAGGCTATGATGTGCAGTATGTCTCTAACTTCACAGACGTAGACGATAAATTAATTAAAGCGGCAAATGAACTTGGTGAGGATGTGCCTACCATTTCAGAGCGTTTTATTAAAGCATATTTTGAAGATGTAGGTGCGCTCGGATGCCGAAAAGCTGACCTTCATCCGCGAGTGATGGAAAACATGGATGCCATTATCGAATTCGTAGATCAGCTCGTGAAAAAGGGCTACGCTTATGAATCAGAAGGTGACGTTTATTTCAAAACAAGAGCGTTTGAAGGATACGGAAAGCTTTCTCAGCAATCAATCGATGAGCTAAGATCAGGTGCACGCATCCGGGTCGGAGAGAAAAAAGAAGATGCTCTTGATTTCGCACTGTGGAAAGCGGCAAAAGAAGGGGAAATCTCTTGGGATAGCCCTTGGGGAAAAGGACGTCCGGGCTGGCACATTGAATGCTCAGCAATGGTGAAAAAGTATCTGGGTGACCAGATTGATATCCATGCGGGCGGACAGGATTTAACATTCCCTCACCATGAAAACGAAATTGCGCAATCTGAGGCACTGACAGGAAAAACGTTTGCGAAGTACTGGCTCCATAATGGCTATATCAATATTGATAATGAAAAAATGTCAAAATCACTGGGCAACTTTGTGCTTGTGCATGACATCATTAAACAGCATGATCCGCAGCTTTTGAGATTCTTTATGCTATCTGTTCATTATCGCCATCCGATTAACTATTCAGAAGAGCTTCTAGAAAATACGAAAAGCGCATTTAACCGTTTAAAAACAGCGTACAGCAATCTTCAGCACCGTCTGAACAGCAGTACGAATTTAACGGAAGATGACGATCAATGGCTTGAGAAAGTTGAAGAACACCGCAAAGCATTTGAAGAAGCGATGGACGATGATTTTAATACGGCGAATGCGATTTCCGTCTTGTTCGACTTAGCGAAGCATGCCAATTACTATCTTCAGAAAGACCATACAGCTGATCATGTAATTACGGCGTTTATCCAGATGTTTGACCGTATTGTTTCTGTTCTCGGTTTTTCATTGGGTGAGCAGGAACTTCTCGATCAAGAGATTGAAGACTTAATTGAAAAACGAAATGAAGCGCGCCGGAATCGCGATTTTGCGTTGTCAGACCAGATTCGCGACCAGCTGAAAAGCATGAATATCATTCTTGAAGATACGGCTCAAGGCACTCGCTGGAAACGGGGAGAATAACGGATGCTTGAATTTGATACGATAAAAGATTCAAAGCAGCTTAACGGTCTTGCGCTTGCTTATATAGGTGATGCCATTTTTGAAGTGTATGTAAGGCATCACCTGCTTAAGCAGGGCTTTACCAAACCAAATGATCTTCATAAGAAATCAAGCCGGATTGTTTCGGCAAAGTCGCAGGCTGAGATCCTATTTTTTCTGCAGAATCAATCATTTTTTACGGAAGAAGAGGAAGCGGTGCTGAAAAGAGGCAGAAATGCCAAGTCAGGAACAACACCAAAAAATACAGATGTTCAGACGTACCGCTATAGTACAGCATTTGAAGCGCTTCTGGGCTACCTTTTTCTAGAGAAAAGAGAGGAACGGCTTAGTCAGCTCATAGCCGAAGCTATACAATTCGGGACGTCAGGGAGGAAAACAAATGAGTCAGCAACATGATTACGTCATAGGGAAGAATGCAGTGATCGAGACGTTAAAATCTGATCGGAAGCTGTATAAGCTGTGGATGGCGGAAAACACCGTAAAGGGACAGGCACAGCAAGTGATTGAGCTTGCGAAAAAGCAGGGAATCACGATTCAATACGTCCCGAGAAAAAAACTCGATCAAATGGTGACAGGACAGCATCAAGGCGTTGTGGCACAGGTTGCAGCGTATGAATATGCAGAACTGGACGATTTATATAAAGCAGCCGAGGAAAGAAATGAACAGCCTTTCTTCCTCATTCTGGACGAGCTTGAAGACCCTCATAATCTTGGTTCCATTATGAGAACAGCTGATGCGGTCGGCGCTCATGGCATCGTCATTCCAAAACGGAGAGCTGTCGGGCTGACAACAACAGTGGCAAAAGCTTCAACAGGGGCAATTGAACACATTCCTGTAGCGAGAGTCACCAATTTGGCACGGACGTTAGAAGAGATGAAAGAACGGGGAATCTGGGTTGTCGGAACGGATGCGTCCGCGCGTGAGGATTACCGCAATATGGACGGCAATATGCCTTTGGCTTTAGTCATCGGAAGTGAAGGAAAAGGGATGGGCCGACTCGTGAAAGAAAAGTGTGACTTTCTCATTAAACTCCCGATGGCCGGAAAGGTAACTTCACTAAATGCATCTGTCGCGGCTGGTCTTTTGATGTATGAAGTCTACCGGAAACGAAACCCTCTGGGAGAATAAAGACCCATGGATATCCTGTTAGTAGACGGGTACAACATGATTGGAGCCTGGCCGCAGCTGAAGGATTTAAAAGCGAACAGTTTCGAAGAGGCGAGAGACGTACTGATTCAGAAAATGGCGGAATATCAATCGTATACAGGAAACAGGGTTATTGTTGTTTTTGACGCGCATCTCGTAAAAGGGCTTGAGAAAAAACAGACCAACCATCGAGTTGAAGTGATTTTTACAAAAGAAAATGAGACGGCTGATGAGCGGATAGAAAAGCTCGCTCAGGCTTTGAATAATATCGCGACTCAAATTCACGTTGCGACCTCTGACTATACTGAGCAATGGGCGATTTTCGGACAGGGGGCATTGCGGAAATCGGCCCGGGAGCTTTTGAGAGAGGTAGAAGCGATTGAAAGGCGAATAGAGAGACGGGTAAGAAAAATCACTTCCGAAAAGCCGGCGGGTAAAATTGCTTTATCGGAAGAGGTTTTGAAAACGTTTGAAAAGTGGAGGCGAGGAGACTTAGATTAAGTTGACGCTTTTTTGCCCAATACTGTATAATATTTCTATCTACGTGCGCCGGGGGGATCGGAGTGAATCTACAGAACAACAAGGGAAAATTCAACAAAGAGCAGTTTTGCCAGTTGGAGGACGAGCAGGTCATTGAAAAGGTTCATGTTGGGGACAGTGATGCGTTAGATTACTTGATTACGAAGTACCGAAACTTTGTTCGGGCGAAAGCAAGATCCTATTTCTTAATAGGGGCGGACAGAGAAGATATTGTTCAGGAAGGTATGATAGGCCTCTATAAGTCTATTCGTGACTTCAAAGAGGACAAGCTTACCTCTTTCAAAGCTTTCGCAGAATTATGTATTACCCGCCAAATTATTACCGCAATAAAGACAGCTACTCGCCAGAAACACATTCCTTTGAATTCCTACGTCTCATTAGATAAACCGATTTTTGATGAAGAATCAGACCGAACGCTGCTTGATGTCATTTCAGGGGCGAAAACCTTAAATCCTGAGGAAATGATCATTAATCAGGAAGAATTTGATGACATTGAAATGAAAATGGGAGAACTACTAAGTGATTTAGAGAGAAAAGTACTCGTCTTATATCTCGACGGGAGAAGTTACCAAGAGATTTCCGATGAACTGAACCGACATGTGAAATCGATCGACAATGCCCTTCAGCGTGTGAAACGCAAGCTGGAGAAGTACTTGGAAATTCGCGAAATCAGTTTGTAATAGGAATTTAAGCTATATTGACAGTATTTTTCTGACTATGATATGTTACTAAAGATAAGAACTAATGTCTATTTAGAAAAAGGTGTAATGACATGAGAAAAAAGATTACGTTAGCATGCAAGACATGCGGAAACCGTAATTATACGACAATGAAGAGCTCTGCATCAGCGGCTGAGCGATTAGAAGTAAAGAAATACTGCAGTACTTGCAATTCACATACAGCTCATCTTGAAACAAAATAGTTTTTGCGCTTTTTAAATTGTGGAGGTCTTTTACATGCGTATTATGAAATTCTTTAAAGATGTTGGGAAAGAAATGAAAAAGGTAAGCTGGCCTAAAGGAAAAGAGTTAACGCGTTATACCATTACGGTAATTTCAACAGTTATCTTTTTTGTTATCTTTTTTGCCCTCCTTGACACAGGAATTTCTCAATTAATTCGTTTAATAGTTGAATAATGATCAGCAATACGTGCTATAATAGATCATAATATTACTTGCCAAAACCCGTTCAGCGGGTTTTTTATTGTGGCTTAAAATGAAAGTTATCATAGGCTTGCCGCCTATTTTTTGAAGCGTTATGGTAATTCACTAAAACCAAATGCGGGGAGGGAAGGACTGGACAGTCCTGAAGAGAATGGAAAAGAATTGGTATGTTGTTCACACGTACTCTGGTTACGAGAATAAAGTAAAAGCCAACTTGGAAAAACGTGTTGAATCAATGGGGATGCAGGATAAAATTTTCCGTGTAGTCGTACCCGAAGAAGAAGAAACGGATATCAAAAACGGCAAGAAAAAAGTCGTGAAAAAGAAAGTATTCCCTGGTTATGTGCTTGTTGAAATTGTAATGACAGACGACTCTTGGTATGTTGTCCGCAACACGCCGGGCGTTACTGGATTCGTAGGATCTGCTGGATCAGGTTCAAAACCGACGCCGCTTCTTCCAGGCGAAGCAGAAACCATTTTGAAGAGAATGGGCATGGACGAACGCAAAACTGATATTGACTTTGAACTGAAAGAGACAGTGAAAGTAATAGACGGACCTTTTGCTAACTTTACTGGATCGATTGAAGAGATTGATTATGACAAAAGCAAGGTCAAAGTTTTCGTTAATATGTTCGGCCGCGAAACGCCGGTTGAACTGGAATTTACCCAAATCGATAAATTGTAATGTGAAAAAACTTGAAATTGCTATATATAAATGATAATATAGCAAAGGTACGTCTTGGACTTATCCAAGGCAACTAGCATGATATTTCGTCATTCATATAAAGAATGAAACCTTGAGTGGGAGGGTTTACCCTATTACCACATCACGGACTTAAGGAGGTGTGTCTCGTGGCTAAAAAAGTAGTTAAAGTTGTAAAATTGCAAATTCCTGCTGGAAAAGCTAACCCAGCACCACCAGTTGGACCTGCACTTGGTCAAGCCGGTGTTAACATCATGGGATTCTGTAAGGAGTTTAACGCTCGTACAGCTGACCAAGCTGGTTTAATCATTCCTGTTGAAATTTCGGTTTACGAAGACCGTTCATTTACATTTATTACAAAAACTCCACCTGCTGCAGTATTGCTTAAAAAAGCAGCTGGAATTGAGTCTGGTTCTGGTGAACCAAACCGTAATAAAGTGGCAACCGTTAAGCGCGATAAAGTACGCGAAATCGCTGAAACGAAAATGCCTGACTTAAACGCAGCAGACGTTGAAGCGGCAATGCGCATGGTTGAAGGTACTGCCCGCAGTATGGGTATTGTAATCGAGGATTAATTTGTTTCTTGTCGGGTTGCGAGTTTTAACAAGTTCGCAACCCTTATTCGTGGGAGGTTATTCCGCTATAACCACATAAGGAGGAAATTTTAAAATGGCTAAAAAAGGTAAAAAGTACGTTGAAGCTGCTAAGCTTGTAGACCGTTCTAAAGCTTACGACGTTTCTGAAGCAGTAGCTCTCGTTAAAAAAACAAACACAGCTAAATTCGACGCTACAGTTGAAGTGGCTTTCCGTTTAGGGGTTGACCCTCGTAAAAACGACCAGCAAATCCGCGGAGCAGTTGTGCTTCCAAACGGAACTGGTAAAACTCAGCGCGTTCTCGTTTTCGCAAAAGGCGAAAAAGCGAAAGAAGCTGAAGCTGCTGGTGCAGATTACGTAGGCGATACTGACTACATCAACAAAATTCAACAAGGCTGGTTCGATTTCGACGTAATCGTAGCTACACCTGACATGATGGGTGAAGTTGGTAAAATCGGTCGTGTACTTGGACCAAAAGGTTTAATGCCAAACCCTAAAACTGGTACAGTTACTTTCGAAGTTGAAAAAGCGATCGGCGAAATCAAAGCTGGTAAAGTTGAATACCGCGTAGATAAAGCTGGAAACATTCATGTTCCTATCGGTAAAGTTTCTTTCGAGGATGAAAAACTTGTTGAGAACTTCACAACAATGTACGATACAATCCTGAAAGCTAAACCTGCCGCAGCTAAAGGCGTTTACGTGAAAAACGTTGCTGTAACTTCTACTATGGGACCTGGTGTCAAAGTAGACTCTTCAACTTTTAACGTAAAATAATATTGACATGACATCAACATTCTGATATGATTCAAAATGTTGTAAAATAGAATATCATTTATACCGTAGACAGTAGGGGCCTAACCGCTTAATTATCCTACCGAGGTGTATATTATCACAGCTATTACGTTACGTATGCTTGTATATACAGCCTCCATGTCTCATGGAGGCTTTTTATATGGAATCCGTCGTCTCAGTCGTGATCACCTAAACGGTATAAGTGTTACACAAGAATCTACAGGAGGTGTAACCATGAGCAGCGCAATTGAAACTAAAAAAGTTGTTGTTGAAGAAATTGCTTCTAAACTGAAAGAAAGTAAATCAACGATCATCGTTGACTATCGCGGACTTAACGTTTCTGAAGTAACTGAACTTCGTAAACAGCTTCGCGAAGCTAACGTTGAGTTCAAAGTTTACAAAAATACGATGACTCGCCGTGCGGTTGAACAAGCTGAGCTTAATGGTTTGAATGATTTCTTAACTGGACCGAACGCGATCGCATTCAGCACTGAAGATGTTGTCGCTCCGGCTAAAGTTCTGAATGAATTCGCTAAAAATCACGAAGCTCTTGAAATCAAAGCTGGCGTTATCGAAGGTAAAGTTTCTACTGTTGAAGAAGTGAAAGCTCTTGCTGAACTTCCATCACGCGAAGGCTTGCTTTCTATGTTGCTTAGCGTACTTCAAGCTCCAGTTCGCAACTTTGCTCTTGCTGCAAAAGCTGTGGCAGAACAAAAGGAAGAACAAGGCGCTTAATCTAATCAGTTTTTCATAAATTAAAACAAAATGGAGGAATTACAAATGGCTTTAAATATCGAAGAAATCATTGCTTCCGTTAAAGAAGCAACTGTACTTGAATTGAACGACCTAGTAAAAGCAATCGAAGAAGAATTTGGCGTAACTGCTGCTGCTCCTGTAGCTGTAGCTGGCGGAGCTGCTGCAGGCGGAGCTGCTGAAGAGCAAAGCGAATTCGATCTTATCCTTGCTGGTGCTGGATCTCAAAAAATCAAAGTTATCAAAGTTGTACGTGAAATCACTGGTCTTGGCTTGAAAGAAGCTAAAGAACTTGTTGACAACACTCCAAAACCACTTAAAGAAGGTATTGCTAAAGAAGAAGCTGAAGAGCTTAAAGCTAAACTTGAAGAAGTTGGCGCTTCTGTAGAAGTTAAGTAATCTTCACTTACCTGGAGGGGAAGCTCGCTTTTATGAGGCGAGCTTTTTCTTTGCCATTCTTTAAGCCATGAAAAAAGGAGGTTCTAATAATGAGTGAGCACTATTATTCAGAAAAACCTTCAGTGAAAAGCAACAAGCAAACCTGGTCTTTTAGGCTTCGGAATAAAGATTTCACGTTTACCAGCGACAGCGGGGTTTTTTCTAAAAAAGAAGTTGATTTCGGCTCCCGCCTGCTGATTGATTCTTTTGAAGAGCCTGAGGTTGAGGGCAGCATTTTGGATGTAGGCTGCGGGTACGGGCCGATTGGTTTATCGCTTGCCAGCGACTTTAAAGACCGGACTATCCACATGATTGATGTTAATGAGAGAGCCGTAGAACTATCAAATGAAAATGCGGAACAGAACGGAATAACAAACGTTAAGATTTATCAAAGCGATTTGTTTTCAAACGTTGATTCTGCTCAAACATTTGCTTCTATTCTTACAAATCCCCCAATCCGAGCCGGAAAAAAAGTTGTCCATGCTATCTTTGAGAAAAGCGCTGAACACTTAAAAGCTTCAGGTGAGTTGTGGATCGTCATACAGAAAAAGCAAGGTGCGCCTTCTGCCATTGAAAAGCTCGAGGAACTGTTCGATGAAGTTTCTGTCGTTCAAAAAAAGAAAGGCTATTATATCATAAAAGCAAAAAAAGTTTGACTCGGTATTTTAACTATGTTAATATTGTAAAATGCCAATGTATATATTTTGCTTGATATGATGAATTGTCAATATCTATGTATAAATTATACAAGTATGGAAATGCTAATAAAATCGGTATTTGTTTTTGGATGTGGTTTTCTTAATTAGAAACCCTTTTTTCTTTTGTCTTGTAAAAGTATTTCTTTCTTTGGATGAAATGCTTATTACACATATAATACGCATGATTTGAGGGGTGAATCAGTTGACAGGTCAACTAGTTCAGTATGGACGACACCGCCAGCGCAGAAGCTATGCTCGCATTAGCGAAGTGTTAGAATTACCAAATCTCATTGAAATTCAAACCTCTTCTTATCAGTGGTTTCTTGATGAGGGTCTTAGAGAGATGTTTCAAGACATATCACCAATTGAGGATTTCACTGGTAACCTCTCTCTTGAGTTCATTGATTATAGTTTAGGTGAGCCTAAATATCCTGTAGAGGAATCAAAAGAACGTGATGTGACTTACTCAGCTCCGCTAAGAGTGAAGGTTCGTTTAATTAACAAAGAAACTGGAGAGGTAAAAGACCAAGATGTCTTCATGGGTGATTTCCCTATTATGACAGATACAGGTACTTTTATCATTAACGGTGCGGAACGCGTTATCGTTTCCCAGCTTGTTCGGTCTCCAAGTGTATATTTCAGTGGTAAAGTAGACAAGAACGGTAAAAAAGGTTTTACCGCAACTGTCATTCCAAACCGTGGCGCATGGTTAGAATACGAAACTGATGCGAAAGATGTTGTTTATGTCCGCATTGATCGCACACGTAAGTTGCCGGTTACGGTTCTTTTGCGTGCTCTCGGCTTCGGCTCCGATCAAGAGATTCTTGATCTCATAGGAGAAAACGAATACCTGAGAAATACGCTTGATAAAGATAACACAGAAAACAGCGACAAAGCGCTGCTTGAAATTTACGAGCGTCTCCGTCCTGGAGAGCCGCCTACAGTAGAAAATGCGAAAAGCTTGCTTGATTCTCGTTTCTTTGATCCGAAACGATACGATCTTGCCAATGTAGGACGCTATAAAATTAATAAAAAACTTCATATTAAGAATCGCCTCTTCAATCAGAGACTTGCTGAAACGCTCGTTGATCCTGAAACAGGAGAAATCCTTGCTGAAAAAGGCCAGATTCTTGATAGAAGAACACTTGATAAAGTACTGCCATACTTAGAAAACGGAATCGGTTTCAGAAAGCTGTATCCGAATGGCGGTGTTGTTGAAGATGAAGTGACTCTTCAATCCATTAAAATCTTTGCTCCGACTGATCAAGAAGGAGAACAGGTTATTAATGTAATCGGCAATGCTTACATTGAAGAAGAGATTAAAAACATCACGCCTGCTGATATTATTTCTTCAATCAGCTACTTCTTCAACCTGCTGCACGGAGTAGGCGACACAGATGATATCGATCATCTTGGAAACCGCCGTTTACGTTCTGTAGGCGAGCTTCTCCAGAACCAATTCCGTATCGGTTTAAGCCGTATGGAGCGTGTGGTTCGTGAGAGAATGTCAATTCAAGATACGAATACAATTACGCCTCAGCAGCTGATCAATATTCGTCCTGTTATTGCGTCCATTAAAGAGTTCTTTGGAAGCTCACAGCTTTCTCAATTCATGGATCAGACGAACCCGCTTGCTGAATTAACGCATAAGCGTCGTCTGTCAGCATTAGGACCGGGCGGATTGACACGTGAGCGTGCCGGAATGGAAGTGCGTGACGTTCACTACTCCCACTATGGCCGTATGTGTCCGATTGAAACGCCTGAGGGCCCGAACATCGGTTTGATCAACTCACTATCATCTTATGCAAAAGTAAACCGTTTTGGCTTTATTGAAACGCCATATCGCCGCGTTGATCCTGAAACAGGGAAGGTAACGGGCAGAATCGATTACTTAACTGCTGATGAAGAGGATAACTATGTTGTCGCTCAAGCGAACGCTCGTCTTGATGACGAAGGCGCCTTTATTGATGACAGCATCGTAGCTCGTTTCCGCGGGGAGAACACCGTTGTTTCCAGAAACCGTGTAGACTACATGGATGTATCGCCTAAGCAGGTTGTATCTGCTGCGACAGCATGTATCCCGTTCTTAGAAAACGATGACTCCAACCGTGCCCTCATGGGAGCGAACATGCAGCGTCAGGCTGTGCCTTTGATGCAGCCGGAAGCGCCATTCGTTGGAACTGGTATGGAATACGTATCAGGTAAAGACTCTGGTGCCGCTGTTATTTGTAAACACCCAGGTATCGTTGAACGCGTAGAAGCGAAAAACGTTTGGGTTCGCCGTTATGAAGAAGTAGACGGTCAAAAAGTAAAAGGAAACCTGGATAAATACAGCCTGCTGAAATTTGTCCGCTCTAACCAAGGTACGTGCTACAACCAGCGTCCGATCGTAAGTGTCGGCGATGAAGTTGTAAAAGGAGAAATCCTTGCTGACGGTCCTTCTATGGAGCTTGGTGAACTTGCACTTGGCCGTAACGTAATGGTCGGCTTCATGACATGGGATGGCTACAACTATGAGGATGCCATCATCATGAGTGAACGTCTTGTGAAGGATGATGTTTATACATCTATCCACATTGAAGAATATGAATCAGAAGCACGTGATACGAAACTTGGACCTGAAGAGATCACTCGCGATATTCCAAACGTCGGTGAAGATGCGCTTCGCAATCTTGATGACCGCGGAATCATCCGTATCGGGGCAGAAGTAAAAGACGGAGATCTTCTTGTTGGTAAAGTAACGCCTAAAGGCGTAACTGAACTGACTGCAGAAGAACGCCTGCTTCACGCCATCTTTGGCGAGAAAGCCCGCGAGGTTCGTGATACTTCTCTTCGTGTGCCTCACGGCGGCGGAGGAATTATCCATGACGTTAAAGTCTTCAACCGTGAAGACGGAGACGAACTTCCTCCAGGTGTTAACCAGTTAGTACGCGTATATATCGTTCAGAAACGTAAGATTTCTGAAGGGGATAAAATGGCCGGTCGTCACGGTAACAAAGGTGTTATCTCTAAGATTCTTCCTGAAGAGGATATGCCTTACCTTCCTGACGGCACACCAATTGATATCATGCTTAACCCGCTGGGCGTACCATCACGTATGAACATCGGGCAGGTATTGGAACTTCATATGGGTATGGCCGCTCGTTACCTCGGCATTCACATTGCATCTCCTGTATTTGACGGAGCGCGTGAAGAGGATGTCTGGGAAACACTTGAAGAAGCCGGCATGTCTCGTGACGCCAAAACAGTGCTTTACGACGGACGTACTGGAGAGCCGTTTGATAACCGTGTATCTGTCGGTATCATGTATATGATCAAACTGGCTCACATGGTTGACGATAAACTTCATGCACGTTCTACAGGCCCTTACTCACTTGTTACGCAGCAGCCTCTTGGCGGTAAAGCGCAATTTGGCGGACAGCGTTTCGGTGAGATGGAGGTTTGGGCACTTGAAGCTTATGGTGCGGCTTACACTCTTCAAGAAATTCTGACTGTTAAGTCCGATGACGTGGTTGGACGTGTGAAAACATACGAAGCCATCGTTAAAGGCGACAATGTTCCTGAACCAGGTGTTCCGGAATCATTCAAAGTGTTAATCAAAGAACTTCAAAGCTTAGGTATGGATGTCAAAATCCTTTCTGGTGATGAAGAAGAAATAGAAATGAGAGATTTAGAAGACGAAGAAGATGCGAAACAAGCTGACGGCCTGGCATTATCAGGTGATGAAGAGCCGGAAGAAACAGCATCTGCAGACGTTGAACGTGATGTAGTAACAAAAGAATAATCTCTAGTTATAAAGGCAAGTGACATCGGTTAATCCGAAGATAAAAAGGGAGGTAGGCCCCTTGCTAGATGTGAACAATTTTGAGTATATGAACATCGGTCTTGCTTCACCGGATAAAATCCGTTCATGGTCTTTTGGTGAAGTGAAAAAGCCTGAAACGATAAACTATCGTACGTTAAAACCTGAAAAGGACGGTCTATTCTGCGAACGCATTTTCGGACCGACTAAGGACTGGGAATGTCATTGCGGGAAGTACAAGCGAGTTCGTTATAAAGGCGTAGTTTGTGACCGCTGCGGAGTCGAAGTAACACGGGCTAAAGTCCGTCGTGAGAGAATGGGGCACATTGAACTGGCTGCCCCAGTTTCCCACATTTGGTATTTCAAAGGTATTCCAAGCCGTATGGGTCTTGTGCTGGATATGTCACCTCGTGCTTTAGAAGAAGTGATTTACTTTGCTTCTTACGTTGTAACTGACCCGGCAAATACACCGCTTGAAAAGAAACAGCTTCTGTCTGAGAAAGAATACCGTGCTTATCTTGATAAATACGGTAATAAATTCCAAGCATCTATGGGTGCTGAAGCAATTCATAAACTTCTTCAAGATATCGATCTTGTAAAAGAAGTTGATATGTTAAAAGAAGAGCTGAAAACTTCACAAGGACAACGACGTACTCGTGCGATCAAACGTCTTGAAGTTTTAGAAGCCTTCCGTAACTCAGGAAACAAGCCTTCTTGGATGATCCTTGATGTGCTTCCTGTTATTCCTCCGGAGCTTAGACCGATGGTTCAGCTAGATGGCGGACGTTTTGCGACTTCTGATTTGAACGATCTTTATCGTCGTGTCATCAACCGTAACAATCGTTTGAAACGCCTTCTGGACCTTGGTGCGCCAAGCATCATCGTTCAAAACGAAAAGCGTATGCTTCAAGAGGCTGTCGATGCCTTAATTGACAACGGCCGCCGCGGACGCCCTGTAACAGGTCCTGGTAACAGACCGTTAAAATCTCTTTCTCACATGTTGAAAGGGAAGCAAGGCCGTTTCCGTCAAAACCTTCTTGGTAAACGTGTCGATTACTCCGGACGTTCTGTAATCGTTGTTGGTCCTCATTTGAAAATGTACCAATGCGGATTACCGAAGGAAATGGCGCTTGAACTCTTCAAGCCTTTCGTTATGAAAGAACTTGTTGAAAAGGGTCTTGCTCACAACATTAAGAGTGCGAAACGCAAAATTGAGCGCGTACAGCCTGAAGTTTGGGATGTATTAGAATCAGTTATTAAGGAGCACCCAGTACTGCTGAACCGTGCCCCTACACTTCACAGATTAGGTATTCAGGCGTTTGAACCAACGCTTGTTGAAGGACGCGCAATCCGCCTTCACCCGCTCGTATGTACAGCTTACAACGCTGACTTTGACGGTGACCAAATGGCGGTTCACGTACCATTATCTGCTGAAGCACAAGCTGAAGCACGCATCTTGATGCTTGCTGCTCAAAACATCTTGAACCCTAAAGATGGTAAACCGGTTGTAACACCGTCTCAGGATATGGTACTTGGTAACTATTACCTGACACTTGAGCGTGCCGGTGCTGTCGGTGAAGGTATGGTCTTCAAGAATACAGACGAAGCGCTTCTTGCTTATCAAAACGGATATGTTCACCTTCATACGAGAGTAGCTGTTGCAGCTAACTCCCTTAAGAATGTGACATTTACCGAAGAACAGCGCTCAAAATTGTTAATTACAACTGTCGGTAAGCT
The DNA here is from genome assembly GCF_002953915.1 of Bacillus sp. MBGLi79. NCBI lineage: Bacteria > Bacillati > Bacillota > Bacilli > Caryophanales > Bacillaceae > Bacillus > Bacillus sp. MBGLi79. The sequence continues at coordinate 144,430 of NZ_CP026521.1, forward strand.
TGTCTTCAATGAAATTCTTCCGGAATCATTCCCTTACATGAATGAACCAACGAAGAGCAACATTGAAGAGAAAACACCTGACCGTTTCTTCTTGGAAAAAGGTGCTGACGTTAAAGCTGTCATCGCACAGCAGCCAATCAATGCACCGTTCAAAAAAGGTATTCTGGGTAAAATCATCGCGGAAATCTTTAAACGATTCCATATCACGGAAACGTCTAAAATGCTTGACCGCATGAAAAACCTAGGTTTCAAATATTCAACAAAAGCTGGTATTACAGTTGGGGTTTCTGACATCGTCGTACTCGATGATAAACAAGAAATTCTTGAAGAAGCGCAAAGCAAAGTTGACAACGTTATGAAGCAGTTCCGCCGCGGTCTGATCACTGAAGAAGAACGCTATGAGAGAGTCATCTCTATCTGGAGTGCTGCAAAAGACGTTATCCAAGGCAAACTGATGAAATCACTTGATGAACTCAACCCAATCTACATGATGAGTGACTCTGGTGCCCGTGGTAACGCATCTAACTTTACGCAGCTTGCCGGAATGCGCGGTCTGATGGCCAACCCGGCTGGACGTATCATTGAGTTGCCGATCAAATCAAGTTTCCGTGAAGGTCTGACAGTATTGGAGTACTTTATCTCCACACACGGTGCGCGTAAAGGTCTTGCCGATACCGCTCTTAAAACTGCTGACTCAGGTTACCTTACACGCCGTCTCGTTGACGTTGCGCAGGATGTTATCATCCGTGAAACTGATTGCGGAACTGACCGAGGCATTCTTGCTAAGCCTCTTAAAGAAGGAACCGAAACAATTGAGCGCTTAGAAGAACGCTTAATCGGCCGTTTTGCACGAAAACAAGTGAAGCACCCTGAAACAGGTGAAGTGCTTGTGAATGAAAACGAACTAATCGATGAAGATAAGGCGCTGGAGATTGTCGAAGCTGGCATTGAAGAAGTGTGGATCCGTTCTGCCTTCACATGTAATACGCCTCATGGTGTATGTAAACGATGCTATGGCCGAAATCTTGCAACTGGCTCCGATGTTGAAGTCGGTGAAGCTGTCGGAATCATTGCTGCCCAATCAATCGGTGAGCCTGGTACACAGTTAACAATGCGTACATTCCATACAGGCGGGGTTGCCGGAGACGATATCACACAGGGTCTTCCGCGTATCCAAGAGCTTTTCGAAGCGCGTAATCCGAAAGGTCAGGCAACAATTACAGAAATCGACGGTACAGTCGTTGAGATTAATGAAGTTCGTGATAAGCAGCAGGAAATTGTGGTTCAAGGCGCAGTGGAAACACGTTCTTATACGGCACCTTACAACTCCCGCCTGAAAGTAGCGGAAGGAGATAAAATTACTCGTGGCCAAGTACTGACAGAAGGTTCAATCGATCCGAAAGAACTTCTTAAAGTGACTGACCTGACGACTGTTCAAGAGTATCTTCTCCATGAGGTTCAAAAGGTTTACCGTATGCAGGGTGTTGAAATCGGTGATAAACACGTAGAAGTAATGGTTCGCCAGATGCTTCGTAAAGTACGCGTAATTGATGCCGGTGACACTGATGTGCTTCCAGGTACATTGCTTGACATCCACCAATTTACTGAAGCGAACAAAAAGGTGTTGCTCGAAGGCAATCGACCTGCTACAGGCCGTCCTGTCTTACTCGGTATTACAAAAGCATCTCTTGAAACTGATTCATTCTTATCTGCTGCTTCCTTCCAGGAAACAACGCGTGTCCTTACAGATGCAGCGATCAAAGGTAAGCGTGACGAGCTTCTCGGCTTGAAAGAGAATGTTATCATCGGTAAACTTGTTCCAGCTGGTACAGGAATGATGAAATACCGTAAAGTAAAACCAGTATCAAATGTTCAGCCGACTGACGATATGGTTCCGGTTGAATAACTGATTTCATTCTGCTGAAAGACTGTTTTTACAGTCTTTCAGCAGATATATTTATTAAAAAGTCACTCTATGAGAAGATAGAAACTAAAAAATGTCATACCTTGTTGACATTCGTCTCCTAGAATGATAATATAACCAAGGTGCTCGAAATAAACCTGTTACTTTGGAGGATATGTTTATGTCTTATGATAAAGTATCACAGGCCAAATCAATTATTATTGGTACGAAGCAAACAGTGAAAGCTCTAAAGCGAGGTTCAGTAAAGGAAGTAGTCGTTGCAAAGGACGCAGATCCGATACTTACGTCAAGTGTTGTTTCACTTGCGGAAGATCAAGGTATCTCTGTCTCAATGGTTGAATCCATGAAAAAGCTCGGCAAAGCCTGCGGAATTGAGGTAGGAGCAGCCGCTGTTGCCATTATTTTATAACGTACTCTTGTTTTTGCGTAAGATTCCATCTTGTGTAAAGACATTGTTTTTTGCCTTTTGATGAACCACCTGGGTATGTGGGTTATAAAACGTAATGAAGGGAGGAAAAAATCATGCCTACAATTAATCAGCTAATTCGCAAAGGACGCGTGAGTAAAGTAGAAAACTCAAAGTCTCCTGCACTTAACAAAGGATACAATAGCTTTAAAAAAGAGCACACTAACGTATCTTCTCCACAAAAACGCGGGGTATGTACTCGTGTTGGTACAATGACACCAAAAAAACCGAACTCAGCACTTCGTAAATATGCTCGTGTTCGTTTGACTAACGGAATCGAGGTTACTGCTTACATTCCTGGTATCGGTCACAACCTGCAAGAGCACAGTGTTGTACTTATCCGCGGTGGACGTGTAAAAGACTTACCAGGGGTACGTTACCACATCGTTCGTGGTGCGCTTGATACTGCTGGAGTTGAAAACCGTGCACAAGGCCGTTCTAAATACGGTACGAAAAAACCTAAAGCAAAATAATAAACGAAAATACGCATAATTGATGAAGGGAGGATATTCAGATGCCACGTAAAGGTCCTGTAGCAAAAAGAGACGTTTTACCTGATCCGATTTACAACTCTAAGCTTGTATCTCGTCTAATCAACAAAATGATGATCGATGGTAAAAAAGGTAAGTCTCAAACAATCCTATACAAGTCATTCGATATCATTAAAGAACGTACTGGCAATGATGCAATGGAGGTTTTCGAACAAGCATTGAAAAACATCATGCCTGTACTTGAAGTAAAAGCACGCCGTGTAGGTGGTGCGAACTACCAAGTTCCTGTAGAAGTTCGTCCTGAACGTCGTACGACTCTTGGACTTCGCTGGTTAGTAAACTACGCTCGTCTTCGTGGAGAAAAAACGATGGAAGAGCGTTTAGCTAACGAAATTCTTGACGCAGCTAACAACACTGGTGCTGCTGTTAAGAAACGTGAAGATACTCATAAGATGGCTGAAGCAAACAAAGCATTTGCTCACTATCGTTGGTAGGATTTATATACTAAAAAACACAATTTCCCAATAAGGAAGGAGAAATTACCCAATGGCAAGAGAGTTCTCCTTAGACAAAACTCGTAATATCGGGATCATGGCTCACATTGATGCCGGTAAAACGACTACTACAGAACGTATCTTGTTCTATACTGGTCGTATCCATAAAATTGGTGAAACTCATGAAGGAGCTTCACAAATGGACTGGATGGAGCAGGAACAAGAACGTGGTATCACAATCACTTCCGCTGCGACAACTGCACAGTGGAAAGGATACCGCGTAAACATCATCGATACTCCAGGACACGTAGACTTCACAGTTGAAGTTGAACGTTCTCTTCGTGTACTTGATGGTGCTGTTGCTGTACTTGACGCGCAATCAGGCGTTGAGCCTCAAACAGAAACTGTTTGGCGTCAGGCAACAACTTACGGAGTACCGCGTATCGTTTTTGTTAACAAAATGGACAAAATCGGTGCAGACTTCCTTTACTCTGTAGGAACTTTAAGAGATCGTCTTCAAGCAAACGCTCATGCAATTCAATTGCCGATCGGTGCTGAAGATAACTTCGAAGGTATCATCGACCTTGTAGAAAACGTTGCGTATTTCTACGAAGATGACCTTGGAACTCGTTCTGATGCAAAAGAAATCCCTGAAGAGTATAAAGAGCAAGCTGAAGAGCTTCGCAACAGCCTTATTGAAGCTGTATGTGAGCTTGATGAAGAGCTTATGGATAAATACCTTGAGGGTGAAGAAATCACAATTGACGAGTTAAAAGCAGGTATCCGTAAAGGTACATTAAATGTTGAATTCTACCCTGTTCTTGTTGGTTCTGCTTTCAAAAACAAAGGTGTTCAACTCGTACTTGATGCTGTTCTTGACTACCTTCCTGCACCAACTGACGTTGCTGCAATCAAAGGTACACGTCCTGATACAAATGAAGAGATTGAGCGTCATTCTTCTGACGAAGAGCCATTCTCTGCATTAGCATTTAAAGTTATGACTGACCCTTACGTTGGTAAGTTGACGTTCTTCCGTGTGTACTCTGGAACACTTGATTCCGGTTCATACGTGAAAAACTCTACTAAAGGCAAACGTGAGCGTGTTGGACGTATTCTTCAAATGCACGCTAACAGCCGTGAAGAAATCTCTACTGTATACGCAGGGGATATCGCAGCTGCTGTAGGTCTAAAAGATACAACTACTGGAGATACTCTATGTGATGAGAAGGATCTTGTTATCCTTGAGTCAATGGAATTCCCAGAACCAGTTATCGACGTTGCTATTGAGCCTAAATCAAAAGCTGACCAAGATAAAATGGGTATCGCTTTAGCGAAACTTGCTGAAGAAGATCCTACATTCCGTACTCAAACAAACCCAGAAACTGGCCAAACGATCATCTCTGGTATGGGTGAACTTCACCTTGATATCATTGTTGACCGTATGAAGCGCGAATTTAAAGTAGAAGCCAATGTTGGTGCTCCTCAAGTTGCGTACCGTGAAACATTCCGTACCGGTGCAAAAGTTGAAGGTAAATTCGTACGTCAGTCTGGTGGACGCGGTCAGTTCGGGCACGTTTGGATCGAATTCGAACCAAACGAAGAAGGCGCGGGCTTTGAATTTGAAAATGCGATTGTTGGTGGGGTCGTTCCTCGTGAATACATCCCAGCTGTTCAAGCAGGTCTGGAAGATGCACTTGAAAATGGTGTACTAGCAGGCTTCCCGCTTATCGACATTAAAGCTAAACTTTTCGACGGTTCTTACCATGATGTTGACTCAAACGAAATGGCATTTAAAGTTGCTGCTTCTATGGCATTGAAAAATGCAGTCAGCAAATGTAACCCAGTTCTTCTTGAACCAATCATGAAAGTAGAAGTGGTTATTCCAGAAGAATACATGGGAGATATCATGGGTGATATCACTTCACGTCGCGGACGCGTAGAAGGTATGGAAGCACGCGGTAACGCTCAAGTTGTTCGTGCTATGGTTCCTCTTGCTGAAATGTTCGGTTACGCTACTGCACTTCGTTCTAATACGCAAGGTCGCGGTACGTTCACTATGTTCATGGATCACTACGAAGAAGTGCCGAAGAGCGTTTCGGAAGAAATTATCAAAAAAAATAAAGGCGAATAATTGATTTTGCCGCTTAACTCAAGTATAACTACTATTGTAAGATGAGGAAGTGAAAGCTTTCTTTCACTTCCTATCACTCTATACATTACTAATTAAAAGCTCTTAAGGAGGATTTTAGAATGGCTAAAGAAAAATTCGACCGTTCCAAATCACATGCCAATATTGGTACAATTGGACACGTTGACCATGGTAA
>NZ_CP026521.1:150228-155882 GCF_002953915.1 Bacillus sp. MBGLi79
TCTCTGAAATTAGAAAACAACGGCAATAGACAGGAGGATGAAACGATATGATGTTTGGAAGATTCACAGAAAGAGCACAAAAAGTATTGGCGCTTGCTCAAGAAGAAGCTCTGCGTCTGGGCCATAATAACATTGGAACAGAACATATTCTCCTCGGCCTTGTCCGCGAGGGAGAAGGGATTGCTGCAAAGGCGCTGCAGGCATTAGGACTCAGCCCTGACAAGATTCAAAAAGAAGTTGAAAGCCTCATTGGCCGAGGGCAAGAGATGTCACAATCGATCCATTACACACCGAGAGCCAAAAAAGTGACTGAACTGGCGATGGATGAAGCAAGAAAGCTTGGTCACTCCTACGTTGGAACTGAACACATCCTCCTCGGCTTAATTCGAGAAGGGGAAGGTGTTGCAGCAAGGGTGCTGAATAATTTAGGCGTCAGCTTAAACAAAGCGAGACAGCAAGTATTGCAGCTGTTGGGCAGCAATGAGAGCGGTGGCGCTGCTTCAGGCGCCAACAGCAATGCCAACACACCAACCTTAGACAGTCTTGCCAGGGATCTCACGGCGATTGCAAAAGAAGACAGCCTTGACCCCGTAATCGGCAGAAGCAAAGAAATTCAGCGCGTAATTGAAGTGCTGAGCCGCAGAACGAAAAACAACCCTGTGTTAATTGGGGAGCCCGGTGTCGGTAAGACAGCGATTGCCGAAGGCCTCGCCCAGCAGATCATCAATAACGAAGTACCGGAGATTCTCCGCGATAAGCGAGTTATGACGCTTGATATGGGAACGGTTGTCGCCGGTACGAAATACCGCGGTGAATTTGAAGACCGCCTGAAAAAAGTGATGGACGAAATTCGTCAAGCGGGAAATATCATCCTCTTTATCGATGAGCTGCATACTCTCATCGGAGCCGGGGGAGCGGAAGGGGCCATCGATGCCTCCAATATCCTTAAACCGTCTCTGGCGCGCGGAGAGCTGCAATGCATCGGAGCGACAACCCTTGATGAATACCGCAAATACATTGAAAAAGATGCTGCACTCGAACGGCGTTTTCAGCCGATTCAGGTTGACCAGCCGTCTCCTGAAGAGAGCATTCAAATATTGAGAGGTCTCAGAGACCGCTATGAAGCCCACCACCGCGTATCGATTACGGATGAAGCGATTGAAGCGGCTGTGAAGCTGTCAGACCGGTATATTTCGGACCGTTTTCTGCCTGACAAGGCGATCGACTTAATCGATGAAGCCGGTTCAAAGGTTCGCCTGCGTTCATTTACAACGCCTCCGAACTTAAAAGAGCTTGAACAAAAGCTTGATGAAGTAAGGAAAGAAAAAGATGCCGCTGTCCAAAGCCAGGAATTCGAAAAAGCAGCGTCATTACGGGATACGGAGCAGCGCCTGCGCGAACAGGTCGAAGAAACCAAGAAAACCTGGAAAGAAAAGCAGGGACAGGAAAATTCAGAAGTGACCGTCGACGATATTGCAATGGTTGTTTCAAGCTGGACCGGAGTGCCGGTTTCGAAAATTGCGCAGACTGAAACAGACAAATTACTGAACATGGAGAGCATTCTTCATTCCCGCGTTATCGGCCAAGATGAGGCTGTCGTTGCGGTTGCCAAAGCAGTCAGACGCGCGCGTGCCGGCTTAAAAGATCCAAAACGTCCTATCGGTTCTTTTATTTTCCTCGGCCCTACAGGCGTAGGAAAAACGGAGCTTGCCCGTGCACTTGCCGAGTCCATTTTCGGCGATGAAGAAGCCATGATTCGCATCGATATGTCCGAGTATATGGAAAAACATTCAACATCAAGACTCGTCGGTTCCCCTCCGGGATATGTCGGCTATGATGAAGGCGGACAGCTCACTGAAAAAGTGAGAAGAAAACCGTATTCCGTCGTCTTGCTTGACGAAATCGAAAAAGCGCACCCTGATGTCTTCAATATTTTGCTGCAAGTGCTTGAAGACGGTCGCCTGACTGATTCAAAAGGGCGCACGGTCGACTTTAGAAATACGATTTTGATCATGACATCAAACGTCGGTGCGAGCGAACTGAGAAGAAATAAATACGTCGGGTTTAATGTGCAGGATGAAACCCAGAATTATAAAGATATGAAAGACAAAGTCATGGGCGAATTAAAACGCGCCTTCAGACCTGAATTTATCAACCGGATTGATGAGATTATCGTCTTCCACTCTTTGGAGAAAAAACATTTGAAAGATATTGTATCCCTCATGTCAGAACAATTAACTAAGCGTCTGAAAGAACAGGATCTGTCAATTGAGCTGACTGAAGCGGCTAAAGAAAAAATTGCCGATGAAGGCGTGGATCTCGAATACGGGGCGCGCCCTCTCAGAAGAGCAATCCAAAAACACGTGGAGGACCGGCTGTCTGAAGAGCTCCTGAAAGGCCATATTGAAAAAGGCCAGCATATTGTTTTGGATGTAGAAGGCGGAGAATTTGTCGTAAAAACCGAAGCTAAAACGAACTAATATAGAGACAAAAGAAAGAGGCATACGATGTTCATCAGTATGCCTCACTTTCTTATAAAGGGAGCGTTTTGAAAAATCAATGGCTAAAACAAAGACTAAATTCATTTGTCACTCATGCGGTTACGAATCCGCCAAGTGGATGGGGAAGTGCCCCGGATGCGGCACATGGAATACCATGGTGGAAGAAACGATAAAAAAACCCGCCGCCAACAGAAGAACCGCTTTTTCACATTCCGTTCAAACGGTGCAAAAGCCTTCACCTCTCACTTCAATCGAAACAACAGAAGAGCCGCGAATTAAAACGAAACTGGGCGAATTCAACCGCGTCTTGGGAAACGGTATTGTCAAAGGTTCACTCGTTTTAATCGGAGGCGATCCCGGCATCGGGAAATCAACCTTGCTGCTTCAAGTATCTGCCCAGCTCGCTGATTCAAAAGAAAATGTCCTGTACATCTCAGGTGAAGAATCGGTCAAGCAGACAAAGCTGAGAGCAGACCGTCTAGGCATCAACAGTCCCACTCTTCACGTTTTATCTGAAACCGATATGGAGTATATTACGTCTTCTATAGAAGAGATGAATCCATCATTCGTGGTGGTTGATTCGATTCAAACCGTTTACCAAAGTGATATTACATCTGCTCCAGGCAGCGTGTCCCAGGTCAGGGAATGCACCGCTGAGCTGATGAGAATTGCAAAAACAAAAGGGATTCCGATATTTATCGTCGGGCATGTCACAAAAGAAGGTTCGATTGCCGGACCGAGACTTCTGGAACATATGGTCGACACCGTCCTTTATTTTGAAGGTGAGCGGCATCATACATTTCGGATTTTAAGAGCCGTCAAAAACCGGTTTGGATCAACGAATGAAATGGGAATCTTTGAAATGAGGGAAGAGGGCCTGACAGAAGTGCTGAATCCGTCGGAGATCTTTCTCGAAGAGCGCTCGGCTGGAGCAGCCGGCTCGAGTGTCGTGGCTTCATTGGAAGGCACGAGGCCGGTCTTAGTAGAGATTCAGGCGCTGATTTCCCCGACGAGTTTTGGAAATCCGCGCAGGATGGCAACCGGAATTGATCATAACCGCGTCTCATTGCTGATGGCGGTTTTAGAAAAAAGGGTGGGGCTGCTGCTGCAAAATCAAGACGCCTATTTAAAAGTCGCCGGCGGCGTCAAGCTGGACGAGCCGGCGATCGACCTCGCCGTTGCGGTGAGCATCGCCTCAAGCTTCAGAGACACCCCGCCTCATCCGACGGATTGTTTTATCGGCGAAGTCGGCTTGACAGGGGAAGTCCGCAGAGTATCAAGGATAGAACAGAGGGTGCAGGAAGCGGCGAAGCTTGGTTTTAAAAGAATGATTATTCCTTCTGCAAATGTGGAAGGATGGACAAAGCCGAAAGGAATTGAAGTCGTCGGTGTTGAAAATGTAGCTGAGGCCCTTCGAGCTTCATTAGGAGGATCATAATATATGGAAAAAGACAAAAAAGGAGCGAAACAGGATCTTTCAGAAATATTGCAGTTTGTCGCCCCCGGCACACCTCTTCGCGAGGGAATCGAAAACGTCCTTCGGGCCAAAACAGGCGGATTAATCGTGGTCGGCTTCAATGATAAAGTGAAAGAAGTGGTTGACGGAGGGTTCCACATTAATTCTTCTTTCTCTCCGGCTCATCTGTACGAGCTGGCTAAAATGGACGGGGCGATTATTCTCAGCGATTCAGGGCAGAAAATTTTATATGCCAATACGCAGCTTATGCCTGAGGCGACGATACCATCCTCTGAGACGGGCATGAGGCACAGAACGGCCGAGCGTGTGGCCAAGCAGACCGGCTGTCTGATCATTGCGATTTCTGAAAGGCGGAATGTGATTACGCTCTATCAGGAAAATATGAAATATATACTCAAAGATATCGGCTTTATCTTAACAAAAGCCAATCAGGCGATTCAGACACTCGAAAAATACAAACTCATTTTGGACCATGCGATTTCCAATTTGAATGCGCTGGAGTTTGAAGAGCTTGTGACATTTGGGGATGTCATCTCTGTTCTGCATCGATATGAAATGGTGCTCAGAATCAAAAATGAAATTAATATGTATATTAAAGAGCTTGGAACAGAAGGCCATCTCATCAGGCTCCAGGTTAGTGAACTGATCACTGATATGGAGCAGGAAGCGGCGCTGTTCGTTAAAGATTATGTGAAAGAAAAAATCAAAGACCCGTTTGTCCTGCTGAAGCAGCTACAGGATATGTCGAGTTTCGAATTGCTGGATGACTCGATTCTCCTTAAGCTTTTAGGCTATTCTGCAACTACGAATATGGAGGAATACGTTTTCCCGAGAGGCTACAGGCTCCTTCACAAAATCCCCCGTCTCCCGATGCCGATCGTAGAAAATGTTGTCGAAGCATTCGGCCATTTAAAGCTTATTATCGAAGCGGATGTAAAAGAATTGGATGAAGTGGAAGGAATTGGGGCGGTCCGTGCCCAAAAGATAAAGAAAGGGTTAAAGAGACTTCAGGAGAAACATTATACTGACAGGCAGCTGTGAGAAAAATTTCTAAAAGTGATTAAAATTTGCAATTTATGGGTATATTATTCTTACTTTTTGTTTTCCCTTTTTCCGGTTGAAACAGCTGCATTCATAAAAATTAAAACGATTATTTTAAAGGAGGTGAAGGTATGTTGAAACGAATAGTTCAAGCGTTCTTTGCGATTTTGGGAGGCGTTATCGGTATTTTTCTCATACCGGAATTGTTTGTGCTGTTAAATGTACAGGACATACCTTTAGTAACAAACCCGTATGCGTCCGCTTGTTTAGGAGCTATCATCTTTTTTCTTCTGGGCATCTGGTGTGCGGATTATGTCATCAACTGGGTGAAACAAATTGAGGATTCCTTGATCAAAGCACCTGTCTCAGATTTATTGTTCGGCTCTTTGGGATTAATCTTCGGACTTATGCTCGCTTATCTTATCGTCAATGTCATTCCGTTAAAAGACATCCCTTATCAGTTGATCAGCACGGTCATTCCGATTGTGTTGGCCGCATTTCTCGGCTATCTCGGATTCCGTGTAGGTTTCAAGAAAAAGGATGAAATGCTGACACTTTTCACATCGAGAAAGAAAAAAGGTTCTGCTGAGGAAGAGCGTCCTGAAGAAGACAAAAAGCTGAAAATTTTAGACACA
>NZ_CP026521.1:155891-165334 GCF_002953915.1 Bacillus sp. MBGLi79
TTATAGTTGGGAGAATTGCTGATATTTGGCAGACCGGAGTTCTTGAAGGCGTCATTGTGATTCCTCAGTTTGTGCTTGAGGAGCTGCAGCATATCGCCGACTCTTCAGACGTCCTCAAACGAAACAGAGGACGGAGAGGACTGGATATTTTAAATCGGATCCAGAAAGAGCTCGATATCAAAGTTGAAATTTATGAAGGCGATTTTGAAGATATTCAAGAGGTCGACAGCAAGCTTGTCAAACTGGCGAAATTGACCTCAGGCGTTGTCGTTACCAACGATTTCAATTTGAACAAAGTATGCGAGCTCCAAAAGGTTGCCGTATTGAACATCAACGACCTTGCCAACGCCGTCAAACCTGTCGTGCTTCCGGGAGAAGAAATGAAGGTGCAGGTCATCAAAGACGGGAAAGAACATAATCAGGGCGTGGCTTATCTGGACGACGGCACGATGATTGTCGTGGAAGAAGGGCGGAATTATATCGGCAAACATATCGACGTGCTCGTGACCAGCGTGCTGCAGACAGCGGCAGGCAGAATGATATTCGCCAAGCCAAAACTGCTGGAAAAGGCGCTTTGAAAAAGGGAGAAATAAAATGAATTACGAAGTCGTCATTCCTGCCGCCGGACAAGGTAAACGAATGAATGCCGGGAAAAACAAACTGTTTATCGAGGCGAAAGGAATTCCTGTGATTATTCATACATTAAAGGTGTTTGAAAACCATGATGCCTGCAAAAGGATCATTCTTGTCATCAATGAACAGGAATTCGGTGAATTCAGCACCCTTTTAAAAACCTATCATTTTACAACTCCGATCGAGATGGTTCCGGGCGGAAGAGAACGCCAGCAAAGCGTATTTGCGGGTATTAAAGCGGCCGGCAAAGAGGAAACGGTCCTCGTCCATGACGGAGCAAGACCCTTTATTAAACGGGAATATATCGAACAGCTTGTCGAGAAAGCGAAGGAAACAGGGGCTGCTATCGTTGCCGTACCTGTTAAAGACACGATCAAACGCGTTCAAGACGGTGAAGTAGCCGGAACGATTGAACGTTCAAGCTTGTGGGCCGCTCAAACCCCACAAGCTTTTCGTCTTTCTATTCTGATGAATGCTCACCTTGAGGCTGAAACAAAAGGTTTCCTCGGTACGGACGACGCCAGTCTGGTCGAGGAAGCCGGAGGTACGGTTGCAATCATTCAAGGGGATTATCAAAACATCAAACTGACGACCCCGGATGACTTGCTTGTCGCAGAAGCGATATTAGAAGCGGAAAAGAGGAATGAACATGTTTAGAATAGGCCAAGGATTTGACGTCCATCAACTAGTGGAAGGCAGGCCGCTCATTATCGGGGGAATTACGATTCCTTACGAAAAAGGCCTGCTCGGACATTCGGATGCCGATGTGCTTTTGCACACGATTGCGGATGCGTGTCTCGGCGCCGTCGGCGAGGGCGATATCGGAAAACACTTTCCGGATACCGACCCTGAGTTCAAAGATGCCGACTCCTTCAAACTCCTTCGTCACGTCTGGATGATTGTGAAGGAAAAAGGCTATACGCTCGGGAACCTGGATTGTACAATCATCGCCCAAAAGCCTAAAATGGCGCCGTATATCGAAGACATGAGAGCCAGAATTGCCGAAGGGCTTGAGGCGGAAATGTCCCAAATTAACGTAAAAGCGACCACAACCGAAAAGCTCGGATTTACGGGAAGAGCCGAAGGAATCGCCGCTCAGGCTTCCGTTCTGCTCCAAAAGGTATAATTCATTTTGAAGACAGGTTCATTTGATGATAGAATAGGAAATAAATTTGAACTCTGTTAGAGACGAAAGGAAGTTAGACAGATGGGAAACGAAGTTCGGGTTCGTTATGCGCCGAGCCCAACAGGCCATTTACATATCGGAAATGCCAGAACCGCTCTCTTTAATTATTTGTTTGCCCGGAGCCAAGGCGGAAAATTCATCATCCGCATTGAAGATACGGACCGGAAGCGTAACATTGAAGGCGGAGAGCAAAGCCAGCTGAACTATTTAAAATGGCTGGGCATCGACTGGGATGAAAGCGTGGATGTCGGCGGAGAATACGGACCATACCGCCAATCCGAAAGAAACGACATTTACAAAACATATCACGAGGAGCTTCTTGAAAAAGGGCTTGCCTACAAATGTTACTGCACGGAAGAAGAGCTTGAGAAAGAGCGCGAGGAACAGGCTGCCCGCGGAGAAATGCCGCGCTACTCAGGCAAGTGCCGCAATTTAACTAAAGAAGAGCAGGAAAAGCTCGAAGCTGAAGGAAGACAGCCGAGCATCCGCTTTAAAGTCCCTCAAGGAGAAGTCATCAGCTTCAATGACATCGTCAAAGGAGAAATTTCTTTTGAAACAGACGGCATCGGCGACTTCGTTATCGTGAAGAAAGACGGAACGCCTACTTACAACTTTGCCGTAGCTGTCGATGACTATTTAATGAAAATGACGCATGTCCTGCGCGGCGAAGACCACATTTCCAATACGCCGAAGCAGATCATGATTTACAACGCCCTTGGCTGGGACATCCCGGCATTTGGACATATGACATTAATCGTCAATGAAAACCGTAAAAAACTGAGCAAACGGGATGAGTCCATCATTCAATTTATCGAACAGTACGAAGAGCTCGGCTATTTGCCGGAAGCATTGTTTAACTTCATCACTCTTCTCGGCTGGTCGCCGGTCGGAGAAGAAGAGCTGTTTACAAAAGAACAGTTTATTGAGATATTTGATGTACACCGTTTGTCAAAATCACCAGCGGTATTTGATACGCATAAACTGAAATGGGTCAACAACCAGTATGTGAAAAAACTTGATCTTGATCAGGTGATCGAATTGACCGTTCCGCATTTGCAAAAAGCGGGCAAGGTTTCAGAAGAGCTAACAGGCAGCGAACAGGAATGGGTTCGCAAGCTGATTTCTCTATATCAGGAACAGTTGAGCTACGGCGCTGAAATCGTCGAGTTAACAGAGTTGTTCTTTAAAGACGATATCCAGTATAATCGTGAAGCAAGAACAGTTTTAGAAGAAGAGCAGGTTCCGGAAGTGCTTCGCGTATTTGCCGAAAAGCTTGAGCAGCTTGACTCGTTTACGGCAGATGAGATCAAGGCATCCATCAAAGCCGTTCAAAAAGAAACAGGACATAAAGGGAAAAAGCTGTTTATGCCGATCCGCGTAGCGACGACAGGCCAGACCCACGGTCCTGAACTGCCTCAGTCCATTGAATTATTGGGGAAAGACACCGTTTTAAAACGGCTGAATAACATTATTCAATAAGATAAATCGTTGACAGGGATAAGTATAAAGCCAGGGCCTTTAAAGAGAGAGTCTTCATCGGCTGGAAAAGACTTAAGCGCTGGGCTTTAGAAATGCACCTCTTGAGACCTTTGAAGAACGTTTTTACACAAGTATTCAAAGGCGGTATCCGCCGTTATGGATGAGAGTTGAGAAAACAGCTGTGCTGTTTTCTAAACAGAGTGGAACCGCGCGTCAAAAAGCGTCTCTGTCATTAGACAGAGGCGTTTTTTTATATGGTTTGACAATAGATAGAGACAAAGGAAGCGGGGAACGGGGGGAATCATGTGTTCTTTAAAATGCTGAAAGAAGATGTAGACGTCGTATTTGATCAAGATCCAGCTGCGAGAAGCTACATTGAAGTCATCTTAACTTATTCAGGTTTGCATGCTATATGGGCGCATCGAATTGCACATGCTTTATATAAAAGAAAAAGGTTTTTCATCGCCAGAACGATCTCTCAAATCGCCCGCTTCTTTACAGGCATCGAAATTCACCCGGGTGCCAAGATCGGCAGGAGGTTTTTCATCGATCACGGCATGGGGGTTGTGATCGGCGAAACCTGTGAGATCGGAAACAATGTCACGGTTTTTCAGGGCGTAACGCTAGGAGGAACTGGAAAAGAAAAAGGCAAAAGGCATCCGACAATCGAGGATCATGCCCTGATCTCAACAGGGGCAAAAGTGCTTGGATCCATTACAATCGGAAGAGGGGCGAAAATCGGCGCCGGCTCCGTCGTCCTGCATGATGTGCCTGAATGCTCCACCGTTGTCGGCATCCCGGGCCGCGTCGTCGTACAAAACGGAAAGAAAATCAGACGCGACTTGAACCACCAGGACTTGCCGGATCCGGTGGCTGACCGCTTCAGAGAATTGGAAAACGAAATCAGGCAGCTGAAACAAGAGCTCCGGAGAAAAGAAAGGGAAGATGAGCTGTGACACTAACACTGTATAATACTCTCACACGAAAAAAAGAGCCGTTTGTGCCTCTTGAAGAAGGCAAGGTCAAAATGTATGTGTGCGGTCCGACCGTATATAACTACATTCACATCGGAAACGCGAGGCCGGCGATCGTCTATGACACGGTCAGAAAGTATTTGGAGTATAAAGGCTATGACGTCCAATACGTCTCCAATTTTACAGATGTCGATGACAAATTAATTAAAGCGGCAAATGAGCTTGGAGAGGAAGTGCCGGTCATCGCCGAACGCTTTATTAAGGCGTACTTCGAAGATGTCGGTTCACTGGGCTGCACAAAAGCGGATTGCCATCCGCGCGTCACTGAAAACATGGATGAAATCATCGATTTTATTCGAACGCTGATCGATAAGGGCTATGCTTATGAGGCAGACGGGGATGTTTATTATAAAACAAGATCGTTTGAAGGTTATGGAAAGCTGTCGCATCAATCAGTCGATGAGCTGAGATCAGGCGCCCGGATTCAAGTGGGCGAGAAAAAAGAAGATGCGCTCGATTTCGCATTATGGAAAGCGGCGAAAGATAACGAAATCTCCTGGGATAGCCCTTGGGGAAAAGGCCGTCCCGGCTGGCATATCGAGTGCTCTGCGATGGCGAAAAAATATTTGGGCGATTCGATCGACATTCACGCCGGCGGCCAGGATTTGACCTTCCCGCATCACGAAAACGAAATTGCCCAATCGGAAGCATTGACAGGGAAGCCTTTCGCGAAGTATTGGCTTCATAACGGCTACATTAATATCGATAATGAGAAAATGTCAAAATCGCTCGGTAACTTTGTGCTTGTGCATGACATTATTAAAGAGCATGATCCCCAAGTGCTGCGGTTTTTCATGCTGTCTGTTCATTACAGACATCCGATCAACTATTCGGTCGAACTTCTTGAGAACACAAAAAATGCTTTTGGTCGTCTAAAAACAGCTTATAGCAATTTGCAGTATCGCCTGAAAAGCAGTACAAATTTAACAGAGGGCGATTCAGAATGGCTTGGAAAAATTGAAGAGCAGCGAAAAGCCTTTGAAACGGCAATGGATGATGATTTTAATACAGCGAATGCAATTTCCGTCCTGTTTGATCTGGCCAAACACGCCAACTACTATCTGCAGGAAAAGAATACTTCAGAACATGTCATTCAGGCATTTCTACAGCTGTTTGACGAGATCTGCTCAGTTCTCGGCTTCTCCCTCAAGGAACAGGAACTTTTGGATAAGGACATTGAAGAACTGATCGAGAAGCGGAATGAAGCCCGCAGAAACCGTGACTTCGCAACATCTGACCAGATTCGCGACCAGCTGAAAAGCATGAACATTATCCTGGAGGACACTCCACAGGGTACACGCTGGAAAAGAGGAGAATCGTAAACATGAATTTGGAAACCATTAAAGACGCCAAACAGCTGAATGGTTTGGCGCTTGCTTACATGGGTGATGCCGTATTAGAGGTATACGTCAGGCATCACCTCTTAAAGCAAGGCAGGACAAGGCCCAATGATCTGCACAGGCAGTCGAGGCGCTATGTCTCTGCCAAGTCGCAGGCAAGCATGCTGTTTGCGCTAGAGGAGCAGGAATTTTTCACCGAGGAAGAACAGGCTGTGCTGAGAAGAGGACGGAATGCCAAATCCGGAACGGTACCGAAAAATACGGATGTTCAAACATATCGTTACAGTACGGCTTTTGAGGCGGTCATCGGGTATCTTTTTCTTGAGAACAGGGAAGATAGGCTTAATGAACTCATCAAAGCAGCACTGGAAAAACGGGATGGCAGGGAGGAAGTCAAATGAGTGAGCAGCATGATTACGTCATAGGAAAAAACGCGGTCATCGAAACATTAAAGTCAGGCCGGGAATTGTATAAGCTGTGGATGGCGGAAAACACAGTGAAGGGACAGGCTCAGCAAGTCGTTGAACTTGCCGCCAAAAAAGGCATCACGATTCATTATGTCCCAAGAAAAAAACTCGATCAAATGGTTTCCGGACAGCATCAAGGCGTCGTCGCTCAGGTCGCGGCTTACGAGTATGCCGAACTGGATGATCTTTTTCAAAAGGCCGAAGACAGAAATGAACAGCCGTTTATCCTCGTTTTAGACGAGATTGAGGATCCGCACAATCTGGGCTCTATTATGCGCACCGCAGACGCGGTAGGGGCTCATGGTATCATCATCCCGAAGAGGCGCGCGGTCGGCCTTACGACGACTGTCGCCAAAGCCTCGACAGGAGCCATCGAACATATTCCGGTCGTCAAAGTGACCAACCTGTCGCGAACCCTGGAAGAAATGAAGCAACGGGGCATTTGGGTAGTCGGTACCGATGCGTCTGGAAAACAGGACTACAGGTCGCTCGACGGNNNNGGAAATATGCCGCTTGCGCTTGTCATCGGCAGTGAAGGAAAAGGCATGGGAAGGCTTGTAAAAGAGAAATGTGATTTTCTCATCCGCCTGCCGATGGCGGGAAAAGTTACGTCCCTGAACGCCTCAGTCGCAGCCGGCCTCCTGATGTATGAAGTGTACCGGAAACGAAGCCCTCTGGGAGAATAGACGGAATGGACATCCTGTTGGTCGACGGTTATAACATGATTGGGGCATGGCCTCAGTTGAAAGATTTAAAAGAAAACAGTTTTGAAGAAGCAAGGGATCTGTTGATACAGAAGATGGCGGAATATCAATCGTATACTGGGTTCCGGGTAATCGTTGTCTTTGATGCGCATCTCGTTAAAGGAATCGAGAAAAAGAAGGTCAATCATCGCGTAGAAGTGATATTCACAAGGGAAAATGAAACGGCTGATGAACGGATCGAGAAACTGGTGTCAGACTTGAATAATATTCAGACGCAACTTCATGTTGCCACATCTGACTACACAGAGCAATGGGCGATTTTCGGCCAAGGGGCACTGCGCAAATCAGCCAGGGAGCTGCTCAGGGAAGTCGAAGCGATCGAAAGGCAAATCGAAAAAAGTGTGAAACAAATCACCTCAGAACGTCCCGCGGGGAAAATTCCATTGTCAGAAGACGTCTTGAAGATCTTCGAAAAATGGCGGCGTGGCGACTTGGATTAGGTTGACGCTTTTTTGTCCATTACTGTATAATATTTCTATCTACGTGCGGTCGGGGGGATCGGAGTGAACTTACAAAACAACCAGGGAAAATTCAGCAAAGAACAGTTCAGCAAAGAACGTTTTTGCCAGTTGGAAGACGAGCAGGTCATTGAAATGGTTCATGTCGGAGACAGTGATGCGTTAGATTACTTGATTACAAAGTACCGTAATTTTGTAAGGGCAAAAGCAAGATCCTACTTCTTAATCGGGGCTGATCGGGAAGATATCGTTCAGGAAGGCATGATTGGACTCTACAAATCTATCCGTGATTTTAAAGAGGACAAGCTGACTTCATTCAAAGCTTTTGCAGAATTATGCATTACCCGCCAAATTATTACCGCTATCAAAACAGCTACTCGCCAGAAACATATTCCGCTCAATTCTTATGTGTCGCTGGACAAGCCCATTTATGACGAGGAATCAGACCGGACGCTTCTCGACGTGATTTCCGGAGCCAAGGTCATGAATCCTGAAGAGCTGATCATCAATCAGGAAGAATTCGATGATATCGAGCTGAAAATGGGAGAATTGCTTAGTGATTTAGAAAGAAAAGTTCTTGCGCTCTATCTCGACGGAAGATCCTATCAGGAAATATCCGAAGAACTAAACCGCCATGTAAAATCGATCGATAATGCGCTCCAGCGTGTCAAAAGAAAGCTTGAAAAGTACCTGGAGCTCCGCGAAATCAGCTTGTAGCCAATGCTTATGGCATATTGACAGTCATTTTATGACTGTGATATGTTACTTAGGAAAATGATCGTCCAGAAAAAGGTGTAAACATGAAGAAAAAAGTAACGTTAGCCTGCAAAAATTGCGGAAGTCGTAATTATACGACAATGAAAAGCTCCGCAGCTTTGGCTGAACGGCTCGAAGTAAAGAAATACTGCAATAACTGCAATTCACATACAGTACATCTGGAAACAAAATAGGCGTTTTTGTTTTTAGGTTGTGGAGGTTTCTTACCATGGGTATTATCAAATTTTTAAAGAATGTCGGAAAAGAAATGAAAAAGGTCACCTGGCCTAAAGGAAAAGAACTAACGCGCTATACGATCACTGTTATCACCACCGTTATCTTTTTCGCTATCTTTTTTGCACTCATCGATTCGGGTATTACGCAATTAATTCGTTTAATAGTTGAATAATGATCAGCATAACGTGTTATAATAGATCTAAATATGACTTGCCAAAAAACCCGTTTAACGGGTTTTTTCATTGTTTCAAAATATGAGGCTCGTATAAAAGAAAGTGTCAGTTTCCCGGTACGGCCAAAAACTTTTAAGGTGTGGGGAGGGAAGGACTGAAAGGGTCCTGAATGAGAATGGAAAAGAAATGGTATGTGGTTCATACGTACTCCGGCTATGAAAATAAAGTAAAGGCGAATTTGGAAAAACGGGTGGAATCGATGGGGATGCAGGATAAGATATTCCGCGTCGTTGTACCTGAAGAGGAAGAAACCGATATTAAAAACGGCAAGAAAAAAGTCGTTAAAAAGAAAGTATTCCCTGGGTATGTACTTGTCGAACTAGTCATGACGGATGATTCCTGGTATGTTGTTCGAAATACGCCTGGCGTGACCGGGTTTGTCGGTTCAGCCGGATCAGGTTCAAAGCCGACTGCGCTGCTTCCGGGCGAAGCGGAAAAAATTCTGAAGCGGATGGGGCTTGAAGAAAGAAAAACAGAAATCGACTTTGAATTAAAAGAAACCGTCAAGGTGATCGACGGCCCGTTTGCTGATTTCACAGGGACGATCGAAGAGATCGACCACGACAAAAATAAAGTCAAAGTATTCGTTAATATGTTCGGAAGAGAGACCCCGGTTGAGCTCGAATTTACTCAAGTTGACAAATTGTAATGGAAAAGCGCTTGAAATCACTATATAAAAGTGATAATATACAAAGGTGCGTCTTGGCAAAAAGGTCAAGGCAGCTAGCTTGATATTTTCATCATTCATATAAAGAATGAGACCTTGAGTGGGAGGGTTCACCCTATTACCACATCACGGACTTAAGGAGGTGTGTCTCGTGGCTAAAAAAGTAGTTAAAGTTGTAAAATTGCAAAT
>NZ_CP026521.1:165434-171063 GCF_002953915.1 Bacillus sp. MBGLi79
AGTCCTGCCTTACCTTGAAAACGGAATCGGTTTTAAAAAGCTGTATCCGAACGGCGGAGTTGTTGAAGATGAAGTGACGCTTCAGTCTATTAAAATCTATGCCCCGACAGATCAAGAAGGGGAGCAGACAATCAATGTGATTGGAAATGCTTATATTGAAGAAGGCGTTAAAAATATTACACCTTCTGATATTATCTCTTCCATCAGCTATTTCTTTAACCTGCTTCACGGAGTGGGCGATACCGACGATATCGACCATTTAGGAAACCGCCGTCTCCGTTCAGTGGGAGAGCTTCTGCAAAACCAATTCCGTATCGGTTTAAGCAGAATGGAGCGTGTTGTTCGTGAAAGAATGTCTATTCAAGATACAAACACGATCACGCCACAGCAGCTGATCAATATTCGCCCTGTCATCGCATCAATCAAAGAGTTTTTCGGAAGCTCGCAGCTTTCTCAGTTTATGGATCAGACGAATCCGCTTGCTGAGCTGACGCATAAGCGCCGTCTGTCAGCGCTTGGACCGGGCGGTTTGACCCGTGAGCGTGCCGGAATGGAAGTCCGTGACGTTCACTATTCCCACTACGGCCGGATGTGTCCGATTGAAACTCCTGAGGGTCCAAACATCGGTTTGATCAACTCGCTTTCTTCATTCGCGAAAGTGAACCGTTTCGGCTTCATCGAAACGCCGTATCGCCGCGTTGACCCTGAGACTGGAAAAGTAACGCCGAGAATCGATTACTTGACAGCTGATGAAGAAGACAACTATGTCGTTGCCCAGGCTAACGCACGTCTGAATGATGACGGATCTTTTGTGGATGACAGCATCGTCGCCCGTTTCAGAGGGGAGAACACCGTTGTTCCGAAAGACCGCGTCGACTATATGGACGTTTCGCCTAAACAGGTTGTCTCTGCCGCGACTGCATGTATTCCATTCTTGGAAAACGATGACTCAAACCGCGCCCTAATGGGAGCGAACATGCAACGGCAGGCTGTACCTCTTATGCAGCCTGAATCTCCGATCGTCGGAACCGGAATGGAGTATGTATCTGCAAAAGACTCCGGTGCCGCTGTTATTTGCCGCCATCCTGGAATCGTTGAACGGGTGGAAGCGAAAAACATCTGGGTGCGCCGCTATGAAGAAGTCGACGGCCAGAAAGTCAAAGGGAACCTTGATAAATACAGCCTGCTGAAGTTTGTTCGTTCCAACCAGGGAACTTGCTACAACCAGCGTCCGATCGTAAGCGTCGGTGATGAGGTTGTAAAAGGTGAAATTTTAGCTGACGGTCCGTCTATGGAAAAAGGTGAGCTTGCCCTTGGACGCAACGTCATGGTCGGCTTTATGACATGGGATGGCTACAACTACGAGGATGCCATCATCATGAGCGAACGCCTTGTAAAAGACGACGTATACACGTCTATTCATATTGAGGAATACGAATCAGAGGCCCGGGATACAAAACTCGGACCTGAAGAAATTACACGCGATATTCCAAACGTCGGTGAAGACGCTCTTCGCAATCTCGATGAACGCGGAATTATCCGTGTCGGTGCTGAAGTAAAAGACGGAGATCTTCTTGTTGGTAAAGTAACGCCTAAAGGTGTTACAGAGCTTACTGCAGAAGAGCGCCTGCTTCACGCCATCTTCGGCGAAAAAGCGCGTGAAGTCCGCGATACGTCGCTGCGTGTGCCTCACGGAGGCGGCGGTATCATCCTTGATGTAAAAGTGTTCAACCGCGAAGACGGAGACGAACTGCCTCCGGGCGTTAACCAGCTCGTCCGCGTTTACATCGTTCAGAAGCGTAAAATTTCTGAAGGGGACAAAATGGCCGGGCGCCACGGGAACAAAGGTGTTATTTCGAAAATCCTTCCGGAGGAAGATATGCCGTATCTGCCTGACGGAACACCGATTGACATCATGTTAAACCCGCTGGGCGTACCATCGCGTATGAACATCGGGCAGGTGTTGGAGCTGCACCTTGGTATGGCTGCACGCCGTCTCGGTCTGCATGTCGCGTCGCCGGTATTTGACGGTGCCCGCGAAGAAGATGTGTGGGAAACGCTTGAAGAAGCCGGCATGTCAAGGGACGCAAAGACAGTCCTTTACGACGGCCGAACTGGAGAGCCGTTTGACAACCGGGTGTCTGTCGGCATCATGTACATGATCAAATTGGCTCACATGGTTGACGACAAATTGCACGCGCGTTCTACAGGTCCTTACTCACTCGTTACCCAGCAGCCTCTCGGAGGTAAAGCGCAGTTCGGTGGACAGCGTTTTGGAGAGATGGAAGTTTGGGCGCTTGAAGCTTACGGTGCAGCATATACACTTCAAGAAATCCTGACTGTTAAATCGGATGATGTCGTAGGCCGTGTGAAAACATACGAAGCCATCGTAAAAGGCGACAATGTTCCAGAACCTGGTGTTCCGGAATCGTTCAAAGTATTGATCAAAGAGCTTCAAAGCTTAGGTATGGACGTCAAAATCCTATCAAGCGACGAAGAAGAAATCGAAATGAGAGACTTGGAAGACGACGAAGACGCGAAACAAAACGAAGGGCTTTCTCTGCCGAATGATGAAGAGTCCGAAGAATTCGTTTCTGCTGACGCAGAGCGCGATGTCGTCACAAAAGAATAAACGAATTTTATACGCAAGTGACAGGGTATAACCCGAAGATAAAAAGGGAGGTAGGCCCCTTGCTGGATGTGAACAATTTTGAGTATATGAACATCGGTCTCGCTTCACCTGACAAAATCCGTTCATGGTCTTACGGAGAAGTGAAAAAGCCTGAAACAATCAACTATCGTACTTTGAAACCTGAAAAAGATGGTCTATTCTGCGAGCGCATTTTCGGTCCTCAAAAGGACTGGGAATGCCACTGCGGAAAGTACAAGCGGGTTCGTTATAAAGGCGTAGTCTGCGACCGTTGTGGAGTTGAAGTAACCCGGGCTAAAGTCCGTCGTGAGAGAATGGGGCATATCGAGCTGGCAGCCCCTGTTTCTCACATCTGGTATTTTAAAGGAATCCCGAGCCGTATGGGTCTTGTGCTGGATATGTCTCCGCGCGCATTGGAAGAAGTCATTTACTTTGCTTCTTATGTCGTAACAGATCCGGCCAATACACCGCTTGAGAAAAAACAGCTTCTTTCTGAAAAAGAGTACCGGGCGTACCTTGATAAATATGGAAATAAATTCCAAGCATCAATGGGTGCTGAAGCGATTCATAAGCTCCTTCAAGATATCGACCTCGATAAAGAAGTGGATATGCTGAAAGAAGAGCTTAAAACGTCACAAGGACAGCGCCGCACACGTGCGATCAAACGCTTGGAAGTATTGGAAGCATTCCGCAACTCCGGAAATAAGCCGTCCTGGATGATCCTCGACGTTCTTCCGGTCATTCCGCCTGAGCTGAGACCGATGGTACAGCTTGACGGTGGACGTTTTGCAACTTCCGATCTGAACGATTTGTACCGCCGTGTCATCAACCGTAACAATCGTTTAAAACGTCTTTTGGATCTTGGAGCGCCAAGCATTATCGTTCAAAACGAAAAGCGCATGCTTCAAGAAGCCGTGGACGCGCTGATCGATAACGGACGCAGAGGCCGTCCTGTTACAGGTCCGGGAAACAGACCGTTAAAATCCCTTTCTCACATGCTGAAAGGTAAACAAGGCCGTTTCCGTCAAAACCTTCTCGGTAAACGTGTTGACTACTCAGGCCGTTCGGTTATCGTCGTAGGTCCGAACCTGAAAATGTATCAATGCGGTCTTCCGAAAGAAATGGCGCTGGAACTGTTCAAGCCATTCGTCATGAAAGAGCTTGTTGAAAAAGGTCTTGCCCACAACATTAAGAGTGCGAAGCGTAAAATTGAGCGCGTTCAGCCGGAAGTCTGGGATGTCCTTGAATCAGTTATCAAAGAACACCCTGTGCTTCTCAACCGTGCACCTACGCTTCACAGATTAGGTATTCAAGCGTTTGAACCAACGCTTGTCGAAGGCCGTGCCATCCGTCTTCATCCGCTTGTATGTACGGCATACAACGCTGACTTTGACGGTGACCAAATGGCGGTTCACGTTCCTTTATCAGCAGAAGCGCAAGCTGAGGCGCGCATCTTGATGCTTGCCGCACAAAACATCCTGAACCCTAAAGACGGAAAACCGGTTGTTACGCCGTCTCAGGATATGGTGCTTGGAAACTACTATCTGACGCTAGAACGCCCAGGCGCAGTCGGCGAAGGTATGGTTTTCAAAGATACGGATGAAGCGCTTCTTGCGTATCAAAACGGATATGTTCATTTGCATACGAGAGTAGCCGTTGCGGTTAACTCCCTGAAAAATGAAACATTTACCGAAGAACAGCGTTCCAAGCTGCTCGTTACAACTGTCGGAAAACTGATCTTCAACGAGATTCTTCCGCCGTCGTTCCCATACATGAACGAACCGACGAAGAGCAACATTGAAGAAAAAACACCTGACCGTTTCTTCTTGGATTACGGTGCAGATGTTAAAGAAGCCATTAAGAACCAGGAAATCAACCAGCCGTTCAAAAAAGGCATTTTGGGTAAAATCATTGCGGAGATCTTCAAAAGATTCCATATTACAGAAACATCAAAAATGCTTGACCGCATGAAAAACCTTGGATTTAAATATTCGACAAAAGCCGGAATTACGGTCGGTGTTTCCGATATCGTCGTATTGGACGACAAACAGGAAATCCTTGAAGAAGCGCAAGGAAAAGTTGATAACGTCATGAAGCAGTTCAGACGCGGTCTGATTACTGAAGAAGAGCGTTATGAACGGGTCATTTCCATCTGGAGTGCAGCTAAAGATACGATCCAAGGCAAGCTGATGAAATCCCTGGATGAAATCAACCCGATCTACATGATGAGTGATTCCGGAGCCCGGGGTAACGCATCAAACTTTACGCAGCTTGCGGGTATGCGCGGTCTGATGGCCAACCCGGCTGGACGGATCATCGAACTTCCGATCAAGTCAAGTTTCCGCGAAGGTTTAACGGTACTCGAGTACTTTATCTCTACTCACGGTGCGCGTAAAGGTCTTGCGGATACGGCTCTGAAGACAGCCGACTCAGGTTACCTGACACGCCGTCTCGTAGACGTAGCCCAAGACGTCATCATTCGTGAGACTGACTGCGGCACAGACCGAGGCATTCTTGCCAAAGCCATTACGGAAGGCACAGAAGTGATCGAGCGTCTTGAAGAGCGTCTTGTCGGCCGATTCGCGAGAAAACCTGTTAAACATCCGGAAACAGGTGAAGTGCTTGTGGATGAAAATGAGCTGATCGACGAAGATAAAGCGCTCGAAATTGTCGAAGCAGGCATTGAAGAAGTGTGGATCCGCTCCGCATTTACATGTAATACGTCACATGGTGTATGTAAACGATGCTACGGCCGCAACTTGGCAACAGGAACCGACGTCGAAGTCGGGGAAGCAGTCGGAATCATCGCTGCCCAGTCCATTGGTGAGCCGGGTACACAGTTAACGATGCGTACCTTCCATACGGGCGGGGTTGCCGGAGACGATATTACACAAGGTTTGCCGCGTATCCAGGAATTGTGTGAAGCACGAAACCCTAAAGGTCAAGCGACGATCTCTGAAATTGACGGTGTCGTAGCTG
>NZ_CP026521.1:171073-172801 GCF_002953915.1 Bacillus sp. MBGLi79
TCGTAGCTGAAATCAATGAAGTGCGTGACAAACAGCAGGAAATCGTCGTTCAGGGCGAAGTCGAAAGCCGTTCATATACGGCGCCTTACAACGCGCGCCTGAAAGTCACTGAAGGAGAGAAAATTTCCCGTGGTCAGGTGCTGACAGAAGGTTCGGTTGATCCGAAAGAGCTTCTGAAAGTTACTGACATCACGACGGTGCAAGAATACCTCCTTCATGAAGTGCAGAAGGTTTATCGTATGCAAGGGGTTGAAATCGGGGATAAGCACGTCGAGGTTATGGTTCGCCAGATGCTTCGCAAAGTGCGTGTCATCGATGCCGGCGACACGGAAGTGCTGCCAGGCACGCTGCTCGATATTCACCAGTTTACCGAAGCGAACAAAAAAGTTCTGCTCGAAGGCAAACGCCCTGCAACAGGCCGTCCGGTGCTTCTCGGTATCACCAAAGCATCGCTTGAAACGGATTCCTTCCTGTCTGCCGCGTCATTCCAGGAAACAACACGTGTCCTGACAGATGCAGCAATCAAAGGAAAACGCGATGAGCTTCTCGGCCTTAAAGAGAATGTTATCATCGGTAAGCTTGTTCCTGCTGGAACGGGTATGCTGAACTACCGTAAAGTGAAGCCGGTATTGCAAGTCCAATCATCTGATGAAATGGTTCCGGCTGAATAAATAAAAAAATCCTAAAGAAGGATGTCACTAAAAATTGTCATCATGTGTTGACATCCTTCTTTCAGGATGATAATATAACCAAGGTGCTCAATTTAAACCTGTTACTTTGGAGGATATATGATGTCTTATGATAAAGTATCACAGGCTCAATCTATTATTATCGGTACGAAGCAGACAGTCAAAGCGCTGAAGCGCAATTCTGTTAAGGAAGTCGTCGTAGCAAAAGACGCTGATCCTTTTCTGACGTCAGATGTTATTAACCTGGCAAATGAACAAGGGATTCCCGTCTCAATGGCAGAGTCCATGAAAAAGCTCGGCAAAGCCTGCGGAATTGAAGTCGGAGCTGCAGCTGTTGCCATTATTCAATAACGTACTCGTTGTTTTTGCTTTTATGCAAAGGCATTGTTTTTTGCTTTTAAATGAACCACCTGGGTATGTGGGTTATAAAACATGATGAAGGGAGGAATTACAAAATGCCTACAATTAATCAGCTAGTCCGCAAAGGACGCGTAAGCAAAGTTGAAAATTCTAAGTCTCCAGCACTTAACAAAGGATACAACAGCTTCAAGAAAGAGCACACTAACGTATCTTCACCACAAAAACGCGGAGTATGTACCCGTGTCGGTACAATGACACCGAAGAAGCCGAACTCGGCGCTTCGTAAATATGCCCGTGTTCGTTTAACTAACGGAATCGAGGTTACGGCCTACATTCCTGGTATCGGACACAACCTGCAAGAGCACAGTGTCGTATTGATCCGCGGTGGACGTGTAAAAGACTTACCGGGGGTACGCTACCACATCGTGCGTGGCGCGCTTGATACTGCCGGAGTTGAAAACCGTGCACAAGGCCGTTCTAAATACGGTACAAAACGTCCTAAGAAAAAATAATTCCGTTTAAATACAAATAAAAGGGTTTTTAAAAGCAAGGAGTTCTGGCAATGCTGTTAAGGGCATCAGGCTTTTCGCGCCTAGCGCTGGTTTGATCCCGGCAGCTGAACCGTGAAATCCCTCTGCTTACTGTAAACCCGTAACAAGAGAAGGGAGGATAATCAGAT
>NZ_CP026521.1:172901-173464 GCF_002953915.1 Bacillus sp. MBGLi79
AAAGAGATGTTTTACCTGATCCGCTTTACAACTCTAAACTGGTTACTCGTTTGATCAACAAAATGATGATCGACGGTAAAAAAGGTAAAGCTCAAACAATCCTATACAAGTCATTCGATATTATTAAAGAACGTACCGGCAACGATGCAATGGAGGTTTTCGAACAAGCATTGAAGAACATCATGCCAGTGCTTGAAGTTAAAGCACGCCGCGTAGGTGGTGCAAACTACCAAGTACCTGTAGAGGTTCGTCCTGAACGCCGTACGACTCTTGGACTTCGCTGGTTAGTAAACTACGCTCGTCTTCGCGGAGAAAAAACGATGGAAGAGCGTTTAGCTAACGAAATCCTTGATGCAGCTAACAACACTGGTGCAGCTGTTAAGAAACGTGAAGATACTCATAAGATGGCTGAAGCAAACAAAGCGTTCGCTCACTATCGCTGGTAATCTCACACGACAAAATATTATTCCCTAAGAAGGAAGGAGAAAAGACCCAATGGCAAGAGAGTTCTCCTTAGAAAAAACTCGTAATATCGGAATCATGGCTCACATCGATGCCGGTAA
>NZ_CP026521.1:173472-175580 GCF_002953915.1 Bacillus sp. MBGLi79
GGAACAAGAACGCGGTATCACAATCACATCCGCTGCAACAACTGCACAGTGGAAAGGTTACCGCGTAAACATCATCGACACACCAGGACACGTAGACTTCACAGTTGAGGTTGAACGTTCACTGCGCGTACTTGATGGTGCCGTTGCCGTTCTTGACGCACAATCAGGCGTTGAGCCGCAAACTGAAACGGTTTGGCGTCAGGCAACAACTTACGGAGTACCTCGTATCGTATTTGTCAACAAGATGGACAAAACGGGTGCGGACTTCCTTTACTCTGTAGGAACTCTTAAAGACCGTCTTGAGGCGAACGCTCACGCGATCCAATTACCGATTGGCGCCGAAGACAATTTCGAAGGGATCATCGACCTTGTAGAAAACGTTGCGTACTACTATGAAGATGATCTTGGAACACGCTCTGATGCGCGTGAAATCCCTGCCGAGTACAAAGACAAAGCTGAAGAGCTTCGCGCCAGCTTGATTGAAGCTGTTGCTGAGCTTGATGAAGAGCTTATGATGAAGTACTTGGAAGGCGAAGAAATCACAGTTGACGAGCTGAAAGCGGCAATCCGCAAAGGAACTTGTAACGTTGAGTTCTATCCGGTTCTTTGTGGTTCAGCTTTCAAAAACAAAGGTGTTCAATTAGTGCTTGACGCAGTTCTTGACTACCTGCCAGCTCCAACTGACGTACCGGCAATCAAAGGTACTCTGCCTGATTCTGAGGAAGAGGTTACTCGTGAGTCTTCTGACGACGCACCTTTCTCAGCACTTGCATTTAAAGTTATGACTGACCCTTACGTTGGTAAATTGACGTTCTTCCGTGTGTACTCAGGAACACTTGATTCCGGTTCATACGTAAGAAACTCAACAAAAGGCAAACGTGAGCGCGTCGGACGTATCCTGCAAATGCACGCCAACAGCCGTGAAGAAATCTCTACTGTGTACGCAGGGGATATCGCTGCTGCTGTAGGTTTGAAAGACACGACTACAGGGGACACGCTTTGCGACGAGAAAAACCTTGTTATTCTTGAATCTATGGAATTCCCTGAGCCTGTTATCCACGTTGCAATCGAGCCTAAATCTAAGGCTGACCAAGACAAAATGTCTACTGCACTGGCTAAATTGGCTGAAGAGGATCCAACATTCCGTGCGCATACTGACCCTGAAACAGGTCAAACGATCATCGGTGGTATGGGTGAGCTTCACCTTGATATCATCGTTGACCGTATGAAACGCGAATTTAAAGTTGAAGCCAACGTTGGTGCTCCTCAAGTTGCGTATCGTGAAACATTCCGTGCGAGCGCGCAAGTTGAAGGTAAATTCGTACGTCAGTCTGGTGGACGAGGACAGTTCGGACACGTTTGGATCGAATTCTCTCCAAACGAAGAAGGAAAAGGCTTTGAGTTCGAAAACGCAATCGTCGGTGGTGTCGTTCCTCGTGAATACATTCCGGCTGTTCAAGCAGGACTTGAAGATTCACTTCAAAACGGTGTAGTCGCAGGTTACCCTGTTATCGACATCAAAGCGAAATTGTTTGACGGTTCTTACCATGACGTCGACTCAAACGAAATGGCGTTTAAAATCGCTGCTTCAATGGCGCTTAAAAACGCGGCAAGCAAGTGTAACCCGGTTATTCTTGAGCCGATCTCCAAAGTTGAAGTCGTTATCCCAGAAGAATACATGGGAGACATCATGGGTGATATTACATCACGCCGCGGTCGCGTAGAAGGTATGGAAGGACGCGGAAACGCTCAAGTCGTTCGCGCGATGGTTCCACTTTCTGAAATGTTCGGTTACGCTACGGCTCTCCGTTCAAACACACAAGGACGCGGTACGTTCACAATGGTCTTTGACCATTACGAAGAAGTGCCTAAGAGCATTGCTGATGAGATCATCAAAAAAAATCAAGGTGAATAATTGATTTTGCCTCTTCATTAAAGTATAAATACTATTGTAAGATGAGAAAGTGAAACATCGCTTTCACTTTCTATCACTCTATATAACAAAAACTAACCTTTTTAAGGAGGATTTTCAGAATGGCTAAAGAAAAATTCGACCGTTCCAAATCACATGCCAACATTGGTACAATTGGACACGTTGACCATGGTAA
>NZ_CP026521.1:175680-178807 GCF_002953915.1 Bacillus sp. MBGLi79
AGAATGGCTAAAGAAAAATTCGACCGTTCCAAATCACATGCCAATATTGGTACAATTGGACACGTTGACCATGGTAAAACAACTTTAACTGCTGCTATCACAACAGTACTTCATAAGAAATCTGGTAAAGGTACAGCTATGGCGTACGATCAAATTGATGGTGCTCCAGAAGAACGTGAGCGCGGTATCACAATCTCTACTGCACACGTTGAGTACGAAACTGAAACTCGTCACTATGCACACGTTGACTGCCCAGGACACGCTGACTATGTTAAAAACATGATCACTGGTGCTGCGCAAATGGACGGAGCTATCCTTGTAGTATCTGCTGCTGATGGCCCAATGCCACAAACTCGTGAGCACATCCTTCTTTCTAAAAACGTTGGTGTACCATACATCGTAGTATTCTTAAACAAATGCGACATGGTAGACGACGAAGAGCTTCTTGAACTAGTTGAAATGGAAGTTCGCGATCTTCTTAGCGAATACGACTTCCCTGGTGATGATGTACCAGTAATCAAAGGTTCTGCTCTTAAAGCTCTTGAAGGTGACGCTGAGTACGAAGCTAAAATCTTCGAACTTATGGATGCGGTTGATGAGTACATCCCAACTCCAGAACGTGACACTGAAAAACCATTCATGATGCCAGTTGAGGACGTATTCTCAATCACTGGTCGTGGTACAGTAGCGACTGGCCGTGTAGAACGCGGACAAGTTAAAGTCGGTGACGAAGTTGAAATCATCGGTCTACAAGAAGAGAACAAGAAAACAACTGTTACAGGTGTTGAAATGTTCCGTAAGCTTCTTGATTATGCTGAAGCTGGTGACAACATTGGTGCCCTTCTTCGTGGTGTATCTCGTGAAGAAATCCAACGTGGTCAAGTACTTGCTAAACCAGGTACAATCACTCCACACAGCAAATTCAAAGCTGAAGTTTACGTTCTTTCTAAAGAAGAGGGTGGACGTCACACTCCATTCTTCTCTAACTACCGTCCTCAGTTCTACTTCCGTACAACTGACGTAACTGGTATCATCCATCTTCCAGAAGGCGTAGAAATGGTTATGCCTGGAGATAACACTGAAATGAACGTTGAACTTATCTCTACAATCGCTATCGAAGAAGGAACTCGTTTCTCTATTCGTGAAGGCGGACGTACTGTTGGTTCAGGCGTTGTTTCTACAATCACTGAGTAATAGTATGATTTTAAACGAGGCCCCTTGTGGGTCTCGTTTTTTGTTTGCTTGTCTTTTTCTTGTATAATAGGATCTATCATATTCGAGGGGCTACTATCTATGATTCCTGAAAAGAGATCAATCGCAATCATGAAAGAACTGAGCATTGAAAATACAAAGCAAATGCTGATGATTAATGGAACTGATATTGAAAATCCATTGCTGCTTTTTTTACATGGCGGGCCGGGTACGCCGCAAATCGGATACATTAGACATTATCAAAAAGAGCTGGAACGGTATTTCACTGTAGTTCATTGGGATCAGAGAGGATCAGGGCTTTCATATTCTAAACGAATTTCGCAACACTCCATGACAATAAATCACTTCATTAAAGATACAATCCATGTCACTCAATGGCTCTTAGCTCACTTTTCAAAAACAAAACTATATCTGGCCGGTCATTCTTGGGGGTCAATGCTGGCGCTTCATGTAGTGCAGCAGCGCCCGGACTTGTTTTACGCTTATTATGGAATCAGTCAGGTTGTCAGCCCTCACGTTGAAGAATCAACTGCTTATCGACATATTCGTAAAATTTCTGAAGCAAAGAAAGCCAGAATATTATCTTTGCTCACACGTTTCATTGGGGCTCCGCCTTGGAAGCAGGATATCCAGCATCTTATCTATCGATTTTGTGTTGAGGTAAGCAGAGGAGGATTCACCCGCCTGCATCGGCATTCTCTTGCTGTTTTATTTCAAATGCTTACTGGTAATGAGTATGGTGTGCGAAACATTCATAGCGTCCTCAATGGACTGCGCTTCAGCAAAAAACATTTAACAGATGAGTTGTACAGGTTTAATGCATTTAGATCTGTTCCTTCTATTAAAGTACCGTGTGTTTTCATTTCAGGGAAACATGACTTAATTGTTCCAGCTGAAATATCGAAACAGTATTATCAAGAACTCGTGGCGCCCGAAAAGCGCTGGGTTCAATTTGTGAATTCAGCTCATACCCCGCATATTGAGGAGCCGTCATTATTCGCTAGTACACTAAGTCGTCATGCACGGTACCATTTATGATAGGTCCTTGATAAATAAGAAAAACCCCTGTATAATATAAAAAGTGTGCAAACCATGCATATTTTAAATAAGTCTTGCAACATACGCCTATTTTCTGTATAATGGTGTATGTTGGTCTTTGACTGCGATGAAGTGAGAGGTTGCTGACACACCCGGCCGCTTTGCCATGGCAAGGTGTTCAGGTTTTTCTCACGGAGAACTGTCTAACGTGATGTAGGCGAAAAGGAGGGAAAATAATGGCAAAACAAAAAATTCGTATTCGTTTGAAAGCATATGATCATAGAATCCTTGATCAATCTGCAGAGAAGATTGTTGAAACGGCAAAACGTTCTGGTGCCAGCGTATCTGGTCCGATTCCGTTGCCAACTGAAAAATCAGTTTACACAATCCTTCGTGCGGTGCACAAATACAAAGATTCTCGTGAGCAATTTGAAATGCGTACACATAAACGTTTAATCGACATTGTGAACCCAACACCACAAACTGTTGATGCTCTTATGCGATTAGACTTACCATCTGGTGTCGATATCGAAATTAAACTTTAATTCTAAAATATAGAATGATCTTAATAGGAGGTGTGACGAATGACCAAAGGAATCTTAGGAAGAAAAATTGGTATGACGCAAGTATTCGCTGAGAACGGTGATCTTATTCCGGTAACTGTTATCGAGGCTGCTCCAAACGTTGTTCTTCAAAAGAAAACAGCTGAAAACGACGGTTACGAAGCAATCCAGCTTGGTTTTGACGACAAGCGTGAAAAGCTTTCTAACAAACCTGAAAAAGGGCACGTTGCAAAAGCGGAAACTGCTCCTAAGCGCTTCGTTAAAGAATTACGCGGAGTGGAAATGGATGCGTATGAAGTTGGTCAGGAAGTCAA
>NZ_CP026521.1:178907-180093 GCF_002953915.1 Bacillus sp. MBGLi79
TGTCTAAAGAAAAATTTGAACGTTCAAAACCGCACGTTAACGTTGGTACTATCGGCCACGTTGACCACGGTAAAACAACTCTGACTGCTGCAATCACTACAGTTTTAGCTAAAACTTACGGTGGTGCTGCTCGTGCATTCGACCAAATCGATAATGCGCCAGAAGAAAAAGCGCGTGGTATCACCATCTCTACTTCACACGTAGAATACGATACTCCAACTCGCCACTACGCACACGTAGACTGCCCAGGTCACGCCGACTATGTTAAAAACATGATCACTGGTGCTGCGCAAATGGACGGCGCTATTCTGGTAGTAGCAGCAACTGATGGTCCAATGCCACAAACTCGTGAGCACATCCTGTTAGGTCGTCAGGTTGGTGTTCCTTACATCATCGTATTCCTGAACAAATGTGACATGGTAGATGATGAAGAGCTGTTAGAATTAGTTGAAATGGAAGTTCGTGAACTTCTGTCTCAATACGATTTCCCAGGTGATGACACTCCAGTAATCCGTGGTTCAGCGCTGAAAGCACTGGAAGGCGAAGCAGAGTGGGAAGCAAAAATTGTTGAATTAGCAGAAGCACTGGATTCTTATATCCCAGAGCCAGAGCGTGCAATTGACAAACCATTCCTGTTACCAATCGAAGATGTATTCTCAATCTCAGGCCGTGGTACAGTAGTTACTGGTCGTGTAGAGCGTGGTATCATCAAAGTAGGTGATGAAGTTGAGATTGTTGGTATCAAAGAAACCGCAAAAACAACTTGTACTGGCGTTGAAATGTTCCGTAAATTACTTGACGAAGGTCGTGCAGGTGAGAACGTAGGTGTTCTGCTGCGTGGTACAAAACGTGAAGAAATCGAACGTGGACAAGTACTGGCGAAACCAGGCTCAATCAACCCACACAACAAATTTGAATCAGAAGTTTATATTCTGAGCAAAGATGAAGGTGGTCGTCACACACCATTCTTCAAAGGCTACCGTCCACAGTTCTACTTCCGTACAACTGACGTAACTGGTACTATCGAATTACCAGAAGGCGTAGAAATGGTAATGCCAGGCGACAACGTGAACATGATCGTTGAACTGATCCACCCAATCGCAATGGACGAAGGTTTACGCTTCGCAATCCGTGAAGGTGGCCGTACAGTAGGTGCGGGTGTTGTTGCTAAAGTATTAGGTTAATT
>NZ_CP026521.1:180193-186708 GCF_002953915.1 Bacillus sp. MBGLi79
GAAACTGCTCCTAAGCGCTTCGTTAAAGAATTACGCGGAGTGGAAATGGATGCGTATGAAGTTGGTCAGGAAGTCAAGGTTGAAATTTTCTCTGCTGGAGAAATCGTAGATGTAACAGGAGTATCTAAAGGTAAAGGTTTCCAAGGTGCGATCAAGCGCCACGGACAATCTCGCGGACCTATGTCTCACGGTTCACGCTACCACCGTCGTCCTGGTTCAATGGGACCTGTAGATCCTAACCGTGTATTCAAAGGTAAATTATTACCTGGACGTATGGGCGGAGAGCAAATCACTGTTCAAAACCTTGAAATCGTAAAAGTTGATGCAGAACGCAATCTTCTTTTGATCAAAGGTAACGTACCTGGTGCGAAGAAAACTTTAATCACTGTTAAAAGTGCTGTTAAATCTAAATAACTCTCTTAGGAAAGGAGGAAATTGATCATGCCAAAAGTAGCATTATACAACCAAAACGGTTCTACTGCTGGTGACATCGAATTAAATGCTTCTGTATTTGGTATCGAACCAAATGAGAGTGTTGTATTCGACGCTATTCTTATGCAAAGAGCTTCCTTACGTCAAGGAACTCACAAAGTAAAAAATCGTTCTGAAGTACGCGGCGGAGGTCGTAAACCATGGCGTCAAAAAGGTACTGGACGTGCCCGTCAAGGTTCAATCCGTTCACCGCAATGGCGCGGAGGTGGTGTCGTATTCGGCCCAACACCACGCAGCTATTCTTATAAATTACCTAAAAAAGTTCGCCGCTTGGCAATCAAATCAGTATTGTCTTCTAAAGTGAACGACAACAACATCATCGTTCTTGAAGATCTTACTCTTGATACGGCTAAAACAAAAGAAATGGCAGCTATCCTTAAAGGATTATCTGTTGAGAAAAAAGCTTTAATCGTAACTGCGGATGCAAACGAAGCAGTAGCTTTATCTGCTCGTAACATTCCTGGAGTTACTGTTGTTGAAGCTAACGGAATCAACGTTTTAGACGTTGTCAACCACGAGAAGCTTCTGATTACAAAAGCAGCGGTTGAAAAAGTAGAGGAGGTGCTTGCATAATGAAAGATCCTCGTGATGTTCTAAAGCGCCCCGTCATTACTGAACGTTCTGCTGATTTAATGACTGAAAAGAAATATACTTTTGAAGTTGATGTAAGAGCTAACAAAACAGAAGTGAAAGACGCGGTTGAAAGCATCTTTGGAGTGAAAGTTGACAAAGTCAACATCATGAACTACAAAGGTAAATCAAAACGTGTTGGACGCTACACTGGTATGACTAGCCGTCGCAGAAAAGCGATCGTAAAACTTACTGCAGACAGCAAAGAAATCGAAATTTTTGAAGCTTAATTATCTGTAAAAAGAAGGAGGGAAATTCAAAATGGCGATTAAAAAGTATAAACCGACCTCTAATGGACGTCGTGGCATGACAACTTCAGATTTTGCTGAAATCACGACTGACAAGCCGGAAAAATCCTTGCTTGCTCCCCTTCACAAAAAAGGCGGACGTAACAACCAAGGTAAATTGACTGTACGTCACCAAGGTGGCGGACATAAACGCCAATACCGTGTTATCGACTTCAAACGCGATAAAGATGGTATACCTGGACGCGTTGCTACAGTTGAATACGATCCAAACCGTTCAGCTAACATCGCTCTAATCAACTATGCAGACGGAGAAAAACGTTACATTCTTGCTCCTAAAGGAATTCAAGTGGGTACTGAAATCATGTCAGGTCCTGAAGCTGACATTAAAGTAGGTAATGCACTTCCACTTATCAACATCCCTGTTGGTACAGTTGTGCATAACATTGAATTAAAACCTGGTAAAGGCGGACAGCTTGTACGTTCAGCTGGTACATCTGCTCAGGTTCTTGGTAAAGAAGGTAAATACGTTCTTGTACGTCTTAACTCTGGTGAGGTTCGCATGATCCTTTCTGCTTGCCGTGCTTCTATCGGTCAAGTAGGTAACGAACAGCACGAACTTATCAACATTGGTAAAGCTGGACGTTCTCGCTGGAAAGGCATCCGTCCTACAGTTCGTGGTTCTGTAATGAACCCTAACGATCACCCACACGGTGGTGGTGAAGGACGTGCGCCAATCGGACGTAAATCACCAATGTCTCCATGGGGTAAACCAACTCTTGGATTCAAAACTCGTAAGAAAAAGAACAAATCAGATAAATTCATCGTACGTCGTCGTAAAAATAAATAACGGGGTTGTCTACGGTTCTTTTCGGACCGTAGTGCAATCACGAAGGGAGGTTCCAAAATGGCTCGCAGCTTAAAAAAAGGACCATTTGTCGATGATCATCTAATGAAAAAAATCGAGAAATTAAATGAAGCGGATAAGAAACAAGTTGTGAAAACTTGGTCTCGCCGTTCTACTATTTTCCCGCAATTTATCGGTCACACAATCGCAGTCTATGATGGACGCAAACATGTGCCTGTTTACATCTCTGAAGATATGGTAGGTCACAAGTTGGGTGAATTCGCACCGACACGCACTTACAAAGGTCATGCTAGTGATGACAAAAAAACAAGACGCTAATGAGAGGAGGCTTTTAAATGCAACAAGCTAAAGCTGTCGCAAGAACAGTCCGTATTGCTCCTCGTAAGGCACGTCTAGTAATGGACCTGATTCGAGGCAAGCAAGTAGGTGAAGCAGTATCGATCTTAAACCTTACGCCAAAAGCTGCTTCCCCGATTATTGAAAAAGTTTTAAAATCTGCTATCGCTAACGCTGAGCACAACTACGAAATGGATGCAAACAACCTGGTTGTTACTCAAGCTTACGTGAACGAAGGCCCTACGTTGAAAAGATTCCGTCCGCGCGCTATGGGACGTGCAAGCCAAATCAACAAACGTACGAGCCACATTACTATCGTTGTATCAGAAAAGAAGGAGGGATAACTCGTGGGTCAAAAGGTAAATCCAGTCGGTCTTCGTATTGGTGTTATACGTGATTGGGAATCTAAGTGGTACGCTGGCAAAGATTACGCTGACTTCCTTCACGAAGATCTGAAAATCCGTGAATTTATTAATCAACGCCTGTCTGACGCTTCTGTTTCTAAAGTGGAAATCGAGCGTGCAGCAAACCGCGTTAACATTACGATCCACACAGCTAAGCCTGGTATGGTTATCGGTAAAGGCGGTTCTGAAGTCGAAGCGCTTCGCAAAGCCCTTAACAGCCTTACTGGCAAGCGTGTACACATTAACATTCTTGAAATCAAAAGAGCAGATCTTGATGCACAGCTAGTTGCTGACAACATCGCTCGTCAATTAGAAAACCGTGTTTCTTTCCGCCGTGCGCAGAAACAACAAATCCAACGTACTATGCGTGCTGGAGCACAAGGTGTGAAAACAATGGTTTCTGGTCGTCTTGGCGGTGCAGATATCGCTCGTTCTGAATACTACAGTGAAGGAACTGTTCCATTGCACACATTACGTGCGGACATTGACTATGCAACATCTGAAGCTGATACTACTTACGGTAAGCTTGGTGTGAAAGTCTGGATCTATCGTGGAGAGGTTCTTCCTACTAAGAAGAAAACTGAGGAAGGAGGAAAATAATATGTTATTACCAAAACGCGTTAAATATCGCAGAGAGCATCGCGGAAAAATGCGTGGCCGTGCGAAAGGCGGTACTGAAGTACATTTCGGTGAATTCGGTATCCAAGCTCTTGAAGCTTCTTGGATCACTAACCGTCAAATCGAAGCTGCACGTATTGCGATGACTCGTTACATGAAACGTGGCGGTAAAGTTTGGATCAAAATTTTCCCTTCTAAACCTTACACTGCTAAACCACTTGAGGTACGTATGGGATCCGGTAAAGGGGCTCCAGAAGGTTGGGTAGCTGTTGTAAAACCGGGCAAAGTTTTATTTGAGATTTCTGGTGTGTCTGAAGAGGTTGCTCGTGAAGCGCTTCGTCTTGCATCTCACAAATTGCCAATTAAAACGAAGTTCGTAAAACGTGAAGAAATTGGTGGTGAATCAAATGAAAGCTAATGAAATTCGTGACCTTACCACTGCTGAAATTGAACAAAAAGTAAAGTCTCTTAAAGAAGAACTTTTCAATCTTCGCTTTCAATTAGCGACAGGACAACTTGAAAATACTGCTCGCATTCGTGAAGTGCGCAAAGCTATCGCGCGCATGAAAACTGTGATTCGTGAAAGAGAAATTGCTGCTAATAAATAATCACTGAGGGGAGGTCGTGAGCATGAGCGAACGTAACCAACGCAAGGTTTACCAAGGCCGTGTTGTTTCTGACAAAATGGATAAAACCATCACTGTTGTTGTTGAGACATACAAAAAACATACACTTTACGGTAAACGCGTAAAATACTCAAAAAAATTCAAAGCACATGATGAAAATAATCAAGCTAAAATCGGTGACATCGTTAAGATTATGGAAACTCGTCCATTGTCTGCAACTAAGCGTTTCCGTCTAGTTGAAGTTGTCGAAGAAGCTGTTATTATCTAATAAAGTTCGGAATTCTTTTTCCGAAGGGAGGTAACAAATAATGATTCAACAAGAGACTCGTTTAAAAGTAGCTGACAACTCTGGCGCACGTGAAGTACTTACTATTAAAGTTCTTGGTGGTTCTGGACGTAAAACAGCTAACATTGGTGATGTAATTGTTTGCACGGTTAAACAAGCAACACCAGGAGGCGTTGTCAAAAAAGGTGAAGTCGTAAAAGCTGTTATCGTTCGCACTAAAAGCGGAGCGCGCAGAAGTGATGGTTCATACATCAGCTTCGATGAGAATGCATGTGTTATCATCCGTGACGACAAGAGCCCACGCGGAACTCGTATCTTCGGACCAGTTGCTCGTGAATTGCGTGAAAACAACTTTATGAAAATTGTTTCTCTAGCTCCAGAAGTTATCTAATGAAATAAATGCCTTACTCAAGGAGGTGCGATCAGGATGCATGTAAAAAAAGGCGAT
The DNA here is from genome assembly GCF_002953915.1 of Bacillus sp. MBGLi79. Classification (NCBI taxonomy): domain Bacteria; kingdom Bacillati; phylum Bacillota; class Bacilli; order Caryophanales; family Bacillaceae; genus Bacillus; species Bacillus sp. MBGLi79. The sequence continues at coordinate 185,147 of NZ_CP026521.1, forward strand.
AAAGTTATGGTTATCTCTGGTAAAGATAAAGGCAAACAAGGAACAATCCTTGCTGCTTTCCCTAAAAAGGACCGCGTTTTAGTTGAAGGTGTTAACATGGTAAAGAAACACTCTAAACCAACTCAAGCTAACCCTCAAGGCGGTATTTCTAATCAAGAGGCGCCAATTCATGTATCAAACGTTATGCCGCTCGATCCTAAAACAGGTGAAGTGACTCGCGTAGGATACAAAGTGGAAGATGGCAAAAAAGTTCGTGTAGCAAAAAAATCTGGGCAAGTTCTAGATAAATAGTATTAAAAGGAAGGGAGGTCTATCTCATGAACCGCCTTAAAGAAAAGTACAATAAAGAAATTGCACCTGCTTTAATGACTAAGTTCAACTATGATTCAGTCATGCAAGTGCCTAAAATCGAAAAAATCGTAATCAACATGGGTGTTGGTGACGCTGTTCAAAACGCAAAAGCAATCGACAGTGCTGTTGAAGAATTAACGTTTATCGCAGGTCAAAAACCTGTCGTTACTCGTGCGAAGAAATCAATTGCTGGATTCCGTCTTCGTGAGGGAATGCCTATCGGTGCGAAAGTAACTCTTCGCGGAGAGCGCATGTATGATTTCCTTGATAAACTTATTTCTGTATCTTTACCGCGTGTACGTGACTTCCGCGGGGTTTCTAAAAAATCTTTCGACGGTCGCGGTAACTACACACTTGGTATTAAAGAACAGTTAATCTTCCCTGAAATTGACTACGATAAAGTAACAAAGGTTCGAGGAATGGACATCGTTATCGTAACAACTGCTAATACTGACGAAGAAGCTCGTGAGCTATTAACTCAAGTAGGTATGCCGTTCCAGAAATAATCAATGAAAGGGAGGCGAAATCGTGGCTAAAAAGTCTATGATTGCGAAACAACAACGTACACCAAAGTTTAAAGTACAAGAGTACACACGCTGTGAACGCTGCGGACGTCCGCATTCAGTCATTCGTAAATTTAAACTTTGCCGTATTTGTTTCCGTGAGCTTGCATATAAAGGACAAATTCCTGGCGTGAAAAAAGCCAGCTGGTAATCCCCAAGAAAGGGAAGGAGGTAATTATATAATGGTTATGACAGATCCAATTGCAGATATGCTAACTCGTATTCGCAATGCAAACATGGTACGTCATGAGAAGCTTGAAATTCCTGCTTCTAAATTGAAAAGAGAAATTGCTGAAATTTTAAAGCGTGAAGGTTTCATTCGTGACGTTGAGTTCGTAGAAGACAGCAAACAAGGTATCATCCGCGTTTTCTTGAAATACGGACAAAACAACGAGCGCGTTATCACTGGTCTTAAAAGAATCAGCAAGCCTGGTTTGCGTGTTTATGCTAAATCTAATGAAGTACCTCGCGTACTTAACGGTCTTGGAATCGCGATTATTTCTACATCACAAGGTGTTTTAACGGACAAAGAAGCCCGTGCAAAACAAGCTGGTGGAGAAGTTCTAGCATACGTTTGGTAAGAAGTTTAACATGAATGGAGGTGTTTGGTATGTCTCGTGTAGGTAAGAAGCTACTTGAGATTCCTTC
>NZ_CP026521.1:186808-205414 GCF_002953915.1 Bacillus sp. MBGLi79
CGTTTGGTAAGAAGTTTAACATGAATGGAGGTGTTTGGTATGTCTCGTGTAGGTAAGAAGCTACTTGAGATTCCTTCTGATGTTACAGTAACGTTAAATGATAACAACACTGTAGCTGTGAAAGGACCAAAAGGAGAATTAACTCGTACGTTTCACCCTGATATGGAGATTAAAGTAGAGGACAATGTGCTTACAGTCGTTCGTCCTTCTGATCAAAAAGAGCACCGTGCCCTGCATGGTACGACTCGTAGTCTGCTTGGCAACATGGTTGAGGGTGTATCTAAAGGATTTGAAAGAGGTTTGGAATTAGTCGGTGTCGGTTACCGTGCTTCTAAATCCGGAAATAAACTTGTTTTAAACGTTGGATACTCTCATCCTGTTGAGATCGTTCCTGAAGAAGGCATCGAAATCGAAGTTCCTTCTCAAACTAAAGTAGTTGTAAAAGGTACAGACAAAGAACGTGTAGGAGCTATTGCTGCTAACATCCGCGCTGTACGTTCTCCAGAGCCTTACAAAGGTAAAGGAATCCGCTACGAAGGTGAAGTTGTTCGCCGTAAAGAAGGTAAATCTGCTAAGTAAGATCGCTTAAAGTGAAGAAAGGAGTGACCTAGATGATTACGAAAACTAGCAAAAATGCTGCTCGTCTTAAAAGACACGCTCGTGTTCGCGCTAAACTTTCCGGTACTGCTGAAAGACCGCGTCTGAACGTTTTCCGTTCTAACAAGCACATTTACGCTCAAATCATCGATGATGTAAATGGTGTAACACTTGCTAGTGCATCTACTCTCGATAAAGACTTGAACGTTGAAAGCACTGGAGATACTTCTGCTGCTACTAAAGTTGGAGAATTAGTTGCAAAACGCGCTGCTGAAAAAGGCATTTCTGACGTAGTATTTGACCGTGGCGGATACTTATACCATGGACGTGTAAAAGCTTTGGCTGATGCCGCTCGTGAAGCTGGACTTAAATTTTAATAAAAGAAGGAGGGACACATGATTATGCGTCGTATTGACCCAAGCAAATTAGAGTTAGAAGAACGCTTAGTTACGGTTAACCGCGTAGCGAAAGTTGTTAAAGGTGGTCGTCGTTTCCGCTTCGCAGCTCTAGTCGTTGTCGGTGACAAAAACGGACACGTAGGATTCGGTACTGGTAAAGCACAAGAAGTACCAGAAGCGATCCGCAAAGCTGTTGAAGATGCGAAAAAGAATTTGATTGAAGTACCAATGGTTGGAACTACAATTCCACACGAAATCATCGGACGTTTCGGTGCAGGTAACATCTTGTTAAAACCTGCTTCTGAAGGTACTGGAGTTATCGCTGGAGGCCCTGTACGTGCGGTACTTGAGCTAGCTGGTGTAGCTGATATCCTTTCTAAGTCTTTAGGTTCTAACACACCGATCAACATGATTCGTGCAACACTTCAAGGTTTAAGTGAACTTAAACGTGCTGAAGACGTTGCGAAGCTTCGTGGAAAATCTGTAGAAGAACTGTTAGGATAAGGAGGGAACATTAATGGCTAAATTAGAAATTACCCTCAAACGAAGTGTAATCGGTCGCCCGGAAGACCAACGCGTTACTGTAAGAACACTTGGTTTAAAGAAAACAAACCAAACTGTTGTTCATGAAGACAACGCTGCGATCCGTGGCATGATTAATAAAGTATCTCATTTAGTTTCTGTTAAAGAACAATAAAAATATTTGATCGGATAAGGAGGTGTCCTAATGAAACTTCATGAATTAAAACCTTCAGAAGGTTCACGCAAAACGCGTAATCGCGTAGGTCGTGGTATTGGTTCTGGTAACGGTAAAACAGCTGGTAAAGGTCACAAAGGTCAAAACGCTCGTTCTGGCGGCGGTGTACGCCCTGGATTCGAGGGGGGACAAATGCCTTTATTCCAACGTCTTCCTAAACGCGGTTTCACTAACATCAACCGCAAGGAATACACTGTAGTCAACCTAGACAAATTGAACGGTTTTGCAGAAGGAACGGAAGTCACTCCTGAACTTCTTCTTGAGACTGGTGTTATTAGCAAACTTAATGCAGGAGTAAAGATTCTTGGCAACGGTAAATTAGAGAAAAAATTAACTGTAAAAGCCAATAAATTCTCTGCTTCTGCGAAAGAAGCTGTTGAAGCTGCTGGCGGTACAGCTGAGGTGATCTAACTTGTTTAAAACAATCTCCAACTTTATGCGTGTGAGTGATATCAGGAATAAAATCATATTCACTTTACTCATGCTTATCGTCTTTCGCATAGGTGCGTTTATTCCTGTGCCTTATGTTAACGCTGAAGCGTTACAGGCACAGTCTCAAATGGGTGTTTTTGATCTCCTTAATACATTTGGCGGCGGTGCGCTTTACCAATTTTCCATTTTTGCAATGGGAATTACTCCTTATATCACGGCTTCGATCATCATTCAGCTGCTTCAGATGGATGTTGTACCGAAGTTTACCGAGTGGTCTAAGCAAGGTGAAGTTGGCCGCCGTAAATTAGCTCAGTTCACAAGGTACTTTACGATTGTGCTTGGTTTCATCCAGGCGTTAGGTATGTCATATGGATTCAACAATCTGGCAAACGGTATGCTTATCGAAAAATCCGGTGTATCGACATATCTTATTATTGCTTTAGTGCTCACTGGCGGAACTGCCTTTTTAATGTGGCTTGGGGAACAAATTACGTCTCATGGAGTAGGCAACGGAATATCGATCATTATCTTCGCGGGGATTGTGTCTAGTATTCCAAAAACAATTGGGCAAATATATGAGACTCAATTTGTCGGCAGCAACGATCAGTTGTTTATTCATATTGTGACAATCGCACTTCTTGTGATTGCGATTTTAGCAGTTATTGTTGGAGTTATTTTCATTCAGCAAGCCGTACGGAAAATTGCGATTCAATATGCTAAAGGCACAGGTCGTTCACCTGCTGGCGGAGGTCAGTCTACACACCTTCCATTGAAAGTGAATCCTGCAGGGGTTATTCCGGTAATCTTTGCGGTTGCGTTTTTGATAACGCCGCGGACGATCGCGTCATTCTTTGGAACAAACGATGTGACAAAGTGGATTCAAAACAACTTTGATAATACGCATCCGGTGGGTATGGCGATATATGTTGCGTTGATTATTGCCTTTACGTACTTTTATGCTTTTGTGCAGGTAAACCCTGAACAAATGGCTGATAACCTTAAAAAACAGGGTGGCTATATCCCGGGGGTTCGTCCAGGGAAAATGACTCAAGATAGAATTACGAGCATTTTGTATCGACTTACGTTTGTGGGTTCTATATTCTTAGCCGTGATTTCCATTCTTCCTATCTTTTTCATTCAATTCGCTGGATTGCCTCAAAGTGCACAAATTGGCGGAACATCTTTGTTAATTGTTGTCGGGGTAGCCTTGGAGACAATGAAACAACTAGAAAGCCAGTTGGTGAAACGAAACTACCGTGGATTTATGAAAAACTAGAGGAAATGGATTTATCCATTCCCTCTTAATAAAGAGAGGACGGGGGAAATCCGAATGAACTTAGTCTTAATGGGGCTTCCTGGTGCCGGCAAAGGCACACAGGGCGAACGAATTGTTGAGGATTATGGGATTCCTCATATCTCAACAGGAGATATGTTCCGTGCTGCTATGAAAGAAGAAACACCACTCGGACTCGAAGCAAAATCTTATATTGATAAGGGAGAGCTCGTACCTGACGAAGTCACAATCGGAATTGTAAAAGAAAGACTAGGCAAAGATGATTGTGAAAGAGGTTTTCTTCTGGACGGATTTCCGCGAACAGTCGCTCAAGCCGAAGCTCTTGAAGAAATTCTTGAGGAATACGGCAAGCCGATTGATTATGTCATTAACATTGAAGTCGACAAAGACGCTCTTATGGAACGTCTGACTGGACGCAGAATTTGCAGTGTTTGCGGCACAACCTATCATTTAGTCTTTAATCCGCCGAAAAAACCGGGTGTTTGTGATAAAGACGGAGGCGAACTCTATCAACGGGCAGATGATAATGAGGAAACCGTCTCTAAACGGCTTGAGGTAAACATGAAGCAAACTCAGCCTTTACTGGATTTCTATTCAGAGAAAGGTTATCTTGCAAACGTGAATGGCCAACAGGACATTCAAGACGTTTATGCAGATGTGAAGGATCTTCTTGGAGGATTAAAAAAATGATTATCTGTAAAACCCCACGTGAACTTGGTATCATGCGGGAAGCAGGGCGAATCGTGGCTTTAACTCATGAAGAGTTAAAAAAGCACATTAAACCAGGAATCTCGACAAAAGAATTGGATCAAATTGCCGAACGTTTTATTAAGAAGCAGGGTGCAATCCCATCTTTTAAGGGGTATAATGGGTTTCGCGGGAGCATTTGCGTATCAGTTAATGAAGAACTCGTTCACGGCATTCCTGGCAGCAGGGTACTGAAGGACGGTGACATCATCAGTATTGATATCGGTGCTAAATTAAATGGTTATCATGGTGACTCTGCATGGACATATCCGGTAGGAAACATCAGCGATGATGACAAAAAACTTCTGGAAGTGACAGAGGAGTCTTTATATAAAGGCTTGCAGGAAGCAAAACCAGGTGAACGTTTGTCGAATATTTCCCACGCAATACAAACGTATGTCGAAAATGAGCAGTTTTCAGTTGTTAGGGAGTATGTCGGACATGGTGTTGGTCAAGACTTGCATGAGGACCCGCAAATTCCTCATTACGGTCCGCCCAACAAAGGACCACGGCTCAAACCTGGCATGGTTCTCGCTATTGAACCTATGGTGAACGCTGGCAGCCGCTACGTGAAAACATTGGCTGATAACTGGACGGTTGTAACGGTAGATGGGAAAAAGTGTGCTCATTTTGAACATACGATTGCGATTACGGAAACGGGTTTTGATATACTGACGAGAGTCTAGATGATGAAAATAATTCCGAAGACAGATGTTTTTTCGGCTTGATAGGGCAGAAAGCTTGGATGAACATTGGCAGGACTGAATTCATCTTGCCGCTTGTCATTGGAATTTTGACCATCATCAATGTACTAACAGCAGACGGAGAAAAGCGTACATTTCATTCTCCTAAGAAAAAGAATATCAATCATGTAACCCTTTATGATTGCGTATCTCCGGAAGTTCAGAACAGTATAAACGAAACAGGGCGTGTGACAAACTTCTTTTGAAATTTGTCAGAAAGCAAGTTACTGATTTGATGAAGGGAGAACACTTGAATGGCGAAAGACGATGTAATTGAAGTGGAAGGTACTATAGTCGAAACACTGCCAAACGCGATGTTCAAAGTTGAACTTGAAAATGGCCACACTGTTTTGGCTCATGTATCTGGTAAAATCCGCATGCACTTCATTCGCATTTTACCTGGAGACAAAGTTACGGTAGAATTATCTCCATATGACTTAACTCGTGGCAGGATTACGTACCGTTACAAATAAAGCACTCCGGAAACTGAAGGAGGTTGGAAACACATGAAAGTGAGACCATCAGTTAAACCAATCTGCGAAAAATGTAAAGTTATTCGCAGAAAAGGAAAAGTAATGGTGATCTGTGAAAATCCAAAGCATAAACAAAAACAAGGATAATTTATAAGGAGGTGCCCAAAGAATGGCTCGTATTGCTGGTGTAGATATCCCACGTGACAAACGTGTTGTTATTTCTTTAACATACATCTTCGGAATTGGCCGCACAACGGCTCAGCAAGTTTTAAAAGAAGCTGGAGTTTCAGAAGATACTCGTGTGCGCGATCTTACTGAAGAAGAACTTGGTAAAATCCGTGATATTATTGATAAACTGAAAGTAGAAGGTGACCTTCGCCGTGAAGTTTCTCTTAATATCAAACGTCTGATCGAAATCGGAAGCTACCGCGGAATCCGTCATCGCAGAGGATTACCTGTTCGCGGACAAAACTCTAAAAACAATGCGCGTACTCGTAAAGGTCCGCGTCGTACTGTAGCTAACAAGAAAAAATAAGTAAGGGAGGTTCTTAAACAATGGCTGCTGCTCGTAAATCTAACACGCGTAAACGTCGCGTGAAAAAGAATATTGAGTCTGGTATTGCTCATATTCGTTCAACTTTCAATAACACGATCGTTACGATCACTGACACTCATGGTAATGCTATTTCTTGGTCTAGTGCTGGAGCTTTAGGATTCAGAGGTTCTCGTAAATCTACTCCTTTCGCTGCGCAAATGGCTGCAGAAACAGCTGCTAAAGGTTCAATCGAACATGGTCTTAAAACTCTAGAGGTTACTGTTAAAGGACCTGGTTCAGGCCGTGAAGCTGCAATCCGTGCACTTCAAGCTGCTGGACTAGAAGTCACTGCTATCAGAGACGTAACTCCTGTTCCTCATAACGGATGCCGTCCACCAAAACGTCGCCGCGTGTAATTTGTTTGTATAGATTTTGTGTCCCTGTCAATAATGGGTTATGATACAGTTATTTATGAAACGAATGCACCGACTCGTTGCCTGAGCACATACGGGACTAAACAATGGGGAATTTCGGATGGAATCTCATATGATTCTATTCGAGGTTTCGACGTTTTGAAGGAGGGTTTTAAGTAATGATCGAGATTGAAAAACCAAAAATCGAAACGGTTGAAATCAGCGACGATGCCAAATTTGGTAAGTTTGTCGTAGAGCCACTTGAGCGTGGATATGGTACAACTCTGGGTAACTCCTTACGTCGTATCCTCTTATCCTCACTCCCTGGTGCCGCTGTAACATCAATCCAGATAGATGGTGTACTGCACGAATTCTCGACAATTGAAGGCGTTGTGGAAGATGTTACAACGATTATCTTACACATTAAAAAGCTTGCATTGAAAATCTACTCTGATGAAGAGAAGACGCTAGAAATTGATGTACAGGGTGAAGGAACTGTAACGGCAGCTGATATTACACACGATAGTGATGTAGAGATCTTAAATCCTGATCTTCATATCGCGACTCTTGGTGAGAATGCGAGTTTCCGAGTTCGCCTTACTGCTCAAAGAGGACGTGGGTATACGCCTGCTGACGCAAACAAGAGAGACGATCAGCCAATCGGCGTGATTCCGATCGATTCTATCTATACGCCAGTTTCTCGTGTATCTTATCAGGTAGAGAACACTCGTGTAGGCCAAGTTGCAAACTATGATAAACTTACACTTGATGTTTGGACTGATGGAAGCACTGGACCGAAAGAAGCAATTGCGCTTGGTTCAAAGATTTTAACTGAACACCTTAATATATTCGTTGGTTTAACTGACGAAGCTCAACATGCTGAAATCATGGTTGAAAAAGAAGAAGATCAAAAAGAGAAAGTTCTTGAAATGACAATTGAAGAATTGGATCTTTCTGTTCGTTCTTACAACTGCTTAAAGCGTGCGGGTATTAACACGGTTCAAGAGCTTGCGAACAAGACGGAAGAAGATATGATGAAAGTTCGGAATCTAGGACGCAAATCACTTGAAGAAGTGAAAGCGAAACTAGAAGAACTTGGACTCGGACTTCGCAAAGACGATTGACTAGTTTCCTTTGTGAACTAGGATTTTCGTGTGTTTATTATTCAGAAACAGCATTCCAATAAAGGAGGGGACATCACATGTCATACAGAAAACTAGGACGTACGAGTGCACAGCGTAAAGCTATGCTTCGTGATCTTACAACTGATTTGATCATCAACGAAAGAATCGAAACAACTGAAACACGTGCGAAAGAACTTCGCTCTGTAGTTGAAAAAATGATCACGCTTGGCAAACGCGGTGATCTTCACGCTCGCCGTCAAGCTGCTGCATACATCCGCAACGAGGTTGCAAACGAAGAAAATAACCAAGATGCACTTCAAAAATTATTCTCTGACATTGCAACTCGTTACGAGGAGCGCCAAGGCGGATACACACGTATTATGAAGCTTGGTCCTCGCCGTGGTGACGGAGCACCAATGGCAATTATCGAATTGGTTTAATCACATATTTTTTGTGTGTCTAAAGAAGGGCGGGACAGTTTCTAACTGGATCTATGCCCTTTTTTTAGATACTGCAACTTTTTATATAGAGACAAGCAGAGCATTAGCTGAGAGGAGGCCGGTTTTCCATGAATCAAAATCAGTTGATATCGGTAGAGGATATCGTATTTCGATATCGGAAGGACGCAGAAAGACGAGCACTAGACGGCGTCTCCCTGCAGGTGTATGAGGGTGAATGGCTTGCAATTGTAGGTCATAACGGTTCAGGGAAATCAACACTGGCACGGGCATTGAATGGTTTAATTCTTCCTGAATCAGGCGACATTGAGGTTGCCGGGATTCAATTGACAGAGGAATCAGTTTGGGAAGTGCGTAAGAAGATAGGTATGGTCTTTCAAAATCCGGATAACCAATTTGTCGGAACGACTGTTCGCGATGATGTGGCTTTTGGTTTAGAAAACAATGGTGTACCGCGGGAAGAAATGATTGAGAGAGTAGACTGGGCAGTAAATCAGGTAAATATGCAAGATTTTCTCGATCAAGAGCCGCACCATCTCTCCGGAGGCCAAAAGCAGAGAGTTGCGATTGCGGGAGTTATTGCCGCACGTCCTGATATTATTATCTTAGATGAAGCAACATCCATGCTTGATCCGATCGGGCGAGAAGAAGTGCTTGAAACGGTAAGACATTTAAAAGAACAGGGCATGGCGACTGTCATATCCATTACACATGATCTGAATGAGGCAGCAAAAGCAGACAGGATCATTGTCATGAATGGCGGTAAAAAATATGCTGAAGGGCCGCCTGAAGAGATTTTTAAATTGAATAAAGAACTTGTTCAAATCGGGCTTGATTTACCCTTCTCATTCCAGCTTAGCCAGCTTTTAAGAGAAAATGGACTGGCTTTGGAAGAAAACCATTTGACTCAGGAAGGGCTGGTGAAAGAGCTATGGACATTACAATCAAAGATGTAGAGCATCGCTATCAGATGAAGACGCCGTTCGAGCGCCTGGCACTGTATGATATCACTGCATCGATTAAAGAAGGAAGCTACGTAGCCGTTATCGGACATACAGGCTCTGGCAAGTCCACTCTTCTTCAGCACTTAAATGGTCTCCTGAAGCCGACGAAGGGACAGCTATCACTAGGCAGCACTGTCATTCAGGCAGGGAAAAAGAATAAAGAGCTGAAAAAACTTCGTAAAAAAATCGGAATCGTTTTCCAATTTCCTGAGCATCAATTATTCGAAGAAACAGTTCTTAAAGATATATCGTTCGGACCGATGAACTTTGGGGTTAAAAAAGAGGATGCTGAACAAAAAGCGAGGGAGATGCTGAAGCTTGTAGGTTTATCAGAAGAGCTTCTGGACAGATCCCCTTTTGAATTAAGCGGCGGACAAATGCGCAGAGTTGCAATTGCAGGCGTACTTGCAATGGATCCTGAGGTGCTTGTTCTGGATGAACCGACTGCAGGATTGGACCCAAGAGGGCGAAAAGAGATTATGGACATGTTTTATGAGCTTCATCGACGTGGGAACCTGACGACGATCCTTGTGACACACAGCATGGAGGATGCAGCTGCATACGCTGATGAAATGATTGTTATGCATAAAGGAACGATACAAGCATCAGGCAGTCCGCGTGAACTGTTTTTAAAGGGTGAAGAGATGGCTGGCTGGGGGCTGGATCTTCCGGAAACGATAAAATTCCAAAGACATCTTGAAGCTGCACTGGGTGTGAAATTTAATGAGCCTATGCTCACAATAGAAGATGCCGCAGCTGAAATCCGTGCTCTTTTTCAGGGGGAGAAGACCTTATGATGGACAGCATGATTATCGGCAAGTATGTACCGGGCTCCTCACTTGTGCACCGGCTTGACCCCAGAACAAAGCTTATCACAATCTTTTTATTTGTCTGCATCGTATTCTTAGCCAATAATGTGCAGACATATGCGTTGCTTGGATTGTTTACAGTTGGCGTCGTTTCTTTAACAAGAGTTCCTTTCTCTTTTTTAATGAAAGGGCTGAAGCCTATCATTTGGATTGTCCTCTTTACGTTCCTTCTTCACATTTTTATGACACATGAAGGACCGGTTATCTTTCAAATAGGTTTTTTCAAAGTCTATGAGGGCGGTCTGGTTCAGGGGATATTCATTTCCCTTAGATTCGTCTATCTGATTTTAATCACAACCTTATTAACGCTTACGACAACACCGATTGAGATTACCGATGGAATGGAGCAGCTGCTGAATCCATTGAAAAAATTAAAGCTTCCTGTCCACGAGCTGGCCCTAATGATGTCCATTTCTTTGCGGTTTATTCCGACGCTGATGGAGGAAACAGATAAGATCATGAAGGCTCAGATGGCGCGAGGCGTTGATTTTACAAGCGGGCCTGTTAAAGATAGGGTGAAGGCTATTGTTCCGCTTCTTGTCCCCCTTTTCGTCAGTGCTTTTAAACGTGCTGAAGAGCTTGCTGTGGCAATGGAAGCAAGAGGCTATCAGGGCGGAGAAGGACGTACGAAATATAGAAAGCTTGTATGGACAGGAAAAGACACTTTTGTCATTGCCAGCTTGATGGTATTAGCTGCTTTGTTATTCTTCTTAAGGGCTTAGAGGTGCTGTATGAGACTGAAATGCACGATTTCTTATGACGGACATTTATTTAACGGTTATCAGGTTCAGCCGGGCAAAAGAACGGTTCAGGATGAACTGGAGAAGGCTTTGGCTGTCCTGCATAAGTCAAAAGAAAGAATTCCTGTCGTTTCGTCTGGAAGAACAGACAGCGGGGTTCACGCAGCCGGACAGGTGATTCATTTTGACACTCCGCTGGCTATCCCGGCGGAAAGATGGCCTTATGCCTTAAATGCACTGCTTCCGGACGATATCGCAGTCAAACAGGCAGAAATTGCGGATGATGGGTTCCATGCACGATTTAGCGCAGTCAAAAAAGAATATCGCTATTTTGTATACACGGAGAAACACCCGGACGTATTTAAACGGCATTACGCTTACCATTTTTCATATCGCCTTAATGTGCAGGACATGAGAGAAGCGGCAAAGCATCTTATAGGGACACATGATTTTACGAGCTTTTGCGCGGCTAAAACAGAAGTGCAGGACAAGGTAAGAACGATTTACGAGCTTGATTGGACTGAGACGGATGACGGCCTGCAAATGCGGATCACAGGCAGCGGTTTCTTATATAATATGGTCAGAATTATTGTCGGTACTTTGCTTGATGCAGGTATTGGAAAAATTTCTCCTGATGATGTGAAAACCATGCTGGAAGCGAAGGATCGCGAAGCGGCAGGACGCACAGCACCGGGGCACGGGCTATATTTATGGAACGTTTACTATGACAACTAAACCAGGTGTATAATATTTTCTTGACAGAGTCTGCATAAAGTTATAAGATATCATATGGTATGTATTTCAACCCCACGATAAGCCCCGGAACTTATTGTGTTGTGAAATAGAACGTAATCGAAGTTTATTGAAAATGACAGATCATTTAGGAGGGAAATTCAATGCGTACAACACCTATGGCTAACGCAAGTACTATTGAACGCAAGTGGTTAGTTGTTGATGCTGCTGGCAAGACTTTAGGTCGTCTTTCTTCAGAAGTTGCAGCTATCCTTCGCGGAAAACACAAACCAACTTACACACCACACGTTGATACTGGAGATCATGTGATCATCATCAACGCTGAAAAAATCGAGTTAACTGGTAAAAAGTTAACTGACAAAATCTACTACCGTCACACTCAACATCCAGGCGGATTAAAATCAAGAACTGCTCTTGAAATGCGTACAAACTACCCTGAGAAAATGCTTGAGCTTGCTATCAAAGGCATGCTTCCAAAAGGTTCTCTAGGTCGTCAAATGTTCAAAAAATTGAACGTATACCGTGGTTCTGAGCATCCACACGAAGCACAAAAACCTGAAGTTTACGAACTTCGCGGTTAATTAAAAAGGAGGTTACCAATTTGGCACAGGTTCAATATTACGGTACTGGCCGTCGTAAAAGCTCTGTAGCGCGTGTGCGTTTAGTTCCAGGAGAAGGCCGTATCGTCGTTAATAATCGTGAAATCAGCGAACACATCCCATCTGCAGCTTTAATCGAAGATATCAAACAACCATTAACTTTGACTGAAACAGCTGGCACTTATGATGTTTTAGTAAACGTACATGGAGGCGGCTTATCTGGTCAAGCTGGAGCAATCCGTCACGGTATCGCTCGTGCATTGCTTGAAGCAGATCCAGAATACCGTACAACTCTTAAACGTGCAGGTCTTCTGACTCGTGACGCTCGTATGAAAGAACGTAAAAAATACGGTCTTAAAGGCGCTCGTCGTGCACCTCAGTTCTCAAAACGTTAATTTTGCGTTTTCAAAAAAGCTCTCGACCTTGTGTTGGGAGCTTTTTTCTTTTATTAGTTCCGCAACAAAAAATGGACGAATGACGTTTATAAACAAATTGCTTGCTTATAAACGGTCTCACTTGTAATAATCATAATATCGTTCATTTCATAATCATTAGAAATGTGGTCATTGTTTATAATCGTTACGTCGCCAGCTCAGCCCATTCTATCCCTGTCTCTCATCCGTTAAAGTTACTGCTGATTCTCATTTATTTCTTAGCCCAGAGGAACAATAGCTCTTTGCTAATGACATTACTTAAAGAAGTAAGTGTAAATGTAATGACGTAAATCACATATCTCCTTTGTGATTTTTTTGCGTTTTTATGAACTTTTTTCTAAATATGCAAAGGGAAAGCGTTATCAATCTAGAAATATTTGTTATACTCTATACATTAAAGTAAGGAGAAGATTCATGAATGCGTTAGTAGCTCATAATAGCAAAGCCTGGGATAAAAAAGTAGAAACAGGCAATGAATGGACTGTTGCTGTTGATCAGCAGGTTATCGAACAAGCGAAAAAAGGCAATTGGGATATAAGAGTAACACCAATGAAAGATGTACCGAAGGATTGGTTTCCGCCTGTCAAAGGTCTGAAAATACTCTGTTTAGCATCAGGCGGCGGCCAGCAAGGTCCAATTTTGGCAGCTGCGGGGGCGGATGTCACCGTATTAGATAACTCCGAAAAACAGCTGAATCAGGATAGAATGGTTGCTGAGCGAGATGGCCTCACAATACACACTGTCAAAGGAAGCATGGATGATCTCAGTGTATTTAATAACGAATCATTTGATATCATTGTACATCCTGTTGCCAATGTTTTTGTTGAGAATGTCCTCCCGGTCTGGATGGAAGCACACCGTGTATTGAAAAGAAATGGCGTACTAATCTCAGGGTTTGTCAATCCTGTCGTATTTCTGTTTGATGTAGAATTAGAACAGCAAGGTATTTTAAAAGTAAAGCACTCCATTCCATATGCTGACCCAGAAGATCTTCCGAAACATAAAGTGAAAAAACTAATCGATAATAATGAGGCTCTGGAATTCGGCCATTCCTTAGAAGACCAAATCAAAGGCCAAATAGATGCCGGTTTTATCGTCACTGGTTTTTATGAAGATAAAGGCGGGTTTGTGTTAGATCAATATATCCATACATATTCTGCAACAAGAAGCGTGAAAGTATGAAAAGCAGCGTCCTGTCAGAGGGGCTGCTTTTTTTATAACTAATTACAGAACGTTTGTTCCACTCCCCTTCGGAAAGCTGCCTTTTTATCGATTCACACCTTCATTTGGGCGAATTTCCAACCGAATTCGGGCATTGTTTCATCATCCAAACCCCAAAATAATCGGTAAAAGGAGAGTGAATTTATATGGCAGAAGTACTGTCTTTTATGGATGTGAAACGGCAAAAGGATTTTGAATTAGAAAAGAACTTGCTCAAAGAACTCTCTCTGAGACAAATTATCCAGTCTGTTAAGGACTGTTTGGAACCATTATTCCCTTTTTTACATGATGAACGAGATATAATTAGCGAAGGCTGTATTGATTTTGCGATTGAAGCCTATTTGTTAGGCGGGCGTTTTGGGATATTCGGCTATTACGGAGAATCCATGCAAAGTATCAGTGCCCGCTCTGCAAGAGAAGAAGAAGAGCTTCGAATGGAGTTTTTTGATTATCTCTATAATTGGATACACGAGCAATACGCAACATTTGATAAAAACACTGTTTATGAAGCGGCACGCAAGTTCATTAAAGATTGGTGGACAGCAGGGTTTGTTCAAAGAGAAAAACAGTGTAAGCTTCGCATGCGGTAATCATATTTCCCGGCCCTGTCCCATAGTTATGTAATAACGGACAAGCGGGAGGGGAAGGGATGAGGAAAAAGCTTAAATGGCTCAGTTTTTTGCTAGGCTTCATCGTATTACTATTTCTGTTCAAGTATCAGTTCAGCAATAATGATTCTTGGAAGCCGTGGAGCCTGCCCTTGAGCGGGAAAATCATTTACCTAGATCCAGGGCATGGCGGGCCTGACGGCGGAGCAGTCGGCGGAAAGCTGTTAGAGAAGGATGTTACCCTGGAAGTCGCGTTTAGAGTCAGGGATTATCTACAAGAACAAGGAGCGCTTGTGATCATGACCAGAGAAAGTGATACTGATCTCGCTCCTGAAGGAACGAAGGGTTATAGCAGACGAAAAGCGGAAGACCTAAGACAGCGGGTCAAATTAATAAATCATTCAGAGGCAGAGCTCTATATCAGCATTCATCTCAATGCGATTCCGTCGCAAAAATGGAGCGGAGCCCAAAGCTTTTATTACGGAAAATATGCGGAAAATGAAAAAGTCGCAAAATACATTCAGGATGAGCTGAGAAGAAACCTGGAAAACACAACCCGGAAAGCAAAGCGGATTCATGGTATCTACTTAATGCAAAACGTCACTAAACCGGGGGCGCTTATAGAAGTCGGATTTTTATCCAATCCAAGTGAAGCAACGCTGCTCGGTAAACCGAAATATCAAGACAAAGTGGCATCTTCCATATATAAAGGCATTTTGCGATATTTCACAGAAAAAGGAGACCCTCCGGAGTAAGGAGGGTTTACTTGCAGTTCTAAGCATAAGACACCCGCCATTTATGTATGATATAATAATAATTGTAAACGAATACACAAAAGGGTGAGGTTCGATGATAAGAGAAGATGAAGTAAGAAAACTAGTCGGAGAAATGCGCGAACCTTTTCTTCAAAGACCTCTGGGAGAATTGGATGCCGTTAAGGAAATTAAAATAAAGCCAGAAAAACGGCATGTCAGTGTAAAAATCGCTCTTGCAAAAACAGGAACTGCAGAACAAATGCAGATTCAGCAAGAGATCGTAAACGCATTAAAAGGCGCAGGAGCTGAGACGGTCGGCCTTCGATTTGAAGAGCTGCCTGAAGAAACGGTTGCTAAATTCCGAGCGCCGTCAGCTGAGAAAAAAACATTATTAAATATGGATAACCCGCCAGTCTTTCTTGCTGTAGCAAGCGGAAAAGGCGGCGTAGGCAAGTCAACTGTGTCAGTAAACCTAGCTATTTCTTTGGCTCGCCTTGGGAAAAAGGTCGGTTTAATTGATGCGGATATTTATGGCTTCAGTGTTCCGGATATGATGGGTATCACTGTGCGTCCAACGGTTGAGGGAGAGAAACTTCTTCCTGTTGAGCGCTTCGGAGTAAAGGTCATGTCAATGGGCTTTTTCGTAGAAGAAAATGCTCCGGTCGTATGGAGAGGGCCGATGCTTGGCAAAATGCTGAATAACTTTTTCCACGAAGTAGAGTGGGGAGAAGTAGACTATATCGTTCTTGATCTTCCGCCTGGTACAGGGGACGTTGCTCTCGATGTACATACAATGCTTCCGAGCTGCAAAGAAGTCATCGTATCGACGCCGCATCCGACAGCTGCTTTTGTCGCGGCCAGAGCGGGCTCTATGGCGATTAAAACCGATCATGAGGTCGTAGGGGTCATAGAGAACATGGCCTATTATGAAAGTGCAAAGACAGGGGAAAGAGAATATGTCTTTGGTAAAGGCGGGGGAGATAAACTGGCTGAGGAACTAAATGTACCTTTGCTGGGCAGAATCCCTTTGAAGCAGCCTGATTGGGATAAGGACCAATTTGCGCCGTCTGTTTATGACGAAAATCATCCCATCGGAGAAATATATCAAGACATCGCAAAAAAAATAGATGCAAAAATGTCAGTGCAAGTATAAAAAAGTGAACCGGGATTCCAGATCCCGGCTTTCCCTTTATTCACTTTCTTTGGCAGTGTCTTTTGCTGCTTTTTTCAGTTCATCTTCGAACTGTTTTTTGTAAAGCGGACTAGAAAGTGTTTCGTTAATAACCTCTTCTAAATAACTGCGGAATTCTTGGCTTTTTGCCAGCTGACTGTACTTTTTATCCATACCAGGATCCTGCATAACGTTCATCAGCATCTTTTGGTAATCTGGATCCTTCATCAGCTTTTTAATTACCTTTTCATGCTCTGTCTGAAGAGTTTTGGCAAAGCCCTCAGCAAAATCAGTGTCTTCAAAGATGTTTTTCCAAAATTCTTCGCCTTTTTTAGATGTGAGTGTTTTTTCTATTGTTCCTTTAATCGCATCTTGGTCAATCACCAGCGCTTCATTCATGGCATCATCATTTAATAATTCCTTAATGGCTTTTTTTCCATCATCAGTTTTTAATATATCAACAACCATTTTTTTGGTCTGATCATAGTCCATATCCGCTGCTTGGTCTTTTGGAGCGCAAGCTGTTACAGATAATAACAAAAAACAGCTTATCAATAGCGTTTTGGCTTTTGACATGCTTAAGCTCCTTTCACATACTTGTCTTACCTTTAATATGATTCATCTGTTAGGAATTATACATAACAAAATATCGCTGTTCGCGATTTTTGAGGGGATGAATAAAGAAATGAAAAGCCGTGGTTTAGTTCGTTTTTTCTTTTCTATTTTAGCTGTCGGAGCGCTTATCACAAGTATTGTGGGTTTTACTTTAAAATGGGGAGAATACAGAGGACTGTTTCTAACATTTGAAGCGGGGCAGATTTTCTCTGTTTTATTTTGGTTTATAGGTGTAGGCATGATTTTCAGTGTGATCAGCCAAATGGGATTTTTCGTGTTTTTAACAGTTCATCGGTTTGCGCTTGAGATATTAAGATCCTCATCTTTGTGGAATTTGCTTCAGTTGTTTTTCATCCTGTTTGTTGCTTTTGATTTAATGTACGTGCGTTTTTTGTTTTTTGGAGAAAGCGGAGATTCAATGGCTGGCTATGCGTGGTTACCATTGTTTTTATTGATCTTTGGAGTGATTACAGCTTATATAAAGCAAAAGCAGTCCTCTAAGAAAACATTTGTGTCATCGTTGTTTTTGATGGTTGTGATTACCGCTTTAGAATGGTTCCCTGCATTAAGAGTAAATGATGAGGACTGGCTTTATTTAATGCTTTTTCCGTTAATGGCGTGTAATGCCTTCCAATTGTTGATGCTGCCTAAGTTTGCAGAGAAGTAATTACTTTACCTCTGCGGATTTGGCATCAGAATTTGCGATGAGATCACCCACGGTTACATTTTTTAATCCTTTTTCTTTTAGCTGATGTATGATATCAGGCAACGCTTCTTCTGTTTGTTTTGCCGAATCGGAGGCATGTAAAAGAATAATGTCTCCCCCGGACACTTGCTTGGTCACATTGTCGATGATTTTTTCAACTCCGGGATTTGTCCAGTCTTGAGAGTTCACACTGTAATGAACAACTGTATAATTGTATTGCTTTGCGACCTTTAGAACATTCTTATTGAATTGGCCGGTAGGAGGTCGTAATAGCTGGATGTCTTTGACTCCTAACTTTTCAAATGCTGTTTGCGCGCGATTTATGTCCTTTTTTATTTCGCTGCTCTCTAAATTGGCATAGTTTTTATAAGCATAGCCCATGCTCCCGATTTGATGGCCATCCTTTACGATACGGGCCACTGTGTCGGGATGCCGTTCTGCCCAAGAAGCTGAAAGGAAAAACGTCGCATTTTTAATCCCGTTTGCTTTCAGAGTATTAAGTATAGGTTCTGCTCTCTCATCACCCCAGCTGATATCGAAAGTAAGTGAAATATCTTTAGAGTCTGTTTCTCCTTTATAAATGGCTTTAGGCCCGGTGTCAGTTGAAAACACGGGGAGCGGGACAGCTCTTTGGATATAAAAAAAGCTGGCTGTTGCAAATGCGGCGATAAGTATAATAATTAATTGTTTCACCCGTTTAATATGCCACACATAGAAGTGATTCACTGATGATGCCTCCTTATCTTGTCCATCATTCTTGTTTTACATCTTATGAGCATGGCCAATTGAATATAACCGATAAAATGTTTCTTCACATATAGCCTAAATTGGTTGTTGACCTTTTGATAATATCCGTGGTATATTATTATTCGTCGCTGAGAAACAGCTGACATCAATTAAAAGCTTCATTAAATACTTTGAAAAAAGTTGTTGACTTAAAAGAGGCTAAATGTTATAGTAATAAAGCTGCTTCGTTAAGTGGCTGTAATGATCTTTGAAAACTAAACAAGACAAAACGTACCTGTTAATTCATTTTTTTATAAATCGCACAGCGATGTGCGTAGTCAGTCAAACTACTTTATCGGAGAGTTTGATCCTGGCTCAGGACGAACGCTGGCGGCGTGCCTAATACATGCAAGTCGAGCGGACAGATGGGAGCT
>NZ_CP026521.1:205514-206636 GCF_002953915.1 Bacillus sp. MBGLi79
CGTTTGGTAAGAAGTTTAACATGAATGGAGGTGTTTGGTATGTCTCGTGTAGGTAAGAAGCTACTTGAGATTCCTTCAGGCGTTACAGTTACTCTGAACGACAACACTGTAACCGTGAAAGGACCAAAAGGAGAATTAACTCGTACGTTTCATCCTGATATGAAGATTAAAATTGAGGACAATGTACTTACTGTAGAGCGTCCTTCAGATAATAAAGAACACCGTGCGCTGCATGGCACAACTCGCAGCATCATCGGAAACATGGTTGAAGGTGTATCTAAAGGTTTTGAAAGAGGTTTGGAATTAGTCGGTGTCGGTTACCGTGCTTCTAAATCCGGAAACAAACTTGTTTTGAACGTTGGATACTCTCACCCTGTAGAAATCGTTCCTGAAAACGGAATTGAAATCGAAGTTCCATCTCAAACAAAAGTGGTTGTAAAAGGTACAGATAAAGAGCGTGTTGGAGCTACTGCTGCAAACATTCGCGCTGTACGTTCTCCAGAACCTTACAAAGGCAAAGGGATCCGCTATGAAGGAGAAATGGTTCGTCGTAAAGAAGGTAAATCTGCTAAGTAAAACCGCTTAATGTGAGAAAGGAGTGACCCAGATGATTACGAAAACAAGCAAGAATGCTGCACGTCTTAAAAGACACGGTCGTGTTCGCGCGAAGCTTTCAGGAACCCCTGAGAGACCTCGTCTAAATGTTTTCCGTTCAAACAAACATATTTACGCACAAGTGATCGATGATGTGAACGGTGTTACACTTGTGAGTGCATCAACTCTTGATAAAGACTTTAACGCTGAAAATGGCAGCGATACGTCTGCGGCTGCAAAAGTTGGCGAGCTTGTTGCAAAACGCGCTTCTGAAAAAGGTATCACAAATGTCGTGTTCGACCGTGGCGGTTACCTTTATCATGGACGTGTAAAAGCATTGGCTGATGCTGCACGCGAAGCTGGATTAGAATTTTAATAAAAGAAGGAGGGACATATGAATATGCGTCGTATTGACCCAAGCAAATTAGAGTTAGAAGAACGCTTAGTTACCGTTAACCGCGTAGCGAAAGTTGTTAAAGGTGGTCGTCGTTTCCGCTTCGCAGCTCTAGTCGTTGTCGGTGACAAAAA
>NZ_CP026521.1:206736-208653 GCF_002953915.1 Bacillus sp. MBGLi79
GTAGTCAACCTAGACAAACTCAACAGCTTTGCAGAAGGGACGGAAGTTACTCCTGAACTTCTTTTAGAAACAGGTGTAATCAGCAAGTTGAAATCTGGAGTGAAAATTCTTGGCGACGGTCAATTAGAAAAGAAATTAACTGTTAAAGCCAATAAATTCTCCGCTTCTGCTAAACAAGCAATTGAGGCTGCTGGCGGTACAGCTGAGGTGATCTAACTTGTTTAAGACAATCTCCAATTTTATGCGTGTGAAGGATATTCGGAATAAGATTATCTTCACTCTTTTAATGCTTATCGTCTTTCGTCTCGGTTCGTTCATTCATGTGCCGCATGAAAACACAGAAGTTTTAAAGGCACAGGATCAAATGAGCGTATTTGGGATTCTAAACACATTTGGCGGCGGTGCATTGTTCAACTTCTCCATTCTTGCGATGGGAATCATGCCTTACATCACAGCTTCAATCATCATTCAGCTCCTGCAGATGGATGTTGTGCCGAAGTTTACCGAATGGTCTAAGCAAGGAGAAGTTGGTCGCCGAAAACTAGCACAGTTCACAAGGTACTTCACAATCGTTCTTGGATTTATCCAGGCTTTAGGTATGTCTTACGGGTTTAACAACATGGCCGGCGGCGCGTTGATTACAAACCCTGGAGTCGGTACTTATTTGCTTATTGCGGTTGTACTAACTGCTGGAACTGCTTTTTTAATGTGGCTGGGAGAACAAATTACGTCTCATGGAGTTGGTAACGGAATATCCATTATCATCTTCGCCGGTATCGTTGCCGGCATTCCGCAGACGATTAATCAGATCTACGCTCAGCAGTTTGTAGATGCTGGAGATCAGTTATTCTTGCAAATCATAAAGGTTGTCGTTATATTGGTTGCGATTTTGGCGATTGTCGTTGGCGTTATTTTCATCCAACAGGCAGTTAGAAAAATCTCAATTCAATATGCGAAAGGTTCAGGCCGTTCACCGGTTCCTGGCGGCCAGTCTACACACTTGCCGCTGAAGGTTAACCCGGCGGGAGTTATTCCGGTTATCTTTGCAGTAGCATTTATCACCACTCCGCGGACCGTGGCAACATTTTTTGGTACCAATGACGTCACGAATTGGATTCAAAAAACGTTTGATTACACGCATCCGGTCGGAATGGGAGTTTATGCGGCGTTGATCATCGCCTTTACCTATTTCTATGCATTTGTGCAGGTAAACCCTGAGCAAATGGCCGATAATCTTAAAAAACAAGGTGGCTATATTCCGGGAGTTCGTCCAGGAAAAATGACTCAAGATAGAATTACGAGCATTTTGTATCGACTTACATTTGTAGGCTCCATATTCTTGGCCGTGATTGCCATTCTTCCTGTCTTGTTCGTTAATATTGCTGGGCTGCCTTCATCTGCACAAATTGGTGGAACAAGTTTGCTGATTGTCATCGGGGTTGCACTTGAAACAATGAAGCAGCTTGAAAGCCAGCTGGTAAAACGAAACTATCGTGGATTTATGAAGCACTAGAGGAAATGGGGCGCGCCCATTCCCTCTAAAATAGAGAGGACGGGGAATCCGAAATGAACTTAGTCTTAATGGGACTGCCTGGGGCCGGTAAAGGGACACAGGCTGAACGGATTGTTGAAGATTTTGGGATACCTCATATCTCAACAGGAGACATGTTCCGCGCTGCGATGAAAGAAGAAACGGATCTGGGACTCGAAGCCAAATCATACATTGATAAAGGTGAGCTTGTTCCGGATGAAGTGACAATTGGTATTGTCAGGGAGAGACTTGGCAAGAATGATTGTGACGGAGGTTTTCTTCTGGACGGATTTCCGAGAACAGTCGCTCAAGCTGAAGCACTTGAGGAAATTCTTAAAGGACTTGGCAAGTCGATTGACCATGTCATCAACATTCAAGTCGATAAA
>NZ_CP026521.1:208753-210686 GCF_002953915.1 Bacillus sp. MBGLi79
AACTGCTTGAAGCGTGCGGGATTCAATACAGTTCAAGAACTTGCGAACAAAACTGAAGAAGATATGATGAAAGTTCGCAACCTGGGTCGCAAGTCGCTTGAAGAAGTAAAAGCGAAACTTGAAGAACTTGGACTTGGCCTTCGCAAAGACGATTGACTAGTTTCCATGTGAACTAGGATTTTCGTGTGTTTTTTATTTCAGATCGAGTATTTCAATAAAGGAGGGGACACCACATGTCATACAGAAAACTAGGACGCACTAGTGCACAGCGTAAAGCAATGCTGCGTGATCTTACAACAGACCTGATCATCAACGAGAGAATCGAAACAACAGAAGCTCGCGCGAAAGAACTTCGCTCTGTTGTAGAAAAAATGATTACACTTGGCAAGCGCGGAGATTTACACGCACGCCGCCAAGCAGCTGCATACATCCGCAATGAGGTTGCAGATGCAGAGAAAGACCAAGATGCACTCCAAAAACTTTTCTCTGATGTAGCACCTCGTTATGAAGAGCGCCAAGGCGGATACACACGTATTATGAAGCTTGGTCCTCGCCGTGGTGACGGAGCACCAATGGCTATCATCGAATTGGTTTAATCACATATTTTGTGTGTCTAAAGAAGGGCGGGACAGTTTTTAACTGGATCTATGCCCTTTTTTTAGATACCGGGGAATTTTCTATGATAAAAGAATAGTCAGAAAAGCAGAGCTTTAGAGGAGAGGAGGCCGGACGGGCAAATGAATCAAGATCGATTAATAGCTGCAGAGGATATCACGTTTCGCTACCAGAAAGATGCGGACAGGCCTGCGCTTGATCATGTATCTTTCCATGTGTCGAAAGGAGAATGGCTTGCGATCGTAGGTCACAACGGCTCAGGGAAGTCGACGCTCGCCCGTGCTTTAAACGGACTGATCCTGCCTGACGAAGGATCGATTGAAGTCGGCGGTATTCAGCTGACGGAAGAGACGGTCTGGGATGTCCGAAAAAAAGTCGGCATGGTGTTTCAAAATCCGGATAACCAATTTGTCGGGACAACCGTCCGCGATGATGTGGCTTTTGGTTTAGAAAACAACGGAGTTCCAAGAGAAGACATGGTGGAAAGGGTGGATTGGGCCGTTCAACAGGTGAACATGCAAGAATTTCTCGATCAAGAGCCGCACCATCTCTCTGGAGGGCAAAAGCAGCGTGTTGCGATTGCGGGAGTGCTTGCCGCCCGTCCTGACATCATGATTCTCGACGAGGCGACTTCCATGCTCGACCCGATGGGACGGGAAGAAGTGCTGGATACGGTCAGAAGGCTGAAAGACCAGGGAATGGTTACGGTCATTTCGATTACACATGACTTAAACGAAGCTGCTAAGGCCGACCGGATCATCGTCATGAACGGCGGAAGAAAATTTGCCGAAGGCACGCCGCAGGAAGTCTTTCGTCTGAATCAAGACCTGATAAAAATCGGGCTTGATTTGCCTTTTTCTTTTCAGCTCAGCCAAATGCTGAAGGAAAGCGGTCTGGCTTTGAAAGGCGATCATCTGACACAAGAAGGATTGGTGAATGAGCTATGGACATTGAAATCAAAGATGTAGAGCACCGATACCAGATGAAAACGCCTTTTGAACGCCTTGCGATCTATGATGTCAACGCCGTGATTAAAGAAGGAAGCTATGTCGCAGTGATCGGCCATACAGGATCGGGAAAATCGACGTTGCTTCAGCACCTGAACGGGCTTTTAAAACCGACAAAAGGACAGATACGCCTCGGAGGGGACGTTCTCGAAGCAGGCAAAAAGAATAAACACTTAAAAGCTTTGCGGAAAAAGGTCGGGATTGTCTTTCAGTTTCCTGAACATCAGCTGTTTGAAGAAACAATTTTAAAGGACATTTCATTCGGCCCGATCAATTTCGGCATGAGCCGGGAGAAGGCGGAAGAAAAGGCG
>NZ_CP026521.1:210786-212913 GCF_002953915.1 Bacillus sp. MBGLi79
ACGGCGGAAGAAAAGGCGCGGGACACGCTGAAGCTTGTAGGTTTGGATGAGGAGCTGTCCGACAGGTCCCCGTTTGAACTAAGCGGCGGGCAAATGCGCCGCGTGGCCATTGCGGGAGTGCTGGCGATGGAGCCGGAGGTTCTCGTCCTCGATGAACCGACGGCAGGGCTCGACCCAAGAGGCCGCAAAGAGATCATGGACATGTTCTACAGCCTCCATAAGCAGAGGAATCTGACGACGATTCTCGTCACCCACAGTATGGAAGATGCGGCGGCGTATGCAGATGAACTGATTGTGATGCATAAAGGCACGGTCAAAGCAAAAGGGACGCCGCGGGAGCTTTTTTCAAGGAAAGACGATATCGCTGCCTTTGGGCTTGATTTGCCGGAAACGATTAAATTCCAAAAACGTCTTGAAGAAACGCTGGGCATTACGTTCAAAGCGCCGATCTTGACGATTGAAGAAGCAGCCTCCGAAATTAAAGCTCTTTTTCAGGAGGAAAATGCCCTATGATGGACAATATCATTATCGGCAAATATGTACCCGGGACATCGATCATTCACCGGCTTGATCCGCGTACAAAGCTGTTAACCATTTTCCTTTTTGTCTTTATCGGTTTTTTCGCGAATAATACGGAAACATATGCACTGCTCGGCCTGTTTACGGTCGCAGCCGCAGCTTTGTCGGGCGTTCCGGTGCGATTCCTTTTAAAAGGGATGAAGCCCGTGTTCTGGATTGTGCTGTTTACGTTTCTGCTTCATATTTTTATGACAAGGGAAGGGCCGCTTCTCGCCGATCTCGGCTTGTTTAAAATTTATGAGCAGGGACTTGTTCAAGGGATTTTTATTTCGCTGCGCTTTGTTTACCTCATCATGATCACAACGATTTTAACATTGACGACGACTCCAATCGAAGTGACCGATGGTTTGGAGCATTTGCTCGGTCCGTTTAAAAAATTAAAGCTTCCCGTTCATGAACTCGCTCTCATGATGTCCATCTCCCTCAGATTTATACCGACTCTGCTCGAAGAGACGGATAAGATCATGAAAGCGCAAATGGCAAGAGGCGTTGATTTTACGAACGGCCCGGTCAAAGAACGTGTCAAAGCGATCGTTCCTCTTCTTGTTCCGCTGTTTGTCAGTGCCTTTAAAAGAGCCGAAGAGCTTGCAACTGCGATGGAGGCGCGAGGATACAGGGGAGGGGAAGGCCGTACAAAATACAGGCAGCTGACGTGGAAATGGAAGGATACTTCCGTGCTCCTCATTTTAGCTGGTCTTGGCGTATTGCTAATTTTATTGCGGACTTAGGTGATAGACGATGAGAATGAAGTGTACGATTTCATATGACGGACACCTTTTTTACGGCTACCAAGTGCAGCCTGGTCAAAGAACGGTGCAGGATGAGCTTGAAAAAGCGCTGCAAACGCTCCATAAAGCGAAGGAGCGTATTCCTGTCGTTTCATCCGGGCGCACCGACAGCGGCGTTCACGCGGTCGGACAGACGATTCATTTTGACAGTCCGCTATCCATCCCTGAGGCGAAATGGCCGTATGCTTTGAATGCCCTGCTGCCTGATGATATATCGGTCCACAATGCGGAAGCTGTGGATGATCAATTTCATGCGAGGTTTTCTGCAAAAAGAAAAGAATACCGGTATATGATTTACAGGGGCAGACATCCGGACGTTTTTAAACGCCACTATGCATACCATGTTCCGTATGACCTTGATATGGAAAAAGTCCAAGAAGCCTCCCGCTTTCTGGTTGGAACCCATGATTTCACAAGCTTTTGTGCAACCAAAACCGAAGTGAAGGACAAAGTTAGAACGGTCTATGAACTCGAATGGTCTGACACAGGGGACGGACTGCAGATGAGGATTGTGGGCAGCGGATTTTTGTATAACATGGTTAGAATCATTGCCGGCACGCTTCTTGATGTAGGAACCGGAAAATTTTCCCCTGGAGACATTGAAAAGATGATTCTTGCCAGAAGCCGCGATGCCGCAGGGCGCACTGCACCGGCGCACGGCTTGTATTTATGGCGTGTTATCTATGACAACTAAACCAGGTGTAACATTTTCTTGACAGAGAGTACAGAAAGTTATAAGATATCATATGGTATGTATTTC
>NZ_CP026521.1:213013-241768 GCF_002953915.1 Bacillus sp. MBGLi79
GATTTCTACAAGTTTTACATATTTTATTAAATAGGGGTGTTGATAGTGGGGACTAAAGAAATTACGAATCCAGACAGTTTGTATTACAAAGTGGATGATGTTGTCATGGAAAGAGGAGAAGGCATTTATTTATACGACTCAGAGGGCAATGAGTATATTGATTGTGCTTCTGCTACTTTCAACTTGAATTTGGGTTATACCAATAAAGAAGTTATTGATACAGTCAAAGAACAGGCTGACCAGCTGATACATGTCACTTCATCCTACCAAACCAACGCCGTTAATAAACTAGCTGAAAAACTTGTAGAAATCTCCCCCGACAATCTCACGAAAGTTCACCCCAAAGTCAGCAGCGGTTCTGCCGCGAATGAAGGAGCTATCAAAATGGCTCAAAACTATTCAGGGAAAACAGATGTCATTTCTTTATTCCGAAGCCATCTTGGCCAAACGTATATGATGTCTGCGTTATCCGGAAATTCGTTTCGAAGAGAGCCGTTTCCCCCTCAGTTTTCTTTTGGCTTGCAGGTGCCTGACCCCTATTGCAACCGGTGTTTTTACAATCAGAAACCAGATTCATGCGGAATGCTTTGTGTAGAAAGAATTAATGACTTTATCGAATATGCGAGCAACGGAAAAATTGCCGCGATGATTATTGAACCGATCTCCGGTAATGGAGGAAACATCGTTCCGCCTAAGGAATACTTTAAGCAATTAAGAAAGCTCTGTGATGAGCATGATATCGCGCTTATTTTTGATGAAATTCAAACTGGATTCGGCCGTACAGGCAAGATGTTTGCCGCTGATTACTTTGATGTGAAACCGAATATGATGACGGTCGCAAAAGGTTTGGGCGGCACGGGGTTCCAGGTTGCCGCTACACTTACAGAGGATAAGTACATGGGATTAGCCGGCCATAATCACTCATTTACTTATGGTTCAAATGTGATGGCCTCGGCAGCGGCTTGTAAGACCATCGAAATCATGCAGCGTCCTGGCTTCTTAGAAAATGTAACAATTGTCGGGAATTACATTATGGATTCTTTAGAGCACATGAAGAAAGAATTTACCTTTATTGCTGACGTCAGAGGCGTAGGTTTGATGATCGGCGTTGAAATTGTAAAAGAGAATAATGAGCCTGATGTAGAACTGACCAATTATATTGCAAAACGGGCTATGGATTATGGGTTAATTTTACGTACTTCCCGTTACGGATTCGGAAATGTATTTAAAATCCGTCCGCCTCTCACGATTACGCTTAGTGAGGCTGAGGTGCTTTGTTTCAAACTTCGTAAGCTATTGGAGGATATCAAGTGAAAGAATATATTATAGAGCTTGGAAAATTTGTTTATGAGGAAGTAAAGGGACAGAAAGGGACACTGAAAAACCGGTTAGTTAACGGGTATTCCCCAGGCGGAGATGCACAGTTTAACATTGATGCGGCTGCTGAGAATGCAGTGCTGGATTATGTGCAAAGCAAAAAGGAGTCAGTCGCGTTTTATACGGAAGATGGGGGATTGAAGATATTTGGAGACAATCCTCAATATATTTTGATTGTTGATCCGATTGACGGTACGCGTCCGGCAGCTGCAGGTCTTGAAATGTCTTGTATCTCTATCGCATTAGCTGCGTACAAGCCTGCCGCAAAAATTAAGGATATTGAATTTGCTTTTCTGCTAGAGCTGAAAACAGGAGCCTATATGTACGCGGATGTTTATTCTGAGGGGATCTATTATGAAGGCTATCGTGGCACCCTGCCAAATCTGAGCAAGGTGGAAGACATTAAACATATGTTTTGGAGCCTTGAGTTTAATGGGCATCCCTCGCATCTGATGATTGATGCGTACGGTCATTTGATAGATCAGTCAGCGAATAATGGAGGCGTTTTTGTTTTCAATAGCGCTTCATATTCTATCTCCAGAATTATCACAGGGCAGATGGATGCCTATGTGGATATCGGCAATCGTTTATTAAAGGACGATCCTGCGCTGCTAAAAGATTTTCAGGCTGTAGGAAATGGGCAGGTTTTGCATCTGTTTCCTTATGATATTGCCGCAAGTGTGTTTTTGGCGAAAAAAGCGGGTGTTGTCATTACTGACGCGTATGGAAAGTCCTTGGATGACACACTTCTGACGGATCTTAGCTACAATAACCAGCAGTCATGCATCGCCGCGTCAACGAAGGAGCTGCATCAGAAGCTGCTGGATCAAATTCGCTGGGACAGAAAGGAAGAGACATATGAAAGCGTTGGTCTGGACTCCTAATGAACGGCTGGAATTGCAAGAAGTAGAAGAACCTCAAATTAAAAAAATGAACGATGTAAAAGTAAGAATATACGGGACAGGCATCTGCGGAACGGATCTAAATGTTCTAAAAGGGAAGATGCGTGCGACTCACGGTATGATCCTTGGTCATGAATCCGTGGGCGTGGTGACAGAAACAGGACCTGAGGTTAAAAACGTTAAGCCTGGTGATCGTGTTGTGATCGATCCGACTCAGTTTTGCGGGAAGTGTTATTATTGCAGAAAAGGTTTAACTTGTTATTGTGAAACATTTGAAGACTGGCAGCTGGGATTAGGGGCACATGGCACATTTGCCGATTATTATGTGGGCGAGGACCGATTTATGTATAAAATCCCGGACGCTATGGAATGGGAACGAGCCACTTTAATTGAGCCGCTTTCTTGTGTGTTAAATGTGATTGAGCGGGCTGCTATCAAACCTGACGATTCTGTACTGGTATTAGGTTCAGGGCCGATTGGACTACTTGTTCAAATCATGGTAAAAAAACTCGCTAGGCTGACAGTTGCGACGGAGGTTGGTGAGTACCGTTCAGAAGCGGCGCGCCGAATATCTGACTATGTTTATCAGCCTCAAGATTTAACGGTAGATGAGGTCAAACGGATTAACCAAGGGAGAACATTTGACGTGATCTTTGACGCGATCGGTAATCAGCTTGAATGGGCATATCCATTAATTAACAAGGGCGGAAGACTTGTGCCTATGGGATTTGATGATACGTATGAGATGAAAATCAGGCCTTTCCAGCTGCTTTCTAACGGTGTGACGATTGTTGGAACCGGAGAGGCGCGCCAAATTATGGAGGATGCGGTATCATGTGCTGCGGACATGCCTCAGCTTTCTGAATTAATTACGGAGAAAACTCCGCTTGAGAACTACGAGGCTGCCATCCAGGAATTGATGGGTATAGGTGCGTTGCCAAATGAGAGAAAAGATATTACTGCCATTAAAACGATTCTTGTGTCTCATCCGGATATGATATAATCCAGCGAAATGGCTCAGACTATGTTTGAGCCATTTTTTTCTTCAGCATTCATCTTGCGTAATTGATGAAAATTTATTATGATACTTTGTATGACAACTCCTTGCCTCAATACAATATACTCAACGTTTCCCCGTTTTCCCCGGTCGTTTTTCTTTCATTTTTCTCCCGTAAAATAAAAAAAGCTCCCAATACAATAGATATGGTGCGGATTTATTTTTTTATAAGAAGGAGTCGTTATATTTGAATAATAGTTTTACATTACAACAGCAATGGTTCGGGAATATCCGAAAAGACATTCTTGCTGGCATTTTAGTTGCGTTAGCATTAATTCCTGAGGCGATCGGCTTTTCTATTATAGCCGGTGTGGATCCGATGGTCGGTCTATATGCGTCATTTTGTATAGCCATTATTATTTCTATTTTTGGCGGAAGACCTGGCATGATTTCAGCTGCGACTGGTTCAATGGCAGTCGTTATGGTGTCGCTCGTTGCTGATCATGGGCTTCAGTATTTATTTGCGGCAACGATTTTGACAGGCATTATTCAGGTGATTTTAGGTATCAGTAAAATAGCGAGATTAATGAAATTCATCCCGCGTTCTGTCATGATCGGGTTTGTAAATGCGCTGGCGATCCTTATCTTCTCTGCGCAGCTTCCTCAGTTTGAAGGTGCTTCTTGGAGTATGTATGCGATGCTTGCCGGGTCGCTGGTTATTATTTATGTGCTTCCGAGGTTTACGACTGCTGTTCCGTCCCCGCTTGTTGCGATCATTGTGATGACAATTATTGCGGTCACTTTCCATGTGGATGTGCGGACGGTTGGTGATATGGGCAATATTTCTAGTTCATTGCCGCATTTCTTAATTCCCGATGTTCCGTTAACCTTTGACACACTGCAAATTATTTTTCCTTATTCGATTGCTTTAGCGTTTGTAGGGTTGCTTGAATCGTTGCTGACAGCACAGATTATTGATGAAATGACGGATACGGACAGTGATAAAAATAAAGAGAGCCGAGGACAGGGAATTGCGAATATCGTGACCGGATTCTTTGGCGGCATGGCAGGCTGTGCTATGATCGGACAATCTGTCATTAACACAAAAGCGGGCGGGCGCGGACGTTTGTCAGCATTTGTGGCTGGTGCTTTTCTGATGTTTTTAATTGCGGTGTTAAGTCATGTCGTGGTGAAAATCCCAATGGCTGCGTTAGTGGCTGTAATGGTTATGGTGTCTGTCGGCACATTTGATTGGTCTTCTTTGAAAGGACTCAAAAAAGCGCCGCTCACGGACTCGATTGTCATGGTTGTGACTGTGATAACGGTTGTTGTGACGGATGACCTATCTAAGGGTGTATTTGTCGGCGTTCTTTTAAGTGCCGTGTTCTTTGTGGCAAAAATCTCGAAGCTGAAAATCGTTTCTCATGCAGAGGATCAAAAGCTTAGAACCTATCAAGTGAAGGGGCAAATCTTTTTTGCGTCAGTGACGGATCTTGCAAATGCGTTTATTTATCAAGAGGATATTGAGCGGGTCGTGATTGACTTAACTGAAGCTCATGTATGGGATGATTCTGGAGCGGCAGCACTTGATAAGATTGTTGCGAAGTTTAAAGAACAAGGCATTGAAGCCGAGTTAAAAGGTTTGAATAAAGCGAGTAAGTCTCTAATGAAACAGATGGCATAAAATAGGGAAGCCCAGATTAACGAGATCTGGGCTTTTTTATATAACATACGGTTAAGCAGCATTGATATAATAGAGAGAAGAGAAATTTAAAATAGGGGACTTGCATATGATGCTTCAGAAGCTGAACCGTGTATTGGGGAGGGTGATGCCGCTTTTAACCCCGACTAGTGTGGTGTTGGGCGTGCTGCTGTCTCAATTTTTAAATGGATATGAAAGCGCAGTGCCTTGGATCTTTGCTTTTATTACGTTTACAGGCAGTTTAAGCGCGAACTTTCAATCTTTGAGACATGCATTATCTCATCCTCTCCCTATGATTCTTGCACTATTTGTTCTTCATATTTTTATGCCGCTTTTTGCTTGGGGCAGCGGCCATCTTATCTTTAAAGGCGACCCTTTAACGATCACTGGTTTAACGTTGGCTGTCGTAATTCCTACTGGGATTACAAGCTTGATTTGGGCAGCGATGTACAAAGGGAATGTCGGTTTGACGCTTTCGATTATTTTAGTTGATACTGTGCTGTCACCGCTAATCGTACCGCTGAGCCTTTCATTGCTGGCCGGCGCTCAGGTTCATATGGACGTGTGGGGAATGATGAAAGGCCTGATTGTAATGGTCGTGATTCCTTCTTTTCTGGGCATGCTGTTTAATCAGCTGTCATCTCCTGAACGAACTGCATCTGTGAGCAGCGCGCTGTCGCCTTTTTCAAAGCTTTGCTTGATGGCAGTGATTGCGATTAACAGTTCAGCGATTGCTCCTTATTTCAAAGCCATTGATTTGAGATTTGCAGGAATAGCTGTAACGGTCTTCTTTATCGCGTTAACAGGCTATGCCGCTGCTTGGCTGATCGGAAAAATGATGAAAAGGCGCCAAGAGGAAATAGTCTCTCTTATATTTACGGGAGGCATGAGGAATATCAGTGCCGGCGCAGTTCTTGCCGTTACGTTCTTCCCGTCTCAGGTTGCCGTTCCTGTTGTGATCGGCATGCTGTTCCAGCAGATATTGGCTGCTTTGTTTGGCTATATGCTGAATCGTTTTGAATTAAAACCAGTGTTGCAGAAAGCATAAAAAACCGCTCATAGGATTGAGCGGTTTTTTCCATATAGCCATTCAAGCGCGGTAATGAACTGTTTGCAAAAATACTTGCGGTGGTGCACCGCCCCTTTTTCAATTGAAAGACAAAGCTGGTCTTCAGTGAAGCCTTTTTCTTTTAAACTTTGGTGAACTTGCTTTGTTTTTTTCAGCATATGCCGCTGAATGGATTGTTTTCCACGGCCTTCTTCACTGCCGACAGACATGAAAATACGCGCAGTGCCGGGTGTTAAAGAAGAAATATGAATGGTTTCCGCTGCGTTCTCGTACCAGTATGAACCTGAGATAGAACCTATTTTCCCAAACACTGACGGATACTTTAATAAGGCGAACATTGAGATGAGGCCGCCTAATGAGGCACCGATCATTCCTCTTGTTTGCGGTTTCCTGGCGACGTTCCAGTTTTCTTCGATAAACGGAATGAACCGGTTTGTCATGTCAGACAGATAGTCATACCCCATGCCTCCGAAGTCCGGGAATCGATCACTGAGTGATGCAGCCGGCCATGGCGTGTATTCGTCAAGCCGATTTTCAGGTTCGATACCAATTAGTACAAGTTGAGGGAGCCTTTGCTGTTGAAATATGCTTTCTAATAATTCAATTTGGCCGTGAAACAAAGAATGGCCATCTTGCACATAAACAGCAGGGAATTCCCCGCTATCTGCGCTGTAGGAAGGAGGGAGGTACAGCGTGAACCTCCTGTTGCCGGCTTTGTGTTCTGAAAGAGATCCTTTCAAGCATTCTCCCCCTTTTTTTGCTTAAAAAGCAAATATAAGAAATAAGGAACACCGAGGATCGCCAAAATGATGCCTGCGGGCACTTCCGCGGGCTGAAAAAACAGTTTTCCTGCAAAGTCTGCGCTTATCACAAGCAGCATCCCGATTAAACCGCTCAGTGGCAGAATATAGCGATGTTCGACGCCGGACAGCCTCCGTGAAATATGGGGAGCAATTAAGCCGACAAACGCCATGCTGCCCGCTACGGAGACACAGGCACTGATGATTGCTACACAGGCGACGAGCAGGATGGTTTTTTCTTTATTTGATGATATGCCAAGGCTTCTGACTGTGTCTTCATCAAAACGAATGGTGTCGAGCAAGCGGGATTTGGCAATAAGAATCGGTATAAACAGCAGCATCCACGGAAGAACGGCTGTGATATACGTCCAGTTGGCAGACCAGATGCTTCCGTTTTTCCACACCATGGCCATTTGATAGTCTTGCGGGTCCATTTTTAATGATAAAAACAAAGAAAGGGCGCTGAATCCTGAATTGATCGCGATTCCTACCAGAATAATTCTTCCTGAATCTAAATTGCCTCTGTGCCATGCAAATATGTAAATCAGGAGCGCCGCGATGAGCCCGCCTATCAATCCAAAGAGCGGCATCCCCATCGCTGCAGCTATGGATGTCACTTCCTTCTGGCCTTGGAACAAGAGCATAAACGCCACAATACCGGCTCCTGCCCCTGCGTTGATTCCGAGAATTCCTGGGTCAGCAAGCCCGTTTCTTGTGATGGCCTGGATGACAGCGCCCGCAATGCCAAGACCGAGTCCGATAATAGCAGCCATGACAACCCTCGGAAGTCTTAGATCGAACAGCAAAATTTCATACTGCGGATTCGGATCGATTTGAAAAAGAGTGGAGAGCAGCTCAGCCGGACGAACAGAAAATGATCCGCTCGTTAAGCTGAAATAGCTGACAACGAGAATCAAAACGATGAACAATGCATATTTTTTAGCCATTTTGCTCCCCTCCTTTTCGTTTAATCAAATAAAGGAAGAAAGGTACGCCGATAATGGATGTTACGACCTCAATCGGTGTTTCAAACGGATAGTTGATAAATCGGCTTGCGAGATCACACAGGGTTAAAAAGATTCCGCCCAAAATACAGGAACACGGAATCAGCCTGCTGTAATCAGAGCCGACGAGAAATCTCGTGATATGCGGAACAACCAAACCAACAAACGCAATTTTTCCGGCCAGCGCTACGGCACTGCCGGTTAAAATAATGACGGAAAGCATCGCCATGATTTTTATGGTTTTTTTCTTTTGGCCCAGACTTTTAGAAATGTCATCGCCTAAGGATACGGCAGTCACCTTTTTGCTGAGAGACATGGCCATTATGATGCCAATCAGGAAAAACGGAGCGGCAAGCTTCAGGAAATCCGGACTCATTTGATGAAGTCTGGCACTGTACCAGAAACTGAGATCCTGAGAAATTTGAAAATAAATCGACATGGCCGCTGATAAACTGCTGAGCAGCATGCTTGTGACTGTGCCGATGATGGCGAGCTGCACGGGGGTAAATCCGTTCGGCATCATGGCGGCAAGGCCGAATACTAACACAGCCCCTAACGCTGAGCCGATAAAAGAATAAATGATCATTTCAATCGACGATGATTGCGGGAGCAGAACCATACAGAGCGTGATGATAAACGCGGAACCATCTGAAACGCCCATAATGGAGGGCGAAGCTAAATAATTGCGCGTAATGCCTTGCATAAGCGCTCCAGAAACAGCAAGGGCTGCCCCTATGAGCAGAGCGCCGGCAGCCCTTGGAATCCGAGAATGCCATATAATTTGATGGTCTGTGTTTCCCGGATCGAAATGAATAAGAGATGTAAAAACAATATCTGTGCTAAGATGCTTTGCCCCATAAAGGATTGAAAGCAAAAGCGACAGTGCTATAGCAAATGGAGAAGTAATCAATATGATACGTGTCCACTGTTTTGAATACATACAAAAACCTACTCTGAATTAGTTTTGTGTCAATTTTTCAGCAGCTGCTTTCAGGAAACGGACTTTGCTCCAGGCTGTGCCGCCTTGTGCGAGAGGGTCCACTGAGTTGACATACACATGATCTTCTTTGACTGCTTTCAGGCTTTTCCAGATTGGATTTTTCTCCAGATCTTTTAAGGCATCAGGTTTGTCTGCATTTTCATCATCAGAAAATTGGACGAAGATATGATCTGGGTTCATTTCACTTAATTTTTCTAATGAAATCAGCTCTTGCGCTTTTGCAGCTTTTACTTCGCTCGGCGCCTTAAGGCCTAAATCACCGTATAGCGTGGAGTTGAAATACACCTGTTCAGGGTAAATGTAAATGTTGCCTTGTCTGATTCTGATGACAAGCGCTTTTGAATCTTTCGCTTTATTATTGATTTTAGTTTTTGTTTCTTTTAGATCCTGTTCATAATCTGCAATGATTTTTTTCGCTTTTTTCTCTTTTCCAGTCAGCTGGGCAAGCAGCATCATGTTTTCTTTCCAGTTTGAAGAGATATGAGAAACTGGGATCGTTGTGCCGGCTGTGCTTATTTTTTGCAGTGTTTTTTCTGGGAATTTTGTTGAAGCAAGGATGACGTCTGGCTTCATTTCTAAAATCTTTTCAATGTTTGGCTCCATTTTTTCTCCGGTTGATTGGGCTTTATCAGTAATATCTTTGAACATATCAGGGAATTTGCCTGAGAATGAAATCGCGCCTTGCGGGTGAACATCAAGCAGTTTGGCATCTTCCATTGATTCAACGCTTCCCGTAATGGCAATTTTGTCTGTCGGTACAGTTACTTCATATGTTTTATCCAGGTATTCAATTTTCTTCTTCTCCGATGCTGTGCCGCTTGCCTTGCTGGCGGTCGATTCGTTTTTGCTGCCGCAGGCTGCTGCCGTCAGCGCGAGAAGCAAGATTAATAAGGTTAGAGATATTTTTTTCATCTATAGGGCCTCCTGTCAATTGATAACTATTATCAATTAGAATTATAGAGAATGAATAGATATAACACCATGGACAAATTTCTGATTTATCATGGACAATCTCCGGATAGTAAAGAAATAGTTTGCTGAACGATGCGTTCGTGCCCGCAAGCTGAGTATTCATTCCATGGGTCAAGGGATAGAAGATAAACACGGTTATTCTTTACGGCGCTTAGGTTCTGCCATGCTTCTGTCAGCTGTAATTGCTGATAATAGGCTATGGTCTCTGGTTCTTTAAAAAGAAAAAGCATCATGCAGTCAGCTTGGTAATTTGCGATATTTTCTAACGGAATCGCTTGCTCTGAAGGTGTGTCAGCTGTTTTTGCCGAGCTGAATCCTAAATCTCCAAAGAAAACTTCGCGGACGCTTCGGTTATGTGCCAGATAGAAGTTTTGCTTATGCAGCCTCAAAAAGAGAAAACGCAGCCCTTGAACGTGCTGAAGTGTTTTTTTGGCGGCTGTTGTCTGCCGGTCATAAGCCGCGAGCCACTTTTCTGCTTCGGATTCTTCCTTTAAAAATGAGGCCGTTTGCAGAAAGTGGGTTCTCCAGCTTTCTTCTGAAGGAAGGTACATGACTTCTGCGATGCGATTCAGGTGATATTGTTCTTCCGGAGAAATAGAATCCATACTGACAATCACATCTGGTTCTGCCTGCGATAATGTGTACAGGTTTTCTTCCCACTTTTCATTAAAGCGGTATGCACTGAGCTGGACGGGTATATCTGTCGAATAATGCTGATAGTAGTAAGACGTCCATTTCGGATGCAGAGCAGCGGCAAAGGGTATGTGATGAAGAGGAATGAGATGGCCCATTGTCCCCCTTCCATAAGCGGCGATCTTTTTTCGTCGTTTTTTCATATAGCTTGTAGGTGAACACCCTGTATATTTTTTAAAGATTCTGCTGAAATAAAATTCATCTTGATAACCGGATTGGTGAGCGATTTCTTTCAATTTGCAGTTTGATTTTGCCATGAGCTGTTTCGCTTTGGTGATTCTTGTGTTCGTAATAAATTCTGTTACGCTCTGTCCAGTCCATTTTTTAAAGCTTTCGCTGTAGTGTTTGGCGCTGATTCCTGCGATTTGTGACAGCTTGGCAAGCGTGATTTTTGAATCGGCATGGGTTTCGATATAGTGTTTTGTTTTTTCGATTGCTGAATGTGTATCCGTTTGCTCAGATAAACTGGCAGTAAAGAGGTCATAAATCAGGCTTTGTACTTCAATTACACATTTAAGCTGAGAAAGCTGAGACGATTCATTCCATAGTGTTGCAAGCTCTTGAAGCCGGACTGCAAGGTTTTCGATATGCGAAACATTCACAAGTCT
Source organism: Bacillus sp. MBGLi79 (assembly GCF_002953915.1). Classification (NCBI taxonomy): domain Bacteria; kingdom Bacillati; phylum Bacillota; class Bacilli; order Caryophanales; family Bacillaceae; genus Bacillus; species Bacillus sp. MBGLi79. The sequence goes on from NZ_CP026521.1 coordinate 224,138, forward strand.
CAGTTTGGCTAATTCTGATTCTGCGCATGGTGTGAAAATATCTTGGCCGTTTTCCTTGATATAGCTTTGAAGCCTGATCAGACAGGCATCTATATGTCCATTGGCTGCTGGTGTAAAGCCAAAGGTCTCGTTAGGCGGGCAAACATAAAGTGTCTTTTTTTGCAGAGGATTGGTGTTTGTTCCGATCGAAATATGGCCGTTTCCTTTTAAATGAAAGATCAGCACGAATGAATCGGCTAATTGCTGTTCTGAGAAGAGATCACTTGTTTTTTTTAGATATTCAATTTGTATGGGTTGATAAATCACTGCGTTTGGCAAGAGTAGACCACCTTTTCAGAAACTTTCAATTGATAATCATTTTCAATAAAAATTGTACCAAATAAATGAAAGTTTTCCTATATAAAGCGGGTGGGTTTTTAGCACGAAAAAAACCCTTACTCGTGTGTGAAAGTAAGGGTCTTTCGTTCAGTAAGAATATGTTACACGTGTAACATACGATGCTTACGCCTTAATAAATGAGATATTTTTTTCTTGTTTTGCTGAATTGTTGGAGTGTTTTTTCATAGCTGTCTATGATGTCTTCAATAGAAGTTCCATTTTCGATTTTTGTCCTGATCCAGCCGTTGCCTGCCAGTTTATTGAATGAACCTGTTGAGAGGAATTCAAAATCCTCAGGATAGAGATCGTGTATGGTTTTAATGACTGAAAGACCTGTTTTAACGGCTTCAAACTTATCTCTGTCTGTCACATAGAGCTGCACACCGTGGCAAAGCGTTCCTTGATGTTTAGAAAACGTTGGGGTAAAGGATGCTGCCCTAAATGTCACGCCCGGCAAATGGAGGCTGTTTAATGTTTCTTCAAGCTCTGTGCTTTTGATAAAGGGAGCTCCGATCAATTCGAATGGTTTTGTTGTCCCTCGCCCTTCAGATATATTTGTTCCTTCAATCAGCCCGGTTGCAGGATAAACAAATGTGCTTTCCACTGTCGGCATGTTAGGCGAAGGGAGGACAAAAGGCAATCGGGTATCGTCAAAATCCATTTTTCGTTTCCAGTGTTTCATTTTTACCACTGTTAGATCGGCATCAATGTCAAACTCTTTGTTGAACAATATAGCCAATTCGCCTATCGTCATCCCATGCTTTAACGGAATGGGATACAATCCGACAAATGAGGCGTATTCAGGTTCTAAGATTGGTCCTTCAATATGATTTCCGCCTTGAGGATTCGGGCGGTCCAGCACCATAAACGGAATGCCGTATTCTTTAGCGGCTTCCATTGCGTATGCCATTGTATAAATGTACGTGTAGAAACGGGTCCCGACATCCTGAATATCAAATAGTAGAATATCAACATTTTTCAGCATCTCTGGTGTCGGTTTCTTCGTTTTTCCGTAGAGACTGTATACAGGAACCCCGGTTTTTTCGTCAATGTAAGAGCCTACTTCGTCTCCAGCCTGGGCGTCACCGCGGACGCCGTGTTCAGGGCCGAATAAAGCTGTCAGTTTGATTTCTGGATTCTCGAAAAGTATATCGACACTGCTTTTCAGAGATGCATTTACTCCGGTTGGGTTGGTGATCAGTCCGATTCGTTTTCCCTTGAGCTGTTTTTTATAATCTGGCAAAAGCGTGTCTATACCGGTCTGGACTTTAGGTTTTTTAGCCGTTTGATTCTTTGAATCGGGTGAAGCAGAGGCAGCGGTTATCGTTCCGAACATCATGAGCCCTGTGAGAAAAGCGAATATTGTTTTTCTCATATGTTCCTCCTCATTAAAGCGGTTTTCCCGTTTTGATATTTAAACCGTAGCCAAATGGGTAAAGGGTGTTCCCTGGTTTCGTGACTGACGGAATGTCAACTGGAAGTGTGCCTTTAGGTTTTGTCTGGCCGAATATCGCCATCACTCCGGCCGGAATATTAGGTTGAAGATAACGGCCATTTGTGTATCCTTTAAAGCCATAGACAGCAATCAGTGCCTTTGCTTCTTCAAAATTGGCGGCATCATAGGGATTGCGCAGACTCATTAAGACAAAAGGTTTATTGTGCTGCAGTGCGGCTTTCATGACAGCTCTCGGAAACACGGTAGCCCATTTGCTTGAATCAGATATGGTGTCGTCGATGACACCGTCGTTGACGACAGGGTCATTTTTGACGACATAGGAACCGGTAATGATATAATCAGCCTCTTTTACTTGTTTTTCATGCTCGGCCTTAAATACTTGGTTGGCAAAATTCATTTTGTCGAGAGATACGGGTTTGATTTTCTTACGATTGACGAGATCGCGAATGGTTTGTTCGATTGAAGCAGTTTGTTCTTCGTAAGGTGCCACAATTAAGATTCGGCTGCCTTTTTTGGGCTTGAACGGCAAAGTGTGCTGTTCATTTTTTAATACAGTTACTGCTTTTTCAGCTATTTTTTTCTCTGCTTTCAGGTGCTGCTTGCTTCCTACGATTTTTTGGGCTTTGGCTATTTTTTCTTTTGTACTGTCGTCGTTCCGTGCTGGATACATGCCGCGTTTTATTTTCAGGGAAATGATTCTTTCAACTGATTTGTTGATTTGATGTTCAGGAATGTCTCCGTTTTTCACGGCTTCTTTCAAAGCTTGAATAACACGTGAGAATTTCTGTTCTTCTTTCAATGAAGTAACTGAGGCTGGCATTAATGCCATATCGACACCAGCTTTTACGGCCATGACCACAGCCTCTTCCTGTCCGAAATGATCTGCGATTGCCTTCATATTGAGCGCATCGGTAACGATGACCCCATTAAAGCCCATTTCCTGACGAAGAAGGCCTGTCATCACTTTTTTCGAAAGTGTAGCTGGAACCAAAATGTCCGATCCATCGAGTTTGCTTTTGTATGTGGTGTCGTCAAAGGCAGGGAATTGAACATGGGCTGTCATCACCATATCAGCACCGGCATCAATTGCTTTTTGAAAAGGATAGAGCTCGACCTCTCGAAGCCGTTCTTGATCATGGGAAACGAGCGGCAGTCCATAATGGCTGTCAACGTCCGTGTCTCCATGTCCCGGGAAATGTTTGAGGGCAGAGGCGATATCCTGCCGCTGCAACCCTTTCATCGTGTATAAACCGAGTCGTGATGTCAGTTCTCGATTGGAGCTGAATGACCGTACGCCGATTACAGGATTATCAGGATTATTGTTAATGTCTACGACAGGGCTGAAATCTGTATTGATGCCTAAGGCCGAGAGCTCTTTTCCAATGATGCTGCCGGTCTGATACGCATTGATTCTGCTTCTGGCTGCGCCCAGCGCCATATTCCCTGGGAAATTAGTGCCCTCCCCTAGCCTCGTTACAATGCCGCCTTCCTGATCAATACTAAGCATGAGCGGGATTTTGGGACTTGCCTTTTGGTAAGCGTCTGTCAGCTGGACCGTTTGCTTTGTTGTTTTTACATTTTCTGCAAAAAGAATGACGCCTCCGAATTGATATTTCTTGACGAGGCTGGCGACTTCCTCATTCATTTCCGTAAGGGCTTGCGGTGAGGACTCGCCTTTCTTTTGCCAATTTCTAAAATCAGGCATCAGCATCTGACCGAGTTTTTCATCTAATGACATACGATTGACAATCTGATTGGCATCGATTGAACTTTTAGATGCAGTGGCTTCTTTCTGGTTAGCCACGAGAAAACATGAAAGAAAAAGAACGGCTGAAAGGATAAGCGGAAAGACAGGTTTCATAGAAACTTCCTCCTATCGTCTAATCATTCATTCCATTGCTTCATAAATCGCGGTTATAACGCTTCCATAACTGCCTGTTGGAAATTGATCACCCTCAAAGACGTTGGGATTTTCTTCTGGATCAACAACTGGGGTATGCTTTTTATTTGTTAACAATGCGATGCCTAAATTGTATGCCGGATCAATGATTGTAACTGTCCCCGTCCAGCCTGTATGCCCGTAAGCATTTGCGCTGGCGTAAGGGCCAAACATCCATTCCATGCTTTTGCTTCCGTTCCGTCGCCAGCCAAGAGCGAATGTTGGATCTGTTGCTGAAGGTGCTGTAAACAAGTCAGCTGTTTTCTGATCAAATAAAGAAATGTTTCGGTATGATCCTTTGTTTAACATGACTTGCAGCAGAATGGCCATATCATCTGCATTTGAGAACAATCCGGCATGGCCAGACACGCCATCCATTGAGTAAAACGCTTTTTCATCATGCACTTCTCCTTGCAGCGTGTTTGTGCGTATGTTAGGGAATTGAATAACGCCGTCACGTGTATTGCCCATGCGTTCAGTAGCTGCGAACTGCTTTGGTTTAAAGCCTTTTTGCAGCGGATTGTACAAGGTGTGCTTCAGCTTCAACGGCTTGTAGAGCTCTTGCTCCGCGTAGCCATCAAGCTGTTTTCCGGTGAGTTTTTCGACAATACAGCCGAGGAGCATATACCCAATGTCACTGTATACGTGTTTTGTCCCGGTTTGATAATCGAGCGGAATTTTCGTCAAATATTCAATCGTTTTGTCACGTTCCTGGGAATAGTATTTGCCGGCTTTTTCCGGCGTGTAAAAGTAAAAGCTTGATGGAAGCCCTGATTCGTGCTGAAGAACATCAATGACACGTATCTTGTTTTTTCCTTTTATGGGGTCTCCAGGCTGATCCTTGAAACCAGGCAAATATGCAGAAACTTTTTCATAGACGTCAAGTTTTCCTTGGCTGACTAAGCGCTGCAATGCAAAATTTGTGGCGTACATTTTTGTATTTGAGGCTAAGTCAAACATCGTGCGGGTTTTCATTTTTGCCGGATGGCGCAGCAGCTCTGATCCTTCGTACTTTTTACTGTAGCCGTATGCTTCTTTTTTTATGATGCGTCCATCCTTCACGACGACAAGAACGGCGCCTGGAAATCCTGCTGCAATATCCCGTTCTATCATCTGATCTACCTTCCTTAGCTTCTTCGTCGAGAATTGTGCAGTTGCTGCATTTATGGTTTTCGGCTCAACCAAGCTGTCTGCTGTTTGCGCGAAGGTTTCATTTGGCGCCAATATCGATAGGGTTAAAATGGCACTGAATAACAACAGTGTCTTTGTTTTCACAGGTTATCCCCTTTCTGTGCTTCTATCCCGTTTACTATCCCTAAAACAGAAACAATTTAATCGAACTGAGAAGCCATTTCATCTTTATATCCGAATGCATAGGTCAATAAAAAGCCGGCCGCGTAGGAAATGAAGAGCCCGACGATATACAGGATGATTTGCGAAGGCAGGACTAGAAAGGAAAGCGGCAGTCCGGAGACACCAATCGCAAAGGTGGCTACTTGAAAATAAGCTTGAAAGGCGCCGCCGATTCCAGCACCTAAGCATGCCGTTAAAAACGGACGGCCAAGCGGCAGCGTGACTCCGAAAATGAGTGGTTCCCCAATGCCGAGCAGGCCTGACGGAAGCCCGCCGGCGATTGCTTTTCTCAGTGTTGTTTTTTTCGTTTTCACGAAGACGGCAAAGGCCGCGCCTACCTGTCCTGCACCTCCCATAGCCAAAATAGGGAGCAGAGGATCATTGCCAATTGAATTGATCAGTTCCATGTGCACAGGCGTCAAGCCTTGATGCAATCCGGTTACGACGAGAGGAAGGAAGGTTGCGCCCAGAATAAAGCCCGCAGCGATGCCGCCGATGTCCAGGATGGACAGAAGGCCGGATGTAATGGCGTCAGAAATGAATCCGCCTAAAGGCATGAATACGACATACGTTACGATTCCGGTGATTAACAGTGAAACGGTGGGTGTGACAATGATATCGAGTGATTGAGGAATAAAGCGGCGAATAAATTGTTCGGTGTAAGCAATGAATATAGCAGCGAAAAGGACTCCGATCAGGCCTCCCCTGCCCGGAAGAAGCTCTTCTCCAAATAAACTGATCTTTGCGATCTCCGGATTGATAATCAAGATCCCGGCCAAAGCCCCAAGAGCGGGTGTCCCGCCAAATTCTTTTGAAGCGTTGATACCCACAAGAATGCCGAGATAAGTGAACAGCCCTGATCCGATGATTGTCAGGACAACAGCAATTTGTGATTCTGCAGAGAGCCAGCCGGCTTGAATACTTGCTTTGGTAATCCCGGTAATTAAACCGGAAGCGACAAGAGCCGGAATAAGAGGGATAAAAATGCTGGCGATTTTACGTAAGAAAAGTTTAAAAGGAGTGGCGTTCTTTCGATTGATATCGGCTTTCTTTTTGGCGGCTGCTTCATTCACATCGACACCTTCTTCAGCTGAGACGAGCTTGGAGAAAGCCGTTGTGACATGATTGACGACTCCTGTACCGAGGATGATTTGTAAGGTTTCAGCCTCAACGACCCCCAATACTCCGTCAAGCGCTCTTAAAGCCTGAGCATCTGCTTTGTTTTCATCGTAAGGTGTAATACGCAGCCTTGTCATGCAATGCGTAAATGAGGATATATTGGATTTCCCCCCGCATAACTCGAGGATTTTCTTTGCGAGTTGATGGTAGTTATTTTCTTTGCTCATTAAAAACCCCTCCCCTTCAAGATGCTTTATTTTTTTCTCATAGATTGTATGGCTTCTCTTGTTTTATCGATATAGCTGGTTGTTTCTTCATATTGCTCAGCCGCCATGCCTAAAAACAATACATCTATCATAAAAAGCTGGGCGAGACGGGAGGAAGTGGCTGCACTTCGAATCAAGGCTTCGTTGGAATGGGCTGTATACAATGGGACGTCAGCCAGTGCGGAGACGGATGTCTGACTGAATTGTGTGAGGCTGATCGTTGTGATGCCTTTTTTCTTAGCCATGGCAAGCAGTTCAATGATTTCCTGCGTCTCTCCTGAGAACGAAATGGCGAATACGATGTCGTCTTTATCTGCATTTGCGATTAAAGATGCCACAAGATGAGTGTCTGTAAACGCGGTTGCTTGTTTATGAATGCGAAGCCACTTTTGCTGAGCGTCCTTGGCGACAATGCCGGAAGCCCCGACGCCGATAAAATGCACAGTGTGAGCTTTGAGAAGCAGAGAAACCGCTTGTTCCAGTTCTTTGTAGTCCATCAGGTCTGAAGTATCCTGAATGGCTTGAATGGCATTGCCGGCCGCTTTTTCGGAAATAGAGGGCAGCGGCTCGTGGGGAACAATATCACGGTAGCCCTGAAACGTAGGCTTTGCCAGATCGCCCGCTACTCTCATTTTTAAATCTTGAAATCCCTTTAATCCGAGTGATTTGCAGAGCCTGATGACGGCAGCGTCACTTGAATTGGCTAAGGTGCTGATTTCGCTGACGGTGCTTTCGATTGCTTTGTGTGGATGGGTTAGGATATAATCTGCAAGTTTACGCTCGGATGGAGGGAGTTTATGCTTCATTGATTGGATGATCGCTAAACCGCCTGTTGCCATTCTAGTTCTCTCCTTATCATGAATGGTAATTTTCGATTGCTTTATCAATGAAACCGTTTGCTTCATCGAGTAATGTCTTTGCTTGTTTCTGATCTGTGCTGGTTTTGAGCATAACGATTGCTGTTTTGACGTGATGATCGGCTTGTTCCAGGGTTTTCCTGGCTGTTTCGTATGAAACGTTTGTAAGGATTTGGATGATGCTGATGGCGCGTTCTTTTAGTTTTTTGTTGCTGACGTTGACGTCTACCATCAAGTTTTCGTAGACCTTGCCGATTTTTACCATTACAGCGGTAGATATCATGTTTAGAATCATTTTATGAGCGGTTGCAGCTTTCATACGTGTTGATCCTGTAATGGCCTCAGGTCCGACGACAACCTCAATGCTGTGGTCCGCATCCTTGCTGATGACGGAATTTTCATTGCAAGTAAGGGCGATGGTGTGCGCTCCGACTTCGCGGGCGTATCTTAGGGCGCCTGCGGCGTAAGGTGTACGGCCGCTTGCTGCGATGGCAATGACGGTGTCATTTGACGTGAGCTGTATGTTTCTTAAATCCTCAGCTCCTGCTTTTTCACTGTCTTCAATGCCCTCTGCTGCCTGTAAAAAGGCTTCGGGGCCTCCAGCCATGATTCCGATGACCTGATCAGGACTTACGCTGTAAGTGGGAGGACATTCAACAGCATCCATGATGCCGAGTCTGCCGCTTGTGCCTGCGCCTGTATATATGAGCCGGCCTCCATGTTGAAATGAATCATACGCGCAGTCTACAGCTGTTTTGATGTCGGGGAGAACCTCCTGAACGGCTGCAGCGACTTTCATATCTTCGTTGTTGATCATTTTGAGGATGCCGAGAGTGTTTGCTTTGTGGATTTCAACCGTTTGGCTATTGCGTGATTCCGTTGTAAGATGATGAAGGTTTAGTGATTCTGACATGAGGATGCCCCCTGTTTTAAAATGATATATCTCAATATTCAGTATATTCATTTCTGTTATGATATTTCAACTATGTTTTTACATTTTTGAAATTTTATTTCACTCAAGACTATAAGAAATGATGAAGGATCAACTGTTCTCCAAGCGGCCCGATTCTTCGCCGTCCTTTATCAATGAACCCGCATTTCATATAAAGGTGTTTTGCGTGTATGTTCAGATGATTGACGGCCAAGATGATTTCGTCGCACCATGGAAAGTATCCGCTCACAAAAGAGGGAAGCAAAAGCATGGCTTTTTTCGCGTACCCTTTTCCGTGATGCACAGCGTTTAAAGACAGGGAGCTGAGCAGTAAAGCAAATGGATTGTTAGAATAGGAAGCTAGCGTTTCTTTTGATGCATGTAAAATGAAAAAACCGACTGGAAGATCGTCTTTTAAGATGACAACCGGGTATCGGTCCTGTATGCCCAGAGCCTGAGACAGCACCTCTTTCGGGAGGGAGGTAAAGCGTTTGTCATCGTTGGTGAGCGTGAATGATTGAAGCTCGGGCAAGTGTTCAGGCTTATAGAAGGATAAAGAAATGTCTTGAGTCATGGGGTGGCCTCCTTACAATATGTCGTCTAGCTGGTTTTCTGAAATGACGCGGTAGCCCGCTTGTTTTAGCAGTGCGGCGGTTACTCCGCTGCCGGGGATTTTTTTGCCAGAGAATGTGCCGTTATAGATAAAGCCGCTTCCGCAAGATGGACTGTTTTCTTTTAATATGACGGCAGTGGCGTTGATTTCTTTTGCGTAAGCCAATGTTTTCGCGGCACCTTCCATATATAGCTCTGTGACGTCTTCTCCTGAAGCTGTCACGATTTTTGCGGTTCCATTGAGGACATCCTCGCCGGTGCCTCCTATGATTTCTGCGGGTTCACGGGGGGTTGAAAAGCCGCCAAGAAGTTCAGGGCAAGCCATGACTGCTCTATTTTTAGCGACGAGTTTTCTGATTTTCTCAGACGCTGCGTGAGAGCCGTTATATCTGCACTCAATGCCTCCAAGGCAGGAACTGACTAGAATCATATTGGTTTCTCCTCTCTTGCTTTGCTTGTCTCTATCATAAAATAAATGACTTTAGTTGGGAGGCTTTTTCAGTTAAAAAAGGAGTTAAAAAGTTTGAAAATAAAAAATTTAATTTTTCTCTTTACAAACAGGGGGTGACCTGTATATAATAACTTTTGTCAGCTCGACGAGAACACAACGGCCCGTTGGTCAAGCGGTTAAGACACCGCCCTTTCACGGCGGTAACACGGGTTCGAATCCCGTACGGGTCACCATTTGGAGGATTAGCTCAGCTGGGAGAGCATCTGCCTTACAAGCAGAGGGTCGGCGGTTCGAGCCCGTCATCCTCCACCATCTTGCCGGTGTAGCTCAATTGGTAGAGCAACTGACTTGTAATCAGTAGGTTGGGGGTTCAAGTCCTCTTGCCGGCACTGTTTTTCTAAATTTAATGTGGAGGGGTAGCGAAGTGGCTAAACGCGGCGGACTGTAAATCCGCTCCCTCAGGGTTCGGCAGTTCGAATCTGCCCCCCTCCACCATTATTGGGCTATAGCCAAGCGGTAAGGCAACGGACTTTGACTCCGTCATGCGTTGGTTCGAATCCAGCTAGCCCAGTCACAGACACCTTTGACCAAAAGGTGTCTTTTTTCTTTTTTAAAATTCATTCCAACTTCTAACTGTTCAGTCTGTATAATAATTTTAAAAATATGTTAAGGTAGTTTATTCACGAATTACCATCTACACCCTGCCAAAAATTTGATAAACTTATTTTATAAAAAAATTGAAACCTTTTGAAACGAAGCTCGTATACATACAGACCGGTGAAGGCAGAGGTTAGATAAATATGGAAATGATGATTAAAAAAAGAATTAAACAAGTCAAAAAAGGCGACCAGGATGCATTTGCGGACATCGTAGATATTTACAAAGATAAAATTTATCAGCTTTGCTACCGTATGCTTGGCAATGTGCATGAGGCGGAGGATATTGCACAGGAGGCTTTCATCAGAGCGTACGTTAATATCGACAGTTTTGATATTAACCGGAAATTTTCAACTTGGCTTTATCGAATCGCGACCAATTTGACCATTGACCGCATTCGCAAAAAGAAGCCGGATTATTACCTCGATGCAGAGGTGGCTGGTACAGAAGGCTTGACCATGTATTCCCAAATCGCCGCAGATGGTGTTTTGCCTGAAGATGCAGTTGTGTCGCTGGAGCTCTCAAACACGATTCAGCAGAAAATTTTAAAGCTTCCTGACAAATACAGAACAGTCATCGTATTAAAGTATATTGACGAACTCTCATTAATTGAAATCGGGGAGATTCTAAACATTCCTGTGGGGACTGTGAAAACGCGGATTCACAGAGGCAGAGAGGCTCTTAGAAAACAATTAAGGGATCTTTAAGTGGGGTGATGAAATGAGCTGTCCTGAACAAATTGTGCAGCTTATGCATATGCATCTTGATGGAGATATCCTTCCAAAAGATGAACACGTATTAAATGAACATCTGGAGACATGCGAGACATGCAGAAAGCATTTTTACGAGATGGAGAAATCTATAGCGCTCGTACGGAGCACATCGCATGTCGAAGCCCCCGCGGATTTTACCGCTAATGTCATGGCAAAATTGCCTAAGGAGAAGAAAAGAGCTTCTGTGAAAAGATGGTTCAGAAGCCATCCCGTTATCGCAGCTGCTGCGGTATTCATCATTTTGATGGGCGGAGGTTTTTTTAACAGCTGGCATAATGACCACAATTTCAGCGTGTCCAAGCAGCCGAATCTTGTGGTTCATAATCATACTGTGACCGTGCCGGAAGGTGAGACGGTTAAAGGTGATGTCACTGTCAAAAACGGCAAGCTGATTATTAAAGGCAAAATAGACGGGGATGTAACCGTCGTGAACGGCGAAAAGTATATGGCCTCTGCTGGACAAGTCACCGGTCAAATTGAAGAAATCAATCAATTATTCGACTGGACATGGTACAAGATGAAGTCTGCGGGGAAAAGTGTACTCAATGCATTCAATCCGAACGGAGAAGAGTAAAGCGCGTTAGCCGCTTTGCTCTTTTTTTGCGGGCTGAGCGGCTGACACATTTCACTTGCTAAATCGATATGTGGTATAATGGGCTCGCTATGTAAAGTACATATGCGTAACACGTAAAACACAAAATACGAAATGACTGAAATCTTGGAGGACGAGGAAATGGCTTTTGAGGATATCCCTTTTTTGCAGTACCTCGGCAATGCCGTTGATATTCTCCTTGTTTGGTATGTGATATATAAATTGATTATGGTGATACGCGGCACGAAAGCGGTTCAGCTGTTAAAAGGAATTGTAGTCATCGTGCTTGTTCGTATGGCCAGCCAATATTTGGGCCTCAGCACACTTCAGTGGCTGATGGACCAAGCGATAACATGGGGATTTTTAGCAATTATTATTATCTTTCAGCCTGAGCTGAGAAGAGCGCTTGAACAGCTAGGCCGCGGCCGCTTTTTTTCAAGGAGCGGCACGCCTGTAGAAGAAGCGCAGCAGAAAACGATTGAGGCCATCACAAAAGCGATCAATTATATGGCGAAACGTCGTATAGGCGCCCTGCTGACCATTGAGCGGGATACTGGAATGGGGGATTATATTGAGACCGGCATACCACTGAATGCCAAAGTCAGCTCTGAGCTGCTGATTAATATTTTTATCCCAAACACCCCGCTTCATGACGGTGCGGTGATTATGAAGAATAATGAAATTGCCGCGGCCGCCTGTTATTTGCCGCTTTCTGAAAGCCCGTTTATTTCAAAAGAATTGGGCACGCGGCACAGAGCGGCTGTCGGCATCAGTGAAGTAACAGACAGTTTGACGATTATTGTGTCTGAAGAGACCGGCGGCGTCAGTGTGGCAAAGAACGGCGACCTTCACAGAGAGCTGACAGAAGAAGCGCTGAAAGAAATGCTTGAAGCCGAGTTTAAGAAAAACACCAGAGACACTTCTTCTATCCGCTGGTATTGGAGGGGCAAGAAAAATGGATAAATTCTTAAACAACCGCTGGGCTGTGAAAATCATTGCTCTGCTTTTCGCGCTCTTGCTTTATGTGGCTGTTAACAGCAACCAAGCACCGACTCCGAAAAAACCGGGTGAATCTTTCTTTCCGACATCAACAACTGATGAAGCAACTCTGACCGATATTCCGGTTAAAGCGTATTATGATGATGAAAATTACGTCGTGACAGGTGTTCCGCAAACGGTTAATGTCACGATAAAAGGCTCGACAAGTGCCGTGAAAAAGGCTAGGCAGACCAAGAACTTTGAAATATACGCCGATATGGAACATTTGAAAACCGGCACACATAAGGTTGAGCTTAAGGCCAAAAATGTGTCGGATGGGCTGACAATCTCAATTAATCCGTCTGTTACGACAGTGACCATACAGGAACGGACGACCAAAAGCTTTCCTGTAGAGGTGGAGTACTACAATAAAAGCAAGATGAAAAAAGGCTATTCTCCGGAGCAGCCGATTGTCAGTCCGAAAAATGTGCAGATTACCGGATCTAAAAATGTGATCGATAATATTTCTCTTGTCAAAGCTTCAGTGAATTTGGAAAACGCAGATGAAACGATTGAAAAGGAAGCGAAAGTGACTGTCTATGATAAAGACGGAAACGCGCTTCCTGTCGACGTTGAGCCCTCGGTCATCAAGATTACCGTTCCGGTGACAAGCCCAAGTAAAAAAGTGCCCTTTAAAATTGAACGGACAGGAAGCCTTCCTGACGGTGTCAGCATAGCGAAAATTGAATCCAGCCCCAGTGAGGTAACGGTTTACGGCTCACAGGATGTGTTGGATTCTCTTGAATTTATTGATGGCGTCAGCTTAGATTTAAGCAAAATTAACAAGGATTCCGATATCGAGGCAGATATTCCGCTTCCTGACGGCGTCAAAAAAATCTCGCCGTCAAAGGTGACTTTGCATATAGAAGTCGATAGTGAAGCGGATCAGAAGTTTGAGAATGTCTCTATCAAGACTGTAGGGCTGAGCAGTTCACAAAACATTGAATTTCTTGATCCTGAATCACAAGCGATAGACATAACGGCTAAAGGCTCTCCTGCGAATATAAAAAAACTGAAAAAATCGGATATCGAATTGTATGTGAATGTTTCAGATTTAGAGGACGGGGAGCATAGCGTGAAGCTTGAAGTAAACGGACCTCAGAATGTAACCTGGTCCTTGGGGCAGAAAAACGCCAAAATCAAGCTGACATCCAAAAAAAGCAATACATCAACGAATGATAACAGCAGCAATACATCAGGAAATCAGGATGACACAGACAAACAAACAAATGATCAAAAGAACAATCAGCAAGAAGATACAAAGAACACTGATAAAAACAGCAACGATCAAAACCAAGACGAAAACCAAGATCAGGATGAGGATGAATCCACTGCGGATTCACAATCCTCATCGGAATAAAAAAGGAGCGATTACAAAATGGGCAAGTATTTTGGAACAGACGGTGTAAGAGGTGTCGCCAATAGTGAGCTTACACCTGAGCTGGCCTTTAAAGTCGGACGTTTCGGCGGTTATGTGCTGACAAAAGACAAACAACGTCCAAAAGTGCTGATAGGCCGCGATACACGCATCTCCGGCCATATGCTGGAGGGAGCCCTTGTCGCCGGACTTTTATCCATTGGCGCAGAAGTCATGCGTCTGGGTGTCATTTCTACACCGGGTGTATCCTATTTGACAAAAGCGATGGATGCAGAGGCGGGCGTCATGATTTCCGCTTCTCATAACCCAGTGCAGGATAACGGCATCAAGTTCTTTGGGGGAGACGGATTCAAGCTTTCTGATGAACAGGAGGCTGAAATTGAGCGCCTGATGGACGAACCTGAGGATAAGCTGCCAAGACCGGTCGGAGCCGATCTTGGGCTTGTTAACGATTATTTTGAAGGCGGACAAAAATATCTGCAATTCTTAAAACAGACAGCCGATGAAGATTTCACAGGCATTCATGTGGCACTTGACTGTGCTCATGGCGCAACGTCATCCTTGGCGACACACCTGTTTGCTGATTTAGATGCCGATGTTTCAACAATGGGGACTTCCCCGAACGGATTAAACATTAATGACGGCGTCGGATCGACTCATCCTGAAGCGCTCAGCGCGTTTGTCAAAGAGAAAAACGCCGATCTCGGCCTTGCGTTCGATGGTGATGGCGACCGCCTGATTGCTGTTGATGAAAAAGGAAATATCGTTGATGGCGACCAAATCATGTACATATGCTCAAAACACCTGAAATCAGAGGGTCGCTTAAAGGATGATACAGTGGTTTCAACCGTGATGAGCAACCTCGGCTTCTATAAGGCGCTCGAGAAAGAAGGCATCAAAAGCGTGCAGACAGCTGTCGGAGACCGCTATGTAGTAGAAGCAATGAAAAAAGATGGCTATAATGTCGGCGGAGAGCAGTCAGGACATCTTATTTTCCTTGATTACAACACGACAGGGGACGGATTATTGTCTGCTATTATGCTGATGAACACTTTGAAAGCAACAGGCAAGCCTCTGTCAGAGCTTGCAGCTGAAATGCAAAAGTTCCCGCAGCTGTTAGTCAATGTGAGAGTGACTGATAAATATAAAGTTGAAGAAAATGAAAAAGTAAAAGCAGTTATTTCTGAAGTTGAAAAAGAAATGAACGGCGACGGCCGGATTTTGGTGCGCCCTTCAGGAACTGAACCGCTCGTCCGTGTCATGGCTGAAGCGAAGACGAAAGAGCTGTGCGATGAGTATGTCAATCGCATTGTTGAAGTCGTCCGGTCAGAAATGGGATTAGAGTAACGAAGTCTCTAATCAGAGAGCGAACAAGACAAGCGACGTTTACATATGATAATTGTGAGACATACGGCAAAGTTGTTTAAAAAACAATTGACCGTTTATGCCACATGCTGTAAAATCAAGCTTGTCTTGTTCTTACTTTCTTAATAGGAAAAGTAGACGGGATTATGGATTTACCTATAATTATAGCGCCCGAACTAAGCGCCCGGAAAAAGGCTTAGTTGACGAGGATGGAGGTTATCGAATTTTCGGCGGATGCCTCCCGGCTGAGTATACAGATCACAGCCGTAAGGATTTCTTCAAACCAAGGGGGTGACTCCTTGAACAAAGAGAAATCACATGATCTTCCAAAAAACATGTAGGAGGGGACGATTGAAAGTCCCCTTGAAATTTGACTTTCTTCGTCTCCTTTTACCATCTTAGGAGGAAGAAAAATATGTGTGGAATCGTAGGTTATATCGGTCAGCTTGATGCGAAGGAAATTTTATTAAAAGGGTTAGAAAAGCTTGAGTATCGCGGATATGACTCTGCTGGTATTGCTGTTGCCAATGAACAGGGGATCCATGTGTTCAAAGAAAAAGGACGCATTGCAGATCTTCGTGAAGTTGTGGATGCCAATGTAGAAGCGAAAGCCGGAATTGGGCATACTCGCTGGGCAACACACGGCGAACCAAGCTATCTGAACGCTCACCCGCATCAAAGCGCACTGGGCCGCTTTACACTTGTTCATAACGGCGTGATCGAGAACTATGTTCAGCTGAAGCAAGAGTATTTGCAAGATGTAGAGCTTAAAAGTGACACCGATACAGAAGTGGTCGTTCAAGTAATCGAGCAATTCGTCAATGGAGGACTTGAGACAGAAGAAGCGTTCCGCAAAACACTTACACTGTTAAAAGGCTCTTATGCAATTGCTTTATTCGATAACGACAACAGAGAAACGATTTTTGTAGCGAAAAACAAAAGCCCTCTATTAGTAGGCCTTGGAGACACATTCAACGTCGTAGCATCTGATGCGATGGCGATGCTTCAAGTAACCAACGAATATGTTGAGCTGATGGATAAAGAAATGGTTATCGTCACTGATGACCAAGTTGTCATCAAAAACCTTGATGGTGACGTGATTACACGTGCGTCTTATATTGCTGAGCTTGATGCCAGTGATATCGAAAAAGGCACGTACCCTCACTACATGTTGAAAGAAACGGATGAGCAGCCAGTTGTTATGCGCAAAATCATCCAAACGTATCAAGATGAAAACGGCAAGCTGTCTGTGCCTGGCGATATCGCTTCCGCTGTAGCGGAAGCGGACCGCATCTATATCATTGGCTGCGGAACAAGCTACCATGCAGGACTTGTCGGTAAACAATATATTGAAATGTGGGCAAACGTGCCGGTTGAAGTGCATGTAGCGAGTGAATTCTCCTACAATATGCCGCTTCTGTCTAAGAAACCGCTCTTCATTTTCCTTTCTCAAAGCGGAGAAACAGCAGATAGCCGCGCGGTTCTCGTTCAAGTCAAAGCGCTCGGACACAAAGCCCTGACAATCACAAACGTACCTGGATCAACGCTCTCTCGTGAAGCTGACTATACATTGCTGCTTCATGCAGGCCCTGAAATCGCTGTTGCGTCAACGAAGGCATACACTGCACAAATCGCAGTTCTTGCGGTTCTTGCTTCTGTGGCTGCTGACAAAAATGGCATCGATATCGGATTTGACCTCGTCAAAGAACTCGGTATCGCGGCAAACGCAATGGAAGCTTTATGCGACCAGAAAGACGAAATGGAAATGATCGCCCGTGAATATCTGACTGTATCCAGAAACGCTTTCTTCATCGGACGCGGTCTTGACTACTTCGTATGTGTCGAAGGGGCACTGAAGCTGAAAGAGATTTCTTACATCCAGGCAGAAGGCTTTGCCGGCGGAGAGCTGAAGCACGGAACGATTGCCCTGATCGAACAAGGCACACCAGTATTCGCACTGGCAACACAAGAGCACGTAAACCTAAGCATCCGCGGAAACGTCAAAGAAGTTGCTGCTCGCGGAGCCAACACATGCATCATCTCACTGAAAGGCCTAGACGATGCGGATGACAGATTCGTACTGCCGGAAGTAAACCCAGCGCTTGCTCCGTTGGTATCTGTTGTTCCATTGCAGCTGATCGCTTACTATGCTGCGCTTCATCGCGGCTGTGATGTTGATAAACCGCGTAACCTTGCGAAAAGTGTTACTGTGGAGTAAAATGTTTAACCCCTTTGGTTGTTTTTGTAGCTTTAAAATAAAGTTACGACGTTTATAAAAATGTTGCGATGCTTTTTCCCTTAGACAATTTTTGTCTAAGGGTATTTTTCTATTTTAACTAAAGAGGCAGGTAACTAAAAATTATAAGGGGATTCCAATTGATTTTGGGTCCCCTTTTTACATAAATGATGTGACACCAATCTTACAAAAATGTAACTGTAATATCAAATAATGTAATTTGATTCGAT
>NZ_CP026521.1:241868-245110 GCF_002953915.1 Bacillus sp. MBGLi79
TATCAGCTTTGCTACCGTATGCTCGGCAATGCGCATGAGGCGGAAGATATTGCGCAGGAAGCGTTTATCAGAGCATACGTGAATATCGACAGTTTTGATATCAACCGGAAATTTTCCACATGGCTTTATCGAATCGCAACCAATTTGACCATCGATCGTATCCGTAAAAAAAAGCCGGACTATTACTTGGATGCAGAGGTGGCGGGGACTGAAGGACTGACGATGTATTCCCAGGTTGCGGCGGATGTTGCGCTTCCAGAGGATGAAGTGGTTTCTTTGGAGCTGCACAGCACCATCCAGGAAAAAATCTTAAGGCTTCCCGATAAATACAGGACGGTCATCGTATTAAAGTACATTGATGAGCTCTCACTCATTGAGATCAGTGAAATCCTTAATATTCCCGTAGGTACGGTGAAAACGAGGATACACAGGGGCAGAGAGGCTCTCAGAAAACAATTAAGGGATCTTTAAGTGGGGTGATGAAATGAGCTGTCCGGAGCATATTGTTCAGCTTATGCATAAATACCTTGACGGAGACATACTACCGGAAGATGAATCGCAATTAAAAGAGCACCTCCAATCATGCGAAGACTGCAAAAAGCACCTTCATGAAATGGAAAAATCCATCGCTCTTGTCCAGAGCACGTCACATCTTACAGCTCCGGCGAACTTTACAGCCGATGTGCTGGCGAATCTGCCGAAGGAAAAGCGAACGGCATCGATCAACAGGTGGCTTAAAGCCCATCCGTTTTTAGTGGCGGCAGCTTTGTTTATCATTTTGATGGGCGGCAGCTTTTTCTCCAGCTGGAAAAACGATCAGGATTTCAGCGTATCCAGCCAGCCCAATCTCGTAGTGAAAAACAACACGGTCATCGTACCTGAAGGCAAAGTTGTCAAAGGCGATGTGACCGTGAAAAACGGAAAGCTGATTATAGAAGGCAAAGTCGACGGCGATGTCACGATTGTTAATGGCGAAAAATATACGGCTTCAGCAGGACAAGTCACCGGTCAGATCCATGAGATCAACGAAGTGTTCGACTGGATGTGGTATAAGATTAAATCGACCGGAAAATCGGTTTTTGACATGAAGGAGTCTAAAGAGTAGAGCAAAGCGGGCGAATGAGCTTTGCTCTTTTTTTATGAGGGGCCGCCATTTCACTTGGAAAATCAATTTGTGCTATAATAGCGTCTGTATATGTAAAAATAATAGATCATACCATTTTGAAACATATTAACCTTACTAATGACTGAATTCTTGGAGGACGAGGAAATGGCTTTTGAGGATATCCCTTTCTTGCAGTACCTCGGCGATGCCGTTGATATTCTCCTTGTTTGGTACGTAATATATAAATTAATGATGGTCATCCGCGGGACAAAGGCGGTTCAGCTTTTAAAGGGAATCGTGGTCATTGTTCTCGTCAGGCTGGCCAGTCAATATTTAGGATTAAGCACCCTGCAGTGGCTGGTTGACCAGGCGATCACATGGGGGTTCCTGGCGATCATTATCATCTTCCAGCCTGAATTGAGGAGAGCGCTGGAACAGCTGGGGCGGGGGCGCTTTTTTTCGAGGAGCGGAACACCTGAGGAAGAGCAGCAGCAGAAAACGATTGATGCGATTACAAAAGCGATTAAATATATGGCGAAACGCCGGATTGGCGCGCTTCTGACGATTGAACGGGAGACGGGAATGGGCGATTACATAGAAACGGGGATCCCTTTAAATGCAAAGGTCAGCTCTGAGCTATTGATCAACATCTTTATTCCGAATACACCGCTTCATGACGGCGCTGTAATTATGAAAAATGATGAGGTTGCTGCAGCCGCCTGCTACCTTCCGCTTTCTGAAAGCCCTTTTATTTCAAAAGAGCTTGGGACGAGGCACAGAGCAGCAGTGGGAATCAGTGAAGTGACCGACAGTCTGACGGTTGTCGTATCCGAAGAAACGGGCGGCATCAGCGTCGCCAAAAACGGAGACCTTCACCGTGATTTATCGGAAGAGGCATTGAAAAACATGCTTGAAGCGGAATTCAAGAAAAATTCGCGAGAAACTTCCTCAAATCGCTGGTATTGGAGGGCGAAGAAAAATGGATAAGTTCTTAAACAATCCCTGGGCTGTCAAAGTAGTCGCATTATTATTCGCGTTTCTTCTTTACTTTGCGGTCCACAGCGCTCAAGCGCCGACTCCGAAGAAACCAGGTGAATCGTTTTTCCCGACATCGACGACAGACGAAGCGACGCTCACCGATATACCGGTCAAATCGTTTTATGATGATGAAAACTACGTCGTAACAGGCGTGCCGCAGACGGTGAATGTCACGATTAAAGGCCCGACAGGAACCGTCAAGAAGGTCAGACAAGTGAAGGATTTTGAGATTTATGCCGATATGCAGCATCTGAAAACAGGCAGGCACAAAGTCGAGCTGAAGGCCAGAAATGTTGCCGAAGGCCTCACTCTGACCATCAATCCATCGGTGACAACCGTGACCATCGAAGAAAAAACGACGAAGGAATTCCCGGTCGAGGTTGATTTTTATAATAAAAACAAAATGAAAGATGGCTACACGCCGGAGCTGCCGATTATCAACCCGAAAAACGTCAGCGTCACCGGCTCAAAAGCCGTGATCGACAGAATCCAAAACATCAAGGCGACGATCAATTTAGAGGGCGTCGACCAGACGGTTGAAAAAGAAGCCAAGCTAACAGTATACGACAGGGACGGAAATGTTCTTCCGGTTGAAGTCAGTCCATCCGTCGTTAAAATCACCGTTCCCGTGACAAGCCCTAGCAAAAAGATTCCCGTCAAAGTTGACCGGAAAGGGAGCCTTCCGGACGGTATCAGCATTTCCAGCCTTGATATCAGTCCGGGAGAGGTAACCGTCTACGGGCCGCAAAATGTTCTTGATTCGTTAGAATTTGTCGAGGCTGATGAGGTTGATTTAAGTAAAATGAAAGATGACACTGAGTTGGAAGCCAACATTAAAGTGCCGGACGGCGCTAAAAAAGTGTCACCCGAAAAAGTGAAAATCAAGGTGAAAGTTGACAAGGAAGAAGAGAAAAAACTGAAGAACGTTTCAATTAAAACCGCGGGGCTGAATGACAGCCGGGATCTTGAATTTCTCGATCCGAAGTCAGGCAAGCTGGATATCACGGCAAAGGGCTCGACAGCCGCGATCGAAAAACTCCAGCCTTCCGACGTCGAGCTCTATGTCAATGTGGCGGATCTCGATGACGGCGAGCATAAC
>NZ_CP026521.1:245210-248640 GCF_002953915.1 Bacillus sp. MBGLi79
TGTGATTTTCCTTGATTACAATACAACATGCTACGGACTGCTTTCTGCGATCATGCTGATGAACACGATCAAAATGACAGGTAAGTCTTTGTCAGAGCTTGCGGCAGAGATGCAGAAGTTTCCGCAGCTCCTCTTGAACGTGAAAGTAACCGATAAACATAAAGTAGCGGAGAACGAAAAGGTAAAAGCGGTCATCGAAGAGGTTGAGAAGGAAATGAACGGGGACGGCCGCATCCTTGTGCGCCCGTCCGGCACCGAGCCGCTTGTCCGTGTTATGGCTGAGGCGAAAACGAAGGAGCTTTGCGAGAAATACGTAGGCCGCATTGCAGATGTCGTGAAAGCTGAAATGGGAGCGGAGTGATTTTCCGCAGAAGACTGACGAACGAGACATGCTGATTTGACATAAGATAAAGGGAACCGTTCAATCTTGGAAAAAATGTGAACCATTTTGAAAAATGTTTGACGGTTCCTTTAGTGTATAGTAAAATCAGCTTGTCTTGTTTAATTTAAAAGGAAAGGCAGGGCAGAACCATTTTTTATAGTTATAGCGCCCGGACTAAGCGTGCGGATGAAACAGCTTAGTTGACGAGGATGGAGGTTTATCGAATTTTCGGCGGATGCCTCCCGGCTGACCACAAGATCACAGCCGCAAGGATTTCCTCAAAC
The DNA here is from genome assembly GCF_002953915.1 of Bacillus sp. MBGLi79. Taxonomy (NCBI): domain Bacteria; kingdom Bacillati; phylum Bacillota; class Bacilli; order Caryophanales; family Bacillaceae; genus Bacillus; species Bacillus sp. MBGLi79. The sequence goes on from NZ_CP026521.1 coordinate 245,877, forward strand.
CAAAGAGGCGACTCTTTGAACAAAGGGAAATCGCATGATCTTCCATAAAAAACATGTAGGAGGGGACGAAGAATGTCCCCGCCTGATAAGCAGACTTTCTTCGTCTCCTGCCTGCGACCTTAGGAGGAAGAAAATTATGTGTGGTATTGTAGGTTATATTGGCCAGCTTGATGCAAAGGAAATTTTACTTAAAGGTTTAGAAAAGCTGGAGTATCGCGGCTACGATTCAGCTGGAATCGCTGTAGCGAACGAAGACGGCGTACACGTGTTTAAAGAAAAAGGACGGATTGCCGATCTTCGCGAAGTCGTTGATGCAAATGTGATATCGCAAGCGGGAATCGGACACACACGCTGGGCGACTCACGGGGAACCGAGCCGTCTAAACGCTCACCCGCATCAAAGCGCATCAGGCCGATTTACACTTGTTCATAACGGCGTCATCGAAAACTATGTTCAGCTGACGCGCGAATATTTACAAGATGTAACCCTTAAAAGTGATACGGATACAGAGGTTGTCGTTCAAGTGATCGAGCAATTCGTCAATAACGGTCTTGACACGGAAGAAGCGTTCCGCCAAACGCTTATGCTGCTCAAAGGCTCTTATGCGATTGCATTATTCGATCATGAAAACAAAGAAACAATCTATGTTGCGAAAAATAAAAGCCCGCTTCTTGTCGGCCTTGGAGACAATTTCAATGTGATCGCGTCTGACGCGATGGCGATGCTTCAAGTGACAAACGAATACGTGGAGCTTATGGATAAAGAAATGGTGATTGTCACAGACAAAAAAGTTGTGATTAAAAACCTTGACGGAGAATTGATGTCACGTGCCTCATATATTGCAGAGCTTGATGCGAGCGATATCGAAAAAGGCACATACCCTCACTACATGTTAAAAGAAATCGATGAGCAGCCGCTTGTCATGCGGAAAATCATTCAGACGTACCAAGATGAAAACGGCAAGCTTTCCATTCCTGGAGACATTGCAAATGCTGTTGCAGAAGCGGATCGCGTCTATATCATCGCCTGCGGAACGAGCTATCATGCCGGTCTTGTCGGCAAACAATTTATCGAAACATGGGCGAAAGTTCCGGCTGAAGTCCATGTCGCAAGCGAATTCTCTTACAATATGCCATTGCTTTCTGAGAAGCCGCTGTTTATCTTTATTTCTCAAAGCGGAGAAACGGCTGACAGCCGCGCGGTTCTCGTACAGGTGAAAAAGCTCGGACACAAAGCGCTGACATTGACCAACGTACCGGGATCCACGCTTTCCCGTGAAGCGGACTACACGCTTTTACTGAATGCCGGCCCGGAAATCGCGGTAGCGTCAACAAAAGCATATACGGCGCAAATCGCAGTTCTCGCTATTTTGGCAGCTGTAACTGCGGAAACCCGCGGCAAAGCACTCGGCTTTGATCTTGTTAAAGAGCTCGGCATCATCGGAAACGCGATGGAAGCCCTTTGCGACCAGAAAGACGAAATGGAAATGATCGCGCGCGAATATTTGACAGTAACACGCAATGCTTTCTTCATCGGCCGCGGCCTCGACTATTTCGTCTGCCTCGAAGGATCCCTGAAGCTGAAAGAGATTTCTTACATTCAAGCTGAAGGCTTCGCCGGCGGTGAATTGAAGCACGGTACAATCGCATTGATCGAAGACGGCACACCAGTCATTGCCCTTGCGACACAGGAGCACGTCAACTTAAGCATCCGCGGAAACGTCAAAGAAGTGACAGCCCGCGGCGCCAACCCTTGCGTGATCTCCTTGAAAGGCCTGGAAGAAGCAGACGACCGCTTCGTCCTGCCTGAAGTGCATCCGGAGCTCGCACCGCTCGTCTCCGTCATCCCGCTGCAGCTAATCGCATACTACGCAGCGCTGCACCGCGGCTGTGATGTTGATAAGCCAAGAAACTTGGCGAAGAGTGTGACGGTGGAGTAAGGCGACGTTTGAAATAATAGTTTGTACCCCTCTTGGATTAGATGATCCGGAGGGGTATTTTTGTGTTTGAAAGAGAAATAAGTCTTATCAAAAATTGAACTCTGGTAGTCTGAAAGTGCGCTAGATTATAATTGAAAGGATGTGTAACCATGAACAACGAGACGTACATTGAAGTCAACAGAACATCGCAGTTGATGAATAAAATGAGAAAATTCTCAGTGCTGATTGATGGTGTCGAGGCTGGGAAATCAAAGATGGCGGGGGGCTGCGAATTGATTTGGAGCCTGGCGAACATGAGATCCAAGTGAAAATTGATTGGTGTGTAAGCCAAGCTTTGAGGTTTACGTTAGATGAAGGAGAAGCTTTAAAGTTTAGATGCGGAAGTCCGGTTCGTGGATGGAAGATGTTCTTCGGACTTTTTTATGTATTGGCCGATCCAGAGAAGTATTCGTTTATTGAGCAGGAATAGGCGGTTGCAAGCAGCTTTGGTCTGCATCATCGCCATCATACGCTGCACCGTAACAACCTGACGAAAAGTGTGACGGTGCAGTTTTTTATCCGCAGATGAACATGAAGCGGTGTCAATGAAAGAAAAAGCCTCATCCTTTTTAAAACACCTTATTTCTATAAATCCGAATCGACAGAAGCCATGAACATCCGTACAGCGTAATAATTGATATGGCAACGATCAGATATAGCAGAGCATTTTGTAAGGTTAGAAGCATGTGAATCAACTCTCTAATTTGATCGTTCAAATTTTGGACAACAAAATTAACCGTTAGCATATACAAGCCAAATGCAACAATAGAAGCAGTCAACAAATAG
>NZ_CP026521.1:248740-250715 GCF_002953915.1 Bacillus sp. MBGLi79
GACATATTCCGATGTGTTTATTTTTTTAATTTACATATCGTTATTTCGTGATATGTAAATGTATAAAACGAAGAAGGAGCGAACGATTATGTTTAGTGCTTGGAAAATTTATATTTTAGCGATCATCAGTTTTTTGGTAGGGACCTCAGAGTACATTATTTCCGGGATTTTGGATCAGATCGCCCAAACACTCGGAATAACTTTAGCTGCCGCGGGCCAGCTGATTACGATCTTTTCACTTGTGTATGCAGTTTTCACACCGGTTCTCATGGCATTGACGGCAAGTATGGATAGGCGCAAGTTAATGATGTATGCTCTCGCTTTGTTTGTGATCGGAAATATTCTGGCCTTTACCCTGCCTGGCTATGGCTGGTTTGTTGCAGCGCGGGTCATTATGGCATTGGGGGCAGGCATGGTTGTGGTCACGGCATTAACGATTGCCGCCAAAATTGCTCCGGCGGGTAAGCAGGGCAGTGCAATTGCTACAGTGGTCATGGGGTTTACCGCTTCTCTGATCATAGGTGTTCCACTCGGAAGAATGACGGCAGAAGCATTAGGCTGGAAGTCTGTATTTGGAGGAATTGCTTTACTGGGATTCATCGCAATGATTGTTATATTCTTAATCTTGCCGCATACCGAAGGCGATAAGCCCGTCCCTTTGCTTCAACAGCTTTCTCTTTTAAAGAACCGGAAAGTAGCAATGGGGTTATCAATCACTTTTTTCTGGCTCGGAGGATATTCCGTAGCATATACTTATCTGTCTCCTTACCTTCTGACCGTTTCAGGGATAAGTGGCAATTTGCTTAGCGGCTTTTTGCTTATATTTGGAATCGCCAGCTTGGTTGGATCGAAGTTTGGCGGATATAGCACCGATAAATGGGGCGTTCCCTTTACACTCGTTGGCGGGATGACGCTGCATATCATCGCATTGATTTTACTGTCGCTTGTCACCCATTCCTATGTCGGAGTACTGTTGATTCTCATCTTATGGTCGTTTGCCGCATGGTCTACCGGCCCGACACAGCAATATCACTTAGCGACGCTCAAACCGGAAGTGTCAGGTGTATTGCTCGGCATTAATCAATCGATGATGCAATTCGCCATGGCCGCAGGTGCAGGCATCGGAGGAGTTTTTGTGGAAAAAATATCGCTGGCTTCTATTACATGGTTTGGGGCATTGGAGGTTACGATTGCGATTGTCGCTGTTTTGGTGACTTTCAGTTCGCATTACAAACGGAAAGCAGGACCTGTAAGAGAAATCAGCTCATAATACGTTGCCTTGATTGGTGTTGAAAATTCAATGGTTTCATTCCTCATATCTTACTTGTTTTTTTTTCGAAGTCTGGCAGGTAGTGTTGAGCCGAAAAATCTAACACCCGCCCGTTGTAAAACGAGCGGGTGTTTTTTATTTAGTCCGCTAAAATCCGCAAATAAGCCCTCCAGGGGCCGACATCATCCTGATACCGTTTCGCCAGCACTCTTGCAATTTGCGAGATGTGAGTAAGGTCGTGGGCAACCCATGTCGAGATCTGTTCTCTTAGTTTGACGATTCCAAACTCAGGGTGCATCCCCGTTTGTTCGAAGTCGGCTTCAGGATCAATGATCTGCTGTAATGTTTTCAGATTCGCCCGTCTGATATCTGCAAACTCGTTAAGCAACTGTTCCATCGTTATTCCGTCGTTTTGATTCAACTGGCTGAAGCGGTCGAACGGCGGAAAAGGTTCCGTTGCTCCTTTTGTCGGAATCAACACAACTGATTCAGCATTTCTTGCGTGCGATCGAGGATTTCGATTGCTTCTTCAAGCTGAATAATCATGGTTAAGCCTCCTTCAACATTCTTAACATAAAAGATTAGTTTTTATGGTTGTTGAGACCCGAGGCAATTTATTTATATTATATTCTAATGGTTGAAAAGAAGGAACGTTTAGTCTTTTTGCGAACCTTTAAAGTTTTAAGGTTAAGAGATAGGGGAGAA
>NZ_CP026521.1:250815-424154 GCF_002953915.1 Bacillus sp. MBGLi79
AAGAAGGAAATCCTTTAAATCCTATCTTTTGACTAAATTTCACTATTGCTGATTGGCTGACTCCCATAATTTCGGCTTATTGCTTCTGGGATAAGTGGACTTTTGTTTTTACATCCGCGAGTGCCCTTGAGTTTTGTTCGCATTCATATTGGGATTTTGGCTTTACCACTTTTGGTTGCCTTACTGATCCTTGCCAATAGCAGTGTGAGTGGAAATGTTGGCCCTTGGCACTTAGATACCTTAGCTTGTTTAATGACTTTCTTTGTTCTTGCAATTGGATTCGTTATTCAGCGTTTTTCTGTACGTTACTTAATGGGGGATCGATCTTATCGCAAATACTTTGTGCTTTTTACTTTTACAACAGGTGCTGCTTCAATGACGTGGTTAAGTGGCGATCTCCGTTTGATGGTTTTATTTTGGGGAGCAACTCTTGTTGGTTTAACTTTACTGATAAGGTTAAACAGTGCTTGGCAAGTGGCTAGTGAAGCAGCCAAAATTTCTGGCCGGTTATTTTTGTTAAGTTGGTTTTCTTTGTTTTTTGCAATGATGTGGCTTTTTCATGCCACAGGTCAATGGCAGTTATCATTGGTTGTAACAAATGAAAGTTTAGCTGGGCTGGGAGAATGGGAGAGAACAGGGATTCAGCTATTGATTGTACTAGCGGTAATTATTCCTGCAGGTCAATGGCCATTCCAAAGATGGTTAGTTGAGTCTATTGTTGCTCCAACCCCTGTTTCTGCAATTATGCATGCAGGTTTAGTAAATGCAGGAGGAATAATACTAACTCGATTTTCACCTCTATTTCATGGCGGTATCGCTTCGATTATCTTACTTCTGCTTGCTGGCATTTCTGTATTGATTGGAACTGGTATTAGTTTAGTCCAAGTTGATTATAAACGCCAATTAGTAGGCTCCACGATTGGACAAATGGGATTTATGCTCATTCAGTGTGCACTAGGGGCCTATATAGCAGCCATTATTCATCTTATTTTACATGGTTTATTTAAAGCTACGTTGTTTTTACAGGCTGGTTCAGCCGTACAGCGTCATGAAGTATCGACTCGTGTTAAAGAGAGATCATCCTATTTATGGCTCGTGGCTGGTCGTACGTTAGCCTTAGTTATAGGTGTTGCTTTTTGGCTCACTGCTCCTGGAGACGGATATCAATTAATGAGTGCGCTGATCTTAGGGTGGTCATTGTCCGTTTCCTGGACTCAGCTTGTAGCTTTTGGAGAGGGGCGAATTGGCCGAATTGCCGGCTTAATCGTTTTAGGAGGAGCAGCCTTTATATATTTTATCATTCATAACCTTTTCTATGATTGGCTGCATGCAGCCGTTTCTCAAACTGTTCAGCCTCCAATGCCAGCTGTCATCATTGTCGTATGCCTCTTCCTATTTGGCAGTGCTTTAGGTTCGTGGGTTGCTCGTCATCGTTCTTCCGTTTTCTTCACGATACTCTATCTTTGGCTAGTTCGGTTAGGTGAAGCAAAACCAAAGTCAGTGGAGAGTCACCCAGACTACCTTAAACAATATTTATCATAAGGAGCTAATCTGAGATGGGCATTACATCCGTATTAACGAAAGAAAATGTAAAAAAGATAGATACAGATATTGATGTTCAAGAAAGGGATCTTAACGTTTTGATTACATCTGCCAGCCGAGTGATTGCGCCACTTTGGCCTATTTCTACATTTGCTGCACGCAATCCGTGGATGGGACTTGAAAACCAGACTTTTGATCAGGTTGCAAGCTGGTTGAAAAATACGCGTGATGTTGATATATACCCAAGTGCGTCTATGATCCGTTCAGCAAAGAATAAGGGTGAGATTGATGAAGTTTTTGTGGAAATGGGGCTGCAGCGTTGGCTTGATTCACATTCCTTTCACATCCCACGGGACGTGGCAGAACGGTTTTGTCATGCGGGATTACAATTGGATCCATTACCTTCCGATCTTTTATCATCACACGAGATGGAGAAATTAGTAAGTGGATGTAGTGGATTGGATCCTATCGATAATGTTTTTATGGAACCACTAAGTTCATATATAGAGAATCAAGATGGTGAAAGGTTAGTCACTATACTAGATCATCATGTCATTAAGTGGAGTAAATTATATCTTGATGACTCTCAAGCCGGTTGGACAATGCCTAATCGTGAGGAAGGCTTCTATCGTGCCTGGCAGCAGCTCATACAATATGATCCAGCACTTAGCAAAAAGCAGCGTGAAAGGTTAAAAGGTTTGCCGCAAGAGGCGCATTTGGCTTTACAAGAAGCCTTATTCGCACTAGGAATCCCCGAATCAGAAATCCAGGCTTATCTTGAAGCTCACTTACTTTCCTTACCTGGATGGGCAGGGATGATGCTTTGGCGCTCCCAACAATCGAGCCATGAACATGCACTCTTAACAGAATATTTAGCGGTTCGATTATCCATGGAGTGGGCACTGATAAAGCCATATTTGCCTTTGACTAATGAACGAGCTGAGAAAAAATTTCCGATTGCTCCCCTTATAGCAGCTTGGATTCATTGGGGTGGGCTTACATTAGAGGAATGGTCACAGATGTCGGCCAGTGAACAAAATGAATATTTATCATTTGCCTACAGCTTTGATGAGAAACTTCGCAGGAAACTTTGGTTAGAAGCTTGGGAACAAACTTACACTGATCGATTGAGCCAGAAGATCATCTCGAAACAACGTGAAACCGGTAAAAAATCTGCATTAGCTCAATTAGCATTCTGCATTGATGTACGATCAGAACCTTTTCGCCGTCATCTAGAAAAACAAGGTCCGTTTGAAACGATTGGCATCGCAGGTTTCTTCGGGGTGCCGATTGCAACTTGTGAACTTGGCAGTAAACACAGTCATGCCTCCTTGCCGATCATACAAAAACCGCAAAATAAAATAAAAGAGTTCGCGGATGAGGATGTATTCAACAAATACAATCAACGGAAGCAAGCAGTTCATTCGTTAAGCTATACATTTAAAACGATGAAACAGAATGTGCTTTCAAGCTTACTTCTGCCTGAGCTAAGCGGACCTTGGCTTACTCTGCAAATGGCAGCCCGTAGCTTTGTGCCAAGAAAGGCGGGTCGTTTCATTCGAAATCTCCGTGAGGCTTGGTTGCGCAAACCTGATACAAAACTCTCGCTTCATCATGATGCTACAGAGGCAGAAATACCTGTGGGTTTTACTGATGAAGAAAAAGTGAACTATGCTCGCCAAGCATTAAAAATGATGGGGTTAACAGAAAACATCGCACCATTGGTCGTGATATGCGGGCACGGCAGTCAAAGTACCAATAATCCTTATTCCGCAGCCCTTGACTGTGGTGCCTGCGGTGGAGCGGCCGGTGGATTCAATGCAAGAGTTTTAGCTGCTTTATGTAATCTTTCAGAGGTGAGAGAAGCACTTTTAACTGAAGGAATTAAAATCCCTGAGGATACGGTGTTTGCAGCAGCTGAACATAATACAACGGTGGATGAATTACATTGGCTTTATGTACCGGAGCTTTCTGAAGCTGCACAAGAAGCATTTGAGCAAATTGAAGCTGTTATGCCGAAAGTGAGACATCATGTAAATGCAGAACGTCTGGCCCAATTACCGAATTTCCATTCGGAATTTAAAAATCCGAAGGCTGAGGCACACCGATTTGCGGAGGATTGGAGTGAGATACGCCCGGAATGGGGGCTGGCTCGTAATGCTGCTTTTATTATCGGCCAACGTGAATTAACCCAGGATTGTGATTTGGAAGGAAGAGCCTTTCTCCATAATTATGATTGGAAACAGGATGAAAGCGGCGAAATCCTAGCAAATATTATTGCAGGACCTGGAACTGTGGCCCAATGGATTAATTTACAATATTACGCATCAACGGTAGCACCTCATTATTATGGCAGCGGAAATAAAGCAACTCAAACCGTTACAGCAGGTCTCGGCGTTATGCAGGGGAATGCAAGTGACTTGTTAGCCGGACTGCCTTGGCAATCCGTCATGAAATCAGATCACGAAGCCTATCATTCTCCGCTTCGTTTGTTGATACTCATTCAAGCACCTAAAGAATATGTAGAACGGTTATTAAACAATGACTCAGCATTTATGCAAAAAGTTCAAAATGGATGGGTCCGACTGGCTAGTATTGATCCAGAAGGATGTTGGGAAAGCTGGTAATTATGAATCTAAACATTTATTAAATGGATTTGTTACTCAATACTAAACATAAGGAAGAGGTGTGCTATATGAATGGAAATCAAAATAAAAAAGTATTATTTTTGACGGACATTGAAAACGGCTTGGAGCCTATTTTACAAGAAGTGACTAACACTCCTGCAGAAAGTATGTTGACTATACAAAGCTATGGTGCCAGTATTTCACATCCTTATGGAGAAATCATGAGGTCTGTTATTTTTGCGATTTTCCAGGAAGATGTTGAGGAGATTTTTGTAGTAGGAACAAAAGATAAGAAAACTTCCACAGGTCATAGACTTACTCAACTTGAAGCAATGAAAGATAAAATACAAACATTGGATTATCTCTTTCAGAATTGCAAACCTGAATTTTTAGGTGGTACGGTCGATGAATGGCTACATGAAAATAGCAGTGACACCATTGAAAAAAGTGTTGATATCATTCGTCATCATCCATTAGTGCCGTCATATGTTAAAGTTCGAGGTTTAATCATTAATCAAGAGGATGGAACATCATCAATTGTGGAGGTTCCTGCTATGAAAACAGGTCAACCTGATCATTGCTTGTCATGATGAAATGGAAGAACTTCTATGCACCTATATGTAAAAAAAACAGCTCTAAGGAGAAGGTATGGATTCTAATTTAACTGATTTTGTCACGAAAACAATAGAGGACATGAACTCGTTTGATCGTGAAAATATGGAATGTATGAAAAAGGTAATAAGAAAAGCAATTGATTTTTATCATCTACAATCTTATGAAGAAGTTGAGGAAACCCATTTAGGAAGCATTCGATTTTTGCATATACACTCTATGATGGAGGAAAATATGTTATCCAAAATGATAGTGGTCACAAGAAACGGTAATACTGATTTGGATATTGAAGGTGTATATGAAGGACATGTTGTAAGAGAATATTAATGAGACGAAATCACAAATAGAATATGCCAATTTTTTTGCTCAGGAGATGTATGATATATGAAAAAATCGAAAGGTTCTATTGAATCAGAGATCAGTAAGTCCATTACTCAATGGGAGAAAGATTATCTTGGGCGCGGGTCTGTATCTGTTAAAACTGATATACTCCGGGATATGGTCATCGTCAATTTAAAAGGGATTTTAACACCAGCTGAATATGTAGTGTGTGGATCAAAAGAGGGTATGTTATCTATTAAACAAACTCGCTCGGAGTTAGTCGAATCAGGTATAGAAGGTCTTAAGGATATTATCCTAAAAATCACCGGAGAAAAAGTGATAAGTTTTCATACTGATTTAAGCTCCCGGACAGGTGAACGAGTAATGGTATTTAAATTATGTAATGATCTAGAGAAAAATCTTTAATATAAATGTTTGATGATCCCTGCTATTCAAGCCAGGGAGAGGGCATTCAAAATATTACCTGCCGCTTCTTTTGCTTTACAGTTATGTCATCATTACTATTTTTTATTCATAACCCACGAGCGGACTTGTTATTCCTGCTGAAAAGATCTAACATCCGCTTTTGTTACGAGCGGATGTTTTTTCACATCTAATTAAAATGCATGAATTTGGTGCTGGTGCTTAGTCAATGCCAAATTCATTAAAAACATCCAAAATACCCGAACCCAAACATCTGTGAAACGTAAGCCTCTAGCGAATAGTGTTGTTTACTCCCTTAGCCAAAATCAAAATGTTTTATTGATTTAAATTAGAAGCTTTGCTTCGGTTAACAAAGTCACCGCCGAGTTCCCCCAAGAATAACATGATAATGAGACCCATTCGAAAGTGTAGGGTTTTTGATATGCTGTCTTCAGTTTCATTCCTCGAAATGAGTACCAAAAAACGAATTGACATATCGAAATATAACGATATAATAATCGGTATGGAGCCAATTGAAGTATTCAAAGCTTTATCAAATGAATCAAGGCTGCAAATTTTACAATGGCTGAAGGAGCCCGATCGTCATTTTGCACCCCATGAAGGGATTGATATGAACACAATCGGGGTATGTGTCAGTCAAATAACAGACAAATTGAAAATGACGCAATCGACAGCTTCTCAATATCTTACCATCCTTTTAAGAGCCGGCTTGATTAAGGCGGAGCGTATTGGAAAGTACACATATTACAAAAGAGATGAAGAAGCCATTGGGAAACTTGCTGACTTTCTTAAAACAGAGATATAAAAATAAACATCAAAAGATGTTTATTTTTACACTATACATATCGACATATTACGATGTGTTTATTTTTTATAATAACATATCGATATATCGTGATATGTTTATTAACAATTAAGGAGTGAATGCTTTATGTCTAATACTTGGAAAATTTATATTTTAGCCATTGTCAGCTTTTTAGTTGGAACCTCAGAATACATCATTTCGGGAATTTTGGATCAAATTGCTCATACTCTCGGGATCACTATAGCTGCCGCGGGCCAGCTTATTACCATTTTCTCACTTGTATATGCTCTTTCTACACCCGTACTTATGGCGTTGACAGCAAGTATGGATAGACGCAAATTGATGATGTATGCCCTCGGTTTGTTTGTGTTCGGTAATGTCCTGGCTTTTGTACTGCCTGGTTATGGATGGTTTATTGCAGCGCGGATCATTATGGCGATGGGAGCAGGTGTGGTTGTTGTTACCGCTTTAACCATTGCCGCTAAGATTGCATCGGAAGGAAAGCAGGGCAGTGCCATCGCTACGGTGGTTATGGGATTTACCGCTTCTTTAATCATAGGTGTTCCGCTTGGAAGAATGATAGCAGTAGCATTAGGCTGGAAGTCCGTATTTGGTGCCATTGCTTTGTTGGGATTGATCGCAATGGCCGTTATTTTCTTTACTCTTCCGCATACTAAAGGGGATAAGCCTGTGCCTTTACTTCAACAGCTTGCTCTTTTCAAAAAACGGAAAGTGGCTATGGGATTATCAATCACTTTCTTTTGGCTCGGGGGATATTCTGTTGCTTACACTTATTTGTCACCGTATCTCTTGAACATCTCAGGTATAAACGGCAAGTTGCTTAGCGGTGTTTTGCTTATATTTGGAATTGCCAGTTTGGTTGGGTCGAAGTTTGGGGGTTATAGCACCGACAAATGGGGAGTGCCCTTTACACTTGTTGGCGGGATGACATTGCATATCGTCACACTGATTCTGCTGTCACTTGTTACTCATTCCTATATCGGCGTGTTGGTGATTCTCATATTATGGTCGTTTGCCGCATGGTCTACCGGTCCGACACAGCAATTTCACTTAGCTACAATAGAACCGGAAATGTCAGGTGTTTTGCTCAGCATGAATCAGTCTATGATGCAACTCGCCATGGCAGTTGGCGCAGGGATAGGAGGGGTTTTTGTGGAAAATGTATCATTAGCCTCGATTACCTGGATTGGGGCATTGGGGGTTATGATTGCCATTATTGCATCATTGATGATTTTCAATTCGCAACCGAAACAAGCGCTAAAAGATATTAATCAATAATTTCGAAAGATCTAACATCCGCTCGTTATACAAGCGGGTGTTTTTTTATAAGCCCAAGTAGAAGGCACACTGAAGCTGAAAGAGATTTTTGCCGACGGAGATCTGAGGTACAGCAATTTATAATATACTAGGAATGGAAATAACGATATGGCGGAAGGATTCTAATGCTTCTCACCTGTAATCACTACTTTGAGGATGTGTCATCGTGAATCAAAAGACGTACATTGAAATGAGCAGGACATCGCAGTACATCAACAAATTGAGAGAGTATTCAGTGCTAATTGATGAGGCTGAGATGGGAAATATCAAAGATGGAGGGAGGCTGCGAATTGATTTACCGCCTGGTGAGCATGTTATTCAAGTGAAGATTGCTTGGTGTACAAGCCCAACTTTGAGGTTTACTTTAGCGGAAGGAGAAGTGTTGAAGTTTAGATGCGGAAGTCCGCTTCGAGGATGGAAGTTGCTTTTGGCGCTTTTTTCTGTTTTGGGCCGTCCTGAAAATCATCTGTTTATCGAGCAGGAAGAAGAGAAAAAGGCTTTGTGGTGATTTTGTTGTGTGAATAAATAGATTAAATACCCCTGAATTATGTTTTGTGAAAGATTGATATAAGCGGTAGCCTTCTCAATGTCGTTCTCCTTGGAGAAGGCTGCGTATAAGAAATTCTCGGACTTTGCGGATAGACCCTCCGATATCCATTTTTAGGATTAATGTCTTCTGGGTGGATGAGTCCGATTTCATCATAGTATCGCAGTGTTTTTGTTGATACTTTGCATATCTTTGAAAATTCTCCGATCGATAGCAAGCGATCACCTCCTTGCTCCAAATGTACACCTTTCCGTAAGGACAAAGTCAAATGTGGAAATAAAATCTCTCCAAAGTTAATCAGAAATTTATTTTCATATCGTATCCTTTCAGTATCACGTGAAAGGAGCATCTTATGAAAACATTATGGAAAGTCGTAAAAATCTTTTTTGGTAGCTTAGCTGCTTTGGTTTTGCTGGTATCCGTCTCGGTATTTATTTATCACCATTGCCAACTAAATAAGGAAGCACCACTTCTTAAAGAAAAAGGCACATTGGTCGATGTTGACGGTAAAAAGATGAATGTGTATCAAGAGGGAAGCGGAAAGGATACGTTTGTGTTTATGTCCGGCTCGGGGATTGCTGCGCCTGCTTATGAGATGAAAGGTTTGTACAGTAAGTTTTCAAAGGAAAACAAGATTGCTGTTGTTGATCGGGCAGGTTATGGATACAGTGATGTGTCTCACGATGACAGAGATATTGATACGATACTGGAACAGACAAGGAAAGCGCTTATGAAAAGCGGAAATAAGCCTCCTTATATTTTAATGCCTCATTCGATATCCGGGATTGAAGCGATGTATTGGGCACAGAAATATCCTAAGGAAATTAAGGCGATTATTGCGATGGATATTGGATTGCCTCAGCAGTACGTCACGTATAAATTGAGCAGGATCGACAGACTGAAAGTGAGAGGATTCCATCTGTTAACGTCGATTGGTTTTCATCGGTTTATGCCTTCCGCTGTATATAACCCTGAGGTGATTCGTCAGTCGTTTTTAACCGATAAAGAAAAAGAAATCTATAAAGCCATTAACTTTAAGCAATTTTTTAATGCTGATATGGAGCATGAGCTGTTACAGTCTTACCAAAACGGCAGCAAATCTGTGAATTTGCCGGCGCCAAAAGAAACTCCTGTCTTATTTTTAGATGCGGTTTCTGACCAAAATAGACATTCAAAGTATGCCATACAAAACCGAAAAGACTATGAAGCGTTTGCGGCTCAATTCAATACTGCCGATATAAAGGAACTAAGGGGAACACACAGTATTTATTTATATCAGCCTGATCAAATATATAAACTTTCCATGGAGTTTATGAGAAAGGTTCGCTAGGATGAAGGGTTATCATATTTTAATCGTAGAAGACGATGTGATGATTGGTGATTTGCTGCAAAAGATTTTGCAGCGTGAGGGATATCGTGTGATATGGAAAACAGATGGAACGGATGTGCTTTCGGTCATACAGAAGGTGGACTTGGTCATTATGGATGTGATGCTGCCGGGTGAGGACGGGTATCAAATGTCTGCAAAAATCAAAAAGCTGGGGCTGCGCATTCCGGTCATTTTTCTTTCGGCCCGCAATGACATGGACAGTAAGCTCCAAGGGTTGAAAATCGGCGAGGATTATATGGTGAAGCCCTTTGATCCAAGAGAGCTGCTGTTAAGAATGCAGAATATGCTTGAGCATCATTATGGGACCTTTACGCAAATCAAGCACTTGTATATTGATGCTGAAACCAAAAAAGTGTTCAATGAAAGCCTGCATGATGAGGTGTTGTTTACTGCGATTGAGCGGAAAATTTTCTTTTACTTATATGAAAATAGGGACAGCACCCTGACAAAGGATCATTTCTTTGAATATCTGTGGCAGCTCGAAGACAGAAACCCGAATATCGTCAATGTGCACATTAAAAAAATAAGAGCCAAAATCAACGATCAAGCGGGTGAGATTATTGAAAATATATATGGAGAAGGGTATCGGCTGAATACCGTTGTGAAGAAATGAAGTTAAAGACAAAATATATGTTGTTATTATGTACGGCTGTCATTAGTGTCCCGGTGCTATTGCTGGCGGTTAGTATTTTGATGTCTGTCATTTATGAAAACATGTTTAAATCAATGAATCACGGTACGCCTTTTCATAGGTCGTTTGCATATCCTGCAATGCTCATTGTATTTTTGTTATCACTCTTATTGTTAGCTTTTTTATTTTCGAAGTCGATTCATTCTCTGCTGCATAAAATCAATCTATTACATCATACCATTCGGCATCTGGCGAGTGATCAAAAGGTGCCGGATAAAATAGAAGTGAAACGCGCTGATGAAATCGGGGAGCTGATCAAGTCGGTCAATTTGTTAATTGAACGGACGACATATCGTGAACTGGAATTGAAACAGCAGGAGGAAATCAAAAAGGAGCTTTTGCAAAAACTGCGTCATGACATTAACACACCTTTAACAGCTCTCAGGCTGCAGTTGTTTTATTTGGAAGGCCAATGTCATGATCAGGCTGTATTCGAATCGTTGTATCAGCAAATCGATTATATCTCGGAATTAACCAATGAATTTAATCTATATTCCGCCGAAACGCTAGAAAGTTCTTATATCGTAAATGAAGAAGTGCGTCTAAATGAGCTGTTAGAAACAGCGGTGAAAAAGTGGGATTATTTATATAGTATGAATGGGGTTGAATTGCACTTTAAGCCGGCAGATCAAGATGTGATATGGGTGAGCAACGTGTTATGGATGCAAAGGCTGTTTGATAATATTTTTCAAAATACGTTAAAGCATTCAAAAGCTGAAAAGATGGAAGTCAGGATCGAAAATGGCACTGTTTCTATCCGCGATGATGGTATTGGATTTGATCGGAATGAGAACAGTGAGGGGCTTGGGTTGAAGATTATTGAGGATATATGCAGACTGCTCGCGATGACTTATGAGTTGGAGACAAATGAGTATGGAACGCGGTTTTTGTTTTCAAAAGAGTGACCCCGCTGATGTTTTTCTTTCTCCCATAAACTATATATAATAGGAAGAAAGAAATGAGGTGATCAGTATATGTTTAAAAAATTCATCAAAACGATCAAAAACCTCTCAAGCAGTTCTAGTGACCGATATCGCAGACACCGGCATTACAGCAGCAGCCGGCGCAGACATTATCGCAGCTATAGCAGCAGCTCGGGCAAAAGAAGACACTACGACCGTTATGGCGGGAGTCATCGTTACAAACGCCGGAGCTACAGCAGCAGTTAATCCGAAAAAAGTTCTTGTTCCGCTTTTGGGACAAGGGTTTTTTTATGTGACCGATTGAATGGCCCGGTTTAGATCCTCGCGAATGGAAGCGGTGTGCTGATACTCTTCATCAATGCCCAATAATTTTTTCAGCAGCAGGGTTACTTCTGTTGTCAGCGTTAATTCCTCCAGCCAAGTGCCGTTTTTCTTCTTTTTTCCTTTATATTGAGAGTACAGCAGAAATAACAGCGTTTCTCCGAGATCGAAGAAGTCATCCTGTTTTCGCACCTTTATTTCCTTCGTTTCTTCAGGAGTCAATTGCTTTGCAAGGCCGAAATCAATGAGGCAGAGCCTGCCGTTATTGATGATGATATTAGGCGTTCTGATGTCGCTGTGAAAGATAAGGCGATCATGCAGGTATTCTATAATCTCAAGCAGCTGCGAAATCATCTGTAATGCCATAAGCTCTGTGAACGGCTGCTTTCGAAAAAATAATAATTCTTCTATATTCTCTCCCTCAACGAGCTGCATGACATAATAAGCCTGTCCGTCTATGATGAACTCATCTATGAAGCCCGGGATTTGCGGGTGATGAATGCTTTTGAGCAGTTTTATTTCCTGCTGGAACCGGACTTTCTCTTTTTCCTTTTTCGCTTTTGTCGACCGAAGCTGTTTTAAGACATAAGGTGTTTGAGTTAAAATATCGATGCACAAATAAACCAAACCGTAGCCGCCCATGCCGAGGCATTCTTCGATTTTGTATTGATGATTTAATATAACGCCGTTCTTTAGAGGGCGGTCAAAAAGCAGTTTTTTTAGAAGTTTTAATGCCATGTCTGCACTTCCCTTGGTTGTACTGACTATAGTTTACCTTCTAGACTGAGAATAAAAAAGAGCCGGATAATCGGCTCGGTATAAGTTAAAACTGCTTGGTGACATCGTATTCATAATCTATTTTTGCTTTGACATTGCTCATCGTCGATCTGGCAGTCGCTAATGTATTATATTTAAAACTCCATACCTTTGCCACACTGAGTTGATCCGACAAAGAGATATCATAAGACCCTGAAGTCGAGCTGTTTACAAGGGCACGGCGCCATTCGTTATTTTCGTTTGTCATGATCAGATGGCGTGTATTTCCTTGGCTTGGTGTTTGAGTGGCGGTTGTTTGCACTCTGGTTACAATGGCATCACGCGGTATCCCGGATTGGTTTGTTAAATCAGCCTTGATCACGCTGGAATCAGAACCTGAGGAGCTAAGGCTTGTATTTCCTTTATTTTCAGCAATGCCGCTGAATTGGAACGTTCCGCTGCCTGATTTGATTCGGTCTTCAATTGAAAGCGTAAAATACATGTTTCCGGTATAGGTGCCTCGTGACACCTTCACATAGAAGGTATCCGTCGTGTTTTGGGCGTCTGCATTTGCATAAATAAAAGAGGAGAACGTATTGGGGTTAATGACTTCTGTGCCTTGAGAAACAGGTATTCTGTTCTTATCGTAAATTTCAATTTTCATCCCTGTATATGCGCTCTGGTATGTACTCCTCACGTATACCTTTTCTCCCTTATTAGCCGTAAAAGTGAAATAGGCTTCATCTTGACCAGCTTCCAGTATTGTTGTATCGATATTTTTATATTTCCAATAACCGATCGGCATTGCGGTATCAAATGAATTGTTTCCTGTGATCGCAGTGACTCCGGCAGCTGATGCCGAATACGTAAAGGTGAATAAGACAGACAGCACAATAGCAAATGGAATAAGCCATCTTTTCGCCATGCAAACAACCTCCTTTTATTTTCATCATACATAATGACAGTACGAGTGTAAATAAATGTTTTTAGAGGTTAATATATACATTGTCATTGCCGATAAAAAAGAGTAAGAGAGAATACTCGGGAGGGAATTCAATGCGTCTGAATCGGCAATTTATCCGCACTCAGCTGATAGCACAGAATATATTAAGCAAGAATGCGCCTGCCAAACGAGAGAATTTGACTGAAAGTACAGCGGCAGTTCTGGAAAAGGCATACAGCAGGCTTGAGCCGCGATCTTCAACTGTGGGAATCAATCAGTTCAACTATTCTAAAACCAGTGTGTCGGGACACAGCGGGACGTTCAGCAAAGTGTATCAATCAGCGAATGACCGAACAGTGACAGATACAGGGAAAGAAACAGTGATCGAATCCAATAACCCCTATGACTCTGAGAGTGATATCAGAATCAAAATACTAGATGAAAAATACAGCAGGATGAATGCCATAAACAAAGCAAAGCCTGATCCCTTAGGCTATATTAAGGATAAGTACCAAAATTCAAAGTCTCCTTATTTCAGAAGTGATCTGTCTGCCGCAGAAAGACAGGCTGCTTACGATAATGAAACAGAATGGCTATTCAAAGGCAAGGCCCAAAACTATAACCTCCAGGATGCTGCGTTTCGCAATGTTACATTTAATGGGGAAGTGGAAGCTGAGAATGAAAAGGTGTATCAGCGGAGCCAAGTGAACCAGCAGCTGCAAGTGCTTTTGAATCGGAACCATATTCACATTCCAGAGGGGACGGAGCTGACGTTTACGATTACGCCGATTGACTATCAGGTGCGGGTGAGCGGGACAGACGATCAGGATCTGATCAAGCAAATTGAGCAAGTGCTGCAATCTGGAGACAACAGCAAAGAACTATTTTTACACATCATGAAAAGCCAAAGCAGTGATTCAACACAATTTTCCGAAGAGGCCTATAAAAAATATCAGGCAGCTCGTGAGATGTACGAAGTCACAGGCTACCATTTGAAGGATTTAGAAGTGATTGACGGGCGGTATGTAACGCCTGATGGACGTGACTTGTTAGACGTCTATCAAGAAGAGCTTGAAAAAAATCCTGTGCAAAAAGAGACGGCCTCTTATGCTATATCTCACTATCGTTCAGAGCTTAGTGAAATTGCGGAAGCTGGGTATGATGCCATTCCGGATTTCATCCTATCAATTGATTATAGCAATGGATCTCTGAGAGATGTGGGACAAAGCAAGAGCTATGGAACCGGAGATACCGGGTGGCTTGAAGCATTAAAGCGTCAAACGGGCGTAAATTATTAGGTAAGCTGTTCATGTAGAACAGCTTATTTTTTATGAAAATCTAAAAAATATAGTTTTAATATTCAAATAATTTTATTATTTTTATATAGAAGATTTTAAATGAAGCAAATGATTCAAAACTTAGCACAAAGGTGTTTACCTGAAAAAAACAATTGTATTTTCCAGAGAAATTTATTATGATGAAATAAGTAATTTAGGAGATTATATAACAATTTTGAGTTTGAATTTTCTGATTGTTATCACTGAGTGATGTGAGGGCAAGCAGGTCTGCTGTTTTCTCATTTGTGAGTATTTTTGTTAGGAGGAGGAAGAGGAGTGGCAAATAAAGAATTAAAGAGGGGCCTGGGCGCGCGTCATATTCAGATGATCGCCTTGGGCGGCACGATCGGTGTTGGCTTGTTTATGGGGTCTGCCAGCACAATTTCATGGACTGGCCCATCTGTCCTTCTGGCTTATGCAATATGCGGAATTTTTATCTTTTTTATTATGCGTGCGATGGGTGAAATGCTGTATGTCGAGCCGAGCACAGGTTCTTTTGCGACATTCGGCCATCAATATATTCATCCGATGGCAGGTTATATAACAGCGTGGAGCAACTGGTTCCAGTGGATTATCGTCGGCATGTCAGAAATCATCGCTGTCGGTACTTATATGAAGTATTGGTTCCCGGACTTGCCTGCTTGGATACCTGGTATCGTGGCAATGGTGATTCTTGGCGCGGCGAATTTAATTTCTGTTAAGTCGTTTGGTGAATTTGAATTTTGGTTTGCGATGATTAAAATCGTGACGATTATCTTGATGATTATTGCGGGGATCGGAATTATTTTCTTCGGTTTTGGCAACGGCGGAGATGCGATCGGATTGTCGAACCTGTGGTCTCACGGGGGCTTCTTTGCAGGAGGTTTCTCAGGTTTCTTCTTTGCGCTGTCGCTTGTCATTGCGGCTTATCAAGGAGTTGAGCTGATCGGGATTACAGCGGGCGAAGCGAAGGACCCGCAAAATACGCTAAGAAGTGCGATTCAAAGTATTATTTGGCGTATTTTGATTTTCTACATTGGCGCTATTTTTGTGATTGTGACGGTGTATCCTTGGGATGAGCTCAATTCACTCGGAAGTCCGTTCGTGTCCACGTTCTCGAAAATCGGAATCACGGCAGCGGCCGGCATTATTAACTTTGTCGTAATTACAGCGGCAATGTCGGGCTGTAACAGCGGCATTTTCAGCGCGGGCCGCATGCTGTATACACTGGGTGTAAATGGACAAGCACCGAAGTTCTTTACGAAGATTTCACGCAACGGTGTGCCGCTGTATGGCACAATTGCGGTGCTGATCGGTTTGGCTGTCGGTGTTGTACTAAACTATATCGCGCCGCCGAAGATCTTTGTCTATGTATACAGCGCAAGCGTGCTTCCTGGGATGATTCCTTGGTTTATCATTTTGATCAGCCATATTGGATTCAGAAAAGCGAAGGGCGCCGCATTAGATAAACATCCATTCAAAATGCCATTTGCTCCTTTTACAAACTATTTGACGATTGCTTTCTTGCTGATGGTTCTGGTCGGCATGTGGTTTAACGATGATACTCGTATCTCTCTGATTGTAGGCGTGATTTTCTTAGCGCTTGTGGTCATTAGTTATTATGTGTTTGGGATAGGCAAACGCACACAAGCCAATTTGACCAAAAGCCAACAAGCAGCTGAATAACGATAAAAAAGAGACATTTACGGATGTCTCTTTTTTTATTTTTCGCGTATGGATTTTCCCTGTTTTAGCAAGCTATAGGGTAAAGATAGCAGAAGGAAAGGTGTTCATAAAATGGATGTTACACTCGGTTATTTGCGTGAATCACTTTCGAATCATCTTGAAAATGAAGTCTGCCAGCGGATTTGCAAGAAAATGCTAGCGAAGCGGTATGCGAATGAAGAGGAATTTGTAAAAGACTTAGATGATA
This sequence comes from Bacillus sp. MBGLi79, assembly GCF_002953915.1. NCBI lineage: Bacteria > Bacillati > Bacillota > Bacilli > Caryophanales > Bacillaceae > Bacillus > Bacillus sp. MBGLi79. Next base: position 267,325 of record NZ_CP026521.1, read on the forward strand.
ATGAAATGTCTTTTTTGAACCATGTATTAGAAAAGGAAATTAAGTATGCGCAGAATGAACAGGATCAAAAGCGGGCTAAGGAATTAAATGAGGTGTATGAATTACTGCTTTGAGAAAGGCGGGAAAAAGGAATGGGAGCAATTGAACGAAGCGGATATACTTTTCAGCCGGAGTTTAGCGTTGTCCGTCAAAATGGAGCCATCCATGTGTACCATCAAGGAGAATTTGTGGAAGAAATCGAATTTGAATTTAACGGGGAATATCCTGATCATGATTTGATTGAAGAGCTTGTGAATCATTATTGTTTTGAGCATGAGATTTAGAGCCCTGCCATGCAGGGCTCTTTCATTTATGATGTGATCAAGCCATACTTTTTCAGGATATTCACGGTGATGTTTTTGGCTTTTGTGCCGGAATCATCGACATTGGTGACAAAGACATAAGAGCCGTGCTCTGTTTTGATGAATCCGACAAACCAGCCTAATCCCATATCGGTCAGGCGGGTTCCGGTTTTCCCGTAAAGCGTGTAATGATCGCCTTCCTCTTGAATCATCATGCGCTTGACGGTTTTCATTACCGGCTTGTCAAATGGAAGCTCCTCTTTAGCCAGTTTCTCCAAAAAAGTTTCTTGTTCCAGCGGAGATATTGTAAGCGAGCTTTGCAGCCAAAACTGGTCGATTCCCCCGCTGATATCCTCGTTGCCGTAAGATAGTGTATGAAGCCATGATTTCATCCTTTCCTCGCCGATATCTCTCGCTAATTCCTGATAATACCAGATTGCGGATTCGCGCATGGCCGAGCCAAGCGTATGGTCGCGGTTCCATGATTCGAATTCACGCTTGACCCCGTCCCATCGTTTAACATCGTATTCATCTCTTACAGCTTTGACCTGCAAACCGATTAAAGCGTTCACGACTTTAAAGGTGGATTGCGGAGTTTGTCTTTGATTTGCCCGTTTTCTGTTATAGACAAATGTCTGATCCTTTTGCAAATCGTGGAGAATGAAGGTTCCATCCGTATCCTTGAATTCGTCATCGACATTCATTCTGTTGACATTCAAGTGTTTTTCATGAGCAGATGATGCTGCGTGCACGGAAAAGCCGCCGATCCCTGCAATACTTAGCACAAGCACAACATATACCCATTTCTTCATTTTGTTCTCCCCTTTGTTTTGATTAACTACCTTTTCTCTCTTTCGTTTGTTCTTCCTTTAAAAAATAATCAAAAAGCGCTTAAATTTGGATGCAAACAAATACTGTTACTGGGTTTATATTCGGAAGATAACGTGAAAATAGAGGGTAAAAAGGAAGGCAGGGTAAGCGGATGAATGAGCAGATTCCACATGACAAAAGTCTCGATAACAGCCTGACACTGCTGAAGGAAGGGTATTTATTTATTAAAAACAGAACAGAGCGCTACAATTCAGATTTGTTTCAGGCCCGTTTGTTGGGAAAAAACTTTATTTGCATGACTGGCGCTGAGGCGGCGAAGGTGTTTTATGATACGGATCGATTCCAGCGGCAGAACGCTTTGCCTAAGCGGGTGCAGAAATCACTGTTTGGTGTTAATGCGATTCAGGGAATGGATGGCAGCGCGCATATCCATCGGAAGATGCTTTTTCTGTCATTGATGACACCGCCGCATCAAAAACGTTTGGCTGAGTTGATGACAGAGGAGTGGAAAGCAGCAGTCACAAGATGGGAGAAGGCAGATGAGGTTGTATTATTTGAAGAAGCAAAAGAAATCCTGTGCCGGGTAGCGTGCTATTGGGCAGGTGTTCCGTTGAAGGAAACGGAAGTCAAAGAGAGAGCGGATGACTTCATTGACATGGTCGATGCGTTCGGTGCTGTGGGACCGCGGCATTGGAAGGGAAGAAGAGCAAGGCCGCGTGCGGAAGAGTGGATTGAAGTCATGATTGAAGATGCCCGTGCCAGCTTGCTGAAAACGACTCCCGGAACAGCGCTGCATGAAATGGCTTTTCACACACAAGAAGATGGAAGCCAGCTGGATTCCCGCATGGCAGCCATTGAGCTGATTAATGTACTGCGGCCTATTGTCGCCATTTCTTACTTTCTGGTGTTTTCAGCTTTGGCGCTTCATGAGCATCCGAAGTATAAGGAATGGCTGCGGTCTGGAAACAGCCGGGAAAGAGAAATGTTTGTGCAGGAGGTCCGCAGATATTATCCGTTCGGCCCGTTTTTAGGGGCGCTTGTCAAAAAAGATTTTGTATGGAATAACTGTGAGTTTAAGAAGGGAACATCGGTATTACTTGATGTATATGGAACGAATCACGATCCTCGTCTATGGGATCATCCTGATGAATTCCGGCCGGAACGATTTGCGGAGCGGGAGGAAAATCCGTTTGATTTGATTCCTCAAGGCGGGGGGCACGCCGAGAAAGGCCATCGCTGTCCAGGGGAAGGCATTACAATTGAAGTCATGAAAGCGAGCCTGGATTTTCTCGTCAATCAGATTGAATACGACGTTCCGGAACAATCACTGCACTACAGTCTCGCCAGAATGCCGTCATTGCCTGAAAGCGGCTTTATCATGAGCGGAATCAGGCAGAAAAGGTAAATCAAAAGCTCTCTTCCTTATCGAAGAGAGCTTTTTTGATTACTTCTTTTTTTCATCGTAGTATTGGACGGGATACATGGAGCCTTCTGATACCATTTTGTTGTCCTCGATATCTTGCGGGTCCGGGTGGCCGGCTTTATCGACTGGGAACGTTTCCATGTCTGGCTGTTTTGTTATTTTCATCTTCATGCTGTGAATGAATTCTCTTGCTTTTTGGCGATTTGACGGGTCTTTTAATAGATAAGAAGTGATGCCGACAGTTGAAACAGCGAGACCTGAAAGTAACAGTTTTTGTTTCATGGTGATACTCCTTTCTATTTTAAGAGTAGTGTTTCCTGTATCATTCCCGTTTTGGCTATAGCTAAACCTACTATGTTTTTATCATTCGAATTCTCAGTAAAATCCATTTTTTAAAAATTAGTGACTTCATTCCTGTATTGGAAGGTAATATACATTGATTTATTATTATTTTAGTCAAAATTCGATAAATATTGACAAGGTCAAGTAATCAGAATAATAATATAACTAGCAAGAGAATGCCATCATACATGAAAGGTGTTTACGATATGAATCAATTGCATCGAAGAATGGGAACGTTTTCCCTCATGATGGTCGGGCTCGGGTCGATGATTGGCTCAGGCTGGCTGTTCGGGGCGTGGCGTGCGGCCCAGATAGCAGGACCAGCTGCTATTATTTCATGGATTATTGGAATGGTCGTCATTTTATTTATTGCTCTTTCTTATAGTGAATTAGGATCTATGTTCCCTGAAGCCGGGGGAATGGTAAAATATACGCAGTATTCACACGGTTCGTTTATCGGTTTTATCGCAGGCTGGGCCAACTGGATTGCGATTGTGTCAGTTATTCCGGTTGAAGCCGTTGCCTCTGTTCAATATATGAGCTCTTGGCCTTGGGAATGGGCAAAATGGACAAGCGGTTTGGTGAAGAATGGAACACTGACTGGGGAGGGGCTGGCATTTGCCTCTGTATTGCTTCTCATTTATTTCCTGCTGAACTACTGGACAGTCAATCTATTTTCTAAAGCGAATTCATTCATTACAATTTTTAAAATTATTATTCCGGGTCTGACGATTGGAGCTTTGCTGTTTGTCGGATTCCACGGAGAAAACTTTACTGACGGTCAAAGCGTTGCGCCGAATGGCTGGGCGAGTGTGCTGACAGCGGTGGCCACTTCCGGTATCGTTTTTGCGTTTAATGGTTTCCAAAGCCCGATTAATATGGCGGGTGAAGCAAAAAATCCGGGAAAATCAATTCCGATTGCAGTTGTCGGTTCTCTTTTCGTAGCAACAGTCATTTATGTCCTGCTGCAGATCGCCTTCATCGGAGTGGTGAATCCTTCTGATATTGCTCACGGCTGGAGCCACCTGAACTTTAATTCTCCTTTTGCTGATTTGGCGATTGCGCTGAATATTAACTGGCTTGTGATTGTGTTATATGCGGATGCATTTGTATCACCGTCTGGAACTGGGATTACGTATACGGCGACAACGTCCCGAATGATTTACGGAATGGAAAAAAACAAATATATGCCGAGTATATTCGGGAAGCTTCACCCGATTTACGGTGTGCCGAGACAAGCCATGTTCTTTAACTTGATTGTTTCGTTCATCTTTTTGTTCCTGTTCAGAGGGTGGGGCGTGTTAGCGGAAATTATTTCTGTTGCTACGTTAATTTCTTATATCACCGGCCCGGTTACAGTGATGACATTGAGACGGACGGGGAAAGACCTGTACAGGCCTCTTCGTTTAAAAGGCTTAAACGTGATTGCGCCGCTTGGATTTATCTTTGCGTCGCTGGTGCTATATTGGGCCCGCTGGCCGTTAACAGGACAGGTGCTGTTTATTATCCTGATCGGTCTGCCGATTTATTTCTATTATCAGGCGAAGGCGAAATGGAAAGGGTTTGGCCGAAACTTCAAAGCCGGCGTCTGGATGGTGTTTTATCTGCTGGCCATGATGGTCATTTCTTATTTGGGCAGTGATAAATTCGGCGGCCTGAATGTCATTCATTATGGCTGGGATATGGTTCTGATTGCGATGGTATCACTTGTATTCTATGTGTGGGCGCTGAAGAGCGGCTACCAGACAGAATACTTAAAGGATGCGAAAGAGATAAATTCTCAGCTGCTTAATGGACAGTCAGAAGCTGCTGCCGGAAAAGAATAAATGAAAACCTTGCGCGGAGGGCGCAAGGTTTTTTTGTTGATTTGCTTCATATTGAAATGTTACACCATTGTAAATTCAATTTGGGTTTTAAAGGCCCATTGTTAAGTTAGTGTAAATTTGTTAGAAGATTCATTTACATTCATATGAACTTGAAACATAATCATAGGGAGTTTTGCTGATATATGTCGAGACAGAGGTGAAAGCGTTGACGATTGATATCCAAACATTACTGTTCGAATTCTTTGGGGGTCTCGGTATTTTCCTAATTGGAATTAAGTTCATGGGAGAGGGACTTCAGAAATCGGCTGGGGATAGATTGAGAAATATATTAGACCGTTTTACAAGCAATCCGCTGATGGGCGTATTGGCGGGCATCATTGTGACGGTTTTGATTCAAAGCAGCTCAGGAACGACGGTAATTACCGTCGGGCTTGTCAGTGCGGGCTTTATGACGCTTCGTCAAGCCATTGGCGTTATTATGGGAGCCAATATTGGAACAACAGTTACCGCGTTTATTATCGGGATTGACATAGGGGCTTATGCATTGCCGATTATTGCTGTCGGCGGATTTTTACTGTTTTTCTTTAAGCATAAACATGTGCAAAATGCCGGTCAGATTGTGTTTGGGTTTGGGGCTCTGTTTTATGGGCTGGAGTTAATGAGCGGCGGCATGAAACCGCTCCGTTCACTTGAGGCATTTCATGATTTAACTGTCAGTATGAGCTCTAATCCGTTACTAGGTGCTGTCATTGGGACTTTGTTTACGGTTCTTGTGCAAAGCTCCAGCGCCACGATCGGCATCTTGCAAGGTTTATTCTCAGACGGGCTGATTGATATTAACGGTGCGCTGCCGGTGTTATTCGGTGATAATATCGGGACGACGATCACCGCGGTTCTTGCGTCTTTAGGTGCATCTGTTGCGGCGAGGCGTGCTGCTGCTACTCATGTGCTGTTTAACCTAATCGGGACAGCAATTTTCCTGATTTTTCTTAAGCCGTTTACAGCATTGATTCTGTCACTTCAGGCTTCGATAGGGCTTGATCCGAAAATGACAATTGCATTCGCACATGGAATCTTTAATACGACCAATACGATTATACAGCTTCCTTTTGTCGGGATATTGGCTTTGATCGTAACAAAACTGATTCCGGGCAAGGATTCAATGGTCGAATACAAGTCGCATCTTGATCCGATTTTTATTGAACAATCACCATCTATTGCTCTCGGACAGGCAAAAGAAGAAGTGATCCAAATGGGGAATTTTGCGGTGCAGGGGCTGGAAGTCACAAAGCAGTTTTTGGTAACAAAACAGCCAAAATATGCGGCCAATGCTTATCAGATAGAGGATGCGGTTAACAATCTCGACCGGAAAATTACCGATTATTTGATCGAACTTTCTTCAAGTTCTCTCTCAGAGCACGAGTCTGAGGAGCATCATATGTTGATGGATACGGTCAGAGACATTGAAAGAATCGGAGATCATTTCGAAAATGTGATTGAATTGATAGAATACCAGCAGGCGCATCGTGTGGTTATAACTGAATCTGCCATGACGGATTTAACTGAAATGATGGATTTGACGATTTCTACTGTGAAGGCGTCCATTGAAGCTTTGCACCACAATGATGCAAAGATAGCTGAACAAGTCATTGAAAAAGAAGATGACATTGACAAAATGGAACGGAAGCTTCGCAAAAAGCATATTATCCGTTTGAATGAAGGGCTGTGTACTGGACAAGCGGGCATCGTCTTTGTTGATATGATCAGCAACCTAGAGCGTATCGGCGATCATGCGGTCAATATTGCTGAAGCTGTTATTGGTGAAAATCGATGAGGAAAAAGCATAGAATCCTAGGGATTCTATGCTTTTTTGTAGTCTTTTTTCACCTTCTGGAAGACATCAGCGTAATTTGTGAACACCCCTGTCACGCCCCAATCAAGCAGGCGGCGCATATCTGCTTCTGTATTGACTGTGTAAGGGTGCAGCAGGAGGCCGTGGCTGCGGATCATACGGACGTTTTCTTGATTCAAAGCTTTATAATCCGGGCCTGCACCAACAGCGTATGTTTTGATTTCTTCCAGTTCAGCATCTGTCATTGTCGCCATTTGTTTGGCTTCCAGCAATTGAACGGTCGGCAGTTTTGGCTGTAATTGATGGACTTTTAACAGGCTTTCTTTGCTGAACGATTGAATGATCACCTGGCCGGGCTTAGAATGTTTGCCCAGTAATTTATGTTTCTGCAAGGAAGCGATCAGTTTTTCTTCCATACCAGGGTAGGTGTCAGGCGATTTTGTTTCAATGTAGTAGTTCGCGTGCTTTCCGAAACGGTCTAATACTTCTTCTAATGTAGGAACTTTAAGGCCGGCGTACTGCGGCTTCGCTTTTTCCGGATAAGCTTCATTAAACCAAGAACCGGCGTCCAGCTTCTTAATGTCTGCGAGCGTATGGTCTTTCACCCAGCCCGTTCCGTTTGTGGTACGGTCCAGTTTTTCGTCGTGCATGACAATCAATTTCCCGTCTTTTGTCATTTGCAGATCCAATTCAATATAATCTGCTTTCATTTTTTGAGCGGTTTCGTAAGACAGAATCGTGTGCTCAGGCACATATCCAGAAGCCCCTCTATGCGCAACAGTCAGGATACGGTCAGGCGACAGCAGGTTTCCTTTTGACGCTGCCGACACTGGTGTTACCATAAATGAGAGTAAGCCTAGCGACAGAACAACCAAGGCAAGTATTCTATTTTTTCTCATGATTTCTCCTCCTTATCGATAAAGACTACCTGTCTTTCATATTAAAAAACGGATGTAAACGGCGTGTTGGAAAATGATTAATCTTTTATGTGGCTTTTTTAAACGTGCTCTGCCCGTTTGCCTGTATTCCATGTCAAAGCTAAGAAGACGATAGCAAGAATGCAGGAAGAGATCAGCATGATAAAGCCGCCGTTCCAATCAAACCGATCAACGACAAAGCCCATAATGGCGTTTGCGAAAGCAGATCCGCCGATGTATCCGAAAAATCCGGTCAAACCGGCTGCAGTTCCGGCTGCTTTTTTCGGTGCTAGGTCAATCGCTTGCAGGCCGATCAGCATAACAGGTCCGTAGATTAAGAAGCCAATGCTGATCAAGGCGATATTGTCTACGAGCGGATTGCCGGCTGGATTCAGCCAGTACACCAATACGGCAATGAAAACACCTGCCATAAACAAAACGCCTGCCGGTGCCCGGCGGCTTTTGAAGAATCGGTCACTGATCCAGCCGCACAAAATGGTTCCCGGTATGCCGGCATATTCGTAAAGAAAATAGGACCAGCGCGAGTCTTCAGGAGAAAAGCCTTTGGCTTCTGTTAAGTAAGTAGGCGCCCAGTCAACCACGCCGTATCGCACGAAATAGACAAATACATTGGCAAACGCGATATACCAAAGAAATTTGTTATTCAGCACATATTGAAAAAGGATTTCTTTTGTTGTTAATTCCTTTTCTTGATTTTTAAAAGCGTGTTTTGGATAGTCATTCCGATACTCTTCAATTGGCGGGAGTCCGCAGGATTGAGGCGTATCACGAACCAATAAAACAATTAAAAATGAAATGATAATGGCGATGATGGCAGGGAAGAAAAACACGCTTTTCCAAGTGACGAACATCGCGATGCCAAGAGTGACAAGCGGAGCAAGAATACCGCCGCCTATGTTATGTGCGACATTCCAGATCGACATTTTTGTGCCGCGTTCACTTATAGAAAACCAATGGGCCATTGTCCTGCCGCATGGCGGCCAGCCCATTCCTTGAAACCATCCGTTGATAAACATAAAAATAAACATGATGGTGACGCTCGAAGTCACCCACGGCATTGAAACGAATAGAATATTGACGATTGCTGATAGAAATAAGCCTGTTGCGAGAAAATATCTCGGATTACAGCGGTCAGATACCATTCCCATGATGAATTTGCTGAAGCCGTACGCAATGGACACAGCGGCCAGCACCAAACCTAGTTCTGTTTTGGAAAATCCCTGTTCCTGCAGATAAGGAATGGCAAAGGCAAAGTTTTTCCGCAGCAGGTAGTAGCCTGCGTAGCCAATGAAAATACCAATGAATACTTGCAGCCTGAGCCGTTTATAAGCCGCATCCATCTTTGAATCATCCAGTCTCTCAATATGAGGAGCCGGTTTAAATATATGAAGCATCAAAAATTATCCCCCTTTGTTGTTTGTGCTGGATGTATGCGTGCCTCCTTTCTGAAAAACAAAAAGAGCCAGAAAACACCCCTTGTCAAAAGGGGGGGGATTCCTGGCTCTCCTCATCTCCATCCAAGCTATTAACTTATTATGATAGCGCTTTCTTAAGTTATCATAGTCTAGAGTGAATGTAAACGGGTAATTTCAAATTGGGTATTGAGTAAGTAAATATTATCCTTTTACTAAATGGAGTTATGTTTTTTTACTGGCAGCATAAAAATCTGGAGGGAGGCTGTTGCAGGTGGATGAATTAGATATCGCATTCGGTATTTTACCGTTAGGAATTATGCTGTTGTCGATTGTCGGGACTTGTATTTGTAAAAAAGCGTATCTGATGCCAATGCTTAGTTTGGTGATTTCTCTAGTGCTCACCTTTACCATTTTTAATGAATCATTTTTGGGATGGGTTGTAGTCTATAGCTTGATTTCCCTGGTTTTATCCTATATCACATTGATTGTGGTAAGGAAAAAGAAAGAATCAGGAAAATAAAAATCCTCACTTTCTAACAGAATTGTTGACTAAGGCAACTATATGTGATTATAATTGGCTTAGTCAACGATATTAGAAAGTGGGGATTGATTTGAAAACAAGAGAATCATCTGTCGGATTAAAATTCAGAAAGTTCAATCGATTTTATACAAACGTCCTTGGTTTCCTTAATGAGCATATTTACGACAGCCCGTTTTCCTTAACGGAAACACGGATATTATTTGAAGTTTATAATACGCCTAATTGTACGGCAAAAGCCCTTCAGGATAAGCTGGGGCTTGACCGGGGATATGTCAGCAGGATTGTGAAGCAGTTTGAGAAAGAAGGTTTGATCTATAAACAGAGGAGCAAAGATGACGCCCGCCACCATTATATTTTTGTCACAGAAACAGGAAAAACGATTTATAAAAAGTTGGAGGAGAAAGCCAACGAACAAGTAGAACTGATGCTGAAGGAAATCAACCAAAAGGAGCAGCACAAGCTTGCCGAGGCGATGGCAGAGATTGAAGCGATCCTTTCACAGTCGCTTTCTGCCAGAACATCAGAGATATCGATTAGAGATTATTTTCTGTCGGATGATCTTCAACTCCTTATTGAGAAACAAAGACAATTTTACGCGGAGGCTCACGGTTGGGACGACACGTTTTTAGCTTACCTTCAGGAGACATTTGACGCTGACATCGAAAACATATGGATTGCGGAAAGCGGCGGGAAATTTGCCGGCTCTGTCGGGCTGGTCAAGCATGATGATAAGACAGTCCAGCTCAGATGGTTTCTGGTTGATGCGGCTTTTCGGGGCAGGGGGCTCGGCACTCAATTGCTGGAGCATCTGGTTGCATACTGCCAAGACATGAAGTTTGACCGCATTTTCCTTTGGACGGTGAGCACCATGGCTGAGGCTCGTCCGCTCTACGAAAAATTTGGATTCAGGATAAGTGAAGTGAAACAAGAAGCGCCATTATGGGGACAGCAGCTGACAGAAGAACGGTGGGATTTGGAGCTGTCATGAAAAGACTGCACTATGCTTGGATCATCGTCTCCGTCACCTTTTTGATCTTATTGGCGGTTCAGGGGGTGCGGCTGTCGTTTGGTGCATTTGTGGAGCCGTGGGAACGGCAATTTTCAATGGATAGAAGCATCATCTCGTTGATTTCGACGATGAGCTTTATTGTTTACGGCATATCACAGCCTGTGATCGGCCGGCTTGTGGACAAGTGGGGTGCTCGGGCTGTTTTGGCATGGAGTGCGTTACTGACAGGCGTCAGCATTTTCTTAACATACCTTGTGACTTCGCCTTGGCAGCTGTTTTTGCTTTATGGGCTGGGTGTCTCGCTTGGGGTTGGCGGAGCATCGAATGTGGCAGCAAGTGTATTGGTCGTCAATTGGTTCAGCAAAAAGCGGGGACTAGCCTTTGGGATCATGGAAGCAGGATTTGGCGCGGGGCAAATGCTTCTCGTCCCTGTCTCACTCATGCTGATCCATTGGTTTAGCTGGAAGCTGACGGTTGTGGTGTTGGGGCTGCTGTTAATCGTGATTGTTTTTCCGGCTGCGCTGCTGATGCTGAGGAACAATCCTGCAGAAAAGAAGACAGAGCCGATAGGCGGACTGGCTGCTTCAGAAAAAGACACAGCACCTAAAACAACTGCTCTTTCAGTGACCGGGATGTTTCGAATGAGGCAATTCTGGTTTTTGATTTTGCCGTTTTTGATCTGCGGATTTACGACCGTGGGGCTGATGGATACCCATTTGATTCCCTTTTCTCACGATCACGGCTTTTCCACGACGGTCACAAGTGCCGCTGTCAGTCTGCTGGCAGGCTTTAATATTGCCGGCATCTTACTGTCGGGAATTATAGCGGACCGGTGGAGCAGCCGGAAAATCCTTTGCTTTTTATATGCGGTGCGCGCAATGTCGATCGTGATTCTCATTTACAGCCACGAGCCTTACTTGCTTTTAGCTTTTGCGATTCTGTTTGGATTAGTGGACTTTGCAACGGTAGCACCGACTCAAATGCTCGCCACCCAGTACTTTCAAAACTACTCGATCGGCCTCATGATTGGCTGGCTCTCACTCGCCCACCAGATCGGATCGGCACTTGGCGCGTACGTGCCTGGCGTCATCTATACGATAACAGGTGAATATACACTGGCTTTTTATTTGTCGATTGGAATGCTCGTGCTGGCGAGCGTGATGAATGTGATGCTGAGGGAGCCCGCAGCGGTCACGCGTGACAGTGCAGCTGTGATAGAGAAGTGATAAGGGCAGAGGGGAAGCATCTCTGATTTCGGAATTATTCAGAGATGCTTTTTTTGTATTTTTGTTCTAATACGAAGTCGATCATACCGACAATGCGGGCGTTTTCGGATTTTTGCTTGAAGCGCTCAGAGATTTGAACTTTTCTTGAAAATGGGGAAACACCAAATACCCATATTAGGCCAATTAACACAAAAAACATTTGTACACCCATTTCTATTAAATCATTGTAATGAGAACTGAAAAAATAAATATATAAGGTTATTAGTGTCACTGTAAATACGATTTTGACAGTGTGTTTGAATGTGAGCTGTGGTTCAATTAAACACACTTTCATTTGGTTGAGTGTGAAAGAGTCTTGTTTCATTAGGTAAGAAAGTAAATCGTTATCGTTTTGACTGATAGGGTACAAATCGGTTTCTATTTTTTTTGTGATTTCCTGATATTTATGTATATTGTTTTTCATACAGTATCCCCCCTTTTTTAAGAAGAACTCCATGAATCCTCTAAAAGGACCCATGGAGATCAAGACTATTAATAATGTACGGAAGAGTCTTGCAACTGCTCCTGCTTCAGGGCCTATTTTAAATCTAATCGAAGTCTTAAGTCCAGAAGTAGCGCTGTTACATATTGCAACGTCAAAAAGGTACAAATTAAATTCAATGTTTGAGTTATTGAATGACATAAAGTTCAGTCGGTAAGCTAAGACTGTTAGATAGATTTTGATAAAGTGGATTTGGAACCCAGTGAGCGCCGTTTGTGTCTGCCCATACACCCCGTGTATAGATGCCGTTAAGCATCCATTCTAGATCCGTTCTCCATCAGCTTCGCTTTCGGTTTCAGTTCTGAAATGTAGAGGCCTGAAAGTGTAAGTGCGCCTCCTAGAAGAGCGATCCATGTCATGTTTTCGTGCAGAATCAGGACGGAAGCGGCGATTGTGATAACCGGGACCATGTAAATATACGCACTGGATTTGACGGCTCCGAGCACGCCAACTGAATAATTCCAAGTGGCGAAGCACAGGGCGGAAGCGCCAATGCCTAGGAAAAGCATGTTAAGCGCATTCGAAGCAGATGAAAACCGGCTCAGGCCAAAATGGAAGTCGAACAAAAATAAGGCGGGCACCATAAACAATAAGCCGTACAAAAATACTCTCTGTGTCAGCTCGATGATGTGGTATTCGTAAGCGCTTAATTTTTTCATGAATATCGAGTAGCCTCCAAACACGAGAGCCGCCCCGGCTGCCATGATGTCTCCGAGCGGATTCAGACGCAGTACCACATTGCCGTTAAACGTAATCAATAAAAGCCCGATCAGTGCCGAGACAAATCCAATGAAAAAAGTGAGACGCAGTTTTTCGCCTTCGAGCAGAAAATGGGCCAAAACCGCAGTGATCATCGGTATAATGGACACGATCATGCCGACATTGGATGCGTATGTATAGGTGAGAGCTATATTTTCTAATAAAAAGTATAAGGTTACGCCAAATAAACCAGCCCCGGCAAACAACAGCTCCTGCCGCCAATTTCTGAACGGAATCATGTTGGGACGAACGAGGATCAGAGCGATAAAGCCCATCAAAAACCGATAAAATAATATTTCCATTGGAGAGAAGTCAGCCAGCAGAACCTTTGTCGAAATAAAGGTCGTCCCCCAAATCAGAATGGTCACAATGGCTGCGATATGCCCGGAAGTTTCTCTTTGTATGTTCATCTGTGAAGCTCCTTTTCAAAAATCTTCATGTATTGCTTCGGTGTCAGCCCCACCTGCCGTTTAAAAAACTTCGTCATATGGCTCTGATCACTGAACCCTGTCTGAAATGCGGCATCAATTGGTCTAACCCCTTGTTCAAGAAGTTTTTTCGCTTGATTAATCCGGATTGTTTCCATATAGCTATTAGGCGTAATTCCTTTTTGTTTTGTAAACGAACGCAATAAATGATAATTGCTCCACCCTGTTAATTCACTCAAATCATTGAGCGTGACGTTTTCGGCATAATGCTCTTCTAAAAATTCGCAAACCAATTTGACTTCGTCGGATGGTTCGGGAACGCTATTAAGGAACGTAACATCAGAATAGCGGCGAATCAGCTCTTCCAGCAGATGAAGAAACAGCTCCTCCTTACGCAAAGCTTGTTTTTCGTCTGATATCAAAATATGCAATTCCTGCAGGCTGGCTGTCAGCTCATGGCGGAATAACACATGCTGGGAGAAGTAAGGGAGATGCCCGGCGCCGGTAATCTCTTTCACTGCCTTCTCCATGACATCCGGCATGACATTGATACACCGATAATCAAGCGTCCGGCCGTCAATCTGTTCACAGCTATGCGTGTCACGGGGGTTAAAGAGGAGAAGATCACCTGGATTGATGATATATTCTTGATCCTGACAGGCCAGATACCGTTGCCCTTTTTCAATAAATCCAATCACATAATAATCGTGAAAGTGGTTCGGGAACTTTTGCATAATCCCCTTGAAGCGGTAGGCTTCTATATGAAGATGTGGGTCAAGCTGCAGTGTGCGGGTTTCGTTTTGCATGGGATCCCTCCTGTCGGTATGGTGGTCTTGGATTAAGTGTAGCATGGTTTTGGGGGATTTCTTGTATGATGTTGCTGTTTAAAAAAGCTAACCTTTATTGGCTGCTTTCGTTTAGGAATCAAATAATAATATTTTCTATTTTAATAAAAATTTATTTTTCAAATATTTCAGTTATAATGGTTTGGAACAGATAGGAGGGGCAAAGATGTATCAATCAAAGAAGGTTTTATTGTTAGGTTCAGGTGAGTTAGGTAAAGAGGTAGTGATTGAAGCCCAGCGTCTTGGGGTACAGACGGTGGCGGTTGACAGTTACGAGCATGCTCCGGCGATGCAGGTGGCGCATAACAGCTATGTCGTTGATATGCTTGACCCCGAGCAGATCAGAGCCATCATTGAGAAAGAAAAGCCGGATTTGATTGTGCCTGAGGTTGAGGCGATTGCGACGGATGAATTGCTGAAGCTTGAAGAAGAAGGATTTCACGTTATCCCGAATGCCCGTGCGGCCAAGCTGACAATGGATCGGGAAGGCATCAGACGGCTTGCGGCGGAAACGCTCGGACTTGCGACGGCTGGCTATGAATTTGCGAATACATATGATGAATTTATACAAGCGGCAGCTCAGATCGGGTTTCCTTGTGTCGTTAAACCATTGATGAGTTCTTCTGGAAAAGGCCAAAGTGTGTGCCGCTCAGAAGCGGATTTAGAGAGCTGCTGGGAGACGGCGATGGAAGGCGGACGGGTGAAAAACGGCCGCGTGATCGTTGAGGAGTTTATCCCTTTCGAATCAGAAATCACACTCTTAACCGTACGTGCGGTTAACGGTACGGCATTTTGTGAGCCGATCGGTCATGTGCAAAAGGATGGGGATTATATCGAATCGTGGCAGCCGCATGATATGACAGAGCAGCAAATAGAAGAAGCGAAGCATATTGCAAAAGCGATCACGGATGAGCTTGGCGGATACGGCCTGTTTGGTGTTGAACTGTTCCTTGCGAAAGATAAGGTATATTTCAGTGAAGTATCTCCCCGTCCGCATGATACAGGCCTTGTCACGCTGGTGACGCAAAATTTGTCAGAATTCGCGCTGCATGTCCGGGCGATTCTCGGCTTTCCGATTACAGAAATCACACAGCTTTCTCCTGGCGCCAGCAGGCCCCTCAAAGCACCGGAAGAATTAGCGGATTACACTGTTGAAGGACTGGAACACGCACTGGCAGTCCCACAGACACAAGTGCGCGTCTTTGGAAAGCCAATAACGAAAGCCGGACGGCGTATGGCAGTTGCGCTTTCTGCTGCTGATACAGTCGAAACGGCGAGAGAGAACGCTAAGAAAGCATTGGATCAGCTAACGATAAAATAGAGTTTGAGCAGGCTTTGTCATCGCACAAGGCCTGTTTTTTTTCTTTCTCTATAAAAGTTTTATCATAAGAATCCGAAACCTGATTATAATGTAAAAGTCTTCCATCAATGCTGGTGGTTGACACTAAAGGAGGGAGATGACAAAATGAAATTAGTTCCAAGATTCAGAAAACAATGGTTCGCTTACTTAACGGTTTTGTGTTTGGCTTTGGCGGCAGCGGTATCTTTCGGTGTACCGGCAAAAGCAGCAGAGAATCCGCAAACTTCTGTATCGAATACCGGTAAAGAAGCTGATGCCACGAAAAACCAAACGTCAAAAGCAGAACAGGTTTCCGCACCTTATGAGGGAACTGGGAAAACAAGTAAATCATTATACGGCGGCCAAACGCAACTGGAAAAAAACATTCAAACCTTACAGCCTTCGAGCATTATCGGAACTGATGAACGCACCAGAATCTCCAGCACGACTTCTTTTCCATATAGAGCAACCGTTCAGCTATCAATCAAGTATCCCAACACTTCAAGCACTTATGGATGTACCGGATTTTTAGTCAATCCAAATACAGTCGTTACGGCTGGACATTGTGTGTACAGCCAGGATCATGGATGGGCTTCGACGATAACCGCCGCGCCGGGACGCAATGATTCGTCATATCCATACGGAACTTATTCAGGCACGATGTTTTATTCAGTCAAAGGATGGACGGAAAGCAAAGACACCAATTATGATTACGGAGCTATTAAATTAAACGGTTCTCCTGGAAACACGGTTGGCTGGTACGGCTATCGGACAACAAACAGCAGCAGTCCCGTGGGCCTTTCCTCGTCAGTGACAGGATTCCCGTGTGACAAAACCTTTGGTACGATGTGGTCTGATACAAAGCCGATTCGATCTGCTGAAACGTATAAGCTGACCTATACAACCGATACGTACGGCTGCCAAAGCGGCTCGCCTGTATATCGAAACTACAGTGATACAGGGCAGACAGCTATTGCCATTCACACGAACGGGGGATCGTCATATAACTTGGGAACAAGGGTGACGAACGATGTATTCAACAATATTCAATATTGGGCAAATCAATAAATACAGCAAACTAGCCATATTCATATCTATTTTGTTTTTATGCGGATGCAGTTCGCAGACGCATTCTTCACAAAAAGAAATGACGATTCCTGTCACTCTTCATGTGGAGGATGCTAAGGGGCTTCCGGTCGAAGGAGTTCAAGTGACGATTGTCAAAGCGCCTGCGTCAGATGAGGAGCCGAGTACAGAGATCGGCGAGATACTCGGTAAAACAGACAAAAACGGAGACATCAAATGGGATACCGGTAAAAAAGGCGATTATTCAGTCGCGTTGACGAAGGGTGAAACATCAGTAACCCATCAAATTTCATTAACAGAGGATAAAAAAGATCAAATCATTCCATTAGTCTTTAAAGAATAGCAGTTTCCCTGATTTTAAGGGAAACTGCCTTTTTTTTATTGATCACAGGAAGCCAAACTATATACTGGAAATTTATAATATGAGATAATAAGAAATAGGTATTTTTTCTTACGAGACAAAAGGGCGCTATCCTTTCATTTATATCAATCAAACCCGGAGGAAAAAGAAGAAGATGACACAAGATTCGATGCAGCTTGCCGCGGTTGAAAGCGGTCTTCGCTTTTACAAGGCGTATAATCAAAGCCTTTCTTTGTGGCCGATTGAGTCGGAAGCATTCTATGTTTCTACTCGTTTTGGAAAAACACATATCATTGCAAGTGGGCCAAAGGGCGCACCTTCGCTCATTTTGCTTCACGGGGGCCTTTTTAGCTCTGCGATGTGGTATCCGAATATTGCGGCGTGGAGCAGTCAATTTCGTACATATGCGGTCGATATAATAGGAGACAAAAGTAAAAGTATACCATCAGCAGCGATGGAAACAAGAGCTGATTTTGCAGAATGGATGAAAGATGTCTTTGATTCTCTTGGACTTGAGACAGCACACCTGGCCGGTCTTTCGCTTGGCGGCTCCCATATCGTGAATTTTTTGCTTCAAGCGCCTGAAAGAGTAGAGCGGGCGGTTGTTATGAGTCCCGCTGAAGCGTTTATTTCATTTCATCCGGATGTCTATAAATACGCTGCGGCGCTTACAGGGGCAAGAGGAGCCGAAGCATATATCAAGTGGATCACAGATAACAGATATGATCTGCATCCTTTACTGCAAAGCCAAATTATGGAGGGCGCGGCGTGGCAGGATGAACAAAGGAGCCTGAAGCCGACAGAAAATGGCTTTCCGTACGTGTTCACAGACCAGGAATTGAAATCAATACAAGTCCCGGTACTGCTGATGTTCGGTGAGCACGAGGTCATGTACCATCAGCAAATGGCTTATGAGCGGGCGTCGGTGCTGGTGCCGGGAATTCAGGCTGAAATCGTAAAGGACGCCGGACACTTGTTATCTCTGGAGCAGCCAGAGTACGTCAATCAACGCGTTTTGTCCTTTTTGGACGGAGAATAAATGAGTAAAAAACATGAAAAGGTTGGCATTCATTTTTCAAATGGTAACAAATGTTGTATAATAATAGAATTTGAATGCTGCTTTTTTGGGGGCATTTTATGTTATCATGCTTATTGAAGAAATTTTTTCCTGAAACGCTATTCGATTACTATCGTCGAATAATATAGATGGTTTTACAATTGGAGGTTTGGTTACACTGTGAATTACATCCCCTGTATGATTACGATAGGAAACTTCATTTGCGGATTGCTGGCGATTCATTCCTTGCTCTATCACAACATTCATTCAGCAGTGCTATTCATTTTTACCGGCATGTTCCTTGATTTCTTTGACGGTATGGCTGCACGTAAGCTGAATGCCGTTTCTGATATGGGAAAAGAATTGGATTCGTTTGCCGACTTGGTTACGTTTGGGGTGGCTCCCTCTATGCTTGCTTACAGTGTCGCGTTGTATACCCTGCCATTTATAGGGATCTTATGCGCATTGACGTACAGCATTTGCGGAATGCTTCGTCTCTCTAAATTTAACATTGAACAAAGCAAACTCCCGACATTTATTGGTATGCCGATTCCATTTGCGGGCATGTGCCTTGTTATTCTAAGCTTCACCTATAACCCGATCCTTCTGGCAATCGGCACTTGCGGACTTTCATATTTAATGGTGAGTAAAATAAAATTCCCTCATTTTAAAAAACATGCGGCAGAAAACCTGGAGTCCGGGAGATGGAATTAGTTCAGCAGCTCATAGCGGATTACGGTTATCTCGCTATTTTTTTGATGCTCGTATTAGGGATTGTAGGATTGCCGATTCCAGATGAAGTGATGATGACCGTTGTTGGCTATTTCACGCATACCGATGTATTGAATTATGAGCTTTCGATATTGATCAGTTTTGTCGGGGCTTTGTTAGGTATGCTGATCAGCTACATGATTGGCAGAAAAGCCGGACGCCCGTTTATCGATAAGTACGGCAAGTGGGTCGGCTTAAAAGAAAAAAGAATGATGAAAGTGGAGAAATGGATGAAGAGATACGGTCCATATTCTCTTATTTTAGGTTATTTTATTCCAGGCGTCAGACATGTGACATGCTACTTTTCGGGGATCGGCAAAATGGATTTGAAAACGTATATTGCGTTTGCGGCAATCGGCGCCTTTTTGTGGTGCTTTGTTTTTATTACAATCGGAAGGGTAATAGGGATTATTCATGTTTAATACGGCTGTAAAGATTCTGTATCGATCATTGATAGAGCTGACGAATCATCGTCTGTCATCCTATCTGATTAAAGGATTTTGCGAGTCGAAAATCAGCAAACCGGTCATTCCGCTGTTCTCAAAACATTTTCGGCTGAATTGGGATGATGTGGACGGGACGGCTGCTGATTACGGATCGCTGTCCGAATTGTTCATTCGACAAATTAATCTGGAGCGGCGCCCTGTTTCAAAAGAGGCGCATGCGGTGGTCAGCCCTGTTGACGGTGTGGTTCAGACGGTAGGAATCATCAACCCGAATCAAACCTTTACGGTGAAGGGGAAAGATTACTCATTCGCTGAGCTGACTGGCTGTAAAAGCGCGGACCATCAATACAACGGCGGATACTTCGTCGTGCTGTATCTAAGCCCGCGTCATTATCACCGTTTCCATTCTCCGATCAGCTGCAAGTATCAAAAGCTGGCCGAGCTCGGAAATCGCTCATATCCGGTCAATCAATTAGGGTTGAAATACGGAAAAGATGTGCTGTCGAAAAATTATCGGTTTGTGTACGAACTGAATGGCGGCAGCCGAAATATCCTGATGATTCCTGTCGGGGCGATGAATATTAATTCTATCGTGCAGACAAATACCCGTGCTGAATTGGAGATCGGCGAGGAGCTGGGATACTTTTCATTTGGATCAACCGTCATTTTGATTTTTGAAAAAGACGCGTTCCAGCCGTCCGCCAATTTAACAGAAGGCCAAGAAGTTCAAGTCGGAGAACTGATAGGTTACGAAGAGTTAAAAGAGGAGCTTGCATAGACGCAGCGCCTCTTTTTTTGAAGAAAGGTGAGACCCATGGAGAAACAAATCATCAGCTGGATTACAGATTATCAGAACACCGGAGATGAGACCGTCCTGAGGCAAGTGCGGGAAGCGTGCTGGCCGATCATTGAAGCGGTTTTGCAAGAGACGGCAATAGATGAAGAGCAAGCGAACAATTTGCGCGAAAAAGGAATCGAGCGGTTTCCCTTTATCATCAGCAAATACCAAGCGGATGTGCAGCTTCCGGTTGAGACATTTTTACGAAATACATATCGGTTTTACTTTCATCAGGTGATAAGAGAATCCAGCTAAAGCTTCTTTCAACAGAGAAGCTTTTTTTGTTGGCGGAAAAAGGAAACTTTTTCAATATCTATCTCGTAACGACTAGAGAACCTAATAGAAAAGGAGAGATAGAATTGAAACGAATCATAGTGAGAATGACCCTGCCGCTGCTGATTGTCTGTCTGGCGTTTTCTTCTTTTTCAGTCTCGGCACGTGCTGCTTCTGAAGAAAAACATTGGGAGCGCTGGATTGAACGACATGCACAGCCGCTGGATGCTTCCGATGCTTCAAACAAAGACCTTCGCTTTCTGAAGAAAGTGCTGAAAGGAAAACGAATCGTTCAGTTAGGAGAAACCACACACGGCGCTGGTGAAATCAACGCCACAAAGGTCCGCATGATCAAATACCTTCATGAAGAGCTGGGTTATGATGTGTTGGCCTTTGAATCTGCCTTTACCGATACTAATGCCTCCTACCTCAATATGGATCAATCCACACCTAAGAGCACGATGAAAAACTCCATTTATGCTGTATGGCACACAGAAGATGTCGTTGAGCTGTTTGATTATATGAAAGAGCAAAAAGAGAAAGGGGATCCGCTGATCCTTACCGGTTTTGATATTCAAAGCATGAAGAATTCATTCAATGATGCTGCGACTCAATGGGTAAAAGCGGTGGACCCGGAAAAAGCAGAGCTGCTTTCCCAATCAGAAAATGATTTTTCAACATTAGTGACAGACAGCAATACGTTTGATGAATTTTCGCAAAAGAAGGAAAAGCTTGTGAAAAACTATCAGGAGCTGATCAAATTCGCTGAAACACATGCCTCAGAGCTAAGAGCTAACCTTCCGAAAGAGCCGAAAGCTTATGAAATGTTTATGCATTCCCTTCAGCTGAGAATTGATGTCATGGAAACGTATATGCTGGAAGAAATGAAAGAAAAACTAGAGGATTATCCCAAGAATATTGAGGATTTTTCATTCTTTATGAGAGACCGCATGATGGCTGAACAATTTCAGTGGGTAGCCGAAACCCTTTATCCGAAAAAGAAAATCATTGTCTGGGGCCACAATTACCATCTTCGCAAACAGAATACGAAAATGATAAAGGACTGGGTACAGCTAAACGGCCCTAACATGGGTGATTATTTGCCGGAGCGACTGAAGAAACAAACATATACGATTGGCATTTATG
Organism: Bacillus sp. MBGLi79; assembly: GCF_002953915.1. Taxonomy (NCBI): domain Bacteria; kingdom Bacillati; phylum Bacillota; class Bacilli; order Caryophanales; family Bacillaceae; genus Bacillus; species Bacillus sp. MBGLi79. The sequence goes on from NZ_CP026521.1 coordinate 288,959, forward strand.
CTTACTCTGGTGCGAGTCTGAATAGTTCCGATAATAAGACGGTTATGCCGGTTACAAGCCCGCCGCCGTCTGGAAGTCTTGAAGCTTTGCTAAAAGCTGCGGACCATCCTGCTGTCTTTGTTGATTTTCTCCACACAAAAAACAAGAAAGGCACTTCGTGGATGTATACCCCGCGGACTGCGCTCTATTGGGGGAACATGGAAGAGCAGATGATCCTGAAGGAACAATATGACGGTGTCATTTGGCTGGAGCATATCACGCCGTCAGTCATTATCAAGTGACCAGTGTCCCCTGTGCTACAACAGGGGATTTTTACATATCGCAAAAATAATCAAAACATATAATCAGTGATCCATTATTCTAAAACAGAAAGGAGATTGGAGCGTGCAATGTATTATGAAAAGGCTGTCCAGAAAACAATCAATTGGATTGAATCACATTTACATGAGCAAATATCAAACGAGGATATTGTAAACGTTTCAAGCTTTTCAAAATTCCATTTTCATCGGATTTTTCAAAAAGAAGTCGGTATGTCGGTTGCTTCTTATATTCGCTTAAGACGTCTTGCGAATGCGGCAGCGGCTTTGCTTTATACAGATCTTCGTATTATCGATATTGCTTTGTATTTTCAGTTTGAATCTCAAGAAGCATTTACGAGGACGTTCAAAAAGATGTATCACATGCCGCCAGGTGCATACCGAACATTTATGAAACGCTTTACTTCAAAAAAGGAGGAATCTTACATGGAGAAAAAAATGAAGGGCTGGGTATTGAGCGGGAGCCATCCGTTCCAATTCGAAATGGGGATTGACCGGGAAAATGTACATCAGGGAAAAGCTTCAGGGTATTTAAAGTCAACAATGGTTCAGGATATTGGTGAATTTGCGACGATGATGCAGCAATTCAAAGCAGGCCGCTATCTTGGAAAAAGGCTTCGTCTATCAAGTTTTATCAAAACAAAAGGAGTGCAGCATTTTGCCTCGCTTTGGATGAGGGTTGACAGTGCCGCTGATGATGTTCTCCAATTTGATAATATGAGCAACAGACCTATTACCGGAACAACCAATTGGAATCATTATGCTATCGTTTTAGATGTTCCAGAAAATAGCGCAGTGATATCCTTTGGCGTTCAATTAGCTGGACCGGGGCAGGTGTGGATGGATCATGTTGTTTTTGAAGAGGTAGATAAGAGCGTACCTTCAACAAACCTTGAAATGCCGGGAGAGCTTTTAAATGAACCGGTAAATTTATCTTTTGAAGAGGAATGATAATAATAGTTTTCAGACAACTACATTTATTAGTAAGTTAATGGAAAATACTATCCGTCATTCAGAAACCCTTGTGCCACGCAGGTTTGTAAGAGCTTGGATATTTTTATTAGTCTGGGCGGATCTGTTCATCTTTGCGGCATTTTCCTGTATGATATAGTAAGAGTGTGCATAGCAACTAACTATAATTGAACAGGGTGTTTAAAACATGGAAAAACAATACAGAGTATTACTTTACTATAAATATGTTCCGATTGAAGATCCAGAGGCGTTTAGAGAGCAGCATCTGGCTTTTTGTAAGGAGCTTGGTTTGTTAGGCCGTATCCTTGTTTCTTCTGAAGGAATTAACGGTACGGTATCAGGAACGGTTGAACAGACTGGAAAATATATGGAAACAATGAAAGCTGATCCTCGTTTTGCGGACATGGTATTTAAAATTGATGAAGTAGAAGGCCATGCCTTCAAAAAAATCTTCGTGCGCCATAAAAAAGAACTTGTCACGCTTCGTCTTGAAGATGATGTCGATCCGAATGAAACAACAGGTCAGCATTTGAAGCCAGCAGAATTTTATGAGAAGATGCAGGATCCAAACACAATTGTAATCGACGCGCGTAATGATTACGAGTACGACCTTGGCCATTTCAGAGGTGCAGTCCGTCCTGACATCGAAGCCTTCCGCGAATTACCGGAATGGATCGAAGAACACAAAGATATGCTTGAAGGCAAAAAGATTTTAACGTACTGTACAGGCGGCGTACGCTGTGAAAAGTTTTCAGGATGGCTGGTGAAGCAAGGCTTTGAAGATGTAGCCCAGCTTGACGGCGGCATCGTGACATACGGAAAAGATCCTGAGGTGCAAGGCAAGCTTTGGGACGGCCAGTGCTACGTATTTGATGAAAGAATCAGCGTGCCTGTCAACCGTGTCGAGCATGTGATTGTCGGAAAAGACTACTTTACAGGAGAACCGTGTGAGCGTTATGTGAACTGCGCGAATCCATCTTGCAATAAAAAAATGATATGCACACCGGAAAATGAGTATAAATATATGCGCAGCTGCAGCCACGAGTGCCGCACGAATCCAAGAAACCTGTATGTGAAAGAGCATAATATGTCAGAAGAAGAAGTAAATGCAAGACTGGCAGCGATTGAAACAGAAGAACATGCTTCTGTTGAATAATGGAAAGAACACCTCGGAATGAGGTGTTCTTTTTTTATAAGCTTTCGGTTTGGCTGTTTGCGGAAACCCATTCTTTTTGGCGGAAGGCTTTTTCCCATTTTGACACCACGATGCAGGCGATCGCATGTCCCGGAACGTTCACGCCTGTTCGCGCCATGTCCATGACGCGGTCAACACCCGCGATAATGGCAACGCCTTCAGCCGGCAGTCCTACAGCATTTGCAGTCGCCAGAAGCACAACAAGCGAGCCAGAGGGAACAGCTGCAATGCCTTTACTGGTCATCACAAGCACAAGCATCATGAGGAGCTGCTGGGACAATGTCATGTCTACATGAAAGGCCTGCGCCAGAAAGATACAAGAAATCGATAAATATAAGCTCGAGCCGTCACAGTTCAATGACAAGCCGGAGGGAATGACGAATGATACCACTCGTTTGGGACAGCCGTATTTCTCCATTCTATCCATCAGCTGAGGGAGAATGGTTTCAGTGCTGGTGGTGGAAAATGCAATTAAAAACAGATCCCAGATCATTTTCAATACTTCGAAATACTTAATCTGAAAGATGAGACCGACAAGCGGAAAGAGGACAAAGAGGATTAGGAACAGGCCAAGGAATACTGTGCCAACCAGCTTAAACATAGGAAGGAGGAGTTCAATGCCATATTGGCCTACAGAAGCTGCCATCAGGGCTAACACGCCGATAGGAGCAGTCACCATGACGATTTGCGTGAGTTTAAACATAATTTGTGCGGCGGATTCAAAGAAATTCATCACGGGTTCAGAGGCTTTGCCAATACCGGCAGCGGCGACACCGAATAAAATCGCAAAGAAAATCACGGCAAGCAAATCATTTCTGGCCATGACATCAATAATGTTTGTAGGGATAATATCGAGGATCATTTGTTTGAAATCAACAACTTTTTCAGTGTAGCCTGACAGTTCATTGATATCTTTTTTCGCCAAATGGGAGAGATTAAGCCCGACACCCGGTTTTAAGACATTTGCTAATAAAAGACCGAGCGCCAATACAAGCGTGGTAATCACTTCGAACCAAATGATTGTCTTGATACCGAGGCTACCCATTTTTTTCATGCTTCCGCTTCCTGCGGCTCCGATGACAATGGTAGAAAACACAATCGGCACAACAATCATTTTAATCAAGCGGATAAATCCATCCCCGACAGGCCTGAGTGCCATCCCGAAATCAGGAAAAAAGTGGCCGATCACCGCTCCGGCAGCCAAAGCGATTAAAATTTGAAACGCGATTAATTTTTTCAAATGAATCCCCCTTTAGAATGATAGAATGAAGGCATATTCATATCATTCGTGATTCTAATGCAAACCCCTTTTTTCAAGTTATTTTATTTTGGTAACGCTTTCATTATGTTGGCGAAAAAGTCCCCCGCAGGAGGGGGGACTTTTTTACTTCATTTGAATGTGCTTCATATTACCTTCAGAGATATTTGTAAAAATAACCGGTGTTACGGCTGAAGCGGCATGCTGCTTGATGTAATCAAGATCAAAAGTGAGAAGCAGTTCACCTTGTTTGACGGCTTGTCCGCTCGTGACATGTGCTTCAAAGCCTTCCCCATTCAATTTCACGGTATCAATGCCGACATGAATCAGGATTTCGGTGCCTCCGGCGCTCATAAAGCCGATGGCGTGTTTTGTTGGAAAGATCGAGACGATCTCGCCGTCCGCAGGTGCAACGACTTTTCCTTCTGTTGGATTAATCGCGAACCCCTCGCCCATCATTCTTTCTGAAAAGACTTGATCGGGCACGTCCCCCAGAGAGACTGTTTCTCCTTTGAGCGGATAAATAAAGGCCTCGCCGGAAACAGGATTTTGCTGCTTGTCCGTTTCCGTGTCCAGCGCGGCGGCGGTGTCAGGGACGCCTCCGGCCATGATCGTTTTGATGTCGTCTTTTAAGGCATCGGATTTTGTTCCGAATATCGCCTGAAAGTTGTTGTTGATTTCGAGCACACCTACTGCGCCAAGCCGTTTTAATTCATCTTTGCTGACTTGGCTTGGCTGATGAACGGTCACGCGAAGCCTTGTAATACACGCATCCAGATTAGCGATATTTTGCTGTCCGCCCAAGGCCTGCAGCACGTGAAAGGCAAGCTGGTCTTTTGCGACTGGAGCTTTCTCCTCATCCTGACCGTCTTCATCTGTTTCACGGCCGGGCGTTTTCAAATTCCATTTCAGAATCGCAAATCGGAACAAATAATAATAAATGAAAGCAAACACGATCCCGACAGGAATGACAACCCAGCCGTTTGTAGACAGTCCGTAGTTCAAGACGTAGTCAATTCCGCCGCCTGAGAACGTATAGCCGTGGCGGACATGGAATAAATCACAAACGACAAAGATGACGCCGGCAAGAATAGAGTTAATCAAATAGAGCACGGGCGCAACGAACAAGAAAGAAAACTCAACCGGTTCTGTAATTCCGGTCAGCATAGATGTGAGCGCCGCAGAAATCATCACGCCAGAGATCATTTTTTTCTTATCCGGACGCGCGGTATGGATAATGGCAAGAGCAACTGCCGGCAGACAGAAAATCATGTAAGGAAAATCCCCCATCATAAAGCGCCCGGCTGTCGGGTCTCCCGCGAAAAACCTTGTCAGGTCGCCGGTTACGGTGTTGCCTGTTGATGGGTCTGTGTATTCTCCCATCATAAAATAGAAAGGCGTATAAAAAATATGATGCAGGCCAAAAGGAATCAGCAAACGATAGATCGTTGCATAAAAGAACAGGCCGACTGTTGAATCGGCAATTAAACTGCTGGCTGCGTTAATTCCGTTTTGGATCAGCGGCCAAACGAATGAGAAAATGACGCCGATCACCAATGAACTGACGGAAGTAATAATCGGGACAAAGCGTTTTCCAGAGAAAAATCCAAGGACCGGATGCAGCTCGATTGATGAAAATCGCTTATATAAATAGGCGGCGAGAAGCCCGATGATGATTCCTCCGAAAACCCCCATATCAATCAGGTGCTCGGCTCCTTCATACGGAGGCTGAAGGCCGAGTAATTTCCCCATATTGTCGAGAGTGACGGTTAAAATTAAGTATCCGATGACAGCGGCAAGTCCGGCTACACCTTCTCCGCCGGCTAATCCGATCGCGACCCCCACGGCGAAAATCAGCGGAAGATTATCGAATACAACACCGCCCGCATCCTTTATAATAGGGATGTTCAGTAAGTCCTTGTCTCCGAAACGGAGCAAAAGACCCGCTGCCGGCAGGACGGCAACCGGAGTCATCAACGCGCGGCCAAGCTGCTGCAGAATTTGAAATGCCTTTTTAAACATGACAGTCTCCTTCTATTGTTTTATGAGTATGGTGCACTCTTTAATTTTTGAGCTGCTTTATTATCGACGATAACGGTTACATGATTGTGTTTTTGAAGAATGGAAGCCGGTACATCTGTCGTGACAGGACCTTCAGCCATCTTTTGAATGGCGTCTGCTTTTTCCTCGCCGCTTGCTAAAAGCACAATATGTTTGCTGAATTCCATGATGGTTTTAATGCCCATTGAAATCGCGAGTCTCGGCACCAGCACCGGATCACCGCTGAAGAATCTGGCATTTGCCTGTATCGTGCTTTCTGAGAGCTTCACAACACGTGTCCGGTCCTCAAAATCAGATCCCGGTTCATTGAAACCGATATGGCCATTGGCGCCGATGCCGAGAATCTGGACATCAATGCCTCCCGCCTGGCGGATGAGATTTTCGTATACCTTGCATTGAGCCTCAAGCTGCGGATTGTCTCCTTGCGGGATATGAATATGATCAGGCTGCATATTGATATGCTGAAAAAGATGTTCATGCATAAATTTGTTATAGCTTTGAGGATGAAATGGAGAGAGACTAGCGTACTCATCCAAATTAAATGTAGTAACCTTTGAAAAATCAATTTCACCTGCCTGATAGTCTGAAATCAGCTGCTTGTACAAGCCGACCGGTGTGCTTCCGGTTGCCAGGCCGAGAACGGCATCTTTCTTAGCTTGTATTTGCTCTTTAATAATGGTAGCGCTTAACTTACAGAGTTCATCGTAGTGCTCAGCAATCAGAATCTTCATGTGACACCCCCTCAAAGAGATAGACAAGCACCATATTTGTTATGACCAATTTTCGATACTTGTCATTACGAATTTAGCACCACCGTTATCAAACTGTCAATATTAATTTCTGAAAATTTGTTATAAAGGAAGGATACAAATCTTTCATATTGGGATGGCAAATGGTATTATGGTCTCAATGAAAAAGAACGGATTGCATACAGAATGGGGAGAATGAAATGACAGCTTTATATTCTGTTATCAAGTTTAAAATCATTGAATTAATTAAGTCGGGCAAATATCAGGCGAATGATCAGCTGCCGACGGAGAGTGAGTTTTGCGAACAATATGATGTCAGCAGAACAACTGTGAGACTGGCCCTGCAGCAGCTAGAGCTTGAAGGATATATTAAGAGAATTCAGGGGAAAGGGACGTTTGTATCGGCGGCAAAAATACAAACGCCGATTCCGCATAAGATTACGAGCTTTGCAGAACAAATGAGAGGCCTGCGTTCCGAATCAAAAGTGCTTGAGCTTGTGGTGATACCCGCTGATCACTCCATTGCCGAACTTTTGAAAATGAAAGAGAATGAACCTGTCAACAAGCTTGTCAGAGTCAGATACGCCGAGGGGGAGCCTTTGCAGTATCATACCTCGTATATTCCCTGGAAGGCGGCACCGGGGCTGGCGCAGGAGGAATGCACCGGCTCGCTGTTTGAATTGTTAAGGACAAAATACAATATTGAAATCAGCAGGGGAACGGAATCGATCGAACCGATTTTAACGGATGAAACGATCAGCGGCCACTTATTAACCAATGTCGGAGCGCCTGCGTTTTTATCAGAATCCCTTACCTATGATAAAAATGAAGAAGTGGTGGAATATGCGCAAATTATTACGCGGGGAGACCGAACGAAATTCACCGTAGAACAGTCATATCATTCATAAAGCAATAAGAAGGGAATGGTCGTTCTATGTTTCTATTGACGAATGGAAAAGTGCTGTGGGGAGCTGTAATTGTTGCATTCATCCTTTCAATCGTGTTTTACCCTTTTCTGCCGGCGCAGATGCCGATTCATTATGATGTAGCGAACAGCCCGGATCTGACAGTGAACAAGCTGGCGGGGACTGTGATGCTGCCTGTTTTGATGGTGGTGTTTGCATGGGCGCGGAAGATCAATTGGCAATTAGTGTTCGCAGTGTATATTTTGCTGATTTGCCACATTGTCGTCCTTTGTTTAGCGGTCTAAATCAAACAGCCAGAATAAAACTGGCTGTTTTTCTTTAATTTCAGCTTCATCTGACAATGAATGTGGTGTATAATAGCTGATGATCCTAAAGAATATTCTGAAATTTATCGGTGTGGAGCGGCGTATCATGAAAGGAAGGGCTGTATATTTTTTGCAGCCTAAAAAAGACTGAATATTTAAACAATTATATGAAAGGTGTGCTGGTCAGATTGAATAAGCTTATTGAACGAGAAAAAACTGGATATTATAAGGAAAAGCCCGACCCGTCTTCCTTGGGGTTTGGACAATATTTTACAGATTATATGTTTGTGATGGACTACGAAGAGGGAATTGGATGGCATCATCCGAGAATTGCACCGTACGCACCGCTTACGCTCGATCCGTCTTCATCTGTTTTTCATTACGGCCAGGCTGTTTTTGAAGGATTAAAAGCATACAGAACAGAGGATGGCAGGGTGCTCCTGTTCCGTCCGGATCAAAATATCAAACGGCTGAACAGATCGTGTGAGCGCATGAGCATGCCCCCTTTAGACGAAGAGCTTGTGCTTGAGGCATTGACGCAATTAGTTGAGCTGGAGAAAGATTGGGTTCCAAAGGAAAAAGGAACGTCACTTTATATTCGTCCTTTTGTCATTGCCACAGAACCGAGTCTCGGTGTGAAGGCATCCAGGAGCTATACATTTATGATCGTGCTTTCGCCTGTCGGCTCCTATTATGGCGACGATCAGCTGAAGCCGGTTAGAATCTATGTCGAAGATGAGTATGTGCGGGCGGTCAACGGCGGAGTCGGATTTGCAAAAACGGCTGGGAACTACGCGGCCAGTCTTCAGGCACAGCGGAAAGCGAATGAGCTGGGCTATGACCAGGTACTGTGGCTGGACGCCATTGAAAAGAAATATGTGGAAGAAGTAGGGAGCATGAACATCTTTTTCGTCATAAACGGGGAAGCTGTCACACCTGCTTTAAGTGGAAGCATTTTAAGCGGGGTGACACGCGCGTCTGCGATTGAATTGATTCGAAGCTGGGGCATTCCGGTTCGTGAAGAGAGAATATCAATTGATGAGGTGTATGCAGCCTCTGCACGCGGAGAATTGACAGAGGTCTTCGGCACAGGCACGGCAGCCGTCGTTACGCCTGTCGGTGAACTCAACATTCATGGAAAAACGGTGATTGTCGGCGACGGGCAAATCGGGGACCTCTCGAAAAAGCTGTATGAAACGATAACAGATATTCAGCTTGGCAAGGTAAAAGGCCCGTTCAACTGGACAGTGGAAGTGTAAAAATTGAAAAAGAACCTGCCTGAAGGCAGGTTCTTTTTATTTTGAATGAGTCATATCAGCAGCCGGCAGGCTTTTGCGGTTTTTCACATAATATATTGCATAGCAAATGGCCATAAACGGAACGCCGCAATACAGTGCGATTCTTTGATTCGGATCAAAGGCAATGCCAATGACGGAAGCCAGGCATAACAGAAACGCTGCAATCGGCACGATCGGATACAAAGGCGTTCTGTATTTCAAATCAGAAACTTTGTTTCCCGCTTCGATATAACGTTTTCTGAACATGAATTGAGATGCAGCGATTCCCATCCATACGACAACGACAGCAAAACCGGAAATCGACACGAGCACAACGTATACAGTGTCTGGTGCAAATACACTGGACAGTAGCGACAGAATGCCGCCGATCATGCTGAACACCAGCGCGTTAAACGGGGTTCCTTTTGACGTCAGCTTTGCAAATGTCGGATGAAGCGTTTTTTCTTTTGATAAAGACCACAGCATCCGGGAAGAAGCGTAGAGTCCGGAATTAGCCGCTGACAGGATCGCTGTCAGGATAACAAAGTTCATGAGATCGGCCGCGTATGGTACACCGACTCTGTCAAAGACAGCAACAAACGGGCTTTTGATGACACCTGCATCTTGAATCGGAATCAGCCCTGACAGCACAAAAATTGTTCCGACAAAGAAGAGTGAGAGGCGCCAGACCGTTGTTTTAATCGCTTTTGGTATCGTCTTGTCCGGATCAACACTTTCACCGGCTGCGATTCCGATCAGTTCCGTTCCCGAAAAGGCGAAATTGACGGACAGCATCGTCATCAATATCGGAACAAATCCATTAGGAAAGAGCCCGCCTTCCGCCGTGAAGTTAGACAGCATCGGAGCGGCTTCTCCGCCTTTGATGGGGATGAGGCCGAACATGGCAGAACCGCCTAAAAGAATAAATAATATGATGGCTAATACTTTGATGCTGGAAAACCAAAATTCTGATTCAGCGAAAAACCTGACCGAAAATGTGTTAAGCAAGAAAATGAACAGCGCAAATACGGCACTCCACATCCAAACCGACGTATGGGGAAACCAGCGCTGCATTAACAGGCCGGCTGCTGTGAATTCCGATCCCAATGCCACGGTCCATGTCAGCCAGTACAGCCAAGCGACCGTAAAGCCGGTGCCAGGCCCTATGTATTTGGCTGCATAGGTGTGAAAGGCGCCTGTCACAGGCATGGCGACTGACAGCTCACCGAGGCATAGCATGACCAGATAGACAATTCCGGCCCCGACTAAGTAGGCAAGTATCGTTCCAGCGGGGCCTGCCTGCTGAATGGTATAGCCAGAGCTTAAAAACAGTCCTGTTCCGATGACACCTCCTAAGGAAAGCATAAAGAGATGCCGGCTTTTCATACTTCTCTGAAAGGTTGTCTCATTCTTGTTGTGAGCAGAGTCCATCTTTTTCCAACTTTCTATCGGCGATTTATTTCCTTCCTAATAAAAAATCTCATGTCAGGAAGTGACACGAGACTCCGGCGAACCGGCTTTAAGTTAGAATATACAAACAATTCCGATAAGTCAAGTTGTTTTTAAAGAGCTGACCCAAGCCGCGATTTCTTGAATATCTTCGGGTTTTGTCCGGCAGCAGCCGCCGATCAGCTTCGCACCTTTTTCATGCCAGATGCGGGCGCTCGCCCCGTAAGATTCTGCGCATGCTGCGCCGTTCCACGTTTTAGTTTCCGGATCATATTGCTCACCTGAATTCGGGTAGACGATGATCGGCTTTGACGTGTTCTTTTTTAACTCCTCTATCAAGGAAGAAATATGCTGAAGCGGCGTACAGTTGATGCCGAGCGCTGCAATTTGGCGATGTTCATCAAGCCACGCCGCGCAGTCAGCGGCCGATGTTCCGTCACTGATATGCAGGCCGTCTTTGGCACTGAAGCTGATCCACGCATACGTTTCGGGAAATTCCTTCAGCAGCCGCACAATCGCTTTGGCTTCAGTCAGACACGGAATCGTTTCGCATGCCAATACATCAGCTCCGGCTTCAATCAGCGCCTTCATCCGGGGGCGATGAAATTCAATCAGTTCATCTTCTGATATTGCGTAGTTGCCGCGATACTCAGACCCGTCTGCAAGATAAGCGCCATAAGGGCCTACAGAAGCCGCAATGATCGGTTTTGGCCGATTCAAACGGTTCTCTTCAAGCGACCAAAATTCATCACGTGCTTCAGCTGCGATGCTGACGGACAACTCGATGAGCCGGCGTGCTTCCGCTTCGCTCAGCTCGCGTGCGGCAAAGCCTTCGAATGTGGACTGATAGCTGGCGGTAATCGCACAATCGGCGCCTGCCGCGAAATAATCAGTATGAACTTGTTTAATCAGGTCCGGCTCTTCCAGCAGGATTTTTGCCGACCACAGACTGTCGTTCAAGTCACAGCCCTTGCGTTCAAGCTCGGTCGCCATGGCGCCGTCTAGCACAATAAGCGGGAATGTATCTAGTATGTGTTGGATAGGATTCATAGAATGTACCGATGCCTTCTTTCAGATTTTTTAAAAAGATATGAAAATCGTAATGGAGGCTTACGTGTTTGTCAATAAACGCAAATAGAGAAAGGTGTTCAGCCCATATGTCTGAACACCTCTTTTTTATGATATTTGTTTGTTGTGTGAGTCTGACGATGTATCAGAAAGCGGCCAGCATTCAATGCCGTTGTGGTTTTTGAGCACATCTTTATAGAAGACCGGATCTTTGCCAGCTTTTTTCTGGCGTGTATAGTCCTTCAGCGCTGTAAAAACGACCTTTGATAATAAGAAAATTGCAATTAAATTCACGACGACCATCAAGCCCATGAACAAATCAGCAAGATCCCAGACGAGCTGGACTTTGGCGACACAGCCAAACACAATCATCGCCAGCACGCCGATACGGTAAACGAATATTAGTTTTTTGCTTTTGTTCAAAAAGCCAATATTGGTTTCGCCATAATAATAGTTTCCGATTAAAGCACAGAATCCGAATAACAAAATCAGAATGGCGAGAAAGCCTGATGCCCATGATCCGACATGGGAGCTTAGAGAGGCTTGTGTCAAGGCGATTCCGCTCAGACCCGGAGTATGATAGGCATCCGAAAACAGAATGATAAAGGCGGTGCTTGTACAAATGACCAGTGTATCAGTAAGCACACCAAAAGCTTGGATCAGCCCCTGTTTGACGGGATGGCTTGTTGTGGCGGTGGCAGCGGCATTCGGTGCGCTCCCCATTCCCGCTTCGTTTGAAAAGATTCCCCGTCTGACACCTTGCATGAGTGCCGCACCCAAAGCCCCGCCGGCGGCCTGGTCAAAACCAAACGCATTTTTCACGATTAGCGCAAGCACATCTGGAAGCTGCGTAATGTTGGTGAAAATGACGAAAAACGCAACTCCGATATACAGGACAGCCAATACGACGACAATGGATTCAGCCAATTTTGCAATGCGCTTGACTCCGCCGAAAATGATCGTGCCGAATACAGCAATTAAAATGAGTCCCAATGTCAGGCGGTTTGTGCCGAACGCGTTTTCAAAGGCAAGGCTGACTGTATTGGATTGAACCGAGTTGAAGACGATACCGAACGATAGGGTGATTAACACAGCGAACAGCGCGCCCATCCACCTTTTGTTCAGCCCTTTTTCCATGTAATACGCTGGCCCGCCGCGGAAGCCGTTTACATCTTTTACTTTATAAATCTGAGCCAGTGTGCTTTCCACAAAGCTGGATGCTGATCCGATAATGGCGATAATCCACATCCAGAAGATTGCACCGGGCCCGCCGAGTGCAATGGCGATGGCAATGCCCGTAATATTTCCCGTTCCGACACGGGCCGCCATGCTGATGCAAAAGGCTTGAAACGGAGAAATGGTGTTTTTCGACCGGGAAGCAGCACCTTCTCTTAACACCCTCACCATTTCTTTCAGCATGCGAACCTGTAAAAACTTAAGCCTGAACGTAAAATAGATTCCAAGAGAAAGAAGCAATACAATTAATAGCTTTGACCACAAAAGATCATTTGCGATACCGACGATATGTTCCAGGATTTGCTGCATACAATCACCTCTTTTTTATGTTTAAAAAATACTGAGTTCCCACTCCTGTGCCATATGCTTCAGCAGCATACCCCCGGTGAGGCTGTTGCCGTATTCGTCAATGGCAGGCCCGTAAATGCCGATACCGCATCCGGATTGAAAAGGCTGTTCTCTTCTGGCGCTTGGAGGAACCAGCGCCATGATGCCGCCGGAGACGCCGCTTTTGGCCGGCACGCCGACAAACGCCGCATATTTGCCTGAAGCATTGTACATGCCGCACGTCAGCATTAACGCCTTGGCCAATTTTGCCACATCTTTTGGAATCACCTGCTCGCGTCGAATCGGATGATACCCGTCATGGGCAAGGATCAGGCCGATCAACGCGATGTCTTCTGTGGTGCTCTCCATGGCGCATTGCTTCAAGTACACTTCAAGTGTTTCTTCTACGTCAGCTTCTAAAAAGTTTGTTTCTTTTAAATAGTAGGCCAGCGCTCTGTTGCGGTGGGCGGTTTCCCATTCAGAACGGAACACTTCCTCATTAATTCTCGGTTGTTTTCCTATTAAAGTTTCCATCACCGAGTATAGAAACTCGAGCTTTTTGTATGCCGATTCACCGGGAAGAATCGAGGCGATGGTAAGGGCACCCGCGTTGATCATAGGATTAAACGGCTTTCCCGGCTTGTTGATTTCGAGCCGAATGATTGAATTAAAGGCGTCGCCTGTCGGTTCGACATCTACGCGGTCCAGCACATAGGGAATGCCGCGGCTCATGCAGGCGGCGATAAAGCTGATCACTTTGGAAATGCTTTGCAGGGTAAAAGGGACGTTCCAATCGCCGGCATGTATCATCGTTCCGTCAGGCTCCAATATACAAATGCCGAGCTGTGAGTCATTGACTTTTCCTAAAGCGGGGATATAGTTTGCACTTTGTCCATTGGCGGCAAAGGGGCGATAATGCTCAACCCAATGATGCAGCTGTGACGCCGGGTTTATTTCTTTCAGAGTCTCTTTTATCAATTCTTTCATCGAATTCCTCCTCACTGATTTTCTTCTTTAAGGACTGAGGTTTATCAAAGCGAAGGCTGAAGGGGCGTTAAACGCTTTCATAAAAGCGGATGGTATATTTACTTTATAATGGCGACTACAGAATCATACAAAATACGACAAAAACATTTTGAAAATAAGCAGTAAGATTTATAAAAACCTGATTTTCTGGGTCAAAAGCAATTTGCAGGTTTTCTCCCGTTTCTCCAAAATAAAAAGCGAGGATGTGATCATCATAAAACTGGAACGTTTTATCGAAAAAGACGGATATATACTGGCTCTCATGCTGATTACGGTGCCGCTGGCCGGTGAACTGAAATTTTATCCCCTCAATGAAGAATTCCGGGTCAGCTTTGGCGCACCGGTTTTTTTCTTCTTTTTATCGTTGTTGCGGCATGTGCCCGCTGTGCTGCCGGGTTTTCTGACTGGAGCGGCTGTGTTTATCTTTCGCGTCTTTCTGGAATTATGGGGCGGAGGGCACAACGGATTGACTCCGATTCTGTATGACCAAGCGTCTAGCTTTTTCTTTTATATGACTTACGCTTGCCTGTTTTACATACTAAAGGCCAATCGTTTCCGTGAACGGCCGATTATGCTCGGTTTCATCGGGTTTATGATTGAAGTTGTGTCAGATTGTGTCGAGCTGGCTGTGCAATTTCTCATTTTTCATACGGTTGTCACGCCTGAGGAAATCACTGACATTGCGGTGATTGCGATTTCTCACACATTTATCGTGATGAGCTTTTATAGTGTGCTGAAGCTGTATGAAACACAATCGAGAGAAAAACAGACAAGGCAGCAGCATGAGCACATGCTGATGATCGTTTCTAATTTATATGAAGAAACGGTGCATCTAAAAAAGACTTTGAAAACGACAGAGAAAGTGACAAACGATTCGTATCAGCTCTATCGGGAAATGAAGGGCAAGGATCATCAGCTCAGCGGCAGAATCCTGAGACTGGCCGGGGAGATTCATGAAGTGAAAAAGGACAACCAACGGATATTCGCCGGGCTTTCAAAACTGATTTCGAATGAGAGTTTGAGAGATTATATGAGGGCCTCTGATTTGCTGCAGCTCGTGATTCGAATGAATGAAAAGTACGCTGAAGCACTGGGAAAGCAGATTGATTTTTACTGCTCCATAGAGGGAGAGCATGACGAATATCACGTATTTATTGTGCTTTCGATCATTAATAATCTAACGGCAAATGCGGTAGAGGCTATGGATGAAGAGGGAATGATCAGCCTGAGGCTCCATAAGTTAAATGAGAGTATGGTAGAATTTCAGGTGGAAGACAATGGTCCCGGTATATCTGAAAAAATAGGGGAGATTGTGTTCGACCCGGGCTTTACTTCAAAATATGACGAATTCGGCACGCCTTCTACGGGAATAGGACTTTCCTATGTGAAGGAAATGGTGACTGAACTAGATGGGGATATTACGTTTGATAATCAGCAGCGGGGAGTGGTGTTTGCCATCAGGCTGCCTGTCCGGCATTTGATTCAGAAAGGGTGAACCGAAAGCTATGCGTTTTTTTATCGCTGATGATGACCGTGCGGTACGGTCGATTTTAAGGCAGATCATTGAGGACGAGGATCTTGGGGAAGCTGCTGGTGAAGCAGACGACGGAAGCCAAGTGGAAGGGCATATGCTGCAGTTCAAACAGATTGATATTTTATTAATTGATCTGTTAATGCCCGGAAGAGACGGCATTGAGACAATTCGTGAGATCCAGCATACGTACTCCGGCAAAATCGTCATGATCTCTCAAGTGGAGGCAAAGGAAATGGTCGGAGAAGCCTACTCGCTCGGCATCGAATATTTTATCCATAAGCCGATTAACCGCATTGAAATTGTTACGGTTCTCCAAAAGGTGAAGGAGCGGATTGAGCTTGAACACTCGATTGGAGCCATTCAGCATTCACTAAGCCGGCTTGTCAATCGGACTGATCGGAAAGCGCGTCCCCAGCAGAAGAGTGACAGCGGTTTAAAAGAGGCGGGAGCATTTCTGCTGTCCGAGCTGGGCATGATGGGAGAAGGCGGCGCACAGGATCTCATGGCGGTCCTGCAGTATTTAGCAGAATATGAGCAATCCGAGCCGCACGAAAAACAAAGCCCTTCGCTAAAACAAATATTCACCCAAGTAGCCGAACGGAAGCTGGGGACAGGGGCCTCTCAGACGGAGGTCAATCGAGAAATGAAAGCCTCAGAGCAGCGTATCCGCAGAGCGATTATCCATTCGCTGCACCATTTTGCATCACTGGGGACAACTGATTTTTCGAATCCAAAATTTGAAACCTATGCGTCGAAGTTCTTTGATTTTCCGGTAGTCAGCCAGAAAATGAAAGAACTCCAATCCAAGGATGCAAAACCTCTCGCCCCTGCTAGAATAAATATGAAAAAATTCATCCACGTGTTTTTTTTGGAAGCGAAGCTTTTGCACGAGACGATGAAACAAAGAAGGATATAAACCAAACAGCCGGCTGATCCGGCTGTTTTTTTGCTGCGCAGAATCCCGGCGGGACAGCGATTTACTGTTTTTTTATAAAATATCAGAAAATAAAGATATTGACTTATTGTTTATTTGTCTTACAATTAAACAAAAGGATATACGGGAAGGAGCGGATGTGAAAAAAAGATTTATAAAGCGCTTTCAGTTAGGGGCTGTATACACAAATAACAGGAGGTTATGTTGATGAGCCGTATCAGAAAAGCACCCGCTGGCATTTTAGGTTTTCCGGTTGCTCCTTTTAACACACAAGGAAAGCTGGAGGAAGAAGCTCTTTTTCAAAACATTGAGTTTTTGCTGAAAGAGGGCTTAGAAGCGATATTTATCGCTTGCGGGTCTGGTGAATTTCAATCTCTCAGCCAGAAGGAATATGAGCAAATGGTGGAAGTCGCAGTCTCTGCAGCCGGGGGAAAGGTGCCGGTTTACACTGGGGTGGGCGGCAACCTCAGCACAGCGCTTGAATGGGCGCAGCTGTCGGAGAAAAAGGGCGCCGACGGCTACTTGATCCTGCCCCCGTATTTGGTGCATGGCGAACAGGAGGGACTGTATCAGTATGCGAAAACGATTATTGAAAGCACTGACTTGAATGCGATTCTCTATCAGCGTGATAACGCCATTCTCGCTGTAGAACAGATCAAACGCTTGACCGAATGTGAACAGCTTGTCGGTGTCAAAGACGGGGTAGGGAATATGGATTTAAATATTAACCTCGTCTATACGATCGGCGACCGCTTAGGATGGCTCAATGGAATGCCGATGGCTGAAGTGACGATGCCGGCTTACCTGCCGATCGGATTCCACTCTTACTCTTCAGCGATTTCAAATTATATCCCGCATATTTCGCGAATGTTTTATGATGCATTGAAAAACGGAGATGCCGAGCTGGTGAAGGAAATCTATCAGCATGTGATTCTCCCAATCAACGACATTCGCAAACAACGAAAAGGCTACGCCGTATCCTTGATTAAAGCGGGGATGGAGATCATGGGGCTGAATGTAAGAAATACAGCCAGACCGCCTGTCGGCCCGGTTGAAAAGGATCATTATCAGCAATTGGAAGCGATTTTGAAGCAGGCGGCTGACCGTTTTCCGAAAAAAGCCGCAACGGTTTGACCAGAAAAAACACGAGAGGGGCAATGGGCATGTCTGTGATCACGGAACAAAACACGTATCTCAACTTTATTAACGGAGAGTGGGTTCAGTCTCAATCAGGCGATATGGTTAAGGTCGAAAACCCTGCCGATGTGAATGATATTGTCGGTTATGTACAGAATTCAACAGCTGAGGATGTGGAACGTGCCGTCGCCGCCGCCAATAAAGCCAAAACGGCTTGGAGAAAGCTGACGGGTGCTGAGCGGGGCCAATACTTATACAAAACAGCGGATATCATGGAGCGTCGCTTGGAGGAAATCGCTGCCTGTGCAACGCGTGAAATGGGCAAAACACTGCCGGAAGCGAAGGGAGAAACAGCCCGGGGGATTGCCATTCTGCGCTATTACGCCGGAGAGGGCATGCGCAAAACGGGTGACGTCATTCCGTCTACTGACAAAGACGCCCTCATGTTTACCACCCGTGTCCCGCTCGGTGTGGTCGGCGTGATTTCTCCGTGGAACTTCCCTGTGGCGATTCCGATTTGGAAAATGGCGCCGGCACTGGTATACGGCAATACCGTTGTCATCAAACCGGCGACAGAAACAGCTGTGACATGCGCGAAGCTCATTGCCTGCTTTGAGGAAGCGGGGCTGCCGGCAGGGGTCATCAATTTGGTGACAGGCCCGGGCTCTGTTGTCGGGCAGGGGCTTGCTGAGCATGACGGTGTAAACGCCGTTACGTTTACCGGTTCAAATCAAGTCGGAAAAATCATCGGGCAAGCCGCTTTAGCGAGGGGAGCTAAATATCAGCTTGAAATGGGCGGCAAAAACCCTGTCATCGTAGCTGATGACGCTGACCTTGAAGCTGCGGCTGAAGCTGTCATTACGGGGGCCTTCCGTTCAACCGGCCAGAAATGCACCGCGACAAGCCGTGTCATCGTACAAAGCGGCATTTATGAGCGCTTGAAAGAAAAACTGCTCCAGCGCACAAAGGATATTACAATCGGAGACAGCTTAAAAGAGGATGTCTGGATGGGACCGATCGCCAGCAAGAATCAGCTTGATAACTGCCTGTCATACATTGAGAAAGGCAAGCGGGAGGGCGCTTCCCTTTTAATGGGAGGAGAAAAGCTGGAGAACGGAAAGTATCAAAACGGCTATTATGTTCAGCCTGCGATCTTTGACAATGTGACATCTGAGATGACGATTGCCCAGGAGGAAATCTTCGGTCCGGTGATTGCTTTGATCAAGGTTGATTCGATGGAGGAGGCGCTGGATATCGCCAATGATGTGAAGTTCGGTTTAAGTGCATCCATCTTCACGGAAAACATCGGCAAAATGCTTTCTTTCATTGAAGAAATCGATGCCGGGCTGGTTCGGGTGAATGCAGAAAGCGCAGGTGTTGAGCTGCAGGCGCCTTTTGGCGGCATGAAGCAGTCGAGCTCCCACTCCCGCGAACAGGGGGAGGCGGCGAAGGACTTTTTCACAGCGATCAAAACCGTTTTTGTGAAGCCGTAATGGTGCTGGAAAGAGGCGTATGTCTCTTTCCCAGCTTTATCACAGCCAGCATATGATTCTCTACTTTGAAAAGGAGAAGATACTATGAAAAAAGACTTTGCGAGTGTTACACCGGCGGGCAAAAAAACGTCTGTGCGCTGGTTCATCGTGTTTATGCTGTTTCTTGTGACCTCTATTAACTACGCGGATCGAGCGACGCTTTCCATCACCGGAGATTCCGTCCAGCATGATTTGGGATTGGATTCGGTCGCCATGGGATATGTCTTTTCTGCCTTTGGCTGGGCCTATGTCATCGGGCAGCTTCCGGGCGGCTGGCTGCTGGACCGTTTTGGTTCTAAGACTGTCATTGCGTTAAGCATCTTTTTCTGGTCGTTTTTTACGCTGCTGCAAGGGGCGATTGGCTTTTTCTCAGCCGGCACAGCGATTATCCTGCTGTTTGCACTGCGTTTTCTGGTAGGCTTATCAGAAGCGCCTTCATTTCCTGGAAACGGCAGAGTTGTTGCCTCATGGTTTCCAAGTTCCGAGCGCGGGACAGCTTCAGCCTTTTTTAATTCAGCACAATACTTCGCAATCGTCATTTTTTCTCCTTTAATGGGCTGGCTCACCCACTCTTTCGGCTGGCATTCCGTCTTCGTTGTCATGGGGGCTGCGGGGATTCTTCTGGCTGTCATCTGGCTAAAAACGGTGTATGAACCGAAAAAACACCCAAAGATTAACGAAGCTGAGCTTGCGTACATCGAACAGGGCGGCGGGCTGATTTCCATGGATGACAGTAAAAGCAAACAAGAAACAGAATCGAAATGGCCGTATATCAAACAGCTGTTAACGAACCGCATGCTGATTGGCGTGTACATCGCGCAATATTGCATTACGACTCTCACCTATTTCTTTCTCACATGGTTTCCGGTATATTTGGTTCAGGCCCGCGGCATGTCTATTCTAGAAGCTGGGTTTGTCGCTTCCCTGCCGGCGCTGTGCGGATTTGCCGGCGGCGTGCTTGGAGGTATTGTGTCAGACATCTTACTCAAAAAAGGCCGTTCACTGACCTTTGCTAGAAAAGTGCCAATCATTGCCGGCATGCTGCTGTCTTGCAGTATGATCGTCTGCAACTATACAGATTCAGCGTGGCTCGTCGTTGTTATGATGTCGCTCGCGTTTTTTGGAAAAGGCTTCGGCGCACTGGGCTGGGCTGTCGTGTCGGACACGTCTCCGAAAGAGTGTGCAGGACTGAGCGGCGGTTTGTTCAACACTTTCGGAAATATTGCCTCGATTACAACACCGATTATTATCGGTTACATCGTCAATGCCACAGGATCATTTAATGGCGCGCTCGTGTTTGTCGGCGCTAATGCGATTGTTGCGATCCTCAGCTATTTGCTGCTGGTCGGCCCGATTAAACGGGTCGTGTTAAAGAAACAAGAACAAGACCCCGATCAATCATTGCCTGTCTAATATTTATGAAAGCGCTTTATAAAAGGAGGAGAAAGCATGGGTTCATCGATACAAGAGCAGGTTCAAAAAGAAAAGAGATCGAATATTCCCTCAATTTCAGAAATGAAGGTGATTCCGGTTGCGGGACATGACAGCATGCTGCTGAATCTAAGCGGAGCGCACAGCCCGTTTTTCACCCGGAATATCGTAATCTTAACAGACAGCAGCGGAAATCAGGGAGTTGGCGAGGTGCCAGGCGGAGAGCGTATTCGCCGCACACTGGAGCTGGCAGAGCCGCTTGTTGTCGGAGCATCCATTGGTGCGTACCAGGCGATATTGCAAAGGGTCAGAAAGCAGTTTGGCGATCAGGACAGGGGAGGACGCGGAATCCAGACGTTTGATTTGCGCACCACTGTGCACGCCGTCACCGCATTGGAAGCGGCTTTGTTGGATTTGTTTGGAAAATTCCTTCAGGAACCGGTCGCAGCTTTGCTTGGCGAAGGGAAGCAGCGAGATGAAGTGAAAATGCTTGGTTACCTTTTTTACATCGGCGACCGAAAGCGGGCGACCTTGCCTTATCAAAGCGATGAGCAGTCAGATTGTGCGTGGTTCCGTCTGCGCCATGAGGAAGCGCTGACCCCCGAGGCCATTGTGCGTCTTGCAGAATCAGCACAGGAGCGCTATGGCTTTCAGGATTTCAAGCTCAAAGGCGGGGTGCTGCGAGGAGAAGAAGAAATCGAAGCTGTTACCGCCTTATCGAAACGTTTTCCAGAGGCAAGGATCACCCTTGACCCGAACGGGGCGTGGTCATTAGAGGAGGCTATTGCATTATGCAAAGGAAAGCAAGATGTGCTCGCGTACGCAGAAGATCCATGCGGTGATGAGAACGGCTACTCCGCTCGTGAAGTGATGGCTGAATTCCGCCGCGCGACAGGGCTTCCGACTGCGACAAATATGATTGCGACCGACTGGCGGGAAATGGGTCACGCGATTCAGCTTCAAGCGGTGGATATACCGCTGGCTGATCCGCACTTTTGGACGATGCAAGGGTCAGTGCGGGTGGCGCAAATGTGCCATGATTGGGGTTTGACATGGGGCTCGCACTCCAACAACCACTTTGATATTTCCCTTGCGATGTTTACCCATGTGGCAGCAGCAGCTCCGGGGCGCATCACGGCGATTGATACCCATTGGATTTGGCAGGACGGCCAGCGATTAACGAAACATCCCTTTGAGATTTCCGCTGGCTGTGTCAAAGTCCCTGATAAACCTGGGCTAGGCGTCGATATTGATATGGAACAAGTGGAAAAAGCGCATGAGATCTACCAAAAAATGAATGTAGGCGCCCGAAATGACGCGATCTCTATGCAGTTTCTGATCAGCAACTGGAAATTTGACCGAAAGCGCCCGTGTCTTGTGCGATAAGTTTTATTGTAAATATTGTCATATCGGCTATTTTGTCTTACAATTGAACAACTGAAGGGAGAGTTGTTCGTGTACGAAGGTTTAGAGGATTTGAAAGTCGATACAGTCAATCGGAAAACATTAGCCAAACAGGTCATCGAACGGATTGTCCATTTATTATCGAGCGGACAGTTGAGGGCCGGAGACAAATTGCCGACAGAAATGGAACTGATGGACATTTTGCATGTCAGCAGGCCGGTGCTTAGGGAGGCGCTCAGTTCACTTGAAACGCTGGGCGTCATTACGAGAAAAACCCGCGGGGGCACATATTTCAACGATAAAATCGGCATGCAGCCCTTTTCCGTCATGCTTGCCTTGGCGACTGATAATCTTCCGGCAATCATTGAAGCGCGGATGGCGTTAGAACTAGGACTCGTGACGATTGCCGCGGAAAAAATCAACGAGGATGAGCTTCAGCGTTTGCAGAAGACAATCGACGACATTGCCAACAGCACTGACAATCTTTATGGTGAAGCGGATAAAGAATTCCATCGAATTATAGCGTTAAGTGCCAATAATCCCGTTGTAGAGGGGATGATTCAATCCCTCTTAATCACCCATGCGAAAATTGACAGCCAAATACCGTACAGGGAGAGAGATGTAACGGTCGAATATCACAAAAAAATCTACGACGCCCTAGTCAACAGAGATCCTTACAAAGCGCATTACCACATGTATGAGCATCTGAAATTTGTCCGTGACAAAATTCTAAAAGGACTGGATGAAAAATAATGGTGAGACAACCGCAGTTGAAACGTAAGAGCTGCGGTTTTTTTAAAACCAATTTAGAAAACGCTTACTAAGATATGAGGAGTGATTTTCATATGGCGATGAATCTCAGGCAAAACCAAGCGCCCCTCTACATCAAAGTGAATGCCACAGATAACACGGCGATTATTGTAAATGATGGAGGACTGCCAAAGGGCACTGTTTTCTCATGCGGGCTCGTCCTTGAAGAGGATGTCCCTCAAGGCCATAAGGTGGCCTTAACCGATCTCAATCAAGGGGATGAGATCGTGCGTTACGGAGAGGTGATCGGGTTTGCTGATGAGACGATCAAGCGCGGAAGCTGGATACGGGAATCCCTCGTGAGAATGCCCGCTCCTCCGGCGTTAGACGATCTTCCTCTCGCAAACAGGGTGCCGCAGCCGCGGCCGCCTCTTGAAGGCTACACTTTTGAAGGATACCGTAATGCGGATGGCAGTGCGGGGACAAAAAATATCCTCGGCATCACCACAAGTGTTCAATGTGTCGTTGGCGTATTAAATTATGCGGTCAAACGGATCAAAAAAGAGCTGCTGCCGAAATACCCAAATGTCGATGACGTTGTGCCGCTGCATCATCAATATGGATGCGGCGTGGCGATCAATGCGCCCGACGCCGTCATTCCGATCCGCACGATTCAAAATCTCGCGAAGCATCCGAACTTCGGCGGAGAAGTAATGGTAATCGGATTGGGATGTGAAAAGCTCCTTCCGGCAAGAATTGCCTCTGAGAATGATGATGACATTCTATCGCTCCAGGATCATCAAGGTTTTGCGGCGATGATCCAATCCATTTTGGAAATGGCGGAGGAGCGGTTAATCAGGCTGAACAGCAGAACCCGGGTGTCTTGCCCTGTTTCAGATCTGGTTATCGGCCTGCAATGCGGCGGCAGTGATGCGTTTTCCGGCGTGACGGCGAACCCTGCCGTGGGGTATGCGGCTGATTTATTGGTTCGCGCAGGTGCGACGGTTTTATTTTCTGAAGTGACAGAGGTACGTGATGCCATTCATTTATTAACGCCTCGTACTGTCAGTGAAGAGGTCGGACAATCGCTGATCAATGAGATGAAGTGGTATGACAGCTATCTCCGGCGGGGAGAAGCTGACCGAAGCGCAAACCCGTCACCAGGCAATAAAAAAGGCGGATTATCCAATGTTGTGGAAAAAGCGTTAGGCTCGGTGGCGAAATCAGGCACTAGCCCTATCTCCGGCGTGCTCGGCCCAGGTGAAAGGGCAGAGCAAAAAGGCCTGCTGTTCGCCGCGACACCGGCAAGCGATTTTGTGTGCGGCACCCTGCAGCTGGCTGCGGGCATGAATCTGCAGGTGTTTACGACAGGGAGGGGAACACCGTACGGCCTGGCGGCTGCACCGGTGCTGAAAGTATCGACGCGGCATTCATTATCAGAGCATTGGGCGGATTTAATCGATATCAATGCCGGCCGAATCGCGACAGGAGAGGCCAGTATCGAAGATGTAGGCTGGGAAATCTTCAGAACGATTTTGGATGTGGCAAGCGGCCGCAAACAAACGTGGGCTGACCGTTGGGGTCTTCATAACGATTTGTGCTTGTTCAATCCTGCTCCAGTGACTTGATTCATTTTTTTATAGCGAAGAGATGGAATATGCTGTAAAATGCAATTAACGTCTAGGAAACGGAGGGGTTACAGCATGGCATTTATTAGATTCCGAGTGACACGAATTCAATAGTGAACAACTCTCGCCTGAATGAGGGAGAATCGGGATGAATCCGCCTATGTATGAGCCCTTATATGGTTATCAAAAAAGAGGGTGGCGATGCTTGCCCTCTTTTTTTGTGCCTTCAAACATCCCTTCTCTCTACAGCAGGCCGGAGCATGAGAAAGGGGAAATGGGGATGACAAACCTTGCCGAAAAACAGCTAATTACAGAGATTGTCGGGCTTGCACGCAACCAAGGTTTGAGAGTTCGCTCTGAGAACGCGCAATTGAATGAAACCGGAATGGACTTTCAAGTTGTATTTGCCGAGGACGATACAGGTATGCAATGGGTGCTGCGAAAGCCGCGTCGCAGTGATGTTGTGGAAAGAGCATCTGCGGAAGGCAAAACGCTTGCCTTTCTCCGCGCGAATCTTACAGCTGATGTGCCGGATTGGAGAATTCACACACCGGAATTGATCGCTTACCCAATGTTAAAAGGAACGCCGGCTGCTGGAATTGATTTGGAACAAAAGCAATATGTATGGAATATGGATCATCAGCCGCCGCCAGACGACTTTGTCCGCACACTTGCTGGCATACTGGCTGAATTACATGGCACGGATCTAATATCTGCTGGGCAATCCGGAATAGAAGTGATAAGTCCAGAAGATTTCAGGCAAATGACAGCAGACTCTATGGTTGATGTGAAAAATAAGCTTGGCGTATCTACGACGCTTTGGGAAAGATGGCAAAAGTGGATAGATGATGATGCATACTGGCCGGGTTTCTCTTCTTTGATACACGGCGATCTCCACCCGCCGCATATTCTTATCGACCAAAATGAACGTGTCACAGGGCTTCTGGATTGGACAGAAGCGAAGATTGCAGATCCAGCCAAGGATTTTGTTCTTTATCAAACCATTTTTGGGGAAAAAGAAACTGCCCGTTTACTTGAACACTATGATCGAGCAGGCGGCCGGATATGGGCAAAAATGCAGGAGCACATTTCAGAGATGCAGGCGGCGTATCCGGTGGAAATCGCCAAGCTCGCTCTGCAAACACAGCAGGAGGAGCACGTTCATATGGCGCTGGAAGCGCTCGGTGTAACATCGGATTAGGAATTGACTTCATTTCATGAACCAAGTATTATAAACTTTACAAATAATAGAACGGAACAACAATCGTGAGGAAGAGTAAGTACGCATCAGAATGGAGGTTCAGAGAGTCGGTGGCAGGTGTGAACCGATCCTCCCCTGATGCCGAATGGGCTTCTGAATTGCTTTGCTGAACGGATAGTAGGCGATGCCGGGTTTCTCTCCCCGTTACCAGGAGAGGAGTATTGAAACATAGGTTTTCTGTACTTAGAGTGAACGGCTGTATAGCTGTTAATAAAGGTGGTACCGCGAGACCCTCGTCCTTTGCATAGGATGGGGGTTTTTTTGTGTTTCTTAAAGGAGGTGACGGCCAATGGACGATGGCTGGTGGTGCATAGCAGATGAATAGGAAAGGAGGATGTCAAATGGTCATTGCAACTGATGATCTTGAGGTCGCATGTCCTAAATGTGAAAGAGCGGGAGAAATTGAAGGAACACCATGCCCGGCCTGCAGCGGGAAAGGTGTTATTCTGACTGCCCAAGGATATACGCTTCTCGATTTTATCCAAAAGCATTTGAATAAGTAAAGGAGAATAGCTGAGCTGAGATGAGAAAAGAAGAGAAGAGGAAGTTTCGCGAGGCCGCTTCAGGTACAATTTTTTTGCTGATCGGAACGGTTTGTTTTGCGTCTAAGTCAATTTGGATTAAATGGGCCTATCAAATGGGTGCTGAGCCAGACGCGGTGTTGTTATACAGACAGCTGATGGCTGTTCCGCTGTTTTGGCTGATTTTTTTGATATACCGCCCTCCAATGCCAGGCGGCAATAAAAAAGGAGACCTATGGAAGGCTTGTGGCGCGGGAGTGTTTTGTTTTTTTCTGTCTCCCCTGCTTGATTTTATCGGGCTGAACCATGTATCCGCAATGGTTGAACGTATATTGCTGATGAGCTATCCATTGTTTGTGTTTGGATTTACCGCGTGTCGTGACCGGAAAATGTCTTCAATTCAGGACCTTTTCGCAGTGCTGGCGGTCATGTTCGGACTTTTCTTAGCGTTGGGCGGCTGGGATGCTGAGCTTTTTCAGGCGAATATGATTGGATCTGCATTCATTTTGTTATCCTCGGCCGTCTATGCCGGTTATCTTGTCCTTTCCGGGCGGCTCGTCCATCAAATCGGAGGCATCCGTCTTAATGCGTACGGGATGACAGCTGCCGGAGCGGCCATGATGCTTTACATTGGCATCAAATCGACAATCGGTCTGAATACACCAATAGCAGCATATCCGCCTGCTGTCTATGGTTTGTTTGTGTTAATCGCAGTCGCGACTACTGTGATTCCATTTGTGCTGATGCTTGAAGGCATAAAACGAATCGGGGCACAGCGAGCCGCCGCCATTTCAATGGCAGGGCCTGTCCTGACGATTTTCTATGGGGCTTTATTTCTTGGTGAACGGCTTCGGCTTATTCAAGCCATCGGATGTGGTGCCGTATTCTTTGTCATTACGGTGATGGAATACAGGAAGCTGAAAACAGGAAAAAATGAATAATTTTTATAAAACACACACGTTTTTCAATTACAATAAGTGTAATTACGTGTGTGTTTTTTGATTTTGTAAAGGTTAGGTGAGAAGATGCAGAGCATATTGCTTGTGGAAGACGACCACTCAATCAGTGAAATGGTGGATCATTATTTAACAAAAGAAGGCTTTCGGATTGTACATGCTTTCGACGGAGAAGAGGGCATCCGGCTGTTTCAGCAGAGTTCATACGATTTGATCCTCCTCGATATCATGCTCCCGAAGCTGAACGGCATGGATTTTCTGAAAATCATCCGGGAAAGAAGCAATATACCGGTCTTAATGATTTCGGCAAAAGACGGAGATGTGGACAAGGCATTGGGATTGGGTTTTGGGGCGGATGATTATATCGCCAAACCGTTTTCGATGATTGAGCTGACAGCAAGAGTAAAAGCCGCGATACGAAGGGCGACTCAATATTCAGCAGAGGAACCGGCTGAGAATAAGGTGATCCGGATTCACCAGCTTGCGATCGATATAGACAATGTCTCAGTTATGAAAAATGGAGAACCGCTTCAGCTGACATCAACAGAATGGCAGCTGCTGTGCCTATTTGCGGCAAATCCTAAAAAAGTGTTTACGAAAGAACAAATCTACCGTTCTGTCTGGAATGAAGAGTATTTTGGCGATCAAAACATTATTAACGTACATATGCGGCGGCTTAGAGAAAAGATTGAAGATGACCCCTCCTCCCCTCAATATATTAAAACCCTATGGGGCATCGGTTATAAATTAGGAGAGTTTTAGAATGACAGTGCTATGGGTGGCCGCCGTCATCGTTCTGGCGTGCCTGAATGTGATTCAATTCATAATGAAAAAGAAGCGAGACGGGAATTTGGCATATATGGCAGAACAGCTTGGCTCCATGCTCAGGCAGGATTCGGCGGGGCGAATTTTGCTTCCTACAGACGATCAAGCGCTCAAAGACTTGCTTGTTAACATCAATCTTTTCCTTGAGAATCGTCAGCAGATCAGTGCCCGGTTTGCGAAAACAGAGCATTCCATGAAGCGAATGCTGACCAATATGTCGCACGACCTGAAAACGCCGTTAACGGTCATTCTCGGTTATATCGAAACCATTCAAAGTGATCCGAACATGCCTGACGAAGAGCGGGAAAGATTGCTGGGGAAGCTCCGCCAGAAAACAAATGAACTCATTCAGATGATCAATTCCTTTTTTGATTTAGCGAAATTAGAATCTGAAGATAAAGACATCCCAATCACCAAAGTACATATGAACGACATATGCAAACGCAATATCCTGCATTATTATGACGCAGTTCAATCTAAAGGCTTTCGTGCAGCCATTGATATCCCGGATACGCCGGTGTATGCGCAGGCGAATGAAGAGGCTCTGGACAGAATCCTGCAAAACCTATTGTCAAATGCGATTCAGTATGGCGCGGCCGGCAAGTTAATCGGACTGACGCTGTCATATGATGAGACGAACATTGCCATCACCATATGGGATCGCGGAAAAGGGATAAGTGAAACCGATCAGCAGCGGGTGTTTGAAAGGCTGTACACACTTGAAGAATCCAGAAATAAAGCATTTCAGGGAAGCGGTCTCGGTTTAACCATCACAAAGCGGCTTACAGAAAAAATGGGGGGCGCTATATCTGTCAAAAGCAAGCCGTACGAACGGACTGCATTTACGATCACATTGAAACGCATGACATTTTAAACGTAAGAATTTCGTAAGGTGTGAGAAATAAAAATGACAGGGCTCGCCGCTACAATAAAAAACAGGAAAAGAGAGGGAAGGAGAAACAAATTTGACTTATATCGTACAAACAAACGGACTGACCAAAACGTATCAGGGCAAAGAGGTTGTATCCGATGTCAGCATGCATATTAAAAAAGGTGAAATCTATGGCTTTCTCGGCCCGAACGGCGCGGGGAAAACAACCATCATGAAAATGCTGACGAGCCTTGTTAAACCGACAAGCGGTGAAATCATCATCCTTGGGAACAAGCTCACCCACACGTCATATGAGGTGCTGGGAAACATCGGCAGCATGATTGAATATCCGATTTTTTATGAAAACCTGACAGCTGAAGAAAATTTAGAGCTGCATTGTGAATATATGGGATATCACAATAAAAAAGCCATTCAAGAAGTGCTGGATATGGTGAATTTAAAACAAATCAACGAGCAGCCCGTCAAAACCTTTTCGCTCGGAATGAAGCAGCGCCTTGGAATTGCGCGTGCCATCCTCACAAAGCCGGATCTGCTTATTCTGGATGAGCCGGTGAATGGGCTTGACCCTCTCGGCATTAAAAAAATCAGGCAATTGTTTCAAGTGCTGAGCAAAGAGTACGGCATAACGCTGCTGATTTCAAGCCACCTGCTGGGTGAAATCGAACAAATCGCGGACACGATTGGCGTCATTCGGGACGGCAGACTGATTGAAGAGGTATCAATGGAGGATGTCAGAGGCCAGAACACTGAATACATTGAGCTTGTTACATCGAATCAGACAAAGGCCTGCTTTGTGCTTGAGAAAGAGCTGAATTTAACGAACTTTAAAATCTTAAATGAGAAAACGATTCGAATTTACGAGGCTGAAGCCACTCAGTCTGACATATCCAAAGCGTTGGTTTTGAATGATGTAGACATTGAATCAATGAACAAAAAGTATACGTCGCTGGAGGATTATTTTATCAACTTGATCAACGGCAATAGCATCAGTGCGTAAAGGAGGAGAGACACGTTGGTGAATTTGATCAGAATCGAATTAAGAAAAATGAAAATAGGCTGGTATGTCAGAGGCGCCCTCATTGCCAACCTGATTATTATGGGCTTTTTATGGCTGATCAGTTATTCCGAAAAAGCTGATGGCGGGGTTTCGTTCCAAAGTACGGATGAAGCATTCCTCATCATCGGTACCTTCGTCAGAGCGGTATTTATCGTATTTGGCGCAGTGCTGATCGCAAAATTGGTGATTTCGGAATATAAAAACAAAACCATTCTTGTGATGTTTACGTACCCGATCAGCCGTAAAAAGCTGCTCACCGCTAAGCTCATGATCGCGGGCGGACTGACGTTTATCACGATTTTACTTTCAAATATACTCATAGCCGCCGGTTTCTTTTGGCTGAACTCGATCTACCATTTCATACCGGGAGAGCTTACTTCCGAGATCATTTCTCAACAGGCGGTCAAAATGGCGGTTTTCGCTTTTGGCGCCGCTGGAACCAGTTTAGTTCCCATCTTTTTTGGGATGCGTAGACACTCGGTTCCGGCGACCATCATTTCATCTGTAGTAATTGTGATGCTCATCAGCTCAACAAGTCCGGGCTTCTCGATTTCATCTGTTGTGTATATCCCGTTATCGTTAGCGGCATTCGGATTGTTCTTTTCCTACATGGCGATCAGGAATGCGGACAAGCAGGATGCGTAAACAAAGGCGCCCAATATGTATAAAAGGCCGATGCTGTCAGCACCGGCCTTTCCATTATGAGTCTGTTCTTGTTTCAAGATAATGCTTCTTGCCAATTTCTTTGCTCATCATATAGAAATGGAAGCAATATTCACCGATTGCCATGACGATCGCGCCGAATAAAGCCGCCAATGCAATTTCACCGCCAGTCATCCCCATAGAAAGCGGCATGCCCATCAGCCAGATCACGAGAAAGGCCAAACCAAAATCAGCCAAAGTTGCAATCATATTATTCCATTTCGGCAATACATAAAGATCGCCCAGCAAATAAGAAATAACCCCTAACACAATCGTCATTAGCAGCGTATCACCAAACGTGAAACCAAAGCCCAGACCAAGCACCAGATACAACACAATAATCGTCATAATACCTTTAATCGCGAGCGCTTTCACATGTGTCATTACATTTCCTCCTTTTGTCAGTTGATTTGTTATGTATAATTCCTCAAATGTAAAAACTTAAACCTTATTTCGTGTTTTTCCGGAGCGGGTGCAAAATTGCCGGGAGAGGGAGGCCCAGCGCCATACATTTATTAAGGCGGATGAATCAGCATTGAGTCTCCTGCTGTTCGTCAGCGGAAATTGCAGAGTCCGTCTCGCACCAGACGCTGCTTTGACGGCCAACCACCCATTTTTCTTTGTAGCAAACAAAATGTTTGGTGTTTTTAGATGAATTAATTTTTAAAAACTTCTCCTGTCCCTCAGTCATCACTTCTGAAGTAATGAAATATGATGAAAGGAGATCAAGGGGAGGTGACGTGATGGCGGTCGTGAAAGCAACGAGTGCGGATGTCGATTTGCTGGCAAGGCTGCTCAGAGCGGAAGCGGAAGGCGAAGGCAAGCAGGGGATGCTGCTTGTCGGCAACGTTGGAATTAATCGGCTGCGGGCGAATTGCTCAGATTTTAAAGGCCTCCGCACCATCAGGCAGATGATTTATCAGCCACACGCGTTTGAGGCTGTGACTCATGGATATTTTTATCAAAGGGCGCGGGATAGCGAGCGTGCCCTTGCACGCCGGTCGATTAATGGTGAAAGGCGCTGGCCTGCAAAATTTAGTTTATGGTACTTCAGGCCGGAGGGAAACTGTCCCGCCCAGTGGTATAACCAGCCGTTTGTGGCCAGGTTTAAGTCACACTGCTTTTATCAGCCGACGGCGGAGACGTGTGAAAATGTATACAACACATTTTAGACAGGACACCGTTCAAATTGAACGGTGTTTTTCTTTGAAGAAATGCAATGGAAAATATTCCTGTGAAAAGAACTGACGGAGATGACAGAATGGCAACAATCGACCTGCAAAAGAAAAGTGTAAAGATCGTACTGGAGAAAAAGCAATTAACGAAGGTGATGGCTCGTGTCGGACTGGTTCTTGATATTTCGGGATTGATGAGATTGCTCTACAAAAACGGGACGGTCAACATGTGGTGGAGCGGATTTTGGCAGTGGCTGATCAGTTTGATGAGTTGCTGGGTGTATGTGTGTATGATAATGAATATTCCCGATAAAAGCCAGTTTCAGAAAAGGATTTTTCGGGCTATGTCGAGCGTGAAATTTTAAATAATGACCTCTTGCATAAATTCGGCAGAAATGATGAACCGCCGGTCATGAAGGACGTGCTGCGCAAATATGTTGCGGAGGAACCGAGCTCGTATCCCGCTTTCATTGTTTTTATCAATGACGGAGGCTGTAAAAAGTCGATTAAACCGATCATTGAAGCTTCCTCTGATAAGCCTGTGTTCTGGCAGTTTGTCGTCATTGGTAAATTGATTTTCTCAATAAACTCCATACGCTAGAAGGGCGTGTCGTTGGTAACACGAACATCCTGCTTAACGAAGAAATTGACCGCATTTCTGATGATGAGCTTTATGATGCTCTGCCCTGCTGAATTTCCATTTTGGCTGAAAGAAGCGAAGGAAAAAGGAATTGTAAGGGATCAAGAGCCCTCTGCTGAAAACCCGAAAAAGAAGGGCTTTTTCAGCAGATTGTTTTCGAAATAACTGATAAGGCACTGAGCCATTTTGCGAAATGGCTCGGTGTTTTTGTTTTTTTAAGATCATGTGAAGAAAAATAGGCCGAATGGGTGGCTTGCAAACGACAGGATATGCAGAAAACGCGTCATTCAGCCAGCTTTCGGCATGTTTCAGCGGCAGGCTTGTGAGGGAAGACCTGTTTTTGATGTTCAGCGCTTACAATCGGTTCACACTTCTTCACAGTCGTTTAACAATGATTTCCTATAATGGAGACGATCAATGAGAAGAGAGGGGATCTTGAATGGCATACGACAGTCGTTTTGATGAATGGGTACAGAAACTGAAAGAGGAAAGCTTTCAAAACAATACGTTTGACCGCCGCAAATTTATTCAAGGAGCGGGGAAGATTGCAGGACTTTCTCTTGGATTAACCATTGCCCAGTCGGTTGGGGCCTTTGAAGTAAATGCTGCGCCTAAATTCTCAAGCTATCCGTTTACATTAGGGGTAGCGTCAGGTGATCCGCTTTCTGACAGTGTCGTGCTCTGGACGCGCCTGGCACCAGATCCGTTGAATGGCGGGGGAATGCCGAAGCAAGCGGTGCCTGTCAAATGGGAGGTTGCAAAGGATGAGCATTTCCGCAAAATCGTAAGAAAAGGCACTGAAATGGCTAAACCGAGTCTTGCCCATTCCGTTCATGTGGAAGCAGACGGGCTTGAGCCGAACAAAGTGTACTATTACCGTTTCAAAACCGGACATGAACTAAGCCCTGTCGGAAAAACAAAAACACTGCCTGCCCCTGGCGCCAATGTGCCGCAAATGACCTTTGCGTTTGCTTCCTGCCAGCAATATGAGCATGGATATTATACGGCCTACAAGCATATGGCGAAGGAAAAGCTTGATCTTGTCTTCCATCTTGGTGATTACATATATGAATACGGGCCGAATGAGTATGTATCAAAAACGGGCAATGTCCGCACGCACAACAGCGCGGAAATCTATACGCTGCAAGACTATCGGAACCGTCACGCCCAATACCGCTCTGATGCCAATCTTAAAGCAGCACATGCTGCGTTCCCTTGGGTTGTGACATGGGATGACCATGAAGTCGAAAACAACTATGCCAATAAAATACCGGAAAAAGGACAGTCGGTTGAAGCATTCGTGCTCCGCCGCGCGGCAGCATATCAGGCATACTATGAACATATGCCGCTCCGCATTTCCTCTTTGCCGAATGGCCCGGATATGCAGCTGTACCGGCACTTTACGTACGGAAACCTGGTGTCCTTCAATGTGCTTGATACCCGCCAGTACAGGGATGACCAAGCCAATAACGACGGCAATAAGCCGCCTTCTGATGAATCACGAAATCCGAATCGAACCCTGCTTGGAAAAGAACAGGAGCAGTGGCTCTTCAACAATTTGAGCAGCTCGACCGCCCACTGGAATGTGTTGGCGCAGCAAATTTTCTTTGCGAAATGGAATTTTGGGACAAGCGCAAGCCCGATCTACAGCATGGATTCTTGGGACGGCTATCCGGCTCAGCGCGAACGGGTTATCAATTTCATTAAAAGCAAAAATCTGAATAATGTTGTCGTACTGACAGGTGATGTACACGCAAGCTGGGCATCGAATTTGCATGTCGATTTCGAGAAGACAAGTTCAAAAATATTTGGAGCCGAATTTGTCGGAACCTCGATCACATCCGGAGGAAACGGCGCAGATAAGCGGGCGGATACAGACCAAATTTTAAAAGAAAATCCGCACATCAAGTTCTTTAACGACTATCGCGGATATGTCCGCTGTACAGTGACGCCTCACCAGTGGAAAGCCGACTATCGGGTGATGCCGTTTGTAACCGAGCCGGGCGCAGCCATTTCCACGCGGGCTTCATTCGTTTACCAGAAAGACCAAACGGGGCTGAGAAAGGTATCATCCACAACGATCCAGGGCGGGGTGAAGCAATCCGATGAGGTCGAAGAGGATCGTTTCTTTGCGCACAACAAAGCCCACGAAAAACAAATGATTAAGAAGCGTGCAAAAATCACGAATTAAGGAGTGAAAATTATGTTTTCAAACATTGGAATACCGGGCTTGATTCTGATCTTCGTCATCGCCCTCATTATTTTTGGCCCTTCCAAGCTGCCGGAAATCGGACGAGCCGCCGGACGGACACTGCTGGAATTTAAAAGCGCCACAAAATCACTTGTGTCTGGTGATGAAAAAGAAGAGAAATCAGCTGAGCTGACAGCGGTAAAGCAGGACAAAAACGCGGGCTGAATGCTGAGGAGGCAGACACCGGGTCTGCCTCTTTTTTTATGAAAGGGAGGGCTTTTTTGAATGGATAAAAAAGAAACCCATCTGATCGGGCATTTAGAAGAGCTTCGCCGCCGGATGATCATAACCCTTGCGGCATTTCTTCTATTTCTCATCACGGCTTTTTTATTTGTACAGGATATTTATGACTGGCTGATCAGGGATTTGGACGGAAAGCTGGCTGTGCTTGGTCCGAGTGAAATCCTCTGGGTGTATATGATGCTTGCCGGCATTTGTGCCATTGCGGCCTCCATCCCTGTTGCCGCGTACCAGCTGTGGCGTTTCGTTGCTCCGGCGCTGACGAAAACGGAGCGCAGGGTGACGCTCATGTACATACCAGGTTTATTTGCGTTGTTTTTGGCGGGCATCTCCTTCGGATACTTTGTCTTGTTTCCAATCGTGCTCAGCTTTTTGACTCATTTATCCTCCGGCCATTTTGAAACGATGTTTACGGCTGACCGCTACTTCAGGTTTATGGTGAATTTGAGCCTGCCGTTCGGCTTCTTGTTTGAAATGCCCTTGGTGGTGATGTTTTTAACAAGGCTGGGCATCTTAAATCCCTACAGGCTGGCCAAAGCGAGGAAGCTGTCCTATTTTCTGTTGATCGTGGTGTCCATATTGATTACACCGCCGGATTTCATTTCTGATTTTCTCGTGATGATCCCGCTCCTTGTCCTGTTTGAAGTAAGTGTCACCCTATCAGCGTTTGTCTACAAAAAGAGGCTGAGGGACGAATCGGCGGCGGCCGCTTAGTGCAGCGCACCGCCTGGTGACTTCACATCCTCATCATATTGTACGGCCGTAACAGCGGCGATTCTCAATGCCCGGACAATCGTGTCGAGGCTGAGGCTCGGCGCTGTTTTGTCTGTTGTTTGCTCCGGAATGTAAGGAATATGAATAAACCCTCCGCGAATGTGCGGAGCTGTCTGGCTAATGTGATCCATTAATCCGTAGAACAAATAGTTGCATACAAAGGTCCCCGCTGTATACGAAACAGCGGCCGGAATGCCGTTTTCCTTCATTTTTTCAGTCATTCGTTTCACGGGAAGTCCCGTCCAGTAAGCAGCGGGCCCGTCTGGAGAAATCTCCTCATCAATTGGCTGCTGTCCTTCGTTATCGGGGATTCGCGCATCTGCAAGGTTGATCGCCACTCGTTCCGGTGTGACCTGCATCCGTCCTCCTGCTTGGCCGACACAAATCACGATATCTGGCTGATGTTTTTGAATGGCTTGGCGCAGAGTGTCCAGAGCGGATCTAAAGACGGTTGGAATTTGTTCCGCTGTAATGATGGCTTCATCCGTCTCGAAGCCATTAAGACGTTTTGCCGCTTCCCATGATGGATTGACGGTTTCTTTGTCAAAAGGGTCAAAGCCTGTGATCAGCACTTTTTTTCTCATCTACTCATCTCCTTTTTCTTTTATTCTATTGTTTATTTATGGGTTTTTCATCAAAATAATGTAAAGGAGTGAATCATAATGGAGCATTTGCCGCAGAAGTATCGCCAGTTATTCCCAACCTTGCAGACGCATACGATGCTTGCCAGCTGTTCTCAGAGCGCGTTGGCAGAGCCTGTATCAAGGGCGATCCAGGATTATCATGACAGCCTGCTGCATAGGGGGACGAACTGGAAAGAAGCGATCGAAAAAACAGAGAGTGCGAGAAACGAGTTTGCTAAGCTGATCGGAGCTGAACCGGATGAAGTGGCGATTGTGCCGTCAGTTTCTGATGCGCTGGTTTCCGTAGCATCGGCCCTATCTGTTTTTAGAAAGAAACATGTTGTGTATACGGAGATGGAGTTTCCGGCAGTGTCTCATGTCTGGCAGGCACAATGCGACTATCACGTATCCGTCATTCCATCAATAGACGGCGTGATGCCGCTCGAACAGTATGAAACGCATATTTCAGAAGAAACAGTGCTGACGTGTGTTCCTCACGTTCATTATCGTGACGGCTATGTTCAGGATATAAAAGCGATTGCCGAGATTTCTCAGAGAAAGGGCTCTTTATTATTTGTGGATGCTTATCAATCAGCGGGACACATTCCCATTGATGTGAAGAAGTGGGGCGTAGATATGCTGGCAGCAGGCACCCGGAAGTATTTGCTCGGCATACCGGGTGTGGCGTTTCTTTATGTAAGAAAGGAGCTGGCTGACGTACTGAAGCCGAAAGCATCAGCTTGGTTCGGCAGAGAGAACGGATTTGATGGGGCTTATGCAAAAGACGCGCGTCGTTTTCAAACAGGCACCCCAGCTTTTATCAGCATATACGCAGCTGCAGCGGCTTTGTCGCTGTTGAATCATATCGGGGTTTCTCATATCCGGAATCATGTAAAAACGATCTGTGCCGATGCTTGTCAATATGCTGCTGAAAAAGGCCTGCAGCTAGCGTCAGCACAAGGCGGGGTTCAGCCGGGCATGGTTGCGATCCGGGATGAGCGGGCATCGGAAACGGCGGAATTGCTGAAGAAGAAAAAAGTGATTTGCACGCCGCGAGACGAAGTCATCCGTCTCGCTCCCCACTTTTATAATACGAAGGAGGACATGCGGCACGCGATTGATGTAATCGCGGCGAAAATGGTCGATAAGTAAACATAGAAAAGCCCCTGAACACTAGGTCAGGGGCTTTTCATATTAATGGTCTACTTTAACGCGCTTCATAAAGAATGCGCCAACTAAACCGATAATGGCAACAATCATCGCAAACACAAACGCGTGCTGCACACCCGCTGTTAAAGCTTGCGGGATGACTGCCGGATCGGCAGGGTTTTTAACTGTGCTCATATAATCATGCTGGCCCGCAGCCATAATGCTGACCGCAACCGCTGTTCCGATGGCGCCCGCCATTTGCTGCAGCGTGTTCATAATGGCGGTGCCGTCTGGATAAAATTCGCGCGGCAGCTGGTTTAAACCATTTGTCTGCGCAGGCATCATGATCATAGAAATCCCGATCATCAAGCAGGTGTGCAGGATAATAATCAGCACAGCCGTTGATGTGGTTGTGACATTTGAGAAGAACCAAAGAACAACAGTGACAATCACAAATCCAGGAATGACAAGCCATTTTGGCCCGTATTTGTCGAACAAACGGCCTGTAACAGGGGACATAAATCCATTTAAAATACCGCCTGGCAAGAGAACAAGACCAGATGCAAATGCCGTCAGGACTAAGCCGCCTTGCAGGTACATCGGCAAAAGCAGCATAGATGACAGAATGACCATCATGCAAATGAACACCATGATCACACCCAAAATAAACATCGGGTATTTGAACGCACGGAGGTTCATCATCGGCTGCTTCATTGTCAGCTGGCGGATTGAAAATAGGATAAGGCCGACAACGCCGACAATCAGCGACACGATAACAGTCGGGCTGGACCATCCCCCGGAGCCTTCACCCGCGTTGCTGAATCCGAACACAATGCCGCCGAAGCCAATCGTCGACAGGATGATAGACAATACATCGATTTTCGGCTTTGTCGTTTCA
Organism: Bacillus sp. MBGLi79; assembly: GCF_002953915.1. NCBI lineage: Bacteria > Bacillati > Bacillota > Bacilli > Caryophanales > Bacillaceae > Bacillus > Bacillus sp. MBGLi79. The sequence continues at coordinate 327,439 of NZ_CP026521.1, forward strand.
GATACATTCTGCATATATGCGATACCGAAAACAAGGGCCAGCACAAGGAACGGAAGAGAGATCCAGAAAATCCAATGCCAGTTGAGGTGCTCCAGAACCAATCCTGAAAAAGTTGGGCCGATGGCGGGCGCGAACATAATGACAAGCCCGATCGTTCCCATTGCGGCGCCCCGTTTATGAGGCGGGAATATCACCAAGATTGTGTTAAACATTAGGGGCAGTAAAAGACCGGTTCCAAGTGCCTGAACGATCCTTGCCGCCAATAAAAACGGGAAGCTTGGCGCGAGTGCCGCGATCAAGGTTCCTATAATTGAAAAGATTAGTGACACGGTAAAAAGCTGTCTTGTTGTGAACCACTGCAACAGCAGTCCTGAAACAGGAACAAGGATACCGAGTACAAGCAGGTAGCCCGTCGTTAACCATTGGACGGTTGCCGCTGTAATGTTCAATTCCTTCATAAGGTCGGTTAACGCAATATTCAGTGCTGTTTCACTGAACATGCCGATAAAACCGGCCAACAGCAAGGAAATCATAATCGGCATCACTTTGTATTGCTGAGATGCTTTAGCTGTTGTTTCCAAAATCATTTCCCCTCTCTATCAACTGCATGTAGGATGTCGTTTTTTATCTCTTCAGCAGGTCAGGAATGCAGCTGGAGATATGAAGGAGCGGCGTACTGTTTTTTGCCGTCAAAGATAAAAGAATGCCGCCTTCAATCATCGCGTTAACTACAGTGCTGGCTTCTTTTGCATGGTTCTCGCTGCAGCCAGCCTGCCTCAGTTTTTCTTCATATACAGAGGCCCATTCTTTGTAGGCTTCATGGCAGGCTTCACGCAATGGTTCGCTTTTCAATGACGTCTCAGCCGCTAGCAAGCCCACAGGCAAGCCTTCAATGTCTTCCGTACATGAAAACTGGCAGGAGAGCTCCTTCAAAAAGGCTTGAATGCCTTCCGCCGGATCGGTGTAGGCTTCCATACAGTCCGCGATTTTCTGGCGGATATACTCCTTCATCTCATTCACGGCTTCGATCGCAAGCTGTTCTTTACCGCCGGGAAAGTGGTAATAAAGAGAGCCTTTAGGCGCGCCGCTTTCCTTTATAATCTGGTTCAGCCCCGTGCCGTAATACCCCTGCAGCTGAAAAAGCCGGGTAGCTGCCGAAAGGATTTTCTCACGGGAATCTCCATAACTCATAACATTCCCACCTTACTGAATTCAATCAAAAATATATTGACTGGTCTATTATCTTGATTCGTTCATCAATTGTCAAGAGAAATTCACTGTATGAAAAGACAAAAAAAGAAGGATATTACAACAAAAAAAGTGAGAGAAAAGCTGACTGGACTTTTGACTGAATAGATAAAATATTCAATGATTAATCATCATAAGGATGTAAGGAGAGAAAGAGATGAAAAAACAACGACTGCTTGCACTTTTTACCGCACTACTGTTTGTTTTTGCCGGATGTTCACATTCTCCTGAAACAAAAGAATCCCCGAAAGAAAAAACGCAGACACAAAAAGTCTCTTCGGCGTCCGCCTCTGACAAAAAGGACCTGCCAAACGTTACAATTTTAGCGACTGGAGGCACGATTGCAGGAGCCGATCAATCCAAAACCTCAACAACTGAATATAAAGCAGGTGTTGTCGGCGTTGAATCATTGATCGAGGCAGTCCCGGAAATGAAGGACATCGCGAACGTCAGCGGCGAGCAGATTGTCAACGTCGGCAGCACAAACATTGATAATAAAATATTGCTGAAGCTGGCGAAACGAATCAACAACTTGCTCGCTTCAGATGATGTAGACGGAATCGTCGTGACTCATGGAACTGACACGCTGGAAGAAACAGCTTATTTTTTGAACCTCACTGTGAAAAGCGATAAACCGGTTGTTATTGTCGGTTCGATGAGACCATCCACAGCGATTAGCGCCGACGGGCCGTCTAATCTGTACAATGCAGTAAAAGTGGCAGGCACACCTGAGGCAAAAGGAAAAGGTGCGCTCGTCGTTCTTAACGACCGGATTGCTTCAGCACGGTATGTCACCAAAACAAACACAACCACAACAGATACATTTAAATCAGATGAAATGGGCTTTGTCGGAACAATTGCCGATGATATTTATTTTAATAATGAAATAACCCGCAAGCATACGAAGGATACGGACTTTTCGGTTTCTAATCTTGATGAGCTGCCGCAAGTAGACATTATCTATGGATACCAAAATGACGGAAGCTACCTGTTTGACGCAGCTGTAAAAGCCGGAGCAAAGGGGATTGTATTTGCCGGTTCTGGGAACGGGTCTTTATCTGATGCAGCCGAAAAAGGGGCGGACAGCGCAGTCAAAAAAGGCGTTACAGTGGTGCGCTCTACCCGCACGGGAAATGGTGTCGTCACACCAAACCAAGACTATGCGGAAAAGGACCTGCTGGCATCGAACTCTTTAAACCCCCAAAAAGCACGGATGTTGCTGATGCTTGCGCTTACCAAAACAAATGATCCTCAAAAAATCCAAGCTTATTTCAATGAGTATTGAAGAAAAGAAGGCGAATAAGCCTTCTTTTTTTTGGCTTTTTAGGACCAATAATGACCTCTGAATCTTAAAATTTCTTTAAAAATGAGCCAAAATTACCCTTTACTTAATTAATTTGGTAACGTAATATAATTGGAGAATTTGTTACAAAAAAAGGAGGATATTATGAAATTTGTAAAAATAAGGATCATTGCACTTGTAACAATTTTGATGCTGTCTGTTACATCGCTGTTTGCGTTGCAGCCGTCAGTAAAAGCCGCTGAACACAATCCAGTCGTTATGGTTCACGGCATTGGAGGGGCATCATTCAATTTTGCGGGAATTAAGAGCTATCTCGTATCTCAGGGCTGGTCGCGGGACAAGCTGTATGCAGTTGATTTTTGGGACAAGACAGGCACAAATTATAACAATGGCCCGGTATTGTCACGATTTGTGCAAAAGGTTTTAGATGAAACGGGTGCGAAAAAAGTGGATATTGTCGCTCACAGTATGGGGGGCGCGAACACACTTTACTACATAAAAAATCTGGACGGCGGAAATAAAGTTGCAAACGTCGTGACGCTTGGCGGCGCGAACCGTTTGACGACAGGCAAGGCGCTTCCGGGAACAGATCCAAATCAAAAGATTTTATACACATCTATTTACAGCAGTGCCGATATGATTGTCATGAATTATTTATCAAGATTAGATGGTGCGAGAAACGTTCAAATCCATGGCGTTGGACACATCGGCCTTCTGTACAGCAGCCAAGTCAACAGCCTGATTAAAGAAGGGCTGAACGGCGGGGGCCAGAATACAAACTAATGAGATAAATAACCTTGAAGAGTCCTATTCTTCAAGGTTATTCTGCTTTTAGCACAATGGTTTTCGCCGCCATATCATGAACGGTTTGTTTTTTCTTCGTAAATGCGGCTGTCAAATAGATCAGGCGGGAGAATACATGCACCCACGCTATGATGTAACGGACAATCGCCTGTAGGAAAGAAATTTTCTCGTGTGTTTCGTCCCTCACGATTTGCAGCCCGATGATTTTTTTGCCCAGTGTGCCCTTCCAATTTGTCAGCGGCATCAGCAAAGGGTACACAATCAGCATCAATATGGCGACAATAATGACACCGGCGGACCCATCGCCAAACGTAAATCCGGCTGCCAAAATCACTGCTGCGGCAATGATTACATCAAGTACAAGCGCGCAGGCGCGCAGCATGAAACCAGCTAGTTCCAATAGAAACACTCCTTAAAATGTTAAATAAATACCTAATGATTGTAAAAAAGATGGGCCTGAAGTGGGAATAGGTGATAAGCCTTAAATCACAAAAGTTGGTGAAAATGTCATAGGTAAATTGGCATAATCAGCCAGCTTATCACATTACCAAATTCTTTTTTAGCCCGAAACCAAGCCCTCAGAAGTTATTTTTGTTAAAATAGAAAAGTTACAACAGAATTCGGAGGGTTTATTGTGGGAAAAGTGAAACGAAATGCCCCTTGCCCGTGCGGCAGCGGCAAGAAATATAAAAAATGCTGCGGAAGTAAAGTAGTCGACTTCCCGGCAGAGTTAGCGGCAAAAGAAGCAAAACAAATTCAGGAAGACTTAGTGGAGTATGCCTTCACAGTACATAGAGAAAGCATTTCAGGCTTTATCAACCAGCATGATTTTCTTTCTGCTATGGACAGACAGACGAAAGACATCAGCGTATTTAACTTGGGTATCTGGGGAATCTTCTTCCATCCGCTTGCCGGTGAGAAGACAATCTTCGAAGAGTACCTGCAGAAAAAAGGCGATTCGATCACTCGTCCGAAAACGCGTGAGATCGTTGAATCATGGAACAGCATGACGCCAGCTTTATTGTTGCTGAAGGACCTGAAAGAAGGCATCATTCACTTTGAAGATGTCATTACGGCAAAACAATTCGAAGTGGAAATGGACGCCAGCAATCAAGACCTTCCTCCAGTGGGAAGCCTGATTCTTGGATATCCAATCCACGAAGCCGAAAAAGCAGAATTCTTCATGCAGTTCACGATCTTCCCGGTGAAGAGAACAGAAGCGCTGATCAGCAAGGTGAAGAAATATGCGGATGCCGCTGTGAAGAACGGCAAAACGCCGGAGGACTTCATGAAGCAGGAATTCAACAACGTTCTGTTCGCGCTGTTAGCTGAAAAGGATGAAGAGCCGCAAGCAGAAAAAGCGGAGGAAAGCTCTGTTGAGTGGGCAAACGACTTGGAGAAAGAAACCGCTGCGGCTATCGAAGAAGGCATGAGCGGAGATGAGTATCCGACTGAGTTGATTCCGGCTGTTATTGACATCTGGAAAACATTCTGTGAGAAAAAATCACCTGTCATCAGAAAGCCGGAAGCTTTTGCGGCGGCAGTTGAATATTATGTGAACGCGATTTCTCTTAACGGCGCGTCCGTTTCCCAGGCTAAACTGGCGAAAAAATACGGCGTCAGCGCATCAACCATTTCCAGCCGTTACAAAGAAATTGAAAGCACGCTGCAGGACGAAGCGGATCGCTTTGCCCAAGCGTTATCCTCATAATGAAAAAAACCTTGAAAAGCCAGGCTTTTCAAGGTTTTTTTATTTCTGAAACGGAATTTTGATTTCTAACCGGAAGACGGGGTGACGGTAGGTAAAATCCAGCCTGCCAAAAGCGCTCTTCACCAGTTTTTGAATGATATATGTGCCCATGCCTTCATGAGCACCGCCTTTTGTTGAGCGGCCAAACGATTGATACAGAGTATCGAGCACCGTAGGGTCCATGCCGGGGGTGCTGTTTTCACAAATCAGCACATAAAGCCCGCTTCGCAGCGAAGTTTCCAGCTTAATCTCCGCTTTTTCTCGGGCCTCCGCCGCGCTGTCGAGCGCATTTTCCAATATGTTGCCGACCAAGCTGACCTGATCAGCAGCTGAAAACGGAAGTGAAGAAAGCGGTGTATGCATATGAAGTGAAACACTCACATTCGAGGCGCGGGCTTTTTCTAGAAAATCATAAAGCACCCCTGCAACGTACGCATTCTCTCCCTTCAAAAAACGGTCATATTGACTGTATTGATCTGCCCAGTTTTGAATATATGCTTGTGTATCTGCCTTGGGCTGAGCTGATTTGATTGCTGTGATATGTTTCATTGTGTCATGATTCCGGCTTCTGACATCAATCAGCATTTGATTGGCGTGCTGTTCAGCTTGTGTCAGCTTATCAATTTGATCAGAAAGCCTTGCTTGCAGGGCAGACTGTCCGATACGGAGCCCTTCACACCCTGCAAATATCACGATCGCAAATAATGCCGGCGGTATGTCAGAGCCGAACGGCACTACCGCCGCTGCCATCGCTTGAATCACCGCAATCCACGCACAAAGCTGGAAGGAACAGCGGTCCCACACCAGCTTCGTTTTCCATAGGTACAATCCTGCTGCCGCCGCACCTAAAGCAGCGGCGAGCCAAGAGACGGCTGTACTGTGCCAAAGGGCAGCAGCCCCCTGATAACATATGAAACTAAATAAAAACAGATAAAGACATTGAAAAAGGGTAATCACGTACTAAACTCCTCAAAAATAGTAGTTTTGAAAATAATCAAGCTGCTGCTTGGTGATCATCGCTTTTTTAGACGTTCCCTCAAAAGAAACCGTGAATGAATGCTTGGTATAAGCGGAAAAGTGCTTTATGTAATGAATGTTGATAATAAAGGAACGATGCGAACGGAGAAAATCCTTTTCGGGCAGGTCGCCTTTAATATCATTTAATGTTTGATACGTTTGCACCTCTTCAGCGGTTGTCACAATCGTCGTGGAACGTCCTGTCCGTTCTGCGAAAATGATATCCTTCTTTTGCAGGACGTGCATTTCAGATTTTTGCTTGATCAATATACGCCCATTCAAACTCGTTTCCGTTTTCTTTTTCAAATAACGGTCGAAGGAAGCGGCCAGACGGTCAGCATAGTAAGGCTTCATAATATAATCGTGGACGTTCAGGTCAAAGGCGTGAACCGCATAACCGCTGTGGCCGGTAACAAATATCACATCCACATCAAGTGAATGGGATCTGATCAAATCCGCAAGCTCGTAGCCAGACATATGAGGCATCTCGATATCGGCAAGCAGCAGATCAATGTCTTCATTCTTTACCCGGCTGTAGGCTTCCTCCGCTGAATCGGTGGAAAAGACAATTTCGACATTTTGCATTCTGGATACGATCGCTTCCAGCTTCTCTAAATCTACTCGATAATCATCGACAAGTCCGACTTTTACCATTATCATTCTCCTAGTTACATAGAATCATCTTTATTCTATCCCATTTCGCGACATAAAAAGAACTCTTCGCGACAACTTTATCCAACAAATCCAGCATTTCGTATATAGTCATTATTAGAAAAAAGAAAAGGGAGATTATGACATGATTACACTGACCGATTGCAGCCGCAGGTTTCAGGATAAGAAAAAAGTAGTCAAAGCGGTGCGAGATGTAAGCTTAACAATTCAAAAAGGAGAAGTCGTCGGCATTCTCGGAGAAAATGGTGCGGGCAAAACGACGATGCTGAGAATGATTGCAGCCTTGCTTGAACCGTCACAAGGGGCAATCACGGTAGACGGCTTTGACACGGTCAAGCAGCCGGCTGAGGTCAAAAAAAGAATCGGTGTCTTATTCGGAGGAGAAACCGGGCTTTACGACAGGATGACCGCTAAAGAAAATCTCCAATACTTCGGCAGGCTGTATGGGCTGAACCGCCACGAGATCAAAGCAAGAATTGAAGATTTATCGAAACGGTTTGGCATGCGCGATTATATGAACCGCAGAGTGGGCGGGTTTTCGAAAGGCATGAGGCAGAAGGTCGCCATTGCCAGAGCGCTGATTCATGATCCGGACATCATTTTATTTGATGAACCGACTACAGGGCTTGATATTACATCCAGCAATATCTTTCGCGAATTCATCCAGCAGCTGAAAAGAGAACAGAAAACCATTCTTTTTTCCAGCCACATTATGGAGGAAGTGCAGGCGCTCTGTGACAGTGTCATCATGATTCACAGCGGAGAGGTGATCTACCGGGGGGCGCTCGAATCACTATACGAGAGCGAGCGCAGTGAGGATTTGAATTACATCTTTATGTCTAAGCTTGTCAGGGGGATTTCTTAAATGCTGAGCCATATTTATAAAAAAGAAATGATCGACGCTTTGCGCGACAGAAAAACGATATTACTCACAATCCTAGTGCCGATGATTATGATGCTTGGGCTTGTATTCTTTTATGAAAGCATGCTGTCCGACAAAGAGGAGCAATACACGCTGGCTGTCGGCCATTCTCTGCCGCCCGCACTGGAAAGTAAGCTTCATGCGATTGACGAGATCAGCGTAAAAACGTTTGCTGAGCCTAAAGAAGCGGTTGACGAAGGAAAAGCAGATGCCTATCTGAACGTCCCGAAAGAGTTCGAATCATATGTCAACAGCATGACGCCATTTAAGATTGATGTTTACGGCAATTCAGTCGATCAAGGGTCGTCAAATGCCATGCAGCTTGTGCAGTCTGCCTTAGATCAGTATAAAAATGAAATTGTGCAGGACCGTTTAACAAATAAGCGCATTGATCAATCGGTTATCCAGCCATTTACGATTCAGCAAAAGGAAGCGGATGAGGAGAAAGGGGTTTCCGCTATTATGCTTTCCGCCATCCTGCCCATGCTGATTCTGACTTCCATTGTTTCCGGCGCAATGCCGATCGCTCTTGATATCATGGCCGGGGAAAAGGACCGGAAATCAATTGAGGCGCTGTTATTGACGCCAGTCAGCAGAAACAAAATGCTGGTCGGCAAGTGGCTTGCGGTTTCTACTTTTGGCGTTGCTTCAGGTGTATTTGCTTTGGTGTTTTTGATTTTGTCCACCGTCTTATTTACTGAGAATTTAAAAACGGCCCTCCAGCTGGGAGATCATATGTGGAGTGTAATTGGCGCTTCAGCTTTAATCATCGTGCTTTCTGCATTGCTGATATCTGCGATGGAGCTTTTCATCAGCATCATTTCGAGCTCGGTAAAGGAAGCGCAAAGCTATATGTCTCTCGTCGTCTTTCTGCCTGTGTTCCCGATGTTTTTCATCTTCAGCAAGGCACCGAATCAATTTGATTTATCGTACTTTCTTATCCCGTTTCTGAACCTGCATGCATTATTCAAACAACTTTTATTCGGGATGGTTGACCCGGCTGCCATTTGGTGCACGTCAGGAACCATCGCCGTGCTCATCGCCATTTTCTTTTTACTGGCCAGAGCCTGCTTCCTGAAAGACAAATGGGTTCTTCCGAAATAAACTTTGCAAAAGGAGAAATACACTTTCTCCTTTTTGTATATCCTGAAAAAAGAAGGAAAATAGAAAAAGGATATCTAATACAAAAAGTGAACCTGCACTATTTTTCATCAAAATTGGTTTCGAAGGAGAAGGAACAATGGATCATACACGTACACTCGGCAAAACGAAGATGAAAGTGAAGCGGATCGGACTCGGCGCGAATGCGGTCGGCGGGCATAATCTATTTCCAAATCTACATGATGAAACTGGGAAGGATTTAGTGCGTACGGCATTGGATGGCGGCGTGAACTTTATCGACACCGCCTTTATATATGGATTGGGGCGATCTGAAGAATTAATCGGCGAAGTCGTGCAGGAGCGCGGCGCACGGAATGAGCTCATTATTGCCACCAAAGGTGCCCATAAAGAAGTGAATGGCAGCATTGAATTAGACAATAGCCGGGAGTTTCTTCGCAGCGAGGTGGAAAAGAGCCTGAAGCGGCTGAAAACAGATTACATTGATTTGTATTATGTTCATTTTCCGGATGGAAAAACGCCTCTCGCTGAAGTGGCGGGCACTTTGAAAGAGCTGAAGGATGAGGGGAAAATCAAAGCAATCGGCGCATCGAACCTTGATTATCAGCAATTGCAGGAATGTAATGCTGACGGCTATTTGGAGGTCTTCCAAGCCGAATACTCTCTCATTCAGCGTGATGCCGAGAAGGAGCTTCTTCCATACTGTGAACAACACGGCATTTCTTTTATTCCTTACTTTCCGCTTGCGTCCGGACTGCTGACAGGAAAATTCTCGCAAGACACAGTCTTTGATGACATCAGAAAGGATAAACCGCAATTTCAGGGTGAAACGTTTATCCACAATCTCAAAAAAGTAGATAAACTGAAAGCGGTAGCGGAGGAAAAACAAGCCGAGACAGCACATGTTGCTTTGGCGTGGCTGTTAACGAGACCAGCGATTGATGCCATTATTCCGGGAGCTAAACGCCCTGAGCAATTACAGGATAACCTGAAAACCTTAAACGTTGATCTGACCGAGGATGAAGTGAATTTCATCAGCGACATTTTCAAATAAAAAAGGAAATAGCCGTCAAGGCTATTTCCTTTTGGTGTTTTATTCTTTGATGAATGCTTCGACTAATTCTGCTGCTCTGTAATCGTCCATATCAAGCTGCCATTGATCGATGTCATTTTTCTTCATTTTCACTTCAACCGTTTTTTCAGATGAAGCCGGTCCAAGCTTTTTGAATTCCTCAGGATAGACTTGAAGCGCGTATTTCACAGCTTCTTCATAGCTGGCATTAGAGTTTTTGCTATAGTAGTCTTTCACTTTGTCTTCGATACGGTCTGAAAGAGAAGATGCATCTACAGGTTTCACTGTGGCTTCAACAATGGCTTCGTCCTTAGAGATTGAAGTCGTTTTTGCCTGAATGGAAGAGTTTTTGCTTAATCCCTCTTTAATGCCGTTTACGATATTATCAAGCGCTTTGCTGTCCGCATATGTGCTTGAAAGGCCGGAAGCTGATAGATAACCGTCTTTGGCTGATTCGTTGAAGTCATTGACAATTTCATTCTTGTTAGCGCCGGTGATTTTTTCGAAATCGGCGTTATCTTTGCCGAAAAGAAGGACATCAATATAAGCCGATAACGCTTTTGCAGAATCTTGGAGCTTATCTGCCGTCGCCAAGATTTTTTTATCTTTTCCGTCAATTTTAAAAGTAACTGATTTTGGCTTTTTATCACCGTAAGACTCAGGCGTATAGTTAAGTTCGTATTGTTTGCCTTTATCTACAACGAAGAACAGATTTCCTTCAACGGATTTGTCAGCGTTAATCGTGCTGCCTTGAAGCTTTTCACTATAGTCTTCAGGATCTGTGTCAGACATTTTCGTATCACCTTGATACAAAGTGAAATCCATGCTGTCTACATTCAGCGGGTCTTTTCCTGTGTTTTTCACAGCGACATTCACTTTTAACACAAGCTGGTCATCTGAAGTGGACTTATCATATTTAGACGGAAGCGTGTAAGAAACATCCTTGATTTTGACTTGAGCTATATCTGAGCTTTTTTCTGTTTCTGATTCTTTCTTCTCCGCGCTTGTTTTGCTGCCAGAACAAGCAGCTGTAAACATCATCAGCAGAAGAATTAGGAAAACAGCGTACGTTTTTTTCTGAAACATTCATTTTTCCTCCTCAAATGGTTTAGGGAAGGGGAGTCTTTTGTCTTTGAGAAATGGATCTTTTTGAATGGATTAGCATCATATAACCAAAAAAATCAGTTCTTTTCTCATGGTTTTCACCGGATTTTCTGGAAACTCCGCCCTCCTTTGTCATGAATGGACCTATAAAAAGTTACAACGGAATTAATTTTAAGATTATTAGCTTTTATATTGAATAGGTTCATCATCCTATTTTTGGCGAAAAATGTTCTGGTAAAACTGGTAAACTCAGAAAAATGTGCATTTTAGACTATTACTTTTTAACCTGTTGAAGGGGACATATGAAGGATGAAAGGGGCTGTCTTTGTGAAGAAAGAGGAATTGAAACAAAAAGCACTGGAAATCGGCCGAGTGCCGACACACTTAAAACTGGAAATTGAAGATTTTGACGATGATGACAAAAGAGCTCATTTTTGTTGGACAGATCCTCAGGATGAGAATATCGGCATTATCGTGGAACTTGGACCGGGCGGGGAGCTGGAATCCCTTTCCCGTGATAAGGAGCCTGAAAGCGGAGAAAGGCTGTCTGAGGAGAAACTAGAGGATATCATGCGCCAATTTGTAGAGACCCATCATCCGGGAGCACTCTCTGCCTTTGTTCGTGAAGAAAATGACCGTACATCCTGTGATAAAGTGAGATTTTCATATGTTCAAATGGAGGCCGGGCTTCCTCTCCCTATGAGCGGATTTATGGCTGATGTTTCTTTATCAGGTGAGATCGTTTCCTTCCGCTATTACGGCAAAGCCGGCAGCATCATCAAGCCAAAGCGAATCGCGGATGATAAAGAGGCACTTGCCTTCTTCAAGAAGGACGTGGAGTTTGACCTTTTATTTGAGGTTCTCCATCGTTCTGTTTACGAAAACGGAGATGATCAGCCGCATTTGGTGTATGAGCCTGAATGCAGGGCCATTACCGTACCTGCGGATTTGGTTCTAGAAGAACAGGCAGTTGATGATGACGATGATTACAGGGAGCCGGAGAGCTTTCCTCTCCCTTTATTCGAGGAGATTCACGAAAAGGCCGATCCTGACAGCATGATTGGAATCGAAAAAGGATTTGTCAAAGAACGGGAAGTGGATTTGGACGATGGGAGAATCGGGATCGTTTGGCGGAATCCGAATGAACCTATGTATCAGCCGGCGGATAAAAGTTTGGACAGCTGGTTCAAGGGACGGACGCATCAAGTGCTGAAAACCATCTATCACAAAGAAACCGGAAAACTCGAAGGCGTCATGTCATTTATGGAGAAAAAAGGGCCATTGACAGTAACTGAGGCAGAGTGCGAAAAAATCGCGCTGCGCTTTCTGTTTGCTTTATTTCCAAATGCCGATCAATATTTTAGGATCAGATACGACGAAAAGGATGAAGAAGAAAACGCAGTCGCTGGTTTTACGTTTGAAGCGCATTGTCACGGAGTTCCGCTCCGATTTGGGCAGATCAGAATTTGCGTCAGCCGCCAGACAGGGGATATCACCGTTTATATGGGGCCGGATATTGACCCAAATGAGCTGGCAGCCATTGATCCAGTTCCAGCCATTTCAGTTGAACAAGCCAAGACTCTCTTTTGGCAGCATTTTAAAGTTGAGCTTGGCTGGGAAAGAGAATACGGGGATGATGAAGAACCCAGCTACCGGCTCGTCTATCAGCCGGTGTATCCCCGTTTTATCGAAGCCCATACAGGAGAGCCTGTCTTTAGCTCATGGTAAAACAGCTAAAAGTCACACAATTGCCTTAGATTTATAAAGGGATATGTGATGAAAGTAACAGGAGGAATGTCAAAAAACAATGATAATAATATAAAAGGACCTTTCTTCACTTTAAAAGAAGAAAGGTCCTTTTATATAATAAACTGGATTCTCTTTGTCGTAGACTCTTTGAAAGGATGACTTCATTGGTAAATAAACAGCTGAAAAAGAAGGCGCAAGAGATCGGGAATGTACCGCCGCATTATGAGCTTGAGATAGAAGATTATGATCAAAAACAAAAGAAGAAGGGGCGGGCATACTTCATCTGGAGGAACCCTGAAGATCCGGAAAAGCACATTACAGTGGAACTCGGAAATGATGGTGCTTTGCTCACCTTTTCAACATCCGTCCGCTCCGAGACAGACAAACAACTTCCAGACGCCGAGCTGAAGCTGACGGCTCTTCAGTTCGCCGCTGCCAACCATCCCGGCACATTTATGAATTTTCATTTTCAAGGCAAGGAAGAACGGAGGCAGCACATTCGTTTTATGTATACCAAAATGGAATTAGGGCTTCCGCTTCCTAATTCAGGCTTTTTAATTGATGTGACACGCAGCGGTCAGATCATCCATTTTTTATATTACGGAGAAGGGCACAAAGCCGAAGTTCCAAAAGAATTTGTAGCGAAAGAGAAGGTTGTGTCCCATTACTTAAATACAATGTCTTTTCAGCTGATGTACGATGTCATTGATGGCGATCAGGCACCCAGGCTTGTATATGAACCGATTCTGCCGGGATACAGCTATCCCGCGGATATTGACGAAATTGTGCCCGACCAGCATATCGGAGATGAAAGAATAGAAAACGCGGCGCCATTGCCGCCGCTTCGGAACAACGAAGAAGTCGATATATTTGCCTTGCTGGGTCTTACCCCTGATATGCAGAAAGTCAGTGAAAAAGACTTTGGGGAACAAATAGGAAGCACGTGGCGCAGGGGGACTGCGCCGGAGCGTAAGGATCTGAGCATAGGAAGTTATTTTGAAACGAGAAATAAAAACACAATCAAAATGAAGACGGATAAAAGAACCGGAAAATTAAAAGCAGCGCTTTCTTTTATCGAGCGGCGCAACAACCGCCAATGCTCAATGGAAGAATGCCAGACAATAGCGCTTCAATTTTTGTATGCTCTTTATCCGAGAGCAGCCGAGTTTTTCAAATTGAATCCCGTCCGAATTGATGAAAGAGGGAGAATCCGCAACCATTTTTCTGTCTGGTATAAAGGAGTGCCGCTGCGGTTCGGCGCCGCCCGTATCATTGTCAATCCGGAAACGGGATTGATTGATGCTTTTATGGCGCCTGATATTGAACCTGAACAATTGGAAGCAATAAATCACAGGCCGGATATTTCCGCTGAAGAAGCGAGAGAAGCGTTTTTAGCCGGTTTTGATGTGAAGCTGGAATGGCAGCCTGATTTTACAGCAGGCAGTGACCAGCACTGCAAACTTGTCTATAAGCCGGTTTACCCTTCCTATATTGATGCGCACATAAGGAAAAAGAAAAGGCTGTGAGGGATGTCTAGTTAGGAATCATCTCCAAGTGGGGATAGTCCTTGAATCGTTTCCAATCCCCGCCCCATTCAAAACCGAGTTGCTTGGCGATCTCCACAACCTCCAGCCAATCTGATTTTCCATTTTGATTGCCGTCATATTCCATATCCCATATGATGCTGCCATCCTTTTTTTGCAGGGCGAAATCAATCGCTAAACCATAGTTGTGATACGATTCCCCTCCTCTTGCATAGGTGACAATATTCCCTTTTTTTGTACGTCCCTGTTTATATAATTCGTCTTGTTCCTTAAAGGATCTGAATCCTTCAGTAATAACGACGGTAATGCCTTTATTCGCTGCTGCGGCTTTGAGTGCATCGGCATTCTGCTTCACAATCGGGTGAAGATCCGAAGGGACAGGCATGTGCTGCAAGGCGTTTTGAGAATGCCATTCATGCCGAATATAACTAACACAAAGATTTAGAAAAAATAGAATACATAAGATAACAGATGTTTTTGCGGCCAACTTCATATCGATCTCACTTTCTCAAGATGTGCTGAATGTTAACGCTTTTAAGTGATTGACTCTCTCTAAAAGCGGACAGCTATGATAAAATATAACATAAATAGTAGCAGGAGGAAGGAGGCAGACCGATGAGAGCAAAGATTCCATCTGAAGAAGTAGCAGTAAAGCTAAATGAATGGTACAAGCTCATTCGCGCATTTGAAGCAGATCAAGCAGAAGCGTTAAAGCAGGAGATTGAATACGATTTAGAAGATATGGAAGAGAACCAGGACTTGCTTTTATATTTTTCTTTGATGGAATTCCGGCACCGAATCATGCTTGATAAGCTGATGCCGGTGAAAGACAGCGACACCAAGCCTCCGTTCTCTGATATGCTGAATGAAATTGAAAGCAATCAGCAAAAACTTACGGGCTTATTGGAATACTACTTTTATTATTTCAGAGGAATGTACGAATTTAAGCAGAAAAATTTCATATTAGCGATTGACCATTATAAACATGCTGAGGAGAAGCTCGAGTATGTTGAGGATGAGATCGAAAAAGCTGAGTTTCTTTTTAAGGTTGCAGAAGTGTATTATCACATCAAACAAACGTATTTTTCCATGAACTATGCGAGCCAGGCGCTTGATATCTATACGAAATATGAACTGTACGGCCGACGCCGCGTGCAGTGTGAATTTATCATCGCCGGAAATTTGACGGATGTGTATCATCATGAAAAAGCACTGACCCATTTGTGCAGTGCCTTAGATCATGCCAGGCAGCTGGAAGAAGCGTATATGATCGCCGCTGCCTATTATAATGTCGGCCACTGTAAATACAGTCTGGGCGATTACAAAGAAGCGGAGGGCTATTTCAAAACAGCCGCCGCTATTTTTGAGGAGCACAACTTTCAGCAGGCTGTTCAAGCTGTTTTTTCACTGACTCATATGTACTGTAAAGAAGGAAAATACGACAAAGCAGTAGAGACATATGACCGCGGGATAAAGAGCGCGGCTGAATGGAAAGATGACATGTACTTGACGAAATTCCGCCTCATTCATGAGCTGTATCTTGGAAGCGGCGACCGGACCGTGCTTACAGAATGCTTTGACCTGCTGGAATCCAGGCAGCTTCTTGCCGACGCCGAAGATCTGCTGCATGATACAGCGGAACGTTTCAATCAGCTAGAACATTACGAGTCCGCCGCTTTCTTTTACCGCAGGCTGATGAATATTAAAAAGAAGCTTGCTGAGCAGCGCTTTCAATAGAAAAAAGCAGAGAACTACAGGTTCTCTGCTTTTTTTGTGCTGTTTTCAACTCGGAAAAACAGGGTATTTTCCACTGCATAGTGAGAAATCAGAGGAGGATATCATGTATGTATAAAGAGTTAACTGGAAAAACAGCGATTGTGACAGGGTCTTCAAAAGGAATCGGGAAAGCCATTGCGGAACGGTTCGGACAGGAGAAAATGAATGTTGTTGTAAACTACCACAGCGACCCGTCTGGAGCCGATGAAACCCTGGAAATCATCAAGCAGAACGGAGGGAAAGCCGTTGCAGTTGAGGCGGACGTGTCAAAAGAAGAGGGGATTCAGGCGCTCTTGGACACAGCTTTAGAGCATTTCGGCACGCTCGATGTGATGGTGAACAACTCCGGCTTTAACGGCACGGAAGCCATGCCGCACGAGATGAGTCTTGAAGATTGGCAGAGAGTGATTGATGTCAATGTCACCGGAACCTTTCTGGGAGCGAAAGCGGCACTTAACCACATGATGAAAAACAATATCAAGGGCAATGTGCTGAATATCTCAAGTGTTCATCAGCAGATTCCGCGCCCAGTCAACGTTCAGTATTCCACATCCAAAGGCGGCATCAAGATGATGACGGAAACGCTGGCGCTCAATTATGCGGATAAGGGAATCCGCGTCAATGCGATAGCGCCCGGCACCATTGCCACAGAATCAAATGTTGATACAAAAAAGGAAGAGAGCAGGCAAAAACAATTGAAAAAAATCCCGATGAAAGCCTTCGGAAAACCGGAAGAGGTGGCGGCAGCAGCTGCTTGGCTCGTATCTGAGGAAGCAAGCTATGTGACCGGGACTACACTTTTCGTCGACGGCGGAATGACTCTTTATCCGTCTCAGCTTGAATAGAACATCAAATACAGGGGGATTGCGGGATGAACACAGACTGGTGGAAGGATGCGGTGGTGTACCAGATTTACCCGAGAAGCTTTCAGGACAGCAATGGAGACGGAATTGGGGACTTGCGGGGGATTATTTCCCGTCTTGACTACATAAAGGAGCTCGGGGCGGATGTGATTTGGGTTTGCCCAATCTATCCTTCTCCGAATGTTGATTACGGCTATGATGTGACAGACCATAGGGCAATCATGGATTCATACGGAACAATGGACGATTTTCACGAGCTGCTGGACCAGGTGCATCAGCGGGGATTAAAGCTGGTGATGGACTTTGTGTTAAATCACACCTCTGTCGAGCATCCGTGGTTTAAAGAAGCGGAGCTGGACAAAAACAGCAAATACCGCAGCTATTATTACTGGCGTCCCGGCACAAAGAACGGCCCGCCGACGGACTGGCTCTCAAACTATGGCTGCCCGGTCTGGCAATACGAGGAGCATACCGGAGAATATTATCTCCATATGAACGCCGTCAAACAAGCTGATTTAAACTGGGAAAACCCCGAAGTTCGCCAAGCGGTGTATGACATGATGAAGTTTTGGCTCGATAAAGGGGTCGACGGCTTGCGCATTGATCAGCTCCATCTCATTTCTAAGAAAGAATATCTTCCTTCGTATGAGGACTATATCAATCAGCAGGCAGAGCCGAAGCCCTTTCAGCCAAATGGCGATCGAATCCATGACTATTTGAAAGAAATGACAGATGAAGTGTTTTCTCAATATGATGTCATGTCTGTCGGAGAGGTCGGCAATGTCACGCCGGAAGAAGGCCTAAAATATACAGGAACAGATAAGCATGAGCTGAATATGATTTTTCACTTTCAGCATATGGAGCTTGACCAGCAGCCCGGAAAAGAACATTGGGATGTAAAGCCCCTTGAGCTTTCTGATTTAAAATCGGTTTTGACCGCATGGCAAAAAAAGCTTGAACATCAAGGCTGGAATACATTATATTGGTGCAACCATGACCAGCCCCGGATTGTATCCAGATTCGGGGACGATGGGAAATACCGCAAAGCATCTGCGAAAATGCTGGCTACCGTACTTTATTTCATGAAGGGCACGCCATACATTTATCAGGGAGAAGAAATCGGGATGACAAACGCGCCGTTCACCCAGATTGAGGACTACAAAGATATCCAAACGATCAATATGTATCATAAACGGGTATTTGAAAAAGGCTATGATCCAGAGGATGTAATGAGATCAATCTTAGCCAAAAGCCGGGATCATGCTCGGACCCCGATGCAGTGGAACAGCGGCAAACATGCCGGATTTACTGACGGCACGCCTTGGCTGAAGGTCAACCCGAACTTCACCTCTATCAATGTGGAGGAAGCGCTGAGTGACCCCGATTCGGTCTTACTCTATTACAAAAAGCTGATCAGACTGAGAAAGCGGTATGCTGATCTTATAAAAGGAAGCTATGATCTTTTGCTTCCGGACGACCCGCAGTTGTTTGTATATATGAGAGAAAACGGTAACCAGCAGCTTTTGTCAGTCAATAATTTTTCAAAAGAGCAGGCTGTTTTCCCATGGCCGAAGAACTGCTGCAAAGCTCAGGCATCTCTGCTTCTCAGCAACTATAACAACAACGGCGACCTTGCTGACGAAATGGTGTTCCAGCCTTATGAAAGCAGGGTGTACCTTCTGGACAAAACAACCTAATGATTTAGCAGCCCGGCATTCAGCCGGGTTTTTT
This sequence comes from Bacillus sp. MBGLi79, assembly GCF_002953915.1. NCBI lineage: Bacteria > Bacillati > Bacillota > Bacilli > Caryophanales > Bacillaceae > Bacillus > Bacillus sp. MBGLi79. The sequence continues at coordinate 346,113 of NZ_CP026521.1, forward strand.
TAGTACATATATTCGCTCTGCAGGCGGGAAGAATAAAAAGAAAATGAAATTTATTCTTGCAAAACGTAATGACTTCGGTTTATTATGATATAGGATTACAAAATCGTTATCATTTTGATTTAAAGCTACTGAAAAAGAGGGGATATACGATATGTTTAAAAAATGGAGCAGTTTGTTTGTGATTGCAGCGTGCTTTTTATTGGTTGCAGCATGCGGCAACTCATCAACAAAAGGGTCGGCGGATTCAAAGGGTGATAAACTGCACGTTGTCACAACGTTTTATCCGATGTATGAATTCACAAAACAAATTGTAAAAGACAAAGGCGATGTGGATCTGTTAATCCCATCTTCCGTTGAACCGCATGATTGGGAACCGACGCCGAAAGACATTGCCAACATTCAGGATGCTGATCTGTTCGTTTATAATAGTGAATACATGGAGACATGGGTTCCGTCAGCTGAAAAAAGCATGGGCCAAGGCCACGCCGTTTTCGTTAACGCAAGCAAAGGCATTGATTTAATGGAAGGCTCTGAAGATGAACATGAAGACCACGATCATGGGGAGCATGAGCACAGTCATGCAATGGACCCTCACGTATGGCTAAGCCCTGTTCTGGCGCAAAAGGAAGTTAAAAATATTACGGCGCAAATCGTAAAGCAAGACCCGGATAACAAAGAATACTATGAGAAAAATAGTAAAGAATATATTGCAAAACTGCAGGATCTTGATAAACTATATCGTACAACCGCAAAAAAAGCGGAGAAAAAAGAATTTATCACGCAGCATACTGCTTTTGGCTATCTCGCAAAAGAATATGGCCTGACGCAGGTTCCGATTGCAGGGCTTTCTCCTGACCAAGAACCGAGCGCAGCCAGCTTGGCAAAGCTGAAAACATATGCCAAAGAACATAATGTAAAAGTCATTTACTTTGAAGAAATTGCATCCTCAAAGGTCGCAGATACGCTCGCCAGTGAAATCGGTGCGAAGACAGAAGTGCTGAATACACTGGAAGGCTTAAGCAAAGAAGAACAGGATAAAGGTTTAGGGTATATCGACATTATGAAACAAAACCTCGATGCCCTGAAAGATTCACTATTGGTTAAATCATAAGATAGTGTGCGCCGGAGGGGTGCACACTATTTCTTTGTGAGAAAGGAAGATTAACATGAATCTCGTCTCATTGAAAGATATCGTATTCGGCTATTCCCATACGCCTGTTTTAGATAAAGTATCACTTGATATTGAAAGCGGTGAGTTCGTCGGCATCACTGGACCAAACGGCGCCTCTAAATCGACGCTCATAAAAGTAATGCTCGGCATGCTGAAACCGTGGGAAGGCACAGTGACGATCAGTAAAAGAAATACAGAAGGGAAACGCCTGACCATTGGGTACGTCCCGCAGCAAATTTCTTCATTTAACGCCGGCTTTCCGAGCACGGTGCTGGAGCTTGTCCAGTCAGGCCGATACACAAAAGGGAAATGGTTTAAACGTTTAAATGAAGAAGATCATCTTGAAGTAGAAAAAGCACTGAAAATGGTGGAAATGTGGGAGCTCCGCCATCGCAAAATCGGTGATTTATCAGGCGGACAGAAGCAGAAAATCTGTATCGCCAGAATGCTCGCCAGCAACCCGGATCTCCTGATGCTGGACGAACCGACAACTGCAGTTGACTACGACAGCAGAAAAGGATTTTACGAATTTATGCATCACCTCGTGAAAAATCACAACCGCACAGTTGTGATGGTTACTCACGAACAAAACGAAGTACAGCAATTTTTAGATAAAGTGATTCGGTTAGAGAGAGGAGAAAAAGGCGGATGGAAATGTTTGACTTGGAATTCATGCGACGAGCTTTTCTAGCAGGCGGCATGATTGCCATCATGGCTCCGATACTGGGAGTGTATCTCGTTCTCAGAAGACAGGCCTTAATGGCTGACACACTTTCACATATCTCGTTGTCAGGTGTGGCCATCGGCTTTTTTCTCAGCACCAATATTACCGCAGCGAGCATAGTCGTCGTGACCATCGGCGCGATCGGAATTGAATACATGCGGCGGGCGTATCGGACTTATTCAGAAGTGTCCATTGCCATCTTAATGGCAGCTGGTTTGTCCTTCGCGATGTTTTTAATCAGCCTTTCCAAAGGCACAGCCAATATGAGCATCGATCAATACCTATTTGGATCGCTTGTGACAGTCAATCAGCAGCAGGTCTATATTATCGGTATTATCACACTGCTGATCCTGCTTTACTTTATCGTATTGAGAAGACCGCTCTACCTGCTGACGTTTGATGAAGCAACAGCCAAAACATCGGGAATTAATACAAACGTTCTCTCGTTGTCATTCAGTATTGTCACAGGCCTTGCGATTTCAGTCATTATACCGATCATCGGGGTCCTTCTTGTATCAGCCCTGCTCGTATTGCCGGCAGCATTCGCCATTAGAATTGCAAAAGGCTTTAACATGGTCTTCATTACAGCCATACTCATTTCGTTATTCAGCGTATTTGCGGGACTGACATCATCCTATCAGCTCGGGACGCCGCCAGGGCCGTCTATTACCCTGCTATTGATCGTTCTGCTTTTGCTCGGATTTGCAGTTCAAGGAGTTTGGATGTTTATCAAAAAAGAAGCGCAGCGCAAAAAAGGGCGCCAATAACAAAAAAAGCAGTTTCCCCAGGGGAAACTGCTTTTTTTTATAGAAATAATCCGGCAAGGCGCTCATACGATTCTTTTTTCGCCTCAAAATCAAACACATTGCACAGAGCCATGATTTCATTTGTTTCATAGCGGTCTGTGAGGTCTAACAGCTGCTGTTTGACAGTGCTTGGAGAACCGATTATCATCCGCTTTCTGTTTTCTGCAATGAGTTTTTTATCGGATTCAGTGTAGGGATGCGCTTTCGCTTCCTCGATGCTCGGCACGCGGCTGTCCAAGCCTTTTCCGACGCGAAGAAGCCATAAATCCTGGCTTAACGCGAGTTCCTCTGCCTCTTCATCTGATTTTGCGCAAATGACAAAAATCGTAAAAAGGGCGGCCGGATTTGAGAAATGGGCTGAGGGCCGAAAGCTTTCTCGGTAGATGCGGAACGAATTTTCTCCTCGTTCTGGATTAATGAAATGCCCAAATACATATCCAATCCCCTGTTGCGCTGCACGTCTTGCACTGTTTTCGCCAAGGCCGAGCACCCATAGCTCTGGTGCAGTGTCAATCAGGGGCGCCGCTTTGATTCCGGCATACGGATGGTCGGGAGGAAGGGAATCTGTGAGAAAATAAGAGACATCCAGCAGCTGTCTGTTAAATTCGGTTAAGCTTTTTTTTACCCCGTCTGTTAGCGCAAGCCGGGTTTTTGTCGTGCCTCCGGGGGAACGGCCGACGCCAAGGTCAATCCGGTTTGGATACAGGGCCTCAAGCTGGCGAAAGGTTTCAGCCACTTTAAACGGACTGTATTGGGGCAGGAGCACGCCGCCTGATCCGACACGAATCGTGTTTGTCTGTGCTGCGATGCGGGCGATCATGATTTCAGGCGCTGTGCTTGCCAGTCCTTTCGTGCTGTGGTGCTCGGCAAACCAATAACGCTTATAGCCCCACTGTTCGCTTAATTGAGCAAGCTCAACCGAATGCTGAAGAGTTGTCACAGGGCTTTCTCCTTTAGAAACAGGTGCCTGATCAAGTATGCTTACATGAATCAAATGGCCGCTTCCTTTCTGTCTGTTTTTACAATGTGACACAAGAATAGGCAAAATGACTCGCTCACGTCAAATGGTTTGTTTAAGAAGTGCATTTTATAGCATTTGCAAATCATATATCAAATATGGAAGTTTTTTTTCGAGGTTTTTCGTCAATTATTCTTAACTTTTACGAAACTTTGATATAATAACAAACGTATATATTAGTAATTTACGGCTTATTTTCCTTGTGAGCGTAAAAATAAATGTGACTATCTTCACATTTTGATGAGTAGGAGTGAATCGTGTGGCAATTTCTTTAGAAAAAGGTCAACGAATTGATTTAACAAAAGGAAAAGCCGGTCTGTCAAAATTGATGGTCGGTCTCGGCTGGGACCCAGTGTCCTCAGGCGGAGGATTCTTCAGCAAACTGCTTGGCGGAGGCGGTCCGAATATCGACTGTGACGCTTCAGTGCTGATGTTGGAAAACGGAAAATTCACCGAAAAGAAAAATCTGATTTATTTCGGCAACCTGAAAAGCCGCTGCGGCGGTGTACAGCATACAGGCGACAACCTGACGGGTGACGGTGCGGGCGATGACGAGCAAATTATGATAGATTTAGATAAAGTGCCTGGAAACATCGATAAGCTTGTATTTGTAGTGAACATTTACGATTGTGTCAGAAGAAAACAAGATTTCGGCATGATTCAAAATGCGTTTATTCGCGTAGTTGATCAATCTAATCATGAAGAAATGCTCAAATACAATTTGAGAGACAATTATGCCGGCAGAACAAGCCTGATTACAGCAGAAATCTACCGAAGCGGCAGTGAGTGGAAGTTTGCGGCGATTGGTGAAGGCACGAACGATACGAGATTAGAAGATATTATCAGCCGATACGTATAAAAGAAAAGGAGTGGATGAAACATGACAATTTCATTGGCAAAAGGACAAAAAGTAGATTTAACAAAAACAAATCCGGGTCTTTCAAAGGTTGTTGTCGGTTTAGGCTGGGATACGAACAAGTATGACGGCGGACACGACTTTGATCTTGACTCAAGTGTGTTTCTGTTAGACGCCGCAGGCAAATGCGCGTCACCAAACGACTTTATTTTCTACAACCAGCTTGAAGGCGGCAACGGTTCAGTCGTTCATTCAGGCGACAACCTGACTGGTGCTGGCGAAGGCGATGATGAGAATGTAAAAGTAAATCTCAGCGCTGTACCGGCAAACATTGATAAAATCTCATTTGTTATTACCATTCACGAAGCAGAAGCGCGCAGCCAAAACTTTGGACAAGTATCAAACGCGTTTGTCCGCATCGTAAATGAAGAAACAAATGAAGAGCTCATCCGTTACGATCTTGCAGAAGATTTCTCTATTGAAACGGCAATCATTGCAGGGGAGCTTTACAGACATAACGGCGAGTGGAAATTCTCTGCAATCGGCTCAGGCTACCAAGGCGGCCTTGCCCGCATCGCAACAGACTACGGTTTGCAAGTCGGTTAAGAAAAATACGAAGAGCAGAAAGGAGAGAGGCAGTATGGCCATTCAATTATCAAAAGGACAGCGCATTGATTTAACGAAAACAAATCCGGGACTGACAAAAGCGGTGATCGGTTTAGGCTGGGATACAAACAAGTACTCTGGCGGACACGATTTTGACCTGGATGCTTCGGCCTTTTTAGTTGATGCGCATGATAACTGCGTAAATGATCTCGATTTCGTCTTCTATAATAACCTTGAACACCCGAGCGGCGGTGTCATCCATACGGGTGACAACCGCACGGGTGAAGGCGACGGAGATGATGAGCAGATTATCGTGGATTTCTCAAAGATCCCTGCTCACATTGAGAAAATCGGCATCACAGTGACCATTCACGATGCTGAAGCACGCAGCCAAAACTTCGGACAAGTTTCCAATGCGTTTGTCCGCGTTGTGGATGAAGAAACGCAGAATGAGCTTCTTCGCTTCGATTTGGGAGAAGACTTCTCCATAGAAACAGCTGTTGTCGTTTGTGAGCTTTACAGACACGGCGGCGAGTGGAAATTCAATGCGATCGGCAGCGGTTTTTCCGGCGGGCTGGCTGCATTGTGCCGGAATTACGGTTTGCAAGTGTAAACGAGTGACAAATAGAGAAGTCACCGTTTCAAATTAATAGGAGGAAAAAACTTGGACTTTTTACATCATATCATGTCTACGTATGCTTCATTTTTCGATTGGAAAATGTGGGGGGAAGTTCTGACTGATCCTGTTTCCTGGGGTCTGATCGGTTCCCTTGTTGTTCTGGAAGGCCTTTTATCGGCCGATAACGCGCTTGTTCTTGCGGTCATGGTCAAACACCTGCCGGAAAAACAGCGTAAAAAAGCGTTAACGTATGGTTTGTTTGGAGCTTATATTTTCAGGTTTATTTTCATCGGGCTCGGTATGCTCCTCATTAAATTCTGGTGGATCAAGGTGCTTGGCGCGCTTTACCTAGCTTGGCTCGTCATTAAGCACTTCTGGATAGGCGAAAAAGAAGAAGAAGCGGACGGCATGAAGAAAAACTCTTGGATGGTCCGCACGTTCGGGATCTTCTGGGCGACTGTCGTTTCAGTAGAATTAATGGATCTTGCCTTCTCTGTGGACAGCATCCTGGCCGCGTTTGCGGTATCTGAAAAAGTATGGGTGCTTCTGATCGGCGGTATGCTTGGTATTTTAATGATGCGTACAGTGGCAAAAGTGTTCCTTGTGCTGATTGATAAAATTCCTGAGCTGGAAAACACAGCATTCGTGTTAATCGGCATTATCGCGCTAAAAATGGCGGGGAGCGCTTTCCATTACGAAATGCCGCACTCTGTATTCTTCATCATCATTATCGCTGCATTTGCGGTAACATTGATCATTCACTACATCAACAAACAAAAGCAGGTGCGCGAACAAACAGCCGCTTCAAAAGAAGAATAAAACAAAACAAGGAGGGAGGTTCAATGTCCTTCCTTTTTTGTTACCGAAATATCGTTCAATAACAAACCGGAAAGGAGGATATGATGAGACAAGAAGAAGTAATCATTCATAAAGCACTTCCGGCTGATGGGGATTGGAAAAGCCTGCTGTTTCAGCCATTGCCGGAGCGAGATCACTATGAAACAGCACAGGGCCTTTCGTTTTCCCGCCTTGCCGGACAGATATTAGGCACGCCTATTGATGAGACGGATTACTATAACGAGCTGTACGAGCTGTCTGTAAATGACGGCATGACTATTTTGAGTGAAACGCTTGATAAAACAATCGAACCGGAAACATTCCAAAAGCTTCAGCATATTCATTCCATCAATCAGAAAGAAAAAGGGCTGTCAGTCAGCCGCTTTGTTGCCTTTCTGGACGGGGAAAAGCTGATTGCGAGGCACTCAAATCCCTTGATGCACCGCCATTTAAGAAAAGCGCTGATGACGCTTTTACATACCTTTGCGGACAGTCATGAGAAGGGGCTGAATCATCCTGATTTTCGCAGAGTGCTGCTTGATGTCTCGAAGTTTTCTTTAAATCACCTGAATCCGTGGCTGGAAAAAACCGATATAGAGCGTGAGATGCCAAAGGTTGTTTGGTATGGAGATGCGACGAAAAGCCAGCTCTATTTCTTATATTATCTGATGCTGGTCGGCTGTGATGTTCTGCTGTTTCATCCGGCGGGTACCGATCAGCTGGCGCTTGTCGATCCAAAGCAGGAGCTCAGTTTTACGGAAAAGCTCCCGGATGTTTCGGAGCTTCAGCCGTTTCCGAAAGAAAAACCAGACCGTAAATCAACAGTGGCTTACCGCTCAACAAAAGAAATTGAACATGTGCTGAATCACGAGGAGTCCATGCTGTACAAGCCATGGCAGTTCAGAGATCACACACCGGTGTCCGTTACGCTGAAAACGACCTATGATGAACTGTTTTTAATCACGAAAGAACGCGCCTTTATTCGGCCGAATTTCAAAGCAGATAAACACTCCATTGAGATTCCGAATGTTTTCGCCAAAATTATGGGCGTGTCCAAAGACAATAAGGAATATTGGAACAGGCTTCATACTCTAGCGGATTATCAGGAAACAGAAATGGTCAGAAGCTTTCCATTTACAGAAGAAATAAAGTCGAACTATCAATTTCACTACAGCCACGCACTTGACCACGAAGAGAATATTGATCCGGACAAGCTGATGGCAAGCAATGTGTGGCAGTACAAACAGCTGCCGGCGGGCGTTCAGACCGCCATTGCCAAAACGATTTCGAGAATGTGCAGGCATCCTCGGCTTAAGGCTTTGCATCAGGAACAAGTCAAGGATGTTCAAATCTATTTGTTTAAACAAACGACAAACCTGCCTGCGAATCTGCTGAAATTGATTCAAATGTTTGACTATGCGCAAACCGTTCCGAAACTCGTTTTATATCATACGGAAATGAGCGGCGGACTCACGCGTTCGGATGCCGCTGCCCTGCTGTTCCTGAATGAAATCGGAATCGATATCATCATTTATAATCCGCCCGGACACCAAGATATTGAGCAGTTTATTGAAGAGGATCAGTATGATATCCACTGGCTGGACGACATGGTGTTCCAGCAGGACTACAAAGAGCCTTCGCTTGTGAAAAGGCTCTTCAGAAACATTACCCAAAAATAAGGAGAGAAGAAAAGCATGACAACAGAAAATCAAAATCCGCTTGTTCTCGATAAAAATGAAGAGATTTCCCAGCAAAAAGCTGACGATATCCGTCTTCAGCTCCGTCAGGAACCAGAGGTAAAGCGGCTCGCTCAACAAATTGACGTTAAAAACCAAATGGAGCTGCTTGAGTACGGCAAGGAGCCGGCCGTTGAAATTTCCAAGTTCTCTGACCGCATCTTGGGGATGATGAAGACAACAAGTGTGACAGACTCCGGCACAATGCTGACTCAGCTTGGAAAAATCATGGACCGCTTCGACAAAAATGATTTTGATGAGCCTAAGGGATTAATGGCGAAAATTTTCAAACGCGGCGGCAGCATGGTTGAAAAAATCTTTAAAAAGTATCAGACACTCGGCGGAGAGATTGAAAAAATCAACGTTGAGATTTCGAAATACAAAGATGAGATGACGAAGACGAACTACACGCTCGATGAAATGTATGAAAACAATATCAAATACTATATGGAGCTTGAAAAATACGTCGTTGCCGGGCAGATGAAACTGGAAGAGATGCAGTCGATCCTTCCTTCATATGAGGAAAAAGCGGCAAGCGGAAACCAGCTGGCGCAAATGCAGCTCGATACGTTGCGCAACGGTATTCAGGCGCTTGAGGAACGGGTGTATGATCTGGATATGGCACGGATGGTGGCTCTTCAAACCGCACCACAAATCCGTCTCCTGCAGCGCGGAAACGCAAAGCTGATCGGGAAAATCAACTCCGCGTTTATCATTACCATTCCGATTTTCAAAAACGGCATTATTCAGGCTGTTACGGTGAAACGGCAAAAGCTTGTGGCTGATTCAATGAGCGAGCTTGACCGCCGGACAAACGAGATGCTAAAACGAAATGCTGAAAACATCTCGAGCCAAAGTGTTGAAATTGCGAGAATGGCCGGCAGACCGAGCATAGATATTGAAACGATCGAATCGTCTTGGAACACGATTGTCAGCGGCATGCAGGAAACAAAACAAATCGAAGAAGAAAACAAACGCCTCCGCGAAGACGGCGCGAGACGAATTGCCCAGCTTCAGGATAATATTAAAAAAGCAGCATTACAGCAATAATCAGAACCCCGCTTGTGGAACATAAGCGGGGTTTTTCATTTACATCATTTAGTTAATGACAATGTGTAAAGACAGGTGTAAACTTAAACGGTAATCATTTTGCATATCAGAGGTGTTGGCAATGGGAAAACAACAGCCTATATCCCAGCGTAAATTGCTGGGCGTCGCCGGTTTGGGGTGGCTGTTTGATGCAATGGATGTCGGAATATTATCGTTTATTATCGCCGCGCTCCATGTAGAGTGGAATCTGTCGCCCGAGGAAATGAAATGGATCGGAAGCGTCAATTCCATCGGCATGGCTGCGGGAGCGTTTTTGTTTGGTCTGCTGGCTGATCGAATCGGCCGAAAAAAAGTATTTATTATCACCCTTCTATGCTTTTCCATCGGAAGCGGCATTTCCGCTTTTATGACGAGCTTATCGGCATTTCTAATCCTTCGTTTCGTGATCGGCATGGGACTTGGCGGAGAGCTTCCAGTCGCTTCGACACTCGTTTCGGAAGCGGTTGTGCCTGAAAAGCGGGGCAGAGTGATTGTGCTTCTGGAGAGCTTTTGGGCTGTGGGCTGGCTCGCAGCGGCCTTGATTTCTTACTTTGTGATACCAAGCTTCGGCTGGCAGGCTGCCCTGCTGTTAACCGCACTGACTGCTTTTTATGCGTTATACCTGCGGACGAGTCTGCCTGATTCACCAAAATATGAATCGCTTTCTGCCAAAAAGAAATCTGTGTGGGAGAATGTAAAAAGCGTCTGGGCAAGACAGTATATACGGCCGACCGTAATGCTGTCGATTGTTTGGTTCTGTGTGGTGTTTTCTTATTACGGCATGTTCCTATGGCTCCCGAGTGTCATGCTTCTGAAAGGCTTCAGCATGATTCAAAGCTTTGAATATGTCCTGCTGATGACGCTTGCTCAGCTACCGGGCTATTTCTCTGCCGCATGGCTGATTGAAAAAGCGGGCCGGAAGTGGATACTTGTCATTTACCTGATTGGTACAGCAGGAAGCGCCTATTTCTTTGGAACGGCTGATTCTTTAGGCCTTCTGCTTACGGCTGGAATGCTGTTATCGTTTTTCAATCTCGGTGCGTGGGGCGTGCTGTATGCGTATACCCCGGAGCAATATCCGACTGCGATTCGCGCAACAGGTTCAGGAACGACGGCGGCGTTTGGAAGAATCGGCGGCATCTTCGGGCCTCTGCTCGTTGGAACGCTCGCAGCCCGTCATATTTCGTTTTCGGTCATCTTTTCAATCTTTTGCATTGCCATCTTACTCGCGGTTGCTTGTATTTTGATTATGGGGAAAGAGACGAAACAAACTGAGCTAGAATAGGAAAAGCACCTCTTAAAAGAGGTGCTTTCAGCGTGTCGACAAACCCTCGCATTCGTTGTCAGGACTGCGCTTCGGTGCTCACGAATTAGAACATTCGCTCCGCTCCTATGCTCGTCCTTCCTAGACTTCAAGGGTTTTCAATCACGCTGAAAAGATGACAAAATCCTAAAATGAAGACCATTTTAGGATTTTGTCAACAATCTGAAGCACCTCTTGAATGAGGTGCTTTTTTTACATCTGCGCCCGGGCTGCGGATTGGCGTTTCCCGGTTTTACTAATTGTCTGGTAGAGCGCCATTGACAGCATGAATAGTATGGCAGTAAATCCTGTGACAGCTCCGAAATGCTGTGTGCTTTGATATAAAAAACCTGCAATACCTGTGCCGACAGTGGTTCCTGCATACATAGCGGCATTGGAAAGGGAAGCGATGGTTCCACGCGCGTTTGGTGAAATGGATTGAGAGACACCCATCATTAACGGAAAGATAATGCCAGCTGTAAAGAACGTGAGAAAAAAGCTCGTTTCGACTAAAAATAAGTTAGGAAAGAAAGGAAGAGCGAAATAGAGAGCGCCCATCAGCAGCATCCCGCCGATCAATGTCTTAAACATGCCAAGCTTTGCTGAAATCCGGCTGCCGATAAGGCTTCCGAGCATATTTCCCAGTCCGAGAACAAGCATAGCTGCCCCAATTTGTGACACGGTTAAATGATAATCCGCAGCAAGCCAAGTGCCTAGAAAGCTGAATGAAGCGAAGTTTCCGGTTTGAAAGAGAAAATAGGCAAGCAGAATGACCGATGTTTTCGGCAATGAAAAAAGCTCCCGATATGGGTTGATTGTTGATGGGCGCGCCAAGGATTCAGAAGGGCGGATATCAGGCATAACCACCGCCAGAATCAATAGAAGAATAATCGAGCACGCTGACAAAACGAAAAATGGCGTATGCCATGTAAAGGAAGCGAAAAACCCTCCGATCGGCAGTCCGAGCATTTGTGAAGCGGCCAATCCTGCTGTCGCTATCCCCATGCTTTTTATAATCTGAGACGGCTTAACAATGATTGGGATGGACGCCCAAATCTGAGGCGTCACAAACGCAGCGCTAACGCCTGCGGCAAAACGGAACAGGCACATGGCGGCAAAAGAGGGAGCGATGCCGCATAAAAACGTGGATACGATAAAGCCCGCAAGTCCCCATAGCATGACTGTTTTCCTGTTCAAACGGTCTGAGATTGGGCCCGCGATGAAAGCGAAGAGCGCATAACCGAGTGCATAAGCACTGACCATCCAGCCTGACAAATCAGTAGAGACATGAAACTGCTCCTGTAAAAGCGGGAGAAGCGGAGAAAGCAAAAAGGTATCTGTGCCAATGACAAACATGACACTGAAGAAAAGCCAAATACGATTCAAATTTTATCACTCCTATAGTTTTATAACTTTGAAACTATGAAACAAATATGTATAGAGAAAACCCTTTGTTAGAGGGTTTCCAAAAAGCCAGGCAGGTATGTTTGAAATGTGTCTTCACGGAGACTGACATATTTTGTCCGCGAATCTTTTCGGGTTGCCGTCAATCCCGCTTCACGCAGCGTTTTAAAATGATAAGATGCCGTGGTTTTGACAATATTGCACTTTTCACCTACTTCACCGCAGCTGAGTTCTTTTCCGCTGGCATAAAGCGTACGAATAATAGCAAGCCTTGATTCATCAGACAGTGCTTTAAAAATTTGCGCTCTTATTTGATCATCTGATAGTTTCATAGTCATGAAACTATAATACATAATTGATGCTGGAAAAGCAACTTATTTTTCCAGTAAAGGAGCAGGAAGTCATAAGGCAGGAGGAATTCAATTCCAATAAAAGCGTTTTCAACTATAGATAGGAGAAAAATCACCCGTAAAATACAATTATATAGGAGGATTACAGAGTATTTAGAAGCATAAATAAGATCATGTGGTCACATGGATGTTTATAAAGAAATGGTACAGAATAAAAGAGAATATGCTGTTTGTGTGGGAAGTTACATAAATGTTACGGTTATTAGGATTGCTTAATATGGAGGGAAAATATGAGTGTAGATGAGAAACCAATTAAGATAAAAGTCGAGAAAGTCTCTAAAATTTTTGGGAAACAAACAAAGAAGGCAGTTCAAATGCTTGCCAATGGAAAGACAAAAAAAGAGATCCTGAAAGCAACCGGTTCAACCGTTGGGGTTAATCAGGCAGATTTTGAAGTATATGATGGTGAGATATTTGTCATCATGGGTCTATCAGGGAGCGGTAAATCAACTTTAGTACGGATGTTAAACCGGCTTATTGAACCGACTGCCGGAAATATTTACATTGATGGTGACATGATAACAAATATGTCTAAAGACCAGCTCCGGGAAGTCCGCCGGAAAAAAATCAGCATGGTCTTCCAAAAGTTCGCTCTGTTTCCGCACAGAACGATACTTGAAAATACAGAATACGGACTGGAACTTCAAGGTATAGACAAACAGGAGCGCCAGCAAAAAGCGCTTGAGTCCTTAAAGCTCGTCGGACTTGAAGGATTTGAACACCAATATCCTGACCAGCTTTCCGGCGGGATGCAGCAGCGTGTTGGCCTTGCCCGCGCGTTGACAAATGATCCGGACATTCTTCTGATGGATGAAGCGTTCAGTGCGCTCGATCCACTGATTCGTAAAGATATGCAGGATGAACTTCTTGATCTTCACGATAATGTCGGAAAAACGATTATCTTTATTACGCACGACTTGGACGAAGCATTGCGGATCGGCGACAGAATTGTTCTGATGAAGGACGGCAACATCGTTCAAATCGGCACGCCTGAAGAAATCCTGATGAATCCATCTAACGAATATGTTGAGAAATTCGTCGAGGATGTTGATTTATCTAAAGTCCTCACAGCAGGCCATATTATGAAACGCGCTGAAACAGTGCGGATTGATAAAGGGCCTCGCGTGGCATTGACATTGATGAAAAACCTTGGAATTTCTTCAATTTACGCAGTGGATAAACAAAAGAAATTGTTAGGTGTTATCTATGCGTCTGATGCGAAAAAAGCGGCTGAATCTGATTTGTCACTTCAAAATATCTTGAATACAGAATTTACGACTGTACCAGAGGATACGTATTTGACAGAGATTTTTGACGTTGTTTCTGACGCGAATATTCCAATTGCGGTTGTAGATGAGAAGCAAAGAATGAAAGGGATTGTCGTAAAAGGCGCACTGATTGGCGCGCTTGCCGGCAATAACGAGTATATCAATGCTGAAGGCACTGGCGAACAAACACAAGATCCTTCTGCACAGGAGGTGAAGTAAGATGGATAGACTGCCTAGAATACCTTTAGCAGATATCATTGACCGTTTTGTTGACTGGATTACAATGACGTTTGGCGGATTCTTCGACGGAATCGCAAACGGACTTGCCGCTTTTGTAAATGGAATTGTCAGCGGACTTGGATTTATCCCATCTATTTTGTTAACGATTATTTTCGCCGCACTTGCGTGGTGGATCAGTACAAGAGGAATTGCGTTATTTACATTGATTGGATTCCTTCTGATCGATTATTTAGGATATTGGGACCCAATGCTGCAAACATTGGCGCTTGTTTTGACATCTGTGATTATTTCGATTGTGGTCGGGGTTCCGATCGGAATTTGGGCGTCCCAGAAAGAAATGGTACGCCGTATTGTAACGCCAATTCTTGATTTAATGCAGACAATGCCTGCTTTCGTATATCTATTGCCGGCGATTTTCTTCTTTAACATCGGTGTTGTGCCGGGTGTTGTTGCATCAGTTATTTTCGCGATGCCTCCGACAATCCGCATGACCGTTCTCGGTATTAAACAAGTGCCGGCGGATCTGATTGAGGCGACTGAGGCGTTCGGTTCTACAACAGCTCAGCGTTTGTTTAAAGTTCAGCTTCCGCTTGCGACAAAAACCATCCTGGCCGGAATCAACCAAAGCATCATGCTTGCGTTATCAATGGTTGTTATCGCCGCAATGGTCGGTGCGCCGGGACTTGGTTCTGAAGTATACAGCGCCGTTACACAGCTGAAAACCGGGGTCGGAGTAGAGGCCGGTATCGCCATCGTTATCGTTGCCATTACTCTGGACCGTATTACTCAAAATATTAAAGTGAAGAAGAAAAGCAGGGGGAATGCCTGATGCTTAAAAAAATCATCGGCATTGGCGTTTCCGCCATGCTGGCGCTCTCACTTACGGCTTGCGGTTCACAACACGATGAAAATGCATCTGCAGCGGAACAGGTGAATAAGACCATCATCGGGATTGACCCCGGTTCAGGGATTATGGCCCTGACTGACAAAGCGATGAAGGATTATGACCTGAATGACTGGACATTGATTTCAGCGTCAAGTGCCGCGATGACCGCAACACTTAAAAAGTCATACGACCGTAAGAAACCGATTATCATTACAGGATGGACACCGCACTGGATGTTCTCCAGATATAAGCTGAAATATCTCGATGATCCGAAACAATCTTATGGCAGCGCGGAGGAAATCCATACGATCACACGCAAAGGCTTCAGCAAAGAACAGCCGAATGCCGCAAAGCTTCTGAGCCAGTTTAAATGGACGCAAGACGATATGGGCGAAGTGATGATCAAAGTGGAAGAAGGCGAGAAACCTGCCAAAGTCGCAGCTGAGTATGTGAAGAATCACAAAGATCAGATTGCGGAGTGGACAAAAGGCGTTCAAAAGGTCAAGGGGGACAAAATCAACCTTGCCTATGTGGCGTGGGACAGTGAAATTGCAAGTACAAACGTGATCGGCAAAGTCTTAGAAGACTTAGGCTATGAGGTCACGCTTACTCAGGTAGAGGCCGGTCCGATGTGGACTGCAATCGCGACGGGAAGCGCGGATGCATCCCTTTCCGCATGGCTGCCGAATACCCATAAAGCATACGCCGCCAAATATAAAGGCAAATATGACGATATTGGCACCAGTATGACGGGCGTGAAAATGGGTCTTGTTGTTCCTCAATATATGAAAAACGTTAACTCAATTGAAGATTTGAAGAAGTAACCAAAAAGCAGCCTGTAGCCAGGCTGCTTTTTTTGCGTTAAGAAGCGTTAGCGGCAGCAAGCGATTCCGCTTTCTGAAATGTTTTGAGCACGGCGTTCGCCAAAATGTGAATGCCGTTGAACATTGCATTTCTGTCAAAGGTCATGTGCGGATGATGGAGTCCTGGCTGGAGTCCGCAGCCGAGACCAAGCATTGTTGTTTTGAGGTTCGGCACTTTCACGGCGTAAAAATGGAAATCCTCGCCGCCGGTGGTGACAAGCGGGTCATCAAGCTGCTCAGCCCCGATGATTTCCGTAATGGCTTCTGCCATGATCGCTTCAGCTTCTTTGTTTTGTGTCGCTGCAGGAAGGCTGTGTTCTTTTTGCAGGTCGATCTTTGCGCCGAATGCGGCGGCGGCCGCTTCACAGGCTCTTTCTGTTTCGGCAATTAACGCCTCCATGGCTTCATTCGTCTGTGCGCGCAAATCAAGGCTGAACGATGCTTTTCCCGGAATGATGTTAGAGCTTTCTCCGCCGGCTTGAAGCTTTGTCATTTTGACGGTATGCGGGATTTGCGGGTCAATATGGATGAGCCCGAGCTTATGTACAAGAAATGCCGCAATTTCAATGCTGTTTTTCCCGAGGTGCGGACGGGCGCCATGAGCCTCTTCCCCGATGATCGTTCCCTCAATGTGCTGGCTTGATCCGTGCAGAATAGACGGAGCGCAGCGGCCGTTTTGTGTTTCCTGAATTGGGCGGACGTGAACACCATACAAATAGTCGATATCATCAAGCACGCCTTCTTCTATCATTTTCAAGGCGCCGCCGCCTTTTTCTTCTGCCGGCTGAAAGATAAAACGGATTGTGCCCTTCGGAAGCTCAGGTTGTTTTTTGAGCAGCATTAACGTGCCCAATGCCATTGTCATATGTGAATCGTGTCCGCAGGAATGGTTGGCGCGAAATGTGCCGTTAACCTCCTGCCACAGCGCGTCAATATCAGCGCGTACCGCTACAACAGGTGAGCCTGAGCCGATTTCGCCGACAACCCCGGTGCAGTCTGAAAACGTGCGCGTCCGGCACCCTAAATCCTCAAGCTTTTGTTTCAAAAATGAAGTTGTCTCATATTCCTTCCAGCTGACTTCAGGGTTCGCGTGCAGATGTTCGAAGATGTCCATAATGGTTTGTTTCATGTCTTCTGAAAGCTTTTGCATGGTTAGAAATACCTCCTTCTATCAGAATGAATTTTTACCTTCTTTACTTTATTTATATTGAAACAGGAAGATAGGCTGTATATAATATAGCACATATTGCTACTTTTCAGAATAATTAATATTTTCAAACAGAGGGGATGGATCGAAATATGAGTATGCCAGCAGCCGAAACACAGCCTAAGAAAAAACGAACGACATTTAAAATGCCTGACGCCTATGTCCTCTTATTTATGATTGCTTTCATTTGCGCAATCGCTTCATATATTGTGCCGGCAGGTGAATTTGACCGCGTGACAAAGGGGGATGTCACGACCGCTGTTCCAGGAAGCTATCATTCAATTGAACAGTCTCCGGTCAGCTTGATCAGCTTTTTTACTTCTCTACAGGATGGAATGATTGGATCAGCACCCATCATCTTTCTGATTTTATTCACAGGCGGCACCATTGCTATTCTAGAAAAAACCGGTGCCATCAATGGCCTGATTTACAATGTCATCAGCAAATTCCGCACAAAGCAATTATTTTTTATTTGTATTGTCGGCGCATTGTTCTCCATTCTCGGAACAACCGGGATTGTCGTGAATTCAGTTATCGGTTTTATCCCCATCGGCCTCATTGTGGCACGATCCTTAAAATGGGACGCAGTCGCGGGAGCCGCTGTTATTTACATCGGCTGCTACGCTGGATTTAACTCCACCATATTATCACCGTCACCGCTCGGTTTATCACAATCAATCGCGGAGCTCCCTCTTTTTTCTGGAATCGGCCTGCGAGTTGTGATATACATATGCTTTTTGCTGTCTTCTATTATTTATATCTATTTGTATACGAGAAAATTAAAAAAATCAAAGGATGCCAGTGTGTTAGGAACAGATTGGTTCCCTGCGGCAGGAATGGGCGAAGCCGGTAAAGAAGAAGATCAGTCAGTGCCGTTTACCGTTCGCCATAAGCTGATTTTGGCTGTGGCGGGACTCTCACTTGTCGGATTTTTATACGGCGCTTTGAAGCTTGGCTGGTCGGATTCCCAAATGGCTGCGACATTTATTTTTATTTCTGTCCTTGCCGGTTTAATAGGCGGACTTGCGGCGAACGATATTGCCAAAACCTTCATTACGGGCTGTCAAAGCCTTGTATACGGGGCGCTGATTGTCGGGATGGCACGAAGCATTTCCGTCATCCTTGAAAATGGAAAGTTACTCGATACAGTCGTCAATGCTTTGGCTTCACTGTTGGACGGTTTCAGTCCGATTGCCGGGGCAATCGGCATGTATATCGCCAGTGCGCTGCTTCATTTTCTCATCTCCTCAGGATCTGGCGAAGCCGTTGTATTTATTCCAATCCTGGCGCCGCTCACTGATTTGATGGGAATCACGAGACAGGTTGCGGTGGAGGCGGTTATGCTTGGAGAAGGGGTCGTCAACTGTGTCAATCCAACATCCGGTGTTCTCATGGCGGTACTTGCCGCCAGCGGCATTCCGTACGTCAAGTGGCTGCGGTTTATGGTGCCGCTTGCTCTGATTTGGTTCTTGATCGGGCTTGTTTTTATTGTGATCGGCGTCATGATCAATTGGGGGCCGTTTTAACAATTGCTGCCCGCCGGCTTGTACGGCGGGCTTTTGAGTTATTCATTGCAGAAGCGCAGGCTGTTATTGTAACATGTAAGCCATAGCCATTCGTAAAAGTGCGGGAGGAAGGTCATGAATAATCTGCGTAATAGACTTTCAGGCGTGAATGGGGAAAATAAGAGAGTAAAAGAAAAAGAACAAAAAATCTGGTCGGAGATTGGGATGATAGCGGGATCGTTTGCGCTCCTTGATGTGATCATCCGCGGCATTATGTTTGAATTTCCGTTTAAAGAATGGGCTGCAAGCCTTGTGTTTTTGTTCCTCATCATCTTATATTACTGCATCAGGGCAGGAGCGTCAGGAATGCTCATGCCGAGAATAGACACCGAAGAAGAACTGCGAAAACGGGTAAAGCAGCAGCGAATAGATTCAATTGCGGTCGCCTTTGCGGTAGTGGTGCTTACGATGTACGACAGGGGGATTCCCCATACATTCTTCGCTTGGCTGAAAATGATTCTTCTTTTTATCGTCTGTAGCGGCGTTCTGTTTTTGCTTCGATATGTGATTGTGAAGCTGGCTTACAGAGGAGCGGTAAAAGAAGAAGCAAAGAAGAAATCATCTTGATGGTGGTTTCTTTTTTTGTTTATAAGAGCAAAGTCTTTTTATTTGATAGGAATATAGATTTGAATTCACTCTGCCGCGTTGCTTTGATAGAGAGGGTGTGATAAGTTCAAATGTAAGCGTTAACATAATTCTTCTCCAGTCTTCACAACAGTTGAAAGGAGGAAGCTGAAGAAAGAGTAAGAGGAATTTTTGACTCCGCAGTCAGTCTTCAAAAATCAAATAAGGAGTGTCAAAAATGTTTAAAAAACGATTCAAAACCTCTTTACTGCCGTTATTCGCTGGATTTTTGTTGCTGTTTCATATGGTTTTGGCAGGACCGGCGGCTGCAAATGCTGAAACACAGAACACATCAAATGAACTGGCAGCGCCATCGATTGAAAGTGGGACCATTCTTCATGCTTGGAATTGGTCATTCAATACGTTAAAACACAATATGAAGGACATTCATGATGCAGGATATACAGCCATTCAGACGTCTCCGATTAACCAAGTAAAGGAAGGGAACCAAGGAAATAAAAGCATGTCGAACTGGTACTGGCTCTATCAGCCGACATCGTACCAAATTGGCAACCACTACTTAGGCACTGAACAAGAATTTAAAGAAATGTGTGCAGCCGCTGAAGAATATGGCGTAAAAGTCATAGTTGACGCGGTCATCAATCATACCACCAGTGACTATGCCGCCATTTCCAATGAGATTAAGAGTATTCCAAACTGGACACACGGAAACACACAAATTAAAAACTGGTCGGATCGATGGGATGTCACGCAGAATGCATTGCTAGGGCTGTATGATTGGAATACACAGAACACTGAGGTGCAAACCTATCTGAAACGTTTCTTAGAAAGAGCATTGGATGACGGAGCAGACGGGTTCCGCTATGATGCCGCCAAGCATATAGAGCTTCCGGATGATGGGAATTACGGAAGCCAATTTTGGCCGAATATCACAAATACATCGGCGGAGTTCCAATACGGAGAAATCCTGCAGGATAGTGCTTCCAGGGATACTGCTTATGCGAATTATATGAATGTGACAGCTTCTAACTATGGGCATTCCATCAGATCCGCTTTAAAGAACCGTAATCTGAGTGTGTCGAATATCTCCCATTATGCATCTGACGTGTCTGCGGACAAGTTAGTCACATGGGTGGAATCACATGATACGTATGCCAATGATGATGAAGAGTCTACATGGATGAGTGATGACGATATCCGTTTAGGCTGGGCAGTGATTGGTTCGCGCTCAGGAAGCACGCCTCTTTTCTTTTCCAGGCCTGAGGGCGGAGGAAATGGTGTAAGATTTCCAGGGAAAAGTCAAATAGGAGATCGAGGGAGCGCCTTATTTAAAGATCAGGCGATCACTGCGGTCAATCAATTTCACAATGAAATGGCCGGGCAGCCTGAGGAACTCTCAAATCCGAATGGGAACAATCAAATATTTATGAATCAGCGCGGCTCAAAAGGTGTTGTGCTGGCAAATGCAGGTTCCTCTTCTGTCAGCATAAATGCTTCAACGAAATTACCTGATGGCAGCTATGATAATAAAGCCGGGACCGGTTCATTTCAAGTCAGGGACGGTAAACTGACAGGCACGATCAATGCTAGATCTGTGGCTGTGCTTTATCCTGACGATATTGCAAATGCGCCTCAAGTTTTCCTTGAGAATTACAAAGCAGGCGTAACACATTCTTTCAATGATCAACTGACGATTACCCTGCGTGCAGATGCGAACACAACAAAAGCTGTTTATCAAATCAATAATGGACAAGAGACAGCGTTTAAAGATGGAGATCAATTCACAATCGGAAAAGAAGATCCATTTGGCAAAACATACACCATCATGTTAAAAGGAACGAACAGTGATGGTGTAACGAGGACCGAGGAGTACAGTTTTGTTAAAAGAGACCCAGCTTCGGCCAAAACCATCGGCTATCAAAATCCGAATCATTGGAGTCAGGTAAATGCTTATATCTATAAACAGGATGGGGGCTGGGCAATTGAATTGACCGGATCTTGGCCTGGAAAACCAATGACTAAGAATGCAGACGGAATTTACACCCTGACGCTGCCTGCGGATACGGATACAACCAACGCCAAAGTGATTTTTAATAATGGCAGCGCCCAAGTGCCTGGCCAGAATCAGCCTGGCTTTGATTACGTGCAAAATGGTTTATATAATGACGCGGGCTTGAGCGGTTCTCTTCCTTATTGAGGACAAGGCTAGACAGGACTTACCGAAAGAAACCATCATAGATGGTTTCTTTTTTGTTCATAAATCAGACAAAACTTTTCTCTTGCAAAAGTTTGTGAAGTATTGCACAATATAAATGTGAAATACTTCACAAATAAAAAGACATCAAAGAGAAACATACCCTGGAAGGATGATTAATGATGAACAAACATGTAAATAAAGTAGCTTTAATCGGAGCGGGTTTTGTTGGAAGCAGTTATGCATTTGCGTTAATTAACCAAGGGATCACAGATGAGCTTGTGGTCATTGATCTAAATAAAGAAAAAGCAATGGGCGATGTAATGGATTTAAACCACGGAAAGGCGTTTGCGCCGCAACCGGTCAAAACATCTTTCGGAACATATGAAGACTGCAAGGATGCTGATATTGTCTGCATTTGCGCCGGAGCAAACCAAAAACCTGGTGAGACACGCCTTGAATTAGTAGAAAAGAATTTAAAGATTTTCAAAGGCATTGTCGGTGAAGTCATGGCGAGCGGATTTGACGGCATTTTCTTAATCGCGACAAATCCGGTTGATATTCTGACTTACGCGACATGGAAATTCAGCGGCCTGCCAAAAGAGCGGGTGATCGGAAGCGGCACAACACTAGATTCTGCCAGATTCCGTTACATGCTGAGCGAATACTTTGGCGCAGCGCCTCAAAACGTGCACGCGCATATTATCGGAGAGCACGGCGACACAGAGCTTCCTGTCTGGAGCCACGCGAATGTCGGCGGTGTGCCGGTTAATGAACTCGTTGAGAAAAACGATGCGTACAAACAAGAGGAGCTCGACCAAATTGTAGATGACGTGAAAAACGCAGCTTACCATATCATTGAGAAAAAAGGCGCGACTTATTATGGTGTTGCGATGAGTCTTGCCCGCATTACAAAAGCGATTCTTCATAATGAAAACAGCATATTAACTGTCAGCACATATGTGGACGGGCAATACGGTGCAGATGACGTGTACATCGGTGTTCCGGCTGTCGTGAACCGCGGAGGGATCGCAGGTATCACTGAGCTGAACTTGAATGAGAAAGAAAAAGAACAGTTCCTTCACAGCGCCGGCGTCCTTAAAAACATTTTAAAGCCTCATTTTGCAGAACAAAAAATCAACTAATCGCAACTTTAGAGTAAAGGGCTGATTGTCAATGTGGGAGCAGTTGTATGATCCGTTTGGAAACGAGTATGTGAGCGCACTTGTGGCGCTCACTCCAATTCTTTTTTTTCTCTTGGCTTTAACTGTTTTGAAAATGAAAGGCATACTTGCGGCGTTTCTTACTCTAGCCGTCAGTTTCTTCGTCTCCGTTTTGGCATTTCATATGCCGGTTGAAAAAGCGATTTCTTCTGTTTTGCTAGGAATCGGGAGCGGGCTGTGGCCCATTGGCTACATCGTCCTGATGGCGGTGTGGCTGTATAAAATCGCAGTGAAAACCGGGAAATTTACTATTATTCGGTCCAGCATTGCCGGCATTTCGCCTGACCAACGATTACAGCTATTATTAATTGGTTTTTGTTTTAACGCGTTTTTGGAAGGCGCGGCCGGTTTTGGTGTTCCGATTGCGATCAGCGCGGCGCTGCTCGTCGAACTTGGTTTTAAACCGTTAAAAGCGGCAGCGCTCTGCTTGATTGCGAACGCAGCTTCCGGAGCCTTTGGGGCGATCGGGATTCCTGTCATCACAGGGGCGCAGATTGGCGATTTGTCTGCTCTTGAGCTGTCACGGACATTGATGTGGACACTGCCGATGATCTCATTTTTCATACCGTTCCTGCTTGTATTCCTATTAGACCGAATGAAAGGAATCAAACAGACATGGCCTGCCCTTTTGGTTGTGAGCGGTGGGTATACAGCGGTTCAGACACTGACAATGGCGGTGCTCGGGCCGGAATTAGCCAACATTTTGGCGGCCTTGATCAGCATGGGCGGGCTTGCCCTCTTCCTCCGCAAATGGCAGCCGAAAGAGATTTACCGGGAGGAAGGAGCCGGCGATGCTGGTGAGCAAAAGACATACCGTGCCGCTGACATTGCGAAAGCGTGGTCACCTTTCTACATTTTAACTGCGGCAATCACCATCTGGAGCCTTCCCGCCTTCAAAGCGCTTTTCCAAGAAGGCGGACTGTTATATCAAACAACGCTCCTGTTCAAAATGCCTTTTCTGCACCAGCAAATTATGAAAATGCCGCCGATTGCGCCATCTGCCATGCCGTTAGATGCGGTCTTGAAAGTTGATTTGCTGTCAGCGACTGGTACAGCGATTTTAGCCGCAGTCATCGTGACAGGACTGTTCAGCAAAAACTTCTCCTCTCGAGATGCCTTTGCTTCCTTGAAGGAGACAGGAAAAGAGCTGTGGGTGCCGATTATCACGATCTGCTTCGTGATGGGGTTTGCCAATCTGGCCAACTTCGCAGGGCTCAGCTCTTCAATTGGATTAGCGCTGGCGAAAACAGGAGACCTGTTCCCGTTTGTCAGTCCCGTTCTCGGCTGGATCGGCGTGTTCATTACCGGATCTGTTGTCAGCAATAACGCTTTGTTCGGACATTTGCAGGTTGTCACCGGAGCGCAGATCGGTGCGGGTTCTGACTTGCTGTTGGCCGCAAATACTGCGGGCGGGGTCATGGCAAAACTTGTTTCTCCTCAATCTATCGCCATCGCTGCCGCAGCGGTCGGCCAAACAGGCAAGGAATCTAAACTGTTTAAACGGACAGTGGCGTACAGCCTGATTCTTTTATTGGGCATATGTATTTGGACGTTTATTCTTGCAAGATTAGGAGTGTAATAGAAAAAAGCAGTACATGCCCAGCATGTACTGCTTTTTTATGTTAATTTGCTTTCTTTGTTATTTCGGCTGTTGTCTTCACTCTGGCTTTTCCCATAAACAAAATGGTAATCGCCGCGAGGACAATTGGAATCAAAGCGAGCAAAAATACATACGTGATACTTGATGACATCGCGTCAATAATGCGATTCAGGATTGCGTCAGGAATTTGGGAACGTGTTCCCGCTTGGAAAATCTCCTGCGGGTCGCCGATATTTTGCGCCGCGCCTGATCCCGCTGAGCCTTTCATGCCGCTGAAGGCGTCGCTCAGCTTGTTTGTGAATACGTTTGTTTGCACCGTTCCGAAAATGGTGACGCCCAGGGTCATGCCGAATGATCGCAAAAACGAATTTGTAGAGTTTGCCGTTCCCCGAAAGCGGGGTTCGAGGTCATTCATCGATGCCGCCGGCAGCAGTGAGAAGTTAAAGCCTACGCCAAAGCCTGAAATCATCATAAAGACTGTCAGCCATACCCGTGCTGTGTCAGGCGTCATATTGGAAAGAAGCAGCATGCCGATAAAGAAAGCTATAACAGATATCAGCATCAAATTGCGGAAGCTTGCCTTCGTTTGGAAGATCCCGCCGATCATGCTGCCGATGACTGATCCAATCATCATTGGCGTCAAAATGAAGCCCGCGCTTGTCGCTGAGCTGCCGTAGACCGCCTGAACGAAAATCGGAATAAATACCGCTAAAATAATGAATGTTCCGCCATACAGGAAAGCAAGAATCTGTGCTGTGGCAAACAATCTGTTTTTAAACATCCAGAACGAAATGATCGGCTCTTCCGCTTTTCTCTCCACAATAAAAAAGGCGATGAAGAAAACAGCGAATACAATAAACAGCCCAATGATCTGAATGGAGTTCCAATCGTATGTTTTGCCGCCAAGCTCAAGGGCGAACATCAGGCATACAATGGATACGACTAAGGTAATTGCGCCGCCCCAGTCAATTTTCTGCTTTCTGGGCTCCAGAGATTCTTTGTAATAGCGAATAATGAAAAACAATGACAATGCGCCGATCGGCACATTAATGTAAAACACCCAGTGCCAGCTGATCGAATCTGTAATGATTGCGCCTAAAAGCGGCCCAAGAACACTGGATAATCCGAATACAGCGCCGAACATGCCGGACATTTTTCCGCGTTTTTCCGGCGGAAACAAATCAAAGATAATCGTAAAGGCAATCGGCAGGAGCGCGCCGCCCCCGATTCCTTGAATGGCCCGGTAGATGATCAGCTGATTCATCGTCTGGGCAATTCCGCATAAAGCCGAACCGATTAAGAAAAAAATGAGTCCAAACAGGAAAAAACGTTTTCGGCCGTACATATCGGAAAGCTTGCCGTAAATCGGCATGCCAGCCATAACCGCCACCATATAGGATGCCGTCACCCAGGCAAATTTATCGAAGCTTCCAAGATCGGCTACGATGTTGCCCATCGCGGTGGCAACAATCGTATTGTCCATCGCGGACATCAAGATGCCCAGCAGGAGACCGAGAACAACAAATTTTGTGGAAGCCTGTTTTGCTGTTGTTGTGTCCATTTGTTCTACCTCCTCTTACTTTTCTATGTAAGTTCTGATATCATGATAATAGTTTGATTATTGAATATCTCGATTATCAAGATAAACTCGATTTTATAGGGAGGACTGTCAGTTGTCAACAAGAAATTCCAGAAGTGAGTTGGAAAAGACTGCTGTTCAGCTTTTTCGAAAACTGGGCACAAGAACGGTTCTGTTTCATCAGGCAGCCGCTCAAGCTCTCGGTCTGTTTCCCACCGATTTGAAATCAGCTGACATTTTAAATGAAGCAGGACCGATGACGGCCGGAGAGCTGGGGAAAAAAACCGGACTTAGCACGGGTTCCGTCACGGCGCTTGTTGACCGGCTGGAAAAAGCGGGGTATGTGGCTCGTGAAAAGGACCCGAACGATCGCAGGAGAGTCGTAATCGTCCCTTTGACTGCTTCGAAAAAACATATAAAGGATTTGTTCCGTCCTCTGTCTGAGTCGACGATGGATTTGTGCTGCGAATATACGGAAGAGGAACTGGAACTCATTTTCAGTTTTGTAGGCAAAGCCGCTGATATCATGGAGAAAGAGCTTCAACGTTTGAAACAGTAAGTGAAATTGTGCATAGCTTGGCCCGTTCCCGAATAAATTGTACAAGTTACGTAAGAGAAGGGAGTACGGGCCGGTGAACATTTTTTTGAGCTATATTGTGCTGGGACTGTCCTTGTCTGCGCCTGTGGGGCCAGTGAATGCGGCGCAAATAGACAAAGGAATTAAAAACGGTTTTTGGCATGCATGGATATTTGGTTTAGGCGCCATGACAGCGGATGGGCTGTACATGCTTTTTATCTATTTCGGGCTGTCACAGTTTTTGACCGCTCCATTTGTGAAAACGTTTTTGTGGCTCTTCGGCTTTTTTGTGCTGACCTATACTGGAATTGAAACGCTGAAAAACGTCAGAGAGCCGATGGATGTGCGAAGCTCGCGGGGAAAACCGTCATTCCGGAAAACGTTCGCTTCAGGTTTTCTCATTTCACTCTCAAATCCATTGAGCATCCTTTTTTGGCTTGGAATTTACGGAAGCATTCTTGCGAAAACAGCAGAGGCCTACAATATGAATCAGCTGCTGATCTATAGCTCCGGCATCATGATCGGCATTTTAATCTGGGATTTCTGCATGGCGATTACAGCCAGTACATTCAGAAACCTGCTTCATGAAAAGCTATTGAGAGGATTGACCGGAATGGCCGGTGTATCACTCCTCGTGTTTGGCCTTTACTTTGGTTATCAGGGCATCAAACAGTTATTGGGCTGATTCATAAAGGACAGTCACCTGCCGCTTCCAGTTTTAATATAGTATCCAGATGATACTGGAGGTGGATCAATGGTGAGTGGGATTTACACCAAAAGTTTTCTGGAACGTATTCAAGAAGAGCTTCCTGAATGGCAAAGAATCGCTTTTGAGCTGCTGGCAGAAACTGTGGCGGACGATGCGGATACGTTTCCGTGCATTCCCGGACGCCAGGCGTTTCTGACTGATCAGCTTCGCATTGCTTTTGCCGGAGATCCGCGGGAAAACCGTACAGCGGAGGAACTGGCTCCGTTGCTTGCGGAGTACGGAAAGATATCGCGGGACACTGGAAAATACGCATCCCTCGTTGTGTTGTTTGATACACCGGAAGATTTGGCGGAGCATTATTCGGTTGAAGCGTATGAAGAGCTGTTTTGGCGCTTTTTAAATAGACTGAGTGAACAAGACGAAAAAGAATGGCCGGAAGACATTCCGGCCGATCCCGAGCATTATAAATGGGAGTTTTGTTTTGACGGCGAACCGTACTTTATTCTTTGCGCTACACCGGGGCACGAGGCGAGAAAAAGTCGAAGCTTTCCTTTTTTTATGATCACCTTTCAGCCCAGATGGGTGTTTGAAGAGTTAAATGGATCTACTGCATTTGGCCGTAACATGAGCAGGCTGATCCGATCTCGTTTAGAGGCCTATGATGAAGCTCCGATTCACCCGAAATTAGGCTGGTATGGAGAAAAGGATAATCGTGAATGGAAGCAGTATTTCCTCCGTGATGACGAAAAACAGGTATCGAAGTGCCCATTTTCTTATTTAAAGAACATGTTCAACAAACTGAAATAAATCACGGACTTGCAGGGCGGTCTTTATGACCCTGCTTTTTTTGATAGATCATGGTCACGATGGCGATGATCACAAGAAAACCGATGCTCACAAAAAAACCGGGCCGGCTTGATTTTTCAAACAATGTACCGGACACAGCCGCAGCAATCAGAATCATCGCTAAATAAATTTGCGTTTTTCCCATGCCCTCAGGATCAGTCAGCTTTTTGCTCGAGAACAGGATAAACAGCCAAGTGTATAAAAGCATAAGCCCAGCAGCTGTTGTCATATGCTCATAAATGTTTTTAGGCAGCACTAATGACAGAATAATGGAGAGGATAAGCCCCGCAAACGTCAGCCCAAGTGCCGGCCAGCATATTTTTTTGCCTTCCTTTAGAGTAAAGCATTTCGGCGCGTCGCCGTCATCAGCCATCGTACAAAGCAATGTCGTAACGGCAAAAAGCGAAGCGACAAGGGTTGAGAACCCGGCAATAATGAAAATCCCGTTAAATATATCGAGGATGATCTCAAGGTTATACCCTTTTAATGACGTAATGAACGGACTGTCCTGTTCAGTAAACGTGTGTAACGGAACCAAAAGCAGAGCAAGCCCGATTGAAATGATATAAACAATCGCCAGTGTCGCCAGCATCAGTTTCCCTGATTTAGACGCTTCCTCAGGTTTTTTTAAGTGAACCGCCATCAGCCCCATGACTTCAATTCCGCCAAAGGCGTAAAACGCGTAGATTAAACCTGTCCACAGCCCCATGGCGCCGTATGGGAAAAACTCACTCGTCTTATTTGGGACATGTATGCCATGATTTCCGCCTGACAGGATACCGCATAACGCCAGGATGGCAATGACAATAAACATAAAAATAGCGGCTGTTTTAATCACTGCCAGCACGTTTTCTGTCTTTTCAAAGACAGACAGGCCGGTGAAAATAATAAGAAGCCCCAGTACCGCGTAGATTGAGGCAAACACCCATAGCGGCACTTGAGGAAACCAATGCTTCGTAAATAGCGAAATGGCTGTCAGCTGGCTGCCGGTAATCAGCATTTCTGATGACCAGTACACCCAGCCGTTGCTGAAGCCTGCCCATTTGCCGAATGCTTTTCGGGCATACGCACAAAACGAGCCCTTTTCCGGCTGCTTCGCCGACAGCTTGGCGAGCTGTTCAAAGACAAAATACGTACCGATCCCTGCGATCAGAAATGAAAGGAGAACGGAAAAACCGCTTTTTACAATTGCGATGCTGGAACCGAGAAAAAAGCCAGTTCCAATCGTGCAGCCGACTCCGATCAGTGACAGCTGCCACCAAGCCAGATTCCCTTTTGGCTGGTCTTTTTTTGTTTGGCTCATTATTTATTCAACCCCTTTTATCTAAGGTTAGATTGCGACCCGCCCGAAGCTTATATACATCAGATTTTTGCCTCTTTTTACATGGAGATGGAGGCGGACGCTCATACTAATGAAAAAAGGAGCAAACCAATGACACAGCAATATATTGTGGAGCCGAAAAAAGGGCTTGGGCTGAAGCTGAAAAAGGGGCAGATTTTAAAGGTGGTTGATGTAGAAGGCCAGCAGGTGGCTGATTTTGTCGCATACCATGCCAAGGATTTTTATGAACACCTTGATCAGGGAGCGACAATTGACGCCAATCATTCCATTCATGTGAAGGTCAACGACCATCTCTACTCCAACCTGTACAAGCCGATGCTGACACTGATTGAAGATACGGTCGGCAAGCATGACCTGCTTCTGCCCGCCTGCCGTCCTGATATGAACAGGCTCTTATACGGCAAGCAAAAGGATGAGTTTCAGGATACGTGCTATGACAATATGAACCGTGCGCTTGAACAGTTTGGCGTACCGAAGCCTCACATGCATTACCCATTTGCGATTTTTATGAATACTGTCCTTGATGAGAAAGGGAATCTGTCTGTGGAAACGCCGCTTTCAAATGCCGGAGATTACGTAAGGCTTAGGGCGGAGATGGATTTAATTGTCGCGTTTTCTTCCTGTCCGATTGAAAAAGGGAAATGCAATGGCGACAGTGTGACATCCATACGGGTTGAAGTCAGCTGATCTCTCTTGTTCACTGTGAATGAAGACCTGTGCTATATTTAAGAGGGATACATAACAGTCATGATTCATTTTCATTGATTTGGGGAAATGAACAGTAACAAGGGAAAATGTACAGGAGGAATGATTGGGATGAGCATGCAGGAAAAGATTATGCGTGAGTTACATGTGAAGCCCTCAATTGATCCAAAGCAAGAAATTGAGGACCGAGTCAATTTTTTAAAACAATATGTAAAGAAAACCGGTGCTAAAGGCTTTGTATTGGGAATCAGCGGCGGACAGGATTCAACGCTTGCGGGAAGACTTGCCCAGCTTGCGGTGGAGCGCATTCGCGAGGAGGGCGGGGACGCTCAATTTATCGCGGTCCGTCTTCCGCATGGCACACAGCAGGATGAAGACGATGCCCAGCTTGCTTTGAAGTTTATTAAGCCAGATAAATCATGGAAGTTTGATATTAAATCGACAGTCAGCGCGTTTTCTGATCAGTATCAGCAGGAAACAGGCGACCAGCTGACTGACTTTAATAAAGGAAACGTAAAAGCAAGAACAAGAATGATCGCGCAATACGCGATCGGCGGCCAGGAAGGCCTTCTTGTGTTAGGAACAGATCATGCGGCTGAAGCAGTGACTGGTTTCTTTACGAAGTACGGTGACGGCGGAGCAGACCTCCTGCCGCTGACAGGCTTGACGAAGCGCCAGGGAAGAAGCCTGCTGAAAGAGCTGGGTGCACCGGAACGCTTATACTTAAAAGAACCAACTGCTGATCTGCTCGATGAAAAACCGCAGCAGTCGGATGAAACAGAGCTTGGCATTTCCTACGAGGAGATTGACGATTATCTCGAAGGAAAACAAGTATCAGCGAAAGTATCAGAAGCGCTGGAAAAACGCTACAGCATGACTGAACATAAACGTCAGGTTCCAGCGTCAATGTTTGATGACTGGTGGAAATAAGTAGAAGAAAGCCCGCTCTCGGAGCGGGCTTTTGTCATGTCCCGGCGCTTTATTTGATGCGGATATGATTCAGTTTAACCCTTAATCTGTCGGTGAACCTTCGGAGACTGCCTCTCGTATCAGGATCTAATGGGAGCTCGGCTCTCTCGGCAATGGTTTCTGCCACATCCTGAATCGACAGGTTGTCTGTTTGAATGCGGCCCTCAAAAATGGGTGATGATAATCCTTCAACGCAGCGGTCAATTTGTTTGGCGGCCCATGAGTTTTTTCCTTCTGCTCTGGTGCGCAGCCGTTTTAACAAGGTTTCCTTTGAAGCCATTAGTGTAAAGTGGTGAACGATCCTGCCTTCCTGTCTGAGCCTGCCGATGATCTCATTGAAGTATTCAGGATGCACAATCGTCATAGGCACAATAATGATGCCGCGGTATGTATCTGTCAGAGAAGCTAGCAAACGGTAATTGAACGTCCGCCATAAGGGATAGCTTTGAAAATCGTCCTCGGCAATCTCCTGCGGCACCATGGAGCGCAGCGCAAAGCCCATTTTCTCAGGATCATACACATAAGAGGATTTCAGCCTTCTGTGCAGCTCGAAGGCTGTTTGTGTTTTTCCGGAACCGAATGCCCCGTTTATCCAAATGATCATCGCCATTTCTCCCTTCTTACTTATCATACAAAAAAAGACCCTTCGATCGAAGAATCAGCTGGAAAAACACATAAGGTTTTAATGCTTTTTTGCGTCGAAGTATTAAAATATCTGCGGAAATGTTGTACAATGAATGTCATTCAGGCAAAAACGTTTGAACGGAAAAGGACGGGCAAGCTGGCATCTATATAAATATTCGCTAAATAAGCATATAATGAAAATAAAATTTCATTCCTTAGGAGGATTTCGCCGAAGATGAACGCTAAACGAGCCATCCCAGTAAGAGAAAGAAATATCGTCCTGATCGGATTCATGGGTGTTGGAAAAACAACAATCGGCCAATTGGTCGCTAAAAAATTATATAGAGATTTTATCGATATTGACCAAGAGATCGAAAAGGATTTCAACATGTCAATCCCTGAGATGTTTGAGGAAAAGGGGGAAGACTTTTTCCGAAAAACGGAGAAGGAATATATTTTAGACATCTGCCATCATAAACGATTCAAAATCGTATCTCTGGGCGGGGGGGCTTTTAAACAAGAGGAAATCAGAAATTGCTGTCTGGAAAACTGTCTCGTGCTTCATTTGGACCTGTCATGGGAGAACTGGAAGCAGCGCGCGAATTTATTGATTGAAAGCCGCCCGGTGCTGCATAACCGTTCAATGGATGAAATGGAACAGCTGTTTAACGAGAGAAAAGTCATTTATGACAAGCACAATTCAAAAGTGGCAACAGACAACCTTTCCCCGGAAGAAGTTGCCGATTATATTGTAGAGACATTAAAAATTGGCTGGGACCTTTATCAGCCGATGTAAAAAGCCGTGCGCAGCGCACGGCTTTTTTTATCGTTTTATCCCTTGTATCAAAATCGCTTTTAAACAAAAGGAGTCGGGCCGTCCGTTTTGGTTCAATGTAATACAGAATGTGTCTTGTGCTTCGTCTGATGCGTGATTCAAGTGGGTAATGATTTGTTTTTCCCGATCAGCGGAGGTTCCGCCTCGTTTGATCCAGCTATCATATTGAATCGGCAAATTCCACTTTTGGATGTCTTGATAGGCCAGTTGGTTGGTGCTGAACATCGCCTGCCATTCTGATAATGAGCTTTCTCGAACATGGGAAGGGTCTCGAAGCCGGTTCAAATGATTGACAAACTCATCAAGAACGGGATCTTCAGGCGCGTAGTGATCCACTAAAAGAAAACGTCCGTCCTGTTTCAATACGCGTGCAACCTCGCTGACGGCTTTGCGGACATTTGAAAAATGGTGGGCTGCGTATCGGCAGGTGATGATATCAAATGAGTCGTCAGGGAAGGGAAGTGACTCTGCCGTTCCTTGTTGAAAGCGTACATTTTCAGCTCCTTTTTCTTGCGCGAAGGAGGACGCAACCTCTACCATCTCTTTCGTCGCATCAATACCGATGCACTCCTGTACATAAGGAGAAAATGCCAGCGCCGTATGGCCGGCACCCGCTCCGATATCCAGCACCCGATGCTCTGCCCGGCATTCCGCCGTTTTGATCATCAGCCCCAAATCTTCCCCCTCGGCAAATACCTTCTCATCCCGATACATCTCGGCATTTGTAGAAAACGGTGTTTCATTTGTCATTTGAACCAGCTCCTTCTTTTGTTTAAATGATGATATGGATTATGTTAGCAATTTCTGTTATGATTCGTCCAAGATATAAAAATGATAAAAACGATAGGTACAACCTATGGAGGCTGAAATGGATATTAAAGTGATGGAATACGCAGCGGAAATCGCCCGGCACCAAAGCTTTACAAAAGCGGCGGAGCATCTTCATATCGCTCAGCCGTCTCTCAGCCAGCAAATCAAAAAGCTTGAGGCAGAGCTGGGCCTTACTCTTTTTCACAGATCCCACGGCTCTGTTACACTGACACCCCACGGCAGGCGTTTCATTGAAAAAGCCGAGGACATCATTCGTTCCAGAGATGACTTGCTCCGGGAGATGCAGGAGCGCTCGCAAGGACTGGGGCACAAACTTTCGATTGGGATTCCTGCTGTAACAGGGAGATATCTCTTTCCGCCGCTGCTGAAGCAGTTTTTGGCGCGCTATCCCCATGTGGAGGTTCAGCTTGTTGAAAAAGATCCGGTTTCATTAGAGGAAATGACGGCAAAGGGAGAGGTTGACCTTTCTGTTTTATCCTTGCCGATCGAAGATGAACGGCTCTCCATTACACCCTTGCTCACGGAACCGATTGTTCTCGCAGTGCCGAAGGAAAAGCAAAGATGGATGCCGCCGGAAATGATCGCGCTGATTGAGAAAGCGCTGGAAGGTAAAGAGGGCCGCCAGCCGTGCGTGCCGCTTGACATGGTCAGGCAGGTGCCATTTATTCTGTTAAAAGAAGGCTTCGGTTTTCGCAGAACAGTTCTCGATCTCTGTGCGGAAAGCGGCTTTAAGCCGAATGCTGCCTTCAAGACGAGCCATATTGAAACCGCTCAATCCCTTGTGGCTAACGGATTAGGCGTGACAATGGCGCCGAATATGGTCAGAAGGGATAAAGATCCGGGTGTGATCTATTTATCGATTCAATCCGCGCCATCACGAACCCTCGTCTTTGTCTTTCTAAAGAACCGCTATGTCAGTCTGACAGCCCGGACCTTTATGGAACTGAGCCGGGAAGGCCTTAAACAAACGTTTGGTGAAAGCTGTCTGGGAAACAAAGATGAAAATATTTAGAAAACAAATCCGAAACATGATAGTATAGGAATACAAACTAAATCTTATAAAACAAAGGGGAATAATCGGAAATGCAACTATTCGATCTGCCGCTCGACCAATTGCGAACATATAAGCCTGAAAAAACAGCATCGAAAGATTTTTCTGAGTTTTGGAAATTGTCTTTGGATGAACTTGCAAAAGTCCAAGCAGAACCTGATTTACAACTGGTTGACTATCCTGCTGACGGAGTAAAAGTGTACCGCCTCACATATAAAAGTTTCGGAAACGCCCGCATTTCTGGATGGTACGCGGTGCCTGACAAGGAAGGCCTGCATCCGGCGATCGTGAAATATCATGGCTACAATGCAAGTTATGACGGTGAAATTCATGAAATGGTAAACTGGGCACTTCATGGCTACGCCGCATTCGGCATGCTTGTCCGCGGCCAGCAGAGCAGTGAGGATACGAGTATTTCACCGCACGGTCACGCTTTGGGCTGGATGACCAAAGGCATTCTTGATAAAGATACATACTATTACCGCGGTGTTTATTTGGACGCCGTCCGCGCGCTTGAAGTGATCAGCAGCTTTGACGAGGTTGACGAAACAAGGATCGGTGTGACAGGCGGAAGCCAAGGCGGAGGATTAACCATTGCCGCCGCAGCTCTGTCAGACATTCCAAAAGCCGCCGTTGCCGATTATCCTTATTTAAGCAATTTCGAACGGGCCATTGATGTGGCGCTTGAACAGCCGTACCTTGAAATCAATTCCTTCTTTAGAAGAAATGGCAGCCCGGAAACAGAAGTGCAGGCGATGAAGACACTTTCATATTTCGATATTATGAATCTCGCTGATCGAGTGAAAGTGCCTGTCCTGATGTCGATCGGTCTGATTGACAAGGTTACGCCGCCCTCCACCGTATTTGCCGCCTACAATCATTTGGAAACAGAGAAAGAGCTGAAGGTGTACCGTTACTTCGGACATGAGTATATCCCTGCTTTTCAAACGGAAAAACTCGCTTTCTTTAAGCAGCATCTTAAAGGCTGATAAATGTGAAAAGCCGCCAAATATTTTCCGGCGGTTTTTTTCTGCAAACTGCCGGAATGAGAACAGACTGGAGACGAATAGATATGAAACAAAGAATCATTGATGAATTAAAACGAATCGAGCAGTCATACGGGGTCAAAATCGTGTATGCCGTCGAGTCAGGAAGCCGCGCATGGGGATTCCCTTCGCAGGATAGTGATTACGATGTCCGCTTTATTTATGTGCCGAAAAAGGAGTGGTATTTTTCAATTGAGCAGGAGCGTGATGTCATTGAGGAACCGATTCACGATTTGCTGGATATCAGCGGCTGGGAGCTGAGAAAGACGCTTCGGCTTTTCAAAAAGTCAAACCCGCCGCTCCTCGAATGGCTGTCCTCAGACATTGTATATTACGAAGCATTTACGACCGCAGAGCAGTTAAGAAAACTGCGCACGGAGGCATTTAAGCCTGAAGCAAGCGTGTATCACTATATCAATATGGCGAGAAGGAACGTCAAAGATTACCTTCAAGGACAAGAGGTCAAAATCAAAAAGTATTTCTACGTGCTTCGGCCTATCTTGGCCTGCCAATGGATTGAAAAGCACGGAACCATTCCGCCAATGGACTTTACTGTTTTGATGAATGAACTTGTTGCTGAACCCGAGCTGAAGGCTGAAATGGAGACCTTGCTTGAACGGAAAAAAAGAGGTGAAGAACTTGACCTCGAAGCAAGAATCGATGTTATTCACCAATTCATTGAAACGGAAATCGAAAGAATCATGGAAGCGGCAAAAGAACTGAAGGCAGAGAAAAAAGATATGACACTTGAATTGAACCGTTTGCTTTTGAATACGGTTGAAGAAGTGTGGAAGGATGGAGGAAGCTGATGTTTTTTGTCGCTTCCTTTTCTCCTTTATTCGACAGAATTCCCCGACTTTCTAACTATCTGATTGTGGAAAAACCACAAAAATAATCAGAATCTTTGTATTTTGAGAATATTGTGAACGCCGGTTTTGTCCATTTACAATAAACTCATACAAATACTTCTTAGATTGCGGGGTGTTGAGGTTGGAAGTGATCACAAGAGATTTTTTCTTATTTTTATCCAAAAGCGGCTTTCTCAATAAAATGGCAAAGAACTGGGGAAGCAGAGTAGCAGCGGGTAAAATTATCGGCGGGAATGACTTTAACAGTTCAATCCCGACCATTCGACAGCTTAACAGCCAAGGTTTGTCAGTTACTGTCGATCATTTAGGAGAGTTTGTGAACAGCGCCGAGGTCGCACGGGAGCGTACGGAAGAGTGCATTCAAACCATTGCGACCATTGCGGATCAGGAGCTGAACTCACACGTTTCTTTAAAAATGACGTCTTTAGGTCTGGATATAGATATGGATTTGGTGTATGAAAATATGACGAAAATCCTTCAGACAGCTGAGAAGCATAAAATTATGGTCACCATCGACATGGAAGATGAAGTCAGATGCCAGAAAACGCTTGATATTTTCAAAGATTTCAGAAGGAAATACGAGTATGTAAGCACAGTGCTGCAAGCCTATCTGTACCGGACGGAAAAAGACATTGACGATTTAGATTCTTTAAACCCGTTCCTTCGCCTTGTAAAAGGAGCTTATAAAGAATCTGAAAAAGTAGCTTACCCGGAGAAAAGCGACGTCGATGAAAATTACAAAAAAATCATCCGAAAGCAGCTCTTAAACGGTCACTATACAGCGATTGCCACACATGACGACAAAATGATCGACTTTACAAAGCAGCTTGCCAAGGAACATGGCATTGCCAATGACAAGTTTGAATTTCAGATGCTGTACGGCATGCGGTCGCAAACCCAGCTCAGCCTCGTAAAAGAAGGTTATAACATGAGAGTCTACCTGCCATACGGCGAGGATTGGTACGGCTACTTTATGAGACGCCTTGCAGAACGTCCGTCAAACATTGCCTTCGCTTTCAAAGGAATGACAAAGAAGTAAAAAAGGAGAGATTATCATGACAACACCTTATAAACACGAGCCATTCACAAATTTCCAAGACCAAAACAACGTGGAAGCGTTTAAAAAAGCGCTTGCAACAGTAAGCGAATATTTAGGAAAAGACTATCCGCTTGTCGTTAACGGCGAGAGGGTAGAAACAGAAGCGAAAATCGTTTCAATCAACCCGGCTGATAAAGAAGAAGTAGTCGGCCGAGTGTCAAAAGCTTCTCAAGAGCACGCTGAGCAAGCGATTCAAGCGGCTGCGACAGCATTCGAAGAGTGGAGATACACATCTCCTGAAGAGAGAGCGGCTGTCCTGTTCCGCGCTGCTGCCAAAGTCCGCAGAAGAAAACATGAATTTTCTGCTTTGCTTGTAAAAGAAGCAGGAAAGCCTTGGAATGAGGCGGATGCAGATACGGCTGAAGCGATTGACTTCATGGAGTATTATGCACGCCAAATGATCGAACTGGCAAAAGGCAAACCGGTCAACAGCCGTGAAGGCGAGAAAAACCAATATGTATACACGCCGACTGGAGTGACAGTTGTTATTCCGCCGTGGAACTTCTTGTTTGCGATCATGGCAGGAACAACAGTGGCGCCGATCGTTACTGGAAACACAGTGGTTCTAAAACCTGCGAGTGCTACACCTGTTATTGCAGCAAAATTTGTTGAGGTGCTTGAAGAGTCCGGATTGCCAAAAGGCGTAGTCAACTTTGTTCCTGGAAGCGGAGCAGAAGTAGGCGACTATCTTGTTGACCATCCGAAAACAAGCCTTATCACATTTACGGGATCAAGAGAAGTTGGCACGAGAATTTTCGAACGCGCGGCGAAAGTTCAGCCGGGCCAGCAGCATTTAAAACGTGTCATCGCTGAAATGGGCGGTAAAGATACGGTTGTTGTCGACGAGGATGCGGACATTGAATTAGCGGCTCAATCGATCTTCACATCTGCATTCGGCTTTGCCGGACAAAAATGTTCTGCAGGTTCACGTGCAGTTGTCCATGAAAAAGTGTATGATCAAGTATTAGAGCGTGTCATTGAAATTACGGAATCAAAAGTAACTGCTAAACCTGACAGTGCAGATGTTTATATGGGACCTGTCATTGACCAAGGTTCTTATGATAAAATTATGAGCTATATTGAGATCGGAAAACAGGAAGGGCGTTTAGTAAGCGGCGGCACTGGTGATGATTCGAAAGGATACTTCATCAAACCGACGATCTTCGCTGACCTTGATCCGAAAGCAAGACTTATGCAGGAAGAAATTTTCGGGCCTGTCGTTGCATTTTGTAAAGTGTCAGACTTTGATGAAGCTTTAGAAGTGGCAAACAATACTGAATATGGTTTGACAGGCGCGGTGATTACAAACAACCGCAAGCACATTGAGCGTGCGAAACAGGAATTCCATGTTGGAAACCTATACTTCAACCGCAACTGTACAGGTGCTATCGTCGGCTACCATCCGTTTGGCGGCTTCAAAATGTCCGGAACGGATTCAAAAGCAGGCGGTCCGGATTACTTGGCACTGCATATGCAAGCAAAAACAATCAGTGAAATGTTCTAAAGCGGGACTAAATGGGCATCCTCCCTGCGGGGATGTCCATTTCATCCATATACCATAAAAAAGAGGAGGAAGTGCCATAGAAAACATACAGCTGATTATTTCGATTTGTATTTATATGGCGGGGATGATGCTGATCGGCTACTTTGCTTACAAGCGCACGTCGAATCTGACGGATTACATGCTTGGAGGACGCTCTTTGGGTCCGGCCGTAACCGCTCTCAGTGCCGGTGCTGCCGATATGAGCGGCTGGCTGCTGATGGGTCTCCCGGGCGCCATGTTTTCAACAGGTCTGAGCGGTATTTGGATTGTGTTCGGACTTTGCCTTGGGGCATGGGCGAACTGGCTCTATGTTGCGCCTCGGCTGAGAACCTATACTGAACAAGCGGGGAATTCCATCACAATTCCCGGGTTCCTTGAAAATCGCTTCGGAGACCATTCGAAGCTGCTGAGACTATTTTCAGGGATTGTGATTTTAGTTTTCTTCACATTTTACGTTTCGTCTGGAATGGTATCCGGCGGCGTTTTATTCAACAGTATTTTGGGGATGGAATATCATACAGGCTTGTGGGTTGTGACTGGTGTTGTTGTGGCGTATACCCTGTTTGGCGGCTTTTTGGCAGTCAGCTGGACAGATTTTGTTCAGGGGATCATTATGTTTGCCGCACTCATCCTTGTTCCGATCGTTACGTTTTTCCATACGGGAGGAGCAAGTGAAACAGTTACTGAAATCCGCTCTGTTGATCCAGATATGTTTAATATTTTCAAAGGAACAAGTGTCCTTGGCATTATTTCTTTGTTTGCCTGGGGTTTGGGCTACTTTGGCCAGCCGCATATCATTGTGCGTTTTATGGCGATAACGTCCGTAAAAGAGATCAAAAGAGCACGCAGAATTGGAATGGGCTGGATGATTTTGTCGGCAGTCGGCGCTGTGCTGACCGGTTTGGGCGGAATCGCTTATTACCATCAGAATGGCATGACACTGAAGGATCCTGAGACGATTTTTATTCAATTAGGTAATATTTTGTTCCATCCGATTATCACAGGTTTTCTGATTTCAGCTATTTTGGCCGCGATTATGAGCACAATTTCTTCCCAGCTGCTTGTGACATCAAGCTCTCTGGTAGAAGATTTGTATAAGTCGATGTTCAGACGCTCAGCTTCTGATAAAGAGCTGGTGTTTTTGGGCCGTATGGCTGTGCTTGTGATTTCTGTCATCGCATTATTCCTGGCTTGGGAGAAAAATAATACAATCCTTGGATTGGTAAGCTATGCATGGGCGGGCTTCGGTGCATCATTCGGGCCGGTTGTGCTGCTCAGTCTGTTTTGGAAACGAATGACCAAATGGGGGGCACTCGCCGGCATGATTGTGGGAGCAGCAACTGTAATCATTTGGGCGAATGCCGGTCTTTCGGACTTTCTGTATGAAATCATACCTGGTTTTGCTGCGAGTCTATTATCTGTCTTTATCGTCAGTGTTTTGACGCAGGCTCCGTCACAAGCTGTCGAAGACCAGTTTAAAGACTACCAAGATACAATGTCACAATAAAGATCGAAAGGAGGAGGAAGGGGCTATCCCTTTTTCCTCTTTTCTCCTTTTAAGCGGCCATTTTTTTCTTTTGGAAACAAACGTATTTTTTTCTATACAAAAAGCCCCCGTATGGATATGATTAAAGTAAAAAAAGTATAGGAGAAAA
Source organism: Bacillus sp. MBGLi79 (assembly GCF_002953915.1). Classification (NCBI taxonomy): domain Bacteria; kingdom Bacillati; phylum Bacillota; class Bacilli; order Caryophanales; family Bacillaceae; genus Bacillus; species Bacillus sp. MBGLi79. The sequence continues at coordinate 386,603 of NZ_CP026521.1, forward strand.
AGGTATGGAAGAGCTTTTAGAGAGAGTTTTTTCATTTTCAGATGTTGATAAGCTGATTGATTTTATCAGTTATGAACTGCAAAAACCAGTCATCCTGGAAAGCGCGGATTTCTTTTTGTTAGCCTATAATTCTTACTATATTAACCATTTTGACTCTGCCAACCAGCAGACTATTTTCTCAAAAAAATGTCCGGTTCAGATTTTTGAGAGGTTTTTGAAGGACGGAATCATTGAAAGACTGAAAACAGAACCTGAGCCTTTTCGCGTCAATAAAATTGAAAGCATTGGGTTAAACCAGAGGGTGGTCGTGAGTGCAAAGCACAAAGGGGAAGTCATGGGCTACATCTGGGTTCAGGAGCTGGACCAAAATCTGACGGAAGAAGAGCTCGACTTTTTGTATGAGACCTCTTTTCATGTCGGGAAAATCATTTATAAAACGAACAAATTGAAACAGGAAAAGGAAGAAAAAGCAGAGGATCTCATCAAACGGGCGATCTATCAGCAATTCACCTCTGAGAAGGACCTCAGAAGGGAAGCTGAAAAGATCAACACCGTGCTGCCTTCCATGTTTTCAGTTGTTATCCTGCACGCCGCAAATGGGGATGGGGAAGCGGTTGAGGATTTAAAGGAAAATATCAGGTCGTACCTGAATTTACGGGATAAAGTCAGTCATGTCTTAACGATCGAATCAAATATTGTCATCGTCGTAGCGAGTTTTTCCCAAAAAAGCTCCGTCTCCTCAGCAGCTTCTGAATTTATTAACAAGCTGTTAACACATTTTCACTTTCAAAAAATACCTACCCCTATTTATATCGGTATCGGAAACGAATATAATCACCTTCTCAAGCTTGGCAAGAGCTACACAGAAGCACTCGAAGTCATCAAAGCCGCAGAAATCACCGGCAATCAGGAAAACATTCCATATGAATATGCCAAACTCGGCATTTATCGCTATTTAGAAAGCATTGAACAAAAAAACGAATTTCTAGAATACGAGAATAAGGATTTGGCTTTATTAAAAGCGAAAGACGAAGAAAGCAGCACTGAGCTGCTCAAAACCTTGGAAATCTATCTCCTCAACAACTGCAAAACAAAACCAGCGGCAGAACAGCTCTTTATTCACCAAAATACATTGAATTACCGCATCAAACAGATTACTGAGATGACGTCGATCGATTTAAGCGATTTCAGAACGCGGTGCCAGCTCTATCTCGATTTGATGCTGATGAAAAAGAAATAAAAAAGAAACCAGTACTTGTACTGGTTTCGTCTTCATTTAAAATCCTCTGTAAACGTACGGATCATCAGGCTTTTTAATGGTGTTCCAATCGGTTACTTTCACAACAGGGAGAGTTGATTTGAATGGCTGGTAATATTCTGAGGCCAAAGTGCCTTTAATCTGAATCCATTCATCATCCTTGATGTTCATGTCCTTCGGAAACTCCACAAGCATCCCGTACACGCCGGAATCAGCGATACAGTGAATGACGCCAAACCTCAACACGAACAGCTGATTTTTGTTAATGGCGTTTCCTTTGTACGCAAATCCATGAAATTCAATCGTCCGTCCGAGAAATTCACCCGGATAGTTATAGATGGTTTCCATTCCTTTTAGGAAATCATCATCGGTCAGAGAAATCTCTTTTTTGCTGGAATACTTATTAAACAGCTGTTTCATCTGTTTGTCATAGCTGTCTTGCGCGTAATAAAGGCTGGCATCAGGCCGCAAATACTGTGTTTGGGAGTAATGATCTCCGCTCTCCATTGCCTTAAACGAGAACCCTTTTGTTTTGACAATCGATGAGTCAAGCGTTGCAATCGGGAAGAAAATGCCTGACACCAAAGGAAAAAGAAAAACGATATAAATCAAATACCGCTGATAAAATGGTTTGTTTTGCTCATGGTCATGCTCGTGATCATGGCCGCACCCGCAATCATGGTCATGGTGATGCCCGCCTTTTTCAGGCGACTTGATAAATAGATATGCTTGGACGGCGGTCAGAATGGCAAGCAGGAAGATCGCAATAAATGAAAGATAGGCATATTTCATATTGATATATTTTGTTAGATTTCCTGAGGCATGCAGATGATAAAAGAAAAACGTAAATCCCATCAGCACCAATAGACGAAACACCCAATCACCCCTTTACCAGTAGTGATCCTGCTAAAACAATCACGACAATGTATGTAATCAGCAGGAAAACAAATCGTTTTTTGAAGGCCGCAAGCATCATCAATAGATTCTTAATATCCACCATTGCCCCAAAGACGAGAAAGGCGATTAACGATCCTAATGAAAATGTGCTGCTGAAGGAAGACGCGATGAATGCATCAACTTCTGAACAAAGCGACAAGACAAATGCCAGACCCATCATCACGAGGGAAGAGGATACATCATTCTGCCCGATCGCAAGCAAAGTGGATGTTTTGACATACGTCTGCATGGCTGCTGCGATAAAGGCGCCGATGATTAAATATTTCCCCACGGAGAAAAATTCATCAATGGCATGACGCAAGGTCCCGCCCAGCTTTTGGAGCAAGGTACCGTGATGATGATGGTGCCCGGGTTCGTCAGGCTTTAAAAGCTGGTTATCCTTAAATTGATAGGATAAGATGACCCCGATGATCAGCGAAACGGCGAGAGCCAGTCCGCCTCTGTAAAAGACCACGCTCCATCTATTCCCGAACGCAATATAAGTAGAAAATAAAACGATAGGATTAATGATAGGCGCGGTCAGCATGAAAGCAACGCCCGCATGCAGAGGAACTCCCTTTAATAGAAGCCGCCTCGTAATCGGGATGATGCCGCATTCGCAGGCGGGAAATAAAACGCCGGCCAGCGCACCGAATAAAACGGCGAGAAAACGGTTTTTCGGCACGATTCTTGCAATCATTTCTTCAGAAACAAACATTTGAATGATTCCGGAAAGTATGACGCCAATCAGAATAAACGGAATGGCTTCTATTAAAATGCTGATAAAAATAGAATTCAGCTGAAGAAAAGATGATTGTGCTGTCACAATAAAACCTCCGCTCATGTTAAGCTGCCTTTCTTATGATACCAGAAAAAAAGGCACTGCTTGTTTGACGGAGGAGAGGAAAGGATCGTTTCACTTTGGTTAGGATTCCAAAAAGCCGAGTAGGATACTGTCTGTTTCTGCAGCTTCTTTTCCGAGCCAAATCAGGTGCCCCCATGAGTGAAGCAAACAGAGGGCGGCGTCACGAATGTGCTCTTTTGCATGATGTGCATGTGACAAGTCGACAAATCCATCATAAACACTTTGCATAATCAGCACGGGACAAATGATGGCTTGCAGTTCTTTCGAAGAGACAGCGGTTGTTTGTGACAAGTCAAGAAGAAATCCTTCACCCGAGCGCTGCCGGCTGTTCATTTTTCGAAAAGCTTCTATGTCGCTTTCATCCATCAAGGACTTGATTCGCTGAAACGGAAGCGTGCTGAATTGTGGGCTCATAGCACGAAACATCAAACGCGGAAAGGCGTTATTCAAAGAAGAAATCAGCTTCCATATCCACTTTTCCAGCGGCGGACGGAAGAGGATTCTTCCGACTTTGTATTCCGCGTCTTTGGGGGTAAGCCATTCCTTTGTGACCGCGGATTGCAGGATCAAAGTGTTTACTCTTTCCGGATAATGTGAGGCAAAGTATATGCCGCTCGGCCCTCCTGCTGAGATGGCGATCACATGGACACTGTCGATTTGTAAATGATCTAATAATTTCACATAGAAACGGCAGGCGTTGGCAAGACTTTTTCCAATTTCTTTTGACGTTCGTCCGTAGCCGGGCCTTGAAGGCGTAATGATGGAATACCCCTGCTCAATCAGTGCTGTGTACCCGAATTCCTCGTAACAATTTGAATGCCCGCCATGCATGACAAGGATTGGGGTGCCCTTGCCTGTCACAGAATATTCTAGTGTACGGCCTTCGATAGTGATTGTTTCGACTCGTCTTTTCATTTGTTTCACCCAATTGTTTTTTGCCTATTATAGAGTTTTCAACAATTGACCACAAGGAGAAGAAATGAATAAACAAAGGCCCTTGAAATATGATATACTTTGTATTGATATTCATTCTCAATTAAAGTTGTTGATATAGATGTGAACGGGAGGCAGGACGGATGGCTGAGAATCAAGAGGTATATGACGTTACGGTTATAGGCGGGGGGCCGATTGGGCTGTTTACTGCTTTTTACTGCGGGATGCGGGAGCTGAAAACAAAGGTAATCGAATTTTTGCCGAAGCTCGGAGGGAAAGTGTCTTTATTCTTTCCTGAGAAAATCATTCGCGATATCGGCGGCATACCGGGGATTGCGGGAAAGCAGCTGATCGAGCAGCTGAAGGAGCAGGCGGCAACGTTTGATCCTGATATCGTATTGAATCAGCGTGTGACCGGGTTTGAACGCCTGAATGACGGCACCATTGTATTGACAGGTTCTGAAGGGGAAAAGCACTATACAAGAACTGCGATTTTGGCTTGCGGCATGGGCACGCTTGAGGTCAATGAGTTTGACAGCGAGGATGCAACTCGGTACGCGGGCAAAAATCTTCATTATGGAGTGGAGAAGCTTGATGCGTTTAAAGGGAAGCGCGTGGTGATTTCAGGCGGCGGGGATACTGCCGTCGATTGGGCCAATGAGCTGGAACCGATTGCGGCGTCTGTGACTGTCGTTCATCGCCGCGAGGAATTCGGAGGAATGGAAAGCAGTGTGACGAAAATGAAGCAATCATCGGTGCGAGTGCTGACGCCTTATCGTCTGGAGCAGCTGAGCGGCAATGAGGAGCGCATCCAAAAAGTGACGATTTGCCATACGGAGACTGGCCAGAGGGAAGAGATAGAGGTTGATGAACTGATCATTAATCATGGCTTCAAAATTGATCTCGGGCCGATGAAGGAGTGGGGGCTGGAGATTGAAGAAGGCAGGGTGAAAGCAGACAGACATATGCGGACGAATCTTCCGGGCGTTTTTGTGGCAGGGGACGCGGCTTTTTATGAAAGCAAGCTGAGATTGATTGCCGGCGGCTTTACCGAAGGCCCGACAGCGGTCAACAGCGCTAAGGCTTATTTGGACCCTAAGGCTGAGAATATGGCGATGTATTCAACCCATCATAAAAAATTGGTGCATAAATAAAACAGCCCTTGAAAAAAGGGCTGCCAGCCATCAGCTGTGAAGGAGTTTTTTTTCCGCTTGTTGATTGTGGATGAAAGCAAACAATTCATCCTGTGCTTTGACGGCTGCGAATCCATAAGCGCCGGCAGCCGAATCATCGCCTATGCAGACGATAGGGGGGCGGCTTGCTGATGGTTCTGGTGAAATGCCAATTTGTTGTCCATTACTGATCAATTGCTGAACGGACAGCTTGTTCGGGCAAATGACCATGTGCAACGGGGATTCACTGATGGTACGCTGAATCATGTGGGTGAACCGGTCGTCTATGACGTTTTCATGAGTGATATAAAACGAACTGGACTCATGCGTCTGGACATTTTCCACTGCAGGGCGGCTCCCGACAACAAGGCGTTTTTCTGAATCAGGCTGAATGGCGGTGACAAGAAAACCCCGTTTTTCAAGCTCCGCCTTTGCTTGCTCAGTTGCTGCACTCAGTCGGGCTGTCAGCTGGCGGATGTCGATTTTCTTAGAAGCCAGTGCTTTGAAAAATTCACAAACCGCACGGCGCGATGTGAAAAGTATGTCTTCAAAGCTGCCGATCTTTCGAAGAATGTCTTCATTGACGGGCATATTTTCAGTCCGCCACTTGGGCCATTCGATGACATCGGCGCCGGAATCACGCAGCCTGTCTGCAAGTGGGTCTTCATCCTCGCCATGAGTGACTATCATCATATGCCGGCCGATAAGTGGTTTGCTTTCAAACCAGCTGTGTGTTTGAAAGTTAACGATATCTCCGATGACGATAATCGCAGGGTTTGTTATCTGGTGCTCCTGAACTTTTTGCTGAATGTTCTCAAGCGTTCCTTTCACACTTCGCTGGCGGCCCCACGTTCCCCATTGGATGACAATGACAGGGACAGAAGGCGATTTTCCGTATGAAATGAGCTGCTGGCAAATATAAGACAAGTTCTTGACACCCATGTAAAAAACAAGGGTTTGAACGCTTCGGGCAAGCCCTTCCCAGTCAAGGTTCGGCGTGCCTTTTAATGATTTATCATGCGCTGTAATCATGGCAAAAGACGATGCGAAATCCCGATGCGTGACGGGGATGCCTGCATATAGAGGCGCTGCAATTCCAGAGGTGATTCCCGGCACCATTTCATAGCGAATGCCGTGCTCATGAAGAGCATCCGCTTCCTCGCCGACTCTGCCGAATACGCTCGGATCTCCGCCCTTCAAGCGAACGACGGTTGACCCATTTAATGCTTTTTCAACCAGCAGGGCGTTAATTTCTTTTTGTTTCATAAAATGGCGGTCTGGCAGTTTTCCGCAATAAATAAACTGGCAGTCCGGTGATGCAAATTCGAGCAGCCTCGGGTTGGCGAGCCGGTCATATAAAATGACATCTGCTTCTTCGAGCGCCTGTTTTCCTTTGATGGTGAGCAGGCCTGGGTCGCCGGGTCCGGCTCCCACGAAATATACGATTCCGTTCTTCATGATCATGTCATCCTTCCGTCACTGTAAAAAATGAAGGACCACTAGAAAAGTGATCCGGTCTTTTGATCAATATACGAGATAAACATGCTCTCCTTCGATCAGCGTTTCGTATGTTTTGACGCATCCGTGGTCAGGTTCTTGAACGATTCCGTCTTCTAAGGAGATTTTCCAGTCGTGCATCGGGCAAAAAACATATTCGCCGCTGACGATGCCTTCTGCCAGAACGCCGCCCTTATGCGGACAGCGGTTTTCGATGGCGCGGATGCTTCCGTTTGAAAGCTTGAAGACTGCAAGCTCCTTATCTTCAATATACACTGTTTTGCCTAATTGTTCAGGCAATTCTCCAATTTTTCCGATACATACTTTTGTTACGTCTTTGTTTACCATGTCCATTCCTCCTTAATGTTTGTTTTTGTCATTATGATGTGGTGACGACATTTTCAAATAATTCTTTAGAGGTTTGTTTATCCTCTAAAAAGTCTTTCCACGGATCCTTGTGGACAGAGAGTGTTTCATTCATTCTGTCGTTCAGCTCCTGTCGCTTTGCCGGATCGTTTAACACGGACTGGACATGGGATAAACCGACGCGCTCAAGCCATGCGGATGTACGCTCCAGATAGTTTGCAGTTTCCCGGTAATATTGCAGGTAAGCGCCTGCGTATTCTAACACTTCTTCATTTGTTTTTACCTTCATCAGCAAATCGCCGGCACGCAAATGGGTTCCGCCGTTTCCGCCGACATAAAGCTCCCAGCCTCCGTCGATGCCGACTACGCCAAGGTCCTTAATGCCGGATTCCGCACAGTTTCGCGGGCAGGCAGACACGGCCATTTTGACTTTATGAGGCGTGTTCAGCCCTTCGAATTTTTTCTCAAGTGCAATGCCCAGTGCCATGGAGTCTTGTGTGCCGAAGCGGCAGAATTGCTCGCCTACGCATGTTTTTACTGTCCGGAGTGTCTTTCCGTACGCGTAGCCTGATGGCATATCAAGATCTTCCCATACCTTCGGAAGGTCTTCTTTTTTCACTCCGATAAGATCAATTCGCTGGCCGCCTGTCATTTTCACGAGCGGGATCTCATATTTGTCGACGACATCAGCGATTTTGCGCAAATCTGTAGAGTTGGTCACGCCGCCGTACATCCGGGGAACGACTGAGTATGTTCCGTCTTTTTGAATATTGGCGTGCATTCGTTCATTAACAAAGCGGGATGTTCGTTCATCCTCGTATTTGGTTGGATTGATCATGCCTAAGTAGTAGTTCAGAGCCGGGCGGCATTTGGAACAGCCTTCTGGCGTTTTCCAGCCGAGCACATTCATGACTTCTCTTGTATGTGACAGCCCTTTGGCTTTGATTTCTTCTACGACCTCATCTCTAGACAATGTGGTGCAGCTGCAAATGGCTTCTTTTTGCGCTGACGCATCAAAGTCTGATCCGAGCGTATGCTGGAGGATTTCTTCTACGAGCGGCTTACAGCCTCCGCATGAACGGGATGCACCGGTGCATGCTTTGATCTCGTCCGTTGACGAGCAGCCCTTTTCCTGGATGGCTTGAATAATCGTACCTTTTGACACGCCATTGCAGCCGCAGATGATTTCATCGTCGCTCATCGCTGCGGTAATGCTTGTGCCTGCTTCTTGGTCGAGAGGCTGTAAGATTGATATTTTTGAGGTTTCAGAGATATCGGCTTCTTTTTGAATCATAGAAAACAGGCGGTTGCCCTCGCTGCTGTCGCCGAATAAAACAGCACCGACAATTTGATTGCCTCTCAGGACGATTTTTTTATAGATGCCTTCCTGCTCATCAAAGACTTTAATCGCTTTTTTCTCCTCTGATTCGTTAAAGTCACCGGCAGAGAAGACTTCGACGCCTGATACCTTTAACTGTGTGGAGAGAACGGAACCTTCATACGGTTTTGTGTCGATGCCGCAAATATGCTTCGCCAGCACTTTTGCCTGTTCATAAAGTGGCGCCACAAGCCCGTAGGCGATTCCGCGGTGCTCAGCACATTCGCCGACCGCATAAATGTGCGGGATTTCCGTCTGCATATAATCGTTGACGATGATGCCGCGGTTGACCGGAATGCCGCTCTCGGCCCCGAGCGTTGTATTTGGGCGGATGCCGACAGCCATGACGACCAAATCAGCTTCAATGCTTGTGCCATCCTTGAAACGGAGGCCTTCGACACGATCGTCACCAACAATTTCTTCGGTTTGCTTTTCAAGTAAAAAGGTCATCCCTTGTTTTTCTAACTCGTTTTGCAGCAGGCGTCCTGCCGTTGCATCAAGCTGGCGCTCCATCAGGAATGGGGCGAGGTGGATGACGGATACTTCCATGCCGAGATTCAGCAGTCCGCGAGCGGCTTCCAAACCAAGAAGTCCTCCGCCGATGACGGCTGCTTTTTTATATTGTTTTGACGCGGCGAGCATTGTGTCTGTATCTTTTATATCCCGGAAAGCTGTGACGCCTTTTTTGTCTGCGCCCGGAATCGGAAGGATAAAAGGGACAGAGCCTGTCGCCAGAATCAATTCGTCGTAAGGCTGGATTCTGTCTGCGTCTGTGATGACTTTTTTGTTTTCCGTATCTACTTTGATGACCGTTTCATTTGTATACAATTGAATGTTGTTTTCTTCGTACCAGTCCCAATCGTTTAACGTAATATCTTTAATATCTGTATCGCCTTGAAGCACTTTTGACAAAAGGATTCGATTATAGTTGGGATGCGGTTCGGCACCAAAAATTGTGATCTGAAACTCGTCTTTAGCAACACTCAGTATCTCTTCAATGGCCCTTACCCCGGCCATTCCATTACCAACAAGAACTAGCTGTTTTTTTCCCATCAGATGATCCGCTCCTTATCAATGTTTTTTCCAGCGTAGCACAGCAAAAAGGAATATTTAAGATACATGTTATAAAATGTAACAAAATATACGAAAAGTTCTAAAAATTTTATGAAAAATTTAAATAGGTCTGATTCGGACGGCGCATACCTTAAAACCGGGCATTTTACAGGCTGGATCTAAGGCCTCCCCGATTAAATCATTCACATTTTGAGCGTCTGCCCAATGAATGGGAACAAAAACGGTATCCTTTCTGATTTGTTCTGATAATTTGCTGCGGACGGTGATGCTTCCCCGCGGAGATTCTATTTTTACCAGTACACGGTCCTCGATATTGTAGGTCGCTGCTGTTTGCGGATGGATTTCCATAAACGATTCAAAATGTCTCGCGGCCAGGGCGGCGCTTTTTCTTGTTTGAACGCCTGTTAAGTAGTGAGACATGACGCGGCCTGTCGTTAAATAAAGCGGATAATCGGCTGTCGGCTTCTCTTTTGGAACAGGCGGTTCATTTGGAATTACACTTAATGCCGCTTTTTGCTCCGGATGAGCAAATGATTCTGCAAACAAGCGCCCGGTTCCGGGATGATCAGGTTCCGGACATGGCCAGTGAATGCCGCCTTCACGTCTTAGCCTCTCATATGTGATGCCTGAATAATCGGCGATCCCTCCTCGGCTCGCTTCTCTTAATTCATTAAAAATATCCTCCGCTGACGTATAAGAAAAGTAGCGGCCTTTGCCGAGAACGGATGCGAGATCACAAATGATCTGCCAATCATGCTTTACTTCGCCGGGACATGGCCGGCTTGCTTCTCTTAATGTCACGCGTCCTTCTACATTTGTCATGGTGCCCTCATCTTCTAAATAAGAGGAGGCTGGCAAAATCACATCTGCGTATTCCGCAGTCTCTGAAATAAACAAATCGATTGCGACAAAAAATGTTAGTTTTCTTAGGGCTTTTTTCACGAGATGCGCATTTGGGCTGGAGACAGCAGGATTGGAGCACATGAGGAACAGTCCTTTAATGTCGCCGTCATGGATTTTTCCCATCATTTCATAGGCTGAGACACCTTTTCGCGGCAGATCATCCTGATGAATTCCCCACACTTTCGCAATATGTGCCCGGTGTTGCTCGTTTTCAATAGATCGGTAGCCCGGAAGCTGATCGGCTTTCTGGCCATGCTCTCTTGCACCTTGCCCGTTGCCTTGTCCGGTGATCGCTCCGTAACCTGAGTAAGGTTTGCCGATTTTTCCTGTGATCAGCACCATGTTTAAGAAGCCTTTCACAGCCGCTGTTCCATCGGTTTGCTGTTCAATCCCGCGGGCTGTAAACAGCATGCCGGACGTTTCCTTGGCAAACTTTACAGCAGCTTTTCTTATATGCGCCAGCGGGACACTCGTCTGTTCAGCGATGTCATTCAAGTTTAACGAGTCAGTATGCTGCTTCAGCTCTTTGAATCCATTTGTTCGTGATTGAATGAAATCCTCGTTTATGAGCTGCTCGTCAATGATGATTTTGACGAGACCGTTGGCAAGGGCGGCGTCTGTGCCGGGTTTGATTTTTAGATGAAGATCGGCGATTTTTGTTGTCGCTGTTTCACGCGGATCAATGGCAATGATGTAAGCTCCGTTTTCTTTCGCTTTTTCAAAATACGGCATCATTGTAGGCTGGCATTCCGCAATATTGGTGCCGGCCAGAATGATCACGCGGGTGTGGGGAATGTCTGACAAGGGGTTCGTTAGGCCTCTGTCCGCGCCGAATGTTTGATTGGCTGCGGTTGCGGCGGCGGACATACAAAGCCTCCCGTTGTAGTCAATGTATTTTGTCTGTAAGCCCACCCGTGCGAATTTCCCCAACAAATACGCCTCTTCATTTGTTATCGAGGCGCTTCCGTATACAGCCATGGCGTCATGGCCGTGTTCTGTTTGGATCGTTGTCACTTGTTCTTTGATGTAATTCAGTGCTTCTTCCCAAGAAACAGGCATAAATTCGCCGTTTTTCTTTAGCAGCGGGCGGGTGATGCGAGAGGAGTTCAACGCATGCTGGTGAGCATTCATGCCCTTCATGCAGAGACGGCCCTGTGTCGTAGGATTGTCAATCCCAATCGCTGTGTACTTTTTCCGTGTGACGATGGTTTGTTCCACGAGCTGCATTTTGCACTGCATGCTGCAAAACGGGCATTGGGTGTCATACGTTTTTTCTGATTGGATGTCTTGCTGTTTATCGCGGAAATATCTAAGCAGTCGTTCGGTCAAAATGCCTCATCCTTTCTTATATGAGCCCGCCTCTACAGTCGGGTTTTGAATCAGTGACAGGTCTGTATGAAGGCTTTCCAGCAGCTGTGTCCTTAGGTCTTCTTCAAATAGCACTTCTCTGATATGAACGATTCCGAGACGGTCCATCCACTGATGAACGGCTTCTAAGTAATGAGCTGTTTCACGATAATACTGGATCAGTCCTTTGATCATGCCGGCAGTTTTTTCTGCATTGTCTGTCACGCAAAACAGGGATCCGGAACGGGCGTGGGTTCCCCGGACGCCGCCGAAGTGAATGTCCCAGCCAGCTTGTGTCCGAATCGCGCCGACATCCTGCAGGGCGGCATCGGTGCAGTCTGTTTCACATGATAAGCTGATAGAAATGGGAGCGGGGAAGGAAAGCGTCTCAAGGTGTCTTTCGATTTGGGCTGCCAGCTGCTGAATCAATCGATTTTGCCCGCATGTACATGCTTTGATGCTTTGCAGCGTGTGCCGGAGTTCATTGGTGGAAACGGGCATCTTCAGGTCTTTTTTTATGTTCGGGAGATCCGCAGATTTGATCCCCGAAAGCTTCAGTCTTTGGCTGTGAGTGATGGATACGTCAGGGATGCTGTATGCCTCAATGATGTTGGCGATGTTTCTTAACTGCTCCGCGTTTGTCCGCCCGCCGTACATTTGCGGGATCAGAATGCATGTGTCTTCAGCGGCTGGCTCAGGCTGAACAAACCCTGGGTACAGCATTTCCAGGTAGTATTGAATCGCAGGAACACAAGTACTGCATCCGTTTTTCGTTTTCCACCCAAGCTTGTTCATTGCTTCTGCCGGATCAGTGAATGGCCTGCGCTGAAGCTCAGCGATGATGTCGTCTTCCGTAAAATCGGTGCAGCCGCAAAATGAAGGTGTGCCGGCGGGCTTCGTATATTCGCTGCTGGCCATATATCTCAAGAGTTCTTCAACGAGCGGTTTGCACCCTCCGCAGGAGCCTGATGCTTTGGTGCAGTGCTTGACTTCCTCAACAGTTGTTAAGCTATTCGTGTGCACCGCGTCTTCAATCGCGCCTTTCGTCACTGAGTTGCATTGGCAAATCGTTTCACTGGAAGGCATGGATTCAAATAAAGTGCCGCTTGTCTCCGGTTCGATGATCTGCTTTTTGACAATGGAGATGTCTCGTTGTTTAAGCAGGCTGTCGAGAAGCCACTGCTTGTCACGGGTGTCTCCGAATAAAATAACGCCGGCCAGTTTGTCATCTACAAAAAGCGCTTTTTTATAAACTCCTGCTTGTTCGTCGTAGATTTTGATGCTCGTCGTGTGTTCATCCTCTTGGATTTTTCCTGCTGACCACACATCAATTCCAGCTATTTTTAATGCTGCAGCTGAGGCTGAGCCTTGATATCCCTCACATGGAACGCCGCAAATATGTTTGGCGAGAACGTTTCCCTGCTCATAAAGCGGTGCCACCAATCCGTACACCGTTCCGTTATGCTCGGCGCATTCGCCAACGGCGTAGACATTAGGTTCGCTTGTCTGCATGCAGTCATTCACGATGATCCCGCGGTTCACTTCGATTCCAGCGGATACAGCCAATTCAATATTCGGTCTAACGCCAGCCGCCATCACAATCAGGTCTGCTTTTAGTGAAGCGCCATCTTTAAAATGGATTCCGTCTGCCCGCGTGGTGCCGGATATGGAGACGGTGTCTTTCTCCAAAAGAAAGGTTAAGCCTTTTTGTTCCAGCTTCGTTTGCAGCAGCCGCGCTGCCGTTTGATCGAGCTGTTTTTGCATAATGCCGGCGGAGTGGTGAATGACGCTGACATCCATGCCGAGCCGCTGTAAACCGATTGCAGCCTCCAGTCCTAATAAGCCGGCTCCGATCACCGCCGCCTTTTGATAGTGCTTGGCCATCTCCATCAGCGCTTGGCAGTCTTCTATTGTCCGAAATCCATAGACGCCTTCTTTGTCTGCCCCGGGGATAGGCAGAATATAAGGGGAGGAGCCTGTTGCAACAATGAGTTTGTCATACGACAGGATGCGCTTGCGATCCGTGATGATGCGCTGCTGATCTGTATCAATTTGAATAACCGTTTCGCCTGTGTAAAGCGTAATCCCGTGCTTGTCATACCAAGCCTTGCTGTTCAGTGTAATGTCATCGAGTGACGCTTCACCCTGCAATACAGAGGATAAGAGAATGCGATTGTAGTTGGGATGCGTTTCACTTCCGAAAATGACAATCTCAAACATGTGGCGATTCAGCTTTACTATTTCTTCAATACAGCGAATACCGGCCATGCCGTTTCCTGCTAACACCAACCTTTGTTTCTTCATATATCAGACCTCCTTTGACGCGGCTCGTAAGTTTTCTCCTATTAAAAATTATGTCACAATGCATTGTTAACGCATTAAACGTGTCATAAAAACTAACACATGTCTTTTCCAGAAAATAATGGTCCTATATCCTTGATTCAGAAAATGTAAAATAATGAGGGTCAAGAAAGGGGAATCTTATGAAGCTGTCGGAACTGAAAACTAGCGGTCATCCACTCACTTTGCTCTGTTCCTTTTTATATTTTGATGTCAGTTTTATGATATGGGTGATGCTTGGGGCGCTGGGTGTTTATATTTCTCAGGATTTTGACCTGTCTCCTTTTGAGAAAGGGCTTGTCGTGGCTGTGCCGATTTTATCTGGGTCTGTGTTTCGTATCATTCTGGGTATTTTAACGGACAGAATCGGACCGAAAAAAACGGCAGTGATCGGGATGCTGGTGACAATGATTCCGCTGCTGTGGGGGACATTTGGCGGCCGTTCACTGACTGAGCTGTATGCCATCGGGATTCTGCTTGGCGTAGCTGGGGCAAGCTTTGCCGTTGCGCTGCCAATGGCAAGCCGCTGGTATCCGCCTCATTTGCAGGGGCTTGCGATGGGGATTGCCGGCGCGGGAAACAGCGGCACGTTGTTTGCAACCCTGTTTGGCCCTCGTCTGGCAGAGCAGTTCGGCTGGCACATTGTTATGGGAATTGCGCTTATTCCATTATTGATCGTCTTTATTCTTTTTGTCTCCTTGGCTAAAGATTCTCCTGCACAGCCGGCTCCGCAGCCGCTCAAAAGCTATCTTCATGTGTTCGGGCAAAAGGAAACATGGTTTTTCTGCCTGCTGTATAGCGTCACATTTGGCGGATTTGTCGGGCTCTCAAGCTTTTTATCTATTTTCTTTGTTGATCAATACCAGCTGTCAAAAATTCACGCAGGGGACTTCGTTACATTATGTGTGGCGGCGGGGAGCTTTTTCAGGCCTGTCGGGGGTTTGATTTCGGATCGCGTCGGCGGCACGAAAGTTCTTTCTGTATTGTTTGTCATCGTGGCACTGTGTATGGCCGGAGTCAGCAGCCTGCCGTCCCTCTCAATGGTCATTGTTCTATTGTTTGTCGGAATGATGGGACTCGGAATGGGCAACGGCGCAGTATTCCAGCTCGTGCCGCAGCGTTTTCGCAAAGAAATTGGCATGGTGACGGGAATCGTCGGTGCGGCCGGAGGAATCGGAGGGTTTTTCCTGCCGAACATCCTAGGTTCCCTCAAACAGATGACAGGCACGTATGCCATCGGTTTTATCACGTTTTCCTGTATCGCGCTGCTGGCGTTTGCGCTTGTGCTCGCCGCAGGCTATTACTGGCGGAAAAGCTGGAGCGCGGAAAGCAGCCCGGCGGATGTGTAGGTTTTTGACGGACACGCGTTTGTGCGTGTCTTTTTTATTTTCTCTTGATTTTCATCAGTGAACCGATCAAAATAAATAGTAATTATTACGATTTGTTGGCGAGAGGAGTTTTCTGAATGAATCAACACATGCCGCTTCCGGGAAAACCGGAGCGTCTTCAATACTTTGGGTCGGTCAGTCCGGCCAAGGGTGAGAAACCAGTGGAAAAAGAGAAAATGAAGGACCTGCAAAATATCAGGAAGGATTATTTTTTTGACATTCAGCATGTAGGTGTCGCGAATGTGTCCCATCCAGTCACAATCACTTCTGCCATGGCGCCTGCCGAGCAAACAACGGCCGCGAACTTTATTATGACTTGTGATTTGCCGAGAAATCAAAAGGGGATAAACATGAGCCGGTTAACAGAGCTGCTCCAAGTCTATCATCAAAACGGCTGGATTCTCTCATTTTCCTCCCTTCAGCAATTTACGAAAGAGCTTGCAGAAAACATGGACGCATCCTCTGCTTCAGTTGAAGTGAGGTTTCCATGGTTTTTCGAACGAGAAAGTCCGAAGCTTGAGAAAACGGGTCTGATGCATGCTGACATATTCATGTCTGTTACGTATCGTGAAGATCAGCCGTTTAAACAGCGTGCCGGCATCTCAGCTAAAGTAACGACTCTGTGCCCTTGTTCCAAGGAAATCAGTGAATACAGTGCCCATAATCAGCGGGGAACGGTCAATATTTGGACTGATATTCACCCGGCTGCATCGCTGCCAAGTGATGTTAAAGCTGATTTACTTCACGCCGCAGAATCAAATGCCTCTGCGAGACTGCATCCGGTATTGAAGCGCCCTGATGAAAAAGCGGTGACGGAAACGGCCTATGAGAATCCGAGGTTTGTTGAGGATCTCGCCCGGCTGATTGCTGCGGATTTGTTTGAGCTTGAATGGGTGTCAGCCTTTGAGATTGAATGCCGGAATGAAGAATCAATCCATCTCCACGATGCCTATGCGAAGCTGTGTTTTTCAAAGGAAGTGGATAGAATATGAAACTCTCATTATTCATTGTTGCCGTTTTTATGCCAGCATGCCTGCTGTCAGCCTGCTCCGATCATGCGGAAGAACACGCAAGTGCCGATAAAAAGAAAACGGAAGAACATGCAAGCGCTGATACAAAGAAAACGGCAGAGCACGTAACGTCCGACCAAAAGACAGAAAAAACTAGCATCGATTGGACAAAACCATCGGGCGGTAAATACCCGGATATCAAGCAGAAACATGTCTGGATTGATGTGGACGTGAAAGAACAGAAGGCTTACATCAAAGAAGGAAGTAAAACTTTATATACAATGATTGTCTCGTCAGGACTGGATCAAACAAAAGATGATGCTACGCCAAAGGGCACCTTTCATATAGAGCCTGAACGGGGAGAATGGTTTTTCTCCGAAGGATACCAGGAAGGCGCGGAATATTGGGTATCATGGAAAAACCATGGAGAATTTCTATTTCACAGTGTGCCAATGACAAAGGATCCAAAAGTCATCAAAGCTGAAGCAGCAAAACTAGGAACGAAAGCATCTCACGGGTGTATCAGGCTGACCATCCCGGATGCGAAATGGATATATGAAAATATCCCTGAACATACAAAAGTGGTGATCAACTGAATTGAAAGCTGTTGACAAAAAGGAAAAAAGACCATACAATTCAAATCGTAACAATTACGTTTTGTGATAAATGGGTTATCATTGGCTGATGCATCCGTGAGAAACAGAAAGACATTGATTAAGGATCTTGCTGTCGGCAAGGGGAAGAGATTTGCGATGGGGAAAAGGATTAAACGCGGTTGGAGCCTTTACTGATTTAGCAATCGGGCGGCAGCAAGAAATGTTTTCGGAGCGCGAAAAGCTGCTTACACCATTGCTTATACGGCGAAGCATAAAATTTAAATCGTAATCGTTCTATTTTAAAGGGAGGATATCATGATGAAAAAAATTCCGGTTACCGTACTGAGCGGCTATCTCGGTGCGGGAAAAACAACGTTGTTGAACAGCATTCTGCAGAATCGCGAAGGCTTAAAAATAGCGGTCATTGTAAACGATATGAGCAAGGTGAACATTGACGCGGGCTTGGTTAAGCAGGAAGGGGGCCTTTCCAGAACAGATGAAAAGCTTGTGGAAATGTCAAACGGCTGCATTTGCTGCACGCTTCGCGAAGACTTATTAATAGAGGTTGAGAAGCTGGCAAAGGACGGACGGTTTGATTATATCGTCATCGAATCAACAGGAATCAGCGAACCGATCCCGGTGGCCCAGACTTTCTCTTATATCGATGAAGAGATGGGAATCGACCTGACAAAATTCTGTCAGCTGGATACGATGGTGACAGTGGTGGATGCCAACCGTTTTTGGCATGATTATCAGTCAGGCGAAAGCCTTCTGGACCGCAAAGAGGCATTGGGGGAAGAGGATGAAAGAGAAATCGCCGACCTCTTGATCGATCAAATTGAGTTTTGTGATGTACTGATCTTAAATAAATGTGATTTGGTCAGCGAGCAAGAGCTTGAACAGCTTGAAAACGTTCTTCGCAAACTGCAGCCTAGGGCCAAATTCATCCGTTCTGTCAAAGGAAATGTAAAACCGCAGGAGATTTTACATACAGGGCTATTTAACTTCGAGGAAGCGAGCGGATCGGCCGGCTGGATTCAAGAGCTGACGGCAGGCCATGCGGAACACACCCCGGAAACAGAAGAATACGGTATCTCTTCATTTGTGTATAAGAGACGTTTGCCGTTTCATTCTACACGATTTTACCGTTGGCTGGATCAAATGCCAAAGAACGTGGTTCGTGCCAAAGGAATCGTCTGGTGCGCATCTCATAACAACCTTGCTTTACTGATGTCGCAAGCAGGTCCGTCGGTTACGATTGAGCCTGTATCATATTGGGTGGCGGCGCTGCCAAAGCTTGAGCAGGAGCAAGTCAAACAGCAAGAGCCGGAAATGTTGGCGGAGTGGGACCCTGAATTTGGCGACCGCCTAACGCAGTTAGTGTTTATTGGAACTGATCTGGATGAAGAAGCGATCACGAAAGAGCTTGATCAATGCCTGCTGACTGAGTATGAATTTGATTCCGACTGGTCGCTGTTTGAAGACCCATTTAAATGGAAACTGAATCAATAGAAAAAAGCCGTTCCCTGGGGGAGCGGCTTTTTTAATGAAACGTTTGTTTAAACATAATGAGCGTATTTTTTCTCAAGGATATTCTGAAAGGTTGCGGAAATTGAGCAGATGGCCCAATAAATGAGAGCGGTCAGAATATACATGGTCATGTAATCAAACTCTCTGCCTCCGATGATTTTCGCATGCTGGAGCAATTCCGGCACTGTAATCATTGCAGCGAGAGATGACGCTTTGATTAAGTCGAGCAATACATTGGCAAGCGGAGGCAGCGCAATACGTATCGATTGCGGCAAAATGATGCCCCTCATCGTCTGCCAATAGGAAAGGCCCAGCGAGGATGCCGCTTCCCATTGTCCTTTATCAACGGATGAAATGGCTGAACGGTTAATTTCTGCAATGTAGGCGGCACTGTTAAGGCTAAAGCCGATTAAAGCAGCCGTGACAGCGGAAAATTCAATGCCGATGTATGGAAACCCAAAATAAAGGATAAACAAAATCACCAAAATCGGAACGCCCCGCATAAATGAGATATAGAGCTTCGCCGGCCATCTTAACAAAGCAAGCTTAGACATTCTGGCGAGTGATATGAACAGGCCGATCACAGTTCCCGCAAACATGCTTACAAAAGAGATGAGCAGTGTATACCCAATGCCTTTTATGACATAAGGAAACGATTCAATGGCCAGCTTCGTGTTGAAAATATATTCCCACTGAATGCTATTGATCATGGCGTCCGATTACAAATCAACGTCCTGAACGTCGACATTCAGTTTCTTTGATACATCTGCTTTATTGAAGAATTGCTTCGACAGCTTAGTCAAAGTGCCATCCTTGCTCATTTCCTTCAATGTTTCATTCATCTTTTTCTGAAGTGCCGCATTGCTTTTTTTCATGACAAGCGCCTGTTTGTTCGGCATGTACTTGATGTCAGGATGGATCGTAATGTTGAGATCCGGGAATGCTGCGAGCGCGAGTGTCTGCAGGTAATAGTCGTTTAAAATGACATCAGTGCGTCCGTTGGCGACATCTTTTAAATATTGCTCATTCGTCGCATTATCATAAATCACTTCTTTGGCGCCGTATTTTCTCGCGACATCCATGTAGACGGTGGTAGCAGCGCCAGCCGCTTTCTTCCCTTTCAAATCCTTAAGCGTTTTAATCCCTGATAAATCGTCTTTACGGACGATTGCCGTGCCGTATGAATATTTATAAGGAGTAGAAAATGCGAACTTCTTCTCGCGGTCCTTCGTCACATCGATGTCATTCGCGGCTGCGTCAACCTGTCCGCTGTTCACCGCTGTCAGCATCCCGTCAATGCCCATCTCCTTGAACTCAACCTTCAGGCCCAATCGTTTTGCCGCTTCGCGAACGACTTCAACCTCGTAGCCCGTCAGCTTATCAGAGCCAGAGTCGGTATCGTGATAAGAAGTAGGATAGAGCGTACCTGATGTAGCGACTACGATTTTCCCTTTATCCTTAATCTGCTCCCAGCCTGTATCCTTGGAATCGGCTTCATTTTTGCCGGAACAGGCTGCCAATATAAGAAAGAAAGCCATTGTGAAACTGAATATAACGGCTTTGGATTGCTTGAATGATTTCACCTATAGTTCCCCCAATCTGTTAATCAACTAAAAAGATAGCATTGAACATAAGGGGTTGCAATATGTTGATGACGTTTTCAAAAAGTTCGAATTGTGTATACAAAAGGTATGGGTGGGTGTTTAAAAGCGGCTATGAAGGGAAGAGGTGATGAAAAAAGGAGTTATCCAAGGATGAATGCCTGACGTACCAAGGAAACGCATGTTAAAGGAAGGATGCAGCAGATCCGTCATTCATCTATGCCAATACCGTAAGAAATGGTCAAGAGGCATGAAAGCGATCTTCAGAATAAATTAAGTCTTGCTGCTGCCCCTAAGGCATATGATATATTCGGTGAGGAATAAAATGGAAATATTTAAACCGTAATGGGGGGCAAATGAATATTTACAAACCAGCCGGATTTTGGATCAGACTGGGAGCTGCATTGTTAGATTACATTATAGTCTCGGTACCTCTTTTGCTGATCTATTGGCTGATTACAGGAAAAGACCCGAACGACAGCCTGTTCATCGGCTTGGTTGTTCTGCTGTACTCTATGCTGCTGCCGGTGTTTTGGCGCGGCTACCTTATCGGAAAAAGAATCTGCGGAATCAGAATCGTAAAAAAAGACGGATCACAAGTCAGCCTGTTAACAATGTTTTTACGGGTTATTGGTTTACGGTATAACCTTCGGACTCGGCTTGATCGCCAGCCTGATTCTGATTGCTGTACGAGAAGACAAACGAACTCTGCATGATTTAATCGCAGGAACGTATGTCACGTACGCGTCGCCCGATGAAGAAGAACTTTATACTGACGAAGAGATTAGAAAGAGCGAATAATGTTCGCTCTTTTTATTTTATGCATAAAAAATACAATGCAGCAAAACATATGAAAAATAGGATTGGAGGAATAAACTGGATGAAACGAATAACTATCAACTTGATCACAATGTTTATTGCCGCGGCTGTCATTTCTCTGACCGGTATAGCTGAAGCCGCTGAAAAACAGCAGCAGCCTCCCGCAAATGTCACACTGACAGATCGGCAAAAGAAAGAGATTGAAAAAATGGAAGCAGAGATTCTAAAAAAACGCAAAGACGTGATCTCAAAGTATGTACAATACGGCGTACTGCCTAAAGAAAGAGGAGAATATATCAAAAATCACATGGACAAACACTTTGAAATGATGAAACAAAACGGTTTTGTTCCAAAGCTCCATCCCCACCCGCATAAATTTGAAAAAAGACATTAAGATGTAAGCATCCAATGGGAGTTGGGTGCTTTTTTATTGTTAAAGGTTGCAAAATGAATTTTCCGAAAAATACATCGTTTAAATTGATTATATCTTATGATAAGATATAAATGAGGTGTATAAAGATGGAAACGGACTTCATAGCAAAACTTAATCAGCAGTGGACAGAAATTTATTATTTATTACATTATCAACATAAGGATAATATTTCTCACCAGGCAATACGAATCATGCAACATATCGAAAAGCAAGGTGAGGCAACAATAGGAGCTTTGGCTGAATACTTGTCTGTCTCACACAATACAGCGTCTGAGCATATTAAACGTTTGATTCAAAAGGAATTTATAGCTAAACGGCGAAGTCAGCAGGATGAAAGAAAAGTTTTCGTTTTCTTAACGCAAGAAGGAAGAGCTGTTCTTGAACAGCATACACAGCTAGATAAAGAGAAATTGAAAGAAATAATTGAACGAATGAGCACATCAGAAAAGGAATTAGTTGAACAGGCATTTGAACTATTGAGTAGGAAAGCTAAACAATGGCAGTTTTAAGTAAAGTAATCATCTCTGCGTTGATTATCGGTTTTGTTACTGAAATATCAAAAAGACATCCGACCTATGGAGGGATCATTGCCGCTTTGCCCTTGGTCAGTTTATTAAGCCTTTTTTGGATGCAGTTACAAGGTGAAAAAACAGTTCAATTAAGTCAATTTGCATCTGGTGTGCTTACAGGAATCCCAGCTACAGTTTGTTTACTAGCTATTTTGGCTTTTTTGCTGAAAATTCATGTGCCGTTTTGGTTTGCATTATGTGTTGGAATACTAGGATGGGCTATGTTTTTATGGATGCAGAAGATCTTTCTCAATATATTATTTAACTGAGTATAGAAAGGAGATGCTATGTTTTTAAAAAAGGTTACTCTTCTTCGAGATAAGATTTTGGACTTTGACAGATTTCCTTTTACTATCCCGGCTATAAGTCAATTAAATGACATCTTATTTACTAGCCAAGTGACTTTTTTTGTGGGGGAAAATGGGTCTGGAAAATCTACTTTGCTTGAAGCGATAGCAGATAAGTGTGAATTCAATACAGCGGGTGGAAGCCGAAATAATGTCTATGAATTACAGGAGTCAGATTCCCATTTAGGAGATTACATACGTTTATCTTGGCTTCCAAAGGTAACAAATGGCTTCTTTTTAAGAGCTGAAGCGTTTTATCATCTTTCTCTTCATCTGGATGAAATGGAATTAGATGCTCCTCAGCCCTACCGTTCCTATGGAGGGAGACCGCTACACAAACAATCACATGGAGAGTCCTTTATGTCTCTATTCCGTCATCGTTTTAAAGAGAAAGCGATTTATCTTTTAGATGAGCCAGAAGCAGCGCTTTCTCCAGCTAGGCAGCTAGCTTTTTTGAGAGTTATACATGATTTGGTGAAGGGCGGAAAGGTACAAATGATCATTGCGACTCATTCCCCTATCCTGCTGGGCTATCCCAATGCTAATATTTTAAGCTTTGATGATGGAAGAATACATCATATTGAATATGAGAATACAGAACATGTTCAATTAACACGATATTTTCTTGGACAAAGAGAAAAAATATTAGCTGAACTGTTCCGCGACTAAGATCGAGTTGATCTGAAACGCGTTTCATAGCCTATGATAGGTTTATCAAATCATTCAGGAGTGATAAACACTATGATTCACCAGCATCCAGAATCTTTTCCGAAACATTTTTTGTGGGGCTCTGCTTCTGCAGCGTACCAGATTGAAGGCGCATGGAATGAAGATGGCAAAGGCCCTTCTGTTTGGGATGTATTTACGAAAATACCTGGCAAAACGTTTAAAGGAACCAATGGAGACATTGCGGTTGACCATTATCACCGATATAAAGAAGATGTCGCCCTGATGGCTGAGATGGGATTAAAAGCGTATCGATTTTCCGTCAGCTGGCCGCGGATTTTTCCAAAAGGAAGAGGAGAGATCAATGAAGCAGGTCTAGCGTTTTACGACAACCTGATTGATGAATTGCTTTCTCATCACATCGAGCCGGTTTTGACTTTATATCACTGGGATTTGCCTCAAGCGCTTATGGACGAGTACGGCGGGTTTGAGTCAAGAAAAATCATAGAGGATTTTAATCATTACTGTATTACTCTTTATAAACGTTTTGGAGATAGAGTGAAATATTGGGTTACGTTAAACGAACAGAACTACAATTTTAATCACGGCTTTATTACAGCCATGCATCCGCCTGGAGTGAAAGACAGAAAACGATTTTATGAAGCAAACCATATTGCATTTCTGGCTAATGCAAAAGCCATTGAATCCTTTAGAGATTATGTGCCTCAAGGCAAAATCGGACCAAGCTTTGCTTATTCTCCGGCTTATCCTTTATCAAGCCATCCAGAGGATATCCTGGCATTTGAAAACGCAGAAGAATTTATGAACAATTGGTGGCTTGACATGTATTGCTGGGGAACCTACCCGCAAATCCCTTTCCGTTACTTGGAAAAACAGGGATGGGCGCCGACTATCGAAGCGGGAGATATGGAGCTCCTTGCCAAAGGGAGGCCTGATTTTGTAGGTGTCAATTATTATCAGACGATCACCTACGAACGAAATCCGCTTGATGGTGTGTCGGAAGGGAAAATGAATACGACAGGCCAAAAGGGAACCAATCAGGAGACGGGGATACCGGGAGTGTTCAAAACGAAAAAAAATCCTCACTTGACAACGAGCAACTGGGATTGGACAATTGACCCAATTGGGCTGCGTATCGGTCTTCGCCGAATTACAAGCCGCTATCAGCTTCCAGTGTTTATAACAGAGAACGGTTTAGGTGAATTTGATAAAGGTGAGGACGGCACTGTACAGGATGATTATCGAATTGATTATTTGCGTTCGCATCTTGAGCAATGCAGACAAGCCATCAGTGACGGTGTCGATTTAATCGGCTATTGCAGCTGGTCGTTTACTGATCTGTTAAGCTGGCTGAACGGCTACCAAAAAAGATACGGATTTGTATATGTCAATCGTGATGAAGAAAGCACATACGATTTAAAACGCTTGAAGAAAAAAAGCTTTTATTGGTATCAAGATGTCATCAAGACGAACGGAGAAAGTTTATAAAGAGTCCCTGAGAGTTATTCTCTCAGGGGTTTTTCATTACACAGAAACAGCATCAATAATATAAGTGTCAGCGTGCAAATCTGACATTTCAGCCGGCACAGTCCAGCATGTCAATTGATAGTCTCCTTTGGGGAGATCAAAGGACAGTCTTTTAGACATGATGCTTTCAATTTGAATTCCGTTTTCTGTGAGATGAAAAGGAACAGTCACTTTTTTCTCGTAGGCGTTTACTGTTTCTGAACTGTTCAGGCGCAAAAGAATAAAGGCCTTTGTATTTCGCTGCGCCTCAAAGGAAATGGCCCCGTCTGCCGCAGTATAACCTTTTTCAATCGCTTCGTCAGTCCAATCCATTACAGGAGGTGCAGAATCCTTTTGAAATACAGTAAATTGATGATATGAAATCGAAAGTTCTTGCGGCTTCCATGATTTGATCAATGTGCTGTTCCTCCTCTATGTACTGTTTACTGAATTGTGAATAAAACCTTTGTGCCGTCTGGATAATCGGTAAGCTGATGCCCGACCCAAGAGCCTGCTCCGCGATTGTCAGCGGGAGAAATGTATTCTACAGAAGCTCCCTCACCGCCTTCTTTGCACATGGCCATTGGCCATTCATCTCTGTCATACCCCGTTTTTGGCGGTACGTCTTTTAATGATTGCTCGCGGCGTTCCTCAGCTCCGTCTCTGTCGATGGTGCACACATCTGAGTGCCCCTCATTTATCGCATCCTTAATATGTTTGGCCGTTTCGGGATAACGGTCAGAAGGGAGGGCGATCGTTTCGTCATATTCTTTCGTTTGAGACGTTTTTTGATCAGCTGAGAAAAAGTCTCCCTTTATCAGGCCGACAGCTGCAGCTGCTATGACGACGATGACGAGAAGTATTGTTTTTATGATGTCCATCGTGATGTTCACCTCCCGCTTTTAGCAACTTTAAAACTGACACAAGAGTAATCCAGAAAGCATGTGGTGTAAAGGTTTAAATTTTAGGTTTTCTGCTCAGTTTATTGCAGAAATCGTAATTTTAGCAGGTCGAAATATTAGTTTTCAGCAAAATACGAATGCCAATTTACAATAATGATAGTAAGTCATCAGCCGTTTTCAGCTTGATTAATCATTTTAAATTGGCTTATGATACCGGTAAGCTCCTCAGCTAATTGAGACAGCGTTTCAGAAGCTGCGGTAATCTCCTCCATTGCAGCAAATTGCTCCTCTGTTAATGCAGCCGCTTGCCGGGTATTTTGAGTAGATTCTTTAATGTCGGCCGTATTGGCTGCAAAGGAATCATTTATTTGATGTGCACTGGCTGAAATGTTTGTTACAGATGCTGATAAATCACTAATCTCGGCGCTGATTTCACCTGTTGCAGCTGCAATTTCCTTAAATGCATCTCTGGTGCGCTGGATCATGGTGACTCCTTCTGCAGCTTCTGTTTTCACATGCTCAACAGATCTTGCAGATTGGTTCATATCATTTTGTATTTCTTTGATCAGTTTTGAAATCTGTCCCGCAGACTGTTGAGACTCTTCCGCTAATTTGCGTACCTCATCGGCAACAACAGCAAAGCCTTTTCCATGTTCACCGGCTCTGGCAGCTTCGATCGCTGCATTCAGCGCAAGCAGGTTTGTCTGGTCGGCAATTTGGGTGATGACCGATAAAATTTGCTCAATTTGTTTAGAGCGGCTGTCTAGCTGGTGTATGATTTCTCCGCTTTTCTGAATTGAATTGTGAATCGCGTCCATTTGAGCCTGTACATGTAAAATTTCCTTTTGCCCAATATCTGCTTTTGATTGCGCGAGCTGTCCTTTGTCGGCGATAGCGGCAGTATTTGCAGAAATATCCCGGATGTCTGCTGAAGCTTGTTGTAATGAGCTTTCACTGTTTTCAATTCGTGTGATCTGATCTTGGGCTCCATTTGCAATCTGCTGTACAGCTTCTGTAATCTTTTCTGAAGCTTGATTCGTTTCTTCTGCTCCGGCTGAGAGCTGCTGAGAGGCTGATGCAAGCTGAAGGGCTGATTGTTGTACAGTTTGGATGGTATCGTTCAGCTTCATTCTCATCTTGTTATAATAGGCGCTTAGTTCTGAGAGCTCGTCACCGGTTTTATCTGACACCACTATTGTCATGTCTCCGTTTCCGGCACTTTCAAACGCGCTTTTTAAAGCGTTCAGCCGCTTATTGATTTTTTTTGTGAAAACCAGGACAAGGATGACTGATACCATAATGACGATAACAAGAACGATAGCGAATTGAGTGAAAAGCGAATGTGTAAGTGATGCTAATATGCTTTGATTGGCTCCGGTATAAAGCATGCCGATAATGTTCCCGTTTTGATCTTTTAACGGCATGTATGCCGTCTGATAAGAAGAGCCTGCAACATCTGCTTGTCCGTAGAACCGTTTTCCGTTCTTTAATACAGTGTCAGTAACTTCAGAAGAAGCCTGGGTGCCAACAGCTCTTTCTCCATTCTTCATGACATTGGTTGCAACACGAGTATCGCCTTGGAAAATGGTAATGGTATCACCCGTTTTTTCGCCAAGCAGATCAACGATATCTTCATTTCCATTGATTTGTGTTTGCCCTTTATAGAGCTTATTGTTTTTCACCTGCCAGTCCCCTGAAATGACATCATCAATATAAGCATTGCTTAAAGCGAGATCCCCTTTCGCTTTTTCAGTTGCCATTTGTTTCATGTTTTCTGTAATTTCCTTAAGCATCACCGTGCCGACTGATGCGGAAAATAAAAGAATCACCACAAAAACCAGGAAAAGAATTTTAGTTCCTAGCTTTAACTTAAGTCGTTTTATCAACATAATTCCTCCTTTTGTGATTCGTAGGTCATATTACTTATCGGGTTTTCGGGCTTAAAGTTTTATTTTAGAAAAAATAAAACCGGCCTGATCTTCAGGCCGGTTGTGTGAGGCTATTCAAGGTTCGCGTGGTGGGTGAACATGGTTTCAGAATCGAGCTCTTTTTTCTCCATAAGTTTTAAAATTACTGCGTCGTAGAATAGCAGCAACGTTTGTTCAAATAATGATCCCATTGGCTGGATGGTTTTATAGCTTCCGTTTGACTGGTCTTTAGGAGAACCAGGCATTCTAATGATCAGGTCTGCTTGTTTTCCGATACTTGATTGCGGATTGATGGTTAAAGCTGCAACATTTCCGTGTAAGCTTTTTGCTTTTGCTGCGGTATGAATCAAGCTCTTTGTCTCGCCTGAGCCTGAGCCGATAATAACTAGATCTCCTTCGGCGAGCGGCGGAGTGAGAATTTCACCGACTATATGGGCGTTGAAGCCCATGTGCATCAATCTCATCGCGAAGGATTTTGCCATCAGGCCAGACCGCCCCGCACCCGCAGTGAAAATTTGATTAGACGAAAGAATGTGATCGGCAAGCTGGTCAGCTTCTTCATCAGAAATATAAGCTGCTGAACGGTGTAACTCATTGAGAATTTCCGTTACGTATTCAGTCGTTTTCATCTGATTTATCCTTGGGCAATCAGCTGTTTCATTTTTGAAGCTGTTTTGGCTTTGTCTGCCGCGCTTGTAATTCCGCCCCCAACAATGACAAGGTCAGGCTTTTGTTTGATTACTTCTGGCAGTGTATCAAGTTTGATGCCGCCTGCGATTGCGGTTTTTGCGTTTTTTACGGTATTTTTGATTGTCGTTAATTCTTCGAAAGAGTTTTTGCCCTCTGCTTGAAGATCATAGCCAGTGTGGACGCAGATGTAGTCAACACCGAGTGCGTCGATTTCTTTCGCGCGGGATTCGATGTCTTTCACGTTAATCATGTCCACTAGGATTTTCTTCTTTTGTTTTTTGGCTTCTTCTACTGCGCCTTTAATCGTTGCATCGTCTGTAGCCCCTAAAACGGTGATGATGTCAGCGCCCGCTTCCGACGCTTTCATGATTTCATAGCCCCCGGCATCCATGATTTTCAGGTCTGCGAGAACTTTCAATTGCGGAAATGTGTCTTTTATCTCTTTAACGGCTTTTAGGCCTTCATTAATGACGACCGGTGTTCCGATTTCAACCACGTCGATATATTGTTCCACTTCTTTGACAAGCTCAATGGCTTCGGGGATGTTGACGAGGTCTAATGCAAGCTGTAATTCCATTGTTGATCCACTCCCTTTTTCGAATTATTTTTCATTCTATAGGTTCCTTCTATTGATGAGAAGTAGGCACTTTGAAGTCAACAAGTTACTTGGAGGATACTGTGTGGAGCGGCAATCAGATTTCTTTCTCTTAGTATTATGAGTGAGTATAATGAAAAAAGAGTCTGCAAAAAAGTAAGTAAGTGACGATACGTATCTAACATATAAAAAGGTTACTGAGGGGGGATTTCTTTTGAGCCGGATGGACGGAAAAAGGTTTAATTGTGAGAAGGAATTAACGCTTGCAGTGATTGGCGGTAAGTGGAAAATGCTCATTTTGTGGCATTTAGGAAAAGAAGGCACAAAACGGTTCAATGAATTAAAAACATTGATTCCTGATATTACGCAGAAGATCCTCGCGAATCAGCTGAGAGAGCTTGAGCAGGATATGATTGTTCACAGGGAAGTGTATCCGGTTGTCCCGCCGAGGGTTGAATATTCTCTGACCTCCCAAGGAGAAAGCCTCATGCCTATTCTTGATGCCATGTATGAGTGGGGGAAAGGCTATATGGAATTGTTTGATATCGACAAAAATGTCATGAAAGAATCGTTATAAGGCGCTCTTCGCAAGGGTGTCTTTTTTTTTGCCTGTTTTTCGGTTTTTGCGCGGTAAACATATATCATGTAAAGACTGTAAATCGCAGTCAACAATAAATAAGATTGAACGCAGCAATTTGTTTTAAAAATTTTTATTTTTCTGTAAATAATGTTTAGTGGAAATAATTGCGGTATCCCGCAAAAATATCCCTGTAAATAAACTGGAATCTTTCGGCATCCCGCATGAAACTTTTCACCCATTTTTCGGTGATAAAAACATTTTTTTCATTTAAAGTGAACGGTAGCAAGATAAAAAATATTGAAAACAATGAATAAATAGCCAAAATTGTTTCCTATTAGGGTGGGGGTCTTGCGGTCTTTATTCGCTTGTGTTAAACCCCGCAATGCTGACTGACGGCAGCCTGTTTTAATAGCGGTAGATTGGAAGCACTGCTTTTTAAGTGTAGTACTTTGGGCTATTTCGGTTGTTAGTTCATAAGAATTAAAAGCTGGTATGGATAAAAAAGAGAAAATGCGCTGCACATGTTCACTGCTTATGAAGACTAGGGGAGGTATGACAATATGGAAATAACTTTTTATCCTTTAACGGATGCACAAAAACGAATTTGGTATACAGAAAAATTTTATCCTCACACGAGTATTTCAAACCTTGCGGGGATTGGTAAGCTGGTTTCAGTCGATGCGATTGATTATGTGCTTGTTGGGCAGGCGATTCAAGAGTTTATTCGCAGAAATGAGTCCATGCGCCTTCGGCTGCGGCTCGATGAAAATGGGGAGCCTGTTCAATATATTAGCGAGTATCGGCCTGTTGATATAAAACATACTGACACTACTGGAGATCCGAATGCGATAGAGTCTATTTCACAATGGAGCCGGGAGGAAACGAAAAAACCTTTGCCGCTGTACGATTGTGATTTGTTCCGTTTTTCCTTGTTCACCATAAAGGAAAATGAAGTGTGGTTTTACGCAAATGTTCATCACGTAATTTCTGATGGCATCTCCATGAATATTCTCGGGAATGCGATCATGCACATTTATTTAGAATTAGCCAACGGCTCAGAGTCAAAAGAAGGAATCTCGCATTCATTTATCGATCATGTTTTATCTGAACAGGACTATGCTCAATCGAAGCGGTTTGAAAAGGACAAGGCGTTTTGGAACAAGCAATTTGAATCGGTGCCTGAACTTGTTTCCCTGAAACGGAATGCTTCCGCAGGAGGGAGTTTGGATGCTGAGAGGTTCTCTAAAGATGTGCCTGAAGCACTTCATCAACAGATTCTATCGTTTTGTGAGGCAAACAAAGTCAGTGTTCTTTCGGTGTTTCAATCGTTGCTTGCCGCCTATTTGTACAGGGTCAGCGGCCAGAATGATGTTGTGACGGGAACCTTTATGGGCAACCGGACGAATGCGAAAGAGAAGCAAATGCTAGGCATGTTTGTTTCTACGGTTCCGCTTCGGACAAACATTGACGGCGGGCAAGCGTTTTTAGAATTTGTCAAAGATCGGATGAAGGATCTCATGAAGACACTTCGCCACCAAAAGTATCCGTATAATCTCCTGATCAATGATTTGCGTGAAACAAAGAGCTCTCTGACCAGGCTGTTTACAGTTTCTCTTGAATATCAAGTGATGCAGTGGCAGAAAGAAGAGGATCTTGCCTTTTTGACAGAGCCGATTTTCAGCGGCAGCGGATTAAATGATGTCTCGATTCATGTAAAGGATCGATGGGATACTGGGAAACTCACCATAGATTTTGATTACCGCACTGATTTATTTTCACATGAAGAAATCAACATGATTTGTGAGCGCATGATGACCATGCTGGAGAACGCGTTAACGCATCCAGAACATACAATTGATGAATTAACACTGATTTCTGAAGGGGAGAAAGAGAAGCTGCTTGCGATGGCCGGCGGTAAATCTGTGAACTACCGTAAGGACATGACGATCCCAGAGCTGTTCCGAGAAAAGGCTGAGCTGCTTTCAGATCACCCAGCAGTTGTATTTGAAGATCGCACATTGTCCTATCGAGCGTTACATGCGCAATCTGCACGCATTGCCAATGTGCTGAAACAAAAAGGGGTTGGCCCGGATAGTCCTGTCGCCGTACTGATTGAACGCTCTGAACGGATGATTACATCTATCATGGGGATTTTAAATGCCGGCGGAGCCTATGTGCCGATTGATCCCGGTTTTCCTGCTGAGCGGATTCAATATATTTTGGAGGATTGCGGGGCGGACTTCATCCTGACTGAATCGCAGATTGAAGCTCCTGCGTCCGATGCTGAATTGATTGATTTTGATCAGGCGATTGCGGAAGGCGCAGACGACATGCCAGAGGCTGATGTAAACGCGCGGAATCTTGCTTACATTATTTACACATCGGGAACAACCGGACGTCCGAAAGGCGTTATGATCGAGCATCGCCAGGTTCATCACTTGGTTGAATCTCTGCAGCAGACGATTTATCAAAGCGGCTGCCAAACCCTGCGGATGGCATTGCTTGCGCCTTTCCACTTTGATGCGTCAGTGAAGCAGATTTTCGCGTCGCTTCTTTTGGGACAAACCCTATATATCGTACCGAAGAAAACAGTGACGAACGGGGCCGCCCTTGCTGCTTATTATCGGAGAAATAGCATTGAGGCGACGGATGGTACACCTGCCCATCTGCAAATGCTGATAGCGGCGGGCGATCTTGGCGGACTTAAGCTGAAGCATATGCTGATTGGCGGAGAAGGCCTATCCTCTGTCGTTGCGGATAAGCTGATGAAGCTGTTTAAAGAAACAGGCGCGGCACCGCGTTTGACCAATGTGTACGGACCGACTGAAACGTGTGTTGACGCCTCTGTTCATCCGGTTATACCGGAGAGTGCCGTTCAATCAGCGTATGTGCCAATCGGGAAAGCGCTGGGAAATAACCGCTTATATATTTTGGATCAAAAAGGCCGGCTGCAGCCTGAAGGCGTGGCTGGCGAGCTTTATATCGCGGGAGACGGTGTAGGCCGAGGCTATTTGCATTTACCTGAATTGACGGATGAGAAGTTTTTACAAGATCCGTTCGTGCCGGGCGAGCGCATGTACCGAACCGGGGATGTGGTGCGCTGGCTTCCAGATGGAACAATCGAATATTTAGGCAGAGAGGATGACCAGGTCAAAGTCCGCGGATACCGGATTGAGCTTGGGGAAATTGAAGCTGTGATTCAGCAGGCGCCCGACGTTGCAAAAGCCGTTGTTTTGGCACGGCCTGACGAACAGGGAAATCTTGAGGTTTGCGCATATGTTGTGCAGAAGCCTGAAAGCGAATTTTCACCTGCCAGCCTGCGGGAGCATGCGGCCAGACAGCTTCCTGACTATATGGTGCCGGCTTACTTTACAGACGTGACAGAAATTCCGCTTACGCCAAGCGGCAAAGTCGATCGCCGCAAGCTGTTTGCGCTAGAGGTGAAGGCTGTCAGCGGCACGGCTTATACAGCGCCGCGAAATGAGACTGAAAAAGCAATCGCAGCCATTTGGCAGGATGTGCTGAACGTTGAGAAGGCGGGGATCTTTGACAATTTCTTTGAAACGGGCGGACATTCATTGAAGGCCATGACCCTTTTAACGAAGATTCATAAGGAAACAGGCGTCGAGATTCCGCTTCAATATTTGTTTGAGCATCCGACGATTGCGGCTCTTGCACAGGAAGCAGATCACAGAGAAAGCCGGGCATTTTCTGTGATTGAACCTGCTGAAAAACAGGAGCATTATCCGCTTTCTCTGGCACAGCAGCGAACATATATCGTCAGCCAGTTCGAGGATGCGGGAGTCGGCTACAACATGCCGGCGGCAGCAATTCTGGAAGGGCCTTTAGATATTCAAAAACTGGAGCGCGCATTTCAGGGGTTAATTCGACGCCACGAGTCTTTGAGAACGTCATTTGTTCTTGAAAACAGCACGCCGAGACAGAACATTCACGACAGCGTTGAATTTAACATTGAGATGATTGAAAGAGGCGGCCGCTCAGATGAGGCAATTATGGCTTCATTCGTTCGGAGATTTGACTTGGCGAAAGCTCCGCTGTTCAGAATCGGTTTGCTGAAGCTTGAAGAGAACCGTCATATGCTGCTGTTTGACATGCACCACTTGATTTCTGACGGTGTATCCATTGGCATTATATTGGAGGAATTAGCACGCATTTATAAAGGCGAACAGCTTCCTGAGCTTCGTCTCCAGTATAAGGACTACGCCGTATGGCAAAGCAGGCAGGCTGCTGAAGGGTACAAGAAGGACCGGGCTTATTGGAAGGAAGTCTTTGCAGGCGAGCTCCCGGTGCTTCAGCTTCTGTCCGATTACCCGAGACCGCCTGTTCAAAGCTTTGAAGGGGATCGGGTGTCAATCAAGCTGGATGCGGGGATAAAGGATCGCCTCAATCGTTTGGCTGAACAAAACGGCGCCACTTTGTATATGGTGATGCTTTCCGCTTACTATACGCTTTTGTCAAAGTATACGGGACAGGATGACATTATTGTCGGGACGCCGTCAGCCGGCAGAAACCACTCCGATACAGAGGGCATTGTCGGGATGTTCGTCAATACGCTTGCGATTCGCAGTGAGGTCAAGCAGGATGAGACGTTTACTCAATTGATCTCGCGTGTCCGCAAACGCGTGCTGGATGCCTTTTCCCATCAGGACTATCCGTTTGAGTGGCTTGTTGAAGAGTTGAACATCCCGCGTGATGTTAGCAGGCATCCGCTGTTTGACACGATGTTCAGCCTTCAAAACGCGACAGAGGGCATTCCGGCTGTCGGCGATCTGTCCTTGTCTGTTCATGAGACCAATTTCAAGATAGCCAAATTTGATTTGACAGTGCAGGCGAGAGAAAACGATGAAGGCATTGAGCTTGATTTGGATTACAGCACGAAGCTCTTTAAACAAAGCACGGCAAACAGGCTGCTTACGCATTTTGCGCGTTTGCTTGAAGATGCTGCGGCTGAGCCGGAACAGCGGATTTCAGAATATAAGCTTCTTTCTGAAGAGGAGGCAGCTTCGCAAATTCAGCAGTTTAACCCGGGCAGAACACCTTATCCGAAAGACAAAACAATTGTTCAGCTGTTTGAAGAGCAAGCGGCGAATACGCCAGACCACACTGCGCTTCAATATGAAGGCGAATCACTCACTTATCGTGAGCTGAATGAACGGGCCAATCGTTTAGCCCGCGGCATTCTTTCTCTTGGAGCTGGCGAAGGCAGAACTGCGGCTGTCTTATGTGAGCGGTCAATGGAGATGATTGTGTCGATCTTGGCAGTATTAAAATCAGGTTCGGCTTATGTTCCGATTGATCCGGAACACCCGATTCAGCGAATCCAGCATTTCTTCCGTGACAGCGGCGCAAAGGTGCTTCTCACACAGAGAAAATTAAAGGCTTTAGCGGAAGAAGCTGAATTTGGC
Source organism: Bacillus sp. MBGLi79 (assembly GCF_002953915.1). NCBI lineage: Bacteria > Bacillati > Bacillota > Bacilli > Caryophanales > Bacillaceae > Bacillus > Bacillus sp. MBGLi79. The sequence continues at coordinate 421,279 of NZ_CP026521.1, forward strand.
GGCGTTATCGTGCTCGCAGATGAGGAAGAAAGCTATCATGACGAAGCGCGAAATCTCGCACTGCCTCTTGATTCTGCGGCAATGGCCAACCTGACGTATACTTCTGGAACGACAGGAACCCCTAAGGGGAATATCGTGACACATGCCAATATTCTCCGTACGGTGAAGAAAACGAATTATCTCAGCATTACAGAACAGGATACGATTCTCGGACTTTCTAATTACGTGTTTGACGCGTTTATGTTCGATATGTTCGGCTCTTTGTTAAACGGAGCCAAGCTGGTGCTGATACCGAAGGAAACCGTCTTGGATATGGCTCGCCTGTCTCGCGTCATTGAACGGGAGAACATCAGCATTCTCATGATTACAACCGCTTTGTTCCACTTGCTTGTGGACTTGAATCCAGCGTGCTTGTCAACGCTGCGCAAGATTATGTTTGGCGGGGAACGGGCTTCAGTTGAGCATGTCAGAAAAGCTTTGCAAACGGTTGGAAAGGGCAAGCTCCTTCACATGTATGGGCCGTCTGAAAGCACGGTTTTCGCGACATATCATCCGGTTGATGAGTTAGAGGAGCACACGCTGTCTGTTCCGATTGGAAAACCGGTCAGCAATACGGAAGTATATATTCTTGACCGTACGGGACACGTGCAGCCGGTGGGGATTGCCGGAGAGCTTTGTGTCAGCGGCGAAGGACTCGTGAAAGGCTATTACAATCGTCCAGAGCTGACTGAGGAGAAATTTGTTCCCCATCCGTTTGCATCCGGTGAACGCATGTATAAAACGGGAGACCTTGCGAGATGGCTGCCGAATGGCAACATCGAATTTATCGGGCGCATCGACCATCAGGTGAAGATTCGCGGACAGCGCATCGAGCTTGGAGAAATCGAACATCAGCTGCAAACCCATGATCGTGTTCAGGAGAGTGTTGTGCTTGCTGTTGAACAAGGAGCGGGAGATCAACTGCTTTGCGCTTACTATGTCGGAGAGGGAGACATCTCATCACAGGAGCTGAGAGAGCATGCTGCGAAGGACTTGCCGGCATATATGGTTCCTGCGGTGTTTATCCAAATGGACGAGCTGCCGCTGACAGGGAACGGAAAAATTGACCGGAGAGCGCTGCCGATTCCTGATGCCAACGTTTCAAGAGGTGTTTCATATGCTGCGCCACGCAATGAAACGGAACAAAAAGTCGCAGACATTTGGGCGCAGGTGCTTCAGGCTGAACGAATCGGCGTCTATGACCACTTCTTTGACATTGGCGGACACTCATTAGCAGGCATGAAGATGCTTGCCTTGGTTCATCAGGAACTGGGCGTTGAGCTGTCACTCAAAAATCTCTTCCAGTCACCGACGGTTGAGGGCTTGGCACAAGTGATTGCTTCTGCTGAAAAAGGGACAGCCGCAAGCATCAGCCCGGCAGAGAAACAAGATACGTATCCTGTTTCTTCACCGCAAAAACGGATGTACGTGCTCCAGCAGCTTGAAGGAGCGCAAACGAGCTATAACATGCCGGCGGTTCTGCGCCTGACAGGTGAGCTTGATGTTGAAAGGCTTAACAGCGTCATGCAGCAGTTAATGAAGCGTCATGAAGCCTTGAGAACCACGTTTGAAATAAAAGATGGAGAAACGGTGCAGCGGATCTGGAAAGAGGCTGAGTGTGAGATGGCCTATTTCGAAGCCCCGGAAGAAGAGACAGAGCGGATCGTTTCTGAGTTTATTAAGCCTTTCAAAATCGACCAACTTCCACTGTTCAGAATAGGGCTTATCAAGCATTCAGACACTGAGCATGTGCTGCTGTTCGATATGCATCATATTATTTCTGACGGTGCGTCTGTCGGTGTGCTGATTGAGGAGCTTTCAAAGCTGTATGACGGAGAAGACCTTGAGCCGCTCCGTATTCAATATAAGGATTATGCCGTGTGGCAGCAGCAGTTCATTCAGTCTGAGCTTTACAAGAAGCAAGAGGAACATTGGCTGAAGGAGCTGGATGGAGAGCTGCCGGTGCTGACGCTTCCGACTGACTACAGCCGGCCTGCCGTTCAAACATTTGAGGGAGACCGCATTGCATTTTCATTAGAAGCAGGCAAAGCCGATGCTCTGCGCAGGCTTGCAAAAGAAACGGATTCCACGCTTTACATGGTGCTTCTGGCTTCATACAGTGCGTTTTTATCAAAATTGAGCGGGCAAGACGATATCATCGTCGGTTCACCTGTGGCCGGACGATCTCAAGCGGACGTCAGCCGCGTTATCGGAATGTTCGTCAATACATTGGCGCTGCGCACGTATCCGAAGGGTGAAAAGACCTTTGCTGACTATCTTAATGAAGTGAAAGAAACGGCACTCAGCGCTTTTGATGCGCAGGATTACCCGCTTGAGGACTTGATCGGAAATGTTCAGGTTCAGCGTGACACAAGCAGAAATCCGTTATTCGATGCAGTTTTTTCAATGCAAAATGCGAATATAAAGGATTTAACAATGAAAGGGATTCAGCTTGAGCCGCATCCGTTTGAACGGAAAACAGCCAAGTTTGATCTCACACTGACAGCTGACGAAACCGACGGAGGGCTTACATTCGTACTTGAATACAATACAGCTCTGTTTAAGCAGGAAACGATTGAACGATGGAAGCAATACTGGATGCAGCTTTTAAATGCTGTTACCGGGAACCCGAACCAGCCGCTTTCCAGCCTGTCACTCGTCACTGAAACAGAAAAACAAGCGCTTCTCGAGGCGTGGAAAGGCAAAGCGCTGCCTGTGCCGACAGACAAAACGGTTCATCAGCTATTCGAAGAGACTGTCCAGCGCCACAAAGACCGCCCTGCTGTCACATACAACGGCCGATCCTGGACGTACGGTGAGCTGAATGCGAAGGCAAA
>NZ_CP026521.1:424254-430053 GCF_002953915.1 Bacillus sp. MBGLi79
CCATCAGCCAAAAGAAGTCATTATCGTTTAAGTCAAAAAAGAAGGTTTTCGTTAATCGAAAACCTTCTTTTTTTATGCCGGTTTTTCAGCTGATAAATCTGCTAGCACACGTTCACATTCGGAGAAGAGATTGTCAAAAATCACTTCCCACGACTGGGTAAGGGCATAGCTTCTCGCATCGTATGACATCCGTTTTTTTAACGGCACATTGGAGAGGACGCGCAATATATTTTCGGTGAATGCATCCGGATTTCCAGGTTCGGAAAGAAAACCGTTTCTTCCGTTTTGTATAAAGTCTTTCAGGCCGCCGGAATCTGCCCCGATAACAGGCGTCCCGCAGGCGAGCGCTTCAAGCGCGGAATTTCCGAAGGTTTCCGTCGGAGAAGGAAAGACGAACAAATCTGAGCTTGCATAAATGCTTGCCAGCTCTTCTCCTTTGACATAGCCGGCAAAAGTCATATTGAGGGGAGCCCGCTTCTCAAGCTCTTTTTTTAACGGGCCGTCTCCCGCGATCAGCCAGTGGACGCCATCTTTCAAATTGGGGTGACTTGCGATCTTGAGCAGCGTCTCCAAATCTTTCTCAGGTGCAAGCCTTCCGACATAGCTGAGGATATAGGTTTCCTTTATGCCGTATCGCTTGCGGATGTGTTCGGTTTGATGCGCCGGACTGAACAGCGAGCAGTCCACGCCGCGCTTCCAGATGGAGAGGTTCCTGAATTGTTTGGCTTTGAGCTGCATAAACGTTTCGCGCGAAGGGACAAAAATTCTTCGAAAATCTTTATGAAACCAGTGCATATATTTCCATAATAGTTTGGAAAACATTTGAAGATCATAATATGAAAGGTACTGGTCAAAATCGGTATGGTAAGAGCCTACGACAGGGATGTTCCATTTCTTCGCAAGCTTGAGCCCTGCTAGGCCGATATTAAAAGGAGTCGCGATGTGAATGAGATCGGGATTGAATTCGCGGAGTTCTGATTTCATTTTGATGAGATTAGGAAGAGCGATTCTGCACTCGGGGTATAAGAAGAACGGCATGCTCGTAAAACGGCGGATGCGGCTCGAAAATTGTGTTTCATGCGTGCTTTCCGGCGCAAATACTTTATAGGACATCCCGTTTTTTTCAAGATAATCCGTATACCTTTTCAGCGTTCTGGCGCATCCGTTCACATCCGGTGTAAAAGTGTCCGTAAATATCGCAATTTTCATCGTTTCCCCTCCTGTTTGTGATGTGAAAAATCAGTGACGCTTTGGAAGAAACGGCCGGCTTAGAAGACCAGCGCCGACAAAGTTCCGACTGATATCCCGAGGGCCGTGCCTGCCAGAACATCCGAAGGATAATGAAGACCGAGATAAATTCTGGAGAGTCCCACACTGATGCCTACCGGAATTAATAAAAGCGCGAGTATCGGAAAGAATATCATTAGCGGTGTAATGATGGAAAATGCCGCGGTCGTATGGCCGGATGGAAAAGAATGATCCTTGAGCGGATTTTGCAAAACCTGTGTTTCCTTTAGCGTTAAATACGGCCGCTTTCTTGGATACAGCTTTTTGATCAGCATGACTTGAAGGTGGCTGACCAAAAGTGCAATGGCGCTGGCGATCCCCGCTGTACGAACACTTCCGGATCCGAACAGCAAGAGAGACAGGCAAGCGGAAATCGTGCAGAATGCCCCTCCCAGATGTGTTGAGGAACGAAAGTAACGGTTTAGTGCTTTTTGGTGAAATAAGCTGTTCATACCGAGGAAGACCCGGCATTCAAAGTTGTAGATGCCGACCATCAGTTTATTCAAATGTCATAACCCCCTTTACATGAATGGCTGCTTCATGTTTATTGTAAAAAATGAATGTTTAGCAAATGATAAGTATTTGTAAAGATTTCGGAAAAGAAAAAAGCCGCAGACGCGTGCGGCCGAAAAGGTTATTGCTTAAATTATCGGTGAAAAAATGGTAAAGTTGTAGCAAAGCTAATCTTTTTTTTGCAAGGATTTGTAGTATTGTCCTTTTTCAATATATTCTTTGCGAATTCTTTCCATTTCCTGTTTATCCTTGTCAGTTAACGGGCGGATGACTTTAGCGGGCCTGCCGAATGCGAGGTGCCCGGCCGGGATCTTTTTGCCAGGCGGGACAAGACTGCCTGCCCCGATAAAAGCGCCTTCCCCGACTTCCGCTTCGTCAAGAATAACCGACCCCATTCCGATAAGGGCATGCTTTCGTATCACGGAGCTGTGCAGTGTAACCTGATGGCCTACCGTCACACCGTCTTCAATCACAAGAGGGCGCTCAGGGCTTTGGTGCAGGCAGGAAAGGTCTTGAATGTTCACGCCTTTTCCGATCCTGACCGGGGCGACATCGCCGCGGATAACCGAAGAGAACCAGATGCTTGATTGCTCTCCGATTGTTACATCTCCGGTGATGACCGCGTTGTCGGCGATAAACGCCGTTTCATGAATAACGGGTTCCGTTTTTTTATAAGGGTAGATCATAGGTTTCATCCTTTCATTTATAAAATTGTGTGAGGTGGTCAGCATGTGGTGCATGGAAGCGGAAAGACCTGTTGCTTCAATCGTCATCATTCACGGTGCATGTGAGCATCACGGGCGGTATAAATGGCTGTCCGAAATGTGGCGTTCATCCGGGTTTAATGTCGTCATGGGGGATTTGCCCGGACAGGGAACTTCGACAAGAGAAAGAGGACATATACGCTCGTTTCAAGAATATATTGATGAAGTGGACAAATGGGTCGCCAGGGCGAAAGCATTTGAACTGCCTGTATTTATGCTCGGGCACAGCATGGGCGGCCTGATCGCGATCGAGTGGTTTAAGCAGCAGCAAAGCGGCATTGCCGGTCTCATTTTATCATCCCCTTGTCTCGGGCTGCAATTAAAGCCGAACAAATTTTTGGACTGGATTTCCAAAGGGCTCAACGTTTTGGCTCCGTCCATGCGGTTTGAATCCGGGATCACGCCTGATAAAGCGACGAGAAACAAAGAAGTCATCGAAATGGACATCAACGATTCATTATATATCACAAAAGTTTCTGTCAGATGGTATCAAGAAATGTTAAAAGCGTTGAAAAGCGCGATGGAGCCGACGGACGCCTTTCTCAACATCCCGCTCTTTGTCATGCAGGCGGGCACAGACTGGCTTGTCGACAAAAAAATGGTCGTCAAGTGGTTTAACGAGCTTGCTTCTCACAATAAGACGTACAGGGAATGGGAGGGCTTATACCACGAAATTTTTAATGAGCCTGAGCGGGAAGACGTTTTTAAAGCGGCCAGAGCGTTTGTGGAACAGTATATGACATAATGGAGGTGCATTCTTTGGCAGTACCGGAGCATCCTTTTGGATTAATGGCTAAAGTATACAGAGAAGTTTTTCCCCTTGTTCATCAGGAGTTGGACAAGTGGAAACGAAAAGCTGAAACGATTCAAAATCCCGAGCTGAAAACGCAGGCGAAAGCCAGCATCAGGGATAAAACCTTTCACTGTGAAGGCGGCGGCATTATGGCCCTCCTTTCAGGCGACAAAATCGAGCAGTCGATCCGGTTTATTACGGCGTATCAGACGATAAGCGACTATCTCGACAATCTATGCGACCGGAGCACCTCGCTTGACCCGGATGATTTTTCCATGCTTCATCAGTCAATGAAAGACGCGCTGACCGTCGGGGCTGAATTGAAGAACTATTACCGGTTCAGGGAAGACCAGGATGATCAAGGCTATTTGCACGACTTAGTGAAAACGTGCCAAGACGTGCTTGCGGAAATTGAGAACTATGATTTGATCAAGCAGCACCTGCTTGAGCTTTGCAGCTATTACTGCGATCTGCAAGTTCATAAACACGTTGTGGAGCATGAGCGTGTCCCCCGGCTCGAAGCGTGGTTTGAGAATTATAGATCGGCCTTGCCGAAAATGGAATGGTACGAGTTCTCAGCCTGTGCGGGTTCAACGCTCGGCATCTTCTGCCTCGTATCGTATTCCGTCCGTTCCGATTTTACTGAATCGATGGCCGGAAAGATCCGCGACAGCTATTTTCCGTACATACAGGGACTGCACATCCTGCTCGATTATTTAATTGACCAGGAGGAAGACTTAATCGGCGGAGATTTGAATTTCTGCACGTATTACCCATCACATTCAGATATGATGGAAAGGCTCGAATATTTCATTGAAATGGCGGATGAACATTTGCGCGGGATTCCGCACGAAAACTTTCACCGTTTGATCAACAGAGGTCTTCTGGGTGTTTATTTATCAGACGATAAGGTCGCGGGTCAAAAGGAAATCGGCCGGCTGGCGAAGCGCCTTATTAAAGCGAGCGGAAAAACTTCCTACTTCTTCTATATCAACGGAAGGGCCTACCGCAAAATTCAAAAAATGCCGTGGATGAAAAGCTCGTAAAGAAAAGCTCAAACCGTTCATCGGCTTGAGCTTTTGCTGTTTACAAGCTTTCCATCCGGTATTGTTTTTCAAGTACAAAACGCTTATTATACCGGAAGCTTTTTTCCCATTTTGAAACAACGATGCAGGCGACAGCATGACCCGGCACGTTCACGCCTGTTCGCGCCATGTCCATCACGCGGTCCACTCCCGCGATAATCGCGACTCCTTCAGCGGGAAGGCCGACTGCGTTGGCGGTAGCCAGAAGGACGACGAGCGAGCCAGATGGAACGGCGGCGATCCCTTTGCTTGTCATCACTAGCACGAGCATCATGAGCAATTGCTGTGAAATGCTCATGTCTATATTGAAAGCCTGCGCCAAAAAGATACAAGCGACAGATAAATATAGGCTGGAGCCGTCACAATTCAGCGATAAGCCTGAAGGAACCACAAAGGAAACGACCCGTTTTGGGCAGCCGTATTTCTCCATGCGGTCCATCAGCTGCGGCAAGACTGTTTCTGTGCTCGTAGTGGAGAACGCGATCAGAAACAAATCCCAAATCATTTTCAGGACTTCGAAGTATTTAATTTTAAAAATAAGACCGACGATCGGAAATAAAACAAAAAGAACGAGAAACAGTCCGAGAAAAACAGTGCCGACTAATTTTAACATAGGAAGCAGGAGTTCGATGCCGTATTGCCCGACGGATGCGGCCATAAGAGCAAGCACGCCGATAGGGGCTGTGACCATAACCATCTGCGTCAGTTTGAACATGATATTGGCAACAGACTCAAAAAATTTCATGACAGGCTCTGAGGCTTTGCCGATCCCGGCAGCTGCGACGCCGAACAATATCGCAAAGAAGATCACGGCAAGCAAATCATTTCTGGCCATGACGTCAACGATGTTGGTAGGAATAATATCGAGGATCATTTGTTTAAGATCGACCACTTTTTCCGTGTAGCCTGAGAGCTCGCCGATATCTTTTTTGGCCAAATGGGAGAGGTCAAGGCCGACGCCGGGCTTTAGCACATTAGCCAAAAGCAGCCCGAGTCCGAGCACGAACGTCGTAATCACTTCAAACCAAATAATCGTCTTGATGCCGAGACTGCCCATTTTTTTCATGCTTCCGCTTCCGGCCGCTCCGATGACGATTGTAGAAAAAACGATCGGAACGACGATCATTTTAATCAAGCGGATAAATCCGTCTCCGACGGGGCGCAGCGCCATTCCGAAATCAGGGAAAAAGTGTCCGATCACTGCTCCAATGGCGAGTGCGATCAAAATTTGATAAGCGATAAATTTTTTCAAATTGAAATCCCTCCGTATTTTACATGAGTTTTCAATAATTTCGTGACAAAGAGTGAAACACCTTTTCTTTTTAGAAAATTGCGAAAAATTTCTTATATTTTATTT
>NZ_CP026521.1:430153-437713 GCF_002953915.1 Bacillus sp. MBGLi79
GGAGTTGGCGGCAACTTGAGCACCGCTTTGGAATGGGCGCGGATTTCCGAGGAAAAAGGGGCTGACGGCTATCTGATTCTCCCGCCATACTTGATACACGGAGAGCAGGAAGGCCTCTATCAGTATACGAAAACAATCATTGAAAGCACGGATTTAAACGCCATCATTTATCAGCGAGACAATGCGGTTTTGACACTTGAACAGATTCAGCGGCTGACCGATCTCGAGCAGCTTGTCGGGCTCAAAGACGGCATAGGGGATATGGCGTTGAATATCAGTTTGTCGTATACGATAGGAGACAGGCTGGGCTGGCTCAACGGAATGCCGATGGCTGAAGTCACGATGCCGGCCTATGCTCCGATTGGCTTCACGTCGTATTCTTCGGCGATATCCAATTATATTCCTCATATTTCAAGGATGTTTTATGAGGCATTATTAAACGGCAACGACCAGCTTGTCAAAGAGATTTATGAGCATGTCATCATGCCGATTAACGAGATCCGCAAACTTCGGAAGGGCTATGCCGTGTCTTTGATCAAAGCCGGTATGGAAATCATGGGCCTTCATGTGAAAAACACGGCGAGACCGCCGATCGTTCCGGTGGAAAAAGAACATTGCCGGCAGCTCGAAAACATTCTGAAAAACGCGATGGGGCGTTATCCGAAAACGACCGCTGCCCTATAAACAAAAGGAGGAATTTGAAGATGTCTGTTGCAGCTGAAAATAAAACGTATTTTAACTTTATCAACGGCCGCTGGGTGAAGGCTGAATCGGGCGGGATGGAACAGAGCTTGAACCCGGCAGATACACGGGATATCGTCGGGCTTGTGCAAAAATCTTCGATTGCGGATGTAGACCGGGCGGTTGAAGCGGCCAAGCAGGCCAAAAAGGCTTGGAGAAAGCTGTCGGGAGCGGAGCGCGGTCAATTTCTTTACAAGGCCGCTGATATCATGGAACAGCGCCTCAATGAAATTGCCGAGTGTGCGACGCGTGAAATGGGGAAAACACTGCCTGAAGCAAAAGGAGAAACAGCGCGGGGAATCGCGATTCTCAGATACTATGCCGGAGAGGGAATGCGGAAAACGGGCGATGTGATTCCCTCCACCGACACATCCGCTTTCATGTACACCGACAGGGTGCCGCTCGGTGTCGTCGGCGTCATCTCGCCTTGGAATTTTCCCATAGCCATCCCAATTTGGAAAATGGCGCCTGCCCTCATCTATGGAAACACGGTCGTCATCAAGCCGGCTACAGAAACCGCAGTCACCTGCCTTAAAATTATCTCGTGCTTTGAAGAAGCAGGGATTCCGTCAGGCGTGGTCAATGCAGTGACAGGGCCGGGATCATCGGCCGGCCAAAGGCTTGCCGAACACCCGGATGTGAACGGAATTACATTTACAGGGTCGAACCAAACCGGAAAAATTATCGGCCGGACGGCGTTTGAAAGAGGGGCGAAGTATCAGCTTGAGATGGGCGGCAAAAACCCGGTGATCATAGCAGATGACGCCGACCTTGATAGTGCGGTTGAAGCGGTCATCAGCGGAGCGTTTCGGTCGACGGGTCAAAAGTGTACGGCGACAAGCCGCGTCATCGTCTTAAACGGTGTTTATAACCGGTTTAAAGAAAAGCTGCTTCAACAAACAAAAGAAATTACAATCGGCGACAGCTTAAAAGAAGATGTCTGGATGGGACCGATTGCGAACAAACAGCAGCTTGACAACTGCCTGTCCTATATTGAAAAAGGAAAGCAAGAAGGAGCGGACCTCATTTTCGGCGGCGATAGGCTGGCAGATGGAAAATACGAAAACGGCTATTATATCAGGCCAGCCATTTTTGACAATGTCACTTCCGGCATGGCGATTGCCCAAGAAGAAATTTTCGGCCCGGTCATCGCATTAATCAAGGCGGATACACTTGAGGAAGCTTTGGAGACGGCCAATGACGTCAAATTTGGCCTGAGCGCCTCCATTTTTACGCAAAACATCGGCCGGATGCTGTCATTCATAGATGAAATTGAAGCGGGGCTCATTCGCGTCAACGCCGAAAGCGCCGGTGTCGAACTGCAGGCGCCATTCGGCGGCGTTAAACAATCGAGCTCACATTCACGGGAACAGGGGGAGGCAGCAAAAGAATTTTTTACAGCTGTGAAAACCGTATTTGTCAAACCGTAAATCAATCGTTTCGGTACAAATGAATAAAGGAGAAGATGCTATGAAAAAAAATCGTGCAGCCTCCCCCCATACCGCGGGGAAAAGAAGTTCTGTCCGCTGGTTTGTCGTGTCTATGCTGTTTCTCGTCACATCCATTAATTATGCCGACCGTGCGACACTCTCGATCGTCGGCGACTCTGTGCAGCATGAGCTTGGGCTGAGTTCGGTGGCGATGGGGTATGTCTTTTCCGCATTTGGCTGGGCGTATGTTGTCGGCCAAATTCCCGGAGGCTGGCTGCTCGACCGCTTTGGGTCGAAAATCATCATCGCCGCCAGCATCTTCTTTTGGTCATTGTTTACCCTTTTGCAGGGAACGCTTGGCTTTTTCGCCGCGGGAACGGCCGTTATCCTTTTATTTGCGCTCCGGTTTCTCGTCGGTCTGTCAGAAGCGCCGTCCTTCCCGGGCAACGGCCGGGTGGTGGCTTCCTGGTTTCCAAGCTCTGAACGCGGAACAGCATCGGCGATCTTCAACTCGGCGCAGTACTTTGCACTTGTCATTTTTTCACCGCTGATGGGGTGGCTCGCCCACTCATTCAGCTGGCATACGGTTTTTGTCATTATGGGTGCTCTGGGGATTGCGATGTCGTTTATTTGGCTGAAAACGATTTACGAACCCAAAAAACACCCGAGAATCAATGCCGCCGAACTGGCGTACATCGAAGAAGGCGGCGCGCTTGTCTCGATGGATGAGGGAAAGAACGCGGAAAAGAAGGAAAAGGAGTCCCAATGGCCTTACATTAAGCAGCTTTTAAGAAGCCGGATGCTGCTCGGGGTGTATATCGCCCAATACTGCATCACAACGTTGACCTATTTCTTTCTGACCTGGTTTCCGGTCTATCTCGTTCAGGCACGCGGTATGTCGATCCTTGAAGCGGGTTTTGTCGCATCGCTTCCTGCAATCTGCGGATTTTTAGGAGGATTGCTGGGCGGGTTCGTGTCAGACTTCCTTTTGAAAAAGGGCTGCTCGATAACGGTTGCCAGAAAAACACCGATCATCCTCGGCATGCTGATGTCCTGCTCGATGATCGTATGCAACTATGCAGATTCATCTTGGCTGGTCGTTTCCATCATGTCGCTTGCCTTTTTCGGAAAAGGATTTGGCGCGCTGGGCTGGGCGGTTGTGTCAGATACCTCGCCAAAGGAGTGTGCCGGCTTGAGCGGCGGCATCTTCAACACCTTTGGAAATATTGCGTCCATCACGACACCGATTATCATCGGATATATCGTGAATGCGACAGGCTCATTTAACGGAGCGCTTGTGTTTGTCGGTGCCAATGCGATTGCCGCGGTATTAAGTTATCTGTTTCTCGTCGGGCCGATCAAGCGCATCGAACTGCAGAAAGAGGAAGACCATGCGGACACCACTTTATCCATATGAAATGTAAGCGCTTTAATAAGAGGGAGGCTAAATCGATATGAATACAAACATTCATCAGCATGTAAAAGAGGAGAAAGCATCGCAAACACCGTCAATTGCTGATATGCAGGTCATACCCGTGGCAGGGCGCGACAGTATGCTTTTGAATTTAAGCGGAGCTCACGGCCCCTTTTTCACACGGAATATCGTGATTTTAAAAGATTCATCAGGCGCTCTCGGTGTCGGCGAAGTTCCGGGCGGCGAACGGATCCGCCAGACGCTGGAGCAGGCGAAGCCGCTTGTCATCGGTCAGCCGCTCGGCGCTGTTCAATCGATTTTGCAGTCTGTCAGGCGTCGTTTTAAAGACCGGGATGCCGGAGGACGCGGGATGCAGACCTTTGACCAGCGGACGACAATACACGCAGTGACCGCATTGGAAGCGGCTTTGCTCGATTTGCTCGGGAAATTTCTCGGCGTCCCTGTAGCGTCGCTCTTGGGGGAAGGCCAGCAGAGGGAAAAAGTGAAGATGCTCGGCTATTTGTTTTACATCGGCGACCGAAAGCGCACAACGCTTCCCTATATTAGTGAGCAAGAGGCAAGTGACGATTGGTTCCGCCTCCGCCGCGAAGAAGCGTTGACACCCGGGGCGATCGTCCGTCTTGCTGAAGCAGCTCAAGAACGATACGGTTTTCATGATTTTAAATTAAAAGGCGGCGTCCTTTCGGGAGAAGAAGAAATCGAGGCGGCATCCGCTTTGGCAAAACGGTTTCCCGAGGCGAGAATCACCCTTGACCCGAATGGCGCGTGGTCATTGGAAGAAGCGATTGCGCTTTGTAAGGGAAAACGGGATGTGCTCGCCTACGCGGAAGACCCTTGCGGAGCGGAAGCCGGATACTCGGGTCGGGAAATCATGGCCGAATTCCGCCGTGCGACAAGCATTCCGACAGCGACGAATATGATTGCGACAGACTGGCGGCAAATGGGGCACGCGATACAACTGCACGCTGTTGATATACCGCTGGCAGATCCGCATTTCTGGACGATGCAGGGATCTGTCCGCGTTGCCCAAATGTGCCATGAATGGGGGCTGACGTGGGGTTCTCACTCCAATAACCATTTTGACGTCTCATTGGCCATGTTCACCCACGTTGCCGCAGCAGCTCCCGGCGACATCACGGCGATTGATACGCATTGGATTTGGCAGGATGGACAGCGTCTGACAAAACAGCCTTTTTCAATTGCTGACGGATCTGTCCAAGTTCCTGATCAGCCGGGGCTCGGCATTGAAATCGACATGGAACAGGTGGAAAAAGCAAATGAACGGTATGAGAAAATGAAAGCAGGCGAGCGGAATGATGCCGTTGCCATGCAGTTTTTGATTGAAAATTGGCGTTTCGACCCTAAACGTCCTTGTCTTGTTCGTTAATTGCGGAAACAGCGGTTTGAGAGGCCCCTAGCCGACATTGTCATACGCGATATTTTGTCTTACAATATGAACAACTGAAAGGGGGCCCACAGTCGTGGAAGAAGATATGGAAACATTGCAGGTCGAATCAGTCAATCGCAAGACATTGGCGAAACAGGTTGTAGAACGAATCGTCCATTTATTATCAAGCGGCCAATTGAAACCGGGGGACAAACTGCCGACGGAGATAGAGCTCATGGAAAAACTGAATGTGAGCAGACCCGTTCTCCGCGAAGCTTTAATATCACTCGAAACGCTCGGAATTATTAAAAGAAAAACCCGGGACGGCACGTATTTTAATGATAAAATTGGCATCCAGCCGTTTTCTGTCATGCTGGCTTTGGCGGTTGATAATTTGCCGGCCATTATTGAAGCGAGGATGGCGCTGGAACTCGGGCTTGTCACGATCGCCGCAGAAAAGATCAATGACAGTCAGCTCGAAAGGCTGCAGGAAACGATCGATATCATTGCAAACAGCACGGATAATCATTATGGAGAAGCAGATAAAGAATTTCACCGGATTATCGCTTTGAGCGCGAACAACCCGGTGCTTGAGGGCATGATTCAATCACTCTTGATCACACACGCCAAAATCGACAGCCAGATTCCATACAGGGAAAGGGACCGGACTGTCGAATATCATACGAATATTTTGAAAGCCCTTCAACAAAGGGACCCATATCAAGCCTATCACCATATGTATGAGCACTTAAAATTTGTACGTGACAAAATACTGAATGGGCTTCGTGATGAAAAAAACAATCATTAAGTTGTTTGACAGCGCTTTCTAACATGTGCCGCAGCGGGAGAAAGGCTGTGGAAAGGCGCTGATCGAAAAGGGGAGTTGATCAATACTTATGCTTGTCAATCAAACTGAAACCCCGCTGTACATTAAGGTGAACGAAAAAGACAATACCGCAATCATCGTCAATGCCGGCGGACTGCCGAAAGGGACGGTGTTTCCTTGCGGGCTTAAACTGCAGGAGCGGATACCTCAAGGTCATAAAGTGGCTTTAACGAACATTACACAGGGGGGAGCCGTTATTCGCTACGGTGAGGTTATCGGCTATGCCGTCAAACCAATCGAAAAAGGCGGGGGGATTTCCGAGTCGCATATCATGCTTCCGGAAGCTCCGCCGCTCGATGAACTGCCCATCGCCAACAAAGTTCCAAAACCCGCTCCCCCTCTTGAAGGGTACACATTTGAAGGATACCGGAATGAAGACGGGAGCGTCGGCACGAGAAACGTGCTTGGCATTATGACAAGCGTGCAATGCGTCGCAGGCGTTCTCGATTACGCAGTTAAACGAATTAAAGAGGAACTGCTTCCAAAATATCCGAACGTTGACGGTGTCGCTGCATTAAATCATCAGTACGGCTGCGGTGTGGCGATTAATGCGCCGGAAGCCAAAATCCCGATCCGAACGATTCAAAATATCGCCAGACACCCTAATTTCGGCGGGGAAGCGATGGTGATCGGACTCGGCTGCGAGAAGCTCCTTCCGACGAGGATAGAGCCGGAAGGAGACGCTGAAAACATTCTTTCATTGCAGGAACGGCGAGGGTTTGAGCAAATGATACAATCGATTATGGAAATGGCCGAAGAGCGCTTAAAAAGGCTGAATGAACGGAAGCGGACAACATGTCCCGCTTCAGACCTGGTGATTGGCCTTCAGTGCGGTGGCAGCGACGCTTTCTCAGGAGTGACCGCAAACCCCGCGGCGGGATATGCGGCCGACTTACTCGTCCGGGCAGGGGCCACGGTTTTATTTTCGGAAGTCACCGAAGTCCGCGATGCCGTTCATCTCTTAACACCGCGCGCTGTCAATGAAGAAGTCGGTCGCGCCCTGATTCGGGAAATGGCTTGGTATGACCGCTATCTGGAAAGAGGCGAATCAGACCGAAGCGCCAATCCGTCGCCAGGGAACAAAAGGGGCGGGCTGGCAAACGTGGTTGAGAAATCGCTCGGCTCGATCGCGAAATCGGGAAGCAGCCCGATCAATGCCGTACTCGCGCCAGGTGAAAGGGCTGTACAGAAGGGACTCACTTTTGCAGCGACACCTGCAAGCGATTTTGTATGCGGCACCCTGCAACTGGCTTCGGGCATGCATTTGCAAGTATTTACAACCGGAAGAGGAACGCCGTACGGCCTTGAAATGGCTCCGGTTATGAAAGTGGCAACCCGGCAGTCATTATCAGAAGATTGGCGCGATTTAATCGACGTTAACGCCGGACGGATCGCAACAGGTGAAGCTTCAATAGAAGAAGTCGGCTGGGAAATTTTCAGGACGATCCTTAACGTCGCAAGCGGAAGGAAAACATGGGCGGAACATTGGGGGCTCTCCAATGACTTGTGTTTGTTCAACCCCGCGCCTGTGACTTGATCGAAAAGCACCTTGATAAGGTGCTTTTTTAATTGTGAACTCGTTTTTAACAAGAAGTATAAAGTGGTTCTTTTTTCATATTTCCTCTTTGGTAAACTAAACCGCAGTACCTTTCGGAGCCTTGGCGCATCAACCATACTGCCT
>NZ_CP026521.1:437813-439152 GCF_002953915.1 Bacillus sp. MBGLi79
ATGAGGCGCTTGAGGGAAAAGATAGAGGATGATCCTTCCTCTCCGCAATATATTAAAACGCTTTGGGGCATCGGTTATAAATTAGGAGAGTTTTAGCATGATAATGTTATGGATTGGCATGCTGATGATTTTGGCTTCTCTCAATATCGTTCAATATAAAATGAAAAAACAGCGGGACCAAAACTTGAAGTACATCACGGAAAAGCTCAGTATGATGCTAAATGAGCAGGCGGCTGATCAAATTTTATTAGGAACGGATGATAAAGTACTGCGGGATCTGCTCGTGCAAATGAACCTGTTTGTTGAGGAGCGTCAACGCATAACAGCCCGCTTTGCAAAAACGGAGCAGTCAATGAAACGAATGCTGACCAATATGTCCCATGAGCTGAAAACCCCGCTGACTGTTGTGCTCGGATATATCGAGGCGATTCAAAATGACTCGGATATGGCGGAAGAAGAGCGTGAAAGGCTGCTGGAAAAACTTTATCAAAAAACAGGAGAAATCATTCAGCTGATGAATTCTTTCTTCGACTTGGCCAAACTCGAATCAGAAGATAAGCAAATACTGCTCACGAAAATACATATCAACGAAATATGCAGAAAAAACATTCTCCAACACTATGATGCCGTTCAGGCAAAAGGTTTTAAAGCTGTCATCGACATCCCGGATACCCCGGTTTATGCACATGGAAATGAAGAAGCGCTTGACCGGGTTCTGCAAAACCTTTTATCAAATGCGATTCAATATGGTGCAGATGGAAAGCTGATCGGATTGTCCCTTACATATGATGACACGCAGATTGTTATTACGGTTTGGGACCGTGGGAAAGGGATTGGCGAGTATGATCAGCAGCGGGTGTTCGAAAGGCTGTACACCCTTGAGGAATCGAGAAATAAAGCGTTCCAGGGAAGCGGGCTCGGCTTAACAATTACAAAAAGGCTCATTGAGAAAATGGGAGGGGACATCTCTCTCCTAAGCAAGCCGTATGAACGGACAGCGTTTTCCATCACGCTAAAACGAATGACCTATTAGCAAACGTAAGAATTTCTTAAGAAACAAGAAATAAAAAAGACAGCGTCCATCGCTACAATAGACACATAAGAAAGACAGGAAAGGGGAAACAGAGTTGACTTACATCGTACAAACAAGCGGGCTTACCAAGACATTCAAAGGTCAAGAAGTTGTGTCAAATGTAAGCATGCATATACGAAAGGGAGAAATATACGGTTTTCTCGGCCCGAATGGAGCCGGGAAAACAACCGTCATGAAGATGCTGACGAGCCTCGTAAAACCGACAAGCGGGGAAATCAATATTCTCGGGCATAAGCTGACAATACA
>NZ_CP026521.1:439252-448554 GCF_002953915.1 Bacillus sp. MBGLi79
CTTGGCGGAGATTCCATCAAAGGAATTCAGATGGCGAGCCGCTTGAACCAGCACGGCTGGAAGCTGGAAATGAAAGATCTCTTCCAGCATCCGACGATCGAGGAGCTGACCCAATACGTAGAGCGTGCCGAAGGCAAACAGGCAGACCAAGGCCCGGTGGAGGGCGAAGTCATCCTGACGCCGATCCAGCGCTGGTTCTTTGAAAAGAACTTCACGAACAAGCACCACTGGAACCAATCGGTGATGCTTCACGCCAAGAAGGGCTTTGATCCTGAACGTGTGGAGAAAACATTGCAGGCGCTGATCGAGCATCATGACGCGCTTCGCATGGTTTACCGTGAGGGACAGGAAGATGTCGTTCAATACAACAGAGGACTTGAAGCCTCTTCCGCTCAATTGGAGGTCATCCAGATTGAGGGACAAGCGAAAGATCATGAAGACCGTATAGAGAGAGAAGCGGAGCGTTTGCAAAGCAGCATCGACTTGCAGGAAGGCGGATTGTTAAAAGCGGGATTGTTCCAAGCGGAAGACGGAGACCACTTGCTGCTTGCCATTCACCACTTAGTGGTTGACGGCGTGTCGTGGCGGATTTTACTGGAGGATTTCGCCGCGGTATATACGCAGCTTGAGCAAGGCAATGAACCGGTTCTCCCGCAGAAAACACATTCATTTGCAGAGTATGCAGAGAGATTGCAAGACTTCGCGAACTCCAAAGCCTTTTTGAAAGAAAAAGAGTATTGGAGACAGCTTGAAGAACAAACTGTCGCAGCAAAGCTTCCGAAAGACCGCGAATCTGGTGATCAGCGAATGAAACATACAAAGACAATTGAATTCTCGCTGACTGCTGAAGAGACAGAACAGCTCACCACAAAGGTGCATGAGGCATATCACACAGAAATGAATGATATTTTGCTGACGGCATTCGGATTGGCGATGAAGGAGTGGACAGGCCAAGATCAAGTAAGTGTTCATTTAGAGGGGCATGGACGTGAAGAAATCATAGAAGACCTGACCATTTCCCGCACAGTCGGCTGGTTTACAAGTATGTACCCGATGGTGCTTGATATGAAGCATGCGGATGACCTGGGCTACCAGCTGAAGCAAATGAAAGAAGATATCAGACATGTGCCGAACAAGGGAGTCGGATATGGCATTCTGCGCTATCTGACGGCACCGGAACATAAAGAAGATGTGGCGTTCTCGATTCAGCCGGATGTCAGCTTTAACTATTTAGGACAGTTCGATGACATGTCGGATGCAGGCTTGTTCACGAGATCAGAGCTGCCATCAGGACAATCGTTAAGCCCGGAAACAGAAAAACCGAACGCGCTGGATGTTGTCGGATATATCGAAAACGGAAAACTGACGATGTCACTGGCCTATCATTCTCTTGAATTTCATGAAAAAACGATAAAGTCATTCAGCGACAGCTTTAAAGCGCATCTACTCAGAATCATTGAACATTGCCTATCTCAAGATGGTACGGAACTGACCCCGAGTGACCTTGGTGACGACGATTTGACGCTGGATGAGCTTGATAAATTAATGGAAATTTTCTAATAGAGGTGGCATATGAGCAAAAAATCGATTCAAAAGGTGTACGCACTGACACCAATGCAGGAGGGAATGCTGTATCATGCGATGCTTGATCCGCATTCTTCCTCATACTTCACACAATTAGAGCTTGGGATTCACGGCGCTTTTGATCTTGAAATCTTTGAGAAAAGCGTCAATGAACTGATTCGGTCATACGATATTCTCCGTACGGTATTTGTGCATCAGCAGCTGCAAAAACCGCGTCAGGTCGTATTAGCGGAACGCAAAACAAAGGTGCATTATGAGGATATCAGTCATGCAGACGCGAGCCGCCAGAAAGAGCACATTGAGCGTTACAAACAAGACGTTCAGCGACAAGGCTTTAACCTGGCAAAAGATATTTTGTTCAAGGTGGCAGTTTTCCGCCTTAATGCAGATCAGCTGTATCTCGTCTGGAGCAATCATCATATTATGATGGACGGCTGGAGCATGGGCGTCCTCATGAAAAGCCTGTTCCAAAACTATGAAGCGCTCAGAGCAGGCAGGACACCGGCAAACGGTCAGGGCAAGCCTTATTCCGACTACATCAAGTGGCTTGGAAAACAGGACAATGAAGAAGCGGAGAGCTACTGGAGCGAGCGCTTGGCGGGTTTTGAACAGCCAAGTGTGCTCCCGGGCCGCCTGCCTGTGAAAAAAGACGAATACGTCAATAAAGAATATTCATTTACATGGGACGAAACACTGGTTGCCCGTATTCAGCAAGCCGCAAACCGCCATCAAGTGACAGGGCCTAACCTATTTCAGGCCGTTTGGGGCATTGTTCTCAGCAAATACAACTTTACGGATGATGTGGTCTTCGGAACGGTCGTCTCGGGCCGGCCGTCTGAAATCAGCGGGATTGAAACGATGGCGGGGCTGTTTATCAACACCATTCCGGTGCGGGTAAAAGTTGAACGAGATGCTGCTTTCGCTGATATTTTCACAGCTGTTCAGCGGCATGCAGTTGAAGCGGAGCGTTACGATTACGTGCCGCTCTATGAGATTCAAAAACGCTCAGCCCTTGATGGCAATCTCTTAAACCATTTGGTCGCGTTTGAAAATTATCCGCTTGATCAGGAGCTTGAAAATGGCAGCATGGAAGACCGCCTCGGGTTCTCGATCAAGGTAGAAAGCGCATTTGAACAAACGAGCTTCGATTTCAACCTGATTGTGTATCCGGGCAAAACGTGGACCGTCAAAATCAAATATAACGGCGCCGCCTTTGATTCCGCTTTTATCGAACGGACAGCGGAGCACCTTACCCGCATGATGGAAGCAGCTGTCGATCAGCCGGCCGCGTTTGTGCGTGAGTACGGGCTTGTGGGAGCCGAAGAGCAGCGGCAAATTGTCGAGGTGTTTAACAGCACGAAAGCCGAACTCCCGGAAGGAATGGCTGTTCATCAAGTGTTTGAAGAGCAAGCGAAACGGACGCCGGCGAGCACTGCCGTTGTATATGAAGGAAACGAGCTGACATATCGCGAGCTGAATGCAGCGGCCAATCGTCTGGCGAGAAAGCTGATTGAGCAAGGCCTTCAAAAAGGGGAAACAGTCGCGATTATGAACGACCGCTCAATAGAAACCGTTGTCGGCATGCTGGCTGTGTTAAAAGCAGGCGCCGCATATGTGCCGCTTGATCCAGCGCTTCCTGGGGACCGTCTTCGGTTCATGGCAGAGGACAGCTCCGTTCGAATGGTCTTGACCGGAATTTCTTATACAGAGCAGGCGCATCAGCTGCAGGTGCCGGTCCTTACACTGGACATAGGCTTGGATGAGAGCGAAGCGGCTGACAATCTCAACCTGCCATCCGCCCCGTCCGACTTGGCATACATCATGTACACATCCGGTTCAACGGGCAAACCAAAAGGCGTCATGATCGAACATAAAAGCATTCTGCGCCTCGTCAAAAATGCCGGGTACGTTCCTGTTACTGAAGAGGACCGTATGGCGCAAACAGGAGCGGTCAGCTTTGATGCCGGAACGTTTGAGGTATTCGGCGCACTGCTAAATGGCGCAGCGCTTTATCCGGTCAAAAAAGAGACGCTGCTTGATGCGAAACAATTTGCTGCATTCCTGCGCGAGCAAAGAATCTCGACGATGTGGCTGACATCACCTTTATTCAACCAGCTTGCCGCAAAGGATGCGGGTATGTTCGGCACACTGCGACATTTAATCATCGGCGGAGACGCCCTTGTCCCGCATATTGTCAGCAAAGTCAAACAGGCATCGCCGTCGCTTTCTTTGTGGAACGGATACGGCCCGACAGAAAACACGACGTTTTCAACAAGTTTTCTGATCGACCGCGAGTATGGCGGCTCTATCCCAATCGGGAAGCCGATCGGAAATTCCACTGCCTACATCATGGATGAGCAGGCACGCCTGCAGCCGATTGGCGCACCCGGCGAGCTTTGCGTCGGCGGAATCGGTGTGGCGCGTGGCTATGTCAATCTCCCTGAGCTGACGGACAAGCAATTTCTCGAAGACCCGTTCAGACCGGGTGAAAGGATTTATCGCACTGGCGACTTGGCAAGATGGCTGCCGGACGGCAATATCGAATTTTTAGGCAGAATCGACAACCAAGTGAAGGTGCGCGGCTTCCGAATTGAGCTTGGCGAAATTGAAACAAAACTGAACATGGTTGAGCATGTGACAGAGGCTGCGGTGATCATCCGCAAAAACAAAGCGGATGAAAATGAAATTTGCGCGTACTTTACGGCGGACCGTGAAGTTGCTGTGAGCGAGCTGAGAAAAAAGCTATCTCAGTCTTTGCCTGACTATATGGTCCCTGCCCACCTGATTCAAATGGACAGTCTGCCGCTCACGCCGAACGGGAAAATCAACAAAAAAGAACTGCCCGCGCCGCAATCAGAAGCCGTGCAGCCGGAATACGCAGCACCAGAAACAGAGAGTGAAAAGAAATTAGCGGAGATCTGGGAAGGAATACTCGGTGTCAAAGCAGGTGTTACCGATAACTTCTTTATGATCGGCGGCCATTCTTTGAAAGCGATGATGATGACGGCAAAAATCCAAGAGCATTTCCATAAGGAAGTACCGATTAAAGTGCTTTTTGAAAAGCCGACCATTCAAGAATTGGCGCTGTATTTGGACGAGAACGAAAGCAAGGAGGAGCAGACGTTTGAACCGATCAGGCAAGCACCTTATCAGCAGCATTATCCTGTATCCCCGGCCCAGCGGAGAATGTATATCCTCAATCAGCTTGGACAGGCAAACACAAGCTACAACGTCCCCGCTGTACTTTTGCTGGAGGGAGAAGTAGATCAAGACCGGCTTGAAAACGCGATGCAGCAATTAATCAACCGGCACGAAATCCTTCGTACATCGTTTGACATGATCGACGGAGAGGTTGTACAAACCGTTCATAAAAACATATCGTTCCAGCTGGAGGCTGCCAAGGGACGGGAAGAGGACGCGGAGGAAATGATCAGAGCGTTCGTTCAGCCGTTTGAATTAAATCGTGCGCCGCTCGTCCGTTCGAAGCTTGTCCAGCTGGAAGAAAATCGCCACCTGCTGCTCATTGATATGCATCATATTATCACTGACGGCAGTTCAACAGGCATTCTGATCGGTGATCTTGCCAAAATGTATCAAGGCGCGGATCTGGAGCTGCCGCAAATTCACTATAAAGATTACGCAGTTTGGCACAAAGAAAACGCTGATTATCAAAAGTATGAGGCATACTGGCTGGATGTCTTTAAAGGCGAGCTGCCAATACTGGATCTTCCCGCGGATTTCGAGCGGCCTGCTGAGCGGAGCTTTGCGGGAGAGCGCGTGATGTTCGGGCTTGATCAACAGATGACTGCTCAAATCAAGTCACTCTTGGCAGAAACGGATACGACAATGTACATGTTTTTGCTGGCGGCACTCAATGTACTCCTTTCTAAGTACGCGTCGCAGGATGATATCATTGTCGGCTCGCCGACAGCTGGCAGAACACATCCTGATCTGCAAGGTGTGCCGGGGATGTTTGTCAACACGGTAGCACTCAGAACGGCACCAGCCGGGGATAAAACCTTCGCGCAATTCCTTGAGGAGGTCAAAACAGCCAGCCTTCAAGCATTCGAACACCAGAGCTATCCGCTTGAGGAGCTGATTGAAAAGCTTCCCCTTACAAGGGATACAAGCAGAAGTCCGCTGTTCAGCGTGATGTTCAATATGCAGAATATGGAGATTCCTTCTTTAAGATTAGGAGATTTGAAGATTTCCTCGTATTCCATGCATCATCATGTGGCGAAATTTGACCTCTCCTTGGAAGCGGTCGAGCGTGAAGACGATATCGGCCTAAGCTTTGACTATGCGACTGCTCTGTTTAAGGACGAGACGATCCGCCGCTGGAGCAGCCACTTTGTCAATATCATCAAAGCGGCCGCGGCTAATCCGAACGTTCGGCTGTCTGAAGTAGATATGCTTTCATCTGCAGAAACGGCTGCTTTGCTGGAAGAAAGACATATGACTCAAATTACGGAAGCCACCTTTGCAGCTCTTTTTGAAAAACAGGCCCAGCAAACACCTGACCATCCTGCGGTGAAGGCTGGCGGAAATCTGCTGACCTATCGCGAGCTTGATGAACAGGCGAACCAGCTGGCGCACCATCTTCGTGCCCAAGGGGCAGGAAGTGAAGAGATCGTTGCGATTGTTATGGACCGGTCAGCTGAGGTGATGGTATCCATTCTCGGTGTCATGAAGGCGGGGGCAGCTTTCCTTCCGATTGATCCTGATACACCCGAAGAACGAATCCGTTATTCATTAGAAGACAGCGGAGCAAAAATTGCGATCGTCAATGAAAGAAACATGACGGCTATTGGGCAATATGAAGGGACAATCGTCAACCTTGATGAAGGTAAATGGAGAAATGAAAGCAAGGAGCGCCCAGCATCCATTTCAGGGTCTCGCAATCTTGCATATGTCATTTATACGTCCGGTACGACCGGAAAGCCGAAGGGCGTGCAGATCGAGCATCGCAATCTGACAAACTATGTCTCTTGGTTTAGTGAAGAGGCGAGCCTGACGGAAAAGGATAAGACTGTATTGCTATCCTCTTACGCATTTGACCTAGGCTATACGAGCGTGTTCCCCGTGCTTCTGGGCGGGGGCGAGCTCCATATCGTACAGAAGGAAACCTATACGGCGCCGGATGAAATAGCGCACTATATCAAGGAGCATGGGATCACATATATCAAACTGACCCCGTCTCTGTTCCATACAATGGTGAACACATCCAGTTTTGCAAAAGAGGCGAACTTTGAATCCCTGCGCTTGATCGTCTTGGGAGGAGAAAAAATCATCCCGGCTGATGTTCTTGCCTTTCGCAGGATGTATGGACATACCGAATTTATCAATCACTACGGCCCGACAGAAGCAACGATCGGCGCCATCGCCGGACGGATTGATCTGTCTGAGCCGGATGCATTTGCGAAACGCCCGACAATCGGAAAACCGATTGCGAATGCCGGTGCGCTTGTCTTAAATGAAGCATTGAAGCTTGTGCCGCCGGGAGCGAGCGGGCAGCTCTATATTACGGGACAGGGGCTTGCGAGAGGATATCTCAACAGGCCTCAGCTGACAGCCGAGAGATTTGTGGAGAATCCATATTCGCCGGGCAGCCTCATGTACAAAACCGGAGATGTCGTACGGAGACTTTCTGACGGTACGCTTGCATTTATCGGCCGGGCTGATGATCAGGTGAAAATCCGCGGCTACCGCATTGAGCCGAAAGAAATTGAAACGGTCATGCTCAGCCTCAGTGAAATTCAAGAAGCGGTTGTGCTAGCGGTTTCGGAGGGCGGCCTTCAAGAGCTTTGCGCGTATTATACGTCGGATCAGGCCATCGAAAAAGCAGAGCTCCGGAACCAGCTTTCACAAACACTGCCGTCTCATATGATTCCTGCTTTCTTTGTGCAGGTTGACGCAATTCCGCTGACGGCAAACGGGAAAACCGACAGAAACGCTTTGCCGAAGCCGAATGCGGCACAATCTTCTGGCAAGGCCTTGGCGGCACCGGAAACAGCGCTTGAAGAAAGCTTATGCCGCATATGGCGGAAAACGCTTGGCATAGAAGCCATCGGCATTGACGACAATTTTTTCGATTTAGGCGGCCATTCATTAAAAGGAATGATGCTGATTGCCAACATTCAGGCAGAATTGGAGAAAAGCGTACCGCTTAAAGCACTGTTCGAGCAGCCGACTATTCGCCAGCTGGCGGCTTATATGGAGGCATCTGCTGTTTCACGCTGCCATCAAGTCCTCAAACCGGCTGACAAGCAGGCTATGTATCCATTATCATCCGCGCAGAAACGGATGTATGTGCTCAATCAGCTTGACCGCCAGACGATAAGCTACAACATGCCATCTATTCTTTTAATGGAAGGTGAGCTTGATGTTTCGCGCCTGCGCGACTCGCTCAATCAGCTTGTGAACCGTCACGAATCATTGCGGACGTCATTTATGGAAGCTAATGGTGAGCCTGTTCAGCGCATTATTGAGGAGGCGGAGGTTGATCTTCATCTGTTTGAAGCGGAAGAAGACGAAGCGGACCAAAAGATTAAGGAATTTATCCAGCCATTTGACTTAACCGACGCACCGCTCATTCGCGCCGCTTTGCTCCGAATAGAAGCGAAGAAACATTTGCTGCTTTTAGATATGCATCACATCATCGCAGACGGCGTCTCAAGAGGCATCTTTGTAAAAGAATTGGCGCTGCTTTACAAAGGAGAGCAGCTTCCAGAGCCGTCGCTTCATTATAAAGATTTCGCCGTTTGGCAACATGAAGCTGAGCAAAAAGAACGGATGAAGGAGCATGAGGCGTACTGGCTGTCGGTTCTTTCAGGCGAGCTGCCAGAGCTTGATCTCCCGCTCGATTACGCCCGTCCGCCTGTGCAAAGCTTTAAAGGAGATACGGTTCGTTTCCGTACGGGAAGTGAGACGGCAAAGGCGGTCGAAAAACTGCTTGCTGAAACCGGAACGACCTTGCACATGGTGCTCCATGCTGTTTTCCACGTCTTTTTAAGCAAAGTTTCGGGACAGCGGGATATCGTCATCGGCTCCGTTACTGCGGGCCGGACGAATGCTGATGTCCAAGACATGCCGGGAATGTTCGTCAATACACTTGCCCTGAGAATGGAAGCGAAAGAACAGCAGACATTTGCGGAGCTTCTGGAGCAAGCGAAGCAGACGAACCTGTCAGCGCTGGAGCATCAGGAGTATCCATTTGAAGATCTGGTTAATCAGCTTGATCTCCCTCGGGATATGAGCCGAAATCCAGTATTTAATGTGATGGTGACGACAGAAAACCCCGATAAAGAACAGCTTACATTGCCAAATCTGAGCATTTCACCTTATGAGGCTCATCAGGGAACCTCTAAGTTTGATTTGACATTGGGCGGGTTTACTGATGAAAACGGCATTGGCTTGCAGCTCGAATATGCGACAGATCTGTTCACAAAAGAAACGGCTGAAAAATGGAGCGAATACGTTCTGAGGTTACTAAAGGCTGTTGCGGAAAACCCGAACCAGCCGCTTTCCAGCCTGTCACTCGTCACTGAAACAGAAAAACAAGCGCTTCTCGAGGCATGGAAGGGAAAGACGCTGCCTGTGCCGACAGACAAAACGGTTCATCAGCTATTCGAAGAAACGGCTCAGCGCCACAAAGACCGCCCTGCTGTCACATACAACGGCCGATCCTGGACGTACGGTGAGCTGAATGCGAAGGCAAA
>NZ_CP026521.1:448654-488217 GCF_002953915.1 Bacillus sp. MBGLi79
AAGTGGGTGAACGGCGGCATCGAATACATCGGCCGAATCGACCAGCAGGTCAAGGTCCGCGGCTACCGAATCGAGCTCTCAGAAATCGAAGTCCAGCTCGCGCAGCTTTCTGAGGTGCAGGATGCGGCAGTGACAGCCGTGAAGGATAAAGGCGGCAATACAGCGATCGCGGCGTATGTCACACCGGAATCAGCTGACATAGAAGCACTGAAATCAGCACTGAAGGAAACCCTGCCTGATTACATGATCCCGGCGTTCTGGGTAACGCTGAGCGAGCTTCCGGTTACGGCAAACGGCAAAGTGGACCGCAAAGCCTTGCCTGAGCCGGACATCGAAGCGGGAAGCGGAGAATACAAAGCGCCGACGACCGACATGGAAGAGCTGCTTGCCGGCATCTGGCAGGACGTGCTTGGAATGGCTGAAGTCGGTGTCACCGATAATTTCTTCTCGCTTGGCGGAGATTCCATCAAAGGAATTCAGATGGCGAGCCGCTTGAACCAGCACGGCTGGAAGCTGGAAATGAAAGACCTCTTCCAGCACCCGACGATCGAGGAGCTGACCCAATACGTGGAGCGTGCCGAAGGCAAACAGGCAGACCAAGGCCCTGTGGAGGGCGAAGTCATCCTGACGCCGATTCAGCGCTGGTTCTATGAAAAGAACTTCACGAACAAGCACCACTGGAACCAATCGGTGATGCTTCACGCCGCGAAGGGCTTTGACCCTGAACGTGTGGAGAAAACATTGCAGGCGCTGATCGAGCATCATGACGCGCTTCGCATGGTTTACCGTGAGGAAAACGGGGACATCATTCAGGCGTATCAACCGATCGGTGAGAGCAAGGTAAGTTTCGAAATCGTGGATCTATACGGCTCTGATGAAGAGATGCTGAAAAACCAGATTAAGATTCTGGCGAACAGGCTGCAAAGCAGTATCGATCTGCAAAACGGGCCCCTTCTAAAGGCGGAGCAATACCGCACGGAAGCTGGGGATCACCTGCTCATCGCTGTACACCATCTCGTGGTCGACGGTGTGTCATGGCGGATTTTGCTTGAAGATTTTGCTTCAGGCTACATGCAGGCTGAGAAAGAAGAGAGCCTTGTCTTCCCGCAAAAAACAAACTCCTTCAAGGACTGGGCGGAAGAACTGGCAGCATTCAGCCAATCAGCGCATCTTTTACAGCAGGCTGAATACTGGTCGCAAATTGCCGCTGAGCAGGTTTCTCCTTTACCGAAGGATTGTGAAACAGAGCAGCGGATCGTCAAGGATACATCATCCGTCCTATGTGAATTAACGGAAGAAGACACGAAGCATCTTTTAACAGATGTTCATCAGCCATATGGAACTGAAATCAACGATATACTTCTCAGCGCGCTTGGTTTGACAATGAAAGAATGGACAGACGGTGCCAAAATCGGCATTAACCTTGAGGGACACGGCCGGGAGGACATCATCCCGAATGTGAATATCTCCAGAACGGTCGGCTGGTTTACGGCACAATACCCAGTTGTGCTCGACATGTCTGAAGCAGATGCCTCAGCTGTGATCAAAACAGTCAAAGAAAACCTGCGCCGCATTCCGGATAAAGGTGTTGGCTACGGCATTCTTCGTTATTTCACAGAAACAGCGGAAACAAAGGGCTTCACACCGGAGATCAGCTTCAACTATTTGGGCCAATTCGACAGTGAAGTCAAAACCGATTTCTTTGAACCGTCCGCTTTCGATATGGGGCGCCAAGTAAGCGGAGAATCAGAGGCGCTGTACGCTTTAAGCTTCAGCGGCATGATCAGAAACGGCCGGTTTGTGCTTTCCTGCTCCTACAATGAGAAGGAGTTTGAAAGAGCTACGATTGAAGAGCGAATGGAACGGTTTAAAGAAAATCTTCTGATGCTGATCCGCCATTGCACGGAAAAAGAAGACAAGGAATTCACACCAAGCGACTTCAGCGCCGAAAACCTTGAAATGGATGAGATGGGAGATATCTTTGACATGCTTGAGGAGAATTTAAAATAAAACGCAAGGGAATTACAGAAGGCGGGAGCGAAACATATGAGTCAATTTAGCAAGGATCAGGTTCAAGATATGTATTACCTATCGCCGATGCAGGAAGGGATGATGTTTCATACCATCCTGAATCCCGGCCAAAGCTTTTACCTTGAACAGATCACGATGAAAGTAAAAGGCAGCTTGAATATCAAATGCCTAGAAGAAAGCATGAATGTGATCATGGACCGGTACGATGTATTTCGTACCGTGTTCATTCACGAAAAAGTAAAAAGGCCTGTCCAAGTCGTATTGAAAAAACGGCAGTTTCATATAGAAGAAATCGATCTGACACATGTAACAGACAGCGAGCAAGCAGCCAAAATCAATGAATACAAGGAACAGGATAAGATCAGAGGCTTTGATTTGACGCGGGATATTCCGATGCGGGCAGCTGTTTTCAAAAAAGCTGAAGAAAGCTTTGAATGGGTATGGAGCTACCACCACATTATTTTGGACGGCTGGTGCTTCGGCATCGTCGTACAAGATCTATTTAAAGTATACAATGCTCTGCGCGAACAAAAGCCGTACAGCCTGCCGCCAGTCAAACCGTATAAAGACTATATCAAGTGGCTTGAAAAGCAGGATAAACACGCATCACTGCGTTACTGGCGCGAGTACTTAAAGGATGTTGAGGGACAAACGACGTTTGCGGAGCAAAGAAAGAAACAAAAGGACGGCTATGAGCCGAAAGAGCTGCTCTTTTCATTGCCGAAGGCGGAAACAAAGGCCTTTACCGAGCTTGCAAAATCGCAGCATACCACTTTAAGCACGGCGCTGCAGGCAGTCTGGAGCGTATTGATCAGCCGCTATCAGCAGTCTGGCGATTTAACGTTTGGTACAGTCGTTTCCGGGCGTCCCGCGGAAATTAAAGGCGTTGAACATATGGTTGGACTGTTTATCAACGTTGTCCCGAGACGTGTGAAGCTGTCTAAGGATATCACATTTACCGGCTTGCTCAAGCAGCTGCAGGAGCAATCGCTGCAGTCCGAGCCGCATCAATATGTGCCGCTTTATGACATCCAAAGCCAGGCCGATCAGCCGAAACTGATTGACCACATCATTGTTTTTGAAAACTATCCGCTTCAGGATGCGAAAAATGAAGAAAGCAGTGAAAACGGCTTTGATATGGTGGATGTTCATGTTTTTGAGAAGTCGAATTATGATCTCAACCTGATGGCTTCTCCAGGTGAAGAGATGCTGATTAAGCTTGCTTATAATGAGAATGTGTTTGATGAAGCGTTCATCCTGCGCTTGAAATCTCAGCTTCTCACAGCAATTCAGCAGCTCATCCAGAATCCGGATCAGCCTGTCAGCACGATCAACCTCGTTGACGACAGGGAGAGAGAATTTTTGCTTACCGGCTTAAACCCGCCGGCTCAAACTCATGAGACAAAGCCTCTGACCGATTGGTTTAAGGAAGCGGTGAATGTCAATCCGAATGCACCGGCGCTTACGTATTCCGGCCAGACCCTGTCTTATCGCGAATTAGATCAGGAAGCGAACCGCCTTGCAAACCGTTTGCAAAAACACGGTGCGGGCAAAGGCTCCGTTGTAGCGCTGTACACGAAACGCTCACTTGAACTGGTAATCGGCATTCTCGGTGTATTAAAGGCGGGAGCGGCTTATCTGCCGGTTGACCCGAAGCTGCCAGAGGACCGAATCTCGTATATGCTGACTGACAGTGCGGCAGCTTGTCTGCTGACACATCAGGAGATGAAAGAACAAGCGGCTCAGCTGCCGTATACAGGCACAACGCTCGTCATCGATGATCAAACACGGTTTGAGGAAAAGGAAAGCGATCCTGCCACCGTGATTGATCCCGATGATCCGGCATATATTATGTACACGTCGGGCACAACCGGAAAGCCGAAGGGCAATATGACCACTCATGCCAATATTCAAGGTTTGGTCAAGCATGTAGACTACATGGCATTTTCTGAAAAAGATACGTTCTTATCTGTGTCGAATTACGCCTTCGACGCATTTACCTTTGATTTCTACGCTTCCATACTGAATGCGGCACGGCTCATTATCGCAGATGAACATACGCTGCTTGATACAGAGCGGCTCACTGATCTGATCAAGCAGGAGAATGTCAATGTCATGTTTGCCACAACTGCGCTGTTTAATCTTCTCACAGATGCGGGAGAGGATTGGATGAAGGGGCTTCGCTGTGTGTTATTTGGCGGGGAGCGCGCGTCTGTGCCGCACGTCAGGAAAGCGCTGCGGGTCATGGGGCCGGGCAAGCTGATTAACTGCTACGGGCCGACTGAGGGAACAGTGTTTGCGACTGCTCACGTCGTGCATGATATACCGGATTCCATCTCCTCATTGCCGATCGGAAAGCCGATCAGCAATGCCAGTATTTATATTCTGAATGAGCAAAGCCAGCTCCAGCCATTCGGGGCGATCGGTGAACTGTGCATCAGCGGAATGGGCGTGTCAAAAGGATATGTAAATCGTGCTGACCTCACGAAGCAAAAGTTTATCAAGAACCCGTTTAAGCCGAAAGAAATGCTTTACCGCACAGGGGATTTAGCACGCTGGCTGCCGGATGGAACGATTGAATACGCCGGCCGTATTGACGATCAGGTCAAAATACGGGGACACCGGATTGAGCTTGAAGAAATTGAAAAGCAGCTGCAGGAATACCCGGGAGTGAAAGATGCGGTCGTTGTTGCGGACTGCCCTGAGTCTGGCGATGCATCAATCAACGCCTACCTGGTGACCCGGACGCAGCTTTCAGCTGAAGGCGTAAAGGCGCACCTGAAAAAACAGCTTCCTGCTTACATGGTGCCGCAAACCTTTACCTTCTTGGATGAGCTTCCTTTAACGACAAACGGGAAAGTCAATAAACGGCTGCTGCCAAAACCTGATCAGGATCAGCTGGCGGAAGAATGGATCGGACCGCGAAACGAGATGGAAGAAACAATCGCGCAAATCTGGTCTGAGGTTCTCGGCAGAAAACAAGTCGGCATTCATGACGATTTCTTTGTGCTCGGAGGACATTCCTTGAAGGCAATGACCGCCGCCTCCCGCATCAAGAAGGAGCTCGGGATTGATCTTCCGGTAAAGGTTTTGTTTGAAGCGCCGACAATCGCCGGTATTTCAGCGTTTTTGAAAAACGGGGGCTCAGATGGATTACAGGATGTAACGATAATGAATCCCGATCAGGAACAGATCATTTTCGCATTTCCTCCAGTCTTGGGCTATGGCCTCATGTACCAAAACCTGGCCAACCGCTTGCCGTCATACAAGCTGTGCGCCTTTGACTTCATTGAGGAAGAAAATCGCCTTGACCGCTATACGGATTTGATCCAGAAGCTTCAGCCGGAAGGGCCTTTGACTTTGTTTGGATATTCAGCAGGATGCAGCCTGGCGTTTGAAGCTGCCAAAAAGCTTGAGGAACAAGGCCGTATTGTTCAGCGGATCATCATGGTGGATTCCTATAAAAAACAAGGTGTCAGTGATCTGGACGGACGCACGGTTGAAAGTGATGTCGAAGCGTTGATGAATGTCAACCGGGACAATGAAGCGCTCAACAGCGAAGCCGTCAAACAAGGACTTAAGCAAAAAACACATGCCTTTTACTCATACTACGTCAGCCTGATCAGCACAGGCCAGGTGAAAGCAGATATTGATCTGCTGACTTCAGGCACTGATTTTGACATGCCGGAATGGCTTGCTTCATGGGAAGAGGCAACAACAGGTGCTTATCGTATGAAAAGAGGCTTCGGAACACACGCAGAAATGCTGCAGGGCGAAACGCTAGATAGGAATGCCGTAATTTTGCTCGAATTTCTTAATACACAAACCGTAACGGTTTCTTAAATGAAGTGATGAAAGGAGGAGACAGCCAATGAGCCAACTCTTCAAATCATTTGATGCGTCGGAAAAAACGCAGCTCATCTGTTTTCCGTTTGCCGGCGGCTACTCAGCGTCGTTTCGCCCTCTCCATGCTTTTTTGCAGGGGGAGTGTGAGATGCTTGCTGCTGAGCCGCCGGGACACGGCACGAATCAAACGACAGCCATTGAGGATCTCGAAGAGCTGACGGATTTGTACAAGCAAGAACTGAACCTGGGCCCTGATCGGCCGTTTGTGCTGTTCGGACACAGTATGGGCGGCATGATCACCTTCAGGCTGGCGCAAAAGCTTGAGCGGGAAGGCATCTTTCCACAGGCCGTTATCATTTCTGCGATACAGCCGCCCCATATTCAGCGGAAGAAAGTGTCCCATCTGCCTGATGATCAATTCCTTGATCATATTATCAAATTAGGCGGAATGCCCGCAGAGCTTGTTGAAAATAAGGAGGTCATGTCCTTTTTCCTGCCTTCCTTCCGATCGGACTACAGGGCGCTTGAACAATTTGTGCTTCACGATCTGGCCCCGATCCAATCGCCTGTTCATGTCTTTAACGGGCTTGATGATAAAAAATGCATGCGAGATGCGGAAGGCTGGAAGAAGTGGGCAAAAGACATCACATTCCATCAATTTGACGGCGGCCACATGTTCCTGCTGTCACAAACGGAAGAAGTCGCAGAACGGATTTTTGCAATCTTGAATCAGCATCCGATCATTCAATCGTGATCAAAAGCGGACAGCTTAGGCTGTTCCGCTTTTTTAGTGTGGAATGACAATTTTTGCATGGTATAATAGTCGAAATACTCAAATAAAGGCAGGTCAAAACATGCGCACGTCTCCCAGGATGAAATGGTTTGTATTGCTGTTTACGTTTGTTTTCGCCATCGGAATGAACTCATTCAGAAACTCCTTTCAATTTTTTATGCTGCCAATGGCGGATACCTTCCATGCCGACAGGTCGCTGATCTCGGTTTCTGTCAGCATTTTTATGATCACAACCGGCATCGTCCAGTTTTTTGTCGGTTTTTTTATCGACCGTTTCAGCGTCAGAAAAATTATGGCGCTGGGTGCTGTTTGCATCAGCGCTAGCTTTTTGGTGCTTCCGTATTCACCAAATGTTCATGTGTTTTCCGCTATTTACGGTGTGCTTGGCGGGATCGGCTATTCCTGTGCGGTCGGCGTGACGACCCAGTATTTCATCAGCCGCTGGTTTGACACACACAAAGGTCTGGCGCTTGCTATTTTGACCAATGCCAACTCTGCGGGCTTGCTGCTTCTCTCGCCCATTTGGGCAGCGGCTCCGTACCATGCCGGCTGGCAGAACACCTATACCATTTTGGGAATTGTCATGGCGGCTGTTCTGCTGCCGCTCCTCGCCTTCGGGATGAAGCATCCGCCACATGCACAAGTGCAGTCAGTGAAAAAATCTTATGACTGGCGGGGATTTTGGAACGTGATGAAGCAGTCTCGCCTCATTCATATCCTGTACTTCGGGGTGTTTACTTGCGGATTTACGATGGGAATCATTGATGCTCACCTCGTCCCGATACTGAAGGATGCGCATGTCCCTCATGTTAACGGAATGATGGCCGCGTTCGGGGCGTTTATTATCATTGGCGGATTATTGGCGGGCTGGCTGTCAGATCTCCTCGGCAGCAGAAGCATCATGCTATCCATCTTATTTTTCATCCGGCTGCTCAGCCTGATTTGCCTGCTCATCCCCATTCTCGGAATTCATCACAGCGAACTTTGGTATTTTGGCTTTATCCTGTTATTTGGACTCAGTTACACAGGCGTGATCCCGCTGACCGCGGCGTCAATTTCAGAAAGCTATCAAACAGGATTGATAGGTTCGCTGTTAGGCATCAATTTCTTTATCCATCAGGTTGCCGGGGCTCTCAGTGTGTATACGGGCGGTTTGTTTTTTGACATGACTCATGATTATCTGCTGATTGTTGCTGTGTGTATCGTGTTTGTGGGTGTATCGGCTGTAATAGAGCTTGTGCCGTTTTTCGATAAACAAAAGGCAAAAGAAACCCATCAATCAATATAAAAGGACCGGCACTATCAATGCCGATCCTTTTTAAATTTGAGTTTTTTTGTTTCGGTATTTTTAAGGATAATCTCCTTGAATCTGTTCATCTCCACTTCGGAATGAAAAAAATGTTTTGGTATCGCAATATATTGGCTGCTGGATGTATTGATCCGAAAGATATTCTTATATTCGAAAACAGCTGTGATTTCATTCCAATTGAAAATGAGGTCATATTTTTTAGAACTTATACGAATTCCTTCTTGATTCACAGTATATGTTCTTTTGGATTTCATCCGTTCGTTCTTCTTGTATGCTCTGGAAAACTTCACATATAGAAGAAGGAGAAGCAGCAGTGTAAACAGAACGGACATCACGATAATCAACATACTGTTCATAAACAAGTTAAGCGCGTCACTGCCATAAACGATACGGGGCCATCCGTTAATGAAGTTAACTGCAGCAAATATGGCGCAACACAACAGAAAGTAAAAGCATGACATTTTTGCGATTTGATAAAAAAAGATTTCTCTTACATCCTTAAAAGTGATTTCTCCTGGAAGAATGATACTTTCACTAGCATATTGAATCATACGGTAAACCTACACCTCTAACCATGTTTTTCCTTTCAGTCTAGCATAATTTCTCATTTTTTTGCAGGCATACCAGAGCGCTTTGTTTTTTTCTGCAGATTGGTATTGCTCCCCAGCACGCCAATCATAATACAAACCGCTCCGGCAAAGTGATACCAGGCAAGGCTTTCGTTTAGAATCACCACTCCTGCAATCATCGTTACGATAGTAGATACATGATTAAAAGCACTCATTTTAAACGCCTCAATCCGTGACAGCGTATAGTTAGACAAGAATGAAGTGACAAGTGAAGACAGCACGCCCAAATACAAAATGGCGAGAACAAAGCCGGGCTCCCGGAATGGCAGAAAATAAGTGCCGACAGTTCCTGCCGCTCCGTGGCGCACAAGGGCAATGGCGTTGAAGACGATAAAGCCGATGGCAGACATGATGTAGGTAAGCTCGGTCAGCTTGAACCGCTGCGTCATTTTTCTGGCAGCGGTATTGTACATCGCTGAAGACAAGGCGGATAACAGTATCAGCAAAGACCCTTTTAAGCTGGCTGATTCCAAGTCAACGCCTTTCATCACAAAAATAAACATGACACCGGCAACGGATAAAACCGTGAACCCCTTTTGCATCCACGTC
Organism: Bacillus sp. MBGLi79; assembly: GCF_002953915.1. Lineage (NCBI taxonomy): Bacteria > Bacillati > Bacillota > Bacilli > Caryophanales > Bacillaceae > Bacillus > Bacillus sp. MBGLi79. The sequence continues at coordinate 457,812 of NZ_CP026521.1, forward strand.
GGGCGTTCTTTTAAAACATAAGCGGCAAACACCATCGTGAAAATCGGAATGGCTGCCTGAATAACCCCCGCTTCAGATGAGGACGAGTACACAAGGCCGAATGCCTGAAAGCTGAAAAATAGCGCGGGATACAGCAGGGCGAGCGGCAAAATGGCAATGACGTCCTTTACGCGGATTGAAAGCTTTACCCAGCCGAATAAGACAGGTACAGTGGCCGCAGCAAACGCAATGGTGAACCGGTGCGCCAGAATATCAAACGGCTCTGCTGTTTGCAGTGCGATTTTTACAAATAGAAAGGATAAACCGATAATAACCGAATATAAAACAGCCGCTATATAAGCGGAGGCTTGCTGATGTTTAACCATAATGGGAGGTGCTCCTTTACCTGAATTGCAGCGCCGGTCGCTCTCTTTATTGTATGGCCGCGGTCAGCACGGTACAATGAGAAAAACAATGAACTGTACCGGTACAAAACAGGAGGAGAAGACATGGAGAAATATATGTGTCTATTAACGAGGATAGAGGAGATGATGCAAAGCACCGCCTATCAAGAAGGAGACAGGCTTCCATCTATCCGTCAGCTGTCCGCCCGCCACCAAGTCAGCAAAAGCACAGTGATCCGCGCGCTGCAGGAGCTGGAAAAGCGCCACCTTATCTATTCCGTTCCGAAAAGCGGCTATTATATTGTGAAAAAGACGGGGAAATCAAAAAGCGGGCAGCCTGGCCCCATCGACTTTGCCACATCTGCGCCGGATCCAGATGTGTTTCCGTATCTTGCTTTTCAGCACTGCATCAACAAAGCGATTGATACATATAAAAACGATTTGTTTATTTATGGGACGCCAAAGGGGCTTCCATCACTCATCCGTGTACTCCGAAAGCTCTTGGCCAATCAGCAGGTATTTGCGGATGAACGGCACATTTTCATTACTTCAGGTGTCCAGCAGGCGTTATCCTTGCTTTGTGCCATGCCGTTTCCAAATGGGAAAGAGAAGATCGCCATTGAACAGCCGGGCTACCATTTGATGGTCGAACAGCTTGAGACGCTTGGAATTCCCGCCATCGGGGTGAAACGAACGGAAGAAGGGCTTGATATAGCCGAGGTTGAGCGGCTGTTTCAAACAGAATCGATCAAATTTTTTTACACGATGCCGCGCTTCCATAACCCGCTTGGCTGCTCTTTGTCAGAGCGTGATAAACAGGAGCTTGTGAGAATGGCAGAAGCGTATGATGTCTATCTCGTTGAGGATGATTATCTCGGTGATTTGGAGGAAAATAAAAAGGCAGATCCGCTGCACGCATATGACCTGTCCTCACATGTCATTTATTTAAAAAGCTTCTCGAAAATGATGTTTCCCGGCCTTCGCGTGGGGGCGGCTGTTTTGCCCGAAGCACTGACTGACATGTTTCATGCGTACAAAAAGCTGAACGACATCGACTGTTCGATGATTTCTCAAGCGGCATTGGAGATTTATCTGAAAAGCGGTATGTATGGCAGGCACAAGGAGAAAATCAGAGATTCCTATAAGGAGCGATCACTGAGGCTTCATCAAGCCATTCAAACCCACAGGCAGCTGGGAAGCGGACGCTTTACGTTTTCGGGCGCCCAGACACCCTGTATGCACACCCATCTGGTGCTTCCTGAGGATCTATCGGCCTCAAGAGTGATTCATAGACTGAAAAAACAAGGGGTTCACCTTGAGGCGATAGACCGTCATTATTTATCAGGTTATCCAAAAGAAAATCTATTAAAAATCAATATATCCAATGTGAAAACGGAAGATATTGATCGCGGTGTCAAGCTGTTGATGAGCCATTTATAAAAGCGCTTCGTACGAGACCATTGTGATATCCTCAGGGAAATCAGGGTGCGCGGCGCATACAGCCATTTTGTAGCCGGGATCGACATCATACGTTTTGATATAGCAGGGGGAATGGCTGTCCGGAAGCTCAATGGATACTTCTCCGTCCTGATGCAGGCGCACTGAAAAGGAATCAAGCGGTAGTGATAACCCCTTGCCCTCCTGTTTGATAAAGCTTTCTTTCATTGACCATAGATGATAAAAATAGTCTGTTTGCTCGTCCTTGTTTTTGGCTAAAAGGTCGCTGTACTCTGTTTTTGAAAAGAAGCGCTTGGCGATCTCAAGGCTGATCGGTTTCATTTTTTCAATATCGATGCCGATGGGCTGTGAATCAAACGCACCAATGACCCAGCGGCCGGAATGAGAAATGTTGAAATGGGCGTCAGGAAGATCGGGGATGCAGGGCTTCCCGTATTCCTGCGTGCTAAAGCGGATATCGGATTTGTCCAACTGATACTGCCCGCTTATGACTGAACGAACAAGCACATCTCCCAGCAGGGTGCGATGTGCATCTTCTTTATGATAAAATCTCCGGCATTTCTCCCGTTTTTCAGGCGATATGAAAGACATGAACCGTTCAGTCTCTACCTGTGAAAGCGGGCGGTCCATATAAATTCCGTAAATCTTCATTCTAGGTCCTCCGTCTGCAAAAGATTGTCAAAACCATCCTATCATACATCAACAAGACTCATATAGAGGAGAAAATAAAAAACAAAGCCAAGACGGCTTTGTTTTAGTGTACAGGCGGAGATGCTTTCACAGCGGCTGTCCGCCTTGCCACGGCATAATTCAGCAGCTGGATTGACTGCGGCAATGAAAAGCGCAAAATGAGTCCGGTGAAGATGGCGGTCAAAATGGTGCCAAAACCGATCGGGCCGCCCATGCCCCATGCCGCAAATAAAATAGTTAATTCCATGCCGTTCCGCACCCATTGCACATTCCAGCCGGTTTTTTCTGTAATCAGCATCATCAGTGAATCACGCGGCCCCGCGCCAAGGCCTGCTGATACATAAACACCGACGCCGTAACCGATCAGCACCACGCCGAGAGAGAAGACGATGACGGAGCCCGTGTAGGTCGAGGGAGCAGGCAGAAGAAAATTGAAAAAGTCTATAAATACACCGATGAGCACCATATTCAGGATCGCTCCTATTTTTGGCCAAGCCCTCGTGAACAATGACGTTAATCCGACGATGAGCGCTCCAATAATGATGGACCACTGGCCGACGGTAAGCCCGTAGTGCTGAAACAGGCTGTAATGAAATGCATCCCACGGACTAATGCCGAGTGCTTTTCCTTCTATCGTCAGGGATACACCAAAAGCCAAAATGATCAAACCGGCAAAATAAAATGTCCAGCGCAGAACAAGTTCTTGCTTCACGTGAGGTCCCTTCTTTCGTAAAATCAGTCGATTGTCATTGTAGCACATCTGACAGAAGGGCGGAATAGGCGAAAGGAGCTCAACAAAAAAACAGGGCCGCCGCAGGCGCCCTGTTTCAGCGTGTTGGCAAACCCTTGCATTCGTTGTCAGGCCTGTGCTTCGGTGCTCACGAATTTAACATTCGCTGTGCTCCAATGCTCGTCCTTCCTAGACTTCAAAGGTTTTCAATCACGCTGAAAATCACAAAATCCTAAAACGAAAATCGTTTTAGGATTTTGTCAATAATCTGAAACAGGGCGCAGGCGCCCTGTTTTTCTTATTACAGCGGGTTCAAAATCCGGTTCAAGAACCGTTGTGTCCGTTCTTCTTTTGGGGCGGAGAAAATTTGCTCCGGCGGTCCCTGCTCCACGATAACACCGCCGTCGATGAAGATGACTTCATCAGCAACTTCCTGCGCGAACTTGATTTCGTGGGTCACAACGACCATGGTCCAGCCTTCATTGGCTAAGTCCTTGATAACCTTCAGCACCTCTCCGACGAGCTCCGGATCAAGCGCTGAGGTCGGTTCGTCAAACAGCATGAGCTCAGGCTGAATCGCCAGTGCGCGGGCGATGCCGACACGCTGCTGCTGGCCGCCGGAAAGCTGGAACGGATATAAATCCATTTTGTCCTTCAATCCGACTTTATCAAGAAGCTGGATCGCTTCTTTTCTGACTTCCTCTTTGTTCCGTTTTTGCACCTGAACAGGGCCTTCCATCACGTTTTCGAGGGCTGTGCGGTGCGGGAACAGGTGATACGCCTGAAACACCATTCCGGATTTTCGGCGAAGCTTTAGGATATCCGCCTGTTTCACCTTTTTGGAGAAATCGATGGAGAAATCATCAAATGCAAGCTCTCCGCGATTCGGAATCTCCAGCGCGTTCAGGCAGCGGAGCAGCGTCGTTTTCCCTGAACCTGAAGGCCCAAGTATGGCGATGACTTTTCCTTTTTCAATCTTCATATCTATCTTTTTTAAAATTTCATTTTCACCGAATGATTTGTTTAATCCCTTAACGGTAAGCATACTCGGAACCTCCTTATTTGGCCACGTAGCGGTCAAGACGCCGTTCGATGACATGCTGGACGAGTGAAAGCAGGAAGCAGATAATCCAATAAATAAAGGCTGCTTCAATATAGATCACTAAAATTTGATCAAGATTCCGCGCGCCGATTTCCTGGGCTTTTCTGAACAGCTCAGCGACCAGAATTTGAGAGGCGAGGGATGTATCTTTAATCAGGCTGATAAAAGTATTGGATAATGGCGGGATCGACACACGAAACGCCTGCGGCAGTATGACGCGGAACAGCGTTTTCTGATGTGTCATGCCGATTGTGTAGCCGGCTTCCCATTGCCCTTTCGGCACGGATAAAATAGATGCCCGGATGATTTCAGATGCATAGGCGCCGACGTTTAATGAAAAGGCGATAACTGCGCTTGGAAATGGATCTAATGTGATGTTAAAGGCCGGGAACAGATAGAAAATGATGAACAATTGAACGAGAAGAGGAGTGCCGCGTATTGCGGATACGTATACGCTGAACACCCATCTCAAAGGTCTCACTTTCGACATTCTGGCAAGCGCCGTAATCAGCGCCAGGATCATTCCAAATATAAAGGAAAGAATCGTAAGGGGAATCGTATAGTAGATTCCCCCTGAAAGTATCGGCCAGAATGACTGCTGCACCAGATCCCACGGGATCGCCGTGCCAAGCGTCAATGCCGGCAGATTATTTAGAAACATCTTCGCCGAACCATTTTTTAGAAATTTTAGAAAGAGTCCCGTCCTCTTTCATTTCTTTTAATGCTTTGTTGACTTGATCAACAACCTCGCCGCTTCCTTTACGGAACGTGAAATACGTTTCCTGCGGATCGCCTGTTTCAAACGCGATTTTTACGTTTTTGTTGCCGGATGTTTTTAAGTAGTTCAATACGGCAAGCTTATCGTTGTAGGTCATATCAACGCGGCCTTGCTGGATCATTTGAAGAGCTTGTGCCATGCCCTCAACGCCTTCTACTTTAGCGCCGGCATTCGTAGCTAGTTTGTTATAGTTGCTTGTCAGTGATTGAGCTGACGTTTTTCCTTTTACGTCTTTTTCAGACTTAATATCGTTGTTGTCTTTTTTCGTTACGACAACGGCTCTTGATGTTGTGTATTTATCTGAGAAATCATATTTGTTCTCACGGTCTGTTTTTCCGACTTGGTTGGCAACAACGTCAAACCGTTTGGAATTCAGGCCGGCAAACATGCTGTCCCATTGTGTTTCTTTAAAATCGACTTTCAGCCCGAGGCGTTTTGCGACTTCTGTGATGACTTCGACATCATAGCCAGTCAGCTTGTCAGTGTCTTTGTCGTGGTAAGTGAACGGCTCATATGTTCCTTCCGTTCCGACTGTGAGCACACCTTTTTTCTTGATTGAAGCCCAAAGATCGCCATCTTTGGCATTATCTTTTGACTGATTGTCATTTCCTGCTCCGCAAGCTGCAAGAGTTGCAATACTTACGACCATGAATAAAGCCAATAATGCTTTTTTCATCTTATTCCCCACTTTTCTGGTTGATTTTATTGAAATAAAAAATTAGCTTACAAATCTAAAGGATAACTTTTTTTTAGTATGAGTCAAGTATTTGGTTTTCATAAGACAAAATCTTTTAAAATAAATCCAAAAATTGCTGTGCCGGTTTAGGCAAATAACTGTCCGTTCTCCACATGACAGCAGGCGTCATAATGAAGGGATTATTTTCGATATGGACGGTGTGAACGTGATTTCGCATATGAACGGGAATCATTGTGACAGGCAGAATGGACGCACCAAATCCGGATGACACGAGGCTGAGCAAAGTTGCAGAGTCATGGCATTCACAAACAATGCTCGGCTTCAGGTTCAAACGATGAAATTCATTCATGACCTGATTATAAACGCCTTTTCCGTTAACAGGCCGGAGCAGTATCAGCGGAAACGAAGGAATGTCTTCCATTTTAATCGTGTCTCCGCACGGATATCCGGCTTCATCTGAAAGCACGAGCACACATGGAATGTCATCAAGCTGCTTGAATTGTACTCTGTCACTTTTGATCAGTGTTGTCGTGACCGCCGCATCGATTTGCCGGCTTTCCAGCAGTTCCAACAGTGTCGCAGGCTCATTTTCCCAAATATTAAAGGTGAGATGGGGGTATCTCTCTTTGATCTGTGTGACTTTTTCAAGCATCAGAGCCGCGCAATAAATTGTTGAACCCACGGCAAGCGTGCCGGCTACCTCCTCCTTCAGCTCCTGTACCTCGATGACGGCATCTTCAAACCTATGCAAAATCTCTTTTGCTCTTTTCAGAAAAACAGTTCCTTCATATGTAAGCGTCATTTGTTTTTTCTTGTTCCGATCAAACAGAACAACACCAAGCTCATCCTCCAGCTGTTTGAGCTGCCTGCTTAAAGGCGGCTGCGCCATGTGAAGCTTTTTGGCTGCGGACGTGATTTTCTGTTCTTGGGCAATGGTAATGAAGTATCGAAGCTGGCGAATGTCCAAAAGAAAGCGCCTCCTTAATATACCTTTTAAGTATTAAATATAGATTTTATAGATATTTTTCATATGGATATATCAGGAGTATGATTGAAATGAAAGCAGAATTCAAGCGTAAAGGAGGGGGCAAAGTGAAACTCGTTGTCGGAATGACAGGGGCAACAGGGGCGATTTTCGGGGTCAGGCTGCTGCAGTGGCTGAAGGCCGCCGGAGTGGAAACCCATCTCGTTGTGTCTCCTTGGGCGAACGTCACGATCAAACACGAAACAGGCTATACCTTACAGGAAGTAGAACAGCTGGCCACATACACTTACTCACATAAGGACCAGGCGGCGGCCATTTCAAGCGGGTCGTTTGATACCGATGGAATGATCGTTGCGCCGTGCAGCATGAAATCTCTCGCAAGCATTCGCACCGGAATGGCGGATAATCTGCTGACACGTGCGGCGGATGTCATGCTCAAGGAGAGAAAAAAACTCGTCCTCTTAACGAGAGAGACGCCTTTGAACCAAATACATCTCGAAAATATGCTAGCGCTTACGAAAATGGGTACAATCATTCTTCCTCCGATGCCGGCATTTTATAATCAGCCGACCAGCTTAGAGGAAATGGTTGACCATATTGTATTTAGAACGTTGGACCAATTCGGCATTCGCCTTCCTGAAGCGAAGCGCTGGAATGGGATTGAAAAACATAAAGGAGGAGCTTGATCATGGCTTATCAAGATTTCAGAGAATTTCTCGCAGCCCTCGAAAAAGAAGGACAGCTGCTTACAGTGAATGAAGAGGTAAAGCCGGAGCCTGATTTAGGGGCCGCCGCACGCGCAGCCAGCAACCTTGGCGATAAAAGCCCCGCGCTCTTATTTGACAACATTTATGGCTATCATAACGCGCGAATTGCGATGAATGTCATCGGCTCTTGGCCGAACCATGCAATGATGCTGGGTATGCCGAAAGACACACCGGTAAAAGAGCAGTTTTTTGAATTCGCAAAGCGTTATGACCAGTTTCCGATGCCGGTCAAACGTGAGGAAACAGCGCCATTTCATGAAAATGAAATCACAGAAGATATCAATTTGTTCGATATACTGCCTCTTTTCAGAATTAACCAAGGTGATGGAGGCTACTATTTAGACAAAGCATGTGTCATTTCCCGTGATCTTGAAGACCCTGACAACTTTGGCAAACAAAATGTCGGCATTTACAGAATGCAGGTCAAAGGAAAAGACCGCCTCGGCATTCAGCCTGTGCCGCAGCACGATATTGCCATCCATTTGCGCCAAGCTGAAGAACGCGGCATCAATCTTCCAGTCACGATTGCGCTTGGCTGTGAGCCGGTTATTACAACAGCGGCATCGACTCCGCTTCTCTATGATCAATCAGAATACGAAATGGCAGGCGCGATTCAAGGCGAACCATATCGCATCGTCAAATCAAAGCTGTCTGATCTTGATGTTCCGTGGGGCGCTGAAGTGGTGCTTGAAGGTGAGATTATTGCCGGAGAGCGCGAATATGAAGGGCCGTTCGGTGAATTCACAGGCCATTATTCCGGCGGACGAAGCATGCCGATCATTAAAATTAAACGCGTCTATCACAGAAACAATCCGATCTTTGAACATTTATACTTAGGCATGCCTTGGACAGAATGCGATTACATGATCGGCATTAACACATGCGTGCCGCTTTATCAGCAGTTAAAAGAAGCGTATCCGAACGAAATTGTGGCAGTAAACGCCATGTACACACACGGTTTAATCGCGATTGTATCCACAAAAACCCGTTATGGCGGATTTGCGAAAGCGGTCGGCATGCGCGCATTGACCACACCGCACGGACTTGGCTACTGCAAAATGGTCATTGTCGTTGATGAGGATGTCGATCCATTCAACCTCCCGCAGGTCATGTGGGCGCTTTCGACCAAAATGCATCCGAAACACGATGCGGTCATCATTCCGGACTTATCTGTTCTGCCGCTTGATCCGGGATCTAATCCGTCAGGAATCACGCACAAAATGATTCTTGACGCGACTACACCGGTTGCGCCGGAAACAAGAGGCCACTATTCACAGCCGCTTGACTCTCCGCTTACAACGAAAGAATGGGAACAAAAACTAATGGACTTAATGAATAAATAAGGAAAGGATGTTCGAAATGCATACATGTCCTCGATGCGACTCAAAAAAGGGAGAAGTCATGAGCAAATCGCCTGTAGAAGGCGCATGGGAAGTTTATCAGTGCCAAACATGTTTTTTTACATGGAGATCCTGTGAACCGGATAGCATTACAAATCCCGCGAAATACAATCCGGCGTTTAAAATTGATCCGAAGGAAACAGAAACAGCCATTGAAGTTCCGGCGGTGCCGGAACGAAAGGCTTGATCAGCGTGAACTGTCTATCAGACCGTCTTTTTGAACTGCTTAATGGGAACCGCCTGAATGAGAAGCAGCATGAGGCCTTCGTTCTGCAAACAGTATCAGAGGATGGCTGGCCGCATGCCGCTATGATCAGTGCGGGGGAAATGATCGCGCTGAACCGAAATGATATCCGAATCGCTCTGTGGAAAAACACAATGACTTCGGCCAATATCCTTCGCACAGGAAAAGCTCAGTTCACGGCATGGTGGAAGGGAGCCGCTTATTATGTAAAGCTTGAATGCACGCCTTTGCCGCCTTTGAAAGATGCCGAATATGATAGAGACCGTTTTGCCTGCCGCATCGTTTCGGTGAAGGAGGACGTTGCGAAATATGCTGTTTTGACTTCTGGTGTCCATATCCAGCTTCACAGCCCTGAAGAGGTGCTGAATAGATGGGAAAAGACGCTTGAGGAATTGAAGCAATAATATCGAAAGCCTGACGCCATGCGTCAGGCTTTTATTTTTATATAATGAAAACAAAGGAGGCGAGAGAAATGGAACGTACGGGGATCTGTCACTCAGACGGTTTTGATTTATCATATCGAATCGAGGGAGAGGGCGCACCCATCCTTGTGATCGGGAGTGTGGTTTACTACCCGCGCCTTTTTTCCTCAGATCTCAAACAGAAATATCAATGGATCTTTGTCGACCATAGGGGATTTGCTAAGCCTAAACGAGAGCTTCGTGAGGAGGATTCGAGACTTGATGCCGTTTTGGCTGATATTGAAAGGATGAGAGCATTTCTTCAGCTTGAGGATGTTATCATCCTGGGACATTCCGGGCACGCTTTTATGGCTTTAGAATATGCCAGGACATATCCTGAACATGTCCGGAAGGTTGCGCTTTTCAATACTGCGCCTGATAACAGTCAAGAAAGACAACGAAAAAGTGAATCATTTTTTATGGAAACAGCCAGTCCTGAGAGAAAGAAACGCTTTGAAACAGATATCGCGAATTTGCCGCAGGACATTGAAAAAGATCCTGAAAGACGCTTCGTGCACATGTGTATTCGCGCTGAAGCGAAAAGCTTTTATCAAGAGCGGCCGCATGCAGCTGCTTTATGGGATGGCGTATTTACGAATATGCCGATCATGGATGAATTATGGGGGAATACATTTGCCCGGCTGAATCTCATTCAGCGGTTAGCTGATATACAAGTGCCGGTGTACATCGGCTTAGGAAGATATGATTATTTGGTTGCGCCTGTTGCGCTATGGGATACTGTTGACGATTTATATCCCCATGTGGAGAAGGTTATTTTTGAAAAGAGCGGCCATCAGCCGATGCTGGAAGAACCGCAAGCCTTTGAACAAAGCTTCAGGAAATGGCTTGATCAATAAAAAACAGCCCGCAGATCAACATCCGCGGGCTGTTTCTGATTATAAGACCCCTTTCATCGCGCGTTTGATCACCGGCGAGAGCAGCAGGAGAATGCCGCCAAGAACGATAGAAATCAAACCGATGGTGCCGAAGTATGTTGTTTCAGGAATTTTATCAAACAATCCGGCTACTTGGGCATTGATCGCTTGGGCTGCTGCGTTCGTCAGAAACCACATACTCATTGTCTGTGCAGAGAAGGCAGCTGGCGCCAGTTTCGTTGTCACGGATAAACCGACTGGAGACAGGCACAGCTCTCCAAGCACAACAAGCAGGAAGCTGAGAACGAGCCAAAGCGGGCTTACGAGTGCTTCTTTTCCTTGCATAGCCGGGAATACCATAATGATAAATGACAATCCGGCAAGAATTATTCCGATTGAGAATTTAACTGGCGTAGACGGCTGGCGTTTGCCAAGCTTCATCCAGAGCCATGCGAATATTGGCGCAAAAATGACGACAAACAATGGATTTAATGATTGGAACCAAGATGATTGAAGTTCGAATCCACCCAATGAAAGTCTTATGCGTTCATCAGCGTATACCGCAAGAATGGTCGCTCCCTGTTCCTGAATGGCCCAGAACATGACAGCACCGATAAACAAAGGAACGTAAGCGGCAAGACGGGATTTTTCTGTTTTGTCCGCTTTTTTGCTTGTAAACATAATGATGAAATAAATAACAGGAATCAAAATACCGAGAATACTTACAAGGTCGATAAAACGCTTGATCGTCAGCACACCTGTTTGTACGGAGATAATCACTGCGATCGCCACAATGATCACACCGATTCCGGTGCCAATCGCAGATTTTTTAGACAGCGGATTCGGCACATTGGAACCTGCAAGACCGAGGTTTTTCTTTCTTGTCAAAGCAAATACGATAAGTCCGAGAAGCATTCCGACCGCGGCAGCTCCGAAGCCGAGATGATAGTTGTACTTCTGTCCGAGTGTTCCGACAATTAACGGCGCAAGTAAACCACCGAGGTTAATCCCCATGTAGAAAATACTGAAACCTGAGTCGCGGCGCGGGTCTTCTTTCGTGTAAAGATCCCCAACCACGCTTGAAACGTTTGGTTTTAATAAGCCTGTTCCGACAATGATAAGCACCATGCTGATATAGAATGCTACCGAACTGCCTGGATAGGCGAGTGCAATGTGGCCGAACATAATGAATATGCCGCCGTAAAACACGGTGTTTGCGGTACCGAATACCCGATCAGCGAGCCATCCGCCAATAATAGTGGACATGTATACGAGTGAGCCGTAAATCGACATAATGGCAACCGCAGTGCCTTTGTCAAAACCAAGCCCGCCGTTTACCGTCTCTGTATACAAATAGTAAAGTAAGATTGCTCTCATTCCATAGTAAGAGAAACGCTCCCAAAATTCGGTGAAAAATAGTGTAAATAGTCCTCGCGGGTGACCAAAGAACCCTTTTTGCGGGACGCTTTTAATGATACTTTCGTTATCAATCGAAGCCATGTCAGCCAAACCCTTTCTAAAAAAAGTGTATTATAAAAATCATATTCTTATATAATACTTGTGTCAATATAATTTATACTCATTTCAAATAGTTCCATAATGGAAAAATTATAAATGCCTAAAAATAGTGATTTTATCCTAATTTTTATACTCTTTATCGTGAGATTTTCTTACACAACTATTCCTTTATATTTTTTCAATAAAATTTTAGAGAAATGTACAAGCAGACCGGGCCTTTGTGAGTAACATGATAGTAATCATAGAGAAGGAGGCTCGCAATTGGCTGAATTCATATTAAATGCAGCGGATTTCGGTGTTCCTGGAGATGGTCAAACGGATTCGACAGAACTGATTAATCAGTGCCTTAGTACAGCTGTTTCGAAAGGCTATCATACTGTCTGGTTTCCAAAGGGCACATATTTAATAGATGGAACGCTTGGCGGAGATCTTAATCAGAAGTTTCGAAACGCGGGTATCATTGTTCCCGGTAACCTTGAGATTATGATGGACCCGGAGTGTATCATGAAAGTAATCCCGAATAGCTCGTGGGGTTATTCCGCATTTTATGTAGGCAAGCAAGAGAATATAACCATTTCCGGGGGACAAATTATCGGCGAACGCGATGAGCATACGTATGCCTCGGCAGGGATCAGGTCTACCCATGAATGGGGCTTTGGCATATGTATTGAAGGATGCTCGAATGTTGTCATTGATCAAGTGAAAATTTCTGATTTTACCGGCGATGGGATCATTGTCAGTCCGAGGGGATTAAAGACCAATCAAGATTATCGAACGTCAGAGCAAATTATCATCCGCCGCTGTGAGGTTCGGCGGTCAAGGAGAAATAACATTTCCATTACCGGATGTGACATGGTCACGGTGGAGGAATGCGTGATTGAAGATGCCGGAACGGGGAATGGGACAGCGCCGAAATACGGAATCGACATTGAAGGATATGGCGAAGGTGATGTTGATTATGAGGAACCGATTAATGTATCAATTCGCAATAACTACTTTATTGGAAACGTTTCAAGTTCTGTGACCAATTTTAACGGGTATGGCGTTTTAATAGAAGGAAATCTCTCAGATAATACAATCAGCTATGGATATGGGACGCAAACAGTGATCAAGGGAAATATTCTAAGAGGCCCTGAAGACGCGGCGGCTGCGACAAGAGTCGGGATAACCGGACTCGGTGTGTCACAAGGAAAAGAGACCAGTGATGCGGTGATCTCCGGCAATTTGATTACCGGATTTTCAACTGGAATTGATGTCAGGGGAAAGAGCGTTCTTGTGACCAACAACAAAATCAGCAACTTTGAAAACACAGGGATATTGGTTTATCAGTCTTCTGACGTAAAGGTAGACGGAAACCACATTCAAAACGGACTGTCTGAAACAAGGCGCAGCATCGGTCTTCGCGCAGTGCTGTCAGATGACATCGCGTTTCTGAATAACTGTCTCATTCAAGTCATTGACGGTGTGAACATCTCCGGAGGCGACATGATCATTAAAGATAATCTCCTGAGAAAATTCAGCCGAGGCATTTGGATCGCTCAAGGGAATGCGGTGATTGAAGGAAATACACTGCATCCTGACACGTTTGAAGCGGTCCCGGAATCATATGCTGTTTCCGTCACAAATAATGCTGGCGCTATCATCAAAAACAATACATTTAAAGAGTTTAAAAATTACCCGATTTACTGCTCCACAAGTGCAAAAACCTCAATTATCAGCAACCACCTCGAGAAATCTCCGCTTTTGGTCACCGTCTATATCAGCACAGGTGTGCATGAGATTTTTGATAATACCATTTCAGTCAACAGAACAGCCGGGAATCCGATTGTGATTTATGTCAATGGATCAGCAGGCTCTATCATTTCTGGAAACACCATCAATAACCTCTCCGCAGGCACTGCGACAGCTATTCAAACAAACACCTCAACCAATTCCAAAATCATTGGAAACCGCATTTTTAAAGGGACCATCAACAAACACAGCAGTGATACACTAGACGGCAATATTATCGCCTGAAAAAAGCGACCCCTCTAGGGGTTCTTTTTTTTCGATTTATAGATCACGTACATTTCCCTCACAAGGACTAACACAAAAAATAAAAGCACGACCCATTCCGCAAACGTTGTCATCTTAAAGCTGGACATATTGTTATAAATGGCTTTTGTTAAACTGAACCCTTGAAGCATGTCCATCAATACAGAAATAGTTAATAAACAAATCAATATGACTCCAGTCACACCCAATATCTTCATGCTTCATCATCCTCCGCTTTTAGTGTCTATCGTTGGCGGCGAAGTTATACGGCATCTAAACCTAATGCATAATCTCAATTCTAATAGGAAGAATATGAGAAAACGACAAGGAAAGGTATTTGTGTATGCCTTTATTTTCTAAGCGAAAGAACAATACCGGTTCAAAAGACAAGCAGAATACAGAAGAAAAGAATCAGGAACAGCAGCAAGAAAAAGAAAGGCCGGTTCTCATTTCCCCTAATTTGGCAAAGAATATAGCGAAAACGAAAAAGGAAGTCGGAAGCAGCTCTGACGTTATCATTCGCGAGATTAAAATCGGGGAGCAGGATCGTGTCCATCTAGCTGTCATCTATATTGCTGGGCTGGTCGATAATCACACGATCCATGAGTCGTTAATCGATCCATTGGTACAGGATGAGTCTATCCAGAATACTCATGCGATCCAGCAAATTCTTGAAAAAACGCTCCCGCTGGGCGGGGTGAAAGCGGAAAAGAGCTGGGATAAGCTTTTTTCCGAGTTAATGCTCGGCAATGCGCTTGTTTTTGCCGATGGCTATGCCGAAGCGCTGATTTGCAGCACTCAAGGGGGAGAGCAGCGCTCCATCCAAGAGCCGAGTACCCAGGTGTCATTCCGCGGCCCGCGCCAAGGGTTTACAGAATCTCTGCAAACCAATATTTCCATGATCCGGCGATACATTAAAAACCCGAATTTATGGGTTGAAAAAATGAAAAAAGGCTCTGTCACAAATACGGATATCGCTCTCATGTACATTGAAGGAATATGTGATGAAAAGGTGCTGAAGGAAGTGAAGCAGCGCCTGGAAAAAATAGATATTGATAGTATTTTGGAATCCGGATATATTGAGCAGCTGATTGAAGATGAAACCTTTACGACGTTTCCGACTATGTATCATACAGAACGCCCCGATGTTGTAGCGGGAAATCTGTTAGAAGGAAGATTCGCGATTATTGTGGACGGCACACCGTTTGTGCTTATTGCCCCGGCTTTATTTGTCCAATTTTTTCAGTCTGTTGAAGATTATTATTCGCGTTTTGATATAGCGACAAGCATACGTGTCCTGCGGGTTTTAGTCTTTTTCATTTCGCTTGTGGCTCCGGCTGTCTATGTGGCAGCCACGACGTTTCACCAAGAAATGATACCGACTCAGCTGTTAGTGGTCATTGCGGCTCAGCGGGAAATTGTCCCGTTTCCCGCTGTTGTGGAGGCGCTAACGATGGAGGTTGCTTTTGAGATTCTGAGGGAAGCGGGGGTCAGGCTGCCCCGGGTTGTCGGCTCGGCAGTGTCAATCGTAGGCGCTCTTGTAATCGGCCAGGCTGCCGTACAAGCTGGTATTGTCTCTCCGGCAATGGTGATTATCGTGGCACTCACCGCGATTGCGAGCTTCGCGACACCTGCGTTTGCAATGGCGATTTCAGCCCGGCTCATCCGGTTTATTTTTATTATTGCCTCAGCTGTTATGGGTTTTTACGGGCTGATTTTAGGGATCATTATGATGTTTGTGCACTTATGCAGTCTTCGTTCATTTGGCGTTCCATATATGTCGCCGCTTGCACCCTTTTCTTCACAAGGCGTAAAGGACGCGCTGTTCCGGGTTCCGTGGTGGGCCGATGAAAAGAGGCCGGAATCGATCAGTAAGGAAGATAAGGTGCGGCAGGGAGAGGGTCAGCGCCCAGAGCCGGCCGCATCACGAGGAATGGTGAACAAAGATTTGGAAGAAGGGGATCAGAATGGTACGTAAATGTCTATTAGCCGTTCTCATGCTTTTGAGCGTCATTGTGCTGCCCGGCTGCTGGGATAAGCGGGAGCTGACGGATCTTGCGATTATCTCGGCGATTGGCATCGATCGGACAAACAACGGCAACTACGTGCTGCATCTTCAAATTATCAATCCAGGAAATGTTGCCGGCGGCCTTCAAGGAGGCGGTGCCGGAGACAGGCCGCCTGTATCTGTCTATTCGATTGAAGGTAACAATATAACGGAAGCACTCAGAAAAGCCTCCATAAAGGTGTCACGCCGGCTTTATTTTGCCCATACCAATCTAGTCGTGATCAGTGAAAAGCTGGCAAAAGAAGAAGGATTGGATTTTGTTTTAGATAATCTTGACCGGGACACAGAATTCAGGACAACGGCAACATTCGTTGTTGCTCATAAAACAAAAGCAGAAAACATTGTGAAAATCTTGACGCCAATTGATAAAATTCCATCAAATAAAGTCAATAAAACTCTGGATTTCACCGAGGCGGAATACGGACGGGTGGTCAAAACCAATATTCAGGACGTTTTAAAAACACTTGCCGCCAACACTAGGGCACCGGTTATTCCGGGATATATGATGATTGGTGACGATAAAAAAGGAGTCAGTATGGAAAACACGCAGGCGACTGACCCGAAAGCCATTCTTCAGGCAGATGGTTTGGCGATTTTTGATAAGGCTGGGTATTTAAAGTATTGGCTTGAAGATCATGAAAGCGTGGGGGCAGTCTGGCTTATGAATAAGATCCAGCATACGTTTATTAATGCTGACTGGGACAAGACGAAGGATGCGGTCAGCTTGCAGGTTACCCATCAGGATACGAAGCTGGTACCGGAGATACGGAACGGACGTCCGTACATCCATGTGAAAGTGTCGGTTGAAGGTATTATAGATGCTGTCAAATACCCTTTCCACTTGTCTGACCCCAAGGTGCTGCCCGCTATTGAAAAAGCCCTCAACAAAGAGCTGGAAAAGGAAATCAGCCATACTGTGAAAAAGATCAAGAAGAATCAAATAGACTTTATCGGTTTTGGTGACACGATATATAGAAAGTATCCGGAGCAGTGGGCGAAAATGAAGGACACATGGGACAAAGAGTATTTGCCGGAACTGCCCATCGATGTGAAGGCCGAGACGTATATCAGAAGGACGGGATTGCGAAACAATCCGATCAAACACCAGTTTAAAGATGATTAGGTCTGTAGAAAGGGGAAGTGACAGATGGAAAAAGCCAGAATAAGCATAAGGCAGCTGTTTGTCATGATTATCATTTTTGAACTGGGCAGCTCCTTATTGATTACACCCGGATCGATGGCGGGCAGGGATGCTTGGATAGCAGTTCTATTAGGCTGTGCGGCCGGGCTGTTTCTTTTCTATTTGTATCAGGGCATTTATCAATGCTATCCGGAATCTTCGCCGAAAGAATATATGGATGATATGCTCGGAACCAAGCTGAGCTGGCTGTTTTCATTTCTCTATATCTTGTACTTTGCCTATATTGCCGCAAGGGTGCTGCGTGACTTTGGAGAAATGCTGCTGACGTTTGCTTATCATGATACACCTATCATTATTGTAAATGCTTTATTAATGGTAGTAAGCATATATGCCGTAAGAAAAGGAATTGAAGTGCTCGCACGCGCGGCCGAACTGCTTTTCGGGGCCATGTATTTACTAGGCGCGCTCGGCCTCGTGCTGATTATTGTCTCAGGCACTATAGACCCGCACAATTTAAAGCCGGTTTTGGCAAACGGCATTTCTCCTGTCCTTCACTCTGTTTTCACACAGACCATGTACGTTCCATTTGGTGAAGTTGTTTTATTTGTGATGATTTTCCCTAACCTGAATGACAGAAAAAATGTGAAAAAAATGGGGATGATCGCCATGGCTATTAGCGGATTGGTTGTGGCGCTCACCGTGGCGATTAATATCAGCGTGCTTGATGTTGATCTTACACTCAGATCCCAGTTTCCGCTTTTAAGCACGATCCAGACAATCAAAGTCGAAGAATTTTTAGATCGGCTTGATGTCTTTTTTATGCTGGCGCTGATCATTGGCGGCTTCTTTAAAGTCAGTCTCTACTTATATGCCACTGTGGTGGGGACATCTACGCTCTTTAAGGAAAAGAATCCCTCCCAATTGGCTTATCCGATGGGATTGGGCATTTTAATCCTCTCTATTACGATTGCGACTAACTTTTCGGAGCACTTGAACGAAGGCCTGAAAGTGGTGCCGCTGTATATTCATTTGCCTTTTCAATTATTGTTTCCGCTCTTTCTGTTTATTGTGGCTGTTTGGAAAAAGAAACGAAGAGAGAAGTCAAAAGGGGCGGAAGCAAAAAAATGATAAAAAGAGCGGGGGGATGCAGCCGCCGCTCTTTTTATGTTCACTTCTATATAAAAGGGGGATATAGGGTGCGCCCCTGTCTGCACTGGCAGAGGCGCGTTTTGTTATACGACTGCGATGTTTTCCTTCACAGTAAAGCTTCCTCTTGAAAGTCTGATATTGATGTCTGACACTTTTGCAATTTGTTCATCGTGCGTCACCATGATGACACATTTATTTTCCTTGTGTGCCAGATCCTGAAAGAGCCGTACGATCTCTTTTGATGTGTCCTCATCAAGGTTTCCGGTCGGTTCATCGGCTACGATAAGATTCGTGTCACAGCAGAAAGCCCTTGTAATTGATACCCGCTGCTGCTGTCCGCCGCTCAGTGTGAGCACTTTTTGCCGGGCTTGTTT
Source organism: Bacillus sp. MBGLi79 (assembly GCF_002953915.1). Classification (NCBI taxonomy): domain Bacteria; kingdom Bacillati; phylum Bacillota; class Bacilli; order Caryophanales; family Bacillaceae; genus Bacillus; species Bacillus sp. MBGLi79. Next base: position 476,666 of record NZ_CP026521.1, read on the forward strand.
TTCGTTGATGCCAACCTTCTGCAGCATGTCAAGCGCATATGATTCTTTGTTCTTTTCTTTAGAACCTGTGATTTCCATAGCGGTTGTGACGTTCTGCAAAGCCGTCATATACGGAAGCAGGTTGTACGCCTGAAAAACAATTGATACATATTGATTTCTGAAATTGGTTAAGCCGATTTTAGAAACCGCTTTTCCGCCGTAAAGAATGTCTCCTTCTTTTGGTGCGTCAAGTCCGCCTGCCAGAGACAGGAAAGTGGTTTTCCCCGTCCCTGATGTGCCGACGATTGTGTAGAATTTGCCTTTTTGAAAGCTGATGTTAATATCCTGAAACAATGGCTGGCTCTTGTCTTTATACCAGTAGCCGACTTGTTGAAATTCTAATAAGCTCATAGGTTCCGCCTCTTTCTATTCCTGTTTTGTCAATATCGTTTTCGGATGAAGCCGCAGTACTGAAATGGACGGCAGCAATGTTGCAATGATTGCGATAAGGATGCCGATCCCGCCAAGAACAAGCATGTCGTTCATAGAAACCGCGACGTTCAGTGAATCGATAACGTCCGCGTTTGATGAACTGTGGCCGAACATTCCGCCGCCCATGCCGCCACCGCCGCCAGGCATTTGTCCGTTTTGCCCGCTTGCAGTTTGCGTTGAATCGGTTGATGAACTGATCTGCTGGGATAAAAGCTGATTTCCAAGCTGATTTGCGACGAGATTTCCAGTCACCGATGCAAGGCCGATCGCGATAACGGCCACGATCAGAATCTCAGTCAAGAACTGTCCAATCAATTTCCACCGTTTTTCACCGATAGCCATTAACACGCCCATTTCGTATTTGCGCTCCCTGATCGACATCATGACAATCAGGCCAAGAATGACAGCCCCTGCCACTGATACAAGATACACCACGTTTTTAGAAAAAGAAGCTACATTTTCAATCGGGCCGACCATTTGCTGGTACAACTGATCGTTTGTATTCAGTGTGTACGTATCGAAGTCAATGGATGTTTTCTTCGCTGCTTTTACGAAAGCATCCATATTTTTCGCATCGTCCATATAGTAAACGGCTGAGTCAATCGTATTTTGATAGTCGTCGCCTTTCAGCGCCTCTGTCGCTGTGTAAGGTGTATAAAGCTTGTTATAAGGATTTAAGAAAGAGAAATTTTGGGCTTGGTCATCGCCTGAAGATGTTGTTTTATAAATACCGACGATCTTCAGCTTTACTGTTGTATCCTCATCTGTTGCTGATTCAATTGTGATCGAATCGCCAACGCTTAAATCATTTTCTTCCGCTAATGTTTCGTTGATCACTGTTACTTTTTTGCCGACATCTGATTTTGTAATCGCGCGTCCGTCAGTGATTTTTGAATCCCCGTCAGAGAAATCATCAACTAATGCTGTGCTGATGACACCTTCAATCGAAAGATCGGCTTGCACCATTTGCGGTCCGCCTTGTCCGCCGCCTTGGCTGTTTTTAGCATTTGAGTTTGAACTGCTTGAACTGGAATCGCTTGAACTGGAGCTTGAGCTTTCAATCGCATCAAAGTTCCCCGCGTTGGCTGAAGCTGATGTGATGTAATTGTAGCTCTTCACATGATCGAGTGCTGCAAGCTTATTTGCATCAGACACTTTGACCGGTGTTGATTCGAAGCTGCGTTTTTCGCCGCTGTCCTGCTGTTTTTCCATTTGCTTTTGGCGGTCAACCTGTAGTGTCACGCTTCCGCCGAGCTCTTGTCTGGCCAGTTCGCTTGATTTTTGTGCTGCCGACTGGATGGTGAGGCCTGATAGAACAAAGACACATATGACTGTAAACACAAATAATTGCAATAACGTTTTTCCCTTTTTAGCCTTCATATTCCAAAAGGCCCGTTTGATAAAGTTCATTTATGTTCCTCCGTATAGGTATTGTTATTGATAAGGCCGCCTCTGGGGCGGGCTTGCTTGTTGATAAATTAATAGTAGTCCAAAGGTATGAAAAAAATATGAACAATCTATTTCTAGTTGATGAAATAAAAACTAACAATTGCGAAACGCAAAACCTTCTGTTTAAAATGGTGCTATTATAGAAAAAAGCATCAAAACAACCGGAGGATATAATGAAAATATTAATGATAGAAGATAATGTTAGTGTCTGTACGATGACGGAGATGTTCTTTTTTAAGGAAGGTTTTGAAGCGGAATTCGTTCATGACGGATTAGAGGGATACCAGCGTTTTACGGAAGAAAATTGGGATCTGATCATCTTGGATATCATGCTTCCATCTATGGATGGCGTGACCATTTGCAGAAAAATAAGAGAGACAAGCACGGTGCCGATTATCATGCTGACTGCCAAAGACACCGAATCAGATCAGGTCATCGGTTTTGAGATGGGGGCGGATGATTATGTCACGAAGCCGTTCAGCCCGCTGACATTGGTTGCCCGCATCAAAGCCGTCATCAGAAGATACAAGGCGACAGGCAAAGCGGTTGTTGATGAAGATATGATCGAATCGGAATGCTTTACAATTAATAAGAAGACGAGAGAAGTCTTTTTGAACGGAGAGCCTGTAGAAAATCTCACGCCGAAGGAATTCGATCTGCTTTACTACCTTGTCCAAAATCCACGGCAGGTGTTCTCCAGAGAACAGCTGCTTGAACAAGTATGGGGCTATCAATTTTATGGAGATGAGCGGACGGTTGACGTTCATATCAAACGGCTGCGGAAAAAGCTTGCCAGCGAAGACAAGCCTTTCCTATATACCGTGTGGGGAGTAGGGTATAAATTTGATGAAGATTAAATATTTATACCAGCTGCTTCTGAGCCATATCAGCATTTTGATTTTAGCGTTTGTCATTATCATTTCGCTATTTTCACACTTTGTGAAAGATTTTGCCTATCAAAATAAAGTAGAGGAACTGACGTCATATGCAGTGCAGATCGCGAATGAATTCCAAGCCGGCCAGGTTGATATGCGCAGGCTCTACCCTTATCAGGACATTTTAAGCACAAGAAAGACTCAGTTTATCATCTTCAATGAAAAGCAGCAGCCTTATTTTCTTCCTGAAGGCTTTCATCATCAGCCAAGGGAACAGCTGAAGAAATCAGAATGGAACAAGCTGAAAAAAGGGCAGACTGTCATGATCAGGGCAGATGGCCGTTTTGATGATGAAGTGTCTCTTGTGGCGCAGCCTATATTTGTTCAGAACGAGTTTAAAGGCGCCGTTCTGCTGATTTCTCCAATCAGCGGCGTTGAACAGATGGTCAATCAGGTCAACCTCTATATGTTTTACGCTGTAATCAGCACGCTCGTCATTACGATTCTTGTGAGCTGGCTCCTATCCAAATTCCATGTCAAACGGATTCAAAAGCTGAGAGAAGCGACAGATAAAGTGGCTTCCGGCGATTATGACATCCACTTGGAAAACAGCTACAGGGATGAAATCGGCGTACTGGCGTCCGACTTTAATATTATGGCGAAAAAGTTAAAGCAGTCGAGGGATGAAATCGATCGCCTTGAGAAGCGGAGAAGGCAGTTTATCGCTGATGTGTCACATGAATTAAAAACTCCGCTGACGACGATCAACGGTTTGGTTGAAGGGCTGAATAGCCATACGATTCCTGAGGATAAGAAGGATAAGTGCTTCTCGCTGATCAGTGAGGAAACGAAGCGCATGCTGCGGCTCGTAAAAGAAAATCTGGATTATGAAAAAATTAGGTCCCAGCAAATTACCTTGAACAAGCTGGATGTTCCGCTGATCGAGGTGTTTGAAATCGTAAAAGAGCACTTGGAGCAGCAGGCGGACGAAAAACAAAACAGGCTGATGATTCAGGTAGAGGATCACGTGATCGTTCATGCCGATTACGACAGGCTCATTCAAATACTCGTCAACATTACGAAAAACAGCATCCAATTTACGCAAAACGGTGACATTTGGCTGCGCGGAATAGAAGGTTATAAAGAGACGATTATTGAAATTGAAGATACGGGGATCGGCATTTCAAAAGAGGATATTGAGCATATTTGGGAGCGGTTCTATAAAGCAGATATTTCAAGAACGAACACGGCATACGGTGAATACGGACTCGGTCTCTCGATCGTCAAGCAGCTCGTTGAAATGCATCGGGGCACAGTAGAGATCAAGAGTGAAGAAGGGAAAGGCACAAAATTTATCATCCGCCTTCCTTTAATGGCAAAGCAGCAATAGCATACAGGGCGGCAGCATCATCAGATGAGCCGCCTTTTTTGCACACCGCTTCGGTTTATTGCGTGCTCCCGAAAACAAAGATTGCGTGTTTTTCGGGTTGGGACAGTCTATAAACATGATAAAATATGACATAAACAGTTTTTGATGGGAGAGGGTGAAGGAATGAAGAGCGGGGTAATTCCTTCTTCAGCGGTCGGTCAAAAAATTAACGAGTGGTACAAATATATCCGGACATTCAGCGTGCCGGATGCCGAAGTGTTAAAAGCTGAAATCCAGCAGGAACTGAAACACATGCAGCATGATTCCAACTTGCTGCTTTATTATTCACTAATGGAATTCCGGCACCAGCTTATGCTGGATTATCTTGAGCCGTTAGAAAAATTAAATATCGAAGACCAGCCAAGCCTGTCTGAATTATCACGAAACATTGACAGCAATCAGGCAGATCTTAAAGGGCTGCTCGACTATTACGTGAATTTTTTCCGCGGGATGTATGAGTTTGATAAGCGGGAATTTATTTCTGCCATCACATACTATAAACAGGCGGAGAAAAAACTTTCCTTTGTCGCAGACCATATTGAACGGGCTGAATTCTATTTTAAAATCGCGGAAGCTTATTATTATATGAAGCAAACGTATTTTTCATTGATTAATATCAAAAATGCCTATGAAATTTACGTGGAGCAGGAAACCTATAATGTGAGAATCATTCAATGCCATTTCGTGTTCGGGGTTAACCTGATGGATGAAAGAAATTTCGAACAAGCCGCGCGCCATTTCAAATTGGCACTCGATATGGCCCAAGCGGAACAAAAAGCCCAGCTGGTCGGAAGAGCATACTACAATCTCGGATTATGCTATTACAATCAAGATCTTCTTGACCCTGCCATTGAGTACTTTGAAAAAGCGGTCTCCACGTTTGAAAGCAGCAGGATCATCAATTCTTTGCCGCAAGCCTATTTTTTAATCACCCTGATTTATTATAAACAGGGAAAACATGATAAAGCTTCGGAATATCACAAGCGGGGCTATGAATATGCTAAAGAAACAGACGATGCAGACTATGCCGTAAAATTCGAGTTTTTGGAATCCCTATATCAGGATCAGCCCAGTGAAGAAGGAATCGAACGATGTTTTCAATACCTAAAAAATAAAAATATGTACGCTGATATAGAGGATTTAGCCCTAGAAGTAGCAAAATATTACTATGAACAGAAGTGGTTTAAACTGTCTGCTTCCTACTTTCTACAAGTTGAAGAGGCAAGAAAACAAATACAAAGGAGTGAAGGTTTGTATGAAATTGAAATCTAAGTTGTTTGTTATTTGTTTAGCCGCAGCCGCGATTTTTACAGCGGCTGGCGTTTCTGCTCATGCGGAAGCACTCGACTTTCATGTGACGGAAAGAGGAATGACGTAAGAACCAGCCCCTTCTCTTTGGTGAGAAGGGGTTTTTCTTTTCAAAAAAACACCGCAAGACATAGTCTTGCGGCGCCCCCGCAGAGACGGTCAGCAGCTTAGTAGCCGCCAACAAACGCAGTCCCTACGATAATTAAAAGAATGAACAATACAACGATTAAAGCGAAAGAACTGATGCCGTAACCGCCGCCAGTAGAGTATCCTGACATAAGGTTTCACCTCCCTATGAAGGATACTATAAGATATGCTGAGCCGATCTGTTTGGCAGGGATAATAGTGGACAAGAGAAAAAAATGAACAATTCGGCTATATGAAAAATAGCGGGCGCTGCGGCCCGCTATTTATGTACGATTAAGAGATCAGCACGCCCGCGAAAAATTCCTGGTATAACGCTTGAACGGCTTTTCTTTCTTCGGCTTCTTTTACGCCAAACATCATGCTCACTTCAGATGATCCCTGATTGATCATTTCGATATTCACTTTAGCCTCTGATAATGCTTTGGCGGCTCTTGCTGTTGTACCGACATTGTGGCGCATCGCTTCTCCTACAACCATAATCAGTGCGAGATGATGCTCGACAATGACTTCGTCGGCATGCAAATCCTTTTCGATCCGTTTGATCACGCTGCGTTCAGTGGCGGCATCCATTTGACCCTCCCGCAAGATGATGGTCATGTCATCAATTCCCGATGGAACATGCTCATACGTCAATCCGTGCTCCTCCAGGATTTGAAGGGCTTTGCGGCCAAATCCGATTTCTCTGTTCATTAAATACTTGCTGATATAAATGCTGCAAAAACCGGTATCGCTGGCAATGCCGACGACAGGCCCGTTCGTGTTATCCCGCTTGCTGACGACACGGGTGCCTTCGGCTGAGGGGTTGTTCGTATTTTTGATCTGAACAGGAATCCCCGCTCTAAATGCCGGAATGAGCGCTTCATCATGAAACACTGAAAAACCGGCGTAAGACAGCTCCCGCATCTCTCTGTATGTCAGCTCACTGATTTCCTTTGGATTTTCAACGAAGGACGGATTGACAGAATACACAGCGTCCACGTCTGTAAAGTTTTCGTACAAATCAGCTTGAAGTCCGTTGGCAAGAATCGAGCCGGTAATATCAGAACCGCTCCGTGAGAATGTGATCACATCGCCATCCTTGCTGAATCCGAAAAAACCGGGAAAAATAATGAGTCCGTCACGTTCCCGAAGACGATAGAGGTTTTGATAGGATTCAGGAAGAACTTGCGCGTTGCCGGGTTCATTTGTCACAAAAAGGCCGGCATCCTTCGGGTTGACATATTCCGCTTTGACGCCTTTATAACGGAAATAAGCGGCGATCAGCTTGGCGTTGTTATCCTCCCCGCTGGCCTTAACTGCGTCAAGATATTGCTCGGGATTGCTTTTGTCTCCTTCTAAAAGCGTAAACAAATCATCTCTGATTTTATCGATAATGCTTTGCCCCAGCTGAAGCTCATTGGCGATGAGAGCGTACCGTTCCACAACCGCTTCCGCCAGTTCAGGTGCGCTGCCTGATGCCAAATATTGTTCTGCACATGCGATTAAGAGATCAGTCACTTTCGTATCCTCGGCATAGCGTTTTCCCGGAGCTGAAACGACTACAGCTTTCCGTGCCGGGTCTGAGGTAACGATGTGAAACACCTTGTCAAGCTGGGCGCCTGAAGCAAGTGAGCTGCCTCCGAATTTAACGACCTTCATGTTTACATCTCCTAATGTTTAAAATTTTCACACAAATTTAGTATTTATTATCTCTCTTTCAGTCCTGTAAATCAAGGGATAATTTCTCTCCGGAATGAACATTTGTATTTCCCACGAGGAATGATGTCGGGTTTGCTGACAGTAAACAGGCGTTCAAAAGATAAATATGGTAAACAGCCTAACGTTTTGGGATGGAAAATGGTTAGAATGATTAGTAAAATTGATAAATGACCAGGTTAATATTTTTAAAGAATATTGACTAACACTAGAAAAATGGTAATATGTAAATGATAATGATAATCAATTACTATATGGCCATATTGTTTTGAGTCCTTGCGGAGTAGGAGATACGTTCTTTTTGCTGTAAGGATGTAAGGAGGCAGCATGAAGCTACGTTATTTATTTATTCTACTTATCATATTAGCCGTCACATCTGTATTTATCGGCGTAGAAGATCTGTCGCCGCTTGATCTCTTCGATTTAAGCAAACAAGAGGCGTCAACGCTGTTTGCAAGCCGTTTGCCGCGATTAATCAGCATTGTCATCGCGGGCTTAAGCATGAGCATCTGCGGTTTGATTATGCAGCAGATCAGCAGAAACAAATTCGTGTCACCGACGACGGCGGGCACGATGGATTGGGCTCGGCTCGGCATCTTAATTTCCTTGCTGCTGTTTACATCCGCCAGTCCTTTAATCAAAATGCTGGTCGCGTTTGTCTTTGCCCTGGCAGGCAACTTCCTGTTTATGAAAATCCTTGAAAGAATCAAGTTTAACGACACCATCTTTATTCCGCTTGTCGGTTTAATGCTCGGGAATATCGTCAGTTCAATCGCGACTTTTATCGCGTATAAATATGACTTGATCCAGAACGTGTCATCATGGCTTCAGGGAGACTTCTCCTTAGTCGTGAAAGGGAGATACGAGCTTCTTTATCTGAGTATTCCGCTCGTTATCATTGCCTATGTGTATGCGGATAAATTCACATTGGCCGGTATGGGAGAAAGCTTTTCTGTCAATCTCGGCCTAAAGTACAAGCGGGTAGTGAACATCGGGCTCATTATCGTATCCCTGATCACGTCTCTTGTCATTTTGACTGTCGGTATGCTGCCGTTTCTCGGTTTAATCATCCCGAATATTGTATCGATTTACAGAGGAGACAATCTGAAGAGCAGCCTGCCGCATACTGCGCTATTGGGAGCGGTTTTTGTGCTGTTTTGCGATATATTGGGCAGAGTCATTATCTTCCCTTACGAAATCTCGATTGGCCTGATGGTCGGAATCATCGGCAGCGGCATTTTCCTGTTTATGCTGTTAAGGAGAAAAGCGTATGCGTAACCAGATGAAAATGGCGTTGCTCGTTGGTTTAGCCATTGTATGTATTGGCTTGTTTCTGTTTTATGACTTAGGCAATTGGGATTACACCCTGCCGAGACGAATCAAAAAGGTCGCCGCCATTGTGCTGACGGGGGGAGCGATTGCGTTTTCGACCATGATCTTTCAAACGATTACGAACAACCGCATCCTGACGCCGGGCATCTTGGGCCTCGATTCTCTCTACATGCTGATTCAGACCGGTATTATCTTTTTGTTCGGTTCTGCGAATATGGTCATTATGAATAAAAACATCAACTTTATCATCTCTGTTCTTCTGATGATACTGTTTTCTCTTGTTTTGTATCAGATCATGTTCAAGGGTGAGGGGAGAAATATCTTTTTCCTTCTGCTTATCGGTATCGTGTTTGGCACGCTGTTCAGCAGCCTGTCTTCCTTTATGCAGATGCTGATTGATCCGAATGAGTTCCAAGTGGTGCAGGACAAGATGTTTGCCAGCTTTAACAACATTAATACAGATTTGTTATGGCTCGCGTTCATCATCTTCCTGCTGACAGGCGCTTATGTCTGGCGTTTTACAAAGTTTTTCGATGTGCTGTCGCTCGGACGCGAGCACGCCGTGAATTTGGGCATTGACTACGACAAAGTGGTGAAGCAGATGCTGATCGTGGTTGCGATTTTGGTTTCTGTGTCAACAGCGCTAGTCGGGCCGATTATGTTTTTAGGCCTTCTTGTCGTCAACCTGGCGAGAGAATTTCTGAAAACCTATAAGCATTCATACTTAATCGCAGGCTCTGTTTTCATCAGCATCATTGCGCTGGTCGGAGGGCAGTTTGTGGTTGAGAAAGTGTTTACCTTCTCAACGACGCTGAGCGTCATTATTAATTTTGCCGGCGGGATTTATTTTATCTACTTGCTGTTAAAGGAGAATAAATCATGGTAGAGGTCAAAAATGTAAGCAAACAATATGGCGGGAAAGTTGTCCTTGAAGAGACGTCAGTCACGATTCAAAAGGGCAAAATCACCTCGTTTATCGGTCCTAACGGCGCCGGCAAAAGTACGCTGCTGTCTATCATGAGCCGCCTGATCAAAAAAGATTCCGGCGAGATTTACATAGACGGACAAGAGATTGGATCATGCGACAGCAAAGAGCTTGCCAAGAAAATGAGCATTTTGAAGCAGGCGAACCAAATCAATATTAGGCTCACGATCAAAGACCTCGTCAGTTTTGGCAGGTTTCCGTACTCACAGGGCCGGCTGACTGAGGAAGACTGGGTTCATATCAACCAGGCGCTCAGCTATATGAAGCTGGAAGACATTCAGGACAACTACCTCGATCAGTTAAGCGGCGGACAGTGCCAAAGGGCATTTATCGCCATGGTCATTGCCCAGGACACCGATTATATCTTTCTGGATGAGCCGCTGAACAATCTGGATATGAAACATTCAGTTGAAATTATGAAACTGCTGAAACGGCTGGTAAAGGAGCTTGGAAAAACGATCGTCATCGTCATTCACGATATCAATTTTGCTTCTGTCTATTCGGACTATATCGTAGCTTTGAAAAACGGCCGCATCGTAAAAGAGGGGCCGCCTGAAAAAATAATAGAAACCTCTGTGCTTGAGGAAATCTACGATATGACCATCCCGATTCAGACGATTGATCATCAAAGAATAGGTGTCTATTTTTCTTAATATATAGAAGAGGTGAAGAGCATGAAAAAGTTCGCATTACTATTCATCGCTTTGGTGACGGCAGTTGTCATTTCTGCATGCGGAAACCAAAGCACAAGCAGCAAAGGTTCTGATTCGAAGAAAGAACAAATCACGGTGAAACACCAGCTGGACAAAAACGGCACAAAAGTACCGAAGAACCCTAAAAAAGTTGTCGTATTTGACTTTGGAAGCTTAGATACATTAGATAAACTAGGACTTGATGATAAAGTAGCGGGCCTGCCGAAACAAGCCCTTCCTAAATATCTGTCCAAGTTCAAAGATGACAAATATGCTGATGTCGGAAGCTTAAAAGAGCCAGACTTCGAGAAAGTGGCAGATTTAGACCCTGACTTGATCATTATCTCAGGAAGACAATCTGAGTCTTACAAAGAATTCTCTGAAATCGCTCCGACAATTTACCTTGGCGTAGACACAGCGAAGTATATGGAATCATTTAAATCAGACGCGGAAACAATCGGTAAGATTTTCGATAAAGAAGACGAAGTGAAAGATGAACTCGCAAAAATCGATGATTCAATCGCAGATGTAAAGAAAACGGCTGAAAAGCTTAACAAAAACGGTCTCGTCATCATGGCGAACGACGGGAAGATCAGCGCATTCGGCCCTAAATCAAGATACGGCCTGATCCATGACGTGTTCGGCGTGACACCGGCTGATAAAAACATCAAAGCGTCTACTCACGGACAAAGCGTTTCATACGAGTACATTTCAAAAACAAACCCGGATTACCTGTTTGTCATTGACCGCGGTACAGCGATCGGAGAAACATCATCTACAAAACAAGTCGTTGAAAACGATTATGTGAAAAACGTAAACGCAGTGAAAAATGATCATGTCGTCTACCTTGATTCTGCTACTTGGTACTTATCAGGAGGCGGTCTTGAGTCTATGGCGCAAATGATTAAAGAAGTGAAAGACGGTTTAGAAAAGTAAAATAAGAACCCGATCTTTAGAATCTGATTAATTCAGTCTAAGGTCGGGTTTTTTCTTTCAAAAATCTCGATTCATAGAGATTTTAATGTTGAAATATAGAAATAAACTTTACTTTGTTTTTATATAGATGGATAATAAAGGTTATATTCATGAATTTATTGTTCTAATTAGTGAGTTAATTATAGGTCTAGTTATCGGCTTGCTACTTGCCACGCCATTTTGGATAGCTTCTG
>NZ_CP026521.1:488317-583890 GCF_002953915.1 Bacillus sp. MBGLi79
TATAGTTTTGATGTGATGGCCTTAGGTCAGGCGAATGCGATTAATCTTGGTATTAATTATCGTAAGCAAACGACTTAATATAAAAAAAGCAGCCCTAAACAGGGCTGTTTTTTTAGCGTGCCGGCTGCTGTTCGGCAGGGCGCTGAGGTTTCTTTAGTGTGAATGAGAGAAGGAAGCCGACAAGTGCTATGACGGCAGCCACAATAAAAGCGGCGTTCATGCCGTGCAGGGCGGCGTGCTTTACATTTGTCGTGCCTGCATGTGCCGCCTGGTTGCTCATCACGGAAACCAATAGCGCGGTTCCGATCGAGCCGCCGACTTGGCGAATCGTGTTGTTCATCGCCGTTCCATGCGGAATCAGGTGGCGCGGCAGCGCATTGATGCCGGCTGTTGTCACCGGCATCATGATCATGGCGGTGCCTAAGAGACGAACGGTGTATAAAACGACAATCCAAGCGAGTGACGTATGATCAGTCAGCTGCATAAACGGCAGTGATGTCAGGAAGATGATGCAGAAACCGGCAATCGCCAGCCCTCTTCCGCCGACACGGTCAAAAACTCTGCCGATAATCGGCGACATGAAGCCCATCACAACGGCTCCCGGCAGAAGCATAAGCCCTGTATCAAAAGCTGTGACGTTTCTGACGTTTTGTGTATAAAGCGGCAGGATGGTTTCCGTACCGATCAATAATGCAAAGACAAGGGTTCCCAGCAGTGTTGTTAAGCTGAAAACGCCAAACGTGAAGACGCGGAATTCCAGCATCGGTTTTTCAAGCTTCATTTGTCTTGTGATAAATAAGAGCAGCGCGATGACACCCACCAGCAGTGAAATCAAGACGGTTGAACTGGTCCAGCCGTAAGAGCCGACGCTTGAGAAGCCGTACAGAAGGCCGCCGAATCCAAATGTTGAAAGGATCACTGATAAAATATCAATCTGTGTTTTTCTTAAAGTCGTCACGTTTTTCATCAGAATGCTGGCAAGAATCAAATCAATCACAGCAAACGGAAGAATAATATAAAACAATGATCTCCAAGAGAAAGCTTCGACAGCCCATCCGGAAAGAGTCGGTCCGATCGCAGGCGCGAATGAGATGACCAATCCAACCATACCCATAGCCTGGCCGCGCTTTTCAATCGGAAAGATTGTCAGGAATACAGTCTGCATGAGCGGCATCATAATGCCGGCTCCGGCCGCTTGAATGATACGAGCCGTCAGCAGAACCGGGAAGTTCGGCGCGAATGCCCCGACAATCGTTCCGGCGGTGAAAATGCTCATTGCTGTGATGAGCAGCGCCCGGCTTGTGAATTTCTCAATTAAAAACGCAGTGATCGGAATTAAGATCCCGTTGGTTAACATAAATGACGTGGTCAGCCACTGTGCTTGGTTGGCATCGACATTGAAATCCCTCATGATATGGGGGAGGGCGGTAATCAACAATGTTTGATTTAAAATCGCCACAAACGCTCCGGCTAACAAAATGCCGACAATGACAGAACGGTTAAAAGGTTTCGGTTCAATACTTGTGTCCAATACATATCCCTTCTTTTCTCTAAGTAATTAACAGTGTTTTTAACATGGAAACGGGCTGTGTTAAAACACCGGTTTGTTCCAGATAGCCAATCAGTGATTTGAGTAAAAAAGCGCGGGGTTCTTCCTTCTTCGCTTCTTCCTCCAGCATGGCGGCTGCGGATGTCAGTTCATCTACGTTATAGTCCGCGGCAGGCAGGGAAGAGATGCCTTTATGTAATTCCTTCAGGCTTTCCGATAATAGGACTGACTTATCCTTTGGCTTGTAGGAGGATGCCGAATGAATATAAAGATCGATGGCTTCGGGCGGGAGAAGAGACTGATGGGTTTCCCTGTTTTTGACAATCTGATTGAGGGTGCTGATGATAAACGCTGCGATCGGGTCAAGCTCAAGCGGTTTTTCCTCGATTTTGATCAGCATTAAAAACTCACGCATCATGCCGTGAAGAATGATGACCAAATCCCACACAAACGGGAGAATGGTTTCTCCATACGCCTGGATCAGCGAATCACGGTGCCAGCAGATAATCGTCGATCTGGTCTGATGGATATGCTGTTTGACCCGGTCATTATGCAGCTTGGGATTTCCGTAGGTCAGCATATTGAAAAACTGCTGATTCCGCCTGAAGCCCTCCAGTTCCATTTTGACCTTTTGCGTCAAACGCTCCTCCGGTGTAAGTGCGGTATTTTCCTGAAGTCTTGAGGCCGCGGCCACCATTTGCTTCTGGTTAAATGACAGCAGCTCCAAAAGCAGGTCTTCTTTAGATTGAAACAGCTTATATATCGAAGCTTTTGACATCTTACATTCTTCTGCGATCGCCTGCATGGAAACCGACGTAAAATCCTTTTCCGAAAAAAGCTTTCGCGCGGCTAACAAGATATCTGTTTTTTTATCAAGCATCTCATGGCTTCCTTCTTTCTTGAACATTAGAAAACCCATTGGTTCACAGAAAACCAATGAGTAACAATGAAAAAATTTTACCAAATAAACAAAATAGAAGTCAATGGATTTTAACCGGGTAAATGAAAGGCCTGCCGGAAAATCCGACAGGCCGGGTGAAGGCTTATTTTTCAACCTTAAATCCTTGTTTTTCAAGCATTTCACGGATATGCGGATAGTACAGGCGCTCATAGTAGGAAGCGATGCTCTGTGACCAGTTTCTTGTTTCTTTTCCGTTTGTCCGTTTATTCATGTATTCAGACATCTGTTCGTCGTATGCCTGAATGTGAGACGTCAGCTCATCCTGGTTCAAATAAGTTTCCTGATGATTGACTGCTGCCTGCGGGAGGCGCGGTTTTTTCGCGGAACGGTCAGCAGGATGCCCAATGACAAGTCCTGATAAAGGGAACACGTATTTCGGAAGCTCAAGCAGTTCGATCAGCTCTTGAGGGTTTCCGCGAACCGCGCCGATCGGAACTGTGCCAAGTCCGAGTGACTCAGCCGCTGCTGTCGCTGTGCCGAGGGCAATACCAGCGTCTACTGCGCCGACAAGAACAGATTCCAATCCATTTGTGATTTCCATTTTGAAATCATGCAGATCTTCAAGCGCGATTTTGGCCCGGTTGAAATCTGCGCAGAACAGCAGGAAAACAGGGGCTTGATCGATCCATGGCTGGCCGCCTGCCAGCTCAGAGATTTTCTTTTTGCGCTCTTTATCCTGCACTGTGATCACAGTCACTTGCTGCCCGTTGATAGAAGAAGGGGCTGCTTGCACCGCTTCAATGATTTGGTCCAATTGCTCTTGAGCTACAGGTTCATCTGTGTAGCTGCGAATCGAGCGGTGGTCTGTTAATGATTTAATCACTTCATTCATATGAGACACCCTTTCTTTACTCGCTAAGCTCTGTGCGGACAACATCAAGAGGAGCGCTCAGCAGTTCTTTTGCTTTTGCGACAAACCCTTGGAAGTGTGCAGTTTCATTGTGGGATTTCATCGCTGCTTCACCTTTCCATTGTTCAAGCATGACAAATGTATTTTCTTCGCCTACTTTTTCAAATAGGTCGTACTGCGCGTTGCCTTCCTCAGCTCTTGAATGCTGAACAAGCGATTGCGCCTCGCTCAAAAATTCCTCGCGTTTTTCTGGTTTTACTTTCATGTAAGCTTGTAATACGATCATTCTAATCTCCTCCAATGTTATGCTGAATTTATTGTTCGAATTTCATCGAACTAACTGTACCATGTATTATACATGAGGTAAAGGAAAAACCCTTAATTAGTAAAATTGTCATTCTAATTGTTGTGTGATACATTTGTGTCATGAACATTCCAAACCATCCAGAAACAGAAACATTGCAGCTGACAAAGGTTCTTCATGCACTTAGCGATCCGCTTCGTTTAGAGCTGGTCAAGCAATTAGCTGAAGCGAAAGAAAAAACGTGCAGCACCTGTGCGGATGTGCAGGTTGCTAAATCGACTTTGTCGCATCACTTTAAAGTTTTGAGAGAATCAGGCATCGCGCAAGTTCGGATAGAAGGAAAGCGCCGGTATTACTCGCTTCGCGCTGAAGACCTTGAAAAGGCATTTCCGGGCCTGCTTGAAGCCGTGCTGAATGTAGACCAGGACCGCTGGTGAATCAATCCCCTGTAACGGGGATTTTTTTATGTCCGTAAACAGCTTTGAAAAGCCGCTGCACACCCTCCTGAATATCCTCTTCCTTCAGCCGGGCAAAGCCAATAATGAGTGCTGGCCTGCCTGTTTGCCGCTGGTTTTTCTTCAAGTTAAACCGGCTCATACCGAATATTTCAAGCTGCAGGCCGGCGGCATGTGAGAGGATGTCTTGTTCGGTGCGGCTGGTATCAAATTCGGTAACAAAGTGCAGCCCCGCATTTGCTCCTTTAACGGTAACTGCTCCGCAGAACCCTGCTTCTAAAGCGGTGATCAGGCGTTCTCTCTTTTCTTTATAATGCTGCTTCATTTTTTTTATATGCTTCTGATATTCGCCAGACTCGATAAATTCCTGCAGGGTGAGCTGCGTCAGTGACGAGCAAGTCTGCAGATCATAGCCCCGCTGTTTGTATGTCCTCAACAGCTCAGGCGGCAACACCATATAGCTGATCCTCAAGCCGGGGAGAAGGGACTTCGAAAACGTTCCCATATAGATGACATTTTGAAAACGATCTAAGCTTTGCAGTGCCGGTATACTGTCTACATCATATGTAAATTCACTATCATAATCGTCCTCAATGATGTATCGGCGCGGCTTCCCGGCTGCCCAGTTCAGCAGCTGAATTCTTCTGGATACAGGCATAATCGTTCCGGACGGAAACTGATGCGACGGGGTCGTCACCAGCACATCAGGCTGCTGTCTGGTGATTTCAGCAATCGACATGCCTTTTTCATCCAGCATGATCGTTTTTACTTGTTTTCCGGCATTCCTCAAAAGCTGGTACATGCGCCTGTAGCCAGGCTCCTCCATCGCATACACGGCTTCCTTGGGCAAAAGCTCAGTCAACAGCTGCATGAGCACCTGTGTGCCTGCCCCTATGATTATTTGTTCCGGCCTGCATTTTACACCCCGCGTCAGAGAAATGAGCCTGGTAATGGCCGCTCTCACTTCATATATCCCTTGCGGATGCGACATCTCGCCGAGCGTGCGGTATGAGCGGGAGGCCGCTTTTTGCTCGCAGCGAAACCAGCTTTTGATCGGAAAATGGTCTGTATCGGAGCTCATGTGTGAAAACGAAATCCAATCGCTCTGATCAATGTGTATCTCTTTTAGGTCATCGGGCAGTGCATATGGAGTATGCTCCTCGGCGGAAAACATGTCTAGCTCCTCCACGAAGAAACCCTTTCGCTCAATGGCGTACAAATACCCCTCAGCCAGCAGCTGCTGATAGGCTGAATTCACTGAATTTACGCTGACCTTCAGATTTTCAGCCAGCTCCCGCTTGGAGGGAACCTTCGAGTGTGGCAGCAAATTGTGGCTGAGGATTTCTTTTTTCAGCTTTTGATAAATTTGCTGATAGATATAATCAGCTTGTTCTGAACGATCGAGTGTAATCGTGATATCCATTTGCAGATTCTCCTTCTGATACCATCCAAAAGTTATAATTGGTACTTTTCATCATACCAAAGAGAAGTCAGAATGATAAGAAAATAACGACAGGGGGATATTCACATGAGTCAAACAACAGCAAGCATCACAACTGCACAATGGCAGCAAAAACGAGATCAATTTGTGTCAAAAGGTGTGAGCAACGGCAACCGCAGTCTGGCGGTCAAAGGAGAAGGGGCTGAGCTGTATGATCTGGACGGCCGGAGATTTATTGATTTTGCAGGCGCCATCGGAACGTTAAACGTCGGACACTCGCATCCGAAGGTGGTTGAGGCTGTGAAGCGGCAGGCGGAGGAGCTGATTCATCCAGGCTTCAATGTCATGATGTATCCGTCTTATATCGAATTAGCCGAAAAACTGTGCGGCATTGCACCGGGCGGCCACGAGAAAAAAGCGATTTTTCTTAACTCAGGGGCGGAAGCGGTCGAAAACGCTGTGAAAATCGCTAGAAAGTATACAAAACGTCAAGGGGTTGTCTCGTTTACCCGCGGGTTTCACGGGCGTACGAATATGACGATGAGCATGACAAGCAAGGTAAAACCTTATAAATTCGGTTTCGGGCCTTTTGCGTCAGAGGTTTATCAAGCGCCGTTCCCTTACTATTATCAGAAGCCGGCCGGCATGACTGATGAAAGCTATGACGACATGATGATCCAAGCGTTCAATGATTTCTTTATCGCTTCCGTTGCGCCTGAAACGGTAGCGTGTGTCGTGATGGAGCCGGTGCAGGGAGAAGGCGGATTTATTATTCCTTCGAAACGCTTTGTGCAGCATGTTGCTTCATTCTGCAAAGAACATGGCATTGTTTTTGTTGCTGATGAAATTCAAACCGGCTTTGCCAGAACTGGCACTTATTTTGCGATTGAGCATTTTGAAGTAGTGCCTGACCTGATCACGGTGTCTAAATCGCTTGCGGCAGGCCTGCCATTAAGCGGTGTGATCGGCCGTGCGGAAATGCTAGATGCGGCAGCGCCAGGCGAGCTAGGGGGCACGTATGCCGGCAGCCCGCTCGGCTGCGCGGCGGCTTTGGCTGTCTTGGATATTATTGAAGAAGAAGGGCTGAATGAGCGATCTGAAGAAATTGGCAAAACCATTGAAGGCAAGGCGTATGAGTGGAAACAAGAATTCCCGTTCATCGGTGACATCCGCAGACTCGGGGCGATGGCGGCAATCGAAATCGTCAAGGATCCTGACACGCGTGAGCCTGATAAAGCAAAAGCAGCAGCGATTGCTGCCTATGCGAATCAAAATGGATTACTTTTGCTGACAGCGGGAATTAACGGTAATATCATCCGCTTTTTGACACCGCTTGTCATCTCAGACAGCCTTTTAAATGAAGGGCTAAGCATCCTGGAGGCGGGCCTGCGAGCTTAATCATTGGAAAGAAAACGGCTGGGTCTGCTATCATTTTAAGTAATCATGAAAAGAAAGGAATGTTCAATATGCCTAATCAATTAACGGTCTACAACCCGGCTACGGGCGAGGAGATCAAAACGATCCCTCAGCAATCAGCCAAAGAAGTAGAAGAAGCCATTGAACGTTCACATCAAGCGTTTAAAACGTGGTCTAAAACATCAGCGAACGAAAGAGCGTCTCTTTTGAAAAAATGGTATGAGCTGATTGTTGAACATAAAGAAGAACTTGCAGATTTAATTACAAAGGAAAACGGAAAACCCTATCAGGAAGCAGTCGGAGAGGTATTATACGGCGCAGGCTACATCGAATGGTTCGCAGAGGAAGCGAAGCGTGTGTACGGAAGAACGGTCCCCGCTCCGACAACGGGTAAACGAATTGTGGTCACACGCCAGCCTGTCGGTCCCGTTGCTGCTATCACGCCTTGGAATTTTCCGAATGCGATGATTACACGCAAAGCGGCGCCTGCTCTTGCTGCGGGCTGTACATTTATCATCAAGCCGGCGCCGGACACACCGCTGTCTGCCTATGAACTGGCGCGCCTCGCATATGAAGCGGGCATTCCGAAGGATGTTCTTCAGGTTGTGATCGGCGATGGAGAAGAAATCGGAAATGTGTTCACAAGCAGTCCGAAAATCCGCAAAATCACGTTCACAGGATCAACACCTGTAGGGAAAATCCTTATGAAAAACAGCGCGGACACCGTGAAGCACGTCTCAATGGAACTCGGCGGACACGCCCCGCTGATCGTAGATGAAGATGCGGACATTGACCTTGCCGTTGAACAGGCGATGGCGTCCAAATACCGAAACGCCGGGCAAACCTGCGTATGTGCCAACCGCCTGATCGTTCATGAATCCATTAAAGATGAATTTGCTGCGAAACTGAGCGAGCAAGTGTCTAAGCTGAAAGTCGGAAATGGACTTGAGGAAGGCGTCAATGTCGGCCCGATTATCAACAAACGAGGCTTCGAAAAAATCGTCAGCCAAATTGATGATGCGGTTGAAAAAGGCGCGAAAGTGATTGCTGGGGGCACATATGACCGAAACGATGACAAAGGTTGCTACTTTGTGAATCCGACAGTGCTTACCGATGTTGATACGTCCATGAATATCATGCATGAGGAAACGTTCGGCCCAGTCGCTCCGATCGTCACGTTTTCTGATATTGATGAAGCGATTCAGCTTGCCAACGATACACCGTACGGCTTAGCTGCTTACTTCTTCACAGAAAACTACCGCCGCGGCATCTATATTTCCGAAAATCTAGAGTATGGCATTATCGGCTGGAATGACGGCGGACCATCAGCGGTTCAAGCGCCATTCGGCGGAATGAAAGAAAGCGGCATCGGCCGTGAAGGCGGTTCGGAAGGCATCGAGCCGTACCTTGAAACAAAATATTTGTCCATCGGTTTGTAAATGAATGCAAGCTCCTGAGAGCTGCCGGATTTTCCGGCAGCTCTTTTTGTGTTCCGGCGAATAATCACAACAATTCCAGCCAAAATAACAGCAAATACATTTTGAAAGAAGGTTCCCCAACAATGGATTTATTATTGGCTCTTCTCCCAGCTTTGTTTTGGGGGAGCATTGTTCTCTTCAATGTGAAATTAGGCGGCGGGCCGTACAGCCAGACACTGGGAACGACGATCGGGGCGCTCATTGTTTCTATCGTTATTTACTTTTTTGTTCAGCCCGTTCTGTCACTTCGCATCTTTATTGTTGGAATCGTATCCGGCTTATTTTGGTCACTTGGACAGGCCAACCAGCTGAAAAGCATTCAATTGATGGGCGTATCTAAAACAATGCCGATTTCCACAGGAATGCAGCTCGTTTCCACCTCGCTGTTCGGTGTGATCGTGTTCCGCGAATGGTCAACACCGATTGCGATTACACTTGGCGTTCTCGCTTTGATCTTTATCATTGTGGGAATCATTCTCACGTCCTTGGAAGATAAGAATGATAAAAAAGAAGGCGAGCCAAGCAATCTGAAAAAGGGCATTTTGATTCTCCTCGTCTCGACTCTTGGTTATTTGGTTTATGTAGTCGTAGCTAGATTGTTCAATGTGTCCGGCTGGTCCGCGCTGCTGCCGCAGGCAATTGGCATGGTGGTCGGGGGGTTAGTTTTAACCTATAGACACAAACCCTTTAACAAGTATGCAATCAGAAATATCCTCCCAGGCTTAATCTGGGCAGGCGGAAATATGTTTTTGTTTATTTCCCAGCCGCGAGTTGGCGTTGCAACGAGCTTCTCCCTTTCACAAATGGGAATTGTCATTTCTACGCTCGGGGGTATTTTCATCCTGCGTGAAAAGAAAACGAAACGCCAGCTAATAGCAATTGCAATCGGGATTATCCTGATTATCGCGGCCGCCGTCTTCTTGGGAATCGCGAAATCAAATTCATAACAAATGGAGGAAGATGTATATGTATCCGGATTTAAAAGGAAAAGTCGTTGCCATTACAGGAGCTGCATCAGGGCTAGGAAAGGCAATGGCCATCCGCTTCGGCAAGGAGCAGGCAAAAGTGGTTATCAACTATTATAGTAATAAACAGGATCCAAACGAGGTAAAAGAAGAGGTCATCAAGGCGGGCGGTGAAGCTGTTGTCGTCCAAGGAGATGTCACGAAAGAGGAAGATGTAAAAAATATCGTACAAACGGCAATTAAAGAGTTCGGCACACTCGATATTATGATTAATAATGCCGGGCTTGAAAATCCTGTGCCGTCTCACGAAATGCCGCTTAAGGATTGGGAAAAAGTCATCGGCACGAACTTAACGGGTGCCTTTTTAGGAAGCCGTGAAGCGATTAAGTACTTCGTGGAAAACGATATCAAGGGAAATGTCATCAATATGTCCAGTGTGCATGAGATGATTCCGTGGCCGCTATTTGTCCACTATGCAGCTAGTAAAGGCGGAATTAAGCTGATGTCTGAAACGTTGGCTTTGGAATACGCGCCGAAGGGCATTCGCGTCAACAATATCGGGCCAGGTGCGATCAACACGCCAATCAATGCTGAAAAATTCGCTGACCCTAAACAGAAAGCGGATGTAGAAAGCATGATTCCGATGGGATATATCGGCGAACCGGAGGAAATCGCAGCAGTAGCGGTGTGGCTTGCTTCGAAGGAATCCAGCTACGTCACAGGCATTACGCTGTTTGCAGACGGCGGAATGACGAAATATCCTTCCTTCCAGGCAGGCCGCGGTTAAACATAAAAAGCGACCCAGACATGACATCTGGATCGCTTTTTTTATTAGGCGCGTTTTTTCTTAACAAGCGCTGCTACAGATAAAATAATGGCAGCCGCGGACAGCACAATCGCTGTAATGTCTAGAGCTGAAGAACCTGCGTTTGCGGAATCATCTTCTGTTTTCGTGGCGCCGTGCTCATCTGTCACTTGTTTTGCAGAAGTGATCTTTGTAATGGAGTGAGGTGTATCGGCATTCTCGTCACCTGTCCATTCAACAATGCTGCCGTCTTTATAATATTGATATGCGTCCCAAGCGGCTTCCTCCGCTTTGTCAGGGTTTTTGGCAACAAAGGTAAACTGCTGGAACTGACCTTCCTGAATGCCGCCGCCAGTCGCTTCCCACGTCACAGACACTGATTTGTCATCATGTTTTTGGGTGGAAACCTTCCAGCCTGGAATTGGCTCGTACTGCTGGAATTCAACATCCTTCGGCATTTTGAGGACAACCTTCGTTGTCGGCAGATTTTTCTCGGAAGGAACCTTCATTGTATATGTTTCCCAAGAGCCTGCAGCGGATTCAGCCGGTTTTACAGAAACGTGCGCGCTGGCAGGAGCCGTAAAGAATAAGAGAGAGCCGACAATAGCCGGACATAGTGTCAATGCGATTTTTTTCAACAACGTAAACACTCCTTTAATTGGTCTTTGTAAACATGATATTGATTTCGTTAAAGTCACCGGTCAGTCCGTGGACTTTGATCTTCCAGTTTCCCTTCTCATTAATGGACAGGTTTTCATCCTGGAAGACGCCTTTTGTTTTCTCTTTTAATTGAAACGTGCTTTTGTTTTCGCTGCCTGACAGCCCTGTTTTATAAATGGTTAACGTGATTTGCTGAATGTTTTTCACCGGATCTCCGTTATGGTCGGTGACTCGCAGCTCAAAAACATTTTTCCCGGGCTGGTTTGGGCTGATGCTGAGTGAAACGCTTTGTCCGTTCTCAATCGCTTTGGTTTGGTAGAACGGTTCCGGCTGCGGCTTAGGCGGGCTTGGCAGGCTTGTAAACACGGCAGCCGTGATCAATACAGCAATGCCGATTGCCCACTCCGCTTTCAACGTTCGGCTGATTCCTGTGCGGCGCTGCTTTCTGGTGAGAAGAAAATGAATCGCGCCTAAAACCAGCATGAAAACAAACAGCCCGCTTTTCACTAAAAGAGCTTGACCGTACGCTGTATGGAACAGTGAATCCATTGAACGAATGATGAAAAACCCATTGAGCAAGCCTGAAAACAAAATGACGCCGACTGCAGTGAGTGCCCATGGGGAGAACCGGCTTACCGTTTCCCATGCGAGCGTTTTGTCAGGCTGCCTCCATTCTTTTGAGAGCAGCAAAACGAGTGCCGCAATTCCGCCGACCCAGATGGAAGCGGAAGATAAATGAAGGAAATCCATCAAAATGCCCACTGTTTTTTCTTCCACGACAGCCGCATGCCCTGTAAACGCCTTGGCAAGCAGGAGACCGAAAAAGAAAATGAGCGGCGCAGTCCAATAGCCAAAGGACGAAAAGCGGTTTTTCCGTATTGCAGGGATTACAGACAGTGCGAGCAGCACGAACAGTGCGGCCTGTATAATCCAAATAGAGCCGCCTGCTGTCTCAAACAGTGTTTCTCTGATGTAGCCCGGCTGGAATGCGCTGCCCCAGCCACCGCCTGCGTTCGCTTTTGTTTGAATCGGAAGCTGAAGCAAAAGCGCCAGACCCAGTGCTGCGATCGAGACGATCAGGATACGTCTCGTCCGTTTCACGAGCTGTTCTGGTTTCCCTTTATACCAGAAAAGATGGAAGAAAACCGTTCCGATAAACAGAGATAAGGCTGTATACAGAATCGCGCGATCTGCGGCTGTTCCCGGATTCAGCGCTGAAACGGATGCTTTTTGGCTGCTGAATCCGCCATCCGCTTTCCCGATACTGAACGGAATGACGCCGGAAACCGGATGCCCGTCCGCGGATACCGCATTCCATTCCGCTCTGTACACATCATGAGGCAGATTCTTTTTTAGCTTCACTGTCATGATGTGATTGTTGTCTTTTTTGATTTCCGTCTTGTCCATATCCACCCGGTCGCCGTTTGAATTATAGACTTTAATGTAATGAAACCCTTCTTCAACAGGTTCATTAAATTCAATCTCCACCTGTGCAGGCGCGCTTTTTAATTCGCTGTTTTCCCCAGGTGAGGATTTGACAATATAGGCGTGAGCAAAGCTTGTTTTCGGCAGGAAAACAAGAAAAAGCAGCAGGATGATCCACCATCTGTTTCGCTTCATCACTCAGACACCACCTTCCGCTGTATGTGTTGTGTTATTTCTTGGTGCAGGTGCAGCGTTTCTTTCTGTCTTTGAGCATGTCTTCCAGCGCTTGGTCGAAAGTACGGACGGCGCCGCCGAATCCTTTTTGAAATCGTTCGGCATGATCGAGCGTCGCAAACGGAATGGCCTGCGGCTGGCAGCAGTGCAGGTTTAATTCAGCATTTACGACGAAATAAGCCGAACCGGCACTGACGGTTGTGTGTAACAGAAAATCTCTGCAAATCAAGTGTGAAACCTCTTCCGTTTTATCGGCGTAACGCAAAAATGCACAATGTGCGCAGCATAGCTGTTCAATGTCTTGGTTTACCGTAATCAGCTGAACCGAATGAGCTTGATTGACTGGCTTCAAGCAATAGCTGCACATATGATCTGTTTGAGGTGTTCGGACGGGAAGCGTGATACCGCCGGCTGTTTTGATGACTTGATTTGACTGAACCAGCTGATTGACATCTCTATATACCGTCATTTCCGAAACGCCGAACCTTGCGCTGATGTCAGAAATTCTAAGCGAGCCTTCTTCTTTCAGCCACTTTAGTATGTGTTGCTGTCTATTAATCGGAAGCATGCATACACCCTCTTCATTAAGATCTATTTAAGCGTAGAGGATTTTAGAGACGGAGACAAGTAAGTGGATGATAAAAAATGTGAAAATGTGTTGAACAGCAACAAAACGTAACAGAAGGGACTCTGGTATAATAGACAGATGGAATAGAAAGTGAGGAATACCCTATGAAAGAAACAACATGCCCGAACTGCGGCAAACCTTTGACAGGCGATATGGTCAGATCATCAAATGTGCCTTGTCAATTTCGCTGCGGCCACTGCCGGGAACGGCTTTATGAATATAAAGTTTCAGCTCCGATTATGCTGGTATCATTAGCGGCTATCGTGCTGCTTATTTATCTTTTGATGCTCCTCCGCAATGCGGCAGGCTCAGTGCTGCCAGCTGTACAGCACGTGCCGATGGCTGTATTTGCGCTTGTATGCGCGTATCCCGTTTTTATTGTGAGTGAGCGGATGATTGCAAAGTACGTGATTCAAAACGGCAACATTATTTATAGAGGAAAAAGAAAAGGCTCCTGATATCAGGAGCCTTTTTATTTTTAAAAAATTGTCACAGTCATGTGCCAAAGTCCTCTTTACTTTCAATTGTATAGGGGCTGTAAGCGTTTTAACATAGAGTCAAAGGGAAGGCATCATTCTCTAAACATATCTTTGTATTTTATAGCGACAAACAAAACAGGGAGGGTTTATATATGCAGCAGCAAGAACAGCAGCAAGGCGGCATGAAAGTGAAAGTGCAGCGCTTTGGGAGTTATTTGAGCGGAATGATCATGCCGAACATCGGCGCGTTTATCGCGTGGGGCATCATTACCGCGTTGTTTATTCCGGCAGGATGGTTTCCAAATGAACAGCTGAATACGCTTGTCAGCCCGATGATCACGTATTTACTGCCGCTTTTGATAGCGTATACAGGCGGAAAAATGATTTACGACCACCGCGGCGGAGTGGTCGGGGCGACAGCGGCAATCGGGGTGATTGTCGGGTCAGATATTCCAATGTTTCTAGGCGCAATGATTATGGGTCCGCTTGGCGGATACCTCATTAAACAAACTGATAAATTGTTCAAGGATAAAGTCAGACAAGGCTTTGAAATGCTGATCAACAACTTTACGGCAGGGATTGTCGGCGCGGCTTTAACGATTCTCGCGTTTTACGCCATCGGCCCGGTTGTCCTGACACTAAACAAATTGCTGGCGGCTGGTGTGGAAGTCATTGTACACGCGAATTTACTGCCGGTAGCCAGTGTTTTTGTAGAACCGGCGAAAGTGTTGTTCCTCAACAACGCCATTAACCATGGAATCTTAAGCCCGATTGGAATCGAGCAAGCATCTCAAACAGGAAAGTCCATTTTGTTTTTAGTGGAAGCAAACCCAGGACCGGGGCTCGGCATTTTGCTGGCGTACATGTTCTTCGGTAAGGGATCTTCAAAATCAACGGCTCCCGGTGCGGCGATCATCCATTTCTTCGGCGGGATTCACGAGATTTATTTCCCGTACATTTTGATGAAACCGGCCCTGATTCTCGCGGCCATTGCCGGCGGAGCAAGCGGACTTTTAACATTCACGATCTTTAATGCCGGACTTGTCGCAGCGGCGTCACCGGGAAGCATTATCGCATTGATGGCGATGACGCCAAGAGGAGGCTATTTCGGCGTATTGGCGGGTGTATTGGTCGCTGCAGCTGTATCGTTCATCGTTTCAGCAGTGATCCTGAAATCCTCAAAAGCAAGTGAAGAAGACCTGGCTGCCGCAACAGAAAAAATGCAGTCCATGAAGGGGAAGAAAAGCCAAGCAGCCGCTGCTTTAGAGGCGGAACAAACCAAAGCGGAGGAAGCGTCTGAGCTGTCTCCTGAAAGCGTAAACAAAATTATCTTTGCGTGTGATGCGGGAATGGGATCAAGTGCCATGGGGGCATCCATCTTAAGAAACAAAGTTAAAAAAGCAGAGCTTGACATCAGTGTGACCAACACGGCCATTAACAATCTGCCAAGCGATGCGGATATTGTCATCACCCACAAAGATTTAACAGACCGCGCGAAAGCAAAGCTGCCGAACGCGACACACATACCAGTGGATAACTTCTTAAACAGCCCGAAATACGATGAGCTGATTGAAAAGCTGAAAAAGTAATCTTATAGAAAGAGAGTGATACTCATGCAAGTACTCGCAAAGGAAAATATTAAACTCAATCAAACGGTATCATCAAAAGAAGAGGCCATCAAATTGGCAGGCCAGACGCTGATTGACAACGGCTATGTGACAGAGGATTACATTAGCAAAATGTTTGAACGTGAAGAAACGTCTTCTACGTTTATGGGGAATTTCATTGCCATTCCACACGGCACTGAAGAAGCGAAAAGCGAGGTGCTTCACTCTGGAATCTCAATCATTCAGATTCCAGACGGTGTTGAGTACGGAGAAGGCAACACGGCAAAAGTGGTATTCGGCATTGCGGGTAAAAATAATGAGCATTTAGACATTTTGTCTAACATCGCCATTATCTGCTCAGAAGAAGAAAACATTGAACGCCTGATCTCCGCTAAAAGTGAAGAAGATTTGATCGCCATTTTCAACGAGGTGAACTGACATGATCGCCTTACATTTCGGTGCGGGGAATATCGGGAGAGGGTTTATCGGCGCGCTGCTTCACCACTCCGGCTATGATGTGGTGTTTGCGGATGTAAACGATACGATGGTCAGCCTCCTCAATGAAAAAAAAGAATACACAGTCGAACTGGCAGAAGAGGGACGTTCATCAGAGGTCATTGGCCCGGTCAGCGCGATTAACAGCGGCAGCCAGCCGGAGGAGCTGTACCGGCTGATTAATGAGGCTTCACTCATCACAACAGCTGTCGGCCCGAACGTGCTGAAGCTGATCGCTCCGTCTATCGCAGAAGGTTTAAGACGGAGAAGCGCTGCCAACACACTGAATATTATTGCGTGCGAAAATATGATTGGCGGAAGCAGCTTCTTAAAGAAAGAGATATACAGCCATTTAACGGAAGCAGAGCAGAAATCCGTCAGTGAAACGGTAGGTTTCCCGAATTCTGCCGTTGACCGGATCGTCCCGATTCAGCATCATGAAGACCCGCTGAAAGTATCGGTTGAACCATTTTTCGAATGGGTCATTGATGAATCAGGCTTTAAAGGGAATACACCAGTCATAAACGGCGCGCTGTTTGTTGATGATTTAACGCCGTACATCGAACGGAAGCTGTTTACGGTTAATACCGGACATGCGGTGACAGCGTATGTCGGCTATCAGCGAGGACTTAAAACAGTCAAAGAAGCAATCGATCATCCGGAAATCCGCCGTGTCGTTCATTCGGCGCTGCTTGAAACTGGTGACTATCTCGTTAAATCGTATGGCTTTAAGCAAACTGAACACGAACAATATATCAAAAAAATCATCGGGCGCTTTGAAAATCCTTTCATTTCGGACGATGTGACCCGCGTAGCGAGATCGCCTCTCAGAAAATTGGGAGAGAATGATAGACTCGTAGGCCCGGCAAAGAAAATAAAAGAGCCGAACGCACTGGCGGAAGGAATTGCCGCAGCCCTGCGCTTCGATTTCACCGGTGACCCTGAAGCGGTTGAACTGCAGGCGCTGATCGAAGAAAAAGGATACAGCGGCGTACTTCAAGTGGTGTGCGGCATTCAGTCCCATGAACCGCTGCACGCCATTGTTTTAAAGAAACTCAATCAATAACCAACCACCACCCGTGACACAATGTCACGGGCTTTTTTTACAATCTCGCTATCTAGTATAATAGAAAACGCTTACGATAACAGGGGGAGGAGAATGACGATGAAACAATTCGAGATTGCGGCAATACCGGGAGACGGAGTAGGAAAAGAGGTTGTAGCGGCTGCTGAAAAAGTGCTTCATACAGCGGCTGAGATGCACGGGGGTTTGTCATTCTCATTCACGGCTTTTCCATGGAGCTGTGATTATTACTTGGAGCACGGCAAAATGATGCCCGAAGATGGAATACATACGCTTACTCAATTTGAAGCCGTTTTCTTGGGAGCCGTCGGAAATCCGAAGCTGGTTCCCGATCATATTTCGTTATGGGGGCTGCTGCTGAAAATACGGAGGGAGCTTGAGCTTTCCATTAATATGAGACCAGCCAAACAAATGGCGGGCATTACGTCGCCGCTTTTGCATCCAAATGATTTTGACCTCGTGGTGATTCGCGAGAACAGTGAGGGTGAATACAGTGAAGTCGGCGGGCGCATTCATAAAGGCGATGATGAAATCGCCATCCAGAATGCCGTGTTTACAAGAAAAGCGACAGAACGTGTCATGCGCTTTGCCTTCGAATTGGCGAAAAAACGGCGCGGCCATGTGACAAGTGCGACAAAGTCTAACGGCATTTATCACGCGATGCCGTTTTGGGATGAAGTCTTTCAGCAGACGGCCGCTGAGTATAGCGGAATTGAAACGTCATCCCAGCATATTGATGCGCTGGCCGCTTTTTTTGTGACGCGTCCGGAAACGTTTGATGTTATTGTGGCGAGTAACTTGTTCGGTGATATTTTAACCGACATCAGCTCGAGCCTGATGGGAAGCATCGGCATTGCGCCTTCTGCGAACATCAATCCATCCGGCAAATATCCATCCATGTTTGAACCGGTTCACGGCTCAGCTCCTGACATTGCCGGACAGGGCCTTGCCAATCCAATCGGCCAGATTTGGACAGCGAAGCTGATGCTGGACCACTTCGAGGAGGAAGAACTGGGGGCGAACATTCTGGATGTAATGGAGCAAGTAACGGCCGACGGCATCAAAACACGCGACATTGGGGGGCAAAGCACAACGGCTGAGGTCACTGATGAAATCTGTGCGCGTTTAAGAAAGCTCTGATGAAACAGGCCGGGGAAGTTGGCTGCCCCGGCCTGTCCATTTCCTTACGAAAATTTCCACAAAAGTCTAACCAAGCTGATCCAAATGCTGTATAATAATTTGGAATTCTTAGGAAAGCACTGGGTGAAGGAAGTTGAATGCAAAAACAATCACGTTAAAGAAAAAAATAAAAATCAAATGGATCGTTGTACTCAGTATCGTTGTAATAGCAGCTCTCATTTTTACGATTAGATTGGTGTTTTTCAAGCCCTTTCTCGTTGAAGGCCAATCGATGGCCCCAACGCTTAAAGATTCAGAAAGAATTCTGGTTGACAAAGCAGTCAAATGGACTGGCGGGTTTCATAGAGGCGACATCATAGTCATTCATGACAAAATGAGCGGCCGCTCTTTTGTCAAACGTTTAATCGGTTTGCCTGGTGACAGCATCAAAATGAAGAATGATCAGCTATACATAAATGATAAAAAGGTGGAAGAACCGTACTTAAAGGAACAGAAACAAGAGGTCGAAAAGTCGGGTGGAACCTTAACAGGCGACTTCGAAGTTGAGGTGCCATCCGGTAAATATTTTGTAATGGGAGATAACCGTCTCAATTCATTGGATAGCAGAAATGGAATGGGCATGCCTTCTGAGGAAGATATCATCGGTACTGAATCTCTCGTCTTTTATCCATTCGGTGAGATGAGACAGGCAAAATAAAACGCAATGCAAAAAGTACATGGAACGTATGACGGCACTGATAAAAAAGCGCCGTGCACGTTTAAAAAAATGATGATGAAGCAGGGCGGAGACGTTTTTCCGCCCCGTTTTTTATGATGGAAAGCGTTTTGAAGAAAAGGGCCCTCTCGAAATAAACAGAATCAGGATTGGCGAAGCCGTGAAGCGCATCAAATTGATAAATCTTCAGATGGGCATGCTGTTTCTCCCGAAGTTTTTTGATCAGAAGCGCCACGTCAAACGATGGCTCATAAGAAGGGAAAAACAATAGGACCGGGCAGGCTGGCACGTGATGAAGAGAATCACGTATCCGGGAACCATAATAACAAACAGCTCCGCTAACCTCGGGCATACTGCTGCATTTCCATGCGATGGTAGCCCCTACGCTGAATCCAATCACAAAGATGTGCCGTCCGGCGTTTTGCCTGATCACATTCTGGATGATGGTTTCTCCCGTTTTCAGCCGTTCATTTTTTGTAAATTGTTCGTATGCCGTTTTTTCCTCTAGCAGTGTGTAGACTTCTTCCGGTTCGAGCAAGTTGGGCGTCAGCACGTCATATCCAGCCATGTTGATCAGCCGGGCCATCTTTTTCATATGGCTGTTTACACCGTATATTTCGTGGACAAGAATGACAAGCGGTTTTGGGGACATAACGGCCTCCTTTTGTGTTTTTTCCATTATATCCTATCGTTACGCTTTAGGCTGATATATAATGGTCAAAAAAAGGAGATATACAATGAACCCATTATCTTTGCCTCACCGCTATCCTTTTTTATTTATTGATGGCGTGACAGAAAGTGAGCCCGGAAAACATGCGGCAGCTTATAAGCTGGTTAGTGAGAACGACTGGTTTATTACTGAGACGCAAACAGAAATGCCGTTTTCACTTGTGATTGAAGCGCTAGCGCAAACTGCTGCTTTTACAGGGATTACAGATGAGAACAGCTTGGGGTTATTGTCTTCGGTGAAGAAAGCGGAAAAGCTGGGAGCGGCTGTGCCTGGTGACCGGCTTGATCTTACGTTTGAAGTCACGCGAAATCGGCGGGGATTTGTGTTCGGACATGCCAAGGCGTCAGTAGGAGAGCAGCCTGTTGCTGAAGCTGAAATCGGCATCTATATTGAAAAATGAAAAAAACCCTTCACAACATTTTGTGAGGGGTTCTATTTTGTGTCGTAATCCCGTTCGCTTTGAGAGTCATCTCTTTGCTGGCGTTTGTGTTTTTCATCATTCATATTTTCCTTCAGCTCTTCATTAGGAATTGGATCGGTTAAGTCGTTGTGCTCGGGATTTTCATTTGGTTTGTTTTGCTGTTTTCTTTCTTTCATGTTTGATCACCTCACCGTTTGTTTTCCTCTTATCCGTTCACCTTAAACATGGGAAATCGCTTTTTTGTCCCGCTGGGTATAATGTATTAGAATAGAGAGAAGCACAACAAAAAGATAAAGAGAGGTACATATATGTCTGTTCAAAGAGAAGATGTAGATATCAGGCTGATCGCAATTGATATGGATGGAACATTGCTGAACGACGAGCAGCTGATCTCGGATGAAAACCGCAAAGCCATTCGTGAAGCGGAGGATAAAGGTGTGTATGTGGTAATCAGCACGGGCCGGACGCTGATGACGTGCCGGGAGCTGGCGGAGTCGCTGAAGCTGTCATCCTTTCTAATCACGGCAAACGGCAGCGAAATCTGGGACTCGAATTTTAATTTGGTGGAACGGAAGCTGCTCCATACAGACCATATTCAAATGATGTGGGATTTGCGGAATAAACACAACACCAATTTCTGGGCTTCTACCGTGAACAAAGTATGGAGAGGCGAGTTTCCGGAAAACATTACGGATCATGAATGGCTCAAATTCGGCTTTGACATCGAGGATGACGACATCCGAAACGAAGTGCTGGAGGAGCTGAAAAAAAACAAAGAGCTCGAAATCACAAATTCAAGTCCGACAAACATTGAAGTCAACGCGCTCGGCATCAACAAAGCGGCAGCCCTTGCCAAGGTTACGGAAAAACTCGGCTTTGCGATGGAGAATGTGATGGCGATGGGCGACAGCCTCAATGACATCGCGATGATTAAAGAAGCGGGTCTGGGCGTCGCAATGGGCAATGCGCAAGACATCGTGAAAGAAACGGCTGATTGGATCACGGATACAAATATTGAGGATGGTGTCGCTAAGGCGATTCGCCATTGGGTACTATAAAAAAGAGAGTCCTAAGACGGACTCTCTTTTTTGTTTGGCAGGTTTTCTTCTGGGACCATGGTAGGTTTTCTGACAAAAGTATTTCACAAACTAATATGCTTGACTTATAATGAAATAAAGTTCAAAAATTCGGAATAGTCGTTCCGAATTTCGGGACAATAAATACATAAAGCATATCGTTTGCTTTGGCAGGAGGGATTCTGTGTTTCAAATTGATTTAAACTGTGATTTAGGAGAAAGCTTCGGAGCCTACAAGATAGGCCTTGACCAAGATATTTTAGAGTATGTGACATCAGCGAATATCGCATGCGGATTTCATGCTGGAGATCCTAGTGTGATGCGAAAAACCGTCACGCTTGCAGCAGAAAGAGGTGTGAAAATCGGCGCGCATCCGGGCTTGCCGGATTTACTCGGTTTTGGGCGCCGCAATATGGCGATTTCACCTGAGGAAGCGTATGATCTTGTCATTTATCAAATTGGCGCGCTCTCTGGCTTTCTAAAAGCAGAGGGACTTCACATGCAGCACGTCAAGCCGCATGGCGCTTTATACAATATGGCGGCAGTCGATCAAAAACTGTCGGATGCGATCGCGAAAGCTGTCTATAAGGTTGATCCCGGCCTGATTCTTTTCGGTCTTGCTGAGAGCGAGCTTGTAAAAGCGGGAGAACGGATCGGACTTCAGACCGCAAATGAAGTGTTCGCCGACAGAACATACCAATCGGACGGCACGCTGACACCGCGCTCCCAACCGGACGCACTCATTGAAAGTGATGATGCCGCCGTCACCCAGGTCATCAAAATGGTGAAAGAAGGGGCGGTCAAATCTCAGCAAGGACATGATGTGTCATTAAAAGCAGATACAGTCTGTATTCATGGAGATGGAGCCCATGCGCTGACATTTGCCCGAAAAATCAGAAAAGAGCTTAAGGCGGCAGGAATTGAAGTGACAGCTATTTCAGAACAGAAGTCGACATAAAGGAGGAACAATAGATGGAGCAGGAGAAAAAAACAGCAGGAAAAAAAGCGGGCAGCTGGTCATTGCTGATGGGCGCCGCCTTTTTAATGGCAACCTCAGCAATCGGACCGGGTTTCCTCACCCAAACTGCAACTTTCACAAACACACTCGCGGCAAGCTTCGGTTTTGTCATCTTAATCTCTATTATTTTAGATATTTTTGCCCAAACCAATGTGTGGCGCATCATCGCAGTTTCTGGAAAACGCGGTCAGGAAATTGCGAATATGGTGCTTCCGGGACTGGGGTATTTCATCGCCATTCTCGTCGTACTTGGCGGGCTTGCCTTTAATATTGGGAATATCGGAGGTGCCGGGCTGGGGCTTCAGGTGCTGTTCGGCATTAAACCGGAAACAGGCGCATTGATCAGCGCTGTTATCGCCATTTTGATTTTTGTCATTAAAGAAGCGGGAAAAGCGATGGACCGTTTTACGCAAATTGCGGGCTTTGCCATGATCATCCTAACGCTGTATGTCGCAATCACGTCTGCACCGCCAGTCGGACATGCTGTGGCGAACACGTTTGCCCCTGAACACATCAGTATTTTTGCTATTGTTACGCTGGTGGGCGGAACTGTCGGCGGATATATCACATTTGCCGGTGGACACCGTTTGCTGGATGCGGGCATTAAAGGGAAGGAATCCATTCCCCAAGTAACAAAAAGCTCGGTTGTCGGCATTTTAATTACCTCTGTCATGCGGATCGCTCTTTTCCTTGCGGTGCTTGGCGTTGTTTCAAAAGGCCTGCATATCGATGAAAGCAACCCTGCGGCTTCAGTCTTCAAGCTTGCTGCTGGAAATGTCGGTTATAAAATTTTCGGATTGATCATGTGGTCTGCGGCCATTACATCTGTGATTGGAGCAGCTTATACATCTGTTTCGTTTTTCAAAACCTTTTCTCCAAAAATTGAAAAGAATTCACGCGGCATTATTATCGGATTTATTGTGATTTCTACGTTAGCTTTTGTCACAATCGGACAGCCTGCGAAGATCCTCGTCCTTGTCGGATCGCTGAACGGCTTGATTTTGCCGATTGCACTCGGAACGCTGCTTGTTGCCGCCTACAAGAAAAACATTGTTGGTGATTATAAGCATCCGCTATGGCTGACAAGCACAGGGGCGCTTGTAGTGATTGTAATGGCAGTTATGGGAATCTACACGTTATGTACACAACTTCCTCAATTGTGGAGCTGATATAAGTGGAGCAATTAAACAAAATGGCGCCAAAAGATGTACGCGCCCTGATACGAGAGGGAAAAATAAACGGGCCGACCGCAGGCATGTCCGGCGGATATGCCCAAGCGAATCTTGTGGTTTTGAAGAAAGACCTTGCTTTTGATTTCCTGCTGTTTTGCCAGCGAAATCAAAAGCCCTGTCCTGTGCTCGATGTGACTGAAACGGGTTCGCCTGTGCCGTCTCTGGCTGCGCCGGATGCTGATATCAGAACGGACTTTCCGAAATACCGTATTTACAGGCACGGTATCTTAACGGAAGAAGTATCTGATATTACGCCATACTGGGAGGACGATTTTGTCGGCTTTCTGATCGGATGCAGCTTCTCCTTTGAACAGGCACTGATCAACAATGGGATAGCGGTCCGGCATATTGATGAGGGGACAAATGTCCCGATGTATCAAACGAATATCGATTGTGTTCCGGCGGGGGCGTTTCACGGACGGATGGTTGTCAGCATGAGACCGGTTCCTGAACGGCTGGCTGTACGTGCCGCGCAAGTGACCTCGCGTTTTCCGGCTGTGCACGGAGGGCCGATCCATATCGGCAATCCGGGAGCAATCGGCATTCGCAATCTGGACAAACCGGATTTCGGAGATGCCGTTTCCATTCGTGAAGGCGAGGTTCCTGTTTTTTGGGCATGCGGAGTGACACCGCAAGCCGTGGCTATGAATGTAAAACCTGAAATGGTCATCACACATGCGCCGGGGCATATGCTCATCACAGATATTCGAGACGAGTCGCTTGCGGTGCTGTAACCTCTCGTCATCCTGATGAACGAGAATTAAAAGAGGTGAGAAAGATGACTGTACGATATCAAATCGAACAGCTCGGTGATTCTGCAATGATGATCCGATTCGGAGAAGAAATCAACGAACAGGTCAACGGCATTGTCCATGCCGCGGCCGCTTATATAGAAGAACAGCCATTTCCGGGATTCATTGAATGTATCCCGGCTTTTACAAGTCTAACCGTATTTTATGATATGTATGAAGTGTACAAGCATTTGCCTCGGGGTATAAGCTCACCTTTTGAGAAGGTCAAGCGCGATGTCGAAGAGCGGCTGGTAGAAATAGCTGAAGACTATGAGGTCAACCGCCGTATTGTGGAAATTCCCGTCTGCTATGGCGGTGAATTCGGTCCTGATTTAGAAGAGGTGGCGAAGATCAATCAGCTGTCACCGGAGGAAGTGATCGACATTCATACAAGCGGTGAATATGTGGTGTATATGCTCGGATTCGCGCCCGGTTTTCCTTTTCTAGGCGGGATGTCAAAACGCATTGCAGCTCCGCGAAAATCATCGCCAAGACCGTCGATTCCCGCAGGTTCGGTCGGTATTGCGGGATTGCAGACAGGTGTTTATCCGATTTCAACGCCGGGCGGCTGGCAGCTGATCGGCAAAACGCCGCTGGCGCTTTTCCGGCCGCAGGAAAATCCGCCGACATTACTGCGGGCGGGAGATACTGTGAAGTTCGTTCGCATCTCAGAAGAAGACTATCACGCCTATAAGGAGGAGTCCAATTGAGCATGAAAGTATTAAAGCCCGGACTGCTCACAACGGTTCAGGATATAGGCAGAACGGGTTACCAAAAATACGGCGTTCTGGCCAGCGGCGCCATGGACACGGTTTCACTGCGCATTGCCAATTTGCTGATCGGAAACGGCGAAAATGAAGCAGGTCTCGAAATAACGATGATGGGGCCGGGTCCGTCGTTTCATGTTGCAAAAACGACGCTGATTGCGGTGACAGGGGCGGACTTCACGCTGCGTATTAATGACGAGGAAGCGCCTTTATGGAAGCCTGTGCTCGTCAAGGAAAACAGCACGGTCAGCTTCGGCCCCTGCAAGCTCGGCAGCCGTGCTTATGTAGCCGTAGCCGGCGGCATCGATGTGCCTGCCGTCATGGAAAGTAAAAGCACATACGTCAGAGCAGGCATCGGCGGACTTCATGGCAGAGCGCTTCAAAAAGAAGATGAACTGTCTATTGGAGAGATGTCAGCTCTTTCGCAAACCATCCTTTCCCGTTTAAGTCCGCAGCTTGAAAAACAGGGATTTGCAGCACCGAAGTGGTCGGTCAGCCGCAGCAGATTTCTGCCGCTGAAGAAGAATCCCATCATTCGGGTGCTGGAAGGAAAGCAATTCGCCTTTTTCACAGAAGAATCAAAAACGCGTTTTTATGAAGAAGCATTTCGTGTCACGCCGCAATCCGACCGTATGGGCTACAGGCTCAAAGGAGAGCCGCTCGAACTGAAAGCCCCGCTTGAGATGGTGTCAGAAGCGGTTTCGTTTGGAACAGTTCAGGTGCCGCCTGACGGCAACCCGATTATCCTGCTTGCAGACCGGCAGACGACTGGCGGCTATCCGAGGATCGCGCACATCATATCCGCTGATCTTCCGATTGTTTCCCAAATCATGCCGGGCGAGCACGTCCAGTTTGAGCCTGTGTCCCTTCAGGAGGCAGAAGCGCTTGCGGTAGAACGGGAACAGCATATAAAAGAACTGAAAACGAGAATGAAGATGGAATGGCTGACATAGCAAAGGGGATGAATGATGCAGAATAAAAATAAAACCGTAGTCAAATCTATGGCGCTGCTCAATTTGTTTTTGCATAAACCAAGCCTAACCTTAAGTGAATTGGTGTCGCTGACTGAAATGCCGAAGACCTCTGTTCACCGGATGGTCAGCTCTTTGGTGGAAATGGGGTTCCTCAGTCGGGATGCGTCCGGCGCTTATTCGCTGGGATTGGTGTTTTTGGAATTCGGACAGCTTGTCGCTGACAGGCTGGATATCAGAAAAATAGCGAAACCCGTGATGGAAGAGCTGTGCCGGGAAGTGGACGAGGCTGTGCAGTTGATCATGAGGGACGGCAATGAAGCGATATACGTTGAGAAAATAGAAGGGACACAGACTGTGCGGCTGTATACGGCAATCGGCAGGCGTTCCCCACTGTATGCGGGAGCGTGCGCCAGAAGCATTCTGTCCTTTCTTCCCCGTGAAGAAATCGAAGCATACATCAAACAAACCGAGTTCATTTCGATTGGCTCCGGAACGATTACCGATCCCGAAAAACTGCTTCAGGAAATTGATGCCTCCGTGCAAAATGGCTATACTGTCAGCTATTCAGAGCTCGAAAACTATACGGCGGCGATCGGCGCCCCAATCTTTAACCATAAGCGCCAGGTGGCAGCCGGCATTAGCATCGCAGGCTTTGAAGCGAGATTTACAGAAGACAGGATGCCCTATTTAACAGAAAAGGTGAAGGACGCCGCTTTACAAATTTCAAGAAAAATAGGATATACATAAGTAGCCAATCTTTACTCTGCTGCGTACATTAACGTATCGACGTTCAGGAGTGGAGGAAAGAACATGGTGCTTCGATATACAGCTCTGGGCGATTCCTTGACGACAGGGAGAGGCTCCGGGCTGTTTTCACCCGGCTTCGTCCATCGTTTTGGAGACATGATGTCAGCTGACTTGAAAACAAAAACGGCAATAGCCATATTTGCCAGATCAGGCCTGAATACAGAGGAGATTTTGGGGCTCCTGTCATATTCCTATGTGCAAAAATGCATACGAGATGCTGATATGATAACGATCACAGGCTGCGGAAACGATCTTATCGATTCGGTCTTAGCCTACCAAACCTCTAAGGATGAAACAATTTTCAGCCGTGTATCCGCCCATTGCCATGAGAATTTTGAAAAGATGATTGCCAAGATCGCCGAGATCAAAGGAGAAAACCCTTCCCCGTACGCCATCCGTGTGTTCAACTTATACAACCCGTTTCCCGGCATTGAAATCGCCGGCAAATGGATCACATCCTTCAATTCACATTTAGCAACACTTGCATCAGCACCCCATGTCAAAATCGCGGATGCCTACAGCATCTTCAAAGGCAAGGAGCAGGAATACCTGTCCTTTGACGGTGTCCATCCGAACAGCAAAGGCTATCAAGCGATGGCTGAAGCCGTTCACAAGTTAGGCTATAAAGAATTGTCAGTTTCATAGAAAACGCGCCTCATGACAGGCGCGTTTTTTATGTGTGATCGAAATATTAAAAGAAACTTAAAATTCCCTTTCTTCTGTTCTACATCCCCAAAAAGTGCGCTAGAATAATGGAGGGCGTAGGCAAATATAGCCATAACGTTCAATATTTCGTATATAAGGAAGGATGGTCCTTTTGTTTCGCATTGTTAAAATGTCCTTTGCGGTTATCATTATTTTATTGGCGCTTATTGCTTTTAAATATACGGAACACACCTCTGTTATCCAATCGGTTATGCTTGTTTTTCTTGGTGCAGTCATGTTTATGCAGGGGCTTGAAGAACGCAAAAAAGAAAATGACGGCTCAGGCGCTTTTAATATTTATACCGCCGTTTTTGTATGGTCTGTCTCCCTTATCGGTTTTACACTTCATATTATATAAATCTATTACACATCCTGAAAATGCTCGACTGTCGGGAACGGGGTATAGAACCGATGAAGCAAGGCTTTCCACTCTTGATACTCTGAAGAACCGCGAAAGCCTTCCGTATGGTCCTCAAGTGTTTCCCACTCCACAAGAAGCAGATATTTATGCGTTTCCTCCATGCATTTTGATAACGAGTGAGTGATATAGCCCTTCATGCTGGAAATGATCGGCGCCGCTTGCCGGAACGCCGCCTCAAACTCTTGTTCAAGCCCTTCTTTAATGTGAAGCATTGCTGCCTCTCTGACCATGCTATCCCTTCTTTCTGTCTTTTCAAATAGTCTACAGCAAACGATAGGAGATTTCTGCAAAATCGGTGAACTTTTCCTTCATTTTCAAAAAAATCTTGCACGCACCAATTCAATTAAGAGAAAATAACAAGTGGAAGGCAGGGGAAAGTCATGTTAAAAAAGTGTATTCTACTAGTATTTCTATGCGTCGGGTTGATTGGATTGATCGGATGCTCCAAAACAGATTCACCAGAGGATCGCATGGAAGCATTCGTGAAACAGTGGAACGATCAGCAATTCGATGACATGTATCAAAGCCTGACTAAAGATGTCAAAAAAGAAATCTCCAAAAAAGATTTCGTCAACAGGTATAAAGCCATCTATGAGCAGGCCGGCGTAAAAAACTTGAAAGTCACTGCGGGAGAAGTAGATAAGGACGATCAAGACAACAAGACAATGAAACATATCCCGTATAAAGTCAGCATGAACACAAATGCCGGCAAAGTCAGCTTCAAGAATACTGCTGTGCTGAAATTAGAAAAAACAGATGACGAGGAGTCATGGAATATAGATTGGGACCCATCGTTTA
Source organism: Bacillus sp. MBGLi79 (assembly GCF_002953915.1). Taxonomy (NCBI): domain Bacteria; kingdom Bacillati; phylum Bacillota; class Bacilli; order Caryophanales; family Bacillaceae; genus Bacillus; species Bacillus sp. MBGLi79. Next base: position 516,749 of record NZ_CP026521.1, read on the forward strand.
TTTTCAAGCAGCTGGCTGACGACAAAACCGTGCAAATTATGAGCATTGAACCGAAACGAGGCCAAATTTACGATAAAAATGGAAAAGGCTTAGCCGTCAATACAGATGTTCCGGAAATCGGGATTGTTCCCGGAGAGCTTGGCGATAAAAAAGAGAAAGTCATAAAAGAGCTCGCGAAAAAACTTGATTTGACTGAAGACGACATCAAGAAAAAGCTGGATCAAGGCTGGGTAAAAGACGATTCGTTTGTGCCGCTCAAAAAGGTCAAGCCTGACCAGGAGAAGTTAGTTTCTGAAGCGACGTCATTACAAGGCGTAACAAGAACGAATGTCAGCTCCCGCTACTATCCGTATGGCGAAAAGACAGCCCATTTGACAGGCTATGTCCGCGCCATTACAGCGGAAGAACTAAAGAAAAAGAAAGAAGGAACGTACAGCGATACGTCTAACATCGGCATCGCCGGACTTGAAAATGTATATGAAGACAAGCTAAGAGGCACAACTGGCTGGAAAATTTACGTGCCGCAAACCGGGGAAGTCATCGCTGAAAAGAAAGCAAAGGACGGCGAGGATCTTCATCTTACAATTGATATTAAAACGCAAATGAAGCTGTATGATGAACTCAAGGATGACAGCGGGACGGCAGTCGCGCTGCAGCCGAAGACAGGCGAAACACTTGCACTTGTCAGCGCGCCTTCCTACGATCCGAACGGGTTTATTTTCGGCTGGAGCGATAAGGAATGGAAAAAGCTAAACAAAGATAAAAACAACCCGTTTTCAGCGAAATTCAATAAGACATATGCACCAGGTTCCACCATTAAACCGATTGCAGCTGCTATTGGAATCAAAAACGGCACCCTTAAAGCCGATGAAAAGAAAACAATCAAAGGTAAGGAGTGGCAAAAAGATTCGAGCTGGGGCGGCTATTCAGTGACACGTGTGTCTGAGAGACTTCAGCAAGTCGATTTGGAAAATGCCCTTATTACGTCAGACAATATTTATTTTGCCCAGAATGCGCTTGATATGGGAGCGGACACCTTCACAAAAGGCTTGAAGACATTCGGTTTTTCAGAGGACATTCCGTATGAATTCCCGATCCAGAAATCGTCTATTGCAAATGACAAGCTTGATTCAGACATTTTGCTTGCGGATACGGGCTACGGACAAGGGCAAATGCAAATGTCTCCGCTTCACTTGGCAGCTGCTTACACGCCATTTGTTGACAATGGAGACCTTGTCAAACCGAAGCTGATCAAAAAAGACTCGCAAACAGCTGATGTTTGGCACAAGCAAGTGGTCACGAAGGAAGGAGCGGCAGACATTACAAAAGGTCTGAAGGGCGTTGTCGAGGATGAGCGCGGATCAGCCTATCAGCCTGTCGTGAAAGGAATCACAGTGGCCGGAAAAACAGGAACAGCCGAGCTGAAAACATCCAAAGATGATAAGGATGGCGCGGAAAATGGCTGGTTTGTCGGCTACGATTACAAAAACAAAGACCTGCTTGTCGCCATGATGATCCAAAATGTGCAGGACCGCGGCGGCAGCCACTACGTCGTTGAGAAAGCGAAAAAGCAATTTCAATCGAATTAAAATGTCTTTTTAAAAGGGGCGAAAGGAAAAAGGGGATCTGAGGCCGAATGAACTAGTAAGGGGCAAAAAAAGGAAAAGAGGGATTTTGCATGCAACGTATTCAATTGGCGGAGGATCTTCAATTTTCAAGAGTCGTACACGGCCTTTGGCGGCTGAATGAATGGAACTATTCAGATGCTGAACTGCTGAGTCTCATTGAATGGTGTATCGATCACGGCATCACGACCTTTGATCATGCGGATATTTATGGGGGCTATACGTGCGAAAAGCTGTTTGGAAACGCCCTCGCCCTTTCGCCCGGATTAAGAGAAAACATAGAGCTGGTCACAAAATGCGGCATTGTTCTTGAATCGCCTGAACGGCCAGCTCACAGATCGCATCATTATAACACAAGCAAATCGCATATTTTGGCATCCGTTGAGCAATCACTTATGAACCTTAGGACGGATTATATCGATGTGCTGTTGATTCACAGACCGGACCCGCTCATGGATCCGGAGGGGGTAGCAGAGGCGTTTCAAGCGCTGAAATGCTCTGGCAAGGTCAGGTACTTTGGTGTTTCAAATTTTAAAGATCACCAGTATCGGATGCTGGAATCGTATTTGCCTGAGAAGCTCGTGACCAACCAGATTGAGCTTTCCGCATATGAATTAGAAAATGTGCGCGACGGCACTTTGAACCTCTGTCAGGAAAAACGGATACCGCCGATGGCTTGGTCGCCTCTGGCAGGCGGCAAAGTTTTCACTGGTGACACGGAAAAAGACCGGCGTGTCCGCACGGCGCTTGAATCCGTTCAAGCAGAGATCGGCGCCGCTTCTTTGGACGAGGTCATGTACGCATGGCTGTATACGCATCCGGCAAACATCATGCCGATTGTCGGAAGCGGAAAGCGCGAGCGGATTACCGCCGCGATAAACGCGATGTCATACAAGCTTGACCAAGATCAATGGTTTCGTATTTTTACAGCCGTACAGGGTTACGATATTCCATAAAAAGCATCAGCTTACCAGCTGGTGCTTTTTCAATGTTGTCACACCGCTTAGTGCCAAATTACCATTTATAAGTGATTGATTCTTATTTGAAAGCGTTTTATATTAAAAGGAAACCTCTCTATATCCTCTACTGCATCTCCTTGCGACTTCATCCGCACATCAAGATTGTCTAGGAGGTCTTTTTTTATGTATATGACTGCCAGAGAACAAAAGCTGTTAAAGCACTTGTTATTACAAAATAGATATATAACCGTAACTGAGCTTGCTGAGCTTATGGAGGTCAGCACGAGAACCATTCACAGGGAGCTCAAATCAATTAAGCCGCTGATGGAAACCGTCGGGCTTACGCTTGATAAACAGCCCGGCAAAGGGTTGAAAGCAGTGGGAAGTCCCGAGGATAAACAAAAGCTGCTCACCGATTTATCATATGAACAGCATGAATACAGCGCGGACGAAAGGAAACTGCTCATTCTTTGTTCGCTATTAGAGTCTCAGGAGCCCGTCAAACTGTACACGCTTGCTCATGATCTTCAGGTGACAAATGCCACGGTAAGCTATGACTTAGACGAGCTGGAGAAATGGATTTCTCCCTTCGGATTGACACTGATCCGCAAAAGAGGTTTTGGCATCCAGCTCATAGGGCCGGAGAATGCGAAACGGAAAATTGTCGGCAACTTGATTGTGAACCGCCTTGACATCCAAATGTTTTTGGAAGCGGTTGAATTAAACATCAAAGGAAAACCTGATTCTTCAGAGAAAATGTTCGGTGTTGTCAGCAAAGGTGAGCTGCTAAAAATGGAGCGCATCTTATTTCAGCTGAAGGAAAAAATCGCTTTTTCATTGTCCGACAGCTCCTATATAGCGCTCGTTGTCCATCTGACGTATGCGATCGAACGGATTAAGCTTGGGGAAACCATCACCATGGAGCAAAATGAGCTTGAGGAGATGAAGAATGCGAGAGAATACAGCTCGGCTCTTGAAATCGCAGGCGAGCTTGAACGAGCCTTCGGCGTGACGATACCGGAGGCGGAGGTCGGCTATATTACAATCCACCTTCGAAGCGCCAATCGAAAATACAAAACAGAATACAAAGCGCAGGAAATTGAGCTGGAAACAGCCCTGCAAACAAAGCGGCTCATTGCCTTTATTTCAGATAAAATCCGAATGGATCTCACGAAAAACTACTCTTTATATGAAGGCTTGATCGCCCATTTGGAGCCGGCCGTCAGCCGCATAAAAGAAAATATTGAGATATACAATCCGATGAAGGAACAGATCAAGCGCGATTATTTTCTGCTTTACATGGCAATCGAAGAAGGCGTCGAAAAATATTTTCCGGGCATGTCCTTTTCTGATGATGAAATCGCTTTTATCGTTCTTCACTTTGGCTCGGCTCTTGAAATCAAAAAAGAAGAAGCAAAAGTGAAAGCGCTTGTCGTCTGCTCAAGCGGGATCGGCTCTTCGAAAATGCTTGCCTCAAGGCTGAAGAAAGAACTGCCGGAAATAGAATCGTTTGATATGTCATCCCTGATCGAGCTAAAGGGGAAGGATGTTCAAGCGTATGATATGATTGTATCCACTGTTCCGATTCCTTATGAAAACATTGATTACATCATGGTCAGCCCGCTATTAAATGAGGAAGACGCAAACCAGGTTAAGCAGTATATCAAGCGGAAAATTCCCCTTATTCTTAACAAAAAAAGAAGCCCCAAGGAAGAAACGCAGCAAGCTGATGCACCTGATATGCTGGAAGCGGCGGAAAGCATAGGTCGGTATATGGAGGTTATTCAAGATGTTTTGCGCCATTTTTCACTAACTCAACTCAAAACAAACCCGGATCATAGCATGCTTCTATTAGAGCTTTTTCAGCAGCTGAAAAAGGATGGCTTGATCCGTGATCCAAAAAAAGCCGCGGTTTGCCTGGCTGAGCGGGAGAAACAAGGGGGATTGGGCATCCCAGGAACAAACATGGCGCTTTATCATCTCAAAAATGATGAAATCGTCCTGCCTTTTTTCAAAATGTTTGATCTCAGCGCCTCCTATGAAGTGGATGGCATGGACGGAAATACCCTCATCATGACACGCATCCTCGTCATGATGGCGCCTGGTTCATTATCTGCTGAAGGCTCGGAAATTTTAAGCGCGATCAGCTCGGCAATTATCGAGAGCGGAGAAAGCATGGCGGGGTTTCAGGAAGAAGGAGAACAAGAATTGTATCAGCGGTTAAACCGCATATTTTTCACTTGGATGAAAGAAAAAAACATACTGTAATCCTTCATGGCACACGTCAAAAAATTGGTGTGTGTTTTTCTGTGGACGGGGAACAAAATAAGAAAATGTGGGACTATTTTATCATTCAGTATTGGAATAATTCCAAAATGAAATAGTTTTACAAGTTATCTTTTTTGGGTTAAAATGGGTGAGGTAAGGAAGAAAATCTAACAAATTATTGAAGATTCAAGAGAATATAGGAGATGACGATATGGAAACATTACAGCATCTGATTCTGCATGACATGCCGGATAGCGAAGAAATAGAGGCTGTAAAAAGCGGAGACCATACACTGACATATAAAGGTTACCGTAAACGGATTAATCAGCTGGCGAATGCCATGCTGCAAAAAGGAATTCAAAAGGGCGACCGTGTTGCATTGCTTTGCAAAAACGGCCATCCCGCATCAACTGTTATGTTCGCCGCGCTTGAAATAGGTGCTGTTGTTGTACCTGTCAGCTGGCAGCTGAAACCATATGAAATGACAGGCATTTTAAAAGCAAGTGAACCGAAAGCGATGTTTTACGGAGCGGAGTTTAAAGAGACGCTGGAGGAAATTCTTCCTGAATTGTCCTCACTGTGTTTAACAATGGAGACAGGAACAGCTTACGAAACATCTGCTGAATTTGAAGCGCTGTTTGCCGGTCCTGATCAATTGCCGGAAACGGAAATGGTTTCCCCAGATGATACAGCACTTCTCATGTTTACGTCTGGCACAACGGGAAACCCGAAAAGATGCATGATCACACATGGCGGCATATACAGATACGTCAAAAAATCCAACAGCTCAGTAACACGGATGAAGGGCCTTCGTTTTCTCGCGTGCCATCCGATTTATCATACGAGTGCGCTCATTTGCATCATGCTTGGAACGTTTGCAGGAACAACCTTTGTGTTCACAAAGGATCAGGATCCTGTTCACATGCTGAAGGTCATTGAAGAGGAGAAAATTCAGACCGTGATGGCTCTTCCTGTGTTTTACACGTATTTGCTTGAAGCGTGGGAAACGCACCAAACTGACTTATCTTCGCTTGTTATTTTAATGACAGGCGGAACGAAAGTGCCGAGCAGCCTAATCCGCCGCTATCTTGATATCGGCATTCCGCTCGCGCATGGCTATGGAAGTACTGAGGCTTGGGGAATCAGCACATGGATGCCTGATATGGGAATGGATAAAGCGGCATCTGCGGGGAAACCTGTGGAAGGCGTTAAAGTCAAAGTGGAAGATCCTCTGACGGGAGAAGAACTCCCCCAAGGAGAAATCGGCGAAATCGTTGTTCATACTCCATTCTTATTTAAAGGCTATGAAGACAACCCTGAAGCAACAGCGAAAGTGCTGCAAAACGGATGGTTCAGAACCGGAGATTCAGGCTATGTGGATGAAGATGGCTTTATTTTCATCACTGGACGCTACAAGGATGTCATTATTTACGGAGGTGATAACGTCTATCCTGATCAGGTTGAAGAAGTTATCCAGCAGATCCCGGGAATCCTTGAAACGGCGGTGGTCGGAATACCAGACCCGCTTTACGGTGAAAAACCGAAAGCTTTTATCGTGAAAAATGGCGGCCAGCGCATAACGGAAGAGGATGTTATCGCATTTTGTAAAGAGCGCCTGTCCGCTTACAAAATACCTGAAGTTGAATTCGTTAACGAACTGCCGAAAAACAACCTCGGCAAGGTGAAAAAAGACGTCCTGCGCAACCAGGCTGTACATTCATAAAAGAAGAAGCCCGCCACTTTATGTGGCGGGCTTCTTTGCAGTCGCACAAACGGCAAGCTCAGGCCTAATGTTCTTAAATTGTATATCAATGTCCTCGAAGCCGGCTGCTTTGAAGTCGGCAATCATCTGTTTTCCAAATGATTTTGTTTTCTCAGGACTGGCATCCGCTTCCCGCGGCTGCATCGTAATGGCTGCTTTGCCGCCGGGCTTTAATGCACGATAAATCTGTTTCATGCCTTTTGTTTGGTCATTCCAAATGGTGTAGTTGTTAACGGAAATCACTTTATCATAAAACGAGGCGGAAAGAGGAAATGTCTCGACGCTTCCTTGTATCAGGCGTACCCCCTCTGATTTCACTCTGCGGGCGGCCAGCTTCAGCATGGCTTCTGACACATCAATCCCATGAAGATGAACATCCTTTTCGCGTTTCAATATCTGCTGCATGCAGTATCCAGGGCCAAACCCGACTTCTAAAATGCTGTCCCCGCGCATGATCTCAAGCTGATTGATTGTCCACTGATTCAGTGTCTGATTTTCAGCAGCCATGATGTACCCGGCAATCATGCCGATGACGCCCTTTGGCCTGCTGAATCTTCTAGAAAGCATGTTAATCATTCAGCAACCAACCCCCTTTTTGAGTTATTTCCTCCCAGCGTTCCATGTGAAACATTTTTCTGATAAAGCAAATACGAAGGTGCCGAGCCATGTTTATCCAAAGAGCGTGTGAGGTACACAACAAATAGACAAGAAACCAAAGGAGGAGAATCATCATGGCACATTATCCAAAAGAACTGCCGGCACAAACCCAAAATCGCCAGCCGGGAATTGAAAGCGAAATGAATCCAAGTCCGGTGTATGAGTACGAGAATTACAAAGGAGCGGACAAATTAAAAGGGAAAGTTGCGCTCATTACAGGCGGCGACAGCGGGATCGGACGCGCGGTTTCGGTCGCTTACGCAAAGGAAGGCGCTGATATCGCTATTGTATATAAGGATGAGCATGGAGACGCCGAAGAGACGAAGAAACGCGTTGAACAAGAAGGTGTAAAATGCCTGCTGATTGCCGGTGACGTCGGTGAAGAGGAATTCTGCAATGACGCGGTTGAAAAAACGGTCAAAGAACTAGGCGGCCTTGACATCCTTGTCAACAATGCCGGTGAACAGCATCCGAAGGAAAGCATCAAAGACATTACAAGTGAACAGCTTCACCGCACATTCAAAACAAACTTTTATTCTCAATTTTATTTGACTAAAAAAGCAATTGATTACCTGAAACCGGGGAGCGCCATCATCAATACGACATCCATCAACCCGTACGTAGGAAACCCGACACTCATTGATTATACAGCGACAAAAGGCGCGATCAATGCCTTTACAAGAACAATGGCGCAGGCGCTTGTCAAAGACGGCATCCGTGTGAATGCAGTAGCGCCGGGACCAATCTGGACGCCATTAATCCCAGCTACGTTCCCTGAAGAAACAGTCGCTCAATTTGGGCAAGATACGCCGATGGGCCGTTCTGGACAGCCTGTTGAGCACGTCGGCTGTTATGTGCTGCTGGCATCAGATGAATCATCTTACATGACAGGCCAGACACTGCATGTCAACGGCGGTAATTTTGTGACGACATAAGAGGGAGTGTGACATATGGGCATCACGAAAGAAGAAGTGAACAGCTACTATCAAAAGGCAGGCATTGTATTAACGGACGAGGAAGTAGACCAAATCCAGCTGATGGACTACGGCTTAGGAAAAGAAAAAACAGTCGGGCTCCAGCTCTTTGTCTACGTCAATACAGACCGTTATTGTTCAAAGGAACTGGTGCTGTTTCCGGGACAGACTTGCCCGGAACACCGCCATCCGCCGGTCGACGGCCAGGAAGGCAAGCAGGAGACCTTCCGCTGCCGCTACGGAAAAGTGTATCTTTACGTAGAAGGAGAAAAAACGCAGCTGCCAAAGGTTCTCCCTCCTCAGGAAGACAGAGAACACTATACGGTCTGGCACGAAATTGAGCTAGAACCGGGCGGGCAATATACGATTCCCCCGAATACAAAGCATTGGTTTCAAGCCGGTGAAGAGGGAGCCGTCGTGACGGAAATGTCTTCGACGAGCACAGATAAGCATGATATCTTTACCGATCCAAGGATAAAAGGATGAGGCTTAGCAGCCCATCCTTTTTTGTATTGAAAAAAACGGAATCATCGCTATAATGGGTAAAAAAGGAAAGAGGGAGAGGCAATGTTCACTTGCAAGGTAAATGAGCACATCACCATCCGATTATTGGAGCCGAAGGATGCGGAGCGGCTGGCCGAACTCATTATCGAAAATCAGCAGCGGCTTGGCAAGTGGCTGTTTTGGGCGGAAAATCCAAGCAGCGCTGAAACGTACAGAGAAACGATCATTCCAAATTGGCGGTGGGAATATGCTGATCTGACCAGCATTGAGGCGGGGCTCCTTTATGACGGCAGCCTATGCGGCATGATCGGACTGCATAACCTTGATCAAGTGAATCGGAAAGCGGAAATCGGATACTGGATTGCCAAAGAATTTGAAGGGAAAGGCATTATTACCGCTGCCTGCCGAAAACTCATTACTTATGCTTTTGAAGAGCTTGAGCTGAATCGTGTGGCGATCTGTGCGGCTGTCGGAAACGAAAAAAGCAGAGCGGTTCCGGAGCGGCTCGGCTTTCTAGAGGAAGGAAGGGCACGGGACGGCTTATTCGTAAACGGCAGGCACCATGATCTTATCTATTACAGCTTGCTAAAGCATGAATGGAAAGGATGAAAATAAAGAGCACACTTTCTTGTTTAAATCTTCCCCGGATGTGGAAAAGTAACAGCGGAGACGTTAAAAAGGAGTGATTCGAGATGAATCAGAAAGACATAAAACAAAAAGTGCTTGATGTTCTAGATCACCATAAAGTAGGTTCGCTCGCAACGGTTCAAAAGGGCAAACCGCATTCCCGCTACATGACTTTTTTCCATGACGGGCTGACGATTTACACACCGACAAGCAAGGAAACTCATAAAGCGGAAGAAATTGAGAACAACCCCAATGTCCACATTTTATTAGGCTATGATTGTGAAGGCTTTGGCGACGCCTATGTCGAAGTTGCCGGAAAAGCCAAAATCAACAATTCGGCAGAACTGAAGGACAAAATATGGAGTTCTAAATTAGAGCGCTGGTTTGATGGCAAGGATGATCCGAATCTGGTGATTCTTGAAATTGAACCGGAAGATATCAGATTAATGAATGCCGGAGAGAAAACACCGGTCTCACTTGACCTGTAAAAAATAATTGTGTTTTCAGGGGCGATATGTTATTATGAATAGCTAGTAAGAAAAATAAGCAAATAAAAAAGAAAGTAAACTTCTTTTTTCTGTTTTGAGAGAGAAGCTTACCGCTTCCCAAGCAGCATAATCAGCTGCCCTTATTCTTTTCCTTCATAACAAATCGCCCCTAACGATGAGATGGAAAAAAGACTTTTTTGTTTTACAATTCACACCGGCGCGGCTTCGGAGCCGCAGTGACGATTGAGAGGTAGGGCTTTCGTTGTCTTGTGTTCAAGAAATTTCCATGGTGTTTACTTTCCAGAAAGATTCTTCGGAACAATGCTTTATGAATCTAACCCGCCCGAGCTGGCGGATGATATAATCTTTATTTGCGTATAGAAAAGAATAAGACAAACCGCTCGGCGTTCGCCGGCGGTTTTTTTATTGCAAAAAACACATCGTACTGAAACCTAATTGCCTTCTTTCCAGTCTTATCTCTAGGATGAAATTGGAGGAAGAATAACGTGCATGTCATTACAACACAAGTACTTTTTATATTTTGTTTTTTATTGCTGATTCATTCGATAGAAACCTTAGCCTATGCCACAAGGCTTTCCGGGGCCCGCGTTGGATTTATTGCGTCCGCGCTTTCCCTGTTTAATGTCATGGTCATTGTGTCCAGAATGTCGAACATGGTGCAGCAGCCCTTTACCGGGCATTTAATTGATGATGCGGGAAAAAACGCACTGGCGATTGTAGGCGAGCAGTTCCGCTTCTTGATTTTCGGATCGACAGTCGGCACCATCCTGGGCATCATCCTGCTCCCGTCTTTTGTCGCTCTTTTTTCACGGGCGATTATTCACTTGGCGGGCGGCGGCGGCTCCGTTTTTCAAGTATTCCGAAAGGGATTCTCGAAACAAGGATTCAAAAATGCCCTTTCCTATTTGCGTCTGCCGTCTATTTCATATGTAAAAGGATTTCATATGCGCTTGATTCCGAAGCGTTTGTTTGTCATCAACATGCTGATCACATCGATTTATACGATTGGCGTGCTTTCGGCTTTGTACGCAGGCCTGCTGGCGCCGGAGCGCAGCACGACAGCCGTCATGGCATCGGGTTTGATCAATGGAATTGCGACGATGCTGCTGGCCATTTTTGTTGATCCTAAGGTATCCGTTCTTGCCGATGATGTGGCAAAAGGAAAACGAAGCTATATCTATTTAAAATGGACCTCTGTCACAATGGTCACATCAAGGGTAGCAGGCACACTCCTCGCCCAGCTCATGTTTATTCCGGGGGCCTACTATATCGCCTGGCTCACAAAGTGGTTTTAATAAGAAAGGCTGGATCAAAAAGATCCAGCCTTTTTTGTGTTTCCTTATTTAAAATTCCTCAATCCGCGATCGTACAAAAAGTTTCCGAATGGGACGAAAGCGACGATGAAGCCGGCGGCTGACCATTTCAGCGGCCATTTGACAGAGAAGGTTGCATAAGCCAAGACAAGCAAATACAAAATGAACAACCCTCCGTGAACCGAACCGACAATTGTCACTGCAAGCGGAAGGCCTGCCCAATATTTAAGCGGCATAGCGATGAACAGCAGGATTAAGAGTGACATTCCTTCAATAAAACCCATCGTGCGAAGTCTTCCGATCGGCGTGTGCAGCATAAATTGCCCTCCTTGTGGACACGTTTTCATTTTATACTATAAACAATCCGGAGGGGCATATGACAGCTTTCGAAAAATGTTCGGAAAACATTCATTTTTACATGCCTTTTTCAGGGAACTGTACTTGTCATTTACAAAAATACCCGAGATAATGTGTACAAAATCATAAAAGAAGGATGTTGAAATGAAACTTGACCAGATTGATCTGAATATCATTGAGGAGCTGAAGAAGGACAGCCGGTTGTCGATGAGGGAATTAGGCAGAAAAATTAAGCTGTCACCTCCATCTGTGACAGAACGGGTAAGGCAGCTTGAATCGTTTGGCATCATCAAGCAATACACGCTGGAGGTCGACCAGAAAAAACTGGGCCTTCCCGTTTCCTGCATTGTGGAAGCAACCGTCAAAAATGCGGATTACGAGCGGTTCAAAAGCTATATTCAAACATTGACGAATATTGAATTTTGCTACCGAATTGCGGGTGCAGCCTGCTATATGTTGAAAATCAATGCCGAAAGCCTCGAAGCGGTAGAAGATTTCATTAACAAAACATCGCCCTACGCGCAAACCGTCACTCACGTCATTTTCTCAGAAATTGACACGAAAAACGGGCGCGGTTAGAGAGTGCCGCGCGAAGTCTGTTATAATAACAGGATGAGCGTGAAAGAAAGAGAAGTGATCAAGCATGTCAAAAACAGTTGTATTAGCTGAAAAACCTTCAGTCGGCCGGGATTTAGCCCGGGTGCTGAAGTGCCATAAAAAAGGAAACGGTTATCTCGAAGGTGATCAATATATTGTGACCTGGGCTTTAGGTCATTTGGTGACACTTGCTGATCCGGAAGGCTATGGAAAAGAATTTCAATCATGGCGTCTGGAGGATCTGCCAATTATCCCAGAACCATTAAAGCTTGTGGTGATTAAAAAAACCGGAAAGCAGTTCAATGCGGTCAAATCGCAGCTTACCCGTAAAGACGTCAATCAGATTGTCATCGCGACTGACGCAGGCCGGGAAGGAGAGCTTGTTGCGCGCTGGATCATTGAGAAAGCGAATGTCCGCAAGCCAATCAAGCGGCTGTGGATTTCTTCTGTAACGGATAAAGCGATCAAGGAAGGATTTCAAAAGCTTCGCAGCGGCAAAGAATACGAAAACCTGTACCATTCTGCTGTCGCCAGAGCGGAAGCGGATTGGATTGTAGGGATTAATGCGACCCGTGCGCTGACAACCAAATTCAATGCCCAGCTCTCATGCGGGCGTGTGCAGACCCCGACGCTTGCCATGATTGCAAAGCGCGAGGCAGACATTCAAGCGTTTACGCCAGTCCCGTATTACGGCATACGTGCAGCAGTCGACGGCATGACGCTGACGTGGCAGGATAAGAAATCAAAGCAGACGAGAACGTTCAATCAAGACGTAACAAGCCGTTTGCTAAAAGACCTCGAAGGAAAGCAAGCGGTCATAGCTGAGCTGAAAAAAACAGCGAAAAAAAGCTTTGCGCCTGCGCTTTATGATTTAACGGAGCTGCAGCGTGACGCCCACAAGCGCTTCGGTTTTTCTGCTAAAGAAACGCTTTCTGTGCTGCAGAAGCTGTATGAGCAGCATAAGCTCGTCACATATCCGCGGACGGACTCTAGATTTTTATCCAGTGACATCGTCCCGACGTTGAAAGACCGCCTGGAAGGCATGGAAGTAAAACCGTACGCCCAATATGTCAGCCAAATTAAAAAACGCGGCATCAAATCCCATAAGGGCTACGTCAATGACGCGAAGGTGTCAGACCACCATGCGATTATCCCGACCGAAGAGCCGCTCATTCTCAGCAGTCTGAGTGATAAGGAACGAAAGCTGTATGACCTGATTGCGAAACGTTTCCTTGCAGTATTAATGCCTGCATTCGAATATGAAGAAACAAAGGTCATCGCAGAAATCGGCGGAGAAACCTTTACGGCAAAAGGCAAAACCGTACAGTCGCAAGGATGGAAAGCCGTTTATGATATGGCGGATGAGGATGATGAGCAGGACGATGACAGAGATCAGACCCTTCCTGCGCTTCAAAAAGGCGACACACTTGCCGTCCGCACGTTAACGGAAACAAGCGGCCAAACGAAGCCGCCCACCCGCTTTAATGAAGGGACCCTGCTGTCAGCGATGGAAAACCCAAGCGCATTTATGCAGGGAGAAGAGAAAGGCCTCGTCAAAACGCTTGGAGAGACAGGCGGCCTTGGCACGGTGGCAACGCGTGCCGACATCATTGAAAAACTGTTCAACAGCTTTTTAATCGAGAAAAAAGGCCAGGATATTTTTATCACTTCTAAAGGAAAACAGCTCCTGCAGCTTGTTCCGGAGGATCTGAAATCACCGGCCTTAACGGCAGAATGGGAGCAAAAGCTGTCTGCGATCGCCGCAGGCAAATTGAAATCGGCTGTCTTTATTAAAGACATGAAGGCTTACGCACACCAAACGGTAAAAGAAATCAAAAACAGCAGCCAAACCTTCCGACACGACAACATCACGGGAACGGCATGTCCGGAATGCGGCAAAATGATGCTGAAAGTAAACGGCAAACGCGGGACGATGCTCGTGTGCCAAGACCGTGAATGCGGCAGCAGAAAAACGATTGCCCGAAAAACAAACGCGCGCTGCCCGAACTGCCATAAAAGAATGGAGCTTCGCGGCCAAGGTGAGGGCCAGACCTTTGCGTGTGTGTGCGGCCACCGCGAGAAGCTCTCTGTATTTGAAAAACGAAAAAACAAAGACAAAGCACGTGCTTCCAAACGGGACGTGTCCTCTTATTTGAAAAAACAAAATAAAGATGAGCCGATTAACAACGCGCTGGCAGAACAGCTGAAAAAACTCGGTTTGGATAAATAATAAAAAACCTGTGCCTATCGCACAGGTTTTTCTATTGGACTTAGGACCCGTTTTTTTAATGTTCAAAAAGGGAAAAAAAAGCTAGCAATCTGCATTTTTTTCTTTTATAGTAAATGTACTTTGTAACATGGCAGTCATATTTTCTTCTATAACTATTTGTGAGCGTCTGATTCGCTTCAGGCGACAAAGGGGGATTTGCCTGTGAGGCATGCACTAATTGCTGTCATCTTATTCTTTTTATCTATCGGACTTTCCGCAGGGTGTGCTGAAGCTGGAAATAAGGCCCAAAATCAGTCGGCGGCAGAAGTGAACACCAGCCCGCTGCAGCCAGCGGAATATTTCATCTATCATAATCTAATGAATGATCAAGGGCTGATCAAAACCGATTTTTCAGACCAGCCTTCGTATTTATCAGAATCTCTCGGCCTGTGGATGGAGTTTCTGCTCAGCAAAAATGACGCACCGCATTTCCAGGATCAATATCAGCATCTGACTGATTCATTTCTGATGAGCAATCACTTGGTGACGTGGAAGATTCAAAATGGCCAAGCGAGCGGGACGAATGCGCTGATAGATGATATGAGAATTATGCTGTCTCTTGACCAAGCCGCCGCAAAATGGGGCCGCAGCGACTACGCGCAAACGGCTAAGGATATCGGCACGGCTTTGAAGACATACAATATGAACAACGGGTTATTTACAGACTTTTACGACTCACAGGCCGCTTCAAAGGATGTGACGCTTTCATACGTCATGCCTGATGCCTTAGCTGTCTTAAAGAAGAATGGAATCATAGACGAAGAAACAGAACAGCGGAATGCCAATGTTCTCTATTCAGCTCCTTTAAAAAATGGCTTTCTGCCGAAGGCATACAGCTCGGAGACGAAGGAATACACATATGACAGTGAAATCAACCTGATTGATCAGCTTTACACTGCTTGGCATTTGCCGGAAGGGGATGAAAAAGCATCAGTTTTAGCGGACTGGATCAAGCAGGAATTTCAGACAAACGGAAAACTGTACGGGCGATATTCGGCAGATACGAAGGAGCCTGCCGTGCAATATGAATCGCCATCCGTATATGCATTAGCCGTATTGTTTTTGACAAAACAGCATGAAAACAGCTCTGTCATCAAAGCCATATATGACAGAATGAATGACTTTGAAATTCATGATCCGGTGAAATCGTATTATGGAGGCTATATGAGCGGCACTCAGACGCATTCATTTGACAATCTGCTGCCGCTGTTAGCCGAAAGGAAGCTTTTTAATGAAAATATCATTCAATGAATCACAAAAATTATTTGCTTATTTTTCAGGGCTCATCGCGGCCCTGTCTCTGTTTATTTATTATGTGTCAGCCCAGCAATCGGAAGGCGCCCTGATCCTTTGCATCACGTTTGTCGTCATCGCCGCAGGCATCTGGTTCGGCCCGATTTACGCGCTGGCGGTGACCTTAATCGTACTTTTTGTTCTCGGCACCTTAATGATGTTTTTCCAGACTGGACAGGCATCGCTCTTTCCAGCTGAGGAAGGGCTGCGAATGCTTGTCGTGTGGGGAATCGCGCTTTTGCTGTTTTCTTTTATTTCCGGAAGAATCCACGATATCACAGCAGAGCTTCGGCGCTCAATCACACGGCTTCAATCCGAAATCAAAAGTTTTGTTGCTGTTGACAGAGTGACTGGGTTTGATAACAAGCAAAGGATGCAGCTGGAACTTTCAGAAGAAATGAAGCGGGCTGAGCGCTACGGCAATTCTTTTGTGTTTTTGCTGCTCCATATGCATTATTTCAAAGAGTTTAAATCCTTGTACGGTGAAAAAGAAACGGATCGCCTCTTCCAATATGTCGGTCAGCAAATCAGGACGAGTGTTCGGGAAACGGATAAGAAATTCCGCCCCTCTGACGAGCGTATCGGGATCGTGCTGACGCACACGCCTGCTGAACATATGCCAGCCGTTCTGACCAAGCTGAAGAAACAATTGGATACATATCAGCTGGAAAATGGAAAGTATGTCTCGCTTACGTTCCACGTTTGCTATTTGCCCTACCGGAAAGATATCAAAACAGCTGATCAATTTTTAGAAGAACTGGAAAATGAGATGATGATGAATGAACTATAAAGGAATCACACTGCTCTGCATCATGCTGCTTCTGTTTTCAGCGCTTGCGTCTTTTCCCGTTTCAGCGCAAGCGAAGGAGCGGGATGCCGGCATTCTCATCATCTATTCAACCTTGGACGGCAAAGAGTCGTCTCAAGTCAAAATGCTCGATTTGCTTGCGGGACACTTTACATCCCATGTGACAGTCAAAAGAGATTCAGATGTTGAAGCGTCGGATTTCAAAGGAAAAGATCATGTGATGTATTACGGCCAAACGAAAAGAAAGCTCAGCAAAAAATTGCTGTCTCTTATCAGCGGCGTAAAAAAACCGGTTGTCGCCATTGGCTATAACGCAGGACAAATCAGCCAATTTTCCGGGCTTTCATTAGCCCGCAAAGAAAATGTGTTTCAGGTTCACAGCAGGCCGGAAAAGGCCGATGTGTCTCTGGAAAGCGGGCTTAATGTGCTGAGCGTATCAGGCCTGAAAGGAACGGCGCTTTACACCTTCAAAGCCGACGACGGCAAAACGCATTCTTTTATATGGAAAACAAAAAAAGGGAATGTGTACATTGGATTAACGAATTTGTTAAATGACAATTTGATCGTGGCGAAACAGCTCAGAGAAGCCTTCGGAGAGAAGGCGGGGACGACGTTATTGTATTTGCGGCTCGAGGATATCAGCCCGATGTCTGATGAAAAATTGCTGCTTCAAGCCGGTACATATCTGCATAAGCGGCATATTCCTTTTATCCTGGCGGTCATTCCGGTTTACTTGAATCCGGAAACAGGCGACAAAGTGTATTTGTCTGATCAACCGAAGATGGTCAAGGTGCTGAAAAAGCTGCAAAGCATGGGTGGCAGTATCATTGTTCACGGCTATACTCACGCTTATCGCTACAGTGAAACAGGAGAGGGCTTTGAATTTTGGGATGCAAAGGCGGATCAGCCGATTACATCCGGAAATGCCGAAGACCCCCCGTCCATTTTGGAGAAGGCACAGGACTTCCCGAACGAACAAGCCTACCGCAGCTATCTCGAACCATTTCGGGAAAAGGAAGAAACGTATACAAAGCAAAAACTGACGCGGGCCATTGAGGATTTGACATCATCGGGTCTTTACCCGCTGGCGTTTGAAGCGCCGCATTACACGATGTCCGAATACGGCTATCAAATCGCTTCACAGTATTTTTCAAGCATTTTCGGCCAGGTTCAGCTCAGCGACACAACGTGGAAAACCTCCGGTGCACCTCCGTTCGTGACCGCTCCCTCGATGCTGCATGGAATGACGCTTTATCCGGAGACGATCGGCTTTGTTGATACATCAAAGCAAAACCCGCTAGGTGAGATGGAGGAGCATATCTCTCAGATGATTGATTTTGAAGGCGGAGTAGCCGGTGGGTTTTATCACCCGTATCTTGGGATGAAATATCTGCCGGAGCTGGTTGATCAGATGGAACGCATTCCAGACAGTGAATGGCTTGATTTAAAGAAAACGCAACAAACCGTCAAAACAGACAAAGTGGAAATTCATACAAGCGGTGATGGAACGATTCAGGTGAAAAACGGCGTAAGCGCCATAGACGAGTTTTTCGATCATCATCGGCAAACCCCTCTGGAAAAGGCATTATGGATTCTCTCCGCTGTCGTGCTCTTATTTGTCATCATGTTTGTCAGTTATACGTTTTACTTGAGAGCCACATTGAAAAAACGAATTTTTAAGGAGAGAAGAAGCCTTGGGTAATACGCTGTTCTTTATCTCGCTAAGTTTAATATGGGTGATGCTTCTCTACCACATGTTCCTCATGCAGGGCGGGTTCCGCCACTATATGACCTTCGAACGGAATATCCCGAAGTGGAGAGAAAACATGAAGGAGCTGCCAAAGGTCAGCGTCCTCATCCCGGCGCATAACGAAGAGGTTGTGATTCGGCAGACGCTGAAGGCGATGGTCAACCTTTATTATCCGAAGGACCGGCTGGAGATTATCGTCGTGAATGACAATTCATCAGACCGGACGGGTGATATCGTCAATGAATTTTCCGAGAAATACGATTTCATCAAAATGGTGATTACGAAGCCGCCGAACGCAGGTAAAGGAAAATCCTCTGCACTCAACTCGGGTTTTGCCGAATCGAATGGCGATGTGATCTGTGTGTATGACGCCGACAATACGCCGGAGAAAATGGCCGTGTATTATCTCGTGCTCGGCCTGATGAATGACGAAAAGGCAGGCGCCGTGGTAGGGAAATTCCGCGTCATCAATGCGGCAAAGACGCTGCTGACGAGGTTTATCAATATCGAAACGATCTGTTTTCAGTGGATGGCTCAGGGAGGCAGATGGAAGTGGTTTAAAATCGCCACGATCCCAGGCACCAACTTCGCGATTCGCAGAAGCATTATCGAAAAGCTCGGAGGCTGGGATGACAAAGCGCTCGCTGAGGATACGGAGCTGACCATTCGGGTGTACAATCTCGGCTATCACATTCGCTTTTTCCCTGCGGCCATCACGTGGGAGCAGGAGCCGGAAACATGGAAGGTATGGTGGCGCCAGCGCACCCGATGGGCGCGCGGCAATCAATATGTCGTGCTCAAATTTTTGGCGCAGTTTTTTAAGCTGAAACGAAAACGGATTATCTTTGATTTGTTTTATTTTTTCTTTACGTACTTCCTGTTTTTCTTTGGCGTGATCATGTCGAATACGATTTTTGTAGTGAATTTGTTTTATGATTTGCATTTATCGGTTGGATTTTTGGCAATGATTCTCTGGATTTTGGCATTTTTCTTATTTATGACAGAGGTCATGATTACGTTGAGCATTGAAAAAACAGAAATGAACAGGCAAAACTTTTTTATCGTGTTTCTCATGTACTTCACATACTCGCAGGCATGGATTGTGCTTGTGATCTACTCTTTATTCGTAGAAATCAAGCACCGTTTATTCAAGCAGGAGGTCAAATGGTACAAGACAGAACGATACAATCAACATAAAAGCGGGTGACCTTTTTGAAACAAATAATGATTTTTCTCACAAGCTTCATGCTGCTGGCGATGGCTGGACAACCGGCTCTTGCCAAGGATGTACAGGTCAGCGATTCGCTTCTTGGGAAAAGCAGCCAAGAACAAGCCAAACAGCAGGTGCTGACAAGCGAGCTGATTACACTGTATGGATCAAAAGACAGCGCGGAGTTGACGTATCAGATCCCGGCAGGCGCCTCTTCAGGCAATCAGCAATTGGTCATTGAATACGAAGCATCAAATCTTTTAATTTCTCCTTCATCGTTAACGGCTGTCATTGATGATGAACCAGTCAAAACGTTAAAGCTTGATGGTGATTCCAAGCGGAAAACAGTGAAGCTGAATCTGAATAAAAACCAGTCAGCGCAAGGTTATCACAACGTATCGCTGAAATTTTACGGCGTAATGAAAGAGGGCGTGTGTGTCAGACAGGATACGTCTGGCAACTGGATCAAAATTTATCCGGACAGCCGGCTGACACTTGCTGAAAGCGGTGAAGCGAAAGGAACGTCGCTGGACCATTATCCGTACCCATTCGCCCAATCTGGAAACACAACCGAAGAAACCGCCCTCGTCATTCCGGATGACCCAAGTTCGGCGGAAATTGAAGCTGCGGTTAAAACAGAAGGCTATTTGAAAACGGTGGACAGCAGTGTCAGGATTGCGTATGTCACAGAATCTGAGCTGAAAAAAATCGATAAGCCGACGATTGTTATCGGAGTGGACAAGCATTGGAACGGCAAAGTGAAAAAACTGATGAAACAAGCCGGCTTACAGGCAAAAGGAGAAGAACTTCTGCTTGCTGAGCGGGTGCTGAAAGCAGAGGGCAAGCAGCAGCCGGTTCTGTTTGCGCAAGCGGCATCCGAGGACGTGCTCGCTAAAAAAATCAGCGTGATGACAGATCAGACATACACAGGCCAGCTCAGCGGCGATACACTTTCAATCAGCAAGCTTAAGCAGACTGAAAAAAAAGAAAGCGATAAGCTGACCCTCGAGAATTTTGGAGCGGGCGATATCACAATTGGAGCCGACAAAACATCTTCAGCACATTATTTTTATCCGGCTTCGGCGATTTTAGATGAAAACCAATCAGCGAAGCTGTCGCTTAAACTGAAAAAGTCTGAAACGATTCAAGCTTCAACGGACGAAAGTGAATCGGCTTCTCAGGCTTCAGAGCTGAAAGTGATGATCAACGGCCAGCCGCACTCGGTCCGGCTTGATGACTTAGGAAAAGAAGATAAAAACGGATTCTATCATGTTACGGTGAAAGTGGACCCTAAGCTGCTGCAAAAAAACCGCTACATTGATATTCAGTTCGTCACAACCGGGTTAAAGGAAAACAACCCTTGCAACACGACTGATGAAGAAAAGTGGGTCTTTATTGATAAAAGCAGTACATTATCATACGCCATCAAAGGGATGTCCCCGTCAGCGGATTTTCAAGAGTGGCCGCTTCCTTACGCCGGAAATCAGGATCAAACAACGGTAATCGTGCTTCCTGACACCGTAAGCCAATCGAAGCTTGAGGAGCTTTCTCTCGTAACAGAATCCTTTGGCAGCGAAGCACAGCATTCATACACGGTAAAGAAATCATCTGACGTTACAGCAAACGATGCGAAAGGCCGAAACCTCATTTTTATAGGAGGGATCAATCATTTTTCTCTTCTGAAGGAGAAATCATCAGACCTGCTTGTGCCGCAGGCAAAAAACGGCTCGTTTGATGTATCTGGTTTCGAGATGCTGAATGAGACGACAAAACAAGTGGTATTTACCCAAGCATCGCCTTGGGATTCACACTATACAATGGCTGTATTTGCACCGGCAAAAGGAGAAGGCACGGCTGTCACGAAAGAGATCATCAATTATCTGAACAGCAACGATGATTCGGCAACTGTCCTTAATGAAACAAATAGCCAGCAGGTGTTTACAAACCACCAGCAGCTCAAATCAGAGACAATCAGCTCCGGCGCAGAACAACCAACACAGGATCATAGCCAGAAATGGATGTATATTGGTGTGCTGGCACTTATTATGGTGATTGCGGCAGTGTTCATTTGGGTTGCCGTAAGACGAAGAAAAAGAAAGACAGATACAGAATAAAAACAGAGGCTAGATTGCCTCTGTTTTTTTATTTTTGGTATGTAAATTCCATTTGTGGAACCTATCATTTTATTTTTTCCGCCCGGCCAATAAGCCTCTTTACAACGTGTGGGAACGGGAGTATGATCTCTTTTAGAAAACAAATCGCTTAATCTGAAATCAGAGCGGGGGACCCATTAGAATGGCTTTTTGCCGTTGGGGTGAATCCTTTTTAGGTAGGGCTAACTCTCATATGCCCGAATCCGTCAGCTAACCTCGTAAGCGTTCGTGAGAGGAGATGAATGAAACCTGTGTTCGATGTTATGGCACAGGGGCATCCGTTTGCCTCTGTGTTTTTTGCCGTTCATTTTTAGGAATGTAAATCGCATACAGAGACATCATAGCAGAAAGGACTATTGCAAAATGTGAGAGCAAGACACTGATGTTTTATTGTTTTAATTGAAAAATGAGAAATTAAAAGGGGAAGACATCGATGTATCATTCAATCAAACGTTTTTTGATTGGGAAACCACTAAAATCTCAAGCAGCGGGAGAGCAAAAACTGACGAAATTAAAAGCCTTGGCAATGCTTTCCTCAGATGCGCTGTCATCTGTCGCATATGGGACAGAGCAAATTTTAATCATTTTAGCAACAATCAGTGCTGCCGCATTTTGGTACTCCATTCCGATTGCGGTCGGCGTTCTCATATTACTGCTCGCACTGATTCTTTCATACAGGCAAATTATTTACGCTTATCCGCAGGGCGGCGGGGCTTATGTTGTTTCGAAAGAAAACCTCGGCGAAAAGCCGGGGTTGATCGCGGGCGGTTCATTGCTTGTCGATTATATTTTAACGGTAGCGGTAAGTATTTCCGCAGGCACGGACGCCATCACGTCGGCCTTTCCTGCATTGCATGATTATCATGTGCCGATCGCTATTTTTCTCGTGTTAGTGATTATGATTTTGAACCTGCGCGGGCTTTCGGAATCGGCATCCATTCTTGCCTACCCGGTTTATCTGTTTGTGGTGGCGCTATTGGTTCTCATTGCAGTCGGGTTGTTCAAGCTCATGACAGGACAAATAGACCAGCCGGTTCATCATACACCGCTTGGCACACCTGTAGCCGGCATTACGCTGTTTTTGCTGCTTAAGGCTTTTTCCTCCGGATGCTCAGCGTTGACCGGAGTTGAGGCCATTTCTAACGCCATTCCTGCTTTCAAAAATCCGCCTGCGCGAAACGCGGCAAGAACGCTTGCGATGATGGGGATTTTGCTGGCGATTCTGTTTTCCGGCATCACGGTGCTCGCATACGGATATGGAACGGCGCCTAAGCCCGATGAAACAGTGGTTTCACAAATTGCGTCCGAAACCTTCGGGCGGAATGTGTTCTACTATGTCATCCAAGGTGTCACATCGCTTATTTTGGTCCTTGCGGCAAATACGGGATTTTCAGCCTTCCCGCAGCTTGCCTTCAACCTGGCGAGAGACCAGTATATGCCGCGAATGTTTACAGTTCGGGGTGACCGCTTAGGCTTCTCAAATGGGATTATCTTTTTAGGCTTTGCCTCCATTATTCTCATTATCTTATTCGGAGGACAGACGGAGCACTTAATCCCGTTATATGCTGTGGGCGTATTTATTCCATTTACGTTTTCACAAACCGGCATGTGCATAAAATGGATCAAGCAAAAACCAAAAGGCTGGATCGGAAAAATGCTGATCAACTCCTGCGGCGCTCTGATTTCATTTATGGTTCTATCTATCCTTTTTGTGACAAAGTTTAATGTCGTATGGCCTGTGTTAATCTTTATGCCTATCGTCGTTTTGCTGTTTTTTGCGATTAAAAATCACTACACAGCGGTTGGTGAACAGCTTCGCATCGTAGACAAAGAGCCGGAAGAAATCAAAGGCACCGTTGTGATTGTGCCTGTAGCAGGTGTCACCACCGTCGTGCAAAAATCGATTCACTATGCGAAATCACTGTCCGATCAGGTGATCGCCGTTCACGTGTCATTTGACAGAGACCAGGAAAAGAAAGTCGAAAAACGCTGGGAAGAGCTCAATAATGGAGTGCGTCTCGTTACCCTTCACTCCTCGTACAGAAGCCTTGTTCATCCGTTTGATAAATTTTTAGAAACAGTTGAGGCAAAAGCGAAGAAGGAGCAGTTTTCTGTCATGGTGCTGTTTCCGCAATTTATAACGAAAAAACGCTGGCACACCATCCTTCACAATCAATCGGCCTTCCTCCTCAGAGTCCGGCTGTTCTGGAAAAAGGACATAATGGTTGCCACACTGCCGTATCATTTTAAAAAGTAAAGTCTAGGACCAAGGGAATCACCTTGGTCTTTTTTGCGGGAAAGAGAGGAATGGCGGTGTATACTCAAGGTGCTTTTGTAATCGTACTGAACGAAAATCAGCAGATTCTATTGGTCAAACGAAAAGATGTCCCTTTATGGGATCTGCCGGGCGGCAGGATTGATTCCGGGGAATCGGTTGAGGCAGCGGCGGTACGTGAGGTATTGGAAGAGACGGGATACAATACAGCGCTTTCCGCGAAAATAGGTGTCTATCAAAGGCCAAAGTTTCTAGATGAACAGCATGTGTTTTTCGGAAGCATAACAGGCGGACAAGCAATAGCGGACGGCACAGAGACAGCACGATTAAAGTGGTTTTCTCCGCGGCGTTTGCCGCTTTTTATGGTGCCGAACCGAAAACGGCAAATCAAAGATTACGTGAATGGCGCCTTAGATGCAACCATCACCCTCAAGGACGTCGGCATGCTTGCGGCGATCGATCTGTTGAAAAGAAGACTGGGCAAGTGATTTAGGTCTCCGGGTTTTAAAGCCTTTCTCCTGTGGTATTGAAAAAAGGAAAAAGGAGGATACGTTATGGCACACAAAACTGCAGGACAAGCAATGACAGAGCTGCTTGAACAATGGGGAGTTGATCATGTTTACGGCATCCCCGGAGATAGTATAAATGAGTTTATTGAGGAATTAAGACACGAAAGAAATCAACTGAAATTCATTCAAACCCGCCATGAAGAGGTGGCAGCACTGGCAGCCGCAGCTGAAGCAAAACTCACCGGCAAGATCGGAGTCTGTCTGTCGATCGCTGGGCCGGGAGCGGTGCACTTATTAAATGGTTTATATGATGCAAAAGCGGACGGCGCCCCTGTGCTGGCCATTGCAGGACAGGTTTCATCAGGTGAAGTCGGACGGGATTATTTCCAGGAGATCAAGCTGGAGCAAATGTTTGAGGACGTGGCTGTGTTCAACAGAGAGGTACATAGCGCGGAAACACTGCCGGATCTCTTGAATCAGGCGATCCGCACCGCCTACAGCAAAAAAGGCGTTGCGGTATTGAGCGTGTCAGATGATCTGTTTGCGGAGAAAATCAAACGCGAGCCCGTGTATACTTCACCAGTGTATATTGAAGGGAACCTTGAACCGAAAAAAGAACAGCTCGTCACCTGCGCGCAATATATTAATAATGCTAAGAAGCCGATTATCTTGGCGGGGCAGGGAATGAAAAAGGCGAAACGGGAGCTCTTAGAATTTGCGGACAAAGCCGCCGCTCCGATCGTAGTCACACTACCGGCAAAAGGCGTCGTTCCCGATAAGCACCCGCATTTTCTCGGCAACCTCGGACAAATTGGCACAAAGCCGGCTTACGAGGCAATGGAGGAATGTGATTTATTAATCATGCTCGGAACGTCATTCCCGTACCGCGATTATTTGCCAGATGATACACCGGCCATCCAGCTCGATTCAGACCCGGCGAAAATCGGAAAACGCTATCCGGTGACAGCGGGCCTTGTCTGCGATTCGGCTCTCGGCCTGCACGAATTGACAGAGTATATTGAACGCAAGGAAGACAGAAGATTCCTGAATGCCTGCACAGAACATATGCAGCATTGGTGGAACGAAATTGAAAAAGATGAGACAGAGGCAACAACACCGCTTAAACCCCAGCAGGTCGTGGCACGTCTTCAGGAAGCGGCTGCTGATGATGCGGTGCTCTCTGTAGATGTCGGCACTGTGACAGTTTGGATGGCGCGTCATTTCAAAATGAACGCGAAACAGGATTTCATCGTTTCAAGCTGGCTTGCGACAATGGGCTGCGGCCTGCCGGGAGCGATCGCAGCAAGCTTGTCCGAACCGGAACGCCAGGCGATCGCTGTTTGCGGTGACGGGGGATTTTCCATGGTCATGCAGGATCTTCCGACAGCCGTCAAATATAAGCTCCCGATCACTGTCGTCATTTTAAACAACGAAAATCTCGGCATGATCGAATATGAGCAGCAGGTCAAAGGCAATATCGATTATGTCACGCAACTCCAAAATGTCGACTATGCCGCATTTGCAGAAAGCTGCGGAGCAAAAGGCATCAAAGTGACCAAAGCGGAAGAGCTTGCGCCGGCTTTCCATGAGGCGCTGCACTCTGACCAACCGGTCGTTGTGGATGTCATGATTGGGAACGAACCGCCGCTGCCTGGCAAAATCACCTACGGGCAGGCAAAAGGCTTCAGCAAGTACATGCTGAAAAACTTCTTCGAAAACCAAAAAATCGAAATGCCGTCACTGAAGAAAAGTTTGAAACGGTTATTCTAAAAAAGAGGCCCTTTTAGAGGCCTCTTTTTTTGTGTTGGAAACAAATGTATTTCGGGTTATCCTTGTATTATATTGGTATGAGGAGGATTACATGTTTGAGTTTATAAAATTATTGTTGTATGTATTAGGATCTGCAGGAATGATCTATGCGTCATATCACGATTTTCGCCATGCTCAGAACGGGCAAAAGGACAAATGCACCTTCTTTCAAAGCAAAAAGACCAGCGCATTTGTCCTTGTATGTTTCATTTGTTTATTCTTATCAAATCTTGCAGAGCTCTTCTCAGTATAGGGTTATTTCTCTTTTTTCTTCAGCCCGAAAAAGAAAGGAAAAGCAGAACCGACCAAGAAGGTGCCGAATAAAAACATGCCGCCGATAAACACGTGAAAATTCGTGTGTCCGGCTGTAAACGCGGTGATCAAGGAAATGATACTGAACATGATCATGGCCATGCCGGGCGCTATTCTCATTTTCCCTTTGGATTTATAGGCAGCGACAGAACATATAATGCCGATAACAATAGGAACAATCCACAAATAAAACAGAATAAATACTGACATCATCAAAACTCCGATTTTTCTTCTATCATAACAAATTTCTGTCAAAAAGGGTATCAATGAGCTTTTGCCAAAAATAAAAAACCGGCTTTGCAGCCGGTTTTTTTATCGAAACGTATCTACAATTAAAAACACATTCAAAGCGACGATCAATACTGCAATCAGCCAAGACACCACTGTGACCCATTTGGCGTTGATCAGAGATCCCATGATCCGTTTATTGCTTGTAAACAGAATCAGCGGAATGAGGGCAAAGGCGATCCCGAAAGACAGCACGACCTGGCTCAAGACGAGAGCGGTCGTCGGATTTACGCCAGACGCGATGATCAAGATCGGCGGAATGATCGTGATAAACCGCCGTACATACAGCGGGATGCGGTAGTTGATAAATCCTTGCATAATCACGTCGCCTGAAAGTGTGCCGACAGACGAACTGGATAGCCCGGCAACGAGCAGCCCAATTCCGAATAAAGCCGCAGACATAGGGCTGACAAGATGTCCGAATTGCTGAAACGCGACATCAAGGTCCTCAACAAACAGGCCGTTTTTGTAGAATAATGCAGCAGCCACAATCAGCATACTTGCATTAATAGCTCCTGCAATCAGCATCGCTATTAAAATATCAATAAATTCAAATCTGAAGATTTTTTTCCGTTCTGCATCCGTTTTGCCGACCACCCGCCGCTGTGTAAGGGCAGAGTGCAAATAAATGGCGTGCGGCATAACAGTTGCGCCGAGAATACCAGCTGCAAGAAGCACACTGTCAGTGCCATGAAACGCCGGGACAAAGAGGCCCTTCATCACTGACACGGCATCAGGCTTTGCGAAAAAGGTCTGCAGTGCAAAGGCGATCACGACCACAAACAGCATACCGGCAATGCCGGCTTCAAGTGAGCGATAACCGCGGCGCTGAAGCTCCAAGATCGCGAAAGAACCGATCGCCGCTATAATAGACGCTTCAAGCATCGGAATGCCGAACAGCAAATACAGTCCCAGAGCCGCTCCGATAAATTCCGCCAAATCAGTTGCGATAATGACAAGCTCGCCCTGAATCCATAATCCGATCGAGACAGGCTTCGGGAATTCTTCACGGGCAACCTCAGGCAGATTTTTGCCTGTCGCAATCCCAAGTTTGGCGGATAGGGATTGAATTAAAAGCGCCATGATATTGGAAAATAATATCACCCATAAGAGCATATATCCGTATTTAGAACCCGCCGAGATATTCGTTGCGAAGTTGCCGGGATCAATATAGGCGATGGCTGCTATAAATGCAGGGCCAAGAAAAGGGAGCAGCCCTCTGAATCCTCTGATTTTCCCGTCAAGCGCATCTTGGACGGCTTTGGAACGGGGAGATTGTGCTGTGATGTCCTTGTTCATCATGTCTCACCTGAATTCTGTTTGTTTTTGCCGTACAACAAAGAGTTTCCTTAAGGCAAATTATTTTATCTACATCATATGACCATCCCGGTTTCTTGTCAACCGAAAATGTTCAAAATACATTCCTGAATTTTTCCCTGTTATGTAACATGATATGTAGGGATTCGGGATAAGGTCCCATATAAAAAGACATCGTTTCAGTTCGAAACGATGCCTCCTGTATCTAATGAGTCGAGTCTAGGCTTCCTTCCGCAGCCCGCGGAATATAAGGCCCAGCAAGAACACGAAGATGGCTGCCCCGATGATGGCCGGGAAAATAGCAAAGCCGGCGAGGCTCGGTCCCCATGTGCCAAGAAGTCCGTGCCCAATCCAAGCGCCGATCAGCCCGGCAATCATAGAGCCGAAAATTCCTCCCGGCAGCCGGTTTCCTACAATGGCGCTCCCAATTAATCCGATAACAATAGCAACAACTAATGAAACCAAAAAGCTAAGCATCATAATCACCTCTCATAAATGATTTACCAATCAATAACCGCTCCTGATTATTTCGAAACACCTAAAAGCACATCGCTTTATGATCCCGTTTTGATCGTTCTCTGCACACTGCCGTCAGCCAAATGGACAACGACCTCAGTGCCTTTATGCGCAGCGATTTCCTTTGCCCGTTCAATCGCTTCTCTCTTTGTATCCTTGATGTCAGACGCGCGTTGGGCTCCCTCGGCTTTGACTGCCCAGCCGTTTTTATGCTTGATGACATGCTCTGCTTTATCCATGAGTTCTGGGTCTCCGCCGCTGTTGGAACCATCATCGCGTTCTGTCTCGTCATCATGTTTAAGGAAATCATCAATTTCATCTGTAGAGGCGTTTTCCGCCCATTCCTTCGCTTTGCTTGTCGCGATCGGGATCGCACGTCCGTCCTCATAGCCCTCATCAATCATCGCATTCGCAATCTCAATTGCTTTTTTCTTGACCGGCTTCTCAAGGTTTTTTAATGAAGCGGGATAATCCTTCATCGACCATGGCATGTCCCATCACTCCTTTTTCTTTTATAAAAATGGTACCCGCAGGTGAAAAATAAAAACGCATCTGAACAAATGAAGGTATACTATATAGTAGAAAAAACGGAAGGGAAGTGCGGGTTGAGTGACAACAGAACGAAAAGAAGACTTACACCAGCAATTAAAAGAGATAGAAAAATGGGAAAAAGCTCAGCAAAAAGTCTGGTTTTGGGAAAAGCTCGGCCGTCTCCCGTTTCAGCTGCTGGACAAGCTGACACCTGAATTCATTCAGAAAAAGATCGGCAAGCTCTTGGATGAGATCGGCAGCTTTGTTCAAACAGGAGGACAGTACCTGACATCTGAAAAACAGATTATCAGGATGTTTCAAAAGAAACTGCCGGAGGAGATCTTTGAATCGCTGGAGGACGTCCGGAAAGCGCCTCTTCCTGTCATGGATGAAATTGCGGAAGGAATGGGCAAAAACAGAATCAACGCAGCAACCGTTCAAGGCGCGACAACCGGTGTGGGCGGTGTGTTTACACTGGCGGCAGACATTCCGGCAGTGCTTGGCTTATCACTAAAAACATTACAGGATATCGCAGTTGCATACGGCTATGACCCAAAGGAGAAAAAAGAACGCGTCTTCATTGTGAAATGTTTGCAGCTGACGTCGGCTGATGTTGTCGGCAAAAGATCGATTTTGCAAGAATTAAAATACTACGATCAAGACCGTACATATAAGAATGTCGCATCTCAAATCCAAGGCTGGCGAGAAGTCGTTTTAGGTTATCGGGACACGTTTGGCTGGAAAAAGCTTTTCCAGCTGGTGCCGGTCGCCGGAATGGTTTTTGGCGCCGCTGCCAATCGCTCAACATTAAACGACATTACCGAGACAGGCATGATGCTGTACAAAAAGAGGCGCATTCTTGAACGACTGAAAGAAACAGAACGAGAGATGGAATAGCAGAAAGCAGACGGACACCGCGATCCGCCTGCTTTTTTTATTGAAAACACACCCAATGTGTTTTGTTTGTTTAAAAGAATTGATAGCGGGAATACAACAACCAACACCAATTAAAGGAGGAATTCAAAATGGCAGACAATAACAAAATGAGCAGAGAAGAAGCAGGTAGAAAAGGCGGAGAAACAACAAGCAAGAACCATGACAAAGAATTCTATCAAGAGATTGGGAAAAAAGGCGGAGAAGCCACTAGCGAAAATCATGACAAAGAATTCTATCAAGAAATTGGCTAAAAAGGCGGAGAAGCCACAAGCCAAAACCATGACAAAGAGTTCTATCAAGAAATCGGTGAAAAAGGCGGAGAAGCCACTAGCGAAAATCATGATAAAGAATTCTATCAAGAAATCGGCCGTAAAGGCGGAGAGGCTACAAGCAAAAATCATGATAAAGAATTCTACCAAGAAATCGGCTCAAAAGGCGGAAACGCCCGCAACAACGACTAATCAAAAGCATAAAGGCAGACAACCTGTAAATAAAAAGCGATCCGGCACATCAGCTGGATCGCTTTTTATTTCGGGAATTTTCTCAATTTATGCGACAATTGCGATACAATAAGTGAAAAAGGGGTTTTCGCTAATGTCCGAAATGCAAAATTTGCTCGCCATCGCAAACGAAGTCAAAGAAAAACACGCCAATTTTTCAATTTCAGAGGTCAACGACCACTGCGTGCGCCTTGCGGTGTTTACAGGAGAATATGACTGGCACCATCACCCTGACTCAGACGAATTGTTTATTGTTCTTGAAGGTGAGCTGTTGATCGACTTTAAGGACAAAGAAACCGCGGTGCTCAAAGCAAATGACAGCCTCCTTATCCCGAAAGGCACGGTTCACCGCACACGCTCTTACGTCAGAACGGTGAATCTCTGTGTCGAGCATAAACAAGCCAAAACCGTCATCATAGAAGAGTTGCCATGCTGATCAAAAGGATTGTATGTGAAGTAGACACTGCAAATGCTGAAGCATTTGCAAAAGCGCAGTCAGAGTGGGAAGCACTATCACATGTAAATGGCTTCATCAAACAGGCCGGCGGCTGGCGAAAAACGATAGACGGGCCGCTCACCGCAGAAATCATCAGTGTATGGGAAAACAGAGCCGCCTATGATTATTTTATGGAGAACGAACATGACAGCATATACGAGGAAAACGAACAGAAGGCTGTGATTCTTTCGATAGAGGTGACGCTGTACGAAGAGGATAAACCGTTCGTTCACGATTTGTTACATAACCCAGACATCCAATACGAACCAGACTGGACGGTTCTGAAGGCATAATCAAAGCCCAAAACATCAGGTTTTGGGCTTGTGTCTTTACTCGCGTCCCGGAAGTGTATTATGAACAAAAGGCGGTGCTGGTTTTAACTCCGGTTTTTCTCCAAACGTTTTTGCTTCTTTCACATATTCAAAGGCTTCTCCATCAGGCGCTTTTTCATTCAGCCAGTTTTGCTTGGCGCTTTCTTCGCCTTCAGAGAAATTGATAAGCTGATGTGAGAACTCTTGTTTTTCGAGCGCCTTCGGGAATGTGCCCGGCACAACCGGACCTTCCTGTGCTTCTAATTCTTTAATGGCGGCGAGCCATTGATTTTGGTGCATCGTGTCACGCGCCAGCAGGAAGCTGAGCATATCTTTGACGCCTTTGTCATCCGTCATTTCAAACAGGCGCGCGACCTGCAGACGGCCCTGTGATTCCGCATTCAGGTTGGCGCGGAAGTCTGCCAGCAGGTTTCCGCTTGCTACGATATAACCGCCGCTCCAAGGTACGCCTGTACTGCTTTCCGGCATGGCGCCAAGTCCTGATACAATGGCATGGTGAGGGTTCATGCCGCCCAGGATGGAGCCGATGACCGGATCTTCAGCGGCTTTTTCCTGCTGATCAAGAGGGGCGTCCTCAAGAAGTCTGGCGATCATCGTTGCGATTATTTCAACATGCCCGAGCTCCTCGGTTGCCGTATCCATCAGCAAATCCTTGTATTTTTCATTTCCTCTTGTGTTCCAGCCTTGAAATAAGTACTGCATGGCAACTGAAATTTCTCCGAATTGCCCGCCTAAAATTTCTTGCATTTTTTTAGCGAATAATGGATCTGGACGATCTGGTTTAGCAGGATGCTGCAGCATTTTTGTGTGCTTAAACATGTACCCATCTCCTTTTTCATTTATCTCTTTTTATATTTCCGCTCGTTTGAAAGATAAACGAAAACCAGCGTATCGAGATGGGAACTATGAATCTTTTCGCAGCTCCAACAGTTCCTTGATCAGCTTTCGGCCAAAGATTGGCTCGTACTGCCGGTAAACAGGATCAAGACGCTTCATCCATTCTTTTTTCTCTTTATCTGACAGCTCATAAATATGTATAGCAGAATTCTTTTTGATTTCCTCCAGCTGCTCCTTGTTCATTTGTTCGGCATACGTTTCATTCCACTCTGTCGTCTCCTTCATCGCTTCAGTCAAAATGCGTCTTGTTTCTGGTGTTTGCGCCTGCCAGAAGTGCTCATCAGTCATGACAGCGTAGCCGAGGTAACCGTGGCTGCTTATTGTCAAATAGTCCTGAACATTATAAAATTTTTTAGAATAGATGTTTGAGATTGTATTTTCTTCACCATCAACTACATTGTTTTCTAGCAGCTGAAAGGTAGAATTGAAGGATTCCTGATGGGGTATTGCGCCAAGCAGCTTGAACTGATCCTCTATCACATCGCTTTGCATAATGCGCAGGTCCTGCCCTTTTAAATCATCCGGTGTTTTGACCGGCCCTTGATTTGTCGTGATTTGTTTAAAGCCGTTTGTCCAATAGGCCAGTCCTTTTAATTGGTTTTTCTTTAGAGAATCAAACAGCTGTGTGCCGATGCTTCCGTTCAGCCCTTTTTTGGCGGCATTGTAATTTGTAAAAGCATACGGCAGATCCAGCACTCCCCATTCAGGCGAGAGCATGCCGAGCTTCGATGTGGAGGGGGCGATAAATTGAACATCGCCGTTTTGCAATGCTTCGATTTCTTCAATGTCCGAGTACAGGCTTCCATTCGGAAATACTTCAATTTTTATTTTCCCGCCTGATTTTTCGTTCACCAAATCAGCGAATTTATTGGCGGCCAGCCCTTTTGGCGTATTTTCAGCAACCACGTGGCTGAATTTAAAGACGATTTGATCCTGCAAGCCTTCCTGGTCGTCATCATAAACAATCTCTTTATTGCCGGTATGATCATGGAATCCGATAAATAAAGCGGTTGCAATTCCAGCGATCATCAGCGCGAGACATGCAAGCAAACTCTTCATGAAAAGCCCTCCCCTATGTTAAGGATAATGGGGGCAATGACATTCGTAAAGACCTGAAAGGAGAAGCTGATGAACAAAAAGAAGCTCTCAATCCGTTGGAAAATCACGATCTTATCCTATATACTCGTCATTTTCTCCTTTTTGATCGGCGGCATTGTGCTCATCGGCAACATTCAGCATACAGAGGAGCGGGAGCTGAAAAAGCGGCTGATGAATACGGCCCGGACGGTGTCAGAGATGACAGAAGTAAAAGAAGCTTTGGCGCAAAAAAAACGAACAGAAGCGGTTCGCCATGCGGTTGAAGAAATCAGGATGATTAATGAAGCAGACTATATTGTCGTCATGGATATGAATCACATCCGATATACGCATCCTGTCAGCACTAGCATCGGCAAGAAATCAGAGGGAGCAGACGAGGAGGCGGCGTTTGCGGAGCACATTTATTTCTCTGAAGCAAAGGGTGAGATCGGCACGGCGGTTCGCGCTTTTTATCCGGTTAAGGATCACGACCTCAACCAAATTGGCGTTGTGCTTGTCGGAAAAACACTGCCGGGGATTGCTGACATCCTGCTTCATTTAAAGCGTGATATCGCATTCATCGTTGTGCTGACACTCGGCTTCGGGCTTGCGGGTTCCTTTTTGCTTGCCCGTCATATCAAAAAACAAATGTTTCAGCTTGAGCCACATGAGATTGTCCGAATGTATGAAGAGCGGACGGCGACGTTTCACTCAATGAATGAAGGGGTGATCGCCATTGACAACCGTCTCATCATTACGATTTTCAATGAAAAAGCGAAACAGATCTTTGAAGTGCAGGGGGATCTGATCGGCAAGGTGATCTGGGAGGTTCTCAAGGATTCGCGCCTGCCCGAAATCGTGGAGCGAAACAAAGCGGTTTATAATGAAGAAATTCGTGTTAGCGGTAAGGTGATCATGAGCAGCAGAATTCCGATCGTCATGAAGAAAAAAGTGATCGGCGCCGTCGCGATTTTTCAGGACAGAACGGAAGCAGCCAAGATGGCAGAGGAATTGACTGGTGTCAGAAACTTTGTGGAGGCGCTCCGTGTCCAAAATCACGAGCATATGAATAAGCTGCACACGATCGCCGGTCTCATCCAGCTGGGGAAGTCTGAAAAAGCCTTGCAGCTTGCATTCCAGGCATCAACTGAGCAGGAAAATGTGACTGAATTTTTGCACCGCTCGATTCAAAATGACGCTGCGGCCGGCCTTCTATTAAGTAAAATCAGAAGGGGAAGGGAGCTCGGCATTGCTGTTCATATAGATGAAAACAGCAGTCTTCAGCAATTTCCCGAGCATGTTGATCAGCATGATATCGTCGTGCTTTTGGGGAATCTGATTGAAAATGCCTTCGGTTCATTTGAAACCGTTCAATCTGATGACAAACGAATTGACATTAGTATCGAACAAACGGATGATATCCTTGCTATTTTAATAGAAGATAACGGCTGCGGGATTGAACAGGCACATATGCCGCACCTTTATGACAAAGGTTTTACAGTCAATAAAACAGGCGGCACAGGCTATGGCCTGTATTTAGTGAAACAAATCATAGACAAAGGATCGGGCACGATAGAAGTTGATTCACATGCGGGGCAGGGGACATCTTTTTCTATCGTTTTTCCAATGAAGGGGGAGGAAGCACAGCATGGCTCGTAAAGAATGGAAAGTTCTGCTCATTGAAGACGATCCGATGGTTCAAGAGGTCAATAAGGATTTTATTACAACTGTTAAAGGCTTTACTGTCTGTGCAACAGCAGGAAACGGAGAGGAAGGCATTAAGCTGATTAAAGAAGAACAGCCCGATCTCGTCATTCTCGATGTGTACATGCCGAAAAAAGACGGCATCAAGACTTTGCAGGAGATCAGAAAGCAAAAGCTTGAAGTGGATGTCATTGTCGTCTCCGCTGCAAAAGACAAGGAAACGATCTCTCTTATGCTGCAAAACGGGGCGGTTGACTATATCTTAAAGCCGTTTAAGCTTGAGCGAATGAGACAGGCGCTCGAAAAGTACAAGCAATATAAACAAAAAATCGAAGCGAATGATACGCTGTCCCAGGAACAGCTCGATGCGATCCTGAATATTCCGCAGCAGGCCGTACAGGATCTGCCGAAAGGGTTGAATCACTTCACGATGAATGAAGTCACTGCATTTTTGAAACAGCAAACCGCATCCCTTTCTGCGGAAGAGGTCGCCAAGGCGCTCGGCATCGCCAGAGTGACAGCCAGACGATATCTTGATTACTTAGAAAAAACCGGGATCATCAAATTGGACGTTCAATATGGCGGAGTCGGCCGGCCGGTCAACCGCTACGTGTTAAAAGGATAAACCTGTGACCAAAAAGACCAAAATGTCCGTTATGATCATAAACTTCCCCAGACTATATGAAAACGCTATCATTCTAGTAAGAAAGACACAAAGGCGAATAGGACAGGGGGATGAAGGAGATGAAACTGTTTAAAAATTTAACAGTTCAGGTCATAACCGCGGTCATCATCGGGGTCATTGTCGGGCTGGTCTGGCCGGATGTCGGCAAAGAAATGAAACCGCTTGGCGATACATTTATCAACGCTGTTAAAATGGTGATCGCACCAATCATTTTCTTCACAATCGTTCTCGGGATTGCAAAAATGGGCGATATGAAGAAGGTTGGAAAAGTAGGGGGAAAAGCGTTTATCTATTTTGAGGTTGTCACCACCCTCGCACTCATTATCGGTTTATTTGTCGTCAACATCATGAAGCCGGGTGCGGGTCTTGATTACAGCAAGCTTGAAAAGGGAGATGTATCACAATACACGCAAAATGGCGGTCAGGGAATCGACTGGATTGAATTTGTGACACACATTGTTCCGTCCAACATGGTTGATGCCTTCGCAAAAGGGGACATTTTGCAGGTCTTATTCTTTTCTATTCTTTTCGGAGTCGGTCTTGCGGCATTAGGTGAAAAAGGGAAAAGCGTCATTGATTTCTTCGACAAGGTTTCTCACGTCTTTTTCAAAATTATCGGCTACATTATGCGAGCTGCGCCAATCGGGGCATTTGGGGCGATGGCGTATACGATCGGGCACTTCGGTCTCGATTCCATCAAACCGCTGGCAAGCTTAATGATGTCTGTTTATATTACGATGTTCCTGTTCGTATTTGTTGCTTTAAATATCATCTGCAAGCTTTACGGATTCAGCCTGTGGAATTACCTGCGCTTCATTAAAGATGAGCTTCTGATCGTGCTTGGCACAAGCTCTTCCGAATCGGTGCTTCCGCGTATGATGGATAAAATGGAGCGCTACGGCTGTTCCAAATCCGTTGTCGGGCTTGTGATTCCGACGGGCTATTCATTTAACCTCGACGGCACATCCATTTATTTATCAATGGCGACGGTCTTTTTGGCACAGGTGTTTGGAGTAGACCTCAGCATCGGCCAGCAAATTACGATTATCCTCGTGCTGATGCTGACATCGAAGGGAGCGGCAGGTGTGACGGGGAGCGGATTTATCGTCCTTGCCTCAACGCTGTCAGCGCTTCAGGTCATTCCGCTGGAGGGCCTTGCACTCCTGCTTGGTGTCGACCGTTTCATGAGTGAAGGAAGAGCCATTGTGAACCTGATCGGAAACGGAATTGCCACGATCATTGTTGCAAAAAGCGAAAATGAATTTGATGAAGCAAAAAGAGTAGAGGCTGTTGAAGGCATGAAAAAAATGAAAACAGCAGTTTGAAAAAAGAACGGCCCATTCATGGGCCGTTTTTTTAATTGTTTAAGAATTATTAAGGTAAGGACAGAGACCTCAGCATTTTTTTGTTATATAATTTACAAATGGATACTATATTGAATGAAGGACGTTTGTCCTAACAGGAGTGTATAAATGGCCGCTTTAGTTAAATTTTTTCAGCACCCGGGAGTAAGACGTTTCTCCATCTTTGTCGTGTTAACTGGTGTGTTATATCTATTTAAGAGCATGATCAACTTAATATTGCTTACCTTCATTTTCACGTTTTTAATGGATCGTTTGGAGCTTGTCGTGCGGCAGTTTGTAAGCCAGTTCTTCCGCGTAAGCCAGCGGGTTGTCATTACGTTTCTTTACATGCTGCTTGCTGTGCTGCTAACAGTCGGGGGTTTTGTGTTTTATCCGGTCGTCGCCGCGCAGATCCAGCAGCTGGTCAAGCAGATTAAACATATTGCGTATCACCCTGACAGCATCCCTTTCTTTGATGAGATCACCAGTGTTTTCGGAGATATCAACATCAGTTCATATGTCAAAGAGGGCTTCAATGTAGTGTATACGTATCTGGCCGATATCAGCACATTCGGTTTGCAGGTCGTGATGGCGCTTATCCTCAGCATGTTTTTCTTATTTGAGAAAAAACGCCTTTCTGAATTCATGGCGAAATTTAAAACGAGCAAACTGAGGGTCTTTTATGAGGAAATTGCTTTTTTCGGAAGCAAATTTGCCAGAACGTTCGGCAAAGTGCTTGAGGCACAATTTATCATTGCGCTCGTCAATTGTATTCTGACGTTTATCGCGCTTTGGATTATGCACTTCCCGCAGCTGTTTGGGCTGTCTATTATGGTGTTCTTCCTTGGATTGATCCCTGTGGCAGGCGTCGTCATTTCCCTGATTCCGCTCAGCATTATCGCCTACAGCACTGGCGGCGGAATGTATGTGCTTTACATTGTGCTAGTCATATTCGCCATTCATGCGATCGAAACCTATTTCTTAAATCCAAAGCTGATGTCTGCGAAAACAGAGCTGCCAATCTTTTTCACCTTCACAGTACTCATTTTCTCTGAACATTTTTTCGGCATTTGGGGCTTAATTATCGGGATTCCGATCTTTGTATTTCTCCTTGATATTCTTGATGTCACCAACAAGGAGGATCGACCTAAAAGATCCAGAGAAAAAAGTAACAAAAAATAGTTTACAAAATTGGATCTTTTCTGTATAAATAAAATAGATCATATAATAGTAAGCCACACGCTTAATCCTATCATAAGGAGTGGGGGACCCGATCTTTTGGGGTTAATTTTTCATCTGAAAAACGGACATCTCTTCGTCCGAACCCGTCAGCTAACCTCATCAGCGTGAAGAGAGAGTCCTGTGGTTTGATTGTATAGCCAAAGCCCGCGGGAGTCTCTCGCGGGCTTTTTTCAAAAGAGGGAGGAATGCGGATGAAGCTGGCTACAAAGATTATCATTGCATTGGTGCTGGGTGCTGTGACGGGGATTATTCTTAACGTAACATCACCTGAATTATTTGAAAATTTAAATAAGTTTGTATTTGGTCCTCTAGGCACCATCTTTTTAAACCTCATTAAAATGCTTGTCGTTCCGATTGTCTTTTTCTCACTGACGCTGGGAGTAGCCGGGTTGGGCGATCCTAAGAAGCTTGGCAGAATCGGCGTGAAAGCCATTTCTTATTTTCTCATCACGACTGCAGTCGCTATTACGATTGCCATTATTTTAGCTCTTGTCATCAAACCGGGAGAGTTCGGAACGTATGATACTTCATCTGCCGAATTCACTGCTGAAAAAGCCCCAAGCATTGCAGACACTCTGTTAAACATTATTCCGACCAACCCTGTTCAAGCGATGACGGAAGGAAATATGCTGCAAATTATTGCTTTTGCCATTTTTGTCGGACTTGGAATTACAATGCTCGGAAAAAAAGCGGATATGCTTCTTAAAGTCGTTGAACAAGGAAATGAATTGATGATGTACTTGGTGAATCTTGTCATGAAGTTCGCTCCGTATGGTACATTCGGTCTGATTGCGACAGCTATCGGAAGCCAAGGATTCAGTGCAATGAAAGCGATGGGATTGTACATGGTTGTGGTAACCGTTGCATTGCTGATACATGCAGTCGTTACCTACGGATCTACAGTAGCGCTTCTAGCCAGAAGAAATCCGATCACGTTCTTTAAAGATTTCTCAGAGGTTATGGTTGTGGCGTTCAGTACCTCCAGCAGCAATGCAACACTCCCGGTATCTATGGATGTGGCTCAGAAAAAATTAAAAGTGCCTGAGCCAATCAGCAGCTTCGTCCAGCCGCTCGGTGCGACAATTAATATGGACGGAACAGCCATCATGCAAGGGGTAGCCACTGTCTTCATCGCGCAGGTGTTCGGGCATGATCTGACATTTACGCAGCTGCTGATGGTAATACTGACGGCTGTGCTGGCAAGTGTCGGAACCGCTGGTGTTCCGGGAGTCGGTTTGATTATGCTAGCCATGGTGCTTCAATCTGTCGGCCTGCCTGTCGAGGGAATCGGATTGATTCTTGGAATTGACCGCTTGCTTGATATGCTCCGTACAGTGGTGAACACAACAGGTGACGCGGCCTGCGCTGTCATCATTACAGAAACCGAAAAGAATAAGCAGACTGAGCAAGCGCCGACTCTATCGGTTTAACCAAACATTTGGAAGCAACAAATGCTATAATACAAACAGTGCCTAATTTTGGGCACTGTTTATTTTTGGTTGAAAAAGGAGGAAGGCTTTATGGCTGAGCCGATTTTACATATTGAAGGCCTCGATAAAAAGATTGGGTCTAAAGCGATTTTAAAACAGATCAGCATGGACGTCATGGAGGGTGAAATCATCGGTCTGCTCGGTCCGAATGGTTCCGGAAAAACAACACTTATCCGTATCATCGTCGGGCTGCTAAAACAAAACAGCGGAAGCGTGACAATCAGCGGATTCCAGCATGATACAGAGTTTGAAAAAGCGATGGAAGCGGTTGGAGCGATCGTCGAGAACCCTGAGTTCTATCCGTACCTGACAGGCTGGGAAAACCTCAAGCACTTTGCGAATATGCACAGGAAAATAACGGATGAACGGCTTGATGAAGTGGTGGAACGTGTCGGGCTGACGTCAGCCATTCATGATAAAGTGAAAACCTATTCTCTTGGAATGCGGCAGCGTCTGGGAATAGCTCAGGCAATTCTTCACCGGCCGAAGCTTCTCATTCTAGATGAACCGACAAACGGCCTCGATCCTGCGGGGATGAAGGATTTTCGCGATCATATTAAGGAGCTCGCAGAAGTGGAAGGAACAGCAGTTCTGTTCGCCACTCATTTATTGCGCGAGGTTGAAGATCTGTGCGACCGTGTCATCATCATTCAAAAGGGTGAGATCAAAGCGGAAGTCAGCTTACAAGGAACTGGTCAAACCACAGAAAAAGCGATTATAGAAGTGCAGCCGCAAGAAAAAGCGCTCAATTGGCTGACAGGCAATCAATATCAAGCTGAGCGCCAAGCTGGGACGATTGTAGTTGAGGTAGCAAAAGAAAACATTCCGGAGCTGAACCGATTACTTGTCGGACAAGGTCTGAATGTATTCTCCATTACGCCTTACACGCAATCACTGGAAGACGAATTTATAAAAGCGACGACTGCTCATCAAGAGGAGGGAGAAGAGCTTGTCTAAATTAATTTGGAATGAACATATGAAACTTTTTAATCGGAAAGTCACTTTGGTTTCTCTGATCCTGATGGCTGTCTTCCAATTCTTCATGGCATTGATCATTAAACGGATTGTCGTCAGTGCCGGGACAGATGAAAACTTCATCGGCTATTTATCGTATACACCGAGCCTGAACATTTTGCTGCAGGCTTTAACGATCGTGATTGCTGCGACAATTATTTCGATGGAATTTGATAAAAAGACGATCAAATTTTTGCTCATTCGTCCGGTTAAACGCCAAAAGGTTTTTTGGTCAAAATTAATCACAGTCGTAATGGTCAGCTTTTATTTGTATGTGGCTTACTACATTTTGGCTTTATTATTCGGTCTCGTGTTTTTTGGCACATCCGTGACCTCGGAATCACAGACATTGCTGGTCAACACCTTGGCGCTGATCGGATCAAACTGGCTTGAAGCCGTGATGATGGGATTATTCGGACTGCTTTGTTCTTCGCTGTTCCGAAATAGCGCGGTAGCAGTTGTTGTTTCCTTTGTCGTTTTATACGGAGCGAGTACACTTGTTCAGCTCATGAAGTTGTTTGAAAACAAGTGGGGAAGCTTTTTGCTTTTTGCGAACACTGACTTTACACAATACAGAAGCGGAGAGACAGCGTTGTTTTCAGGCATGACGCCATTGTTTTCAATTGGGATTCTCATCATACACGCGATATTCTTCATCGTCGTTGGCTGGTGGTGCTTCTGTAAACGGGATGTTCGGGTCTGAAGGCAAGGAATGACATTTTTGTGAAAAAGCTCACGTAAATCAATATCATTTGATATTTTGGTTTATACTAAAGGTACTGACGGAGGTGTCTCGATTGAGGAACTTTATTACCGCTTTACCGATCGTATTGCTGCTTGGATTCTCATTTGTGTCATTCATGTTTCAGTTTGAACATCTTGTTTATTTCAGGCTCGCGCTAGGGTTGTTTTCTCTCGTGGGGCTGTACATGATATATAAAATGAAGACGGGCATTCGCTATTTTATCATCTATCTGTATGCCAGCTGGATTGTGTTGGCTGCAGTGACCGCTTTTGAAGAGCCGATTTTCTCAAGCTTTTTCTTTGGCGGCCTGGTGATGACAATGGGTTACCTGACATATATGCTGATTTATCTCGGCATGAAACAAGACCGGGATGCAAATCCTGTGTAATCGCGCTGTTCCCTAGGGGAACGGCGTGTTTTTCTATACTGGACAAAAAGATTAACAGTTGCGGAAAAATGGCAGGAAATCTATAATACATATTAAATTTATCGGAATTAAAACTTGGGGGGCTGCCGGATGTCATTATTTATACAAAACGATCAACAGCGGCAATGGATGGAGAAAATCGGACGGATTGCGGATGAATTCCAGCAAACAGCTGCTGAAGATGACGAACAGGGACGTTTTCCTGTGGAGAAAATACAAAAACTGCGTGATGCTGGCTATACGGCATTAACATTGCCAGCTTCTCATGGCGGAGGGGGCATTTCTGTTTACGAAATGCTCTTGTTTCAAGAACGGCTTGCACGGGGAGATGCTCCTGCGGCTCTTAGCATCGGCTGGCATTTGAGCGTAATCGGGGAGCTTGGAGAAGGAAACAGCTGGGATGAAGACGTATTTGCATTTGTTGCCAAGGAAGTCCAAAACGGAGCCGTCATTAACAGGGCGGCGACTGAAGCGAAAACCGGAAGCCCGACGAGAGGAGGGCGTCCGGGTACAAATGCCGTCAAAAAGGATGGCAAATGGGCAGTGAATGGAAGAAAAACCTTTACGACGATGTCACAAGCACTGGATTATTTTTTAGTAACCGCATGGATTGAAGACAAACAAACAACAGGCGTGTTTCTCATTCATAAAGATGATCCCGGTTTGTCGATTGAAGAAACGTGGGATATGATGGCGATGCGGGCGACAGGGAGCCATGATCTTGTACTGAACGAAGTCATGCTTGAAGAGAATAAGCTGGTTGAATTGCTTCAAGGGCCTCGTGGAGCTAAGCCGAATGGCTGGCTGCTTCACATTCCGGCGATTTATCTTGGTGTGGCACAAGCTGCGCGTGACTATGCAGTGCAATTTGCCTCTGAGTATTCTCCAAACAGTTTGAAGGGACCGATCAAGAATGTCCCGGCCGTACAGCAAAGAACGGGCGAAATGGAGCTTGAACTGCTTAATGCCAGACACTTTCTTTTCCATATCGCTCAATTATATGACGATCCGGAACGGCGTCCACATTTGACAAGCGAGCTCGGTGCAGCGAAACATATCGTCACAAACGCTGCGTTGTCTGTTGTTGATAAAGCGATGAGAATTGTCGGAGCCAAAAGCCTTGAACGAACCAACCCGCTTCAGCGCTATTACCGTGATGTACGCGCCGGTCTCCATAACCCGCCGATGGATGACGCCGTGATACACACCCTGGCAGCAGAAGCGTTTGAGTCATAAAAAAAAGAGCCTTTCCGGCTCTTTTTATGTATTGTTTTGCTCTTGCAGA
Source organism: Bacillus sp. MBGLi79 (assembly GCF_002953915.1). Classification (NCBI taxonomy): domain Bacteria; kingdom Bacillati; phylum Bacillota; class Bacilli; order Caryophanales; family Bacillaceae; genus Bacillus; species Bacillus sp. MBGLi79. The sequence goes on from NZ_CP026521.1 coordinate 560,114, forward strand.
TTTTTTTGATGCTTGCGGTCGATCCTGTCATAAATAACATTCATCAGCTTTGGATTGCCCATAATCGCCTCTTTGTTTTCCTGGATCAGCTGTTGGTAAGTTTTTATTTTACGCTTCGGCATGCTCCGGCGCCCTCCTGACATGTTTGTATTCACTTTCTAACTCCGTCAGCGACAATTCATACAGATGACGCTTTGACTTTTTGTATATACCATTCTGTATTAACAGATGAATGAGCTGTTTTTTTCTGATTTCTGCAGACTGAGGTGTCATTGTGTCACCAACCTCCAATCAAACGATATTGATAATCATTATCAATTAACTTTAGTATACAATGTCCGCAATAGCCTGTAAAGGTGAAAACAGTCCTATTCTTTGCCAATTTACAAACATTCAACAAATCGACAAAAAGTTTCCCGGGCAATATTTGCTGTCGAAATGTCCCGCTTCATTGAACGCAGTTCTGCTATTTTTCATGTTTTGAACCATACTATGTAATAGAATGGAGGCTGGTATACAATGGAGCGGACAGAAAATCTGAAAAAGGGAGAAAAAGGGGCGCTCCTCAATATTTTTGCATATGTCATCCTTGCTGTTGTGAAGCTAGTCATTGGGATTCTCTATCATTCTGAAGCGCTGAGAGCAGACGGGTTAAATAATGGAACAGATATTGTTGCGTCCTTAGCGGTGTTCATAGGATTGCGGATTTCCCAAAGGCCGGCTGACAGCGATCATCCATACGGCCATTATCGGGCTGAAACAATTTCGTCTCTTATTGCGTCTTTTATTATGATGGCAGTCGGCATTGAAGTGTTAATCGGCGGAGGAAAAGCGATTGCGGGTGGCACAACGGAAACGCCAAATCTTATCGCGGCATGGACGGCGTTAGCCAGTGCTATGTTTATGTATGGCATCTATGTATATAACAAAAGGCTGGCAGCGTCCATTAAAAGCTCTGCCCTGATGGCAGCGGCAAAGGACAGCAGGTCAGACGCTTTTGTAAGTGCCGGCGCGTTTATCGGTGTTTTTTCGTCCCAGCTGCAGCTGCCGTGGATTGATCCGGTAACGGCTTTTATCATCGGCATCATCATTTGCAAAACGGCGTGGGATATCTTTAAAGACGCTTCACATTCTTTAACAGACGGCTTCCATTTAAAAGATCTTGAGCCTTACAGACAAACCGTCGCGAGGATCGGAAATGTGCATCGCTTAAAGGATGTGAAAGCGAGGTATTTAGGCAGCACAGTTCATATCGAAATGGTCATTACGGTTGATCCGAAGCTTACAGTAGAAGAAGGTCATGGAGTGGCTGATGAAGTAGAAGACAAAATAAAACATGAACACGATGTCACTCATGTTCATGTTCATGTAGAGCCCGACGACATAAAATAAGGCTGTTTAACGAATTAGCTTATATGTTCAGATAAAAATTCAGTCACTTCTTCAGGCGTTTTGGCATTGGCGCTGTGAAGATGAGCTGTTTTTTCACCGTTTTTGAAGATAAGCAGGCTGGGAATGCCCATCACTTGGTATTTTTCAGCCAAGTCAGGAAGCTCGTCCTTATTCAGCTCATACCAGTCGTTTTGATTATATTCTTCCAAAATATCGCCGATGAACATATTCATGCGTGTGCAGTCTGGGCACCAATCAGCATAAAACTTTACAATGATTTCTTTATCAGATTGAATCAGTTCATTAAATTGTTCGTTCGTTGTGATTTTTTTCATATGTCACATCTCCTTTTCAATGCCATTTTAATATAAAATAAAAAGGAATTACATACAAATGCATTCAACATCAGCATGCCCAAAAATAATTAGATCATTTTCTTGTGAAAGTGATAAGATAGTAAAGATGAATTGTAGTGGGGGGAGTATCCATTGAAAACAAGTCTAGGATTAGTGTACGGAGGAAAGTCGGCAGAACATAATGTTTCCCTGCAGACAGCTCTGGCTGTAATCAAAGCGCTAAATACTGAGAAGTTTGATATACATCCGATTTATATAACAGAAAAAGGCGAATGGGTAAGAGGCGCCCGTTTAACTGAGCCTGTTTCAAACGTGAAAATGCTTCAATTTGAGCAAGGAGGCAGTGCTTTTTCTCCAGCTGCCCTGAACCAGGAGATGTTTCCGCAGGAAGCGTCACAGCAAAATGAAGCAATCGACGTCGTATTCCCGCTCCTCCACGGACCGAACGGAGAAGACGGTACGATCCAAGGGATGCTAGAGCTCTTGAACATTCCTTATGTCGGCAACGGAGTGCTTGCTTCCTCAGCTGGCATGGATAAAGTCGTTATGAAACATTTATTCGCGCAGGCCGGCCTTGCTCAAGCTAAATACGCAGCTTTCCTTAAGAAGGAATGGACTCATTCTCCGGAAGAATGCTGTGAGCAGGTTGAACAGGAACTAGGCTACCCTTGCTTCGTAAAACCGGCAAACCTTGGTTCAAGTGTCGGAATCAGCAAATGCCGAAACCGTGAAGAACTGCAAAAAGCGTTTGAGCTTGCTTTCCAATATGACCGCAAAGTCGTCGTCGAAGAAGGCATTAACGGCCGCGAGATTGAAATCGGCGTTCTTGGAAATGACGATCCTAAATGCTCTGTTGTGGGAGAAATCGCACCGAAGACGGATTTCTACGATTACAAAGCGAAATATGAGGATGGAGATACTGATCTGATGATTCCGGCGATTGTCACCGAAGAGGAATACGCAACAATCAGTGATATGGCGATCAAAGCGTTTAAAGCGATCGATGGCTCAGGACTCGTCAGAGCGGACTTTTTCCTGACAGCTGACGGCGAAGTTCTGATCAATGAAGTCAACACAATGCCTGGCTTTACGCCTTTCAGCATGTTCCCGCTGCTCTGGAAAGAAGCCGGAGTGGAATACGCTGACCTGATTGAACAGCTTGTGGAGCTTGCAAAAGAACGCCACGCTGAAAAACAATTGATCAAGCATACATTCTAATGAAGAAGGACACTGCCGGTAAAAGGGCAGTGTTTTTTCCCGTATATACAAAAGAAAGAGAGGGACCTCACTTGATTAAGCGAACAGTAAAAAACATTGCTGAAATGGTCAATGGCACATTGACAAATCCGAAATATGAACAAACAGTCATTCATGGAGTGGCAACCGATACAAGAAAACTGGAACAACATCAGCTTTTCATTCCGCTGAAAGGGGAACGTTTTGACGGCCACGCTTATGTGGAGCAGGCTTTTGAAGCCGGTGTAGCGGCCGTTCTTTGGGATCGGTCAGAGCCAAATCCGCCTGAGAATCAGGCCGTCATTTTAGTGGATGATACCCTTACCGCACTTCAGCAGCTTGCAAAAGCCTATTTGCAGGAGCTTGGCACGCGTGTCATCGGAGTAACCGGAAGCAACGGCAAAACGACAACGAAAGATATGATTCACGCCGTCCTGGGAACCCGGTACCATGTCCACAAAACAGGAGGAAACTTTAATAATCACATCGGTCTGCCGCTGACGGTTTTAGCGATGCCTGAAAATACGGAGATCGCCGTATTGGAGATGGGAATGAGCGCCAAAGGAGAAATTGACCTCTTGAGCCGGCTGGCAAACCCGGATGCGGCAGTGATTACGAATATCGGCGAATCGCATATGCAAGACCTTGGCTCTAGAGAGGGTATCGCGGAGGCGAAGCTTGAAATCATTAACGGGCTTAAAGAAGACGGAGTGCTGATTTATATCGGGGACGAACCGCTCCTTCAAAATGCATACAGCTGCCGGACGAAAACGTACGGAACGGGAGCGCATAATGATTATCAGCTTCAGGATGTCAGCCAGAGTGAGGAAGGCACCCATTTTACAATCAAAGGGATGGAAACATCGTTTTTTATTCCGATACTCGGCAAGCACAATGTGATGAACGCCATGGCTGCAATTGCTGCTGGGGCTTATTTTGGCATCACGCCTGAGGATGCGGCGACAGGACTGAGCGGCCTAAGGGTAACCGGCATGAGACTTGAACTCATTAAAACAGACAGCGGCCTTTCGATAATCAATGACGCTTATAATGCGAGTCCGACCTCCATGAAAGCTGCGATTCAATTGACAGAAAGTCTTGAAGGCTATGGCAAAAAAATGCTCGTGCTCGGCGATATGCTTGAACTCGGCGATCTGGAAAAAACGTTCCATCAAGAGTGCGGCGCTGTGATCAGCCCTGAGAGAATTGACCGCGTTTTTACGTACGGAAAACTGGGAGCTTTTATCGCGGAAGGCGCACTGAAACACTTTGAGAAAGACCGTGTCAGCCACTACACTGAGAAAAAAGATCTCCTCCAAGCTGTGAAGGAAAACGCATCAAAAGGCGATTTGATTTTATTCAAAGCGTCCAGAGGTATGAAGCTTGAAGAAATCGTTAAAGATTTAATAGAGAGCCCGCTTTCTTAAGAAAATAATTTGCGGAAAAAATCATATTACATCATAAAATCATACGATGTGCAAACACTAATGTATGCCGGCCGGAAATTATGTATATCTGGCCGGCTGCGGCTATGATACAATATATATAGGTTATTTCGCGATACGAACATATTCGTCCGGCCTTTTCATCCGCTGACCCAAAGTTCTCCGCCGGACAAATGGGAGCGGATGGAGCAGCAGCCGGCATATTCGAGAAGCCGATCTGCTTCTCATCTTATTGAAAAACAAGTAGTGTAATGGTAAGATAAAACTTAAAGTAATTCGGGCTTTGTATACGGATGGATCCTGTCCCTTTTGTTTAAAGGGCAGTTTTATAAGTGGTAAATCACGACATTACTGAAACAGCAATTAGAAGGAGTTTGAATAATTTGACTATAACGTTTCAAGATTTTAATTTAAGTTCTGATCTCATGAAAGCAATTAATCGTATGGGATTTGAAGAAGCAACACCGATTCAGGCACAAACAATACCGCTCGGACTTTCAAATAAAGACGTCATTGGACAAGCGCAAACAGGTACAGGTAAAACAGCTGCGTTTGGTATACCCCTTGTTGAAAAAATTAACCCCGAGTCTCCTAATATTCAAGCAATCGTAATCGCGCCAACCCGTGAATTAGCCATTCAAGTATCTGAAGAATTATATAAAATCGGACAAGATAAACGTGCGAAGGTTCTTCCTATTTACGGCGGACAGGATATTGGACGACAAATCCGGGCGTTAAAGAAGAATCCGAATATTATTGTCGGAACACCTGGACGTCTTCTTGACCACATCAACCGCCGCACAATTCGTTTAAACAATGTAAATACTGTTGTAATGGATGAAGCGGATGAAATGCTGAACATGGGATTCATTGACGACATTGAATCTATCCTTTCAAACGTGCCGAGCGAGCATCAGACACTTCTGTTCTCTGCTACGATGCCTGCGCCGATCAAACGCATTGCAGAGCGCTTTATGACTGAGCCGGAACACGTAAAAGTAAAAGCGAAAGAAATGACGGTTTCTAACATTCAGCAGTTCTATTTGGAAGTGCAAGAACGCAAAAAATTCGATACACTGACTCGACTTCTTGACATTCAGTCTCCTGAGCTTGCGATCGTATTCGGACGTACAAAACGCCGTGTCGATGAGCTGGCTGAAGCTCTGAACCTTCGCGGATATGCAGCTGAAGGAATTCACGGTGACTTAACGCAGGCGAAACGTATGGTTGCGCTTCGTAAATTCAAAGAAGGCGCAATCGAAGTTCTTGTCGCAACTGATGTTGCCGCTCGCGGACTTGATATTTCAGGCGTAACACACGTGTACAACTTTGATGTGCCGCAAGATCCTGAAAGCTACGTTCACCGTATCGGAAGAACGGGCCGTGCAGGAAAAACAGGTATGGCAATGACGTTTATTACACCGCGTGAGAAAAGCATGCTTCGCGCAATTGAACAAACAACAAAACGCAAAATGGACCGCATGAAGGAGCCTACACTTGATGAAGCGTTAGAAGGCCAGCAGCAGGTTACAGTTGAACGTCTTCGTACGGCAATCAGCGAAAACAACCTGAACTTCTACATGACAGCGGCAGCTGAGCTGCTTGAAGATCATGATGCAGTGACTGTGGTTGCAGCGGCTATCAAAATGTCTACAAAAGAGCCGGACAATACACCGGTTCGCTTAACAGACGAAGCGCCGATGGTCAGCAAACGCTACAAAAACCAGCGCTCTTCTAAACGCAGAGACGGCCAAGGCGGCGGCTACCGCGGCGGAAAAGGGAAAAGCAACAACCGTTCTTCCTACGACAAAAAGCGTTCAAACGATCGCCGTTCGTCAGGTGACAGACGCCAGAAAAAATCATACTAATTTGATCGATTTAGAGCCCAAAACATCATGTTTTGGGCTTTTTTATATTTACGATTTGTGATTCAGCAAACTTTCAGCTGACGGAAGCCATTTTTCTATGTATGCTTAAGAATGAAACCTTTCCGTACAAGAGACGTATAAGTAACGACGAAAAAAAGGGAGGTAGGTATTTTTGAGAGAGCAGCCAAAAAACCAAATCAGTCCAGACGGATTAAAGGTTTGGCGACTTCAAGAGATCATCATATCCGCTGTTTGCTTGCTTATCGTCATAGCAGTTGCAGTGTTAAGCTATTATTTTCATTGGCCGTACTGGATCAGCGGCGTGCTCGGCGCAGTTTGGCTGCTGGGATCGATTGTGACGGTCTTTCTCATTCCGAAGGTCCGCCATAAGGTGTGGCGATATGAAGTCCATGAACATGAAATAGATATTCAGTCAGGTATTTTTGTGGTGACACGTGTGATTGTCCCGATGGTCAGGGTTCAGCACGTTGATACGTCGCAAGGGCCATTATTGAAAAAATACAATCTCGCAACGGTGAAAATTTCCACGGCTGCGACCGTTCATTCGATCCCCGCTTTAGAGATGGAGGAAGCGGACCGACTGAGAGACTCCATTTCCCGTCTGGCAAGGGTGACTGACGATGATGTCTGAACCGAAACGCCTGCACCCGGCAGCAGTCATTTTGAATTTATGCCATACCATTATTCAAACAATAAAAAATATCATTCTGCCATTCTTTTTTGTGTATATCGTCAATTCAAACCATACTGTCCGTTTTTACGGAGCCATTGCGCTCGGTGTGCTGTTCATCTGGCTTGTAGCGGCAAGCATCATCAAATGGAGAAGGTTTACCTATCGAATTGAAGATGATGAATTTAGAATCGAAGAAGGCTTATTTGTGACGAAAAAGCGATACATATCGATTGATCGGATTCAAACGATGAATACGAGCGCGGGCCTTGTCCAGCAAATCTTTAAGCTTGTGAAGCTGCAAATTGAAACAGCAGGCGGAGGCAAGGAGGCAGAAGCCGTTCTTTCTGCTATTTCTGTGGAAGAGGCTGAACGCATCAAAGAAGCTGTCTTTAAGAAAAAAGCGCAAAGACGAGAAAATGAACTTGGTGATGAACAGCTTGAAGCTGAGGAGGAGTTAGATCCTGCCGTTGAGGTGCAAGAGCACTATCGCATGAACGCGAAAGAATTGCTCATGGCCGCTTCTACCTCCGGCGGAATCGGAGTCATTATCTCGGCTGTATTTGCGCTTATTTCCCAGCTCGATGAAGTATTGCCGATGGATTGGTTATTCGATAAATTTTCCTTTCTTCAGCACGCCAGCATCGGTATTTACGCGGTACTCATTTTTATCGGTTTATTTATCGCCTGGATTTTCAGCATTGCGGGCATGATGTTTAGATACGCGAACTTTCAAATCATAAAAAAAGAGCAGGAACTGGTGATTTCAAGAGGAATTATTGAAAAACATCAAGTCACGATTCCGTTGCGAAAAATTCAAGCAATTAAAATAAAAGAAAACATCATCCGCCAGCTTTTCGGCTTTGTAACGGTGTCCATCGTCAGTGCGGGCGGCGGCGACCGGGAAAAAGAAGAAGGTGCGTTGACCATTCTCTTTCCAATGATTCATAAAAAAAAGCTTCCGCACATGCTTCGAACATTTACGCCGGAATACACGCTGGAAGAAAACTGCCGCCGCCTGCCGCGGCGCGCGTTGAAACGCTATTTGTTCCGTTCTGTCATTTTTTCGCTCTTTTTGATCATTCCGTTATGTATTTTCTTTCAGCCCTGGGGCTACCTGTCGGTCATCCTGCTTCCGATTGAATTGTTTTTCGGCTATCTCGCGTATAAAGACGCTGCGTGGACAATCAACGGGAACCGTCTGCAGCTGACGTCTAGATTTATAGGCAGAACAACCGCCATTGTACTCAAAAAACGAATGCAGGTTTGCAAGTTCAGCCAATCCTATTTCCAAAAGAAAGGCCGCCTGTATACCATTTCTACTTCAGTGAAATCATCGAGCCACATGGAAGAATTAACGGTGAGGGATGTAGGTGAAGAGGATGCAGCCTTCATTTTAAACTGGTACTCATATGAAAAAGCGGACGGTTAATACCGCCGCTCCAGCGTGTCGACAAACCCTCGCATTCGTTGTCAGGACTGCGCATCGGTGCTCAATGCGAAGTGGATCAACGGCTAAATTCTCAGGCGTCCTGCCTAAACGCCGTCGTCATCACATCCTGTGAATGTCCGCTCCTATGCTCGTCCTTCCTAGACTTCAAGGGTTTTCAATCACGCTGAAAAGATGACAAAATCCTAAAATGAAAACCATTTTAGGATTTTGTCAACAATCTGAAGCGACGGTTAATACCGCCGCTCTTTTTTTTGCACACACAAAAACGAAAGAAGAAACCCGCCGCATAGTCCAAACAGATGAGCCATCATGTTAATATTGGAGTTGATAAACGACATGAGAACGGCAAATGCGAGCAGGGTGAGGATCATTTTGGAATGCTCCTGCCCAATTAGCTCATTGCGAAAAAGAACCATAAACAGGTACACGCCGAATAGCCCGAAAATGGCGCCTGAAGCCCCGACATGCACGTAATCAAGAGGCTCTGTAACATACGTGCCGATATTGCCGATGATGCCGGAGCCGGCGTACACAAGAAGGAAACGCGCTTTTCCCAGCATGCGTTCCAAAGCCGGGGCAAATAAAAAGATGGACATGGAATTAAACAGCAGATGTGTGAAACCGGCGTGCAGTAAAATCGGTGTAATCAGCCGCCACCATTCACCGTTAGCGACACCTAGATTATAGCCTGCGACAGTATCCCTCCATAAAACGACTGAATGGACAGGAAGTGAAAAAAACAGCCAGAGAACAGCTTGCAAAGCCAATATAAAGGTGACAACGGGATAAAGCCTGATAAACGTTTGAAAATTTTCAGTCCGTATAAACATTCCGAGCCCCTTTTCTTCATTTTGGTATATCTATAGTAACACGTTTATGAGACAAACCATTTAAATAGTACGTGCGCAAAGGAGGTTATCATACATGATTTACGGCATTGGACTGGATATTACCGAGCTTAAACGGATCGCCTCTATGGCTGGACGCCAGAAAAGGTTTGCCGAGCGGATTTTGACGCGAAGCGAGCTTGACCAGTATCGTGAGCTTTCAGAGAAAAGAAAAATCGAATTTCTCGCAGGCAGATTCGCGGCAAAAGAAGCGTTCTCGAAAGCATTTGGCACCGGTATAGGGAGGCAGCTCAGCTTTCAGGACATTGAAATTAGGAAAGACCAAAATGGCAAGCCCTACATCATTTGTACCAAACTGAGCCAGGCCGCCGTTCACGTATCAATCACTCACACAAAAGAATACGCTGCCGCGCAGGTTGTGATTGAAAGGTTGTCAAGCTAGTCTGCATATTAGGGAAACCCCACTCATATATTTGATAGTGCATTAAGGGAGACAAGTTGTTTGAGGCTTTTATGGTACGCATCTGTTCTGCCTAAACGTGTACCGAGCGTACCGTTAAAGTCAAACAAGCGATTTCTTCCTTTTACATCAATTGAGAAAAAGGGGTTGAAAAAGGTGAGAAAAAGCTTTGTTTTGCTTTTAACGGGACTGCTTGCTGTTCTTATTCTTTCTGCCTGCGGGCAAAAAACACAGCAAGATATTGTGGCCGGGTTAGATGAAAAGGCGAAAGAATACACCTCGTACAAAGCAAAAGCGAAAATGACCATCGAGACAGGGAGTGAGCCTCAAGTATACAATGTGGAAATCTGGCACAAAAAGCCGTCTCTGTACAGGGTTTATTTAGAAAATCCGAAAAAGGACCAAAACCAAGTCATTTTACGAAATGAAAACGGAGTATTCGTTCTCACGCCGTCTTTAAATAAGAGCTTCAGATTTCAAAGCGACTGGCCGAACAACAGCAGTCAGGTCTACCTGTTTGAATCGCTCGTAAAGGATGTTCAAAACGATTCGGATGCAGTTTTCACAGCGAAAGAAAAGAAATACGTATTCGAAACAAAAACAAATTATCAGCATAACAAAATGCTGCCGACGCAAGAAATCACATTTAACAAAAAGGATATGAGCCCGTCATCTGTCAAAGTGATGGATACTGACCGGAAAGTGATGGTCAAAGTAGAATTCAGCAGCTTTGAATTTAATAAACAATTTGATAAAGAATCATTTGATGAAAAGAAAAATATGACCCTTTCTCAAATGGATGTTGCCACAAGCGCGAAGCCTTCCGATACATTCGCGGTCAAAACGCCGCTGGAACTGCCGCTTGGCGTAAAGCTGCTTGAAGAAAAAGATATCTCTACTGAAGACGGGAAGCGCATCATCATGACGTACGGAGGAGAAAAATCATTTACGTTAATTCAGGAAAAAGCCCAGATTGCCAAGGCTTCCTCCTCCGTTACGCTGAACGGCGAACCGGTAAATCTCGGCTACACCATCGGCGCTTTGTCGGATGCATCATTATCATGGACATATGACGGCGTTGATTACCTTCTCTCTTCTAAAGATCTTTCTAAAGAGGAAATGGTGACAGTAGCGAAAAGCATGCAGGGACAATCATCGAAATAACCGCCAAAGGCCAAACATGATTTGGCCTTTTTTTCGTTAGACATCGTTTCCCTTTGGCCTTTAATTTTAGTATGATATGTAAATGATATTGAATAAAAGCTAGGAAGTGTCGTAATGAGCACAAAACCTTTTTACAGGGATACGTGGGCGGAAATTGACCTGTCCGCGATAAAGGAAAATGTCAGCAATATGAAAGAACATATCGGTGAACATGTCCAGCTAATGGCAGTTGTGAAAGCAAACGCCTACGGGCATGGTGATGCAGAAACAGCAAAGGCTGCTCTTGACGCAGGTGCTTCATGCTTGGCCGTAGCCATTTTGGATGAAGCGATTTCACTGCGTAAAAAGGGCTTGAAGGCGCCTATATTGGTGCTCGGCGCGGTTCCCCCGGAGTATGTGGCAATCGCTGCTGAGTATGACGTGACCTTAACGGGTTATTCTGTTGAATGGCTTCAGGAGGCAGCCCGCCACACGAAAAAAGGTCCTCTTCATTTTCATCTGAAGGTCGATACGGGGATGAACAGGCTTGGTGTCAAAACAGAGGAAGAAGTACAGAATGTGATGGCCATTCTTGACCGCAACCCCCGTTTAAAGTGCAAAGGGGTATTTACCCATTTTGCGACAGCAGATGAAAAAGAAAGAGGCTATTTCTTAAAGCAGTTTGAGCGTTTTAAAGAGCTGATTGCTCCGTTGCCGTTAAAGAATTTGATGGTCCACTGCGCGAACAGCGCCGCCGGACTTCGGCTGAAAAAAGGCTTTTTTAATGCAGTCAGATTCGGCATCGGCATGTATGGCCTTCGCCCGTCTGCTGACATTTCGGACGAGATACCGTTTCAGCTGCGTCCGGCATTCACCCTGCATTCGACGCTGTCGCATGTCAAACTGATCAGAAAAGGCGAGAGCGTCAGCTACGGAGCCGAGTACACAGCAGAAAAAGACACATGGATCGGGACGGTGCCTGTAGGCTATGCGGACGGCTGGCTCCGAAAATTGAAGGGGACCGACATCCTTGTGAAGGGAAAACGCCTAAAAATTGCCGGCCGAATTTGCATGGACCAATTTATGGTGGAGCTGGATCAGGAATATCCGCCGGGCACAAAAGTCACATTAATAGGCCGGCAGGGAGATGAATATATTTCCATGGATGAGATTGCAGGAAGGCTCGAAACCATTAACTATGAAGTGGCCTGTACAATAAGTTCCCGCGTTCCCCGTATGTTTTTGGAAAATGGGAGTATAATGGAAGTAAGAAATCCTTTGTTGCAGGTCAATATAAGCAATTAGCTTACTTATATGGCGAATTTATAAAACAGCTTTGCTTGAAGAGTGAATAATGGTATCATTATCACTGGATGGATAAAAGAGTCGTATCCGTAAGTTTGGTGGAGGTGTATGTTTTTTGTCTGAATCCAGCGCAAGAACCGAAATGAAAATCAGCTTGCCCGAAAACCTAGTAGCTGAATTGGATGGTGTAGCGATGCGGGAGAAACGAAGCAGAAACGAACTGATATCACAAGCAGTGAGAGCGTATGTCAGCGAACGAACAACTCGTCACAACCGTGATTTGATGAGACGCGGCTATATGGAAATGGCGAAAATCAACCTGAATATTTCTTCTGAGGCTCACTTTGCGGAGTGCGAGGCTGAAACGACAGTTGAGCGCTTAGTCAGCGGAGGATAATCATTTGATTGTGAAACGCGGCGATGTTTATTTTGCTGATTTATCTCCTGTTGTTGGCTCAGAGCAAGGCGGGGTGCGCCCGGTTTTAGTGATCCAAAATGACATCGGAAATCGCTTCAGCCCAACTGCTATTGTTGCAGCCATAACAGCACAAATACAGAAAGCGAAATTACCAACCCACGTCGAAATCGATGCAAAACGCTACGGTTTTGAAAGAGATTCCGTTATTTTGCTGGAGCAAATTCGGACGATTGACAAGCAAAGGTTAACGGATAAGATTACTCATCTGGATGATGAAATGATGGATAAGGTTGATGAAGCCTTGCAAATCAGTTTGGCACTCATTGATTTTTAGACATATTTGCAGGTTGCTCACAAAGAGCAACTTTTTTTGTTTTCAAAAAACATAAACGATATAATAATGAAATAACGAAAAAATATGTTGTTTTTTATTGGGAGGTAAGCGAATTTGATGTCGAACCAGACTGTATACCAGTTCATTGCCGAAAATCAAAATGAACTGCTCCAACTGTGGACTGACACACTAAAAGAATTAAGCGAGCAAGAATCCTATCAGCTGACTGACCAAGTGTATGAAAATATATCTAAAGAGTATATCGACATTGTGCTGCTGTCTGTTAAGGACGAAAACGCTGCTGAAAGCCAAATCAGTGAACTGGCGCTTCGAGCGGTCCAAATCGGAATTTCTTTGAAGTTTTTGGCTACTGCGCTTGCTGAATTCTGGAAACGTCTCTACACGAAAATGAATGATAAGAGATTGCCAGATCAAGAGAGCACGGAGTTAATCTGGCAGATTGACCGATTTTTCAGCCCGATTAACACAGAAATTTTTAATCAATACTCAATCTCATGGGAAAAAACAGTATCCCTGCAAAAGATCGCGTTGCAGGAGCTATCTGCACCGCTTATTCCGGTGTTTGAAAATATCACCGTGATGCCGCTAGTTGGAACAATTGATACAGAACGCGCGAAACGAATTATGGAAAACCTTCTTAATGGCGTTGTCAAACACCGTTCCCAAGTCGTGCTGATTGACATTACCGGTGTCCCTGTCGTCGATACGATGGTTGCCCATCATATTATTCAGGCATCAGAAGCGGTAAGGCTTGTCGGAGCAAAATGCCTGCTGGCCGGAATCCGCCCGGAAATTGCTCAAACCATCGTTAACCTGGGGATTGATTTATCCCAAGTTATAACTAAGAATACCCTGCAAAAAGGAATTCAAACAGCGTTGGAAATGACGGATCGAAAAATCGTTTCATTGGGGGAATAACATTGTGAGACATCCAAAAATCCCGATCTTGAAACTGTATAATTGCTTATTAGTGTCCATTCAATGGGAACTTGATGACCAAACTGCATTAACCTTTCAAGAAGACTTATTAAATAAAATATATGAAACAGGTGCTAACGGCGTTGTCATTGACCTGACATCTGTGGATATGATTGATTCATTTATCGCAAAAGTGCTGGGCGACGTCATAACAATGTCCAAGTTAATGGGGGCAAAAGTTGTCTTGACCGGCATTCAGCCCGCTGTGGCAGTGACGCTGATCGAACTTGGAATCGCGCTTGAGGAAATCGAAACAGCGCTCGACTTAGAGCAAGGGCTTGAGACATTGAAGCGGGAATTGGGGGAATAGCGAATGAACGACCAATCCTGTGTAAAAATCATGACAGAATGGGATATTGTAGCCGCCAGACAGCTGGGACGAAACGTTGCGAAAGAACTGGGTTTCGGCACTGTAGACCAGGCTAGAATTACAACGGCTATTTCAGAATTAGCCAGGAATATTTATTTATATGCCGGCAAAGGGCAGATTGGAATTGAACAGGTCGCAGACAGAGGAAAAAAGGGCCTGAAAATCATAGCGGAAGACCAAGGGCCGGGAATTCCTGATATCCGAAAAGTCATGGAAGACGGATTTTCAACGTCTGGAGGACTTGGTGCGGGACTTCCCGGAGTCAAAAGGCTGATGGATGAATTCAGCTTAAATTCCGTATCGGGGGAAGGAACAGAGATACAAGCCATCAAATGGCTTCGGTAGGAGGTAAGAACGTGGATTTTAGGGAGGTTATTGAGCAGCGGTATCATCAGCTGCTTAACCGATATATAGCCGAATTAACAGAAACATCTTTATATCAAGCCCAAAAATTCAGCCGAAAAACAATCGAGCACCAAATTCCTCCGGAAGAAATCATCAGTATTCATAGAAAAGTGCTGAAGGAGCTGTATCCAAGTCTCCCGGAAGATGTGTTTCATTCGCTGGATTTTTTAATAGAAGTCATGATTGGTTATGGAATGGCTTATCAGGAGCATCAAACCCTTAGAGGGATACAGCAGGAAATCAAATCAGAAATTGAAATCGCAGCTAATGTCCAGCAGACGCTGCTCGGAACAAAAATTCCGCAGGAGGACGCGCTGGATATCGGCGCCATCAGTGTTCCTGCCAAACAGATGAGCGGTGATTACTACCACTTCGTCAAAGACAAGGAATCCATTAATATCGCAATCGCGGACGTGATCGGAAAAGGCATTCCAGCTGCTCTCTGTATGTCCATGATTAAATACGCAATGGACTCTTTGCCGGAAACGGGCATACACCCTTCTCAGGTGCTGAAAAATTTAAATCGTGTTGTTGAACAAAACGTTGACGCTAGTATGTTTATTACGATGTTTTATGCCAATTACAATATGGACAAGCATCGATTTACATATGCTTCGGCGGGACATGAACCGGGATTCTATTATTCTCAAAAAGACAACGCGTTTTATGATTTAGAGGCTAAAGGACTCGTTCTCGGCATCTCGCAGGATTATGACTACAGACAATTCGATCAGCATCTGGAAAAGGGTGATATGATCGTTTTATTTTCTGACGGCGTCACAGAATGCAGAACAGAAAACGGTTTCTTGGAGCGTCCTGATTTGCAGAAGCTCATTGAGGAACATATGTGTTCCTCCGCGCAGGAAATGGTCAAAAACATTTATGACAGCCTCCTCAAATTACAGGACTTTCAGCTTCATGATGATTTTACGTTAATTGTTTTGCGGAGAAAGGTTTAACGTCTTCCAGACGAGGGTATAAAGCAACTAGTGACTTGAAGGAAAATTTGAGGTGATACGAATGAATATAAATGTTGATGTGAAGCAAAACGAGAATGATATACACGTAAACATTGCAGGAGAAATTGATGTATACTCAGCGCCGGTGCTTAGAGAGAAGCTTGTGCCCCTGGCAGAACAAGGCGCAGACTTAAGAATTTGCCTGAAAGATGTCAGCTACATGGATAGTACCGGATTGGGCGTTTTTGTAGGGATCTTTAAAACAGTGAAAAAACAAGGCGGTTCGTTAAAACTTGAAAATCTTTCTGACCGCCTGATCCGCCTGTTTGACATTACAGGCCTGAAGGACATCATTGATATTTCTGCAAAGTCAGAAGGTGGAGTGCAATGAAGAATAAAGCTGATTACATCGAAATGAAAGTGCCGGCCCAACCTGAGTATGTGGGAATTATAAGACTGACACTGTCAGGCGTCGCAAGCAGAATGGGCTATACGTATGATGAAATTGAAGATTTGAAAATCGCAGTCAGTGAAGCATGCACAAATGCGGTTCAGCATGCTTACAAAGAAGATAAAAATGGGGAAGTGTCAATACGATTCGGTGTGTTTGAAGACCGTTTAGAGGTTATTGTGGCGGATGAAGGAGACAGCTTTGACTTTGATCAAAAGCAGCAGGATCTAGGGCCGTACACACCTTCGCACACAGTTGATCAATTATCAGAAGGAGGGCTCGGTCTATATTTAATGGAAACGCTCATGGATGAAGTTAGAGTGCAAAATCACTCCGGCGTCACTGTAGCGATGACAAAGTATTTAAATGGGGAGCGAGTTGATCATGACACAACCATCAAAAACTACGAAACTAACTAAAGATGAAGTCGATCGGCTCATAAGCGATTACCAAACAAAGCAAGATGAACAGGCGCAGGAAACGCTTGTGCGGGTGTATACAAATCTGGTTGACATGCTTGCGAAAAAATATTCAAAAGGCAAAAGCTTCCACGAGGATCTCCGCCAGGTCGGCATGATCGGGCTGCTCGGCGCGATTAAGCGATACGATCCTGTTGTCGGGAAATCGTTTGAAGCTTTTGCAATTCCGACAATCATCGGTGAAATAAAACGTTTCCTCAGAGATAAAACATGGAGCGTTCACGTGCCGAGACGGATTAAAGAACTGGGGCCAAGAATCAAAATGGCGGTTGATCAGCTGACGACTGAAACACAAAGATCGCCGAAAGTTGAAGAGATTGCCGAATTCCTCGATGTTTCTGAAGAAGAGGTTCTTGAAACGATGGAAATGGGCAAAAGCTATCAAGCCTTATCCGTTGACCACAGCATTGAAGCGGATTCGGACGGAAGCACCGTCACGATCCTTGATATCGTCGGATCACAGGAGGATGGATATGAGCGAGTCAACCAGCAAATGATGCTGCAAAGCGTGCTTCATGTCCTTTCAGACCGTGAAAAACAAATCATAGACCTTACGTATATTCAAAACAAAAGCCAAAAAGAAACTGGGGACATTCTCGGTATATCTCAAATGCACGTCTCGCGTCTGCAGCGCAAAGCTGTGAAGAAGCTCAGAGAGGCCTTGATTGAAGATCCCTCGATGGAGTTAATGTAATGATCCAGGTTGAAGAAAACGAGCATATTCAAACTCTAGTATATCAACTGAATAAAGAAGGAAAATCGATTTGCGGAGACAGCTTTTTTATGAAAGCTGATGACAAGGAATTAATTTGCGCGGTTGCTGACGGACTTGGAAGCGGATCGCTTGCAAACGAATCCTCTGCAGCCATCAAAGACTTAGTGGAAAACTATGCGAATGAAGACGTACAAAGCATTATCGAACGCTGTAATCAGGCGATGAAAAACAAAAGAGGCGCCACAGCATCTATCCTGAAAATCAATTTTGAACAAAGGCAGTTTACGTACTGCTCTGTCGGCAATGTACGGTTTATTCTGCATTCCCCGTCTGGTGAAAGCTTTTATCCTCTGCCGATTTCGGGCTATTTATCAGGCAAGCCGCAAAAATACAAAACGCACACCGCCACTTATGAAAAGGGTTCAAAGTTCATTATACATACAGATGGACTCAACGTACCCGATATCCGCTCCCATTTGAAAAAGGGCCAATCGGTAGAAGACATATCGAATTCGCTGAAAATGTATACGACATCGAGAAAAGATGATCTGACCTATATTCTTGGACATCTGTCCTAGGAAACCAGAAAAAAGAAGCTGGACATCCGGCTTCTTTTTTTGCGGTTGACTATTAGTAAGTACGCTTATTATAATTAATAAGTGAACTTATCAATTTGGGGGGCTTATGGGATGTGGAATGATGAATACATTGCGATAGCTGATGCGGATATAGACAAAATCTGGAGCCGTTATCAGCAAACAGAAACATGGGATCAATGGGATGCGGGTATTTCATCAGCTTCTTTGAAGGGACCATTTCAAAAGGGAACGGAAGGAACATTGCTTCTGCAAGGACATACAGTTTCTTTTTGGCTTGAGCATGTGGAGAAACATCGGTCATTTTCTGTCATGGCCAACATGCCGCATAACAATGTAAAAATGGAATTTTCTTACGTGCTTCAAAAGCAAAAAGAAGGTTTGCGTATCACACATGGAATTGTATTAGAAGGTGCTGAAGCAAAAAAATGTGGAGAAATCATTGGTACTGAACTGTCTAAAGACATCCCGGCGGCTGTCAGCAGGCTTGTTCACCTATGCGGAGGAGTGATAAAATGAACACTAATTATTGGATCGGCGTTGTGTCAGAGCAGCATGTATTAAAAGGTGCTGCCGGTGGTTTTGCACAGCTGTGCCATGGAAAAAAAGCCCCGCTCGCCAAAATGAAAGAGGGAGATTGGCTGATTTATTATTCTCCAAGAGACGCATATCCAGATGGCAAACTGCTGCGAAGCTTTACTGCGATCGGCAAAGTGAAAAGCGGAAATATCTATCCGTATCAAATGGCTCCGAATTTTATTCCATACCGATTAGATATAGACTATTATCCATGCCATAAAATCGGTTTTTACGACATTAAATCAAAGCTTGAATTTGTTCAGGAAACCAAGCATCTTGGCTTTTTATTTCGCAGAGGACATTTTGAAATCAGCAAAAATGATTTTTTGACAATAGCACAAGCGATGGGAGTTAACATAAGTGGAATGGCACTCTAAATTTAGCGGTCCGAACACAAGCCCGGGCTTTTTATTATGGCAGGCCACGCAAAGCTGGCAGCGGAAAGTGGGAAAAGCATTGGCTGAGTTTGACCTGACACACGTTCAATTTGTTCTGCTGACCTCGTGCAAGTATATGATTGCTCACGGAGAAACCGTCACGCAAAAAAAACTTGCAAGCTTCAGCCAGACCAATATCATGATGGTTTCAGAGGTTGTGCGGACGCTTGAGAAAAAAGGATTTATCGAAAGAAGCAAAAATCCCCAGGATAAAAGAGAGGTCCTCCTGTCTCTTACAGAAACAGGAGGAGAAAAAGTAACAGCGGCTTTGCCAATTGTTGAGAAGATTGATCAATCCTTTTTTGCAGCTGCGATGAAAAAAGAGAATTTTCTGAGCGGCTTACAGGAACTATTGAAACATGAGTAAAGATACGGGCAGCGCCAGCTGTCTTTTTTTATGTGTTTTTTTCGGTTTTTGATACACTAGAGAAAGAACGACAAAATTGGAGGCTTTGGTTACATGGAAACGTCAGCCCTTTTAAAACAGCAAATTGCGAAAGAAATAGGTTTATCACAAAAACATGTTGAAAGTGTTATCCGTCTGCTTGAGGACGGCAACACAGTCCCGTTTATTGCCCGGTATCGAAAAGAGCAGACGGGTTCAATGGATGAGGTTCAGATTCAAACGATTTCTGAACGCTGGCAATACATACAAAACCTGAATCAGCGAAAAGAAGAAGTCATCAGGCTGATTGCAGAGCAGGATAAACTGACAGATGATCTAAAACGTAAAATCGAGCAATCGGTGAAGCTTCAGGAAGTGGAAGACCTTTACCGCCCTTATAAACAAAAACGCAAAACAAAGGCGACAGTCGCTAAAAGCAAAGGCCTGGAGCCGCTTGCCGACTATATCCTGACACTCCCCCAAGATGATCGTCTGGCAAAAACAGCAGACCAGTACATCAGCGAAGAAAAAGAAGTGTTCACACGAGAAGAAGCGATTGAAGGCGCCAAGCACATTATTGCGGAACAAATCTCAGACGAGCCGTCTTTCAGAAAGTGGATTCGCCAGGAAACCTTCAAAAAAGGAACCATTAAGTCTGTTGCCGGAAAGTCGGCAGACACGGATGAAAAAAATGTGTATGAAATGTATTATGAATATGAAGAGCCAATCGCAAAGGTCGTTCCGCACAGGGTGCTGGCAATGAACCGCGGCGAAAAAGAAGACATTTTAAAGGTATCGATCGAACCGCCTGCGGATCACATTAAAGCGTATTTAGAAAAACAAATCATCAAAAACCGCTCAACGACCGTAAAAGAGATTTTGCAGGAGACAATTGAGGACAGCTATAAAAGACTGATCCAGCCGGCAATCGAGCGTGAAATCAGGAAAGAGCTCTCAGAAAAAGCCGATGAACAGGCGATTCATATTTTCTCAGAAAACTTGAGAAAGCTTCTGCTTCAGCCGCCAATGAAAGGCAAAACTGTGCTCGGTGTTGACCCAGCCTTTCGAACCGGCTGTAAGCTCGCTGTGTCAGATGAGACCGGAAAAGTCTTGAAAATTGATGTAATCTATCCGCATGCGCCAGTCAACAAAACAAAAGAAGCTCATGAAAAAGTGAAAAAGACTCTTGAGCAATATCAAGTCGAGATGGTGGCGATCGGAAACGGCACAGCATCCAGAGAAACAGAACAATTCATTGTCAATGTACTAAAGGATATGCCGCGCAAAATTTATTATGTAATTGTCAATGAAGCGGGAGCGAGTGTCTATTCGGCTTCTGAGCTTGCCCGAGAAGAATTCCCTGACCTAAAGGTTGAAGAGCGCAGTGCCGTATCTATTGCGCGAAGACTTCAAGACCCGCTCGCGGAGCTCGTTAAGATCGATCCGAAGTCTGTGGGTGTCGGACAGTATCAGCATGACGTCAGCCAAAAGCGCTTAAATGAATCTCTGCGGTTTGTCGTCGAAACGGTCGTAAACCAGGTTGGAGTAAACGTCAACACAGCATCTGCCGCGCTGCTTCAGTATGTAGCGGGATTATCGAAGTCTGTCGCAGGCAACGTTGTCAAAAAACGTGAGGAAATCGGAAAGTTTTCAAATCGAAAAGAACTGAAGGACATCCCAAGGCTCGGTGCGAAAACTTACGAGCAATGTATCGGTTTCTTAAGAGTGCAGGAAGGGACAGAGCCTTTGGATAGAACAGGCATCCATCCGGAAAGCTATAAAGAAACAAAAGCGCTATTGAAAAAACTCGGGCTTTCAACAGAACAGATTGGCACGGCGGAATTGAAGGACAAAATCAATCAGCTGGCACTTTCTGAAACGGCAAAAGAGCTGGGAATCGGCGAAATCACTCTGAAAGATATTTGTGAACAGCTGACAAGGCCAGAACGCGATCCGCGCGACGAGGTGCCAAAGCCTTTGCTGAAAACAGACGTCCTTCAGCTGGAAGATTTGAAAGAGGGAATGGAACTGCAGGGTACCGTGCGCAATGTAGTGGACTTTGGAGCGTTTGTTGATATCGGAGTCAAACAAGATGGGCTTGTGCATATCTCAAAACTCAGCAATCAATTCGTCAAGCATCCTCTTGATGTTGTCTCTGTCGGCGATATCGTGACAGTTTGGGTTGACGGCGTAGATGTACAAAAAGGCAGAGTATCGCTGTCTATGGTAAAATAAAAGCACTGCTTACGAGCAGTGTTTTTTCCTATAGAAATACCAGCATTGATTCAGCAGTTTAATTTGGTAATTATCTTTTTCAAGGAACGCTTTTTGCATCTGTTTTTTAAGCCAATTTGGCATAGGCTCATTCCTCCTCAGCTTTTATCATAAGAGGGACAGTGATTACCATATTGTATGCGAACGGTGAATTGTCCCGTTCAATGTTTTTTAAGTGAGGTGCACTATGGATAATATAGAGCTTCAAAAGCTGGCAGAGGATATTTCTGAAACGTACTTTAAAAAGCCGTTCCGCCATCAGGCGCTTTTTAATGACAGGCTTAAAACCACTGGCGGCAGGTACCTGTTAACCTCCCATAACATTGAATTGAACAGAAAATATTTGATTGAACACGGCAGGGAGGAACTGATCGGCATCATCAAGCATGAGCTCTGCCATTATCATCTTCACCTTGAAGGAAAAGGGTACAAGCACAGAGACAGAGATTTTAGAATGCTTTTGCAGCAAGTCAACGCGCCGAGGTTCTGTACACCCCTTAAGAAAAAAGCGGAAAACAAAAAAACTTATATGTATATCTGTACGGCCTGCGGCCAACAGTATATAAAGAAGCGGGCTATGAACCCTGACAGATACAGATGCGGAAAATGCCGCGGGAAAATAAAAAGAATTTTTTCGTGAAAAAGGTTGACGAATATGGCAAGCCTATGTTACATTATAAAAGTCGTCACGAGAGATAAATAAAAACATTTACCTCTTGACACTGAAAATCAAGACTGGTATAATAAGTCTTGTCTCATTATTCCACAGTAGCTCAGTGGTAGAGCTATCGGCTGTTAACCGATCGGTCGCAGGTTCGAATCCTGCCTGTGGAGCCATATTGGAGAAGTACTCAAGTGGCTGAAGAGGCGCCCCTGCTAAGGGTGTAGGTCGCGTAAGCGGCGCGAGGGTTCAAATCCCTCCTTCTCCGCCATAAGATTTCGATATAAGTTCTCAACCATCGGCCCGTTGGTCAAGCGGTTAAGACACCGCCCTTTCACGGCGGTAACACGGGTTCGAATCCCGTACGGGTCATTCCATTTCGTTGGGCTATAGCCAAGCGGTAAGGCAACGGACTTTGACTCCGTCATGCGTTGGTTCGAATCCAGCTAGCCCAGCCATTTTTATTTTTTTGAAATCGAATAGTAAGAGCCATTAGCTCAGTTGGTAGAGCATCTGACTTTTAATCAGAGGGTCGAAGGTTCGAGTCCTTCATGGCTCACCACTTATCTTTTTGCGGGTGTGGCGGAATTGGCAGACGCGCTAGACTTAGGATCTAGTGTCTTACGACGTGGGGGTTCGAGTCCCTTCACCCGCACTTTATTTACAAAGTGCACGCAAATTGGTTTTACTAGGTTAAGAGCCTAAACCAGCACAAACACAATTTTATCATCACGCGGTCGTGGCGGAATGGCAGACGCGCTAGGTTGAGGGCCTAGTGGGTGAATAACCCGTGGAGGTTCAAGTCCTCTCGGCCGCATCAATGATACCAAGGGTTGTAGACCCCTGGTGTTTTTTTATGCTCTCTTTTATTTTTAAGGTTTACTCCTTTTTACTCCACTTGTTAGAATAATTCATCCAGCTTATCAGCAGTTTCTTTTTGTTTATTAGGAAAGAGATGACCATAAACATCGATTGTTGTTTTGATTGAAGCATGTCCTAGTCGTTCCTTTATTGTGATGTAATCTTCTCTTTGATGAATTAACAATGCGACATGTGAATGTCTCAGATCATGAAGGCGGATCGGTTCTACTTCTCCTCGATTACAAATTGTTTTGATTTTTCGGCTAAAGATGTCTTTATTGGCTGGGCTCTCTTTGTACTGGAAAATAAAAGTGTTGTCTGATGATGATACTTGAAGTTTTTCTAATATGTCTTGTTGTTTTTCTTTCCAGTCCAGTAACATTTCAAATAATTTTGTATTAATACTGATCCGTCTATTAGAGTTTTTGGTCTTTGGTGGAGTGATTTTATATTCACCTTTAATAAATGATAGTGACTTATACACATTTATTTCTTTTCTTACGTTATCAATATCATTCCAAGTCAAAGCGAGTAGTTCTCCACATCTCATTCCCGTGAAATAAGCAACAGTGTAGAATACTTTAAAAAGCTGCTCTTCATTTTCATCTATTAATTTTACAAATGCTTTAAATTGCTCAGGTGTCCAAAATTTCATTT
>NZ_CP026521.1:583990-589496 GCF_002953915.1 Bacillus sp. MBGLi79
CCCTCGGCAAAGACTTTTTGCTCGGAAGCGTAAAAGAAACCAAAAGCTTCAGGCTCCCGGTTGACGGATCATTCACGAACAAAGACGATCCAACATACGGGGCGGTCCTCGATTTAGACCTTGAACAAAACAAGGAAGAGCTGAAACGCTTTTTAAATGAGTGATCAAAAAAACCGCCGGGTTTCCCGGCGGTTTTTACTGATCATATTTTTTTAGTCCCCGGTCATAAAGGAAATTGCCGAACGGAACAAATGCGGCCACAAGACCGGCAGCCGGCCATTTCACAGACCACCTCAGCACAAAAGTCGCATACAACAGAACAAACAAATACAAAATAAACAATCCGCCGTGAAGCGATCCGACAATCGTAACGGCCATCGGATAATCCGCCCAATATTTAAGCGGCATGGCGATAAACAGCAGGATTAAAAGCGACATGCCTTCAATAAAACCCATCAACCGAAGGCGGCCAATCGGCGTTTGCAGCATAGTATACCTCCTGTGGAGTGATAGTCTACCTTTATACTATAAACCAAAAGGGGACAAATATGACAGGTTTTTTCTCCGTTGGATTTATGCGTCTGCCGGAAGCTTCATTAAAGCGCCGAAATATTGCTGGGCAGTCGTAAAACAAATAAATGCGGTCAATTCCGTTATTTCTTCTTCTGAAAACACTTCTTTTAAAACATCAAACTGCCTGTCTGAAACGCGCTCCCTCTGCGCCAAAAAGACCTCTGCAAACCCCATTGCAAAGCTCGTTTTCTGCTGATTCGGGATCTCGGGTTTCCCCTTTGCCTTGCAATATTCGCATCCGTTTCCCTGAGCCAGCACGCGGCGCACCTGCTCCTTCAGTTCCTTTGATAAAAAGCCGTCTCCTGACAGCTCCTCAGCTAAAGCCGTCCAGTTTGACATCAGGCTTTCGGAGTGTCCGAGCAGCCGCTGAAACGGCGTCTCTCCTCTGTCTGAAAAATTGATTCTTGTCATATGATGATCACCTCTTCATAATCATATATAAGCAGAAGTGAAAAATGAATTTCGAACGAAAGAATTTTCATGATAATATTAAAATGATGAAATAGAATGAAGGGAATAAAGTTACATATGAAAATTGATGACCTCGATTTTAAAATCATAGCCGAATTAAAGAAAGACAGCCGTTTATCGATGCGGGAGCTGGGCAGGAAGATCAGCCTTTCCGCGCCGTCTGTGACCGAAAGGGTCAGGCGGCTCGAATCGTTCGGCGTCATTAAAAAATATACGCTGGACATCGATTACCAAAAGGTCGGCCTTCCCGTATCCTGCATCATTGAAGCAACGGTGAAAAACGGGGAATACGAAAGGTTTAAAGCGTATATCGAACGCCTCCCGAATATTGAATTCTGCTACCGGATCGCGGGAGCCGCCTGCTATATGCTGAAAATCAATGCAGAGAGCCTGACGCAGATCGAAGCATTTATCAATGAAACAACACCATATGCCCAAACCGTGACACACGTCATTTTTTCTGAAATTGAAATAAAGGAATCATGAACATTAGAGCTGCATCTGTATCATCTGTTATAATAAAAGGATGCATGAACAAGAAAGTGATGTGATGGACTTGTCTAAAACAGTCGTTTTAGCAGAAAAACCTTCAGTCGGCCGTGACTTGGCCCGCGTGCTGAAGTGTCATAAAAAAGGAAACGGATATCTTGAAGGCGACCGCTATATCGTGACATGGGCGCTCGGCCATCTGGTCACATTGGCGGACCCTGAAGGATACGGAAAGGAATTCCAGTCTTGGCGGCTTGAAGATCTGCCAATCATCCCCGAGCCTTTAAAGCTCGTCGTCATTAAAAAGACCGGAAAGCAGTTTCAGGCGGTTAAATCGCAGCTGATCAGAAAAGACGTCAAAGACATCGTCATAGCAACCGATGCCGGCCGGGAAGGCGAGCTTGTCGCCCGCTGGATCATCGAAAAAGCAAAGATTACGAAGCCATTGAAGCGCCTGTGGATTTCATCGGTCACAGACAAAGCGATTAAAGACGGATTTAAAAACTTAAAGAACGGCAAAGACTTTGAAAACCTTTACCATTCAGCCGTGGCTCGAGCTGAAGCCGATTGGATCGTCGGCATCAACGCGACGAGGGCGCTGACAACGAAATTCAACGCCCAGCTTTCCTGCGGACGCGTACAGACGCCGACATTGGCAATGATCGCGAAAAGAGAGGAAGATATCAAGAACTTTAAACCCGTCCCTTATTTCGGCTTGCGTGCAGCGGTTGACGGTATGACGCTGACGTGGCAGGACAAGAAAACGAAGCAGACCCGCACTTTCAACGCGTCTGTGACGTCACAGCTTGCAGGAGCGCTGCAAGGCAAACCGGCCGCTATCGTCGACTTGAAAAAAACGGCGAAAAAAAGCTTTGCCCCCGGACTTTATGATCTGACCGAGCTGCAGAGGGATGCCCATAAACGCTACGGATTTTCCGCAAAAGAAACGCTGTCCGTTTTGCAGAAGCTCTATGAGCAGCATAAGCTCGTCACCTATCCGCGGACGGACTCAAGATTTCTTTCTAATGACATCGTCCCTACGCTGAAAGACCGTTTGGAAGGCATGCAGGTGAAGCCTTATGCTCAGCATGTGACCCGGATCTTAAAGCATGGCGTTAAAGCCAATAAAAGCTTTGTTAACGATGCGAAAGTATCCGATCACCACGCGATTATTCCGACGGAAGAGCCGCTTGCGCTCGGTGCGTTAAGCGAAAAGGAAAGAAAGCTTTACGATTTGATCGCGAAGCGCTTCCTCGCCGTTTTAATGCCGCCGTTTGAATATGAAGAAACTAAAGTGTTTGCCGAAATCGGCGGAGAAACCTTTACGGCAAAAGGGAAAACCGTTCAGTCGCAAGGCTGGAAAGCGGTGTACGATTTCGCAGACGAAGATGATGACGAGGAAGAAAAGGATCAAACCCTTCCTAAACTCGCAAAAGGCGACACGCTGTCCGTCCGGTCTTTGACAGAGACGAAGGGTGAAACAAAACCGCCGGCGCGGTTTAATGAAGGAACATTACTGTCTGCGATGGAAAATCCGGCCGCATTTATGCAGGGAGAAGAAAAAAACCTTGTGAAAACTCTCGGAGAGACGGGCGGACTCGGGACGGTGGCAACACGCGCCGACATTATCGAAAAGCTGTTCAACACGTTCCTGATCGAGAAAAAAGGAAAAGATATCTATATCACCTCAAAAGGAAAACAGCTCCTTGAGCTTGTTCCGTCAGATTTAAAATCTCCTGCCCTCACCGCTGAATGGGAGCAGAAGCTGTCAGGCATTGCGAAAGGAAAACTGAAATCCTCCGCCTTTATCAAAGAAATGAAGGAGTACGCAAAGCAGACGATCAGAGAAATCAAAAGCAGCAATCAAACGTTTAAGCATGACAATATCACAGGGACCCATTGCCCTGACTGCGGAAAACTGATGCTGAAAGTAAACGGCAAACGCGGCACAATGCTCGTCTGCCAGGACAGGGAGTGCGGCCACCGCAAAACAGTCGCCAAACAGACGAACGCCCGCTGCCCGAACTGCCATAAGCGCATGGAACTGCGAGGACACGGAGAAGGCCAGACATTCGCCTGCGTCTGCGGCCACAGAGAAAAACTCTCCGTTTTCGAAAAGCGCAGGGCAAAAGACAAAAATTCAAAAGCATCAAAACGCGATGTACACTCCTACATGAAAAAGCAAAACAAAGATGAGCCAATCAACAACGCGCTCGCCGAACAGCTGAAGAAGCTGAAGCTTGATCAATAATCATCAAACAGCCTGCCGGAAACGGCAGGCTGTTTTAATGTGACCAAATATCACAAAACTAGTGAACTTGTCAGTGGAAAAGTCGCGAATCTACACGACATTTTCATACTTCTATTTGTCCCGGAAAGCTGTTCAAAGGAATCAGTTGTTTATAAAATTCAATTAACCGGGGGATTGGTTTGGCTGTGCTTTCCCTCCT
Source organism: Bacillus sp. MBGLi79 (assembly GCF_002953915.1). NCBI lineage: Bacteria > Bacillati > Bacillota > Bacilli > Caryophanales > Bacillaceae > Bacillus > Bacillus sp. MBGLi79. The sequence continues at coordinate 587,974 of NZ_CP026521.1, forward strand.
TTGGTGCGATTGGACCTTCAAAGATACTAGTACAGAGATCTTGGTAATGGGCTATTTCAGATCCAAATACCTCTCGGGATTTACGCATCAGTTCGGTGAATACGGACTGATCCCTCACCGATTCATTCAACGATGCAACTGCTTCAGCCAGTGCAGCACGAGCCGTCGTTGCTTGGTGGTTCACGGATTGGACGTCCCAATACACATCCGGTGTTCCAGAACTAATCCGTGCCAGTAGCGCAAGCATAGTTGCATGCGGAGGGGGTGCAAGAGAACCAAGTTTTGCAATGTCAACATCTAATTCTGCGAGCGCCAATCCAAAGGTGAGTATCGCTGCATGAGTGAGTGCCTGCAAAGCCGCGGCCAATTGATCATGCTCCTCAGCTTCTAATAGCACCGGACGACCTTTCCAATCTAAAATCATCTGAATCAAATGACTTCCTTTAGGCCCATCGTTTTGAACGATGACAGCTACCGGTCTACCCACGATACTAAGGCTGGGAGCAAACATAGGGTTAAGACCTATGCTTTCGAAAGGCAAACCCAAAGCGTGTATTTTGTTAAATATGGGTGATTGTACAGAAAGAGTGTGCGCCAAGAGAGAATCAGGCTTCATTAACGCCCCGACAACTTTTACTGCTTGAAGAGCCGCGGTCTCTGGTAAAGCGAGCATCACCATGTCGGCCTTTTGGATCTTATCTTTGGCCTGTGGAGTCGGAACAGTGATGTCACATTTCATGAATTGTCGACGAACGGAAGGAGGATTCATATCGATAATACATACTTCAACACCCGATTCTTCAAGAAGGTCTGCAAACATCCCGCCAACGCCGCCGGCTCCTCCCGCAATCACACACTGCCTTATTTCCTGACTCATCTTGAACCTCCCACTGCAGAGACTTCCGCTGCTGCGATAGCTGAGACCATAGCTCGCGCTTTAACCTGAGTTTCTTTGAATTCCTCTTCTGGATCTGACAATGCTACGATCGCTCCTCCGACACCAAAAGTCGCCTTGTCATCGGTCACAACAACTGTGCGGATAACAATACTAAGATCCGCAGCTCCACTCAGTCCAAACCAGCCGAGGCTGCCCGAGTAGACACCGCGGGGGCCCTTCTCGAGTCGGTCTATGATTTCCATCGTCCGAATTTTCGGAGCACCGGTCATCGAACCGCCTGGAAAAGCAGCGCGGACGCAATCAACCGTTGATTTGTCCGGACGTATAGTGCCGCGAATCGTCGAGATCAACTGGTGAACTGGTGCATATGTTTCTACATCGAAAAGCTTAGGTACATGAACAGATCCTATTTCACAAACAGTGTTAAGGTCATTTCTGACTAAGTCAACGATCATTAAGTTCTCTGCGAGATCTTTTTCATCACTTAGCAACTCATTTCGTAATTGGTGATCTTCAGCAGAAGTCCTGCCTCTCATCCGGGTACCCTTGATCGGTTTGGACTCAACGATACGATCAGCACCGATTGAGAGGAACCGTTCCGGAGAGGCACTTAGTACTGCTGCAT
>NZ_CP026521.1:589596-602088 GCF_002953915.1 Bacillus sp. MBGLi79
GTCCTCTTTTTGGATAGTCCAAAAAGATCAAAAAAATCTAGCAATCTCCATTTTTTCATTTATAATAAGTAAGTCAAAATTATTCTCAAAAAAAACATTCGGGGTGATCTATCGTGAAAGCACCCGTGAGGTATATATGGATTGGTATGATCCTGTGCTTTTTATCGGCCAGTCTGGCCGTCGGTTGTATCAAAGCTGAAGATCAGTCAGATGATGACAAAAATGATGAAGCGCTGCAGCCTGCCGAACACTTCGTTTACCATCATTTAATGAGCGATCAGGGACTGATTAAAACCAGCTTTTCTGACCAGCCTGTTTACTTGTCGGAATCGCTTGGCTTGTGGATGGAATTTTTGATCAGTAAAAAAGACGGCGAGCATTTTCATGAGCAATATCAGCACCTGACCGAATCCTTCCTGATGAAAAACAACCTGGTCTCATGGCAAATCCAAAACGGCCAGGCAAGCGGGGTAAACGCCTTGATCGATGATCTCAGAATCATGGTGAGCCTCGATCAAGCGGCAGCTCTATGGGGAAACAGCGAGTATAAACAAACCGCTCTGAACATCGGTTCCGCATTAAAAACGCACAACATGAACAACGGGATATTGACGGACTTTTACGACTCCGCCTCTCAATCCGCATCAAAGGATATCACGCTTTCCTATATCATGCCAGATGCGCTATCCGTCTTGAAAAAAAACGGAGTGATAGATAAGGATACCGAAAGGCGGAACGCCAACATTCTTTACCGCGCCCCTTTGAAAAACGGTTTTCTCCCGAAAGTGTACAGTACAGAAACGAAAGCATACACCTATGACCATGAAGTCAATCTCATTGATCAGCTTTACACAGCTTGGCATTTACCGCCGAAGGATCAAAAAGCCGCTGTATTAGCGGATTGGCTCAAACAGACGTTTCAAACCGGCGGCAAACTGTATGGCCGGTACTCGATCGATACAAAAAAGCCGGCGGTTCAATACGAATCTCCATCCGTCTACGCTTTGGCGATATTATTTTTCATCAACCAAAACGAAGATCAAGACGTCATCAAAGCGCTGTATGATCGAATGAATGATTTTGAAATTTTTGATTCGTCTGAGACGTATTATGGGGGATATATGAGCGGAAATGATACGCATTCTTTTGATAACCTGCTGCCCCTATTAGCCGAAAGGAAGCTTTTAAATGAAAATATCATTCAATGATTCGCAAAAAATGTTCGCTTATATGACGGGAATAGCAGCAGCTCTTGCGTTGTTCATCCATTATGTCTCAGCCCCGCAGTCCGAATCCATTCTCATCATTTGCATCACACTTGCCATCATCGCAGCGGGAATATGGCTCGGATCGATTTACGCACTGGCTGGGACGATCATCGTCCTGTTTGTTCTCGGAACTTTGATGATGTTTCTTCACACAGACGCTTCGTCTGAAACGGAATTGCAAACCCTCGTCATCTGGGGAATAGCGCTTTTGCTGTTCTCCTTCATGTCAGGGAGAATCCATGACATCGCGATCGGACTTCACCGCTCTGTCAAACACCTTCAAGACGAGATCAATAGCTTCGTTGCAATTGACAGGGTGACAGGCTTTGATAATAAACAGAGGATGAAGCTGGAGCTCTCGGAAGAAATCAAGCGGGCGGAGCGGTATGGCAACTCATTTGTTTTTTTACTGCTGCAAATGCATTATTTCAAAGAGTTCAAATCCCTGTACGGAGAAAAAGAAACCGACCGTCTCTTTCAATTTGTCAGCAGTCAAATCAGATCATGTGTCCGGGAAACGGATAAAAAATTCCGGCCTGCCGAAGAGCGGTTCGGCATCCTGCTGACACACACGCCTGCTGAGCATATGCCTGCCGTCCTTGAAAAACTGAAGAAACAGCTGAACACATACCAGCTGAAAAACGGCAAGTATGTCACCTTGACCTTCCACGTGTGCCACTTATCATATCAAAACGATTTAAAGACTGCTGAGCAATTTTTAGAAGAACTAGAAAACGAGATGATGATGAATGAACTGTAAGCGGATATTACTTCTATGCGCGGCTGTCCTTATCCTGGCTGCGGTTTTTCATGTTCCGGACACCGCCGGGGCAAAGCAGCAGGAGCGCGGCATTCTCATCATCTATTCATTGGACGGCAAAAAATCAGCCGATGTGAAAATGCTCGACCTTATCGCCGGCCATTTTACATCCCATGTGACCGTTGTAAATGATGCGGATGTCAAAGCTGCGGATCTGGCAGGAAAAGACCGCGTCATCTATTACGGACAAACGAAAAGAAAGCTGAACAAAAAGCTCGCGCAGCTGATCAGCTCCTTCCAAAAACCTGTGACAGCGATCGGCTTTAACGCCGGGCAGTTCAGCCAATTTGCAGATCTTTCGCTGAAAAGCGAAGACAATGTGTATCAGATTCGCAGCACAAATGAGGAACACGATACCTCTTTAGAAAGCGGAATTCGTGTCCTTGAGGTATCAGGCTTGAAGGGAAAAGCGTTGTACACATACAAAGCTGACGACGGAAAAGCTCACCCATTCGCATGGAAAACCGGCAAAAGTAACGTGTACATCGGTTTAACCGATTTGCTCAACAACAACCTCCTCGCCGCTAAGCAGCTCAGACAGGCATTTGGTGAAACCCCGGACAGCACGCTGTTATATTTGCGGCTTGAGGATATCAGCCCAATGTCGGATGAAAAACTGCTGCTCCAAGCCGGGGCTTATCTGCATAAACGAAATATTCCTTTTATCCTTTCTGTGATTCCGGTATATGTCAATCCTGAAACGGGCGACAAAGTCTATATGTCTGAAAAGCCGAAGCTTGTCAACGTGCTGAGAAAGCTGCAGGATATGGGCGGCAGTGTAATTGTTCACGGGTATACCCATACATACCGCTACAGCGAAACCGGTGAAGGATTCGAGTTTTGGGATGCTAAAGCCGATCAGCCGATCACATCGCAAAATGCGAAAGAGCCCGCGACCCTTTTGCAAAAGGAACAGAACTTTCCGAATGAAGAAGCATATCAAAACTATTTGAAGCCGTTCAGAAAAAATGAGGAAACGTACACGCGGCAGAAGCTGACGAACGCTATTGAAGATCTCACCGCAGAAGGACTGTATCCGCTCGCGTTTGAAGCGCCGCACTATACGATGTCAGAGCACGGCTATCAGATCGCCTCACAGTATTTCACAAGCTTGTTCGGCCAGGTTCAGCTTAGCGATACAACATGGAAAACGTCAGGCGCCGGGCCTTTTGTTACCAAACCGGCAATACTCCATGGGATGACGCTCTATCCTGAGACCATCGGCTATGTTGATCAATCGGATCAAAATCCGCTCGGCAAAGTCGAGGAACGCATCTCTCAAATGATCGATTTTGAAGGCGGAGTAGCCGGCGCATTTTATCATCCTTATCTTGGAATGAAATATCTCCCTGAGCTGGTTGATCAAATGGAACGCATTCCGAACAGCGAATGGCTCGATATTAAAAAGACAAAGCAAACCGTTAAAACAGATAAAGTGGAAATTCACACAAGCGGAGATGGAACGATTCAAGTTAAAAGCAAAGTCAGCGCCATTGAGACGTTTTTCGATCATCACCAGCAAAGCCCGCTGGAAAAGGCGCTTTGGATTCTCTCTCTCATTGTGCTCTTGTTTGTTGTCATGTTTGTGAGCTATACCCTTTACTTGAGAGCCACATTAAAAAAACGAATCTTTAAGGAGAGAAAAAACCGTGGGTAATGTTCTGTTCCTAATCTCGTTAAGCTTAATATGGGTCATGCTTCTGTATCACATGTTTCTGATGCAGGGCGGATTCCGCCACTATATGACCTTCGAACGGAACATGCCGAAGTGGAAAGAGAACGTAAAGGATCTCCCGAAGGTCAGCGTTCTGATTCCTGCGCATAACGAAGAGGTCGTGATTCGGCAGACGCTGAAGGCGATGGTGAATCTCTATTATCCGAAGGACCGGCTGGAGATTATCGTCATCAACGACAATTCATCTGACCGGACGGGCGACATTGTAGATGAGTTTTCCAGACAATACGACTTTATTAAAATGGTCGTGACCAAACCTCCGCATGCCGGAAAGGGAAAATCGACGGCGCTCAATTGCGGTTTTGCCGAATCAAGCGGAGATGTCATTTGTGTGTATGACGCCGACAATACGCCCGAAAAAATGGCTGTTTATTACCTTGTCCTCGGGCTCATGAACGATCAGAAAGCCGGAGCAGTGGTGGGAAAATTCCGCGTCATCAATGCGGCGAAAACATTGCTCACAAAATTTATCAACATCGAAACGATTTGTTTCCAATGGATGGCACAGGGCGGGAGATGGAAATGGTTCAAAATCGCCACGATCCCCGGCACCAATTTCGCCATCAGGAGAAGCATTATCGAACAGCTGGGCGGCTGGGACGATCAGGCGCTCGCGGAGGATACCGAGCTTACGATCCGGGTCTACAACCTCGGCTACCACATCCGCTTCTTCCCGGCGGCCGTCACTTGGGAACAGGAGCCGGAAACGTGGAAAGTCTGGTGGCGTCAACGGACAAGATGGGCGCGCGGCAACCAGTATGTCGTCCTGAAATTTTTGGCTCAATTTTTCAAGCTGAAGAGGAAACGGATTATTTTTGATTTGTTTTATTTCTTTTTTACGTATTTTTTGTTTTTCTTTGGTGTCATCATGTCAAATGCGCTTTTTGTGATCAATTTATTTTATAATCTGCATCTTTCATTCGGTTTTTTGTCTATCATATAATGGGTTTTGGCTTTCTTTCTATTTATGACGGAGGTCATGATTACACTGAGCATCGAAAAAACAGAAATGAACAGGCAGAACTTTTTCATCGTTTTTCTGATGTACTTTACATACTCGCAGGCTTGGATTGGGCTCGTGATTTATTCTTTATTCGTCGAAATCAAGCACCGCCTGTTCAAGCAAGAGGTTAAATGGTACAAAACAGAACGATACAATCAAAAGAAAAGCGGGTGACTTTTTTGAAATATATCATCATATGTCTGGCAAGCCTTATGCTGATCACGGCGACGGGACAAGCTGCAGCTGCCAAAGACGTTACAGTAGACGGCTCGATCCTCGGGAAAAACAGCCGGGAACAAGCCAAACAGCAAGTTCTTACAAACGATCTCTTAACCTTGTACGGGGCAAAAGACAGCGCCGAGTTGACGTATCAAATTCCAGCGGGCGCCTCCTCTGTCCATCAGCAGCTCACACTTGAATACGAGGCCTCAGACCTTTTAATTTCACCGTCTTCTTTAACAGCCGAGATTGATGGCGAACCGGTCAAAACGGTTAAGCTTGCAGGGAATGCCGGGAAGAAAACGCTGAAACTCACACTAAACAAAAGCCAGTCGTCTCCAGGGTTTCACAGCCTATCACTGAAGTTCTACGGAGTGGTTCATGAAGGCGTCTGCGTCACACAGGACTCTTCCGGGAACTGGATCAAAATTTACCCGGACAGCCGTCTGAATATCGGGGAAAAGAACGAATCTAAAGGAGTGACGCTCGAACATTATCCTTATCCGTTCGCCCAGTCCGGCAGCTCCGTGGAAAAAACGGCAATCGTCATTCCGGACCATCCAAGTTCGGCTGAAATCGAAGCTGCAGTTAAAACAGAAGCCTACCTTAAAACGGTTGACAATAGCATCAGCACGAAGATCTTTGGTGAATCTGACCTGGCGAAAATCGACAGGCCGACGATTGTGATCGGCGTCCAGCATCACTGGAGCGGCAAAGTGAAAAAGCTGTTGAAACAAGCAAAGCTCGAAGCAAAAGAAGACAAGCTTTTGCTTGCGGAACGGATGCTCAAAGCAAAGGATAAGCAACAGCCTGTATTGTTTGCAGCTGCATCATCTGATGATGTTCTTTCTGAAAAGATCAGCGTCATTACCGACAAAACGTATGCCGCCCAGCTCAGCGGCGACACGCTGGCAATCGGCAAACTTCAGCAGCATAATAAACGGGAAGGCGGCAAGCTGACACTCGAGGATTTCGGGACGGGGGATTTGACAATCGGGTCCGGACAAACATCTTCCGAGCATTTTTATTACCCCGCACCGGCGCTATTAGACAAGAATCAACCTGCAAAGCTTTCGCTTACGATGAAAAAATCGGAGACGATTCAAAAGCAGGCCCGTCAAAGCGACTTAGCTGCGGAACAGGCGGAGCTGAAGGTCATGATCAATGGTCAGCCTCATTCCGTCGGACTTGACGATTTAGGAAAAGAAGACAAAAACGGCTTTTACCATGTTTCTTTAAAAGTCGATCCGAAACTTTTGCAAAAAAACCGTTACATCGATATTCAATTTGCCACTTCAGGGTTGAAAGAGAACAACCCCTGCTATGCGGGGAACGGTGACAAGTGGATTTTCATCGATAAACAGAGTGCATTGTCTTACCACGTCAGCGACACATCAGCTTCAGCCGATTTTCAAGAGTGGCCGCTTCCCTACGCGGGAGATCAGGACAACAAAACGCTGATGATCCTGCCCGACAAGGCGGATCAGTCAAAGCTTCATGAACTTTCACTTGTGGTCGGCTCCTTCGGCAGCGAAGCCAGGCAGGCATTCACAGTGAAAACATCCGCTGAAGTCAAACCGGATGACATGAAAGGAAGAAACATCATCTTCATCGGAAGTGTCGATCAATTCTCTCTGCTGAAGGAAAAAACATCCGAATTGGCTGTTCCGACGGCGAAAAACGGGGCATTTGATGTGTCATCTTTTCAAATGCTGAATGAAACGACGAAACAAATCGCGTTTACTCAAACATCGCTTTGGGATTCAAATTACTCGATGGCTGTTTTCGCGCCGTTTAAAGGGCAAGGCACAGCTGTCACAAAAGAAATGATCAACTTTTTAAACAGCAATGACTTCGCAGCAACCGTCGTTAATGAAACGGACAGCCATCAGCTGTTTACAAACCATCAGCAGCTGACAGCAAAATCAGCTGAAATCAAGACGGATGATAAACAGGAAAGCAATCAGCAACATGTGATGTACATTGCCATCCTGATCGTGATCATAGCGGCAGCGGTTATTCTGATTTTGACAACCGCCAGGCGGAGAAAAAGAAAGGCCAATGGCGGCGGAAAGATTGACGAATAAAACAGGGGCTTGCTTCTAGCCCCTGTTTTTTTATAAGTATTCAACCTGCTTCTCATATACATCCTTCACAATTTTAGCTAAAATATCGATTCCCCTTATGATATCTTCATCCGCCGCGGTTAGGCTGATTCGTATACACTGGTGCGAATGCGCCATGGGGCGGGATTGGTGGTGAAAGAAAGATGAGCCGGGAACGATGATGACTCCGTCGGCTTTCATATACTCATACAGCGCCGCATCAGTCACCGGCAGGTCTTCAAACCACAGCCATCCGAAAAGCGCCCCTTCCCCTTGATGCAAATACCATTTGATGTCTTCAGGCATCTTGCCTAAAAGCGTATCCTTAAGCAGCTTGAATTTATTGCGGTAATACGGCCTGACTTCATTTAGCGACACGTCGGCGAGGCGCCCGTCATTCAAAACAGATGCCGCCATATACTGCCCCAGCCTCGAAGAATGGATCGCCGCATTAGACTGGAATGCTTCCATTGCCTGAATATACCGGGACGGCCCGATGGCGATTCCGATCCTTTCACCAGGCAGACCTGCTTTTGAAAGGCTCATACAGTGGATAATCTGATCGTTGAAAATCGGTTCCATGTCGATAAAATGAATCGCCGGAAAAGGCGGAGCATATGCGGAATCAATGAACAGCGGAATATTCGCTTCTCGGCAGGCGTCTGAAATGAATGCTACATGTTCGCCAGGCAGGATGTTTCCGCAAGGATTGTTCGGCCGTGAAAGCAAGACAGCGCCGATGCACGGATCGGTCCTCATCCTCTCTAAAAACGCCTCACGGTCGAGCTCATATCGAAACGTATGATCATCCAATACCGAAATGAGAGGAGGTATCCCCTCAATCATCTCCCGCTCCAACGCCGCTCCGCTGTATCCTGAATAGTCGGGAAGCATCGGAATCAAGGCTTTTTTCATCACAGACCCGCTTCCCATTCCGCAAAACGAATTAATCGCCAGAAAAAACAGCTGCTGGCTTCCGGCTGTAATCAGCACATTCTCTTTTCGAATGTCGGCGCGATACCGCTCTGAAAAGAAGCGGACAACACTTTCAATCAGTTCATCGGTTCCATAGCTCGATCCGTATTGGCCGATTACCGAAGAAAACCTGTCATCGTCGAGCAGATTGGCAAGAGCCGACTTCCACATGGCTGACACGCCGGGCAATATCATTGGATTGCCCGCACTTAAATTAATGTATGACCGATCTCCGCCGGCCAGGACTTCCTGAATATCGTTCATCACAGCCCTGACCCCTGTCTTCTCATTCATTTTCTCTCCGATTTTGCTTAATGCCGGCTTCACGCTTCCAGTCTCTCCCGCTCAAACCGAAGACGGGCGGTTTCGATTTTCTTATTGATCTCGTCAATGAAATATTGTTCCGGAACGCTGAACCGCTCGCCTTCACGCCCGGGAGGCAGGTATTGTCTGACATAGCGTTCCGCCGCCTCCTTGTATGCAGAGTCATCCTCGATCTCTTCCAGCTGTTCGATTTCAGCCACAAGCTTTTTTAAATCGTCCATGCATCGGGAAAGATCAAGCGACACGGGTTTCTCTTCTCCTCTTTGAATGGAATGGCCGTTTTCAATGATCCAGCTGAACAGAAAATAGCCTGTCCCGGAATCAAAATTCCGCGTTGCATTATGCTGGCTTGGATAGCGCAGCAGCCGTTCATACAAAACAAATTCGATTATTTCCTCCCAGCCGTCATATTGCCGCTCCCACAAAGTAAGGATCGCTTGGCAATCGACCTTGACTTCTTCTAAAATGCCTGCGAAAAAATTCATTTTCGCCTGAATATGCAGATGAAAAGGTTTTTTTCCGCAATGATGAAAATAGTCATGAAGGTAGCCCCACAGCACCCTTGCTTCATATGTGCGGTCGGGGGAAAGCTGAGCCGACTTGAAAGGCGCATGTTCAAAAATGGCCCTCGCTCTTTTCAGCGTATCCTCATGGTAAATGTGATAAAACTTATTAAAATAGAAAATCGCGAATGTCTGTGATGTAATGTTCTCTTTTGTTTTCACATTTTCCGGGAAGAATACGATACATTTTTCTTCCGTGAACCCCTTTGTTCCGGCGAGAAGCTTGAGGGATTGGCAGCCGTTTTCAGGATGGGGCAGCTCCTCTTCTATCGGCCTCATCATGGCAGGTTCTTCACGAACGGCCAAAAAGGCTTCAAAATAACAGCCTTTCGCATGTGGCCCATTCGGCGTCACGATCGGCGCCGCAAAAAAGGTCGTCTCCTGATCATTCGGAGCCCGGTAAGCCGTCAATAACCGGTCAAAATACGGCGTCTCCTCTAATCCGCGTCTGATCCAATCCAAGACGTCCTGTTTAAACGCCTCTTTTGCAGCCGTTAGGTGAACCGCTTCATAAATGGTTCCAGCGTCTTCTATCAATTGCAGCAGAAGCTGTTCCGCGCTTTCGCGACGCTCTGTAATCTGTCCTTTATCATTTTGGTACGTCTGTAATTCATGAATGTTCGGTACAATCTGCTCGTTGACCAAGTTTACAATGTCCCCTGTCAATGTCGTCATCGGCTTCCTCCTTCGATTGATTTAAGCCCGTGGATCGTAAAACACATCGGCACTTCTCCAAAATCTTGAATGACTTTCAAACGGTGTTCATCAGCTGCTTTAATCGTCGTGATACAGCCGTCAGCCGCGTTTGAAGCGCAGGCCAGGGCCGCTTGTGCATTGCTGGTGACAAATTGGACTTGACTGCTGAACAGCTTCGCCAGATGGGCGGGAGCAGGGTGTGAAGCGACGGTTTGAATGTCAGATGCCATCGTGTGCTGTTTTGCGGCAAAAACCATGTTGTATGTCGGCATCACAAAACTGTCTATGATCTTTAAGTCAGCGAGATTCTCGAATACAATTTGATGCAAAAACGGGTAAACGGCACAGCCTAAAAGAACTGAATTTTCTGTCGATTTAACATGAGGGAGCGCTTCTTCCAACGTTTCATAAAGCCTGACTTCCCCGCGGACCCCTTTGTTTTTGAGCCAAAGCAGGCCGGCTTTTTCGCAGTTCGTGCCTTTGGGACCGAGCGTATGGACAATCATCACGGCTTGTTCTTCCTGCACTTTAGTCGAGATCATCTTAACCTCCTATTGTACCCGTCAAATTATTTTGATATATGATATGAAGCTCATCATCCAGTTCCCGGTAGAAAGCTGCGCATTCTTCATATGAATGATGGCTTGTGAATATAAATCCGGGATAACCGGAAAAATGCGGGTACGGCAGAATTTTCGCGCCTTTTCCAATAAATTGAAACACCCGCTTTACCTCCGGCCTCTGTTTGACTTCTTCCAGTCCGTCGATTTTTTCAAAAGTGCCGGAGCCCTGTACAGGAATGATATAATTGCCGGCTGTCCTTACAGGCCGGATCTCTTCTTTAAACTCGCTGCTCTCCAGCGGCTTTATTGCGTTTTGCAAGACAAGCTGCATAAAATTGATGCCCGTGCTCTCTTTGACGATGTAATGCGAAACCCCTGAACCGCCGATTCTGGCGCCCACCTCGATAACATAAGGTGTTCCGACCTTGTCCAGCCTCAGCTCCGTATGAGCCGGCCCCTGATGAATGCCCAGCGCTGAAACGGCTCCTGTCACTTCCTTAACAATCGCAAGGCGCGTCTCTTCTTTCAATTGAGCCGGAGCAATATAGACGCCTTCTTCAAAAAACGGACCTTTGCTGTTCCCTTTGTATCCAATCGAAAGAACATGTACGTTTCCTTGAATCGACAGCGTTTCAATCACAAATTCCGGCCCATCGATAAATTGCTCGGCTATGATGCCCGTTTTGCCGTGTACGAATCGATTAAGGTCCGTCTCGTTAACAGCCTCGACTTTCCTGACGGCCTCCTCAAGCTCCTTCCTATCATCAACACGGACGACGCCCTGGCTTGAAAAGCCGTTGACCGGCTTAACAACTAATGGATAAGTCAGTTTCCTGTCTTCGAGATCAGCGAGCGTATGGAACTCGTGGAAAACCGGCGTATTCAGGCCGTTTTGCTGAAGGATGCTGCGGGTATTATTTTTATTGCGGCAGTTTTCCATTGTTGTGAAAGAAAGCCCCGGCAGATTCAAAGCTTCAGCGGCTTTTGCCGTGAAAGGCAATGCCGGCTCAAACAGTGTCACAACGCCGTCAAACGGAAATTCGACAAATGTCTGTTTGACGATTTCCAGCGCCGCTTCTTCATCTTCAAATAACGGCAGCGGCACACAGCGTTCCACAGCCGGAAGATTGCCCGGGAAATCTTCGGCTGAATTGTAAAAGAACGTGACCTTCAATCCTAAATGCTCAGCTTCTTCAAAAATAAACGGCAAGTGCTTATTTTGACAAATGATGGCCAAGTTTTTGTTTCGTATCGTCAATTTTCGCGATCCTCTCTTCTTTTTTTAAGTTGATGAACATCACACCGAATATGACCAACAGCGTTCCTAAATAAATATTCGCATTCAGTTTTTCATCCAGAAACAGAAATCCGATATAAAGCGCAATGACGGGGGAGATAAACAAGTGGGAAGTCGCTTTTGAGATGTGCCATTTTTTAAGCAGATAAATGTTGATCCAAAAACCCAATATCGAGCCGACAACCGCTAAATAAAGCAGCGCATAAAGGCTCACGCCGGAAAACGTTCTTGTCCCGCTTTCAAAGATGAGGCTGCTGATGAGCAATACCGCTCCGCCGCTCAGCATCGAAAGGGAGTTAAAGCTCAAGATCGGAAGCGAACGAATTCTCTGCTGTACTTTGATTTGAATAAAAGCCGAGCCAAACATCGCACACAAAATCACAATCATGGCGACGATTTCAATAACATCGACTTTGATCAACAGCTGATTGCCAAACACGATTGTAATGCCGAGCAACGCAAGGCAAATGCCCCATTTCTGCAATTTCGTCGCCGGTGTCCCTTTGACAAGGCGGTTGATCATCAGGGCAAAGACTGAAATGCTAGCCGCTAATATAGACACCAACCCGCTCGGCAAATAAAGAGAGGCCCAATAAACAGATCCAAATGGAACGGAAAAATACATGATGCCGTTCAAAAACGACAGCACCAGCAGTTCCTTTGACAGCACAAACTGCCTTCGTATCAAAAGAAACGCCGCGATCAAAATGCTTGCGATCATAAACCGCATGCCCGCGGACCAAAATGGAAGGCTGTCACTCAACCCGGCTTTTTGAAAAGCCCATGTCGTCCCGCCGATCAAACATAATACGATAAATAAAATATGAACCCGATACTTTAAAACGTTTGTCCGCATAGCATTCACCTGATTTTGTTATTGTCTTGCTGTCATTTATTTTCAGAAAATAAAATCTTTTCTGATCA
>NZ_CP026521.1:602188-609663 GCF_002953915.1 Bacillus sp. MBGLi79
GCTTGAGGATAATCTGCTTTACAAAAGGTACAAACAAAAGCTGACAAGCACCCCGGTGTCTTCAGCATTTCAGTTTCGCAAGCTCGTTAAGATGACAAAGCCTGCTTTGAAAAACCTCCGCATCCCTGTGCTCATTGTTCAGGGGGAATGCGATTCAATCGTGCCGCTGTCAAGCGCGTATTATCTTTATGAAACCATACCTTCCGAAGAGAAAGAGCTGTGCCTCTTGCCGGAATCCAAGCACCATGTCTGCCTTGAAGAAAACTCCGCTGTCCTCTTTCAAACCGTTGAGGCGTTTCTCAAAAAAACGCCGATTGAATCCATAAAAAAATAAATAATTGAACGGCAATCTGCAAAAAATAATCGGGGATGCGGGCAGAGAAAAATGAGTGTATGCTGTCGAAAGCCGCACAAGCCTGTGTTACAATGTGTAAAAGACGTCAACAGGCGGGCTTGACGTTTCGCGGACGGTTGTCCCAGAGGTCTATAGATGGCTGCCGAACCGGCGAGAGAGCACACTGCTCATTTTCATCTTGTTGAAAAACGTATAACGGAATGGTAATATAACATGTAAAGTAATTCGGGCTTTGCATAAGTATGGACCTGTCCTTTGCACAAAGGGCAGTTTTTATTGATAAAACACGATTACTGAAACAGTAAGCAGAAGGAGTTTGAATACATTGACAATAACGTTTCAAGATTTTCAATTAAGTTCTGATCTCACAAAAGCGATCAAGCGTATGGGATTTGAAGAGGCAACACCGATTCAGGCACAAACGATTCCGCTCGGCCTTGCAAATAAAGATGTGATCGGACAAGCGCAAACGGGAACAGGAAAAACGGCTGCATTTGGCATCCCCCTTGTTGAGAAAATCAACCCCGAGTCTCCTAACATTCAAGCCATTGTTATCGCACCTACTCGTGAATTAGCCATTCAAGTTTCTGAAGAGCTATATAAAATTGGACAGGATAAACGCGCTCGCGTGCTGCCGATTTACGGTGGACAGGATATCGGACGCCAGATTCGCGCGCTTAAGAAAAATCCTCATATTATCGTTGGAACACCTGGCCGTTTGCTTGACCATATCAACCGCCGCACAATGCGTCTTCAAACAGTGAACACCGTTGTGCTTGATGAAGCGGATGAAATGCTGAACATGGGATTCATCGAAGATATCGAATCCATCCTTTCCAATGTGCCCGCTGAGCATCAAACATTGCTGTTTTCTGCAACAATGCCTGCTCCGATTAAACGGATTGCAGAACGTTTCATGACCAACCCGGAGCACGTGAAAGTGAAAGCGAAGGAAATGACAGTATCAAACATTCAGCAGTTCTACCTTGAAGTACATGAACGCAAAAAGTTTGATACGCTGACACGTCTTCTTGACATCCAGTCTCCTGAACTGGCGATTGTATTCGGCCGGACAAAGCGCCGCGTCGATGAACTAACAGAAGCGCTTAATCTGCGCGGTTATACAGCTGAAGGAATCCACGGCGATTTGACTCAGGCGAAGCGAATGGTGGCACTCCGGAAATTTAAGCAAGGCGCAATTGAAGTGCTCGTTGCGACAGACGTTGCGGCGCGTGGCCTTGATATTTCAGGGGTAACGCACGTCTACAACTTCGATGTGCCGCAAGATCCTGAAAGCTATGTTCACCGCATCGGAAGAACGGGACGCGCAGGCAAAACAGGAATGGCGATGACCTTCATTACACCGCGCGAAAAAGACATGCTCCGCGCCATCGAGCAGACGACAAAACGCAAAATGGACCGCATGAAAGCACCGACTCTAGATGAGGCGATTGAAGGACAGCAGCAGGTGACGGTTGACCGCCTCCGGACGATCATCGAGGAAAATAACCTGAACTTCTATATGACGGCTGCAGCGGAATTATTGGAAGACCATGATTCTGTGACAGTTGTTGCGGCTGCCATTAAAATGATGACCAAAGAGCCGGACAACACGCCTGTCCGTTTGACGGAAGAGGCTCCGCTCAGAACGAAGCGAAATAAAAGTCACCACCCCCGTTCATCAAAACGCAGAGACGGCGGCGGCTACAGAGGAAAGAACAATCGTTCATCTTATGATAAAAAGCGTTCTTCGAATGACAGACGCCAAAAAAAATCATATAATTCATAATCAAAAGGCGGATCCTTTTTTACGGATTCGCCTTTTTTTAAAAACGAAAGTCTTTATCCGAAACATTTTCAGCCTAAGACCGTAAATAGAACTAGATTGGGGGAATCGAGTTTTGAGAAGCGAGCCGAAAAATCAAATAAGCCGCGATGGCGTAAAAGTCTGGAGAATTACAGCTTGTATCACATCATTCGTTTTAATGCTGGCTGCAGCAGGCCTTGTTGCCGCAGGGTTGATATTTAAATGGCCGGTATGGATCGGCATTTTGTCAGCAGCCGTTTGGCTGGTGATTTCATTTGTCATCATTATTATTATTCCGAATATCCGCCACAGAATATGGCGCTACGAAGTCCATGAGAACGAAATCGATATTCAGCACGGCATCTTTGTGGTGACCCGCGTGATCGTTCCGATGGTCAGAGTCCAGCATGTTGATACATCGCAGGGCCCCATCCTCAGAAAATATAATCTCGCCTCCGTGCAAATTTCAACAGCCGCGACGACCCATTCCATTCCCGCTCTGGATGTTGAAGAGGCGGATCAGCTCAGGGACTCCATTTCCAGGCTGGCAAGGGTGACTGAAGATGATGTCTGAACCGAGACGCATGCACCCCGCCGCCGTCATTCTCAACTTTATAAAAGGCCTTGTTGAGACCTGTAAACACGTTATCATTCCATTTGGCGTAGTGCTTTTTTTAAATCAGTCGCACACAGTCAAAATGATTGCGATCGCCGCGGCCGTGCTGTTTTTCATTGCTTTGGTCGTGACGAGCATCATCAAGTGGAGCAAATTTACATACCGTATCGAAGAGGATGAATTGCGAATAGAGGAAGGCCTGATTAATAAGAAAAAAAGGTATATTCCGATCGAACGGATTCAAACGATCAACACGAGCGCTGGCCTCATTCAGCAAATATTCAAGCTGGTGAAGCTTCAAGTCGAAACGGCAAGCGGAGGAACGGAAGCGGAAGTTTCCTTGGTCGCCATTACCCAGGCAGAAGCCGAACGTATTCAGCAAGCGCTTTTCGAAAGGAAAAAAGCGGTGGAAGGCACTGGAGCCGATGTCACGGATCCGCAGGAAGAGACTGCTGCAGAGGCGGAGGAAACAGCGGAAGAACCGCAAATGATGTACAAAATGACCGGGCAGGAGCTTTTAACTGCAGCGTCAACATCAAGCGGGATCGGCGTCATTATTTCAGGGGTATTCGCTTTTTTCACTCAAGTCGACGACTTCTTTGATTTGGACTGGCTGTATGACCGTTTTGCTTTTTTGAATAGCGCTGGAGCGACTGTCATCGCCTTAGCTGCTTTTGTTGCCCTTTTCATTGCATGGCTTCTCAGCATTGTCGGGATGCTTTTGAAATACGCGAATTTTACAGTCGTGCGTAAAGAGAAAGAAATCGTCATTTCCAGAGGGCTGATTGAAAAGCATCAAATCACGATTCCGCTGCAGCGGATTCAAGCGATTAAAATCAAGGAGAGTCTGATCAGGCAGCCTTTTGGACTTGCAGCCGTCACGATCGTCAGCGCAGGCGGAAACGTTTTGGAAGAAGATAAATCAGCCGTCCTATTTCCGATTATCAGCAAAAAAGTGATCAAACAGCGCCTCGGAGAATTCATTCCGGATTATGCGCCGGAAGACGATTTGAACCGCTTGCCGAAACGCGCACTGCGCCGTTATATCCTGCGCGCATCCTGGCCGGTCCTCGCCGTCGTTCCGCTTTCCATTCTGTTTCCGCCGTGGGGCTATTTGTCCGCTGTATTGATTCCTTTTTACTGGATCATCGGCTACTTATCATACCGCGATGCCGGCTGGAAGATCAGCGGCAGCAAAATCATCATGTCATCGCGCTTCATCGGCAGAACAACCGCTGTCATTCAGCGTAGGCGCATGCAGGTGTTCGAAGTCAGCCGCTCATATTTCCAGCGCAGAAGACAGCTTGTTTCGATCCATACATCAACAAAATCATCTGCTTTAATGGAGAAGTTTTCGGTGGCTGATGTCGAGGAGAAAGATTCGGACGATATTTTTGCATGGTATTCTTATGAAAAAAGAGTGAACGGTTAAAAGCCGTTCACTCTTTTATTTAACAACGGGGGAGCCAGAGCGAGTCCGCCCAGCAGTCCGAAGATGTGCGCCATGATATTGATATTTTGGTTGACAAACGTCATCAAAACCGAAATGGCGAGGATGGTGACGATGATTTGGGAATTGGCGCTTCCCATCAGCTCTTTTCTAAACAGCACGATGTACAGGTACACACCGAACAATCCGAATATCGCTCCTGAAGCACCGACATGCATATACTCCAGCGGTTCGATGAAATACGTGCCGATATTGCCGATCACTCCTGTCCCAATATAAACGATGAGAAACTTGAGTTTCCCGAGCATTCGTTCCAGCCCGGGGGCAAATAAAAAGATCGACATCGAATTAAAGAGCAGATGGCCGAACCCGGCGTGAATAAAGATCGGTGTCACAAACCTCCACCATTCTCCATTCGCTATCCCCCAGTTAAATCCAATCAATAAATCAGACCACATCTGTACGGCCGTCAACGGAAGTAAAAAAAGAATCCAGATGGCAAGCTGCAGGGCCAGTATGGCGGATGTGACCGGATAGAGCCTGATAAACGTCTGAAAATTTTCTGTTCTGATAAACATGCTTATGATTTAAGCCCCTTTACAATGATCTCGTACATATATAGTAACACGTTTATGAACAGGCAGCGGCGATTAGTACGGAGGAGAAAAATGATTTTGAAAGGTTGTCATGCTAGTCTGCATATTGTCTGAGACACGCTCATATATTGGGTAGTGCAATAAGGGAGACGAGTCGTTGCAGGCTTTTATGGTACGCACGCCGATACAGCCGGCCCTGTTCTTATGGCGTACCGTTAAAGTCGAACAAGCGGTTTCTTCCTTTTTACATCAATGATTAAAAAGGGGTTGAAAAAAGGTGAGAAAAAGCTTTGTTTTGCTTTTAACGGGGCTGCTTGTAATCCTTATGCTTTCTGCCTGCGGCCAAAAATCGCAAGAAGATGTTGTGACGGGGCTCGACAAGAAGGCAAAAGAATACACGTCCTATAAGGCAAAAGCGAAAATGACGATTGAAACGGGAAATGAACCGCAGGAGTACAATGTGGAAATCTGGCATAAAAAACCTTCTCTTTACCGGGTCTATTTGGAAAACCCGAAAAAAGACCAGAGCCAGGTGATCTTGCGCAATGAAACCGGCGGGTTTGTTTTGACTCCGTCGCTGAATAAAAGCTTCCGCTTCCACAGCGACTGGCCTAATAACAGCAGCCAAGTATACTTATTCGAATCGCTCGTAAAAGATGTCAAAAATGATGGGGAAGCTTCTTTTTCCGCAAAGGATTCAAAATACATTTTTGAAACGAAAACGAATTATCAGCATAATCAGATGCTGCCGACCCAGGAAATCGTTTTCCATAAAAAAAACATGGCTCCTTCATCGGTTAAGGTGATGGACACGGACCGCAAACCGATGGTAAAGGTTGAGTTTACAAGCTTTGAATTCGATAAGCCGCTCGATAAAGACGCATTTGATGAAAAGAAAAATATGACGCTGTCTCAAATTGACGTAGCGACAAGCGCGGACGTGTCAGACTCTTTCGCCGTCAAAACGCCGCTCGATGTGCCTCAGGGCGTGAAAAAGCTTGAGGAGAAAGAAATGGCGACTGAAGACGGCAAACGAATCGTCATCACATACGGCGGTGAAAAGTCCTTTACATTGATTCAGGAAAAAGCCCGCGTCGCCAAAACATCTACTTCTGTGTCCATGAACGGAGAGCCGGTTGACCTCGGCTTCACGGTCGGCGCACTGACGGATAAATCGTTGTCATGGACTTATGACGGAGTCGACTATTTCATCTCATCAGAAGACCTTTCTCAAGATGAACTTCTGATGGTTGCCAAAAGCATGCAAGGCCAGTCTTCAAAATAGACTGTGCCTATCCAGCAGCCTGTTTTCCGCCCGGAAGCGGAAAGCAGGCTGTTTTTATATTTCCGGGGCAAGCGTATGTTTTCGACAGTTTTTCCGTAAAATGTATAGCGTGCCAGCAATTTTTCTCTTGTTCTGGGCAGGTATTCCCGTACAAAATTTCCCTTTCTCCGAACTTTTTAGTATGATGGGAAGGACGATTGAAACAAGGAACAGGAAGTGTCATGATGAGCTTAAAACCATTCTATAGAAAGACATGGGCCGAAATCGATTTAACGGCTTTAAAAGAAAACGTGCGCAATATGAAGCGGCACATCGGCGAGCATGTCCACTTGATGGCCGTCGTTAAAGCGAATGCCTACGGACACGGGGATGCACAGGTAGCGAAGGCGGCTCTTGCAGAAGGGGCGTCCATTCTTGCTGTGGCTTTACTGGATGAAGCGCTTTCGCTGAGAGCGCAGGGGATTGAAGAACCGATTCTTGTCCTCGGCGCAGTGCCGCCCGAATATGCTGGCATTGCCGCGGAAAAGCGCATTACCGTGACGGGTTACTCTGCCAGCTGGCTGAAAGACGTGCTCGGTTTTCTCGGTGAGACCGAAGCTCCTCTTGAATATCATTTGAAGATCGACACGGGCATGGGCCGCCTTGGCTGCAAAACGGAAGAAGAGATCAAAGAAATGATGGAGATGACCGAATCGAGCGATAAACTCAATTGTACGGGCGTGTTCACTCATTTCGCGACGGCGGACGAAAAGGACACCGATTATTTCGACATGCAGCTTGACCGCTTTAAAGAACTGATCAGCCCTCTCCCGCTTGACCGTTTAATGGTGCATTCGTCAAACAGCGCCGCGGGTCTGCGCTTCAGGGAACAGCTCTTTAATGCCGTCCGCTTCGGCATCGGCATGTACGGTTTGGCGCCGTCAACCGAAATAAAAGACGAGCTGCCGTTTCGTCTGCGGGAAGTGTTTTCGCTTCATACCGAACTCACCCATGTGAAAAAAATTAAAAAAGGCGAGAGCGTCAGCTACGGGGCGACATATACGGCCAAACGCGACGAATGGATCGGGACAGTTCCCGTCGGGTATGCTGATGGATGGCTGAGGCGCCTGGCCGGGACGGAAGTGCTGATCGACGGAAAACGCCAAAAAATAGCAGGGAGAATCTGCATGGACCAGTTCATGATTTCCCTCGCCGAAGAATACCCTGTCGGCACAAAGGTTACCTTGATCGGGAAGCAAAAAGACGAATGGATTTCAGTCGACGAAATCGCCCAACATTTGCAGACGATCAATTATGAAATTACCTGTATGATAAGTTCAAGGGTGCCCCGTATGTTTTTGGAAAATGGGAGTATAATGGAAATAAG
>NZ_CP026521.1:609763-615039 GCF_002953915.1 Bacillus sp. MBGLi79
AGGAGAGCAAAACGGGGTGATTTATATAAACACTGAAATAACAAACTCGTTTATGAAAGAATCTGTTCCGTTGGCCAGACAAATGGAAGGTGATTGGATAGCGCGAATGAAGATTGCTCTTAATTCGGTCATCATAAATCATTATTTAAACCTTCCGTTAACAAATGAAAATGTTAATGAATTACTGCGAAAAGGCGTTTCATATCGCAGGATATGTAAGCATTACGGTATTGGAAGAAAAGACATTGAAAAGCTGCGGCAATCATCCATAGTGTGACGTTATATACCACTATAGGAGGCCGTTAAGAATCCTTTGAAGGGGGGATGCGATGAAAATAAGGGTGAATGCAACAATCATCACTGATGTTGAAGCTTTAAAGGCTGATAAGGATTTAAACCATTTTAAAGATTATGCCACTTGTGAAACATTCATTGTTGATGCTGATAATTATATGAAGGCTAATGAAGAAATATCTGAGTTGTTAAAAGGCTGGGATTGGTGGTGTATCTGGTCTACTCGTCCATTGAGTAAGAAGGAAAACCAAGTGTTTACTTTGTATAACGATGATCTGTATAACTTATGTCGCTAGGAGGGTTTGTTCCTTGAAAACTACATATACAAAAAAAGCGCCTTGACGAATGATCATCAAGAACGCCGTGTAAAGATTAGACACCTTTATTATACGGCACTTTTATAAAAATGTCATGCGTGAGTATTTGAGTGATGAACAGCAATCACTTTAAATGCTGTAGCAGGCTAGAATAAGCGTGCGGAATAGCTGTAGTCAGCTTGATGGCTATAAATAGCCTACTAGGTTGCCACGAGGGCATAAAGCCGTTAGCAACTGATAAGCGCCAAGATGGATACAGAACCGGAGCGAATCCAAAAATATAAAATTGAAATTTAGTGGTCTTTTGAAAATAAATAATAAAAAAGTGAAATGGGGATATGAAAAATGAACTTAAACTTTATCGTACCGGATATTAACATGACTTTTGGTGAACTGAAATTTTTAGGTTTAAACCGTGAGCGCTATGCCTATGTGGATGGAAAAAGAACGGATACTTTGGAATCGAGGATTTATAATCTAGGGTCAAGTGTGCAAGGTGGGCAGATTGAAGTGACAATTCCTGCTTATGTGGATTTGAAGGAATTTGATTTCTTTAAGGATGTTGAATTGAAAAATCCAAAAATCATGGCGTCCGCAAGAGCGAATGGGAATTTCGCTAACGTAAACTGGACTGTTGAAGCAGAAGACTTAGTATTAAAAGGCGCAGGGTCTTCTGTATCCTCTAAACCTGCCGCGGTAACTGGCGGGAATGAAAAGAAATGACATGATGCTCTCAAATCGGCAGGCGGGTGATATATATGAGTGATTTCTTAAACAAAAGATTTTGGAAATACAGGGGCAAACGAATCCGCCCGTACATGAGAAACAACGTAAAATTAGCAGGCGCAATTATCTTTGTGCCTGTTTTTTTATTGTCTATGTTCATCTTTTGGAGAGAACAACTGATTCATTTTGATATAACTCGATTAATAAAACATTTTGAGTGGAATGTGCCTTTAATCATCAAAAGCATGTTATGCTCTCTGTTAATTGCTGTAGGAAGCATAGCTGCATCTTACTTTCTTTTCTTTGACAGCTATAAGAAAATTCTTCACAGGAAAAAGATTGCAAAAATGATTTTCTCCAATAAGTTTTACGAAAGAGAAAATGTGAAAGTAAGAAAACTCTTTTCAAATGAAACTGACACAAAGGAAAAGATCACATACTTTCCTAGAATGTATTACCAGGTCAAAAACAACCACATCTATATTCGTATTGCTATGGACATGAGCCGTTTTCAGAATCGCTTCCTAGACTTGGGAAAGGATTTGGAAAACGGCTTATTTTGTGACTTGGTTGATAAACAAATGGAAGAAGGCTTTGTATGCTTTAAGCTTCTTTACGATGTCAAAAAGAATCGTATTTCCATTGATGATGCAGTAGCTGAGAATGGAGTCCTTCCGTTAATGAAGCATATCTCATGGCAATTTGATAAGTTGCCGCACATGCTTATTGCGGGTGGTACAGGTGGAGGGAAAACATACTTCATGCTAACGATCATTAAGGCATGTGTTGGACTGGGGGCAGATGTAAGAATACTAGACCCTAAAAATGCAGATTTAGCAGACTTGGAAGAAGTACTTCCGAAAAAGGTCTATTCCCAAAAGAACGGTATTCTTATGTGCCTGAGAAAGTCTGTAGATGGCATGATGGAACGAATGGATGAAATGAAGCAAATGTCTAACTATAAGACAGGTGAAAACTATGCCTATTTAGGCTTAAAACCTGTTTTTATCTTCTTTGATGAATATGTGGCTTTTATGGATTTGTTAGATATGAAAGAAAGAAACGAAGCCCTTTCTTACATGAAACAGTTGGTCATGTTGGGGAGACAGGCGGGGTATTTTCTCGTTTTAGGCGCACAACGTCCAGATGCAAAATATTTAGCTGACGGTATTCGTGATCAGTTTAGCTTTCGTGTTTCATTGGGTTTAATGTCCGATACGGGTTACGGAATGATGTTTGGCGATGTTGAAAAAGCATATGTGAATAAAAAGGAGACAGGGCGAGGATATGCCAATGTGGGCACAGGTTCAGTGTTGGAGTTTTACAGCCCTATCGTGCCGAAAGGATATGATTTTATGTCATCTATTAAAAATGCGCTGGTTGGAGTCGAGGGAGCGCAGGCGACGGCAGTCGCCAGCGGCAGCGTAAGCGACCAGACGGCCAGCGGCGAAGGAGTGAGCGAAGCGAATGGATGAGCTAAAACAACCCCCCCACGCTAACAGGGGGGTAGTAATCGTAAAAGAAAAAAATGAAACCGTTGAAAGTCCTTTGGTATCAATGGTTGACTATATTCGAGTCTCTTTTAAAACTCATGATGTTGATCGAATTATTGAAGAGGTTCTTCACCTTAGCAAAGACTTTATGACTGAGAAACAATCTGGTTTCTATGGCTACGTTGGCACGTACGAACTGGACTATATCAAAGTCTTTTATTCTGCGCCAGATGATAACAGAGGTGTTTTGATAGAAATGTCCGGTCAAGGTTGCCGTCAATTTGAATCCTTCTTGGAGTGCCGGAAGAAAACATGGTACGACTTCTTTCAAGATTGCATGGCACAAGGCGGTTCATTTACTCGCTTTGATTTGGCTATTGATGATAAAAAGACGTACTTTTCTATACCGGAATTGTTAAAGAAAGCCCAAAAGGGCGAATGTATTTCACGCTTTAGAAAATCCGATTTCAATGGCTCCTTTGATCTATCTGATGGCATTATAGGCGGAACGACAATATATTTCGGTTCTAAAAAGTCAGAAGCGTACCTTTGCTTTTATGAGAAAAACTATGAACAAGCAGAAAAGTATAACATTCCGTTAGAAGAACTAGGCGATTGGAATCGTTATGAATTGCGGCTTAAAAATGAACGTGCACAAGTGGCTATAGATGCTTTATTAAAAACAGAGGATTTAACCTTAATCGCTATGCAGATCATTAATAACTATGTAAGGTTCGTTGATGCTGATGAAAACATCACTAGAGAGCATTGGAAAACGAGCCTTTTTTGGTCTGATTTTATAGGTGATGTTGGGAGACTTCCTTTGTACGTCAAACCACAAAGAGACTTCTATCAGAAATCAAGAAATTGGCTTCGTAACTCTTGTGCTCCCACTATGAAAATGGTGCTTGAAGCTGATGAACATTTAGGGAAAACCGATCTGTCAGATATGATTGCAGAAGCTGAACTGGCAGACAAACATAAAAAAATGTTAGGTGTGTATATGGCTGATGTTGCTGACATGATCGTTTAAAAACAAACTGCTAAACCTTTAATAAACACAGGTGATGCGATTAAACGTATGTGTCAACGGTACCGGAACGAAGTGAGGATAAGGAGTTGACATATTCAGCGCCACCAAAACCCTCTTGGCATTGAACAAACAACCGTTTGTTCCTGCCTACCGGCGAGGGAGCCCCCGGTGATTCGGGGGATGGGGGTTAGATTTTCAATAAAATCATTGTTTTTAATTCTAATTTTCTATATATAAACATAACAGTAAATTGACAATAAATGTAAGGTGGCGATTGTATGTATTTACCTTATTATTATTATTATTTACCTAGAAGTTATGAACCCTTGATTAATCAATATCAACAACACTTCGTGTATTATCCAGTTATTCCTTATAATCATTATTATCCATTATCAAATGATCCTCTAGGTAATGAAAGACAAACTTTATATTTACAAGTCCCTGATGAGGTTGAACAAGCTCCAGAAGCTGTTCCGCCAAATTTTAATATTCAGAAGGACTTACCTTGGAACACAATACAAAGTCAAATAAAATCGCAGTATATCGATTATGCAGGGACTATCCAATGTCAAATAATGAATAATTCAGTGAGGTGTGTTTTGTTTTCTGTTCCCAATATTCCAGAATTTAAAATAGGCACGTGCACAAAAACAATAACTAGAAAAATTTTTGGACAGAAAATAAAGATAAAGGTGAGTTATTGGTGTTTACAAAGACGTAAAAGTAGATTTGTTATGTACATTCAGGTTGGAACCAAGGGCATACCTTCTTTAAATTTAAAAAAACGGATACAAGAATGTATAATGCAAACAAAGAAATCCGCAGAAAATGCAGCCTATAGTACATTTTTAACGAAGTTGCCATTAGGACTTCAAGTAGCTGCATCCGAAGCAATATCAGCTGCCTTTTCTGCAGCAATATCAACTTTTAAAACATGTATGATAGGAATCGCAACTGATCTCGAGAAAATTTTAGAGGATGTTCAAAATGTAGAGTATTATCGTAATTTAATTAAAAATCTTAAATTATCATTTCCTTATGAACAGATTGATCGTACTAATTGGGAACCATTCAATTGGCGGTTACCTTCTTATGCTCTTTAACAGAAATAGGGTTGACTTTTTATGAATTTGATTGATGAAAAATTTAAAAAGTTAGGTTTTAATGTAGGTATTACATCTTTGGTTTTTGTTAGAAGTTTAAGTAGAGACTGCATGTTGGTTGTCGAGGGCGAACGAGTAAAAGGGTTTGCTGAGTATCGTTACACCTTCTATAAGACGAGATACTTGCCGGATGGTAGAATGACTAGTTTAAAAGTTTATATGGAGAATCAAAGCATAAAAAGGGTGTTACATCGTGTAGCATCCTTTTTACTGTTCCTAGAAAAAACGAAGCAAGTGTAAAAGTAAT
>NZ_CP026521.1:615139-616336 GCF_002953915.1 Bacillus sp. MBGLi79
TGATTTTATGTCATCTATTAAAAATGCGCTGGTTGGAGTCGAGGGAGCGCAGGCGACGGCAGTCGCCAGCGGCAGCGAAAGCGACCAGACGGCCAGCGGTGAAGGAGTGAGCGAAGCGAATGACTGAACTAAAAAACCCCCCTCACGCTAACAGGGGGGTAGTAATCGTAAAAGAAAAAAATGAAGCCGTTGAAAATCCTTTAACATCAATGGTTGACTACATCCGAGTATCTTTTAAAACACATGATGTTGACCACATTATCGAGAATGTCCTTCACATCAGTAAAGATTTCATGGCAGAAAAATCATCCGGCTTTTACGGCTATGTTGGAACATACGAATTAGACTTTATCAAGGTTATGTATTCAGCACCAGGCGATAACAGAGGTGTTTTGATTGAATTGTCTGGTCAGGGATGCCGTCAGTTCGAATCATTTTTAAAATGCCGCAAGAAAACATGGTGCGACTTCTTTCAAGACTGTTTGCATAATGGTGGCTCGTTTACTCGTCTCGATTTAGCGATTGACGATAAGAAGACGTATTTTTCGATTCCTGAATTGCTGAAAAAAGCCCAGAAGGGCGAATGTATTTCTCGTTTCCGAAAGTCTGATTTCAATGGGTCATTCAGTTTGGCAGATGGAGAAACCGGAGGGACAACAATTTATTTTGGATCGAAACAGTCGGACGCTTACCTTTGCTTCTATGAAAAGAATTATGAACAGGCTGAAAAATATGATATTCCATTAGAGGAATTAGGCGACTGGAATCGCTATGAATTGCGTTTGAATAAAGAGCGTGCACAAGCGGCGGTCAAAGCTTTAATGAAAACCAAGGATTTGACGCTTATCGCTATGCAGATCATTAATAATTATGTAAGGTTCGTTGATGCTGACGAGAACGTCACAAGAGAGCATTGGAAAACGAGCCTTTTTTGGTCTGAATTTATAGGTGATGTCGGGAAACTTCATCTTTTCATGAAGCCGCAAAAAGACCTGTATCAAAAATCAAGGAACTGGCTGAAAAATTCCTGTTCACCGACCATGAAAATGGTTCTGGAAGCTGATAAGCACCTTGGTAAAAGTGATTTATCAGACATGATTTTAGAAGCTGAATTATCCGATAAACAACAAAAGATGCTGGAAGTATTTACGGCTGAAATCTCTGATATGGTGGTTTGAAGGCTTTTAAAATAGGGTG
>NZ_CP026521.1:616436-625374 GCF_002953915.1 Bacillus sp. MBGLi79
AATTCAATAAAATTTGCTAAAGAAGGATGTTACATGTGTAGCATCCTTTTTGTTATTCCTTGAAAAAACAAAACAGGTTTGAAGAAAGCGAGGTCTTTCATGAAACAGAGTGTTGAGGTCGTTGAGATTAAAGGAAAGCCAGTGAAAGTGATCGTGACGGAGTTAAACGAACCGAACTATGAAAAAATGGCGAGAGCCATTTTGAAAATGACAAGAAACATGAAAGTTAACCAGGAGGAAAGTGCTTAGAAATCTATGAAAGGAGAGTGAATCGAATTGCTTCATAAAGAAATTGACTTGGATAAAAAAGAAGATTCATTTTTTCGGTCTGCCTTTCAAAAACTGAAACGAATCGAAAGACCGGACAAAGACAAACAGAAAGTCCCTCGTGACAGGTCGAAGCTGATCGCAGTTACATTGTGGTCTTGTGTTGGGGGTTTACTGTTTATCTGTATGCTTGCTGTGCTTCTTTCAATTAATACTCGCTCCCAACTTAATGACATGAAAGACGAAGCGAATAAGCCAACAAATGACGATAAACAAGAAATTTCGGTGACTGCTGCTGAAAACTTTCTGTCGGGGTTTATCAATGAATACGTCAATGTGAAGAACGATCAAGAATCTATTGAAAAACGTATGCAGAGCCTTGAAAGCTACATGGTGAAACAGGAAGATAACCATTTTGAGGATGAAGATCGCTTTAATGTAGATGGCTTAAAAGGTGATCGAGAGTTAAAGACTTACAGCTTATATAACGTGAAAGAAGGTGATAAAAACAGTCTTTTTCAATATAAGGTCACATATGAAAATCTATACCCTGTAGAAAAGGAAGTTGAAAAAGAAGTTAAAGACGGAAAGAAGAAAAAGAAGGTGAAAGAAAAGATTAAAACAAACGAGAAATCTGAAAAACAAATGTTGTTGAATATTCCAGTCACAGGTAAAGGTGATTCCTTTGCGGTGTCTGCTGTTCCTTACTTTACACAGATTTATAATCTAAAAGGCGATATTGCTTCTAAGAGTAATGAAGAAACTAGAGACGAATATGCAGGTGAGAAAAAAGAATCTATAGAAACATTTCTTCACACTTTCTTTGAGAAATACGCTTCTGAAAAGAAAGAAGAAATGGTTTACATGATGAAAAAGCCAGAAGCATTGGAAGGAAGCTTGTTATTGGGAGAAGTTCAATCAGTGAAAATCTTCGAGACAAAAAAAGGTTTCGAGGTTTTTTGTGCTGTTCAATTTAAGGAAAAAGAAAATGACATTCCAGTAAATGAAAAATTCAGTTTAGAGATTACGGAAAACAGTGGTCAATATTACGTGAAAAAACTTACTCATCAATAGGAGGTAAAAATCAATATGGAATTTATGAATTTCTTTATTCTTGGCGCAGACCTTCCAACGCTTGGAGGGGTAAAAGGATGGGCATCTGATGTTGTTATCCAATTCATTACGATCGTGGTCATGTTCATAGCCGCAAAGAATCTTATGAAATTAAAAATGGGCGGCATTATCTTTGTTTGCTGTATTGGCAGTGCGGTGACATGGGTTATTAAACACTGGTCAGAATTCTCCGGCTGGATCAATGCGCTAATGGAAAAATTGTAAGGGGGCATCTGAATGGGGCGTCTGGTGTTCAACTACCGGAAGGCAATGAGAGAGCCGAAAAAAATTCAGCAATTAACCGAAAATTATTCGTTACCCTTTGCAGTTGAGTTAATACCGGCTATTAACTATTTCATTTTTGTTGGTCTATGCTTTGGATTATGGTACGGCGTGAGGATGATTTTTCCTCACGCTTTTGATAACAGTTATGTGATTGTGATTTTTGGAATACCATTTTTTTTAACGATGCTTGTAACGAAAATAAAGCCGGAGGGCAAAAACATCTATATATATTTCTTTGATTTCGCAAAATATTACTTCCTCATCAAGCTTCCGCAAAAGAAGTTTTGCAATGATCGGAAGATTGATTTGAGTAACGAAAAACAAATTGAGTTTCGCAAACTTGTGAAGGTGGTGGATTATTCAAATGAGACTAAAAACGCCTATGAAGGCAATACACAAGAATTTGCTGTTAACAAGAACGGGCGACGTGTGGGCGTACTACCGAATAAAAAGCAATTCGATTCCTATGCAAAATAAAGAAAAAGTTGAGTCGTATAAAAAGAAATGGCAGCATCTTTTCGAAGAAATTACATCTTATGAGGATTTTCACTTGATGATGTATCCAAGTGAGTATGAATTAGAAAAACGATTTAAGGATTTAGAAACAGATATTGCGGCAGATGCAATGGATGTGGCACGTTACTACAATGAAGAAACGGTAAGGCTGTTAGAACAGCGATTAGGAAGGCTAACAAAGTATGATTTCATTTTTGGTCTAAAACTGAAAAGCAGTCTAGTAAATATTAGTGTCGAACTTAAAGACAATATCCTATCTTTTTTCAATACGGCGACTGATACGGTTGTGAAAATGCTCGGGTGGGAACAAAATGTTTCCACCTCTTTTTTTGAAAAATATGAGGAAGTAGAAGAAACACTAGCGAATATCATGGCTTCTGTTCGCGGAGAACGGCTTTCAGAAACAGAAATGACATACATTAACCGTTATCACTTTGTACGTGGGTTAAAACACCAGACGAACGAAGAAAGTGAAATAAAAGATGTTCGTTCGATAACAAACACGATCATAGACCCCACCGACCCATCAGTTTTACATCTGCATAGTGATCAGGATGAAGGCTATTCAGCTTTTGTCGTGATTGACGAATTCCTTCACAATATGTCGGAAAGTGATTTGTTTTATGAAGCACAGTCTCTTCCCTTCCCAGTTGAAGTGCAAATGAAAATTCAAACGGAATCAAAATCTATTACTAAGCCTGCTCTTAACATCAAAAGACAGCAATTGAAAGAAGAACAAAAAGAACAACAAAGCACAGGCGATCGAAGTGATGTTTCCACTGTCACAAGTGCCACAATGATAAGACATTTACAAGATGAAATAAAGAAAGAAGATGTGCATGTGATGAACTGGCTTTCTGTGATAGTCGTTCATGGAAAGACAAAAAAAGAATGTGTGGGGAAAGCAACGATTGTCAAAAGGCATTTAAAAGGCGCTGGAATTACTTGTCGGCTTCCAGTGGCTGATCAATTGAACCTTTTTTATAAAATGCTTCCCGGTGAAAAGTTAGACATAACCGATAAGAACTGGACTCAAAAAACGACACAAGACGGCGTGGCAGAAGGCCTGTTTGCTGTTAACTCTGATATTGGTTCGAAAATTGGATTCTTTCTCGGTTGGGTTGATCGTTTCCAAGAGCACACCGACTTAGAAAGTGCCATTATGTCCAGCCGTGATTTTGTCTTATTCCACCCTTTCTTAGCGAATCAGCAGTTAAAAGGTTCAAAGACACGTTCTCCCCACTGCTTAATCACAGGAGACACAGGAAACGGCAAGTCTTATTTGGCGAAATTGATTTTTAACTATATCAGCATGTTAAACATCAAATCTTTGTATATAGACCCTAAAAAGGAAATGAGAAAGTGGATTCAAAGAGTCTTGAATGATGGGTATATTCGAGAGAACTTTCCCTTATATATTGCACATTTAGAGAAATACAACTATATCACGCTAGATCATGAAAACACTCACAACTGGGGGGCGCTTGACCCTATCTCCTTCCTCCCTCCTATGAAAGCAAAAGAGCTAGTTCAAGTCATTTTTGAACAAGTATATGACTTTAAAGGGAAAGACGATGTGAATACAGCTTTCCTTCGTGCTACGTCAGAAGTAATTGAGGCGAAACAGAAAGGCGAACAGGTCGGCTCACTTGATATTATTCGGAGGATGCAGAACCATCCGGAAGAAGCTGTACAAAAAGCTGGCGATTACTTAAATGAGGTTGTGTCAGATTCCATTTTGAAACTTTGTATTCATGATGGTTCAAACCCTGCATTGTCACTTGAAAAACGAATCACCATTTTAGAAGTTGAAAATATGGATTTGCCGGATCATGCTGAGCGACTTGAAAACTACACCATATCACAATTAAAGTCTAGTGCCGTCATGTTTGCGCTTGGTAAGTTCTGCGAACTATTCGGTATGAATCAAGATGAACAAACTGTTGAATTTATAGATGAAGCTTGGATATTTACCACGTCACAACAAGGGAAAAAAGTTGAGAGACAAATGCGCCGGATTGGTCGTTCATACAACAATGCGGAATATTTCATTTCCCAATCTACAAAAGACGCTTTGAAAGAAGAGGATTCCGGAAACTTTGGCGTTGCCTTCGCCTTTGATGAACCAAACGAACGTGAAGAAGTGTTGAAATGGATGAACATGGAGGTCACAAAAGAAAACAAAAAAATGATGGAATCCATGTTCCAAGGTCAATGTCTATTTAAAGATTACTATGGCCGTACCTCCAAAATTTCGATTGAATGCTTATTCGAAGAATGGCAAGGTGCTCTGAAAACGGTTGAGAAAAAAGCTGTCGCATATGCGGAAGAAAAATATTTGTAAAAGGGGTTAAGACGTACATGGAAATTGCTTTATTAAATTCTCTTGTCGTAACAGTTCCAGGATTTTATAAAGCTGAGAAAATCACATTAGAAGATGCACAGCAGTGGCTTAAGTATTATGAAGGACGATACAAAAGCTTTATAGGTCATAAATCAACGGCACAGTTTCTTCAAGAATTATTAGGCATTAAAGTTGAACAGAATCGAAAGATTTTTAGACATATGAAGTATCAGAAGGCAATCTGTTTTTCTCTGAATGAACGTTATCCTGAAAATGTTGTGCTATCGAAAAAAGATTTAGAGAAAGCTCGATACCAATTTTATTTATTAACTCGATTAGATTAGGAGGTGGCTGTGATGAAGAAAAAAAGGATTCTGATTGTATCGGCTATCGTGTTGCTGTTTTTAACTGTTGCTTCAGCTGTAACAGTATTTT
The DNA here is from genome assembly GCF_002953915.1 of Bacillus sp. MBGLi79. Classification (NCBI taxonomy): domain Bacteria; kingdom Bacillati; phylum Bacillota; class Bacilli; order Caryophanales; family Bacillaceae; genus Bacillus; species Bacillus sp. MBGLi79. The sequence goes on from NZ_CP026521.1 coordinate 621,397, forward strand.
CGGCTGACGGAGATACCACTACGCAGCCACAAGTCGAAAAAGCTGGCGGCGTTGAATTGAAGGTGAAAAGATTTCCTATCTCACGCTATCAAGCGAATAATGAAGCATCTGACGATTTAATCAAGGGGGCGTTTGTTGGACTGACAAACGTCACTTTTTCTTTTGCAGGCAATATTGTCCGTGTGGTTGATGCGGGAATGGATATTTTGTATAACTTGCAACCAATTGACGAGTTCGCAAATTCTATTACAAACGTCTCTAAAACAGTTTATAAAACACTGAAAAAGAATTTCGGTGAAGCTTTATTTATTTTCACGTGCGCCTATGTTGTCTACCTGTTCTGTGTGAGAGGTAGCGTAAAAGAAGCAATGCGGCGGAGTATTCTATTTATTTGTGTCATGGTGATCGGTGGGCTTTGGATGTCGAACGCTGGTTATTACATGAAAGCGTTGAATGCCTTGTCTGTAGAAGCGCAAGGAAAGCTTTTAACTGCGGGAAATGGATTGGTTGGCATTGTTAATGATGAAGGCAATTTTGCTGACAGTTCTGCTATTGAAAAAGGAAAGGAAATGGAAGGCACAGTTGCGGTTATGCGTAATCTTTACTTTGACATTGCTTTGATGAAGCCATTTCTAATCGTGAACTTTGGAGAAACAAGTGAAGCAAAAATTAATGAAAAAGGTGATTCGAAAGATAAATTATCAAGGGTCGATAAATTGCTATCTTATAAACTGTCTAAGGAAGGAGAAGAAGCGAAAAAGGATTATATAGATGATGATGAAATTAAAAAATACGAAAATGAGTCAATGACCTCTGGAAATGTTTTTAATCAACTTGGGGAATCTTTTATTGCTGTAGTTGCTTCTATTGTTATTGGAATCCCGTTTTTGGCATTAGCGTTCTTTAATTTCTTGCTTCAAGTTGTCGCTTTAGTCATTGTCTTTTTTGTACCATTTGCTTTCATCTTAGCGTATGTTCCTCAATTAGCTTATTCGGGATTTGTTACGCTTGGACGCTTAGGGAGTGTTTATCTACTAAAAGCTATGTTAGGTATTATCGTTCTGTTTGTGTACGTGACATGTTTTATCGTTGACAAGTTAATACCTCCAAACGGTTTCGGAATGTATCTATTGAATGTTGCTGTCCTTGCCTCAATTTTGTGGATTGGTTTTCACAAGAGGGATGCCATTATCAAGTTTGTGACTGCTGGAAAAGTGGTTTCAGTTGATAATAATATGATGGAAAACATGAGACAAAACCTTGTTCAGCCTGCTTGGGAACAAGCAAAAAAAATAGGTGGAGTATGGGGTAACGGAGGAGGCGTATTTACTGACTTTGCAAAGAATTTTAGAGGAAGAAAAGATGGTTCAGCTGATAGCGTAGATGGTGCTCTTGGAGGTGGCGGTAATTCACCGAGTGGGGCTGCTATGGGATATGATAATACTCATGCCATTTCAAGAACCCCGCAAAAAGAAACAGCTAACGGAATAGCTAATCATAATAGTCGAAGTCTAAAACGAAATCCTCAAACTCTATCGAAAGAACAAGAAAAGCAAAAACAAAAAGAAGCCTTTGCAAATGCAAAAGAAAATAAACAGCAATCTCATTTAGACAGATTGAGAAAAGACGGGATAAACTCCCCTATGTTGAAAGATGCTTTGAATGAAGGAAATGAGGATTTATCCAAACGAGCACCTATCTTGCAGGATAAAAAAGATGAATCAGCACGAACAGATCAAAAAGAATTTGTGGAACAGCTTCTTAAACAGCCCAAAAACCAGAAACAAACTGACGATGCATCATTACAACATGAAGAAGAAATTGCTTCTAATCGAGCGCCTGTCTTACAAGAGAATGATAAAGATACAGATACAGAACGCACTGATCAGAAAGAGTATGTTGAAGAACAAAAGCAAAATTCTGAAACAGATAAGCAACAAGATTTTGAAGTGCAGAAAGATGATTCTGTTTCAAAGAGTGATCCTGTAGCACAAGAGAGATCAGCGGAGATCAAACGATCAGACCAAAAAATCATGACGAATCACCCTGACTCGCAGCTCGGTTTTGAAAGCTCTCAATCTACAAAAGTAGAAAATCAACCTATTGCCAATAATGAACGTCTAATCAGACCATCTGAACCCGCAAAAGTTCATTCAGATGGTATTCGTGTTGAGGAAAAACAGACTGTTGCTCCTGCTGAAAGTAAGACTGTATCAAGAGAAAAACAGCCTTCAGCACCTAGCATTAAACGGACTGAACAAAGCGTTAATAAATTTGAACAAGTGTCTTTAAATGAAATTGCACGACGCTCTTCATCAAAAGTAGAAGATCGACTGAGAAGGGATGAAAGAACAAGATGATAAGTAAAAAGGTAGTTCTTCCTTCGGTGTTCTCGGCTCCTTTTATATTCTTTTTTGTTTTATGTATCGCAGTGATTATGACCATTTCAAGAGAAAATCACGTGGGAGACGATTTTATAGGCGGCGGGGATGGCGAATATGAAACGGTAGGCATTGCACCGGAAGTTGAACGATTTAGGGCGGTATTTGAGAAATACGCCCGCCAGGAAGGCGTTTTTGACCAAGTGAATATTATAATGGCGCTCACCATGCAGGAAAGTGGTGGGCGTTCTTTAGATATTATGCAAAGTTCCGAGAGTATCGGTTTACCTCCAAACTCCATAACTGACCCGGAATATTCGATTGAAGTCGGCATTAAACATTTTAAGAAGGTTTTTAAAAAGGCTGGCGGTGATGTTCGTTTAACCTTACAGGCATACAATTTCGGTACTGGATTTATAGACTATGTGAAAAAGAATGGCGGGAAATACACTAAGCAATTAGCACTCGATTTTAGTCGACTGCAAGCTTTTAAAATGGGCTGGAAGAGCTATGGTGACCCAAGTTATGTTGACCATGTCATGAGGTATGTAAAAGGCTCTGATAAAAATGTAAAGCCTGTGAATGGTTCTATGGATTTCTATGAAACGGTCATGAAAGAAGCTTTGAAGTATGAAGGGCAACCGTATGCCTGGGGTGGTTCAAACCCGAAAACTGGATTTGATTGTTCGGGCCTTGTTCAGTGGTCTTTTGCGAAAGCCGGAATCACTCTTCAAAGAACGGCACAAGAACAACATGGAGCAACAAAGAAAATAAGTGAAAAAGAAGCGACTGCGGGTGATTTAGTGTTCTTTGGGGGCACATATGAAGGAAAAGCCATTACTCACGTCGGTATCTATGTAGGCAATGGCAGAATGTTTAATTCAAATGACAATGGAATCGAATATTCTGATTTGAAATCAGGTTATTGGAGAGATCACCTTGTATCTTTTGGACGAATTAAATAACTAGGAGTGGAAACATGAAAACACATATTGCATGGGCTTCAGCTTGTTTATTATTAATATTGCTGACCGGATTTTTACGAATGGACAGCAAACGTATAAAATTGAAAAGCTAAAGGATAAAAATGAGGTTCTGACAGAAAAAATCAAGGAATTGAACCATATAGAATCAACAAGCAGCGCATCGGAAAACAAGGCATTTTTCGAAGCGTTTTTTAATTACTCCGACATAGATAAGCGATATGAAACAGTTAAGAAGCATACAACAGAAAAAGGGTTTGATTATGCATTCCCTTCTCGATCTGATCAAAAGCACACAGTCAGCGTGCAAAGTGAATTACTTTCACTAGAGAGTTATTCAAAAACGTTGGATGAATCCCATGAATTGTTTTTAAACATTGTTGAAATCTCAACGACTGCAAATTCAGTCACTACGAATCAAGTGTTGATTGTTCAAACTACTATGAAGAAAGAAAAAGATGGTTGGTTAGTCGATAATGTGCAGGTTAAGGGAAATGGATAAAGTTTCACTTCCTCTGGTCCGGTAAAGTCTGAAATTTCCTAAATGGCTCTTTGTTCACTCTTAGGAAACTAATTGTTGCAATGTATATTCAATGTAGATACAATGAAGGTAT
>NZ_CP026521.1:625474-639255 GCF_002953915.1 Bacillus sp. MBGLi79
AATGAACTTTAACTGAAAATTTTTATTTGATTTTCATTGATTCCTTTAATTACTTCCAGTTCACTAATCAAAAATTCATATGCATTATCCAACATTTTTTTTTCGCTTGCATTAAGTGCTTTTTCTTTCTTCATGCGCATTAAATCACGTACAACTTCAGCGCCTTCTTGTATTTCACCCGTTTTTATTTTGTTCGTGTTTACTATATACCTTTGCTTCCACGGCAGTAACCTATCTGATTCTCCATGCTGAAAAATGTGTATAATGTGTTTTAATGCACGGATATCAGTAACTGGTCGTATACTTGAACTCAATATTTTACGCGTTGGAATCATAACTGTCATATTACTGATTGACATTCTTATGACATAATACTGTTGTTTTTCCTCTAAGAATTCTTTTTCTTCTATGGCTTCAATTATACCTGCTCCGTGCATTGGATAAACAATGTTATCGCCAATTTGAAACATATCATCCACCTCCATATATGGTAACCTTCTTAAGATTACCATATATGGAGGTGGAATATCAAACTTTTAATAATAACATGATCGAATTTTTGGTGTCAATAACTTTTTTCAAAAAAACAGATTAAGCAAAAACAACATCAAAACAATAGGGAGCGTGTCGGATTCCCAATAAAGGAAAGGTCAAGTGACCCGTGTATATCCTGAAACCTCGACTTATTAACATAGATCAGTTTTTCATTGAAAATGAGTTATTCAATCTCCCTTAGGAATTCATGACTTGGCTCATAAAAAAATGTTGGTATGAAATTAGACAGGCGGTTACTTTAACAGACAGGTTACCAGTGGCATGTTTGCTAATCGATATGGGCACAAATTTAATCATAAATTTCTAACAATAATTCGTGGATAGAGAGTGCAATGAAAACAAGCTTTCATAACTAGTGATATGGTTTTAAATGTTGAGGACTTAGTTGGTGAATAACCCGTGATGGTTCAAGTCTCTCGGCCCAACCAATGATATCAAGGGATGAAGACCTTGGGATTTTTTTGTGCTTATTTTTAAATGATCTACTGCCCACAAACGGCCACTTACTTCATGATGCATGTTCACTTATCTTGCGGACAGAAAAAGGTTTGCTGACAGGGAATTTGACAACCATCAAATGAGTATTGAGGCGAAAAGAAAAATAAAGAAAGGAGAGATTATAAATGAAGACCAGAAACATAAAGAAGTAAAGTGGAAAGAAACAAAGTTAATTGAAAAGCAAACTATATAAAATAGTTTGCTTTTTTTGGTTATGAATTCACTTGTTTTTCTTTCTCTTTAATCACTAATAAAACACCGCTAAGAATTAAAAACGAACCTATCCAAAATGTCCCGCCTATTTGTTCTCCCAGCAGAAGCCACCCAAGTAATGTTCCAACCAGAGGCTGAAAAAAGAAAAAGAGGCCTCCACTTGAAGCGTTTAATAATTGTAACCCGCGATTCCACAATAAAAAGGCACAAGCTGTTGAAACAATTCCCAAATACAGAAGACCACCTAGAATTTTAGGGTCAAGCAGCTGGGATGTGAAAATCGTGCTAGGTTTTACAAAAGGAGTTAGCGCCACAATGGCAACAAAAGTTGAATACGTTGTAACAAGTATAGGTGAATAACTGCTTGGAACGCGTTTGATCAGCACTGACATAAGTGCCCATGTAAGTGCTGCAACAAGCAGAGAAATACCGCCAAGCTGATGAGATGTATCAATATGTCCGTTTCCCACAATACATAATACACCTATGGTCGCTAAAATAATTGAGATTCCTTTTTTGATAGTCAATGGTTCCTTGAGTAATAGACGAGCGAATATAACCATAAACGCTGGTGTGGAAGACGTAATAATTGCTCCCATTTGTGCTGAAGACAACATCGTTCCATATTCTTGTGTAACAATTGAAATCGTGTTGCCAACAATTCCAATAGCAATTATTAACAAAAGGTCGGGTTTATGAATTTTCCAAGATTGTCTCTTTATGAAACCAATGATAAGAAGTGCAAGGATGGCGATTACGTACCTCATCCAAACCAGTTCAAAAGGCGGAATCACTGCGACAACAACCTTAACCACAACATACATGCCATCCCAGATACTAGCGGCTAAAGCTAAATATATAGAACCTAACAAGGTATTTTTCATTTTTTAGTTCCCTCCGTATTTAAAATTAGGTCATTACATGCCCTAACGGAGAGAAGTAGTCACTTTACTCCATTAAGGGCGGAGCAGTGCTACTGGAACATCATTTTCAAATAGTGGAGCTAAAAACATGTTGATATCACCTCGATTTTTAAGTTGTTTCTCATTATACAATGCCGTTTTTAAAACCGTAAACACTTTAAAGGGTACCATTAACAGGAACCCCATTTCTAAACTTGATAAATTAATGCTTCATATGAATTTTTTTGTATGTTAATGGTGTCATTTTCATCGCTTGTTGAAATTTACTTATAAAATAACTGGTACTGTTAAATCCAACTTGATAAGACACGTCTGTCACATTGGAGTCAGGGTGCTGCAGTAATAATAAGCTTTTTTGAATTCTATAATCCATTACATAACGTAATGGCGTTTGATTCAGCATTCGTTTAAAATAACGGCAGCATTCAGAACGGCTCAGTTGGCCAGCTTTTGCAATGTCCTCTAATGTGATTTTTTCAGCATAATGGAGATGGATCCAGTTTAACATTTGTTTCATTCGGTGGCTTTTTATCATTTCAGATTGATCGTACTCCAATTGAAAGCCATTAATGACCAGGTTTTTCCACATTAACGTTAATTGCATGGTAATGTCAATCTCATAAAGTGATGTCTTTTGTTGAATCAATTGATTTATTTTTTTTACAGCTTCTAGAATGTTTTTTGCCCAATGTTGATTTCCGTCCAAATATAAATAGGATAAATTGGTTGAAAACATATAGGGCTGAACGTAGCTTGAATAAAGTTCTTGAGATAAAACGAAATGGGGTGATACATTTAAGCAAATATACGTACAATCCGAGCCATCCTTTTCTTCTGCCATGTGCAGGCAGCCACTATTGATAAATAATCCATCCCCTTCTTGAACCACTATTTTTTCTTCATTTATTTGAAAGACAGCTATACCTTTTAGTATCAAAACAAATTGAATTTCATCATGCCAATGAAGCGGAATATAGCCATTTATATTTTGATTGATCCTTGTCTCGTAACAGGCAACTGGTAATTCTACCGTCCGGTGCTCTGTTAATTCTTTTAAATTTTGATCGATCACAAAATTCTTCATTCGGACATCCCCACCTCAATATATTTATATTTTTTTATTATATTTGAGTATTTTTTATAAAGGTATGCATTTATCATAACACTATTATTATATTTATTAGTGAGGAGTCATGTATGAATACTTCCAAAAGAGCAATAGGATTGTTCTATGTTATAACAGGGGCTACATGTTGGGGAATTGGAGGCACAGTAGCCAAAAAACTTTTTCAAGAATATCAAATTGATGTCAATTGGCTTGTAACGACACGCTTGCTTACGGCTGGAATGCTACTTTTGATGCTTCAATTGTTCAGAAAGGAACGGTCTCAGGTTATTGGGGTTTGGAAAAACAAAGCGTCAGTTGGTCAGCTTCTAATTTTTGGCTTATTGGGAATGCTTGCTGTGCAGTACACATATATGGCATCCATTCAACACGGGAATGCTGCCGTTGCTACATTATTGCAATATTTATCCCCAGTAATCGTTATTATCTACTCGCTTGTGCGAAAACAAACTGTTCTTGCCAAACAAGATATCATTACTGTTGTACTTGCTTTAGCGGGTTGCTTCTTTTTGTTAACAAATGGTTCAACGTCCCAACTTTCAGTGCCGGCAGCTGCAGTAGTATGGGGAGTTTTATCAGGATTTGCGGCAGCTTTTTATACTTTATATGCCGTTGGTTTATTACATAAATTTGATTCTCTTGTTGTAGTGGGGTGGGCGATGGTGATCGGCGGTTTTGCATTGAGCTTTATCCATCCGCCATGGCAGCTGGATTTTCAGCGTTTACCCGTTGAAGCGTATGCATATATCTTATTCGTGATATTATTTGGAACAATGACTGCGTTTTGGTTCTTCATAAAAAGCTTGGAAAGCCTTTCTCCAAAAGAAACAAGCCTGCTTGGCAGTCTAGAGCCTCTATCAGCAGTTGTAACAACTGTCGTTTGGTTAAAAGCGCCATTTGGTTCTTTTCAATGGGTCGGTGCTTTCTGTATTATTGGGATAACTTTAATATTGGCTTTAAATAAAGAGCCTTCTATGCAGAGTGAAAAGTCGATATGAAAGATTAGGAATCATGCAAATCGGGATATATAAGGGCTTGAACGGTCCAGCAATGAAAAACACTGGTGGAGTTTGAGCCCTCTCGGCTGCATCAGGGATACCAAGGGGATTGCCGCCCTTGGTATGATTTCTTCAAGAACCTTCAATGCCTCTTCCCTGATCGAAAACAGTATTACTTTTTTGCAATTGGTATCCAAATTTCACTTTTAAATGATGGTGATGTTACATCCTTATGCTCATTCCACAGTATTTCCGGGCCTTCTATTTGTTCGTAATTTGACGATGGAAACCATTCGGAATAAATGCGTCCCCACACTTCTTGCAGTGTATCCGGAAATGATCCAATGGCTTCGAATACCGCCCATGTTGAGGCAGGAACTTCTAGCTGTGAGAGGTGATTTGGACACTGCTTTGTTGTAGCTGCACCAATATAGTGATCAAGTTCTCCTTTTTCCTCTGTCCGACCTTCAGAAAAATTTGTGGATGCGCTAATGAGCCCTAATGGTGCTACATTAGAAAGCGATTTTAGTTCACTTATTGCTTCTTCATCTAAACTTTCCCACATAGCTGCAATTTCCGGATGAATCCCTTTGAAAATAATAGGAACTCTTTTTGTAATCCCAACAATGCGAAATGCCTCTTTTTCTTCAATGCGATAGTTCATTTCACTTCCTCCTTTGATTGATAATTGGAAGGTCATTTTTGGATAAGCTTTAAGAGAATGGCCATTAAGCCTGGCTTTTGATGGGTTTACGCCATGTAAGTTTTGGAATGCCCGTGTAAAAGAATCTGGTGAGTTATAACCGTACTTGATTGCGATATCAATCACTTTTGCATGGCTGTCTTTCAGTTCAAAAGCTGCAAGAGTAAGTCGTCTGCGGCGAATATATTCCGATAATGAAATACCTGCAAGGAAGGAAAACATCCTTTTAAAATGATATTCAGAGCAGAAAGCAAGCTTTGCTGCTTCTTTAAAATCAATATCATGAGTGAGGTTTTCTTCAATATACTGTAATGCCCTGTTCATACTTTTAAGCAAATCCATTTATTTGGCCTCCTTTAACCAAAGAATAACAGGAGTGAAATGTATCTATCCGACATTCTGTGCACAGTTTTGCAGGATGCTTATATGAAATAAAGTAAGTGATTCACTTGTATTTGTACAGGTTTTATTGAAGCATGCTGTTCACAAAAGGCATCAATAAAAGAAAGTTATAATTGTCTTATAAGCAGCACATTCATATAATTGAGTGAAAAAGGGTGCGAATCATGCCTATCAATTCTTTTGAAAACTATCCGATGAGCTGGAAGCCATCGATTGATAAAGCTGAAAAGCCTATTTATAAAGCAATTGCAGGGCAATTGGAACAGGATATTATAAACGGAGTATTATTACCTGGAACAAAACTTCCTCCGCAGCGAGAATTGGCCGATTATTTAGATTTAAATGTGAGTACGATTTCCAAAGCGTTTAAAGTGTGTGAGTTAAAGGGGCTGCTGAGTGCGACTGTAGGGAGCGGCACATTTGTATCGTATGATGCGTTATCGAATGCGTATTTACTTGAGGATACAAAGCCGACACATTTAATTGAAATGGGAGCAATACTTCCAGATCACGCTTCATATGAGCCCTTGTTACACCAGCTGAAAAACATGGTTCAGGAGGAGGATTATGAAAAATGGTTTAGCTACGGCCGGGCAGGTGAAAGCCTTTGGCAAAAGGATGCAGCTGTAAAGCTCATCCAAAGAGGCGGATTTGAAACAACTGTTGATCACATTTTATTTGCAAATGGGGGGCAGAATGCGATTGCTGCAACATTGGCGAGTCTTTGTAAGCCTGGAGATCGCATCGGTGTTGACCATCATACGTACCCTGGCTTAAAAACTGTTGCATCATTGCTTAGTGTGCAAATTGTACCGATAAAATCAGAAAACGATGAAATGAGTCCGGAGTCACTTGAATATGCGTGTAAAAACGAAAATATTAAAGGTTTATATTTAATCCCGGATTATCATAATCCGACGACTTCCTTTATGTCTGTTGAGAATCGAAGAATGGTTGCAGATATTGCAAAGAAATACAATCTGTTTGTTATTGAAGATGCATCGTACCATCTTCTCAACAAACATCCGCTTCCGGCACTCGCTTCATTCGCACCGCAACAGGTTATTCATATTGCAAGTTTATCAAAATCGTTAGCGCCAGGCCTGCGTTTGGCTTATGTAGCAGTGCCGAGGCAATATAAGGAGCTAATATCAAAGGCGCTTTATAATTTAAATATAACCGTTTCCCCGCTATTAGCTGAACTTACTGCTCGCACGATTGTATCAAATCAATTTGAAGTCTTAATTGAGCGTCATCGTGAACAAACCATTCGCAGAAATCAACTCGTAAACCGATATGTTGCGGGATATACATGTTTAGGCATTGAAACAGGCATTTTTCGTTGGTTGTTGTTACCGGGTAAAATGACTGGTGCCGAATTTGAAGAGTTGGCTGCGCGACATGGCGTGCAAGTGTATGCGGCTGAACGCTTTGTAGTGGGAAATAGTTGTCCTGAAAGAGCTGTAAGGGTTTCTGTCTGTGCACCGAAAACACTTGAAGAGCTTGAGCAAGGATTAATGATCCTAAGACGTTTGCTAGACGGCCTTACCTAATATTGTTTGCCATACAATTATGACATTGTATGGCTTTTTTGTGCATGTTATGATGATCCACATCTAGAGGAAGGTTTATATAAATTTAGGCTTTTAGAAAGGAAGGTCAGAATATGGCAGAAAAGGACAGCGTAAAAGCAATAGACGTCCATACAGCTTCGTTACAAAGCTACATCAATTCCCCAGAAAAACAAAAATCGTTATACAAGCGTACATTATTCGTTGTGAGTATCTCACAAATTTTTGGCGGTGCAGGGCTGGCGGCAGGGGTGACTGTCGGTGCGCTTATTGCACAGCAAATGCTAGGCACCGATGCGTTTGCGGGTCTGCCTTCTGCTTTATTTACTTTAGGGTCAGCAGGATCCGCATTCATTGTTGGCAGGCTTTCTCAACGTTACGGCCGTCGCACAGGTCTTTCAGCTGGCTTTATGATTGGCGGACTTGGAGCAATAGGAGTGTTGATGGCAGCAATTTTAAATAGTATTTTCTTGTTATTTGCATCATTGCTTATTTATGGTGCAGGAACAGCCACAAATTTACAAGCCCGTTATGCAGGTACAGACTTAGCAAATCATAAGCAGCGAGCGACAGCTGTTAGTATGACAATGGTTTTTACTACATTTGGTGCAGTCGCGGGTCCAAGTTTAGTGAATGTGATGGGGGATTTTGCTCTTTCTATTGGTGTTCCTTCACTTGCTGGTCCGTTCATTTTAGCCGCAGCGGCATATATGTTAGCAGGTGCAGTCCTTTTCATCATGCTTCGTCCAGATCCATTAGTTATAGCAAGAACAATAGAAGCGGCAAATGTAGAGCCTGGTAATAAAGGACATGTGGCGGCTGCTGAGCATACAGAAAACAAAAAAGGCATCATCGTTGGGGCAACGGTTATGATTCTTACTCAAATTGTAATGGTAGCTATTATGACAATGACACCGGTTCATATGAGTCATCATGGGCATAGCTTGGGTGCTGTCGGTCTTGTTATTGGTTTTCATATAGGTGCTATGTATCTCCCTTCACTGGTTACAGGTGCCCTTGTTGATAAGCTGGGACGTACTGCGATGGCGATTGCTTCTGGAACGACGCTTCTTCTGTCAGGTGTAATAGCAGCATTTGCTCCAGGTGATTCTATGGTTTTTCTTATCATTGCTCTTTCTTTACTTGGATTAGGGTGGAATTTTGGCTTGATAAGCGGGACTGCCCTTATTGTAGATTCAACTCATACTGCCACACGAGCTAAAACGCAGGGGACAGTGGATGTTCTGATTGCCTTGTCAGGAGCTGCTGGCGGAGCATTATCTGGAATGATTGTGGCAGGTTCAAGTTTCCTCGCATTATCACTTACTGGAGGGGTTTTGTCCTTATTACTCATTCCGGTGGTGGTATGGTCTAGGGCTGCTAAGGTGTAGGATTGTTTATATTCCATTAATTTGTTATATTGTTAGATAAAGGTTTGTGAGTCGTTTAATATTCAAACCAAATATGAGTTTTTTCTTTAAATCTAGTTAAATAAGACATTTTGCTAAATATGACTTATCGATGTGACATATGAATGCATACCTTTCATTAGGTAACATAAAATGGTAATCGGCGTTAAAAAAAGGCCGGAATACTCGCTTTAGGTGAAGGAGTCATAACGTTGTTAAAAAGAATTTCTCTTGTTTTTGTTACATTAATGATGTCCATCGTTGCTGTTTTAGTGGCTGCCAAAGACTCCCCTGGAGATCACGTCATTTCATTTGATCAGCCTATTATCTTATTAATCTCAATTGGGATCGTTGTATTTTTATTTATCCCGCCATTAGCCATGTCTTTTTTCGATAACGGGGTTGTAAGAATCATATCAGGGGTATACCAATGTTTTATCGTTTTCGCTTTTCTGGGGCTCATTCCAATTGGATTTCTTATTCCCAATGGTTTTTGGACAATTATGGTTTCTATTGCAGGCACTTTAGTCAGTATAGCTAGTGTTGCAGTGACTTTATGTATTGGGAACAAAACAAGGTGAGAAGGCTATATGGGCCTTCTCTTTTTATGTTGTTGCATCATCTCCACTTTCAGCTTAATCTATTACATAATAGAGCAGGAATATATATAAGAATAAAATAAACACCGCGATGTCAAAAACACGAGGAACCAATTAGCCTTAATTAAAAATGCTTGGAAAGAGGGGAATTCCTTCATGACAAATAGCAGAACGAATCCGAAGGTTGATGATTTTTTAAATAAAGCGAAAAAGTGGAAGGAAGAATTTGAGAAGTTGAGAACCATCATTCTTGACTGTGAGCTGACTGAAGATTTTAAGTGGATGCATCCTTGTTACACATACAATAATAAAAATGTCGTTTTAATACATGGGTTTAAAGAATATTGTGCGCTTCTGTTTCACAAAGGTGCCTTATTACAGGATGCCCACGGAATTCTTATTCAACAAACGGAGAATGTACAGGCGGCGCACCAGATTCGGTTTACCAGTGTTCAGGAAATAAATGAGATGGAAACCATTTTGAAAGCCTATATTCAAGAAGCCATTGAAGTTGAAAAAGCGGGTTTGAAGGTGGAAGTTAACAACAATATTGAATTGAACATTCCTGAAGAACTTCAAAATAAATTCGATGAAATCCCTGAATTGAAAACTGCTTTTGAAGCATTGACCCCGGGACGGCAAAGAGCATACACTCTTTATTTTTCTCAAGCCAAACAATCCAAAACCCGAGAATCAAGAGTTGAAAAATATGTGCAAAAAATTCTCGATGGAAAGGGATTAAAGGATTAGGAATGATCTATTCGAACGACGATAAACAGTGCCTATATAGGCAAACGCAGCTTAATAGGATAGTTTCTATAGAAGAAAAACAAGCATAGTAAGATGCTTGTTTTTTCTATCTGCCCATTATGAATTAGTCAGGTGCAGACAAACGTAAACTGTTTAATGAATCATCATGATAGTAATGAGCCGCTTGATTTTTTCATCATCGCCTGTATCAACGTACACTTTTTTTTTGTTTTTTATGATACTCTCAGTCACTTCCCGCATGACGCCTTTTTCGAGATTATCAGCGGAATCCCAGCGTAAAGGCACATTGTATACATGAATCGTGCCATCCCCATTACCATGATAAGTGACTGATCCATCCACTAAACGAGAACCTGCTAACTGGGTCACATCTTCTGGATAGCTGGCACTTGTATCATCATTAGGGTTAATTGGCTCACCAGCTGAAATATGCCGAACATGTAATTCATCTATCTCTTGATTGGGTCCAAGTTGAAGCCAAACTCTGGCATATTCGATTTTCTCAGAAGGGTATGCTGCCAATACATTGTCTTCTTTGCTTTTCTCTTCTTCTGAAGTGGTCTCATTTGAAGCTTTGGTTGCGGGTTCTTCTGATCCTGTTTTTAGCTCTAATTCATCCTTGCGTATTTTGGTGCTGTCTTCAGTCTCAGTGTGTTTTTCGTCAGATTGTACAGCAGAAGCTTGATTTGAAGGTTGTTGTGCTTCTTCATCCTTACTGCCCGTACATCCAGCAAGTAAAATCATGAGCAGCAGGGCGGTATTGCAATAACAAATCTTTCTGTGTTTCTTCATTCTTTCATTCCTCTCCATTAACTCAAGTCAGCTTCATATATAAGTTTTATCTATCTAAATATTACCATGGAATAGATAGGATGTTAAAACGGTTTAAGAAGAGGAAGCGATCTTAAATAGCATCGCCAAAACTTAAGAATTCTTTAGAAGTTTTGTCCCTTTTTTCTTCAGGTTTTGAATGTAGAGTGGGATATAAATGCAAAACAAATACGATATGCCTTATCCGCCTCGTGCCATGGCAGAAAAAGTGGGGGATTTGTTAGAACGGATTTATAATGGCGGTTAAAAGGGTGTTGCCAATCGTTGCGAGTAAGTCGGTGACTTATTTGTCTAAGCGGATAACCTGCGGGATTCAAGTCGCCTCGACCGCATACAAAATACCAAGGGTTGCTGGCCCTTGGTATTTTTATGCCTTCATGCATTTTTGAAGTTTATGCTTAAAGGTCTGCCTTTACTTTGCAAATCGCCGAGCAGCAGCAACGCACATGATAACGGCGATATTTACTGCTACGAGTGTCCAGCCCACTTTCTCGTGCAGAATCACTGAGGCAAGCAGCAATCCAAAAAAAGGCTGGAGAAGCTGGAGCTGCCCAACCGCCGCAATTCCCCCTTGTGCAAGACCTCGATACCAGAACACGAAGCCGATCAGCATGCTGAATAAGGATACATATGCAAGACTGAGCAGCGCGGGAACGCCGATGCCCGACCAGGAATCCGGCGTAAAAAAGAACGACAATGGCAGCATAAGAGGAAGCGACAGGACGAGTGCCCATGAGATCACCTGCCAATTCCCAAGATGCCGTGAAAGCTTGGCCCCTTCTGCATAACCAAGACCGCATACAACGATGGAAGCCAGCATGTACACATCGCCTAGCGGAGATGAACCTCCCCCTTGAATCAGGGCGAAACCTGCTACCAGCAAGCTGCCGGCAGCTGAGAAAATCCAGAAGACGGGCCGAGGGCGTTCACCCCCGCGCAGTACGCCGAAAACCGCCGTTGCGAGTGGAAGGAGTCCAATGAAGACAATGGCGTGTGCGGATGTGACATGCTGAAGCGCTAAAGCTGTCAGCAACGGGAAACCAATCACTACGCCGAACGCGACCACTAACAATGAAATGAGGTCTCTTTTGGCAGGATGCTGCTGCCGGAAGATGAGAAGGAGACCTCCCGCCAGTACACCAGCTATCGCAGCACGGCAAACGGTGAGAAATAACGGATCGAAGTCTAACACAGCCATACGGGTCGCAGGCAGCGAGCCGCTGAAAATGAGTACGCCTATAAAACCATTTATCCAGCCATTTGTTGTTTTGTTCATTATAATCACTCCACATATGTTTCTTGTTCATTGTCTGTATTTTCTTAACAAAGCCGGTAGCTAAGGATTACAATGACTATAAACTGGAATTGGCCTTTTTTAAACGGCCAGTTTTCATAAAAAAATGCATACCAGTTAGGAGAACAATGTGCAAATGGATATCACGCCTTTTTTGAATAGAAATCTGGATCGTCCGCTTTATCAACAGCTTTATCGGTATTTTAAAGAAAATATGCATCAGGGCCGTATTCAAAAAGGAATGAAGCTTCCTTCAAAAAGGCTCCTGGCGAATCAGCTTTCCATCAGTCAAACGACTGTAGAACGTGCCTATGAACAGCTCGCTGCTGAGGGCTATATTGTGAGCAAGCCAAGAAGCGGGTGGTTTGCTGATTATCATAATTCTGATTTTGCCTATGGCAGAATGCCAAGCACAGCACCCATTCAACAAGAAACAGAAGAAAGCAAACAATGGATTGATTTTCACTATGGAAATGTAGATTCTTCTTACTTCCCTTTTTCCGCATGGAGAAAAAGCATGGTCAATAGTTTGGACCGATATGGACACGAGCTTTATCGGCCGGGACATGTGTTAGGGGAGTTTGAGCTGAGAACACTCATTGCAGAGTACCTGTATCAATCTCGGGGAGTTCATTGTGCCCCTGAACAAGTGATTATAGGTGCCGGGAACCCTATTCTTCTGCAAATCTTGTGCCAAGTTTTTGAGCCGAATATTTCTATAGGATATGAGGACCCTGGTTATCCAAGAGCACGCAAGATTTTTGAAGCCAATCGCATGAAGATTGTTCCAATACTAGTTGATGATGAAGGAATCTGTATACAGAAGATCAAAGAACAGCAGCCAAATCTTGTATATGTCACACCTTCCCATCAATTTACGCTGGGAACAATCATGACGATCAATAGAAGAATTCAGCTCCTCAAATGGGCGGCTGAAAATCAATCCTTTATCATAGAGGATGACTATGACGGGGAATTTAGGTACATAGGACAGCCGGTTCCTTCTCTGCAGGGGCTTGATCAGCATAACCGCGTCATTTATATGGGCACTTTTTCTAAGTCTCTTTTACCCTCGTTGCGTATCAGTTATATGATTCTTCCTTCGCCTCTTTTAAAAAAGGGCCATGAAATCACGTCCTTATATAAGCAAACGGTGTCCTGCCACAGTCAGCTAACGCTAGCTGAATTTATAAAAAATGGAGAGTGGCAGAAACACATCAACAGAATGAGAAAACTTTACCGTAAAAAAAGAGCCATTGTATTAGAGGCAGTGCAAAGGGAGTTAGAAGAGCATGTCAGGATTCGCGGAGAAAACTCTGGACTTCGTATCTTACTTGACGTTTATTTGCCATTTGGTGAAACAGAGTTAATTGAGAAGGCGAAAAAACATGGCGTAAAAGTTTATCCTGTTTCTCCTTCTTATCAACATCATCCTCCTGTAAAAAGGATCTCACTTGGATTTGCAGGGGTGTCTGAATCAGACATAAGAGAAGGCATAAAAAAACTCAAAGCCGCTTGGGAGATATGAGGGAGCTTTCAGTTTTGCGAAAAACCCAAGTGACGATTAAGTGTTGAGAGATGTTCAGTTTCCAGTCTATGATAAGCCTTGCGTCATTCCATTCTCTTAAACGAAAACCAGAGTTTTTGATTTGCTCATCACAGTGCTAAACTAAACATAGATAATAAAAAATAGAGGTGTAAGAATGAAGTTAGATGAGTTTACAATTGGCCAGATTTTCAAAACGAAATCATTAAAGGTAACAAAAGATGATATTATGCGGTTTGCGGGTGAATTTGACCCTCAGTATATGCATGTGATGTTTTGGCGATAAATTCATCTTTTAAACGGTCACTTTTGAGCAATTTCCACGATAGCACTTCATTTTCA
>NZ_CP026521.1:639355-642539 GCF_002953915.1 Bacillus sp. MBGLi79
GCAGTCTAACTTGTCCGTCATTTCTTATAATTGTTTTATAAACAGCACAACCATATAATAGAACGAAAAAAGGATGGCGTATCATGCCGATCAATTCTTTTGAAAACTATCCGATGAGCTGGAAGCCATCGATTGATAAAACTGAAAAGCCCATTTATAAAGCACTTGCAAGGCAATTGGAGCAGGATATAGTAAACGGAGTTTTATTGCCTGGAACAAAGCTTCCTCCTCAGCGGGAACTGGCTGATTATTTGGATTTAAATTTGAGTACCATTTCAAAGGCGTTTAAAATGTGTGAGTTAAAGGGCCTGTTAAGTGCAACTGTTGGGAGCGGCACATTTGTATCGTATGATGCGTTATCGAATGCGTATTTACTTGAGGATACAAAGCCAAAGCTCATTGAAATGGGCGCAACACTGCCGGATCATGCTTCTTACGAGCCGCTCATGCTCCATTTGAGCAGCATGCTGCAAGAGACAGATTATGAAAAATGGTTTGGTTATGGCCGGGCGGGCGAAAGCCTTTGGCAAAAGGATGCAGCTGTAAAGCTAATTCGAAGAGGCGGTTTTGAAACAACCGTTGAGCACATTTTATTTGCAAATGGGGGACAAAATGCGATCGCTGCCGCATTGGCGGGTCTTTGTAAGCCTGGAGACCGCATTGGTGTTGATCATCATACATATCCCGGATTAAAAACTGTTGCATCAATGCTAAGTGTGCAAATCGTACCGATAAAATCCGAGAACGGTGAAATGAAGCCGGAGTCACTTGAATATGCTTATAAAAATGAAAACATTACAGGCATTTATTTGATCCCGGATTACCATAACCCGACAGCTTCCTTTATGTCTGTAGAGAATCGAAAGGTCATCGCAGAAATTGCAAAAAAGTATAATTTGTTTGTTATTGAAGATGCATCGTACCATCTTCTTGGCAAAAATCCACTTCCAGCCCTTGCATCATTCGCGCCGGAACAGGTGATCCATATCGCAAGTTTATCTAAATCATTGGCACCGGGGCTGCGACTGGCGTATGTTGCAGTGCCGTATCAATTTAAGGAGCCGGTTTCGAGGGCGCTTTATAATTTAAATATAACGGTTTCCCCGCTATTAGCAGAACTTGCTGCGCGCACGATTGTATCAAATCAATTTGAAGTCTTAATTGAGGGGCATCGTGAACAAACGATTTGCAGAAACCAAATCGCAAATCGATATTTTGCTGACTATACGTGTTTAGGTGGTGAAACAGGCATCTTTCGGTGGTTGTTGTTACCGGGTGGGATTACAGGTGCTGAATTTGAAAAATTAGCTGCTGAACATGGAGTGCAAGTGTATGCGGCTGAACGCTTCGTAGTTGGGAATAGTTGTCCGGAAAGGGCGGTAAGGGTTTCTGTATGTGCACCAGAAACGCTCGAAGAGCTTGAAAAAGGATTAATAATCCTTAGGCGCTTGCTAAACGATCTTGCCTAATTATTGTCCGCCATACAATTTCAATATTGTATGGTTTTTTTGCGCGTGTTATGATGATTCAAATCTAGTTGGAGGTTGATCAAGGAAGGCAGGTTAGATCATGCTGCACAAAGAAAGTGTAAAATCGTTAGACGTTCAATCAGCTTCATTAAAAAGCTACATTGGTTCCCCAGAAAAACAAAAAACGTTATACAAGCGTACATTATTTGTTGTAAGTGTTTCACAAATTTTTGGCGGTGCAGGGCTGGCGGCAGGAATTACTGTCGGTGCCCTTATTGCTCAGCAAATGCTCGGAACGGATGCTTACGCAGGGGTCCCGACAGCTTTATTTACTTTAGGATCAGCGGGGGCAGCCTTATTTGTAGGCAGACTTTCTCAACGCTATGGTCGTCGTGCAGGTCTTTCAGCCGGTTTTGTGATTGGCGGTCTTGGAGCAATAGGAGTCATCATTGCAGCAATCATAAATAGTATTTTCTTGTTATTTGCTTCATTGCTTATTTACGGTGCTGGAACAGCGACAAATTTACAAGCTCGTTATGCAGGTACGGACTTGGCAAATCGTAAGCAGCGGGCGACTGCTGTCAGTGTGACGATGGTTATGACGACATTTGGCGCGGTTGCGGGTCCGAATTTAGTGAATGTGATGGGGGGGTTCGCCCATTCTATCGGTGTTCCGTCATTAGCGGGCCCTTTCATTTTAGCCGCGGCGGCATATATCTTAGCAGGTGTTGTTCTTTTCATCATGCTTCGTCCAGATCCATTAGTTATCGCAAGAACAATCGAATCGATCAAGCAAGAGCCAAGTGATAAAGGACATTTGACAACAACTGAACACACAGAAAACAAAAGAGGCATAATTGTTGGTGCAGCCGTTATGGTTCTTACCCAAATTGTAATGGTCGCTATTATGACAATGACACCGGTTCATATGAGACATCATGGGCATGACTTGGGTGCAGTTGGTCTTGTTATTGGCTTTCATATAGGTGCCATGTATCTCCCTTCACTTGTTACAGGGGTTCTTGTTGATAAGTTGGGACGTACTGCAATGGCGATTGCATCTGGAACTACGCTGCTTCTGGCAGGCTTAATAGCAGCATTTGCACCGGGAGATTCTATGGTTCTTATCGTAATTGCTCTTTCTTTGCTGGGATTAGGGTGGAATTTTGGTTTGATAAGCGGGACTGCACTGATAGTTGATTCAACTGAAACGGCCACACGGGCGAAAACACAAGGTACGGTGGATGTTCTGATTGCGTTGTCAGGAGCTGCCGGCGGAGCATTGTCCGGAATGGTTGTGGCAGGCTCAAGTTATCTAACATTATCACTTACTGGAGGAATTTTATCCTTATTACTCATTCCTGTGGTGGCATGGTCTCGTGAAGGTAAAAGATAAGCCGGATGCATTCAATTCGGGAGTCCAAGACAAAAACTTAGTATAAATCCCTCATTCGTTTCGATAAGAACACATTCATGTTGCTTGAACAGTACCATTTTATGCCCAAAATACAAATTTCAAATGCTTGAAATAACTTTTGTAACGGACAAAATACTTTCACTTTTATTGAAGTCCTTATGGGGGAACCCCCCCCCATGAAGGTTCAAGTTTTCTCGGCAGTATTACCGGAATACCAAGGGTTATGAGTCCTTGGTATTTTTTTCTTTTTTGTTTTTAACTATGTTAGGCTTTGGTAAAAGGTCGAATAGATAACAAG
>NZ_CP026521.1:642639-650306 GCF_002953915.1 Bacillus sp. MBGLi79
ATCTACTTATAATCAAAAAGAAGAAAAAGTATTTGAAGGTGAATTATCCGTATTGATAAAACGATAACTCAGAAAGCCCGCTTTCCTAAAGCAGGCGAAAGATTTTAGCAAGTTTCTTTTGAAAAATAAGAGGTTAAAACATCATAAACAATAGGCAAAGAAGTAAATCCCTCATCTTCTAGAAAATGACCTCCGTGCTGAACTTCATATAACGCAGCGTCAATTTGTTGTGCCAGATCCTTGCTGAATAAAAAAGGCACAATTTGGTCGTCCTTAGAAGCTATGACAGCACGATGCTTCGCGGACTCGATGATTTTTTGATGATCAAACGATCCCTGTGTAAATTCATCTAGCATCTGTAAAGTGGGCAACGATTTGGCAAAGCCGGAAACAAGGATGATTCCGCCAAGCTGTTTTCGTAATTGAATATGTTCTAAAAATCTCAAAATGGCGGGGCACCCTAAGCTGTGCGCAACCAAATACGTATTTTCATGTAAAGTGTGCTGATATAAAGAGAGTGTATCCAGCCAATCCTCAAGTCTTGGCTGGAGCGGATTAGGCATGTTTAAAATGTCTGCTTGGACCCCATCTGCGAGCAGACGTTTTTTCAGCCAAGGGAACCAATGATTTGTTGAGGAGGCTCTGTAGCCATGAATGATATAGACTTGTTTTGTCATTTTTTCCTCCTAAGAAATATTTTCATTCAGTATAAAATTCCTCTCATTGGGAAACAAGTACGCACTTTTTTGTAAGTAGCTTTTACGTATGAGGCATTCCTTGTGCCATTCCCCACTTACACATTTCATCTATAAGGGGATACAAAGACAGCCCTCTGTCAGATAACGAATACTCTACCTTCAGAGGTGTTTGAGAAACCTCAGACCGATGAATAAGGCCATCAGTTTGCAACTCTTTAAGCTGTGCGCTTAACATTTTATGGGTAATGGAGGGCATAGCCCTTTTCAACTCGCCGTATCTCATCGTTTTTTCACACCCTAACTCATAGAGAATTCTCATTTTCCATTTTCCCCCTATAAGAGATAAGGTGTATTCAAACGGGGCTTGTTGACTGCGGCAAAGATTATTCATTGTCATTAACCCTCCTTTTTTAAGTATCATATCAGAATCAACCAGGATTTTCGGTGTTGAGGTTTGAAGGGCCTGGCGGGTAAATCTGAGGGGGCAAGTTCTCTCGGCCGCGTACATGAATGTTCTCATTCAAAGAGGGTTACCTTACTGTTAATTACTTTATTTAAAAAAACGCATGTTTTTAGCTGAAAATAACTATTATGGTATATTTAAATATAACGAAATATAAGAGAAATGAGGAATGGTATGAATACACCCAAAAAACATAAGAAATTTAAAGCGAAAATGATTTTCCAAATCATCATGGTTATCATTGGAGGAATCATAGCGGCATATGGACTAGAAACAGTACTCATTCCAAACAGTGTATCCGATGGAGGGGTAACGGGTCTGAGCATCGTTGGTTCACAGCTCTTCAACTTGCCGCTGGGGATTTTGATTGCGGTTATCAATATTCCATTTGTCTGGTTAGGATATAAGCAAATTGGGAAAAGCTTTGCATTATTATCAATTATCGGAATCATATCGCTTGCCGCGGGGACAAGCTTTTTCCACCACACACCCGCTATCATAGAAGGAGATACCCTGTTAATTACCGTTGTCGGCGGGATTATCCTTGGATTCGGAATGGGGCTGGCGCTGCGTAATGGCGGCGCATTAGATGGCATTGACATGCTTGCTGTGCTGCTATCCCGAAAACTGCCGTTTGGAACGAGCGATCTCATCCTATTCTTAAACCTTTTTGTGTTTATTTTTGTTTCCACAGTATTTGGCTTACAAGGGGCGTTGCTTTCAGTCATTGCTTACTACATTGCATCCAAAGTGATTCATGTTGTTGAGGAAGGTTTAAGCGGGTCCAAAACCTTCCAAATCATTACAACAGAACCCGCATTAATGGTAGAGACAATACGTGAACAATTAGGCCGAAGCGCCACATATAAAGAAGCTTACGGGGGTTTTTCCCACGAGAAATTTAAAGAAATCACATGTGTCATCAACCGCTTAGAAGAGACCAAACTAAAGGAAATTATTAATGATATTGATAAAACTGCCTTTGTTACCGTGTATGATGTAGCTGAAGTGAAGGGCAGCAATTTTAGAAATCTCAATCATCATTAGAAAAAAGCGGTAACTGACATGCCACCGGTACATATAATCAAAAACACTCTTGAGGGTTTTGTGGGTGTAACCGGTGAAGGCCTGAATTATAGAAATACCAAGGGTGTCAAAACCCTTGGTATTTTTTCTGCCAAAAATAAGCCATTTTGGTGAAAGATTATTTCTCTGTGGCGAAATAAAGCAAAGCGATGACCGGAAAAGCGATACCAATCCATAATGCTGTACTCCACCCGCCTGTGGCATATGCCCATCCTCCAATAGATGACCCTATAGCACCTCCTAGAAAGAAGATTGCCATGAATAATCCGTTTAATCGACTGCGAATTTCAGGCGCCAACGAAAAAATGGCACGTTGACTGAGCACAAGGTTTGCAGATACGCCCATATCTAACAGAATAGCGGCAGCCACTAGAACTGTTATGCCGACGGGGGAGCTGCTCTGAATCAGGAGCGGCAGTAATAAAGAGACAATGACAACACCGAGTGCGATTCCAGTGGCAATCCGGGTCAAGCCGCGATCAGCCAGACGGCCGCCTATTGGTGCAGCGACTGCACCCGCAATGCCTACCAATGCGTAGAGTGCTATTGCCTTCTGAGAAAAATGAAAAGCAGGACCGGACAATAATAAAGGAACAGTCGTCCAAAACAAGCTGAAAGCTCCAAATACAAATCCATGATAGATGGCACGGCGGCGTAAGACTGGAGTCGTGCGCAGCAGCTTCCACATTGAACCGAGTAATGCCGTATAGTTTGTATTGGCTGTTGGTTTTCTGGCAGGAAGCACTTTTGATAATAAGATGGCCAGGGCAACACTTACCACGGCAGACAAAGCAAATATTGCATTCCACCCCCAAATATCAGCGACTAGACTGGATATCGGCCGAGAAAGCATAATACCGAGTAATAAGCCGCTCATGACATTGCCAACAACCCGGCCGCGTGCAGCGTCTGATGCAAGGTATGATGCAAATGGAACAAGCACCTGGGCTGCGATTGACCCCAATCCGATGAAAAATGAAGCTGCTAAAAACAGTGCTCCATGCTTCACAAATGCTGTTAGTGTCAAAGCCGCTGCGCTTAGCAGGAGCGATGCAACGACAAGTTTTTTGTTTTCGATAATATCTCCTAAAGGGACGAGAAATAGTAAGCCGGCAACGTATCCGATTTGGGTTAGTGTGACAACCAATCCAGCACTGCTTGGAGAAAGTCCAATTGCCTTACTAATTAATCCGACCAAGGGTTGTGCATAGTAAAGATTAGCAACAATGATACCGCATGCCGTTGCGAGAAGAAGGGTTAAACTGGGTGAGATCTTCTGACCTGCTTGTTTGTTTCCATTAGCCATAAGAATGAACTCCTTTTTAAGTGGTTTTTGAGTGTAATCATGACTTCTCTCATGTTAATTTCTAAACTGAACGTTTAGTTTTGTTTATTAAGGAAAATGATATACTAAACGTTCAGTTTTGTAAATAGGTTTCTGTTTTCTTTTTTTATTCCGGTTAAGTATACTGAACGTATCGTTTATATTTCGGGAAGGAATGATTTATGTGCAGAGTAAACGAGGGCGGCCGCGTGATGAAGGAACACATAAGGCGATTCTCTCTGCAGCCTATGACCTATTGCTGGAAAAAGGCTTCGATGCGGTGACAGTCGATAAAATTGCCGAGCGTGCGAAAGTGAGTAAAGCAACGATTTATAAATGGTGGTCTAACAAGGCTGCCGTTATCATGGACAGCTTTCTTTCGACCGCGACGGACAGGCTGCCTGTGCCTGATACAGGGTCGTCAGTACATGATATAGTAACCCATGCCACGAATTTAGCAAGGTTTTTGACCAGCAGGGAAGGTACCGTTATTAAGGAATTAATAGGGGCAGGGCAGTTGGATGAAAAATTGGCAGAAGAATATCGCACACGATTTTTCCAGCCTCGCCGCCTCCAAGCGAAAGGCCTTCTAGAAAAGGGAATTCAAAAAGGTGAATTGAGAGAGAATCTTGATATTGAAGTAAGTATAGATCTCATATACGGACCGATTTTCTATCGTCTGCTTATAACAGGGGACGAGGTGAATGACTCCTATGTGCATGATTTGGTGATGAATGCGTTTAAGGGAGTTCAAGCTACATGAAGGATTTGGTACAGAAAGCCTTCAAAGAACAGGGAGAAATTAACGGCCATTTTGTAGATGTCATGGCAATGGAGAAAATACTTGCAGTATAAACAGGCCTCTAAAGAGGCCTGTTTTTTTTATGACCGGATGCTCCGTCTATATTCAGCATTGGCTGAATGACCACTCCCTGCAACTTGAAATCGTCTCATTTTTATCATGATCTGGATCATGATTGAAAACAGCCGGTCCCATACAAATAAAATGGCATTCTTCAATGTCAAAATAATCAAATCTAATGTGTAATGAAGCAATGCAAAGGGCTTTCAGAATGAGGTTGGTGTTAAGGAATCAAAAAGCTTTGATGTTCCAAATATAAGGGATTGTTTATATAAATAATAGTTTATATAATGGCGGAGGCGCTAAAAAAACGCGGGGAGAGACTCATGCTTTCGTTTAGACAAACAGAGCGCTGTCTAAAGAAACGTAAAGGGGAATGTATAGACATTTGTTGCTTATATAACGAGTTGTGAAGGACGAGTGCATATGACTATTGATGTTGCGGCGATGACTCGCTGTTTAAAAACACTTAGTGATCAAACAAGGCTTATAATGATGAAATGATTTCTTGAACAAGAATATCGTGTCTGTCAATTGGTTGATATGTTCGAAATAAGCCAGCATTTGCGAAAATTAAAAAACGCAGGGTTTGTGAATGAGGACAGAAGAGGCCAATGGCGTTATTATTCAATAAATGGTTCATGTCCTGAGTTTGATACATTGCAATTGATCTTACATCAAATCGATCAGGAGGGTGAATTGTTAAACCAAATCAAACAAAAGGAAACTCAAGCGTGTTGCCAGTAAGGAGGCATTAGATTGACATCAATGATTTTGGCGGTATTCATCTTTTTATTAACTCTAGTATTGGTCATATGGCAGCCGAAAAATTTATCTATAGGGTGGTCAGCCTGTGGAGGCGCAGCTTTAGCTCTAGTAGCAGGTGTTGTCAATTTTCATGATGTGTTAACTGTGACAGGGATTGTTTGGAATGCGACATTGGCTTTTGTGGCTATCATACTGATATCGTTAATTCTTGATAATATCGGTTTCTTTGAATGGGCAGCGCTTCATATGGCTAAGGCTGCAAAAGGAAACGGTGTGCGGATGTTCGTTTATGTATCTATATTAGGAGCTATCGTCGCTGCGTTATTTGCAAATGACGGTGCCGCTCTTATATTGACACCAATTGTATTAGCAATGGTCAGAGCATTACATTTCAATGAAAAATTAGTTTTTCCGTTTATCATTGCCAGCGGATTTATTGCAGATACGACCTCGCTTCCATTAGTAGTGAGCAATTTGGTCAACATCGTTTCAGCGGATTATTTTCATATTACATTTATTGAATATGCATCCAGAATGATTGTCCCGAACTTGTTTTCGCTGCTGGCGAGCATCATTGTGCTTTACCTTTTCTTTAGAAAAAGCATACCAAAACGTTATGATCTGTCTGAGGTGAAGAAACCTATTGAAGCGATTAAAGATCAAAACATGTTCAGACTATCGTGGTATATCTTGGGGCTCCTGGTGGTTGGATATTTTGTAAGTGAATTTTTATCTATCCCTGTATCAGTGGTAGCTGGCAGTATTGCAATCATTTTTTTAATCGCTGCGAAAAAGAGTCCGGCCGTCCATACAAAGAAAGTGGTGAAAGAAGCGCCATGGGCTATCGTATTTTTTTCAATTGGCATGTATGTTGTTGTGTATGGTGTCCGAAATGCCGGATTAACTGATGTCCTTTCAGACGTCATTCAAGCCGCAGCTGATCACGGGATGTTTGCCGGGACAATTGGAATGGGCTTTATTGCGGCCATTCTTTCTTCCATTATGAATAACTTGCCGACTGTTATGATTGACGCTTTGGCTATTGCCGGTACAGATACACATGGGATGATGAGAGAAGCGCTTATTTATGCAAATGTGATCGGTTCAGATTTAGGGCCTAAAATAACGCCGATTGGTTCCTTGGCGACATTATTATGGCTTCATGTCCTTTCGCAAAAAGGTATGAAGATTTCCTGGGGCACGTATTTTAAAACAGGAATTATTCTCACGATACCCACTTTATTGATCACACTTGTCGGCCTGTATATTTGGCTGCTGATCATCCATTCTTGTTTCTAAAAGGACAAGTCAATATATCAAGGAAAACATTGCACAGGTAACTCTTGCCGCAGCCAAATGGCTGAAGGGTGGGGGGGAAATACTTGGAGACAAGTGGAATGTGTACAGCGCAGCAATCGAGGCTCATAGATGACATCCGAATGCTGTCAAAGCCATTGAAAGAAGCAGGGATTGATATTTCAAATCAACAACGGATATCATTGATCCGAACATTTTAAACAATGCTGATTTCGTTGTTACGCTCTGCGGGGTGCAGCAGATAAATTGGGGGTTTGATGATCCGGCAAAAGCACACGGAACAGAAGAAGTTTTTCCAATCCGTGCTGAAATTAGTGACCGTTTGCTGAAATTGGGGAATAAATGTGCTGTTCAACAGGTGTCTGCGAGCTGAGTGCAGAGACCTGTTTTTTGTTTTCATTTGTCTGAGATCCGTAACAGAGAAGTTATTTAGCTTGTGACGGAGGAAAATTGATTTTGTTAACAGAATCATGAAGGAGAAGAGTTGTAAAGGGGTTGTTTGTTTGAAGGAATTAACGAAAGAAAAATATAGCAGCTTAAAAACAACGTTTGCTGACAAATATTGTCCCACATTTGTCTATTCAATATTAGACCAAGCCATTCCGGGAGCTGTTTATGTAGATGACCAAACTTGCCCTAAATCGTTTTTTATAGGAACGAAATCAGGCATTTATTTTATTGCGGGAGACCCGGAGAATCAAGTTTTTAATGATTTCATTGCTGAATATTATGAAAAACAAGCGAAATCAACAAAACGATTTACCCTGTTTTCTTCCAGTGATCGATGGGATAGCGTACTGAAAACCATATTGAAAGATGACATGAACCAAATGAGGAGAATGGCATTTTCTTTTCGGCAAAAACCCTCTAAACCGCCTTTTGAACTTCCAAAGGGGCTTGTATTGAAAAGAATAGATGAAGACATCATGTCAAACAGCACTGCTTTTAACAGCGCTTATTATGAGGAGTATTGGGATTCTGTCTCACAGTTTTCTTCAAAAGGCTTTGGATTTGCCGTATTACATGGCAATCATGTAGTAAGTGAGTGTACTTCTATATTTGTAGGGCATGGATTAGCGGAATGAAAGAATATTATTGGTATCAAGAATAACGATAAACCGTATCCCCCTATTTTTTTTATCATTGATG
>NZ_CP026521.1:650406-652810 GCF_002953915.1 Bacillus sp. MBGLi79
TTTTTGTTTTAGAGTTTTTTAATCCTTTTAACAGAAAAATGGGTGATGAAAAACTTATTCATTTTATTTACTTTTAGGTAGGTAAAACATACTCCGCCGACTGTTACCACTCCGCCTAGCAGAGAGATCAGTGTGGGTATTTCGCCGATCCAGATCCAAGATATGATCAAGGCTAAAGCGGGTGTAACATAAAGTGAAAGGGTTGCTTCTGAAGCCCCGACGAGTGAAGTGACATATGCAAGGGCAAAGTATGGCACAACTGTTGGCAATAAACCTAAATAAACAATTGACAATGTTGCGTTCGTAGAGGCGTTTATCATCTCTCCGCCTAAGCCTGGCAGAAACATAAGCATAGGTATTGTTCCGCCCCAAATTGAAAATGTAACGAATCGGATAAATCCATATTTTTTTATATAGCGGGGTTGAAAAACGAAATAAATACTCTCCGAAAAAGCGGCCAGCAGGATGAACAAAATACCTTTCATTGAATAAGTATAGTCTCCAGACCCAAATGCAATCAATGACACACCCAATAAACTGATCATAGAGCCAATCCATTTCGCAAATCCAAAATGCTCTCTAAAAAACAGGCGGGATAGCATGGCTGAAAAGATCGGTGCTGTAGTAACGAGTAAGCTTGCAACTCCGGCACTAACTGTTTTTTCACCAATGTTCAGCAAAATGTGATACAGTGCAAAACCTAAAAACCCTAAAAGAAAAATGGCAGGAATGTCTTTCAAGTCGGGTAGGCGCATCTGAGTCAAAACAGCAAAAAGCAATAATGCCATAGAGCCGATTAACAAGCGAAATAAAGCAAGGTGTTCTGGTGTGTACCCTTCTAGTCCTGCGCGAATTCCCGGAAAAGCAGATGCCCATAAACAGATCATCAGACTGTTTGAGGTGATCAATTGAACTGTTTTCTTTTGCATATTTCCCTCTCCTCTTTACAAAAACCAACCAGTTATTTAATGTGTTTTTATATTAATAAAGATTTGGTGATATGGCTTCAACCAGTTAAACGGATTTTGACCCAACCAATTTATTTTAAGGAGACCAATTCTATGAGCTTTCCAGAAGAAAAAAAGATGAAAAAGCTCCCTAAGTACAGACAAATCGTTCATTTTATTAAAGAGAAAATAGGAAATGGAGAGTGGCCGATTGGAAGCAAGATTCCAAGCCAGCGCACGCTTGCAAAAGATTTTCAGGTGAATCGGAGCACAGTGATTACAGCCTTAGAGGAATTGATGGCTGATGGGTTAATAGAAGGCACAATGGGGAAAGGCACAGTTGTTATGAACAACACATGGACACTGATGGCTAAGAATTCTGCTCCCGATTGGGATCGATATGTCACCTCTGGCATTCAGATGCCAAGCCGAAAAATCGTTCAAGAGATCAATCAATTAGAATCAAATACAGACCTTATACAGCTCAGTAAAGGTGAACTTTCAGCTGAGATTTTTCCTTTGGCTGTTATGAAAGAGATGATGGGGAAGGTATCTCAACACATGGAGGCATTCGGATATGAAGAACCAAAAGGTTACTTACCTTTGAGGGAGGCATTGAGCAACTATTTAAAAACCATTGGAATCAACGTCTCATCTTCTTCCATTCTGATTGTCTCAGGAGCGCTGCAAGCCTTGCAGCTAATATCAATGGGGCTGTTACAAAGAGGATCAACCGTATATCTTGATCAGCCCTCCTACCTTTATTCATTACACGTATTTCAATCAGCTGGTATGAAGCTGACTGGACTTCCTATGGATAATGAAGGACTTTTGCCTGAAAATGTTCATTTAACAAGAGGAGAGCGTGGAAGGGCTATCTTATATACAAATCCATGTTTTCACAATCCGACTGGTATTCTTATGTCTAAAAAGCGGCGGGAAGAAATCCTAGCAGTAAGTGAGAATACACAGCTTCCTATTATTGAAGATGACATTTATCGTGAGTTATGGATCGATGAAATCCCGCCATATCCTATTAAAACAATTGATAAAAATGGACATGTACTGTATATAGGAAGTTTATCGAAAACTTTAAGCCCAGGTTTGAGGATTGGATGGATCGTCGGACCGGAACCGGTGATTGAACGTTTATCTGACATTAAAATGCAAACAGATTACGGATCCAGTTCGCTATCCCAAAGAGTAGCGGCGGAGTGGTTTACTTCCGGCCAATACCAGCAGCATGTAGAAAAGGTTAGGCAGCATTTAAAGGTGAGAAGAGAATTGGCCTTGAGTGCTTTAGAAACTCATTTGAAAGATGTGGCGACATGGAATATCCCAAAAGGAGGGTTTTTTGTCTGGATAAAAATATTGCCTTCCATATCAATGAAATTACTTTATACTAAAGCCTTATCAAAAGGGATTCTGCTCAATCTGGGCAGTATCTATGCTCAGGA
>NZ_CP026521.1:652910-708184 GCF_002953915.1 Bacillus sp. MBGLi79
ATAATAACAAGGGTTACTAGAATAGACCATGGTTCGGTCTCAAAATAATCATGTCTCTGAACGAAAGGTCTTTCCGACTTCTCTTCCTAAACCAAAGTAATGTCTGAAATTATAGATCAGTGGGCTCCATTTGGAGGGGTTGATATGGTTTTCATCCAGTATAATACTTTCATCGGCATGAAAGTGCAGTGCCTGCGTCTCTACAATGGCAAATGACTGATCATATTCTGGAATCCGAATATGTTTCACTTCGGCTTCGATGTGGATAGGACATTCTTTAATTCGTGTTGGTGATACTGTTTTTGATTGTAAAGGCGTTAACCCTGCTGCCTCGTATTTTTCTTTTTTATATGTAAATCCGAGCTGTTTCTTTAAAGGCGGTATACTTTTTTTTCCGCTATAAGATGAAATTCTTTCAACGTTTTCCCATAAATCCGGGCCAGGCAAGTTTATGACACACTCTTTGTGTCTTTCCAAATTGTCGATGGCTTTTCCGCCCAGTCCTACTCCAAGGATTATATAATGTCCAAGAGCCCAAGAAGAAGACATAGGACTGATATTGGTGGTTCCATCCTCATTCAACGTGGTTAGAAGAAATGTCGAGGTTCCATAATACATGATCTTTGGCTTGATTTCTTTAAAACGAAGAGTGTCTCGCTTTTTAATGTCCAACGCTATTCCTCCTTGTCATGCTTACATTTATATTGTAAAGGATTAACATTTCAACTATCATCGAAATATGAATGTAAGGAGGAAAATCATGAATCCTAATATTGCAAAAATCTCTTCGTTGCTATCAGATCCCTCGCGTTCTTCCATACTTTTGAGTCTAATGGATGGAAGGATACACCCTGCGGGAGAGCTTGCATATCTCGCTAACGTTAAACCTCAAACCGCAAGTTTTCACCTGAATAAATTGCTTGATGCGAAGCTGATTAGCGTAGAAAAGCATGGAAGACATCGGTATTACAGATTGTCTAACTCAGATGCTGCCAACGTGATTGAACAATTGCTTCATATTGCGCCTAAAGGTAAAGTCAAATCTTTAAAAGAGTCAAAAGAGAAAAAGGACTTGCATTTCGCCCGTACCTGTTATGATCATTTGGCAGGTTATGTGGGCGTGCAAATGGCACATTCATTAGTTGAGCAGGGGATGTTAAAAAAAGTTGATTTAAACTTTGAGGTGACTTCAGAGGGTGCTTTATTCTTTTCAAAGTTAGGCATCAATGAAAAGCAACAACGGAATAAGAGGAGAGCCTTTGCCCGCTGCTGTTTGGATTGGAGTGAACGGCAGCATCATATTGCAGGAGCATTAGGAAACGCCTTATTGATGCGCATGTTAGAAGAAGAATGGATCGTTCGTATGCCTAAAACGAGAGCGATCAGGATTACACCAAGCGGGAAAATCGCGTTTGAAAAGCACCTAAACGTGAAGCTTTAGGATTTTGAAACGGAAACACATGATGATGCGGCACGATATCCAGGAGAAGGAGTAAGATTCGTTCTAATCTTACTCCTTCTTCTTATTTTGAAGCAGCTCGATTCCCCATTGCAATAGAGATGCGGTTCCAGCTGTTTATTTGATTAATGATGAGAACAAGGTCAACATATTGTTTTTCATCATAATGTTCCCGCACCCGATGATATAGCTCATCAGGAACCCTTTTAGATGGAATGAGCGTGATGTGTTCAGACAGTTCGAGAGCAACTTTCTCTTCAGGGGAGTAAAAATCACATTCATTCCAAGCATGTAAACAGTAAATTCGCTGTTCAGTTTCTCCCATTTTACGGGCATCGGAAGTATGCATATCTATACAGAAGGCACAGCCGTTTAGTTGAGAAACTCTGATTTTGATTAGTTCTCTCGTGGTTCGGTTAATTGAAGATTGTTTCGTGTATTTCTCCATATCCATCATGATTTTCATACCTTCAGGTGCAATCTCATAGTAGGACACTCTTTGACTCATCAGGCAAAACTCCTTTCCGTCGTATATCTAAATTGTATCTCGATATTGATATCTTTACCAATGTGCGAATTGTATGGCGTTATTTCACTATTTTTTGGCAAAAAGCTGCTTAGAATAAAAATAAGGGTAACCTAAAATGATGAGTGGAGCTGCTAAGGCAAGCAGGGTCCACGAGCCTGAGTGGCTGTCTCTAATGATTCCAATGAATACACAAGTACCGATGAGAAAATATAATAAAGCACCTAAAAACCAATACATGTTCATTCCTCTTTTTCCATGCATCTGATTTTTGGCTGCGTATTTTTATCTGTCATATGGCTTAATCGATCAGGATATTGATTTTTAAATACCTTCTCAGTCCGGATTCCTTTTCTTTTTAATGATAAAATTGTAAGATCAATTGATTTCAATGATGATCATTCCTTCAATGAATAGTATGTTCCTTTTGATTTTAAAGATAAATTTGAAAAGATAAAACGTACATAAAGGCAGAACGTTCATGTACGTTTGGGCAATGATCTTTTGTTTGAACCTCTAATGTTGGGTTCGATTCTCATGAATTTTGATTTGGTGAAACAGGTAAAGGAAGTGGATAAGGTTTGCTGATAAGGAATCCTTTCAAAGATAAATATTACTCACATGATAGGCGTGCATTAAACATGCTTGCGCTTAGAGTGCCTGGCCTGGCTTTTATTCTTATGATCTATATAGCCTCTATCGTGCTGCAATTTGTTTCTGGGAGCTGGTCTATTTTATTGTTTTATGCGTTTACCATATTGATCGGAATTTTTGCTTTGCTTCATTGGCACTCATATCGCTGGGTTAAGAAAAGAGTGATTCTGTATTTCGTGGTACAAGGTTTGATCACCTTTGCACTTGCTAATCTCATGACTGGCTTCTTTATACTTGTCATTATCGGCCTTTATGCATTTTTAATTGGGCAAATCATAGGAATGGCAGACAGAAGAAGGACTTTTCCCATTCTTTATCTATTGCTGCTGCTGGGCATAAATTCGGCGTATCACCTTAATAAAGGTGAAGTGCTGCATTTTATTGTTATTGCTGCGCCGATCATGATTGTCATCATCACTTATGCCGCAACATTTTTTGCCCAAGTTGATGAAAAAATTAAAGCTCAATTGACTCTTGAAAGGCTGGAGCTGGCTCATCAGCAGGTCGAACAGCTGACGCTGCAGAACGAAAGGCAGCGGATGGCCCGAGACTTACACGATACGCTTGCTCAAGGGCTGGTCAGTTTAAATATGCAGCTGGACGCGATTCATGTACATCTCTCCAAAGGCAACACAGAGAGAGCGAAGGAAATCATACAACAATCGATGAAAAGAGTGAAAAGCACATTAGCTGATGCACGTTCAGCAATTGATGATCTCCGCAGCAAATCAGAAGAAATCGGGGTTTTAAAAGAAAGAATTACCTCACTGATGGATCATTTTATAGAGTCGACAGGCATGGCTTGTTTATTAGATTACAGATTGCATCAGGTGCTGGATGTGCGTACAGCTGAAAACTGTTATTACATCATTGGAGAATGCATGACGAATGCGGCAAAGCATGCTGAAGCAAAAACAATCTGGATTTCCATTTGGGATGACGATAAGGGGAGGCTCCATTTAACAGTTAAGGATAACGGCAAAGGATTTGATGTTGAAAAAGGAAAGAAAAAGAGAGGGCATTATGGGCTTCTTGGCATACAAGAACGTGTCAGAGCCATGAATGGCCAATTCAATATAAAGAGTACAAAATTGAAAGGAACACAAATTGAGATCACTGTACCAATTCAGGGAGAGATGCAAGATGAATAAGGTTTTAATCGTTGATGACCACCTTGTCGTGAGGGAAGGTCTGAAGCTTTTAATTGAAACGAACGATCAATACACCATTATAGGAGAGGCGGAAAATGGCAGAGCAGCAGTCCGTCTAGCAGATGAATTGCAACCGGATATCATTCTTATGGATTTGTATATGCCGGAGATGAGCGGGTTAGAAGCCATTAAAAAAATAAAAGAAATACACGATATTCCCATCATTATTTTGACTACATATAATGAAGATCACCTAATGATTGAAGGGATTGAATTAGGAGCGAAAGGATATCTGTTAAAGGATACGAGTTCAGAAACCCTTTTTCACACAATGGATGCAGCGATAAGAGGAAATGTGCTATTGCAGCCTGATATCCTTAAACGCTTGCAAGAAATCCAATTTGAGCGGATGAAGAAGCAGAGCAGTGATACGCAGCTGACAGAAAAAGAAGTCATTGTTCTCAAAGCAATTGCTAAAGGGCTTAAAAGCAAAGCGATTGCCTTTGATTTGGGCGTCTCTGAGCGAACAGTAAAGGCCAGATTAACGTCCATTTACAATAAATTAGGCGCGAATTCAAGAACTGAAGCAGTAACGATTGCCATGCAAAAAGGTATTCTGACATTAGACAAATAAACTGCATATTTGAAAATTGCCCAAACGTACATGCCCGAATGTACGTTTTTTTTATTTCGTGGTCAACTACAATGAGAAAGAATGTGATTAAGCAATGTGTTGAAAGGAGATTATCATGTCAAAAATGTTATATACATTAGGAGGATGGGTTACTCGGCATCGCGTAAAAGTAATATGTGCATGGGTCGTTGTGTTACTTGCTTCGATTGGCCTTGCAATCACCTTAAAGCCAAGTTTTTCTGAGGATATGTCCATACCTGACACACCTTCGGAAAAAGCGATGGATGTGATTGAAAAAGAATTTCCTCACGGTCCTGATAAAGGGAGCATACGGGTGATTTTCGGTGCTGATGATGGGGAGAAACTGACTTCAAAGCCAGCGAAAAAAGCTATAGAAAAAACGTTCAAGGAAATCAGTAAAGATGATTCTGTTGACTCGATTGCAAGTCCTTTTGTGACAGGAACAATCGCGAAAGATGGCACAGTTGCCTATGCTGATATTAAGTATAAATCATCAGCAGATGATATAAAGGATTACTCTATCAAACACTTAAAAGACAGTTTGAAAATGGCTGATGATGAGGGGTTGCAAACGGAGCTAAAAGGAGATGTACCGGGAGCCGAGATGGAGATAGGCGGTGTCTCTGAAATTGTCGGCATTATCTTGGCCTTTGTCGTTTTAGCTATTACATTCGGTTCTTTATTAATAGCAGGATTGCCGATTTTAACTGCGCTGCTTGGTTTAGGGGTAAGCATTGGACTGGTTTTGATTGGGACACAAGTATTCGATATTGCTTCCGTCAGTCTTTCATTAGCCGGAATGCTTGGTCTTGCTGTTGGGATTGATTATGCTTTATTTATTTTTACGAAACACCGCCAGTTTTTAGGTGAAGGCATACAAAAGAATGACTCGATTGCAAGAGCCACCGGAACAGCTGGGAGTGCAGTCGTTTTTGCCGGACTTACTGTGATCGTCGCACTTTGCGGATTGACGGTTGTTAACATTCCTTTTATGTCTGCAATGGGGCTGACAGCAGGGCTTAGTGTACTGATGGCGGTTCTTGCCTCCATCACGCTGGTGCCTGCCGTCTTATCGATTGCAGGGAAACGGATGATTCCGAAATCAAACAAGAATAAAGAAAAGCAAAGCGCTGAAACAAATGTCTGGGGACGCTTTGTCATCAAAAATCCTATCATGCTAAGTGTATGCAGCATTCTGATTTTGCTCGTCATTAGTATCCCATCTATGCATTTGGAACTGGGCTTGCCTGATGCAGGGATGAAAGCGAAGGATAATCCTGAACGCCGGGCTTATGACTTGCTTGCCGATGGGTTTGGAGAAGGATTCAATGGCCAATTAACCATCGTAGCGGATGCCGCAAGTGTCGAAGGAAATAAAGCGGAGGCTTTCGCAGATGCAGTGAAAGAAATAAAGGGCTTAGACCATGTAGCAAGTGTCACCCCTGCAATGCCTAATAAAGAAGGGAACTTTGCCATCATTACGGTCGTTCCGGAAACAGGTCCAAATGATGTGGCAACGAAAGATTTGGTACACGATGTACGCAGTTTGTCAGATAAAAACGGAGTAGATTTGCTTGTTACTGGATCGACTGCAGTGAATATTGACATTTCAGATCGCCTGAATGATGCGATACCGGTGTTTGCTGTACTCATTGTCGGCTTTGCATTTGTATTGCTGACCATTGTTTTCCGTTCGCTGCTTGTGCCGCTTGTTGCTGTTGCAGGTTTCATTTTAACGATGACAGCCACTCTTGGGATCTGTGTATTTATCTTACAAGACGGCAATCTCATCGACTTTTTCAAAATACCTGAAAAAGGGCCGATACTCGCCTTCCTGCCGATTTTATCGATTGGGATTCTGTTCGGTTTAGCTATGGATTATCAAGTATTTCTTGTCAGCAGAATGCGTGAAGAATATGTAAAAACAAAGAATCCAGTACAAGCCATTCAGGCTGGATTAAAACACAGCGGTCCTGTTGTCACCGCGGCTGGTTTAATCATGATTTTCGTTTTCGCAGGATTTATCTTTGCCGGAGAAGCTACTGTGAAAGCCAACGGATTGGCCCTTTCCTTTGGTGTGCTCTTTGACGCATTTATTGTGCGAATGACACTGATTCCAAGTGTGATGAAACTGATGGGGAATGCAGCCTGGTATTTGCCGAAATGGCTGGACAAGATCATCCCGAATGTGGACATAGAAGGGCATCAACTCACACAGGAAATACAGCCAGAAATAGATCATGAACAAAAGAAACAAATCATGTAATAGAAAAAGCAGATCTTTTATGATCTGCTTTTTTGCTTACTATTCCCGATCAAGCTGTAAACGATTTTATAGCCGAACATTGTGGTGGTATTTGGAAAGTGAAGGAGACACTTATGGCGCCATCACTCATTTTCGATATGTGGCAGAAGCTGCGTCATACTAGCAGGCATCCTAGGAAAAGTGATAAAGCACATCAAGTGATTTTTTTGACTTTACATTCACTCCTTGATGCCAAGGATCTTGAGAATCCTTTTTAAAAATAAAAGAAATTTAAAACTGATCTGTAAAAAATGCAAATGAAACAAGCACACAAAACCCGTTCTGGGTCTTGTCCAATTGATCATGATATAAATGCAAAAAAGAAAATGATGTGTAAAAAATAGAGTCCCTATGAGAGACTCTTTTTTTAAAATGCCCGGCTAGAAGCATATTGCAGGTCTTTATGAATGCGAATCACTATCTTAATAAGCACCTATTGTGAAATGTCTGTTTCTGCATTAAAAAAACGCATTACACGTTCATTTACGTATGCGGGTTGCTCCATCGATAAAACATGTCCGGCATTTTTAATGACTTCCGCCTCAATATCAGGAACGAATGAAGAGGCTCGGTGCAGGGCTGAGTGGGGATCATAGATGACTTCATGTTCACCAAGTAATAATAGAATAGGGACTCTTGCTGATTGTAATTCCTCATCGGTAAAAACATATGGAAATCCGTCGGCTTTAGGATTTGGATTTCTTGATCCATCCTTCCACATTACCCCCGCCTCAAACTGCTTCACAAAAATCGGGTGCAGCACACTGTGATCATTCATCATCCAATGTAAGAATGTTTCAACTCCATTTGGAGCTGTAAGGCCAAGAGCATATTTGTAGAAATCGTGATGAAATGGCAAAAATGTTTCTGCCGGACTCAGTATAGCTGCGCTTTTTACTCTCTCAGGCATACGTAAAAGGAAATTCATCGTATGGAGACCGCCAAGCGAAAGTCCGATCATGTGGGACTTTTCGATCCCCAGATTGTCAAACACATCAAGAAGCCAATTGGCGTAATCCGTTCTCGTACCGCTTAGATTCTCAGGAATACTCTTGTTTTTATCACCTATGATATCAACTGCATAAGTTCTGTATTTGCTGCTCCAATCGGCGATGCTGGGATACCACATCGTGGAACTGAATAATGCTCCGTGGAGTAATACAAGCGGCGGGGCATCCTCTGGCCCGCTAGCAATCACATGTGTTTGACCAAAACGAGTAGATATGTAGAATGATTTGCAACGGACCGGCCAAAGACTAAGGCTTTCATTATAAGTTTGATAATAGCGGATACCGCTGTCACTTAATTCGGGAATACTAGATGAATGGTTTGACATACAAGTGCCCCTCTCAATTTTGTTTAAATGAATGTGCCGTTTCGTGATGGAGAGTCTGATTTTGATTTAACAGAATTTATTTACAATATAATACAGAGGTTATTCAGCGTCAAATCAAAGATAAAAAAGGGAATAAAACGATTGGAACAGATTATTGAAAATCAATATAACAGAATATTAACCTCCTTTTTGGGAACGCCGCAGCAATTCCAAAACCAAAAGTTGAAGCGAGCACAATGGAGGTGATCTCATCTAATATTCCGTTTGTCAGGAGGTATGATAATCTCCATGCAAAGCGGCTTCAACAGTGCTTAAAATTGAAAGGGAACCGATACAGAATCATAGGATCACAGTTGATAAACCCCCCGCTAAATTGCTTTGTTCACCAGCATGTTGAATCGTAATTCTTTCATTTTAACAACCTTTCTGTTCATATGATTTATACATTCACATTAAATAGTACAGTGAGTTCCAAAGGTAAAGTTTGCGGCATAATGAAAAAGCCCCTTTTAAAAAGCAGATCTTTTATGATCTGCTTTTTTGCTTCACGTTCATTGCCTGATCATGTTGTAGGCGATTCTATGGCCACTCAATGTGGCAGTATTTAGAAGGTGAAGCCGCCATTTTGTTTTTACGCAGGTAGAGGACATCAAGCGGTATAGGGTGTGTTTGATCAAGTTAGCCGAGATAATGTTTCAATCTCCCTAATCCTATTCTCAACTCGTCTAATGATTCTGTTGAAGAAAGCGCAACACGCAAATGCTTATGAGGAGTGGCAGAACCGCTCAAAAAGCGATCAGAATGAAATGCGCGGATTCCATGTTTCTTCAAATCCGTTTCCAGCTGTAACGCATCGGTATCATCATTGATGGAAAGCCATCGATAAAAGCTGAGAGGATGTCCATGCACCTCTGTTTCAGGAAAAAACTCTGCAAACATATCATTAGCCGACTGGGCAAGCTGTTTTTTTTGAGAAACAATATCATGCGCTTTTCCTGATAAAATCAGTTCTGTTATGACCTCTGCATCAAAAGAAGACGTTTTTACATTAATGTTGAACATCGCCTGATGGATTTTCTCGCCCAAGGCATCTCCATAGACCATATAGGCCACTCTTAATCCTGAACAGATTGACTTAGAGGTGCTGCAAATATATACGCTTTGTTCTGGGAGCAAGTTGAACATGGGCTCCTGATAATCAGAAATCAAGCCTGCGGTCATAAACGCATGAATATCGTCCTCAATCAATAATAAACGATGCTTGCGGATCACTGCCGCGATTTCTTTCTTTCTGGCACTCGACATCATAACAGTAGTTGGGTTACAGCAAGAAGGCATCAAAAAAATGCCATGAATGTTGAGTTGAGTACATTGCTTTTCTAGTTCGTCCGGCAGCATTCCATACTCATCTCCGGGAATCGGCACTAGCTGAATGTGGTGCATTTTTGCAAGTTCAATAAAGTTTGAGTACGTGTATAAGTCAGTGGCAATTCGATTCCCTGGTTCAAACAGCGCGGCCAATGAAATGGCCAGCGCATTTTGGGCACCGGAAACAATTGAGATATGGTCTTGGTCAGTTTGAATGCCAAACGATTTCATCCAGTTTAGCCCTGCTGTTTTTTGATGCGGAATGCCTGTTGGATCATTGTAATTGAGTAACTGTTTTACGTAATGTTTACTCGCAACCTGTTGAATCACTTCCGTTACAATTTGATTGGTTTCTTCAAAAGAGGCGATTAAACCAAGATCGATACAGTTGGTGATTTTATCTTTAGAAATCGTAATTGAACGGGCGGCGCTAGGAGAAACAAAGGTTCCCTTTCCGGTGACCGCATATATCAGCCCCTTTACCTCACACACTTTATAGGCTCGGGTAATTGTAGTGAAGTTTAAGTCAAGAAAGTCAGCCAATTCTCGCTGGGGCGGGAGCTTTGTACCCGGTGCCAAAAAACCATTTTTGATATCGTGTTCAAGCAGTGCAGCAATTGATTTATAGAAAGGCCGCTTTAATGCCTCTCTTTCTGGCTTCCAAGACATTGGGTAATTGTCGAATGAATTGACCGGCATAATCCACCTCTATTGTTTCGTTTTCTATGAATGGTTTTTAAAAGGAGTGCAGCAAGTTTTCTCTATTATGATACAAAGGATAATTGTAATCCATACAATTATCTTGTTTGTTGTATGGATTTAATATGGTACTTTAAAATAAAAATGTTGCAAGGTGTGAATCTTATGACAAAAAGAAATCAAATAGGGGCTGCATTTCGTTCGGCCTTCCCGTATACGATTCCGATTTTTGCCGGATTTTTATTTTTGGGAATTGCTTATGGAATCTTTATGCATTCTATAGGGTTTAGTGCAATTTATCCGATCATCATGAGTTTTATTATATTTGCAGGATCAATGGAGTTTGTTGCCGCCCATTTCTTGCTGGGCGCGTTCAATCCGTTGAATGCCCTTTTTTTGACGTTGATGATCAATGCCCGACATTTGTTTTATGGAATTTCCATGTTGGATAAGTACAGGGGGACTGGAAAGAAAAAGCTTTATTTGATCTTCGGGATGTGCGATGAATCATTTTCTATCAATTATACCGCTAATGTTCCGGCGAATGTTGACAAGGGCTGGTTTATGTTTTTTGTGACATTGCTTAATCATTTATATTGGGTCGCGGGAGCAGCGATAGGCGGTATTTTTGGATCGTATGTGAAATTTAATACCGAAGGGCTTGAATTTGTGATGACCGCCCTCTTTATTGTGATCTTCATTGAGCAGTGGATGAAAGAGCAAAAACATCACAGTGCTCTCGCAGGCCTTGGGCTTTCAGCTGCCAGCCTTATCATTTTTGGCGGAAACCATTTCATTATTCCTGCTATGCTCGCCATTTTAGGGATACTCACTGTTCTGAGAAAACCATTAGAGAAAGCTGAGGTTTCTGTATGATGATGAGTATAACGCAGCAAATCATTACCGTTGCTATGGTCGTGCTTGGCACAATGCTGACACGGTTCCTTCCATTCATGATTTTCCCGTCTGGGAAACCGACGCCGAAATACATACAATTTTTGGGCAGGGTGCTGC
Organism: Bacillus sp. MBGLi79; assembly: GCF_002953915.1. Taxonomy (NCBI): domain Bacteria; kingdom Bacillati; phylum Bacillota; class Bacilli; order Caryophanales; family Bacillaceae; genus Bacillus; species Bacillus sp. MBGLi79. The sequence goes on from NZ_CP026521.1 coordinate 664,078, forward strand.
CATCAGCGGTAATCGGGCTTCTGGTTATTTATTGTTTTAAAGACGTGAGTCTACTTTCTGGGAGTCACGGTATTCCTGAATTAATTGGAGCAGCTGCAGTTGCACTGCTTCACTTTTGGAAAAAAAATATGCTACTTTCTATAGCGGGGGGAACCGTTGTTTATATGGCTATGGTACAATTGGTTTTTTAACCGTATGGGGAACGATCAAGGATCAAACTTTTATTGAACTTTTTAAAAATTAATGAAATTGACACAATCTTATTTTGGACTCAGCACCGTGCCAATGTATATAGCATCTGTAGTGTTTCTTTGCCATTCAAGAGGTGTCTACTTTATTCGGAGGATTTATCATGTCAAAAAAAGTGTCTGCTTCCTATATCATCATTATAGGATTAATGCTATTTGCATTGTTTTTTGGGGCGGGAAATCTCATTTTCCCGCCTATGCTTGGGCAAATGGCTGGAAAAAATGTATGGATTGCCAATGCAGGTTTCTTGGTGACAGGAGTCGGCTTGCCGCTGCTGGCAATGACTGCATTTGTTTTTTCAGGTAAAGATAATTTACAATCGTTAGCCAGCCGTGTGCATCCGGTGTTTGGCATTGTGTTTACAACGATTCTCTATCTGGCCATCGGGCCTTTTTTCGCTATCCCAAGATCGGGGAACGTATCGTTTGAAATTGGAGTGAAACCTTTTTTATCAGATGATGCAGGCCCTGTTTCATTGATCATATTTACAATATTGTTTTTTACAGTTGCATGTCTGTTATCACTTAATCCCACAAAAATAGTGGATGTGGTCGGAAAAGTTTTAACACCAATTAAATTGACATTTATCGGTTTGCTTGTAGTGGTAGCTCTTGTTCATCCAATTGGAACCATTCAAGCGCCTTCAAAAGGGTATACATCGCATGTGTTTTTTAAAGGCTTTCAGGAGGGATACCTTACACTGGATGCCCTTGTAGCATTCGTTTTTGGAATCATTGTGGTGAATGCAATGAAAGAACAAGGGGCAGCCACCAAAAAACAGCTGATCATCATTTGTGCGAAAGCCACTGCAATTGCTGCGACACTTTTAGCCCTTATCTATACTTCCCTTTCATATATGGGGGCCTCCAGCGTTGAAAAGCTGGGGTTTTTAGAAAATGGGGCCGAGGTTTTGGCTAAGGTTTCATCCTATTATTTTGGATCCTATGGTTCTATCTTATTGGGTTTAATGATTACGGTAGCATGTTTGACGACAAGTGTCGGACTCATCACAGCGTGTTCTTCGTTTTTTCATGAATTATTTCCGAGCGTTTCTTATAAAAAAATAGCTGTGATGTTAGCGGTGTTTAGCACACTTGTTGCAAATATAGGATTAACAGAGCTCATTAAGGTGTCCAAGCCTGTCTTAATGACGATGTATCCAATCGCGATTTCCTTAATATTTTTAACGTTTTTGCACTCTGTATTTAAAGGGAAGGCTGAAGTGTATCAGGGGAGCTTACTGTTCACGTTTATCATCAGCCTATTTGACGGTTTGAATGCAGCTGGGATAAAGATTGAAGTCGTGAATCGCGTTTTCACTCAGGTTCTTCCTATGTACAGCATAGGGCTTGGGTGGCTTATTCCAGCCATTGCAGGGGGGATAGGCGGCTATATACTGAGTATGTTCCGAGCAAAAAAATCATGATTTAGCGCTGTAGGGCCGATAGAACCACTCACCTTCATAGATGGTGATTTCCCTGATCCGTGTTCTAAAGAGTTGAACAATGACTCAGATCTGCAGGTGGAATAAAGCTCTTTTCCGCCTGCTTAATTGGGGGGAGAAGCTTTGTGTATGAGATTAGCACACATAGATAAACATGAAAGATCGATCCTTCGTGAGTTTCAGTTACAACAGTCAAAGGCGCGCCCATCTCAAATCGCGCTCATGGAACAAGCTGCAAATGCTGTAAAGACATATCGTGTAACATCAAAACCAATCCAAAAGAAAAAAAGAAGGCAGGGCAGAGCTGAATCAAAAGCCTCCCGTGAAGCAGCATTACACATATTAAAGCAGCAGAATAAGCCAATGAGCAGTATAAATTTGAAAAGAAGGATTGAAAAGGAAACCGGCGTACACATTTCGAATATGACATCATTTATGAATACTTTGATGAAAACACACCCCGAGGTGAGAAAGCCTTATAGAGGGCAGTACATTGTGATTTGAATGCATGGTATCAAAGACTCAGCATTACAAATGTAGATCAGAGACAGAAACACAGCGCATGTTCAGTATGATACCAAGGATCTTGACGACCTTGGTATTTTTATTGTGAACTGCCGGCCATCGATCGGTTTATGTACAAAGACGATCGCAAAGATTGTGATGAATGAATTGACGCCCATATGACCATTCTCCGTTTGTTTCAGTGATAAATCATGGCCGGCATTCATGATTACCGCTTAATTGATGGCGATTTGTTAAAAATGCAATCCAAATGAATGAATTACAAAAATCACAACAGGAGGGATCAACAGGGAAGGCAGCAGATTCAGTGTTTTGAACTTCTTGATTCCAAGAATGCTTAGACCTGAACTGAGGATGAGGATGCCTCCCACAATAGTAATTTCGTTAATAAGGTCTGTGTTGATTGCGCTCTCCATTACTTTAGCAAATAAATAGATGGAGCCCTGCCAAGCAAACAATACAATGGCAGCTGCTGCTATTCCAAAACCAAAAGTCGAGGCGAGTACAATGGAGGTGATCCCATCTAACATACCGTTTGTCAGAAGGTACGTATAATCTCCATGCAAAGCCGCTTCAACAGGACCCAATATTGACAGCGAGCCTATACAAAATAATAAGATCGCAGTTGATAACCCCTCCGCTAAATTGCTTTTAGAAAATTTGTTCACCAGCTTGTTGAATCGTAATTCCAGATTGATGATCTGGCCAAGCAAACCTCCAATGGCTAAACTCACGATGAAAAGAATGGGGTATTTACTATCAGGCAAATGCTGTGTAACGGCGTTGATTCCCAGCGCGACTGCAGCGAATCCCATTGCCTGCATCAAAATATCCTGGTATTCATCTTTAATGCCTTTTTTGAATATCCCCCCGATTATGCTTCCCGCAATGATCATCACTGTGTTAAAAATTGTTCCAAACATAAGCTTTCTCCTCCAATAATGATTCCTGCATAAAAAATAAACCCTCTAGTTAGTAGAGAGTCAAGGGAGATCAAAAACATATTCATGAGATTATTTGATGGGCAAGAGGATTTCAGTCACATAATTGTCTAGGTTATTCGTAATGCCATAATCAATGAGTGTGATTTCGATAGAATCTCCTGCTACCTCATAATGATGCTCTTCCATATACGCCAGTAATGTTTTGTAGTAGGGTTCGGCTTCTGGGTGTGACCCTCTGAACCTAATTTGCAGATATTCTCTTGAAGGGAAAATGATTTCTGATGAAGTTTTTTCATTTTCATCTTCAAGAATCATAAATATACTGGAATATTTGTCAAACTGTTTTGCCTTCACATTTGCTGCTGAAATGGATAAACCGATTTTGCCTATAAATATATCTTCGTTCACATTCAGGTGGGTTCTCAATTCCGCTAACGAATGTTCGATATCATGGCCGAGAACATATTCATGCTGTAAATAAGCCACTCGAATTGCGGGAAGTTTGATTTTTGAAATGTGATGTAACGGCATGTTAACGGCATCTTCTATATGTGTGATGCGGCGGGAGATCTTTCGTTCAATGCGTTCTAATTCTTTCTTCTTGCGATCAATTTCAGCTTGCTGGCTTTTTAGTAGATGAAGAAGGGTATTTGTATTTTGAGAGTTATAAAAATCAAGCAGCTTATGGATTGGCAGACCTAAGGCCCTCAAATACTTGATGGTATCCAGCCGCTCAAACTGTTGGGTGGAATAATATCGATAGTTCGTTTTCTCGTCTTTATATTCCGGCTTCAAAAGACCGATTTCATCATAATACCTAAGAGCAGAGATTTTCACATTGAATAACTTTGACACTTCCCCAATCGAAAAAAATTCCTTCATTCTAACAACCTTTCTGTCCCTATGATTGATATACATCCATATTATATAGTACAGCGAGTTCTAAAGGGAAAGTTTAACAGCATAAAGCAAAAGCTCCTTTTCAAAAGGAGCTTTTCATTCTTCGAAATAAGGATTCACATGGATGAGCACTTCTTCAACATCGGAAAACTGTCTTTTGATTTCATTTCGAATTTCGCGGGCAATGTCGTGTCCCTGCTTAATTGTCAAATCATGATCCAAAGATAAACGGACATCAAGCAATTTATAGTGACCGTGTTCTCTCGCGCGGATTCTATCGATTCGTTTTACCTGATCACATTGAAAAATAACAGCTTTATATTCCTCGATCAGCTTGGGGTCAACGCTCTTTTCCATAAGCACATCAACAGACGGCCTGATTAATTCCATAGAAATCTTAAAAATGAGGTAAGCAACGATTGCACTGGCAATTGCATCGGCGTACAACAGATAGGACCAGCCGCGGGTGTTTCCGATGATAGCCAACAAGACGCCGATAAAAGCGGCAAGGGAGGCAACGATATCGCCTTTATGATCGTATGCAATCGCTATAATCGCTTTGCTGTTCCATTTTTCCCCTTGCTTGATAGAATAACGATATAAGATTTCCTTAGCCACGTACGAAATAAGAGCCGCAAACAATGCGCTGTATTGGGGAACGCTTGGCCCTTTAACAAAGGACAGAATCGCTTCAATGAGGATATAAACGGATACGATCACTAAGATTATTCCTACAATCGCCTCACTAATGACTTCTGCTTTTCCGTGCCCAAAAGGATGGTCTTGATCGGGCGGTTTATTGGAAATGCCGATCACTGCCAAGACCGCAATCGAAGCAACGACATCTGCCGCAGAATGGATTCCGTCTGCAAAAACGGCTTCACTATCGCCTATCAGTCCAAAAAAGACCTTCCCTGCCATTAGGATCAGATTGGCGATCAATGCAATCAAAGCAACTTTTCTGCTGATTTGTTCTCTTTCACTTGCCATTTTTTCCTCCTATAAAACTGCACAAAAAAAATAGGAGTGCTCTTTAGACGCTCTCCGTATCCTTTTCTGTGTAATCACTTTGCTTATCATAACAATTCAATTTCGAGTGGGTCTATAGCAACGTTGTTTCCTGGTTACTAATAAATAAGGTAACAGAAAAAAAGTTGGAGCTGTGCTAAAAGCTCAGCTGCAAACAAATGAGTTCTCATGTAACAAGGAGTGGCGATAATAATGCTGCCTTCAGCGAAAAATTCCATCTGTTATAAAAAAACTATTGACATTAGATGATCTGTATTTTACTATTATCTCATATTCAAGATATTTTAATTCGAGACATTAAGTTAATAAGATCAACGATCAAGGTCCAATCGCAGTCAGTTCTTTTTTAAAAATTCAATGAGATTTTTTATAGAATAATATCTCGAATTCAAGATAAAAAAGAGTGTATCGTAATGGCTGAATTTACACAGTTAGTCAATGAAAGAAGATCTGCAAGCAATTTTCTTTCAGGTCATCCAATCACAAAAGAAGACCTCAATGAGATGTTTGAATTGGTTGCATTGGCACCATCGGCTTTTAATTTGCAGCATACAAAATATGTGACGGTTCTAGACCCGGATGTAAAAGAAAAGCTGAAACAGGCCGCAAACGGACAATATAAAGTGTTTAGCTCATCTGCGGTTCTTTTGGTATTAGGGGATAAACAGGCATATCAGCAAGCGGATGACATCTATGAAGGATTAAAGGTGTTAGGGGTATTAAATAAGCAAGAGTATGACCATATGGTTCAAGACACCGTTTCGTTTTATGAAAACAGGGGAGAACAATTTAAGAGAGATGAGGCGATAAGGAATGCTTCACTTTCTGCGATGATGTTTATGCTGAGTGCTAAAGAAAAAGGCTGGGACACCTGCCCGATGATCGGCTTTGATGCGGAAGCCGTAAAACAGATTTTGAACATAGATGATCAGTTTGAGGTTGTCATGATGATTACAATTGGGAAAGAAAAAACAGAGAGCAGAAGGCCGCGCGGCTACCGTAAGCCTGTGAATGAGTTTGTTGAGTATATGTAAAAGGAGCAGATAAAAATGGCTAAAAAAACAATGGGAATTCATCATATTACAGCGATTGTCGGCCATCCTCAAGAGAACACAGATTTCTATGCAGGAGTGCTTGGGCTTCGTTTGGTCAAGCAAACTGTCAATTTTGATGATCCAGGTACGTATCATCTTTATTTTGGAAATGAGGGCGGGGAGCCGGGAACAATCATCACTTTCTTTCCGTGGGCTGGAGCCCGCCAAGGCGTCATTGGAGACGGTCAAGTTGGCGTGACTTCATATGTCGTGCCGAAGGGAGCTATGGCATTTTGGGAAAAGAGACTAGAAAAGTTCAGCATTCCATACACCAAAATCGAGCGCTTTGGAGAACAATATATTGAGTTTGATGATCCTCATGGCCTGCACTTAGAAATCGTGGAAAGAGAAGAAGGAGCGGCTAACACGTGGACCTTCGGAGATGTAACGCCTGATGTTGCCATTAAAGGTTTTGGGGGCGCAACTTTATTATCAGCGCAGCCTGACAAAACCGCGGAGCTATTGGAAAACATCATGGGGCTGGAACGAGTCGGCAGGGAAGGAGACTTCATTCGTTATCGTTCTGCCGGTGATATCGGAAATGTGATTGACCTTAAGTTAACGCCTATTGGCCGCGGCCAAATGGGAGCTGGCACGGTGCACCACATTGCTTGGCGGGCTAGTGATGACCAAGATCAATTAGATTGGCAAAGACATATTGCTTCTCACGGATACGGTGTAACTCCTGTTCGGGATAGAAATTATTTTAATGCCATTTACTTCAGGGAACATGGGGAAATCCTGTTTGAAATCGCAACTGATCCACCAGGCTTTGCCCATGATGAATCACACGAAACAATGGGCGGAAAATTGATGCTGCCTGTGCAATATGAACCGCATCGGGCACAAATTGAACAAGGGCTGCTGCCGTTTGAAGTAAGAGAATTAGATTGATTTGACACATAAAAAAATAAAGAAACATATATTCAATTGATGATTGCTGGATGGTATCGCAGCAAAGAATCAGATGAAATCAAAGATGAGGAGAGATAAAAATGGAAGATGCAGGACTGTTGCTTATTCGGATTATGATTGGTGTGGTGTTTCTGTTTTATGGCACACAAAAATTATTCGGATGGTTTGGCGGATACGGGATTAAAGGGACCGGACAATGGTTCGAATCTATTGGGGTAAAACCAGGTAACGCTGCGGCCGCTCTGTCAGGCCTTGGGGAGTTAGTAAGCGGAATTCTATTTATTTTAGGTGTGTTCCTCCCGCTTGGAGCTGCTATCATCACAATCATTATGCTAGGTGCGATCGTAAAAGTTCATGGAGCGAAAGGCTTTGCGAATGGCGCCGGCGGTTTTGAATATAACGTGGTGCTCATTGCCGTCTCCATAGGGGTTGCACTCATCGGTTCAGGAGCTTACGCTTTGCATTTTTAATACGAAAGTAAATCAGAACAGTTACTGTCATGCAGTAACTGTTCTTTTGTATTTACATTTTCGGCAAGTTTGCAGGTAATCTGCAAAGCAAAAAAGCGGAAATACTAAATATAAATCTGTATAGTGAATGGTATATATTAGCTTGGCCATGAAAGGCAGACCTATTTGAAGGAGTAAATGGATGAAAGAAATGACAGCATTACATTCATTAGATTCTATAGATCATTTTATCAAACAGCACCAATTCAGTTTTATCTATATATCAAGGCCTGGCTGTACAGTATGTCACGCAGTTCTGCCGCAGCTTAGAATAGTATTGGATCAGTTTCCAAACATCAAATTGGGGCATGTCAATGCTGACGATGTAGCAGAGGTTGCCGGCAAATTTTCAGTCTTTACTGTTCCCGTGCTTCTTTTGTTCATAGATGGGACTGAGTATTTGAGAGAAGCCCGCTTTGTTCATTTTGAACAGCTTGAACAAAAGCTGGATAGGGTTTATCGATTATATGAAGGCGGATAAATGGTTTATCCATTTAGATCTTTTCGCTTCTTTATTGGTCGTCATGAACCCATCTGCATATGAATATTCCTCACTTTATCATATCCGCAGCACTCATCCTGTGGAACATCATTGGGCTTTTCAGAAAAGAAGCATCATATCAAACGAGACAAACGATTAAAAAAGAACTCATATGAGTTCTTTTTTTGTGGATCATTTTATTCTTCACTAGGCGAAGAAGGGTTATCAATCTGCCCTTGATCACTTGTATCATTATCACAACTTGCTGAAATAATAATGGAATTAGAAGGAGAGTAATCTCCTAATGTGAAATTGACACCGTAATTTTTGCTGTTCGCAGTATGGCTGTTTTGCAAGTTTTGTCCGATATCTGTATTGGCGTTTTGTGTCATCCCATTTATCGTGAGATTTGAGATGTTGATTTGAGATCGCATGCTTCAAAAGCTCCTTTCATTCAGAAGTAGATGTCATAGATGATGCAGGCAGTCTATTTACTTCTATGATATTTCGTTTTTATTTCATTGCATCAACATAATGGTAAAAATAACAGTGCCTCTTTAAGCGAGTCAATGAGCATCTCTTTTGAAGATGAACGTAACAGCATTCAAATCTATCAGCAGAAATAAAGCCGCCTGATAAAGAGGCGGCAGATCGTTATATGTCATCTATGAATTTGATGTATCGTTTTTCGTTTGCCTGAAGGATAAGATGGTCGTTTTTAATGATGAGTAGGAGCCTATAGCGGCGTAGCCATAAAACCAGCCCATAAACACGCCGGAAAAGAGGCTGTGTCGATGGCTTATGAAAACAGAAATGACAAGACCTATTATTAAAGCAACCGATGGCACAAAAGTTTTGGGGATTTTCAATAATATTTTGAGGATTTGGGTTATCAATATGATGATTGGAATGGCTATCACAGCATCCCAAAAGTTTGTATGAATAATTGGAAAAGCCATATGGCACCTCATGAAGTGTTTATTTCTTAATTTTTACGCTAAAAGCTTGGAAAGCAGCTCTTGGATCGCATATGTTACATTTTGGGCTTGATTGGCGGAGCTTGTTTGGCTTAAAGTATTGGATTCAAAAACCAAACCTGTATTACTCCCACCGGAACCCTCTGTTGTTTTAGACACAGAGAACGGGCTGATGGAAACTGCAAATCCGTTATTAAAAACGCTGTTCCCGGATATCGAATGAATATAAACTGGGCATTTCATCATTCATCTCTCCTCTCCGTTATGACTGTTTATACAATATGGTGTGTGAGCAGCAGTTGCTTAAGCAAAACGGCAAAAACTTTCAGTAAGAGACAAAAACCTGCAAAATGCCACAAGCGCCTTTTGTTAATGCAGCTTTTTAGGGACGTTTTTTTTATTTTTTTTACCAACTTCATCAAAAATATTCTGATTGCCAGACTGGGCTTGTCCATCCTTATTTAGAAAATCCGGGTGAATGAGTTTTTTCAGATCCCTGACTGTTAAAGGCTTGGCGTCATCAGTCAATTCTATTCCTAATTGCCCGTTGGCCTCTAATGTCGCTATTTTAACATCTTGTATAGCCGTAACGCCGTGAAGCCTTAGCTGCATTTCAAGCTGGTCAGCTGTAAGTCTCATCTTCTTTAAGTTTTCGATATGAAGCTGTCCGTTTTCAATGACGATTTTTGCTTTTCCGGTTAACATCTTTTCAATGATGTTCGATTTCATTTGGATCCATTCCATAACGATGAGTGTGCTTGTGAAAATTGCCGCTGCAATTAATGTTTTGAAGAGGCTGTACTCGATGATTGGCTGAACGATAATCGTTCCGATCGAAATCATGACAACCGTTTGAGTTGACGTCATTTGTGCAATTGATTTCCTTCCTGAAATTCTCAGCAAAATGACCCCGGCTACAATGAGAACAAGGGATTCCCAAGTGAACTTCATGCTACCACCTGACCAATGAGGAATTAGATTTGTCCTGGGATTGGCTTTCCTTCTGACCAATCGCAATTTAATATATCCGAAAGGCAGCCGGTTCATTCTGCTCTAAACCGAACAATATTTTTGGGGTAGATGGGATATATTAAGCCCAACAATGATATCGGCAGGAGTTTTTTGGCCAACACAATCTGGGAAGCGGGGAGCGCCATAACATGATTGAACTAGAAGTTGTCATTAGAACGATTGCCAGCTTTGGATTGCTGTTAATCGCAGAACGGATTTTAGGCAAACAGACAATTTCTCAAATGACGATTTTTGATTTTATTGCGGCGATCACATTAGGGGCGATTGCTGCCGGATTAGCTTACAATACTTCAATAAAACCGCACAATATGGCCATTTCGTTTAGTATTTTTGTGCTAACCATTTTTCTGATTTCGTTCCTGTCGATAAAGAACAGGAAGCTGAGAAAATTTTTTGCCGGAGATCCTACAGTGCTGATTCAAAACGGGAAGATACTTGAATCGAATATGAGGAAAATGCGTTACACACTTGATTATTTAAATCAGCAATTACGTGAAAAAGAAATATTTAATATCGAAGAAGTTCTATTTGCAATCCTTGAAACGAATGGTCAGCTGACTGTGTTAAGAAAACCGCAATTCCGGCATGTAACCAAACAGGATTTAATGATTGCGGTAAACCAAGAACACAGGCTTCCGATAGAGCTTATTATGGACGGAGAAATCATTCAGAATAATTTACAGCAGAATCGATTGACAGAATCCTGGCTTTTGGAAGAATTACGAAAAAGAGACATAAAGGTGAAAGAGACCGTATACGCAGTGCTGCTTGGTAATGGGGATATTTATGTGGATCAATATAAAGACCATATATCAGCCCCTGTGGATAAGGAATGAAAGGAACAATCTTAAAGCCCTTTTTGCAACGGGATGGGTTCGACTTGTCTTGGGTACGAAATGTGGAGAAGCCCGTTTAATAGCTGAATTTGTAATAAATGGGATTCGGTGGCTTCAGGAAGCTGAATGGTTCGCTCAATTTCTCCGTAATACCGTTCACGCAGCACCACCATTTCGTCTGGAAAAACAGGCGTGAGCGTTCCTTTGATTAACAGCTGGGTTTTAGATAATAAGCGGATTGTTAATTCTTCCTCATACACACCGGGCATTTCCACAATGATAAAATTATATTCTTCATCTTGATAAAAGTCGTAAACGAGCGTATAGGTGTTGGTATTAAAAAATTGTTCCGGGGCTTTATACTTGAGCACATTTGTCCAAAAGTCATTTTGCTTATATTCATTTGTAATCTCAAGCCACTTTTTCATTTTTTCGAGATCCATCTAGGATCCTCCTTAAATTTGGTTTGAAATCGGTGCAGAAGGGTTTCCAATTTGGTCTTGATCACTGATATCAGTATCGAGGTTCCCAGTATTTAAAAGAGAAGAAGAAGGCGAAAAATCCCCTAGAGAAAAGTTTGCCCCAAAGTATTTGCTGTTCGCTGTATGGCTGTTGTGTACGGTTGGACCGACATCAATATTTCCGTTTTGTGTGACGCCGTTCACCTTAATATTTGCGATGTTAATTTGGTATGGCATAGCGAAACTCCTTTTAATCTAAAATTGGCGGTACTGGAAGCGGAGGAGCATTCATATTGGTAGTATCAGAGTTTCCGAGTTCTGTCTGATCGTTGACATCAGGATCATTTAAGAAGTTTTCCATGATTGATTCTGCAGGTGATGTATCACCGAAAGAGGAGTTGATCCCTTGAGATTTATTATTTGCGGTATGGCTGTTATGCGCGGCTTCACCTATTGTAATTGAACCATTGCCCGAAATACTGTTGATCTTCAAATAATATAGGTTGATTATTGTAGACGGCATCCCATCACACCCTTCCATCATTCTGTACAGTACATTATGCGCCGCTGCACCCAATTGTTCCTTGCATTTGCGGGCAAAACTCTATCTGGTCCCGGAGTGATGCTCGTTAGAAAAAAAGAATAAAGTTTGGCACGGCCTGAATGTAATCTATTCAGCAAATACTTATCAGTGAATGAAAAGCCATTGATATAGGAATCAATGAATTGATCCAGTTATTCGAAATACATAAGACCTTTAATATAGGAAGCTGGCAACAAGATCAGTTTGAAATCATTGACAAGGAAGCTAATGCCATGAAATAATACTCGTGAATAACATTACTTGTGAGTATTATTTTAGGGGTGGTCCTAGTTGAAAAGTAAAGGACGTAAAGGAGAAGAAAGCCGAAAACGATTACTCAAAGCTGCCGCTAATGAATTTTCGATTCGGGGATTCCATGACACGAAGATAAGTGAGATTGTAAAAAAAGCTGGGTTCACACAGCCCTCATTTTATCTGTACTTTCAAAGCAAAGAAGCCATCTTTGAGGAGTTAATCACCTATTTTCACTCCCGAGTAAGAAAGCTGACAGAGTCACTTCTTCTGGAAAACGGATTAAACACGGAGGATGTGTCAAAACGGGTGCTGTCTGCTGTGGAATCTGTTTTTCAATGTCTGGCTGAAGACAAGGATGTAACCAAGATCGGCTTTTTTCTCAACCCGGAAGCGAAACAAATGAAAAAAGACTTGGCGATGGTTTTGAAAGAAAACCTAGAAGCAGAACAGCGGCTTGGCTATTTTCACTCCGAGCTGGACATGGAAACGGTCGCTGAATGTTTGATCGGCATGATTGAACATTTAACCGATTCATTTTTGTTAACCGGAATCAAAGATCCGGCAAGTCTCGCAGCAGAGGTTGTGAATCTTTTAATATACGGGATGCTTCCGAAAGAAAGGGAGTGACGTAAGATGATATCTATTATTTTGAAAGTCAGTTTGGCAGTTTTTATGCTTGTGGGGGGCATCATAAAGGTAAGCCGCGTTCCCTTTCAAGTTGAGCATTGGCGGCATTATCAATATCCATTATGGTTTCTGACTGTTACTGGCATTCTTGAAGTAGCCGGGGCACTTGCTATGACAGCGGGAATTTGGAATCGGTATGCAGCGTTAGGAGCAGGTGTGCTGTTTGTCGTTCTCATGGCGGGAGCAATTCATGCGCATATTTTTCGAGCGCGGCAATCGGTCCTTATGACGATACCTGCGATGATCTGTTTGATTGTGTCTATCATGATAATCATGGTGTAACAAACCTATATGCAGGAGATCTCCTTCTCTTATTGAATAATAGAAAGTCCCAGGTATTAACCGGGTAATTGAAATAGAGCTCCATTTCTGCGTTATTCGTCCGGTATCAGCTGGGCTTTTTTTATAAAGGAGGAGTACAGAATGACATTAACTTTAGAAGCCATGACTTTGAAAGAATTCGAAGCCTTTCGCGGGATGTCCGTGCAAAATTATGCGAAACAAAACATAACGTCGGGAACTTGGACGGAAAAAGAGGCGCTTGAGAAATCGGAGCAGGCATATGAGAACATGATTCCGAACGGGCTCGACAGCAGCAATCATTATTTTTGGAACATCACAAATGTACAAGGGGAAAGAATGGGCTGGCTCTGGCTGTATGCTGATCCGTTTCATCCGCAAAAGGAAGCGTTTATCTATTCCTTTGGATTGTATGAAGTCTTTCGCGGAAAAGGGCTGGCTCAATTGGCGCTTCAAATGCTTGATGAAAGAGCAAGAGAGCTTGGTGCGGAAAGGCTGGCCCTCCATGTGTTTGCGCACAACGAGACAGCCGTCTATCTTTATCAGAAGATGGGCTATGCCATGACCAATATACGTATGCGGAAACAGCTAAGCTGAAAAGCCGCTACGTTACTCAAACACAGCATGCCTATCTGGAAGCGATGATAGGGGGTACTATAAGTCATCTTTTTGAAAATAAAAAGAAAAAGGACAACAGCTGTTGTCCTTTTCAATGCCGCTTGAACTTTGCCTCTCAGCCTTTTTTGTTTTGATGATCCAGCGCTTTGATTTGTTTCGTAAGCTCATGGAAAGCTTGATCAAGCTCCTTATACCCTCTATCATTTGGCGTCATAAAACTGAGCTTTCCCAGCACTTCTTGTCTTTCTGTCTCAAGCTTTAACCGAAGCTCCTCCCGCTCATTTCTTTCTGAAGGAGTGTCGTTTAACTGCTTTTCGATGCCGTTGTTTGAGATAACGAGTTTACTGTTTGTTGTTTTTTCGAGAAAGTAGCGGTCATGTGAAACCGCCAGCAATGTGCCGCTGTATTGTGACAGTGTTTCTTCCAGCTGTTCACGTGACGGCAGGTCGAGGTGGTTTGTCGGCTCATCTAAAATCAGCACATCTTTTTCATCCAAAATATATGCCATCAGCTTGACCTTTACACGCTCACCCATACTCATATGCTTGATCGGTTCAGTCCATTGGGCGGCTGTAAAGCCTAAGTGCCTCATCAGATTTTGAACCTGCCCCCTTGCTTTGAATGTTTCATTCTCAAATAACTCTTCCGGTGTTTGTTCTAAAGGCAAATCAAACACCTCCTGCGTTAAAAAGCCGATGTTCGCGGACGGCGACACCCATACACTTCCTTCTGCTGTTTCCTGTCCCAGAATGATGTTCAGTAATGTCGTTTTTCCGCTGCCGTTTGGGCCTAAGATGGCAACCTTTTCGCCATGCTGAATCGTAAAGTTAGCGTTTTTAAAGAGAGTCCTTTCTCCAAAAGCCTTCGTTACATTCTGAACTTCCAAAAAACGTTTTCCTGTTTTGTGGGTTGTATCGATTGAAAAGCTGACTTTATATTCTGGGGTAACGGGTTCCGCCTTTGCTTTTTCCAGCTCTTTTTCCAGCCGCTTCCGCTTGGATTTTATTTGGGCATCCGTACGCTTCGCTTTTACCCGGTGATATTCTTTAAACCCCTCCTTTTTCGTCGATTGGGCGTGGGCTTTTTCCGACCAAGAAGCGAGCTCATTCATTTGTCCTTCAATTCGTTCAACCATTTTTTGCTGCTTTTCATATTCGCGCTGCTGGGTGAGTCTTCTCTTCTCCCGGAACTTCATATACCCGGAGTAATTCCCTTTGAATTCAACCAGCGTCTGATCCTCAAGAGACCATATTTTTGTGGCGGCTTCGTCTAAAAAATATCGATCGTGAGAAACGAGAATCACAGTGCCGTTATAATGTTTCAGCTGTTGGATGAGAAATTGCAAGCTTTTTTCATCAAGGTGGTTTGTCGGTTCATCTAACAGCAGCAGATCTGCATCCTCTGAGAGTCCTTTCGCCAGCCGCGCTTTCAGTTTTTCACCGCCGCTTAACTGATGAAATTCACGAAGGGGCACATGCCATTTCTCCAGTAACTTCTTTTCGGCAGGTGTCTGATTGGCAAAGGAATACGCCGCAGTTTCCTGTTCGACCAAAGCCATTTTTATATCCGCCCGAAGGATTTGTCCTTGTGCAGGGGCCAAGTCGTTGTGAATAAGGTGCAGCAGCGTAGATTTCCCAGCGCCGTTTTTGCCGATAATCCCAATGATATCTCCTTGCTGAACACTGGCATTTACGTTTTTAAAAACAGACAGATCCTTCACTTCGTAGCTCACGTTTGTTAATGTTATAATCTCTTTCATCCATATCCCTCGCTTTAAAGGGAGAATAAAAAATCCTCCCAAATGTGTTGGAAGGATTAGCCGTGCCTGTGCATGATCAAATAAGCTATTCTTTATAAATAGCGGTGTCGTATATAGAAAATGGGCAGACTAATCCTATTTTTTGATTTGAAATATTGATTTCAAACGGTAAAAATAAGATTAGTTAATCATTGTCCACCCATCATCCCTTCTTGTTTTGATTACAAACACTATAGCATATCTTCAAATTCAAAAGCAAAGGTCATTTTCATCAAAAAAACCCCTGCTCTCATTTTTGAGGCAGGAGTTTCGAGTGTTATTGATGCTTCGCTTTTCTCACTTTATAAATCACAATCAGCAAAATAAACCAAACCGGTGTGACAAATAAGGAAACACGAGTGTCCTGTGCCAGTGCCAGCACAACCAGAACAAACGCCAGGAACGCAAGAATCAGGTAATTTGTAAACGGATAAAGCGGAAGCTTAAACTTGTTTGTTTTCGCTAATTCAGGTCTTGTTTTGCGGTATTTCATATGGCAGATGACCGTAATCCCCCAAATGTAGATAAAGCATACGGTTGAAATGCTTGTGATCAGGGTGAATACGCCTTCTGGCATGATGTAGTTTAACGTAACACCTATTAAAATCACGATAGCCGAAAAGAATAAAGCATTTCTAGGCACTTTACGCTGAGTCAGTTTCGCCATTGACTCAGGTGCATTGTGATCTTTCGCCAGGGAATAGACCATACGGCTTGTACTGAATACAGCGCTGTTGCATGCTGAAGCAGCGGATGTCAACACAACAAAGTTGATAATACTTGCAGCCCCGACGATGCCAACAGCGACAAATACTTGTACGAATGGGCTTTCGCTGGGATTGATGACATCCCAAGGATAGATGCTCATAATCACGAGAAGAGCCCCGATATAAAAAAGCAGCACACGGACAGGAATATTGTTGATCGCCTTAGGGATTACTTTTTCAGGGTTTTCTGTTTCACCGGCCGTAAGCCCGACAAGCTCAATGCCGACAAAAGCAAACACAACCATCTGGAACGAGAGGATAAACCCGTGCATGCCATTCGGGAACAGGCCTCCGTGGCTCCAGAGGTTTGTGAAGCTGGACACTCCTGAGCTTGTGGAAAAGCCTTTGAAAATCATCACAAGGCCAATGACGATTAACGCCAAAATGGCAATGACTTTAATCAAAGCAAACCAAAATTCTAATTCTCCAAAAAGCTTGACGGTTGCCAGGTTCATAATCAGTAAAATAATCAGAGCGATTAAGCCGGGCACCCATTGCGGCACACCAGGGAGCCAATATTGAGTGTAGAGCCCGACTGCTGTCAGATCAGCCATCGCAATGGAAATCCAGCAGAACCAATATGTCCAGCCGGTGATAAAGGCTGCCATATCGCCTAGGTAGTCTTGTACAAAATCCACAAAAGAGTGGTAGTTCAAATTTGATAACAGCAGTTCACCCAGCGATCTCATAATTAAAAAGCAAATGATTCCTGTGATCATATAAGCAAATAAAATCGACGGTCCGGCAAAATGAATCGATTTGCCTGAGCCGAGAAATAAGCCTGTCCCAATAGCCCCGCCGATGGCGATAAGCTGGATATGCCTGTTTTTCAAGCCTCTCTGCAATGTTTGCTGATTTATATTGTCTTTCGTCATGTCGTCTGTCACTTTATGTGTTCCTCCATTAAAAATTGATTATTGAGTCAGCAATCTATTTTTAATGATTATTATAACACTAAAATTTCTATCTTTTTTACTATAAAGGGTATATGAAAGGAAATTTTAATGTGATTTGGACTATTCAGCAAAAGAAAGCAGCTCCATGTAGGAGCCGCTTTCCTATACCTGTTCAGTTTTTTGCATGTACAGATAGAGCCCATAATCTGTCGGTGCGGATGCGTATCCTGCCTGCCGCAGCATTGCCGTGATATTGCCGCGGTGGTATGTTCCGTGATTGACAACGTGGGGAATCAGTTCGGAAACAGTTGTTTTCATGATTCCGCCTGAGGGATTTTGAATCTGGAGGGGCTGATTGAGCTGTTCTTTTTGCTGTAAAAATAGTGTATAGCGCTCGGATAACTTCAGAAACAGGTCTTCCATTTCCTCCATTTCTTTTGCCTCTGTCTGTTCTTTTAGCTGTTCAGCTAACGCCAAAGCATCGCTCATCGTTTTGCCGGAAAATACTTCAATCCAGCCGAGATCAGAAAGGTAAACATGAGACAATACATGGGATATCGATGGAAACACACTTTGAATGTCTTGATGGTATACCTCTTTTGGAAGCTCTTTTAATCGGTTGAAGATTTGCTGATTGGCCCAGATGTTATATTGATACAATTTCAGTGCAAAATCTGACATGTCAATTTTCCCCTTTCGCGGTTATAACTCCTATTATACACGAACGAGTGTTCTTGGTGTGATCATAAATAAAATATGTTGACAGACTTAGTTTAGAGGAATAAACTAATTAACATTGATCATAAAGTTTAGCGGGGTAAACTATAATGAGGAGGGGAAGATGTTGAATGAACAAAAGCTATGTCAGGCGATAAACCTGTTTGTGGAGGTTCTGCTTGAAGGCACAGAGTTTGTGAATCGTGAAATCAATCAGGATGTCTTCAAGCATATCTCAAGGGAACAGGCAGACCTGCTGAAGATTTTAAAAGTCAAGGGCCCAACCTCTCCCGGCAGCCTGGCCATGTACCAAAATGTACATAAGAGCGCGATTTCTAACAGACTGAAAAAGCTGCTCGAAAAGGGATTGGTTCAATGGGACGACTGTCCGGCAAAAAGTGATAGGCGCTCTAAGCTTATTAACATTACACCCAGTGGTGAACACATACTAGAAGAATTAGATTCTGCCATCTTTAACGCGCTCAAACCGCTAATCGATGATATAGATGAGGAACACTTACATTCCATCATCGAGATATTCACCATTTTAAAAAGCAAATTTAAAGGAGGAGATTCTGCCGAATGAGAGCCATCATCAAATTCAAGTGGGCAATTGCAGCCATTATATTAGCGCTTACCGTCGTATTGAGTTTATTTTCTCCGAACTTAACGGAGCTGGCCAATCAAAAGGGGCAGGCCCAGCTTCCCGCTGATGCTGTTTCAGAAAGGGCAAACGCCATTTTAAAACAAGCGGGAGAAGACAATAATTCGATCAGTGTTGTCTTTACATTAGACCACGCTCTAAAGGTAGAAACAGAGGATCAGCTCCGGACAATGATCGATAAAATCAAAAAGATCGATGGTGTAGAAGAGGTAACATCTCCTCTGTCAGCGGAAAAAGAAGTCAAAGACCAGTTGATGTCGAAAGACAAGAAAACCGTTCTCATTCCTGTCACGATTACAGGTTCTGATAAAAAGGCGGAAAAAATCGCGGACGAGATTTATCAAATCGTTCCCGATGATTTGACGGCATATATTACGGGAGCTCCCCTTATTAATCAGGATTTCGCTCACAGCTCAGAGGAAGGGCTTAAGAAAACGGAAGTGATCACAGTCTGCCTGATCATCGGTTTACTGCTGATCGTGTTCCGATCTGTTGTGACGCCTTTTATACCGATTGTAGCAGTGGGTTTTTCTTATCTGATCAGTCAATCCATACTTGGCATCCTTGTATACTATGTTGATTTTCCTATCTCGACGTTTACGCAAACCTTCTTAGTCGCGATTCTGTTCGGCATTGGAACAGATTACTGTATTCTGCTGCTTACACGATTCCGTGAAGAATTGGCAAACGGGCATGACAAAAAAGAAGCGGCGCTTATCGCTTACCGCACAGGGGGAAAAACCTTATTCATCAGCGGATTCGCGGTATTAATCGGATTTTCCGCGTTAGGATTTGCGAAGTTTGCGATTTTCCAATCCGCCGTAGGAGTAGCGGTCGGTGTGGGAATCTTAATGATCATTCTCTATACACTGCTGCCCTTATTTATGGTGACACTGGGTGAAAAATTATTCTGGCCATCAAAGAAAGTGCTGTCGCACAGTGACAACAAATTATGGGCGTTTCTCGGCAAACACTCCGTTGCGCGTCCGTTTCTGTTCATTGCCATCACGGTGGTGATTACGCTTCCGTTCATCTTGACCTATGATGACCAGATATCATTCGATTCAACTGCGGAAATCAGCAGTGATTATCAATCAATCAAAGCTCTCGAGGCCATCAAGGACGGATTCGGGGAAGGAAAAGCATTCCCGATCAACGTTGTCGTAAAAGGAGACAAAGATCTCACAACAGCTGATACAATCCCTTATCTCGGAAATATCAGCAAAGCGATCGAGAAAGTCGATCATGTTGACTCTGTCATGACCATCACGCAGCCGACTGGTAAAAAAATCAAAGATTTATATATTGATAAACAGCTAGGGTCGGTTTCAGACGGGCTGGATAAGACGGTAAAAGGGATTGCCGATGTCCAAAACGGATTAACAGATATAGAAAACGGCCTGAATCAAATGGCAGGGCAAACCGGCTCGGCCTCAAATAGCAGCTCTGGCGGTTCACTGGGCGATGCCGCAGATGGTTTGGGCAAAATCAATCAGCAGCTGCAGCTCGTGAGCAAACAAATTTCTCAAACCGGAAATACCGCACAGACCGTGCAGCAGCTTACGGCAATCAGCGGACAGCTTGGCCAGATTCAAACCGGCCTTGAACAAGCGAACCAGCAGCTCTCAGGCCAGCAGGCACAAGCCGGAACATTGACAGAAAGCCTGAAGAAGCTGTCAGAAGGCGTGAAGAGCGCAAATGAAGGCCTGACGAAAGTCTCTGACGGCATTACAGCTTCCAGTGATATGTTAGAGGACATGAGCAAAAGTCCAACTGTAAGAGATACAGGCATATTCATTCCTGAGCAAGTAATGAAGGACAAAGACTTTAAGAAGTCAATTGACCAGTATTCCTTTGCAGACGGCAAAGGTGTTCAATTAAGTGTCGTTCTGGATTCAAATCCTTACTCAGAACAAGCTATTACGACAATCAACCAAATCAAAAAAGCTGTCGCAAACGAAGTAGACGGCACTCCTTTGGAGGATGCCCAGATCGTGTACGGCGGAGTCACGAGTATGAATGCGGACTTAAAAGAGCTGTCCACAACGGACTTCTCCAGAACGATGGTGATTATGATTATAGGCCTGTTTATCGTGTTAACCATTTTGTTCCGCTCCATGATCATGCCGATTTATATGATCGCGTCACTGCTGCTGACGTACTATACGTCCATATCTATCACAGAATTGATCTTTGTAAACGGCTTAGGAAACGCCGGCGTCAGCTGGGCAGTACCGTTCTTTAGCTTTGTCATCCTGATCGCGTTAGGGGTAGATTATTCGATCTTCTTGCTGGATCGATTTAAGGAAGAGGTGCACCTTGGCATTCAGCAAGGTGTTGTCAGGTCAATGAGCAAAATGGGATCTGTCATTATTACAGCTGCCATTATACTGGCCGGTACGTTCGCGGCGATGATGCCTTCAGGCGTCAATACGCTGATGCAGGTGGCAAGTGTTATCATTATCGGGCTCTTGCTATATGGCCTTGTTATTCTTCCGCTCTTCATTCCGGCAATCATTGCGACCTTCGGAGAAGGAAACTGGTGGCCGTTCGGCAGGAAGAAAATAAAAGAATAATAGAAAAAAGAGTGATGAGTGGTCATCACTCTTTTTTCATGACTAAACGACAAAATCAAATCAAGGGTTAACTTCAGACATGTTAACCAAAAGGTCAGACGATCGAACGGCGGCTATACTTAAAATTAAAGAGCCCGGAAAACATTCCTGGGCTCTTTGTTTTATTTCCATTCTGCAATTGTATCAATCGGCAGGCGGTAGGAAGCATAGCCTTCGTCTGCTGCTTTTCCGATAGAAAGCAGCATGACCGGTACATAACGTTCTTTATCCAATCCGAAGGTTTCCGCGATGTTTTCTTTATCGTATCCGCCGATCGGGTTTGTATCGTAGCCGTGCGCGCGTGCAGTCAGCATCAGCTGCATGGAAACGAGGCCTCCGTCAATCAGGATCGTTTCGCGGTTCACCTGTGCCGGAAGCTTTTCAAAATGAGCGGTCAGCGCGGCGATTTGTCTGTCTTTGACCTCCTGCGGCATATAACCGAGTTCAACGGCTTTAGAATAGATTTCTTCTAAGTAGTCATCATTGTTCATGTCTGCAAATACAGCGATGACAGCAGATGATGTTGTGACTTGTGTTTGGTTAAAGCTTGCGAGCGGTGCGAGCTTTTCTTTTCCTTCCGGGCTGTCAATGACAAGAAAACGCCATGGCTGCGCGTTAACAGAAGATGGCGCAGTTGTTGCTTCCTCTAAGATTTCAGTCATCTCTTCTTTGCTGATTTTCACTGTCGGATCATAGTTGCGAATAGAACGGCGGCCTTTCATAATTTCCATAAAATCGTTTGTTTTGATCATGTTGATACACTCCTCTTATGCTTCAATATTGTTTATGTTGTTCCGCATGCGCCCCAGCACATCAATGAGCAGGCGGCGCTCTTCTGCGCTTACATTTGCGAGCATTTCCTTCATGAAACGCTCCTTTTCTTTCTTAGAAGACTCGATTCGCTCTCTTCCCTGATCTGTAAGCCGAACAAGGGTGATGCGATTGTCCTCAGGCTTGCGCCGTCTTGACACCATGCCTTTGGCTTCCAGCTGTTTCAGATGTCTGGTAACGGCTGCGCTATCGATATTTACTTTCTTTTGAAGGTCGCTTTGACTGATCTCATCTGCATGATAAAGCAATGTCAGCAATTCCAAACGAGATTGGCTGATGCCCGTGCATGCCTCGAACTTCACGCCAATCACCTTGTTCACGCCTTGCAGCTGATATAAAATCTCGGCTTCCTCTGAACAAAATGACGCCAAAACCCATCCCTTCTTCCTGTCAAAATTATTAATTGATATATCAATGATTGACACATCAATTAATATACAACGATTGATTTCATCTTGCAAGTCATTTGCGTTTTTTTAAAAATTTCCAGTATATAAAACTCGCTAGGCTAGAGCTTAGCAAAAAAAGCTGGCCGTTTCTTCAAATGGCGCTGATCACGATGATTCCCCGGCCCATTCCCTTTTGAGGTGTTTGGAATATCGCTTTGCCGAGCCAGTACTCAAGCGGCTTTCATAGGTTGAAAGTTATGATACAATATACAAATGTTTCACAGCTTCAATCCATTATTGGAGCTGACATCCATTATATAAGGGATTTGGTTGAAGGGAAGGTTTGATAACATGCAGCACAATCCAACTGGAAAAGAACGCTTGGCACTGGCGTTTCTGCTCGGCATGCTTGCTATATTGGGCCCGCTTAATATAGATATGTATTTGCCAAGTTTTCCTGAAATCGCGGAAGATTTATCAGCGAGTGCTTCACTTGTTCAGTTAAGTTTAACAGCCTGTCTGGTCGGACTTACGATCGGCCAGCTGATTGTCGGGCCGGTCAGTGATGCGCAGGGAAGGCGAAAACCGCTATTAATCTGTATTTTTTTATTTGCGTTATCCTCTCTGTTTTGTGCACTGTCGCCCAATATTACAACTTTAGTGGCTGCGCGTTTTTTACAGGGATTCACTGCTTCCGCAGGGCTTGTCCTGTCTCGCGCAATCGTCCGCGATGTGTTTACCGGAAGAGAGCTTTCTAAATTTTTCTCGCTGCTCATGGTGATTACCGCCGTGGCGCCGATGGTTGCGCCTATGACAGGCGGTGCCATTTTGCTTTTGCCGTTCGCAACGTGGCATACAATTTTTCATGTACTAACAATCATCGGATTTTTACTGGTTCTTCTGATTGCATTGAGGTTAAAAGAAACGCTTCCGCCGGAAAAACGGATTCCAAGCTCAATCGGAACATCCGTCAAAACGATGGGCAGCCTGCTGAAGGATCGGTCCTTTATGGGGTACGCGTTAACTGTCGGGTTTATTCACGGAGGAAGCTTTGCATATGTGTCCGGTACGCCTTTTGTATACCAGGATATCTACGGGGTGTCTCCGCAGGTATTTAGTATCCTTTTCGGCATTAACGGCCTGGCCATTATATCAGGCAGCTTTATCATCGGGCGCTTCGGCGGAATCATTCACGAAAAAAGCCTGCTTCGCATGGCGGTCATTACGGCTATGATTGCGACGGCTGTGCTATTAACCATGACCATCATTCACGGTCCTCTTGCCACATTAGTCATATCCATTTTCATTTACATGATTACGATCGGCATGGTTCTGACCAGCACGTTCACGCTGGCCATAGAAAAGCAGGGGCACCGAGCCGGAAGTGCAAGTGCACTGCTTGGAATGCTTCCGCTGCTCCTTGGTTCGATTGTGTCACCGCTTGTTGGCATTAATGAGACAACAGCCGTTCCGATGGGAGCGATTATGTTTGTGACAGCTGTCATCGGCTCACTGGCGTTTTTTGGATTGACGAAAGAACGAGTAGGGCAGAATTCATAAAAAAACCTGACATGACGTCAGGTTTTTTGTTTTATTTAGAATAACAACAGCAGGCCTGCAATCGCCGGAGTCAAAAAGATGGCTGATTTCAAAACCACCTTTGGCATGAGGTTGGTGAATTTCGCGCCTACATAGGCACCGCACATTGTCCCGACCAGAACTTTGACAAGCAAAACGTAATCAACAAAACCTTCTGTGATATATCCGATGCCTCCACCTACAGCCAAAGGGATGATCACAAGCATCGTCGTTCCGACAGAATGGCGAATGGACAGATTCAGCATAATCATTAAACCGATTTGAATAAAAGGTGCCGACCCGATGCCGAATGTGCCGGAAAGAACGCCGGCTGCAATGCCTAAG
Source organism: Bacillus sp. MBGLi79 (assembly GCF_002953915.1). Taxonomy (NCBI): domain Bacteria; kingdom Bacillati; phylum Bacillota; class Bacilli; order Caryophanales; family Bacillaceae; genus Bacillus; species Bacillus sp. MBGLi79. The sequence continues at coordinate 688,517 of NZ_CP026521.1, forward strand.
ATGACCGCTCTCGTATACGTTGAAAGAGTGCTTTGATTCACTTGAGCCTTCTCTTTTAAAATAAATAATCTGATTAAAATGAGAATTGCTGATAAAAATAACATTCCAGCCGTCAAATAATGAAGCAAATCAGCCGGAATAAAAGATGTCAGCTTGGCGCCGAAAAATGAGCCAACCGCAGCAAAGCCTCCGACTATTAAGCCGATTTTCATTTGAATGTTGCCCTCGCGATAGTGGCTGTATGCCCCTGATAAGCTTGTAAAAGCCATGCCGGCAAGCGAAGTGCCTAAAGCCGTATGAATCGGGATATGGAAAAGAAGCGTTAAAAGGGCAATGACAAAGCCGGCTCCACCGGCGCCAATAAAGCCTAAAATAATTCCTAGAAGAAACATAACAAAAATAATGAGCATATTTTTTCCTCCATTGAAAAGATGTAAAAATGTAATCGTGCGCTATTCTGGCGGAGGTATCGTGTCCTATTGACGAAAAAAACACGCTGGTTTTCTAGTTGCCAGTAGTCCGTCGACCGTCGTTTAGCAAACATATCGTACCTCAAATTCTGGGATCTGACAAGGCAGTTTGTTGCTTCCCATTACCATCTGTTATATGATTTTGATGAAGAAAAGCCCTTGAATATATTCAGAAGAGGTATTATATATGGACGATTTTAAATTAGATAAGCCGACTCCCTACTACCTGCAATTTTATAACCAGCTGAAAAAAATGATCTTTAACGGGACTTTTAAGCCTGGGGAACGGATAAACGAAACACAGCTGGCCAAAAGCTTTGGCGTCAGCCGCTCGCCGATAAGGGAAGCCATGCGATTGCTTGAGAAAGATGGTTTGTTAAAAGCGGATGACCGAAATGGATTTTCGATCACGTCATTAACGGCAAAAGATGTAGATGAGATTTATAAAATCAGAATTCCGCTCGAGCAGCTGGCAGTCGAATTGGTCATAGACGAAGCGGACGAAGAAGAGCTGACCATACTTGAAAAGCAGCTTGAAGAAACAGAGAAAGCGATTCACAACGGCACGGAAGATACGGAAATCATTCGTTTAAACCAAAAATTTCATGAGCTGCTTGTTGATTTCAGCCATAACCGACATTTGAAAAATTTGCTTGAGCATGTAAATGATCTGATTCACTTTTGCAGAATCCTTAATTATACCGGCGACCATCGTGCAGAAACGATACTAACTGAGCACCGCAGGATATTTGAAGAAGTGAAAAAGAAAAACAAAGAAGCAGCCAAACAGCATGTGCTGGCTCATTTTAATCATGACTGTGAGCATTTGAAGCATGTGCTTGAAGAAGGAAAAGAGAATTGATTGTATGATCCGGTACCAAGGGGAAGCAGAACCCTTGGTATTTTTTTATGCATTCACCACATATTTAAGCGGCCCCGTTAATAAGATTTTATGATGGTTTGACTAACGAATAATGGGGGTTAAACATGTTTATCCATATCGTCGGGCCTGGTGATTCTTTGTTTTCGATAGGCAGAAGATACGGTGCTTCTGTTGATCAAATAAGGGGTGTGAATGGTTTAGATGAAACGAATATCGTGCCGGGGCAGGCTCTGCTTATCCCTCTTTATGTATATACAGTCCAGCCGGGAGACACGCTTACAACCATTGCGGCAAAAGCGCTTGTTCCATTAGAGCGCCTGCGGGCAGCCAATCCGGGCATCAGCCCAAATGCTTTACAAGCGGGATCAAAAATAACGATTCCTTCGATCTCAAATTACATTGCGGGAACATTAAGTTTTTACGTGCTCCGAAATCCTGACCTTGATCGGGAGCTAATCAATGATTATGCGCCATACTCGTCTTCAATTTCGATTTTTGAATATCGTATTGCACCTAACGGCGATATTGCAAACCAATTAAATGATGCGGCTGCTATCGAGACAACTTGGCAAAGGCGAGTCACGCCGCTGGCAACAATAACGAACCTTACATCAGGAGGCTTCAGTACGGAAATTGTTCACCAAGTGCTGAACAATCCGACAGCGAGAACCAATCTGGTCAACAACATTTATAACTTAGTTTCTACAAGGGGATATGGGGGTGTTACAATTGATTTTGAACAGGTGAGCGCCGCGGACCGCGATCTTTTCACTGGCTTTTTGCGCCAGCTGAGAGATCGCCTTCAGGCGGGAGGGTATGTGCTGACGATAGCTGTTCCGGCAAAAACAAGCGATAATATTCCATGGCTGAGAGGCTACGATTACGGGGGGATAGGATCGGTTGTCAATTATATGTTTATCATGGCTTATGATTGGCATCATGCGGGAAGTGAGCCGGGCCCTGTAGCGCCGATTACTGAAATAAGGAGAACCATTGAGTTTACGATTGCACAGGTGCCGAGCAGAAAAATCATTATCGGAGTCCCGCTCTACGGGTACGACTGGATCATCCCGTACCAGCCGGGTACAGTTGCTTCAGCGATTTCAAATCAAAATGCAATCGAAAGAGCGATGAGGTACCAAGCCCCGATACAATATTCTACCGAATATCAATCACCATTTTTCCGGTACAGTGATCAGCAGGGGCGGACGCATGAGGTATGGTTTGAGGATGTCAGAAGCATGAGCCGGAAGATGCAGATCGTCCGCGAATACAGACTGCAGGCTATTGGCGCTTGGCAGTTAACGCTGGGCTTTACACCGGGCCCATGGCTTCTGCGGAAATTTTTCACGATCAGAAAAGTGTAAAAAAAAGACACCACAGCTGGGGTGTCTTTTTTGATTACGTCCAGAGCAGCAGAATAGTTCATTCATTTGTCCCTTGCATGGGTTGTGTTCCCATCTTACGATTAGTAGTAGTCTGATCAAACAAAGATTCAGAATACGATTTGAGAGGGAGTTGTCTACATGAAGACAGTATTGATTTTGAATTTTCCTGCGGAAGGCCATGTGAATCCTACCTTAGGCATTACAAAAGCGTTTTCCGATAAGGGATATGATGTCCATTATATTTCCACTGAAAAATATAAAAAACGTTTAGAAGCAGCGGGAGCAACTGTCCATCTTCACAGGGATCTGCTGAGAACAACACCTATTCATGTCGGTTCACCCAATGGCATTCTTGAATTCGTCAAAATCCATATCAAAACGTCATTGGACATTTTACAGATTGTCAAAGATTTATCTAAGAGCATTCAATTTGATTTTGTTTATTATGATAAATTCGGCGCGGGGGAATTGGTGAGGGATTACTTAGATATTCCAGGAGTCTCTTCATCGGCGTCTTTCCTGTTTGGAGAGGAGCATCTGAAAATCCTGCCGCTGCATCCGGAGTCTGGAGCGCCGCTTGAATTGGATCAAGAGTGCGAAGACCTTTTGGCAAAAATGAAAGAAACGTACGGTGTTGCCCCGAAAAACCTGGTTCAATTCATGAACAATAAAGGGGAATTGAACGTAGTGTATACAAGCCGTTATTTTCAGCCAGAAAGTGATCGTTTTGGGGACGAGTGTCTGTTTATCGGCCCAAGCTTTCCAAAGAGAGCGGAAAAAACAGATTTCCCGATTGAACAGCTAAAAGATGAAAAGGTCATTTATATTTCAATGGGGACTGTACTGGATCATACAGAGGAATTCTTCAACCTTTGTATCGATGCATTTTCCGCCTTTAACGGAAAAGTCGTCATCGCTGCTGGAGAAAAAGCGGACTTGACCAAATTAAAGCAGGCCCCGGAAAACTTTATCATTGCCCCGTATGTCCCTCAGCTGGAAGTGCTGGAGCAATCGGATGTTTTCATTACACACGGCGGAATGAACAGCGTAAACGAAGGCATTCATTTCAGCGTGCCGCTGGTTGTCATGCCTCATGACAAGGACCAGCCGATGGTGGCGCAGCGTCTCTCTGAACTCCAAGCAGGCTATGTCATCTCTAAAGATGAAGTCAATGTCCAACTATTACAACAGGCTGTAGATGAGGTTTTACACAACGATCAGTATACGGCAGGCATTAAAAAAATCAATCAAAGCTTCAAAGAGTGCATGGAGATGGAAGAAGTGATGGAGCGGATTGAGGAATTGATTCGCCAAAAAAACAGATAAGAAAAAGAACTCCCGTACCTTGTACGGGAGTTCTTCATTTAAAACTTGATTTTGATTTTTTGAGCATCACTGATTTTATGATGGTTATGGTCAAATACGTCGCTTGTCGTGATTTCGATCCACTTGATCTCTGCTTTCTTCTTATCTGCTTCTTTATCATGAGCATGGCCGCTTGATGCGTTCACAATAAACCCGAGATTACCGGACTTTTCGGCGCCGCCTTCCAATTCGCCGTTTAACTCTTCAAGATAAATATCTTTGTTCCAATCAAAGGTTTCGCCTGTATTTGTTTTCATCAAGGCAATCGGCGCAACATTTACTTTTTTTGAAGAAGTGTTCTTAATATCAACGAAAACCTTAACGAAATCGAACTCTTCATCGTGTGTTAACTCATGAAAATAATCAATCATGCTGTAGTCCGGGCGCAAGTGGATCAGCTTCATCTCTTTTACCGTTAACTCCACGTCGCCAATCTTATAGGTTTTGTTCACTTGTTTGATATCTTTTAAGACAGCTTTTCCCTTATCATCAGAAAACGTTTGGCCGACCTTAAGCAATGACCGGTCATCAGTTACCTGGGAATTAGGCTGATAATCATCTGTACTGTCCTTCTGGGATGAAGTGCTTTGCGGCTCGGCTTTTACTGTTTTCTCCCCGCCTGCATGCTGTTTTTCAGTACTGGCGTTTGATGAGCAGCCCGCAAGCATGATGGCAAAAACCAAAATTGAAAGAATTCTTCTCATGATGATTCCTCCATTAAAAAGAGATCCCGTTACTTCATACAAGCAACGGGACATCTTGTATTCTTTTACTTATCGTAAATCTTAATGTTGTATTGTAAAGCCTTGAAGACATTTTTGGCGATTTCTGTATTATCGATTTGGCCGGCAAATGTCTCACTAGACGGACCGTACGCATAGACGGGAACATCTTCACCGGTATGGCCGCTTGTTGTCCATCCAGTGTGAGAGCGTTTATTGAAAATGTTTTCGATGGCGTTATCGATATCCAGCACTTCCTTCGATTTGGCCGCTTTTTCAACCGATTGAATTTCGGATTTTGTTAAAGCCAATTTCTTTTGATCGATATATGTTTTTAACGTTTTTTCAACATTCGCGCCGTCAGCGATCTTTTCTGCCATAAAGTCAGGTGTGCGCTTTGCGGCTTTAATGGGTTCACTGAACCAATTGTAGATGCCGTCCGCACCGATGGAATATCCGCCGGTTGAGTGGTCAGCCGTTGCCACAACCAATGTGTGCTTGTCTTTTTTGGCGAAATCAATAGCCGCCTTATAAGCTTGTTCGAAGTCTTCCATCTCGCTCATGGCGCCGACGATATCATTGTCATGGCCCGCCCAGTCAATTTGGCTGCCTTCCACCATGAGGAAGAATCCGTCTTTATCCTTGTTTAACTTTTTAATCGCTGTGTTTGTCATATCTTTAAGTGAAGGAATATCCTTCGTCCGGTCAATCTTTTTAGGCAGGCCGCCGTCAGCGAATAGGCCGAGAACTTGGCTGTCTTTATTTTTCAGCATGTCTTTCCGGTTATCCACATAGCTGTATCCCGCTTTTTTGAATTCCTTGATCAAATTACGGTCCTTACGGTCAAAATTGCTCTTTCCTCCGCCTAGAAGAACATCAATTTTGTGCTTGCCGTTGACCATTTCATCAAAATAATCATCTGCAATTGAATTCATATTTTTTCGGCTGTGGTCGTGTGACCCGAAAGAGGCCGGAGTGGCGTGTGTAATTTCTGAAGTAGCCACAAGTCCTGTTGCTTTTCCTTTTTCTTTCGCAGCTTCAAGCACCGTTTTGGCCTCTGACCCGTCATTATCCACGGCTATGGCATTATTGTATGTTTTAATTCCCGCAGACATAGCCGTTGCCGCCGCTGCAGAATCCGTTACATTTTGTTCTGGATCATCGGGGTAAGTTGTTTGCTGGCCGACAAGATACTGATCAAAAGCAGTAGGCTCCACAGCTTTTGTCTTTTTATTATCCTTTAAGTATCGATAAGCAGACGTATAAGACACACCCATACCATCACCAATCAGAACAATAACATTCTTAATTTCGTCTTGGTTCCCCTTTTTCTTTTCCTGGGCGCTGGCTTCAGGCACACTGCTGCCGGCTAAGCTGCTGAACGCAATAGATGACAGAACTGCGATAGGCAGTAATTTCTTCGGGAATTTTTTCAACTGGATAACCTCCTAAAATAGTTAAATCTCAATGACAACCCAATTATATTTTTAAACTGTTAAGCTAGTATTAATCGATTTTAAAGATTGGGTTTACAAGAATCTGCTATCAAAAGAATGGTTCTTCTTTTATGAGAAGTTTTAGAAGGAAAGAGAGATAGTACTAAAGAATAAATTGGAGATACTGGCCGTGGGTAGGTAAACTGAAATCTGCTATAGTCGCATAGAACTTCTCTGAACGGCATCATTTATTTAGGAGGGAACAACATGGATGTTTTTTCTGAGTATTTAGCGGGGATTGATGACCCGTTCCACCGCGATAGAACCGATGAGGTGTTGACTTGGATAAAAAATAAATATCCAAATTTACATACAGAAATAAAATGGAACCAACCGATGTTTACGGATCACGGTACATTTATTATTGGTTTTAGTGTTTCTAAAAAGCATTTAGCTGTCGCTCCAGAAAAAGTAACGATAGCGCACGTAAAGGATGATATTGCGAAGGCCGGATATGACCACACCGAGCAGCTAATACGTATCCCCTGGAACGGTCCAGTTGATTACACGCTACTTGAGAAAATGATTGAGTTTAATATTCTGGATAAGGCGGACTGCTCCACTTTTTGGCGGAAATGAAAAAAGTAGAAAAGGCATAACATATTAGCTGTTTAAAATATGCTACGCCTTTTCATTTGTCTTTTTTTTAATTTTGATCATCTATTGCTGCTTTTACTCAAACAAGGTCTTTTCATGGAGCGTAAGCTGACTCGCAGAATAATGATCACCTTGCTTCCATTTCACTTCAATGGTTATATCATGGCCTTCAAGCTCATGTTCATCTAACCGCTCTAAAAAAGAAACAGACTTTTCTTTTGCGCTTCCATCACGAAAAGTGCCACCGGAATAGTCACGCATTGGAATTTCTGTGTTAGAATTCAGCAGAACCTCATTATCCTTTTTTACAATCAGTGATTCCAAATAAGTGTCGGCTGTTTCATTTGTATCGCCGATCCAATAAAGTTCGCCGCTGTATTCATTCGGTGCATCTTCATTTTTTTTGAAAACAGCTTCCCAATTCTGATCTTTGCTTTCTCCCTGCCAATTCGGATACTCCAAACGAACATGATGAATCAGGCGATAGGAAAAAAAGATTAGGCAGAAAGCGATGAATAGGAATGCCGTGAAAATGAGAGGGTATTTATAATGACTGGACATAAAAGACTCCTTTTCGTTTAATCAATTACCTTCAAAAAAAGAATTTCATCCCGAATCAAAATGCCGTTTTCAGCTATCACGGGAATCGCCGGCTTGAGCCTCCGCGCTTTTTCAACTGCGTTTGGAAACACTGCCGCGAATTGATAGCCTCTCTTTTGATAAAACGCCATCGCATGTACATTATCATTCGTTGTGATAAGCTTTATTCGCTGACAATGTGCATGCTTAGCTGTCGCTTCAACCTGCTGAAGTAAAGCGGTGCCGATTCCTTTATTTTCAATCATACTATCTAATGAAATAATTTCACAGTCTTTCCCATCTATTGTGTATGTAATGCAGCCAATGATTTCGCCGCTCTCATTTACGGCGGCAAATCCATCTATTTCATCACACCGAAAAATGCCGCTGGAAATCGCCATCTCGGGTGTACCCCAATGCTTGGAAAAAAATCGGTCAACATCTGTTTCGCTATCTCATTGTTTGGGATGATGATCATCGTAACACTCCTCTATTGAAAGTATACGATCAATATATACAATAAAATGAACACTAAGAAAATAGATGTTGAGGTGACGGCATGGAAATCAACGATGTTATTTACGGACAGCACCATATAGACGGAGTACTGGAAGAGCTTATCAAAAGCGCTCCGATGCAAAGATTAAAAGGAATCTATCAAGGCGGAGCAAGCTTTTTAGTCAATCGAAAGTGGAATGTGACCAGGTATGAGCACTCCATCGGCGTGATGCTCCTCATCAAAAAGCTTGGAGGAACGATAGAAGAGCAGATTGCAGGCCTGCTCCATGATGTATCACACACGGCTTTTTCACATGTGGCCGACATTGTTTTTGAAAATCATGCCGAGGACTATCATGAAAACATCTATCAACAAGTCATTGTTCACTCTGAAATCCCGGACATTTTACAAAAATACGGCTATCAAAGCGAAGAACTTTTATTTGCCGATTCAAGATGGACGTTGCTCGAACAGCCTGCACCGGAGCTGTGTGCTGATCGGATAGACTATACGCTGCGTGATATGTACCGATATGGGCACATTAGTCTGCACGAAGCGCAAACCTTTTTGGATCATCTTATTGTGAGAAACGGAAAGATGTTTCCGGACGGTATCGAAGCCGCCGAATGGTTTGTCGGTGTGTATTACAAAGAAGTGATTGATTTCTTTTTAGATCCCGTGAATGTATATGGATATGAATATTTAGCGCGAGCGTTGAAAGCAGCGCTGCGGCATCATGTCATATCCGCAAAGGATCTGCTGAAAACGGATCAAGAGGTACTGAACATCCTGCGGTCATCAAAAAATGAAGATGTTCTGAGCTTGCTTACATCCATTCATCCCAGCATACAAGTAATAGAAGATGACATCCAGTACGATTTCCATCAAAAGAAGAAAATGCGTCTTATCGACCCATCCATTTTTCACGATGACAAATGGATCAAATCCTCAGATGCTTCTGAACAGGTGAGGAAAATGGGTGAGGCCGCCTATCAAAAAGCAAAAAAAGGTGTGTATATCAAAATCTTAAATCAGTAATTGCCGCCTGACAGCGGCTTTTTTTATGTTTGGCTTTACAAGTTGAGGGGAATAGGACAAACTGCGGGAACGTTTTATGAGAACATCAGCGCATTTACATACCATTCGGGGGTATAGTATTATCGAGAGGGCATGTTATTTTTCATTGTCTGCGGGCAATAGTTACAGTAAAAAAATGAAGCAAAGGAGAATGAACATGAAAATCTCTAAAAATGCACTGGGAATTCTGATGTTATCTCTTGTTTTTGTTTTATCAGCATGCGGCAATAACAACAGTACGAAACAAAGCACACATGACAATCATTCAGACTCCTCAACACATGAAGAGATGGACCATTCCGGATCAGCTGACGTTCCAGAGGGATTACAGGAATCTAAAAATCCAAAATACAAAGTAGGCAGCCAGGTAATCATCAAGGCTTCCCATATGAAAGGCATGAAAGGTGCCGAAGCCACAGTGACAGGCGCCTACGATACAACGGCGTATGTTGTCTCTTATACTCCGACAAACGGAGGACAGCGCGTGGATCATCACAAATGGGTCATCCAAGAAGAAATCAAAGATGCCGGAGATAAAACGTTACAACCCGGAGATCAGGCGATTTTAGAGGCTTCTCATATGAAAGGCATGAAAGGAGCAACAGCTGAGATCGACTCCGCGGAAAAAACAACTGTATACATGGTTGACTATACATCGACAACAAGCGGTGAAAAAGTGAAAAACCACAAATGGGTCACCGAAGATGAGCTTTCAGCTAAATCATAAAAAAATCCTCCTTTTACAAGGAGGATTTTTTTGCTGCCTGAACAGGTCTTGTTAAAGAAATGAAAGCAAACAGGACAGCGATGATCACAATCGATCCGCCGCACCATGCCGTTGACACCACAGTACCCGTCTGATCCAAAACAACACCGCCAATGGCTGAGCCAAGGGCAATTCCGACTTGGAGGGCCGATGTGTTAAAGCTTTGCTGAATGTCAGAGGAATCTGGTGCAATTTCAATTAAATAGCTTTGCTGAGCGGGGGCGAGGCTCCAGCTCAGAAGACCCCAAATGACCATGACAGGCAAAAAGAAAATCATAGACGATGTAGACAGCGGCAGTAAAAACATAATGATGGCAAAGGAACCGGTTACCAGCAAAATGCTCTTAAAGGAACCAAGCCGGTCTGAAAGCGCTCCTCCGAAAGGGCCTCCGCATACAGCGGATATCCCGAAAAGGAAATAACAAATGCTGACCCAGAAAGAACTCAGGTGAAGAGTTTCTTCTAAAAACGGGGCAAAGTAGGCATACAGTGTATAATGCCCAGCCAATGTAAACATCGTGACGAGATGTGAACTCGCGATTTTCAGATTGCCAACCGTCTTGAGTTGTTCCCGGAAAGGAATCATTTTCTCTGCTGGTATTCTTTCAAAGAAGATTGAAATAATCAGCATGGAGACCAGCGCCAACAGGCCGATGCCAAGGAACAAAATCCGCCATCCAAAAGAATCGCTGATTAAGATTCCGAGCGGCACGCCCAATGCGATCGCGGAGCTGAATCCCATAAAAATAATTCCGATTGCGCGAGCTCTGTATTCAGGCGCTACAATTTTCGGGGCAATCGTTAAAGAAAGTACAACAATCAGCCCTGTACTCATCGCCGCCAATACCCTGGATACCATCAGTGTTGCAAAATTAGGGCTGAAGTAGGCGACAAGATTGCTAAGGAAGAAAACAAATAAAGCAATTAAATATAAGCGCTTCCGCTCAACCTTCGCAGTCAATGCTAAAAGCAAAGGCCCAGATACTGCATATCCCAGCGCAAATACACTGATCAGCTGTCCGGCTGAAACAATGGAAATGTCTAAATCATTTGCGATCTGAGGAAGAATCCCTCCCACAATTAACTCAACCAATCCGACTGCAATCGTAGAAGCTGCAAGCAGGAAAACTTTGAAATTCATAACAAACTCCTTTACTTAAATGTTTTGATAAATAAAAAAAATCCTGATTACAAAAAATGTCATAAACAAATTTTGTAATCAGGATTTTACGGTTCCTGGTAGACACCCTCAAACCATATTATTGAGGTTATACAAGTGATAATAGCTATTTAATTGATTCGTTTCCGTTGATGAGTGTAACACATTATGAATGAATCTTCCATAGAAAAATTTACAAAACGATGAACCGGACAAAAATATGATTATATTGATTTTATAAAAGTATAGACATTTAAAATTAAATGACTATAATAATCCGTGTAAGCGTTTCAATAACAGGGGGGATAGCAGTTGAAAAAAATATTACTTGCGTGCAGTTCAGGAATGTCTACCAGTTTATTGGTGACAAAAATGAAGGAATACGCACAGTCTATCGGTGAGGAAGCAGAGATTTGGGCTGTTGGCCAAGATAAGGCAAAAGAAGACATGAGAAAAGCGGATGCCGTTTTGATTGGTCCGCAAATGAGCTTTCTGAAAAGCGAACTCCAAAAAGAGGCGGATCAATACAACATTCGAGTTGAAGTCATTGACATGATGGCCTACGGAATGGCGGATGGGAAAAAAGCGTATGAGCAGGCATTGTCCTTAATGGTGAATCAATAATGGAACAGATGAAAATCACGAATTTAACAGACGAGCAAATCAGTTTTCAGCTAATCCTGCACAGTGGAAATGCCCGCAGCTGCATCATACAATCACTGCGCGCCTATAAAGAAGGGAACAAGGACGAGGCGGATGTCCTCATTGCCAAGGCGGAGCAGGATTTATCCGCGGCCCATGACATTCACTTTCAAATGATACAGAAGGAATCCGGCGGAGAAGCAGCTGCTTTCTCATTGCTGCTTATGCATGCGGAGGATCACCTGATGTCAACATTATCCATGAAAGAATTAGTGAAAGAGATGCTTGATCTCTTTAAAACCAAGAATCTATAAATAATCGGGGTGGATAGGGTGTTCGAGAAAATCAGCCAATTCCTTGTTCCAATTGCAGGGAGGTTAAACAATAACCGCTATTTGCAAGTGCTGCGTGATGCATTTATGCTGGCTTTCCCGCTGACGATATTCGGGTCCATTTTTGTCGTGTTAACGAATTTGCCGTTTCTAAACAAAATCATGAACGCCTCAATGCTTACATCGTTTCAGTCTCATTTCGGCATTGCCTCCACGGCGACTATGGGCATTATGTCTGTCTTTGTTGTGTTCGGGATAGGCTATTACCTGTCAAAAAGCTATCAGGTCGAAGCTGTATTTGGCGGAGCGATCGCTTTGGTTTCCTTTTTGCTCTTAACGCCATTTATCGTTCAGCCGGAAACAGGAGATGCCATTACAGGGGTTATCCCGGTCGACCGTCTCGGTGCAAAAGGGATGTTTCTTGGCATGATTACGGCATTTCTTTCTGGTGAAATCTACAGAAGAATCGTTCAGAAAAACCTGACAATCAAAATGCCAGCCGGTGTTCCGCCTGCTGTAGCAAAATCATTTGCCGCACTTATTCCGGCTTTTATCACATTGACCGTATTTTTGCTGATTAACGTAATGGTGACTCTGTTTTTCAAAACAAATATGCACGACGTCATTTATCACGCGATTCAGGCTCCGCTTGTCGGACTTGGAAGCGGTATCATTCCGACGCTGATTGCCGTGTTTTTCATTCAAATTCTTTGGTTTTTCGGACTGCATGGACAGATCATTATCAACTCCGTAATGGACCCGATTTGGAATACATTGCAGGTAGAAAACCTTTCTGCTTACACGGCGGGAAAAGAAATTCCTCATATTATTTCAAAACCGTTTATGGAGATTTATACAGTAGGGATGGGCGGAACGGGGATGACGCTTGCGATTGTATTTACCATTCTCATCTTCATGAAAAGCAGGCAGATGAAGCAAGTATCAAAACTTGGCCTCGCTCCCGGTATTTTTAACGTAAACGAACCGATTATCTTCGGGCTTCCTATTGTCATGAATCCGATCATTATTGTGCCTTGGGTGCTGGCGCCGATGGTTGTTACGCTCGTCACCTATCTGGCCATGTCAGCGGGGCTCGTTCCGCCTCCGACTGGTGTGACGGTGCCGTGGACGGTTCCATTATTCATTAATGGCATCATGGCGACGAACTCGATCATGGGGGGCGTGATGCAGCTTATCAATCTGCTGATTGTCTTCGTGATTTGGTTTCCGTTCCTAAAAGCAATGGATAAATTAAATCTGGCAAAAGAAAAAGAACAGGCTGTGCAGGAAACAGCTGCTCAGCAAAATGATAACAGCATTAAAATGTGACATAAGGGGAGAGAGACTTGGCACAAACAGAACAATATCGTTTTCCGAAAGATTTTTGGTGGGGATCATCCGCTTCAGCAACACAAACGGAGGGTGCTGCCGACAGAGACGGAAAAGGGCAGAATATATGGGATTATTGGTTTGAGAAAGAACCGCATCGTTTTTTTGACCATGTCGGACCCGCAGCCACATCCCAATTTTACGACAATTATAAAGAAGATATCAGGCTGATGAAGGAGCTTGGCCACAACTCGTTCCGGATGTCGATTTCCTGGTCGCGTTTCATACCAGACGGAACAGGCGAGATCAACGATAAAGCCGTAAATTTCTATAATAATGTCATTGATGAGTTGATCGCTAACGGAATTGAACCTTTTGTCAATTTGTTTCATTTCGATATGCCGATGGCGCTTCAAAAAATCGGCGGCTGGGTAAACAGAGAGACGGTTGACGCTTATGAAAACTATGCAAGAACGTGTTTCCGTTTGTTTGGCGGCAGAGTGAAAAAATGGTTCACGCATAATGAACCAATCGTTCCCGTAGAAGGCGGCTACTTATATGATTTTCATTATCCAAACAAGGTCGACTTTAAAGAGGCTGTCCAGGTCGGATTTCATACGATGCTGTCAAGTGCCCGCGCGATTCAGGCTTACAGGGAGATGGAACAGGACGGAAAAATCGGCATCATTTTAAATTTGACCCCATCATACCCGAGAAGCAGCCATCCGGCGGATGTGAAAGCCGGGGAAATCGCAGACGCGTTTTTTAACAGATCCTTTTTAGACCCATCTGTCAAAGGCGAGTTTCCGAAAGAGCTGGTTGACATTTTGAAGAATGAAGGCTTTATGCCTGATTACAACCCTGAAGATCTTGACATCATCAAAAAGAACACGGTTGACCTGTTGGGAGTGAATTATTACCAGCCGAGACGTGTGAAAGCAAAAGAACATCTTCCGAATCCCGACGCTCCTTTTTTGCCGGACAGGTATTTTGATCCTTACGTCATGCCGGGCCGCAAAATGAATCCGCATCGCGGCTGGGAGATCTATGAAAAAGGCATTTATGATATTTTGGTCAATTTAAAAGAAAACTACGGGAACATCGAGTGTTTTATCTCTGAAAACGGCATGGGAGTTGAAGGCGAAGAGCGCTTCAGGGATGAACAAGGCATGGTTCAGGATGATTACCGGATTGAATTTATAAAAGAGCACCTTAAGTGGATTCACCGCGCCATGCAGGAAGGATCGAACGTAAAGGGCTATCACTTATGGACGTTCATGGACAACTGGTCTTGGACAAATGCCTACAAAAACCGATACGGGTTTGTATCAGTCAATCTCGAGAAAGAAGGAGAAAGAACCGTCAAAAAGAGCGGAAAATGGTTCAAAACGGTTGCTGAGCAAAACGGTTTCTAGATTTTCTTAAGGTCAAGATCTTCCGGCAATCATCATGATGAATAGAGATGACGAACAGCCGCAACATTGATGAAATAGGGAAAAGAACTTATGATATCCGTAAAAGCTTATGTGATATCAGACTCTAACAGCTGCCGGAGGATACCAATGAATAAATACGAAATCATTGCAAATGAAATGAGAAAAAGAATTAAAAATAACGTATATCCGATCGATCAGCCCATTCCTGATGAAGTATCTCTTGCAAAAGAATTTAACTCAAGCCGTATGACGATGAAGAGAGCCTTGGATAATTTAGTTGCCGAGGGTCTGCTGTTCAGAAAACGCGGCCATGGCACGTTTATTATTCAATCTGCAATACAGGATGACCATGTCCATGTAGTCAGCAATGAGATTCTGGGATTGACCAACTTGCTGAAAGATAAAAAAATCAAAAGCAAGGTCATTCAGTTTGAAGTGCAATTTCCCACTGAGGAAGTGGCCGCCCATTTGTCTATTGATCAGAAAACACCGGTTTATTATGTCGTTCGGCTGCGGATTGTAGAAGGTGAACCCTATGTACTGGAAAAAACATATATGCCGACGCATTTAATCCCGGGCATTAATGACGATGTCCTTCATGATTCGATCTACAATCATATTACAAATGTGCTGCAGCTCAAAATCGCCGGAACACACCGGAAAATCAGAGCCTGCAAATCCGATCATATTGACCAGCAGCATCTGGGCTGCAAACAGGATGATCCAATTCTTGAAGTTGAACATGTGGGCTTCTTAGATACCGGGATTCCATTTGAATATTCCTTTTCACGTCATCGGCATGACAAGTTTGTTGTGACTTCTGTAAACATACGGCGCTGATTGCGGAGACAACAAGGAGGCCATCTGCATGCTTGGCGGTATTGAAGCAGGCGGCACAAAGTTTGTTTGTGCTGTCGGCAGAGAAGATGGAACGATCATTGACAGGAGAGAATTCCCCACAAAGATGCCGGATGAAACGATAGAGAAAGTGATTCAATATTTTCGCCAATTTTCATTACAGGCAATCGGCATCGGCTCCTTTGGTCCTGTTGATAACGATAAAGCCAGTCAAACATACGGTACCATTACGGCCACGCCGAAAGCGGGCTGGAGACACTATCCCTTTTTGCAAACCGTTAAGAACGAAATGAAAATCCCAGTCGGATTTAGTACGGATGTTAACGCTGCAGCGCTGGGTGAATTCCTTTTCGGTGAAGCGAAGGGGCTCGACAGCTGCCTGTATATAACGATTGGCACTGGCATAGGCGCGGGGGCTATTGTAGAGGGGAGGCTCCTTCAGGGGCTGTCACACCCAGAGATGGGCCATATTTATATCCGGAGGCACCCGGATGACGTATACCAAGGGAAGTGCCCTTATCATGGAGATTGCTTTGAAGGCTTAGCTTCAGGCCCCGCTATTGAAGCCCGCTGGGGAAAAAAAGCTGCTGATTTATCAGATCTAACCCAAGTCTGGGAACTGGAAGGGTACTATATTGCCCAAGCGCTGGCTCAGTATATTTTGATCCTTGCACCTAAAAAAATCATTCTTGGCGGCGGCGTCATGCAACAGAAACAAGTGTTTCCTTATATCTATCAATATGTACCGAAGATCATGAACAGCTACTTTAATTTTTCTGAATTATCGGAAAATATAAGTGATTATATAGTACCTCCACATTTAGGCAGTAATGCAGGAATCATCGGCACGCTGGTTTTAGCGCAACAGGCCTTGCAAGTAGAGTCAGCATCCGGGGAGGTGCGATCATGAAGCACCCTATATTTTTGGAGCCTGTTTTTAAAGAAAGAATATGGGGGGGAACAAAGCTTTACGATGCTTTCGGCTACACAATACCCTCAGAAAAAACAGGTGAATGCTGGGCCGTTTCTGCACATGCTCATGGTCCGTCGGTTGTAAAAAGCGGTCCGCTGGCAGGAAAGACACTTGATCAAGTATGGCAAGATCATCCGGAGTTCTTCGGGTTTCCGGATGGTAAGGTGTTTCCGCTTTTGGTAAAGCTGCTTGATGCAAATATGGATCTCTCCGTGCAAGTCCATCCTGATGATGATTATGCAAAACTGCACGAAAACGGTGATCTTGGTAAAACAGAGTGCTGGTATATAATAGATTGCAAAGATGACGCCGAACTGATTTTAGGACATCACGCAAGCACAAGGGAAGAGTTCAAACAGCGAATTGAAAGCGGTGATTGGAACGGGCTGCTGAGGAGAATCAAAATTAAGCCGGGAGATTTCTTTTATGTGCCAAGCGGTACACTCCATGCTTTATGTGAAGGAACCTTCGTCCTTGAAATCCAGCAAAACTCTGATACCACGTATCGCGTATACGATTATGACCGCTGTAATGACCACGGTGAAAAAAGATCTCTTCATATAGAAAAAGCCATGGAAGTCATAACGATACCGCATATTGATAAAGCGCATACACCTGAAGTGAAAGAAGCTGGTAACGCGGAGATCACTGTTTATGTGCAATCAGATTATTTCTCAGTGTACAAATGGAAGATTAGCGGCCGAGCTTCTTTTCCTTCTCATCAAACCTATTTGCTGGGCAGTGTGCTGAGCGGATCAGGACGAATCATCAATAATGGTATTCAGTATAAATGCACTGCAGGCTCACACTTTATTCTGCCTGCGCATTTTGGCGAATTTTCAATAGAAGGAAACTGTGAATTCATGATATCTCACCCTTAATGAATGGAGGAGTTGGATGTGGTTAAGAAATATATGATCTCTTTGCTCATTTTATTTTTACTTGCGTCTGCTGTTTTAGCAAAACCAATTGAAGCGCATACTGTGTCTCCTGTAAATCCTAATGCACAGCAGACAACAAAAGCAGTGATGAATTGGCTTGCTCATCTGCCGAACCGAACGGAAAACAGAGTTCTTTCTGGCGCGTTCGGAGGTTACAGTCATGACACATTTTCTATGGCTGAGGCTGATAGAATCCGAAGCGCCGCCGGGCAATCGCCTGCTATTTACGGCTGTGATTATGCCAGAGGGTGGCTTGAAACAGCAAATATTGAAGATTCAATAGATGTAAGCTGCAACAGCGATTTAATTTCGTATTGGAAAAATGGCGGAATTCCGCAAATCAGTTTGCACCTGGCGAACCCTGCTTTTCAGTCAGGGCATTTTAAAACACCGATTACAAATGATCAGTATAAAAAAATACTAGACTCTTCAACAGTAGAAGGGAAGCGGCTAAATGCCATGCTCAGCAAAGTTGCTGACGGACTTCAAGAGCTGGAGAACCAAGGTGTGCCAGTTCTAT
Organism: Bacillus sp. MBGLi79; assembly: GCF_002953915.1. Lineage (NCBI taxonomy): Bacteria > Bacillati > Bacillota > Bacilli > Caryophanales > Bacillaceae > Bacillus > Bacillus sp. MBGLi79. Next base: position 706,549 of record NZ_CP026521.1, read on the forward strand.
TCAGGCCGCTGCATGAAATGAACGGTGAATGGTTTTGGTGGGGACTTACATCATATAATCAAAAGGATAATGAAAGAATCTCTCTATATAAACAGCTCTACAAGAAAATCTATCATTATATGACCGACACAAGAGGACTTGATCATTTGCTTTGGGTTTACTCCCCCGACGCCAATCGAGATTTCAAAACCGATTTTTACCCTGGTGCGTCTTACGTGGATATTGTCGGACTAGATGCGTATTTCCAAGACGCCTATTCGATAAAAGGATATGATCAGCTAACGGCGCTTAATAAACCATTTGCTTTTACAGAAGTGGGCCCGCAAACAGCAAACGGCAGCTTCGATTACAGCCTGTTCATCAATGCCATAAAACAAAAATATCCTAAAACCATTTACTTTCTCGCATGGAATGATGAATGGAGCCCAGCAGTAAACAAAGGTGCTTCAGCTTTATATCATGACAGCTGGACGCTCAATAAGGGAGAAATATGGAATGGCGATTCTTTAACGCCAATCGTTGAATGAATGATTTTCACAAATTAGAAGGTGCTCAAGAAGTTTCATTGAGCACCTTCCCGCCTTGATTAGGCATTCATATCGCCTAACCCCGGACTACCCTGCCGAAGGGTCTATGACTTGTAACTCTCCGCCATTTCGGCTGGAGATTTCCCTTGATAGATTTCGCCGATTCTCGTTTCATCGAACCTGAAGGTAAACTGTGCATCATGGTAGCCTAATTCAACATACTCTTTGCACTGTTAATATCATAATTTGGAACAGGGGAGAGCTTCGCCAACTCAACGCCCAATGTCTCGAGCGATTTCGCAAATGCATTCTGGTGAGCATTGTCGCGTACAATCAAAAAAGCAAGTGTTTCCCGAAACGTCTGATTAGAGCTCATTTCATAAATCCTTGTTTTTGGCAGTACGCCTGTCGACTCAAGAAGCAAGTTATCCAACAGGTCAGTAATTAAGTTTCCGTTGTTATACACCCATCTAATATTGTTTGTAAGATGAGATAAAATATATACAAAACAAAGGCGTAAAAGAAGAAAATAAAAAATACAGGAAAAGTATTGACCAAATAAAACAGGCATGATATATTATTAAACGTCGCTGATGAACAGCGTGAAACAAAGCGAAAAACAAAAAAGTTTTTCTAAGGTGTTTACAAGAATTTTAAAATGTGTATAATAAGAAAAGTCGAATTGAAAAAGATTTGAAAAACATTTTTAAAAAAACTTCTTGACTTCAACGACGAATGATAGTATGATAGTTAAGTCGCTTGATAAGCGCCCGTAGCTCAATTGGATAGAGCGTTTGACTACGGATCAAAAGGTTAGGGGTTCGACTCCTCTCGGGCGCGCCAATATAAGATATCACGCGGGTGTAGTTTAGTGGTAAAACCTCAGCCTTCCAAGCTGATGTCGTGAGTTCGATTCTCATCACCCGCTCCATTATTGAATGATCTTTGAAAACTAAACAAGACAAAACGTACCTGTTAATTCATTTTTATAAATCGCACAGCGATGTGCGTAGTCAGTCAAACTACTTTATCGGAGAGTTTGATCCTGGCTCAGGACGAACGCTGGCGGCGTGCCTAATACATGCAAGTCGAGCGGACAGATGGGAGCT
>NZ_CP026521.1:708284-721143 GCF_002953915.1 Bacillus sp. MBGLi79
ATCGCGGGGTGGAGCAGTTCGGTAGCTCGTCGGGCTCATAACCCGAAGGTCGCAGGTTCAAATCCTGCCCCCGCAACCAAATTATTTTGAATGAAAAAAGGAGTGCCCAAAGGGTGCAACCGAAATAATACACTATATAAATATGGTCCGGTAGTTCAGTTGGTTAGAATGCCTGCCTGTCACGCAGGAGGTCGCGGGTTCGAGTCCCGTCCGGACCGCCATTAATGTAAACGAAACGATCATGTTTTCGTTTTTTTTGTGTTTTCTTTTACTGTATCTTCTGCTTGGTGTCTTAGCCAAGCTTTCTTTATATCGGCAACTTCTTGGATATTCTAGCAAAATTCGATAAACTAGGGAGAGCACATATAGGCATAACCAGGGTTGAAAGGAGGTTTTGCTTCATGGATGAATTTGATTTGATACATAGCATTACTCCATGGACCATTCACCATTCTTCCGTTGATGTAGGAATTGGTGATGATGCAGCGCTCTACACTGCGAAACACGGCGTTCAGGAAATTGTTTGTGTTGATACTATGGTAGAAGACGTGCACTTCAAATTACACTATTCCTCACCTGAAGATATCGGGTATAAGGCGTTAGCCGTTAATATAAGTGATATTGCCGCGATGGGCGGCATTCCTAAATATTATTTGGTATCAATTGCGGTACCTTCAAAATGGACTAAAGCTGAAATCAAGGCGATGTATGAAGGAATGAATGAACTGGGGAAACTATATCATATGGATCTGATTGGCGGTGATACAGTCTCTATCTCTGACAAATTAGTCGTAACTGTCACTGTGATCGGTGAAGTAGAAAAGGGAAGGGCCTGTTTACGCAGCTTGGCTAGACCGAATGATATAGTGTTTGTAACGGGTGAAATCGGTTCTTCTGCAGCAGGACTTTCTTTATTGCTGGAAGAGACTAATCTTCAAAACTCATCTGTGGAAACGGATTACTTTATCCACAGGCATAAACGGCCTCAGCCAAGAGTAAGTGTCGGCAGATTGTGCTCAAGTATGAATCGGGCGGCTTTAAATGATATTAGTGACGGATTGGCTAGTGAACTGAACGAGATTGCAGAAGCCAGCTGTGTTTCAATTGAAATTGATGAAAGCATGCTTCCAATTCATTCTGATCTGCCTAAGCTTCATCGTAATTGGAAAGAATGGGCTTTGTTTGGCGGTGAGGATTTTGAGCTGACAGGGACGGTTTCAAATGACGAGTGGGAAGTGTTGAAGCAGAAGTGTGAAACGCATCAACTGCCCATTACAAAGATTGGCCATGTCAGAGAAAAAACAGAATCCAACGTGATCCTAAAAACTGATAACGGATTAAGGATCTTAGAGAAAAAAGGATATAATCATTTTAAATAAGACAGGTGACTCGTGTGAAGCAATTAAAGTGGAGAACCGTAAATCCTGAAGAAACAAAAGCAATTGCCAAGCTGGCTGCATCGTTTGCTAAACCGGGAGACGTCCTGACATTAGAGGGCGATTTAGGTGCAGGTAAAACGACTTTTACGAAAGGTTTTGCGGAAGGGCTGGGAATTACACGTGTTGTAAACAGTCCGACTTTTACGATTATAAAAGAATATAACGATGGCTCGCTTCCTCTTTATCATATGGATGTATATAGAATGGAAGATGAAAGTGAAGATTTGGGACTCGATGAATATTTTCACGGACAAGGTGTCTGTCTCGTTGAATGGGCTCATTTAATTGAAGAACAGCTGCCGCAGGAGCGTCTGCAAATTGTTATCAAAAGAGCTGGTGATAGTGAGCGGGAAATCACCTTTACTGCTGTCGGGAATCGGTATGAAATGCTTTGTGAGGAGTTAAGTAGACATGACAATATTAGCAATTGATACATCAAATTATACATTAGGCATTGCGCTGCTTCGAGAAGACACCGTTATAGCAGAATACATTACATACTTGAAAAAGAACCACTCTGTAAGAGCGATGCCTGCTGTTCATTCATTGCTGAATGATTGTGATATGGCACCGCAGGACCTTTCTAAAATTGTCGTTGCAAAAGGCCCTGGTTCATACACAGGAGTAAGAATAGGTGTGACGTTGGCCAAAACACTTGCCTGGTCTTTAGATATTCCAATAAGTGCTGTATCAAGTCTTGAGACGCTTGCGGCAAATGGCCGGCATTTTGACGGTCTGATCAGCCCAATCTTTGATGCTAGACGGGGACAGGTGTACACAGGTCTGTATCAATATAAAAATGGGCTTTTAGAGCAAGTTGTTCCAGATCAAAATGTGATGCTGGCAGATTGGCTGGAGATGCTAAAAGAAAAGGACCGCCCTGTTTTGTTTTTAGGCCATGATACTTCTCTTCACAAGCAGATGATCGAGGATGTGCTTGGAACAAAAGGGTTCATTGGAACTGCCGCCCAGCATAACCCGCGTCCTTCAGAATTGGCTTTTCTCGGGAAGGAAAAGGAAGCAGCTGATGTTCATGGGCTTGTCCCGGATTACTTGCGGCTGGCAGAAGCTGAAGCGAAATGGATTGAAAGTCAAAAGTAGGGTGATAGGATGAAAACAAAAGCAGCGGTCAGAAATATGCGGCTTGAAGATATAGATCACGTATACGAAATCGAAGCATCCTCCTTTACGTCTCCTTGGACGAAGGATTCGTTTTATCATGAGCTGCTGGAAAATCCGTATGCTCATTATCTCGTGATTGAAAAGGACGGCCATCTTGCTGGGTATTGCGGGATTTGGATTGTGATGGACGATGCCCAAATTACAAATATAGCGATAAAACCAGAGTATCGCGGCCAGTCTTTAGGAGAAACGCTTTTTCGCTCAGCTGTTGAACTGTGCAAAGAAAAAGACGCAAGGCGGCTTTCGCTTGAAGTGAGGGTTTCGAATCATCCTGCTCAAGGCTTATATAAGAAATTCGGGATGCAGCCCGGCGGAATAAGAAAGAACTATTATACTGATAACGGGGAAGATGCGTTAATTATGTGGGTGACGATAAATGAGTGAGCAAAAAGACATGTACGTATTAGGAATTGAAACAAGCTGTGACGAGACTGCGGCAGCTATTGTGAAAAATGGAAAAGAGATCATTTCAAACGTAGTAGCCTCTCAAATTGAAAGCCATAAGCGTTTTGGAGGCGTCGTTCCGGAAATAGCTTCAAGACATCATGTTGAACAAATCACTTTGGTTATAGAAGAGGCATTTCGCAAAGCTGGCATGACGTATAGGGATATTGATGCGATTGCAGTCACGGAAGGTCCGGGACTGGTGGGAGCGCTTCTTATTGGAGTGAATGCCGCTAAAGCATTGAGCTTTGCACATAACATTCCGTTAGTAGGCGTTCATCATATAGCCGGTCATATATACGCGAACCGTCTTGTAGAAGACATCGTGTTCCCGGCACTGGCATTGGTCGTTTCTGGAGGCCATACAGAACTGGTTTATATGAAGGAACATGGATCATTTGAAGTCATTGGGGAAACCCTTGATGATGCGGCAGGAGAAGCTTACGATAAAGTGGCGCGGACGATGGGTCTGCCATATCCAGGTGGACCGCAAATTGACAAGCTAGCTGAAAAAGGGAATGACAATATTCCACTTCCTCGCGCATGGCTTGAAGAAGGCTCTTACAACTTCAGCTTTAGCGGATTGAAGTCTGCAGTGATCAATACGCTTCATAATGCGTCTCAAAAAGGGCAAGAGATTGCTCCGGAAGATTTGTCTGCCAGCTTCCAAAATAGTGTGATCGATGTCTTGGTGACCAAAACGGCACGCGCGGCAAAGGAATATGATGTCAAACAGGTTCTTTTAGCCGGCGGAGTAGCTGCAAATAGAGGTCTCAGAGCTGCATTAGAAAAGGAATTTGCCCAGCATGAAGGGGTTTCGCTTGTCATTCCTCCGTTAGCGTTATGCACAGATAATGCTGCGATGATTGCTGCCGCTGGCACAATTGCTTTTGAAAAGGGTATTCGCGGTGCATACGATATGAATGGGCAGCCTGGCCTTGAATTGACTTCTTATCAAAGTCTCACGAGATAATAGCGTGAGACTTTTTATTGGTTATTAACAGACAATTCACAATTTATCCACATATCTGTGATCGATTATAGAGATATAGATGGATAAAGGGCTGAAGTCACTGTTAATCAAGTGGATAAATTCAGAATATTTTGTGGATAATGTGTATAAAGCGCTTACTTCACCTGTTTATAAGGTTATTTTCTGTGGATAAAAAGCACCCCTGAAAAGAGGTGCTTGACTTTTTTAATCTTCTTCTGTGGATAGTTCTTCCCATTCGGACAAAAGGGATTCCAGCTCCTGATTGAGTTTCTCATTGTCTGCATGGATAGCTTGGACTTTTTCATGATCCTGATAGACTTCAGGATCACATAGCAATTCATCATTGCGGCTGATGTTTTCTTCAATGCTCTGAACATTGGCTTCAATTTCTTCAATTCGACGAAGTCGTTGGCGCTCTTTCTTTTTCCATTCTTTTTCTTCCTCGTAGGAACGTTTGGAGTCAGACTTCACTGTAGCTGGCGTTGTTTCAGTTTCCTCTTGCTGATTCATTTTCTCCAATTCAAGCTGCTCTGTTTTCTTCTCTGTATAATAATCGTAATCTCCCAGATACTCCTCTATATGGCTTGAAGAAAGCTCCAGCACTCTTGTGGCGATTCTGTTAATAAAATATCTGTCATGTGAGACAAATAACAGTGTACCTGGATAATCAATCAGCGCGTTTTCGAGAACTTCTTTGCTGTCTAAGTCCAGATGGTTTGTCGGTTCATCAAGGATGAGAAAGTTGGCTTTTTGAAGCATCAGCTTAGCTAGAGCCAATCTTGCTTTTTCGCCCCCGCTCAGTGAATGGACGGGTTTCAGCACGTCATCTCCGGAGAATAAGAAATTTCCGAGACACGTTCTGATTTCTTTTTCTGGGAGCCCGGGGTACTCGTCCCACAGCTCATCAAGAACACGTTTAGAGGAAGTCAGTTCAGCCTGTTCCTGATCATAGTAGCCGACACTGACATTTGAGCCATATGAGATCGTTCCTTGATCTGGTTTTAGGGTGTCTATTAATGTTTTCAGCAATGTTGATTTACCAATTCCGTTAGGGCCGACAAGCGCGGCGCTTTCTCCTCTTGTCAGCATGAATGACACTTCTGTTAAAAGCGGCGGCTGGTTTTCATAGCTGATTGTGAGATCCTGAACACGGAGGACTTCATTTCCGCTCTGTTTTGTAATATCAAAATGAAAGTTTGCGGATTTTTCATCGCCAAGCGGTTTTGACATGACTTCCATTCGATCAAGCTGCTTTCTGCGGCTTTGCGCCCTTTTGGTGGTAGAGGCTCTCGCCAGATTTCTGTCTACGAAGTCTTGCAGCTTTGCGATTTCGTCCTGCTGCTTTTCGTACAGTTTAAGATCCTTTTCATACTGCGCGGCTTTTTGGTCGAGATAAGCGCTGTAGTTGCCGTGATACTTTTTGCTTTCGGCTCTTGATACCTCGTATACCTGGTTTACCACTTTGTCCAAAAAGTAGCGGTCATGCGAAACGATGAGAATGGCGCCTGAATAGCCTTGTAAATAATGCTCAAGCCAGGTAAGCGTATCAATATCCAGATGGTTTGTCGGCTCATCGAGAATGAGTAAATCAGGCTGTGTTAACAGAAGCTTACCTAAAGCCAGTCTTGTTTTTTGGCCTCCGCTGAGGCTTTGAACCTGTGTAGAATCGTCAAAATGGCTGAAGCCGAGGCCATGCAGCACAGATCTGACATCCGCTTCATATTGATAGCCGCCTTTATCTTTGAATTCCTGCTGAAGGCGGTCGTAGGTTTTCATGATGCTTTCTAATTCACCCGGGTCAGCTGCCGCCATTTTTTCTTCTATAGCCCGCATTTCCTTTTCCATTGCTTTTAAGTGGTCAAAAACAGTCAGCAGCTCTTCTTTTATGGTAAGCTTAGAATCCAAGCCAGTATGCTGGGCGAGATATCCCATTGTAGTATCTTTCGGTTTAATAATTTCGCCCTTTTCATACGAAAGCTGGCCTGCGATAATTTTAAGGAGCGTAGATTTTCCGGCGCCATTTCTTCCTACAATGGCGATGCGATCACGATTTCTGACTTCCAGCTTTATATTGTTTAAAATAGTATCAGCACCAAACGATTTGGACAGCTGATTAACTTGTAAGATCATCATATTATTTCACCTCTGTTATAATAAGTTAAGTGTAGCTTATGAACCAGAAGTCAGCAAACAATACATTGGCCATATAAGACATAGAGAAGAAAATAGTGTATGATCTGTTTAAGGAGCGTTTTAATATGAATGGATTTTCTCATTTTAATGAACAGGGCAGAGCCCAGATGGTGGATATCAGCGAAAAATCTTCGACTGTCCGTACTGCGGCGGCTGTTTCAAGCGTACACATGAAGAATGAGGTGTACGAGAAAATACAGAGTCACGATATTGGCAAAGGAGATGTACTGGCTGTCGCACAGGTGGCAGGCATTATGGCCGCAAAGCAAACGTCGAATATCATTCCAATGTGCCATCCGCTTTCATTGAGCGGGGTAGATATATCGTTTGACTGGAAAATAAAAGAAGCAGAAGTTATACTTCATATAAAAGCACAGGTCAAAACGAAAGGGAGTACAGGTGTGGAAATGGAAGCGCTCACTTCTGCATCGGTGTGCGCTCTTACCGTTTACGATATGTGCAAGGCCCTTGATAAGGGAATGGTCATCGGTCCTACTTTCTTGCTTGAGAAGACAGGCGGGAAAAACGGTGACTTTAAAAGAGAACTATCCGAGTATAATTTGGAGGACCAAAAATGAATAAGGATCAATCAAAAATTCCGCAGGCGACGGCGAAACGGCTGCCGCTTTACTATCGCTTTTTAAAGAATCTGCATGCGTCAGGAAAACAGCGTGTATCATCCGCTGAACTCAGTGATGCCGTAAAGGTTGATTCTGCCACGATTCGGAGGGATTTTTCCTATTTTGGAGCTCTTGGCAAAAAAGGATACGGATATAATGTGGATTATTTGCTGTCTTTTTTCCGAAAAACGCTTGATCAGGATGAGATGACTGATGTCATTTTGATTGGTGTCGGGAACTTGGGAACGGCATTTCTTCACTATAATTTCACAAAAAATAATAACACAAAAATTTCTATGGCTTTTGATATAAATGAGAGTAAAATAGGAACTGAGGTAGGCGGCGTGCCCGTCTATAACCTTGATGACCTTGAACAACACGTAAAAGATGAATCAGTTGCCATTCTTACAGTGCCAGCAGTTGCCGCTCAATCCATTACAGACAGATTGGTTGCGTTAGGAATCAAGGGAATCCTTAATTTTACGCCGGCCCGTTTGAATGTGCCGGAACACATTCGAATTCATCATATAGATTTAGCAGTTGAGCTTCAGTCACTGGTTTATTTCTTGAAGCATTATTCAGTTTTAGAGGAAATCGAATAGAGGGAAAGGAGGAGCCCAAATATGCCGATCGGTCCTGGAAGCCTTGCTGTTATCGCAATCGTTGCTCTGATTATCTTCGGTCCCAAAAAGCTGCCTGAATTGGGCAAAGCAGCCGGAGACACACTTCGTGAATTCAAAAACGCTACTAAAGGATTAACAAGTGATGAAGAGGAAAAAAAGAAAGAAGATCAGTAAGTTAGGATGACACGAATGAAAGTGAATCAAATGTCGCTGCTGGAGCATATTGCTGAGCTTCGAAAACGGTTGCTGATTGTAGCGCTGGCGTTTGTCGTTTTCTTTATTGCTGGATTTTTTTTAGCGAAGCCGATTATTGTGTATCTGCAAGAAACAGATGAAGCGAAGCAGCTTACGCTTAACGCGTTTAACCTGACAGACCCGCTTTATGTGTTTATGCAGTTTGCGTTTATCATCGGCATCGTCCTGACCTCGCCGGTTATTCTTTATCAGCTTTGGGCATTTGTGAGCCCGGGCCTCTATGAGAAGGAGCGCAAAGTAACGCTCAGCTACATTCCGATCTCTATTTTGCTGTTTTTAGCGGGCTTATCTTTTTCATATTATATTTTATTTCCTTTTGTTGTTGATTTTATGAAGCGGATCTCTCAGGACTTGAATGTCAATCAGGTGATCGGAATTAATGAATATTTTCATTTTCTTCTGCAGCTGACGATTCCGTTTGGACTGCTGTTCCAAATGCCGGTCATTCTCATGTTTTTGACCAGGCTCGGAATTGTGACACCGATGTTCTTAGCGAAAATCAGAAAGTATGCGTATTTTACGCTGCTGGTGATAGCTGCCCTGATTACACCGCCTGAGCTTCTGTCCCATATGATGGTCACTGTCCCGCTTTTGATTTTATATGAAATCAGTATTCTTATATCGAAGGCCGCTTATCGGAAAGCGCAGAAAAGCAGTGCTGCCGATCAGGACGTGTCTTCCGGGCAATAATAAAAAATCCATTTCTCATACGAGAAATGGATTTTCTTTATTTCTGGTTCTTTTTGATTTTAAATGAAAAGGCGAACATCTTAAAAGAAATGCTGATGTTGTAAGCGGCGAACACCATCAGCAGGATGGAGTAAAATGACCACATGCTGCCTGGCGAGCTTGCGGCAAGATAAGTAAAGATGCACCCTACGGCAAAGTAGATCATTCCCCAAACTACCGGGTTTCTCATAAAAATAATCCTCCAATAATCAGTTGCATTTGTGTACTCTGCTGTTCAAGGTATTTCTGAACAGGCTCAAGCTGCATGATGACAACGAATGTATTCATCATTAAATGGGCGAAAATCGGCACCCATATCCGTTTTGTTCTCGCATATAAAAAGGCAAAGGTAAAGCCCATTGCTGTATATAGAAGAAGATGCTTCAAATCAGCGTGAACAATACCGAAAATAACCGAGCTAATCAGTCCGGCGAAGAAGAAATTCGTTTTTTCGTACAGCGCCCCGAAAATGATTTTTCTGAAGATGATTTCTTCCAATATAGGCCCGATGATTGAAGAAACGATAATCATGAGCGGGACTGCCTGAATGACATCCAGAATCGCTTGTGTATTTTCTGATTCTCTTCCGATGCCAAATACATAGTATTCAATAGAGCCTGCAATTCCTTGAGAGAAAAGGGCAATGAAAAAACCGGCTATCGCCCAAAGGATAGAAAGTCCGATTGAGTCCTTCTGTCCGTTTCGCAGCGTTTCTTTCGGAACGGTTCTCAGAATGAGCAGAACAACAACGAGACAGGCGATAAAGCTGATAACGGACCATAATCCTTGTGCATGCAGCATATTTTCATCTGTAGGCTGTCCTCCGGCATAACCGAATTTAAATAACAAGGGAATCGCGATTAATGCGGAAAACTGCATGATGATATATGTCAAAATGATAAACCAATACTGTTTTCTCAAATGGTATGTACTCCTTTGTTAAGTGGGTTTCGTTCATCTACAGCTATTGTAACATAATCGGTACGGGGGTGAAAAAAGCTAACGGAAAAGGGAGCTGAAAAGAATGATGTAAGCGTGAAAAATTTTTTATCTTATCACTTGAAATTGGAAGGGAGATTCTTTATTATAAGAATTGTGTTAGCACTCTTTAGTGCTGAGTGCTAAAATTACATATTCATACTATTGAGGAGGTTATTACATTGTTAAAGCCATTAGGTGATCGCGTTGTCATTGAACTCGTAGAATCTGAAGAAAAAACTGCCAGCGGAATTGTGTTGCCGGATTCTGCAAAAGAAAAACCGCAAGAAGGCAAAATCGTGGCAGCTGGTTCAGGTCGCGTGTTAGAAAGCGGAGAGCGCGTTGCTTTAGAAGTAAAAGAGGGCGACCGCATTATCTTCTCAAAATACGCAGGTACTGAAGTGAAATACGAAGGTACTGAATACTTAATCTTACGTGAAAGCGACATTTTAGCTGTTATTGGCTAATTCTTAAATAAAAACATTTAAAAATTCAAGGAGGTCTTGTAAACATGGCAAAAGATATTAAGTTTAGTGAAGAAGCCCGCCGCGCAATGCTTCGCGGTGTCGATGCACTTGCTGATGCTGTAAAAGTAACTTTAGGACCAAAAGGACGCAACGTGGTTCTAGAGAAAAAATTCGGTTCTCCATTAATCACAAATGACGGTGTAACAATCGCTAAAGAAATCGAGCTTGAAGACGCGTTTGAAAACATGGGTGCGAAGCTTGTTGCTGAAGTAGCCAGCAAAACAAACGACGTTGCCGGTGACGGTACAACAACTGCGACAGTTCTTGCGCAAGCAATGATCCGTGAAGGCCTTAAAAACGTAACAGCAGGCGCTAATCCTGTAGGCGTTCGTAAAGGGATGGAAAAAGCTGTAGCGGTTGCGATCGAAAACCTAAAAGAAATTTCTAAGCCAATCGAAGGCAAAGAGTCTATCGCTCAGGTTGCTGCGATCTCTGCTGCTGATGAGGAAGTCGGAAGCCTTATCGCTGAAGCAATGGAGCGCGTAGGAAACGACGGCGTTATCACAATCGAAGAGTCTAAAGGCTTCACAACTGAGCTTGAAGTTGTGGAAGGTATGCAATTCGACCGCGGATATGCGTCTCCTTACATGGTAACTGACTCTGATAAGATGGAAGCGGTTCTTGACAATCCTTACATCTTAATCACAGACAAAAAAATCACAAACATTCAAGAAATCCTTCCTGTGCTTGAGCAGGTTGTTCAGCAAGGCAAACCATTGCTTCTGATCGCAGAAGACGTTGAAGGCGAAGCACTTGCAACACTTGTTGTGAACAAACTTCGCGGCACATTCAACGCAGTGGCTGTTAAAGCTCCTGGCTTCGGTGACCGTCGTAAAGCAATGCTTGAAGACATCGCTGTCCTTACTGGCGGAGAAGTCATCACAGAAGATCTTGGCCTTGACCTGAAATCTACTCAAATCACACAATTGGGACGCGCTTCTAAAGTTGTCGTTACAAAAGAAAACACAACAATCGTTGAAGGCGCTGGCGAAACAGACAAAATTTCTGCCCGCGTGACTCAAATCCGCGCTCAAGTGGAAGAAACAACTTCTGAATTCGACAAAGAAAAATTACAAGAGCGTCTTGCTAAACTTGCTGGCGGCGTAGCTGTCATCAAAGTCGGCGCTGCGACAGAAACTGAGCTGAAAGAGCGTAAACTTCGCATTGAAGACGCCCTGAACTCAACTCGCGCGGCTGTTGAAGAAGGCATCGTATCCGGTGGTGGTACAGCGCTTGTAAACGTATATAACAAAGTCGCTGCAGTTGAAGCTGAAGGCGATGCTCAAACAGGTATCAACATCGTGCTTCGCGCGCTTGAAGAGCCAATCCGTCAAATCGCACACAACGCTGGTCTTGAAGGATCTGTCATCGTTGAGCGCCTCAAAAACGAAGAAATCGGCGTAGGCTTCAACGCTGCAACTGGCGAATGGGTAAACATGATCGACAAAGGTATCGTTGACCCAACAAAAGTGACACGTTCTGCACTGCAAAACGCTGCGTCTGTAGCGGCTATGTTGTTAACAACTGAAGCCGTTGTCGCTGACAAGCCAGAAGAAAACGCTGGCGGCGCAGGAATGCCTGATATGGGCGGCATGGGCGGTATGGGCGGCATGATGTAATCAAACGGCGAAAACCTTTGATATACCAAGGGTTTGACCGTTTTTCATCACCCGTGCAGCTGAAAAAATAACAAAAAGATAACATTCATTGAGGATGCTTCCAAAAGTCTACTGGACTTTAGAAGAAGCATCCTTTTTCATTTATAAGTATTTTAATGCATAAAAAGCCTATTGATGAAGTTTGCCATATTATGATGAAACCCTTCTCAACTGAGAAGGGTTTTCTTGTCATACGCTTGCCACCTAGACATGAATACTATAAAAGAGGTGACTATAATGGATGAAATGATTCAGAAAGTACAACTATGGGTAAATGCTGCTTACTCTGGAAAGCCTGGCTTCGTTCCAGCCCCTGAAAATGGGAAAACTGGTTGGTCCACGATGTATGCTTTAACTAGGGCTTTGCAAATTGAACTTGGAATCTCTACACCTGCTGATAATTTTGGACCAGGAACTGAAGTAGCGTACAAATCATGGGGAGAAATGGAAATTGGGCGTATTCCTACTGATGACAAAGGAAAAAGAATTGTACTAATTCTTCAAGGAGCAATGTATTGTAAAGGTTACAATCCAACTGGATTTACAGGAACTTTTGGAGAAGGGACTAAAGCTGCAGTAATTAAATTGCAAACTGATGCGGGACTGCCTATTCGTGACGGGAAAGTTTATTCCTATATATTTAAAGCATTTTTAACTATGGATGCTTATGTGCTCACATCTGGTGGTAATTCTAGAATTAGAGAGATGCAAAGAGATCTTAATTCAAAATATTACAAAACATCTGGAGTCCAACCATGTGATGGTTACTACCAAAGAGGGACTAATAAAGCTTTAATTTACGGTATTCAAACAGAAGAGGGAATTGCTCCCTCTCTACAAACGGGATCAATAGGGCCTTCTACGACCAACCTTTTACCAACTCTGAGCATAGGAAGTACTAATGCAAACTTTGTTAAGCTCCTTCAATATGCATTATATGTAAATGATTTCAATCCAGGAGAATTCAATGGACAGTACAGTACACTATTAAAAAATGCAGTTGCTGAATTCCAAAAATTTGTTAAGTTGCCAGCTGATGGAGTTACAGGAAAACAAACTTGGCTTTCTTTGTTGCAGAGTAAAGGAGATCCTAATCGTAAAGGAAAAGCTTGTGATTGTATAACAGAAGTTACGTCTGCTAGAGCTTGTACGTTATTTAATGCAGGACTTTGAGGATGATCCGCTCTCCATTTGGAATTCCGATATATTCGGAAGGT
>NZ_CP026521.1:721243-723478 GCF_002953915.1 Bacillus sp. MBGLi79
GAAGTTGAGGAGCAAGTTGTCGGCTACTGCGGGATTTGGATCGTCATGGATGATGCCCAGATCACCAACATTGCCGTTTCACCTGCATATCGGGGCCGCCGTTTAGGAGAAGCTCTTTTGAAAGCCGCGATGAAGCTTTGCCGGATGAAAAAGGCGGTTCAGCTTTCTTTAGAGGTAAGGGTATCGAATCATATTGCACAAAGCTTATACAAAAAGCTCGGCTTTGAGCCGGGAGGAATTCGTAAAAATTATTATACCGATAATGGGGAAGATGCATTATTAATGTGGGTGAGACTAAATGAATCATAAAAAAGATCTGTATGTATTAGGAATCGAAACAAGCTGTGATGAGACGGCCGCCGCGATTGTCAAAAACGGAACGGATATCATTTCAAATGTCGTAGCGTCGCAAATCGAAAGTCATAAACGGTTTGGCGGCGTTGTTCCCGAGATCGCATCAAGGCATCACGTGGAACAGATGACGATCGTGCTTGAGGAAGCCTTTGCACAAGCGGACATGACATTTGATGACATTGATGCCATCGCAGTAACGGAAGGACCGGGGCTTGTCGGCGCTTTATTGATCGGCGTGAATGCCGCGAAAGCGCTCAGTTTTGCCCGGGGCATACCGCTCGTAGGCGTCCATCACATTGCCGGTCACATCTATGCCAACAGACTTGTTCAGGACATTCAATTTCCGGCGATTGCCCTTGTCGTCTCAGGCGGCCACACCGAACTCGTGTATATGAAAGAGCACGGCTCATTTGAAGTCATCGGAGAGACGCTCGACGATGCGGCAGGTGAAGCCTATGACAAAGTGGCGAGAACGATGGGGCTTCCTTATCCGGGAGGACCTCACATTGACAAACTTGCGCAAAAAGGCGAGGCAAATGTGCCGCTGCCGCGCGCATGGCTTGAAGAAGGCTCTTATCATTTCAGCTTCAGCGGATTGAAATCTGCAGTCATCAACACGCTTCACAACGCTTCACAAAAAGGTGAAACGATAGCTCCGGAAGATTTGTCAGCCAGCTTTCAGGAAAGCGTCATTGATGTCCTCGTCACAAAAACGGAACGCGCTGCGAAAGCTTATGGCGTCAAACAGGTGCTGCTTGCCGGAGGAGTTGCTGCAAACAAAGGGTTGAGAGCGGCGCTTGAAAAAACGTTCAGCAGCCATCCGGAGATTGAGCTTTTGATCCCGCCGCTTTCGCTGTGTACGGACAATGCCGCGATGATTGCCGCCGCAGGTACGGTTGCTTTTAAAAAAGGAATCAGAGGAAAATATGATATGAACGGTCAGCCTGGCTTAGATCTGACGTCTTATTAAAACCTCACGCTCTGTGAGGTTTTTTTGCCCGGGAATAGTTATTAACAGGTTATTAACATATATCCACAGTCTTGTGTATAATGTTAAAAACCTTAATTTACAGACCTTTTTTACCTGTTAATAATGTGTATAAATATTATGTTTTTTGTGGATATTGTGGGTAAATCGCTTTCTTTCTTTTAAATAAAGGATTTTAATTGTGGACAAAAAAACCGCTCCGGCTTGGAGCGGTTCATCCTTTATTCATTTGTAGAGAGTGTTTCCCATTCTGTTAACAGTTGTTCAAGCTCCTCATTTAGCCGTTCATTTTCAGAGTGGATTTCCTGGACCTTCTCATGGTCTTGGAAGACGGCGGGGTCACACAGGAGCTCTTCATTTTTTTCGATCTGTTCTTCAATGTCCGTAATTCTTGTTTCGATTTCTTCAATCCTTCGCTGCCGCTGGCGTTCTTTTCTTTTCAGCTCTTTTTCTTCCTCATAGCTCTTTTTTGCGCCAAGTTTTTCGGAAGCGTTTTTCTGATGCTCTTCCGTCTGTTTTTCTAGTTCTTTCAGTTCAAGCTGCTGCGCTTTTTTTTCTGTGTAATAATCGTAGTCGCCTAAATATTCTTCTGCTTTGTCGCGGGAAAGCTCTAGTACTTTTGTCGCGATCCGGTTGATAAAATAGCGGTCATGGGACACAAATAATATCGTTCCCGGGTAATCGATCAAAGCGTTCTCCAAGACTTCCTTGCTGTCCAGGTCGAGATGGTTTGTCGGCTCATCAAGAATAAGGAAGTTCGCTTTTTGGAGCATCAGCTTGGCGAGGGCAAGCCTTGCTTTTTCGCCGCCGCTTAACGCGTGTACAGGTTTTAATACGTCTTCTCCCGAAAACAGGAAGTTGCCGAGGCAGGTCCGGATATCCTTTTCATTCAT
>NZ_CP026521.1:723488-730724 GCF_002953915.1 Bacillus sp. MBGLi79
AATCGTCCCAAAGCTCGTCAAGCACGCGTTTTGACGACGTCAATTCAGCCTGTTCCTGGTCATAGTAGCCGATTGAGACATGGGAGCCTGTCGCGATTGTTCCCGATACCGGCTGCAGCTTTTGAATCAATGCTTTTAAAAGGGTTGACTTGCCGATTCCGTTCGGTCCGACCAGTGCAACGCTTTCCCCGCGTGTGATGTGAAAGTTCAATGAACGGAGAAGCGGGGGCTGCTCCTGGTAGCTTACTGTCAAGTCTTCCACCCGCAGTACATCGTTTCCGCTTTGCCTTGTAATTTCAAAGCGGAAAGACGCCGACTTTTCATCTCCGAGCGGTTTGTCCATGATCTCCATCCGTTCAAGCTGCTTTCGTCTGCTCTGCGCCCGTTTCGTCGTCGAAGCTCTGGCCAGATTCCGGTCGACGAACTCCTGCAGCTTGGCGATTTCGTCCTGCTGCTTTTCATAAAGCTTTGTTTCCTTTTCCAGCTGTTCGGCTTTTAATTGGAGATAAGAGCTGTAGTTCCCTGTATATTTTTTGCTTTGTGACCGGCTGATCTCGTAAACTTGGGTAACCACTTTGTCAAGAAAGTACCTGTCATGGGAAACGATTAAAATCGCTCCGCTGTAATTTTGCAAATATTGTTCAAGCCATGTCAGGGTATCGATATCCAAGTGGTTTGTCGGTTCGTCCAAAATGAGGAGGTCGGGTTTTGTCAAAAGCATTTTTCCGAGGGCAAGCCTTGTTTTTTGACCTCCGCTTAAGTCCTGGACGCGGACGGAGTCGTCAAATCCCGCAAAGCCGAGCCCGTGCATGACGGATCGGACCTCTGCCTCATATTGGTAGCCGCCTTTGTCCTTGAACTCCTGCTGAAGCCTGTCATACGTCTTCATCAATGATTCAAGCATGTCCGGTCCGGCCTGCGCCATCTTTTCCTCGATCGCGCGCATTTCTTTTTCCATTTTTTTTAGAAAATCAAATACCGACAGCAATTCCTCTTTGAGCGTCAGCTTGGAATCGAGGCCGGAATGCTGGTCAAGGTAGCCCATCGTCAAATCTTTCGGCTTGATGATGTCCCCCTTTTCATATGAAAGTTTTCCTGCGATAATCTTTAGAAGAGTCGATTTTCCGGCGCCGTTGCGTCCGACGATCGCAATCCGGTCCCGAGATCTGACTTCGAGTTTTATATTCGTTAAAATCGTATCGGCTCCAAACGATTTTGAAAGTTGGTTCACTTGTAAAATCATCATGATCTTTCACCTCTTGTCTGCTATTTTAAGTGTAGCCTATCACTGCGCAGTCAGCAAACAATTAAGTGAAGTCTGGAAGATTTTAGCCAAAGAAAAAGACAGAATGAAAAAAATAGTGTATGATCGTTATAAGGAGAGTTCAGAACATGAATGAGTTTACACATTTTAATGAACAAGGCAGAGCCAAGATGGTTGATATAAGCGAAAAGGAAGCTTCAGTACGTACAGCTGCGGCTGTTTCAAGCGTGTCTATGAATCGAACAGTACATGAAAAAATCAAAAACCGGGAAATCGGAAAGGGCGATGTATTGGCGGTGGCGCAAGTGGCCGGAATCATGGCCGCAAAACAGACATCCGCCATCATCCCGATGTGCCATCCGATCGCTCTGAAAGGAGTCGACATCGCCTTTCGCTGGGAGGAGAAAGAACAGAAGAGCATCCTGCATATTCAATCTAAAGTGAAGACCAAAGGGAGCACAGGTGTGGAAATGGAAGCGTTAACTTCGGCCTCCGTATGTGCGCTGACCGTATATGACATGTGCAAAGCGGCGGATAAGGGAATGGTGATAGGACCGACCTTTCTTCTCGAAAAGACAGGCGGGAAAAACGGTGACTATAAAAGGGAAAAAGCTGATGTAGACATGGAGGATTAGTTTATGAACATGGATCATTCAAAAATTCCGCAAGCGACAGCGAAACGGTTGCCATTATATTATCGTTTTTTAAAAAACCTTCATGCATCCGGAAAACAGCGTGTATCTTCCGCTGAGCTGAGCGATGCCGTCAAAGTCGATTCTGCGACCATCCGCAGGGACTTCTCGTACTTCGGCGCGCTCGGAAAAAAAGGATACGGCTACAATGTCAATTATTTGCTGTCCTTTTTTAGAAAGACGCTTGATCAGGATGAAATGACGAACGTAACGCTCATTGGCGTGGGGAATTTGGGGACAGCCTTTCTCCATTACAATTTTATCAAAAATAATAATACAAAAATCGCCATGGCGTTTGACATCAATGAGGAAAAAATCGGAACCGAGGTCGGCGGTGTTCCCGTCTATGATCTGAATAGACTTGAAGAGCATATGACGGATGATATCCCCGTCGCCATTTTGACGGTACCGGCTCAAGCCGCACAGTCGATTACAGACAGGCTGGTGGAGCTTGGCATTAAAGGCATTCTTAATTTCACGCCGGCCCGCTTGAATGTGCCGGAACACATTCGCATTCATCATATAGATTTGGCGGTTGAACTTCAGTCGCTGGTGTATTTCATGAAACATTATTCAATGCAGGAAAAGTAAAACGGAAAACGAAAAATAAAGGAAAGGGGGCAGGCTTTATGCCAATCGGTCCTGGAAGCTTTATTTTAATTGTCGTGGTGGCGCTTCTGATATTCGGCCCGAAAAAACTTCCCGAGCTGGGAAGAGCAGCGGGAAACACGCTGAGGGAGTTTAAGAATGCGACAAAAGGTTTGGCTGACGACGATTCCGATAAAAAGAAAGAAGATCAGTAGGATAGGATGACATTTATGAAGGAAAGAGAAATGTCGCTGATAGAACATATCACAGAACTACGCAGACGGCTTGTGATCACTTTTTTCTTTTTTGTTTTATTTGTTGTGGCAGGCTTTTTATTGGCAAAGCCGCTGATTATCTATCTGCAGCAGACGGATGAAGCGAAGCTGCTGACGCTCAACGCGTTCAAGCTGACCGATCCTTTATTTGTGTACGTGCAGTTCGCTTTCATCATCGGCGCCGTCTTAACTTCGCCGCTTGTTTTATACCAGCTGTGGGCTTTCATCAGCCCGGGGCTGTATGAAAAGGAACGAAAAGTGACGCTCAGCTATATTCCGATATCGATTATTCTTTTTTTAGGCGGCATTGCCTTTTCTTACTTTATTTTATTTCCGTTTGTCGTGGACTTTATGACGAGAGTCTCAGATGATCTGAATGTCAACCAGGTCATCGGAATACACGAATATTTTCAGTTTCTGCTTCAGTTGACGCTTCCTTTTGGCTTATTGTTTCAGATGCCTGTGGTCATCATGTTTATCACAAGGCTCGGCCTCGTGACGCCGATGTTTTTGGCGAAAATCAGAAAATACGCATATTTTGTGTTGTTCGTCATCGCGGCCCTCATTACACCGCCTGAGCTTTTGTCGCATTTAATGGTCTCAGTGCCATTGCTCATTCTTTATGAAATCAGTATCGTGATTTCAAGAATATCCTACAGGCAGGCGCAAAAAACAATGATTCAAGAGGAAAATCAAGCGTTTTTGAACGACCATACAAAATAAGAGCCATTCTTTTTCAGAATGGCTCTTTTCCTTCACAAAAAAGGCTATTGATCTTTTCGCTTCATCTTGCCGGCCAGGGCGAACATTTTAAAGGAAATGCTGATATTATAGGCTGCGAAAAGCATCAGCAGGATCGTGTAAAAAGACCACATGCTTCCGGGCGAGGTTGCCGCCAGATATGTAAACAGCACACCCGTTAATAAATAAATCGCTCCCCAGAATTTAGGGCTTCTCATCATAGAAATCCTCCAATAATCATTTGCATTTTCTCGGCGTGTTTCAAATATTCTTCAATAGGCTCCCGGAACGTCTGCAGTAAGACGACGAGCGTATTCATGGCGACATGGGCGAAAATAGGCACGATAATCCGGTTGGTTCTGACATATAAAAAGGCGAATGTGAATCCCATTGCTGTATAAATGAGCAGATGGCTGAAATCCAAATGGACGACCGAGAAGAGCACCGAACTGAACAAAGCGGCAATGAAAAAATTCGTTTTCTCATAGATTGCACCGAAAATGATCTTTCTGAAAATGATTTCTTCAAGAATCGGACCAAATACAGAAGAGACAAACACCATCAGCGGCAATGCGGTGATGATTTCCATGATCCGCTGCGTATTTTCCGATTCCGGGGTGACCCCGAACAAGTACATTTCGATCGAAGCGGCAATTGACTGCGAAAACAAAGCGAGAAAAACACCGGCTACCGCCCATCCGATTGATGCTCCAACCGATGCTTTCGGCCGGTTGCGAAGCGTCGTCTTCGGCACCGTCCGCAAAATCAGCAGCACGATAACGAGACAGAGGGTAAACGCGATGACAGACCAGACGCCTGTCAATGTAAGCTGGGCTTCAGCCTTTGGCTGTCCTTTGCCCACTCCCAAAAAGTAAAGAAGAGGCAAGCCGACAGCGGCCGACAATTGCATGAGAACGTATGCCAATATAATAAACCAGTATTGTTTTCTCAAGCTTTATGTACTCCTTTTCTAAAAATCTAATTCAGACTATGTTTATTGTAACACACTCTTTTTAAATTATAGGATGATAAGGACATGCGGAGAAATGTAAGCGCAAAAAAATTTGACCTTATCACTTGAAATTGCCTGGGAGATTCTTTATTATAAGAATTGTGTTAGCACTCACCGAGTGCGAGTGCTAAAATTACATATGAAAATATTGAGGAGGTTGTTTCATTGTTAAAGCCATTAGGTGATCGCGTTGTCATTGAGCTCGTTGAGTCTGAAGAAAAAACTGCCAGCGGAATCGTACTTCCTGACTCCGCAAAAGAAAAACCACAAGAGGGTAAAGTGGTTGCAGCCGGTTCAGGCCGTGTGTTAGAGAGCGGAGAGCGCGTTGCATTAGAAGTTAAAACAGGCGACCGCATCATCTTCTCAAAATATGCAGGTACCGAAGTGAAATATGAAGGTACTGACTACTTAATCTTGCGTGAAAGCGACATTTTAGCTGTTATCGGCTAAGTCATAAATAAAAACGAGACAATTATATAGGAGGTTCGAATAACATGGCAAAAGATATTAAGTTTAGCGAAGAAGCCCGCCGTTCAATGCTGCGCGGTGTAGATGCATTGGCGGATGCTGTAAAGGTAACTTTGGGACCTAAAGGACGCAACGTCGTTCTTGAGAAAAAATTCGGTTCTCCATTAATCACAAACGACGGTGTTACCATCGCGAAAGAAATCGAACTTGAAGACGCGTTCGAAAACATGGGCGCAAAGCTTGTTGCTGAAGTTGCGAGCAAAACAAACGATGTTGCCGGTGACGGTACAACAACAGCGACAGTTCTAGCTCAAGCGATGATTCGCGAAGGTCTTAAAAACGTAACTGCCGGCGCTAACCCTGTAGGCGTGCGCAAAGGTATCGAGCAGGCTGTGGCTGTAGCGGTTGAAAGCCTGAAAGAAATCTCCAAACCAATCGAAGGCAAAGAATCAATCGCACAAGTTGCTTCAATCTCCGCTGCTGACGAAGAAGTCGGAAGCCTGATCGCTGAAGCGATGGAGCGCGTCGGCAACGACGGTGTCATCACGATCGAAGAATCAAAAGGATTCACAACAGAGCTTGAAGTGGTTGAAGGTATGCAGTTTGACCGCGGATATGCGTCTCCTTACATGGTGACAGATTCCGATAAGATGGAAGCGGTTCTTGAGAACCCGTACATCTTAGTAACAGACAAAAAAATCACAAACATTCAAGAAATCCTGCCGGTGCTTGAGCAAGTTGTTCAGCAAGGCAAACCGTTGCTTCTGATTGCTGAAGACGTTGAAGGTGAAGCTCTTGCAACATTGGTTGTCAACAAGCTTCGCGGAACATTCAACGCAGTGGCTGTTAAAGCGCCTGGATTCGGAGACCGCCGCAAAGCGATGCTCGAAGACATCTCTATCCTGACAGGTGCCGAAGTGATCACAGAAGATTTAGGTCTTGACCTTAAATCAACTCAAATCAACCAATTGGGACGCGCTTCTAAAGTTGTTGTGACAAAAGAAAACACAACAATCGTTGAAGGTGCGGGAGATACAGAGCAAATCGCGGCACGCGTCAACCAAATCCGCGCTCAAGTTGAAGAAACAACTTCTGAGTTCGATAAAGAAAAATTACAAGAGCGCCTAGCTAAGCTTGCAGGCGGCGTAGCTGTCATCAAAGTCGGCGCTGCGACTGAAACAGAATTGAAAGAACGCAAGCTTCGCATCGAAGACGCCCTGAACTCTACTCGCGCTGCGGTAGAAGAAGGAATCGTATCCGGCGGTGGTACAGCTCTTGTCAATGTTTACAATAAAGTAGCTGCCCTTGAAGCTGAAGGCGACGAACTGACTGGTATCAACATCGTTCTTCGCGCTCTTGAAGAACCAATCCGTCAAATCGCGCACAATGCGGGTCTTGAAGGATCTGTCATCGTTGAGCGCCTGAAAGGCGAAGCTATTGGTGTAGGCTACAACGCTGCAACAGGCGAATGGGTGAACATGATCGACAAAGGTATCGTTGACCCTACAAAAGTAACACGCTCAGCTCTGCAAAACGCAGCATCTGTAGCGGCTATGTTCCTGACAACTGAAGCAGTTGTTGCCGACAAGCCTGAAGAAAACAAAGGCGGCGCAGGAATGCCTGACATGGGCGGCATGGGCGGTATGGGCGGCATGATGTAAGCCCACTTAAAACCCCTTGAAAATCAAGGGGTTTTTTGTTTTGTTCATTAAATTGGTCACGAAATGGTCACATCCATCATGAGGATTGGATTTTCATCGATAAATCATTTACAAATGAATTGAATTGTTGAGAAGTTTTTTCCTTACTTTTTCTGGTGGTATGCAGATAAACTTTTCATGTCACTTCGTCTTTTTCGTGGCCTAAAATTTTCTGGATTTCATCCAAAGGTACACCCGCTTCAGCTGCAAGAGATGTGAAGGTATGACGGAAAGTGTGTTGGGTGATTTTTTTGTTCAGGTTCATTCTCTTTAAAATCCGTCTCATTCTTGTGTCCATTTTCTTTATATTTTCAGGGTTGCCATCCGGACGGGAAAAAATGAAATCCTCATCGCTAAATTTCCGCCCGTTTGCATATGCTATTTTTGCCTGTTTAATTTTAAGCCTTTTTAAGAGCGCCACTAAAATCGGACAGAGGGTACTTCTCTTACAGTTGCTGGCGTTAGGATGCAATAAATTTTAATCAGATGCTTTGTT
>NZ_CP026521.1:730824-743026 GCF_002953915.1 Bacillus sp. MBGLi79
TTGTTAATCTTTTATTCGTGAATATGGTTTTATTAGACACCTTGGCAGAGGTTTTATAGATGATACTTCAAATTTTAAGCTTCATTTCAAATAGATTAAAACAAGAAATTTTTCAAAAGAATCTTAATTTGCATTAATATTATTAAATTTCTATCATACTTATTCATTTTTTAGAAGGAAGATATGGAAAAATCCCTATTTTTTAGGCAAATATGTTATTATAATTGAGGATTTAAAATATTAAAAAGAAAAGAGGAATTCTAAAGATGAAAAAGTTAGTAATGACCATGTTTACAGCAGTACTTTTGGGAGTTGCCATTTTCGCAGGTGGGTCAGAAGCATTAGCTATGGATTCGAAAGGTACAATCAAATTTAAAACAGATGCTAATACATATACGAAAAGAGCTACTTCCATTGTGGTTACGGGTACTTTGGCTAGGGATTTAGATAATGGCTTTTCAGTAATTCTATTAAATAACAAAGGTAAAGTAATTGCCAGAAAAGATATTTTGCATAGTATTGGTTCACGTAATTTTCGTGTGAGTTTTTCAACGAAAAATCTTCCTGCAGGTAAGTATGATGTGCAAGTTGGACAGGATTGGGGAGGAAGATATTGGTCAGGTGAACTAAAACATTATATTACAGTACAGCGTTAATACGGCTGTATAAGTATTAACCTCTTGTTGTTAAAAGTTTAACTTTAGAAATTTGTCATTCTGTGAGATATTAATTTTTAAATAAAGGTATCTTAATCAATTTACTGTACTGATAAAGATACCTTTTTATCTTTAAAAACAACAAGGTCATGAGTGTTTTTCAAAGCTCGTACCGCTAGCCGCAATGTAGTTGTCTTTTAAATGAGAATATCCATTTGCTCCACCTCACTCCGAATCCCAATCCCAGGCTCCCAAGAATCAATCAAACGAATCGCTCTCTGATTAGATTCCATCGCTTTCGTTTTCTCTCCTTTACGGTTCAACAGCTGCGCCATTCCGTAGTGATAGTAGATCAGTTCAACTTGATTGGCGTTATGTTTGTCATAGAGCATTTGCTCAAAGGCTTCTTCCGCTTTTTCAAATTGACCACATTTCACGTAAGCGACACCCAGATTGAAATAGGCTTCTATCGTTTTTTCACCGCCGTACGTGGAGCTGATTTCATTTGCGGCTTCGTATAATTGAATGGCTTCTTCATGATGATCTCTCAAAAAGCTTAGGTCTCCGCGAACCAGCAGAACCCTATGTTGAATGGTAGGGGAAATTGATTGATCTTCGATTTCGTTTAAAATAGTCTCTGCTTTTTTCTGTTGTCCGGCTTTTAAAAACAGCCTTGCTTTGAGTGCGTGTCCCCAAACCTTTAAATCATGGGCATCGTGAGCGTCTGATTGTTCCAGAGTCTTCAGTCCGGCCTCTATTTGCTGTAAGGCCCCGTCTAAATCATTGACTTCCATCAGGGCCCAGCCTGCTGTGTCGATTCGGAAGAACGCTTCTCGCGTGTGTTGGCCTATTTGATGGGCGACGTCGGCGGCTTTGCGTCCGTATTCGATTCGCAAGGGCAGGTTGATTCTGCTTAGAAAATGGCTGAAGCGGGTGATGAGTTCGATTAGGATTTCTTTTTGATCGGTTTCGCTTGCCCATTTGATGACCTTTAAGATGTTTGGCCACTCTTGTTTCATATGATCTAAGTTCCGTCCCAGCAGGTAGCTCCAATAGATAGAGTTGGGCTGTTCACGCTTTAAATGGGTTTCGGCATAATCAATATAATAGTGCGCCCAGCGATTGCGGGCTTCTTTTTCATATTCGTGCTGTTCGGACAAATGCTGTTCTCCGTAGGCGACAACGGTTTGGTGCGCCAAGTATTGCGTCCTGCCTTGGCGTCGTTCCGGCTGAATCAGCGCATATGACCGCATTTGTTCCATAGCGTAATGAAAACGGCGGGCGTCTAATCCGGCTGCTGCTGCCAGGCTTTTTTCATCAGGCGGCTTGCTGAAAAAGCAAAGCGTCTGCCATAGCTTTCGCGTATCTTCATTGCATCTATCCCAGGTGCGCCCGAAGAGGAACTCAAACAATTCCAGCAGTGAGTAGCCCGCTTTTCCAAGTTCATGAATCAGTTGCTGAGCGGGTATGTCATCATCTGACATATAGGCGATGCTGAGTGCCATGGCTTTCGGGTTTCCGGCAGTCGCTGAAATGAATTCGTTTTTCAGGCCAGCCGATAGCTGTAACAGCTGCTCCAGCTTTTCCCGTTTATGTGGGAGGTTGCATGTTTGTAAGCATCGGTGCACTTCTTGCTGAAAAAAATCCAAGGCATCTGTTTGGTCAAGGCCGCTCAGCTGAATAGCTGTCATTTCTCCGAAGCTTTCCCGATAGGTTTGTTTTACGTTTTCCCGTGCAGTGAGGAGAACTTTTACGCCTTGCGGAAGGCTTGTGATAAATTCGTGAATGTCACGTTCTGCAGTATCAATGCTGTCAACGATCAGGAGGATCGGTTTTTCTCTAGTGTAATTGGCTAACGCATTGCGGACGACAAACCGTTTTTCATTGATTGATTTATCGATTTGTTCTGTGCGCCCGAGCTGATAGGCGATCGTATTTAAAAAATCGCTAAAGCTCAATCCTTTCCAATCAGCGCTGACCCAAATGATGCTGTTGAATGAGGGCCAATCTGAAGTATCGTCGACACAGGAATAGGCGGCTTCAAGAGCGACTGTGGTTTTACCCATACCGGCCCAGCCGGTGATTAAACAGACTGGTGACGGAGAAAGCATCCATTGCCGTATCGCTTCCATATCAAAGCTACGCCCGATAAAGTGTCCTGACCAGCGTGACGGTAGGTTATGCGTGATTGGCTGCTCTGTAAGCGCATTCGTTTCTTGGTTAGGTCTGTCATGAAAAAGCCGCTTTACTGCTTTTTCTATATCGTCATCATGGGGAGCTCCGAATGACCCGTCTTTTCGCAGTGTTTTCGCTTTTTTCAAACAAGACGCTGCCCATACAGGCAATGCGGGTTTGATGACTGGGATGGTGGTGGTTTCCAGCAGGTCGGTCAACCACTCGATATCCAAGTCGGTCTTTTCGAGAATGATCCAGATCATCCCGAACAGTTTTCCGTCCTCAATTCTCCCGGGAATGTAGTTTACCCCCATCTGTCCGATCCAGCTTTTGATCGTGTTTGGGGAGACTCCCAGCTGGAGTGCGATTTTATCTATGTAAGACTGTCCTGTTTTTTCGTTCTTTTTCCTTCTGACTTTATAATCAGGATGAAGTTTTAGCGTTTTGACGCCAGGTGCCAGCAGTTGTGCAAATTGTTTTCGGTTTTCAAGTTCAGCCATAAGCCTGCACCTCCTATTAGTACTATTTTATCAATTCAGCGTTTTTTGTATATGAAAAAATAAAAGTACAGTGCCGCTGTCCTTTTATACAGCAGGAAAGGCTGTTGAACGTCTTGAAAAGCAGATAAAATGGGGGCAGTAACAGAGAAAACAAAAATGTATGCACTTACATTTTATTTTCTAAAGAAAGGAATTTGCCAAATGACTCACACAGTACCTCAGAACATGAAAGCGGCTGTTATGCACAACACAAGAGAAATCAAAATCGAAACAGTACCTGTGCCTGACATCAATCATGATGAAGTGTTGATTCAGGTGATGGCTGTCGGAATTTGCGGATCAGATCTGCATTACTATACAAATGGCCGAATCGGCAACTATGTAGTGGAAAAACCATTTATCCTAGGCCATGAATGTGCAGGTGAAATTGCCGCTGTCGGATCATCTGTCGATCAATTCAAGGTGGGAGACCGCGTCGCTGTAGAGCCGGGTGTTACGTGCGGACGCTGTGAGGCGTGCAAGGAAGGGCGCTATAATCTTTGCCCGGATGTACAGTTTTTGGCTACACCGCCGGTAGACGGCGCGTTTGTCCAATATATCAAAATGCGGCAGGACTTTGTTTTCTCTATCCCAGACTCACTTTCTTATGAAGATGCTGCTTTGATCGAGCCGTTTTCTGTCGGCATTCATGCGGCGGCAAGAACGAAGCTGCAGCCCGGATCAACAATTGCGATTATGGGGATGGGCCCTGTTGGGTTAATGGCCGTTGCCGCAGCTAAAGCATTTGGGGCAGGCAGAATTATCGTCACGGACTTAGAGCCGCTGCGGTTAGAGGCCGCGAAAAAAATGGGAGCGACTCATGCCATTAATATCCGTGAACAGGATGCGCTTGAAGAGATTAAGACGATCACGAATGAAAAAGGCGTTGATGTTGCTTGGGAAACAGCGGGGAATCCAGCGGCACTGCAAACTGCACTGGCTTCTGTGCGCCGGGGCGGAAAATTGGCGATTGTCGGTTTGCCTTCACAAAACGAGATTCCGCTCAATGTGCCGTTTATTGCGGATAACGAGATTGATATTTACGGGATCTTCCGTTATGCCAATACGTATCCGAAGGGAATCGAATTTCTCGCTTCCGGCATTGTGGACACGAAGCATCTTATAACGGACCAATATTCACTGGAGCAGACACAAGAGGCGATGGAGCGGGCGCTTCAATTTAAGAATGAATGTTTAAAAGTGATGGTGTATCCAAATCGCTGAGTGAACAGGGAGGATCTTTGTATTCTCCCTCTTGTGTACTGGAAATGAAAACGGATTCTTGGGGTGGGAAATGATGATTGAAACAGAAAAAGTAACGGCAATGAAAGTGAAGCATCAGTCAAAATCCAGCACCGGACTGTCCTGGTTTGAACGAATCGGCTATGGATTCGGCGATATGTCGTATAATATTATCTTTCAGTTTGTAAACGCATACTTATTATTTTATTATACAGACGTCGGCGGCATTCAGCCTGCGGTGATCGCAACTTTGTTTCTTGTTGTGCGTGTGCTGGATGCTATTTTTGACCCGATCATGGGATTGATTTTAGATAAAACGAATACAAGGTGGGGAAAAGCAAGGCCATATTTGCTGTGGGTGGCATTTCCTTTTGCGCTATTCACATTCTTATGTTTCACGACGCCTCATTTCGGTGAGACCGGGAATATGGTATATGCGTACGTCACCTATATTCTGCTTGGGATGTCCTTTAGTATGCAAACAATCCCGGTGAACAGCCTAACGGGGCGGATGACGAATTCTGTGGAGGAACGGACGGTTCTAACCACAACCCGGATGATTTTGGTGTATATCGGAATTCTTTTATCCATTTCCTGTGCGACACCGCTTGCAACTGCTATCGGAGGAGAGGATCAGGCGTTTGGATTTCAAATGACTGCGCTCATCTACGCGGCGGTCAGCATTGTTTTGAATCTATTCAGTTTCTTTACTGTACGGGAGCGGATTCAGCCTAAAAAGAGAAAAAAACAAGGGATCAAAAAGACATTATCCGTTTTATTCCGAAACAAACCTTTGATTATGCTAATTTCATCATTTTTAGCTTTTGCGATCGGGTTTAATATTAAGCTCAGCACGATGGTGTATTATTTTACGTATAACGTAAACCATAAAGAATTTGTGTTTATGGGAACCGTTTTATTTTTCGGGGCAGCGCTGATCAGCAATTTGTTTATTCCTTTCTTTTCTGAGAAGTGGGGAAGAAAACAAGTCATGATTATCACGGCGGCTCTATCGCTTATTTCTTATGCCGGCCTGCATTTTACGCCGTATTCTTCCATTACACTCATTTTCATTTGGCTTTTTGCATCGGGATTTTTCACAACGCCTTTAAATACGCTTGCTTGGGGAATGGTTGCGGATTGTGTCGATTATGCGGAATGGAAAACGGGAATTCGCGCGGATGGTGTGGTGATTTCGAGCATGAGCTTTATTAATAAGCTGGGTGTGGCGTTAGCCGGATCATTTTCGGCCATTTATTTAGGAATCGCCGGGTATGTGGCGAATGCAGACCAGACAGTTGCGTCATTGAATGCGATTAAAAACATGAATGCTTTGATTCCGGGATTTTTCATTTTGCTTTCTATTATTCTCATCGCCTTCTATCCTTTAACGGAAAAAAGATATAAGCATATCATCTCTGAGCTGGAGCAAAGGTCTGCGAAATAAATATATGTAAAATTTTCAATATTCAATGTTGTATTTATAGCAGAAAGTAATATACTGAGACTATAATCTAGACTTTATAAATGAGTGTGATAATATGCGTAGTCAATCTGTTGTTTGTATTGGAGAATTGTTAATTGATTTCTTTTGTACCGATGTTGACGTTGATTTAATGGACGGGCGCCAATTCTTGAAAAGTGCCGGCGGTGCACCGGCGAATGTGTCAGCAGCGATTGCCAAGCTGGGCGGAGACGCCGCTTTCAGCGGAAAAGTAGGCAAGGATCCGTTTGGGTATTTTCTGAAGCGCACATTGGACGCTGTACATGTCGATACCTCTATGCTGGTGATGGATGAGAAAGCGCCTACAACACTTGCTTTTGTTTCATTAAAACAAAATGGGGAGCGTGACTTTGTTTTTAATAGAGGCGCGGACGCTTTGTTTACGCTGGAGGATATTGACCAGGAAAAAGTAAACGAAGCGAAAATCCTTCATTTCGGCTCTGCAACGGCGCTGTTATCAGATCCATTTTGCTCAGCTTATTTACGGCTGATGGCGATTGCGAAGGATAATGGACAGTTTATCTCGTTTGACCCTAATTATCGTGAAGATTTATGGAAGGGAAGAGACTCAGAGTTTGTAAGTGTCGCGAAAAAAGCGATCGCTGTAAGTGATTTTGTGAAAGTCAGTGACGAGGAGCTTGAGATTATCAGCGGTGTGAAGGATCATGAAAAGGGAGTTGCGATCCTTCATGAGATCGGAGCCAAGATTGTCGTTGTGACCCTTGGGAAAAGCGGAACGCTTCTTTCCAATGGAAAAGACCGTGAAATCATTCCAAGCATTCCGGTGACATCAATCGACTCAACAGGAGCGGGAGATGCTTTTGTCGGTGCGGCTTTATATCAATTGGCAAACACGGACCATATTCAATCTGTAGAAACAGATTTTGCGAAGCTGCGTGAGATTGTGGCGTTTGCCAATAAGGTCGGAGCGCTTGTGTGCACTAAAATTGGAGCGATTGATGCACTGCCAAGCATGGATGAAATTGAAGTTTCTTTGTAAATCATTGAAGGTGTTTCTTAAAAGTCTTTGGACTTTTGGGGGCACCTTTTTTTATTGCTTACATTTTTGTTCAGGTAAAAAGTTGTATATTTTCCGTTTGGAATGTCATTTTTTATTAAAAAAGTGAAACTTTTAACGATAATAAATAGTATATGTAACAAGGGTCATCGAATAGCTTTAGGAGGAACGATATAATGAGTATAATTGGAAGATTTAAAGATATTATGTCTGCGAATATCAATGCTTTATTGGACAAGGCTGAAAATCCGGAGAAAATGGTAGATCAATATTTAAGAAACATGAATAGCGATTTGGCTAAGGTTAAGGCAGAAACAGCAGCTGTTATGGCTGAGGAGCAGAGAGCAAAAAGAGAATATCACGAGTGCCAGGCAGATATGGAAAAGATGGAAAGCTATGCAATGAAGGTGCTGCAAGCCGGGAATGAGGGCGATGCGAGAAAGTTCCTTGAAAGAAAAACATCTTTGGAATCAAAGCTTTCTGAGCTGCAGACGGCGAATCAAATTGCTGCAACCAATGCCGCACAGATGAGAAAGATGCATGACAAACTGGTATCTGACATTGGAGAGCTGGAAGCACGCAAAAATATGATCAAGGCGAAGTGGGCAGTAGCGAAAACGCAAGAAAGAATGAACAAACTGGGCGCTTCTGTTTCGAGTACAAGCCAATCAATGTCTGCATTCGGCCGAATGGAGGACAAAGTAAATAAGGCGCTTGATCAGGCCAATGCAATGGCTGAACTGAACAGCGCTCCGCAGGATGATATGGCTGATCTGACTGCAAAGTATGACACTGGCGGTTCAAGCCAGGTTGATGATGAGCTTGCTGCGTTAAAAGCGAAAATGATGCTCGATAAATAATACATAGGATGCCGCAGCTTTCGGCTGCGGCGCTATTTTATCATAAGATGTGAGAGGGAATGGTAATGATAATATCTTATAAGTGTCCGAACTGCGGCAGTGATATGGCATTTGACAGTGAAACCGGCTCGTTATCCTGCGGCAGCTGCGGAAGACAGGACAATATTGAAAGCCTTCCGAGAGAAAACATTGCGGCGCGGTTTTCTGAAGACGAGGC
This sequence comes from Bacillus sp. MBGLi79, assembly GCF_002953915.1. Classification (NCBI taxonomy): domain Bacteria; kingdom Bacillati; phylum Bacillota; class Bacilli; order Caryophanales; family Bacillaceae; genus Bacillus; species Bacillus sp. MBGLi79. Next base: position 739,036 of record NZ_CP026521.1, read on the forward strand.
AAAAGAATATCAATGTGAAAACTGCGGCGCCGTTTTGATCACGGAAGCTGAAACGACAGCAACGACGTGCAGCTTCTGCGGGGGTGCTGCAATACTTGCCGATCGTTTATCAGGACATTTGGCACCGGCGAAAGTCATCCCATTTACAATCAGCAAGCAAGAAGCCGAACAGGCATTTCGAAAGTGGTGCAAAAAAGGGCTTCTGACACCAAGAGGTTTCATGTCTGCTGATCGAATTAAAAGCATCACCGGCATGTATATTCCGTTTTGGATGTTTGATTTAAATAGTGAAGTACAGGTGAGAGCAAACTGTACCAGAGTCCACCAGTATGAAGAAGGGGATTATATATGCACAGAAACAGAGCATTTTGAAGCGTTTCGTGATATCAATCTCGATTATTTGAAAATTCCTGTTGATGCCTCAGAAAAAATGAATGATGAGTTAATGGATAAGTTGGAGCCATATTCATACGATCAGCTGAAGGACTTTCAAACGGCATATTTGGCCGGCTATATTGCGGAAAAGTACAATTATACCGATGAGGAGCTTTTTCCAAGGGCAAAAGAGAAAATAAGCAGTTATATAGATTCATACATCCATTCTACTTTTTCCGGATATACGTCAGTCAATGTGAGGGACAAACATATTCACACGAAAAATGTGAACAGCTTTTACGTTTTGCTTCCCGTTTGGATGGTCAGTTACGATTATGAAAGAGCGGAGCATATCTTTGCGATGAACGGGCAAACAGGTAAGGTCGTCGGAAAGCCGCCGATCAGTTCAGGAAAAGTAGCGGCATGGTTTAGCGGAATAGCAGGCGGGACATTTCTTGCATTGAAGCTCGTCTCATTGATGATGGGAGGCGGATTTTGATGCGGGGATTTTTCGGGAAAGCGATCTTTGTTGTGCTGGCGGTTTTCATCATAATGCCTTTACTGGGGATCGAAGCGGCAAGAGCTTCTGAATCACAGCAGCATGTGTATGACCATGCCCATCTATTATCAAAAACAGAAATCGAAAAACTTGAATCTCTCTCGGCAGAGCTGGGTGCAAAGAGAGACACTGATTTCATCATTATTACGACAAAAGGCACAAATGGTGAAGATATTGCCGATTATGCCGGCGATTTTTATGATCGTTACGGAAAAGGCAGTACAGCTATTTTAACGATTGATATGGCGGATAGAGAAGTATTCATCTCGGGCTACCAAAAAGCTGAAAAGTATTTGGACAACAGCAGGCTAAACAGCATCAGAAATACGATTTCATCTGATTTATCCAATGAAAATTATTTCAAAGCTTTTGAGACATATATTCAGCTTTCCTATAAAGATATGGGCATAAAACCGGGAATCAATCCCGACAACATATTCTTCACATGGTGGTTTCAGCTGATTGCTGCCATCGCAGTCGGGGGAATTGCGGTTTCAATTATGCTTTATCAGGCGGGCGGCAAAGTAACGGTTAATGGGAATACATATATGGATCAGCGTACGTCTGATGTGATTGATCAATACGACACTTATATCAGAACGACTGTAACAAGAGAAAGAAAACCATCAAATGATAAAGACAGCGGCAGCGATGGCGGTGTGACGAAAGGCGGCACGTCATACAGTGGAAGCCGGGGCAGTTTCTAGTAGTAGAAAATAGAGAAGGGAAGAGGTAACATGTCGTTTTTCAGAAACCAATTAGCAAATGTAATAGAGTGGGAAGAATTTAGAGATGATATGATTTTTTATAAATGGAACAATCGTGAAATCAAAAAAGGGAGCCGTTTAATCATTCGTCCCGGACAGGATGCTGTCTTTTTGAACAATGGGCGGGTTGAAGGGGTTTTTCAAGATGATGGCGATTATGATATTGAATCAGAAATTATTCCATTCCTTTCAACGTTAAAGGGCTTTAAGTTTGGTTTTAACAGCGGCATGCGCGCCGAGGTGCTGTTTGTCAATACGAAGGAATTTACCGTAAGATGGGGAACAAAACAGGCGATAAATATTCCGGCAGCGGGAATGCCTGGCGGGATGCCCATTCGCGCAAACGGCACATTTAATTTCAAGGTGCAGGACTATATCAGCCTGATTGATAAAATCGCTGGCGTGAAGGATCAATATTATGTAGAGGATATTAAAACCCGTATCACTTCTATTCTGGACCAGCTTCTCATGAAGTGGATCACAAGAGAAGGGAAAGATATGTTTAATCTTCAAGCAAACGCTTTTGATATTGCTAAGGGAATTCAAGAGGACTTAGATATGCAATTAATAAGTGACGGGATGACGGTCACTGGTTTTCAAATCATGAGCTTTAATTATCCTCAAGAGGTTCAGGATATGATAACAAAGAACGCTTCCTACGGTATGGTTGGGGATGTGAACAGATACCAGCAAATATCGATGACGGATGGAATGGCATCCGGAAAGATGAGCGGAGGCGGAGCGGCTTCGGATATGGCAGGAATGATGATGGGAATGAATATGGCCAATCAGGTGATGAATCAAATGAATCAGAGTCAGCAGGCACAGTCATCAGGCCCACAGTCAACTGGCAGCGGAAGCAAACCGAATTTCTGTCCAAACTGCGGAACAAAAACGGGCGAAGCCAATTTTTGTCCGAATTGCGGCCAGAAGCTTGTATAAGAATCATACAGTGAAAAGTCCCGAGTGATCAGCACTCGGGACTTTTTTATTTAGGAGAATATGCGTTATCTATTGCTTGCTCCTGAACAGGCCATTTTCGAGCACCCGCCTGGACAATTCCCAGCAGCAATTGACGACGTTCCTTTATTGAATTGACGGCAATTTGAAATGTTTGCTTAGATAAAGCCGGTATGCCTGATTGTTGAAGCTTTGAGATGTCTGGTTCCGGCGGCGCTTGTTCTGCAGGATGGATATAGGCAGTATGAACGGTATCCAGGTAGTTTTTGATACTCGAGCGCGCCTCTTTAATGTGAAGCTGATTTGGCTGATATTGTTCAGGAATACCGTATTTGAAAATGGTTAGAGCCTCATCCAATACAGCAACAGCTATAATGGAGGATTCCTGATGCTGCGTGCTGTGGTAAAAATGAAGGATGGGGAAGGCGTTATGCTGAGCGGTCAGCTTTCCCAGCTCTGATGAGGCAGTGGCAAGAAGGAAATCAATGTCGTGAAAATCCTTGCCGTTCCATGCATTCTGGACGATTTCTGTTCCGTCATGCCCTAGACTTAATACACTTTGGGCAAAGGAGCGCTTTTGATTAACTGCACTCAAGACCGAAATCAAATACGTGACAGAAAACGTGATGGTAAGCAATCCTTGAGCTGTTTCAATCACCGTGACAAGCTTCCATAGGCCTCCGTTTGGTGCGAGATCGCCATTTCCTAAAGTAAACATGACATAGCCGGAAAAATAAATTCGGTCTGACCAGGAAGCCGGCTCTTTCGATTGAACTTCCACAAGTGAATGAGGGTCGCTCGAGAAAATCAGCACCCATCCGCTCCAAAATAGACTGATCCATATCACTAACGTCAGGCATAACAGCAGTGGACCTGCCATACTCAGAACCTTTGCGTGGTCTCCGCTGATTTTGCGGCAGCCTTTCCACAGCCAAGCAGACAGGCATCTTGTGATCGGGCCTGCACCGCTCTCTAACCATAACGTGGTCCATAAAAAATCAATCATCCCCGCTGTCAATAATAAAAGGCCTGCAATGATATAACCCTCATTCATTTTTTTTTGCCTCCCTTAAGCCAGCCTCCTTTTATTTTCTTTTCTATTTCCTTTTATCTTGAGTCTGAAACAATTGACCGAATGTTTGATTTTAGATGAAGTTAACCAACACTTACTCATTTATCGATATGAACAGAAAATCACAGAGATTTTGACTTAATTCACACATTTTCCGTTCGTTTTCCCCTTGAATTAGTGATTTTCCTTTTGTTACTAAATAAGACCATAATTGGCGCGATAAATCGAACTCGGTGTTCACTTCTAACGCTTTACTGA
>NZ_CP026521.1:743126-753032 GCF_002953915.1 Bacillus sp. MBGLi79
AAAACGCATTATATCCCTACAGAAAAAAGTGACGCTTTTCTAGTATTTCGAGCTCAACTTGCTAACATTGTTTTTTTAGCTAGAAATGAAATCGCTTCCAAGGAGGATGGAATGCTAATAAGAAGGGAAGGTTATAAGGTTATTGGATAAAAACATGAAGAACTTTTTTCTGAAGCCTGTGACGAAATGTGAGGAAGACAGCAGCCATGGAATAGGTTTTTGAAATACGCATTGATCGATTTTGAAAAAGACTGGGGGAAACAGTATGAATAAACAAGGCAATCAAATGTCATTTTTACGCACGATTATTTTAGTCTCTACTTTCGGCGGGCTTCTTTTTGGCTATGATACCGGTGTGCTCAATGGAGCTTTGCCGTATATGGGAGAGCAGGATCAGCTTAATCTCAATGCCTTCACAGAGGGCCTTGTCACCAGTTCACTTCTTTTTGGAGCCGCGCTGGGTGCTGTGTTTGGCGGCAGGATGTCTGATTTTAACGGCCGCCGCAAAAATATTTTATTCCTCGCTGTTATATTTTTTATTTCGACGATCGGGTGTACGTTTGCTCCGAATGTTACGGTCATGATCATTTCCCGTTTTGTGCTTGGTATTGCGGTAGGGGGTGCATCAGTAACGGTGCCTGCCTATTTAGCAGAGATGTCTCCTGTGGAAAGCAGGGGACGGATGGTGACGCAGAACGAATTGATGATTGTATCAGGACAGCTTTTGGCCTTTGTTTTTAATGCAATCCTTGGAACAACAATGGGAGACAACTCCCATGTGTGGAGGTTCATGCTGGTCATTGCGTCGCTTCCAGCCGTGTTCCTGTTTTTCGGGATGATCAGAATGCCCGAGAGTCCCCGCTGGCTTGTTTCGAAAGGGAGAAAAGAAGATGCTTTGCGTGTATTGAAAAAAATCAGGGATGAAAAGCGGGCAGCAGCTGAGCTGCAAGAAATTGAATCCGCTTTCAAAAAAGAAGATCAGCTTGAAAAAGCAACGTTTAAAGATCTTTCAGTCCCATGGGTGCGCCGTATTGTGTTTATTGGATTAGGGATTGCGGTTGTACAGCAAATTACAGGTGTTAATTCGATTATGTATTATGGGACTGAAATTCTAAGAAACTCTGGTTTCCAAACGGAAGCCGCTTTAATCGGAAACATTGCGAATGGCGTGATTTCAGTATTGGCAACATTCGTCGGAATCTGGCTGTTGGGAAGAGTGGGGCGCCGGCCGATGCTGATGACGGGCTTGATCGGTACGACAACAGCATTATTGCTGATCGGGATATTTTCACTTGTACTTCAAGGGTCACCGGCACTTCCGTATGTGGTTCTGTCACTAACAGTTACATTCCTTGCTTTTCAGCAGGGGGCCATTTCACCAGTGACGTGGCTGATGCTTTCTGAGATTTTCCCGCTTCGCCTTCGCGGACTGGGAATGGGTGTCACGGTATTCTGTCTGTGGATGGTGAATTTTGCAGTCAGTTTCACTTTCCCGATATTGCTGGCCGCCATTGGGCTATCCACAACGTTCTTTATCTTCGTTGGACTAGGCATTTGCTCTGTCCTGTTTGTGAAGAAGTTTTTACCGGAAACGAAAGGACTTTCGCTTGAGCAGCTGGAGGAAAACTTCCGCGCTTATGATCACAGCGGGGCCAAGACAGATTCTGGCGCTGAAGTGATTGGATAAAATAAAAAAAGAATCCGCATACGAGCGCGGATTCTTTTTTATGTCTATTAGTTAGGTCTGACAAGGATTTTGACTTGGCTTTTCTCTTTAATAAGAGCCCCGAAGCCTTCCTCGATCAAATCATCTAGAACGATTTTTTTCGTTACAAGTTTGTCGGCTGAGAAGTAGCCTTCTTTCATTAATGACAATACAGCCGGGAAGATGTCGCGGTATCCGATAATTCCTTTTACTGTGCGTTCCTTGATGACGATATCGTTCGGATGGATTTCAGCACCTTTTTCCCAAATGCTGACGATGACTGTTTCACCGGCAATTGTAGTGGACTGGATGGCTTGTCGTAACACCACTGGAACACCAGTGACTTCAAATGCTACGTCAACTCCGCCTCCTGTACGTTCTGCAATCTCAGCGACTACATCGTCTGTTTTAGACGGATCAACGATGATCGCGCCAAGCTCCTCAGCCTTTTGCTGGCGTTCAGGTGAAAGCTCAACAGCGTAAATATCAGTTGCACCGGCAGCCTTCAGCGCTTCAATGACAAGAAGTCCGATCGGGCCGCAGCCGAATACAGCCGCTTTGTCGCCGGCTTTGAGTTTGCTTGAGCGGACAGCATATAGAGCGACTGCTGAAGGCTCAACGAGCGCACCTTGTTCGTATGATAATTCATCAGGGAGTTTGAACAAAAGCTCTTCATCTACAGAGACGTATTCAGAGAAACCGCCGCCTCCGCCGGCTAAGCCGAGGAATCCCATTTGTTCATCAAGGTTGTAAGCGCCCTGGTGGCCGTGTGTAGCAAAAATCGGTTCTACTACGACACGGTCTCCAACTTTATAATTTTCAACGCCTTCTCCGACTTCGACAACTTCACCGGAGAATTCATGCCCCATTGTGACAGGTGCTGTTTCATTTGTTAATGGGTGCGGTTTGTCAACCGGAATAAAGATCGGGCCGCCGAGATATTCGTGTAAATCACTCCCGCAGATGCCGCACCATTTGACTTTGATCTTTACTTTTCCCGGCTCCGTTTTTGGCTCCTCAATATGTTCAATACGGATATCCTTTTGGTTATGCCATCTTGCTGCCTTCATGGATTACCACTCCTATAACTTTTGATGTGAGTAATTCCGCACCGGTCAATATGAACTGTTCACAAAATCGCCATTTTTAAAACCAAAAAAGAAATGAAATTTTTATATAATATAATCTACGTTTTTTGAAAAAAGAAACTTTGAAGAAAAAAGAGTCTCGCACACTCTTTTTTCTTTATATGAGAGTATCAATCGTTTACATAGCTATGAATTTGGTTTGAACAAATACGGTAATGGTTCGTTCATATTGAATGCGACAACTACTCTATTAATAATTATAACGCTAATACCGCTATTATAATAGGATAATCTTCCATGGTTTATTTTAGCAGAGGTAACTTTTTTGACTTTGTAACATTACTGTAAGGATATTGAAATAAAAAATAGCTGGTTGATCGTGTATAATCTTCCTAGATGTTAACAAACAGGGGGACGAAATGTTGAAGAAAGTCATTTTAGCCGCTTTTATCTTAGTAGGAAGTACTTTGGGAGCTTTGAGTTTTTCATCAGATGCCAGTGCGAAACATGTGAACGGAAATATTACTTGGTATAATGGAGTCGGGAAAAAAGGCTCTTCAGGTAAGAAACTTGGACATTGGGATTGTGCGACCAAGATCGGATTTGATGTTCCTAGAAACGGAACAAAAATCAGAGCTTATGCAAAAGCGAAGCCTAAAAAGGTGATTACGGTTTATAAAAATGATGTTGGCAGAATGCCTAATGCGGTGCTGGATGTAAGTCCTAAAGCGTTTAAAGCGCTTGGATATCCATTAAGCAAAGGTAAGGTAGCGGGGCATTACAGCTATTAATTTACATATATAATCTGTAAAGCAAGAAGTCACATTCTTGCTTTTTCTATTGGTGGAGATAAAAGATGAAAAAAAGAATCATATTATTGTTAACAGTGATAATAGCGGCAGCTGCCGCGGGGGTTGTGTTTTATGTTGCAAAGGATAAAGGCCATCAGAAGGCTGCTGATGTGACAGTCAATACCGAAAGCGGTGATGAGCTGCTGGTTTCCATTACAGATACGGATCTGCTGACAAAGTATTATGAAAATGACAAGGTGATCCATGAGGAAAAGCTGACCAGCTATCCGGCATTTGCCTTGGATCAAAAACAGCAGGTGCTCTATTATACGGGCAATAATGATCAGAATGAAATGAGGCTTTTTAGGCTGGATCTAAAGTCTAATAAAAAGACGATGCTTTATAAAGGCGCGGAGAGTGCGGACAGTTTGTTTTTATCAAAGGACCGTTCAACCATCTATTTCCGTTTAGGAAAAGCGGACGAAAGCAATTTCCGGATCGCCGCTTTTGATCTGAAAGCGAAGAAGTACAAAAACATTTATCCTGCCGCTAATGATCAGGATGACACCGTCAGCAGCTTCTTTTATAACCCAAAAAACGATTCATTTGCATTGCTTCATTATTCTGTAGAAGAAGACTACAAGAAAACAGATGAAGCAAATGAAAAGGGCATCGACCCTGAACCAACAACGATTCATTTTGCGGAAGGCCGTCAAAATAAATTTAATGAGCTTAAAAGCTTAAACCAATTTATCAGCGATATTGCTGTTTCTGATGATGATAAACGTATTTTATTTACATCATATACGCAGAGAGAGACGGAGCAAACCGCTGCTATTCAGATGCTTAATGCGGATACGAAAAAGTATGAAAACATCATCTCAAATCAAAAATCATTTAAGCTGTTAATTGACGCACAGCCTCAGTTCTCTAAGGATGGAAAGAACATTTATTTTCTTGCCGAAGCCAAAGGGGCTAAAAAGCTGAAGGACGAAACAGGGCGTGAAGCTAAGGTGCGGACGATTTATTCCTATAACCTTGAAAATAAGACCTTCAAAAAAGTATGGGAAAATCCGAACGGCATTATTAATAGCTTTTCTGTGATCAACTAATAAAAACCACTCGGCTTAGGCTGAGTGGTTTTTTAATGGACAAGGTGCCGGGCTAATGATCCGAGCCATTTTAAAAAATGGATTAGTGGTATCGACAAAAACAGAAGTTCAACATAAGAGTTCATTGCAAGGTTCAGCTTTTTGAAGGCAGCTCTTTTTTGCAGGTCTTTTTGCTGCTGGTTTGAGATCACGTTATCACCCCTTTCGTATCCATATTATACCATCAAGGCAAACAAAAAAGCCCTAAACGTTTACAGTTTTGGGCTTCTTTCCTTTTGGCCTCTTGCCATGAGAGGCTTTATTCTGAAATATAGAATTTTGTCTCCGTTTGAGGTTTGTTTGCTTGCAGGAGACTGCGTTTGTTATAGGGAAGAACTAGCTTGTTTTCGTTTGGCTGTTATTTTGGAGATTCACTAATGAACGGATGCCGTCGACCATTTTACTTCCGCACAAAGGGCACAATGGCGTATCACTGCTGGCGAAGTTCTTTCTGGTCCAGCCGTTACAGTCTTCTTTTGTGCATTCCCAAGTACTCACATCTTCTTTTGGCAGCGGTTCTTGATTACGTTTGTTATAGTAAGACATAAAGTCACTTCTTCCCTCATGTATTTTACTGCACATTTCTTATTGTCTCATACTTTTCCCTAATCTCCTAATTCCTTTTTCTTTATGACTTTCCAGTCAGCCCATCTAAAAAGGAGAGGAGTGTGCTGTTAAAAGCGCCGGGCTCTTCTAAAAACGGGCAATGGCTGCTTTTAGAAAAGGTGACGAGTGTCGAGTTTGGAATGTGGCTGTGCAAGTGTTCCCCAGCTGCGGTAGAGAAAAATTTCCGGTCTTCCCCGAAGCACAGCAATGTCGGCACACTAATGTTTTGAAGAGTGCCGCGGTAATCAGCAGCCGTTTGGTTAAATAAAATCGTGCTTGAAATGGCGGCAGGCTGTTTGAGGATTTCTGCCAGCATCCATTCTGTTTCTGTTTCGGCAGGCGGCTCTGCGAACATATTCTGGATGAAGCTTTCGTAGAATGGCAGCGGGTCAGCCTGAATGGCGTGCATCGCTGTTTTTAAACCGTCAAAATCAAATGGGCCGTGTTCCCAGCCCTCCCATTGATAGTCGGAAGCAGATTGATCAATGATGACAGCAGCTTGTATGTTATCATTCCCAAATTGATGGAGATAATCCCATACGACAAAGGCCCCCATTGACCAGCCGGCAAGAACGACATGATCAAGCTCCATTGCGTTTAGAAATTCCCTTACGTCACGGGCGTATTGGGAAATGGTGTGTCCATGAAGCACTTTGTCAGATTCGCCGTGTCCTCTAAGATCAAGACGAATACATTGATAATTGGCAGAAAGCGCCGAAAATTGTTTGTGGAAAAATTGTCCGCTCATCAGCACCCCATGTATAAACAGGATCGGTGTCCCGCTCCCATGTGTTTCATAGTAAAGGCGTGTCTGATCTTCTAATGTGATGTATGGCATATTTCTCCTCCCTTAGTTTCCGTCATGAGTATGACTGGCTGAACCATTTCATTGTATACATCAATGAAAGTATGACATGTTTGTTTTGCCTCATGCTGAAAATGAATGGCCAGAATAGAAGCAATAGTAAAGCAGTGGTGTGAATTGAGTGTTGTGAAGCTGCCGATGTTTGATTTAATATCGCTGCTCAAATCATAAAAGCGCTGAAAATCAAACTCTCTTTTATTCACAATATATGCAGAGGAAATGAGTATTAATATCTGATCGTGTGAAACTTTTCATTTTCATTTTGATTTTCATTCAGCATAAATGGAAATGTTTTGTGTAGATGGTGTTCAGAAAAAAAGCAGCTCCTTTTGCTGTTTTTACGTAATACGATAAATTGAGGCAAAGGTTTCATAAAGAAAAAAACTTGCCTGCTAGAGGCAAGTTTGTCGGGTTATTTGTTGGGATCAGTTATATCCATCGGTCTCATCATGTCATAGTCCTCATGCTCAAGAATATGGCAGTGCCATACGTATCGTCCGCTGTACGGCCCGAATGTCGCCGCGATTCTCAGGACTTCACCTGCATGCGCTTGAATGGTGTCTTTCCATCCCTTTTCACTTGGCGGCGGCGGGATAGCCGGACCCGTATAGGACAATTCCCCGCTTTCTTGATAACGGGCGATATCAAACGGACGCCGGTCTAATACACGGAAGGAGACCAGATGCAGGTGAATCGGATGTGTTCCGCGTGTCGGGTTGATAATGGACCATATTTCAGTTGTGCCGGCTTTTGGTGCTTCTGTGACAGGATCGTGCCAGCGTTTGTTATTAAGCAGAAGGACGGGTCTGCCGTATTCGTCCTGGGTTCCTGCCAGTTTTAGTGTTCTGATGTTTTGTATTCTTTCATGCTGTACGGAAGGGTATGAGGCGAGGTACTTCGGCTTTCTGCTTTCGTCTTGTTGCGCTAATGGTTTTGTGACTCTGAATTGCATGATATTTGCATCTGTTTCAGGATTGACGTCACCGCCGCAGCCCGCGCTGTTTGCCAAAATGATCGATTTTCCTTCATACGCTGTGAAGTCAATGATGATATCGTAACGTTCAGCAGGCGCAAGACTGAAAGAATTCAATTTAACAGATCGCGGCAGGAGCCCTCCATCTGAACCGACCTGAATAAACTCTCCGCCATTATCGAGTGACAGATTATAGGTTCTTGTATTGGAGGCGTTGATGACACGGAATCGGTATTTCCTCGGCTCGACTTCCAAGTATGGCCATACCTTCCCGTTGACGAGTATGGTTTCTCCGCAAAAAGCCGGAACGATTGAAGGATTAGGCAGTGACGGAGAAGGGTTTTCCGGTGCGCTCGGATAAAACAAAGAACCGTCCTCATTGATCGTGCGGTCTGTGATAAGAAGCGGCACATCGTATTCGCCTGAAGGCAGTTTTAAGCGTTTTTCCTTTGGATCATGAATGATATAAGCGCCGACAAGTCCGGCATAGACATTTAGCCTGGTGAGCGCCATGGCGTGATCGTGATACCACAATATAGCCCCGCGCTGCTGATTAGGATAATGATAAACCTCTCTTTTGAAATAAGGTCCTGTTTGTTCAAAGTCTTTGGAAAACCAAGCCTCCGGATACCCGTCGCTGTCATCTGGCGTGACGCCGCCGTGTAAATGAACAACAGTCTTTACTTCGGGTTCTTCATGCTGGCTGTCACTGTGATGAATGGTGTGATCAACCGGAAGGAAATGCGTGGAAGGAAGATTATTCATCCATTTCACATATACATTTTCATTTCTTTTAACCTCAATGGTAGGGCCCGGAAATAAGCCGTTGTAGCCCCACAGGCGGGTCGGAGGAAGATCACGGTGAAGCTGATGAGTGCATTCCTCCATGGTGACTTCGTAGTATGTTTTTTCTTTTGATTGCTGCACTGGCTTTAGTGTATCTGGGATTGGGAGAGCATCCACAAATTTTTCAAGTGTCATTTTCATCTGTCCTTATCTAAATTTTCCAAATTGGTATTATAGTTAATGACAATAAGGACGTGATGGTTACAAAAAATCTTCGTGCTGAAGACTGCCTAATGAAGAAAATAACAAAATCCTAAACGGCAGGCCGTTTAGGATTTGATCAGCGTTAAGGCAGGGTATCGGGCTGCTGCTGTGTGACTGGCTTTGCAGCTACTTTCTCGCCCACCTTGCGTTTTCTGAACACAAGGTAAGAAATCAGAACGATTCCCGTGATGACACCTGTCAGCAGAAGCTCATCTCGCATGGAATCAATAAATGCCATAGACACTAAAATCCCGCAGATGGCGATGATGGTCAAGTAAGTGAGGAAAGGGAAAAGCCACATTTTGATTTTCAAAGCTCCCGGGTTTGTTTTTTCGAGTTTTTTCCGCATTCTCAGCTGGGAAACAGCGATGACAAGGTAGACGAGCAAAGCGATTGCGCCTGATGAGTTGACTAAAAATAGAAAGACAGTATCCGGTGAGAAATAGTTCATGACGACCGCGATATAAGAGAAAAATGTTCCGGCTACAATAGCTTGTACGGGAACGCCTTTTTTGCTCAATTTCATAAAACGGCGCGGCGCCTCGTTTCTTTCTGCAAGTGAATATAGCATTCTGGATGTGGTGTACAAACCTGAATTCAGGCAAGAGAGTACGGCTGTGAGGACGATAAAGTTCATGATCTGTGCGGCTGCCGGCACTCCTATATGCTCAAGTACAGCGACGAAAGGGCTTTCTAAAATATTTGCTGAATTCCATGGCAAGAGCGCCACAACAACGGCGATTGAGCCCACGTAAAAGACGATGATACGCCATACAACGGATCTGGTTGCTTTTGTCACAGATTCGATCGGGTTGGATGTTTCTCCTGCTGCAATGGCAACGATTTCAGTTCCCATAAAAGAGAAGATGACAACGACAATGCCGAGCAGTACAGTGCTGATGCCTTCCGGGAAAAACCCGCCTTTGCCTGTAATATTCGAAAAACCGACTGGCTCACTGCCCGGTGCAAAGCCAAAAATAAAGGCAAAACCAACGATTAGAAAAGCAATGATGGTCACAACTTTAATGAGGGAGAACCAATACTCAAACTCACCGAAAGACTTAACGGAGTAGACGTTTGTCAGGGTGAGCACAATCGTCAAAATCAAACTTGTCAGCCAGAGCGGAATATCATGGAACCAGTATTGAATAATGCCAGCACCGGCAATGGCTTCGATCGCGATAACGATCACCCAGAAAAACCAGTACAGCCAGCCGATTGTAAATCCTGCCCACGGTCCGATGGCGTCGTGAGCGTATTGAGAAAACGATCCGCTCGTCGGGTTTACGGCAGACATCTCACCGAGCATTCTCATAATAAAAATCACCAATAATCCGGCCAACGCGTAAGAAACAATCGCACCGGGACCGGTCGAGTGAATCACTGAACCGCTGCCTACAAATAGCCCGGCACCGATGACGCCGGCGATCGAAATCATTGTCATATGGCGCGTCTTTAATTCTTTTTTTAATCCTGGTTGAGACTGGTTCATAAGTTACCTCCTTTAAGAATGAAATCATTACTGAATATTATGATAATTGAAACTCTATCATAAATATACAGTTTGTCGAAAATTCATGTGAGAAAATATAACAGTTTATTTCAAATTTGTAGGGTTTGTTTGCTGGGTTTTCGGCGGATATGCTTGGAGTAAAAGAAAAAATGTTTCAGCATGTA
>NZ_CP026521.1:753042-853344 GCF_002953915.1 Bacillus sp. MBGLi79
ATTCACTTTTGCAAGTTTGTTTGATATTTCCAATTCTAAGGATCGCTAATGTGTAGATTTTCATTAGGTTTAAAGGGCTTTTTAGAGTCACAATAAATTGGATTAGAGAAAAAGTGTTCCATCATCACTATTTTTCTGTGGTAGGTGAATCATGTTTCTGTAGACCCACTGCGGTTCAGCTTTGTATGATAATCATAGGAAAACGTGAGCGGAGAGGAGGTTTTTGTATGGAGAGGTATGATGAATTGAAAAAAGGCGAATCCGGGGCGCTGGTCAGTATTGCTGCGTATCTTGTCCTTTCCGCGATTAAACTGATCATCGGTTATTTTTTTCACTCGGAAGCACTTATGGCAGACGGGTTAAATAACACAACTGACATTATTGCTTCTGTTGCTGTTCTGATCGGCCTGCGCATCTCTCAAAAACCTCCTGACGAAGATCATCCATACGGCCACTTTCGGGCGGAAACGATTGCATCGCTTATCGCATCCTTTATTATGATGGTTGTCGGTTTGCAAGTGCTGTTCAATGCCGGAGAATCTATTTTTTCTGCTAAGCAAGAGACGCCGGATATGATCGCGGCTTGGACGGCAGCAGGCGGGGCAGCACTGATGCTGGTCGTTTACCAGTACAATAAAAGGCTGGCCAAGAAGGTAAAGAGCCAGGCGCTCCTTGCTGCGGCTGCTGATAATAAATCAGATGCGTTCGTCAGTATCGGCACGTTTATCGGCATTGTGTCTGCTCAATTCCATCTGGCTTGGATTGATACGGTCACTGCGTTTGTGATAGGTCTTCTCATTTGCAAGACCGCATGGGATATTTTTAAAGAGTCATCTCACTCTTTGACTGATGGATTCGATACAAAGGACATTTCAGCTTATAAACAGACGATTGAAAAAATCTCGGGTGTGAGCCGTTTAAAAGACATTAAAGCAAGATACTTGGGCAGTACGGTTCATGTTGATGTGGTGGTTGAGGTATCGGCAGATTTAAATATTACGGAAAGCCACGATATAGCCAATGAAATTGAGCGGAGGATGAAGGAGGAGCATGCGATTGACTATTCACATGTTCATATGGAGCCTTTGGAACAAAAATAATGGAGCTTCCTGTCACAGGAAGCTTTTTTGCGTGATTTCTTCTGCTTGGGTTGGAAACAATTTGCTAGAATCGTTTTTTTATACAAATCTCTTTTTGTGGTAAAGTTAGGTTACGATATGATGAATTTTGTAGATAAATAGGAGGAAAAGAATGGCATATCAAGAAGACCTGCATCCTTTGCTGGGGAAAGCAGTTGAACATATTAATAGAGTAATGGTTGGAAAACGAGACATCGCCATACTCAGCTTAGCAGCCCTTCTTGCCAAAGGGCATGTGCTGCTTGAGGATGTACCCGGAGTCGGAAAAACGATGATGGTCCGCGCGCTGGCGAAGTCAATCAGCGCCGATTTCAAAAGAATCCAATTCACTCCGGATTTGCTGCCATCTGATGTAACAGGGGTATCTATCTATAATGCAAAAACGATGGAATTTGAATATCGTCCCGGTCCGATTATGGGAAATATCGTGCTGGCCGATGAAATCAACCGTACTTCTCCGAAGACACAGTCGGCTTTGCTTGAAGCGATGGAAGAGGGAAGCGTAACGGTAGATGGCCATACGATGCCGCTTGCCGCTCCGTTTTTTGTGATGGCAACGCAAAACCCGGTCGAATATGAAGGGACCTATCCTTTGCCGGAAGCCCAGCTTGACCGTTTTTTATTCAAACTTCGGATGGGTTATCCGTCCTTTAATGAAGAGCTTGATGTCTTATCTCTTCAGGAAAAAAGCCATCCGATTGAGACGCTTGAGCCGGTTATTACTAGAGAAGATTTCATCCGTTTGCAGCGGGAAGTGCAAAATGTCCGTGCCGATGACAGTATTAAAGAATATATCGTTGAAATCGTGCAGAAAACGAGACAGCATCCCTCTGTTCAATTAGGTGTCAGTCCGCGCGGCTCAATCGCTCTCATGAAAGCGGCACAGGCCTACGCGCTGCTGCATCATCGCGACTATGTCATCCCGGATGATATTCAATATTTAGCTCCTTTCACGCTGCCGCACCGGATGATGCTTCATCCTGAGGCAAAATTTGAAGGGATTCAGGCAGAAGCGATCGTAGGGGAGATCATGTCAGCTGTGAAGGTGCCGGTTCAAAGGTCGTCGGTCCGCTGATGAATAAGAAATGGCAATGGCTTGTATATGGTTGGAAGCTGATAATATTAACTTTATTGACGGCTGCTGTTTTTTCTTATGCGATGTTTCAGGGCGGCTTTGTCAGCTGGTTTTTGTTTTACGCGTTTCTCCCTTTTGTCTTGTATGCCGGGCTGCTGGCATTGTATCCGCTCCGCTCCTTCCAGGCTTCACGGCAGATGGATAAAACACAATTGCATGCGGGGGACAGGCTGGGCGTGACGATTACGCTGAGACGGAAGCTGCCGTTTCCCCTGATGTATATGGTGATTGAAGATTGCCTGCCAGAAGGAATTGAGTCCTTGAAGCGAGACGAAGCCGCGGCCAAACGGCTTGTTTTTCCTTGGTTTAAACGGAGTATGACGATGTCGTATGAATTAGCTCGGGTACCGCGCGGAGAGCATCACTTTCATGCTGTCAGGGTGCGAACCGGAGATGTTCTTGGCTTGATTGAAAAAACAGCATTTTTTGAGCTGGGAGATATCCTGTTTGTTTATCCAACCTTTCAGCGTTTTTCCTATCAGGTGAATGAGAGGCATCAGGAAGACGGTGTAAGCGGTTCTTCTCCTATTCATCAGCACCATTCCTCAGTCGCAGCAAGTGTGCGGAATTATCAGCCGGGAGACCGGTTTGCTGCATTAGATTGGAAGACTTCTGCACGGCGGAGCCAGCTGATGACGAAGGAATTTGAACCTTCCCGAAGCAAAAATCTGTTTCTTCTGATGGACCGTTTTCCCTCTGAAGCATTCGAAGAGGTCGTTTCAGCGACTGCTTCGATCCTTTATTCTGTTTTAAAAAACGGAGCGGGCGCAGGATTGGCTTCCGTCGGAAAGGAAAAAAACATTTTCCCCATTCAGGAAGGGGATCAGCATTTTAAGCACATGCTTCGGCATTTAGCAGTGGTTCATTGTAATGCGGCTGACCCGATAAGCCGATATGTACGGGAGGAGCTGGGAAAGCCATCTGTTCGCCAAGCCGATCAAGTGGTCGTCACGGGACAGGTAACGGAAGATCTGCTGCACCTCGCAGAAATCGGAGGCGGCCGGGTTACGGTGATACTGGCAAAAGAGAAAGATGCTGAGCTTTCTCAAGCTGAAAATATCGTGATTGAACGCATGATGAAACGCCAAATCAGAGTTCAGGTCATGAGGGGCGGACAAGTTTCGCGTGTTGTTTAGAAAGAGAGGTGACGGGTTCACATGCCGCACGATGATCAGAAGGGAAGCCGTTTGAGCTTGCTGTTATTTTATTTTCTGGCTTTTTTATTGTTGTGGGAGTGGCTCAGGCCGCTCAACAGTTTTACTGAAACGAAACATACGGGCTTTTTTATTGTCTTTATCGGCTTGACGTTTCTGCTGACTTTTTTCCGGATGAGGTGGTTTGTCACCGTTCCTTTTTGTATCTTATTTACATTGCTCTCGATACACATCCTGTTTTATCAAGGATCTCTATTCGACTTGAGCTGGGTCAGCTCTTTTTTGCAGGATGTCTATCTGAATATCACGCTGATTCAATCAGGGCAATGGAATGATATGATTCCTTCTTTTCGGACCCTGCTGTTTTTTGTGCTGCTGTGGCTGCTGGTCTATCTCCTGCATTATTGGGTGATTTACCAGAGAAGAATTTTGTTTTTCTTTATGATGACAGTAGCGTATATTACGATTCTTGATACCTTTACGCCATATGATGCCACTTTTGCCGTCATCCGTATCGTGCTGATCGGCTTCTTTATGCTGGGCCTTTTATACTTAGAACGCATTAAGCTAATGGAAAGAATCACACTGCCAAAAACATCTGTCCTGAAGTGGTTTCTTCCTTTATCTGTATTGGTTTTGGCTGCAGTGGGATTCGGACTCGCCGCTCCAAAATCAGATCCGGCCTGGCCTGATCCGGTGCCTTTTCTTAAAAAAATCACTCATCAAGACCGCGTGTCTGCAGGAGAAAGCAAAATCGGATACGGGAATCATGATGAATCACTCGGCGGCCCGTTCCAGCAGGATGCTACACCCGTTTTTACATGGCAGGGAAAAGAGCGGACGTATTTCCGTGTGGAAACGAAGGATACGTATACCGGGAAAGGCTGGGTTGAAACAGACACAGGCATGTCATATCAGCTTAGCGGAGGAAAAGTGGAAAATCTGTGGTTTGACCATAAAGTGGCAACAGAGCGCCGCACAGTCCGTGTAAAGGTTGATAAGCACTATGGGTACAACCATTTGATGTATCCGATTGGTGCGGTCACCATTCAGCCAAAGCAGGCTGTCTCACTTGAAATGAACGGCAACACGGAGCAAATTTCTCCGATCAGTGAACAAGCCGGTGAAATCAGAAATATGGGGAATTATAAAGTAGCGTACAATTCCCCGGTCTATAAGCTGGATGAACTGAGAAAGGTAAAAGTGAGAAAAAACAGTGAGGAGTACACATTCAGCGATCGCTACATGCAGCTTCCAGATTCACTGCCAGAGCGGGTGAGAACCCTTGCGATCAAACTGACTCAGGATCACGACAATATGTTTGATAAGGTGAAAGCGGTTGAGGACTATTTAGGGTCAAATGCGTTCACATATGAAACAGAAAAAGTGCCCATTCCTAAGAATGATGAGGATTATGTCGATCAATTTCTGTTTGAAACGAAAATGGGTTATTGTGATAACTTTTCTTCCGCCATGGTGGTGCTCTTGCGCTCGGCCGGCATTCCGGCCCGCTGGGTAAAGGGTTATACGTCCGGCGAATACAAAGAAGCAGGAAACAAAAATGGCAGCATCTACGAAGTGACAAATAACAATGCCCATTCCTGGGTAGAGGTGTACTTCCCGGAACAGGGCTGGGTTACATTTGAGCCGACTAAAGGGTTTACTAATCCGGCTCAATTTACTTCTTCTGAAACAAAGGACTCTGGCAGCGATAACAGCAGCTCGCCGAAGAAAACAAAAGAGAAACAGAAAGAAGAGAAAAAACAGCCGCAAAAAGAGGTAAAGCCAAAGGAAAAACGGGAGCCAGCTGTTTCTAAAAAGCCGTCCGCTTCGCATACAAATGCCGGTGCAGGCTGGTATGCTGCGCTTGTGGTTCTTGCAGTCCTCCTGGTGGCAGCGGTATTGCTGTATGCTTTCCGTTCGTTATGGATTCCTGTTTTCGCTGTGAGGAAATTGAAGCGGCGCAGCGATCAGCACGCGTTTTTTGAGGCATATGGCGCACTGCTGAAACAACTGAAGAGAAAAGGACTGCCGAAACGAGACAGTGAAACGCTGCGTGATTATGCGAAACGAATCGATGAAAAATACGACATAGAAGACATGTCAAAGCTGACATTAAGCTATGAAAGGGCGCTTTACAGAAATGAAGATTCTTCGGCGCTATGGAATGATTCGAGAGAGTTATGGGAAAATTTAATTAAAAGAAGATGGTCTTGACCACTTATCGACGTGTTGTTAGAATTAGTGAATATTATCGGAGTCTGGGAGCGAGTTGGCCTGACTCCGGCAAACGGCCTTGCCAAAGAGGGCGGAGCGAGCTTCATATCTGTCCTCGTTTTTTTCTGTGTCAAAAAACTTAGAGGAGATTAGGTGACAACCATGACAAAGTTAGTGAATGAAATGATTCTTGTCCTTGATTTCGGCAGTCAGTATAACCAGCTGATTACACGCCGTATCCGTGAATTCGGTGTATACAGCGAGCTGCATCCACATACATTGACGGCTGAAGAAATTAAAAAAATGAATCCAAAAGGAATTATTTTATCCGGCGGTCCAAACAGTGTGTATGATGAAGACTCTTTCCGCTGTGACGAGAAAATCTTCGAGCTTGATATTCCTGTATTGGGAATTTGCTACGGCATGCAGCTAATGACTCATTACCTTGGCGGTAAAGTTGAAGCGGCAAGCCAGCGTGAATACGGAAAAGCAAACATCCACATCGAAGGCACACCTGATTTGTTCAGAGATCTTCCGAATGAACAAGTGGTTTGGATGAGCCACGGCGATTTGGTTGTAGAAGTTCCTGAAGGCTTCACTGTTGACGCGACAAGCCATCACTGCCCAAACTCAGCAATGAGCAAAGCAGACAAAAAATGGTACGGCGTTCAGTTCCACCCGGAAGTGCGCCACTCTGAATACGGCAATGATCTTCTGAAAAACTTTGTATTCGGAGTTTGCGAATGCGAAGGCGAATGGTCAATGGAGAACTTTATCGAAATCGAAATGCAAAAAATCCGTGAAACGGTCGGAGACAAACAGGTTCTTTGCGCGCTAAGCGGCGGCGTTGATTCCTCTGTTGTTGCTGTTTTGATTCATAAAGCGATCGGCGACCAGCTGACTTGTATCTTTGTAGACCATGGTCTTCTCCGTAAAGGCGAAGCTGAGGGTGTTATGAAAACATTCAGCGAAGGCTTTAACATGAACGTGATTAAAGTAGACGCACAAGATCGATTCTTAAATAAACTAAAAGGCGTTTCTGATCCTGAGCAAAAACGCAAAATCATCGGTAATGAATTCATTTACGTATTCGATGATGAAGCGGACAAGCTCAAAGGCATCGACTACCTTGCACAAGGTACGCTTTACACAGATATCATCGAGAGCGGTACCGCAACGGCGCAAACGATCAAATCTCACCACAATGTCGGCGGGCTTCCTGAAGACATGCAGTTTGAGCTGATCGAGCCGTTAAACACGCTCTTTAAAGACGAAGTGCGCGCGCTTGGCACAGAGCTCGGCATTCCGGATGAAATCGTGTGGCGCCAGCCGTTCCCAGGACCGGGACTCGGAATCCGCGTTCTTGGCGAAGTAACAGAAGAAAAACTAGAAATCGTTCGTGAATCAGATGCAATCTTGCGTGAAGAAATTGCAAATCACGGCTTAGAGCGTGATATCTGGCAATACTTCACGGTTCTTCCTGACATCCGCAGCGTTGGTGTGATGGGTGACGCAAGAACATATGATTACACAATCGGAATCCGCGCCGTTACATCAATCGACGGCATGACATCTGACTGGGCGCGTATCCCGTGGGATGTGCTTGAAGTCATTTCGACACGTATCGTAAACGAAGTGAAGCACATTAACCGCGTGGTGTACGATATTACAAGCAAGCCGCCTGCGACGATTGAGTGGGAGTAAGTAAATAACAACGAGAAAAACGTCCCTTTTTCAAAAGGGGCGTTTTTTTGTTAACTTTTTGAAACCGTTTCGGCAGTTTTCGTATCTAACAACATAGGAGGTGGATAAGGTGAAGGAAGAAAGATTGATTACAAAGGCGAGAAAAGGAAATGCTCGGGCCTTTGAAAAGCTTGTGCTGGCACATCAGGAGACTTTATATAAAACCGCTTATCTTTATTTAAGAAATAAAGAAGATGCACTTGATGCTGTACAGGAAACAGCTTATAAAGCTTTTATCAGTATAGAAAAACTAAAAGAGCCAAAGTATTTTTTAACGTGGCTTACTCGAATATTGATTCATACCATTTTTGCCATGAATAAAAAGAAAGGAGATTTGGTTCCATTTGAGAAACATCATGATGCTGGAACCAATCAAGCAAATATTGAGGAATACATAGACTTGCGAAATGCGATTGATTTACTTGATGAACATGTTCAGCTCACGATACAGCTCTATTATTTTCAAGATTATTCGATTTCAATGATAGCTGAACAAACAGGAATGGCAGAAGGCACAATTAAAACCCATTTACATAGAGCGAGAAAAGCATTGAAACAGGAGCTGGAAAAGGAGGATCAAAACAAATGGACAAACACCAAATGAAGCAGATATTTGATGACATTGAAGTGCCTAAGACAGCGCTAAAAAAAGCAATACATCAAGCTGTTGTTCGTGCTGAAAATGAGAGCAACACAAGGCGCCGTTTTAAATGGGCACGAACTATTACAAATGGAATCGCTGTTGCTGCTGTGGTAGGTATACTGTATTTAACGTCCGGTCTTTTTCTGCCTTCTGTAAACAAAGCGATGGGGAGCATACCCATTGTCGGCCAAATTTATAAGGAGTTTCAAGATAAAGTTGGCCTATCATTGTTTAAAAGCAATCTGGTCACAGCTTTGAATGAAAAAGCTGAGTCAAGGGGAATCACTGTTTCGGTAAACAGCTCTTATTACGATGCCGGGCAGCTTGTGTATAACTTTACTGTTGATAACCTCCAGTCTAATGAAAAAGAGCTCAGTTATAATGTGAGTAAAGCGAGTTTTAACAATAATTTTTCAATCAACTACGATTCCTTAATGCTCAAAAAATTAAATAACAAACAATATGCTGGTCAATTAAGGCTTTATACAAAAGGGACAGAAATAAAAAATGGGGATACCGTGCCTTTTGTGATTACTCATATCAATGAAATACAGGGAAATTGGAGATTCAAACTGCCTATTACCAAAAAGAATGCTAGTTATTTAGAAAGCTCGAAAGTGGTATCAGTGCATCACAATCGTTATCAATTTTCCAATATTCAAGTGGAGAACGGAAAGCTCGGATCTGTCCTTCAATTTACAATCGATTATCAAGGCGTAGCAAAGCATGATACGGTTGAAATTAACGAAGTCAAAGATGATTTAGGAAACACATATGAGATGACAGCGTCAAACATCCAACTTGGAGACCGCAAAAAAGTAAACGAGAGATCGGTAAGAGCAAAAAGACAAACACAGTTAGAATCACCAATTAATCCAAAGGCAAAAAAGCTAACATTAATAGCAAATATTAAATCTGAGGCAGAGGGCAGTGAAATTGTCCCGCTAAATGCAGAGATGCCGTTTCATATTTCAGAAACAAACCATCAAAACATAGGGATTGAAATCAATAACATTAACCAAAAAGGGACGAAAGTATTGGTTCATTATCGCTTCACTGGAATTGATACCTCAAGCATGAATGAAAATGACTTAGTGAATATCGGTGAAACGATTGGCCTTGGTGATACGAAAAAAATGCAATCTTGGCTTGATCCAGTGGGTGATTATGAAGAAGGTTATTATTTGAAAGCAAATACAGCTAAAGTGAAAAATATGAACACCGCCGAAATGGTATCTACTTTTGAACTGGATGATGCCTACCTTGATAAGCTGTCTTTAAAGCATTTTGAGTTTAATGAGTACGGCCTGTATATTGATAAAGGCGTTTTAAATCACCTGATTCAACAAAAGCCAATCTCGTTTACTGTACCAGTGCATCAGGTGAGTCAACCTACCGAAAAAAAATAATCATAAGTCGAAAAGCCGTATGTTGCCATACATACGGTTTTTATCATTGTTGCTCATTTAGTCAATAGACGAATAAACCAATTTTTTTAATAAGTAATGTTCGTTGTTTATATTGTCAATTCAAATTGAACTTGGTACAATAGACACAGAAATCAAATAAGGTGAATTCGTATAATCGCGGGAATATGGCTCGCAAGTTTCTACCAAGCTACCGTAAATGGCTTGACTACGTAAACATTTCTTTCGTTTGATATAAATAAAACACGTTTATTTATTCGAACTGAAATCCGTCTGTAGTCAAGCGTCCCAAAATGATTGGGGCGTTTTTTATTTGGCGATTTCAGGGCAGGATAAATAGCAAAGAGTGAAGGGAGTCAAATAGCTTGAAAAAGTATTTTCAGTTTGATGAGCTGGGCACCAGCTATCGCAATGAAATCATTGGCGGATTAACGACTTTTTTGTCTATGGCATATATTTTGTTCGTCAATCCGATTACGCTTGCTTTGGACAGCGTGAAAGATTTTCCGGAGGCGCTGAGAATTGACCAAGGTGCGGTCTTTACGGCGACAGCGCTGGCGTCTGCAGCAGGATGTATCTTAATGGGATTAATAGCGAGATATCCGATCGCCATCGCGCCCGGTATGGGGCTGAATGCGTTTTTTGCGTTTTCTGTTGTCCTTGGTATGGGTATTTCATGGCAGGCAGCTTTGTCTGGTGTTTTTATTTCAGGTCTTATTTTCGTTGCTCTTTCTTTAACAGGTTTTCGTGAAAAAATTATCAATGCCATTCCGCCTGAGCTGAAATTGGCAGTCGGTGCGGGGATCGGCCTGTTTATTACATTCGTTGGCTTACAGGGATCAGGAATCATTACTGCAAACCCTTCTACGCTCGTCACGATCGGAAACATTCACAGCGGTCCTGTGCTGTTAACCATTTTCGGTGTGATTGTCACGGTTATTTTAATGGTGCTTCGCGTGAACGCAGGCGTGTTTATCGGGATGCTGTTAACAGCGGTTGCCGGCATGACTTTCGGTTTGATTCCGGTTCCGACTCAAATTATCGGCAGTGTGCCGAGCCTTGCGCCGACTTTTGGACAAGCGTGGATTCACCTTCCGGATGTTTTCTCCGTACAAATGCTGATCGTTATTTTAACATTCTTGTTTGTCGGATTTTTTGATACAGCTGGTACACTTGTTGCTGTGGCAACACAAGCTGGTTTAATGAAGGAAAACAAATTGCCGCGTGCGGGCCGTGCGCTTTTAGCTGATTCATCTTCTATTGTGATCGGTGCCGTGCTTGGTACGTCTACAACAACTTCTTACGTGGAATCAAGCTCAGGTGTCGCTGCGGGTGCCCGGTCAGGATTTGCCGCAATTGTAACAGGGATTCTCTTCTTACTGGCTACGTTTTTCTCGCCGCTCCTATCAGTCGTTACGTCAAATGTAACAGCGCCAGCGCTTATTATTGTTGGTGCATTGATGGTGGCGCCGCTTGGCAAAATCGCTTGGGATAAGTTCGAGGTGGCCGTTCCTGCTTTCCTTACCATGATCATGATGCCGTTAACGTACAGCATTGCAACTGGCATTGCCATCGGATTTATTTTCTATCCGATTACGATGGTGTGCAAAGGAAAAGCCAAAGAGGTTCATCCAATCATGTACGGGCTGTTTGTTGTATTTGTCCTGTACTTTCTCTTCTTAAAATAAGGAATGAAAAACCAGCTGCCGGTGCAGCTGGTTTTTTTGTTGCAAAAGATAAAACCATTTCATACGATATACCGTCATGTAGATGTGAAGCCATGCTTTACTTAAATGGAAATGACTTGACTGTTCAGGAAGGCTTCGGTACCTTATATAAGTGTTTTATTTTCTTGCTGAATGGTATTCCGCCGTATTTTTTTGATAGGAGTTGCTGACATGACGGAAGAAAGAAAAGAAACGTTTGAAGAAGAAATTAACCAGAGTGAAAGAATAGATGCAGATGAAGAACCGCTATCGAGAATGTCCAGAAAGGCAAGCCGCCAAAGCAAGCAGAAGCAAAAACAAAAGCAGAAACCGCGCCAGGAACGCGGTGAATCGGCTGTTAAAGACAAGCTTGCGTCTGTATGGGCAGCCATCAACAGATACTGCGGTTTTGCATTCTCGATTTTAAAATCACCGGCGAAAACCGTCATAGCGGATGGTTTTTCTCATTATAAGTACGGTCTGATTTCAATGCTTATATTCAGTGTGATCTTTTCAATTGGGAACTGGTTTCAGTTAAAGGCGAGCTGGAACCGGCCGCTCGGTTTCGGAGAACGCCATCATGCTTTCTATGACGGGTTTTTAGTTGTTCTAGTGTATTTGCTGATCTTTTTCGCGGTAATGGTCTTTGCTATATGGGCTGTCTCCCGTTACATGATGAAGCAGAAGGTGACGTTCAGAGAAGCGGCTGCCGTATTGGGTTCATTGCTTGTACCGGTGATAGCTGTTTCAATTATATGGCTGATCTTTGCGATTGTGAATATCCCAATGCTGACAGTTCTGTTTACGGTGCTGATCCTGTTTTCCATCTTTTTTATCATCGCGCTGTATGTACAGCGGGTGTACCAGGCGGCAGAAGATGCACCGATTGATTATATCTATTGTGTATTGGCTGTGGTGGGGATAGCGCTGCTGTTTACGGCAGTGACTTGGCCGTTTATTTCTGAATATTTCACGGCATCGCTGATTCCGCTTTAATGAAAAAACCGGCTCAAAGCAGCCGGTTTTTTCATGTCACACTTTTTACAAATATATCTAAAAAACATAGTTGATTTGTAGGATTAACCCGTGTATGATGGGGAAAATGCTGTAAACGTCCAGCGCAAAAACCTTTATATTGAAGGAGGATGATGGACATGGCTGAAGTACTTCGCCGCGCAATTAATCAAAAGAAGCAATTTTTAAAAACCAAATTACTGCTCTCGGAATTTTATCAGGGAAGAGGGGAACAGCTGGCTCACTACACGCTGAGTGAGCTTGAGAAAGAATACAAGTCCCTTCTGAAAATGAAAAAAGAGATCTGACAATAGATGAGAAGAGGTGAGTCTGCTGAAAAGCGGGCTTTTTTTGATTTTGAAAAGATGAGAAAGCGGGTAAACTACTACTGTTTAACCTCATAAAGCGTGTCGAAATATTTTCCTTAGGCTTTCGGCCTCGGCTCATTGTAAACGACTCATTTCTCTAGTAGAATATGAATGCTTTATGCAAGCTGAAGAGTAGGGGGATGAAATAAAATGATGCAAACCATCTTATCAAATGGGATAGCCATGGTTCTCATAATTCTCATTATTAACATTGTCTATGTGTCATTTTTTACGATAAGAATGATATTAACGCTGAAAGGACAGCGTTATTTAGCGGCCGGCATCAGCACGATTGAAATACTGGTTTATGTGACAGGGCTGAGTCTTGTGCTTGACAACCTAGACCAGATTCAAAACGTGATCGCGTACGCGCTCGGTTACGGTCTTGGCGTGATTGTCGGCATGAAAATAGAAGAAAAATTGGCACTTGGCTATATTATGGTCAACGTCATTACGAAGGAGCTCGATCTTGATCTTCCGAAGCAGCTACGTGAAAAAGGCTACGGCGTGACAAACTGGGTGGCCGGCGGACTCGAAGGTGACCGTACAGCCCTTCAGATTCTGACGCCGAGAAGATATGAACTCCAGCTATATGATACGATTAAAACACTTGATTCAAAGGCCTTTATTATTGCGTACGAACCAAAAACAATCCACGGGGGCTTCTGGGTCAAAGCGGTGAAGAAGAGGAGAATTAAAGAATAATGGCAAAGCCGAAGAAGAAAAAGTTTGAAGTGACAGAGCAGCAAACGATTGATGCGGTGCTTCAGCAAATGAAAGAAGAAGGTTATCTGCCTGTAAGGCGAATGGAAGAGCCTATTTTTATGGAAAAAAAGGAAAATGGGTCAATTCAGATCGTTACGTGCGGGAAAAAAATCGTATTTGAAGGGAAATTGATCTAAAACACGAACATTAGTAGAATGAATTTTTGTATCGTTCGATAATATCGTTGACATTATCCATGTCCGTTGTTAAGATAAACATGAAATCAAAACACGACCTCATATAATCTTGGGAATATGGCCCATAAGTTTCTACCCGGCAACCGTAAATTGCCGGACTATGCAGGAAAGTGATCGATAAAACTGACATGGATATATCGCAGAAGCGAACGACTGACGATACATGTACCATGCCCGGTTTGTATTGCTTCCTCATAAGTGCAATGCAAATTCGGGTATTTTTTATTTTCTGAAAACTAAAGCATTAGAAGGTGGGAACAGAATGCAGCCGCTAGTAGGAATCATCATGGGAAGCACTTCCGATTGGGAGACAATGAAACACGCATGCGACATACTTGACGAACTTAATGTTCCATACGAAAAAAAGGTCGTTTCCGCTCACCGGACGCCTGATTTTATGTTTGAATACGCTGAAACTGCCAGAGAAAGAGGCATCAAGGTGATCATCGCCGGCGCCGGTGGAGCGGCGCATCTGCCTGGGATGACGGCGGCGAAAACAACGCTTCCGGTCATTGGAGTGCCGGTCCAGTCCAAGGCGCTGAACGGCATGGATTCACTGCTATCCATCGTCCAAATGCCTGGAGGCGTACCTGTTGCGACGACAGCCATAGGCAAAGCGGGCGCAGTGAACGCAGGCCTGTTAGCGGCGCAAATTTTGTCAGCTTTTGACGAAGATCTTGCCCGTAAGCTGGATGAGAGAAGAGAAAATACAAAACAGACGGTGTTAGAAAGCAGTGATCAGCTTGTCTAAACAAATCATCTATCCGGGAGCTGTAATCGGCATAATCGGCGGCGGCCAGCTTGGGAAAATGATGGCTGTATCCGCCAAACAAATGGGGTATAAAGTCGCGGTCGTTGATCCTGTGAAAGATTCGCCGTGCGGACAGGTTGCGGATGTCGAAATTACCGCTCATTATAATGACCGTGAAGCGATTCGACAATTGGCTGAAATCAGCGATATCATCACATATGAGTTTGAAAACATTGACTATGATGCGCTGCATTGGCTGAAAGACCATGCGTATCTCCCGCAAGGAAGTGAGCTGCTGCTCATTACCCAAAACCGAGAAACAGAGAAAAAAGCAATTCAAGCCGCGGGCTGTGAAGTCGCCCCGTACAGCATCGTCAAAACACAGAATGAATTGAAACAGGCGGTACAGGAGCTGGGGCTTCCGGCAGTGCTGAAAACATGCCGCGGCGGGTACGACGGCAAAGGCCAATTTGTGATAAAAGAAGAGGCGCAAATAGAGCAGGCAGCCGCTCTTTTAGAACACGGAACCTGCATTCTTGAAAGCTGGGTTTCTTTTAAAATGGAACTGTCGGTGATCGTCGTCAGATCGGTAAACGGAGAAGTTTCAACATTTCCGGCAGCTGAAAACATTCACCACAACAATATTCTTTTCCAAAGCATTGTGCCTGCACGGGTCGGGGAAGAGATTCAGCAGAAGGCTGCTGAGCTGGCCGTTAAGCTTGCTGATGAGCTCAATCTTGTTGGGCCGCTTGCTGTTGAGATGTTCCTGACAGAGGACGGAGAGCTTTTGGTTAATGAACTGGCGCCAAGACCGCACAATTCTGGGCATTATACGCTGGACCTTTGCGAGACGAGCCAGTTTGAACAGCATATCAGAGCGGTATGCGGGCTCCCGCTTGGCAAGACAGATTTGCTGAAGCCGGGCATGATGGTGAATCTTCTCGGCAATGAAGTAAAGCTTGTTGAGGAAGACCCGGATCTTTTAAAAGAGGCAAAGCTATATATATACGGAAAACATGAAATCAAAAAAGGCCGCAAAATGGGGCATATTACATTTATGAAGCAGCCTGAAGACGAATGGATTCAGGAGATCACAAATAAATGGATGAATAGAGACGGAGGACAAGCAGAATGATCGAACGTTATTCAAGACCTGAAATGTCTGCGATTTGGACGGACGAAAACAGATTTCAAGCATGGCTGGAGGTAGAGATTCTTGCCTGTGAAGCGTGGGCAGAGCTTGGCGTCATTCCGAAAGAAGATGTAAAGGTTATGCGTGAGAACGCGTCATTTGACATCAACCGCATTTTAGAAATCGAAAAGGACACGCGCCATGACGTTGTCGCTTTTACACGCGCCGTTTCCGAATCACTGGGCGAAGAAAGAAAATGGGTGCACTACGGCTTAACGTCAACTGATGTTGTTGATACGGCTCTTTCCTACTTATTAAAACAGGCAAACGATATTCTGCTCAAGGATCTTGAGAGATTTGTTGACATTATTAAAGAAAAAGCAAAAGAACATAAATACACAGTCATGATGGGGCGCACACACGGCGTACACGCTGAGCCTACAACATTCGGCTTAAAACTTGCGCTTTGGCATGAAGAAATGAAACGTAATCTTGAGCGTTTTAAACAAGCCAAAGCAGGCATCGAGGTTGGAAAGATTTCCGGCGCTGTCGGCACATATGCGAACATTGATCCATTTGTTGAGCAATATGTCTGTGAGAAGCTCGGATTGAAAGCAGCACCGATTTCAACTCAAACCCTTCAGCGTGACCGTCATGCTGACTACATGGCAACACTTGCTTTGATCGCGACAAGCATCGAGAAATTCGCTGTGGAAATCCGCGGATTGCAAAAGAGTGAGACACGTGAAGTTGAGGAATTTTTCGCGAAAGGGCAAAAGGGATCATCTGCAATGCCGCATAAACGAAATCCGATCGGTTCTGAAAACATGACAGGCATTGCGCGCGTGATCCGCGGCTACATGATGACAGCTTACGAAAATGTTCCATTATGGCATGAGCGCGATATTTCTCATTCTTCAGCAGAACGGATTATTCTTCCGGATGCGACAATTGCGCTGAACTATATGCTGAACCGCTTCTCCAACATCGTGAAAAACTTAACGGTCTTCCCGGAAAACATGAAGCGCAACATGGACCGCACTCTAGGCCTTATCTATTCCCAGCGTGTGCTGCTTGCTTTGATCGACACAGGCCTGACACGTGAAGAAGCCTATGATACTGTTCAGCCGAAAGCAATGGAAGCGTGGGAAAAACAAGTGCCGTTCCGTGAGCTTGTGGAAGCGGAAGAGAAAATTACGTCACGTCTTTCTCCGGAAAAAATTGCTGACTGTTTTGATTACAACTACCATCTGAAAAATGTTGATCTGATCTTTGAACGTTTAGGTTTAGCATAGAAGAAGCTTTTAGCGGCTTCTTCTAAGCCGCCGCAGTTTGAAAATTCCCAACATTCGGGTTAGGAGGCCTTCCGTGAATATTGTGAAGAATGAACTTTTATATGAAGGAAAAGCAAAAAAGATCTACAAAACCGATGACGAAAACACGCTGTATGTTGTGTATAAAGACTCCGCCACTGCCTTTAACGGCGAGAAAAAAGCAGAAATCAGCGGAAAAGGACGCTTAAATAACGAGATTTCAAGCTTGATTTTCAAACATCTTCATACAAAGGGCATTAACAATCACTTTATCGAGCGCATTTCGGAAACGGAGCAGCTCATTCAAAAGGTAACGATCGTGCCGCTTGAAGTCGTCGTCAGAAATGTTGTGGCAGGAAGCATGTCCAAACGTCTCGGTATTCCAGAAGGCACGGAACTTGAACAGCCGATTATCGAGTTTTACTACAAAGATGACGCCCTGGGTGATCCGCTCATCACCGAAGATCATATTTGGCTTTTGAAGGCGGCGACTCCTGAGCAGGTAGAGACCATTAAGTCCATTACAAAAACAGTAAATGAAGAGCTTCAAAGCATTTTCGACGATTGTCATGTCAGATTAATAGATTTCAAGCTTGAATTCGGATTAGATGCAGAAGGGCAAGTGCTTTTGGCGGATGAAATTTCTCCTGACACATGCCGCTTGTGGGATAAAGAAACGAACGAAAAGTTGGACAAAGATTTATTCAGACGCAATCTGGGAAGCTTAACCGACGCATACGAAGAGATTTTCAAAAGACTGGGAGGCATTCATCATGTATAAAGTAAAAGTTTATGTCAGCTTAAAAGAAAGTGTACTAGATCCACAAGGGAGCGCTGTCCAGCATGCCTTGCACAGTATGACTTACAACGAAGTTCAAGATGTGCGCATCGGGAAATACATGGAGCTTACCATTGAAAAATCTGACCGTGATCTTGACGTGCTAGTGAAAGAAATGTGCGAAAAACTTCTTGCAAATACAGTGATTGAAGATTACAGATATGAAGTTGAGGAGGTAGTCGCACAGTGAAATTTGCGGTGATTGTGTTACCCGGCTCCAACTGTGATATCGATATGTATCATGCTGTAAAGGATGAGCTCGGCCATGAAGTGGAATACGTCTGGCATGAGGAAACAAGTCTTGACGGCTTCGACGGCGTGTTAATTCCGGGAGGATTTTCTTATGGCGATTACTTAAGATGCGGCGCCATCGCCCGATTTGCGAATATTATGCCAGCTGTCAAACAGGCGGCGGCTGAAGGAAAACCTGTTCTTGGCGTCTGCAACGGATTCCAGATTTTACAGGAGCTTGGGCTTCTGCCAGGCGCAATGAGACGCAACAAAGATTTGAAGTTCATTTGCCGTCCGGTTGAATTGATTGTGCAGAACGACGAAACATTATTCACAGCTTCCTACGAAAAGGGACAATCGATTACAATCCCGGTTGCCCATGGTGAAGGGAATTTCTACTGTGATGACGAGACGCTTGCTTCATTAAAGGAAAACAATCAAATTGCTTTCACATACGGCTCTAATATTAATGGAAGTGTCAGCGACATTGCCGGTGTCGTGAATGAGAAAGGCAATGTATTAGGCATGATGCCTCACCCTGAACGCGCGGTCGATGAACTGCTTGGAAGCGCCGACGGTCTTAAATTGTTCCAGTCTATCGTGAAAAATTGGAGGGAAACTCATGTCACTACTGCTTGAACCAAGTAAAGAACAAATAAAAGAAGAGAAACTATATCAGCAAATGGGTGTCAGTGATGATGAGTTTGCATTGATAGAATCCATTCTTGGAAGATTGCCGAACTACACTGAAATCGGAATTTTTTCTGTCATGTGGTCTGAGCATTGCAGCTACAAAAACTCAAAGCCGATTTTGCGTAAATTCCCGACAAGCGGCGAGCGTGTGCTGCAGGGGCCGGGGGAAGGCGCCGGAATCGTTGATATCGGTGATAACCAAGCGGTTGTCTTTAAAATTGAATCACATAACCACCCATCAGCTCTAGAGCCTTACCAAGGCGCTGCCACTGGCGTAGGCGGAATTATCCGTGACGTATTCTCGATGGGTGCCCGTCCAATCGCTGTATTGAACTCTCTTCGATTTGGTGAACTGACTTCACCGCGAGTGAAGTACTTGTTTGAAGAAGTAGTAGCGGGTATCGCCGGATACGGCAACTGTATCGGCATCCCGACAGTCGGCGGAGAGGTGCAATTTGACAGCAGCTATGAAGGAAATCCGCTTGTCAATGCAATGTGCGTCGGTTTAATCAATCATGAAGACATCAAAAAAGGCCAGGCGAAGGGTGTCGGCAATACCGTAATGTACGTAGGAGCGAAAACAGGGCGTGACGGAATCCACGGCGCTACGTTTGCTTCTGAAGAGATGTCAGACTCATCTGAAGAAAAGCGTTCTGCTGTCCAAGTCGGCGATCCGTTTATGGAGAAGCTTTTGCTTGAAGCGTGTCTGGAAGTCATCCAATGCGACGCCTTAGTCGGCATTCAGGATATGGGAGCTGCCGGTTTAACAAGCTCAAGTGCAGAAATGGCAAGTAAAGCCGGCTCTGGTATTGAAATGAACCTTGACCTGATTCCTCAGCGCGAAACAGGCATGAGCGCGTATGAAATGATGCTATCTGAATCACAGGAACGGATGCTTTTGGTCATCGAGCGCGGACGTGAGCAGGAAATCATCGATATTTTTGACAAGTACGATCTTGAAGCGGTTTCTGTCGGACGTGTGACAGATGATAAAATGCTTCGCCTGACACACAAAGGAGAGGTTGTGTGCGAGCTGCCTGTTGATGCCTTGGCAGAAGAAGCACCGGTTTACCATAAGCCTTCTCAAGAGCCTGCTTACTATCGCGAGTTTTTGGAAACGGACGTTCCTGCCCCGCAAATTGAAGATGCGAATGAAACGCTGAAGGCGCTTCTTCAGCAGCCGACGATTGCGAGCAAAGAGTGGGTTTACGACCAGTATGACTACATGGTGCGCACGAATACAGTTGTCGCTCCCGGGTCTGATGCTGGTGTTCTCAGAATCCGCGGAACGAAAAAGGCGCTGGCGATGACGACAGACTGTAACGCGCGTTATCTCTATCTTGATCCTGAAGTCGGCGGGAAAATTGCTGTTGCTGAAGCGGCGCGCAATATCATTTGCTCAGGCGCAGAACCGCTTGCAGTCACGGATAACCTTAACTTCGGAAACCCTGAGAAGCCGGAAATCTTTTGGCAGATCGAAAAAGCGGCAGACGGCATCAGTGAAGCGTGCAATGTTCTCAGCACACCGGTTATCGGCGGAAACGTATCACTTTATAACGAATCAAACGGCACGGCGATCTACCCGACACCTGTTATTGGCATGGTCGGCTTAATTGAAGATACAGCACACATTACAACACAGCATTTCAAACAAGCGGGCGATCTTGTGTATGTGATCGGCGAAACAAAACCAGAGTTTGCCGGAAGCGAGCTGCAAAAAATGACAGAAGGCCGCATTTACGGCAAAGCGCCGCAAATCGATCTTGATGTCGAACTGTCACGCCAAAGAGCACTGCTTGAAGCGATTAAAAAAGGCCTCGTTCAATCTGCGCATGATGTGTCTGAAGGCGGCCTAGGCGTAGCGATTGCGGAAAGTGTCATGACGACGGAAAACCTTGGCGCTAACGTAACTGTAGAAGGGGAAGCAGCGTTATTATTCTCTGAATCTCAATCCCGCTTTGTTGTTTCAGTGAAAAAAGAACACCAAGCAGCGTTTGAAGCAGCTGTAAAAGATGCGGTTCATATTGGTGAGGTAACGGCTGACGGAATTCTGGCGATTCAAAACCAAGACGGACAACAAATGATTCATGCGCAAACGAAAGAGCTTGAACGCGCATGGAAAGGAGCTATCCCATGCTTGCTGAAATCAAAGGCTTAAATGAAGAATGCGGCGTATTTGGGATTTGGGGGCATGAAGAAGCCCCGCAGATCACATATTACGGTCTCCATAGCCTCCAGCACAGAGGGCAGGAGGGTGCGGGCATCGTAGCGACTGATGGTGAAAAACTGACGGCGCACAAAGGCCAAGGGCTGATCACTGAAGTATTTCAAAATGGCGAACTCAGCAAAGTAAAGGGAAAAGGCGCTATCGGGCACGTTCGGTACGCAACGGCTGGAGGCGGCGGATACGAAAATGTACAGCCGCTCCTCTTCCGTTCCCAAAACAACGGCAGCCTGGCGCTTGCTCATAACGGAAACCTTGTCAACGCCACTCAGCTGAAGCAGCAGCTCGAAAATCAAGGGAGCATTTTTCAAACCTCTTCGGATACAGAGGTTTTGGCCCATCTGATCAAAAGAAGCGGCCACTTCACACTGAAGG
This sequence comes from Bacillus sp. MBGLi79, assembly GCF_002953915.1. Taxonomy (NCBI): domain Bacteria; kingdom Bacillati; phylum Bacillota; class Bacilli; order Caryophanales; family Bacillaceae; genus Bacillus; species Bacillus sp. MBGLi79. The sequence goes on from NZ_CP026521.1 coordinate 774,108, forward strand.
ATCAAATTAAAAACTCGCTTTCCATGCTGAAAGGTGCCTACGCGTTTCTGATCATGACAGAGACCGAAATGATTGTCGCGCTTGACCCGAACGGGCTTAGACCGCTGTCGATCGGCATGATGGGCGACGCTTATGTGGTCGCATCGGAAACATGCGCATTTGATGTTGTCGGCGCAACGTACCTTCGTGAGGTAGAACCGGGTGAGATGCTGATCATCAATGACGAAGGCATGAAATCAGAGCGTTTTTCCATGAATATCAACCGTTCCATTTGCAGCATGGAGTACATTTATTTCTCCAGACCAGACAGCAATATTGACGGTATTAACGTGCACAGTGCCCGTAAAAACCTTGGGAAAATGCTGGCTCAGGAATCCGCAGTTGAAGCTGACGTCGTAACCGGGGTTCCAGATTCCAGTATTTCAGCGGCAATCGGCTATGCAGAGGCAACAGGCATTCCGTATGAGCTCGGCTTAATCAAAAACCGGTATGTTGGCAGAACGTTTATTCAGCCGTCCCAGGCTCTGCGTGAGCAAGGCGTCAGAATGAAGCTGTCTGCGGTGCGCGGGGTTGTAGAAGGCAAACGCGTCGTGATGGTAGATGACTCTATCGTGCGCGGAACAACAAGCCGCCGGATTGTCACGATGCTGAGAGAAGCGGGTGCGACAGAGGTGCATGTGAAAATCAGTTCACCGCCGATCGCCCATCCGTGCTTTTATGGCATTGACACTTCCACACATGAAGAACTGATCGCGTCTTCGCATTCTGTTGAAGAAATCCGTCAGGAAATCGGAGCCGATACCCTCTCATTTTTGAGTGTGGAAGGGCTGCTGAAAGGCATCGGCAGAAAATACGATGACTCGAATTGCGGACAGTGTCTCGCTTGCTTTACAGGAAAATATCCGACTGAAATTTACCAGGATACAGTGCTTCCTCATGTGAAAGAAGCAGTATTAACCAAATAAAACTTGAAAATGACATAAAGGCAGCGCAGTTCGGCTGCCTTTCTCTTTCTGCCCTCTTTAGGGGAGATATTTTGAAAAGCGCCTTAAAGGAGTGAATAGGATGTCTGAAGCATATAAAAACGCAGGAGTTGACATCGAAGCCGGATATGAAGCTGTAAAACGAATGAAAAAACACGTGGAGCGCACGAAACGGCTTGGCGTTATGGGCAGCCTTGGCGGTTTTGGCGGCATGTTTGACCTGTCTGAGCTTTCTTATCAAAAGCCAGTTCTCATTTCGGGAACGGACGGTGTCGGCACAAAATTAAAGCTCGCTTTTTCCATGGATAAGCATGACACGATTGGCGTGGACGCTGTTGCGATGTGTGTCAATGACGTGCTGGCACAAGGTGCAGAGCCGTTGTTTTTCCTCGATTATTTAGCGGTTGGCAAAGCGGACCCTGTGAAAATTGAACAGATCGTACAAGGTGTGGCGGACGGCTGTGAGCAGTCAGGTTCAGCCTTAGTCGGCGGCGAGACGGCTGAAATGCCGGGGCTCTATACAGCTGATGAATACGATATTGCCGGTTTCTCAGTCGGAGTGGCAGAAAAGGACGAAATCGTGACTGGAGAAAACATCCAAGAGGGCCATCTCTTGATCGGCCTCAGCTCCAGCGGCCTTCACAGCAACGGATTTTCCCTTGTCAGAAAAGTGCTTCTGGATGATGCGGAGCTGGACCTTGATACAACATATGAACCGTTTGACCGCTCCCTTGGCGAGGAGTTGCTTGAACCGACAAGAATTTACGTGAAGCCTGTGCTTGCCGCAGTCAAAAGCGGAAAAATCGACGGCATGGCGCACGTTACAGGCGGAGGATTTATCGAAAATATCCCGCGCATGCTTCCAGAAGGCTTAAGTGCGGAAATCGATCACGGCTCATGGCCGATCCCGCCGATTTTCTCTTTCCTGCAAGAGTACGGCAAGCTGAAGGAAGAAGACATGTTCAACGTCTTTAATATGGGGATCGGCTTTGTTTTGGCAGTCAAAGAAGAGCATCTGACAGATGTGATCGGCACACTTGAAAGCAATGGCGAAAAAGCCTATTTGATCGGGCGTGTGAAAAAAGGCCAAGGCGTCACATTTGGCGGTGCGGCACTTTCATGAAAAAGATTGCGGTATTTGCATCAGGAAACGGTTCAAACTTCGAAGCCATCGTCACGCGTTTGAAGGAGGAGAACTGGGATGCGTCAGTAGCGCTCCTCGTTTGCGACAAACCGCAGGCGAAAGTCATCGAACGGGCGGAAGCATTCCACATTCCATCCTTTGCATTTGAGCCGAAGTCTTATGAAAACAAGGCTGCATTTGAAAAAGCCATTATTGAACAGCTTCGTCTTCACGAGGTTGAATTGATTGTTCTTGCCGGCTATATGAGGCTGATCGGTGATACGCTCCTTCAAGCATATGGAGGGAAAATCATTAACATTCACCCGTCGCTTCTTCCGGCGTTTCCTGGGATCGACGCAGTCGGGCAGGCGTTCCGAGCGGGTGTGAAGGTGGCCGGAATCACCGTGCATTATGTCGATGAAGGAATGGATACAGGTCCGATCATCGCTCAAAAGGCAATCGAAATTGATGAACATGATACATTGGAAACAATCGAACAGCGAATTCACAAGCTTGAGCATAAATGGTATCCGAGTGTGATTAAACAGCTATTAGGATTAAATAACAGAGGTGAAAAGGCATGACCATTAAACGTGCATTAATCAGTGTTTCAGATAAAACAAATCTCGTTCCTTTCGTAAAAGAACTGACAGAGCTTGGCGTTGAAGTCATCTCCACAGGCGGAACGAAAAAGCTTCTTCAAGAAAACGGCGTGGATGTGATCGGAATTTCTGAAGTGACAGGATTTCCTGAAATTATGGACGGCCGGTTAAAAACCCTTCACCCGAATATTCACGGCGGTCTTCTGGCGGTTCGCGGCAATGAAGAGCATATGGCGCAGATCAATGAACACGGGATACAGCCGATTGACCTCGTTGTCGTCAACCTCTATCCATTTAAAGAAACGATTTCTAAAGAAGACGTCACGTATGAAGAAGCGATCGAAAATATCGACATCGGCGGACCTGGCATGCTGCGTGCGGCATCAAAAAACCATCAGGATGTGACGGTTATCGTCGATCCGGCCGATTACAGCCCAGTGCTGAAGCAAATCAAAGAAGAAGGCAGCGTATCTCTTCAGAAAAAACGCGAGCTCGCGGCAAAAGTATTCCGTCATACTGCGGCATATGATGCACTGATCGCTGACTATCTGACAGACGTTGTCGGTGAAAAAGAACCAGAGCAATTCACTGTAACATTTGAGAAAAAACAATCGCTTCGCTACGGAGAAAACCCGCATCAGGAAGCAACATTCTATCAAACAGCACTTCCTGTTAAAGGCTCCATTGCGCAAGCAGAACAGCTCCACGGCAAAGAGCTTTCTTACAACAATATTAAAGACGCGGACGCGGCAGTTCAAATCGTTCGTGAATTCACTGAGCCGGCTGCGGTTGCCGTGAAGCATATGAATCCGTGCGGTGTTGGGACCGGGGAAACAATCTCAGAAGCGTTTGACAGAGCGTTTGAAGCGGATAAAACATCTATCTTCGGCGGCATTATCGCGCTGAACCGTGAAGTGGACAAGGCAACTGCCGAAGTGCTTCACAACATTTTCTTAGAAATCATCATTGCGCCTTCATTCAGCCAAGAAGCGCTTGACGTCCTGACTGCGAAGAAAAATCTTCGTCTGCTGACGCTTGACGTATCTGCTGCTGTTCAAAAGGAAAAACAGCTGACATCCGTTCAAGGCGGGCTGCTGATTCAAGATTTAGATATGCACGGCTTCGATGATGCGGAGATCAGCATTCCGACAAAAAGAGAGCCGAATGAGCAAGAGTGGGAAGACTTGAAGCTCGCTTGGAAAGTCGTGAAGCATGTGAAATCAAATGCGATCGTTCTCGCGAAGGACAACATGACAGTCGGCGTGGGAGCAGGCCAAATGAACCGCGTTGGATCAGCGAAAATCGCCATCGAGCAAGCAGGAGAAAAAGCGAAGGGCAGCGCGCTCGGTTCGGATGCATATTTCCCAATGCCAGATACTGTCGAAGAAGCGGCAAAAGCGGGCGTTACAGCCATCATTCAGCCAGGCGGATCAATCCGTGATGAGGATTCCATCAAAAAAGCGGATGAATACGGCATTGCCATGGTCTTCACCGGCATCAGACACTTCAAACATTAAGGGGATGAAAACGACGTGAATGTATTAATTATCGGTAAAGGCGGAAGAGAGCATACGCTGGCATGGAAGGCAGCGCAAAGCAGCCTCGTCGAGAATGTATTTGCCGCTCCCGGAAATGACGGCATGGCAGCTTCCGCACAGCTTGTAAACATTGAGGAAAGCGACCACGCAGGGCTTGTCTCATTTGCAAAAGAAAATCAGATCGCCCTGACCATTGTCGGCCCTGAGGTTCCTTTAATTGATGGTCTGGTGGATGAATTCGAAAAAGCGGGCTTGCGTGTGTTCGGCCCGTCAAAAGCCGCGGCGATCATCGAAGGAAGCAAACAGTTCGCTAAGGATTTAATGAAGAAATACGACATTCCGACCGCAGAATACGACACGTTTACTTCCTTTGAAGAGGCGAAGGCATATGTGAAGGAAAAAGGCGCTCCAATTGTCATAAAAGCAGATGGGCTTGCAGCTGGAAAAGGCGTTACTGTTGCTATGACAGAGGAAGAAGCAATCGCATGCCTGCATGATTTTCTTGAGGATGAAAAGTTCGGTGATGCGAGCGCGTCTGTTGTCATTGAAGAATATCTTTCTGGTGAAGAATTTTCTCTGATGGCCTTTGTCAAAGGAGAAAAGGTGTATCCGATGGTGATTGCCCAGGATCACAAGCGTGCGTTTGACGGAGACAAAGGCCCGAACACGGGCGGAATGGGGGCTTACTCTCCAGTTCCGCAAATTTCGGAAGAAACGGTCCGCCATGCGGTAGAAACCATCGTGAAGCCGGCCGCCAAAGCAATGGTACAAGAAGGCCGTTCCTTCACTGGCGTTTTGTACGCTGGATTGATGCTCACTGAAAACGGCTCGAAGGTTATCGAATTTAATGCCCGCTTCGGCGATCCGGAAACACAGGTCGTGCTTCCGCGCATGGAATCTGATCTGGTACAGGTGCTTCTTGATCTTTTAGATGATAAGGAAGTTGACTTAAGATGGAAGGATACCGCGGCTGTTAGTGTGGTGCTTGCTTCAGAAGGGTATCCGGAAAGCTATGCAAAAGGCACGCCGATCGGCAGCCTTGCAGCGGAAACCGAGCAGGTCGTGGTCTTCCATGCCGGAACGAAAGCAGAGGGCGGAGAGTTCGTTACAAACGGTGGGCGCGTCGCCAATGTGACGGCTTTTGATGAAACGTTTGAAGCGGCTAGAGACCGAGTGTACAAAGCGGTTGATGAAATATTCAAACCGGGACTCTTTTTCAGAAAAGATATTGGGGCACGCGCTTTAAAGGCTGCCCAAAAATAAGTGAGGAAAACCCGCAGATTAATCTGCGGGTTTTTTGTTACATAAAAGCGGGATGGTGAGCGGAAGAAGAAAGCACAACGAGTGTGGTCGGTTTTCCATGGGCCATCGAGGCGTCAATAAAATCCTCAAGCGTATGTACCGATTCAGTCACGACCTTTGTCACATAGCTGTACATACCCGTGATACGGTGGTTTTCTGCTACATCAGGATGCGATGTTGCAAAGGCAGCGTAGTGCTTGCAGCTTTTCGGCTCCATGAGAATAAAAGCGGTGACATGCTTGTTTAGTTTTTCGTAACAGATATTCGCGCTGTAGCCGGTAATCACTCCTTTGTCTTCAAGCTTCCTGACACGCTCCGCCGCGCTTGGCGAGCTGAGTCCGACAAGCTTTCCCAGCTCAACCATCGTTAATCTGCCATTTCGCTGCAAATGCGAGAGAATCTGAAGGTCTGTATCGTCCATTTGTCTGGCTCCTTTACATATTTAGGCGAATGAATGAAAATTCCTTTGATCATAAGGTAATGCTGTTGATTTAGCTTCATTGTAGCATATGGATGCCGACTTATTTTTTCTATAATAAAGCCATCAATCAGAGAGGAGGCATCATGTTGCCAAAATTACAGCGTTCTATTACTTGGATACAAGGGACGGCGTTAACGATTGGGGCCGTTTTAGGCTGCGGGATATTAATTCTGCCGTCTGTAACAGCTGACGCAGCCGGTCCCGCTTCTTTATTTGTTTGGGTGTTCATATCCTTCTTATCTTTTCTTCTTGTCGGCACGCTGGCCCGGCTTGTGAAAATAGCGCCCAGCGCGGGAGGAATCACGGCTTATGTACAGCTGGCCTTTCCAAAAAAAGCCGGGGCTATTTTGGGCTGGATCATGTTAGGGTCCGTTCCGATCGGCGTTCCCATCATCGCTTTGACTGGCGCGCATTACGTCAGTTACGTCACAGAGGCGGCGGATTGGCAGATTACATCGATTGCTGGTTGCATGCTGGCTATCTCTATTTTGCTTCATATGAGAGGGATTCAACTATCCGCAAACATCAGTACACTCGTTATATGTGTCATCGTATTTCTGCTTGTCACTTCTATTGCTGTGTCATTGCCACACGTCACGATAGCACAATTCAAGCCGTTTCTTCCACATGGCTGGTCTGCCGCGGGATCTGTTTCAGTTATGATTTTTTTCTCCTTTGTAGGCTGGGAAATGATTACCCCGTTGGCAGAGGAATTTCATCGCCCTGAAAAAGATGTCCCGCTTAGCTTGTTTTTGGCAGCGTCTTGTGTGGCAGGGCTGTATATCATGCTGTCATTTGTGACGGTGGGGACTCATTCATATGGACAGAATGGAGAAATTGCATCGCTTGCCATGCTCATCTCAAAAGGAGCAGGAGAAAGCGGTGTATATGTCACGGTATGTTTAGCGCTCTTTATTACATTCGCCACCATACACGCAAATATTGCTGGTTTTTCAAGAATGGTGTACGCATTGGCGAGAGAGGGGCACATACCCGTATTTTTTGGAAAACTAAGTGCGACAAAACGTACGCCTATCCGTGTTTTGACCGCGATGGCCGCGGTGTTTGGCTTAGTGCTTGCAGCGCATGGCCTGTTTCAAATCGATTTGACGACTCTGTTGAAAGGGCCGAGCGCGGCTTTCATCGCATCTTACCTATGTACATTGGCGGCAGCACTGAAACTCCTGAGCTGGAGAGATTCGGGCTGGTGGATGGCGCTCGGGGCGTTTGTGGCGTGCGCGGTGATCTACTCATTCAGCGGCTGGGCGCTTCTTTATCCGGCAGTGCTGGCAGCTGCAGGATATTTCTATATGAAAACAAAGGGTGGGCATAAAAAAAAGCTCGATCACGTTTCGTGATCAAGCTTTTTCTTTATCCGTTTTGCTGGCCGTTATTTCCAGAATCGCTGTTTTGAAACATGTAGGTCACAGGACAGAATCGCAGGATTCCCGAACCCGCTTTCATGGCCCCCATAAAGATGTAAAAGAGATGCATTCTGCACCAAGGTTTTTTCGTAAATTTTGCGCTCGCGGCTGACATAATCGTCAATCCGCAGGCGATTCTGAAGACGGCATTGATGAGACTGATGTTTGGCTTCATGGAAATCCGCTCCTTTTACTTGAAAAAGTTTTTTAATTGAACCTTCAAAAATTTGTAACGTTTTTATCGTGCGTGATGAGGAAGGATGTGATACCATGAGTCTAATACATATAAAGGAGAGTATGTGAATGTCCGAACGCACCTTTAACTGGAAAAACAAAGACATCAGGGCACAGGTTGATGTTGTAGACTCAAAGCTGCTTCCAACGCTCCTTTTACGGAATGCTCTCGTCTTAAATCCATATGTAAAACAATGGCTGAAAAAAAACATTTGGATTTATCAGGACCGCATTGTTTATGTGGGTCATGAACTTCCGAATAGAGCCGAAAAAATTCATACGATTGATTGTGAAGGAAAATACATTGTGCCGGGTTATATTGAACCGCACGCACATCCTTTTCAAATATATAATCCCCAAACACTGGCGGAATATGTGTCTCAATACGGAACCACGACATTTGTGAATGATAATTTATTTTTGCTTTTGCAAAGCGGAAAAAAGAAAGCGCTTACGATTTTGAATGAACTCAAAAAGCAGCCTGTCCAGTATTTCTGGTGGTCACGCTATGACCTCCAGACAGAGGTTTTGAACGAGGACCACGTTCTTCCGTTTGATGTCAGAAAACAGTGGATTGAACATCCGGATGTGATTCAAGGCGGAGAAATGACCGGATGGCCTCGCCTTGTAGATGGTGATGATTTAATGCTACACTGCATGCAAGCTACAAAGAAACAAAGAAAACGCATTGAAGGGCATTTTCCCGGCGCTTCTGATAAAACGCTTACAAAAATGAAGCTGTTCGGAGCGGATTGCGATCATGAAGCGATGACAGGTGATGAAGTGATGAGAAGGCTGGAACTGGGCTATTATGTTTCACTTCGGAACTCTTCCATTCGCCCTGATGTAAGAAAAATCTTGCAGGAGCTGCATGAGAAGGGCTTCCGCTATTATGACCACTTCTTTTACACGACAGACGGCGCGACGCCGAATTTCTATAAAGGCGGCATGACAAACGAGCTGATCCGCATTGCGTTAGAAGAAGGCGTACCTGCAATTGACGCCTACAATATGGCATCATTTAATATTGCGAAGTATTACCAAATGGATGATTATTTAGGAGTTGTCGGACCTGGCAGACTGGCTTCGCTGAACATACTGGAAGACCCGCTAAATCCAAATCCCGTGACTGTTCTGTCAAAAGGGACCGTCCTGCGAGAAGACGGCTGTGATTTGAAGGCGTTTACAAATATGGACTGGAACAAAGGCGGTCTTGTCCCGCTTGAGCTTTCATATGATATGACGATGGATGACTTGCAGTTTTCTATGCCGATGGGCGTGAAAATGCGGAATGCGGTCATTATGGAGCCGTATATGATTGAGATCGACAATTCGATGGAACAGCTCTCGTTTGACCATGATGAAAGTTATTTGACGATGCTCGACAGACACGGGAAATGGCGCGTCAATACGATGATAAAAGGCTTTGCCTCAAACGTGCAGGGCTTTGTTAGCTCCTTTACGACGACTGGCGATATTGTCGCGATTGGTAAAAATAAAGCGGATATGCTGCTCGCTTTCGCCCGCATGAAAGAGATCGGGGGAGGAATCGTTCTGGCGGAAAACGGGAACATTCTGTATGAAATTCCGCTTGCGCTGTGCGGCTGCGCCTCTTCAGAAGCATATGAAGTCGTGCTTGAGAAGGAACAGAAGCTGAGAGATCTTTTGACAGAAAGAGGCTACAAATTTAGTGATCCCGTCTATACGCTGCTCTTTTTGCAAAGTACGCACCTTCCGTATATACGCATTACGCCGAGAGGAATCTTCGACGTCATGAAAAAAACTGTACTCTTTCCATCGATAATGCGTTAAAATATAAAAGAGCGGGGAGCCGACATATGAAAAAATGGATGACAGTTTGCGTGCTGTGTTTCGTGTTTTTTCTGCTTGTATCCTGCCAGCAGAAGGACGCTGTCCCGGATTCCGCAAAGAAGCTGAAAGCTCCTTTGACTGGACTGGAGATTGAACAGAAGGTGACTGAACGCCGGCCTGTTGCTGTTGTGGTGAACAATCATCCGAAGGCGAGGCCGCAGTCTGGACTGTCTAAAGCCGACATTGTCATAGAAGCGCTTGCAGAAGGGCAGATCACACGATTTCTGGCTATTTTCCAAAGCCAGATGCCTGAAACTGTCGGACCTGTGCGGAGCGCGCGGGAATATTTCGTCACTCTCAGCAATGGCTTTGACAGCATATTTGTCCATCACGGCTGGAGTCCCGGCGCCAAAGAGCAGCTAGAATCCGGAGCTGCCGATTATATAAACGGATTGGATTTTGACGGAAGCTTATTTTGGAGAGCTGATTTCAGCAAACCGCCCCATAATTCCTACACGTCTTATGATTACATAAAAAAGGCGGCGGAACAAAAGGGATATGAGCTGAAGCGGGAAACAAATCCGCTGCTGTTTCAAACATCAGAAGCAAAACCTGCAAATGAATCTTACAATGTTCGGGTAGATTATGGAACAAAAAACGTTACAAATCTTGTCGAATACAACTATGATAAAAAAGCTGAATCTTATACAAGAAGCTCTGATGGTGTCATAACGACAGACCGGGAAACCGGAAAGCCGGTTGCAATGCAAAATATTTTCATTGTTGAAGCCAGCCATCATATTATTGATCAAGATGGAAGGCGGGACATCGACTTGGAATCAGGGGGGAAAGGTCTGTTGTTTCAGCACGGAAACGTCATTGAAACAGACTGGAAACAAGTGAATGGCAGAATTGTGCCGATAAAAGACGGCAAGTGGCTTCCGTTTGTGCCAGGAAAGACTTGGATCAATATCGTACCTGATCTTGATGCGGCTTCCATTAGTAAAGGAGAAGGTGTGTAACGATGCAAATCGATAAATTACGCGGCAAAGAGCTGGACCAGTTATTTAACTCGATCTTATCGCTGAAAGACCTGGAGGAATGTTACCGGTTCTTCGATGATCTATGCACAATTAACGAAATTCAATCGCTGGCTCAACGCCTTGAAGTGGCGCGCATGCTTCGCGAAGGAAACACGTATCATAAGATTGAAACAGAAACAGGCGCTTCCACAGCTACGATTTCCCGTGTGAAACGCTGCTTAAATTACGGAAATGACGCTTATGAAATGGCGCTCGACCGTGTGAAGGAGACGGAAACTGAGTCTTCTTCTAAATAACAAAAAACCGCCCTGCCGTTTGGCAAGGGCGGTTTCTTTATGAAACAAATTGATGGATCAGGTTGTCGATATCGACAATGCTGCCATCCTCTTTTCGATAGACAACATGCTCCTTGGAAAAGTGAACCGGCGAATTGATTCCTGCTGCGGCTGCAAGGTTAAACAGCCCCTCGCGCAGTGAAATAACATAGTTGCAGACACGGTGCTGTTTTTCCTCAATGCTCAATGCTTTTTGCAATTTTGGATCTGTCGTCGCCACGCCTGCTGGACAGGTGTTGTTGTGGCAGACGAGAGCACGGATGCAGCCAACCGAAAACATCATGCCGCGTGCGATGTTGACAAAGTCAGCGCCGAGAGCTAAGGCGACCGCGATTTTATCAGGAGTCAGGAGCTTTCCGGAAGCAAAGATTTTCAGCTGTCTGCGCAACCCGTACTGTCTAAGAAGCGTGTCAACAATAGGCAGTGCTGTCATAATCGGAAGGCCGACTGTATCCGCGAGCTCGTAAAAGGAAGCTCCGGTACCGCCTTCACTTCCGTCGATCGTGATAAAATCCGGATGCTTTCCGCTTTTCTGCATATAGGAGAAAAGCTCATGCAATTCTTCAGGATGCCCTGCGACCAGTTTGATGCCGACTGGCTTTTGCCCGACATCCCTAAGTTTTTCAATAAAGTCGAGCATTTCAGGAGGGTTTGAGAATTCATAAAAGCGGTTCGGGCTGTCAATCGACTTTCCTGGTTCGACATTCCGAATGTCTGCCACTTCCTCTGATACTTTGGCGCCGTCCACGTGGCCGCCCCGGGTTTTTGCTCCTTGTGCCAGCTTTAGCTCAAACGCTTTAATCTGGTCAATTCTGCTTTTTCTTTTAAATTCCTCCCACGAAAATTCCCCATTTCTTTTGCGCACGCCGAATAGGCCCGGTCCGATTTGGCAAATGATATCGGCGCCGCCCTTTAAGTGATACTCAGACAATCCTCCCTCACCTGTATTCATCCAGGTGCCGCCTGCCTGATGGAGCCCTTTTGAGAGCGCCGTAATTGCTCGTTCTCCGAGGGAGCCGTAGCTCATTGCAGACTGGCCGACTAATCCCTTCACGTGAAATGGCTTCTCGCATGTATGCTCGCCAATCACCTGCACATCATCAGGATGAAGAAAATACGGATCTGCCTTGATGCGTTCGGCGTGTTCCTTGCGTTTGAAGAGATTGTTTGCATCCATTTTATAGATTTGGGTTTCAATTTTTGGCGTTTGATTTACGTGCATTTCTTCCCTTTGTTTTGGAAACATAGCGTTACGGATATAATAGCCGGGTTTATCAAAATCTCTTACAGATCCAAAGCCCATCATTCTGCTTTTGTATTTGCCAGAGATAACCGTTTGCTCATATTCCTTTCGTGAAAAAGGCTGCTCTTCATTGTCATTGCTATATAAATACTGTCTGAGCTCCGGCCCGATTTTTTCAAGGATATACCGAAACCTTCCGATGACGGGGTAGTTGCGAAGAATTGAGTGCTCCTGCTGTTTTTCATCTTTTATGTAGATCCAGGCAAATAAGACGATCGGGATAGCGATGATCCCAATGATAAATGCGATGAGTGCAATAATAATGGTTTCCATCTCTCAGCCTCCCTTTTTTATGTAACCATTTCCACAGTTGAACACTTTCCAAACAATAGCAGAGGGAATCTGGTGAAAAATGTGCGCTTTTGCAGAAACAAGACTCACCGCGCAGGTACGTCCGCCTGCTCTCTTTTTTTATGAAAAAAGAATCAAAACACCTTTTTCAGTGAATAACGAGATTAACGGCTTTTTCCGTTTTTCCGCGCTATGTGAATTTGTTATAATGTTTAAATGGTAACAAACGAATGGAGGAACGTATGACGTGTACGATGTAACAGAGTGGAAGCATGTCTTTAAACTCGATCCAAATAAAGATTTGCCTGACGAACAGCTGGAGATCCTTTGCGAATCAGGAACGGATGCGGTCATTATCGGAGGAAGCGATGGTGTGACAGAGGATAATGTCCTGCGGATGATGTCTAAGGTCAGACGGTTTTTGGTGCCGTGTGTTCTTGAGGTGTCAGCGATTGAAGCGATCGTTCCCGGCTTTGACTTATATTTTATTCCGAGTGTATTAAACAGCAAAAACACGGATTGGATTGTCGGAATGCACCAGAAAGCCATGAAGGAATATGGAGAACTGATGTCTATGGAAGAAATCGTGGCGGAAGGCTACTGCATCGCAAATCCAGATTGCAAAGCGGCGGCACTGACTGAAGCGGATGCCGAAATGAGTACTGACGATATTGTCGCTTATGCGCGTGTGTCAGAGCTGCTGCAGCTGCCGATTTTTTATTTAGAATACAGCGGCATGCTTGGAGACATAGAAGCTGTCAAGAAAACGAAGGCTGTATTGGAAACGTCCACCTTGTTTTATGGCGGCGGCATCAAGGATGCGGAAACGGCCAAACAGTATGCAGAGCATGCGGACGTGATCGTTGTAGGCAATGCGGTGTATGAAGATTTCGACAAGGCTTTGAAAACAGTAGCGGCTGTGAGAGGCGAGTAGTAAATTGTACGGATTTGGTTTATGATAGAACATATGTTTTGTATAGGCGGGTGAACAAATTTTGAATTATATTAGCAATCAATTACTAAGCGGTTTAAATCCCGTTCAGCAGGAAGCAGTCAAAACAACGGACGGGCCTCTTTTGCTGATGGCGGGAGCGGGAAGCGGAAAGACGCGTGTCCTGACACACAGAATTGCTTATTTAATGGCAGAAAAGCATGTGGCGCCGTGGAACATTCTGGCGATCACATTTACCAATAAAGCGGCACGCGAAATGAAAGAACGTGTGGAAAGCATCCTCGGACCCGGCGCGGACGATATCTGGATTTCCACATTCCACAGCATGTGCGTGCGGATCTTGCGCAGAGATATCGATCGGATTGGGATTAATCGAAATTTCTCCATCCTTGATACGGCGGACCAGCTTTCAGTAATCAAGGGGATTTTGAAGGAGCGCAATCTTGATCCGAAGAAGTTTGACCCGAGAAGCATCCTTGGCACGATCAGCAGTGCGAAAAACGAATTAACCGAACCGGAGGAATTCTCTAAGGTTGCCGGCGGCTACTACGATCAGGTGGTCAGCGACGTATATGCTGATTATCAGAAGAAGCTTTTGAAAAACCAGTCGCTCGATTTCGACGATTTAATTATGACGACGATTAAACTGTTTGACAGAGTACCTGAAGTGCTTGAATTTTATCAGCGCAAATTCCAGTACATCCACGTTGATGAGTATCAGGATACGAACAGGGCACAATACATGCTCGTTAAGCAGCTTGCCGAGCGTTTCCAGAACCTTTGCGTTGTCGGGGACTCTGATCAGTCGATCTACAGATGGCGCGGCGCGGATATCACCAACATTCTTTCATTTGAAAAAGATTATCCGAATGCAAGCGTGATTTTGCTAGAACAAAACTATCGTTCAACGAAACGGATTTTGCGCGCGGCTAACGAGGTCATCAAAAATAACTCTAACCGCAAACCGAAAAATTTGTGGACGGAAAACGATGAAGGCATCAAGATTTCTTATTATCGCGGTGATAATGAGTTCGGTGAAGGACAGTTTGTGGCCGGCAAAATTCATCAGCTTCACAGTTCAGGCAAGCGGAAGCTGTCGGATATCGCCATTTTATACCGGACAAACGCGCAGTCCCGTGTGATTGAGGAAACGCTTCTCAAAGCGGGTTTGAACTATAACATTGTCGGCGGGACAAAGTTCTATGACAGAAAAGAAATTAAAGACATTCTTGCGTACCTGCGCCTCGTATCCAATCCGGATGACGATATCAGTTTCACGCGCATTGTCAATGTGCCGAAGCGCGGAGTTGGCGCGACATCACTTGAGAAAATCGCTTCGTATGCGGCCATAAACGGTTTGTCATTTTTCCAAGCGATTCAGCAGGTTGATTTTATCGGCGTCAGTGCCAAAGCAGCCAACGCGCTTGACAGCTTCAGACAGATGATTGAGAACCTGACCAATATGCAGGATTACTTATCCATTACGGAGCTGACAGAAGAAATTCTTGATAAGACCGAATACAGAGAAATGCTGAAAGCTGAGAAATCGATCGAAGCCCAAAGCCGTTTAGAAAACATCGACGAGTTCCTGTCTGTTACGAAAAACTTTGAACAGAAAAGTGAGGACAAGACACTCGTTGCGTTCCTGACAGACTTGGCGCTGATTGCAGATATCGATCAGCTCGACCAGAAGGAGGAAGAGTCAGGCGGCAAGGATGCAATCACCTTGATGACACTGCACGCCGCAAAAGGGCTTGAATTCCCGGTTGTTTTCTTGATGGGGCTTGAAGAAGGCGTCTTCCCGCACAGCCGTTCATTAATGGAGGAAGCGGAAATGGAAGAAGAACGCCGCCTTGCTTACGTTGGGATTACAAGGGCGGAGCAGGAGCTCTATCTGACCAACGCCAAAATGCGCACCTTGTTTGGCCGAACGAATATGAACCCGGAATCTCGCTTTATTGCTGAAATACCGGATGATTTATTGGAAAACCTAAATGAGAAAAAAGAAACGAGAGCGCCTTCTGCGAGAAAAATGCAGCCGAGACGCGGCCCTGTTTCACGTCCGGTATCCTACGCCAGCAAAACAGGCGGCGACACCTTGAACTGGGCAGTCGGAGATAAGGCGGGCCATAAAAAATGGGGAACAGGAACTGTCGTCAGTGTGAAAGGCGAAGGAGAAGGGACGGAGCTCGATATTGCCTTCCCGAGTCCTGTCGGCGTGAAACGCCTGTTAGCAGCATTTGCTCCTATTGAAAAGCAGTAATTGAAGAGGAAAGGAAGAAGCAGATGGACAAAGAAACAGCCAAGCAGCGGGCAGACGAACTGCGCCGCACCATCAACAAGTATAGCTATGAATATTACACCCTAGATGAACCGAGCGTCCCTGATGCCGAATACGACAGATTGATGCAGGAGCTGATTGCGATCGAGGAGGAGCATCCAGACCTCAGAACGCCTGACTCTCCTACGCAGCGCGTCGGCGGAGCCGTGCTTGAAGCGTTTCAAAAGGTCACCCACGGCACACCGATGCTCAGTCTGGGCAACGCCTTTAATGCTGATGATCTCCGTGATTTCGACCGCCGTGTGCGCCAAGCCGTCGGTGACGATGTGGCGTATAATGTGGAGCTGAAAATAGACGGTCTTGCTGTTTCTCTCCGTTATGAAGACGGCTATTTTGTCAGAGGAGCCACACGAGGTGACGGAACGACGGGAGAGGATATTACTGAGAATCTGAAGACGATTCGCAATATCCCGCTCAAAATGAACCGTGAGCTGTCGATCGAAGTGCGCGGCGAGGCGTATATGCCGAAGCGTTCGTTTGAAGCACTCAATGAAGAACGAATTAAAAATGAAGAAGAACCGTTCGCTAATCCGCGAAATGCCGCGGCAGGATCACTTAGACAGCTCGATCCGAAAATTGCAGCGAAACGAAACCTTGATATCTTCGTCTACAGTATAGCGGAGCTTGACGAGATGGGTGTGGAGACGCAAAGCCAAGGGCTTGATTTTCTCGACGAACTCGGATTTAAAACGAATCAGGAACGAAAAAAATGCGGCGACATAGAAGAAGTCATTACGCTGATCGATGAGCTTCAGGCGAAGCGCGCTGACCTGCCGTACGAAATAGACGGCATTGTCATTAAAGTCGATTCTCTCGATCAGCAGGAGGAGCTCGGTTTTACGGCGAAAAGCCCGCGCTGGGCCATCGCGTATAAGTTTCCTGCTGAAGAGGTCGTGACGAAGCTTCTCGATATCGAATTAAATGTCGGCAGAACGGGTGTGATCACGCCGACCGCGATTCTTGAGCCGGTAAAAGTTGCCGGCACAACGGTCTCAAGAGCATCCCTTCATAACGAAGATTTAATTAAAGAGAAGGACATTCGGATTTTGGATAAGGTTGTTGTCAAAAAAGCGGGCGATATCATCCCGGAAGTCGTGAATGTCCTCGTTGAACAGCGCACAGGAGAAGAAAAGGAATTCAGCATGCCGACGGAATGTCCTGAATGCGGCAGTGAGCTCGTCCGGATCGAAGGAGAAGTGGCGCTTCGCTGCATTAACCCTGAATGTCCGGCGCAAATCCGGGAAGGGCTGATCCATTTCGTTTCCCGCAATGCCATGAACATTGACGGGCTCGGCGAACGAGTGATCACACAGCTGTTTGAGGAAAACCTTGTCCGCAATGTGGCAGATTTATATAAGCTGACGAAGGAACAAGTCATCCAGCTCGAACGCATGGGTGAAAAGTCCACTGAAAACCTGATCAGCTCCATCCAAAAATCAAAAGAAAATTCGTTAGAGCGCCTGCTGTTTGGGCTTGGCATCCGCTTTATCGGATCAAAGGCTGCAAAGACGCTCGCCATGCAGTTTGAAAGCTTGGAGAACCTGAAAAAAGCCTCTAAAGACGAACTTCTCGCGGTTGATGAAATCGGTGAAAAAATGGCTGACGCGGTCATCACCTATTTTCATAAAGAAGAAATGCTTGAACTCTTGAATGAACTTCAGGAGCTGGGCGTAAACACGCTTTACAAAGGCCCGAAAAAAGTAAAGGCAGAGGACAGTGATTCTTACTTTGCCGGTAAAACAATTGTTCTGACAGGAAAGCTGGAAGAACTGTCAAGAAACGAAGCCAAAGCGCAAATCGAAGCGCTGGGCGGAAAACTGACGGGAAGCGTCAGCAAAAACACAGACTTGGTCATCGCCGGAGAAGCGGCGGGAAGCAAGCTGACAAAAGCACAAGAGCTGAACATTGAAGTGTGGAATGAAGAACAGTTAATGGAAGAGCTAAAGAAATAAGAGGAGTGTTTTCTATTGAAAAAGACGTTGGCATTGGCGGCAACGGCGGCAGTATTAATGCTGTCTGCCTGCTCGTCAGGTTTTGGGGGGGAGAAGGAGGAAGAGATTACGCAAAAGACGGCGAAATCGTCAGAAAAAGCGATTGTCCCGAAATATAATATCTCTGACTCCTATTACAAAATGGTGCTGCCGTTTAAGGCAGGCAAAGCGCGCGGCTTAACAACGGAACAGCTGAACACGAGACTGGACATTGACGAGTTTGAAACAGGGCTGATGCGTCTTGCCCAAGATTCTTTCTCGACTGACGATTATCTGTTCCAGGAAGGACAATATTTAGATGAGGATACAGTATTAAGCTGGCTGGCCCGGAAAAAAACGGGCTCTGATTTGAAAAAAGCCGAAAAAGAAGATAAGAACTTCAAAAATGAAGGCTTGAACCCGGCGCTCCCGAGTTCTGGTTCAACAGAAGAAAAGAACGAAAGCAGCCCGATTTATTTAGCATCCATGCTTGAGCACGATTATTTAGTCAGAAAAGACAAGAATTCTATCCAGCTTGGCGGCGTCATGATCGGACTGGCGTTAAACTCAGTGTATTACTATCGTGAAAAAACGGGCGACCCGCAAAAAGAAGTGGAGATTAAGGACAGCACGCTCCGCCAGCAGGGAGAAAAAATCGCACAGGAGGTTATTAACCGCCTCCGTAAAAAAGATAACTTGAAGAATGTGCCAATTACAGTCGCACTCTACAAGCAGGCGTCGAAAACATCGATTGTGCCGGGGAACTTCATCGCCAAAACAGAGGTCAAAGCAGGCTCTACTGATATCTCAAATTGGGATGACATCAATGAAAAATACGTATTCTATCCAGCGGATACAACCACAGCAGAAAAGTACCCGGATGACACCGAGGTCTTTAAGCGGTTCAAAAATTCAATTGAAGAATATTTCCCGAACTATACAGGCGTTGTCGGTACAGCGCTGTATGATAATGATGAAATGAAGAAAATAAAGATTGACATACCAATGCAATTCTACGGAAAAAGTGAAGTTGTCGCGTTTACCCAGTTCCTAACGGGTGAAGTGATGGACTACTACTCTAAAGGCTCAATTGATGTCGAAGTCAATATCACGTCCTCAGACGGACAAGAAGCGGTCATTATCCGCAATGCCGGAGATAAAGAGCCGACTGTTCACATTTATGACTAATATTGGATGACCCCTTGTGCCGCTGCGGCGCAGGGGTTTTTTGCGTTTTTTTGAAGGATAAGTAGCATTGGAGAGGGTGTTTATTTATGTTATGATGTTCTAAAAATAGAAAAGGGTTGAAATTATGAAAAATAAATCCTTTTATTTTATATGGGCGGGCCAGTCAATTGCCAATTTAGGAGATTCTTTATACGTGCTGGTACTGACTCTATTTACGTATCAAGTCACAGACTCGGCCTTCTTGGCATCGCTGGTAGCCATGATGCAGTTCGTGGGTCAGTCATTAAGCGCAGTATTTATACCGGTTTTCATTCATAAATACAGACTAAAGCACATTTTGATTTTTTTACAGTTAACGCAAACCATTCTGTTATCTTTGTTGCTTCTCATATTTATGATAGATTTTAAATCTATTTTTATTTTTTTCTTTATCGTATTTTTAATGTCGCTGTTAGACGGAGGAACGATTCCAGTCAGAAATTCAATGATTCCCCGCTTTGTTCCAAAATCCATGTTGTTGAAAGCAAACAGCTTGGTGCTGACCTCTGACCAAATCGTGCTCCTGCTTGGATGGATGCTCGGCGGTATTTTGATCAAATGGCTCGGGCCGCAATTGCTGCTATTGTTGACTTTTGCCCTTTATGGCACCTCTACAGTCTCTTTATTTTTTGTCAAGGATGCGGGAAAAGGAGATGCGGAAAAGGAAGAAACCGAGTCCTTTATGGATAAAATTTCTTCCGGGTGGAAAGCAATTTATCGCATGCCTGTTATCAGAATGCTGACTGTTCTTGAGCTATTATCCATGTTCGGCAGAAGTATTTGGACAGGAGCCATTATCCTTGTTTATGTCGATGAAGTGCTGCATAAAAGTGAAACATGGTGGGGGTTTATTAACGCAAGCTATTTCGCCGGCACCATTACAGGCGGTTTAATCGTTTGGAAACTTTCAAAAATAATGAATGGAAAACTGTTCTCGATGATTTTATGGACATCACTCGCCATCGGCGCTTGCACACTATGCCTTGCGCTTAATAAGTATGCGTTGGCATCGCTGCTTTTTGTCTTTATTTTAGGACCTTCATTTCAGCTCCGGGGAATTGCGATCAGAACCTATGTGCAGGAGAGCATAAATGAAACTTTGCTTCCGAAAATACTGTCGGCTCAGCATACAATAAGTACATTTGTATACGGTGCATCGATCTTAATTATGAGCAGTCTTACTGATTGGCTGGGTGTCCAATATGTATTTTTCTTAAATTTTATTATTTTTACTGTTTCAGCGCTTTTATCTTTAAAACTAAAAAATGAACAAATATAGACAATCTTTTATAAATATTTACAAATTATTTGTTATGTGATTAAATTGGTGATGTAAAATACTATTTGTAAAGAGGTGGAAATGTTGAGTGGTAACTTGAATTTATTTCCTCTTTCTCATCATCAAAAAAGAGTTTTAAATATCGAAAATTTATACCCCGAAACAGCTATTAATCATATTGGCGGCCTTATCCAAATCAATGGAAAACTTCATCTTGAGACATTAAAAAAAGCCATTCAGCATTGCATCAGACAGACAGAATCCCTCAGAATACGGCTCGTAAAGCAGGAAGGATCAGTTCTTCAATACATAGACGAAAAAGTGCAGGCCCATGTGCCATCAGTCGATTTCACTTCAACCGACCATCCATATGAAAGAATGCTAGATTGGGCCGAACGGGAATTTAAAATCCCTTTCTCTTTGTTTGATGGCGCGCTTGTTCAATTTTATGTTTTCCAAACAGATGAAGCAACATGCGGGTATTTAATAAAATGCCATCATATTGTTGCTGACGGCTGGTCTATGAAAATCATCATTGATAAGATTAAGGATCTGTACATGCTTCTGGCAAAAGGTGAACTGCCTGAAGAAGCCGCTGATGACTATTCAATTCTCATAGAAAAAGAGAAAAAATACCTTTCTTCGCCACGATATCAAAAAGATGCCGCATTTTGGAAAGAAGAATTTTCTCATTTGCCGGACAGCTTCTTGTCAAAAAGTTCAGCGAACATTGCTGGTAAACGCAAACGATTTAAACTAGACCAAGAACATTCTGCTGCTGTTTATGAATTTATTCAAAAGCAAGGCTCTTCGTTAAACGCATTGTTTACCGCATCGCTGTTTTGGTATGTAAGCAAAGCAACGGGAGAGACTGATTTGATAATCGGCACGCCGGTGCTAAACAGGTCTGGAAAGAAGGAAAAAAGCACGGCGGGGATGACTGTCAGTACGATGCCGTTCAGAAAGAAAACAGACCTTGACCAGCGTTTCTCAGATTTTTTACAAGAAGTCAATTCAGACTATATGAAATACTTTCTCCACCAACGGTACCCCTATGACGAACTGATAAAGGAATTACAGCTGGCAAAACAGGGATATGACCAGCTCTTCCAAATGTATATCAATTCATACAACACCGACCTTGCTTCTGATATAGATGGATGCCATGTCGAATATGATGAATTATATAACGGATCACAGCCTTATTCCCTTCAAATTGCAGTTAAAGAATGGGACGAAGGCGGGGCAATCGAATTGCAGTTCGACTACAAGGTAGCGGATTACAGCGAAACGGAAATTCAGCAATTGAAAGACCGTTTACTCCGCCTGATTTTATTGCTTATCGAGGACCCAGCCGTTCAATTCAGACATTTGTCTATATTAACTAAACAAGAAAAAAGGGACGAGATATTTAAGTGGAATCAGACGCAGGCCGACTATTCGAAAGAACAGACAATTAATCAATTAATTCAAGCAACAGTCTCACAGCATCCGTTTCGGACAGCGATAGAGGATGGGGGCAGACATGTTACTTATCAGGAACTGGATGAACGCTCCAACCAAATTGCCCGCTGCCTAATACATAAAGGAATAAGCCGCGGTGATTTTGTTGCCGTGAGCATGAAACACTCACCGGAGTTGATTGCTGTTTTACTGGGCATTTTAAAAGCAGGCGGCGCTTATGTGCCGATCGACCCCGAATATCCCGCGGAACGAATCAAGTATATTTTAGAAAATAGTGAAGCGGCGTTTTTGATTACAGACCCTCTTTTTAAAATAGACTGCCGTTTGCCAAGGCACGTGAAAAAAATCAGTATTGACTGCACCATGTTCAACGATTTAGATACGGGACAGTTAGACATCAGGAACGATCCTTCCGACATCGCATACATGATTTACACTTCTGGATCAACAGGGCAGCCGAAAGGCGTGATGATCGAACATCAAAGCCTTGTGAACTACATAACATCAGCCTCTCAGAATTATACTTCTTCCCAAGAGGACAGCTTTGCGCTGTACTCATCCATAGCTTTCGATTTAACCGTTACATCCATTTACACCCCATTAGTGACAGGAAATAAGATTGTCATTTACAGACAAGAAGATATCCCGGAATTTATACTTCATCAAATCGTAAAAGAAAAGAAAACAGCTGTCATCAAGCTGACACCAGCGCATTTAGCGTTGCTAAAAGATGCAAACTTAAAAGATTCCTCTATTAAAAGAATGATTGTTGGCGGTGAGCAGCTGTCTGTTTCTTTAGCACGCCAAATAACAGAAGCATCGGATCACCGCATCGAGATCTTTAATGAATACGGGCCGACAGAAGCGACCGTTGGGTGTATGATCCACAAGTATGACCGAGAACAGGATCAGCAAGCCTCGGTTCCAATTGGGGTTCCGCTGCAGAATACTGAAATTTATTTATTAGATGAACAGCTACAGCCGGTATTGCCGGGAACTCAAGGCGAAATGTATATATCAGGCGATAATGTCGCCAGAGGATATTGGAAGCGTCCGGATTTGCAAACCGAGCGTTTTCTGGATAACCCTTTCATAAAGGGCAGAAAAATGTATAAGACAGGAGATCTGGCGAAAAGAACGAATAGTGGATTGCTTGAATATGCAGGGCGTAAAGACCATCAAATCAAATTAAGAGGCTACCGTATAGAACTGGGAGAAATTGAATTAGCCCTGCTTTCTCTCGCGGAAATAGAAGAAGCGGTTGTCATTGATTTTGATGATTCACAGGGCGGAAAGCAATTGGCGGCATATGTAGTGAGCTCTGCACCTGTGCCAGTGCTGGAGCTTAGGAAAAAGCTTTCTGGCAAACTGCCCGTTTTTATGGTCCCGGCCTACTTTATCAAGATGGATCATATTCCGCTTACGCAAAATGGAAAAACAGACAAAGAAGCGCTCCCTGATCCTTTACTTTATCAAGAGCAGACAGATTACGGATTGTTAAATGAAGAGCAGAAAGAAGCTGAGGCGGTTCTTTTAGAAACCGCGAAGGAGATTCTCGGCCAGACAGACATTTGCCCAGAGGACCATTTTTATCAGCTTGGCGGAGATTCTATCAAAGCCATTCAATTCGTTTCGAAAATGAAAGAAAAAGGTCTTTTTATCAAGACTCAGGATATTATGACATATCCCGTATTTAGAGAACTTGTCAGTGCTGTGACCAGCAAACAATCGCCTGCAATTTCTCAACAACAGGCTGAAGGCAGAGTGATGGGCACACCGATTACCCAATGGTTCTGGTCCTTGGATTTAAAGTGCGCTCATTTCTGGCATCAATCGGTAATGCTAACTGCTGAAAAAGAGATTCACCTTGAAGACGTTAAGACGGTTCTGTCTCTTTTAATCAATCATCATGACAGCTTGCGAATGAATGTAGAAAAAGAGACGAATACCTTGGTCTATCATAATACAGATATCGAACCTTATATTGAATACTGGGATCTGTCTACTTTTTCCGAGGAAGAGCAAACCAAACAAATAGCGGTAATCGGGCAGGAAATGAGAAAAAGCACGGACTTATACAATGGAGTGCTTTTTAAAACCGGCATGATCAAAGCAAACGAAAAAACGCATTTATTATTCACAGCCCACCACTTAATCGCGGACGGTGTATCATGGCAAATCCTGATTGATGATTTTCTTGCTCTTTTAGATTCATTAGATAAGAAGGAAGAGAAGAGACTCCCTTTAAAGACACATTCTTATCAGGAATATTCACATTCGATCCATGAATACGCTTATTCACGTGAAGCGGAGGAAGAATGCAGTTATTGGAATGAAAAAGTGAAAAAAATTGAGCCGCTCTATGGGATTTGTTCGGAAAATTCCAAAGTTGAAAATAGCATAAAACTGAAACGGGTTTTGACAAGCCAGATGACCCAAAAACTGCTCAGTGAAGCAAATGAGGCATATCAAACCCAAACAAATGATTTGATTATCACTGCGTTAATCCGGGCTTGCCATCATTGCACAGGCAAAGAGGTTATTTCTTTGGAGTTAGAAGGTCATGGAAGAGAGCCATTAAAGGAAGACTTAGATTTTTCAAGGACGTTCGGGTGGTTTACAGCAATGTATCCCGCAGTATTTCAGGCAGAGGCTGATCTGCCAGCGCAAATCCGTTCAGTGAAAGAAAACCTGCGCAATATCCCCAATAAGGGGATTGGCTACGGCGCTCTCACCTATTTGAATAAACGAATGCCGGATCACAAGAAGCCTGAGCTGCGCTTTAATTATCTAGGAGAAGTTGACCGTTTTTTAGCAGATAAATCAGAATACCGCATGACTTATTTAAATTCAGGCGCTGAGTCATCGCCTGAAAATGATCTGACGGTCAGTCTTGATTTGACAGCGGGAATCTATGGCGGACAGCTAACGTTGGATTTAATCTGCAGCAATCTTTATCAGACAGAGGATATGGAACAGCTTTTAGATGAATTTTCTGTACAGCTGGAAGAGCTGACTGAACATTGCTGTAAACAAGAGTCTGTCGAATATACGCCATCAGATTTCGAAACCGCCTCATTATCTATTGAAGAATTGGATTCCTTGTTCAAATGATGAGAAACGTATGGCTGGTTTTCTGTCTTTGTATCTTGTCGGTTCAAATCTGGAGCGGCGGACACGCAAGCGCTCAGACGCCAGTTGATAAGCGCATTGACGCTCTGATCGAAAAGCAAATGAAGGAAAGCGGAATACCGGGGATCTCAGTGACAGTGGTAAAAGGAAATGCTGCGGTTTACGAAAAGGGGTTTGGTTATGCCGGCGACAGGCATAGCCGCCCTGTAACCGCCTCGACATTGTTTGAGTTGGGCTCAACCTCTAAAGCATTTACTGCACTGGGGGTACTTAAGCTTGTCCATTCGGGGGCAATCAGTCTAAATGACCCTGTCAGCCGGTATATCAGCGGATTTTATGCAGTTTACAACGGAAAGAAAACAGATATCACAGTTCATCAGCTGCTGCATCATACAAGCGGAATTCCATTTTTATCAATAGCGGATATCAAGATTGATTCTAAGGAAGATGCTTTGGAAAAAACGGCGAAGGGGCTAAAGGGAGTTGAACTTAGTCATAAGCCGGGAAGCACATTTGAATATGCCACAATCAATTATGATGTACTGGGATATATCATTGAACAGGCATCAGGCCAGCCGTACGAGCAATATATGGCTGAGCACGTTTTTAAGCAGTTAGATATGTCAAACACGTATGCTGGGCGGCACGCTGGTGATGACGGCGATGTATCATCAGGTTTTAAAATTGGATTTTTAAAGGCGAGAGCCTATGACGCGCCTGAGTATCGGGGAAACACGCCTGCCGGATATATTATCACGAACGCAGAGGATGTATCCAAATGGCTTCGATCTCAGCTGAATCACAGTGACGGTGATATAAGCCGTTTGATTGAGCAAAGCCACCTGCCTGATAAAAGCGTAAAAACGGACGAGCCTGGCGTGTATTACGGTGCGGGATGGTCAATTTTTGAAAAAAAGGGCAGGGTCAAAGAATTGTTCCATGCCGGCTCCAACCCGAACTTTTCTTCGTTTATTATCATCAGCCCTGACGATAATGCGGCTGTAGGGGTTTTGGCCAATATGAACAGCGCGTACCCTGAGAAAATTGCTCGTTCTGTTTTACAAGTGATTGCCGATCAAAACCAAAAGCAGGACGGTTCTGTCACTGATCCGTTTCAGGTCATTGATAAAGCTGCGGCTGCCTTGCTGGTTTTATTCAGTTTATTGCTTATTGTTCTGGTGTGGAGGGTTTATATTTTTCTAAAAAACGTTAAATCGAAAAATGTTCCCGTTCAGCAGCGAACAAGAATAAAGGCGCTGCTTTGGGGAGGGTTGCTGGCAGCCGGAATAGTGGTGCCGAAGCTTATTTCAGTCTTTGCCTTTAATGGCTTGCCTTGGAGCATGATATTTATTTGGGGGCCCGGATCTCTTCGTTATTTGGCGGCGGTTTATGGTTTGCTGCTCCTTGCCTCCTGTCTATTCGGTTTAACCGCTTGTTTTTTCAATCACCGTGCCGCAAGAAGGAGTGAGACGCATGAAATGTGAAACATCCATCCTTGGTATTCAGCCGTTTAACGACCTATTTTATCGCAGCTGTTTTTTTAACTGTTATTTTTCCGTGGTTCGCTCGTTTCAGCAAGAAATCTATCCTTATCTTTTAAATGACATGTATTCGTATCAATTGGATGAGGATGGTTATCCAATGGTTGATCGGACAGAAGTTTATGATCCTGAGTATGTCATGAATCAGCAGGGAATCATCGCGGATAAGCAATCGGTCAGCAGCAGTCTCATAGCTGATGTGAAACGCGATGTTCTTAAACATAAACCCGTCATCATTTGGTTGGATACATATGCGCAGCCTTATAGACAGGAATATATGTCTAAGCATAACCGGAACAGCATACTGATTTATGGCTTTCATGACGTAGATCAGTCTGTTCTTGCCATTGAAAACCGTTATCCCGATAACTTGTCATATGAAGCCAGAAATATTTCATATCAGCATTTGGCCAAAGCCTATCAAGGATTTCACAGTTATTTTCAGCCTCCTGCCGCTTTTCATTCATATGCCTCCTTTTCTTATGATCCGGGCAGGGACCGCTCAGGGCAAAGCATTTTCAAGGATGCGGCTGCCTTCTTTGCTCATAACATCACCGGGCATGTAGATCGGATGTTATCCGGTTTGGCGTCCTTCAGCCGGTTTACTGAGCAATTTCACAGCATAAGAGACAGCGAAAAGCTCCTTCATTCATTTAATGGAATTTTAAATGTGAAAAAAACAGAGCAATACCGCCTCGCATTTCTTCCGGATTTTCAACAGCTTGCCGCTGTGACATCTGACATTATTGATGAGTGGGAAGCAGCGCGGCATCTTGCGGCTAAGCTTTATTTTTCGGGGGGATCTTCTTCTGGTTATGAAGAGCGGATCAAAGATTCACTGAAAAAAGTGCTGGAGCTTGAAGCAGCCCATATTGAGTGCCTGAAGGATATAGGAAAAGAGGAGAGGGTCAAATGATCAAATTATTCTGTCTGCCGTATGCCGGGGGTTCGAGCACCATCTTCAGCGGATGGAAAAGGTTTCTTGATGCGTCAGTTGAACTGGTGGCCCTAGAGCTTCCGGGACATGGAACGAGAATGTCTGAGCCATTGCTCAATCGTGCAGAATCCGTGACGGAAGATCTGTTTATGCAAGCAAAATCTCATTTGGGTGATTCGGATTATGCCATTTTTGGGCACAGCATGGGATCGCTGCTTGCATACGAATTGCAAAGGAAATTAACCATGGAAAATAAACAGCCGATCCATATGTTTTTTTCCGGGCGTTTCCCGCCTCATATCCCGGAAAAGAAAGTGCTTCATCAGCTTTCAAATTCCGCTTTAAAACAAGCGATTATTGAGATGGGGGGTGTACCGGAAGAATTCAGCAAAAATGAGCAGGTGCTTGACTTTTTCCTTCCTATTTTAAGAGCTGACTTTGAGTTGCTGGAAACATACAGGAATACAGCAGTTGCTCCATTATCCTGCGATATTTCGGTTTTTTACGGCAAACGTGATCTGCCGTCAGTGCTGTTTGATTTATCTGATTGGAGTCAGTACACCGATCAGACATGCAGATTTTACGAATTTGAAGGAGATCATTTTTTCATTAATCAGAAGACAGAAGAAGTGACAGCTAAAATCAATCATATTTTGAATCAGACAGGAGTGGTATGAAATGGATTTCAGAACTACCGGTGTTATCGGAGGAGGCGTCATGGGGGCCGATATGGCTCTTGATTTATCTGCGAATGGGTATCAAGTGATTTTGCTGGATATCAGTGATGAAAAACTGAAAGCCGCAGAGGAAAACATTAAAAAGACATTCAGGCTTGTTCAACTGATGCGGAAAGAAAAATTCAGCATGTCACTGGAAGATGTGCTTGCTAACATTCAATTCACAACTGAGCCGCACAATGTAGAGCCGGCTGATATCATCATTGAAAACGTAACAGAAGATTGGGAGATCAAAAAACAAGTGTATTTACAATTAAAGGATATCTGCCGAGAGGATGCCGTCTACCTTGTCAATACAAGCTGCATCTCAATTACGAAGGTCGGTTCACTGATGCATCGTCCGGAAAAGGTAATCGGAGCACATTTTATGAATCCTGTTCCTCTGAAAGAACTTGTAGAGGTGATACGGGGCGATGCCACCTCTGACGAGACTGTCAATGCAACCATCGAGTTTTTGAAATCTTTCGACAAAAACCCCGTCGTTGTTCATGATTTGCCTGGCTTTGTGTCAAATCGTGTGTTAATGCTGACCATTAATGAAAGCATTTGGACGGTACAAGATCAAGTGGCGACACCAGCCAATGTGGATAAAATTTTCCGCGGCGGGTTCGGGCATAAAATGGGTCCGCTCGCGACTGCGGATTTAATAGGTCTCGATACAATCCTTAACTCCTTGCTGGTTCTATATGAAAGCTACAAAGATTCAAAGTTCAGGCCGTGTCCGCTGCTCGTGAAAATGGTAGACGCAGGAAAGTTAGGGAGAAAGTCAGGACAAGGATTCTTTCAATACAGTTAAAGGAGGGGCAGGCCATTGAAAAAGGGAGTTAAGTGTGTTGTCTGGGATTTAGATCATACGCTATGGGATGGTATTCTGCTTGAATCAGATGATGTAAAGCTGAAGGAACATATCAAAGAGATTCTGACTGAGCTTGATGAACGCGGCATATTGCTGTCTGTCGCCAGCAGAAATGACGAAGCTGCTGCTATGGAAAAATTAAAGGAATTTGGAATAGACCATTTCTTTTTATATCCGGAAATCAGCTGGAATGCCAAATCGGTCTCTTTGGAAAAAATCAGCAAAAACCTCAATATTCATAAGGATACGCTTCTCTTTATTGACGACCAAGCGTTTGAAAGGGAAGAAGTGAAAAATGCCCATCCGGAGATTTCGTGCTGGGATGCCGTTCGGTATAAGGATCTAATCGTCGACCCGTTGCTGAAGCCTGCATTCGTAACAGAGGATGCCAAAAGACGCCGGCAGATGTATCTGGAGGATGATCGCAGAAAAGAGGATGAAGAGCAGTTTGAAGGACCGTCCGAACAATTTCTTGCCACTCTGAATATGAAGTTTACGATCAGCCATGCGCAAGAAAGCGACTTGCAGCGGGCAGAAGAGCTTACGGTGCGTACAAACCAGCTGAATGCAAGCGGAAAAACATACGATTATCAGGAATTAAATTATTTCCGAGAATCAGACTCTCATATGCTGCTAGTCTGCGAACTTGAGGACAAGTACGGCTCTTATGGAAAGATCGGACTCTCTTTAATAGAAGAAAAGGGAGATGAATGGCATATTAATCTTCTTTTAATGTCATGCCGGGTTATGTCCCGCGGTGTCGGTACCATATTACTGACAGCTATTTTAAATGAAGCGAAACAAAAAGGGAAAAAACTGTTTGCCGATTTTAAACAAACAGATCGCAACAGAGTCATGTATATCACCTATAAATTTGCCAATTTCAAAGAACATACGAAGGGCCCGGACGGCTACATTCTATTTGAAAATGACCTGAGCCAGATTCAGCCGTATCCTGCGTATGTCGAGGTCAAAACGGAATTCAGCCAATCACCTGTTGCGGGAAGCAGCAATTAATCTAAATAGCGGGGAGAGCAAATAGATGAATCTTCATGAACAAATTAGAGAATATATTGAACAAAATTTGGTGGTCTTTGACGATGAAATCGAATTAACCAATGATGATCACATTTTTGAAATGGGATTTGTAAATTCTTTATTTGCGATGAAGCTTGTAACATTTCTTGAGCAAAACTTTGGGTTTCAGCTTGATAACGAAGATTTAGATATTGCCAACTTCAGCACAGTAAACCGAATCGTCAGCCTAATTGAAAAGAAACAGAACGGAGCGCTTGCTAATGAAAACAGCTGAGATGAAAGCCGACATCATTCAAGATTTCCGGGGTTACTGCGATGAAAAAATCAGACCTTTTGCAGGCGAATTTGATGAGAAGGAATGCATCCCGGCAGAATTAATAAAAGAGTTAGGGAGCAAATCTTATTTTGCTGCGGGGATTCCGGAAGTTTATCACGGATTGGGATTGAACCCTGTCGAGTACGGTTTGTTTACTGAACAAGCAGGAAAAGCGTGCTGTAATATTCGAACCCTTTTGACTGTAAATTCGTTAGTTGGTGAATCTCTGCTGCGGTACGGTACAGAGCGCCAAAAAGAAGAATGGCTTGTCCCTATCGGAAAAGGAGAGAAAATCGGAGCGTTTGCATTGTCTGAACCAAACATTGGTTCAGACGCAAACCACATTGAAACATCGTATGTAAAAAACGGAAGCAGCTATGTCATCAACGGCAGAAAAAAATGGATTTCCTTTGGCGCCATTGCTGACTTTTTTCTGGTTATAGCCCGGGATGGAGAAGTGGTTACAGCCTTTATTGTAGACAGCCGCCAGAGCGGAGTAACGGTAAAAAAAATGGAAGGCATGATGGCCAATAGAGCTTCTTATCTTGCGGAAATAGAGTTTGACGGCGTCGAGGTTTCTGATGACCAAATATTAGGGCCAATCGGGGGCGGTTTTAATTACATCGTTAACTTGGCTTTGGATCATGGCAGATACAGTGTAGCATGGGCCGGATTGGCGATTGCACAGGAAGCCGTCGATTCTTTAGTCACATACTCACGGAAGAGAAGCCAATTCGGAGAGAAGCTCTACAAACATCAAATGATTAAAGGAATGATCGGTGATGCCGTAACACAGCTGCATGCGGCCCGCGCCTTATGCATGAAAGCCGGCGAAATGCGGATGAAACAAGATCCAGAGGCCGTGACGGAAACGTCTGTCGCGAAATATTTCACTTCAAAGGTTGCTGTTGAGATTACCAATTCAAATGTGCAAATCCATGGAGGAAGCGGCTTCAGCAGAGATCATTCAGCAGCCCGCCTGTACAGAGAAGCCAAAGTATTGGAGATCATTGAAGGAACATCTCAAATTCAGCAGCAAGTTATAGCGAATTATGGATTGAGACGATATTTTGTCAAACATATATAGGCAGAGGATGGAGAGGATTCTGTGAGTGAGCAAATGAAGAAAATAGATAAAAATAACATAGCCAACATTCTCGGACTGACAACCATTCAGGAAGGTCTGCTTTTTCATCATTTAATGGAGCCGGAAGGCAATGCCTATTTTGAACAAATGCTGATAAAACTAGAGAGTGAACCAGCCCGTGATCTTTTTGAAAAAGCATGGCAGCAAACGGTTCAGCAAAATGAAATGCTGCGGACGGTGTTTAGGTGGAAGGAAACAGCTAAGCCAATTCAAGTGATATTAAAGCATCATAATATAGATATCCGTTATCAGAGCATCCCGTTCGAGAAAGGGATTTCTCAGGATAAGCTGAAGGAGGAGCTTGCGGCCCGTGATCGGAGAGAGCCGTTTCAGCTTCAGGAAGTCCCTTTTCGTGTCACACTTTATCAAACAGAAGAAAACGGGATCTGGATGATGATCAGCTTTCATCATATCTTGATGGACGGCTGGAGCATGGGGATTGTCCTCAAAGAGTGGATGGAGTCATATCAAGCGTTATCCATGGGCCAAACACCTGTTGTTTCTCAAAAACCGTCATATCAAGCATTTGTGAAATGGCAGCAGGAACAGCAGCGTAAAACAAAAGACAGCCAGGCGTTATTTTGGAAAGGGTTATTGAAAGACTGGGAGCCTGTGCAATTGCTGCCGAATACAGAAAGGCCAGGGAAGCGAAATGCTATTTTTTCTAAACATGAGATACAGCTTCCGGTTTCAGCAGGAAAAGCTCTGCGCTCACTCGCTGCTGAACGGCAAGTTACGCTTGCTTCCATTTTATATAGTGTGTGGGGGCTGCTGCTAAAGAAGTATTCTGATCAAGAAGAAGTGGTGTTCGGGACAACTGTTTCAGGAAGAAGCGCGGATGTACCGGGAATAGAACAAATGACGGGGCTGTTTATTAACACCATTCCGCTTCGTCTTCGCTTTGCGCCTCAATCCACGCCTTTAGATGTGATTCAGCTTGCGCATGAGCAGATTGCCAAAAGAAGTGAATATGAACATACACCGCTGTCTGATTTAAAAACATATGCGGGTCTGACGGCTGAGCAGTCATTATTTGACACGATTGTCGTGATTGAAAATTATCCGCTTGATCAAATGCTTAAGTCAAACAGTCTTCCTCTTTCAATCGAACAATATGACATGTTTGAGCAAACTGAGTTTGATTTGACATTGAGTGTACAAGCTTTTGATGAACATATTCATTTTTCTTTTATCTACAATCCTGGTGCTATGTCTGCTCTTCAAGTGAAGCAGCTTGGGGATCATTTTCTCAACCTGTTATCGGAAGTGATTGACAATCCGGCAGACAGATCTGTGCACCGCTTGAATATGCTTTCCGAAGATGAAGTGCATTATCAGCTTGAAGAGTTTTGCAACTATAAAGGTATGTCCGGCAACGAACATCAGACTGTTATTGATTTGTTTGAGCGGCAGACAGCAAAGACGCCGGACGCTCTTGCTGTGGAGTTTCGCTCGGAATCCCTGACCTATGATCAATTAAATAAAAAAGTGAATCAGCTCGCCCGTTTTTTAGAAGGTCAGGGAGTCAGACCTGCACAAAGAGTCGGTATTTTAACAGAACATTCAATTGAAATGGTGATCGCTTGTCTCGCTGTATTAAAAGCGGGCGGCGCTTATGTTCCAGTTGATCCCGATTATCCGGCGGAAAGAATTGAATATCTTCTTCAGGACAGCGGGATAAACCTGCTGCTGACAGAGGATATCGATGGGCTGGTTTACTCGTACGACGGTGTGAAAATAGATATTACCGATCAGAACCTTTACCAAGGAAACGACAGCAATCTGGTGAAACAATACGGTTCGCAAGACATTGCGTATTGCATATATACCTCTGGAACAACAGGCAGGCCAAAAGGGGTGCTTGTTAAGCATCTGGGTCTTGAAAATTATGTTTCCTGGGCCGCCGAGCAATATGTAAGAGGCCATAAAAGAGATTTTGCCCTTTATACGTCTTTATCTTTTGATTTAACAGTAACTTCTATCTTTACCCCGCTTATAACCGGAAACGCAATTATTGTATACCAGGATAAAAACAAGCAGCTTCTTGTGGAACAAATACTGAAAGATAATCGGGCCCATGTTATGAAGTTAACGCCGTCCCATCTTCATTTCATTTCCGAGATGCCGTTTCAGGACAGTGTCATGGAGTGCCTGATACTGGGGGGAGAGCAATTAGAAACCTCCCTTGCGGCGAAAATTGAACAAAACTTCGATGGGAAAATTGAAATTTTTAACGAATACGGACCGACGGAAACGGTAGTCGGCTGCATGATTCACCGCTACTCATCTGAAATGGATAAGGATCTGTATGTGCCGATCGGCCGGCCTGCAGCACATACTGATATATACATTCTTGATTCACATATGAATCTGCTGCCCCGAGGAGCAGCGGGAGAACTCTATATTGCCGGAAAAGGAGTAGCAGAAGGCTACTTAGGGCGGAAGGAACTGACGGCAGAGCGATTTGTGGCGCATCCTTTTAAGCCCGGAGAAAAAATGTATAAAACAGGAGACGCAGCCCGCTTTTTACCAGATGGAACCATTCAATTTTTAGGCAGAAATGATGACCAAATCAAACTTCGGGGTTATCGGATTGAGAGCGGGGAGATTGAACATTGGCTCTGCCGGTACGGACGGATCAAAGGGGCGGCGGCTGTCGTGAAGAAGGACGCGTCCCAGACACCGTGCCTGGCTGCTTATCTTTTCACTGATGAGACGATTGATGAAAAGCAGCTGCGTGAATACCTGCGCCGTCATTTGCCGGAATATATGATTCCATCCCGATTTATTGTGATGGATGAGATGCCGCTGACGGCTAATGGAAAACTGGATAAAAAAGCACTGCCCGAGCTTGCCGCAGAGACAAAACGGAAGGTGCTTACGGAGGCCCCAGCTTCTGAAACAGAAAAGATGGTGCTGGAGGTTTGGAAACGTGTACTTGGTCAAGACAGCATCAATGTTCACGATAAATTTTTTGAAATCGGCGGCACTTCCCTGCATTTGATCCAAGTCAATCAGCAGCTTTCTAAGGAAACGGGAAAAAGTATTCCGATGGTTGAGATGTTCCGCCGTCCAACAGTTCAGTTGCTTGCTGAATTCTTATCAGGCCAGGATGAAGGGCAATCAAAAAAGAAAGCACCATTCATATCAAAAAGGAAGGCTCCTTCAAATGACAGCATCGCCATCATCGGGATGGCCGGGCGTTTCCCCGGTGCTAAAAACATAGATGAATTTTGGCATAATCTGAAAAACGGCAAGGAATCCATCTCTTTTTTCACTGATGAAGAGCTGTTTGCGGCGGGCATTGATGAACAAACATTTACAAGAGGTGATTATGTAAGGGCGAAAGGAATCATCGATGGCCCTGATTTATTTGATGCCTCTTTCTTTGGCTATTCACCGGGGCAGGCAGAGGTCATGGACCCGCAAATCCGCCTTCTTCATGAGTATGTATGGAAAACGGTGGAGGACGCAGGATGTGTTTCAGCTGAATATGAAGGGAAAATCGGTTTGTTTACAGGAACAACCTCAAATTTTCAATGGCTCCAGCATTTCGCTGACTCATTAGACGGCAGGATGTCAGAGCTGTTTGAAATCGGCTCTTTAAATGATACTTATACAATCAGCACGCGGGTTGCTCATAAACTTAATCTGAAAGGTCCAGCCATTACCTTGCAGACCGCTTGTTCAACCTCCTTGGTCGCGCTGCATTTGGCTTGCAAATCAGTGCTGAATGGAGAATCCGATATCGCTCTCGCAGGAGGTGTGTCCATTCTCCACCCGGTTAAGTCAGGCTACATCTATCAAGAGAATATGGTGAAATCGCCAGACGGCCATTGCCGAGCCTTTGATAAAGACGCGAAAGGCACTGTTGGAGGCGACGGAGTCGGATTTGTCGCAGTGAAATCGTTGAGCCGCGCGTTGGCTGACGGTGATAGGATATACGCGGTTGTAAAAGGATCTGCGGTCAACAATGACGGTGACCAAAAGGTAGGCTTTAATGCGCCGAGTGTGGAAGGCCAGACAGAGGTTATAAGAGAGGCGATTGCTGATGCGGGGATTGAGCCGGAAACCATCAGCTATGTGGAAACCCACGGGACAGGTACAGCTCTCGGAGATCCAATTGAAATTGAGGCCTTAACCAAAGCGTTTCAAACGAATAAAACCGCGTTTTGCCGGATCGGTTCCGTAAAAACGAATATCGGACACCTTGATGCTGCTGCAGGCGCGGCGGGTCTCATTAAAACAGTTCTTTCTCTGAAGCATCAACAACTTGTGCCTAGTCTTCATTTTAAAGAAGCAAATCCCAATATTGATTTTGAAAACAGTCCTTTCCTTGTCAATGACACGCTCCGGACGTGGAAGAAAACAAATGCTCCGAGACGTGCAGGCGTGAGCTCATTCGGTATGGGCGGCACAAATGCCCATGTGATTCTGGAGGAAGCGCCTGTCAGTGAACGTGAAAAACATACGCGTTCGTATCAGCTGTTTCCTCTTTCAGCAAAAACGATGAATGCTTTAGAGAAAACGAAAGACCTTTTGCTCGAACACATGGAAACGAACTCTGAACTTAATGCAGCAGACGCCGCCTATACACTTCAGGCCGGAAGACAGCACTTTGATTATAGGCAAATGTTTGTGGCAAAGGACAGGCAGGATGTCATCCGACTGCTTTCCGAGAAAAAGGACAGGGGACTCAGTCGAATGTCGCGGATTCAGGAAAAAAAGGAGAAAAAATTGATCTTCATGTTCACAGGCCAAGGCAGTCAATACGTGAACATGGGCAGGGATTTATACACGGAGGAGCCGTTTTTCAAAGAGACGATGGATCACTGTTTTCAAGAATTCTATGAAGCGACTGGTGAGAGGCTTGAGAATATTCTATACCCTGATCAGCAGGATGAAGACGCTGCCGCGATAAAGCTTCAAGAGACGAAATATGCCCAGCCGGCTATTTTTATGCTGGAATATGCGCTGTCACTTTTATTGATGAAGTGGGGGCTGCGGCCATGGGCTATGATCGGCTACAGCTTTGGTGAACTAACGGCTGCCGCGGTATCTGGAGTGTTTACGCTCAGTGATGCCATCAAGCTGATCAGCTTGCGTGGACAAGCGATGCACGAAGCGCCGTCAGGCATCATGTTAAGCGTGCCAATGCCAGAGGAAGAACTGAAAGCGATTCTTCCCGATTGCATTTCATTGGCTGTTGTGAATGACGCTTCTTGCATTGTGTCGGGGCTTGAGTCTGACATTTCAGCGTTTGAAGAACAGTTAAAAGCAAAAAAAGTGCTTTGCATGAGAGTAAAAGGCTCAATTGCTGCCCACTCGCACGTCATGGCTTCCGCCGCTGAACGATTTGGAAACACGGCTAAGCACATTTCTTATCAAAAACCGGGTGTTCCCTTCTTCTCGAATTTAACGGGAGACTGGATAGCGGATGAAGAAGCTGCGGACTATGACTATTGGAAGCGGCACATGACTGAGACTGTTCGTTTTGCTGAGGGGATTGGCGTGTTAACGAAGCAGGAGCATGCTATTTTTATCGAAATCGGCCCGGGACAAGATTTAAGTGTGCTGGTGAAGAGATCGATTAACGATGAGATGCGCCAGCATGTTTGCAATGTGCTGAAACACAGCAGGCAGAATATGTCGGATGTCCAATTTTTACTCAGCAGAATTGGCACGCTGTGGATGTATGGCGCAGTCATTGATTGGCGCGGGCTGCATGAGGGCAGAAATCCTGAAAAAATTACTATGCCGCAATATCCTTTTGAAAAGGAATCCTTCTGGCCCAAACGGAAGCATACTGCCAGCGGAAAAGGCAATAAACATTCCGGAGGAAAGCTCCCGCTTCAGGAGTGGTTTTATCTGCCGCAATGGGAAAAAGAAATCCTGCCAATTTCCCGAGAGATTGAAGCGGCGGAACAACGTTTGCTTGTCTTCATGGAGGATGGCGATTTTTCACATAAGCTTATTCAGGGGCTGCAATCTGCCTGTGCTTCTTGTGTCATCGTTAAAAAAGGGCATAACTTTCAGCAGGTTGAAAAAGGAGTGTACACACTTCGCCCAGACTCTGCGGAAGATTACTGCCGTCTCTTTGAAGTGTTGGAGAAGGAAAAGATTCAGTACAGCCGGATTTTGCACCTCTGGGGGCTGGCAGAGAAGAATGAAACCGCTGCTGCCGAGTGGATTGAGCAGATCCAAAACGAATCCTATTACTCGTTGCTTTACTTAGGGCAAGCATTGAAAAAGAAAGGAACAAACCAGGAAATTTCGATCTTTGTATTATCGTCCCTTACGTATCAGCTTGGCGGAGAAGAGACGCTATATCCAGAGAAAGCCGTACATCTGGGGCCGAGTATGGTCATATCTCAGGAAACACCGTTCCTTCGCTATCGAGTGATTGATATAGACAGGCAGAAAGAAGATTCCTGGAAAGAAGACAAGCTGCTGGGACTCATCAGATCTGAGCTGATGACCGAATCAGGCAATCTCCTAACGGTTTACAGAAATAATAAAAGGTACACCAGGAATTTTATTCACAAAGCAGTGCCTGCAGAATCATCGCAAGGGCACCTTCGTCCCGGAGGCGTATATATTCTGATTGGCGGGCTGGGCTTCATCGGTTTACATGCTGCCAAAACCATTGCTGAGAAAACAAAAGGAAAGCTTATTCTGACTAGCCGTTCCGGCCTTCCGCCGCGGAGTGAATGGGAGTCCTTAATCAGCACGCATGCTGAGGATGATCCAACTGTTAAAAAAATAAAATCAATATATGAGATAGAACAAACAGGCGCGGAAGTTATTGCTGTTGCTGCGGATGCAAGCTGTGAAGCGGATATGTCTGAACTGGTTCATGCGGCTGAACATAAGTACGGCTCCATACATGGCGTAATTTATGCAGCTGGAATTACAGGCGAACAATCATTTAGGATGATGGAGCAAACGGATAGAAGTTTTTCGAATGCTCACATTCAAGCAAAAATGACGGGCGTTGCGGTATTAGAAAAAGTGTTGGACGATCGGCCGCTTGATTTCTGCTTTTTGATTTCGTCCTTGTCTCCGATATTGGGAGGACTTGGATTTACCGCCTATACTGCAGTTAACCATTTTGTTGATGCCTTTGTATATCAACATAATGCGCAGCATCCTGTTCAGTGGACAGCCCTAAATTTAGACGGCTGGGAATTTGAAGACGGCAAAAAACCGGATATTCCAGTCGGAGGGGATTTAGAAAATACCCTGATTCGTGCGCATGAGGGCAGAGAGGTTTTCGAGAGAATTTTCACATTTGATCATATGGATCAGATTGTCGTGTCTGCCACGGATCTGCAGGAGAGGATACAAAAATATGTGAATCGTCTGCACCAGCCTAGCGATGAACAGCAAGAAGAGGACGTTTCGCTGTATGGGCGGCCAGAGCTTACCGCTGAATATGTTGAACCAGTAACTGAAATGGAGAAAGAACTCCTTGTTCATTGGCAGTCATTTTTCAAAATTGATCAAATCGGCATAGACGATGATTTCTTTGAGATGGGCGGTGATTCTTTAAAGGCGATTACTTTCATTTCCATTCTTCATCAAGCGTTCAATGTGGAAATTGCGCTGCCGGATTTCTTTAACATTCCGACGATCAGGCAGATGGCCGAATTTATCAGCCAAGCCGATAAGAAGATTTACAGAAAGATAGAAAAAGCTGAAAAACAGGATTATTATCCGCTGTCCTCAGCGCAAAAACGGCTTTATCTTGTTCAGCAGTTAGATCAAACAAGCACTGGCTACAATGAGTTCACTGCCGGCCGGATTGCAGGAAAGCTTGATATGCAAAGGCTGGAGAATGCGTTCCGGCAATTGATTCATCGTCATGAGAGTTTAAGAACATCCTTTAAAGCAATAGACGGTGTTCCTATGCAGTGCATAGCTGAGCATGCGGAATTTCATGCAGACTTTTTTGACCTATCCCATTTGGCAGGCCAGGAAGGGCAAAACGAAAAAGAACAAGAAGTCATCAGCAGCTTTTTAAAGCCGTTCCAGCTTGATCAGGCACCCTTGATGAGAGCTGGTGTGATGAAGAACTCTGAAAACGAGTATATTCTGATGCTCGATATGCACCATATTATTTCTGACGGTCTATCTCAGGATATCTTGGTCAGCGAGTTTATGGATCTATATGACGGCAAAGAGCTTGCACCGCTTGAACTGCAATATAAAGATTTCTCAGAATGGCAGAATCAGATGCTTCAGTCTGATGACCTGAATGAGGTGAAAACATATTGGCTGAAACGGCTTGACGGCTTCCGTGAGCTTCAGCTGCCGGCTGATTACCGGAGACCTGATGTCAAAAGCTTTGCCGGCGCCCATTATCGTTTTGATGTAAGCAAAAAAGAGCTTGAGGCGTTTAAAGCCATTATGGCCGATGAAGACGCCACGCTGTTTATGGGACTTTTATCAATCTATCAAGTCCTGTTGCATAAGCTCACTGGACAGTCCGACATTGTAGTCGGCGTTCCGGTTGCGGGGAGAAGGCAGGAGGAGCTGCAGAGGATCATCGGTATCTTCGTTAACATGCTTCCGCTTCGGTTTTATCCGAAAAAAGAGATGACGTTCACTCAATTCCTGCACCATGTCAAGCAGCTGGTGATTGATGACTTTGATCATCAAGATTATCAGTATGAACATATGGTTCAAGACTTGAAGTTAGATAGGACGTTAAATAGGAATCATATTTTTGATACCGTTTTTGCTCTGCAAAATCTAAGCCAGCCTTCTTTAGAGGTAGACGGGATCACACTAACCGACTATGAATATGAAACAGCGGTTTCCCGGTTTGATTTGCTTTGGATCGCTTCAGAAGACGAAAACGGTTTATCTTCTGTCATTGAATACAGCACTGAGCTGTTTACAAGAGAAACGATTGAAGGCATTGCGAAAGGGATTAAAAAGGTGCTGTCAGCCGTAATTGATTGTAAGCAAACTGCTCTCAAGGATATTGACCTGACTTCAGGCATCAATGATTTAGAAAAGGTATCGTTGCTGGAACTAGACGATCTGAAAATCTAGCAGAAATAGGTGAATAACAATGAACCAAACCGATGTCTTTCAATTGAAAACCGCAGCTCTTGAAAAAGTGAAGGAGCGGCAATATTGGACTTCTGTATTAACTCAAATCCCGTCGGACTGCCGTTTTCCTTATGATTCACAGCTTCTTGATCAAAACGATGAAGAAGCTTCAATACCTTTTTCATTCCCGGCTCAGCTGGAAAAGGCCATCTTAAAGGCATCCGGAGCTTCAGATTTGCGTATATTTATGATTTTGATGACTGCGGCAGTCACATTGCTGCACAGGTACGATGGAAGAACGGATATCATGGCGTCGGCCCCTGTGTTGAGACAGCGGGAAACACAGCCGGTGATCAATGATCTTCTTCCGCTGCTGGTGAAAATCAATCCTTCTATGAGTTTCAGAGACTGTCTAGAGCATGTGAAACAAGCTTTTCAAGAAGTGTATGCCCATCAAAATTTTCCTGTGAAAATCCTATTGGATGAGCTTCATCCTTTGCATAAAAAAGGGGAGCCCCGCTTCGGCATTTCCCTTGCTGTGAATGATCTTCAGCAGCCGGTGTCATTGAAAGCGCTGGACACGAATCTATTTTTCTCCATTCAGTGTGATGAAGGGAGATTGACTGGAAAGCTGAGCTGGAATTTGAAGCATTACACATTCGATACTGCTGAACGGATAGCCGGCCATTTTTGCATGCTGGCAGATCAGGCTTTGTCGGCGCCTGAGACTCTGGTCTCTGAGCTGCAGTTACTTTCTCATGAGGAGAGAGAGAGAGTCATCACGACATTTAATCACACAAATCAACCATACCCGAAGGAAAAATCGATTGTCGATCTCTTCAAAGAACAGGCAGCTCTCAAACTTGATCAGCCTGCAATCGTGTATGAAGATGTCAGCTTCACATACGGTGAGGCTGATGAATTGTCAGATCGGATTGCAGCTTTTTTGACAAAAGAAGGCGTTTGTCATGAGGAGCCTGTGGGGTTGATGGTTCATCGCTCGGCAGAAATGGTTATCGGCATATTAGGCATATTGAAAGCAGGTTGTCCTTATTTGCCGATAGATGTAAATATGCCATCCGAACGGATGGATTATATGCTGACAAACAGCGGGTCGCGGTTTGTGATCACGAACAAGGGTTATGGCACTTCTGCTGAGAATCAAAAAAGCTTATGTATAGAGGAAATGATGAAATTTGAAGGTACGGCGGGGCATGGGCGCCTGCCATCTCCTGAAAATCTCGCTTATGTGCTGTATACATCAGGGACAACAGGAAAACCGAAAGGCGTGATGGTGGAGCATCGTCAAGTCATCAATTTAGTATATGGCATAGACAGCCTTCATTTTCAGCCATTTTCACAAGAGCACCTCCGTATCGGCATGCTTGCTTCACATATTTTTGACGCATCCGTGCAAACGATATTTCCGGCAGTACTTCTTGGACACACCTTATATATTGCGCCAGATCATGCAAGGATGGATGGAAAGCAGCTGTGGTCTTTTTATGAGGAGAACCGCATTCATATTTCAGATGCGACACCCTCTCATTTGCGCCTCATGATCAAAGCCGCTGAGAAAGAGCCGCATCACGTTGACGAATTGAAGTTAATAATGGCTGGCGGCGAAATGCTGCCGCCCCAATTGGTTCAGCAATATTTACAAACGTTTCGTGCGGGTAAGCCGGTGATGACAAATAATTACGGTCCGACGGAATGCGCTGTGCAATCAGCGGCTTTTACCATACCTGAGTCTTGGAATGAACCCGTCGTACCGATCGGCAGGCCGATGCCGAATGAACAGATTTATATTTTGGATCATTGCGGACAGCCTGTGCCCATCGGCGTATACGGAGAACTGTACATTGCCGGAGACGGGGTGGCAAGAGGATATATCCGTCAGCCAGAGCTGACGGCAGAAAAATTTACAGAACCGCAGCATATTCCTGCCGGCAAGCTTTATCATACCGGCGACTTGGCGAGATGGCGTAGTGACGGCTTCATCGAATTTTTTGGCAGGTATGATGATCAAGTAAAAATAAGAGGATTCAGAATAGAGCTTGATGAGATTAGAAAAGCCTTGCTTGATTACCGGGAGCCGGGACAAATCGTTCATGATGCGGTGATTATTCCAGTTCAAAAAGAATCAGATGATCCATTTCTTGTGGCGTATCTCATTTCCGATCAAAAACTGAAAGCTCGAAAAATGAGAGGGTTTTTAGGAGAAAAGCTGCCGGGTTATATGATTCCGAGACGTTTCATCCGCGTGGACTCATTTCCAATGAACCTGTCAGGGAAGCTTGATCTCAAGGCACTCCCAGACCCCTTTGAAGAGCCTGAATCTGACGAGCAGGTCATAAAACCGCACAATGAAACCGAAAAAAAGCTGGTTTCCATTTTTGCTAGCATCTTGAATATACCTGAATCTGATATCAGCATGGAAGATAACTTCTTTGATATCGGCGGAAACTCATTTCATATCGTAGAACTATCGAACAAATTGAAAGAGCAGTTTGGACAAGAGCTGTCTGTTGTTCAGCTGTTTCAGTATACATCTGTATCGGCAATAGCTGCCCAGCTCAGCCGGCAAGCGGAGTCTGAGGGTTGTCAGGCAAATGCAGAAAGTGAGGAAGAGGCAGCGGAAGATTTAGAAAATGTCGCACAACTGTTAGGCGGGATTTCTGATGAGTAAAACAACAGGCTTAGAAATAGCGGTTATCGGAATGGCTTGCCGTTTCCCCGGTGCCAAAAATATTGAAGAGTTTTGGGAGAATATGAAAACGGGCACGGAATCCATCACATTTTTCTCAAAAGAAGAGCTTATGGAAGCCGGTGTGCCTAAAGAACAGCTCGATCATAAGAATTATGTCAGAGCCAAAGGAATAGTAGACCGGCATGACCACTTTGACGCGGCGTTTTTCGGCTACTCACAGCGAGAAGCTGAGGTAATGGACCCGCAAGTGCGCATGTTTCATGAAGTCGCGTGGGAATCTCTTGAAAACGCCGGCTACAATCCCGAAACCTATTCACAGCCTATCGGCTTATTCGGCGCTGCGTCTGCGAATTTGTACTGGCAGGCAAGTTCAATGCTGCTGAGAAATAGCAGTTCTTCTGAACAGTTTGCTGCTGTTCAGTTGACGGACAAGGATTTTATGAATACACAAGTTTCTTATAAATTAAATTTGAAAGGGCCGAGTATCGCGGTGGATACAGCCTGTTCATCTTCTCTGACGGCGGTGCATCTCGCGTCCAGAGCTTTGCTTACCGGCGACTGTAAAATGGCGCTGGCCGGAGGTGTAACGGTGACTTGCCCCCACAAAAAGGGCTATATGTATCAAGAAGGAATGATTATGTCGCCGGACGGCCGCTGCCGCGCATTTGACGCGGAAGCAAATGGGACAGTCGGGGGAGAGGGCTGCGGTGTTGTAGTGCTGAAAACCTTAAAGCAGGCGCTGAAGGATCAAGATCATATTTACGCTGTCATTAAAGGTTCCGCATATAACAATGACGGCAGCCGTAAAGTCGGTTACACCGCGCCAAGTATCGAAGGGCAGGCCGATGTCATTAGAAAAGCGCTGAACATCAGCCGTGTAGACCCCGAAAGTATTTCTTATGTCGAAGCGCACGGCACGGGCACCTCGTTAGGAGACCCGGTTGAAATAGAGGCGCTTACACAAGCGTTTCAAACTGAAAAGAAGCAATACTGCGCAATCGGCTCTGTTAAAACAAATATCGGTCATTTGGATTCCGCCGCGGGTATTGCGGGGTTTATTAAAACGGCGCTGAGTCTCAAAGCGAGAACTCTGCCGCCAAGCCTTCATTACAAAAAGCCTAATCCTAAAATTGATTTTGAAAACAGTCCTTTTTATGTCAACACATCAGCAAAGCAATGGACAGTAGCTGACCGGGTGTTTCGAGCGGGCGTCAGTTCCTTTGGGATCGGCGGCACGAATGTTCATGTTGTGATGGAAGAGCCGCCGATGAAGGAAAGACGTCATCAAGAGGATTATGAAGACTGCCTTATGCTTATTTCTG
The DNA here is from genome assembly GCF_002953915.1 of Bacillus sp. MBGLi79. Classification (NCBI taxonomy): domain Bacteria; kingdom Bacillati; phylum Bacillota; class Bacilli; order Caryophanales; family Bacillaceae; genus Bacillus; species Bacillus sp. MBGLi79. Next base: position 818,608 of record NZ_CP026521.1, read on the forward strand.
CCCGTTCTGAAAAAGCGGCAATGAAGGCCGCGGATCAGGTCAAGCGATTTATAAAAGAGAATGAAGAGGTGCCGCTTCAAGACGTTTCATACACACTGCAAGAGGGCCGCAGGCATTTTCAGTATCGTCAGGCGTTTACGGCTGGCCCTTTAGGGATAACAAGCGATATGGCAAGTACTTCAATAGCGCTGGAGAAGCCGGCCGTTGTCTTTATGTTTTCCGGCCAAGGCTCTCAATACGTCAATATGGGGAAACAATTGTATGAACAAGAACCCATATTCCAGGAGGAGCTGCGCCGCTGTTTTGACATTCTGCAAGCTGAGGAAGGACTCAATATTAGAAGCATTATGTTTCCGAATAATGAGGCAGAAAGCGAGGAAGCTGAACAGCTTATCCATGAAACCTCGTATACGCAGCCTATTTTATTTTCTTTTGAATATGCGCTGGCGTCCTTCTTAATCAAAAAGGGGTTAAAACCGCAATACATGATTGGCCACAGCATAGGGGAATTAACGGCAGCCTGTCTGTCAGGCATTTGTTCATTGGAAGACGCTCTTCATATGGTTGTGATGAGAGGCCGATTGATGCAGGAAATGCCGGAGGGAGAAATGTTGAGCGTCAGACTGCCCGGCGTAGAGACAGAAATGGAATTGACAGAAGGGGTTGAGCTATCGGCTTCAAACAGCTCTGATTTATCGGTTGTATCAGGCCTTATGGAGCCAATCAATGCTTTTGCCGCGCGCCTTCAGTCGAAAGGAGTGGCCATTCAGCACTTAAAAACGTCCCATGCGTTTCATTCAAGCATGATGAAGCCGGCAGCATCTCGTTTTGCTGATATTCTGCAAGAGATAGAATTCCAAGCACCAGACCTTCCGTTTATATCAAATGTGACAGGCGATTGGATACAAGCAGAGCAGGCCGCAGATCCGAAATACTGGGCTTCGCAAATCACGGAAAAGGTTGATTTTCATTCAGGGCTGAGCACGCTTTTACAAATGAGTAATGTTGTATTTGTTGAGATCGGGCCAGGGAACACGTTGACGCAGTTTGTGAGAAAACATGAGGGTTTTATGGCGGAGCAACATGCTGCGGTTAATATCATCAGGCATCCAAAGGAAGTATCGTCTGATCGTGTCTATCTGTTAAACCGCATCGGCAGGCTTTGGACGCATGGTGTAATCATGAACTGGGAGCACTTTCGCCAAGGGAGCTCATATGAAAGAGTCCCGCTTCCGACTTATCCTTTTGAGCATCAAGTATTTCCCGATCCGCAACCAGCCCAGGGCGGCATGGAAGAAAAGATCAAAAACGAATTGAAATTAAACATTGCCTCCAGTGAAGAACAGCTTCCTTTTGATAAGTGGTTTTCTGTCCCGCATTGGGAACGAATGGAACCAGCCAATGAGACATTCACTCATCAAGGAAAAAGGATACTTGTCTTTGAAGAAAATAATAATGTCAGCCAATATCTCCTAAAGCAGCAAGCGGAAGCCGTGTCTGTCCTGCCAGGTGATTGCTTTGCGAAAATGGACAAAAACACGTTTACGGTAAACCATCGGGATACGGCCCACTTTCGGAAGCTGCTGGATGAACTGAATGCAAGGGGGTTTATCCCTGATGAAATCATCTGGATGTGGCTGCAAGACTGTGATTGTCGTGATGGAGATCTTGCAGAGCGCACAATAGCCGGTTATCTTCCCCTCCTTGATCTTGTCCGTTTACTTGGAACAGAGAGCAACAAAAGATTCAGCATGACCGTAGTGACCAATCAAGCTCACGATGTGACGGGAATGGAGGAGCTTCAGCCTCATCAGGCTGCGCTGACCGGAGTCTGTTTAACCATTCCGCAAGAGTATCAGCAGATCAGCTGTAAAGCTGTTGATCTTTGTCCGGACCCGCGGCACGGTCAATCAAACTGGCCTGAAATGATTTCTTATGAACTTAAAAAAGAGGATGATCAGCCTATTGTGGCTTATCGCGGAAACAGCAGATGGATTCGGCAGGCGAAGCAGCCGGGCAAGCAAGATGAGATTGATATGGCCGGCAATCTCAGGCATAAAGGAGTTTATATCATTACAGGCGGCCTTGGCGGGATCGGATTATCTCTTGCATCTCATTTAGCTGAAACAGTTCAAGCAAAGCTTGTGCTGCTAAGCCGGACAGGACTGCCCGATAAACTAAGAGCAAATGACGATGCGATCAAAAAACTCAAAGCTGTTGAAGAGCTCGAGAAGGCTGGAGCCGAGGTGTTGGTATTACAGGCGGATATTTCAGATGAGGCAGAGCTTTTAAAAGCCTTGCAAACGGCAGAATCTCGTTTTGGACAAGCCATTCATGGCGTTATTCATGCAGCGGGCATTCCTGATGGCAAAGTGATTCACGCAAGGACACCAGACGATGAGAGGCAGATGGCAAAAGCCAAAATAACAGGAACCGCTCTGTTAAGAAAAGCGCTTAAAAACAAACAGCCGGACTTCTTCTTCATTTGTTCCTCTCTTGTTTCATTTTTAGGAGCGGGGGGCCAAGTCGGCTACGCTGCATCAAACGCATTCTTGGACAGCTATGCTCACGCATGCCGAAAAGAAGGCGAAAACATGGTGTCGGTTAACTGGGACCGTTGGGAACAAGTAGGGATGGCATATGAATCAGAAACGGCAGCCATTCTTTCGAAGATAGCGGACAAGGGAGAGCAACAAGGAATCCTGCCGGCTCAAGGTGCGAAAGCATTTATGAGAGCTTTGCAGCTGCGCTACCCGCAAGTCCTGATTTCGCTGCAGGACGTGAACAAACGAATAAAAGACAGCTATGTGAAAGAAGACAGACAAACCGCTGCGCATGTGCTGACAAAAGACCGCTTGGATACACTTGAAGAAAGGTTAATGAATATTTTTAAGGATTATTTTCATGCTGAGACAGATGTAAATATGAATTTCTTTGAATTAGGAGCCTCTTCACTTGATCTGCTTCAGGTGAGCGGGAGAATCAAAAACGAGCTCGGTGTGGATATCCCGGTTGTGATGATGTATGCCCACCCGACGGTTGCAGCATTAACCGAAGCCGTCAAAGCACAGCAAAGCGGTGATGACTTACACATAAAAGGAATAGAGCCAGATCGCCAAAAAGCCATAAATGAAGGGAAAAACCGGCGAAAACAGCGAATGAGACGAAAATAGATGGGAGGCTGATTTCCATGGCTGACGAGAAACAATGGACAGAAACAGGACTGGAAATAGCGGTCGTCGGTATGGCGGGCAAATTTCCAGGCGCGGCAAATATTGATGAGTATTGGAGCAACATTTCAAAAGGAATAGAATCGGTCACTCAATTTACCGATGAAGAATTAAAAGAAGCCGGAGTTGATGAGACGCTGCTTGGTCAAGAGGCATATGTAAAAGCAAAGCCGATCATTGATGACGTTTCTGACTTCGACGCGGCGTTTTTCGGCTATTCACCGAGAGAAGCTGCCTTGATGGATCCGCAAATCAGGCTTATGCATGAATGCGCTTGGGAAGCGCTGGAGCATGCGGGCTGTGACGCTGAACGGTTTAACGGGCTGATCGGGCTGTATGCTGGTGCTTCCAGCAATTTGTCTTGGATGGGCCGTCATATGTCTTCTCTTCATAAGAATGAAGACGCATTTCAAATCATGCATTTAAATGATTCGTCGTTTGCATCACGAATCGCTTATAAACTTAATTTGAAAGGGCCGAGTGTATCAGTTCAAACTGCTTGCTCGACTTCTCTTGTCGCGATACATATGGCGTGCCAGGGCTTAATTGGGGGAGAATGTGACCTTGCATTAGCCGGAGGTGTTACCCTGAGCCTGCCGCATATATCTGGGTACCTTTATCAGGAAGGAATGATCTATTCAGCAGATGGTCATTGCCGTCCGTTTGACGAAAAGGCGAACGGAACCATTTTTGGTGAAGGAGCCGGAGTGGTGGCGTTAAAGCGATTGAAAGACGCACAAGCTGACGGTGATGTGATTTATGCGGTCATCAAGGGCTCGGCAATAAATAATGATGGAAACAATAAGGCAGGGTATACGGCTCCCAGTGCTGAAGGCCAGGCGAATGTCATTGCCACAGCTATGGAGATGGCGGAAACGGAACCGGAAACCATTGGTTATGTTGAGGCTCACGGGACGGGAACGCCTGTTGGAGATCCGATTGAAATTGAGGCGCTGACCCGTGCTTTCAATACAGATAAAAAAGCATATTGCCGCATTGGTTCTGTCAAAGCGAATATCGGGCATTTGGACGCCGCTTCGGGGGTAGCGGGATTTATAAAAACCGTTATGATGCTCCATCATAAAATGCTGCCTCCCGCTTTTCACTATCAAAAATCGAATCCGCGCATCAAGTTTGAGAACACGCCGTTTTTTGTCAATACAGAGCTGGCTGAATGGGAATCTCAGCAAGGGCCGAGAAGAGCCGGCGTGAGCGCCTTTGGAATCGGCGGCGCGAATGCTCACGTTGTCCTTGAAGAGCCCCCATCTCATAATGATGAATTGCCAGCCGGCGGTCCTGAGCTTGTTGTTCTTTCTGCGAGAACAAGGCAGGAGCTTACCCGTTCAATGGATCAATTGGCTGATTTTCTTCGCCGGAACCCGGAAGCGCCGCTGCCAGCCATAGCCCGTACGCTACAGCTTGGCAGAAAGCAATTCCAGTACAGAATCTCCTTTGTAGCTTCACATCAAAAGGATCTGCTTGATCAGCTTTCTGATCATCGGAGTAAAAAACAAATCAGAGAATCGGCGGTTGTTCCAAGCAGCACCATGTTTGTATTTGCGGGAGACGTTCAAGAGGGCTTTGGCCGATATACGCAGCTGTACCGCACGGAAAGCCTGTTCAAAAAAGAAGTCGATGCTTGTCTTGAAAAGGTGCAAAATGCGTTTCAGCAGGATGTACTCAGCTTCTTTAAAGCATGTATTTCTGCTCCAGAAACGTACCAGGAAGAGGAAAACCTGGGATTGGTCCATTTGTTGTCGTTCATCATGGAATACGCCGCAGTCCGTTTCTTACAGCACACCGGCATAACACCAGACCGCTTTATCGGGCGGGGGTTCGGGGAGTTTACGGCGGCCTGTGCGGCAGGAATGTTTTCCTTTGAAGAAGGGGCCGCAGCCGCATATAAACGCGGAGAGTTAATCAGCATGTCGCCGGCAGGAAAAATGCTCGGTGTCAGCCTGTCAGAGCCGGATATCGTTCAACACTTAGAAAAATCATTATCCCTTGCGCTGATTGATGAGCGGTATTGTGCCGTCTCCGGTTTGCCAGAGGATGTCTATCAGCTGAAGGAGCGGCTTGAACAAGAAGGGATAGCTGCTGAGTTACTTGATGGGGATATTGCGTATCAATCGGATCTGCTGGCTGACGCAGCGCAAGAATTCATGCACTTCCTTGGCACGCTGGACATGAAGTCACCAGACATTCCAGTCGTTTCATCTGTCACTGGAAAAGTGATAACAGATGACGGAGCAGCGGATGCCAGTTATTGGGCCGGCCAAATCTGCAAGCCAATACGGTTTTTTGAACACATCTCGTCTTGTTTGCGGGAGGAACCTGCTATTTGCATAGACCTGCGTTTGAATCAGGGGGCATCAGTGTTTACAGAGCGCCAATCAATTGGCATGACAGGTGAACTCGGCACACAAGGACACACAGACGTTTTAAAGTTACATATATACGGAGCGTTGTGGAGTCTCGGGTCTGAGGTTGATTTCAGTATCCTGCATGAACCTCAGCTTAATAAAAGGTTAGCTCTGCCGACTTACCCTTTTACAAAGCAGCATTTCCCGTTGCCTGACGGCTTGGCACCGGCTGAACTTGAAGAAGATGAGCCTCACCAGCCGGCAGAACCGCTTCGTGCAATGCCGTTATCTGCTATTGAAAAGACAATCAGAGAAATTGTCATAAAGCATTTTGGATTCAATGAGCTTAACGATGATGCACCGTTTTTTGAGCTGGGGGCTACGTCGCTTGATATCTCTCAATTAGCGGCAAAAGTAACAGATCAATTGAATTGGAAGGTGGAACCAGTTCTACTTTATCAATTTGCCGCAGTTCGCAGCCTGGCGAAGCATCTTCATCAACAGGTTCAAACGAAGGCCGGGCAGCTGGAAATGACGCAGCATCAAAAGGTGTCGCAAAGCCGTCCGAACGGCCAGGGAACTGATATCGCGATTATCGGTATGGCAGGGCGTTTTCCTGGAGCCGGCAATTTGGATGAGTTTTGGAATAATCTCGTAAACGGCAAAGAATCTATCAGCTTCTTTACGGATGAAGAACTAAAAGCGTCAGGCATTGATGATCAGCTCTTGAAGCATCCTGATTATGTAAAAGCGAAGGGGATCATTAAGGACTCTGATATGTTTGATGCAGATTTTTTCCAATATTCCTCAAGAGAAGCGGAATTGATGGATCCGCAATTCAGGCTTTTACATGAATGTGCCTGGGAGGCCTTAGAAGATGCGGGCTGCGACCCGGAGCGGACAACAGGGAAAATCGGCGTCTACACTGGGACAAGTCCAAACCTCGAATGGATTACACGTTTCGCTGGGAAACTGGATGGGACTGAACAGTTTAGCTCCATGCTGTTAAATGACAGAGAATTTTTCAGTACCCAGCTTGCTTATAAATTAAACCTGCATGGGCCAAGCATCACAATGCAAACAGCCTGCTCCACTTCTTTAGTCAACATTGGAGCGGCATGTCAAGCGCTGCAAAACGGAGCATGTGACGCGGCGCTTGCTGGAGGCGTAACTGTCAGCACCCCTTTAAGGTCAGGCTATGTTTATCAGGATGGCATGATTCAATCACCTGATGGGCTTTGCCGTCCATTTGATGAGGACGCAGGCGGTACCGTTTTTGGCGATGGCGCGGGGATTGTCGTTTTAAAAAGATATGAGGACGCCGTTAAAGAAGGGCACTCCATTTATGCGGTCATAAAAGGGGTCGGAATGAATAATGACGGAAGCCGAAAAGTCGGTTTTACCGCTCCGAGTGTAGAAGGCCAGGCCGAAGTGTTAAAACATGCATACGAGAATGCAGGGATTGATCCGAACACCGTAGGGTATATCGAAGCTCACGGAACCGGTACAAAAATGGGCGATCCAATCGAAATGGAAGCGCTGAACCAGGTTTTTAAAAGTGACAGGCCAATGTCAATTCCAATTGGGTCAGTGAAAAGCAATGTCGGACATTTAAACAGCGCTGCCGGGATTGCCGGACTCATTAAGGCCGTTTTATCGCTAAAACATAAAACCATTTTGCCAAGCTTGAATTACACAACACCTAATCCGCATATTCATTTTGACCAGACGCCATTTTATGTCAATACCGAAGCGACATACTGGAAGGAATCCGCTGATCCAAGGCGGGCGGGTGTCAGCTCCTTCGGAATAGGCGGAACCAATGCGCACATTGTGCTGGAAGAAGAGCGGGAGTCAGGCAGAGAAGCTGACGAGAGCCAGCGGCATTTGCTAGTACTGTCAGCAAAAACAGACACAGCCTTAGAGCGGATGACAAATCGATTGAAAGAGTTTCTTCGAACGCATCCGAACGTTCCGTTAGAGGATGTGGCATACACCTTACAAGTCGGCAGAAAACAATTTTCATACCGAAAATCGGTCGTGCTGTCAAAATCAACGGAATGGGAAAGCGGTGCAGAGCTCACAGCCTATCAAAAACACAGCGGGCGCCCGACTGCTTTTATGTTCTCAGGGCAAGGCTCTCAGTATATCGATATGATGAAAGATTTATATGAAGCTGAACCGGTATTTCAGAGTGAAGCGGACCGCTGTTTTGCCTTCGTGCAGAGGTCACATCAAATTGATTTGAAGGCGATCGTCTTCCCCGAATCAAATGATGGGGCGAAGCTGACAGAGACCGCTGTTGTACAGCCGCTGCTGTTCATCTTTGAATACGCGCTCGCAAAGCTGCTGCAAAGTGCAGGCATCTCACCAGATTACATGATTGGGCACAGCATTGGTGAATACACTGCTGCATGCCTGTCAGGCGTGTTTTCATTAGAGGCGGCTTTAACGCTCGTAATGGAGCGGGGAAGGCTGATGCAGCAGCTGGAGTCTGGGGCAATGATCAGTGTTCAGCTATCAGAGAAAGAGCTGGAGCCGCTGCTTACGAACAGTTTGTCACTTGCGGCTGTTAATGCTCATGACTTATGCGTAGTATCCGGAAAAAGCGAAGACATTGAGACGTTTGCGGTTCTTCTTGAAGAAAAGGGCATTGCAGGCCGCCGGCTGCATACTTCTCACGCCTTTCATTCTTATATGATGGAGCCCATTCTTGAGGATTTTGCCGCGATTGTAAAGCAACAGGATATGAATACCCCTCGGATTCCATTTGTTTCGAATGTAACGGGAACATGGATAACACCGGAACAAGCAGCAGACCCGGCTTATTGGTCTCAGCACTTAAGAGGCACAGTCCGCTTCCATGAAGGATTGGAACAGATTTTGAGTGATGACAATGTTCTGTTAATAGAAGTCGGGCCGGGCAGCACATTAAGCACATTTGCCAGAAGGCACAAGAAGAGATCTAGCCAGCATGACATTGTCAACCTCGTCAGACATGTTCAGGAACCAGCGCATGATCATTCCTATTTCTTAAAGAAATTAGGCCAGCTTTGGGTCTGCGGATGTGAAATTGACTGGAGGCAGTATGGCGGTGGTAAGCCTAAGCGTCTGATATCGCTTCCGCCTTATCCTTTTGAGAAAAAACGCTATTGGATAGAAGCGGCTGACAATGCGGCTGCTTTCACCGCAGTTGATGCATGGAATAAAAAGAAACCGATGGATCAATGGTTCTATCTGCCGTCATGGGAAAGGAAAATCAAGTCCGCTGACAGCCGAAAGAAAGAGCAGCCAGCTGAAAGCGGAAAAACACTTGTTTTCCATGAAGGAACAGCCTTTGGAGATCGGCTTGTGCAAGCGATACGCCATCAAGGACATGAGACCGTAATTGTCACGAGAGACCGGCAATTCAAAAAAATAAACAGCGGATTGTATGTCATTAATCCATCTGATGGAACACATTATGAGCGTTTATTTTCTTCACTTGCTTCTGACGGGCTTCTTCCAAACTGTGTGATGCATCTATGGAGCGTTTCGGAGCAAGAGGAATCCTATAAAACGTTCAGCACGTACAGTGAAAACGGCTATTATAGTTTGATTTATACTGCACAGGCGGCATCTAATCAAAAACAAATGAACGAATGTAACATGTTTGTGCTGACAAGCGGGATTCATGAGGTGACTGGAGAAGAACAAATCAATCCTGAAAAATCGACCATTTTGGGGCCGTTGAAAGTCATCCCGCAGGAATATAACCATTTGAAATGCTGGAATATCGACATTCCTCCTTTACCGGATACATTGACATGGAAAGAAGAGGAGTTGATTGACCAAATTCTGACGGAAACTGATGCTGCGGGTGAGGATCAAATAATCGCATACCGAAACCGCCGCCGATGGGTGCAGATGTATCAGCCTGTTCAGTTAAATAAAGCGTCTGGCTTGCCGAATATGATCCGCCCGAAAGGGGTTTATCTTATTACGGGTGGGCTTGGCGGAATCGGATTTGTGTTATCAAAGCTGCTTGCACAAGAAGGAAACGTCCGTCTGATTCTGACAGGAAGAAGTGAACTTCCGCAGCGCAGCCAGTGGGAAAGCTGGTGCGAGAAGCATGAGGATGATGATCCAACTACGGTGAAGATTCTGAAAATAAAAGAATTGGAACGGTTAGGCGCAAAGGTGACAGCTCTTCAGGCAGATGCGGGAAGCCTGTCGGATATGCAGGCTGTTATGAGAAAAATTCATACTGAGTTTGGAGAGCTAAACGGTGTCTTTCACGCTGCCGGACTTCCGGGGAGCTCGTCTTTCAGGGCGATTACAGATATACCTGCAACGATTGAAGGCGGAGAAGACCAGTTCCAGTCTAAAGTCAGAGGATTGAAAGTGCTTGAATCTCTATTAGAAAACGAAAATATAGATTTTTGTTTCTTATTTTCATCGATTAGTGCTTTGCTCGGAGGTCTCGGTTTCTCAGCGTACTCCGCAGCGAATATTTATATGGATGCTTTTGCGGCGAGGGTGAATCAGCGCAGCAAAACGCCTTGGGTTTGCGTGAATTGGGATGCATGGAACTTCTGGGGCCAGCTTGAATCAACTATCGGAGAATCTATTGCTGAACTTGCCATTTTGCCTGAAGAAGGAGCAGCTCTATTTCAATATGTGCTGTCAGATATCAACAATCGCCATTTATTAGTTTCAACGGGTGATTTGGGACACAGAATGAAGCAATGGATATCCATGAATGCCGATAGCATAGCGAAAGAGGAGAAAAAGGCAGGCGCCTTACACACCAGGCCGGAATTGAATAATCCGTATGTCGCTCCCCGCAACAAAACAGAGCAGGTCATATGCGGCATTTGGCAAGATTTCATGGGCCTGGAGCAAGTCGGCATACATGATAACTTTTTTGATTTGGGAGCCAGCTCGTTAGATATTGTACAAGTGACAAATCGTTTAAATAAAGAATTGGGAACCAATGAGGCTGTGGTGACTTTATTCACATACCCATCTGTAGCTGCCCTAGCGCAATTTATCAGTCCAGATCAAGAGGAAAGTGAAGAGGAGAAGGAAGAAATGGCGGCTGTATCCAAGGGACGGAGAAAAACGCGGATACGTAATCAGCGAGATAAAAGATTGAGAGGCGGCGAATAGAATGAGTAATTCTCATTATGCGAATCATGGAGCTGAAATTGCGGTAATCGGCATGGCAGGCCGATTTCCGGGAGCAAAAAACGTGCAGGAGTTTTGGAGCAATTTAAAAAATGCGAAAGAAACGATTTCTTTTTTCACTGATGAGGAGCTGAGAGAAGAGGGCGTTAATGAAGAGCTGCTGAATGATCCGCGATTTGTCAAAGCAAAAGGAATTGTGGAGGATGTAGATCTGTTTGATGCCGGCTTCTTTGATTATACGCCGAAGGAAGCTGCCATGATGGATCCGCAGTTCCGTATCTTTCATGAATGCGTGTGGACTGCCTTGGAAGATGCCGGCTACGATCCTTTCACTTACAAAGGGCAGATCGGCCTTTATACCGGAGCGGGCCTCAATGCAGAATGGGTGCTGAGGGCTCTTCAGGGAGCAAAGACCGGAGAAGACTCAAAGACGCTGGAAACAGCGGTTTTGAATATGAGAGATTACATGGCAACACTTATTTCTTATAAGCTTAACCTGAAAGGGCCGAGCATGATGGTGCAGACCGCTTGCTCAACCTCGATGGTCTCTATTCACCTTGCTGCTCAGGCTTTGTTAAATGGGGACTGCCATATGGCGGTTGCAGGCGGAGTCTCTATCCGCCTCCCGCAGAAGTCCGGGTATCTCTACCAAGAAGGTATGATCCATTCTCCGGACGGACATTGCCGCGTCTTTGATGATGAGGCGGCAGGCACAGTATTTGGAGACGGAGCGGGAGCGGTCATTTTGAAAACGCTAGAAGATGCTGAAGCAGACGGAGACCATATTTATGCTGTCATTAAAGGTACTGCAATCAATAATGACGGCAGCAGAAAGGTTGGATATACAGCGCCGAGCACCAAAGGCCAGGTAACCGCGATCAAAACAGCCCTGCACATGGCCGAGGTGGAGCCTGAAACCATTACCTATGTCGAGGCTCACGGCACAGGGACGACACTCGGTGATCCGATAGAAATTGAAGCATTAAAACAAGCTTACCAAACAGACCGTCGCGGCTACTGCAGAATTGGTTCTGTCAAATCCAACATCGGTCATTTAAATGATGCGTCTGGTGTAGCTGGATTTATGAAAGCAGTTCTAAGCTTAAAGCATAAAGTGATTCCGCCGACTCTGAATTTCGAAAAGCCAAACGCCAAAATCGATTTTGAACAATCGCCATTTGTCGTCAATACGGAACTCACCCCTTGGGAAGAAAGTGAATGCCCGCGCAGAGCGGGCGTTAGCTCATTTGGCATTGGGGGAACAAATGCCCATGTCATATTAGAGGAAGCGCCGGCGCAGCACAAGGCAGCGGAAAGACATGACGCTGAACTCTTATTGCTGTCAGCCAAAACACCGGCCGCTTTAAACAGCATGACAGAACGGCTGTCAAACTATTTTGTGCAAAATCCGCAGACCGATTTTGCAGCCGCGGCATATACCCTCAAAGCAGGGCGCCATTCATTTCCATATAAAAAAGCGATTGTGGCAGCGGATGTGCCTGAGTTTCTTCAGGCTATTCATGAAAATGACTATGAATCTGTTAAAACCGGCAGTTCTCAATCTGCAAGCCGGCCCGTTGTCTTTCTTTTTCCGGGACAGGGGGCGCAGTATGTTGATATGGCAAAAGGGCTTTACGATACTGTACCGATTTTCAAGGAGGAGCTCGACGCCTGTTTTGACATATTAAAAAATCATATGGACATAGATCCGCGCACGGTGGTTTTCTCTGACAATCAAAAGCATGACGCGAATCTGATTAACCAAACTGAATATACACAGCCCCTTTTGTTCTGTATCGAATATGCACTTGCAAAAATGCTGATCCACTGGGGAATTAAGCCGAAAGCAATGGCGGGACACAGCATCGGTGAGTATACGGCTGCAGCCATTTCAGGTGTGCTCTCATTGGAAGATGCTCTTGACATCGTCAGCTATCGAGGGGCAGCTCTCCAAAATCTGCCGTCCGGTTCTATGCTTAGCGTTTCCTTAAGCGAAGCAGACATTAAACCGTATATAGACGGAACCATTTCAATCGCTGCAGTGAATGCATCGGATTCATGTGTTGTATCGGGAGAATCAAGTGCGATTGATGCATTGGAAAGGAAGCTGAACGCCGAAGGACACAGCTGCAGAAAGCTTCATACATCACATGCCTTCCATTCGTATATGATGGAACCGGTTTTAGAAAGCATGAAACATAAGCTCTCAGCCTATCAATTTAAAAAACAAAAGATCCCGTTTGTCTCAAATGTAACCGGAGACTGGATCACTGACGAGGAAGCTAAAGACCCGGCATATTGGACTGATCATTTGCGGGGAACCGTCAGATTTATGAACTGCGCAAAACGCTTAAAAGAAGAACTGGATCCAATTTTTATAGAGGTCGGCCCTGGAAATGCGCTGCGTTCGTTTGTCAGCAAATTGTATCAGGCAGAGGGCAAGCAGCATATTGCAATCCAGCTGATGAGGCATCCAAAGGAGACGGCTTCTGATTACCGTTATTTGCTGAGCAGGCTGGGTGATATGTGGCTCCACGGGGTGCCGGTCGATTGGACAGCCTTTTATGACCAGGACCAATGCCAGCTTATTCCGCTTCCAACATATCCTTTTGAAAGAGAAAGATACTGGATTGGCCGGACAAATGAACAGCAGGGAACACCGGCGGCAGAAGATTTTCAGCTTTTAGTGCCTGAGCAAGCAAATGACGGGCAGACAGCTGATGCAGAAGCAGATATTCAATTTAATGAGACAGAGACGGTCTTGGCTGCTATGTGGAAAGACATTCTCGGAGTCAAACATGTCACATTAGATACCCATTTCTTTGAAACAGGCGGGCATTCATTAAACGCCACTGGTCTGATTTCCCGCATTCATAAGGAATTTGGAGCGGAGCTGACGTTAAGCGACGTATTCCAGCACCCGACAATCCGTGCGCTTGCCGCGCTTATTGATCGCTCTGACCGACAACAATATACATCCATCCAGCCTTCAGAGAAAAAAGACGTATACAGGCTGTCAGCTGCACAGCGGAGAACGTATTTGATTCATCAAAGAATCGGGCAAGTCACCACATATAACATGCCGATGGCTCTTTTATGCTACGGGAAAATTGATGCCGTCCGCTTCGAGGATACATTCAAAAAGCTGATTGAAAGGCATGAAACACTGCGTACAACGTTTGAAATTAAGGATGGAGAACCTGTGCAGCGAATCCATCAAAACTTTGAATTTTCGATTGAACAAACCGAAGCGAAAATGGATGAGCTTGATGACGAAATCAGTTCATTTATACGGCCGTTTGATCTTAAGGTTTCTCCATTAATTCGGGTGAAATTCGTCAAAATCGAGGAAGAAAAACATGCGTTGCTTGTTGATATGCATAATATTGTGGCGGACGGCGCCTCAATGAATATTTTTATAAAAGAATTTACCCAATTATATAGAGGGGAACAGCTCCCAGAAAACATCATTCAGTATAAAGATTATGCGGAGTGGCAGCAGACATTTTTTAATAGTGATATGTTTAAACGCCAAAAAGAGTATTGGCTGAAGCAGCTTGAGGGTGAAGTGCCTGTGCTGAATATGCCTCTTGATTACGAACGAAAAGAACAAAGCTTTTTAGGCAGGGCGATCAAGTTTACAATCCCGCCGCGCGTTTTAGAAAAGCTTGAGAAAATCGGAGAGGCGCAGCAGCTGACAAACAATGTCATGCTGTTTCAGCTCTATGCCATGCTTTTGTCCAGTTATACAAAACAGCAGGAGCTGATGATTGGGTCATTGGTGGCAGGACGGCGTCATGCAGATATTGAGAATACGATTGGTATGTTTACAAACTTTTTGCCGATCAAAATTCATTTGAATCCTGAAGAGTCGTTTGTCGGCAACCTTCAGCACACAAAACAAACTCTGCTTGAAGCTTATGACCATCAGGATTATCCATACGATCAAATGGCAGAAGCGCTGCAGCCGGTGATCAAGCCGAACCGCAACCCTTTCTTTGATACCATGCTGATCTATCATAATGAGTATGACCCGAATATAAAAATAGAGGCTGGCGGATTAACATTTGAAACATACGAATTCGCAAAAGGCATTTCAAAGCTTGATATGAAAATGGACGTCGTGAAGGAAGTGACAGGAGAGCTTAAATGTGTGCTTCAATACAACCGGTCGCTTTTCACTCATGAATCCATGCAGGCATTTGTTTCTCATTTTATCTCTCTTGCTGAAAAAGCTGCAGAAGAGCCTGAAAAATGCATTAAGGACATTCCTGTGCTGAGCCAAAAAGAGCAGGAAGAGGCCGAGCGGAAAAGGGAGAGAGAGTCAAATCGAGTCATCTCGTGCCCATTAACCATTTGTTCCAATTTTACAGCTGATCCGATTGTGCCTTACCTAAAATGGTGGGGCGAACAGTTTGATATCAATTTAGATATAAAGCTGTCTCCTTACGGCCAGGTGTTTCAAGAATTGCTTAATGAAGAAAGCTTGCTGTCAAGGCAAAAAAACGGTGCCAACCTGCTGTTGATTCGCCTTGAGGATATGGCGGGGGATGCGGGTCTTTCTTTGGAAGAAAGAATAGCTCACGTTCAATATAATTCAGATGAACTGCTCGCCATCATGAAACAGAAGAAAAAGGAAGTGCCTTATTTCATTGGATTGCTGCCGCTGGAAAATGTGAAAGAGCAGGAGCTCCGGGACATTCTTGTGCAATGCCAGCAGAATTGGATCGCGCAGCTTGCTAAAGAAACGGATGTACATTTGATTGATCTTCGCCAGCTGCATCAAACATACCAGCTTGATGCCATATTTGACCCGCACAGTGAAAGAGCGGCAAGAATACCGTTTACTGAAGAATTTTACGCGGCGATGGGAACGCGGGTGGCGCGTGAGTTGACGGCATGGCTCAAACCGCCATTTAAAGCGGCCGCCATCGATTGTGACGGCACTTTGTGGAGCGGTACCGTGTCTGAAGCTGGGACGGAAGGAGTCATTATTACTCCTGCCCATCGAGCGCTGCAGCAATTTTTAAAGAAAAAACAAGAAGAGGGTCTGCTCCTTGTGCTTTCAAGCAGGAATAATGAAGAAGACGTCTGGAATGTGTTTGAACGTCATCCAGATATGATTTTAAAGAAAGAGGACTTTGTCCTGTCACGCATTAATTGGGATGAGAAAGCCAGAAATATGAAAGAAATGGCCGACGAGCTGAACATTTCAGTGGACCGGTTCATATTCTTAGATGATGATCCGGCTCAATGCCTTGAAATGAACGAACGCCTGCCAGAGGTTCTGACCTTGCTTCTGCCGTCTGATACAGATTCTATTCCAATGTTTTTAGAACATGTCTGGGCATTTGACAGGTTCAGGGTGACAGAAGCTGATCAAAAGCGCACGGAACGATACTTGGCAGCACAAGAAAGAAAAATAGATTTGAATACGTCCCGTTCTCTTGAAGAGTTTCTTTCCGGTTTACACCTGCGTATAGCCTTGACTGAGATGACAGAAGAGCATTTGCCGCGAGTTGCTCAAATGAGCGCGAGAATTAATCAGTTCAATATGAATCCGTCAGTCTATCGTGAGGAGCAGCTTGCCCAGCGGCTCAATACGGACGGCCATATCGGCTGGGTCGTTGAAGCGGCGGACAGATTCAGTGATGAAGGCATCGTCGGTGCAATCATGGGAATCCAAAAAGAAGATTCATTAAAGATAGATACTTTTCTGCTCAGCTGCCGCGCACTAGGCAAAGGAATTGAACATAAGGTGCTATCCGGCCTTGCTTCATATGCAAGGGATAAACAGCTTGCGACGTTGTCGTTGAAGTATAAAAAATCAGGGAAAAACCGGGCTTTTTCTGAGTTTTTGGCTGAGCATCGTTTTATGGAAGAGGCTGACCCGTTAAATACGGTTTATCACATATCCGTCAATGAGGTAGAGGATCAAAGCGGCCATATCGAATGGGTGTCCTCGTTAGAGCCAGCGCCTCGCAAAAAGGCGAAAGCGATTGCCGATGGCGTATTGCAATCCGCTTTAATGGAAAACACAAACGCTCATTGGGAAGTGCTGCATGCTGAGAAATCCTTGCATTCTCCATATTTAATGGCCTTAGATACCAATCAGCCGGAGCATTTGCGTGCTCTGTTAGTAAAGGAACATTTAGGAGCCGAAACAGAAGATAGCGGACCGGAGACAGAACAGCAAAAAATCCTCTCGGATATCTGGAAGCAAATTCTCCACTTGGATTTTGTAGGAATTGACAACGATTTCTTTGATTTGGGAGGAAATTCGCTGCTCGCTGTCAAAATGGAAGTAGAGATGGAAAAGAAAGGCTGGTATGTTGATGATTTGAATCTTGCGAAAAAACACACGATAAGGGAATTATCTAAATATATGAAGAGGGAGAATCAGCATGCATAAAGACATTAAAGCAATATTTGATGAAGAAAAGGTTTTGGCAGAAGCTGCCGTTATATATGGATTTAGTAGAGATCAAGTGCAGTTTTTAGCGGATGCGGAAAACTATGTGTATGAGTTTGCTAAAGACAATGAATCCTATATTTTAAAGATTACCCACACGATTCGCCGGTCGCCGGATTATATTATGGGAGAGATGGAATGGCTCCATCATCTTGCTGAAGGCGGTCTTTCAGTGGCCAAACCAATCCCGTCGTTAAATGGTAAGGATGTTGAGGAAGTGCCGGACGGAAAGGGCGGAGCATTTTTATTGAGAGTGTATGAAAAGGCGCCGGGCCATAAAGTAGACGAATCTGATTGGAACGAAACTCTATTTTTCGAGCTTGGCAGATACACAGGGAAGATGCACAGCCTGACAAAAAGCTATAAACTGAGCAATCCTACATTTAAGAGACAGGAGTGGGATGAAGAAGAGCAGTTGAAGCTCAGAAAATATGTTCCTGAAGATCAGACAAAGGTTTTTCAGCAGGCAGACGATTTAATGAATGAGTTGCGCCAGCTGCCAAAAAACCGTGACAGCTACGGCCTTGTTCACGCAGATCTTCATCATGGTAATTTTAACTGGGATCATGGGAAGATCACTACATTTGATTTTGATGATATCGGATACAACTGGTTTGTGAATGATATCAGCATTCTTCTCTACAATGTACTATGGTATCCGGTTGTTCCTTATGAAAATAAAGCAGCCTTTACAGAAGAATTCATGACGCATTTTATGAAAGGGTACAGGGAGGAAAATGAAATTGACGCCGAATGGCTCAAGAAAATTCCAGATTTCCTTCGCCTGCGCCATATGCTGATTTATGGATTGCTTCATCAAATGTTTGATCTGGATCAAATAGGAGAAGAAGAAAAAGAAATGCTGAAAGGATTCAGAAACGATATCGAAAATCAAACGCCGATAACCGACTTTGACTTTTCGAAGTTAGCTTAAGAAAATTGCGCCGGTCCCTTTTGGGGCGGCGCTCCTTAATCAAAAAACGCCGGCAGTGAGCCGGCGTTTTTTATTTTTGTTCAAAAATAGCAAAAATGTTTTTTGCCTGCTGCGTATTGTCGATAAGCCCCTTCCATTTTTCCTTTCCCGGACCGTAAGCATAAACCGGTACGTCTTCCCCGGTGTGGGCTAATGTCGTCCAGCCGGAAAAAGACCGTTTATCAAAAATCAATTGAATGCTTTTTTGGATCTCAGCTGTATTCGATTGTGAGGCTGCATTTTTAACCTGATTTATCTCGTTTTCCGTCAGCTTCATATCAACATAAGTGCTGAGCACCTTTTCGGCATCTTGGCCTTCAGCGATCTTTTCTGCCATATAGCCCGGCGTTTTTTTAGCGGCGATGATTGGGGAAGGGTCCCATTTATAGCCGGTCTCGCGCGTCATTCCCTCTGCGCCGTAAGAGAACCCGCCTGTAGAGTGATCAGCTGTAATAATAACCAGCGTTTCTTGATCTTTTTTCGCAAAATCCAGAGCAGCTTGAACGCCTTTCTCGAAATCTTCCATTTCGCTCAAAGCGCCCACCACGTCATTTTCATGGGCTGCATTGTCAATATTGCTTCCTTCCAGAAGCATAAAAAAACCGTTTTCGTTCTTCTGTAACTGGGTGAGTGCCGCTTCCGTCATGTCTTTTAGAGAGGGTGTGCTGTTCTCTCTGTCAATCGCTTTATCTAATTCAACTTCTCCAAACAGTCCGAGCAGTTTTTCGTGCTGATTTTTTTTTAGGTCTTGCTTCGTGGTCACATAATGATAGCCGTCTTTTCGGAACTCTTCAGCAAGATTTCGGTCATTGCGAATGAAATATTTCGCTCCGCCTCCAAGTAAAACATCAACCTTATGAGATCCATTAATACGTTCATCATAGTATTGGTCAGCAATTTCAGTGTAGTTTTTCCGTGAGACGTTATGTACGCCGAAAGCAGCGGGAGTGGCATCGGTTAAGTCCGAAGTCACGACGATGCCGACGGATTTCTTTTTCTCTTTTGCAGCTTCTGTTACGCTTTTGAGCCGCTGATGATTGTTGTCTACAGCAATGGCGTCATTATATGTTTTCGTTCCGGTTGCCATGGCAGTTGCAGCCGCCGAGGAATCAGTGATATTGTCTCTGGGATCGTTAGGTTGCGTCATCTGCATGCCTGTTAAATAAGAGTCCCATGCTGTTTGGACGGGAGTGTTCAGCTTTTCGCTTTTTAATGTCCTATAGCTGTTAATCATCGGCATACCCATTCCGTCTCCGATGATTAGGATAATATTTTTAGGACTCTTGCTGCTCTTGGATGATTGAGAATGGGGAGGGGATATGAATTCTGTTATGGCAAAAATACTTAAGAAAGCAGTCAAAATGAGGGTGACAGTTACTGTAAATCGTGATTTGGTAATGAGGAACATCTCCTTTTATTATATTTATTTACTAATATGTATTTTATTTGAAAATAATAGAGACTTCAATGTTTTTTTCGATGACAGCAAAAAGCCAATGGGATTCCGCCCCATTGGCTTTTATAATGTATCACACTTCACGCCGACTACGCCTTCAATGGCTTTAATGTCATAGTAGACATCGGTCGTGTATCTGTTTTTATGGACGCGGACCTTCACTTCCATAATTGGAAAATCCTTTTCGCCCAGGTCGTCGATCCGGACGGAGTGTGTTTTGATATCTTTTCTTTTCATTTCTTTTAAAATCTCTGTCATTTTGTCTTTATCAGAAAGTGACATTCTGATGCGGATGTCTTTTTCCTGCAGGCGGTCGGGACCAATTTTTCTGACCACCCATGGGAGAAATTCCACGCTAATCAGGATGAACAGAAGACTGGCAAACGCTTCTTTATAAAATCCGGCTCCCGTTGCCAGCCCGAGTCCCGCTGCACCCCAGATCATGGCCGATGTCGTCAGGCCGGAAATGACATCATTGCTTTTTCGCAGGATGACACCGGCTCCGATAAATCCGACGCCGGAGATGATTTGTGCCGGCAGGCGCAGTGGATCCATCATGATGCGGTAGTATTTAGGGAAATGATATGCCGCATTAATACTGACGATCGTCAGCATGCATGAGCTAACGGCGATGACGATACAGGTTTTTAATCCGAGCGGCTTATTTTTTAATTCGCGTTCAAGCCCGATGACCATGCCAATCAATGTGGCAATGCCCAATTTTAATAAAATATCAGGATCAATATACCAGCTCAACAGCAAACTTCCCCCTTTTCTAAGGTGTTTTTAAATAAATATGATTTTCTCACAGTATTTATAGCAAAACAAGAGCACAAAAGCCACCAAGCTGCGCTTGATGGCTTATTGTTTACTTTTTGCGTTTTAACAGCTTTTCCATGACACCGAATAATCGGTAAGAGGCTTTTGCAGGACGTTTTGTGATCAAGCTTCCAATAATACCTGCAATCATACTCAAGAAAAATCCTGGAATCATTTCATAGATGCCTGTAGAGTCAGCTAAACCAGTTGTAATCCAAATTAATACTGTTGCAGCCCCAACAACCATGGCTGAAAGGGCGCCCCATTCAGTCATCCGTTTCCAATACAGGCTCAGCAGAATGGCAGGCCCAAAAGCAGAACCGAATCCGGCCCATGCATAACCAACCAAATCAAGAATCGTGCTGCTCGGATTCAAGGACATCAGAATCGCAATGACTGCGATAATCAATACTGACAGCCGGCCGGCCAAGACCAATTCTTTATCTGATGCTTCACGTCTGAAAAATGTCCGGTATAAGTCTTCTGTCATTGCGCTCGCTGTTACCAAGAGCTGAGAAGAGATCGAACTCATAATGGCTGCTAAAATAGCAGACAGCAAAAATCCAGTAATCAATGGATGGAACAATATTTTAGAAAAAATAATGAAAATCGTTTCAGGATCACTTACAGCAACTCCGAATTTATGGGCGTAAGCCACACCGACTAAACCCGTTACGGTTGAACCAAGAATGGAGATAATCATCCAGCTCATACCGATTCTGCGCGCAGGTTTTAAATCCTTGATATGCTTAATCGCCATAAAACGGACGATGATATGAGGCTGACCATAGTAGCCTAAGCCCCAAGCCAAATAAGAAATAATGCTAATGACGCTCGCGCCTTTAAAAATATCCAATAGCTTTGGGTTTACAGCTGTAATCTCATGTAAAGCAGGAGAAACGCCGCCCAGCTGGGTAAAAGCAACGATCGGCACAAGCACTAGCGCTGCAAACATGATCGCCCCCTGTACAAAGTCAGTCAGACTGACAGCAAGGAAACCGCCAAACAGTGTATATAACACGACAACGCCTGCAGTCAGCAGGAGTCCAAGTGTATAATCGGCTCCAAAAGCAGATTCAAATAATCTTCCGCCTGATACCATACCTGAAGAAGTATACAGTGTGAAAAAGATCATAATGATTAAAGCTGATACAATTTTCAGCACTGACGAAGAATGCTGGAATCGTTTATCAAAGAAATCGGGAATCGTAATCGCGTCATCCGCCGCTTCCGTATACGCTCTAAGACGTGGAGCCAAAAGAAGATAGTTCGAATACGCGCCGATTGTCAAACCGAGTGCTAGCCATAGTGTCGACAAGCCTGTCGCAAACATTGCCCCTGGAATTCCCATCAGCATCCATCCACTCATATCCGCCGCGCCGGCAGACAAAGCTGTGACAAACGGTCCGAGGCCTCTTCCTCCAAGCATGTAATCGTTGATATCAGTTGTTTTCTTAAACGAGTACCAGCCGATTAACAGCATGGCAGTAAAGTAAATTCCTAAAGATATAATAATTTCAATACTCACGATTTACCCTCTCTTCATTTCTAATAATGTTGCATCACCTCTCAAATTGATGGTGCCAGTTAAGCAGCCTGGCGTAAGTGCGAAACAAAAGAAATTCTTTTGGGGGTGCACTTGGTAACTTAACCTAACAAAGTATTCCCGGCCATTCAAGCAATGAAACCTTGCTCATGAGCGGGAAATACCGCCGCAAACCTAGAAGGGAATAAAGAATAAAACGCTTTCAAAAAATAATAAAAGTAAAAATATTCAGAAAAATATTTCGTTTCTCCTTCGTCTCATTTTAGTATAAAATATATAGGGTATTGTTTCGAAAACACAGGCCTGTCTTAAGGCGTTTTGTTGCTTTAAAGGGCTTGTTTTTGATATGATCAGTATTATATGACTTAACGGAGAAATATGTGGAGGTGGATCATATGTCACGAATTTCAATAGAAGAAGTAAAGCACGTTGCGCACCTTGCACGACTTGCGATTACTGAAGAAGAAGCAAAGATGTTCACTGAACAGCTCGACAGCATCATTTCCTTTGCCGAGGAGCTGAATGAGGTCAACACAGACAATGTGGAGCCTACAACTCACGTGCTGAAAATGAAAAATGTCATGAGAGAAGATGAAGCGGGTAAAGGTCTTCCGGTTGAGGATGTCATGAAAAATGCGCCTGACCATAAAGACGGCTATATTCGTGTGCCATCAATTCTGGACTAAAGGAGGGACACAAGAATGTCATTATTTGATCATAAAATCACAGAATTAAAACAGCTCATACATAAAAAAGAGATTAAGATTTCTGATCTGGTTGACGAATCTTATAAACGCATCCAAGCGGTTGATGATAAGGTACAAGCCTTCTTGGCATTAGATGAAGAAAGAGCACGCGCATACGCGAAGGAGCTTGATGAGGCGGTTGACGGCCGTTCTGAGCATGGTCTTCTATTCGGTATGCCGATCGGCGTAAAAGATAATATCGTAACAAAAGGGCTGCGCACAACATGCTCCAGCAAAATTCTTGAAAACTTCGATCCGATCTACGACGCTACTGTCGTTCAGCGCCTTCAAGACGCTGAAGCAGTCACAATCGGCAAACTGAACATGGACGAATTCGCCATGGGATCATCTACCGAAAACTCAGCTTACAAGCTGACGAAAAACCCTTGGAACTTAGAAACAGTTCCCGGCGGTTCAAGCGGCGGTTCAGCGGCTGCGGTTGCTGCGGGAGAAGTTCCGTTTTCTCTTGGATCTGACACAGGCGGCTCCATCCGTCAGCCGGCATCTTTCTGCGGCGTTGTCGGATTAAAGCCTACATACGGACGTGTATCTCGTTACGGACTGGTCGCATTTGCGTCTTCATTAGACCAAATTGGTCCGATTACCCGTACGGTTGAGGATAACGCATTTTTACTTCAAGCGATTTCCGGTGTAGACAAAATGGACTCCACGAGTGCCAATGTGGACGTGCCTGATTTTCTTTCTTCATTAACTGGCGACATCAAAGGACTGAAAATCGCCGTTCCGAAAGAATACCTTGGTGATGGTGTTGGCAAAGAAGCGAGAGAATCTGTCCTGGCAGCGCTAAAAGTCCTTGAAGGCCTCGGCGCTACATGGGAAGAAGTGTCTCTTCCGCACAGTAAATACGCGCTTGCGACATATTACCTGCTGTCATCTTCTGAAGCATCAGCGAACCTTGCACGCTTTGACGGCATCCGCTACGGCTACCGCACAGACAATGCGGATAACCTGATCGACCTTTACAAGCAAACGCGCGCTGAAGGTTTCGGAAATGAAGTCAAACGCCGCATCATGCTTGGAACGTTTGCTTTAAGCTCAGGCTACTACGATGCGTACTACAAAAAAGCGCAAAAAGTGCGTACGTTGATTAAGAAAGATTTCGAAGACGTATTTGAGAAATATGATGTCATTGTCGGACCGACTACGCCGACACCTGCGTTTAAAATCGGTGAAAACACGAAAGATCCGCTCACAATGTACGCAAACGATATCTTAACGATTCCGGTCAACCTTGCCGGCGTACCGGGAATCAGTGTGCCATGCGGATTAGCAGACGGACTTCCGCTCGGCCTGCAAATCATCGGAAAACACTTTGATGAAAGCACTGTATACCGTGTTGCTCATGCATTTGAACAAGCGACAGACCATCATAAAGCAAAACCTGAATTGTAAGGGGTGAAAAGAATTGAACTTTGAAACGGTAATCGGACTTGAAGTCCACGTTGAGTTAAAAACAAAATCAAAAATTTTCTCAAGCTCTCCAACGCCATTCGGCGCGGAGGCGAATACGCAGACAAGCGTCATTGACCTCGGATACCCGGGTGTCCTGCCTGTCCTGAACAAAGAAGCCGTTGAATTCGCAATGAAAGCCGCTATGGCGCTCAACTGTGAGATCGCAACGGATACGAAGTTCGACCGCAAAAACTATTTCTATCCTGACAACCCGAAAGCGTATCAGATTTCTCAATTTGATAAGCCGATCGGCGAAAACGGCTGGATCGAAATTGAAGTCGGCGGAAAAACAAAACGCATCGGCATCACACGTCTTCACCTTGAAGAGGATGCCGGAAAACTGACGCATACAGGCGACGGCTATTCTCTTGTTGACTTTAACCGCCAGGGAACGCCGCTTGTTGAGATCGTATCTGAGCCGGATATCCGCACGCCGGAAGAAGCGTACGCGTATCTTGAAAAGCTGAAATCCATCATCCAATATACAGGCGTTTCCGACTGTAAAATGGAAGAAGGCTCACTTCGCTGTGATGCCAATATCTCTCTTCGTCCGATCGGCCAAGAGGAATTCGGCACAAAAACAGAATTGAAAAACTTGAACTCCTTTGCGTTTGTTCAAAAAGGCCTTGAGCATGAAGAAAAACGCCAAGAGCAGGTTCTTCTTTCCGGCGGCGTCATCCAGCAGGAAACGCGCCGTTATGATGAAGCAACGAAGAAAACCATTCTCATGCGTGTCAAAGAGGGATCTGACGACTATCGTTACTTCCCGGAGCCAGACCTTGTCGAGCTCTACATTGATGATGAATGGAAGGAGCGCGTAAAAGCAAGTATTCCTGAGCTTCCGGATGAGCGCCGCAAGCGTTATATCGAAGAGCTTGGCTTGCCTGCATATGACGCGATGGTTCTGACGCTGACAAAAGAAATGGCTGATTTCTTCGAAGAAACCGTTCAAAAAGGCGCTGAAGCCAAACAAGCGTCTAACTGGCTGATGGGTGAAGTGTCAGCTTACCTAAACGCTGAGCAAAAAGAGCTTGCCGACGTTGCCCTGACACCTGAAGGCCTTGCCGGCATGATCAAATTGATTGAAAAAGGCACCATTTCTTCTAAGATCGCGAAGAAAGTGTTTAAAGAATTGATTGAAAAAGGCGGCGACGCTGAGAAGATTGTGAAAGAGAAAGGCCTTGTTCAGATTTCTGACGAAGGCGTGCTTCTGAAGCTTGTAACAGAAGCGCTTGACAATAATCCTCAATCAATCGAAGACTTTAAAAACGGAAAAGACCGTGCGATCGGCTTCCTGGTCGGACAGATTATGAAAGCGTCCAAAGGACAAGCCAACCCGCCGATGGTCAACAAAATTCTGCTTGAAGAAATTAAAAAACGCTAATAAAAAAGCAGCCCTTAGAGGCTGCTTTTTATGGTTAAATGGAGATAAAGACAGAGATCAGAGCCCGAAGCTTTTCAACTTCTTTGTTATTGGTTCCGGTCAAATTGGACAGCATGCCTTTTATAATCGGCTTGCGCGGTTTATCCTGAGCCAGTTCTTCCTCGATCACATCGAGTGACACTGTGATATCCTCGGGCAGCGTGCTGTTTTCTTTCACTTTCTGAATGTCCTCAAGCAGCTGGTCCTTCCCCGCAGGCATCGGATTGAAAATTTCTTTTGGCACGATCGGATTGAGGTTTGAACGGCCCAGCCCCTGTACTAGATCATCCAGTCTCTCGATGATAAAGGCTGAGATTTCCTCTGCACCGATATTAAGCTCACTGTTAAATACCATCACATTCATATAGGAATGCACGATGCCTCTTGCCATGATAGACAGATCCGCGACGTACCGCTCGATTCCTTCGCCATAGGATACCAGCAAGGCGTTCCGGTACAGCTTATCCGTCTCCATGGTTACTTTGTAAAAGTATTGCTTGATTTCTTGATTTTCCGGAATGATATTTTCGGTAAGTAAAAGAACAATAAAATCTTTATGATCGCGAAAATCTTCAAATTGAGCGCCAATTTGCTTTTTTAACACTTCCTTAGGCGGCTTTCCGGCGAGATCCTCTTCTATATCTTTCATTTTGGTCATAGACATACCGATGTAATATTCACAGGCAGATAACAGCAGCGCTTCTTTCGATTTGAAGTGCAAATAAAAAGCGCCCTTTGAAATGCCGCATTCACTGGCGATTTCCTGGATCGTCGTAGCTGCGAATCCTTTTTTCGCAAATAAACGAATGCTGGTTTTTATGATTTTCTCTTTTTTTTCATTCATGACGTGCTTCCCCTTAATCCTTGAAAAATTTAGTAAAATTTTCTGGTATATGAGTTGACGTTGTTGCGTTATAACGTTTAGTATTATATAGAATGACCAGTCAGTCAATAAAAAATGTAATGGAGGATATGATGAATCACGTTATTAATTTCGTTCTGAAAAACAAATTCGCCGTATGGCTGATGACGATTATTGTAACGGCAGCCGGCTTGTATGCGGGTATGAATATGAAGCAAGAGTCTATTCCTGACGTGAACATGCCTTACTTGACGATCAGCACGACATATCCGGGTGCGACACCAAGCCAAGTGGCTGATGAAGTGACCAAACCGGTTGAACAAGCCGTTCAGAACTTGGACGGTGTCAGCGTTGTGACGTCGACGTCCTATGAAAACGCATCGTCGGTCATGATTGAATATGATTATGAGAAAGACATGGACAAAGCAAAAACAGAAGCGGCTGAAGCGTTAGAAAACGTCAGTCTGCCTGATGACGCGAAGGATCCGGAGATTTCACGCTACAGCTTGAACTCATTCCCGATTCTGACGCTGAGCGTGTCCAGTGATAAAGATAACCTGCAAGAGCTGACGAAAAAAGTGGAGGACAGCCTCGTTTCTAAGCTTGAAGGCATAGAAGGCGTTGCGTCCGTCCAAGTATCAGGCCAGCAGGTGGAAGAGGTTGAATTCTCTTTCAAAGAAGACAAACTGAAAGAATACGGCCTTGATGAAGATACTGTGAAGAAAGTGATTCAAGGTTCAGATGTGACAACTCCGCTTGGCTTGTACACATTCGGAAATGAAGAAAAATCTGTCGTCGTCAGCGGCGATATTGAAACAATTAAAGATTTGAAGAATATGAGAATTCCTACGGCATCTGCTTCAAGTGCAGGCAGCAGCGCAGCATCTCAAGCGGCGGCGCAAAGTGCACAAGCAGCTCAGAGCGCGCAAGCTGCAGCACAGGCACAGCGAAGCGCAAGCACAGCAGTGCCGACGGTCAAGCTTTCTGACATTGCTACAATTAAAGATGTGAAAAAAGCTGAATCCGTTTCACGCACAAATGGCAAAGACAGCATCGGCATCAACATCGTTAAAGCAAACGATGCGAATACGGTAGAGGTTGCCGACAATGTCAAAGCTGAGCTGAAGAAGTTCAAAGAAGACCATAAAGGCTTCAACTACAGCGCAACTCTCGACATGGCGGAGCCGATCACACAGTCAGTTGACACGATGTTAAGCAAAGCCATCTTCGGTGCTATTTTTGCGATTGTGATTATTCTCTTATTCTTAAGAGATATCAAATCTACATTAATTTCGGTAGTTTCAATTCCATTATCATTGCTGATCGCACTCCTTGTGCTGCAGCAGCTTGATATCACACTGAATATTATGACGCTCGGCGCAATGACCGTCGCCATCGGACGTGTCGTCGATGACTCCATCGTTGTGATCGAGAACATTTACCGCCGCATGAGACTCAAAGATGAGCCGCTCCGCGGAAAAGCCTTGGTTCGTGAAGCGACGAAGGAAATGTTTAAGCCGATCATGTCATCAACGATTGTGACAATCGCGGTATTCCTGCCGCTCGCACTTGTAGGCGGACAAATCGGTGAATTGTTTATTCCATTTGCCCTAACAATTGTTTTTGCGCTTGCCGCATCCCTGGTGATTTCGATCACGCTTGTGCCGATGCTCGCACACAGCCTGTTCAAAAAATCATTAACCGGTGCGCCGATGAAAGCGAAAGAACACAAACCAGGCAGACTTGCAAATATCTATAAAAAAGTATTGAACTGGGCGCTGAGCCATAAATGGATCACGTCTATCATCGCTGTTCTAATGCTCCTTGGAAGCTTGTTCCTCGTACCGTTAATCGGTGCCAGCTACCTGCCGTCCGAGGAAGAAAAAACGATGCAGCTCACATACAGCCCAGAACCGGGTGAAACGAAAAAAGAAGCCGAAAAAGAAGCTGAAAAAGCGGAAAAAATCCTGCTTGAGCGCAAGCATGTCGATACGGTTCAGTATTCATTAGGCTCTGGCAGCCCGCTTGCCGGTGGAGATTCTAACGGTGCGTTATTCTATATCAAATATGAAAGCGACACGCCTGACTTTGATAAAGAAAAAGACAACGTGCTGAAGGCCATCCAAAAGCAATCTGACCGCGGAGAATGGAAGTCACAGGACTTCAGCTCTTCAGGCAATAACAATGAATTAACATACTATGTGTATGGCGATTCTGAAAACGACATTAAAGACACAGTCAAAGACATTGAAAAAATCATGAAAGATGAAAAGGATCTGAAAAACGTAAATTCAGGCCTTTCCAGCACATATGATGAGTACACATTTGTCGCTGACCAAGAAAAATTAAGCAAGCTCGGGTTAACCGCGTCTCAAATTTCTCAAGCCTTAATGTCACAAACATCACAAGAACCGCTCACAACTGTGAAAAAAGACGGCAAAGAGCTTGATGTGAACATTAAGACAGAAAAAGACGAGTATAAGAGTGTGAAAGATTTAGAGAATAAAAAGATCACTTCCGCGACTGGCCAGGAAGTCAAAATCGGCGATGTGGCAAAAGTGAAAGAAGGATCAACATCAGATACCGTGTCAAAACGTGACGGAAAAGTCTATGCGGATGTCACAGGTGAGGTTACATCTGACAACGTCACAGCCGTATCAGCTGCTGTACAGAAGAAAATCGATAAGCTAGACCATCCTGATAACGTATCGATTGACACAGGCGGTGTATCAGCGGATATCGCTGATTCCTTCACGAAGCTCGGTTTAGCGATGCTGGCAGCAATAGCGATCGTTTACCTTGTGCTCGTGATTACCTTCGGCGGAGCATTAGCGCCATTTGCGATCCTGTTCTCATTGCCGTTCACAATCATCGGTGCCCTGGTCGGACTTTACGTATCAGGTGAAACGATCAGCCTGAACGCAATGATCGGTATGCTCATGCTGATCGGTATCGTTGTCACGAATGCGATTGTCTTAATTGACCGCGTGATTCATAAGGAAGCGGAAGGCTTGTCTACGAGAGAAGCGCTCCTGGAAGCCGGCTCTACACGACTCCGTCCGATCCTGATGACAGCCATTGCGACAATCGGCGCCTTGATTCCATTAGCACTCGGCTTCGAAGGCGGAAGCCAAGTCATTTCAAAAGGACTCGGCGTCACGGTTATCGGCGGTTTAATCAGTTCAACGCTTCTGACGCTCTTGATTGTGCCAATCGTATATGAAGTATTGGCGAAGTTCCGCAAGAAAAAACCGGGAACGGAAGAAGAGTAAAAAAACACAAAGCCCCAGCTCTGCTGGGGCTTTTGTGCGTTTTCACCTGTAAGATTATGTACATTTTGTTGCGATTTTTTTAACTCATAGTATAATTAAAGGTTGTTAGTGTAAAAATGGATCGGATACTCTTAAGTAGGATGATGAGATAATGAAACGTGCACGCATAATATACAATCCGACTTCAGGACGGGAGATCTTTAAAAAGCATCTTGCCCAGGTCCTGCAAAAATTTGAACAAGCCGGCTATGAAACCTCCACCCATGCCACGACATGCGCAGGAGACGCTACACACGCTGCCAAGGAAGCGGCATTGCGTGAGTTTGACCTGATCATTGCGGCAGGCGGAGACGGAACGATCAACGAGGTCGTCAACGGGCTTGCGCCTTTAGACAACCGTCCGACACTCGGTGTGATTCCAGTCGGCACAACAAACGACTTCGCCAGAGCGCTCGGGATTCCGCGCGAGGATATTTTAAAAGCGGCAGATACGGTCATTAACGGCGTCGCCCGCCCGATTGATATCGGACAGGTCAACGGCCAGTATTTTATCAATATCGCCGGAGGAGGCCGTCTGACGGAGCTGACGTACGACGTGCCAAGCAAACTGAAAACGATGCTCGGCCAGCTTGCTTATTATTTAAAGGGAATGGAAATGCTGCCTTCACTTCGTCCGACAGAAGTCGAGATTGAATATGACGGCAAGCTGTTTCAAGGTGAAATCATGCTGTTTTTGGTCACGCTGACAAACTCCGTCGGCGGGTTCGAAAAGCTCGCGCCGGATTCCAGCCTGAATGACGGCATGTTTGATTTGATGATACTAAAGAAAGCAAACCTTGCTGAATTTATCAGGGTCGCCACGATGGCGCTTCGCGGCGAACACATCAACGACCAGCACATTATTTATACAAAAGCGAACCGCGTGAAAGTCAATGTATCAGAAAAGATGCAGCTGAACCTGGACGGCGAGTACGGCGGCATGCTGCCGGGTGAATTCGTGAATCTGTACCGACACATTCACGTCGTCATGCCGAAGGAGAAAGCGGAACAGCTGGATGACTAAAACTTGGCTTTGTAAGCCAAGCTCAGAATGTTGACAAAATCCTAAAACAGTTTTCGTTTTAGGATTTTGTCATCTTTTCAGCTCAGCGTGATTGAAAACCTTTGAAGTCTAGGAAGGACGAGCATTGGAGCGGAGCGAATGTTGAATTCGTGAGCACCGAAGCACAGGACTGACAACGAATGCGAAGGTTTGCCTACACGCTGAAACTTGGCTTGAAAAGGCCAAGTTTTTCTTTCGCTTAAAACAAGAGGTGAACATACATGAAAATGAAACCCCCAGTAGAAAAAAACGAATACTACGACGTGACATTTGAGGATTTGACCCACGAAGGAGCGGGCGTCGCAAAGGTTCAAGGATTCCCGATCTTTGTGCCGAATGCCCTGCCCGAGGAAAAAGCGCAAATCAAAGTGACACGTGTCAAAAAAGGTTTTGCTTTCGGACGCTTGATTGAGCTGAAGGAAGAAAGCCCGCACAGAACGGACGCTCCATGCCCGATCTACAAGCAATGCGGCGGCTGCCAGCTTCAGCACATGACCTACGAAGGCCAGCTCTTGTTTAAACAGAAACAAGTCAAAGACGTCTTAGAACGCATCGGCAAGCTGGACCTTTCCAACGTGACCGTGCACCCGACACTCGGCATGGAAGACCCGTGGAACTACAGAAACAAAGCGCAGGTGCCGGTAGGAGAACGGGAAGGCGGACTCGTCGCCGGATTCTATCAACAAAGAAGCCATGACATCATCGACATGAGCGCCTGCCTGATCCAGCAATCCAAAAACGACGAAGCCGTCCAAGCCGTCAAAGACATTTGCGCAAACTACGGTGTCAAAGCCTACAACGAAGAACGCCACAAAGGCTGGCTCCGCCATATCATGGTCAGATACGGCGTGGTTACCGGCGAAATGATGATCGTCTTCATCACAAGAACAAACGATTTCCCGCACAAAGCGAAGATCATCGAAGACATTACAGCGCAATTCCCGCACGTCAAATCCATCGTGCAAAACATCAACCCGAACAAAACAAACGTCATTTTTGGGAACGAAACAAACGTTATCTGGGGCGAAGAATACATCTACGACCTCATCGGAGACGTCAAATTCGCCATCTCCGCCAGATCGTTCTACCAGGTCAACCCGGAGCAAACCAAAGTGCTCTACGACAAAGCGCTGGAGTACGCAGAGCTTCAAGGGGAAGAAACCGTCATTGACGCTTACTGCGGCATCGGAACGATTTCTCTCTTCCTGGCAAAGCAAGCGAAAAAAGTGTACGGCGTTGAAATTGTGCCGGAAGCAATTGAGGATGCGAAACGAAACGCTGAATTAAACGGCATCACAAACGCAGAGTTCGCGGTCGGAGAAGCGGAAACCGTGATTCCAAAGTGGTATGAAGAAGGCATCACGGCCGATACACTAGTCGTCGACCCGCCAAGAAAAGGCTGCGACGAAGCCCTCCTGCGGACGATTATAGAGATGAAGCCGAAGCGGGTGGTGTATGTGTCCTGTAATCCTGGCACGCTTGCGAGGGATTTGCGGGTGCTTGAGGATGGCGGGTATGCGACGCGCGAAGTGCAGCCTGTGGATATGTTTCCGCATACGAACCATGTGGAGTGTGTGGCTGTGCTTGAACTTAGAGAAGGCAACTAACCCTTGGGGGTTGTTGCCTTTTTTGATTGTTCTAAATGGAAAGGCTAAACTTCATGTTTTTTCTTGAATGATTTTATAGTTAGATCACTAATTTCAGCTATGTGCTGCTCAAGTGAGGTCATCGTTTTGTGGATTTCAAGCAGAAGTTGATCAGCATCTTGAACATCGTTAAGATCGATGCGTTTACTCTTAGTTTATCCATATCGTTGACAAGTCATTTAGATTGTCTTGTTGTTCTTCGAATTCTTCAACAGAAAGTATATTTGTTTGACCGTTGTATTTATTTTTCCTAAGAGGTTTACAATCTCTCTTAATTGGTTAAACCTTATTTCCGCCTATCTTGTTTTTTAAGGCTTTTGTTTGGTCTGCATATGAGTGTTTTAAAATCAATATTCTATCACCTTGTCACCTATTTCCTCAGAAAAACAGACGCAGCCAAAAGCTGCGTCTTGTCCTTAACCAAGCGTTCCGTTTTCTGCAATCGTCATTTCCTTGTCAAAGATGGCTTTGTCTGCTAGGGAGTTCGTTGAATCGTTTGCAGCTTTGCTTGTCATGTTTCTGGATGCCACATTTACTTCATTTCCTAAGGAAGAACTGATAAAGCTTACACCGATCAAAGCAACTACAGCGCACAACGTCAGTTTAAATTTCATACAAACAATCCCCTCTCTGAATTTGTTTGCGGGCATGAACCATCTTTTTGAAACAGATAACAGAATCATCCATCTGCCCAATTTCAGTATAAAACTTTGCGGCTAATAATGCCAACTCTTCCATATAAGGATATCCTTGGGATGTCTCTAATTTGTTGAAAACATTTAATAAAATGGATGCTTCTCCTTTTTGGATAAACAGCGCCTGTAATCCTTCAAACATAATTTTAAATAGCCCATCGTCGAATTTACATGCGAAGCGTACGCCTTTTCTGAAACAATCCATTGCCTGTTCTTGTTTATGTTGAAGAAAATAAATTAAGGCTAAATCGTGGTAAGCTTGTGTCACGTTGTTGAAATTTGATTTTTTGAATTGGAGTATCGATTGCTCCATGTATTTTGCTGCTTTCGTCAATTCGCCCATTTTAAGATAACAATTTCCGATATTGAATAAAGCTTGGCCGTAAATCCGCTTGTTTTTGCTTTCAAGCAGCCGTGCGCCTTTTAGCGCCTGTTCGAGGTGAGGGAGCGCCTTTTCATGACTTTCTAGGTCATCGTAGTTTCCTGCGATCACAAAATGGCATTGTATGCGGCGGACTGAGTAAAGGTCGTGTGTTTTATAGATGTTATACGCCTGAGAAGAATAGTGCATTGAGACATGGGTTTGTTTCATATGGTAAAACACTTCTGCCATTTTAAAATAAAATTCCGCTCGCTCAATTTCATCTGAAATATAGGGAATTGTGTTTTCCGCTTTTTGATAGAATGTAATGGCACTTAAGAAATTGCCCTCTTTGAATTCATACATCCCTTGAAAAAAGTAATAGTAGTATTCAACGAGTTTCTCCATCTTCCTGTTGCTGCCTTCAATTCTCTTTAAATATTCTGATAACTCCATTTGGTTTCCTTCAAATGGAATCACATAGTCAATCATAAGCTGATGGCGAAATGCAATGAGCTGATAGTAAATCAAGAGGTCTTGGTCTTCTTCCATGACGTCAATGTCCCGCTCGATCTCAGCTTTAAGCATTTCAGCGTCAGTCACATTAAACTTTTGAATATGCCGGTTCCACTCATTAATTTTCATCCCAACGTGCGGAGACGAAATCGTGCCCAAACTTCTCACCCTTCCTCTTCTCACTAATTATGTAAATTTTATCAATATTGAAATTTAATAGAAAGGGGTTGAGAGACCGCAAAAAAAATTTTCGGTGCAGTCCGCAAAAGGGAGTTTGGGTGTTTTGCGTTACATTTGGTTTTGTGGAGGTTAGCCAATCTCAATTTTTGAATTTTGGATTGCGTTTATTACGACTGAGCAGTTTCGTCATACTCTTTTAGCAGTTTTTCTGTCTTATGCATTTCTTTGAGCATAGGATTCATGTAGTCGTTAGCTGATTCAAGATATGCTCTTGTCAAAGTATCTAGTTTATTTTTAACTTTAGAGAGGTCTTCTTCGAATTGTTCCTTTGTTGAATGTTGGATAAATTCTTTTGCCTCTTCATATCTTTTTAATATATTTTTCACCATTGGAGTTGTTCTTGATTTTTCTGAGTATTTTGTTTTATTGGTGT
>NZ_CP026521.1:853444-857907 GCF_002953915.1 Bacillus sp. MBGLi79
GATGATATAGAAGAACCTGCTTCGAGGATGTCGAGGAATTCTCGGAAAAAAGCGAAGAAAAGCAAGGAGACGAATCCGTCTGCGGCGAAAGTCAAATCGGTGATGGAGAGCGTGATTGCCGCTTTGTTCCGCTATTTCAGCTTTGTGCTCGATATTTTAAAATCCCCGGTGCGCAGCGCACTTGATTTTGACCGGTCTTATTTTAAGTATTCCGTTATTTCAATGACGCTTTTGGCCGTTTTCTTTTCGCTCGGCAACTTTTATCAGCTGCTTGCGGGCAGGGGGAGAATTCTCGGGTTCGGCGTGTCAGTGCCGTTCCTGGAAGTGTTTTTGGTTGTGTTTATCTATTGCATGGCTTTCATGTTTTGGATGGCAGCATCGAGCTGGGTTGTATCGAATTTTATGCTCAGGTATAAAGTTTCATTTTTCGATATCACGGCAAAGTACGGTTCTCTATTGGTTCCGTTTATCGTCCCCGCCGCTTTGTGGATGATATTCGCGATTATCAACTTCACGGCCGCGACGGTGATTCTCTCGATCGTCATCTTTATGGGATTGACATTCGGGACTTTTACGCTGATTCAATCGATTTATGAAAAAAGCGAAAAAGCGCGGTTTGACCTGATGTACTGTGTGTTTACCGTCTTTTTGCTTGAATTGGTATTCGTTGCGGCAACATGGAAGCTGGTAGGCGGATACTTGTTGTCGTCGC
This sequence comes from Bacillus sp. MBGLi79, assembly GCF_002953915.1. Taxonomy (NCBI): domain Bacteria; kingdom Bacillati; phylum Bacillota; class Bacilli; order Caryophanales; family Bacillaceae; genus Bacillus; species Bacillus sp. MBGLi79. The sequence goes on from NZ_CP026521.1 coordinate 854,157, forward strand.
TTATTCCTGTTTAAGGAGATATTGCCGGTTCTTCTTGAAGAACCGGTTTTTTCTCCGTATTAATTCTGAGTTGACTCATAAGAATAATATGTATTATATTGTAACCAATCATACGAACGGATGGGGGAGTGATCGATGGCTAACTTTCTTCGAAAAGCTGTAAAACAAAAAAAGGAGTATTTAATCAGGCAGCTTGCAAAATCAGGGCGGCTGGACAATTTGAAAGACCTCTCGTCATATACGCTGAGCGATTTGGAAAAGGAGCACCGCAAACTGAGCGAATCCGTTGGAGATCGTCAGCGGGATCATAAGCACCAGCTCTGAAAGACGTTCATTTGAACGTCTTTTTTAATTGCGTTTCAATGCTTTGAAACCGGTAGAAAAAGGGTAAACTGATGGGAGTGAGCAATGTCGAAAAATTTTGTGGTGAAGCAGGGCCATTACAGGATTGTGTATGGAGAATTTCTCTAGTAGAATATGATTGCTTTGCATCTAAAGGAGGGATTTCAATTGCTTCACTCAGCACTATTGAATGGTGTGATCATGGTTGGAATTATTCTGGTTATCAATATTATATACGTAACGTTTTTAACCCTTCGAATGATACTGACTCTTAAAGGCCAGCGGTATCTCGCCGCTTTTATCGGGACAATCGAAATGCTTGTCTACGTCGTCGGGCTGGGGCTCGTTCTAGATAATTTAAATCAAATCCAAAACGTGATTGCTTACGCGGTCGGATTTGGAATCGGAATCATCGTCGGCACGAAAATTGAAGAAAAGCTCGCTTTGGGCTATATTACCGTTAACGCCATTACGAAAGAGCTTGATTTGGATTTGCCGAAACAGCTCAGGGAAAAAGGCTACGGCGTCACCCACTGGGTCGTCGGCGGACTTGAGGGAGACAGAACGGCGATGCAGATTTTGACGCCGAGAAAATACGAACTGCAGCTGTACGAAACGATTAAATCAATCGATTCAAAAGCATTTATCATTTCCTATGAACCGAAGACGATACACGGCGGATTCTGGGTGAAAGCCGTAAAGAAAAGGAGAATTAAAGAATAATGACAAAGCCGAAAAAAAAGCGCTTTGAAGTAACGGAAGGCGAAACGATCGAATCCGTGTTGACGAAGATGCAGGAAGAAGGCTATACACCGGTGCGTCGAATGGAGGAGCCGGTCTTCAAAGAAACAAAGGAAAATGGAACGATTCAGGTTGTTCCGTGCGGAAGAAAAATTATATTCGAAGGGAAATTACTCTAAACCCGAACATTAGAACAACAAAATATACTATCGTTCGATAATGTCGTTGACATTATCACAGTCCGTTGTTAAGATAAACATGACATGAAAACACATCCTCATATAATCTTGGGAATATGGCCCATAAGTCTCTACCCGATGACCGTAAATCATCGGACTATGCAGGAAAGTGGACAATAAACTGACATGGAGATCGCGAGAAGCGGACTAACTGACGATACACGCGCCATGCCCGGTTTGTGTTGCTTCCTACAAATGCAATACATGCCGGGCTTTTTATATGCGAAGAATAACAGCTAAAGGTGGGACAAAAAGATATGCAGCCTCTTCTTGGTGTTATCATGGGAAGCACATCTGACTGGGAAACGATGAAACATGCCTGCGGCATCCTCGATGAACTGGGAATTCCGTACGAAAAAAAGGTCGTCTCCGCACATCGGACGCCTGATTTAATGTTCGAATATGCCGAAACGGCGCGGGAAAGAGGCTTGAAAGTCATCATTGCCGGAGCGGGCGGAGCCGCTCACCTGCCGGGAATGGTCGCAGCCAAAACGACGCTGCCCGTCATCGGTGTGCCGGTTCAGTCAAAAGCGCTGAATGGTCTCGATTCGTTGCTTTCAATCGTTCAAATGCCGGGCGGTGTACCCGTTGCGACCGTTGCCATCGGGAAAGCGGGAGCGGTCAACGCCGGACTGCTTGCGGCGCAGATTTTGTCTGCTTTTGACGAAAAGCTTGCCGGAAGATTGGATGAACGAAGGGAAAGCATCAGAAAAACCGTGTTGGAAAGCAGTGATCAGCTTGTATAAACAAACGATTTTTCCGAGAGCGACAATCGGCATTATCGGAGGCGGACAGCTTGGCAAAATGATGGCGGTCGCGGCCAAACAAATGGGCTATAAAATCGCTGTTGTTGACCCTGTCCCTTCATCACCGTGCGGACAGGTCGCAGACCTTGAAATTACGGCTGCTTATAATGATCGCGAAGCGATACGGAAGCTTGCCGAAGCGAGCGATGTGATTACTTATGAATTCGAAAACATCGATTATGATGCGCTGAACTGGCTGAAAGAGCACGCTTACCTTCCGCAAGGGAGCGAGCTGTTGCTCCTTACGCAAAACAGGGAAACCGAGAAAAAAGCGATTGAATCAGCGGGCTGCAAAGTCGCCCCGTACCGAATCATTCACGACCGAACGGAACTGGAAGCATCCGTAGCGGAGCTCGGTCTTCCGGCGGTGCTGAAAACTTGCCGCGGCGGGTATGACGGAAAAGGGCAGTACGTCCTGAAACAACAAGCACAAATCGGGGAAGCCGCAGCACTTTTACAGCACGGCACATGCATTTTGGAAAGCTGGGTTCCTTTCAAAATGGAATTGTCCGTGATCGTGACGAGATCGGTTCACGGAGAGACAACCGTTTTTCCGGCGGCAGAGAACATCCATAAACAAAATATTTTATTCCAGAGCATCGTCCCGGCACGGGCCGATGAAGCGGTTCAGGAACAAGCGGCAGCACTTGCCCTCAGGCTTGCCGAAAAGCTTCAGCTTGTCGGAACACTGGCCGTTGAGCTTTTCCTGAAAGAAGACGGCGAACTTCTCGTCAATGAGCTAGCGCCGCGGCCGCATAATTCTGGCCATTACACCCTTGATCTTTGCGAAACGAGCCAGTTTGAACAGCATATCCGTGCTGTCTGCGGACTGCCGCTCGGCAAAACGGACCTTCTGAAGGAAGGAATGATGGTAAACCTTCTCGGAGATGAAGTGTACATGGCTGAAGAAGATCCCGAACTATTAAAAGAAGCGAAGCTTTATATATACGGAAAGCATGAAGTCAAACCGGGCCGCAAAATGGGGCATATCACATTTTTAAGAACACCCGACAATGAATGGATCGGGAAGATGACAGAAAAGTGGATTGAAAGAGATGGAGGACGAAAACAATGATCGAACGTTATTCAAGACCGGAAATGGCTGCGATTTGGACGGATGAAAACAGATTCCAAGCATGGCTGGAGGTTGAAATACTGGCTTGTGAAGCTTGGGCTGAGCTCGGCGTCATTCCGAAAGAAGATGTGAAGGTTTTACGGGAAAAAGCGTCGTTTGACATCAACCGCATCTTTGAAATCGAGCAGGACACGCGCCACGATGTCGTCGCATTTACCCGCGCCGTATCGGAAACGCTTGGCGAAGAGAAAAAATGGGTGCACTACGGACTGACATCAACAGATGTGGTCGATACCGCTCTTTCCTATCTATTAAAACAGGCGAACGATATTTTGCTCAAGGACATTGAGAGATTTGTTGACATCTTGAAAGAAAAAGCAAAGGAACATAAATATACGGTCATGATGGGACGCACACACGGCGTGCATGCAGAACCGACGACATTTGGCTTGAAGCTCGCCCTTTGGTATGAAGAAATGAAGCGCAACCTGGAACGCTTCAAGCAGGCGAAAGAAGGCATCGAAGTCGGTAAAATTTCAGGCGCAGTC
>NZ_CP026521.1:858007-860819 GCF_002953915.1 Bacillus sp. MBGLi79
ACGTATGTGAGAAGCTCGGCTTAAAACCGGCGCCGATTTCAACACAGACGCTGCAGCGCGACCGCCACGCCGATTATATGGCTGCACTGGCGCTAGTTGCGACAAGCATCGAGAAATTCGCCGTTGAGATCCGCGGCCTCCAAAAAAGCGAAACCCGCGAAGTCGAAGAATTTTTCGCAAAAGGCCAAAAAGGTTCTTCTGCCATGCCGCATAAACGCAATCCGATCGGTTCGGAAAACATGACGGGAATGGCGCGCGTCATCCGCGGCTACATGCTGACCGCCTATGAAAATGTACCGCTTTGGCATGAACGCGACATTTCGCATTCATCAGCAGAGCGCATCATTCTGCCTGATGCGACGATCGCGCTGAACTACATGCTGAATCGCTTTGGCAACATTGTGAAAAACTTGACCGTGTTCCCTGAAAACATGAAGCGCAACATGGACCGTACACTCGGATTGATCTACTCTCAGCGCGTTCTTCTCGCTCTCATTGATACCGGCATGGCGCGTGAAGAAGCGTATGACACCGTTCAGCCGAAAGCGATGGAAGCATGGGAGAAACAAGTGCCGTTCCGCCAGCTTGTCGAGGCTGAGGAAAAAATTACGTCCCGACTGTCTCCGGAACAAATTACCGACTGCTTTGATTACAATTACCACTTGAAAAACGTCGACTACATTTTTGAACGTTTAGGCTTAGCGTAGAATAGACCGCCCGCTTTAACAGGCGGGGGTCTAAAAGATGAAATATTTCCAACATTCGGGTTAGGAGGCCTTCTGTGAATATTGTGAAAAATGAACTTTTATATGAAGGAAAAGCGAAAAAGATATACCTGACGGATGATGACAACACGTTGTTTGTCGAATACAAAGACTCGGCGACGGCTTTTAACGGAGAAAAAAAAGCCGAGATTGATGGAAAAGGCCGTTTAAATAACGAAATTTCCAGCCTGATTTTCACAAGGCTTCACGAGAAGGGAATCAACAACCACTTTGTTGAACGAATTTCAGAAACGGAGCAGCTCATTAAAAAAGTGACGATCATCCCGCTTGAAGTCGTTGTCCGCAATGTCGTTGCAGGAAGCATGTCCAAACGGCTCGGCATTCCGGAAGGCACGGAGCTGGAGCAGCCGATTATCGAGTTTTACTACAAGGATGACGCGCTCGGCGATCCGCTGATCACAGAAGACCATATCCGGATTTTAAACGCGGCTGAGCCTGAACAGGTGGAGAAAATCAAATCGATTACGAGACAGGTAAACGAAGAGCTGCAGACGATTTTCGCGGCTTGCGGTGTCAGATTGATAGATTTCAAGCTTGAGTTCGGGCGCGATAAAGACGGCGAGGTCCTGCTGGCCGATGAGATTTCCCCGGATACGTGCCGGCTGTGGGATAAAGAAACGAATGAAAAGCTTGATAAAGATGTGTTCAGAAGAAACCTGGGCGGATTGACGGATGCATACGAAGAAATATTCAAAAGACTTGGAGGCATGTAATATGTACAAAGTGAAAGTGTATGTCAGCTTAAAAGAGAGTGTTTTAGATCCTCAGGGGAGCGCCGTTCAGCATGCTTTGCACAGCATGTCCTACAAAGAAGTTCAGGACGTCCGCATCGGCAAATACATGGAGCTCACAATTGAAAAATCGGACCGCGACCTTGACGTTCTCGTCAAAGAAATGTGCGAAAAACTTTTGGCCAACACGGTGATTGAAGATTACAGATACGAAGTCGAGGAGGTTGTCGCACAGTGAAATTTGCGGTGATTGTGCTGCCGGGCTCAAACTGCGATATCGATATGTTCCACGCGATCAAGGATGAGCTTGGCGAAGAAGCTGAATACGTCTGGCATACAGAAACAAGTCTTGATGAATATGACGGTGTCCTCATTCCGGGGGGATTCTCGTATGGGGATTATTTAAGATGCGGCGCGATCGCCCGCTTCGCAAACATTATGCCGGCCGTCAAAAAAGCGGCTGAAGAAGGGAAGCCGGTGCTCGGCGTCTGCAACGGCTTTCAAATTTTGCAGGAGCTCGGTCTTTTGCCGGGCGCGATGAGACGCAACAAAGATTTGAAATTTATTTGTCGTCCGGTTGAACTGGTTGTCCAAAACAATGAAACGATTTTTACATCTTCCTACGGCAAAGGCGAATCCATCACGATTCCGGTCGCGCACGGCGAAGGAAACTTCTACTGTGATGAAGAAACGCTTGCCGGATTACAAGAAAACAACCAAATCGCTTTCACATACGGAACGGATATCAACGGAAGCGTCGCCGGCATTGCAGGCGTCGTCAATGAAAAAGGCAATGTATTAGGCATGATGCCTCACCCTGAACGCGCAGTCGATTCTCTGCTCGGAAGCGCCGACGGTCTTAAACTGTTTCAATCTATCGTGAAAAATTGGAGGGAAACTCATGTCGCTACTGCTTGAACCAAGTCAAGAACAAATTAAGGAAGAGAAGCTCTATCAGCAAATGGGTGTCAGCGATGACGAGTTTGCCATGATTGAATCGATTCTCGGAAGGCTTCCAAACTATACGGAAATCGGGATTTTTTCGGTCATGTGGTCAGAGCACTGCAGCTACAAAAATTCCAAGCCGATCCTGAAAAAGTTCCCGACAAAAGGCGAACGCGTCCTGCAAGGGCCGGGGGAAGGCGCAGGAATCGTCGATATCGGCGACAATCAGGCGGTTGTCTTCAAAATCGAATCGCATAACCATCCGTCAGCGATTGAGCCTTATCAGGGAGCTGCAACAGGTGTGGGCGGCATCATCCGCGACGTCTTTTCAATGGGCGCGCGAACCATCTC
>NZ_CP026521.1:860919-868358 GCF_002953915.1 Bacillus sp. MBGLi79
ACTTCACTGCGTGTGAAGTACTTGTTTGAAGAAGTAGTCGCGGGCATTGCCGGATACGGAAACTGCATCGGCATTCCGACCGTAGGCGGTGAAGTTCAGTTTGACAGCTGCTATGAAGGCAATCCGCTTGTCAACGCGATGTGTGTCGGTTTGATCAACCATGAAGATATTAAAAAAGGGCAGGCTAAAGGCGTCGGCAATACCGTCATGTACGTCGGTGCGAAAACGGGGCGCGACGGCATCCACGGCGCCACGTTCGCCTCAGAGGAAATGTCTGACCAATCAGAAGAAAAACGCTCGGCTGTGCAAGTCGGCGATCCATTCATGGAAAAGCTGCTTCTTGAAGCGTGTCTGGAAGTCATCAAATCAGACGCCTTGGTCGGTATTCAGGACATGGGTGCGGCAGGACTGACAAGTTCAAGCGCGGAAATGGCATCCAAAGCCGGATCGGGCATCGAGATGAACCTTGACTTGATCCCGCAGCGCGAAACAGGGATGACGCCGTACGAAATGATGCTTTCCGAATCTCAGGAGCGCATGCTTTTAGTCATCGAACGCGGCCGCGAACAAGAGATCATCGATATTTTTGACAAGTATGATCTTGAAGCTGTGGCTGTCGGTCACGTGACAGACGACAAGATGCTGCGCCTTTTCCACAACGGGGAAATGGTTGCCGATCTTCCGGTTGATGCGCTTGCAGAGGAAGCGCCGGTTTACCATAAGCCGTCAAAAGTTCCGGCTTATTATAAAGAGTTCCTTGAAACAGACGTTCCTGCACCAAAAGTCGAAGATGCGAAAGAAACGCTTCTCGAGCTGTTAAAGCAGCCGACTATTGCGAGCAAAGCATGGGTTTATGACCAATATGACTACATGGTCAGGACGAACACAGTTGTCGCACCGGGCTCTGATGCAGCCGTCCTGCGGATTCGCGGCACGAAAAAGGCGCTTGCCATGACAACGGACTGCAATGCCCGCTACTTGTACCTCGATCCGGAAAAAGGCGGGAAAATCGCTGTCGCTGAAGCGGCCCGCAATATCGTCTGCTCCGGAGCAGAACCGCTTGCCGTTACGGATAACCTCAACTTTGGGAATCCGGAAAAGCCGGAGATTTTCTGGCAGATCGAAAAAGCGGCAGACGGGATCAGCGAGGCGTGCAACGTGCTCAGCACACCGGTCATCGGTGGAAACGTCTCTCTTTACAACGAATCAAACGGAAGCGCGATCTACCCGACGCCTGTCATCGGAATGGTCGGACTGATCGAAGATACAGACCATATTACGACCCAGCACTTTAAAGCAGCGGGCGATTTGATTTATGTCATCGGCGAAACATTCCCTGAGTTCGCCGGAAGCGAGCTGCAAAAACTGTCCGAAGGAAAGATTTACGGCAAAGCGCCTGCCATCGACTTGGAAGTCGAACAAGCGCGTCAAAAAGCGCTTCTGAAAGCGATCCGCACAGGGCTCGTGCAGTCCGCGCATGACGTCTCAGAAGGCGGCATCGGCGTGGCGCTGGCGGAAAGCGTCATATCTTCTCAAGGACTCGGCGCCAATGTAACGCTTGCAGGCGAATCTGCATTGTTATTCAGCGAAACACAATCACGGTTTATCGTCTCTGTGAAAAAAGAGCATCAAGAAGCGTTCGAAAAGCTTGTCAAAGACGCCGAGCTCATCGGCGAAGTAACGTCAGACAGCGCGCTGTCTGTTCAAAGCCAGGAAGGACAACAATGGATTCATGCGCAGATAGAAGAGCTCGAAAGCGCATGGAAAGGAGCTATCCCATGCTTGCTGAAATCAAAGGCTTAAATGAAGAATGCGGCGTATTTGGGATTTGGGGGCATGAAGAAGCACCGCAAATTACGTACTACGGCCTTCACAGCCTTCAGCACAGAGGCCAGGAGGGTGCCGGCATCGTGGCGACAGACGGCGAAAAAATGTCCGCCCACAAAGGCCAGGGGCTGATTACTGAAGTTTTTCAAAACGGCGAGCTCAAAAAGGTGACAGGAAAAGGAGCGATCGGCCATGTCCGCTATGCAACGGCGGGCGGCGGCGGCTTCGAAAACGTCCAGCCGTTCCTTTTCCATTCGCAAAATAACGGCAGCCTTGCACTTGCGCACAACGGAAACTTAGTAAACGCCACTCAGCTGAAACAGCAGCTTGAAAACCAGGGCAGCATTTTTCAAACGTCTTCTGATACGGAAGTGCTCGCCCATTTAATTAAAAGAAGCGGCCACTTCGAGCTGAAAGATCAGATCAAAAACGCTCTTTCCATGCTGAAAGGCGCTTATGCTTTCCTGATCATGACGGAAAAGGAAATGATCGTGGCGCTTGATCCGAACGGACTCAGACCGCTATCTGTCGCAATGCTCGGCGACGCGTACGTCGTCGCTTCTGAAACGTGCGCGTTTGATGTGGTCGGCGCGACATATTTGCGAGATGTAGAACCGGGCGAGATGCTGATCATCAATGATGAAGGCATGAAGTCTGAGCGGTTCTCCATCAACATCAACCGTTCGATCTGCAGCATGGAGTACATTTATTTCTCAAGGCCTGACAGTAATATTAACGGCATTAATGTCCACAGCGCGAGAAAAAATCTCGGTAAAAAGCTTGCTGAAGAATCAGGCATTGAAGCAGATGTGGTGACAGGGGTTCCGGATTCAAGCATTTCAGCGGCCATCGGCTATGCCGAAGCGACGGGAATTCCTTACGAACTCGGACTGATTAAAAACCGCTATGTCGGCAGAACGTTCATTCAGCCGTCACAGTCGCTCAGGGAGCAGGGCGTGAGAATGAAGCTGTCAGCCGTCCGCGGGGTCGTTGAAGGCAAGCGCGTCGTCATGGTGGACGATTCCATCGTGAGAGGCACGACAAGCCGCAGAATTGTGACGATGCTGCGCGAAGCCGGAGCGACGGAAGTGCACGTCAGAATCAGTTCCCCGCCTATTGCCCATCCGTGCTTTTACGGAATTGACACATCAACGCATGAAGAACTGATCGCGTCCTCCCATTCAGTGGAAGAAATCCGTCAGGAAATCGGCGCCGATACATTGTCATTCTTGAGCATTGAAGGACTCCTTTCCGGGATCGGAAGACAGTATGAAGACGAAAACTGCGGGCAGTGCATGGCCTGCTTTACAGGAAAATACCCGACCGACATTTATCAGGATACGGTTCTTCCTCACGTGAAAGAAGCCGTTTTGACAAAATAAACCGGCCGGCGCTCTTGAAGCGCCGCGCCTCCTGAAATGAATAAAGGGCAGCAGAAGCGATGCGGCTGCTCTTTTGATTTTGAATATTACGAATGGACAAGCGCGGAATAAGGAGTGGATTGTGTTGTCTGAAAGCTATAAAAACGCCGGGGTTGATATTGAAGCCGGATATGAAGCCGTAAAACGAATGAAAAAACATGTGGAAAGAACGAAGCGAATCGGCGCAATGGGCGGTCTTGGCGGATTTGGCGGCATGTTTGACCTGTCAGAACTGCCGTACAAACAGCCGGTTCTGATTTCGGGAACGGACGGTGTCGGCACAAAGCTGAAGCTCGCTTTTGCGATGGACAAGCATGACACGATTGGCATCGATGCCGTCGCTATGTGTGTCAACGATGTGCTCGCTCAAGGAGCGGAGCCGCTGTTCTTCCTCGATTACCTTGCGGTCGGAAAAGCCGACCCCGTCAAAATTGAAGAAATTGTAAAAGGTGTCGCAGAAGGCTGTGTACAGTCAGGATCAGCGCTAGTCGGCGGAGAAACGGCGGAAATGCCGGGTCTTTATACAGAGGATGAATACGATATTGCCGGGTTCTCGGTCGGAGCCGCTGAAAAAGATGGCATCGTCACGGGCGAAAACATCAGCGAAGGGCACCTTTTAATCGGACTTTCTTCAAGCGGACTTCACAGCAACGGCTTCTCTCTCGTTCGTAAAGTTCTTCTTGAAGATGCCGGTCTGAACCTTGATGAGACGTATACACCTTTTGAACGGCCTCTTGGCGAAGAGCTTTTAGAGCCGACGAAAATTTATGTCAAGCCTGTCCTTGAAGCGGTGAAATCAGGTAAAATCGCAGGCATGGCGCACGTGACCGGCGGCGGTTTTATTGAAAACCTGCCGCGCATGATGCCTGATGGTCTCGGTGTTGAAATCGACATCGGCTCCTGGCCCGTCCCTCCTGTCTTTCCGTTCATTCAGGAGAAAGGCGGCCTGAAGTCCGAGGAAATGTTCAATGTTTTCAATATGGGAATCGGGTTTGTCCTTGCGGTGAAAGAAGAGGATATGACAGACGTGATTCAAACGCTCGAAAACAACGGTGAAAAAGCCTATCTCATCGGCAGAGTGAAAGCCGGAAGCGGCGTTGAGTTTGGCGGTGCCGGTCTTTCATGAGAAAATTCGCGGTATTTGCATCAGGAAGCGGAACGAACTTTGAAGCGATCGCAAGAAGAATGAGAGAAGAGAACTGGGATGCCGAAATCGTCCTTGTCGTCTGTGACAAGCCCGATGCGAAAGTGCTTGAAAGAGCGGAAAAAGCCGGAATTCCATCGTTCGCATTCCAGCCGAAATCGTTCGAAAATAAAGCAGCTTTTGAACAAGTGATCGTTGAACAGCTCCGCCTCCACGGAGCAGAATGGATTGTCCTGGCGGGGTACATGAGACTGATCGGCGATACGCTTCTGTCGGCTTACCGGAATAAAATCATCAACATCCATCCGTCGCTCCTGCCGGCGTTTCCCGGCATCGACGCGATCGGACAGGCGTACAGAGCGGGTGTGAAAGTGGCGGGCATCACGGTTCACTATGTTGACGAAGGCATGGACACCGGTCCGATTATCGCCCAGCGCGCCGTCGAGCTTGAAAAAAGCGAAACACTCGCGTCTCTTGAAGAAAAGATACACAAATTGGAGCATGAGCTTTATCCCGAAGTAATCAAAGAGCTTCTTGAACTAAATGGCAGAGGTGAAAAGGAATGACGATCAAACGCGCATTAATCAGCGTATCAGATAAAACGAACATTGTCCCTTTTGTAAAAGAATTGACAGAGCTTGGCGTAGAAGTGATTTCAACAGGCGGCACAAGCAAACTTCTTCAGGAAAACGGCGTTGACGTCATCGGCATTTCTGAAGTGACGGGCTTTCCCGAAATCATGGACGGCCGTCTGAAAACCCTTCATCCGAATATTCACGGCGGGCTTCTTGCCGTCCGCGGCAACGAAAAACACATGGCGCAGCTCAATGAACAGGGAATTCAGCCGATCGACCTTGTCGTTGTTAATTTATATCCGTTTAAAGAAACGGTTTCTAAAGAAGACGTCACATTCGAAGAAGCGATTGAGAATATCGACATCGGCGGTCCAGGCATGCTTCGCGCAGCAGCGAAAAACCACCAGGACGTGGCGGTCATCGTCGATCCCCGCGACTACAGCCCTGTACTGAACGACTTGAAAGAAAACGGCAGCGTCTCTCTTGAGAAAAAACGCGAGTTGGCAGCGAAGGTGTTCCGCCACACGGCAGCGTATGACGCGTTGATCGCTGACTATTTAACAAAGGTAACCGGCGAAAAAGAGCCTGAACAGTTCACCGTCACTTTTGAGAAAAAGCAATCGCTCCGCTACGGCGAAAATCCGCATCAGGAAGCAGTCTTTTATCAAAGTGCGCTCCCTGTCAAAGGGTCAATCGCTTCAGCTGAACAGCTGCACGGAAAAGAGCTCTCTTACAACAATATCAAAGACGCGGATGCAGCACTTCAAATCGTCCGCGAGTTCACGGAGCCGGCTGCGGTTGCCGTCAAGCATATGAACCCTTGCGGCGTCGGGACGGGCAACACGATCGAAGAGGCGTTTAACAAAGCATACGCCGCTGACGAAACGTCAATTTTCGGCGGCATCATCGCTTTGAACCGGGAAGTGGATAAAGCGACGGCTGAAACGCTTCACAAAATCTTTTTGGAAATCATCATCGCGCCAGCATTCAGCCAAGAAGCGCTTGATATTTTAACATCCAAGAAAAACCTTCGCCTCTTGACCCTTGATGTCAATCAGCCTGTGAAAAACGAAAAGCAGCTGACATCTGTTCAAGGCGGGCTTTTGATTCAGGATCTGGATATGCACGGTTTTGACGACGCCGACATCACAATTCCGACGAAAAGAGAGCCGACCGAACAGGAATGGGCTGACTTGAAGCTCGCTTGGAAAGTTGTGAAGCATGTCAAATCGAATGCGATTGTCCTGGCAAAAGACGATATGACGATCGGCGTCGGCGCTGGACAAATGAACCGAGTCGGCTCCGCGAAAATCGCGATTGAGCAAGCCGGCGGGAAAGCGAAAGGAAGCGCGCTCGGATCAGATGCGTTCTTCCCGATGCCTGATACGGTCGAAGAAGCGGCTAAAGCCGGTGTGACGGCGATCATTCAGCCGGGCGGATCGGTTCGTGATGAAGATTCGATTCAAAAAGCGGATGAATACGGGATCGCGATGGTGTTCACCGGAATCCGCCATTTCAAACATTAAGGGAGTGACCAGCGTGAACGTATTGATTATCGGCAGAGGCGGCAGGGAGCACACGCTCGCCTGGAAAGCGGCGCAAAGCCCTCTTGTCGGCACTGTATATGCGGCGCCCGGCAATGACGGAATGGCCGGGACCGCCGTACTCGTTGATCTTGACGAAGGCAATCACGAAGGGCTTCTCGCTTTCGCAAAAGAACACAATATCGGACTGACGATTGTCGGTCCTGAGGTCCCTCTAATCGAAGGGCTTGTGGATGCATTTGAAGAAGCGGGCCTTCCGGTGTTCGGTCCGTCGAAAAAAGCAGCGGTGATTGAAGGAAGCAAGCAGTTTGCCAAAGATCTGATGAAAAAATATCAAATACCGACAGCAGAATACGAAACGTTTACATCTTTTGAAAAAGCAAAGGCGTATGTTGAGGAAAAAGGCGCTCCGATCGTCATCAAAGCTGACGGGCTTGCCGCTGGAAAAGGCGTCACAGTCGCGATGACAGCCGAAGATGCGGTTCAGTGTCTGCATGACTTTTTAGAAGATGAAAAGTTCGGCGATGCAAGCGCCTCTGTCGTTATCGAGGAATTTTTGAACGGTGAAGAATTTTCGCTGATGGCTTTTGTCAAAGGTGAAAAAGTGTATCCGATGGTGATCGCGCAAGATCACAAGCGGGCATTTGACGGAGACAAAGGCCCGAATACAGGGGGAATGGGCGCATATTCCCCGGTGCCGCAGATTTCGGATGCGGTCGTTGAAGACGCCGTTAAAACGATTTTGGAGCCGGCAGCCGAAGCGATGGTTAAAGAAGGCCGTTCGTTTACGGGAGTCTTGTATGCTGGCCTAATGCTAACCGAAAAAGGAACAAAAGTGATCGAATTCAACGCGAGATTCGGAGATCCGGAAACCCAGGTCGTACTGCCGCGTCTTGAATCAGACCTTGTACAAGTCTTGCTTGACCTC
>NZ_CP026521.1:868458-871436 GCF_002953915.1 Bacillus sp. MBGLi79
TTGCCTTAATGGGACTTTTAGGGGCAGGCGTTTTCGGAATTCTTGATCAGGTGAATGACGGATTGAACTATACAAATGAAGCGGCCGGATATATCCAAGAAGTGAAGACATTTGCGGAGGAGGCGCCTTCCTTGGCTGAACAGGCTGTAAACGACACGGGTGCAAAAGAAAAGCTGGAAACTCAGCTTGAGTCTATCCAGCAGGCTGCAGCCGATTTTAATGAATTAACCCCTCCCGATGCCGCAGCCGAGATTCATAACACCATCGAGAAGCATAATGAAACACTGCAAAAAAGCGCTGAGGATGTTTTGAAAAGTGTTGAGGAAGGAAAATTAACAGTCGAGAAGCTGGAGCAGTCAGAATTGGTGCAAAGCGCTCAGCAGATCAGCGATGTGATGGGCCAGATTGAAAAATTGACCGAATAGAAAAAAGCATCCCGGTTTGGGATGCTTTCAGCTTGTCGACAAAGCATAAAAAGTGGCTTCATCGACAAGCTTTTTTTAAAAAAATGTGAGTGGAATCTAGTTTTGGAGGTTTTACTATGTTGTCCAAGCACTCAAAAGATCAGCGTGAACAGCTTGAAGTCGTTGCCTTAAGTGAACTTGTCCTTGAAGATGATCTGGTCAGGAAGATGGAAGAAGCCATGGATTTTTCAGGTCGCCCTTCTTTATTCTTCAAAAGGACGTCCAAGCATTGATCCCGTTGTATTGATCAAAATGGTTCTGATTCAATACGTGTTTGGGCATCGCTCCATGCGCGAAACCATCGAACGGGTTTTTTGCAGATTTAAAACACAAGCATGGCCTGCGCTGGACAACCCTGTGGGGAAAGAAAAAATTGTCCATGCAGGCGATGCTTGTTTTCGCTGAGATGAATGGACATGGAAAGGCCCTAACCGCCGTCCTTTTCATCGAAAAAACAAAATAAACTGGACAAAAAATAGGTAGGACCTTAGAAATCCGACCTATTTTGTCAACGGTCTGAAATCACCTATAAAAGGTGCTTTTTACGATTGTTCGCCAGCTTCTCCCTGCTGCTTCATATAAGTTTGGCAAACATATGTCATGGGACAAAATCGCAAGATGCCGGAAGCGGCCTTCATCGCCCCCATAAACATGCAGAAAAGCGTCATTCTGCACCACGGTTTTCTCGTAAACTTTGCCGCTGCCGCCGACAGGATCGTCAGTCCGCAGGCAATGCGAAAAACGGCGTCAAACAGTCCGATGTTTTGCTTCATGCTTCATTCCTCCTATTTAAATAATTAAATAAAGTGTTTTTTCGAAAAATTGTAACGGATTGGTAATGCGTGACGATAGTAAATGTGTTAACATAGGATCATTACATGTAAAGGAGAGTATGTGAATGTCCGAACGCACCTTAATTTGGAAAAACAAACACATCAGATCGCAAGTTGATGTTGTAAGTTCAAGGCTGCAGCCAACGCTCCTTTTACGAAATGCCTCTGTACTGAACCCGTATGTAAAGCAATGGATTCTGGCAAACGTATGGATTCATCATGACAGAATCGTTTACGTCGGCCGTGACTTGCCGAAGACGGCTGTTAAAACTACAATAGATTGTGAAGGAAAATACATTGTACCCGGGTATATTGAGCCGCATGTCCATCCTTTTCAAATTTATAATCCCCAAACTTTGGCTGAATATGTGTCACAGTTTGGAACGACGACATTCGTAAATGACAACTTGTTTCTGCTTTTGCATTGCGGAAAAAAGAAAGCGTTTTCTATATTGGAAGAACTGAAAAAACAGCCTGTCCACTACTATTGGTGGTCAAGGTATGACTTGCAGACTGAAGTGTTGAATGAAGATCAAATTTTATCGATCGATTACCGAAAACGTTGGGGAGAACACCCGGACGTCATCCAGGGAGGAGAAATGACAGGCTGGCCGCGCCTCTTGGACGGCGATGATCTGCTCCTTCATTGCATGCAGTGCACGAAAAGAAGGAGAAAGCGGATCGAGGGTCATTTTCCGGGGGCATCGGAAAAAACGCTCACGAAGATGAAGCTTTTCGGCGCTGATGCAGATCATGAAGCCATGACTGGAAAGGAAGTGCTGAAGCGGCTTGAACTTGGATACCACGTCGGCTTGAGGCAGTCTTCCATCCGTCCTGATTTGCGAAAGATTTTGCGCGAGCTGCACGAAGACGGCTTTCACCATTATGACCATATGTTTTATACAACGGACGGTGCAACGCCGAACTTTTATAAAGAAGGCATGACAAACAAGCTGATTGAAATTGCCATCGAAGAGGGCGTGCCGCTGATCGATGCCTATAATATGGCTTCGTTTAATATCGCTAAGTATTATCATATGGAGGATATCCTCGGTGTGGTGGCACCGGGCAGATACGCAACGCTCAACATTTTGAATAGCCCTGATGAACCGAATCCGGAGACAGTTTTGGCAAAAGGGCGGCTGATCAAATCAGGCGGCGTAAATATGAATGCGTTTTCAGTTCCGGATTGGCAAAAAGGGGGTCTTGTCCCTCTGAACCTTTCATATGATCTAACGATGGATGACTTGCAGTTTTCCATGCCGCTAGGCTTAAAAATGAGGAATTCCGTGATTATGGAGCCTTATACGATTGAGATTGACAATTCTGTCAACCAGCTTTCTTTTGACCATGATGAAAGCTATCTCTCGCTGTTCGACAAATATGGAAAATGGCGTGTCAATACGATGCTGAAAGGCTTTGCAACCCGCGTCCAAGGGTTCGTCAGCTCCTATTCGACAACGGGAGATATTATCGCGGTCGGCAAAAACAAGGAAGACATGCTTTTGGCCTTCAAGCGGATGAAAGAAATCGGGGGAGGTATCGTATTAGCGGAAAACGGAAAAATCCTGCACGAAATTCCTCTTCATTTAAGCGGCGGCGCATCAAATGAGATGTATGAAAAGGTGCTTGAAAGGGAAAAGACGTTAAAAGAGCTTTTGTTTGAAAGAGGCTATACGTT
>NZ_CP026521.1:871536-879322 GCF_002953915.1 Bacillus sp. MBGLi79
CGTTTGACGACCCGATCTACACCCTGCTCTTTTTGCAAAGCACTCATCTGCCTTATATCAGGGTGACGCCGAAAGGGATCTTTGATGTGATGAAAAAAACTGTACTCTTTCCATCGATAATGCGTTAAAATATAAAAGAGCGGGAGCTAATCTATGGTGAATCGATATGTAAGAGTACTGCTTTGTTTTGCTTCTCTTTTACTGCTTGCATCGTGCCAGTCGCAGGAACAGCAGGAAAAGGAAAAGAACATTCATCCGCTGACAGGATTGAAGGCGGACGGAGATATTCGGCAGCGGCCCATTGCCGTTGTGGTGAACAATCATTCAAAAGCACGGCCGCAGTCGGGATTAAGCAAGGCTGACATTGTCATTGAAGCTCTCAGTGAAGGACCGATCACACGATTGTTGGCGATCTATCAAAGCGACATGCCTGAAGCGATTGGCCCAGTCCGCAGCGCCCGGGAGTATTTCATTGATTTGGCTCTCGGTTTTGACAGCCTCTTGGTGCATCACGGCTGGAGTCCGGGTGCAAAAAGCCGCCTGTTGAACGGCGACGCCGATCATATCAATGGGATGGATTACGACGGCAGCCTGTTTTGGAGGGCCGATTTTCGGGAAGCGCCGCATAATTCGTACACGTCATATAAAAATGTAAAGCAAGCAGCAGATGACAAAGGATATGCCATCGAAACCCGCACAGAACCGCTCACTTTTAAAGCAAGCCCTGACAAACCTTCGGATGCGCTTTATTCTATACGGTTAGATTACGGAACAAAATCCGTTACAAACCGTGTCGAATATGGTTATGATAAAAAGGTTGAAGGCTATGTGAGAAAGTCAGACGGTATTTTGACAACAGACCTTGAAACAGAAGAACCGGTTGTTCTTCAAAACATTCTAATAGCGGAAGCCGAACATCATATGAAAGATGCGTACGGGAGAAGGGATATTGACCTTCGTTCAGGCGGAAAAGGACTCCTTTTGCAAAACGGGGAAGTCCATCGGATCAGCTGGAAGAACGAAAACGGCCGGATCATACCGAAGACGGACGGCAAGACCGTTCCGTTTGTGCCGGGAAAAACGTGGATCAATATCGTTCCCGATCTCAGCAAGGTTTCTATTAGCAAAGGAGAAGGTGTGTAAAGATGCAGATCGATAAATTGCGCGGGAGAGAGCTGGACCAGCTTTTTCAATCCATACTATCACTAAAAGATCTCGAAGAATGCTATCGTTTTTTCGATGATTTATGCACAATAAATGAAATTCAGTCATTGGCTCAGCGGCTCGAAGTAGCCAGAATGCTGCGCGACGGTAACACGTATCACAAAATTGAGACGGAAACCGGAGCGAGCACCGCGACCATTTCCAGGGTGAAACGCTGCCTGAACTACGGAAATGACGCTTATATCATGGCGCTGGACCGCGTCAAAGCAAATCAATCTGAATCATCTTCATGATGTCATGAAACCGCCTGGCTCAGGGCACTGAGCACCGGCGGTTTTTTTGTGCTTTCTGCACGTTTATCGTTTATTCGTTATCCGTTTTTCGAAAGGGGCTGAATTTGTTATAATATTTAAATGGTAAGAACGAATGGAGGAGCTTTTTTCATGTGCGATATTACCGAGTGGAAGCATGTCTTTAAACTCGATCCGAATAAAGATATTACGGATGATCAGCTTGAACAGCTGTGCGAATCTGGAACAGACGCGGTTTTGATCGGCGGAAGCGATCATGTCACAGAAGATGATGTCCTTCGGCTGATGTCAAAAGTGCGCCGCTTTTTAGTGCCGTGCGTCCTAGAAGTGTCGACGATTGACGCGATCGTCCCGGGATTTGATCTCTATTTTATTCCGACTGTGCTCAACAGCAGAGATACCGACTGGATTGCCGGCTTACATAAAAAGGCGATGAAAGAATACGGCGAGCTGATGTCACCTGATGAGATTGTTGTTGAAGGGTACTGTATTTTGAATCAGGACTGCAAGGCTGCCGCTTTGACAAACGCAGATACCGAGCTTGACATTGAGGATATTAAAGCATACGCCCGCGTGGCAGAACATCTTTTCCGCCTCCCGGTCTTTTATCTTGAATACAGCGGCATGCTGGGGGATTCGGAGACCGTTAAGGAAACAAAAGCGGTGCTTCAGGAAACGACGCTGTTTTACGGCGGCGGCATCAAAGATGCGGAGACGGCGGTAAAAATGGCTGAGCACGCCGATGTGATCGTCGTCGGAAACGCGATTTATGAGAATTTCGAAGATGCACTGCAAACGGTAAAGGCCGTAAAAGGATGAGCATAACGAACCGGATTGGTTTATAATAGAACATATGTTTGAATAGGCGGTGAACGGAATTGAATTACATTAGCGACCAATTATTAAGCGGATTAAACAAGATGCAGCAGGAAGCGGTCAAAACGACGGACGGTCCGCTTTTGATCATGGCCGGAGCAGGAAGCGGAAAGACGCGGGTATTGACGCACCGCATTGCGTATTTAATGGCGGAGAAGCGCGTTGCCCCGTGGAACATTTTGGCGATTACATTTACGAACAAAGCGGCCAGAGAACTGAAAGAACGTGTGGAACGCATTCTCGGACCGGGAGCGGACGACATCTGGATTTCGACGTTCCACAGCATGTGTGTGAGAATTTTGCGGAGAGACATCGACAGAATCGGCATCAACCGGAATTTCTCGATTCTTGATACGTCAGATCAGCTTTCCGTCATTAAAGGAATCTTAAAGGAAAGAAACATCGATCCGAAAAAATTCGATCCCAGAAGCATACTCGGATCGATCAGCAGTGCGAAAAACGAATTGATCGACCCGGAAGAGTACGAGAAAACAGCCGGCGGTTTTTTTGAACAAGTCGTCAGCGATGTCTACAAAGATTATCAGAAAAAACTGCGGAAAAACCAGTCGCTCGATTTTGACGATCTGATCATGACGACGATCATCCTGTTTGACCGGGTGCCGGAAGTGCTCGAATACTACCAGCGGAAATTCCAATACATTCATGTCGATGAGTATCAGGATACGAACAGGGCGCAGTATTTGCTCGTCAAAAAAATGGCGCAGCGCTTCGAAAACATCTGCGTCGTCGGGGACTCCGACCAGTCGATCTACAGATGGCGCGGCGCGGACATTGCCAACATTCTGTCGTTTGAAAAAGACTATCCGAATGCAAGCGTCATTCTACTCGAACAAAACTACAGGTCGACAAAGCGGATATTGAACGCGGCCAATGAAGTGATTCAGAACAACTCCAACAGAAAGCCGAAAAACCTCTGGACCGAAAATGACGAAGGAGCGAAAATCTCCTACTTCAGAGGCGACAACGAATTTGGCGAAGGCCAATTTGTCGCGGGCAAAATCAGGGAGCTCGTCGGCTCGGGAAAACGATCTTTCTCTGATATCGCGATTTTGTACCGGACGAACGCTCAATCGCGTGTCATCGAGGAAACGCTGATGAAAGCGAACATCAACTACAACATTGTCGGCGGCACGAAGTTCTATGACAGGAAAGAGATCAAAGACATCCTTGCGTATTTGCGCCTCGTCGCAAATCCTGACGACGATATCAGCTTTGCGCGGATCGTAAACGTGCCGAAGCGCGGCGTTGGTGCGACTTCAGTCGATAAAATTGCGGCTTATGCCGATATGAACGGAATGTCTTTATTTGAAGCGCTCGGACAGGTTGACTTTATCGGCCTCAGCGCAAGAGCGGCGAACGCGCTTGACGAGTTCAGACAGACGATCGAAAACCTGACGAACATGCAGGAATACTTATCTGTCACAGAGCTTACGGAAGAAATCCTTGAAAAAACCGAATACCGCGAAATGCTGAAAGCGGAAAAATCCCTGGAAGCGCAGAGCCGTCTTGAAAATATCGACGAGTTTCTCTCCGTAACGAAAAACTTTGAACAGCAAAGCGAAGATAAATCGCTCGTCGCCTTTTTGACGGATTTGGCCCTTATCGCCGATATCGATCAGCTTGATCAGAAGGAAGAAGAGACCGGAAATCAAGACGCGGTCATCTTGATGACGCTTCATGCCGCAAAAGGACTCGAATTCCCGGTCGTGTTCCTGATGGGGCTTGAAGAAGGGGTATTCCCGCACAGCCGCTCCCTGATGGAGGAAGCGGAGATGGAAGAAGAACGGAGACTCGCATACGTCGGCATCACGAGGGCTGAGGAAGAGCTTTATTTAACTAACGCGCGGATGCGGACATTGTTCGGGAGAACGAATATGAACCCGGAATCAAGGTTCATTGCGGAAATACCGGAAGAATTATTGGACAATCTAAACGAGAAGAAAAAAGATCTGAAAACGCCGTTTGGAAGAAAGCCGGAGCGGAGAGGCCCGGTTACCCGGCCGGCTGCATCGTACAGCAAAACCGGCGGCGACGGTGTCAATTGGGCAGTCGGCGACAAAGCCTCCCATAAAAAGTGGGGCGTCGGAACCGTTGTCAGCGTCAAAGGATCCGGCGAATCGACTGAGCTTGACATCGCCTTCCCGAGCCCGACCGGAGTGAAGCGTCTTCTCGCGGCCTTTGCGCCTATTGAAAAGCAATAAATGGCAAAAGACCTGAAATGAAAGGACGAAACCAATGGAAAAAGAAGCAGCTAAACGCCGTGTGGAACAACTGCATGCATTGATTAACAAATACAACTACGAATATCACACCCTTGACGACCCAAGCGTGCCTGATTCCGAATATGACAAGCTGATGAAGGAACTTATTGCTCTTGAAGAAGAGCACCCCGACCTGAAAACGCCGGACTCTCCTTCTCAGCGCGTCGGCGGAGCCGTTTTGGACGCCTTTCAAAAAGTGCAGCATAAAACGCCGATGCTGAGCCTCGGCAACGCGTTTAATGAAGAAGATCTACGCGACTTTGACCGCCGCGTCCGCCAGGCGGTCGGAGATGTTGAGTACAACGTCGAATTTAAAATAGACGGTCTTGCTGTTTCACTGCGCTATGAAAACGGCGTATTTGTCAGAGGTGCGACGAGAGGCGACGGAACAACGGGCGAGGATATTACGGAAAATTTGAAGACCATCAGAAACATTCCCCTCCGAATGAAGCGCGATCTTTCAATTGAAGTGCGCGGCGAGGCTTTTATGCCGAAGCGCTCCTTTGAATTGCTGAACAAAGCGCGGCTCGAACGGGATGAAGAGCCGTTCGCCAACCCGCGGAACGCTGCTGCCGGCTCATTAAGGCAGCTCGATCCGAAAATCGCCGCGAAACGAAATCTCGACATCTTCGTCTACAGTATAGCGGAGCTTGACGAAATGGGCGTTGAAACGCAAAGCCAGGGACTTGATTTCCTCGACGAACTCGGCTTTAAAACCAATCATGAAAGAAAAAAATGCAGCACGATCGAAGAAGTCATTGAGATCGTCGAAGAGCTCAAGACAAAACGCGCCGACCTCCCGTATGAAATCGACGGGATCGTCATTAAAGTCAACTCCCTTGATCAGCAGGAAGAACTCGGCTTTACGGCAAAAAGCCCGCGCTGGGCAATCGCCTACAAGTTTCCTGCCGAAGAGGTTGTCACAACGCTTTTGGACATTGAATTAAGCGTCGGCCGGACGGGTGCAGTAACCCCGACTGCGATTCTCGAACCTGTAAAAGTGGCGGGAACGACCGTCCAAAGAGCTTCTCTCCACAACGAAGATTTGATTAAAGAGAAGGATATCAGACTGCTGGACAAAGTCGTCATTAAAAAAGCAGGGGACATCATTCCCGAGGTTGTCAACGTGCTCGTCGAACAGAGGACGGGAGAAGAGAAAGAATTCAACATGCCGAAGGAATGCCCGGAATGCGGAAGCGAGCTTGTCAGAATTGAAGGAGAAGTCGCGCTTCGCTGCATCAATCCGGAGTGCCCGGCTCAGATCAGGGAAGGCCTGATCCATTTCGTTTCCCGGAACGCGATGAATATAGACGGTCTTGGCGAGCGCGTCATCACCCAGCTGTTCCGCGAAGACCTCGTCCACAATGTCGCCGATCTGTATAAGCTGACGCGCGAGCAGCTGATCAATCTCGAGCGGATGGGGGAAAAATCGACCGACAACTTATTGAAGTCGATTGAAAAATCGAAGGAGAATTCATTGGAACGGCTTCTCTTCGGACTCGGCATCCGCTTCATCGGCGCCAAAGCGGCCAAGACACTGGCGATGCATTTTGAAACGCTTGACAGGCTCAAAAAAGCGACAAAAGAAGAATTGGTCGAAGTCGATGAAATCGGCGAGAAGATGGCGGACGCCCTCGTCACTTATTTTGAAAAAGAAGAGATTTTAAAGCTGTTGGACGAGCTTGAAGAACTCGGGGTGAACACCGAGTATAAGGGCCCGAAAAAAGCGGCCGCTGAAACGAGCGATTCGTATTTTGCGGGGAAAACGATCGTCCTGACCGGGAAGCTCAACGAAATGTCGCGGAACGACGCGAAAGCGGAAATCGAAGCGCTCGGCGGAAAAATCACAGGCAGTGTAAGCAAAAAAACCGATCTCGTCATTGCCGGCGAAGCGGCAGGCAGCAAACTGGCGAAAGCTGAAGAGCTGAACATCGAAGTATGGGATGAAGCAAGACTGATCAGTGAGCTAAAGAAATAAGAGGAGTGTTTTCTATTGAAAAAGATATTATGTTTGGCGGCTGCTGCGGGTATGCTCATGCTCTCGGCCTGTGCGCCGAATTTTGGGGGAGAAGAAGAGCAGGAGATGGTGCAGAAAACGGATAAGTCGAAAGAAAAAGCCATCATTCCGAAATACAACATCTCCGATTCTTATTATAAAATGGTTCTTCCTTTCAAGGCGGGGAAAGCCCGCGGCTTGACGACCGAACGCCTGAATACGCGGCTGGATATCGATGAATTTGAGACAGGCATGATGCGCCTTGCGCAAGATTCATTTTCTACTGACGATTACCTTTTTCAAGAAGGACAATACCTGGATGAGGATACAGTTACGAGCTGGCTCGCCCGCAAAAAAACGGGAGACGACCTGAAAAAAGCGGAGAAAGACGATAAAAACTTCAAAAACCTCGGACTGAACCCCGCCCTTTCCGGGAGCGGGTCAACAGAGAAGCAAAACGAAGAAAGCCCGGTATACCTCGCCCATATGCTTGAGCATGACTACCTCGTCCGCAAAGACAAGGATACGATTGAGCTCGGCGGCGTCGTGATCGGCCTTGCGCTGAACTCTGTCTACTACTACCGCGAAAATGTCGGCGACCCGCAAAAAGAAGTGACCATCAGCGACAAAAAGCTGAGGCAGGAAGGCGAAAAAATCGCCGAGGAAGTGGCGAAACGGATCAGAAACATGGATGATTTGAAAAACATTCCGCTGACCATCATGCTCTACAAGCAGGCGCCTAAGTCATCGATCGTCCCTGGAAACTTTATCGCCAAAACCGATGTGAAATCCGGGACAAGCGAGCTCGGCGGCTGGGATAAAATCAATGAAGAGTACACGTTCTTCCCTTCAACAGAAGGTTCAGAGAAACATCCGGATGACGCGGAGCTCTTCAAACGCTTTAAAAACAAAGTCGATACGTATTTTCCAAACTACACAGGGGTTGTCGGCACGGCTCTCTATAAAGACGACCAAATGCAGGACATGAAAATCAACATCCCGATGCAGTTTTACGGCAAAAGCGAAGTCATCGCCTTTACCCAGTTCTTGACCGGTGAAGTAATGGATTACTACGGCAAAAGCGGACTGAACGTTGAGATCAACATTAATTCGTCAGCCGGGCAGGAAGCCGTTATCCTGAAAAAGCCGGGAGACAA
>NZ_CP026521.1:879422-882728 GCF_002953915.1 Bacillus sp. MBGLi79
GTGGTTTTGTTGATTTAGAAGGCTAAAATTTGATATGATCAGTATTATGACTAAGCGAGAATAACCTTGGAGGTGTTTTTAGTATGTCGCGTATTTCTATAGAAGAAGTAAAGCATGTCGCCCATCTTGCCAGACTGGCGATTACGGACGAGGAAGCGGCGATGTTTACCGAACAGCTTGACAGCATTATTTCATTTGCAGAAGAGCTGAACGAAGTCGATACAGAGAATGTTAAACCAACAACGCACGTATTGCAAATGAAGAATATCATGAGGGAAGATGTCCCTGATAAAGGACTTCCGGTTGAGGACGTTGTCAAAAACGCGCCTGATCATAAAGACGGCTACATCCGCGTGCCGTCAATCTTGGACTGAATAAAGGAGGGAGCGAGAAAACATGTCACTGTTTGACCATAAAATATCTGAATTAAAACGTCTCATACATAATAAAGAGATCAGCATATCAGATTTAGTCGATGAATCTTACAAACGGATTCACGAAGTTGACGGAAAGGTACAAGCCTTTTTGCAGCTTGATGAAGAAAAAGCCCGCGCATACGCCAAAGAATTGGACGAAGCGCTTGATACCCGTGATGAGCACGGCCTTCTTTTCGGGATGCCGATCGGTATTAAGGACAATATCGTAACAAAGGATCTGCGGACAACGTGCGCAAGCAAAATTCTCGAGAACTTTGATCCGATCTATGATGCAACCGTTGTTGAGCGTCTTCACGAAGCTGAAGCGGTCACCATCGGAAAGCTGAACATGGATGAATTCGCGATGGGTTCTTCCACAGAAAACTCAGGCTTTAAAAAGACAAAAAACCCGTGGAATCTCGAAACTGTTCCGGGCGGATCAAGCGGAGGCTCTGCGGCTGCGGTTGCGGCCGGGGAAGTGCCGTTTTCACTAGGATCTGACACGGGCGGATCGATTCGCCAGCCGGCATCTTTCTGCGGCGTCGTCGGCTTAAAGCCTACATATGGACGCGTTTCCAGATACGGCCTTGTCGCATTTGCTTCTTCATTGGATCAAATCGGCCCGATCACAAGATCTGTCGAAGACAACGCCTACCTTCTTCAGGCGATTTCAGGCGTCGACAAAATGGATTCGACGAGCGCCAATGTGGACGTGCCCGACTATCTGTCAGCGTTAACCGGCGACATTAAAGGACTTAAAATCGCCGTGCCGAAAGAATACCTCGGCGAAGGAGTGGGAGAAGAAGCGAGAAATTCCGTGCTTGAAGCGCTGAAAGTGCTCGAAAGCCTTGGCGCGACATGGGAAGAAGTATCGCTTCCGCACAGCAAATACGCGCTGGCGACTTACTACCTGCTTTCTTCATCTGAAGCGTCGGCAAACCTGGCGCGCTTCGACGGCATCCGCTACGGCTACCGCACGGACAATGCCGACAACCTGATCGACCTGTACAAACAAACGCGTTCCGAAGGATTCGGAAACGAAGTGAAACGCCGCATCATGCTCGGCACGTTCGCGCTCAGCTCAGGCTACTATGATGCGTACTATAAAAAAGCGCAAAAAGTCAGAACGCTGATCAAAAAGGACTTTGAAGACGTATTTGCAAACTATGACGTTATCATCGGACCGACAACGCCGACGCCGGCATTTAAAATCGGCGAAAAAACGAGCGATCCGCTGACCATGTACGCCAATGACATTCTGACGATTCCTGTCAACCTTGCGGGCGTACCGGGAATCAGCGTCCCGTGCGGCTTGGCGAACGGCTTGCCGCTCGGCCTGCAAATCATCGGCAAACACTTTGACGAAAGCACAGTATACCGCGTCGCCCATGCATTCGAACAGGCGACAGACCACCATAAAGCAAAACCTGAACTGTAAGGGGTGAAAAAACATGAACTTTGAAACGGTAATCGGACTTGAAGTCCACGTGGAGCTCAAAACAAAATCCAAAATTTTCTCCAGTTCTCCAACGCCATTCGGCGCGGCGGCCAACACGCAGACAAGCGTTATCGACTTAGGCTATCCGGGTGTACTGCCTGTGTTGAACAAAGAAGCCGTTAATTTCGCGATGAAAGCCGCGATGGCGCTCAACTGCGAAATTGCGACAGAAACGAAATTCGACCGGAAAAACTATTTCTACCCCGACAACCCGAAAGCTTATCAAATTTCTCAATTTGATAAACCGATCGGCGAAAACGGCTGGATCGAAATCGAAGTCGGCGGAAAAACAAAGCGCATCGGCATCACCCGCCTTCATTTGGAAGAGGATGCGGGAAAATTGACGCATACAGGCGACGGCTACTCCCTTGTCGACTATAACCGCCAGGGAACACCGCTGGTTGAAATCGTCTCCGAGCCCGATATCAGAACGCCTGAAGAAGCTTACGCCTACCTTGAAAAACTGAAATCAATCATTCAGTATACAGGCGTTTCCGATTGTAAGATGGAAGAGGGCTCGCTCCGCTGCGACGCCAACATCTCCCTCCGTCCGATCGGACAAGAGGAGTTCGGCACAAAGACAGAGCTGAAAAACCTGAACTCATTTGCCTTTGTTCAAAAAGGCCTTGAGCACGAAGAAAAACGCCAGGCGCAAGTTCTTTTGTCAGGCGGTGTCATTCAGCAGGAGACGCGCCGCTATGATGAAGCGTCCAAAACGACGATTTTGATGAGGGTCAAAGAAGGATCTGACGACTACCGCTACTTCCCTGAGCCTGATCTTGTCGAGCTTTACATTGACGATGAGTGGAAACAGCGCGTGAAAGACAGCATTCCTGAGCTTCCGGACGAGCGCCGCAAGCGCTACATCGAAGAGCTTGGCCTGCCTGCCTATGACGCGAAAGTGCTCACTTTGACAAAAGAAATGTCCGACTTCTTCGAAGCAGCCGTCGAAAAAGGCGCAGACGCGAAGCTGGCGTCGAACTGGCTGATGGGTGAAGTGTCGGCTTACTTGAACGCTCAGCAACAAGAGCTTGCGGATGTTGCGCTCACGCCTGAAGGCCTTGCAGGATTGGTCAAGCTGATCGAAAAAGGCACGATTTCATCGAAAATCGCGAAAAAGGTCTTCAAAGAATTGATCGAAAAAGGCGGAGACGCAGAAAAAATCGTCAAAGAAAAAGGCCTTGTGCAAATTTCTGACGAAGCGACGCTCAGAAAGCTTGTCACAGAAGCGCTCGACAACAATCCGCAATCGATCGAAGACTTCAAAAACGGAAAAGACCGTGCGATCGGCTTCCTTGTCGGCCAAATCATGAAAGCCTCAAAAGGACAAGCGAACCCGCCGATGGTCAACAAGCTTCTTCTTGAAGAGATTAATAAACGATAAAAAAACAG
>NZ_CP026521.1:882828-886508 GCF_002953915.1 Bacillus sp. MBGLi79
TTTACTTTTGAAGTTTATTATTGTATAGAATGACCAGTCAGTCAATCTGTATTCTGAAAATGATATACACAATGGAGGTCGTAATGAATTCTATCATTAATTTTGTACTAAAGAACAAGTTCGCTGTGTGGCTGATGACGATTATTGTTACGGTTGCCGGCATTTATGCGGGTTTAAATATGAAGCAGGAATCAATTCCTGATGTGAACATGCCTTATTTGACCGTCAGCACGACATACCCCGGAGCCACTCCGAGCCAGGTAGCTGATGAAGTCACAAAGCCTGTTGAACAAGCCGTGCAAAACCTGGACGGCGTCAGCGTTGTGACGTCCACTTCGTATGAAAACGCATCATCGGTGATGATTGAATACGATTATGAAAAGGATATGGACAAAGCGAAGACGGAAGCCGCTGAAGCATTGGCGAATCTCGATCTGCCGGACAATGCGAAAGAGCCGAGCATTTCGCGCTACAGCATGAATTCCTTCCCGATCCTCGCGCTCAGCGTGTCCAGTGATAAAGACGATCTTCAAAGCTTGACGAAAAAAGTGGAAGACAGCCTCCTGACGAAGCTTGAAGGCCTTGAAGGCGTAGCTTCCGTTCAGCTTTCCGGGCAGCAGGTTGAAGAAGTCGAATTTTCATTTAAAAAAGACAAATTGAAGCAATATGGGCTTGACGAGGATACAGTCAAGCAAGTGATTCAAGGATCTGATGTGACGACTCCGCTTGGGTTGTACACATTCGGGAAAGAAGAAAAATCGGTCGTCGTGAGCGGCGATATCGAAACAATTAAAGACTTGAAAAATATGAGAATTCCAGCGGCGTCTGCCGGAGGCGCAAGCGCGCAAGCCGGAGCGCAAAGTGCGCAAGCGGCCCAGGGCGCGCAGGCTCAAGCCGGAGCACAGAGCGCCGGACAAGCTCAGCAAAGCGCGGGAATCCCGACGGTTAAGCTGTCTGACATCGCAACGATTAAAGATGTCAAAAAAGCCGAATCCATTTCACGAACCAATGGTAAAGACAGCATCGGCATCAGCGTCATTAAAGCAAACGACGCCAATACCGTCGAGGTAGCCGACAACGTAAAAGCTGAACTCGAACAATTCAAAAAAGACCACAAAGGCTTCAAATACAGCTCGACATACGATCAAGCCGAACCGATCACCGAGTCGGTCGAGACGATGCTGAGCAAAGCGATTTTCGGAGCGATCTTTGCGGTTGTGATCATTCTCTTATTCCTAAGGGATATTAAATCAACATTAATCTCGGTCATTTCGATTCCATTGTCATTGTTAATCGCACTGCTTGTCTTGAACCAGCTTGATATCACGCTCAATATCATGACGCTCGGCGCCATGACGGTCGCCATCGGACGGGTTGTCGACGACTCGATCGTCGTCATTGAAAACATTTACCGCCGCATGAGGCTGAAAGATGAGCCGCTGCGCGGAAAAGCGCTCGTGCGCGAAGCGACGAAGGAAATGTTCATGCCGATCATGTCATCAACGATCGTGACGATCGCGGTATTCCTGCCGCTCGCACTCGTCGGCGGTCAAATCGGCGAATTGTTCCTGCCGTTTGCCTTAACGATTGTATTCGCGCTTGCCGCATCCCTGCTGATCGCGATCACGCTCGTGCCGATGCTTGCGCACACCCTCTTCAAAAAGTCGTTGACAGGTGCGCCGGTGAAGGCGAAAGAACACAAGCCTGGGGTACTGGCCAACTTCTACAAAAAAGTGTTAAATTGGTCGCTCAGCCATAAATGGATCACTTCGATCATCGCGGTTCTAATGCTGGTCGGAAGCTTGTTCCTCGTGCCGCTAATCGGAGCGAGCTACTTGCCTGCTACAAAAGATAAAATGGTGCAAATCACATACACTCCTGAACCGGGAGAAACGAAAAAAGAAGCGGAAAAAGAAGCGCAAAAAGCTGAAAAAGTCCTATTGGACCGCAAACACGTCGATACGGTTCAATATACGTTAGGAGCGGGAAATCCGCTGATGGGCGGAAGCTCAAACGGCGCGTTGTTCTATATCAAATATGAGGAAGACACACCTGATTTTGATAAAGAAAAAGACAACGTCCTAAAAGACATTCAGAAGCAATCCAAACGCGGAGAATGGAAAACCCAGGATTTCAGCTCTTCAGGCAATAACAATCAGTTAACCTATTATGTGTACGGAGCTTCAGAAAAAGAGATTAAAGGCACTGTAAAAGAGATCGAAAAGATTATGAAAGACCAAAATGACCTGAAGAACGTAAACTCAGGCCTGTCCAGCACATATGACGAATTTACTTTTGTCGCTGACCAGGAGAAATTAAGCAAACTCGGGTTAACGGCATCACAGATTTCTCAGGCGCTCATGAAAGAAACATCGCAGGCGCCGCTTACAACCGTGAAAAAAGACGGAAAAGATCTTGATGTCACGATTAAAACAGAAGAAGAAACATATAAAAGCGTCAAAGATTTAGAAAACAAGAAAATCACAACTCCGACCGGCCAGGAAGTAAAAATCGGCGATGTCGCGAAAGTGAAAGAAGGCACGACATCTGACACGATTTCAAAACGCGACGGCAAAATCTATGCCGATGTCACGGCGGAAGTCACATCTGAAAACGTCACAGCCGTATCAGTCGACGTACAGAAAAACACCGACAAGATCGAGCTGCATGACAACGTCACAATCGATACAGGCGGCGTATCCGCTGATATCGAAGATTCCTTTACAAAACTCGGACTCGCGATGCTTGCGGCGGTCGCGATCGTCTACCTCGTGCTTGTGATTACATTCGGCGGAGCACTGGCGCCATTTGCGATCCTGTTCTCGCTACCGTTTACGATTATCGGCGCCTTGGTGGGACTATACGTATCAGGAGAAACGATCAGCCTGAACGCAATGATCGGAATGCTGATGCTGATCGGAATCGTCGTCACAAACGCAATTGTCTTAATCGACCGCGTCATCCATAAGGAAGCGGAAGGGCTCTCAACGAGAGAAGCGCTCCTTGAAGCCGGCTCTACAAGGCTCCGTCCGATCCTGATGACGGCCATCGCCACAATCGGCGCCCTGATTCCATTGGCGCTCGGATTTGAAGGCGGCAGCCAGGTCATTTCAAAAGGACTCGGCGTCACCGTTATCGGCGGTTTGATCAGTTCGACGCTCCTTACCCTTCTGATCGTACCGATCGTATACGAAGTGCTGGCGAAATTCCGCCGGAAAAAACCGGGTATGAAAGAAGAGTAAGTCGATAAAACATGAACCCCTTGGAATGCTCCTTTCCAAGGGGTTTTTTCTTTGATGAGACGATCGTCGGTGTTTAACAAATATATCCTGTGTTATGCTTTGTTTAGAAAAGGCAACAGAGGAGGCAGTGAATGGAATCGAAAGGAAACAACGAACCAAGCCCCAAAGCCGTAAAGCGGCTCACCTGGATCATACCGATCGTGTTGATCGGAGTCATATTTCTCTTAAAAAATATAAGAAACCCTGTGACTGATGTTTTATTTTATATTGTATGTGCAGGTGTTATCGCCTTAGTCATTTTCAGCATCATGAAAGAGACAAAAAGCAGATGAAAGCATGTTATGAGCTTGTCGATAAAGGTTGAAATGATCTTCATCGACAAGCTTTTTTAATGCTGCTGATTTCGTTCTCCAGCCCCGCAAAGAAGCGGTTAATCAT
>NZ_CP026521.1:886608-890678 GCF_002953915.1 Bacillus sp. MBGLi79
TTGATCTTAACGTTTTTCCGGGCGATGCCTTCTTTGTGAAAGCCCGCCTTCTCCAGCACCCGGATTGAGGCAAGATTACGGGGCATGACGCCGGCTTCGATGCGATGGAGCTTGAGATCGTGAAATGCGAACTCGACCATCAGCCTGACGGCTTCTGTCGTGTAGCCTTTGCCGTTGTGTTTCTGATCCAAAAAATAGCCGATGAAGGCGCTTTGCAAGGAGCCGCGCAGTACCTGGAAAAGGTTGATCGTTCCGATCAGCGCATCGTTTGCAGGATCAAAGATGCCAAAATAATAATCTTCATCATTCTGCATATTTTCATATAATCTTTGAAGCCTCTTCTGTTGTCCTTCGATTGTATAAAACTCTTCGTTCCGCTCCATTGAAAACTGTTCAAAAAACGGGCGGTTTGCGTTCTGCAATTCGAGGCAAGCCTCGGCGTCTTCAGCCGTAAGCGGCCTGATGTAAATGTTTGTCCCTTTTTTCATCGTGGAAAGTCTCCTTTTATAAAGATGGAATGCGGTCGGCTTTTTTCATCAACTCTTCAAAATACGCAAAAAATTGATCCCTGTCGACTTGATCGACGACTTTGACCATTCTGCCGCAAGGATGCTCTTCTGTCGTTCCTTGGCGCGGGCTTTCCGTATGGACAATCGCCTTGACGCTGCGCGAGCGTGTCATATCGACTGTGCCGAGCGTCAGCGTCGTCAGCACATCCCAAAGGTAGTATGTCGAATTCGTCTCGTTATGGACAAGCGGCGGACACATCGCATAGCACTGGCCGATAAAATCGATCCCGACATGCTTTCTGAGGCTCGCCCAATGGGAGCGGATATCATTTGTCAATGGCACTTGGTTCGTGCTTTCAAGCGCGACCATTTCGATCTGAATATCGCGTTCGAACACCGTCTTGACGCTGTAAGGGTCCCAAAAGGCGTTCCATTCCGCCGTCCCGTCGTGCTCAGGCTCTTCCACATTTCCTTTCTCAAGGAAAGTGCCGCCCATCCAGACAAGTTTGGCAATGTGCTTGATGATCGCCGGTTCTTCCTCAAGCGCCCTCGCCAAGTCTGTCAGCGGGCCGGTGAACAGCAGCGTCACCGGTTCGGGGCTCTGATTGACGCATTCAATGAGATGAAGGTGGGCGGGCAGGTCTGACACCGGGGTCCGGACTTCGCCTTTTTCATTTAAAAGCGGCAGGGCGTCGACATAAAAAGCGTGCATGCGCCACTCCTTCGGGAACGGATGCACCCCTCTCGAATCGGATGCCGCAGTCTCGACCTGGTACGAACCGAAGCGGTCAATGATTTTTCGGCTGGCACTGAGAGCCGGCTCCAAATAGCAATCCGCCGGTATGACAGATGCTCCGATCAATTTGACATCTTCCATCTGCAATAGCAGAAATAAAGAGACGAGATCATCGACGCCTCCGTCATGGTTAAAATAAACGGGCTTTTTCACAGCAACATCTCCTTTTTTCTTAATATTGATTATTTTACATCAATTAGATCCCGAAGTCTTTTTTACCATGAATTAGGGCATTTTATCTAAAATTAAACAAATAATAAAACCCATTTTGTTGCGATTTTTTCAACAACTAGTATAATTAAAGGTTGTTGGTAAAGAAATGATACGGATACTCTAATAGGATGATGAAAACATGAAACGTGCACGAATCATATACAATCCGACTTCCGGACGCGAAATTTTCAAAAAAAACCTTGCCCAAGTTCTGCAGAAGTTCGAGCAGGCAGGCTATGAAACGTCTTGCCATGCGACAACAGGGGAAGGGGATGCCGTACAGGCCGCCAGAAACGCCGCTGAGCGGGAATTTGACTTGATTGTTGCGGCCGGAGGAGACGGCACATTAAATGAAGTCATCAACGGACTGGCGCCGTTGGAACACCGTCCCAAGCTCGGAGTCATTCCGGTCGGAACGACGAATGACTTTGCGAGAGCGCTCGGCATTCCGCGCGAGGATATTTTAAAGGCGGTAAACACAATACTAGAGGGAGAAGCCCGTCCGATTGACATCGGCCGCGTCAACGGCCAATATTTCATCAATATTGCCGGCGGCGGACGCCTCACCGAACTGACATATGACGTACCAAGCAAATTGAAGACGATGCTCGGCCACCTCGCCTATTATTTAAAAGGAATGGAAATGCTCCTTCCTTCGCTGAGGCCGACCGAGGTTGAAATCGAATACGACGGCAAGCTGTTTGAAGGAGAAGTGATGCTGTTTCTCGTCATGCTGACGAACTCCGTCGGCGGCTTTGAGAAGCTTGCTCCAGACTCAAGCTTGAACGACGGCATGTTTGACCTCGTTATTTTAAAACGGGCAAACCTCGCCGAATTCATCAGACTTGTCGGACTTGCCCTCCGCGGCGAACATATCAATGACGAGCATATCATCTACACGAAAGCAAACCGCGTCAAAGTGACGGTCAAAGACAAAATGCTCCTCAACCTTGACGGCGAATACGGCGGCGAACTGCCGGGCGAATTCGAAAACCTCTACCGCCATATCGATGTCGTCATGTCAAAAGAAAAAGCGAGAAAATTGGATGATTGAACTTGGTCTAAAGAGCTGGCCAAGTTTTTCTTATAGCAGGTGAAAAAGATGAAACAAAAAGCCCCCGTTCAAAAAAATGAATATTACAATGTCGTATTTGAAGATTTAACACACGAAGGAGCCGGCGTCGCCAAAGTCGACGGCTTCCCGATTTTCGTGCCGAACGCGCTCCCTGACGAAAAGGCGCAGATCAAAGTGACCCGGGTTAAAAAAGGCTTCGCCTTCGGCCGTCTCATCGATTTGAAAGAAGAAAGCCGCTTTCGCACGGACGCACCGTGCCCGATCTATAAGCAGTGTGGCGGCTGCCAGCTTCAGCACATCAACTACGAAGGCCAGCTTCTCTACAAGCAGAAGCAAGTCAAAGACGTGCTTGAGCGAATCGGCAAGCTCGATTTAAGCCGGATCACCGTCCACCCGACCCTCGGCATGGAAGACCCGTGGAACTACCGAAACAAAGCGCAGGTCCCTGTCGGCGAAAGAGAAGGCGGTCTGATCGCAGGCTTCTACCAGCAGCGCAGCCATGAAATCATCGACATGAACGAATGCCTGATCCAGCAGTCGGAAAACGACCGCGTCGTTCAGGCGATTAAAGAGATCTGCGGCAAATACGGCATCAAAGCGTACAACGAAGAACGCCACAAAGGCTGGCTCAGACACATCATGGTCAGATACGGCGCCGTCACAGGCGAAATGATGGTCGTCTTCATCACAAGAACAAACGACTTCCCGCACAAAGCGAAAATCGTCGAGGAGATCACCGCGGCATTCCCGCACGTCAAATCGATCGTCCAAAACATCAACCCGAAAAAAACAAACGTCATTTTCGGCGACGAAACAACCGTCATCTGGGGAGAAGAATACATTTACGACACCATCGGCGGCATCAAATTCGCCATCTCGGCAAGATCGTTCTACCAGGTCAACCCTGAGCAAACGAAAGTGCTCTATGACAAAGCGCTTGAATACGCTGAATTGAACGGCGAAGAAACCGTCATTGACGCATACTGCGGCATTGGCACGATTTCGTTGTTTTTAGCGAAGCAGGCGAAGAAAGTGTACGGCGTTGAGATTGTACCGGAAGCGATTGAGGACGCGAAGCGGAATGCTGAGTTGAACGGCATTGAGAACGCTGAGTTTGCCGTGGGCGAAGCGGAGACCGTGATTCCGAAATGGTATGAGGAAGGCATTGCGGCTGACACGCTAGTGGTTGACCCGCCGCGCAAAGGCTGCGATGAAGCTTTGCTGCAGACGATTATTGAAATGAAACCGAAGCGTGTAGTGTATGTGTCATGCAACCCGGGAACCTTGGCGCGCGATTTGCGGGTGCTGGAGGATGGCGGGTATGTGACGCGTGAAGTGCAGCCTGTTGATATGTTTCCGCATACTAGCCATGTGGAGTGTGTGGCGAAGTTGGTTTTGAAAAGAACAGTTGATTGAGCTGTACCTAATAGTTTAAAACTTTACGGATGACATCTTTTCTTCTTCAAAGACTTAATCT
>NZ_CP026521.1:890778-960309 GCF_002953915.1 Bacillus sp. MBGLi79
TTTAACAGGGCGAAGCCTCAATATTTATTGGCGTGATCCTGAATTTCGCATGTTTATCTTTATACAGCTCGGATTAGCAATTGGGGCGGCGGTTTCTCTTATAAAAGCAATTTTTTCATTGATGTTCATGCTATACATTTTCTTTTCAAAAGATGTAACATCAAAAGTACTACTGTTCGAAGGTGATTTCCCACTATTTGATTGAAATAATACACTTTCTTTTTTTGATACATCTCTAAGAAGTTCAGTATTTAGAACGTTATGAATATCTTGTATTTTTTGTAAGTCATCCGCAAAAGCAAATTGATTTTTTCTATTAGAAAGCATGTTACTGAACATTTCTGATGTAGTAACAAGTGCTTCATTGCCTTTTGTAATAGTTTTTTGAGCTGTGAGTTCTCCTAGCTTTCCAACTTTATCTATACCTTTAGTTCCAATAAGTGCTGTTACAACAGTGGCCAGGGAATAGGTGATCCAACGTGATCTTGACTCTGCGTCTCCGTTT
Organism: Bacillus sp. MBGLi79; assembly: GCF_002953915.1. Taxonomy (NCBI): domain Bacteria; kingdom Bacillati; phylum Bacillota; class Bacilli; order Caryophanales; family Bacillaceae; genus Bacillus; species Bacillus sp. MBGLi79. The sequence continues at coordinate 891,284 of NZ_CP026521.1, forward strand.
ATCATATCACGCTTCCATGAATCGGATAACGCTGCCCATATATTAACTCCCGTAAATGTAACTGTTGCAAGTTGTTGGGTGGGAGAGGAGTTTAAAAATTTGTACACACTGCTAATTGTCTCTGGTGCATTTAAAATCATATCCTTCACACCAAGAGCAGTGTCTTTTCCAAAGTCGTATAATCCCTCACCAATTCCTTTTAAAATTTTAGCATCCTGTTTAGCAGTTTCTAATTGTATCACATACTGTTGTTGATAAGGCTCAAGGTTCTCATACCCAATCTTCTTCGCAATTTTTAAATATTCATCAGGGTCAGATACACCATCCGCAAGCTTTTTCTTCAATTTTTCAATTTCGCGTTCCTTCGCTTCCTCTTTCTTATTCTTTAAGTAAGCCTCAGTCCGCTTTTCAATGTCGCCTTTTTTCTTATGTATGTCGCTCTCACGGTACGCTTCGGCGTTGTAGTGGATGGGTGTGGCGTTTTTGCCTTTGCCCGTTGCTTCTTGGAGCTTTTGGAAATCGGACTTGATGAATTGTTCATTTGGTTCTGACAGGGCGTATTCTGTCTTTAGGTCTTCGTCCAAGGCGTCCAATTTTTCCAGTGTTTTTTTGCGTTTGTCGTTGGCATCTGCCAGCTCGTCGTTGAAGGTTTCTGTTGAAAACAGGTCGAGCGGGAGGATGTCGTCGATATCGTTCAGGATGTCTTTCATCGCTTTTTTCTGTTCGGACATGATGGATTTCGATTTTTTGTGGGCATTTGCCAGTTCGTGCTCCAGGAAGGATTCTTCGATGTATGCGTCAGAGAGACCTTTGTCCTCGGCGGCTCCGGCGATGCTGTTGAAAAATGCGATTTTCATGTCGATGTAGTCGATCCATTGGTCGGTGACGCCAACGTGGTCGTGATAGAAGGCTTTGATGTTGCTGGCGCCTTTTCCTGAGAATTCGCTGTCACTGAGATCAGCGACGCTTTTTAAGGCTTTTCTCAAGTTGACCATTTGCGTTCTTAGTTCTTTATACTCTTTCGCGCGGTCTGTCGCTTCAGAAAGCAGTGTTTTCACTTCAAGTACTTTCATGACCATTTCCCTTCTTTTGTTCGCTCAATATCAAAATTTTACCACGGAGCAGGATAAGAATGGCTGTGGAAACGTGTTTCGATGGAAAAATGAGTCATTTGGCATGTGTCTTTATTCACGAAGGGATTGTGTAAACATAGTCGAAATGATTACTGATAGACAGTTAAAGGAGCATTTTGATGAAGAAAAAACGCATTATATTCGGTTTATTAGGGTTTATGATATGCATCATCCTGTTTGCTCTGTATCTTCAGTTACATAATAAAAGCAATATTCCTGTCAAAACTTCCGCCATTCATCTCGAAGAAGACCGCATCTATTTTATCTATTCCAACCCTCTCATAAAAGAAAGCACGCTGCTCTCAACCTCAACAGGCGAAAGATTTAATAGGCGCACGTTCAAGGTGGCGGATGTGCCGTACATCCAAACGAAGTCTTACGCATCAACAGACATTGTATTATTAGCGGAACATGAGTCCTTTTATTACACGCTGGAGAAGGATGCTTATAAAAAAGCATCCGCTATCAAATCCATTTGCGTTTTGGCATGAGGGGAAGGATGTCTCTGTTAAGGCCTATAACGTTGATACGACGGGGAATGAGATCCACATAAACGACAGAAAAACGAAAAAGAAACATCAGCTCACCTTGCCTTCGCTTGTCACGATGGGGTCGAGTGATGAGAACTATATTTATATCATTCAAAGCATGTCTATTTACGTGATCGACAGAAACACAGAGGAAATCAGAGACCCTGAGCTTAGCCTCATACGCTGATAAATTCGCAGACTCGGAGGAATTTATTGTCGCGAGCTCGCAGCATGAACTGACTGTGATTGAAAAAGGGACATGGAAGACGACATATATTGCGTATCCTGAAGATCTTGAATATGCAGATACTGTGTATTATGACAAAGAAAGCGGCAGTTTTTACGTGGCATACGAGGACAAAGAGGGAGGAGCGAACTTGCTGGAATATGGGGAGGATTTTTCTTTTCACACATACAGCTTGAAGTTTCCTTATATGGAGGCGAAGTTTAAGGGGAATCTATTGTATATAGTTGCCCAGGAAGAGCATAAAAAGGGCATCGGCGGGTATGTGGGTGTGTTTGATATCCATTCTAAGAAGATGCTTTATCAGTTTGATTTGCCTGAGGAACAGGTGAAGGTGCAGGATTTTGTGGTGATTGACATTAAGTGAGAGATGGGACCCTTGCATAAAGGGTTCTTTTTTTACGAAGAAAAACAAATTGACAGGATGAAAAAACATTTTCTTCCTTCTGTGTTGTTTTCAAAATTTGGGATTGATAGAATATGACATATCTCACAGAGAAGGAGGGAAGCCATTGAGTCAAGCCATACCGTCTTCGCGTGTTGGTGTTAAGATTAATGAATGGTATAAAATGATTCGCCAGTTCAGTGTTCCGGATGCTGAGGTTCTGAAAGCGGAGGTTGAGCAGGACATTCAGAAGATGGAAGAGGATCAGGATTTGCTGATCTATTATTCTCTGATGTGTTTTCGGCACCAGCTGATGCTGGATTATTTGGAGCCGGGACAACCTTACGGGAATCGCCCTACCGTGACAGAGCTTCTTGAAACGATTGAGACCCCTCAGAAAAAACTCACAGGCCTTTTGAAATACTACTCTTTGTTTTTCCGCGGCATGTATGAATTTGATCAAAAAGAATATGTTGAAGCAATCGGGTTTTATCGCGAGGCGGAGAAAGAACTGCCGGTTGTGTCTGATGAAATTGAGAAAGCGGAATTCCATTTTAAAGTGGCGGAAGCGTATTATCACATGAAGCAAACCCATGTGTCGATGCATCATATTCTTCAAGCCTTAGACATTTATCAAAACCATCCCTTATACAGCATTAGAACCATACAAAGCTTGTTTGTGATCGCTGGAAATTATGATGATTTCAAACACTATGGCAAAGCGCTCCCGCATTTAGAAGCAGCGCTGAAATTGGCAATGGACATTCAAAACGATCGGTTTATCGCCATTTCTCTATTGAACATCGCGAACAGCTATGATAGATCAGGAGACGATCAGATGGCTGTAGAACATTTCCAAAAAGCGGCGAAAGTGAGCAGAGAGAAAGTGCCTGATCTGCTTCCGAAAGTCTTGTTTGGGTTAAGCTGGACATTATGTAAAGCGGGCCAGACACAGAAAGCGTTTCATTTCATAGAAGAAGGGCTGAACCGTATCACAGCACGTTCTCACAAATGTTATAAAGAATTGTTTCTGTTCTTAGAGGCCGTGTACAAGGAGACTGTTGATGAACGCAAAATTCATGATCTTTTAAGCTATTTCGAAAAAAAGAACCTGCACGCGTACATTGAAGCATGTGCCCGGAGTGCTGCCGCTGTGTTTGAAAGCAGCTGTCACTTTGAACAAGCAGCTGCGTTTTATCGGAAAGTGCTGAAAGCTCAAGAAGATATTCTAAAAGGAGAGTGTTTATATGCCTATTAAGAAAAAAGTGATGATGTGTCTGGCTGTTACTCTAGTTTTCGGAAGCATGTCGTTTCCATTCCTGACAAACTCGGGCGGCGTTAAGGAATCAACAGATCGAAATACGACGTATATTGATCATTCCCCTTACAAACTCAGTGATCAGAAGAAAGCCCTTAGCTAGGGCTTTTTCTTGCTTTACTGAAGACGTTCGATTTTCCCACCACGGCATTCCTTCTATTTCTAACGCAAGACACTCGAAACAACCAAACCATTTGAGGTATAATGGATAAAGTGAATAACAGCATTTAGATTGATATATATGAAAGAGAGTGGAACATCATGGGCCGTAAGTGGAACAATATTAAAGAGAAGAAGGCGTCTAAGGACGCGAATACGAGTCGGATTTATGCGAAGTTTGGCCGTGAGATTTACGTGGCGGCGAAGCAGGGCGAACCTGATCCGGAATCTAACCAGGCGCTGAAGGTTGTGCTTGAGCGCGCGAAGACTTACAGCGTACCGAAAAACATCATTGAACGGGCGATCGAGAAGGCGAAGGGCGGAGCGGAAGAGAATTACGATGAGCTTCGTTATGAGGGCTTCGGGCCGAACGGATCAATGATTATCGTTGATGCGCTGACGAATAATGTAAACCGTACGGCGCCGGAAGTGCGTGCGGCGTTCGGGAAAAACGGCGGAAACATGGGGGTGAGCGGATCTGTTGCTTACATGTTTGACGCGACGGCTGTAATCGGTGTGGAAGGCAAAACTGCTGACGAAGCGCTTGAAATCCTGATGGAAGCGGATGTCGATGTCCGTGACATTTTGGAAGAGGATGACAGTGTGATCGTCTATGCGGAGCCGGATCAATTCCATGCAGTGCAGGAGGCGTTTAAAAACGCGGGCGTTGAGGAATTTACAGTAGCGGAGCTGACAATGCTTGCGCAAAGCGAAGTCACGCTTCCGGATGATGCGAAGGAACAGTTTGAAAAACTGATTGATGCCTTAGAGGATTTGGAAGACGTTCAGCAGGTGTATCATAACGTTGATTTAGGCGAGTAAGGAGTGAGCAGGCTGTTATAGCCTGCTTTCTTTTTTTTGTCCTAGAAATTGTTTTAGCTGTATGTAGGCGGCTGCCTATACGATCTGTAAGATATTCTCATACTCTGGACTGTAACCTAAGTGAAGGAGAGAGTGAATATGACTGATACTGATACTGATACAAGACAGATCTATGGCGGACCTGGTTTTGGCGCTTTTCCAGGCTACGGCATTGGCCGTCCCGGGTTTGGCATGTATGGAGGACTAGGTTATCCGGGCTATGGGATGTACGGAGGCTACCCAGGATACGGCGGCATGTATGGGGGTTACCCAGGTTATGGGATGTCTGGAGGCTACCCGGGCTACGGCATGTCTGGGGGGTATCCAGGCTATGGGATGCATGGAGGAGTCGGCGGCTATCCGGGATATGGCGCGTATGGCGGCGGTTACCCAAGCGGCGGTTATGGAGGCTCTCCGGGAGCTGTAAGCTATCCGGGCATGCACCATGAAAACGATGGACATCATCACTATTATCACCATCACCATGATGGAAAAGATAATCTTCATCACCACCATCATCATGTTGGTAAGGATAATCACCACCATCATCATGATGGTCATTATGGCCACCATCACCACCATATGGGCCATTGGGGAAAAGACGGCTTTAAATAAAAAAGATGATGGTGAAAAGAGGCACTCTTGCAGATCAAGAGTGTTTTTTATTTTTTCTTGACTGTTCAGTGACTGTTCAGTCCGGAAAATGGTAACATTTGTTTCAGGAGGTGATCGTTTTTTGGGGAGGAATAAAGAATTTGATACGGCGCTTGTTCTTCACAGGGCGATAGAGGTTTTCGGAGAGTATGGCTACGAAGGAACGTCTCTTCAGGAACTGCTTTCTCATTTAGGCATTGCCCGCCAGAGCTTGTATGATACGTATGGAACGAAACGTGATTTGTTTTTGTCCGCTGTGAAATCGTATCTTGAAGGAAAAAACACTGCCGTTATGGAAAGGCTTGAAGCGCCAGGATCTGTAATGGAAGCCATTCGTGAAATTTTTCAGGAGGGTGTCAATGCCCTGAGGGATCCGGAACGGGCGAAGGCGTGCTATATCATTAACAGCGCGATTGAACAGATTCCGCATGACCCTGAGCTTGCCCGGTATTTTGAAAGACAATCCAAGCAGCTTGAGGACGCTTTTTATCAGGCGCTTTTAAGGGCGAAGGATCAAGGAGAATTGAATGGCGAAGATCCTGATATATCTGCGCTTGCCCGGTACCTGAATCAAAGCAGGCTGTCACTGACATTTATTGCGAAAGTGACGGCAGATATGGATCGTCTTCAGGACCATGTAGACGTGAGTTTATCAGTGCTTGATTAACATGTGGTAAAGAATTCTTTGCCCATGTGTGCATTTTTTGGACTGAATGGTCTGGAAATAAAAAAAGAGGTGATGATGAATGTTGAATGAATTTGAAAAAGCATGTGAAACTTTGAGAAAGTTTATGGCTTATATGCTTGAGAAGGACATGAAGAGCTGGGTGGAGCTTTGGGATGAGAATGCTGTATTTGAGTTTCCTTATGCGCCGGAGGGATCACCAAAAAGAATAGAAGGGAAAGCGTTTATTTACGATTATATTAAGGATTATCCTAAGCAGATCCATCTTTCTTCATTTACGGCTCCGACAGTGTACCGTTCCGCGGACTCGAATACGATAATTGCGGAATTTCAATGTGACGGCCATGTGATTGAGACTGGACTGCCTTATCGCCAAAGCTATATCAGTGTCATCGAAACGAGAGACGGCCGCATTGTGCGGTATAGGGATTATTGGAATCCGCTTGTTGTAAAAGAGGCCTTTGGAGGATCATTTTTGCAAACAGAGGAGAGTGGAAAATGATGAAACAGAATCCGATTTTAATCACGGGCGGGACCGGCACAGTCGGCAGCCGAATCGCCAGCCGTTTAATCAAGCTGGGATACAGGGTGCGTATTGCAAGCAGAAAAAAGGGCGAGCTTGCAAATGCAGAGTATGTGTATTTTGATTGTAAGGACGCCTCCAGTTATACGCCTGCCCTAGAACAAGTAAAAGACATCTATCTTGTTGCTCCGGTCGGTGTGCTTGATCCGGCTCCCTATGTGCTTCCCTTTTTAAAGGAAGCAAAGCGTCTTGGTGTAAAGCGGGTAGTGATGCAAAGTGCGTCTGTTGTCTCCGAGAATGGCCCTGTGTTTGGCGCGCTTCACCAGGCAGTGCGCGAGTTTCCAGAATGGACGGTGCTGCGGCCCTCATACTTTATGCAAAATTTCATCAATGTCCAGCATCAAATGTCGATTCAAAATGAGGGACGCATCGTCACGGCTTCGGGTGAGGGAAAGCTAGGATTCATTGATGCTGATGACATCGCAGAAACAGCCGTCCGTGCTTTGACTGATGCCGTCCCTCATCAAACACATCATATCCTGACAGGACCCGAGGCGCTGAGCTATGCCGAAGCGGCAGAGATCATCGGTGCTGCCGCGGGACGCCGGGTGAAGCATGTCAGCATTTTTCGTTCTGAGCTGCAAAATAGGATGGCGGCAGCTGGTTTGCCGGCGGATTATGCCAGTTTTATGGCGGGGCTAGATGAAGCAATCAGCCATGGTGCGGAACATCGGGTAACGGATACAGTGAAGCGTGTGACAGGAAAAGAACCTCGTTCGCTCTCAGAGTTTGCAGCTGCTCATGCTGCGTATTGGAACTGACCTCATTTTGGACTGAATAGTCTAGAAAGACCTTCGGCAGAGCCGAAGGTCTTCTTATTGAAAAAGCTAAGTCATGTTTCAGTCATAATCATGCCTCCTGCCTCATACCTATTAAGGTCATTGTTTTTGAGAAAGGAGGAGCCGGAATGAAGGATATGCAGCCGTTTACGCCTGTCAAATCATATACGCCCTTTCACAGCCGTTTTGATCCCTGTCCGCCTATAGGGAAGAAATATTACAGAACGCCCCCTAACCTTTATATGACCTTTCAGCCTGAGCATATGGAGCAGTTTTCGCCGATGGAGGCTTTGAGGAAAGGCACCCTTTGGAAGGATCTCTATGATTTTTATGAAAACCCTTATCGAGGGGGAGACGCACATGGCAAAAAAGGTTGACGCCGAGTATTATCGTCAGCTTGAGCAAATACAGGCCGCGGATTTTGTGCTTGTTGAGCTGAGTCTTTATTTAAATACACATCCTCATGATGAAGATGCGCTGAAGCAATTCAATCAATATTCCGGCTATTCAAGGCACTTAAAAAGACAGTTCGAATCCTCTTACGGGCCGCTTCTGCAGTTCGGCAACAGCCCCGCGGGCGAGGATTGGGATTGGGGCAAAGGGCCATGGCCGTGGCAAGTATAAGGAGGAATGCCTGAATGTGGGTGTATGAAAAGAAGCTGCAGTACCCTGTCAAAGTCAGTACGTGCAACCCGACGCTGGCGAAGTATTTGATTGAGCAGTATGGCGGAGCGGACGGCGAGCTGGCCGCGGCTCTCCGTTATTTGAACCAGCGTTATACGATTCCTGATAAGGTCATCGGCCTTTTAACAGATATCGGTACGGAGGAATTCGCCCATTTGGAAATGATTGCGACCATGGTCTATAAGCTGACGAAAGACGCCACACCGGAGCAGCTGCGTGAAGCTGGCCTTGGCGATCATTACGTCAATCATGACAGCGCGCTATTTTATCACAATGCGGCGGGCGTTCCGTTTACAGCGACTTATATTCAGGCGAAGGGTGATCCGATTGCCGATTTATATGAAGACATTGCCGCAGAGGAAAAGGCGCGGGCCACGTATCAATGGCTGATTGATATCTCGGATGATCCTGATTTAAACGATTCCCTGCGTTTTTTGCGTGAGCGTGAAATCGTACACTCTATGCGCTTCAGGGAAGCGGTTGAAATTTTAAAAGAAGAACGGGATAAAAAGAAGATTTTCTAATAGGCAGATTGGCCTCTCTTTCATACACCCTTTTACATACAGAGAAAATGGTCTGTTTTTGCAGTTTGGTCTGCATTATAATCAAGGTGTGTGTGCAAGCTTACTTTTTGATTGGGAGGCCTTTATGTCAGCTTTTAAGATTGAGAACGAAACGATTGCAGATGGATTTTACGCGTGTCCGGCCGTCTATGAGGATGCAGAATCGATTACTGGATTGCTCGTCCGAACAGCGGAATGGCTCCGGGATCGGGGTTCTAACCAATGGAGCGGACTGCTGGAAGGCCACGATACACATGATATCACGGGTTCAATTGCAGGTGGGCATGTGTTTGTGTTTAAAAAAGATGAAGAGCTTGCGGCTGTCGTGATGCTGCTGCCTGAACCGAGCGAGTGGGACCGGACGCTTTGGGGAGACGATGGGCATGAGGAGTCCATTTATTTGCATCGCCTCGCAGTAAGCCGCCGGTTTGCGGGACAGGGGCTTGGAGCACGCGTCCTTCAATGGGCGGAGACGGGCATACACTTTCCAGGGAAAACGCGGATTCGGCTTGACTGTGTCGCTGATAACGACGCCTTGCATTCCTTTTATCGGCGTATGGGATATGAATTCATGGGTGCTGATGCATCCGGATATCATTTGTTTGAGAAAGAGATTACGACAGAATAAGCGTCCTTTCAAGGAGGCTTTTTTGTCTTTTTCTAAAAGGGAGGGCAGGCGATGTTGTGGCCAATTTTATTTATGACAGGGATCGTGACGGCTTGTTTGTTCACTGGCGTATCTGCTTTGATGCGGATGAAGTTTCCTGACAAAAGCCGGCCGGAATGGATATTGGGCGGGCTGATCGTCCTTGGTGTGTTTCTGATCTGGTACAGCCTCGTGTATGTACGCGGCTGGGAAGGGGCTGCGCTCGGAGTGCTTGGATTCAATGTTGTTTGCGGAGCCATTGCCGGATATTTGATTGATAGAGCCATCCGGCGTTACAGGAAAAGATAAGGCGGCGGATATCTCTCATCATATCGAATTTTTAAGAACGGCAGGAATTTTCTTTCGAAAGGAGAAATACATAGTACTTTAAAATGAAAGCGTTTTCCATAGCAGGAAGGTGATGTTGATGATACACAGTGTGACGAATGGGCTGAATCGTTTTTGTACGTGGGTGATGAGACTGGCCTATTTGAATGTGCTTTGGATTTTGTTTTCTCTTGCAGGCCTGGTTGTGTTTGGGCTGATGCCCGCTACTGCCGCGATGTTTACAGTGGCGAGAGAATGGGCGAAGGGGAATGCGGATGCCCCGGTGTTTTCTGTCTTTATTCGGGCGTTTAAAAAGGAATGGCGGACCTCACAGATCCTCGGGCTCATCGTTGTGACGGCTGCCCTGTTTCTGTTTGCAGATATGCGGATAGCGGCTCAGATGGATCAGCCTGTGCTCGTCAACGTGTTCCTGAGCATCAGCTTGATTTTCGCGTTTGTTGTGCTGTATGTGTTCCCGGTGTTCTCTCATTTTGACGTGAAAATCAAAGAGGTGCTGAGCATCAGCTTTTTGATTGCCTTCAGCCGTCCGGCGGTGACGCTTTTGATGGCGGCGGGCGCTGTCGGTGTGCTTTGTCTCGTTCTGTTTCATGTCACGTTTCTATTGTTTTTCAGCGGGAGTTTACTCAGTCTGATCTTAACGAAGCTGTCCTTTAAAGCGTTTCGGTCAATGGATCAGCGGCAGGAGAAAGAAAAGGCGGCATGAAGAAAAGAGTTGCTGGCTGGTACAGGCGGATGAAGATTAAGGATAAGCTGTTTGTGTTTCTATCGTTGATTATGGCCGTATCCTTTCTGTTTGTATACAGCGGGGTCCAGTATGCCTTTCATGTGTATGATGAGCAGATTTACCGCAAGTCCTCGGAGGTGCTTCGGATGTCTTCTGAAAGGATCGAAGACGAGCTGAAGAAGATAGAGGATGTGTCATATGAAATCATTACAGACGAACAGATTCAGCGCATCCTGAGCATGCAAAATCGGGATGATACGTATGATCAATATCAAATGAAGCAGGAGCTTTGGGATCAGCTTGCGGGATATGCCAGCGATGAAAAGTACATCGATTCCATTCATTTGATTGATGCCCGCGGCTCAGAGTATTCAGCCGGAAGCAGTTCTTCAGATCTTTTGCAGCAGGAGCAGGAAGAGGTATTTAAGCGAGCGAAAGCGAAAAATGGAAGAAATCTTTGGATGACGCTCGGCGGGTCAGATCCTGTCCTGATTTCAGCACGGCAGATCAGGTCCTATCACCAGCTGAGTCTGAACGGCTTGGGCATGGTGCTGATCCAAGTCAATGTAAAACAGATGATTCGTGATGTGCCGCAGGATTGGGGCGATTCAGTCGGAGACATTATGATTGCTGACCAAGGCGGGAATTTGGTGTATACGGCACATGCATCAGCGCATGTTCCTGAGGCAGCAAAAGAGACGCTGAAGCACCCCGGTTATGACTTGATAAAAAAGAATGGCAAACGTTACTTTATTTCTTATCTTCAATCATCCTACCAAAATTGGAGCTACTATAACGTTATCCCCTTTGATCAGATGTTCGCGAAAATTTCCTTTATGAAAACAGTGATCGGCACATGCTTTCTCCTCTTTTTCTGTGTGGTTTTGCTTTTCGGAAGGAAAATCGCCAACAGCATCACGGAGCCGATTGAACAGCTTGTGACCGCGATGAAATCGGTACAGCACGGCGGTATTGAAGCAGGTGTGTCGCTTTCTCTGCCGGAACATACACAGGATGAGGCCGGCATGCTGAACCGCCATTTTACTGTCATGATGAAACGGATTAATAAGCTGATGGAAGAAAATGTGGAAAAACAGCTCATTATTAAAGAAACCGAATTGAAAGCACTGCAAGCCCAGATCAATCCGCATTTTTTATATAACACGCTCGAGTCCATCAATTGGCTGGCCAAGGCGAATCAGCAAAAGCAAATCTCAAAAATGGTGGAATCGCTCGGTTTTCTTCTGAGAAACAGCATACATATGAAAAAGGATATCGTGACCATTCAGGAGGAGGCGGACATTTTACGTCACTATATGACCATTCAGCGATTTCGATTTGAAGAGCGTCTGAACTTCACGTTGGATATTGACGATGAGGTCAAGCATTGCCTCATTCCGAAACTGACGCTCCAGCCGCTTGCGGAAAATGCGATTCAATACGCGCTTGAACCCTTTACAAGGCCGTGTGCCATCCGGATTCAGGCGAAAAAGGTGAAGGACTGTGTCTGTATGACGGTCGAAGATAACGGCCCTGGCATGGATGAACGGATTCTTGAAGCAACGGGCGGAAGAGGAATCGGACTGTGGAATATTCGCGAGCGCATCAGCCTGACATTCGGAGAGCCATACGGCTTGCGTATTCAAAGTAAGCATGAAAAGGGAACGAGGATTGTGATCACAATACCGTGCCGAAATGAGGTGGTGTGATGTATAAAATACTGCTGGCTGATGATGAGAGGATTATCCTTGATGGAATGGCGGGAATCATTGAGTGGGAGGCGCTTGGCGCTTCACTGATCGGTAAAGCGCAGAACGGACATGAAGCGTATGAAAAGATTGTACATAAGCAGCCGCATATCGTCATCACAGACGTCAAAATGCCTGGCATGGACGGGCTTGAGCTAATCAAAAAGGTATCAGCCGTCAGCCCGTCGGTGCAGTTTATCGTCCTGTCCGGGTTTGGAGAGTTTGAGTACGCAAAGGAAGCTATGAAATATGGGGTGAAGCATTATTTGCTGAAGCCCTGCAATGAACAGCAGATTATCAGCTCGCTTGAGGAAATCATTGCTGAGCTGAAGCGGCAAGATGTGCGGAAAAAGAAAACAGACCACCTGATACACGAGCTTGATCATATCCGTTCCTTTGCTGCCGATCAATACTTGGAAGGCTTGATCGCCGGTGTCGCCCAGCTGTCTCCGCCGCCTTCACTTGCCGGAAAAAAGGTCCGCCTCTTGATTTTAAAAGGGGGCCAATCTATTGATACCGCGGCTAGAAAGGCACTCGGGACGGCGCTGACAGCGATTTGCGGCAGCGGAGAATGGACCGTGCTCGCTGTAGAGGAGGACGCCGCTGAAAAGGCGGCGGAGGTTTTTGCGGACCGCAAGATGGTTATCAGTCAGGCGGGAGAACTCCGGCACGCGGGGCAGCTGTTTCGGGACACAGCTGAAGCGGCTGGTGACCTGCATGGGAGCGCAGTGATTTCAAAAATGATCAGGCTTATTGCCGAGGAGCTCGGAAACCCGAATCTGTCCTTAAAATGGGCGGCGAAGGATATGCTGTTTATGAATCCTGATTATCTCGGGAAGTTATTTAAGCAGGAAACAGGCGAGAAGTTTTCCCAATATGTTACACGAGTGCGTCTTGAGCATGCGATGAAGCAGATGAAAATAAGGCGGGACGCGAGTGTATCAGAAATTGCTGAAGAAATTGGGTTTGGCGATAATCCGAAGTATTTCAGTCTTGTTTTTAAAAAATATACCGGTCTGACACCGTCAGAATTCAGAAGAAAACAGGGAGGCGCTTCCACAGGATAGCCATCTCTGTTTTTTTGACTTTCCCCACTGTTTTTTGAGTGTTTCGCCCTATCTGAACGCTTTAAAATAAAATGTAAGCACTTACATTAAAGGGGGGATTGGTTTGAAGAAGATTTGTTACGTGCTGTTATCGCTTGTCTGCGTCTTTTTTTTCAGCGGTTGTTCAGCGGGTGAAGAGGCCTCGGGAAAAAAAGAAGACGTTACACTCAGAATCGCGTGGTGGGGCGGGCAGCCAAGGCATGATTATACAACAAAGGTAATTGAACTTTACGAGAAAAAGAATCCGCACGTCCATATTGAGGCGGAATTTGCGAACTGGGATGACTACTGGAAAAAGCTCGCGCCCATGTCTGCCGCCGGCCAGCTTCCTGATGTCATCCAAATGGATACCGCTTACTTAGCCCAATACGGAAAGAAGAACCAGCTGGAAGATTTAACGCCGTATACAAAGGATGGAACGATTGATGTCAGTTCAATCGACGAGAATATGCTATCGGGCGGAAAAATCGATAATAAGCTCTATGGGTTTACGCTAGGCGTCAACGTGCTGTCTGTGATTGCGAATGAAGATTTGCTGAAAAAAGCCGGTGTGTCTATCAATCAGGAAAACTGGACGTGGGAGGATTACGAGAAGCTGGCGTATGATCTTCAGGAAAAAGCCGGCGTCTACGGCTCCAACGGAATGCATCCCCCTGATATTTTCTTTCCTTATTATTTGCGCACGAAGGGTGAACGTTTTTATAAAGAAGACGGCACTGGCCTCGCGTATCAGGATGATCAGCTGTTTGTCGATTATTTTGAACGGCAGCTGAGGCTGGCGAAAGCGAAAACGTCCCCAACACCTGATGAAAGCGCACAGATTAAAGGGATGGAGGACGATTTTATCGTCAAAGGCAAATCAGCGATTACATGGAACTACTCCAATCAATATTTGGGCTTTGCCCGGTTGACAGATTCGCCGCTGTCTCTCTATCTGCCGCCGGAGCAAATGAAAGAAAAGGCGCTGACACTGAAGCCGAGTATGCTGTTTTCCATTCCGAAAAGCTCTGAGCATAAAAAAGAGGCTGCCAAATTTATTGATTTCTTCGTGAACAATAAAGAGGCAAACATGCTGATCAAAGGCGAGCGGGGAGTGCCAGTATCCGACAAGGTGGCGGATGCGATTAAACCGAAACTGAATGAGGAAGAAGCCAACATTGTGAAGTATGTGGAAACCGCATCAAAAAACATCAGCAAAGCCGATCCGCCGGAGCCTGTGGGAAGCGCGGAGGTCATCAAGCTGCTGAAGGACACGTCTGATCAGATTCTGTATCAGAAGGTATCCCCGGAAAAAGCCGCCAAAACGTTCCGGAAAAAGGCCAATGAGATATTAGAGAGGAATAATTGACGGGAAATGGGGCTGACGCAATGAAACAAAGCCGGAGTATGAGAAAAGACAATCTGGCGGGATATGCTTTTATTTCTCCGTTTATCATTGGGTTCCTATGCTTTACGGTCATTCCGATGGGGGCGTCCCTGTTTCTGTCCTTCACAAGCTATGACTTGTTTACGGCGCCGAAATGGATCGGGCTCGACAACTTTAAGGAAATGTTTACGGGTGACGAAAAGTATTGGCAGTCGTTGAAGGTGACGTTTACGTATGTGCTTGCCGGGGTTCCGCTCCGCCTCGGCTTCGCGCTTTTTATCGCTGTCATCTTAAACAATGCAGCAAAAGGAACGGCCATTTACAGAACGCTCTTTTATCTGCCTTCAATCATCGGCGGGAGCGTGGCTGTGGCGATTATGTGGCGCAATATTTTTGGCAATGACGGGGTCATCAATGCGCTGCTGTTTTTTGTCGGGATTGATCAAAAAATTCTCTGGTATCAGAACCCGACAAGTGCGTTGTGGACACTGATTCTGCTTTCCGTCTGGCAGTTCGGGTCATCAATGCTGATTTTTCTGGCCGGGCTGAAAAACATTCCGTCTGCGTATTTGGAAGCGGCAAGTGTGGACGGGGCGAATCGGGCGCAGCGTTTCTTTAAGATCACGCTTCCGATCCTCACACCGATTATCTTCTTTAATCTTGTGATGCAGACAATTTCAGCATTTATGACATTTACACCTGCCTATATCATATCGAAGGGCGAGGGAGGACCGCTTGACGGGACGCTTCTGTATTCGCTCTATTTGTTCCAGCGGGCGTTTAACTATTTTCAAATGGGCTACGCATCGGCGATGGCGTGGGTCATGCTTATCATTGTCGGGCTGATAACGCTGATACTGTTTAAAACATCGTCCTATTGGGTTCATTACGAGTCAAAGGAGGAATGACGGATGGAGCCGGTCAACCAGCCTGTCAGAGAAGTCCCGGTTTTTGAGAGGAAAAAAACCGGGCGCGTCAGGCCCAAACGCATACTGTTCCATGTTTTTACGGCATCGCTGGCGGTGTTATTGCTGTATCCGGTCATTTGGCTGTTTGTCAGCTCATTTAAGGAAAGCGCCAGTATTTTTACAACCTCTCATTCTCTCATTCCCGATCCTTTTATTCTCAGTAACTATGCTGAGGGATGGAAGGGCATTGCGGGGCAGCCGTTTCTGACCTTTATTAAAAACTCGGCGATTATTGTGGGGCTGTCAACAATCGGCGCCGTCCTGTCATCGGCTGTCATTGCTTACGGATTTGCGCGTATTCCGTTTAAGGGTAAAAAGTTTTGGTTCGCGTGCATGATGGGGACGTTAATGCTGCCCCATGAAGTGCTGATGATTCCGCAGTATATTATGTTTGCGAAATTAGACTGGCTGAATTCCTTTAAACCGATTGTCGTTCCGCAATTTTTCGGGCATGCGTTTTTTATTTTTCTGATGATCCAGTTTATCCGGACGATTCCCGAGGAGCTGGATGAGGCCGCACGAATCGACGGGTGCGGGCGCTTTGCCTGCTTTTGGCGGATCATTCTCCCGCTGATTGCCCCAGCGCTCGCGACGTCTGCGATTTTCTCCTTCTATTGGAAGTGGGAGGAGCTGATTCAGCCGCTTTTGTATTTGAATAAACCGGAGCTTTACCCTGTTTCACTTGCGCTGAAGCTTTTTCTCGATACGGAATCGGCTTCGAACTGGGGCGCGATGTTTGCCATGTCGGCCGTTTCATTATTGCCTGTGATTCTTGTATTCTTTTTGTTTCAGAAATATATCGTTCAGGGCATCAGTACGACCGGATTAAAATAAAAAGGAGTGTTGCAGATGGCACAGCTTATCTTTGATGAAGAAAAGGTGGCGTCCGTCATTGATCGGATCGTGAAACGGACATTTCAGATGGATTTTGCGTGGGATTGGCCGGGCGGCGTCGCATTTTACGGCGTGGCGGAGGCCTACGAGGCGACGGAAAACGAGGAATATATCAATCTGCTAAAAACGTGGGTGGATGAACAGCTGGAGGATGGGCTGCCGCCGCTTTCGATCAATGGCGTTTCTATCGGGCATACGCTTTTGTTCCTCCACAAGGTGACGGGTGATGAGGTGTATTTGGAAACAGCGGGCGAGATGGCGGAATATGTGCTGCATAAGGCTCCGCGCTTTGGCGAGGGCATCCTTCAGCATACGGTGAATGCGGCTGAATATGTATTTCCTGAGCAGGCATGGGCAGATACGCTGATGATGGCGGGGCTGTTTATGCTGAGAATCGGGCGAGTGATGGAGCGTGAGGATTATTTTGAAGATGGTCTGCGCCAGTTTCACGGACATGAGGACGTGCTTCAGGACCCTGTCACGAATTTGTACTACCACGCCTGGGACAACAAAGCGCAAAATCATCTGTCGGGGATTTATTGGGGCAGGGCGAACGGCTGGGCGGCACTCACAATGGCAAAGGCGCTCCCGCTCATTGAGGTGACGCATCCTTCCTTTATGATCATTGACGGATCGCTCAGAGACCAGCTGAGCGCGCTTGTCCGGCTTCAGGATGAATCAGGGCTGTGGCATACGATTTTGGATGATCCGGATTCTTATCTGGAGGTTTCGGCATCGGCCGGTATTGCCTCTGCTCTGCTGTCGAGCGGAAAGCTCTATACAAAATATGTGCAGAAATCGCTTGCCGCCATTTTGGATGCGGTGGAAGAGGACGGACGGGTCAGCAAGGTATCGGCCGGGACAGCTGTCATGAAAAATGCCGAAGGATACAAACAGGTGCCTTACAAACGAATACAAGGATGGGGACAGGGACTTGCGCTGACGTTTCTTGCTGATGTGTTGAGAACGAAAAAACGCGTGTATCAGTAAAGACCAGAGGCGGGGGGAAAGGGATGAAAAAACAGCCTCAACAGAAGGAACGGGTTTCTCGCTGGAAGGGAACGTATTTCAAAAGAAACTTTTTCTTCATTTTGCTGATTGCCTGTATTCCCGGATTACTGACTGGCGGCGCAATCTACTTTCTTTCGATCGACAAGGTGGAGAAAGAGCTGCAGAGATCGCATGAAGCACAGGTGGCGCGTGAGGTCAGCCGAATGGATGAGAAGCTGGGCGTGCTTGAGCTGGCTCTCACCCAGATGGCCTACGATTCTTCGCTGATGAACGGATTGGCCGAGAGGGATTTGGAGAAAGACTTTACGTTTTCCTATCAATTAACGAAAAAGCTGTTTCTTTTGCGGGACCAGCAGCCGCTGATCGAGCGGGCTTCCATCTTTCTGAACAGCCCCCGGCCTCTTGTGCTGAGTCCCGAATACAGCGCTTTGACAGAACGGGAGGCGCTTCGCAAGTATCGCTCGCTGCTTGCCTCAGACCAAAGCATTTATTGGAAACGGTCGGGGAATCAAGCGATGCTGATCCAGCTCATTCCGGGCGCGGCGGAGAAACCGTTTGGCGCGATCATGCTGGCGGTTGATCTGAAAGAAATGGCATCGATCCTGCAAAGCTTGTCCCCTTATCCTGATGGCAGTGCGCTGCTTTTGGATCAAAATCAAGAGGTGCTCTTTCATGAGGGGGAAAAAGATTTTGAAAAGACTTTGCTTCATGAGGTAAAAAAACAGCCGAATGAGAAAGGCCATTTTCAGATGGAATGGGACGGCAAGGTGTATTCCGTTTCCTTTGGAGAAATGAACCGAATGCATCAGCAATGGACCTTTGTGTCAGCGGCGCCTCTTTCTGCCATTACAGCGCCGATGGTGTTTTTATCCAAAGTAATCATTGTGATGCTTGTCATTTGCATCGGTTTGGCGGTATGCATGACATGGTATGCATCAAAAAAAATCTATCGTCCCATCCAGCATTTGCTTGGCTTGTTTACCGGTGGAGAGAAGAAAGTATGGCAGGCATCCGGGCAGGATGAATTCAAGTGGATTGAAAAGAGATGGCAGGATCTATCCCTTGAAAGCCGGAAGCTCCAAGAGCAGCTCCTGCGGCAGACGCCCCATATGAAAAAGAGTTTTTTGCAGCATCTCTTGCAGGGTGATTTTTACTACGACAACGAGGAAAGTCTCAGATCTCGGATGGAGGAGGCCGGCTGGAACATCGGCGAAAACGAGTTTCATGTGCTGGACCTTCAATTGACAGGGCTCCGCTGTGAAAAAAGCATCTTCTGTTGTGATGATGAACAGCTCGCTATGTTTACACTGACTAATATCGCTGAGGAATTGGCGGCTAAACGCATTTTTCAGCTCTCCATACTTGATATCGGCCGGCTTTCTGTCACCGTGCTTGTGGTGACAACAAACAGCTCTGATCTCAAAATGTATATAACGGAGCTGGCACGCCAATTTGGGGATGTAACCGGACTATGCCTGACCGCAACATTGAGCAGCAGGACGGAGCGTGTCACGGAAATCCCTTCTTTATTTCAGGATGTGAAAAGCGGCAAATCCCGCAGGCAGTTTGCCAATCGGAACCAGGTCATTGATTTACAGGCCGACTTCCCGCAGGATAAGCAGTCTGCCCCTTATTACCCTTTTGAGCTGGAAAAACAGATTGTTCAGGCCATCCGGCTGGAAAGAAAACAGGAAGCCCAGGAACTGATAAATAGCTGTATGAAGGAACTCGCGGAAAAGGCGGCCATAGACAGGCATGTGCATTCTGCTCTGATTCAGCTGTTCTCCCGCATTCAGGAGGATATTTTGCATTCCGGTCTTAATCCCAGCGAACTGTTTCAGCATCGGAATCTGCTTCTTGATATTTCAGAATTGCGCGAACCTAATGAAGCGGCAGCCTGGCTGATGGATATTGTGGTGACGCCTTACCTTTCCAAGCTTGAAGGCAGAAAAAACAGACAGCAAAAGCAGCTGGTAGAACGTGTGATAGCGATGATTCACGATCAGTATATGGCGGATATTTCTCTGGAAAGCTGTGCCGATGCGCTTGGCATGAATTCATATACGTTAAGCAAGGCATTTAAGCAAGTAACCGGCATTAACTTTATCGATTATGTGACCCAGATCAGAATCGAAAAGGCGAAAGAACTGCTAGTCAATACGAATAAAAAAATTCATGATGTGTCAGAAGAAGTCGGCTACCGCCACAATTACTTCAATCGGATTTTTAAAAAACAGGTCGGCATGCCGCCGGGTGTCTTCAGGCAAATGTATCAGGAAACGCAGTGAAAGGAGAGAACATGTGATGGAGAAACCGATTCACGTATTTTTGGCCGGGGATTCCACTGTGAGTGACTGCCCGCCTCATGAAGCGCCGATGGCGGGATGGGGGCAGGTATTCGGGCAATTGTTTTCTGAAGAGGTAGTGGTGCACAATCACGCCAAAGGAGGAGCAAGCACCAACTCTTTTGTGGAGGAAGGAAGGCTTCAAGCAATTGCCGAGCGCATGACACAAGGCGATTATTTGTTGATTCAATTCGGCCACAATGACCAAAAACCGCGGGGGACGAAGCCGTACTCCACATTTCAGCAGTTCCTTACCTTGTTTGCAGATACGGCACGCGAAAAGGGCGCGCATCCTGTTTTCGTCACATCGGTGCAGCGCCGCCGCTTTGACGAAAACGGACGGATCGAGCATACGCTCGGTGAGTATCCCGATGCGATGAAAGCACTGGCGAAGGAGTTCGATGTACCTGTGATTGATCTGCTCGCGAAAACAAAGGTGCTGTATGAAGCATACGGTCCTGAGGAGTCAAAGCGATTGTTCGTTTGGTTTCAGCCGAATGAACATCCGAATTATCCGGACGGCATTGAGGACAATACGCATTTTTCGGAAAAAGGAGCAATGGAGGTTGCGAAGCTTGTGGCAGAAGGCATTGAAGAGCTCGGACTTCCGCTGAAGGACCATCTTGTGAGCCGGGAGGGAAAAGAACATGTATAAGAAAGGCGCGTGCCTGTACCGTAATTCGCTCCAGTCAGAAAGCGATGTGAAGAACTGGCGGATGGAGGGTGGCGGACAGGTCTCATTTGATGATCACAGCATGCACCTGTCACATGTCCAGGACGAAGCGCACTTTGTCTTTTGGTGTCCGGAAACCTTTCCAGACGGCATCATAGTGACATGGGATTTCTCCCCGATTGAGCAGCCGGGACTATGTATGCTGTTTTTTTCCGCTGCGGGGATTGGGGGCGAGGATTTATTTGATCCAAGCCTCCAGAAAAGAACGGGAAAATACCCCGAGTATCATTCAGGGGACATCAACACTCTCCACCTGTCATATTTCCGCAGAAAATACCCGGAGGAAAGAGCATTCCGCACCTGCAATTTAAGAAAAAGCCGCGGTTTCCACCTCGCCGCAATGGGAGCCGATCCGCTGCCTTCTCCAGACGACGCTGATTCTCCGTATCGTATGAAGCTCATTAAAGACAAAGGCTATGTGCGCTTTTCAATCAATGATCTGCCCATTCTTGAGTGGATGGACGACGGCAGCACATACGGGCCTGTATTAACTAAAGGAAAAATCGGGTTCCGGCAGATGGCGCCCATGAAAGCCGCTTACAGGGATTTTGCCGTACATCAAGCGGTGAGAAGATGAAGACGGCCGTAACGGATGCGCTCTATGCAGGCTGCGAAGCGGTGGTGAAAATCGCATGGCTCAACGGGCTGTGGCTGTTGTTTACCCTTTTGGGCGGCGTTCTTTTCGGATGGGCGCCGAGCACAGCCGCGATGTGTGCCGTGATAAGAAAATGGCTGATGGGGCAAAAGGATGTACCGGTATTTCCGTTATTTCTCGATACCTATAAAAAAGAGTTTCTCAAAGTTAATGCGATCGGATTGGCGTTTTCGGCTCTTTTGCTCATATTGTCTGCGAACTATCATTATTTTTCGGCCAGTACGGATTGGCTGTCCTTTGCCGTAACAAGCTGCACGCTGCTTGCAGGGCTATTGTATATCATCGCGCTGATGTATGTGTTTCCCCTTTATGTGCATTACCAGCTCCCGCTTCGCAAATATATTCCGCAGGCACTGCTGTTTGGCGCCATGAGCCCGATGACGACCGGCTGTATGCTGATCGGGTGCGGATTTGTCCTTTATTTGCTGTATACGCTTCCCGGCCTGATTCCATTTTACGGCCCATGTTTATTTGGGCTTGTGATGATGTTTTTTGCTCTTAGGGGATTTCAAAAGGCGGAGGCCCAGCATCACCAAGCCGGGTAACAAAAAAATGACACATATGCAAAAAAGTGCAGTGGCCGAAATAGGCAGATGCAAAAAAGTGAAATTGAAGACAGCTCACACAGCGCATAAAATCCAATTTAGGTAAGCGCTTACAGAAAAATAAGAAGGAGCTGTCTGATGATTACACGAAGGAAACGCATGTTTACCACTGTTACGTTGCTGGTCTTGTTGGTGATGGGAGCCTCTGTATATCCTGTGAAAGCTGAAGGGGCAGCGCGGCAGATGGAAGCGCTGAACCGGGGGCTTGTCGCGGTCAAGACGGACGGAGGCATTTTTGTCAGCTGGCGGTTTCTTGGCATCGAAAACGCATCTGTTTCGTTCAATGTGTACAGAGACGGGCAAAAGCTGAATGCTTCGCCTGTCAAAGCCACGAACTATGTGGATAAAAACGGATCAGCCGGCTCAACGTATACGGTTCGGGCCGTCGTTAACGGTACCGAACAGGCGGCATCTGAAAAAGCCTCCGTATGGGCGCAGCCGTATCATTCTGTCCCGCTGGATAAACCGGCTGGCGGCACGACGCCAAAAGGTGAAGCTTACACCTACATCGCCAATGACGCAAGTGTTGGCGATGTGGATGGTGACGGGCAATACGAGCTAATCCTGAAATGGGACCCATCTAACTCAAAAGACAACTCGCAGGATGGCTATACAGGTGACGTGCTGATTGACGCGTATAAACTGGACGGAACGAAGCTATGGCGGATCAATCTCGGCAAAAACATCAGAGCGGGCGCGCACTACACCCAGTTTATGGTGTATGACCTTGATGGTGACGGAAAAGCGGAAGTGGCGATGAAAACGGCGGACGGGACAAAAGACGGCACTGGAAAAGTGATTGGAAATGCCAATGCTGATTACAGAAATGAACAGGGGCGTGTGCTGTCAGGGCCGGAATACCTTACTGTGTTCCAGGGAGCAACCGGGAAAGAACTTGTTACATCAAATTTTGAGCCGGCACGCGGCAATGTATCGGATTGGGGAGACAGCTACGGCAACCGTGTTGACCGTTTTCTCGCCGGCATCGCCTACCTTGATGGACAGCGGCCGAGTCTGATCATGACCAGAGGGTATTATGCCAAAACCATGCTAGTCGCTTATAACTTCAGGGACGGAAAGCTGTCAAAGCTTTGGACGCTTGACTCCTCAAAGTCAGGAAATGAAGCGTTCGCAGGACAAGGGAATCACAACCTGAGCATTGCGGACGTTGACGGGGATGGAAAAGATGAGATTATTTTCGGCTCAATGGCTGTTGATCATGACGGCAAAGGCATGTACTCAACGGGCTTAGGCCATGGGGATGCCCTCCATGCCGGGGATCTTGATCCGAGCCGGCCGGGGCTTGAGGTGTTTCAGGTACATGAGGACAAAAACGCCAAATACGGCTTATCCTTCCGTGATGCGGCAACCGGAAAAATCCTTTGGGGCATCTATGCCGGCAAGGACGTAGGCCGCGGAATGGCTGCTGATATCGACCCGCGTTATCCGGGGCAGGAAGTGTGGGCCAACGGTTCCCTTTACTCAGCGAAAGGGGCCAAAATCGGAAGCGGGGCTCCGTCCTCGACCAACTTCGGCATATGGTGGGACGGCGACCTGCTGCGGGAACAGCTGGACAGCAACCGAATTGATAAATGGGATTATCAAAACGGCGCATCGAAAAATGTGCTGACCGCATCAGGCGCAGCCGCAAACAACGGCACAAAAGCAACGCCGTCACTTCAGGCTGACCTGCTTGGTGACTGGCGTGAGGAAGTGGTGTGGAGAACGGAGGACAGCAGTGCGCTCCGCATTTATACGACGACCATTCCGACTGAGCACAGGCTGTACACGCTGATGCATGATCCTGTGTACCGGCTTGGCATCGCCTGGCAAAATGTCGCCTATAACCAGCCGCCGCACACAAGCTTCTTTTTAGGAGACGGCATGGCGGAACAGCCAAAACCAAATATGTATACGCCTTAACTGAAAGGGGGAAGGAACGGGCTGCGTGCAGCCCGTTCCCATCAAATGAAACCAAAAAAGAGGCAAATGGAATACTTGACCAGAGGTTTGATTGCGGTACAGACAGAACAGGGCGTGTTTGTCAGCTGGCGTTTTCTCGGAACGGATCATGAGACGACGGCTTTTCACCTTTATCGGGATGGAAAGCGAATCACCCGCGATCCGATCGCTGACAGCACTAATTTTCTTGATCAAAACGGAACGGCAGACTCTGTTTATCAAGTGGCGGCTGTCAATAAAGGACGGGAAGAAAAGCTTTCCAAGGAAGCACGTGTTTGGCAGGAAAATGTTCTTGAGGTTCCGCTTGCCAAACCGGAAGGCGGTGTGACGCCGGACGGAAAGCCGTACACTTACAGCGCCAATGATGCCAGTGTCGGAGATGTAGATGGGGATGGAGAATATGAAATAATCCTGAAGTGGGATCCGTCCAATTCAAAAGACAACGCTCATGACGGTTATACCGGGGAGGTGCTCATAGATGCCTATAAACTGGACGGCACCTTTTTGTGGCGCATCAACCTCGGCAGAAACATCAGAGCGGGCGCTCATTATACGCAATTTATGGTGTATGACCTGGACGGTGACGGAAAAGCAGAAATCACTATGAAAACAGCTGACGGCACAACAGACGGGAAAGGACATATCATCGGTGATGAGCATGCCGATTTTAGGAACGAACAGGGCAGAATTCTGTCCGGACCGGAATATTTGACCGTGTTTAAAGGAGAAACCGGTGAGGCGCTCACCACTGTTGAATATGAACCGCCCCGCGGCAAGCTGGAGGATTGGGGAGACGGCTATGGAAACCGGATGGACCGTTTTCTCGCCGGAATCGCTTACTTGGATGTGGAGCGGCCGAGCCTTGTAATGGCACGCGGCTACTATACGAGAGCGGTGCTCGTGGCATACGATTTCAGAAACGGAAGGCTCAAAAAACGCTGGGTATTTGACTCCAACCAGCCGGGACATGAAGCGTACGCAGGACAGGGGAACCACAGCTTGAGCGTGGCAGATGTGGACGGAGACGGAAAGGATGAAATCATCTATGGCGCAATGGCGGTCGATCATGACGGAACCGGCCTGTACTCAACGGGGCTCGGACACGGAGACGCGATGCATGTAGGGGATCTGGACCCGTCACGAAAAGGGCTTGAGGTGTTCCAGGTGCATGAGGATGCCGCGAAGCCGTACGGACTGTCACTGCGGGATGCCGGAACCGGTGAGATATTATGGGGCGTCCACGCTGGAACTGATGTTGGCCGGGGCATGGCGGCTCATATTGATCCAAGCTACAAAGGGTCGCTCGTCTGGGGAATTGATCCGCCGGGCAATGATGGTATGTCGTATGGGCTTTTTACGAGCAAAGGAGAAAAAATCAGCGACAAAGCGCCCGCTTCAGCCAATTTCGCCATCTGGTGGGACGGAGATTTGGTCAGAGAACTGCTTGATCATGACTGGGACGGAACGATTGGCAGGCCAAAGATTGAAAAATGGGATGCTGAAAACAGCTGTCTGAAGACGATATTTCGGCCGGACGGCGTGCTGTCCAACAATGGCACGAAAGGAAATCCGGTTCTTCAGGCCAACCTGTTCGGGGACTGGCGGGAAGAAGTGATATGGAGAACGGAAGACAGCAGCGCACTCCGTATCTATACAACGACACATCTCACTCGCCACCGTTTTTACACGCTGATGCACGATCCGGTTTACAGGCTCGGCATCGCCTGGCAGAATACCGCCTACAACCAGCCGCCGCACACGAGCTTTTATCTCGGTACAGGGATGAAAAAGCCGCCGAAGCCCGAACTGTACATAGCGGGCAGTAAAGCTGAGGCATCACTGTAAGAGGACTAAGGGATAAGAAGCAGCCGTATAAAAAACGAGGAGGAATGAAAAAATGGCAAATCATATTTATCTTGCCGGCGATTCGACTGTTCAAACGTATGGAGACAGCACAAATCAAGGGGGCTGGGGGCAGTTTCTCGGCTCGCATCTGCCGGAGCATATTCTAGTAATCAACAGAGCGATTGGGGGAAGAAGCTCGAAAACATTTGTGGAAGAGGGCAGGCTTCAGGCGATCCTTGATGTGATCGAGCCGGATGATTGGCTGTTTGTGCAGATGGGCCATAATGACGCATCGAAAAATAAGCCGGAGCGCTACACCGAGCCCTATACTACCTATAAACAATATTTAAAACAGTACATCGCAGGCGCGCGGGAAAAAGGCGCCCATCCGCTTCTCATTACCCCTGTAGCGAGATTTCACTACGAAAACGGCGTGTTTTTGAACGATTTTCCTGATTATTGCATTGCCATGAAGCAGACGGCTGCTGAGGAGAATGTCCAGCTCATAGATCTGATGGAGAAAAGCCTTGCTTTCTTTACTGAGAAGGGCGAGGAAAAGGTGTACACCTATTTTATGGTGTCAGAAGGGATTAACGAT
Organism: Bacillus sp. MBGLi79; assembly: GCF_002953915.1. Lineage (NCBI taxonomy): Bacteria > Bacillati > Bacillota > Bacilli > Caryophanales > Bacillaceae > Bacillus > Bacillus sp. MBGLi79. The sequence goes on from NZ_CP026521.1 coordinate 917,416, forward strand.
TACACGCATTTTACAAAAAAAGGCGCAAATGAAATGGCGAAACTTGTGGCAAGAGGCATAAAGGAGCTCGGCCTGCCATTGATAGAATCGATCATCAAAGAAGGGTGAAGAATGTGAGGAGAAAACTATATCATGGGGCTTGCTATTATCCGGAATTATGGGATGAAGAGACGATTCAGCAGGACATTGACATCATGCGTGAAGTTGGCGTGAATGTTGTGCGGATTGGCGAATTTGCCTGGTCTGTCATGGAACCTGAAGAAGGAAAAATTGACATCGGTTTTTTCAAAGAAATCATCATCCGGCTGTATGATAGCGGCATCGAGACGATCATGTGCACGCCGACGCCTACCCCGCCGATTTGGCTGTCACACGGCTGGCCCGAACGCATGCATGTCAATGAAAAAAGAGAGATCATGGGGCATGGCTCCCGTCAGCACGCCTGTACGAACAACCCATACTTCCGAAAAAGAGCCGCCATCATCACGACAGCCATCGCCAAGGAGCTTGGCAGGCTCCCGGGGCTGATCGGCTGGCAGCTAGACAATGAGTTTAAATGCCATGTCGCAGAATGCATGTGTGAGACATGCTTGCGCTTATGGCATGACTGGCTCAGAAACCGCTATGGCGTGATTGAGCGGTTAAACGAAGCATGGGGAACCGGTGTGTGGAGCGAAACCTATCAGACGTTTGAGCAAGTGCCGCAGCCGGGGCCGGCCCCGTTTCTGCATCACGCCTCTTTAAGGACCATGTATCAGCTGTTTTCGATGGAGATGATCGCTTCGTTTGCGGATGAACAGGCCAAAATCATCCGCTGCTATTCAGATGCGCCGATCACGCATAACGGATCAGTCATGTTCAGCGTGGACAATGAGCGAATGTTTCAGAATCTCGATTTTGCCTCCTATGATACGTACGCTTCGCAGGAAAACGCCTCTGCCTTTTTATTGAACTGTGATTTATGGAGAAACCTGAAACAGGGGCGCCCATTTTGGATTTTGGAAACGAGTCCGTCGTATGCCGCCTCGCTTGAAAGCTCCGCTTACCCGCACGCCGACGGGTATTTGCAGGCCGAAGCCGTATCGTCCTACGCCTTAGGAAGCCAGGGGTTTTGCTACTGGCTGTGGAGGCAGCAGCGTTCAGGCAGCGAGATTTCCCACGGTTCGGTTCTCAGTGCCTGGGGCGAGCCCACCATCGGCTACCCAAATGTGCTGGCGGTTGAGCGGGCAAGAAAGGAAATCGAACCGATTATTCTATCGACTGAACCCGTTCAAGCCGAGGCAGCGATGACGTACTCTGACAGAGCAAAAGCATTTATCAAAACTGAGCCTCACCGGGGACTCCGGCACCGTTCGCTTGTGACGCATTTTTATGAACGCCTTCTCAATACGGGGATTCTCCGTGACCTCATTCCGGAAGGCGCTCCGCTGGACGGCTATCGTTTGCTGTTTACGCCATTTGTGCCGCATTTGTCTTCTGAATTTATCCAAAAGGCTTCGGCGTTCGCTGAAGCCGGCGGCATCTGGATCGCCGGGCCGCTGACAGGAGGGCGCACATGCGAGCATACGATTCATACCGATTGCGGACTTGGCGAACTTGAGAAAACGTCAGGGATCAAAACGCTGTTCACCTTTCCGATGAACGAGAACATGAATACAGGAAAAGCGTTTGGCATCACGGCGCCGCTCGGGCTGTGGAGCGCGGTGTTTGACACAGAGAGCGGAAACACCCTTGGCACGGTTGAATCGGGACCGGGAGCGGGCCATGCTTTTTTGACGGAACGAAATTACGGCGAGGGGAAAATCGTCATGCTGGGCTCGCTTCCAACCGGGAAAGACGGGGATGCGATGCTGGAGGCGCTTGTCAGGCATTACGCCGCTGAGGCAGCCATTTCTGTCCGCTCGGATGTGACACCCGGCACGATCGTTGCCCCGCGCAAAGGCGATAACGGCCTCGTGTGGATCATCGTGAATATGGATGGAAAAGGCGGAAGCGTGACACTGCCGGAAGCGGGAACGGATCTGTTGAAAAAACGTTTGGAAAAGGCGGGGAGGCTGGCGGTGGGACCGCATGAATACCGTGTAATTCAGTTTGACAATCACAGCTGATTCTTTGCATCGAATCAGCTTTTTTCTATGGAGGGAGAGGACCGATGAAAAGGATCAAATGGTTATCAGAACAGCCAAAGGTGACAAGCGGTGTGACGTGGGGCGTGCCCTGGAAAAAAGCAGAATGTAAAAAAGGAGACCGTTTGGCGCTTCTGAATGAAAACGCGGAAATGCGATATGTGCAAAGCGAACCGTCGGCCTATTGGCCGGACGGGAGCATCAAGTGGACGAAGCACGCGGCGGTGTTTGGCGGTCGGGAGAACCAAAGCTTTACAGTACAAAAAGGAGAAGCACCGCAGCCGACAAAATCGATCAGCATTCACGAGTCAGCGCATGACATCCAAGTGGATACAGGAACGCTCGTCTGTACCATTCATAAAACAGGCTTTGATTTCATTCAATCGCTGCAGATCAACGGAAAGCCGATCGCCGCAGGCGGGAGGCTCGTTGCCATAAGAGAAACGAGAAAGGAGTCAGCGGCGGAAACGGTTCTTTTTCAAGAAACATCTGTCAGCCTTATCAAACAGGCGGCGATTGAGCAAAGCGGTCCTGTCAAAGCAGTGGTCAAAATCGAGGGAGTTCATGTGCTCCATAAAACGAATGAAGAATGGCTGCCGTTTGTCATCCGTTTGACGTTTTATGCCGGGCTGTCTGAGATCGGCCTTGTGCACACGCAGCTGATTGACAGGAGCGGTAAACAAGAATTCATTAAGGGGCTCGGCATCGAATTTGACCTTTTTTTGGAGGGAGAGCCGTACAACCGCCATTTTCGTTTTGCGGGAGAGAAAGGGATGTACAAAGAACCCGCCCAACTGTTTGGCACACGTAAATTCAATGAACGGTATCCGCTTTATGAAAAACAAATCAATGGCGAAACGCTGTCACCAGATGAAGAGCATAAGGAATGGTTTGCGCACGGAACACAGAATGCGGTATGGGACGATGTGAAGCTTGTTCAGGATTCAAGCGATCATTACAGCCTGTCAAAACGGACCGGAAAAGATTATGCGTGGGTCGGCATGCTGCATGGCAGCCGGGCGAAGGGGCTTTGCTATGCGGGCGGCGAAAATGGCGGTGTGGCTCTCGGCCTGCGGTATTTCTTTGAGAAATATCCGTCAGCTCTAGAAATCACAGGTCTTGCCGGCAGCAGTACAAAAATGACCGTCTGGCTTTGGTCCCCGGACGGCGAAGCGATGGATTTGCGGCATTATACAGGAAATACCCATGTGGCCAGCGCGTATGAAGGCTTTGATGAAATGCGCTCTGATCCGACCGGCATTGCGAACACGAATGAAATCAGCCTGGCGTGCTTTTCGCACATGCCGTCTGATGATGTCCTGAATGCGCTCGCTGACAAATGGCAGGCGCCGCCGCTCTTGGTATGCGAGCCGAACGTCTATTACGAATCAAAAGCGCTCGGGGTTTGGAGCATCATTGACACATCCCATCCGCTCAAAAAAGAGCTGGAGGAACAGCTTGACGCCGCCTTTCTGTTTTATAAAAAGGAAGTAGAGCAGCGCAAATGGTACGGATTTTGGCATTATGGCGATGTCATGCATACGTATGATCCAATTCGGCACATGTGGCGATATGATCTCGGCGGATACGCATGGCAAAACAATGAGCTCGTTCCGACCGTATGGCTGTGGCAGGCGTTTTTCCGCTCAGGCAGAGAGGATATCTTCCGAATGGCAGAAGCCATGACCCGCCACACGAGTGAAACGGACAGCTTTCATCTCGGTGAATACGCCGGGCTTGGCTCACGGCATAACGTTGTGCACTGGGGATGCGGCTGCAAGGAAGCGAGAATCAGCATGGCCGGACTTTATAAATTCTATTATTATCTGACGGGTGATGAACGGACGGGAGATCTTTTGACAGAAGTGAAGGATGCCGATTATGCCCTTGTCAAAACCGATCCGATGCGCGCTTTTTACGAGAAAGGCAAGCACCCGACCCACGTGAGAACGGGGCCGGACTGGACGGCGTTTTGCTCGAACTGGCTGGCGGAATGGGAGCGTACCGAAAATCCGGAATATCTCAAAAAAATCGAAACGGGCATCAACTGTCTAAAGCAGCTGCCGCTCCGCTTATTATCCGGCCCGACATTTGAATATGATCCGGCGACTTCGATGCTTCATCACATGGGAGACGGCATTGCGGGCGGATATCATATGATCATTGCCTTCGGCGCGCCGCAAGTGTGGATGGAGCTGGCTGAGCTTCTTGATGACCGGGAATGGGAGGATATGCTGAGTGAATTCGGCGAATTTTACACCCTCAGTGATGAGGAAAAACGCAAAAAAAGCGGAGGCGCGCTTCATGACGGGCATTTTCACTGGCCGATGTTCGCCGCCGGTATGACAGCCTACGCCGCGAGAAAAAAACAAGATCCTCATCTCGCCGCCAAAGCGTGGAATCTTTTGCTCGATGATAAGCTCAGCCATACGCCGCTTCCGATCAAACCCGAGCACATCGAGACATGGGCGCAGCTGGAGGAGCTTCCATGGGTGACAACGAACACCGTCTCCCAATGGTGTTTGAACGTCATAACAGCGCTGGAACTGATCGGAGATTCCCTTCCGGCAAAAAAAGAAACGTCGGGCAAAAAAGGATAACAGCCGGAATTTCATAGGAGAAACGAAGCAAAAAATGAAGATTGCAAGAATTTATGTAAGCGCTTTATATTGAGAGGGGCAAAGGGGAAATGCAAAGTGGAAAAAAGGGGGACTTACGCATCATGAAAATAAAAATGCGAAAAAAATGGCTGGCCTTGCCGCTTGCTGCCATGATGATCGCCGGATGCAGCAATTCGGAAACATCCAGTTCAGCGGGCGGTTCGAAAGACACGATTAACATTATGGCGCCGCTCTTATCGCCGGAAAGCCCGAGTGAAAAGAGCCCTTCATTAAAAGCGCTCGAAAAATACACAGGCAAAGAGATTAAGGTGACATGGGTGCCTGATTCATCCTACAACGATAAATTCAACATCGTCATGGCTTCAGGAGAGATGCCTCACGCGATTGTCATTAAAGATAAGTCAGCCGGCTTTATCAAGTCTGTCAAAGCAGGGGCATTTTGGGAGCTGTCTCCTTATTTAAAAGACTACAAGAATTTAAGTCAGGCAGATGAAAAGATTTTGAAGAACAGCTCGGTGAACGGCGAGGTGTACGGAGTCTACAGAACGAGGGACCTGATCAGGGCGTGTATGATCATCAGAACCGACTGGCTGAAAAATGTCGGCCTGGATATGCCGGAAACGCTTGATGATTTCTATGAAGTGCTGAAAGCTTTTAAGGAAAAAGATCCTGACGGGAACGGCAAGGATGACACGTACGGAATGGTCGTGCCGAAATGGATGGGGCTCGGCAACGGAAGCCCGTGGGATGTTCTGCAAATCTGGTTCGGCGCCCCGAACCGCTACGGTGTTGAAAACGGAAAGCTGATTCCTGATTTTACAACGAAGGAATACATGGAGGCGCTCAAGTTTTTTAAAAAGCTCTATGATGAGGGTTTGATCAATAAGGATTTTGCGGTCATGGATTCAGCAAAGTGGAATGATCCGGTTGTGAAAGGAAAAGCGGGTGTCATCGTTGATACAGGCTCCAGAGCGTCTCAGATCCAAAGCGCGATGGAGGAGGCGGATGAATCGAACAAGGATATCATTGATATTGTCGGCTCGCTTGAGGGGCCGAATGGCAAGCGCACCTTCCCGACATCCGGTTATTCAGGCATGATCGCGATACCAAAATCAAGCGTCAAAACCGAAAAAGAGCTGAAAGAGGTGCTGTCCTTCCTCGATAAAATGAATGATAAGGAAGCGCAGATTCTCACGAACAACGGAGTGGAGGGGCGCAATTACGAGCTCAAGGACGGCGTATTCACCTCACTTGAAAAAAACAACAAATCCCTCCTATATGAGCATGAAGGCTTGGCGCAGTTCAGCATGTCGATCCCGAAAAGCGAGTATTACATCGAAGAGCAGAAAACAAAGCTCTTTCAACATCGCAAAGACATCATAACTGAAGGAGAAAAAATAGCCGTCTTTAACCCGGCTGAGTCGCTTGTATCTGATGTCTATACCCAAAAAGGAGCCCAGCTTGACAACATCATTCTCGACGCGAGAACACAATTTATCATTGGAGAAATTGATGAAAAAGGGTTCGAGGATGCGGTGGAGCTTTGGAAAAAAAGCGGCGGCAATGACCTGATGAAGGACTTGAACAAATTGTATCAATCGTCAAAATAAACCGATGCGCCTGCTACTCGGCGGGCGCGCCGGTACCACGAAAGGAGAACAGATATGGAAACAGTGCCGAAGAAGGGAGATTCACCTGTTCTCACTGCTGGAAAAGGCATCAGCTGGATGGCTGCGCTCAAACGGGACAAATGGCTTTATCTTCTTCTTATTCCAGGTCTGCTTTATTTTTTGATTTTCAAATACTTGCCGATGTGGGGCGTCCTGATCGCATTTAAAGACTATTCGCCATATCTCGGCTTCTGGAAAAGCGAATGGGTCGGCTTTGATTACTTCAAAGACTTTTTTATGAATCCGGATTTTTTCCGGCTGCTGCGCAACACCCTCATGCTGGCGAGCTTGGATCTTCTGTTTGCCTTTCCCGCGCCGCTCATTTTGGCATTGCTTTTGAATGAGGTGAGAAAGGCCGTGTATAAAAGATGTATCCAAACCTTTATTTACGTGCCCCATTTTGTATCCTGGACAATTGTGGTCAGCATCACCTTCGTTTTCTTTACTGTCGATACAGGTGTGATCAACAAAATGATCATGAGCCTGACAGGTGAGCAAATTTCTTTCTTGTCGGATGCAGACTGGTTCCGCCCGATGATTGTGATGCAAAGCATTTGGAAGGAGACAGGCTGGGGGACGATTCTATTTTTGGCCGCGCTGGCAACTGTTGACCAAGAGCAGTATGAAGCCGCCATCATGGACGGAGCGGGCCGGTTCAGGAGAATGTGGCATATTACACTGCCGGCAATCAGAAGCACCATTATCGTTTTGTTGATTTTAAGAATCGGTAGCTTTTTGAATCTCGGCTTTGAACAGGTGTATTTGATGACGAACTCGCTCAACCGCAGCGTGGCTGATATTTTTGACACGTACGTGTACATGATGGGGATTACCCAAGGCGCGTACAGCTACAGCACGGCGGTGGGGTTGTTTAAATCGCTTGTCGGAATCATCTTGATTTTCGGCGCCAATTACATTGCGAAAAAGTTTGACCAGGAAGGATTGTTTTAGAGGAGGGAGAGGTATGGCTGAAATTCACACGATGCATAACACCAAAGCCGGACGGGTGTTTGACGTCTGCAACATTCTGTTTCTCGGCGGTGTCGGCGCGATTACCATTTTGCCGTTTTTGTACATTATCGCTGGTTCCTTTGCGACAGAAGCGGAACTTGCCCAGCGGAGCTTCTTTATTTTTCCGAAAACCTTTACACTCGATGCTTACAAGTATGTGTTTTCGACACCGACGTTCATTCGAAGCATGGGCGTGTCCATCTTCATCACCGTGGTCGGGACGGCTGTGCAGCTGTTTTTCACCTTCACGATGGCATATCCGCTTGCGAAGCGGCATGTGAAGGGACGGAACCTGCTGTTGAATCTGGTAATTTTCTCGATGCTGTTTTCCGGCGGCATGATCCCAACGTACCTTGTCGTAAAATCACTCGGCCTTTTGGATACGTATTGGGCATTGATTCTGCCGATGGCAATTAATCCGTTCAACCTCATTATTATCAAAAACTTCTTTCAGCAGCTGCCGCGCGAGCTGGAGGAGTCGGCAAAAATTGACGGGTGTTCCGAAATCGGCGTCTTCTGGCGGATCGCCCTGCCGCTGTCAAAGCCGGTCATCGCGACCTTTGCGCTGTTTTATGCGGTCGGGATTTGGAATGATTTCTTCCACGCTCTCTTATATATCAATGACAGTGCAAAATGGCCGCTGCAAATGGTGCTTCGCCAAGTCACGATTTTATCGGATTTAACGGCGACCAATGGCGATACGTTGCAACATGCCGTTCCGCCTGAGCAAGGTATAAAGCTCGCCGTCATTGTCATTGCGACGCTGCCGATTTTGGCGGTCTATCCATTTTTACAAAAACACTTTGCAAAGGGTATGCTGATTGGCTCGGTGAAAGGCTGAGAAAGGGAGTGTTTCATATGAGTACGTTACATCAGATTAAAATTGCCTATATCGGCGGGGGGTCTCAAGGCTGGGCCAGAAGCCTGATGAGTGATTTGGCGATTGATGAGCGAATGTCAGGCACGGTGGCGCTCTATGATCTTGATTTTGAGGCCGCCCAGAGAAACGAAGTGATCGGCAATTACAGCGGGAACGGCAGATGGAGATATGAGGCCGTTTCTACTTTGAAAAAAGCGCTATCTGGCGCGGATATCGTCATTATTTCCATTTTGCCGGGTTCTCTGGATGATATGGAAATTGATGTTCACTTGCCAGAGCGCTGCGGTATTTATCAGTCTGTAGGTGATACTGTCGGGCCGGGCGGAATCATCAGAGGCTTGCGTGCTGTCCCGATATTTGCGGAAATTGCCCGGGCAATAAGAGACTACGCACCAGAGTCCTGGGTCATTAATTATACAAACCCGATGTCTGTCTGTACTAGAACGCTGTATAAAGTATTTCCCGGAATCAAAGCGATTGGCTGCTGCCACGAGGTGTTCGGGACGCAAAAGCTATTGGCGGAAATGGTCACGGAAAGGCTAGGAATAGAGGCGCCGCGGCGTGAAGAGATCCGCATTAATGTGCTCGGCATTAACCATTTTACATGGATCACGGAAGCCTCTTACCGCCATATTGACCTGCTGCCTATATTCCGTGAATTCAGCTCGCACTATGGGGAATCAGGATATGAGCTGGAGGGGGAAAGCTGGAGGGACAGCGTCTTTCATTCGGCACACCGTGTTGCGTTTGATTTATTTGAAACATATGGCGCGATCCCTGCTGCCGGTGACAGGCATCTGGCAGAGTTTCTTCCCGGCCCATATCTTAAACAGTTTGAGGCATGGAAATTCCATCTCACACCTATATCATTCAGAAAACAAGACAGAGCACTGAAACGAAAAGAAACAGAACGGTTCATTCAGCAACAACGGGGTGTTGCTGGGAAAGCTTCGGGAGAAGAAGGCGTGAACATCATAGCGGCCCTTCTCGGATTGGGTGAACTCGTCACGAATGTAAATATGCCGAATCAAGGCCAGGTTTCAAACCTTCCTATACAAGCCATTATCGAAACAAACGCATTCATCACAAGGAACAGTGTCAAGCCGATTTTTTCCGGAGCGCTTCCAAAAGGTGTGGAAATGCTTGCGGCTAGGCATGTATCCAATCAGGAGGCAGTGGCGGAAGCCGGTTTAACAAAGGATACCGGCCTCGCGTTTCAAGCCTTCCTCAATGACCCGCTTGTCATGATTGACCGCAATGATGCAGAGCAGCTTTTCGATGACATGCATCAAAGCACCATACAAAGCTGAGGGGGAGCTTTGAGCTTCTTTCGCGGTTTAGAAAGGAAAGCATTGACCATACTGATAGTATTATCAAGAAGTAGGTGCTATCAATATGGGAAATTATTTAAGCGTTGCGGTAGAACTGGTCTGCGGTTTAGGCATTTTATTTATCATCTTAAAGCTTCTCGGGAAAACCCAATTTTCTCAAATTACGCCGTTTGACTTTATTTCTGCTTTAATTTTAGGAGAATTGGTCGGAAATGCCGTCTACGATCATGATATCAAAATCAAAGAAATCATTTTTGCTTCGCTGCTGTGGGGTGTGCTGATTTATGTTATTGAATTTATCACGCAAAAAATGAAATCATCGCGAAAGTTCTTGGAGGGTGAGCCGAATATCGTCATCCGCAAAGGAGAGCTTCAATATAAAGTAATGAAGAAAAATAAGATAGACATTAACCAGCTGCAAAGCCTTTTGAGGCAAGCGGGGTGCTTTTCGATCCAAGAAGTAGAATATGCGATTCTTGAAACAAACGGGATGGTCAGCGTGCTCCCCAAATCCGACTTTGACAAACCGATAAATAAGGATTTGCAGATTCCTTCGAAGTCTGTTTCTCTGCCGATCACTTTAATCTTAGATGGAGAGATTGTGCAAGATAATTTGAAGGAAGCAGGTGTGGATGAACAGTGGCTGAAGCAAGAATTGAAAAAGAAGAACATTGATAAGACGGAGGACGTGTTATTTGCGGAGTGGCACAAAAATAATCCGCTGTATACCGTAACCTACGAACAAAGCAGATCAACATGACTCTTTGAAAAAAAGCTTGCAGCGAGGCGCAAGCTTTTTATTGATTGTATGTCCCTTGTTTGACAGCACGTACATGGTACATGCTCACTTCAGTGTTGATCAGATAGTCAGGCTTTGGTTTGCCTTTGTTTGCTTTATGGCCGGCGATATGCGCATCGCTTTTTTCCCATTGTTTCCAGTGAGCCTCTGATTCCCAGCGAATCATGACAACAACTTCTTCATCACCGCGGCGCACATTTTTCTCAAGCACTGTCACATCAATTAAACCTTCTTGTTTTTCAATGATTCCTTCAGCACTGAAACGTTCTATGACTTTATCTGCAAAGCCTTCTTTAACCGTCATTTTTCTCAACTGTACAAACATTTGTCTCACTCCAATCATTCTCACATATGAATAATTGTAAATGAAATTCATTCTCAATGTCAAAGAAAGCGCAGGGCGTAATCGAACCGCCGTGCGCCACAGTTTATTCTTTTAATAAAAACACATTTCCGTCTTCGTCCTTAAATTGAACGAAGGTGCCCCACTCCATTTGATTGGGCTCACCGAGAAATTCTACACCGTTTGTCTTCATTTTCTCGTATGTACCGAAAATGTCCTCACATTCAAACACGATAGAAGCCTTCATTTGCTCAGAGCCTTTCATCATGGCCTTCGGGTAAATGACTAAACGAGTCTGAGCACCTTTTGGCGCAACCTCCAGCCAGCTTGCTTCAGGTCCCATCGGGTGGTCGGCTGCAATATCAAAGCCTACCTTCTCAGTCCAAAATTGTTTCGCTTTCTGCTGGTCTTCAACATATACAGCTACAGTGCCAATTTGTTTGATCATAGGGAAACCTCCAAGTTGCAAAGATAATAATACTATAACCTGTTTACGGCCGAAGTAACATAAAAAAAATCAGCCGGGAAAACCGGCTGATTTTTGATTAAAATGAGCAGCTCACAACATCGATCTGATTTGTGTCTAAGGCGAAATAAACCCAGCGGCGCCGTGAATGATCCCAGTAAAAGCCGCCGACGGATCTTCTGCCAAGGATAATTGGGTAGAACCAAAATGAGCGGCCATTGGTTAACCAAACATAGGTAAACCGGAAAAGGCAAGGACGAATGGTGATTGGTTCAACTAACAAAACGGCTCCTTGAGAACTCTGCGGTTTTTTTGGTTTCGCTGGTATTTGGGAAGGAGGAGGTCCCTGTGGCGCACCGCCGAATCCCGGAACGGCACCGCCGCCAATGCCAGGGCCAGAGCCGCCGCCGAATCCCGGAACAGCGCCGCTGCCAATGCCAGGGCCGGAGCCGCCGCCGAATCCCGGAACAGCGCCGCTGCCAATGCCAGGCCATGGATATCGATATTCATATTCAAAAGCAGGCCAAGGCTCATAAAAATGTCCCGCAAACATATAAGGATCAACATAATACATGTGATAACGCCCTTTCTCATTGTAAACTGTACACTGCAGTTTATGCGGGCAGACTCTTATTGGTGCATTCGCCTATGGATATAAACTGGAATGCGTTCAGGGAGCAGATTCATTTGATTTTTCCCTAGTCTTATTCACAATTTCGATTTATCATTTTATAATGAAAGTGCTTCTATTACGAAAAAGGAGACAGACCGTGAATATCGATCAATTATTATATCAATATATCATAGACCACACTGCGGACATTACTGAGAAATGGTTCAGTTTACGCTGCCAGCTACAAGGCGAGCTGTATTCCGCCGACGATTTAAGTGCAGAAACGAAAACGCTTTTAACCGAGCAGCATACATTTACCAATATAACTATCGCAAGCGCATTTCTGGAGGATCAAACCGATTTTCAAGAAAATATGGCGAAATGGGCGCAAACCGTTGCGAAAAACAGGGTAGAGCAGGATGTTCAGGTGCATGAGGTCGTAGAAGCCATATCCAATTCTAGAATCTCATTCTGGGACGCAGTCGCCACATTTATAAAAGAGAATCAGGAGATCGTCACAAATGAAGATGCAGACCGATGGAACCGCATTGTGAATCAGTCATTCGATAAGCTGATTATTGAATTCTCCGAGCAGTACCAAAAATTCATGCTGATGAGGCTTACATCTCAGCAGGAACTGATCTCAGAGCTTGGCTGTCCGGTCATTTCCATTGCCGATGGAATCGGGATATTGCCGCTTATCGGCTCAGTTGATACAAAACGGGCACAGGTCATTTTAGAAACAGTGCCGGTCCGCTGTGTCGAGAGAAAAATCACAAGCCTAGTCGTTGATCTTTCGGGTGTTCCGATTGTGGATACCATGGTGGCGCAGCAATTGTACAACCTGTCTAAAACGCTTTTCTTATTAGGCGTCAAAGCCGTATTTTCAGGGATTCGCCCGGATGTGGCCCAAACATCGATTCAATTGGGGCTTGATTTTAGTGAATATGAAACGTATGGCACGCTGAAGCAGGCATTAGAAAACATGGGTGTCCGCTGTATTGTTGAGGAATTGGAAGAAAACAAATAGGAAGTTTCCAGGCATATGATTGTCCATCATCGGGTGATCATATGCCTTTTTGATTTGAAGAGAAATCACCATTGATTTATCAAAAAAAACATAATATTATAATTCTTATAAGAATACTGTGAATTAAAATCTATTCAACAGGGGGGAAGGTCTTTTGGTTTCAAAATCAACGATTGATCCGGAAGTGATTGAAAAAATCATCAGTTCGCTGGAAACGCTCGATTTCGGCACCGTTCAGATTACGGTTCATGATTCTCAGATTACCCAAATTGAGATAATAGAAAAGCATCGTTTTTCGCTGAAAAGGAAAGAATCAAAATGATAACGTAAAGGGCGTTTGTTTTCATTAAATTCTCCTTAAAACATATACATATTTCATCCAATTTTTATATAATAGACCTTTAAGATCATTTTTTAGGAGGATTTTTGACATGCAAGCTACGGTTCACGAGAGTAAGCAATCGATCATGCAGCGCATTTTGACAGTCTTTGTCTTCACATTGCTGATCGCGACTGTCGGCCTTTTTATCGGCCAATTTGTTCCTGTCGCTTTGATGCTGCCGCTTTCTATTCTTGAAGTGGTGATGATTATTCTGGCCTTCTGGATGCGCAGAAGAAAAGCGGTCGGGTATGCGTTTGTATATACATTCGCGTTCGTTTCCGGCATTACCTTATTTCCGATCGTCAGCCATTACGCTTCCATTGCCGGCGCCTATGTCGTGCTTGAAGCCTTTGGTTCTACATTTGTCATTTTTGCCGTCTTAGGCACAATCGGCGCAAAAATGAAGAAGGATTTATCCTTCCTGTGGTCATTTCTGATGGTAGCGGTGCTCGCCCTCGTTGTGGTTGGCATTTTCAACATTTTCAGCCCGTTAAACTCAGCGGCGATGATGGCGTATTCCGTGATTGGAACCATCGTCTTTTCCCTTTACATTTTGTATGATTTGAACCAAATCAAGCACCGCCACATTACGGAAGACTTAATTCCCGTTATGGCATTATCGCTGTACCTTGACTTTATCAACTTATTCATCAACCTGCTCCGCTTCTTCGGCATTTTGAGCAGTGATGATTAATAAAAAAGCGCCTGTCATGAGATAGGCGTTTTTTGCCATACATCAAAAAGGCAGGTGGAGTATTGGTGAAAAAACAAATGGGCGCATATGTATCTTTGGCAGCAGCTATGGCGATCGTCGGCAGCTCTGTCGTTGTCGGCAAGCTGATGGTCGAACGGATTCCGGTCTTTCTTTCCTCAGGATTGCGTTTTTTGATCGCTTCTGTCGTATTGCTCACGCTGCTGTTTTGCATTGAAAAAGGGTTTCCGGCTTTAACGAAAAAAGATGTGCTCGTCTTGCTGGTGCAATCATTCACAGGTGTGTTTTTGTTCAGTATTTGCCTGCTGTATGGGGTTCAATATACGACGGGAACGGAAAGCGGCATTTTGACAAGCACAACCCCGATGGTAATCGGTATTTTATCCTTTTTCCTGCTGAGAGAAAAAATTGAGAAAAAGATGCTGATCGGCATTATGCTGGCGGTTTGCGGCGTGATGGCGATTAATCTATTTGGAGCGGGGAGCCAAGACGGGGCGCCGCACGCCTTATTCGGGAACATGCTGATCATTGCTGCAGTCATTGGCGAAGCGTTGTTTACATTGATGGCCAAGCTGCTATCCCCGCATATTTCGGCTCTGGCGATTTCGACCTTCGTATCGCTCTTCGGCTTCCTGTTTTTTCTCCCGTTTGCTTTGTTTGAGGCCTCTTCATTTGATTACAGCGTGCCGACTGTTTTGGATTGGTCGTACGTGCTGTATTACGCGCTTTTTGTTACCGTTTTAGCATTTTACTTATGGTATAGCGGGGTGACGAAGGTGCCTGCGGGTGTATCGGGCATTTTCACATCCGTTCTTCCGGTCTCCGCTGTTATTTTGTCAGGCGTAATATTGAAGGAGCCGTTTGAGTTTGTGCATTTCATCGGCATTGCATGTGTCATCGGCGGCATATTTGTTACGGTCATAAAGAAAAAACAGCCGGATGCGTATCCGGTTGCAGAAGAAAAGACGCTGTAGCCTGTCCGGATCGGACGGGTTTTTTAGTCTTTAAACACGTTCAGCCTTTCAAAAAGATCACCAAGCATCTTACGAACATATCTTTTTCCTCATCGTTGTAGTTTTCCATGACCGCGGAGATTTTGCGGCAAAAATTGCTCAAGGAGTGCTTTGCCTTCCGTTGTCAGTTCAATGCTGATTTTTTGTTTATCCTCTGTGTGATACCTCCGGCTGACAAAACCGTCTCTCGCCAGCCCGTCCAGCAGACCTGTAATCGTCGCTTTCGTGACGTTTGACTGTTTGGCAAGCTCTGTCGGACTTAACCTATGATCCCTGGCATCAAAGAGGAGCATCAGGCGATCGAGGATGCCATCGTCCTCGCCGAAGAGTCGGGAGCGGAAGAACTGATTGGGGAGTGCTATGCGGTGTTGAGGGAAGGGTATTAAATAGGAAAAGCCCAGAAAGTGATTTCTGGACTTTTTAGTCTTGCTCTGTTTTATTCCTTATCCGCTCAATCACCTCATGCAGCCCCTCAGGCTTATAAAACTCCACCGGCGAACTGCCCTTCTCAAACGAAATTGTCTCGGCTTCAATCAGCGCGACATAGCGCCCGTTTACTTTTGCGAGATGAATAGAATCGCCAAAATCCGCTAGCAATCCCTTAATCTCTGTTTCTCCGACTTTCATTTTCAGCTGGGCCTCTGGCGTGTGCTCGATGATTTGGGCGGAGGCTTCGATCACTTGATGGGTGTCGAGGCGCTCTTGGATCTCCCGCTTTTCGCTCGCTTCCCAAATCTCAATGTCGTGCTCGAACTGCTTGAGCTCTTCGCTATTGTCTTCAAATGTCTCGTAGACGTGCTCCTGCACCATGTTCATGACCTGGTTTTTCATGATTTCCGGCATCGATTCGCCGTACTCGACGAATTTCAGAAAGTCCTCAAAATAGCGGGCGTGCGAGGCCTGGTGGATTTTCAGCTCGCCTTCCTCGACCATTCCTTCCTCGGGCATGTACGGGTATTGGATGCTTTTCATGTTTTTTGTCGTGATCGCCATTTCGACTTTTTTAATGAGAGAAGACGCGTCAGAGATGCGGGCGACCTTCGGCTCAAAGTCACATTTCATAATGAAGACAAATGACTCGTCAAAGTATTTTCTCGGCACGGCTGAAGCGACGAGAAACACGCCGCCGCGGACTGCGCTTGTGTCGAGGTACGTGCGGACGAACTGCTCGCTCAGCTCATTGAAGTCTTCTTTTGTTGCCGCCAGACGCGCGCGGTTGAACATGTTGTAGTTTGGGTTGGAATCAAGCTCGTGGCCGGGCTCGACGATAAAATGGCCGATTTTCGTCGGCACCTGCTCAGACTGCGGATGACGTTCTGCTTTCCGTTTGACGATTTTTTTCAGTTCCCCGTCGAGAAAGTCCTTCAGCTCGCTTTCTTCAAATTCGCCCGTATCAAGGGTCTGAAAGTGCTTGAACTGTTTGTTCGCCTGCTCATCCTTGCCTTCCACCTGTATGACATAAAAGGATAAAAACCGAATTTCAAAATCCATATGTGAACTCACCTTATTCGCGTATTGTACAGCTTCTCAAGTATAGAAAAAACAGCGATCATGCGTCAATTGGGAGAACGGAATAATCATGACCATGAAAGGGAAATGTAGTCAAATAGAAGGCATTTCATACGGAAAGGAATGGTTCGATGAAGGAAACAAGCCCGATTCCTCAGCCGAAGACGTTTGGGCCGCTTGGCAATTTGCCTTTAATTGATAAAGACAAACCGACGCTTTCACTGATCAAGCTAGCGGAAGAACAGGGTCCGATTTTTCAAATCCATACACCCGCGGGCACGACGATTGTGGTGTCCGGCCATGAATTGGTGAAAGAGGTTTGTGATGAAGGACGGTTTGATAAAAGCATTGAAGGCGCCTTGGAGAAGGTTCGCGCGTTTTCCGGTGACGGATTGTTTACGAGCTGGACGCATGAGCCTAACTGGAGAAAAGCGCACAACATTCTGATGCCGACGTTCAGCCAGCGGGCCATGAAGGACTATCATGAGAAAATGGTCGATATCGCTGTTCAGCTCATTCAAAAATGGGCCAGGCTCAATCCGAATGAAGCTGTTGATGTCCCGGGAGATATGACCCGGCTGACGCTCGACACCATTGGGCTGTGCGGGTTTAACTACCGCTTTAACAGCTACTACAGAGAAACGCCCCACCCGTTTATCAACAGCATGGTGCGGGCGCTTGATGAAGCGATGCATCAAATGCAGCGGCTTGATTTCCAAGATAAGCTTATGGTCAGAACAAAGCGGCAATTCCACCATGATATTCAAACGATGTTTTCGTTAGTCGACAGCATTATTGCAGAGCGCAGGGCGAATGGAGACCAGGATGAAAAAGATTTGCTCGCCCGCATGCTGAATGTGGAAGATCCGGAAACGGGTGAAAAGCTCGACGACGAAAATATCCGCTTTCAAATCATTACGTTTTTGATTGCTGGCCATGAAACAACGAGCGGCCTGCTGTCCTTTGCGACCTACTTTTTATTGAAGCATCCTGACAAACTGAAAAAGGCGTATGAAGAGGTAGATCGGGTGCTGACAGATGCAGCGCCGACCTATAAACAAGTGCTCGAGCTTAAATACATACGGATGATTTTAAATGAATCACTGCGCTTATGGCCGACAGCTCCGGCTTTTAGCCTTTATCCAAAAGAAGACACAGTCATTGGCGGAAAGTTCCCGATCACGACGAAGGACAGAATTTCTGTGCTGATTCCGCAGCTTCATCGTGATCGAGACGCTTGGGGAAAGGACGCCGAGGAATTCCGGCCGGAACGGTTCGAACATCAGGACCAAGTGCCTCATTATGCGTACAAACCGTTCGGAAATGGGCAACGGGCCTGTATCGGCATGCAGTTTGCCCTTCATGAAGCCACACTTGTGCTGGGCATGATTTTAAAATATTTTACGCTGATTGATCATGAGAATTATGAGCTTGATATCAAACAAACCTTAACGCTCAAGCCCGGCGATTTTCGCATCAGGGTTCAAACCCGTCATCAGGAAGCCATTCATGCTGACATCCATGCAACAGAAAAGCCGGGGCCTGATAAGCAAAAAGAAGAAACGGAGACAAAGGACGCATCGGTCATCGGCCTTAACAACCGCCCGCTTCTCGTGCTGTACGGCTCTGATACCGGCACCGCAGAAGGCGTCGCCCGGGAGCTTGCAGATACAGCCAGTCTTCACGGCGTCAGGACCGAAGTGTCACCTCTGAACGATCAGATTGGCAAGCTGCCGACAGAGGGAGCGGTTGTCATTGTGACCTCGTCCTATAACGGAAAACCGCCAAGCAACGCGAGACAGTTTGTCCAGTGGCTCCAAGAAATCAAACCCGGTGAGCTTGAGGGCGTCCATTACGCGGTATTTGGCTGCGGCGACCACAATTGGGTGAGCACGTATCAAGACGTGCCGAGATTCATTGATGAACAGCTTGCAGAGAAAGGCGCGACTCGGTTTTCTGCGCGCGGGGAAGGTGATGTCAGCGGTGATTTCGAAGGGCAGCTTGATGAGTGGAAAAAGAGCATGTGGGCGGACGCCATCAAAGCATTCGGACTGGAGCTTAATGAAAACGCCGATAAGGAACGAAGTACGCTGAGCCTTCAGTTTGTCAGAGGGCTGGGAGAGTCTCCGCTTGCCCGATCGTATGAAGCGGCTCACGCATCCATCGCCGAAAATCGTGAGCTTCAGTCCGCGGACAGCGATCGAAGCACCCGCCATATCGAAATCGCATTGCCGCCGGATGTTGAATATCAAGAGGGCGACCACCTTGGCGTATTGCCTAAAAACAGTCCAACCAATGTCAGCCGGATTCTCCATAGATTCGGTCTGAAGGGAACAGACCAAGTGACATTGTCGGCAAGCGGCCGCAGTGCGGGGCATCTGCCATTGGGCCGTCCTGTCAGCCTGAATGATCTTCTCAGCTACAGCGTTGAGGTTCAGGAAGCAGCCACAAGAGCGCAAATACGTGAACTGGCCGCTTTTACAGTGTGTCCGCCGCATAAGCGCGAATTAGAAGAACTGACAGCAGAGGGTGTTTATCAGGAACAAATATTGAAAAAACGAATTTCCATGCTGGATCTGCTTGAAAAGTACGAAGCATGCGACATGCCGTTTGAACGATTTTTAGAGCTATTACGCCCGTTAAAACCGAGATATTATTCGATTTCAAGCTCTCCAAGAGTGAATCCGGGGCAAGCATCAATCACAGTCGGCGTTGTGCGCGGCCCGGCGTGGAGCGGCCGTGGCGAATACAGGGGTGTGGCATCAAATGATTTAGCTGAGCGTCAAGCCGGTGATGATGTCGTGATGTTTATCCGCACACCGGAATCCCGGTTTCAGCTTCCGAAAGACCCTGAAACTCCAATTATTATGGTTGGGCCAGGCACGGGAGTCGCGCCATTCCGTGGCTTCCTTCAAGCCCGCGATGTTTTAAAGCGGGAGGGGAAAACGCTCGGTGAGGCTCATCTCTATTTTGGATGCAGGAACGATCGGGATTTTATTTACCGAGATGAGCTTGAGCGATTTGAAAAAGACGGAATCGTCACTGTCCACACAGCCTTTTCCCGAAAAGAGGGCATGCAGAAAACATATGTCCAGCATCTCATGGCTGAACATGCAGAAACCTTAATATCGATTCTTGACCGCGGAGGCAGGCTTTATGTATGCGGTGACGGCAGCAAAATGGCCCCGGATGTGGAGGCGGCACTTCAAAAAGCGTATCAGTCTGTTCATGGAACCGGGGAACAAGAAGCGCAAAACTGGCTGAGACACCTGCAGGATACCGGCATGTACGCCAAAGATGTCTGGGCAGGGATATAGATAAAGAAGACTGGAGACATCCAGTCTTTTTTGTCCTTTCGAAAAAATGGTGATCACGTTAAACATTAGTGCATACAATAACTTCAGTCCGCCTTAAAGGGCGGGCTGTCTGCAAAACCTATTTTTCGTTTTTGCTAGTTTATGTTATTCTTATACTCGGTATCTATTTCTTTTTTCAAAGGCACACATGACAAAAGAAATCCTTTTTTTATTTCTGAGGAAAAAAGTGAAACGAAATGAAGGTTTCTTTCGTCCAGTGATTGGTTTCCAAATGGTTGTAATAAAAATGGTATGGTGCGAAACATAAATATTCCGGCTTGCCGCGGTGTATTTATTGTTGTGTGATGCCTTGATTTTGTTTGGAAAGAAGAAATGAGAAGGCAGGATATAAAGAGCAGGTAAATATGAATGAAGA
Source organism: Bacillus sp. MBGLi79 (assembly GCF_002953915.1). NCBI lineage: Bacteria > Bacillati > Bacillota > Bacilli > Caryophanales > Bacillaceae > Bacillus > Bacillus sp. MBGLi79. The sequence goes on from NZ_CP026521.1 coordinate 937,654, forward strand.
ACTTAAAGTGTTTAAGAAAGTAGAGGTTGCCATGAAGAAACTTTTTTCTTACAAACTTAGCTTTTTTGTGCTGGCTGTTATACTGTTTTGGGCAAAAACGTATTTATCCTACAAGACTGAGTTTAATCTTGGGGTAAAAGGCACAACCCAGGAGATCCTCCTGATATTTAACCCATTCTCAAGCGCCGTCTTCTTTTTAGGACTGGCTTTGCTGGCGAAAGGGCGTAAATCAGCCATTATTATGCTGATTATCGATTTCTTGATGACATTTGTGTTATATGCAAATATTTTATTCTATCGTTTCTTTGACGATTTCTTGACGTTCCCGAACATTAAGCAGTCCGGAAACGTTGGAAACATGGGAGACGGTATTTTCAGTATCATGGCCGGTCATGATATTTTCTATTTCTTAGATATTATCATTTTGATTGCGGTATTGATCTGGAGACCTGAATTAAAAGAATACAAAATGAAAAAACGCTTTGCATCTTTAGTGATCCTTTCTGGGGTCGCACTGTTTTTCATCAACCTGCACTATGCGGAAAAAGACCGTCCGCAGCTGCTGACAAGAACGTTTGACCGCAATTATATCGTGAAATATTTAGGTCTTTACAACTACACCATTTATGACGGTGTACAGACGGCTCAAACAGAAACGCAAAGAGCCTATGCAAGCAGCGATGATTTAACAAGCGTCGAGAATTACACGACGTCTCATTATGCGAAACCGAACGCCGAGTACTTCGGCTCTGCCAAAGGCAAAAATATCATTAAAATTCACCTCGAAAGCTTCCAGTCATTCCTGATTGACTACAAGCTGAACGGTGAAGAGGTAACGCCTTTCTTAAATAAACTTGCGCACGGCGGAGAAGATGTGACGTATTTTGATAACTTCTTCCATCAGACAGGCCAGGGAAAAACATCTGACGCCGAGCTGACAATGGATAACTCGATCTTCGGCCTTCCAGAAGGCTCCGCGTTTGTGACGAAAGGCGAAAACACTTACCAGTCGCTTCCGGCGATTTTAGACCAGAAGGAAGGCTATACAAGCGCCGTCCTGCATGGTGATTACAAATCGTTCTGGAACCGTGACCAGATTTACAAACATATCGGATACGACAAGTTCTTCGATGCAAGCACGTATGATATGTCAGATGAAAATGTCATTAATATGGGACTGAAGGATAAGCCGTTCTTTACAGAATCGATTCCAAAGCTTGAGTCTCTTAAACAGCCGTTTTACGCGCATTTGATTACATTGACAAACCATTATCCGTTTAACCTGGATGAAAAAGACGCGTCTCTTAAAAAAGCGACAACCGGCGATAACACAGTAGACAGCTACTTCCAAACAGCGCGTTACCTTGACGAAGCGCTTGAGCAATTCTTCAAGGAGCTGAAGGAAGCCGGCCTGTATGACAACTCAGTCATTATGATTTATGGTGACCATAACGGTATTTCAGAAAACCATAACCGAGCGATGAAAGAGATTCTTGGAAAAGAGATCACAGATTATCAAAACGCACAGAACCAGCGTGTGCCGCTGATGATCCGCGTTCCTGGCAAAAAAGGCGGAGTGAACCATACGTATGGCGGCGAAATTGACGTTATGCCGACACTTCTGCACTTAGAAGGAATTGATTCTCAGAAATATATCAACTTTGGTACTGACTTATTCTCTAAAGACCACGACGATACAGTGGCATTCAGAAACGGAGACTTCGTAACGCCGAAGTACACATCAGTCGACAATGTCATTTACGATACGAAGACTGGTGAAAAATTGAAAGCGAATGAAGAAACGAAGAATCTGAAAACAAGAGTGAACCAGCAGCTGAGCCTTTCAGACAGTGTCCTGTACAAAGACTTGCTGAGGTTCCATAAACTAAATGATTTCACAGCCGTTGATCCGTCAGACTATCATTACGGCAAGGAAAAAGAAATCAAATAAGATGAAAAAGAGCCTTGAGCGGGCGCATTGCCTTCGCTCAAGGCTCTTTTTTTGGTTATATAACCAACTTGAAAAAATAGATTCCATTTGGTCACCAAGGCCGTCTTTCTCTCATATCATTACAGTAGATTTTGAAACCGGTATTGAAATCGGACAAATTATCGGGGAAATGCCTTGATAGATTGTAAAGACGTACCAGGTTTCGAACTCAATATTCATAGAGATGAGGGGTAGAGATGAAAGCGGTCATTCTCTGCGGCGGAAAAGGAACGAGAATGAGTGAAATCACGAATGACATTCCTAAACCGCTCGCCATGATAGGCGGCAAACCGATTCTATGGCATATTATGAAAATCTATCAGTACTACGGAGTAAACGAGTTTATTCTGCTTTTGGGCTATAAAGGCGAAAAAATCAAAGAATACTTTCTCGACTATGAATGGAAGCACAACAGCCTGACACTTGACAGCGCTACGGGAGAGGTACAGATGCTGGGGCAGCCTGAAACGTGGAAAATTACGTTTTTGGAGACTGGGGAAGATACGCTGACAGCCGGAAGAATCTTGCAGGCGAAAGACTATATCGGTGATGAAACATTTCTGCTCACCTATGGGGACGGGCTGGCCAATATCAATCTTTTCCATCTCATCAGCTATCATCAGACAAAAGGTGCTGCCGCGACTGTCACGGGCATTGACAAAGTCTCGCAGTTTGGCACCTTGACGGTTGAGGACGGCATGGCGAAAACATTTTCTGAGAAGACATCAAGTGACGGAATCATCAATGGCGGATTCTTCGTTCTCAGTCCCAAGGTTTTCGATTATTTGCCGAAGGACGGGAACACAATGTTCGAAGATGAACCGCTGAAGAACCTTGCCAAAGACGGAGAGCTTGCCGTGTACCGCCATTATGGATTTTGGACGGCCATCGATACGTATAAAAATCTCTTAGAAGTCAACAAGATGTGGGATCAAGGACAACAAGTATGGAAGGTATGGTGAACCGATTTGAGTTTCTGGAAAAATAAAAACGTATTTGTTACGGGGTGTACAGGTCTTTTAGGAAGCTATTTGGTGAAAGAGCTGATCGAACAGGGCGCAAACGTGACGGGGCTTGTCAGGGATCATGTGCCCCAATCCAATCTGTATCAGGGAGACCATATCAAGAAAATGAACATCGTGCGGGGCTCTCTTGAAGATTTGGCTGTCATTGAACGCGCGCTTGGAGAGTACGAGATCGACACTGTCTTTCACCTCGCTGCACAAGCGATTGTCGGGGTGGCAAACCGCAACCCGATTTCTACCTTTGAAGCAAATATTCTCGGCACATGGAATATTCTCGAAGCCTGCCGCAAGCATCCGTTAATTAAGCGGGTCATTGTCGCTTCAAGTGATAAAGCTTACGGCGATCAAGAAAACCTTCCGTACGACGAAAACATGCCGCTGCAGGGCAAGCACCCGTACGACGTCTCAAAAAGCTGCGCAGATCTGATCAGCCACACCTATTTTCACACGTACGGGCTTCCGGTCTGTATTACGCGCTGCGGAAACTTATACGGCGGCGGGGATTTAAACTTCAACCGCATCATTCCTCAGACGATTCAGCTTGTGCTGAACGGGGAAGCGCCGGAAATCCGAAGCGATGGCACCTTTGTCCGGGACTACTTCTATATTGAAGATGCCGTTCAGGCTTATTTGCTTCTTGCAGAGAAAATGGAAGAAAACAATCTTGCCGGAGAGGCCTTTAACTTCAGCAATGAGATCCAACTGACCGTCCTTGAACTGGTAGAGAAAATTTTGAAGAAAATGAACAGTACACTGAAACCTAAGGTGCTGAATCAGGGAAGCAATGAAATCAAACATCAATATTTATCCGCGGAAAAAGCGAGAAAGCTGCTGAATTGGACACCGGCCTACACCATTGATGAAGGACTTGAAAAAACGATTGAGTGGTATACGGAATTCTTCAAAAAGTAATGTGAAACGAGGTGAACATGACTGTGACCAGCGCGTATTGCACCGTTTTATCAAAAGGAAGATTATATCAGGCAGTCGCCTTATTTAAGTCATTAGAGCGAGTAGACCAAGACAGTCCCATTTTTACGCTGTGCATGGACGAAGATACGCACCGCGTGTTACAGAAGCTGAAGATGAAGCAGCTGAACCTTGTGCCGGTAGCCGCTCTTGAAAATGAAATGCTTCTAAAGCTGAAGGAAACTAGAGATCAAAGTGAGTATTGCTGGACGATGAAGCCGATCTTTCTGCAAGCTGTGCTGAACAGCAATCCCGAGCTGGAGCGTGTGACATACATTGACGGGGATCTTTTTTTCTACGCAGATCCATCGCCGATTTTTGAAAACCAGCCGGACTGTTCGGTGCTGCTTTCACGGGGGGATATTGTCATTCCTTCTTTTGAGAAAGAACAGATTGACATGCTGCAGCGTCTTTTAGGTAGATATAATTCTGGGTTTATCAGCTTCAAGCATGATGATGCAGGCACGGATTGCTTGGAGTGGTGGAAGGAACGCTGTCTTGAGGAATGCAAAAATGCACCGGGTGAAGGGAAATTCGGTGATCAGGGCTATTTGGATTATATGTCTGGGCTGTTTCCGAATGTGTGTGACATTACAACACCCGGCGTGAACATCGGCCATTGGAATTATGGACAGCATACGTTTTCCTGGAAAGATGGCCGGATCGTGCTGGAGGATGGCAGTCCGCTGATCTTTTATCATTTCAGCGGATACCGAATCGTCAGCATCAATGAAATCAAACAGATTCATGAAACAACCCGCACAGATCTGCCGTTTGTGCATGAACTGTATCAAGAGACACTGCCGCATATCATTCAGCACATCAAAACGTTAGACCCTGAATTTAACGGTTTTGCTTCAAAAGATGACAACAAATAAATGAGTAAATACAGGAAGTGAAAATGAAGTGAAAGCAAGCGTTATTATTCCTGCATATAATTCAAAGGAGCGTCTTTACAACAGCCTTCTGTCATTAAACCAGCAGGAGTGCGATGAAGAATTCGAAGTCATTGTAGCGGACAATGGCTCTGAGGACGGGACGCTCTCGATGCTTGAGTCATTTCAAGCTGATTTTCCGCTGATCTTTACACGGATTAAAGAAAACAGGGGCATTGCGTACGGACGAAATCAGGCGCTGCGCAATGCCAGAGGAGATATCCTGATTTTCCATGACAGCGATATGCTTGCGGCAAAGGACCTTGTGGCAAAACATATTAAAGCCCATGAGAATGAAGAGAATCTCGTCGTGTGCGGGTTGTTTTGGAAGAGGATCTACAGTTTTTATTATGAACGATTTGAAGAAGAACATAAGGAACAGCTCGCAAAGCTCACAGATGAAATGCCGAAAAAAGACAAACAAAAGCTGCTGGAGGAAGCGGACATTAAAAACGGAAGCTTTCTTGATAAAAGCTTTGACCTTAATACCGACTTTATTGACGTGCTCAAGCAGATTTTAGATGAGTACGGAGATGATCTGGAAGGCTATCATATGCCATGGCGCTTTTTTATCACGAATAATTCCTCTGTGAAACGCAAGCATGTCGTTGATCTCGGTTTATTTGATGAGGGCATTGTGCGGTACGGGTTTGAGGATTATGATCTCGGCATCAGGCTTCATCAGGCCGGATTGACCTTCAGGCTTCGGCGCGATATTGTCAGTGTTCATCAGGAGCATCCAAGCAATTGTAAGTCTGTAGACGATATTCGGGCAAACATTGCCTATATGTGCGATAAATACAACAATATCCGCTCCTTAGACGTTCATCTCGCTTTTAATGGGCCGTTCCCGCCTGACATGACGAACAGAATCATGGATGATATTCAAAAGCTGCTGGAATCTCAGAAATATGATCTGCTGCTGAATCTATTTCTTGAGCTTCTGCATGTTGTTAAAGAGCGCAATATTGATCCGGATTGGCGAAAGAAATCCCCAAGGGTGACGGCGGAAAGCTTTGATTTACAAACTGTCCGCAAGCTTCTGCCAAAAGCGAAGAAAAAGCTAGGCGTGAACGATTTCGCCAACGCACTGTATGCGCTTGTCAACGATTTGCTGCACGTGGATCTTAGATCATTGGATGTGGTATAAGTGAGTACATTTCATTTTTCAACGATAGTGTCAAGGACACATATCTTTAAGCTCATGCCTATGATTCATTCTCTCCATGAGCATTGCGATGATTTTCATTTATATGTGCTGTGTGTCGACCAGAAAGCGTACGAATTGCTTCAGCACGTTCCATGGGAGCATGTCACCTTTGTGCAGCTGCATGAAATGGAAGACCCGGAGCTGCTGAAAGCGAAAAGCAACAGAACGTTTCATGAATATTGCTGGACGTTAAAACCCGCCTTTTTGTTTCATGTGATGAGCAAGTGGGATGACGCTGAATACTTTGCCCATATGGATACGGATCTATTTTTCTTTTCTGATCCGGCACGTATTTTTGCAGAAAACCCAACGGCGTCTCTGTATTTGACTGATCATCGTAATTCGCCGCGCTTCACGTCCTACTACGACCGAACCGGACGCTTTAATACAGGCTTTGTCGGTGCCGGTAATACAAAGGAAGCATATGAAGCGGTATGGCAGTGGAGACAGGACTGTATTGCATTTTGCACAGTCGAAATGGATACGGAACGAAAGACATATGGTGATCAAAGATATGTGGAGAAATGGCCGGCGCAGTTTAAAGGTGTTCATGTTGTCAAATCAATAGGAGCCAATACAGCGCTTTGGAATATCGAAAACTATAAGGTCGGGCAAAAGGACGGCCGCGTGTATATAGATGAAACGCCGCTCATTTTCTATCATTTCTCTGGGTTTACACTTGTGACAGAAAAAGAGTTTAATCTTTGCTGGTACTACCGGATTGAAGATGAAGCGACAATTGAGATGATTTATATGCCGTATATATTAAATCTGAAAAAATGGATTGATGAAATACAGTCGGCGTTTCCGGACTTTGCGGATGGCTTTATCCCGAAGCACGCAGTGCCTGACACTCATTTTATACAGCTGGATTAAAAAACCCCTGCCGCTGGGCAGGGTTTTTAGCTATGCCATTCTCTCACCTTCTGGTCACTTGGCAATAGGAAGGCAAGGATGCCGAGGACAGGGAGAAAGGCAATGGCGATCATCGTCGGGGTCAGTCCCGCTGCATCAATCAGAGCGCCCAGCGCCACAGCGCCGATCGCGCCCATCCCGAAGGCAAGCCCGACGGTTAACCCAGACATTGTGCCGATTTTTCCAGGAACTAGTTCCTGTGCATAGACAACCGTTACGGAAAAGCTCGACATCAGGACCACGCCAATCAATGCGAGCACGCCATAGGCGAGAACCGGGCCGGCAAATGGCAGCAAAATCGCCAGCGGCGCCGAGCATAACAGCGAACCGAGGATAACGAAGCGTTTTCCAAAACGGTCTGCAAGCGGGCCGCCGAGAAATGTGCCGATTGCGCCAAACAGCAAGAAGACAAAAATATAGCTTTGTGCCTGCTGAATGCTTACGTGATATGTATCCATCGCGTAAAACGTGTAAAAGTTGCCGATCGCACTCGTATACCAGGAACGCGCAAAAATGAGAAATATAATAATAATAAGAGCAGATACAACAGATTTGGTGATGGCTGTGTTTTCAGCCGTTTTCTTTTGCTTGCCTGATTTCTGGGCGAGACTGCCAAGACGTGAGGCGTACCATTTCGCAATATACATGAGAAACATAACAGCAAGCGCGGCGACAAGCGTGAACCAAACAGCGCCGAATTGCCCGAGCGGCACAAGGATCAGCGCGGTGATCAGCGGCGCCATCGCCTGGCCTGAGTTTCCGCCCACTTGATAAATCGACTGGGCGAGTCCGCGTTTTGTGCCGGCGGCCATATACGCCACACGAGAGCCCTCCGGATGGAAAATGGCTGAGCCTAATCCAATGAAAAACACACAGCATAAGATCGTGATGAATGACGGGGCGAATGCAAGACCCAAAATGCCAAGCATGCTGGCGGTCAAACCGACTGGAAGCGCGTACGGCCGCGGCCGTTTATCAGTATACCAGCCGACGACAGGCTGCATCACGGATGACACCATGTTTAATGTGAAAGCGATGATGCCGAGCTGTGTAAACGTCAGGCTCATGGAGCGTTCCAAAATAGGAAACATGGCCGGAATCACGGCCTGCAGCGAATCGTTGAGCATATGGCAGATTCCGATAATAATCAAAATCGGATACACCGTGGTGCCGGGTTTTTGAACTGTTTTTTCTTTTAACGGGGCGGCGATAGCCAATTGAGTCTCCTCCTTACATATATAGCCAAAGCATACCATCATATTATTCATAAGGTGAAGAATTTATCAAGAGGAAAAAAGACTTTTATGAAAGAAACGCCGTCAGCCGATTAGCAGCTGACGGTATTTTCGATATTCAAAATGTGATATAGCTCTTCAAGCTTACGAATCTCATAGGTTGGGATGATCTCTGGCACATTCGGCTTCATCTCAGGGTTCATCCAGCAAGTATCAAGCCCGGCGAGCTGGCCGCCTTTAATGTCAGCAGTCAACGAATCCCCAATGATTAATGTGTGCTCTGCTGAAAATTGGGGAATCCGTTCAAACACGTAATCGAAATATTCTTTCATCGGCTTTTGGAAGCCTGTGTCTTCAGAAACGAAAATGTCCTTGAAGAACGGAAATAATCCTGAGTCACGGAGACGCTTGTATTGTGTGTTAGACACGCCGTTTGTCACGATGTACAAATCAAACTGATGCTGCAAATTTGAGATGAGAGCAAAAGCACCGTCTATCAGCTGATGTCCTTCTTCAAGAAAGCTGCGGTATTTTTGCTCAAGCAAAGCGCCGTCCGCCTCGTAACCGTACTCCTCGAGCAAAGCGGAAAAACGCGTATTCACGACTTCATCCCGTGTTATCTTTCCTTCTTCAAAGGCTCTCCAGAGACCTTGATTGATGGCTTTATATTGCGTCTTCATGTCACTTGTTAAAGGAATGTTTTGATCTTCAAACAGCAAACGCAGGGCCAAATCTTCTGTCGCTTTAAAATCAAGGATGGTATCATCTACATCAAATAATAAAGTGCGGTATTGTTTCATCTGTGTGTCTTCCCTTCTCATATGTACTCAAAGTATAGCACATAAAAAAAGGAAAAAGCCGGCGGATGAGTGAGGCACCGCCGGCTGAAAAAGAGATTATTTGTTTAATAAACTGTGTTTTCTCGAATATAGGAAGTAAACCAGTGTTCCGACAGCGATCCAGATGACAAATGAAAGCCATGTGACGCCGGGAAGGCTGTACATGAACCAGAGGCAGATGCCTGCGCTGATAATCGGCACAACCGGAACGAATGGCACTCTGAAGGACGCTTTGATTTCAGGATGTTTCTTTCTTAACACAATGACAGCAATGGAAATGACCGTAAACGCGGCAAGTGTTCCCATGTTCACCAGATGAGCCAGCGTTCCTAGGTTAATAAACCCAGCGATTCCCGCTGCAACGATCCCTGTGAGCCATGTATTGCGAAACGGCGTTTTAAATGACGGATGAACCTTTGCGAACAAGCCAGGCAGAAGGCCGTCTCTGCTCATGGCAAATGTCAAGCGGACCTGAGCGTACAGCAAAGCGAGCATCACCGTCGTAATCCCGATAATCGCACCAACAGAAATAATTCCGGCGACAGTGTCCTGTCCGACGAATTTCAGCGCGAAGGACACCGGATCTCCGACATTCAATTTGGCATAAGGCATCATGCCTGTCAGCACAAGCGATACCGCGATGTACAGAACCGTACAGACGGCTAGAGCTGAAATAATGCCGACGGGCATGTTTTTTTGTGGATTTTTCACTTCCTCTGAAGCGTTAGAAACCGCGTCAAACCCAAGGTACGCGAAGAAAACAGTGGCAGCGCTCAGAATGACGCCTTTCATCCCAAATGGCATAAAAGGAGACCAGTTGTCCGGTTTCACATAGCCGATGCCGACAATAATGAATAATAAAATGATCGCGATTTTCATCAGTACGATGACGTTGTTAAAGCGTGTGCTTTCCTTGACGCCTCTGCTGACAATCGCAGTGATGAGGAGAATGATCACTGCAGCCGGAAGATTAAATACGGCATCCGGCGTGCTTCCGGGTGCTCCTGTCAGTGCAGCCGGAAGATGGAGATTAAAGCCGGCAAGCAGCGATTGAAAGTAGGAAGACCAGCCGGTGGCAACCGCCGACAGTGCAATGACATATTCAAGCATGAGATCCCATCCGATCAAAAAGGCGAGCAGCTCTCCAAGTGTCACGTATGAGTATGAGTACACGCTCCCCGAAATCGGAATGGAAGACGAAAACTCAGCATAACAGAATGCAGCCAGCGCACAGGCGAGCCCTGCTAAAATAAACGATATGATGAGGGCGGGACCTGCACCGGTCGCTGCCACTGTTCCTGTTATGACAAAAATCCCTGTACCGATGACACAACCTATACCGAGCAAGGTTAAATCAAATGCGCTTAACGTACGGGCAAGGCTTTTTGACTTGCTCTGCACACTCAATGTTTCAAGCGGTTTTTTTCTAAATAATGAACTCATCAAAAGTTCCTCCTGAAAATATTCAAAATATTCTAATCATTATATACAGTTCTTGTTGTATTATATTGTCGAAATTTGACGCAGTCAATAAAATATTTTTCTGCTTTAAACGATAGAAGCGAAACAGCGTTGTCGTATCATAGGATAGCAATTTTTACTAATCTAATATTCAATTTTATGCAGGATGAACCGATAGAAAAAATAGATTCGCCCATATTTTGATTTGCGGTTATAAAGGAGATGCTGACCATGTTTCAATATGAAGAGTTGAATAAACAGTATATCGGCGGGAAATGGCAGGAGGGCAGCAGCCCAAATGTATTGGAAAACAAAAATCCTTATACTCAAAAAACATTCACAACATTCCGTAAAGCGACTGCTGACGATGTAGATGAAGCGTACCGGGCAGCGGCGCTGGCGAAGAAAAAATGGGATGCGGTCAATCCGTTCGAAAAAAGATCCATTTTAGAAAAAGCTGTCACGTATATCGAAGAAAACGAAGAAGCCATCATTTATTTGATTATGGAAGAGCTTGGCGGAACAAGGCTCAAAGCAGCCTTTGAAATCGGTCTTGTCAAAAACATCATAAAAGAAGCGGCAACGTTCCCTGTCCGCATGGAAGGCAAAATTCTTCCGTCCACAATAGACGGAAAGGAAAACAGATTATATCGCGTGCCGGCAGGTGTTGTCGGTGTCATCAGTCCATTTAACTTCCCATTCTTTTTATCTATGAAATCAGTGGCGCCTGCACTCGGAGCCGGCAATGGCGTTGTGTTAAAGCCGCATGAGGAAACGCCGATATGCGGCGGAACGCTGATTGCGAAAATTTTTGAGAACGCGGGAATCCCAGAGGGTCTGCTGAATGTTGTTGTCACAGACATTGCTGAAATCGGAGACAGCTTCGTTGAGCATCCAGTGCCGCGGATTATCTCATTTACCGGTTCTACGAAAGTCGGCAGCTACATCGGGCAGCTTGCGATGAAGCATTTTAAAAAGCCGCTTCTTGAGCTTGGCGGGAATAGCGCCTTCATCGTGCTTGAGGATGCAGATATAGAATATGCGGTCAACGCTGCGGTGTTCAGCCGATTTACACATCAAGGACAAATTTGCATGTCAGCCAATCGCGTGCTTGTCCATTCATCTATTTATGATAAGTTCCTTGAGCTCTATCAGGCAAAAGTGGAATCGCTGAAAGTCGGCGACCCAATGGACCCTGATACGATTATCGGGCCATTAATCAACAGCAGACAGACGGACGGGCTGATGAAGTCTGTTGAGCAAGCAATTGAAGAAGGCGCTGTACCGGTGAAGCTTGGCGGATTTAACGGGACGATTGTGGAACCGACGATCTTAAAAGACGTCAAACCGTTCATGAGCATTGCCAAGGAAGAGCTGTTCGGGCCGGTCGTCTCCTTTATGAAGTTTGATTCAGAAGACGAAGCGGTGGATATCGCAAACGAAACGCCGTTTGGATTGAGCGGTGCCGTACATACGTCAAATCTTGAGCGCGGCGTGGCTTTTGCGAAACGCATTGAAACAGGCATGATTCACGTTAATGACACGACCATTAATGATGAACCGAATGTAGCCTTCGGCGGTGAAAAGCAATCAGGCCTCGGCCGTTTGAACGGTGAGTGGAGCCTTGAAGAATTTACAACGCTGAAATGGATCTCGGTACAGCACGAAAAACGCAGCTTCCCTTATTAATGAATAGGAGTGAATGGAATTGAGCATAAAAACGGAAAAAGAAACCGCAGATATTCTGGACGCATTTATCAAAGTAGCCCCTTATTTAAACAGCCTGGTTCAGGATGATATTACAATCGGCATTTATGATACCGAAAAGCTGCTCGTGAACATACCGGCCAAAACCTTTTCGCTGAACGTAAAAGCCGGTGATCCACTGCAGGAAGGGGATATCATCACAGATGCCATCCGCAGCAATCAGAAGAAAACGAGCATGGTTCCGAAAGAATTGTTCGGCTTCCCGTTGATCGCCCGTGCCATCCCGCTCCACGACGAGAATGGAAGAGTCATTGGAGGCGTTGGCCTCGGTACGAGCCTTGAGGAGTCATCAAAGCTGCATGATGTGGCAGAAAGCTTATCGGCTGTTGTTGAACAAACGGCCGCGGCCATTTCCGACATTTCTGAATCAATTAACGGGTTTTCAACTCAAATGTCAGGCATTTCCTCTCAGGCGAAAAAAGTAAGCGAAAGCGCTGGTGAAATCGCCGATATTTCAGTCACTGTTAAAGGCATCTCTGACCAAAGCAATCTGCTCGGCTTGAACGCCGCGATCGAAGCGGCAAGAGCAGGGGAGTCCGGAAAAGGCTTCTCTGTCGTTGCAGATGAGATCAGAAAGCTGGCGACGCATTCAAAAGAAAATGTCGGCCAAATTGACCAGATTACGAAAAAAATCCACAGCCTGCTAAAAGGGCTGGAGGAATCCATTGAGTCAATTAATCAGCATACAGACGGACAAGCCGCTGCCGTTGAACAAATTTCCGCCACGATGCAGGAGATTTCAGGAAGCGCGCAGCATCTTGCGAAAATGGCAGAAAAAGCGCTTGAGGAAGAGTAAGAGACCGGGGACAAACGTCCCGGGTCTTTTTCTTATCCCGCATTTCCATGAAATTCGTCTGACGTTTTACTAGTTTTATTCCAGCGGCTGATTTAAAATGTACACATGAACTTACGTGAGGATTGATAGGAACCATGAGCATATTAAAAGCGGAAAATCTTTATAAAACATACGGAGATAAAACATTATTTGACCATATCTCCTTTCATATTGAAGAGAATGAGAGAATCGGATTAATCGGGCCGAACGGAACAGGGAAATCAACGCTGCTGAAAGTGATTGCCGGCCTGGAATCTATCGAAGAAGGAGAAATCACGAAATCCGGAAGCGTGCACGTGGAATTTCTTCATCAAGACCCTGAGCTGCCCGCGGGGCAAACAGTACTGGAGCATATCTATTCCGGTGAATCGGCTGTGATGAAAACCTTGCGTGAATATGAAAAAGCGCTGCATGAATTGGGGAAAGATCCCGAAAATGAACAGCGCCAGAAACACCTGCTGGCAGCGCAGGCGAAAATGGACGCGAACAACGCATGGGATGCAAACACCCTGGCAAAAACCGTACTGACTAAGCTGGGTGTCAACGATGTAACAAAGCCGGTCAACGAGCTCTCAGGGGGCCAGAAAAAACGGGTAGCCATTGCCAAAAACTTAATTCAGCCCGCTGATCTGCTCATTTTGGACGAGCCGACAAACCATTTGGATAATGAAACGATTGAGTGGCTTGAAGGATATTTAAGCCAATATCCCGGCTCTGTTATGCTGGTCACGCACGATAGATATTTCTTAAACCGTGTCACGAACCGCATTTATGAGCTAGAACGAGGCAGCCTCTACACGTATAAAGGCAACTATGAAGTGTTTTTAGAAAAACGAGCGGAACGGGAAGCGCAGGCTGAGCAAAAGGAAACGAAGCGGCAAAACCTGCTGCGCCGTGAACTGGCTTGGCTCAGACGAGGAGCGAAAGCCCGATCCACAAAACAAAAGGCGAGAATTGACCGGGTAGAAGCGCTTAAAGAGCAGAAAGGCCCTCAGTCATCGGGTTTACTCGATTTTGCGATTGGCTCGCACCGTCTCGGCAAACAGGTCATTGAAGCGGAGAACGTCATGATCGCTTATGACGGCCGCATGCTCGTCGACGGCTTTAATGAACTTGTCATACCGGGTGAACGGATCGGAATCATCGGGCCGAACGGCATCGGGAAAACAACGCTGTTAAACACCCTTGCCGGCCGTCATACGCCGGACGGAGGCGATATTACGATCGGACAGACGGTCAGAATCGGCTACTATACCCAGGATCATAGTGAAATGAATGGTGAGTTAAAGGTCATTGACTATATAAAAGAAACGGCGGAGGTCGTAAAAACAGCGGATGGCGATATCATTACAGCTAAACAAATGCTGGAGCGTTTCCTCTTCCCGCGTTCAATGCAGCAGACGTATATCCGCAAGCTGTCCGGCGGGGAAAAACGCCGGTTATACTTGCTACAGGTTCTCATGCAGGAGCCGAATGTCCTGTTTCTCGATGAGCCGACGAACGACTTGGATACTGAAACATTAAGCGTTCTTGAGGATTACATCGACCAATTCCCTGGCGTTGTCATTACCGTATCCCATGACCGCTATTTCCTTGACCGCGTCGTCGACCGTTTGATTGTGTTTGAAGGAAATGGTGTTATTTCCCGCTTCCAAGGCTCCTACAGCGATTATATGGAAGAGTCAAAAGCGAAAAAAACAACTGAAAAATCGGCTGCTGAAGCAAAACCGGCTGAAGCCGAGCCAAAGAAAAAACGGAAAAAGCTTTCTTACAAAGACCAGCTGGAATGGGACGGCATCGAAGATAAAATTGCTCAGCTGGAAGAAAAACATGAACAGCTCGAAGCTGACATCGCCGCAGCAGGCAGTGATTTTGGCAAAATCCAAGAGCTGATGGCCGAGCAGGCAAAAACGGCGGAAGAGCTTGAGGCTGCGATGGACCGCTGGACAGAATTGTCCCTCATGATCGAAGAGCTGGAAAGCTAAAAAGCGTGGCCGCAGCAGGCCGCGCTTTTTTTCACATAATGTACAAAAACGAATCGGCCTGCTTATGATAGGATGGAATTGTGTGTCAGCGGCACATGGAAAACTAACGGAGATGATGAAGTATGACATGGGTGATCGTGATGTTAATTCTCATGAGTCTGGTGAAAATCGTATTAACCTGTCTTCCTACAGGCGTCATAGAATGGCTGCTCAGCAAATTTGAAGTGCACGCCAAGCTTAGTGATGAAAATGCGAGCCTCTCTCTAGACGGAAAACGTCTTGAGGGTACAGAGAAGCAGAAAGTGATTGATCAATTTAACGAAGCTGTCTTCCTGGAGAAATATTATATTTACCCAGGTGACGAAGAGCGTTATTTATATCCGGAAAACGGCGGCACGCCGCTTGTGATAGATACGAAAAAAGGCAAACATGATGTGAGGCTGTTTGTATACCGCTACGACGACCATATCGACGTCGTAAAACAGTACAAGAAGAAAGTGATCGCGTATCAAGTGCTTTCTGAAAGCCTTCAAAAAGAGTCTCTGTCACTGGCGGGAAGTTTAGCTTAAACAGGAAAGTGAAAGACGGGTGCTTTATGCTGCTCGTCTTTTTTTATTGTTTTTTAAAAGTTAACGTTTACGTTAAGGTTCAAAAGGTGTATAATGGTAACAGAAACGGCGAAGGGGGATTTACCTTGGAATGGATGAAGATTGATCAAGTGGCCAAAAGAAGCGGACTGACAAAGCGGACCATCCGGTTTTATGAAGAAATCGGCTTGATTCCGGCGCCGAAACGGACAGACGGCGGCGTAAGGCTTTATTCAGAGGATGATATGGAGGAGCTTGAGAAAGTCATCAGCACAAAAGAGGTGCTCGGTTTTTCCCTTCAGGAGCTTCAGCATTTCATGGAAACCAGCCGCCAGCTAGAGTTAAACAAAGAGGGGTATTTGTTGTCACTGGATCCCAAAGAACGGAAAGAAAAACTGGAGGAAATTCAGGAAACCCTGAATCACCAGCTGAGTTTGATTGATGAGAAAATCCGCACATTCCAAAGCTTTAAAGAACGCCTGCAGGGCATGAAAGGCAAAGCGGAACGTGCCATTCAATCAATCGAATGAAAAGTTTGCCAAACGCTATTTTTGTAGCGTTTCTTTTAATGGAATAAAAATGGAGGTCAGGTCAAATGGATAAGACAAAACAAGTGAATCAGAAAACAGGTTTGCTCAGCCAGCCGAAAGCGGTATGGGCTGTCGCGTTTGCCTGTGTGATTTCTTTTATGGGAATCGGGCTGGTCGATCCAATTCTTCCGGCCATTGCCGCACAATTACATGCTTCACCTAGTGAAGTATCACTCTTGTTTACAAGTTATTTGCTTGTTACCGGATTTATGATGTTTTTCTCAGGAGCCATTTCCAGCCGCATCGGTGCGAAATGGACATTAATTCTCGGACTTATTTTTATTATTGTGTTTGCGGGGCTTGGCGGCAGCTCAAGTTCAATTGCTCAGCTAGTCGGCTATCGCGGCGGCTGGGGATTAGGTAATGCTTTATTTATCTCCACAGCGCTTGCGGTTATCGTCGGCGTGTCAGTCGGCGGCAGCGCCCAAGCGATTATTTTGTATGAGGCTGCGCTCGGTCTTGGGATTTCTGTCGGACCGCTTGCAGGCGGAGAGCTTGGAAGCATTTCATGGCGGGCACCGTTTTTCGGGGTATCTGTCCTGATGTTTATTGCGTTAATCGCGATTTCTTTCATGCTGCCGAAATTGCCGAAACCGGCGAAACGCGTCGGTGTGTTTGATGCGATGAAGGCGCTCAAATATAAAGGGCTGCTGACGATGGCGGTATCTGCGTTCTTATACAACTTTGGATTTTTTATTTTGCTTGCCTATTCTCCGTTCGTACTGGATTTAGATGAACATGGTCTTGGGTATGTCTTCTTCGGCTGGGGCCTTCTGCTGGCGATTACGTCAGTCTTTACGGCGCCGCTCGTGCACAAAGCGCTGGGCACAGTGCGTTCGCTCGTCGTTCTCTTTATCGCCTTTGCGGCCATTCTCGTTATTATGGGGATCTGGACAGACCATCAGACTTTGATTATTACATGTATCGTTGTCGCTGGTGCTGTCCTCGGTATGGTGAATACGATCATGACAACCGCTGTGATGGGTTCTGCGCCGGTTGAACGCTCAATCGCGTCTTCAGCCTACAGCTCAGTCCGCTTCATCGGCGGCGCACTCGCTCCGTGGATTGCGGGAATGCTGTCTGAGCACTTCACCGCAAGCACACCATATACAGTCGGCGGGATCGTTGTTTTTGTCGGCATGCTTGTCCTTCTCATGGGACGTAAACATCTTGCCGGGATTAAGGCGGGGCATTAATAACGAAAGACACTGCGCATATGCAGTGTCTTTTTATTCGTTATAATGCATCATAATCAAATTGGTGCAGGAAAGGAAAGTCTTTATGACACAATTTTACTACTTAACAGCTAAAACCCCTTTAGAAACCGGTTTTTTCGGTCAGCAAGAACGGCGTTCGCGGAAAGGGCATCCGCTACGGTCAGGCATTGATGCGGCTGGGATTTATCTTGTAGGAGCTGAGAATGTGTCCGTTCATTTACAATTGCCATTTCAAGTGATGGTTCATGCTGTAGAGGGGACGTTTGCCATGGATAAGGCAAAACCTGACGAATATGATCAGAAATGTTTAGAAACGCTCTATCAATACATACACAGCGTCATGAAAAACAGCTTTTCGGTTGAGTGGTTCACCGCTTGGGCTGATGAGGAGGACTTTGAGCTGTCTGCCAAAAGAGAGCTGACACTAGATGAATTCACATCTCCATTGCAGCTCATTTTAAAAGACAGAGAGCTTTTGAGAATCGTTCAAAAAAAATGGCAGTAAAAAACCCGCCCTTCAGCAGGCGGGTTTTCTTCGGTTTAAAGCACTTTCGTTGTCCAAGACTCGCAGTTCCATGTTTCTGTCGCGATATCCATATAAAACTCTGGCTCGTGGGAAATAAGCAGAATCGAGCCTTTGTATTCTTTGAGGGCGCGCTTGAGCTCTTCCTTGGCATCGACATCCAAGTGGTTTGTCGGCTCATCGAGCACCAGCAGGTTTGTTTCCGAATTGATTAGCTTGCACAATCTGACTTTCGCTTTTTCGCCTCCGCTTAATACGGAGACGCGGCTTTCGATATGCTTTGTCGTCAGTCCGCATTTTGCCAGTGCGGCACGGATTTCATACTGCGTATAAGAAGGGAATTCGCTCCATACCTCTTCAATGCACGTATTGTTGTTTGTTTCCTTGACCTCTTGCTCGAAATAGCCGGTATAGATGTGCTCGCCGCGTTCAACCGAACCTTCGAGCGGCTGGATCTCGCCAAGCAAACTTTTCAGCAATGTCGTTTTTCCGATTCCGTTTGCGCCGTATAGGGCGATTTTTTGGCCGCGCTCCATGCGGAGGTTGAGCGGACGGGACAGCGGGGAATCGTAACCGATCACGAGATCCTTCGTTTCGAAAATCAGCTTGCCTGACGTTCTCGCCGGCTTGAAATGGAATTCCGGCTTTGGCTTTTCTGCCGCAAGCTCGATCATATCCATCTTATCGAGTTTCTTTTGGCGGGACATCGCCATGTTTCTCGTGCTGACACGCGCTTTGTTGCGGGCAACGAAATCCTTCAGCTCTGCGACTTCCTGCTGCTGCTTTTTGTAGGCCGCTTCAAGCTGCTGTTTCTTCACCTCGTAGACTTCCATAAACTGATGGTAGTCGCCGACATAGCGTGTCAGCTCTTGATTTTCAACGTGATAAATCAGGTTGATGACGCTATTTAAGAACGGAATATCGTGGGAAATCAGGATGAACGCGTTCTCGTATTCCTGAAGGTAGCGTTTCAGCCATTCAATATGCTGTTCATCAAGATAGTTGGTCGGCTCATCAAGAAGCAGAATTTCCGGCTTTTCAAGGAGAAGCTTAGCGAGAAGGACTTTTGTGCGCTGTCCGCCGCTCAAATCGGTGACATCGCGCTCTAAACCGATATCGCTCAAGCCGAGGCCGCGGGCGATTTCTTCCACCTTGGAATCAATGACATAAAAATCATTGTTCGTCAGCGCGTCTTGAATCACGCCGACATCTTCAAGCAGCTTTTCAAGCTCGTCGGGATCAGCTTCGCCCATTTTGTTGTAAATCTCGTTCATTTCTTCTTCCATCGCAAATAAATAATGGAACGCGTCTTTCAGGACGTCACGAATGGATTTTCCTTTTTCCAGCACGGTATGCTGATCCAGATAGCCGACACGGACATTTTTTGACCACTCGACTTTTCCCTCATCAGGTTCAAGCTTTCCGGTAATAATATTCATGAAGGTTGATTTTCCTTCACCGTTTGCGCCGATCAGCCCCACGTGCTCGCCTTTTAACAGGCGGAAGGAGACGTTATTAAAAATGGCCCGGTCACCGAAGCCGTGGCTTAAATCCTTTACAGATAAAATACTCATGTTTACACCTCTATCGTTTATCAAACACGCTCAATCGGCGTGTAATATTCACCCTTTTGATTATAAAGGAGGATTCGGAATGTTGAAAGGTATAGGAAAGAAAAAGAAAAATTGCGTTCCGGGCGAGGTTTTGAGATACTATGGAATAGATTTCAGGAATTGAGGAGAACAAAAATGACGCAAACTTGGCCATTTTTACATAATGCACAATCATTTATACAAGAGAATTGGAAGGCTTCCGGCTTTCAAAAGCCAACTCCTGTACAGGAGCAGGCTGCCCAGCTGATCATGGACGGAAAGGATGTCATCGCGGAATCGCCGACAGGCACAGGGAAGACGCTGGCGTATGCGCTGCCGGTCTTGGAGCGGATCAAGCCGGACCAGAAGAATCCGCAGGCAGTCATTTTAGCGCCTTCGCGTGAGCTGGTCATGCAGATTTTTCAAGTGATTCAGGATTGGAAAGCGGGCTCAGAGCTGCGCGCGGCTTCCTTAATCGGCGGGGCGAATGTGAAGAAGCAGGTTGAAAAGCTGAAAAAACACCCGCATATCATCGTCGGCACGCCGGGCAGGGTATTTGAACTGATTAAAGCAAAAAAACTCAAAATGCATGAAGTGAAAACGATCGTGCTTGATGAAACGGATCAGCTCGTCCTGCCGGAGCATCGTGAAACGATTAAGCAAATCATTAAGACAACATTGAGAGACCGCCAGCTTCTTTGTTTCTCAGCCACCCTCAAAAAGGAAACAGAGGATGTGCTCCGCGAATTGGCTCAAGAGCCTGAGGTGTTGAAGGTGCAGCGAAGCAAGACGGAAGCTGGGAAAGTGAAGCATCAATATCTCATTTGCGACCAGCGTGACAAAGTAAAGCTGCTGCAAAAGCTGTCAAGGCTTGAAGGCATGCAGGCGCTCGTATTTGTGAGAGATATCGGCAACCTGAGTGTATATGCCGAAAAGCTGGCATATCACCACGTTGAACTCGGCGTTTTGCACAGCGAAGCGAAAAAAATGGAGCGGGCTAAAATCATTGCCGCATTCGAAGACGGAGAGTTCCCGCTTTTATTGGCGACTGACATTGCCGCACGCGGCTTAGACATTGAAAACCTGCCATACGTGATTCATGCTGATATTCCTGATGAAGATGGCTATGTCCACAGATCAGGACGAACAGGCCGGGCCGGAAAAGAAGGCAACGTGCTGAGCCTTGTGACAAAATTGGAGGAATCAAAGCTGAAAAAAACGGCGAAGAAGCTTGGTGTTGAGCTGAGTGAAGCTGTGTATGCAGGCGGAAAACTGAAGACGAAATAAAAAGGAGGGCGAAAAGCCCTTCTTTTTTGTTGTAAAATAATAGAAAAGGTTTCGCGCGGAGGTGGGAAGATGGCTTCAATAGACAGGTTTCAAGCAGTGAAAGAGCCAGAGTTGAAAATCCTTGAACACTGGTTTGAAAATGAGGCTACCAGGCGGAGAATGGATGGGATGCTGCCATTAGATGAGTGGTATGCACGAGTAAATAAAGATGAACACAATACCATCATCATGGCGTATGATGAGCAGCTGCCGGCAGGAATGGCCGTTATTGAGTTCGGGGAGGAGCGGACGTATATTGGATTGATCGTCAATCCTTTGTACCGGCTTCAAGGGTACGGAAAACGGATATTACAAAAGCTGCTGACCGAACCTGATTTTACTAAAGTGCGGGAATGGGTGGCATGCATCGAAGAAGACAATCGAATCAGTTTAGCCTGCTTTCAGGCAGCAGGGTTCATTTTGGAGGATACGAAACCAGATGAAGATGGTTTTCTTACGCTGATTTTTCGCAGCTGACCTCAATAAACACAAAAGGAGGGCAAAAAGCCCTCCCGTTTTTATCTTCAGCTCGGGTCGCTGACCTTGATCAGCTGTTTCCCTTTATTTTCTCCCTTAAATAAGCCGAGAAACGCGTCAGGAATATTTTCGAAGCCTTCTATGATGGTTTCCTCGTAATGGAGTTTACCAGCCTTCAGCCATTCGGCCAGCTGTTTTGCTCCCTCAGGAAAACGATCGGAGTAGTCGCTGACGATAAAGCCTTGCATCAGCGACTTGGTTTTAATTAGCTTTGATTGGACACGCGGGCCCATGTCATCTGCTTCGCTTTCTGCATTGTAGGAAGAAATGGCGCCGCACACCGGAATGCGGGCAAATTCATTGAGAAGATTCATGACCGCGTCTGAAATCGGTCCGCCGACATTGTCAAAATACACATCGACACCGTCAGGACAAGCGTCTTGAAGCGCTTTTTGGATATCATCCGCTGTTTTGTAATTGATGGCTTCGTCAAACTGAAGCTTCTGTTTTAAATAGTCGATTTTTTCATCAGAACCCGCGATACCGACAACTCGTGCGCCTTTGATTTTGGCAATTTGCCCGACTGTTGAACCGACGGCTCCCGCAGCTCCGGAGACAACCACGGTTTCTCCTTCCTTCGGGCGCCCGATGTCCAGCAATCCGAAGTATGCCGTCAAGCCGGTCATTCCCAAAATGCCTAGATAGGCAGAAGCGGGAGCGAGGCTTGTATCAATTTTTCGCAAGGCAGACTCGCTTACCGCGGAACATTCCTGCCAGCTGAGGTTTCCAATGACGATATCGCCTTTTTTCAGATGATTCCCGTCTGACACAACTTCAGCGATACCCCCGCCAGAGAGCGCTTCATTTAAAGCGAATGGCTCAACATATGATTTCGTATCCTGCATACGGCCGCGCATATAGGGGTCAACCGATATATATAGCGTTTTGACAAGCACTTCCCCTTGCTTCGGTTCAGGAACCGGAACGGTTTCAAAGCGAAAGTCTTCATGAACAGGAACACCTTGCGGACGTCTTGCTAATTGAATTTGCTGCTGAGATGCTGTCATTTTCATCCTCCTATCACTTGGTTGACACCACTGTAACAGAACTAACATAACGACTTCAGTAGAAAAAAAGGCTCAAAAGCCTATTGTATTCAGTGGTGCACAACCTTCTGG
>NZ_CP026521.1:960409-965209 GCF_002953915.1 Bacillus sp. MBGLi79
AATGATAAATTCAACATCGTCATGGCCTCGGGAGATTTGCCGCAAGCCATCGTCGTCACGGACAAGTCCCCGGGGTTTATCAAGTCTGTCAAATCAGGTGCGTTTTGGGAGCTTTCACCTTATTTAAAAGACTACCCGAACCTCGGAAAGGCCGATAAAAAAGTGATGAAGAACAGTTCCATCAATGGCGAGATTTACGGTATTTACAGGGCGAGGGACCTGATCCGCGCTTCGATCATCATCAGAACGGACTGGCTCGAAAATGTCGGTCTGGAGATGCCGAAAACAATCGACGAATTTTACGACGTGCTGAAAGCGTTTAAAGAAAAAGACCCCGACGGAAACGGGAAAGACGATACGTACGGCATGGTGGTGCCGAAATGGATGGGGCTTGGAAACGGGAGCCCGTGGGATATTATGCAGACGTGGTTCGGCGCACCAAACCGCTACGGAATAGACGAAAAAGGTGAACTCATTCCGGACTTCACGACAGAAGAGTATATGGAAGCGCTGCGGTTTTTCAAAAAGCTGTATGATGAGGGACTGATCAATAAAGACTTCGCCGTCATGGATTCAGCGAAGTGGAACGATCCAATCGTCAAAGGAAAAGCGGGTGTCATCGTCGATACCGGTTCGCGGGCCTCACAAATTCAAAGCGCAATGGAAGAAGCAGCTCCCGCTAACAAGGATGTGATCGACGTCACCGGAACGGTCAAAGGCCCGAAAGGAACGTATACATTCCCGACATCGGGATACGCCGGAATGATTGCCATTCCGAAAGCGAGCGTCAAAACGGAAAAAGAATTGAAAGAAGTGCTCAGCTTCCTGGATAAAATGAACGATGAAGAGGCACAAATTATTGCCAACAACGGTATAAAAGGGCGCAACTATAAGCTTGAGAACGGAACGTACACGTCCCTTGAAAAAAATAATAAAAAACTGCTTTATGAGCACGAAGGTCTTGCGCAGTTCAGCATGGGCATTCCCGAACAAAGATACCATGTGGAAAAACAAGAATCAAAGCTGTTCAAACACCGTGAACAGATTCTCAAAGAAGGGGAAAAAATCGCCGTATTCAATCCGGCTGAATCGCTCGTTTCAGATGTTTACACCCAAAAAGGGGCACAGCTTGACAACATCATTCTCGATGCCAAAACGCAGTTTATCATCGGTGACATCGATGAAAAAGGCTTTCAAGATGCCGTGCAGCTTTGGTATAAAAGCGGTGGTGAAGATTTGATGAAAGAACTGAACAAACGCTACAAGGAGACGAAATAGCTCAGATCTTCAACCAGTATACGAAAGGGGGGATGCAGCACGTGGAAATCACCGCTAAAACAGGGAAAACCGCTGTTGAGACAGAAAAGAAACCGACTGGGCTGCAAGCCGTAAAACGGGATAAATGGCTTTATCTTCTGCTTGTTCCCGGTGTTTTATATTTTCTCATATTTAAATATTGGCCGATGTGGGGCGTGTTCATTGCTTTTAAAGATTATTCGCCTTATCTCGGATTTTGGCAGAGCGAATGGGTCGGGTTCGAGTATTTTAAAGATTTCTTTATGAACCCTGACTTTTTCCGCCTGCTCCGCAACACGCTCATGCTCGCCGCTCTCGATTTGATTTTTGCATTTCCGGCTCCGCTGATTGTCGCACTCATGCTGAATGAACTGCGACATGCCATCTATAAACGGTGCATTCAGACGTTTATATATGTTCCGCATTTCGTCTCATGGACGATCGTCGTCAGCATGACATTTGTCTTTTTTACAGTTGATACGGGCGTGATGAATAAAATGCTGCAAAGCATAACGGGCAAAGAGATTGCATTTCTCTCGGATCCCGAATGGTTCAGGCCGATGATTGTGCTGCAAAGCATATGGAAGGAGACGGGCTGGGGAACGATCCTGTTTCTGGCGGCGCTCGCTTCGGTTGACCAGGAGCAGTATGAAGCGGCAGTGATGGACGGGGCAGGCAGATTAAGGAGAATGTGGCACATTACCCTTCCGGCCATCAGAAGCACGATCGTCGTGCTTCTCATCTTAAGAATCGGCAGTTTTTTAAACATCGGCTTTGAACAGATTTTTTTAATGACCAACTCTTTAAACCGGAGCGTGGCTGAAATTTTTGACACGTATGTCTATGTTGTCGGAATTACGCAAGGTGCATACAGCTATAGTACGGCAGTCGGGCTTTTTAAATCGGTTGTCGGAATCATTCTGATATTCGGCGCCAATTATATCGCGAAAAAGTTTGACCAGGACGGTCTGTTTTAATGAATGGAGGTGAAAAGGATGTCCGGTGCGGAAACGATCCATAACACAAAAGCGGGGCGGGTATTCGATTGGTTTAATGTGCTCTTTCTCGGCTGCTGCGGGCTGATAACCGTCTTGCCTTTTCTGTATATTATCGCGGGATCTTTTGCAACGGAGGCCGAGCTGGCGGAAAAGAGCTTCTTTATCTTTCCTGAGACATTCTCGCTTGACGCGTACCGCTATATTTTTTCAACGCCGACATTTATCAGGAGCATGGGGGTGTCTGTGTTCATTACGGTTGTGGGAACGATCGTCCAGCTCTTTTTTACATTTACGATGGCCTATCCTCTTGCGAAACGGCACATTAAGGGAAGAAACCTGCTTTTGAATCTCGTTATTTTTGCGATGCTTTTCAGCGGAGGAATGATTCCGACGTATATTGTCGTCAAATCACTGGGACTGCTCGATTCGTACTGGGCGCTAATATTGCCGATGGCGATTAATCCGTTCAATCTTATTATTATTAAAAACTTTTTTCAGCAGCTTCCGAAAGAACTTGAGGAGTCGGCAAAGATTGACGGCTGTTCAGAAATCGGCGTGTTCTTAAGGATCGCGCTGCCGCTGTCAAAGCCGATTATTGCAACTTTTGCGCTGTTTTATGCGGTCGGGATTTGGAACGACTTTTTCCATGCTTTGCTGTACATCAATGACAGCGCGAAATGGCCGCTCCAAATGGTGCTGCGCCAAGTGACGATTCTTTCGGATCTGACAGGGACGACGAATGATATGATGGAAACGGTGCCGCCTGAACAATCGATTAAACTGGCCGTCATCGTCATTGCGACGCTGCCGATTTTAGCCGTGTATCCATTTTTGCAGAAGCATTTTGCCAAAGGCATTCTGATCGGGTCTGTGAAGGGATAAAAAAACCGCCTGGCTCATGAGCCGGCGGCTTACGGCTCAGGCGGCTGAGCCGTTTTTATTTCTTTTTTTCATCCAAAAATAAACCGGGAGACCGACGAGGCCGATCAAAATTGACCACAGGCAGCTGTAAAAGTCAGTGATAAGCGTGCTGATAAGAACAAACAATGACCCGAGAATAGCCGCAACAGGCAGGTAAGGGTAGAGCGGCACGCTGTAAGCTCTCCCTTGGCCGTTCTTCCGTCTCCGCAAAATAAATACCGCGAAAAACGCCATGACATAGAAAATGTAAATCATAAAAATCGAAACCTCTGACAGCTGTTCCGGATTGCTGATGATCATTAAGATGACAGCGAACATCATCTGGACGATGACCGCGATCCAAGGCGTATGGAATGCCGGATGAACATGCGAGATCCAGCGGGAGAACGGAAGCTGTTTTTTCTCAGCCATCGCAAAGATCACGCGCGGAAAAGACAGAACTTTTCCGTTTAAGCAGCCGAAGATGCTGACGATAATTCCGATGGAGATCAGCTTGCCGCCGATCGGTCCGAACAGCATTGTAGCGGCTGTGCTTGTCGCATTTTCACCAAGCTTGACAATCTGATCGGCAGGAAGAATGTGAAGCAGCGCCAAGTTAATGAACAGGTAGCAGGCTGTGACGATCAGTATCCCGCCTGTCATCGCTTTCGGGAGCACTTTTTCCGGGTTCTTCATTTCTCCGCCGAGTGCCGCAAGAAGGATCCAGCCGTCATACGCGAATAGCGTCGCCAATACCGCCGCTCCGAAGTTTTGGCTGGCGATGCTCTCCGTAACTGTACTGAAAATATGTTCATCGCCATGCCATAGACCGAACACAATGATACATACAATGGGAATCAGCTTTCCGATCGTTGTGACCGTCTGTACCGCTCCGCCGTATTTTGTTCCGACAATGTTGACGATGCATAAAAAGGCGACGGTGATAATGCCGATGAGTGCAGTCCATGATTTATCCCAGGAAAACAAGTTGGCCACTAGCGAGCCGAAATATAATCCGAGTGCGCCGATGATGGCCGGTCCGTAGATGATAATCTGCACCCAGCCGCATAAGAACCCCCAGAACTCGCCGTAAATTTCTTCAAGATATGTGTAAAGCCCGCCCGTTTTCGGAATTTGAGCGCCCAGTTCGGCGATTGTCAGCCCGCCTGCTAGCGTCAAGATTCCGCCAAGGATCCAGGCAAAAAGAGCAATTTGTGCGTTTCCGGAATAGGAAAGCACGCTGCCGGGCTTCATAAACACGCCGGAACCGATGATCGTTCCAATCACAAGAGATAGCGCAAATAACAAGCCTATCTCTTTTTTTAGTCCGTTTGCTTCTGCATTCATTGCGATGCCTCCCATTGATGTAATCTCTTTTATAGAAAACTATTTTTATATTGTAATACCTTTTTTAAAAAAGAAAAATTAAATAAATTTTCAGATTTTCGCATTTTTTGTGTATGTTAAACATTTTAAGGTCGTAAAACCCGAAGGGGGCAGGAATAACCGAACCATTTTAAGTCATTTCGGAGTTATTGTTAGTTTTTTTAGGGGCAGACAGGAAAGAAGGTCGGTAAGACGGTTTGGTTGAGTTTTCATATCAAAT
>NZ_CP026521.1:965309-1018711 GCF_002953915.1 Bacillus sp. MBGLi79
CGTAAATATAGGATATTATGTTAATTCGTATTTCGATTTTTAATTGAACCTGCAATTGCAAAGCCGTTTAACACTGTCTTGATTCTTTCTTTTTCTGATACACAAGCTAATTTTGTCACTTTTTTGGTCTCTCACGCATTTCGAGGGAGAACTTACTATAACTCTTTCAGTCTTTTCTATGTATGAGATAAAGTTTATGTCTTGTTGAGATTCGAAGAGATATACAACTTTAACAAGGTGGTCAACAAGAACAAATTTAACTCTTTGTTAAGAGTATCTCGTGTGGAACATGAGAAGAATAACGTGTTTTTTTAGGTAAACATCAATTAAATGTAAGAATGAAATATTATAAGGGAAAATGAGGGCTGTCAAGTTTCTCGACAGCCCTAGGTATTCCTCTCCTTTTCATTTCGCCCGTAATTTCGGACATAGTCCCGTCGGCAGGCACATTGGCTTCTGGTCGATCGGGCTTCTCATGATGCAGCATTCCAAGCCGAAGACTTCACGGAAAAATGGCTGGGTAAATACATCTTCCGGCGTTCCGGCATTATATATTTTTCCATCCAGCACACTGATCAGATAGTCAGCATATTGAGCGGCTTGGTTTAAATCATGGAGCACCATGACAACGGTGCGGCCATGATCGCGGTTCAGCTTTTTCAGCAGCTCAAGCACTTCAATTTGATGTGAAATGTCTAAGTACGTGGTCGGCTCATCAAGCAAAAGCAAATCGGTTCCTTGCGCAAGTGCCATGGAAATCCAAGCTCTTTGTCTTTGGCCGCCTGAGAGGGCGTCCAGCGTCCGCTCCTTCAGCTCGATCATTCCCGTTGCGTTCAGCGCCCACTCTACCATGTCGTGATCCTCTTGGGTATGCTTGGATAACAGCTTTTTGTGAGGATGTCTGCCGAAATAGCATAATTCCTCTACCGTTAATCCTTCAGGAGCCTGAGGAGATTGTGGAAGAATGGCCAGTTTTTTTGCGACTTCTTTTGACGGCTGGCGGTGGATGTCTTTTCCTTCTAATAGCACTGTACCGCTTTTCGGGGCCATCAGCCTGGCAAGCGATTTGAGGATTGTTGATTTACCGCAGCCATTGGCGCCGATGAGCGCAGTGATTTTTCCTTCTTCTATCTTTAAGTCGACTCCGTCAATAATCACTGTGCTGTCATATGAAAGAGTGAGCTGGTCTGCAGCCAGTTTTCCCATGGTATCCTCTCCCTACTGTTTCCTCGCTTCGAATTTCAATAAATATAAGAAATAAGGCGCGCCGATCACGGCTGTCAGTATTCCGGCAGGTATTTCAACCGGGGGCATGAGGCCGCGCCCTAGAGTATCTGCAATTAATAATATAATAGCACCAATCAATGCCGATGCAGGCAGTAAATATTTAGCTTTTTCTCCGGCAAGCCGTCTGGCAATATGCGGTGCAAGCAAGCCGATAAAACCGATTGAGCCGACGACGGCTACACAGCTTCCCGCCAGCGCAACCGCGGTGAAAATCAGGATGAATCTCAGCCGGTTTGCGTTTTCTCCGAGACCCTGTGCAAGCTCATCACCGAGTGACATAAGATCCAGTTTCGGTATGAGAATGCAGACGATCGGAAAAAGAATCAAAAGCCATGGCGCAAGCAGCTTGACTTCTTCCCAGTTTCTTCCCCAGAGGCTGCCTGTCAGCCAAATGAGTGCAGCATTCACGTCGCCCGGAAACTTGACCATCATATATTGCATTCCGGCGTGGCAGACCGCGCCTAAGGCAATGCCTGATAAAGCCAGTGAAGAGGGCTGAATGCTCTTTTTTCGGGCTATCATTAACAATAGTACAGCAATAATGGCTGCTCCGGCAAATGCGGAGAACGGAAGCACGTATACCGGCGACTCAGGAAAGATGAGAATCACAGCCATCGCCGCAAGTCCGGACCCTTTTGAAATGCCGACAACGTCCGGGGAAGCGAGCGGATTTCGGATCACGCCCTGTAAAATCGCTCCGGCAGCGGCAAGACCTGCACCGGCCAAAATCGCTAAGATAATGCGGGGAAGTCGATATTGCTGAATGATAAATTCAAAGGAATGATCCAGACCCAGCAAATTCGTCACCACCGCCTCAGGTGAAATGTATAATGCACCGATTCCGATGCTGATGACGGACAGAACGATCAAAATCACGGCCAATATGAGTATCGCCAGCAAGGGGCGTTTTTGTTTTCTGGTTGTTTTCTTCATTTCAGGTGTCGCCCTTTCCTTGCCAAATATAAGAAAAACGGCGTTCCGATAATCGCGGTGACAATGCCGACCGGTGATTCATAAGGAAATGCAATCCATCTGGCCAGAACATCTGCGTACACCAGCAAAATGGCACCGAACAGTGCAGAAAACGGAAGCACGTATTGATAATGTTCTCCGATCAGCTTGCGGACAATATGCGGGACGAGCAGCCCGACAAAGCCAATCGGCCCGGCGACGGCTACGGAAGCGCCGGAAAGGATTAAAATAATCAAACTGATCAGAATCCGGATGCCGTTCATATTTTGTCCAAGCCCTTTTGCTGTTTCGTCTCCGAGACCGAGAACAGAAATAGAACCGGAAAATACGAGAGCAAGCCCGATGCCAATGACAGAAAACGGAGCGATGGTCAAGACGTCCTGCCAGTTGCTGCCGTCGATTGCGCCTGTCATCCAGTACAGAACATCCTCACCTGACTCATTTAAAATAATGATGGCCTGTGTCATGGAGGAGAGGAACAAGTGCACGGCCATTCCTGACAGCGCCAGCTTGACAGGTGTCATTCCGCCGGATGAGGCAATCATATACACAATCGCGCCGCCTGCTGCCGCACCCGCAAAAGCGAAAAGAACAGATGAATAGGGCGATGCCGGCAGAATGACGAGAGAAGCAACGACAAAAAGCGATGCACCCGCATTCACACCGAAAATTTGGGGTGAAGCCAGAGGGTTTCTCGTCATAGCCTGCATTAGCGCCCCTGCTACAGCTAGGCTGGCGCCGACAAAAACGCCGATTAATGTGCGGGGAAGGCGAAGAGTAGAGATGATGAGCTGTTCCTTTGAACCGTCCCATACAAAAAGATATTTCAATGAATCTATGATGCCGATGTCTGAGGCTCCTACTGAAAGATTCAGCCCAAGCCCAAATATAAAAATGATCAGTGCAATGATGAACATCATCAGTCTTGATGATGAGCGCCGTTTGGCTGAATGATACAACAGTCTCACTTCCTTACTGCGTCTGGTTGCAAAAACGAAGAAGCAAGGATTTCCCCTCGCTTCTCATTTGTCTTATTTATTATACACTTTTTTTAGCACATCTTTGGCGCTTGTTTCACTAGACTTGATGCCTCTGAATCTTGTCCAAGTGTCACGGTCCGCATCATAGACTTGTCCATTTTTCACTGCTTTGAGATTTTTCCAGAGCGGGTTCGTTTTCCATTCGTCTACAATGGTCTTGCCTTCGTTGGCTGAGATGAACAAAATATCTGGATCGATTTTGCTCAATTGCTCGAGGCTGACCTCTTGATAGGCGTTACCTGACTTCACAGCGTGTGTAAAGCCGAGCATTTTAAAGATTTCTCCGTCATAGGATGATGATGTATGGAGCTGGAAGGAATCCGCTCTTGCAACGCCGAGAACGATGTTGCGCTTTTCATCTTTCGGAAGTTCGGCTTTCAGGCCGTTGATGACTTTTTTGTGATCGGAAAGCTTTTCTTTTCCTTCATCTTCTTTATTTAATGCTTTTGCAATGGTTGTAAAGCTGTCGATGGTTTCGTCATATGTCGCTTCACGGCTTTTTAATTCAATCGTCGGGGCGATTTGTTTCAGCTGTTTATAAATGTTTTTATGGCGTTCAGCGTCAGCGATGATTAAATCAGGCTTCAAGGAACTGATGACTTCAAGATTCGGTTCGCTGCGTGTGCCTACAGATGTGTAATCAATGGAGCTGCCGACAAGCTTTTTAATCATATCTTTTTTGTTGTCATCGGCGATGCCCACCGGCGTCATGCCGAGATTGTGTACGGCATCCAAGAATGAAAGCTCAAGCACAACCACCCGCTTAGGTGTGCCGCTTATTGTCGTTTTTCCTTCTTCGTCATGGATCACTCTGGAATCCTTAGACTTGCTTCCGCTGCTTCCGTTGTTATTCTGGCTTGATGAACAGCCGGATACAATGAGGCAGGCGAGCAATAAAACACTCATGATGGCAATCAACTTGTTAGAATAGGTGCGCATGTCATTCTTCCTTTTTTTAGTTTTAGTAATGAGAATCATTATCACATGTAACACTATAATAGCATGGCTTATCATGTCAATATTTTTTTAGTAAAGAAAGCCGCTTTTTCACTGCTTTCTCATAAAAGCATCATCAGATACAAATAAGTGGTATGCAGCGTTACCGTGTCTTCGAGACAAAAACGCATGGGCATTGGCTTTAGAGGTTTCGAACATCTCAGCAGTGACATAAGGGAGGAGAGTGTTAAGATAACCGGACAATTTCGTTTCTATTTCGTCCGCAAGCGCAAACTCAATATCGCCGATATTCATAATAATCGAGAAAACAAAGTCGATATCGATATCAAAATGCTCCTCGGCAAAAACTGCAAGCTCGTGAATTCCTGGCGAACATCCGGCACGCTTATGGAAAATCTGTTTGACTAAATCACTTACAATCCAAGCATTGTATTGCTGTTCTGGTGAAAAATATTGCATTAGACATACCTCCTGCTCGTACGGATAAAGGCAGCAATTCATGGTCGTGTGCTCCGTGCAGCGGCTTCTCTTAGATTTTGACTTTTCTGAAAATAGGTCCCGATCCTATCACTTTACCATGGACGGAAAATAAATAGCTACTACCATTCTTCCTGTTTTTCTCTTCAATGTTCTGGAATCTGTTTCAGGTACAGACGAACGGGTATGAAAGAAATATAGAAAACAAGAAGGAGGAATATCGAAATGAAACCAGTTGTAAAAGAGTATACAAATGACGAACAGCTCATGAAGGATGTAGAGGAATTACAGCAAATGGGTGTGGCGAAAGAGGATGTATACGTCTTAGCTCACGACGATGACAGAACGGAACGCCTGGCAGACAACACGAATGCCAACACGATCGGAGCCAAAGAAACAGGTTTGAAGCATGCGGTAGGAAATATCTTCAATAAAAAAGGAGACGAGCTCCGCAATAAAATTCACGAAATCGGTTTTTCTGAAGATGAAGCCGCTCAATTTGAAAAACGCTTAGATGAAGGAAAAGTGCTTCTCTTTGTGACAGATAACGATAAAGTGAAAGCTTGGGCATAAAGCAGGGGAAAAAACCAAAGGGCCAATGGCGGCCTTTTGGTTTTTTTTGCGGTCTTTGCGGCGGATCTTCTGCAGAATGCCGCAATAAGATAGCGGAACATTTTCGGTTCTGGATGTCCCTCAATTTGCTATTATATTTTTGTGAGAAATTGGAATAAAATCTCACAAAACAGAAAATGGGGGTACATAGTGAATGAAAAAAGTGATGTTAGCTACGGCTCTGTTTTTAGGGTTGACTCCAGCTGGCGCGAACGCAGCTGATTTAGGCCACCAGACGTTAGGATCCAATGATGGCTGGGGCGCCTACTCAACCGGTACGACAGGCGGATCAAAAGCGTCATCTTCGAATGTGTATACCGTCAGCAACAGAAACCAACTTGTCTCGGCATTAGGGAAGGATTCCAATACAACACCAAAAATCATTTATATCAAGGGAACGATTGACATGAACGTAGATGACAATCTGAAGCCGCTTGGCCTAAATGACTATAAAGATCCGGAGTACGATTTGGACAAATATTTGAAAGCCTATGATCCTAGCACGTGGGGCAAAAAAGAGCCGTCGGGCACACAAGAAGAAGCGAGAGCACGCTCTCAGAAAAACCAAAAAGCACGGGTCATGGTGGATATTCCTGCAAACACGACAATTGTCGGTTCAGGGACTAACGCCAAAGTCGTGGGCGGAAATTTTCAAATCAAGAGTAATAACGTCATTATCCGCAACATTGAATTCCAGGATGCCTATGATTATTTTCCACAGTGGGATCCGACTGACGGAAGCTCAGGGAACTGGAACTCACAATACGACAACATTACGATAAACGGCGGCACGCACATCTGGATCGATCACTGTACGTTTAACGATGGCTCGCGTCCGGACAGCACATCACCGAAATATTATGGAAGAAAATATCAGCACCATGACGGCCAAACAGATGCTTCCAACGGTGCTAACTATATCACGATGTCTTACATCTATTATCACGATCATGATAAAAGCTCCATTTTCGGATCGAGTGACAGCAAAACCTCTGATGACGGCAAATTAAAAATTACGCTGCATCATAACCGCTATAAAAATATTGTCCAGCGCGCGCCGAGAGTCCGCTTCGGGCAAGTGCACGTATACAACAACTATTATGAAGGAAGCACAAGCTCTTCAAGTTATCCGTTCAGCTATGCATGGGGAATCGGAAAGTCTTCTAAAATCTATGCCCAAAACAATGTTATTGACGTACCGGGACTGTCAGCTGCTAAAACGATCAGCGTGTTCAGTGGGGGAACGGCTTTATATGACTCAGGCACATTGCTGAACGGCGCACAGATCAACGCATCGGCTGCAAACGGGCTGAGTTCTTCTGTCGGCTGGACGCCGTCTCTGCATGGATCGATTGATGCTTCTGCTAATGTGAAATCGAATGTTATAAATCAAGCGGGTGCGGGTAAATTAAATTAAGAAAGTGAAAAACACAAAGGTTGCTAACCTTTGTGTTTTTTAATTAATTAAAATGTTTATTAACTTAGTTAAGGAGTAGAATGGAAAAGGGGATCGGAAAACAAGTATATAGGAGGAGACCTATTTATGGCTTCAGAAAAAGACGCAGGAAAACAGTCAGCAGTAAAGCTTGTTCCATTGCTTATTACTGTCGCTGTGGGACTAATCATCTGGTTTATTCCCGCTCCGTCCGGACTTGAACCTAAAGCTTGGCATTTGTTTGCGATTTTTGTCGCGACAATTATCGGCTTTATCTCCAAGCCCTTGCCAATGGGTGCAATTGCAATTTTTGCATTGGCGGTTACTGCACTAACTGGAACACTATCCATTGAGGATACATTAAGCGGATTCGGGAATAAGACCATTTGGCTTATCGTGATCGCATTCTTTATTTCCCGGGGATTTATCAAAACCGGGCTCGGTGCGAGAATTTCGTATGTATTCGTTCAGAAATTCGGAAAAAAAACCCTTGGACTTTCTTATTCACTGCTGTTCAGTGATTTAATACTTTCACCTGCCATTCCAAGTAATACGGCGCGTGCAGGAGGCATTATATTTCCTATTATCAGATCATTATCCGAAACATTCGGATCAAGCCCGGCAAATGGAACAGAGAGAAAAATCGGTGCATTCTTATTAAAAACCGGCTTTCAGGGGAACCTGATCACATCTGCTATGTTCCTGACAGCGATGGCGGCGAACCCGCTGATTGCCAAACTGGCCCATGATGTCGCAGGGGTGGACTTAACATGGACAAGCTGGGCAATTGCCGCGATTGTACCAGGACTTGTAAGCTTAATCATCACGCCGCTTGTGATTTACAAGCTGTATCCGCCGGAAATCAAAGAAACACCGGATGCGGCGAAAATCGCAACAGAAAAACTGAAAGAAATGGGACCGTTCAAAAAATCAGAGCTTTCCATGGTTATTGTCTTTCTTTTGGTGCTTGTGCTTTGGATTTTTGGCGGCAGCTTCAACATCGACGCAACCACAACCGCATTGATCGGTTTGGCCGTTCTCTTATTATCACAGGTTCTGACTTGGGATGATATCAAAAAGGAACAGGGCGCTTGGGATACGCTCACTTGGTTTGCGGCGCTTGTCATGCTGGCCAACTTCCTGAATGAATTAGGCATGGTGTCTTGGTTCAGTAACGCCATGAAATCCTCAGTATCAGGATTCTCTTGGATTGTAGCATTCTTAATCCTAATTGTTGTGTATTTCTATTCACACTATTTCTTTGCGAGTGCGACAGCACACATTAGTGCGATGTATTCTGCATTCTTGGCTGTGGTCGTGGCAGCGGGCGCACCGCCGCTTTTAGCAGCGCTGAGTCTCGCGTTCTTCAGCAACCTGTTTGGATCAACGACCCACTACGGTTCTGGAGCGGCCCCGGTCTTCTTCGGAGCAGGCTACATCCCGCAAGGCAAATGGTGGTCCATCGGATTTATCCTGTCGATTGTTCATATCATCGTATGGCTTGTGATCGGCGGATTATGGTGGAAAGTACTAGGAATATGGTAGAAAGAAAAAGGCAGACGCGGTCTGCCTTTTTTTTATTTTCACTCCTTCGCAAGAAAACGGATTTTGAAAAATGAGAAAATTTCCTGTGAAAAATGGTATGATCTAGGTAGAAAGGACGGCTGGTGCTTGGTGAAAAAGCGGTTCCATTTTTCCCTGCAAACAAAAATAATGGGGCTGATTGCGGCTCTGCTGGTCTTTGTCATTGGTGTGTTGACCATTACGTTAGCCGTTCAGCATACACAGGAAGAACGGAGGCAGGCGGAGCAGCTGGCGGTTCAAACGGCGAGAACTATTTCCTATATGCCGCCGGCTAAAGAGCTCATTGAGAGAAAAGGCGGACATGCCGCTGAGACGCAAGACGTCATTGAACAAATGAAAGAACAGACTGGCGCGTATGCCATTTATATCTTGGACGAAAAAGGAGACATTCGCAGCGCCTCTGGAAAAAGCGGTCTAGAGAAGCTGGAGCGCAGCAGAGAGATTTTGTTTGGCGGCTCGCATGTTTCTGCAACAAAAGCGGATGGACGGAGAGTGATCAGAGGGAGCGCGCCGATTATGAAAGAGCAGAAGGGATACAGCCAAGTGATTGGCAGCGTGTCTGTTGATTTTCTGCAAACGGAGACAGAGCAAAGCATCAAAAAACATTTAAGAAATTTGAGCGTGATTGCCGTGCTTGTGCTGCTGCTCGGATTTGCTGGCGCCGCCGTGCTGGCCAAAAGCATCAGAAAGGATACGCTTGGGCTTGAACCGCATGAGATCGCGGCGCTATATCGTGAGAGGAACGCAATGCTTTTGGCGATTCGAGAAGGGATCATTGCCACCAATCGTGAAGGCGTCGTCACCATGATGAACGTGTCGGCGGCCGAGATGCTGAGGCTGCCCGAGCCTGTGATCCATCTTCCCATAGATGAGGTCATGCCGGGAGCCGGGCTGATGTCTGTGCTTGAACAAGGTGAAATACCGCCGAACCAAGAGGTAAGCGTCAACGATCAGGTGTTTATTATCAATACAAAAGTGATGAACCAAGGCGGGCAGGCGCATGGGATTGTTGTCAGCTTCAGGGAGAAAACAGAGCTGAAGAAGCTGATTGACACATTGACAGAGGTTCGTAAATATTCAGAGGATCTCAGAGCGCAGACTCATGAGTTTTCAAATAAGCTTTACGCGATTTTAGGGCTGCTTGAGCTTGGGGAATATGATGAAGCCATTGATTTGATTAAAGAGGAATACGCGATACAAAATGAGCAGCATGATCTTTTATTCCATAACATCCATTCGCAGCAGGTGCAGGCGATTTTGTTAGGGAAAATAAGCAAGGCATCTGAAAAGAAGGTCAAGCTGGTGATTGATGAAAACAGCTCACTCGCGCCTCTTCCTGCACATATCGGCTTGTCCCATCTTATTACGATTATCGGCAATTTAATTGATAACGCTTTCGAAGCTGTAGCGGAGCAACGCGTGAAGGAGGTTTTGTTTTTTATCACGGATATGGGCCGTGACATTGTCATCGAAGTATCAGACACAGGGACGGGTGTGCCGCCAGATAAGATGGAAGCTGTGTTTGAGAGAGGCTATTCTTCAAAGGGGATGAAGAGAGGCTACGGTCTGGCCAATGTGAAAGACTCAGTGCGTGAACTGGGCGGCTGGATCGAACTGGCGAATCAAAAAAACGGCGGGGCGGTTTTCACTGTGTTTATACCGAAGGATAAACAAGGGGGGAATCCATTTGATTCACATCGCGATTGCGGAGGATGATTTTCGAGTTGCGCAAATCCATGAGAGATTGATTAAACAGCTTGATGGATTCAAGATTATCGGCAAAGCGGCCAACGCCAAAGAGACAATGGCGCTTTTGAAGGAACACAAGGCTGATTTGCTTCTGCTGGATATTTATATGCCGGACGAGCTTGGGACCGCATTGATTCCTGAAATACGAAGCCGATTTCCTGAAGTGGACATTATGATTATCACAGCGGCAACAGAAACCCGTCATTTGCAGGAAGCGCTAAGGGCGGGGATTGCCCACTATTTGATCAAACCCGTAACGGCTGACAAGTTCAGGCAGGTGCTGCTTCAGTATAAAGAAAAAAGAAAGCTGCTCATGTCTCAGCCGGAGGTCAGCCAGTCCATGATCGATCATATTTTTGGAAACGGTGTGAAGACATCTTTGCCGGCAGAGAATTTGCCGACTGGCATTAATTCGATTACACTGCGAAAAATTAAGGAAGCGCTTCAGACTGCGTCAGAAGGATTGACAGCGGAGGAACTTGGGGAAAAAATGGGGGCGTCACGAACAACTGCCCGCCGTTATGCCGAGTACCTTGTGTCAAAGGAAGAAGCAAGAGCCGAGCTTGAATACGGGATTATCGGCAGGCCGGAGAGAAAATATTATTTGGCGGCGGATTAGATATGAAAAAATCTATAATCCTATTGATTATTCTATTGATCTTTATGCAGGGTGATATCAGGCAGGCGGCTGCGCCGCGCCTGCCGGACGGGCCGATAGAAATTGTCGTCCCCGCTGAGCCTTCCGGCGGCTGGGATGTCACAGCGCAGGCGATTCAATCGGTTTTGAGCAAGAAGCAGATTGTGAAGGGGGATGTTCAAATCGTCTATAAACCAGGCGGCGGGGGAGAGAAAGGCTGGAAATATGTCAACAATAGCAGCAAACAAACCATCAGCATGACGTCCAGCCTCATATTGAGCAATGATCTTCTCGGGCAAAGCAAATTAAAAATGGCCGATTTTACGCCGCTCGCCATTCTCTCCAAGGAATGGCAGACAGTTGCATTGCCAAAAGGATCAGCGTTAACAAACGGCAAGGATGTGCTAAATGAGATCAACATGCATCCCGGCAAGGTGAAAATCGGCTTTGCCCCGGGGTTTGGCAATGATGATCAGCTTTCGTTCGCCAGAGCGGCCGATATGTACGGCATTGACCCTTTTGACATTCAATTTTTACAGTATGACAGCAGTGAACAGCTCATTCAGGCGCTGATCAGACATGAGATAGAAGCAGCTTCCATGACCCTTTCTGAAGCGAAACCATATGAACGAAACGGCGATATTACGTTAGCCGCTGTAACATCTGATAAAAGACTTCCCGGTTTTCCAAAGGTACCGACGTGGAAGGAGCAGGGAATCCCGTTTGTTTTTTCTCATTGGAGAGGGATTTTGGGCCCGAAAAATATGTCTGAGGAAGAGATTTCTTACTGGGATCAAGCGCTCAAGAAGGTCACCTCCTCACCTGAATGGAGGCGGAAAATAAACGAACAGGACTGGGAAAGCTTTTATTTGAACAGCAGGGAAACGAAACGGTTTCTTGAACAGCAATCTGCTATTTATCAAAGCATAATGACAGGAAATTAAGATCCCGGCATCCCGGGATCTTTTTCATGCCGGAAAATGATCAAAAAGAACAAAACGGTTTTAAAAAATTAAAAATACAAAAAAACCAAATTATTTACTTGCGGTTGGTTTTCCCATACGATGGCAAAAAGGCAAGACAAAAGGGGAGTAAGGGATAAAAATGTAAGCGGATTCATTTAAGGGGGAATGGATGTGTTAGCAATCTTAGGCTTTCTCATGATGCTTGTGTTTATGGCATTGATCATGACAAAACGGCTTTCTGTTTTAACAGCATTGGTTTTAACGCCGATTGTGTTTGCGCTGATCGCCGGATTTGGATTTACTGAAGTTGGGGACATGATGATTTCGGGGATTCAGCAAGTCGCGCCGACAGCTGTCATGATTATGTTTGCGATCTTATATTTTGGAATTATGATTGATGCAGGACTGTTTGATCCGATGGTTGGCAAAATTTTAAGCATGGTCAAAGGGGACCCTTTAAAAATTGTTGTCGGGACAGCGGTTCTGACGATGCTCGTCGCATTGGACGGAGACGGTTCGACAACGTATATGATTACGACAAGCGCCATGCTTCCGCTCTATTTGCTGCTTGGTATTCGGCCAATTATCTTGGCGGGAATCGCGGGCGTCGGCATGGGAATCATGAACACGATTCCATGGGGTGGCGCGACGCCGCGGGCGGCTAGCGCGCTGGGGGTTGATCCGGCTGAGCTTACAGGGCCGATGATTCCTGTCATTGCAAGCGGGATGCTTTGCATGGTGGCGGTTGCGTATGTGCTTGGAAAAGCGGAACGAAAACGCCTTGGTGTGATTGAACTGAAACAGCCGGCAAATGCCAATGAACCGGC
The DNA here is from genome assembly GCF_002953915.1 of Bacillus sp. MBGLi79. NCBI lineage: Bacteria > Bacillati > Bacillota > Bacilli > Caryophanales > Bacillaceae > Bacillus > Bacillus sp. MBGLi79. The sequence goes on from NZ_CP026521.1 coordinate 977,852, forward strand.
GGCTGCGGTTGAAGATGAGTGGAAACGGCCGAAGCTTTGGTGGTTCAATTTATTGTTGACGCTTTCTTTAATAGGATGTTTAGTATCGGGTAAAATCAGTTTAACCGTTCTGTTTGTCATTGCGTTCTGTATTGCACTGATTGTGAATTATCCCAATCTCGAGCATCAGAGACAGCGCATCGCGACGCATTCCAGCAACGTGCTGGCTATTGGTTCAATGATTTTTGCGGCCGGGGTATTCACGGGGATTTTGACAGGCACGAAAATGGTTGATGAAATGGCGATCTCGCTCGTGTCCATGATACCGGAACAAATGGGTGGATTGATCCCGGCGATTGTGGCCTTAACAAGCGGCATTTTTACATTCTTGATGCCGAATGACGCGTATTTCTACGGGGTGCTGCCGATTTTATCAGAAACAGCAGTCGCATACGGCGTGGATAAAGTTGAAATTGCCAGAGCCTCTATTATCGGCCAGCCGATTCATATGCTGAGTCCGCTTGTGCCATCCACTCATTTGCTTGTCGGGCTTGTCGGGGTTTCTATTGACGACCACCAAAAATTCGCATTAAAATGGGCAGTTCTCGCAGTGATCGTCATGACGGCTTGCGCTCTATTGATCGGTGCGATCTCTATTTCCGTATGATAATTCAGGCGTAATGACACACACTAACGGCATACAACATTCCGGAGGTGTCATTATGAGTGATCCTTATATGCCGCTGACTTCGGTCAGAAGCGGAACGGGGTTCGAAGCGGCAAAAGGGGTGCACGGCTTGACTGTGCAAATTGCGAATGTCTATTTTATTCAGCTGCCTTCTGAACCTCACTCATTTGTTTTAATTGATGCCGGCATGCCCCAATCAGCCGGCATGATTGTCAATGAAGCCAAGCAAAGATTCGGTGAAGGTTTTCAGCTGAAGGCTGTTATCCTTACACACGGGCACTTTGACCATATTGGGGCAATCGAAGAGATCCTTGAGCATTGGGATGTACCTGTTTATGTCCATTCTCGGGAAATGCCCTATGTAACAGGTAAAGAGGATTATCCTCCGGCTCGTCCTGACAGCAAGAGCGGGCTGGTCGCCAAGCTGTCGCCGCTGTTTCCGCGGCATTCCATCGATATTTCCTCACAGGTACATGAACTGCCGGAAGACGGCTCAGTTCCATTTCTTGACGAGTGGATGTGGATCGCGACACCGGGACACACGCCGGGCCATATTTCGTTATTCCGCGATGACGGTCGCGTGCTTGTGGCAGGTGATGCTGTTATTACGGTGGAACAGGAGAAAATGGCTGACGTCTTGATTCAAAAACAGGAGCTTCACGGGCCGCCGGCTTATTTCACGCCTGACACAGAGACGGCCGCGGAGTCCATTCTAAAGCTGGCCGCTCTTGAACCGGAAGCGTTATTGACCGGGCACGGCATACCGATGACCGGCAAAAACTTTCGTCACGACTTAACTGAATTGGCAAACCGTTTATCGTCTATTTGACACCTGCACTACGCGGGTGTTTTTTATTGTTTTCCTAGAAGTTGCAGAAAAATCATTGTCTTGCCGCTTAAAAACGATACAATGAAAAGCATGAAGTGAAGTGAAGGGGAGAGTTTGTTGGAAGAAAAAGAAATACTCTGGAACGAAGCGAAAGCGTTTATTGCCGCATGCTATCAGGAATTGGGAAAGGAGGAGGAAGTGAAAGACCGTCTTGCTGACATTAAAAGTGAAATTGACCGGACCGGAAGCTATGTACATACGAAGGAAGAGCTGGAGCACGGAGCGAAAATGGCTTGGAGAAACAGCAACCGCTGCATCGGCAGGTTGTTCTGGAATTCGCTGAATGTCATCGACAGACGAGACGTCCGGACGAAGGAGGAAGTGCGTGACGCCCTCTTTCACCATATTGAAACCGCCACCAATAACGGGAAAATCAGGCCGACCATTACGATTTTTCCTCCGGAAGAGAAAGGTGAAAAGCAAGTCGAGATCTGGAATCATCAGCTGGTCCGGTATGCCGGATATGAGTCAGACGGAGAAAGAATCGGCGACCCGGCTTCCCGTTCCCTGACAGCAGCCTGCGAAGAGCTCGGCTGGCGCGGAGAGCGAACGGATTTTGACCTGCTGCCGATCATTTTTCGCATGAAAGGCGACGAGCAGCCGGTCTGGTATGAGCTGCCGCGCTCACTTGTGATCGAGGTTCCAATCACACATCCCGACATCGATGCGTTTTCTGACTTGGAGCTGAAGTGGTACGGCGTGCCTATCATTTCTGATATGAAGCTTGAGGTTGGCGGCATTCATTATAATGCCGCGCCGTTTAACGGCTGGTATATGGGCACGGAGATCGGAGCGAGAAACCTCGCAGATGAAAAGCGGTACGACAAGCTCAAAAAAGTAGCCTCCGTGATCGGCATCGCCGCTGATTACAATACGGATTTATGGAAGGATCAAGCGCTTGTTGAATTGAATAAGGCTGTGCTGCATTCGTATAAAAAGCAGGGGGTCAGCATCGTTGACCATCATACAGCCGCAAGCCAGTTTAAACGGTTTGAAGAACAGGAGGAAGAAGCGGGCAGAAAGCTGACGGGGGACTGGACGTGGCTGATTCCGCCGATTTCACCCGCCGCCACGCATATCTTCCACCGATCCTATGACAACTCAATCGTTAAGCCGAATTACTTTTATCAGGATAAGCCTTACGAGTAAACAATGGAAAATCGATGATGGCCTTCGAGTCTGCGGGATTCAGTGACAGAGATGTCGGTAACCTTTGAGAAAGGGCTTCCTTTCTTTACAGCCTCAAGAAACGATTGCAGGGCGTTTTCCGGCCCCTCTGCCAACATCTCAACACGCCCGTCATCACGGTTTTTGACCCAGCCGGCCAGTTTTCGCTTATCAGCTTCCATTTGAACAAAATAGCGAAAGCCCACACCCTGAACCCGGCCGTCTACAATGATTCGGTATTGAAGCATGTAAAAACCACCTTTTCTTTTTATGATAATCAATTATTTTACAGCCTGTAAAGGGGATGTGTTCGCATGAAACCAGAGCGCTATACAGTTCTTTCTCTTAATCTGGGAAAACCGCAGACGCTTGAATATGACGGAAAGAAGATCGAAACCGGCATCATGAAGCGGCCGGCTGATTCCGCCGTTATGCTGCACCGCGAGAATTTTGAAGGAGACGGACAGGCGGACATCGTCAACCATGGCGGACCTGATAAGGCTGTTTGCGTCTACCCGGCGGAGCATTATCCGTTTTGGGAAGAGTTCCTCTCAAGACCGCTGCCAAGCGCCGCATTTGGAGAAAATTTGACGGTCGCGGGCCTGACTGAGGAGACAGTTTGCATAGGGGATGTGTTCAAGCTTGATGAAGCTGTTGTTCAGGTCAGCCAGCCGCGCCAGCCGTGTGTAAAGCTGGCGAAAAAGTTTGGCGTAAAAGAAATGGTGCTGAAGGTTCAGCAAACAGGCTATACAGGGTATTATTTTCGCGTGCTGGAGGAGGGCAGGGTGTCACCAGGCGCCAAGCTTGAATTGCTATCCAGAGGAGAGAAAGGCATCTCCGTCCAGTTCGCCAACCGCATCAACTATCATGATGCAAAAAATCTCACCGCCATTGACCGGATTTTAAGTGAGGATGCCTTATCGAAAAGCTGGAGAGCGTCCTTTATGAAAAAAAAGGCCAGGCTGCTGCCGGTTGAATAGAAAAAAGCCGCGCATATCAACGTGCGCGGCTTTGCTATCTTTAAGATTGTTTTTTCTTTGTTTCAAGCAGGTTGGCAAGAAAATAGGTTTTATAGCTTTGAAGCTTTCTTCCCTCATGGTGCGTGATCCCCTGCTTTTTTAGTTCTGCCACATACCAGCCTTTACTGCCGTAATGCATGTTAGAAAACTCCTTTCCCTATCTGATTTCGAAACGATTGGCATTGTAACATCTATAAAAAGATGCTGAAAAGAGATGTGGGGAAAACTGAGCCTTTCGCACTAGATATGCGAATGTTCTTCTGTATGTATATGCGGAGTAAAAGCCGAATATGATTTAATGGCCGGTCAATTTGAGCATAACAACGCCAAATGTCATAATGGCGAAAACAATGCCGATATATGTGAGCATCCCGTTTTTTTTCTTTACACCGTAAACGGTTATTAAGATGCCTTCAATGAAAAAAATGATGCCGAAAATTATAAACCACATGCAGATAAAGGCTCCTTTCACAGACATAATAGTAGTGTAGCATATCTGGAAGAGCCGGGCTGTGACAATATCAAGAAAGCCGGGCGCATATATCGCCCGGCTCATGTTTTATTGTTTATCAACCAATTTGACCAGAAGCTGTGCCAAATGTGTTTTCTCATTTTCGTCCGCAATGCTCCAAAGCTCTTGCAGCAGCATTTCTTCACCGTTTTGCGGCTCTTCATGCTTTGCGAGGTAGTCTCCCAGGATGGCGGCGCTTTTCACCAGCTTGCCGTCATCCAATCCCAGCTTTTTGCCTCGATTGACTTGTTTTTTCAAGTAGTCTTTAAATTCCTCAAAGTCTTTTAAAATGTCTTCTTTTGTTGTGCCGTGCATCGCGTTCATTTCGTTTTCAATTTGGATTTTTTCTTGATCTCTGTTCATTGCAAGTCCTCCTCGTGCAGAATAATGTTGTTTTACCTGCAATTCGAGGAGGCTAAACCTGCCGGAAGTCCGGAATGTGTTTTACAGCTTCGTCAGGATAATCGGTTCGTCTTTTGTGATAACGATCGTGTGTTCAACTTGGGCAACCATGCTTTTATCCGGCGTCTTGAACGTCCAGCCGTCTCCAGCTTCAACAATCGTTTCCGCTTTCGTAGAAATAAACGGTTCAAGCGCGATCACTGTGCCGTTTTTGAAAAGCGCGTTATCAAACGGATCATAATAGTTCATGATGTGGTTCGGCGCTTCATGCAGGCTTCGGCCGATTCCGTGGCCGGTCAGTGTTTTGATAACGGTAAAGCCTTGAGAGCGTGCTTCATGATAAACGGCTCTTCCGATCTGGTTTTGGCGCTTGCCTGCTTTTGCCTGCTGAAGGCCCTTTTGAAAAGCGTCTTCCGCGCATTGGCAAAGCTTATGAAGGCGTTCTTCTCCATCACCGAGTACAAATGAGATGCCTGTGTCGGAATAGAACCCGCCAAATTCAGCAGAGATGTCGATGTTGACAAGGTCCCCTGCTTTTAAAATCTTGGAAGTGCTTGGTATGCCGTGAGCCACTTCATCATTTACGCTGATGCATGTCACACCTGGAAAATCGTATTCCTTCTCAGGAGCTGAAACGGCGCCATGCTCATCAAGCACAGCTTTTCCGATAAGGTCAAGGTCTTTTGTGCTCATGCCGGGCTCTGCTTTTCGCTTCATTTCTTCACGCGCAAGCGCGACGATTCTTCCGATTTTTTTCAGGCCTTCTAATTCTTGATCGTTTGTTACAATCATCTGTCATTCCCGCTTTCTTTTTAAATAATCTAGATTAAGCTTACCACAACTGTCTTAAAAATAGGAAACACACGGACCTGGGAAAAAAGAAATGCCTTGGGAAAATTGGTATAGATCACTAGATATCTTATATGGTATATTTGAAAAAAAAGGGTATGAGGGGGATGGGTATGCTTGCATTTTTACAAAAACTCGGGAAGTCATTTATGCTCCCGATTGCGGTTCTGCCTGCGGTTGGAATCATCCTTGCGCTTGGCAGAGAGGATGTATTTAATATCCCGTTTGTCTATCAAGCGGGGACGGCGGTTTTTGATCATCTGCCGCTTATTTTCGCGATTGGAATTGCCATCGGCATTTCGAAGGACAGCAATGGGGCCGCGGGTTTATCAGGAGCGATATCGTATCTGATGCTTGACGCGGCGACAAAGACAATTGACAAAACAAATAACATGGCGGTGTTTGGGGGAATTATTGCCGGTTTAATTGCCGGTTACACCTATAACCGCTTCAAGGATACAAAGCTGCCAGAATATCTTGGATTCTTCAGCGGAAGACGGCTTGTGCCGATTATAACTGCCATCATTACGATCATTTTAGCCGGCATATTCGGAGTCGTCTGGCCGCCGATTCAATCGTGTATAAACTCATTTGGAGAGTGGATGCTCGGGCTCGGTGGCATCGGGGCAGGCATATTTGGCCTTTTCAACAGGCTGTTAATTCCGCTTGGCCTTCACCATGTGCTGAACAATATTTTCTGGTTTCAATTCGGAGAATATAACGGAGTGACAGGGGATCTGGCGCGCTTTTTCGCGAAAGATCCGACAGCGGGCACATATATGACCGGATTCTTCCCAATCATGATGTTCGGTCTTCCGGCGGCATGTCTGGCTATGGTTGTGACTGCGAAGCCGTCAAAACGGAAAGCTACGGCTGGAATGATGATTGGGTTTGCTTTAACGGCGTTTATCACAGGGATTACGGAGCCGATTGAGTTTGCATTTATGTTTTTATCTCCGCTTTTATACGCTGTTCACGCGATCTTAACAGGGTTATCTTTATTTATCGTCAACTGGCTCGGTATCCGCTCAGGCTTCTCTTTTTCAGCCGGAGCTATTGATTATGTGCTTAGCTACGGAATCGCAGAAAAACCGCTGCTTCTGCTTTTTGTAGGTATATGCTATGCGGCAGTATACTTTATCGTGTTTTATGTACTGATTAAGGCTTTGAATTTAAAAACGCCGGGACGGGAAGATGATGATGTGGATGAAGTGCTGGATGAAAATACGGTTCAGGATGTAAATGAAAACATCATGCTGAAAGGGCTCGGTGGAAAAGAAAATCTTCAAACCATTGATCATTGCGCCACAAGGCTGCGACTGACTGTGAAGGATACCGCTTTGGTGGATGAAGCGCTTTTGAAGAAAGCAGGCGCAAAAGGGGTTGTCAAATCTGGCGGACAATCGGTTCAAGTCATTATTGGGCCGAATGTGGAATTTGCAGCTGAGGAATTGAGAGCTAACGTCAAATAAAAAAGCGGAGAGGGCAACCTCTCCGCTTTTTCTTATTTATCTTCGTTATCCTTTGACGTTTCGGAAGAATCTTCGTCATGTTTTGTGTAATCATAATCAGAAGGATTTACCTTCTTAAAACCTTTCGGCTCGTAGAATCGCAGTAGGTCTCCGTTTATGATTTTATCGGACATTTCAAGTTCCTTCTTGACGAGTGAGTCTTCTGACTTGTCGATTTCGGATTCATCGAGTTCTTTGCCGGTTTTCGTATCGTAATACTTACCGGATATTTTCGTGTACTTCGGTGAAATAAAGTCTCCGTTTCGGAACGGAATCACTTCACGGTGTTCTTTCGATAAAATATCAGACCCGGACATCAGATAGTCTTTCGTATCCACTCCGAGCAGATGCAGAATGGTAGGAGCCACATCGACGTCTCCGGCATATTTATGAACCTTCTCGCCCTTCACGCCGGCAGCGTGGATAAAGAGCGGCACCCGTTGAAGCTGGGCATTGTCGTAATCAGTGATTTCATCTTTGCCAAGCACTTTCGCCATCGCTTTATTGTGGTTTTCAGAGATGCCGTAGTGGTCTCCGTACATCACAATAACCGATTTATCATATAACCCGTCTTTTTTCAGATCATTGAAGAATTGTTCAATGGACTGATCAAGGTAATGGGCTGACTGGAAGTAGTTATCGACGACAGAGTCACCAAAGTCTCCAGCCGGGAAGTCTGTATCCCCCTCATCCATTCCGAATGGGAAGTGGTTGGACAGGGTAATGAACTTCGTATAGAACGGCTGCGGCAGGCTTTCCAGCAGCGGCATTGATTCTTTGAAGAACGGTTTGTCTTTCATACCGTAGTTTTTCGTGTTTTCTTCGTTCATGTCATAGTAGGCAGAATCAAAGAATTTATCAATGCCTTCCGCTTTGTACATTTCGTTACGGTTCCAGAACGTCTGCGTGTTCCCGTGGAACGCGGCAGATGTGTAATTCTTAGACTTCAGAATCGCCGGAACGGATTGCAGCGTGTTTTGCGCTTTGTTTACGAAAACTGAACCTTGAGCCAGCGGGTACAGAGAGTTTTCCATCATAAATTCAGCATCAGATGTTTTACCTTGTCCCGTTTGGTGGAAAAAGTTATCAAAGTAGAACGTTTCGTTATCATGTGCCAGTTTATTTAAGAACGGTGTCACTTCTTTGCCGTCAATTTTATAGTCGATGATAAATGACTGCAAAGATTCAAGTGAAACGTAAATGACGTTTTTTCCTTCCGCTTTGCCGAAATACACGTTATTCGGCACATCGTAATTGGCTTTCATATAGTTTTCTACGTCCGTCACGTCGCTGGAATCGGCAAGCGCGCGCTGGCTGTTGGACTTGATATTCTGTACAGCGTCATAAATTGTGAAATTGTATGTTCCCAAGTATTTCACAAGATAGTTCCGGTCGAATGATCTTGTCAGCAATTCAGGACGGTCTGATTCCGCAACTGCCAGGTTGATCAAGAACACAAGAATCGAAGACGCTAAAATAATTCGGAACGATTTTTTGCTTGACGTTTCGGCAGGCTTGTTCACTTTGATCGCCAAGATGATTAGGATGATCGTGTCGATAAAGTAAAAGGCGTCAGTCGGTCTCATCAGCGAAAATGCGCTGTCACCGAGTTGGCCGCCGTTTGTTTTAGCCTGCATAATGACCGGAATTGTAATAAAATCATTGAAAAATCTGTAGTACACAATGTTTGCGTACAGTAAAAAAGACATTAAAAAATGAATCACTATAATGGCTGTCCGCTGTAATTTTTTCTTGAACAAGAGTCCAAAGCCAAGAAAGAACAAGCTTGAGCTAAGAGGATTCACAAAAAGCAATATTTTTTGTATCGTGTTGTCTATTCCTAAGTTGAAGTTCAGGACATAACCGACATACGTTTTGATCCATAACAGGACGACCGCGATGAAGAAGAAGGCCAGTCCTCTTTCTTTTATAAATGTTTTCATTGTTACACTCCTTTTTTCCGATCCAGTTCGAGCGAAACGATAGAAAAAACGAACGTATCCAATATAACACGAATCAGCAGATTAGAAAAGTGAAAATCGTATGATGGAGAAAGTGGCGAAAAACGCCGTCGAATCAACGTTTCGCTTTGAAATGACCAAATGTAAAACAAGGTATCTTTCTAGAAATAAAGGAATAAAATGGTACAATGATCATTATATGATAAAATAAACGGAATAGATGAAAAGAGGTGGAAGGATGGATTTTTCCCATATTGTGTCTGAAGATAAAATTAAGCGCGCCATCAAAGACGGAGACTTTCAAAACCTCCCGGGAATGGGAAAGCCGCTGCCGAAAGATGACGCGGCACACTTGCCGGAATCGCTGCGCATGGGCTACCGTATTATGAAAAATGCGGGAATGGCTGAGGACGAGGGCGCGCTCAAAAAAGAGCTTATGACCATCGACCATTTAATCGAAAAGTGCTATGACGAAAAAGAACGAGAGCAATTAATCAGAACAAAATCTGAAAAGCAATTGCTGCTTGATAAGCTTGTTGACAAAAAAGACATGTTTTCAAAGCCAGCATCCGCTTTTTATAAGAATAAAGTATATGACCGGCTTGGACGAAACAGACCTTCTTCCAGCTGATTTGTCTTGTCTGCAGGATGGCGATTGAGAGAAGCCATCCTTTTTATATTCCAAGTTCTATGTCTAAAGGTTTATGTTTTTCCATCTATGGGAAATGACTCATAAACGAAAAAAGGGTGATGGGATGGAACGACTATTAGAGTGGATAGAGCATATATCTGATTGGCTGTGGGGCCCGCCGCTAATCATCCTGCTGACGGGGACGGGGTTGTATTTCACTATTTTGCTGAAAGGTTTTCAATTTCGCTATCCTTTATACATTTTCAAACAGACAATTGGCAGCGTAGGAAAAAAGCCGAAGGGAGAGGGCACAGTCACACCGCTTCAGGCATTGACCTCGGCTCTCAGTTCAACGATCGGTGCAGCGAACATTGTCGGTGTGCCTGCCGCTATTATGTTTGGAGGGCCGGGAGCGGTTTTTTGGATGTGGCTGATTGCCTTATTTGCCATGGCGATTAAGTTTTCTGAGAGTGTTCTTGCTGTTCATTACAGGGAAAAAAATGAGCAGGGTGAATTCGTCGGGGGACCGATGTATTACATAACAAAAGGGCTGCGCATGAAATGGCTCGGCGTATTCTTCTCTGTTGCGCTGATTGTGGAGCTGATCCCGAGCATTATGGTTCAGGGAAATTCGGTTTCAGTCTCGCTTGCCGAGACGTTTTCTTTCAATAAAATATACGCAGGAATCGGAATTGCATTTTTGATTGGGTTAGTGGTGATAGGAGGGGTAAAGCGGATCGGAAAAGTAACAGAGTTTGTCGTGCCTCTTATGGCAGGGGCATACGCGGGAGCCGGTCTCCTGATTGTTCTCATGAATCTATCATCAGTGCCGGCGTTTTTCTCTCTCATCTTTTCAAACGCGTTTACCTCTTCTTCAGCAGTTGGTGGGTTCGCTGGTGCTGCTCTGGCTGAAACCGTTCGCTGGGGATTTGCCCGCGGGCTGTATTCTAATGAAGCCGGAATGGGCACAGCCCCGATTGCACACGCGGCAGCTATGACTGATCACCCTGTGCGGCAAGGGTTTTGGTCTGTGATCGGCATTGTCATTGACACCTTGATCATCTGTACGACTACCGCTTTTATCGTCCTTGCATCCGGTGTATGGACAGGGAAGAACGCCTCAAATGACCCGGCAGCACTGACAACGGCCGCATTTCAGCACTATTTCGGTTCTGGAGGAGGATACTTCGTTTCGGTTTCCCTGGTCTTCTTTGTCGTATCAACCATTATGGTTGTCATTTTTTACGGCGTAAAGCAAGCTGAATTTCTGTTCGGGCGGCTGGCAGGACATGTGATTAAATTCGTTTATTTAGCGGCTATTATCATAGGTGCCGCAGGCGGAGCAAAAGCCATTTGGGGCGTATTGGACTTAGCATTGGTTTTTATTGTTGTCCCGAATGTGATTGCGCTCTTGTTATTGAGCAGAAAGGTAAAAGCGCTGTACACCGAATTCTTTACATCTGAACAGTACTACCTGAAAGATATAAGAAAAACGAAACAAAAGCCTGTTTATCCAACAAAAGAAGCTAAAAATTCCTAGTGTTTTGCTTTTGCGCCGAACAATGCTTTGCTTTTTATGATCAAATAAATGAGTAAAGGCAGCAAAAGAGAAATCACTACATTAATGATTGGTTTGATTCTGTTAAAGTCGATTAGCTGATTTGTATTTAAAAAGAACCAAAAGCCGCATACGACTGAGAACATGCCGGTTGGTGTATACATGGCTTTCGGGTCGATTTTTGAGTGTAAAAACGAAAGGCCGTATACCACGATATATAGGGAACCTGCTATCTTCACCATAATGACCGGAATCCAAAAGGCCGCGATGATCAGGTCTGAGCGATCCAGAAAATCCGTAATGCGGATCTGCCTGATGACCATATAAGCAGGATCAAAGAAAGTAGATGTCAGGTTGGGACCAAAGACAGAAATTGAAGAAAATAACATCACGGCCAGCAATAAAGCGCCCAGCAGTATCGCGAAAATGGTGTATTTTAGCGGGACGCTCCGGTTTGAGAAGAGAAGCGGAAGGATAATCAATTCCCCCATTGTCCCAAACGCGTAATAGCCTGATTGAAGGTATGGGATTAGACCTTCAAAAACAGGTGTCAAGTTTTGAAGCTCAATTTGTGTGGCCAGCGTAAATGGAAGGAACAAGACCAGGATGCCGAATGGAAATAGGAATATCTGCGCCATTCTGGTCAATGTTTCTTTTCCCTCTCTGGCAATACAGATCGCCACAAAGATAATAACACCGCCAAGAACAGCCATTGGTGTTCTCGGGAGAAATAAAATGTTAATCAAATTGATGAAAAAACGTATATCATGAGCATTGATTAACAGGAAATACAAAGAAAACAGTAAAATGATAATCCGGCCTGCGATTGGTGAGGAATCGCTCAGCAGCTCATAGATATTTTTATCCTGATGCTTTTTCATCAGCCTATGCATGAGCCAGAGTGCCGGAATCACGATGACAACGCCGAGGATGTAGCTGTGCCAGGCATTTTGTTTTGCTGATTCGATCATGAGAATCGGAGCATGCTTTAATCCGACCGCTAACGTATACAGAGCTCCGAAAAATAATCCTTGGTATGCAGAGGTCTTGTCCATAAAGCACATCCTTTCTGTCATGTTCAAAACGGAATATATTTAAACAGGTGCCCCAGCCGCGGAAACAGGGGATTCACTCTCATATAAATCCATAGAAAAGCACTTCCTGCAATCAGCAGGCTGAAGGCCCATTTTGTTAGATTGTTAGCGGAACGAAAATTCTTCCACTCATATGCGTATATGGCAATGCACACAATCAATGTCTGTACGATATAGCTGATCATGCTGACGCACCTCCATTAATGGCTGATCGTTTTGTATAGGACACCGCCCTGCTCAATCGTCACAATTGGGACGACGTGAACCTCCATATCCTTATATACCTCTTCCCATTCCTTTTTCAGCAGATTCTTCGTGGTTGCCGTGCTTCTGATGGTCCTGTCTTGAAAGCCGGCCGGGTCCGCCTTTAGCTTTTGCAAACGATGAACGGTGCTGATCACGTCCTTCTTTATGGTTCTGTTTAATGCTTTTTGAATGATGTAATACTGGTCATTTTCTCTCGTCTCATAGGTTGATTGGTTTTCCATAATTATTCCTTTGGCTCTGATCTCGATTGTCATTGACAGCTTTCCGTTTTTTTCAGCGGCATGAAAGGATGCATTGGACTTTTGAAGCTGAATGGATGCTTGTCCCATTTGATTCGGCAGGTCTACTATGAATTCTGGCTGGCGGGCTTGATTCAGCAACATCAGGGCTGCTGTCATGTGTTCATCTTTGAAAATATCCATCAATCTGTCCTTTTTAAAGATCGCAAGCCCGTCAATTTTCAAATTAGATTTGCCTTTCCCTCCAGGTTTTGTTTTAGATTCAGAGATGACCGGTGCATACGGATCACTGCCTATTTCTACTAGATCAGACATGAATCTGCTTAAGAAAACGGGGCGGCTCGTTGCGATAATGGCCAGCTCACGAATCATTTCCGCCGGAAACTGTTCAAGCTGGACATCGGTATTTAAAATGTCCCGCGCTTCTCCCCGGCTGACTAAAATGAGCGCCGTTAATCTGTTCTGCGGATTTCGGGTTAAAATATCAAAGACTGGGGCAACGCCGTCTCTCGCCATATCCTCTCCAATAATGACTGTACGTCTGTGGGACGTATTGATTGTCCGTGACAAGGAGGTTTGCAGCTTGTTGTTCGCTTCTCTGATCGTAGTGCCGGAAGCTGAATCAACATACCATGTTTTTGAACCGGCAGTTCCGCCGCCGCCCCCTGTTTGTCCGCCTAATTGGCCGACCAAGGGAATCTGCATGGCCACTCGATACTGATCTTTTTTCTTATCAATGGCTGAGCTGACAACAAATGCAATGTCATTGATTTCTGTCCGGTCCCAGCACCCCGTTAGAAGGATACAAATGAGAAGCGGCAAAACACACTTATATATTGTTTTCTTCATCTTTTGGGTCCTCTCTTTTCGCTCCCTTCTGTCCGTTGCCGCGCGAATACGTGCCCGGCCTTCTGGTCATCGTCCACCAAGGCGCCCTGACAAAAATATCTTTTACTTCATCTCGTTTAAACGGAGAAATCCCGGATAAATAAGGAATGCCGAAAGATTGCAGCTTGCATAAATGAAGCACTAAGATAATCGTGCCGAGCATAATGCCGAATATCCCAAAAATACTCGCCAAAAACATAAGCGGGAAACGAAGCATCCTGATGGAGATAGCTAAGTTAAACCGCGGAATTGTGAATGACGCGATCCCTGTTAACGATACGATGATCACCATGGGGGCAGACACAATTCCCGCTTCAACAGCTGCTGTCCCAATGACTAGGGCCCCGAGAATACTGACGGTCTGGCCGATGGTTTTCGGCAGGCGCACTCCCGCCTCACGGAGAGCCTCAAAAGAAATTTCCATAATCAATGCTTCTATGATGGCGGGGAAAGGAATCGGTTCACGCGCGGAGGCCACACTGAACATTAAGTTTGTCGGCATTAAGTCCTGGTGGTATGTAATAACGGCAACATAAATAGCCGGCAAATATAAAGCAACGAATAAAAACATATAGCGAAGCCAGCGGATTAAGTTAGACATCAAATAACGCTCATAGTAATCTTCACTGGCCTGCATAAGCTGCCAAAACGTAATCGGGCCTGTTAAGACAAAGGGCGTATTATCCGTGAAAATGGCAAATCGGCCTTCGAGAAGCTGGGCGGCGACGGTGTCCGGCCTTTCTGTGTATTGCAGCTGGGGGAATGGCGAGTACGTGTCGTCTTCGATAAACTCTTCAATATATCCGCTTTCTAAGACAGCATCAATCTTTATCTTTTTGATTCTTTTTTTTACTTTGTCAATGACCTTTGGATCGGCAAGCCCGTCAATATAGGCCAAGACAACATCTGTTTTGGTTTTCGTGCCGATTTTAAACGAGATCATTTTAAGCTGAAACGTTTTGACGCGAAAGCGCACAAGAGCGGTATTGACCCTGAGGCTTTCAGTGAAGCCCTCTCTTGACCCTCTGATGGTCGATTCTGTTATCGGCTCTTCAATGCTTCTTCTTTGTCCGCCTTTTATATTTAAGATCAGGCCTTTTGAGTGCCCGTCGGCAAATAAAACCGCGTTCCCCTCAATGATGGATGCAGCCACTTTGCTCATACTCGTTTCTATTGCAACACTTGAAATGGATAGAGTATTTTGCAGCGCCTCTTCATGTTCATCTATTTGATCCGTCAAATGCATTAAGAAAGGGCGGAGGGCGTGATCCTGAATATGTTCAGATTTTACAATTCCTTCGATATAAATAATAAATCCGCACAGCCCGTTTCCAAAGTCAAATTGTCTAAATACGATGTCTGAGCAGCCTTCTGTTAATAAGGTCAGATTATCGAGGTTTTCCTTCAAATTGGGAGAGATCGGTCTGTCCTGATTGTCTTCAAGCTCTTTGATGAGCTGAAGCGCTTTGTCGCGTTTATTCATAGAGGCTCACCCTGCTTTTTAATGTCATATTCAATAAGTGCTTGTGACTTTTAGGGTAACCTTGTCTGTTTCATATATTCCAGACTAGGATGAAAGCGCTATAAAAAAGTGTTGACTACCTGTATATACAGGAATACAATATGATTATAAGTTGTATATACAAGTTATAAAAACGGATACGGAGGGGTTGGCATGGGGGAACTGAACAAATCGGCACGTCAGATTGTCGAAGCAGTCGGCGGTGCTGAAAATATTGCAGCGGCAACTCATTGTGTTACACGTTTGCGTTTTGCTTTAATAGATGAAAGCAAGGTTGACCAAGAGATGCTTGATCAAATTGATGTGGTAAAGGGATCATTCTCGACAAACGGACAGTTTCAGGTCGTAATCGGCCAGGGAACTGTCAACAAAGTATATGCTGAACTGGTCAAGGAAACGGGAATTGGCGAGTCAACAAAGGATGAAGTGAAGAAGGCCTCAGAAAAAAATATGAATCCTTTGCAGCGTGCTGTGAAAACGCTTGCAGATATTTTTATTCCAATATTGCCTGCGATTGTCACGGCGGGTCTTTTAATGGGGATCAATAACATTTTAACGGCGGAAGGCATTTTCTTCAGCACAAAATCGATTGTGCAGGTTTATCCGCAGTGGGCGGATCTTGCTAATATGATTAACCTGATTGCAGGCACGGCCTTTACGTTTTTGCCTGCGTTAATCGGATGGTCTGCCGTTAAGCGGTTCGGCGGCAATCCGCTTCTCGGCATTGTGCTCGGGGTTATGCTCGTGCATCCTGATTTGCTCAATGCGTGGGGATATGGCGCGGCAGAACAAAGCGGAGAGATCCCGGTATGGAATCTATTCGGCCTAGAGGTGCAGAAAGTTGGCTATCAGGGCCAGGTGCTCCCCATTTTGCTTGCTTCTTATATGCTGGCGAAAATTGAGATGTTTTTAACAAAACGCACACCTGAGGGCATACAGCTGCTCGTTGTCGCACCAATTACGCTTCTCTTAACAGGATTTGCCTCTTTTATCATTATCGGCCCGATTACATTTGCGATCGGTAATGTACTGACTTCAGGGCTTATTTCGGTGTTTGGTTCTTTTGCCGCACTGGGCGGTCTGTTATATGGCGGCTTCTACTCAGCGCTCGTGATTACCGGTATGCATCACACGTTTCTTGCCGTTGACCTGCAGCTCATCGGATCAAAGCTCGGCGGCACCTTTTTATGGCCGATGCTGGCGCTTTCTAATATCGCCCAAGGTTCGGCCGCGCTGGCCATGATGTTTATCGTGAAGGATGAGAAACAAAAAGGCCTCTCCCTCACGTCAGGGATTTCTGCTTATCTTGGCATTACAGAGCCTGCCATCTTCGGGGTGAATTTGCGATACAGATTCCCATTTATCATCGCAATGGTCAGCTCTGGGCTGGCCGGAATGTATATTTCTTCTCAAGGTGTGCTGGCCAGCTCCGTCGGTGTGGGCGGCGTGCCGGGGATTTTCTCAATCATGAGCCAGTACTGGGGCGCATTTGCAATCGGGATGGCCATTGTATTGATCGTACCGTTTGCCGGAACGTATGCGTATGCAAGATTTAAACATAAATAACCAATGGGGAGCGGGACGTGTTTAGCGTTCCCTTTTCCCGTTTATCATTTAAAAATCGGTGGTGGAAACAGATGAAAACAGAACAAACGCCATGGTGGAAAAAAGCTGTGGTCTATCAAATTTATCCGAAAAGCTTTAACGATACGACAGGAAACGGTGTAGGTGATCTGAACGGCATCATCGAAAAGCTCGATTACTTAAAAACACTCCAGGTGGATGTGCTTTGGCTGACGCCGGTTTATGATTCTCCGCAGCATGATAATGGATATGATATTCGTGATTATTACTCGATTTATCCTGAATACGGAACGATGGAGGATTTTGAAAGGTTACTATCCGAAGCACATAAAAGAGACTTGAAAGTCGTCATGGACCTTGTCGTCAATCATACGTCAACAGAGCACAAATGGTTCCGCGAGGCGATTTCTTCAATCGACAGCCCATACCGTGATTTTTATATATGGAAAAGCCCGCGGGAAAACGGTTCTCACCCGACGAACTGGGAATCGAAATTCGGCGGCCCGGCATGGGAGCTTGATGAAGCATCGGGCCAATACTATTTGCATCTGTTTGATGTGACGCAGGCTGATTTGAATTGGGAAAATGAAGAGGTCAGAAAGCATGTCTATGACATGATGCATTTTTGGTTTGAAAAGGGGATAGACGGCTTCAGGCTTGATGTCATCAACCTGATTTCTAAAGACCAGCGCTTTCCGGATGCGCAAGCCGGAGAAGACGGCCGTGCCTATTACACTGACGGGCCGCGGGTGCACGAATATCTGCATGAAATGAACGAAAAGGTGTTTGCACATTATGACAGCATGACGGTCGGTGAGATGTCTTCAACGACGGTAGACCATTGCATCCGATACACGAATCCTGCCAATAAGGAACTAGACATGACGTTCAGCTTCCATCATCTCAAGGTTGACTATCCAAACGGCGAAAAATGGGCCTTGGCGCCGTTTGACTTTTTAAAGCTGAAGGAGATCCTATCCGATTGGCAAACGGGGATGCACGCAGGAGGGGGATGGAACGCTCTGTTCTGGTGCAATCATGATCAGCCGCGCGTTGTATCAAGATATGGAGATGATGGCGCGTATAGAGTGAAATCGGCGAAAATGCTTGCTACGGCCATTCATATGATGCAGGGCACGCCTTATATTTATCAGGGTGAGGAGCTAGGGATGACAAATCCGAAGTTTACTGACATCAGCTCCTATCGGGATGTCGAATCGCTGAACATGTATCACGCCTTGAAGGACAAAGGAATGGCTGATCAAGAGATCACAGCGATTTTACAGGCGAAATCCCGTGACAATTCCAGAACCCCCGTTCAGTGGGATGCTACGGAGAATGGCGGTTTTACAACGGGCACACCATGGATACCGGTTGCCGGCAATTATCGGGAAATCAATGCTGAAGCGGCGCTGAGGGATCAAAATTCGGTGTTTTACCATTATCAAAAATTGATTCGGATTCGCAAAATGTATGACATTGTGACAGAGGGAACGTATGAGTTAATCGCAAAGGATGATCCGAGCATTTTTGCGTATCTCAGACACGGCAGCAATGAAAAGCTGCTCGTGATCAATAATTTTTACGGGACAGAGGCAGCCTTTACACTGCCGGACTCTTTAGCGCCTGACGAATGGAAGGCAGAGGTGCTGCTGACGAACGATGATGTAAGGGAAGGGCTTCAGAACATGACGCTTCGCCCGTATGAGTCCATTGTTTATCGTTTAACGAAACCGTGTTAAACTAAGCTGGGTGGTCCATAATGAAGGTGAATAAATTCATCACAATTTATAAAGACATCGCACAGCAAATCGAAGGCGGCCGATGGAAAGCGGAGGAGATTCTTCCGTCTGAACATGAGTTGACCGCACAGTACGGTACATCAAGAGAAACGGTCCGAAAGGCGCTTCATATGCTCGCGCAAAACGGTTATATCCAGAAAATCAGGGGAAAAGGCTCCATCGTGCTCAACCGTGAAAAAATGCAGTTTCCCGTTTCGGGTCTTGTCAGCTTCAAGGAGCTCGCGCAAACGCTTGGCAAAGAAACGAAAACAACTGTACACAAATTCGGGCTGGAGCCTCCGTCAGAGCTGATCCAGAAGCAGCTCCGGGCCAATCCGGATGACGACATCTGGGAAGTCATCAGGTCTAGAAAGATTGACGGGGAACATGTGATTTTGGACAAGGATTACTTTTTCAGAAAGCATGTCCCTCACCTGACGAAAGAAATTTGTGAAAACTCCATATATGAATATATAGAAGGAGAACTCGGTCTTTCGATCAGTTACGCCCAAAAAGAAATTGTCGCCGAGCCGTGTACGGACGAGGATAGAGAGCTGCTCGATTTACGCGGCTATGACCATATGGTCGTGGTGAGAAACTACGTCTTTTTGGAGGATACCAGTTTGTTTCAATATACGGAAAGCAGACACCGTCTCGACAAATTCCGGTTTGTCGATTTTGCGCGGCGGGGAAAGTGAAAGAGGCGCCTGCCTGTGGCAGCGCGCTTTTTTGTTTGGTATCAAAATTGATACTATCCAACAAAAATGTGCGTACTTTTACTTTTTATCATAATGGCTACAATAGAGTAGAGAGTAACCTAAAGGAGAGGTGTTTAACATGGCAGATCTAAAGAAACAAATTTTGGATGCATACCATTTCAGACATGCGACAAAGGAATTTGATCCGAATAAAAAAGTGTCAGACAGCGATTTTGAATTTATTTTAGAAACAGGAAGACTGTCTCCAAGCTCACTCGGCCTTGAGCCTTGGAAATTTGTCGTCGTCCAAAATCCGGAATTCCGCGAGAAGCTTCGCGAATACACATGGGGCGCGCAAAAACAGCTGCCGACCGCAAGCCATTTCGTCCTGATTCTCGCACGTACAGCGAAGGATATGAAATATAATGCAGACTACATCAAACGTCATTTAAAAGAAGTAAAACAAATGCCTCAAGACGTGTACGAAGGCTATCTAAGCAAAACAGAAGAATTCCAGAAAAACGATTTGCATTTGCTTGAAAGTGACAGAACATTGTTTGACTGGGCATCAAAACAAACCTATATCGCGCTTGGCAACATGATGACTGCCGCTGCGCAAATTGGTGTTGATTCCTGCCCGATCGAAGGTTTCCAGTATGATCACATTCACCGCATTCTTGAAGAAGAAGGGCTTCTGGAAAACGGAAGCTTTGATATTTCTGTGATGGTGGCATTCGGCTACCGAGTGAGAGACCCTCGTCCGAAAACAAGATCTGCTGTTGAAGATGTTGTGAAGTGGGTTTAAATAAAGAAAGCTGCTCGCATAGCGAGCAGCTCTTTTTTTATGCCTGATTCGCTCTATTCTGTTTTCTTCTTTGATGTAAGTACAATGCCGTGCCGAGTGCACTGATCAGAAATCCGGCCAACAGGATCGAGTACATGGATGTGGCTGTGTCCGGAAGCAGGCCGCCAGCCGGACCGTCTGTTCCTGACCCGCCCGAACCGTTAGTCGGTTGAGTGCCAGGAGGCGTATCATTTCCGCCGTTCCCGTCAGTCGGCTGTTTTCCGCCTGGTTTGTCGGAGCCGCCGCCATGATTGCCGTCATCCCCGCCTGTCGGTTGATCTGACGGGAATGCCGGCGGTTTGTTGTTCTCTCCGGAATTTAAGATCGTGTATTCGCTGAAGTGGTTTGTATATCCTGTCACCATATCATCGTCAACTGATCCGTGATCTGTCTTTGTGAAAGCTTTCTTTTTTCTGTCGACGTGATAAATGGCAGGATTATGGGCTTCTTCAATATCAAACATGCGAAGCGAAAGCTGAACGGGCTCCTTGAAGGATTTTATCTCTTTTCCTTTTTGCTTTACTGTAAAGTCATATACATCTGCCAATGACACATCCAACTCTCCCGTCGACTTGATTCCGATTGCAGTGTCTGCGGTTTTAAGGTTCGCCATCGGCATCTTCATGCTGTACCAGTAATTGAACACCGTCAATGAAGGATCTGACTCTCTTTCTTTCAAAAGTTTGACCTGATCTTTCTTCACTTTAAGATTGATAGGCTTCTCTTGTGATCCTTCATGTGTTCCATAATAGACAAACGGCGTGTTGGCATTTTTAGCGTAAATCGCAAATTTGTCTTCATCAAGTGTCCAGCTGCCGTCCTTCTGCTTTGTCGGCAGGAATACTTCTTTGATCCGTCCTTCAACTTTAGGAGAGACCTTGTTTCCTAGTTTTTTCAGCTGTTCAGTGAAAATCTCATAATCAACGTAGCCAAGGTCTTCACCATGGGAGGCTTCTGTAAAGACAGAATATCCGTCTCCGCCGGCGCCGACAAAATTATTTGTTGCCACGCGGTAGGTATCATCCGTATTTATAGCAACTTTGTCTCCGTTAGGCAATTCAATTTTCACGTCTAACACACGGTGTCCAGGTTCATTGTTTAATGTAAAGGTATATTCGATTCCGGCTACCTGAGGGAAAGCGCCGCCGCCATTTTCCACATTGCTTAGGCCTTGTTCAAGTGCTTCTTTAATTTGTTTTCCGGTTAAATCGGCCACGTAAAGCGTATTGCCGAACGGCATCACGTTGAGCACCTCGCCGAGTGTGATATCCCCTTTGTCAATGCCGGCTCTGATGCCGCCGCCATTTGTTATCGCTATTCTGGCGCCGGCTGCTTCTTTCGCTTTTGCCAGCATACCGTCCGCGATGAAGTTTCCGAGATTCGTTTCTTTCGTACGCACATGCTCACGCTGGCCGTCAAGCGCCACATCCGTATAGCCGACTTTTTCATTTTTTACGTCTTCTAATTCACTCTTGAACTGATCGAGCTCTTGTTTTGCTTCTGCGTTTTCTTCTGTATGTTCATCAATTGGCAGCACGCTCAGATTTGATTTGTCTGTTTGCACAACGCCATTTTTATCAAACGCGACATCAACGCGCCCTAAGAATTGGCCGTATTCTTTTGCCTGCGCCACGATCGTCGGTTCTTCGTTGTCCACGACCTCCATTTTGTCTACGAGGGTGTGAGTGTGTCCGCCGATGATCAAGTCAATGCCTTTTACTTTTTTGGCGAGCTCAAGGTCTCGGTTATGCCCGATATGGGTTAATGCAATAATTTTATTTACTTTTTCTTCTTCCTGAATCGCTTTGACAGTATTTTGTGCTGTTTCAAAGGCATCATTGAATACGATGCTTTTGCCCGGACTTGAGGTGGTGGCCGTATCTTCCGTTGTCAGTCCGAATACGGCGACTTTCTCCCCGTCAACGTCTAACAAAATGTAAGGGTGGATGCCGGCCTCTTTCTTTTCACCTGCCGTAAAGGTTTGCGGCTTTTTGACAAATGATTTCAGTTTGGGCTCATTTGACACATCTACGTTTGCGCTGACAATCGGAAATTCCGGCGCTTCAAAGTGATAGCGGTTCGCTGGATCAACGGTTGCGCTGTTTCCGCTTAGAAAATCAGAAAGCACTGTCGGGCCTTTGTCAAATTCATGGTTTCCGAAGGTCATGGCGTCATAGCCCATCATATTCATCATTTTCAAATCGGCCAAACCGTTCCATTTTGTGAAATACAGATCACCGGAAAACACATCTCCCGCATCAAGGAGAATGTTGTGGTTTGTTTCGCTGCGCACTTCGTTAATTTTCGTCATTCGTCTCGCTGCGTCATCGAGATGGGCGTGCGTGTCATTCGTGTGCATGACAGTCAGATCCCACAGTCCGTCTTTAGGTGGATCTGGATTTGAATCATCATCGAATTGCAGCTTATACACACCATAGCCTTCATTCGCAGACTTGCCTACATAAGCGACGTCGTCTGCTTTATCGGCAAATGGCTTGGCCAAAAGCGAGGATTCAAACGTCATATTCGCACCGGAAACAGACGCGATTGACCAGTTGTTGTCAGCTTTTGGATTGACTATTTTTTGTTCAATAATGTAATCCATCAGCACCTGCCTGTTTTCAACCGCAGAGCCGTGGACAATTTTATCGCTCGTCAGATGAGGGAACCCGCCGCCTCCGGACGCACGATAGTTATTGGTGACCACGAGAAATTCCTGGCTTAGGCTGATTGGTTTGCCTTCATAGGAAAGGTTGATGATCCGGGATGAATCCGCATTGACCACTTTTCCGTTCTCATTGTATTTAGCCGGTTTTGTCACATCGACCTGATATGTGACACCGTCAATCACGTCAAAATTATAGGAGCGGAAATTCTCGTTCAGCAAGGCCTGATCGCCGCCTTTAGCTGGATCAATTTGATTGAATTGGCCTGCTGACATCTCCAGCCAGTCCTTGACCTCGCTGCCTGTCAGCTTGACGATTTGAACGGTATTATCGTAAAGATACAAGTCACCGACATTTTTAATCGCAAGATCTCCGGCTGGAATGTTTGTATAGTAATTGGCTCCGTTTCTGCCGCCTGCTTTAAACGGCGCTCCAGCGGATAAAATCGGCAGGTCCTTGTACTCGGTATCCTTCATTTCTTTTTCGGCATACCATTTTTGCGCGTCAGTCACGATCTGAATGGAAGGATCATCTTTGACCTGGGCAAAGAAGCTGTTAATATCGGCTTCGGTTTTGCCGACTGGCTTTCGAACATACTCCAGTGTGTTTTGGTGTGTTTGCTGTATGGTGTTTGTAACGGTTTCGTTTCTGGATGTGACGGTGCCGGCAATAGATTCAATACTGCCTTTGGAATCTGCAACCTTCCATGAGCCGTCCGCCTTTTCAAGTTTGAGGTCAATCACGCCTAAGTATTTGCCCCAGCTGCTTGGCATGACGACAGGAATGCCGTTAATCGTTCCTTTTTCCACATCGAATTGAGCAACACCCGCATACTCGGCGGAAGGAAAGAGTCCGTGCTGATGGCCCGAGATAATCGCGTCAATGCCTTTCGTTTTAGTGGCAAGGTCAAACACGGCGTTTTCTGCACCTGATGATTGTGACTGCTTTTCAATGCCGGTGTGGGCGAGGGCAATAATGACATCTGCGCCTTCCGCCTTCATTTTCGGGATCGTTTCATTGGCGGATTCTACGATATCCTGCACCTGAACCTGCCCCTCGAGATTTTTTTTGTCCCATGTCATGATTTGCGGCGGGACAAAGCCTATGTAACCGACTTTTACTTTCTGTTTATTGCCGTTTCCGTCAGTGACCGTTTTCTCTTTTATCACATACGGCGTATAACGGTTTTCGCCGCTAGATGTTTTGACGTTGGCATTGACAATCGGGAAATCGGCTCCTTTGATTGTGCCGTCGAGAAAGTCAAGTCCGTAGTTGAATTCGTGATTGCCAAGCGTCCCGGCGTCGTATTTCAGCGCATTCATGACGCTGATAATCGGATGGGTTTTCGCGCCGGAGATAATGTCGTCTTTTTGATATTTCACCGCGTATTCACCCAGCGGATTTCCTTGAATCAAGTCGCCGTTATCGACAAGCAGAGTGTTAGGGTTTTGCTCGCGGTGCTTTTGGATCATCTGCGCCGTTCTTGCCAGCCCGAAATCCGTCGTTTCTTTGTCGCTGTAGTAATCATAATCCATCATATTGGCATGAATATCAGTCGTGGCCAAAATACTCAGATGCACCTGAGGAGCCGCGCTTTCTTCTGCATGAATGGGTGGTGTTGGGAGGATTAGGCTAAGTATCATAATTGGGGGCAAAAGAATACGGAGAATGTTTCCGACGTGTGTTCGTCTTTTCTGTATTCTCACCAGTTCTCCACCTTTCAACGAAATTTGTGTTACAGCTCCTATTGTAAGAATATTTTGTAACTATTTGTAGGTGTTTCTTTATGATTATTGTAAAAGGGAGAAAAATGAGTACTATGTAGCAGCTTCAAACGACAAAAGCTGGGTATTTATGCTTATCGTTTGTCCATATTCGCAAAATGTTTATTTTAGTGTGGCTGGGGTAGAGTGTTTTATGTAGACATCTAAAGCGGGAGGTTATGAACCATGGGGAAAAAAATTGCAGTTGTTTTGACAGATTACTTTGAGGACAGCGAGTACACTGAGCCTGCGAAAGCTTTTAAAGAAGCGGGACATGAACTGACTGTCATCGAAACTGAAAAAGGAAAAACAGTAAAAGGCAAGCAGGGGAAAGCGGAAGTGACAGTTGACGCTTCCATTGACGACATAAACCCTTCAGACTTTGATGCGCTTTTGATTCCTGGGGGATTTTCGCCAGACCAGCTTCGCGCTGACGATCGTTTCGTCCAATTTACAAAATCGTTTATGACTGACAAAAAACCGGTGTTCGCCATTTGCCACGGCCCGCAGCTTTTAATCAATGCGAAAGCGCTCGACGGCCGAAAAGCAACAGGCTATACGTCCATTCGTGTTGACATGGAAAACGCCGGTGCCGACGTTGTGGACAAGGAAGTGGTTGTTTGCCAGGATCAATTGGTCACTAGCCGCACACCGGACGACATTCCGGCATTTAACCGCGAATCATTGGCACTGCTTGAGAAATAAGAAAAACGGACGCTCCCGGGCGTCCGTTTTTTTGTTGCTTAGGCTTGAGCGCCTGTCAGCTTCTTGTACCTGTAATACAAGAAAGCCGCTGCAGCCGTTCCGATGACCGCAATGCCGAAGTCGAACATGAAAATATGGGCGATGCCTCCAGCTTTTGCGATAAGGCCTGTTGCAATCGGAAGCAGAATCGATGCAAGGCTTGAAGCGGTCGCTACAATTCCGGTAACGGTTCCTTTTCGCTTCCAGAACAGCTCTGTCATTAACGTAATGGTCATTTGAAACACACCTGCAGTAGAAAAGCCTAAGAAAAAGGCAGTGATGTCCAGCACGACTGGGGTATGAACCGTCAGCATAACTGCGAGCGTACATAAAGTAATAATAGGATATAAGAGCGTTATGAAGACAGGTTTGACCCATCTGTTCAGCAAAACGGCTAATAATAAAACAGATGCCAGAGACCCTATACTATAATAGCTCAGCAATTGTACGGATGCTGATTCAGCTAACCCGGCTGCCTTTTGCGCGTAGCTCGGGAGCCAGATTTGAGAAACCGTAAATAAAGCCGTGGATGTAAAACCGATGATAATCAGTGCGGTGCCTTCTTTTTGAAAAACAGGTTCAGACAAGAAAACGGAAGATTCCTGTTGACCGCTATCAGTTGGTTTCTTATGTTTTTTAGGAAACGAAAGCGTTGATAAATAAATAATATTCAGGAGATAGACCGCTGCCGGCAGATAAAAAGCAAATCCGTAAAACATGCTGTGGTCTGCTAAAAGTGTGATCAAAAGCGGCAAAAGGGCTGCCCCGACAGACATAAAGGCTTTGACCAAGACATTCGCCGAACCGGAAGCAGACGGAAAGAGCTCGGTTAGGGCCGGATATGTTCCGGCATCCATCGCTGAATTTGCGACTCCGGCTAATAAGGCGAACACAAACGCCAGCTCATAGCTCGGTGATAAAGGAATACCGACTAAAAAAACGGCCATAATTCCCGCAGAAGTGACAACAAGCGGCTTTCTGCCGATTTTATCAGATAAAACCCCCGAAATGCCGTATGTCAGCAGTTTGCCGAACCCGATAGCGGCAATGACATAACTGATGCCGGTCGGATCGGTATTCCATTGTTTTGTTAAAGAGGGCATATTGGATGCGAGAATGATATTGACCATCCCCAGAAAGAAGTAGTTGATATACATTCCGGATGCTGTTTTGATATGTGACGTTTTCATGCTTGTACTCCTTCACAACTTATTCGAACACTGTCATGAGTATCATGTTTGGCAGCCTGTTTCTTCGAATGCAAAAATTAAGCAGATATAAATGGCGCCTGTTAAGGAAAATTGGTTTTGAGGCAATGATAAAAAAGACTCGCCGAGTTTCCGGCCAGTCTCCATTATTTGCGAAGCGAGGCTAGTTCCTGAGCAATTGCCTGCATTTCACTTGGGCTGAATGATTCTTTTTTCATCACCATGCGGTGAAGGTACGTGAGGTCTTCGATCTTCTCATCACTGAAATCCTCCGCTTTGATCACGCCGACGTTCAGCATGTTCAGCTTTTGGGAAATCTCTTCAATCATTTGAGTTAATGTCTCTGTATTTGGGCTGGACAAATGATTCCTTCCTTTCTTTACGCAATATAGGTATGTTTTATTCTAACAGAATTCCTTCAGAAAAAAACCCTATTCTAAAAGCAGGCTGTTTATTCCAAAAAAGTGAAGACATCAGTTGAAAAGGAAATGAACATCCTACTAAGATATTCATGAAGGTTTCTTTTTAGAGAAATAGGGGCAAAGAATAGGGAGGTTGCACAACATGATAAGTGTGTTATTTGTTTGTTTAGGAAACATTTGCCGGTCTCCGATGGCGGAAGCGATTTTTCGGGACTTGGCAGCCAAAAAAGGATTAGCGGGGAAAATCAAGACGGACTCAGCCGGTATTGGCGGCTGGCACATCGGCAACCCCCCGCATGAGGGAACGCAGGAGATATTGCGAAGAGAAGGAATCAGCTTTGATGGCATGCTGGCGCGTCAAGTCAGCGAACAGGATCTGGCCGATTTTGATTACATCATTGCAATGGATGCAGAAAATATCGGAAGTCTCAGAAGCATGGCGGGATTTAAAAACACCTCGCATATCAAAAGGCTTTTGGACTATGTTGAAGATTCAGATCTGGCCGACATTCCTGATCCTTACTACACGGGGAATTTTGAAGAGGTTTGCCAATTAATCAAATCGGGCTGTGAGCATCTGCTTGCGTCGATTCAACAAGAAAAACAATTGTGAGTGAAAGGAGAATTTGCATGAACAACGAACGTTTAATGCTGAAAGGGATATTTCTCGGAGCTGCGGCAGGCGCGGCGTTATCACTGCTCCATAAGCCGACAAGACAGGCGTGCGGCATGAGATGGCTGACATGCAAGCATAAACTTTCACTGTATAAAAGCAATCCGGAGCTGTTAAAAAACACTGTCATCACAAAAGTGGATGAGGCCAAAAAGCTCGCCCAAACGCTTTCAAAGGAAGTCGACTTTGTGAATCAGCAGGTGAAAGAGCTGAAGAAAACAACACCGCAAGTGATGGAACTTGTGCAAGAAACGAAAGAGCATTTTTCAAAAAAATGATCAAACATGCGAGGTGAGGCGACATGAGTTTTTTAAAAGAGCTTTTCAGCAGGTACACCCTTCACGAAGGACAAAGCAAATCAGCGGAGCTGGCGTATTTTTTTCTATTGTCACTGTTTCCGTTTTTGATTTTTATGCTGACGCTCACCGCGTATCTTCCGCTTTCTACCGATGATGTTTTAGGAGTCATAGAACAATATGCTCCTGCCAGTGCGATGTCTCTCGTTGAATCCATTACCCATCAAACCTTAAATAATCGAAATGGCGGTTTGCTGTCCTTCGGGATTATCGCCGCATTATGGTCAGCGTCTAATGGAATGAACGCGATCGTCCGGTCGTTAAACCACGCGTATGATGTGGAAGAAAACCGCTCTTTTATCATTGTTCGTCTAACCTCGATTTTTTTGACGATTGCCATGGTATTTACGATTTTAGTGGCTTTGCTTCTGCCGGTATTTGGCCGGGAGATTGGAAGGCTCGCTTCTGACTTTGTCGGCGCGTCGGATCTGTTTTTATCCGTCTGGGCAGCCATTCGCTGGGGTGTCAGCCCTCTTGTGCTTTTGATTGTTTTTTCCGCGCTGTATGTGATTGCACCGAACAAAAAGCTGTCTCTCCGGTTTGTCATGCCGGGTGCGGTCTTTGCGACCCTCGGCTGGATTATTGTCAGCACATTGTTTTCGTTTTACGTCAGCACGTTTGCGAACTATAGCGCCACTTACGGGAGCATCGGGGGAATCATCGTTCTGATGATTTGGTTTTACTTGAGCGGTATTTTAATTATCCTAGGCGGAGAAATCAACGCTCTTTTACATAAACGTAAAAAGCTTCCTGATGAAAACCCCTACCATTAGCGCATCCTATAAACGAACTTCGGTTCAAAAAGAAGTCGGGGGGATATCGTGATGACCAAGCATACGAAAAAAGGCGGAAGCCATAACAAACAAAATTCAAAAAGCAAATCGAGCCATAAAACAAGCGGAAGCGCCAACGGACAAAACGGCTACCATTAGCATCAAAGCCTCCTGACATCATGTCGGGAGGCTTTTTGATTAGGAAGATGAAGAATAGGTTTCAGCCGGTGACCAGCTTTTCGGTTTGCCCAGCACAAGGGCCAGCCATACAGCGCTAAGCGTAAGAGTAATGAAGTAGAACAAGTTTGCGCTTTCAAATGTCTGCATATACCAGCCGCCGGCAATTGGGCCGAGAATGCTGCCAAGACTGAATGTAATACCGCAAAGCAGGTTACCCGCGGGCAGGAGATGAGGCGGGAGAAGATCTGTCATATAGCTGATGCCAAGTGTAAAGGTTGATCCGACAGCCATTCCCGCAATAAAAAAGCAGCAGCCGATCACGTAAGGCAAAGGGAATATACCGGCGATCAAAAAGCAAAGAGCCCCAGTCAGTAAAATCACCAGCAGCACATTCCGCCTGCCGTATTTATCGCTGAGGATGCCGAGCGGAAACTGAAAGATAATGCTTCCAATCGCAAATGCGGGAAGGATGATCGCTACTGCGTCTACTGATATCCCCAAACGGAGCGCGTAAACGGGAAAGCTTCCGTTCAGCGCCGTCTCCAGAAACCCGTAGCCAAATGTAGGCATAAAGGCAACCCATCCAAACAGCATGGCCTGATAAAACCGCCTGAAACTATTGTCAGATTTGGTTTCATGAGGACTGGTTTGCGGGTATGCATTTTGTAGAAAGAAAACAAAAAGCCACGCAAACAGACTGATGCAGCCGGACACGATAAAAGGAAGCGACGGACTCAGCTTGACAAGCGGCACCATGAACGGACCCGCGGCAAATCCAAGGCCAAAGGAAAGCCCGTAAATAGACAGGTTTTTTCCGCGATTTTGTTTTGATGACATGGAGGTTACCCACGTTTGCGTAGAAAAGTGAAGCATATGGTCGCCGATTCCAATAAACAGGCGAAGCAGGAACCAGACCCAAACTGACTGAAGCCAAATAAATCCGAATAAGCTTAAAATGACAATGCTTCCGCCCATGACGATCAGCGGCTTGAATCCGAGCTTTCTGAGCGGCGCTTCCATAAACGGCGAAGCCAAAAGCACGCCGATATACAGTCCGGTCGCATGCAGGCCGTTGACAGCAGCGGATTCTCCATTTGTTTCAAAAATGATTGAAATGACAGGCAGCAGCATGCCTTGTGAAAACCCGGAAATGGAAACGAGCAAGACAAGGATAAAGAAATGAAATCGTGACATCGTGTCAGTTCTCCTTATGTGGAATCTATGTTGATCGTACAATGTTTTCCAAAAGCAGGCAACCTGAAAAAAGCCTATATCACGCTATACATTTGCCCTCGTGTAATCATGAAGGTTTTTGTGAAGAATAAAAATAAAACAAGTCATAAAAAAGGAGCTATTTCACCATGAATCGTATTTTTTTTATTTTAGTGGCGGCCGGTGTTCCGCTTTCTGTGATTGGCAGTTTGATGCATTGGCCTTCCGCGGTTCTTTTTGCCGTTTATTGCGTGACGATTATCGCGCTTGCAAGCTATATGGGGAGGGCGACAGAATCACTGTCCATCATTGCAGGACCGCGAATAGGCGGTTTGTTGAACGCCACCTTCGGAAATGCGGTTGAACTGATTATTTCCCTTTTTGCATTAAAGGAAGGCCTGACAGGAATCGTGCTTGCCTCTTTAACCGGTTCAGTGCTGGGAAACCTGCTGCTGGTCGCGGGCCTATCGTTTTTTGTCGGCGGTTTAAAGTATAAGCGCCAAGAGTTTAATATTCATGATGCGCGCCATAATTCAGGGCTTTTGATTTTTGCCGTCATTGTCGCCTTCGTGATTCCCGAAGTATTTTCTATTGGAATGGGAGACGCGAGCAAGCTCAATTTAAGCATCGGCATCAGCATTATCATGATTCTGTTATATGTCGCGGCGCTGTATTTTAAACTCGTCACGCACCGCGGAGTTTATCAGCCAAACAATGCCGCCCAGCATGAAGAGGAGGAACAGCCGGAATGGTCAGGGAAGATTGCGACGATTGTGTTGTTTGCAGCAACGATTGTCGTGGCATACATATCCGAAAACCTTGTCCACACATTCCACTCAGTGGCTGAGCAGTTCGGCTGGAGCGAGCTGTTTATCGGGGTCATCATTGTGGCGATTGTAGGAAATGCGGCGGAGCACGCGTCAGCGATTATTATGGCCTTCAAAAATAAAATGGACATTGCGGTTGAAATTGCAGTCGGCTCTACGCTGCAGATCGCTATGTTTGTCGCACCGGTTCTCGTCATCTGTTCTATCTTTTTTCCGACAAGCATGCCGCTTGTCTTTACATTGCCTGAGCTCGTCGCGATGGTATCAGCGGTTCTCTTGATGATCGCGATTTCGAATGACGGGGATTCCAACTGGTTTGAAGGGGCGACACTGCTTGCCGCATATGTCATTATGGCGATCGGCTTTTTCCTTCTTTAACCTGAAAAAATGTTGGATAACAACAAAGCGGGATGAAAAGACTAAGGGAAAATGCCATAGAAAGAGTGATATGATGAAAAAGCTATTTCATTCCACACTTATCGTGTTGTTATTCTTTAGTTTTTTCGGCGTTCAGCCCATCCACGCGAAAAAGCAGTTTAAGGTTCCTAATTCTGTCGCAAGCATTTCAAAGGAAAACACGTATCCGAACGCTTCACAGGATCAGCCAATGCTTCAGCCGAGCAAGCTGGCAAAGGAATTGCTCGATCATTCTGAGGTGGAGATTGAAAACCCGCATCTCATCAAAATGCTGAATGAATCCAACATATCCGGCACACCGCTTGCAGTAGGGTACCGTGCGACAATATTTCTCGGGAAATGGGCGCTCGGCTATGAATCAAATGAAACAGTCGCAAACTGGGAATATAAAAAAATCAATACAAACCGTGCAGATAACCGCGGCGGGAAGGAAACGGCTGAAATGCATTATGCCCAGGAACAGCAGTACAGAGTGAAGGGCGGCCTGACAGCTAAAGTTCCGAATGCTGAAGATGTCAAAAGCATGATGATGCAAAAAGCGATGAAGAAAACGAACCTTCCGCTGGCATTTGAGACGGTCATCGGGGCTGGCACAAAACGGGATCAGATTTATAAAGTCGCTCCTAAAAAAATCGGTTATCTACATGCATATGCACCGGCTGTGAATGAAAAAGGAAAAGTGACTTATGGAGAAGTGTACTTAGTGTTAAAAGGAAATAAACGAAAACTCGTCGTGAAAAATGTCACGTCACAGGGAATCGGCGCATGGATTCCGGTTCAAGATCATGTCACGTTTGGCTTTCAGCTTTCCTCACTGCTCAGATAAATAAAAAACTGATTCCGACTCGGAATCAGTTTTTTTGTTTATTGGGTTCTCTCAATTCGGACCGCTTCCTCAAGCATTTGTACATTGTTTTGGTAGAGCTGGCGAACGAGTATTCGTCGTACTGCAAGGCTGGCGCTGAAATAATCATCATCCTTCACCATGCCTTTCACCGTAAATTCGACGCCGCGATTGATTTTATTCAAAGCGGTGATGCCGTGGACTTGAAACGGTTCTGCCGGATTGCCGAATTCATCCCGCTTCAATGAATCACGAAGCTCTTCATTCAGCATGTCACATGCCTCTTCCAACACGCTGTACACGCGGTCTGGATCTTCTTTAAAGCTGATGAGAAAGGATTCGATAATCCGCATAAAATGGATATTATAGTTCTCTATCTGCCTGACCTCGCCGTTGCTGATGGTGAGCAGTTTGCCGCTCCATTCCCGGATTTGCAGCGAGCGAAGGCCGATCTCCTCCACTGTCCCGTTAAACAAGTTGTTGACGGTGACATAATCGCCTTTGTGCAGCTGGCGTTCATATATTAAGAAGACGCCGGCCAGCACATCTTTGATCAGAGATTGGGCGCCAAAACCGATCACGATACCTGCAACGCCCGCTCCGGCTAATATCTTGCCGAAATCATGCACAAATAAAGAAATAACGTAAAAAATAAAACCAATCGTCGCCGTATATTGGGTGACAGAACGGACAAGGCTTTCAATCGTTTTTTCCTTTTTTTCTTCAATAAAGTCCGTCCGTTTAAAAAACAGCTGTACCAGCCGGTTGATGATAAAGACACCAATCCAAAGGATAACGGCAACGAGGAGAATATCGACGATTTTATTCTGGAAAATCTCTGTAAGTGTTTCTTCCATCCGCATCTAACTCCTGGCTTGACGTTTTGTGAAATCTGTATCCTGATAATAAGTGTTTTTGACAAGAACATTCGGTCCGAGGCACCGGACATTCGGGCAGTGGCAACTCAGTTCTTTCGCAAGCTTGGTCTCTCTCCATTTTTCATAGGCGGAAGGGAGGCTGTCCGTCTGAATATTGCCAAGCGGCGGAGTATCGCCGAAATCGGTCACGATAATGTTTCCGTCGAAAATGTTTACATTCAGGCGAGAACGGCCGTCAGGGTCATTTCGCACGGTAACGTTTTTCGCCGCGCGAAGCCGGCGAAGCAGCTTTTGGTCGTCTTTGTCCGGACTGCAGGCATAAAACGGCAGCGTTCCGAACAGCATCCACGTATTTTCATCACGAATATCCAGCAAGCGGTGAATGGCCTGTCTCATCTCTTTCAGGCTGAGGGATTCAAGAGCGCTTGCGAAATCGCTTGGATACATTGGGTGGACCTCATGACGCTGACATTTCATATCTTCTGTGATTTGGCGGTGAATATGCTCAATATGCGGAAGAGTTCGTTTGTTCAGCATCGTTTCCGCAGATACCATTACTCCGGCATCCACGAGCGTGCGGCTGTTTTCGATCATTTTTTCAAAATAGCGCGCGCGCTGTTCGAAGGTCGGTTTTCTGTCCATCATGGCGAAGCCGATTTCAGCAAAATCTTCAACTGTACCCCAGTTATGAGAAATATGTAGCACATCGAGATACGGAATGATCCATTCGTACCGCTCGATGTCGAGGGTCAGGTTTGAATTAATTTGCGTCCGCACACCCCGTTCATGGGCGTATTTCAATAAAGGAACGACATATTCCTTTACTGATTTCAACGAAAGCATCGGCTCTCCGCCTGTAATGCTGATGGAGCGCAGGCGAGGGATTTCCTCCAGCCGTTTTAACAGAAGATCTATTGGCAGAGCATTCGGGTCTTTAGGCTGCAATGTATAGCCTACAGCACAATGCTCGCATCTCATATTGCAAAGTGTCGTCGTTGTGAATTCAACGTTTGTCAGCTGCATGTCTCCGTATTGGTCAACATCCATATAGGCTTCCCAAGGATCAAACTCAGGCGTAATCGGACGCAGCTTCGTGTTTTGTGTCATGACTATCTAACTCCTTTATAAATGGGCATACTAACGCTGCCAACAGTTAATTTTAGACCTGATTTGCCAAGATCGCAAGTAGCGCGGCGATTGAAAAACCGCAAAAAATGAGCTACCATAATAAAAAATGAATGGAGGAACAGCATGGGGAACGCCGTAAACAATAAAGATCAGCAGATTGATTATTTAAAGAACAGACTTGACATGTTTATGAACGTCATCGATTCATTAGACCCTGAAGCAACCGACGTTGAAGATATAGATAGGCTCATCAGCATGCTTGATGACCTGGAAGCCAAATACGAACGTTTTAAAAAAGATTGGGAATAAAACCGCGCGCCGCGCGGTTTTTTCTATTGGCATAAAGCAACAGTATAAAACAAAGCCCCTATCTGTAAAATAAGAAAAAATGCAGAAGGAGCGCTGGCCATGAAGTGGATGTGTTCAATATGCTGCGCCGCCGTATTGCTTGCCGGAGGTGCAGCACAGGCGGAAGCGGTGCCGAATGAGCCGATTAATTGGGGCTTTAAACGAAGTGTCAATCATCAGCCGCCAGATGCCGGGAAGCAGCTGAATCGTTTAATTGAAAAATATGATGCGTTTTATTTAGGGAATACAAAGGAAAAAACGATTTACTTAACGTTTGATAACGGGTATGAAAATGGCTATACGCCAAAAGTGCTTGATGTCTTAAAAAAACATCGCGTAACAGGAACGTTTTTTGTCACCGGGCATTTCGTAAAGGACCAGCCTCAGCTGATTAAACGAATGTCAGATGAGGGCCATATTATCGGCAACCATTCCTTTCACCATCCGGATTTAACGACAAAAACAGCTGATCAGATTCAGGATGAGCTTGATTCAGTCAACGAAGAGGTTTATAAAATTACGGGAAAGCAGGACAACCTGTACTTGCGCCCGCCGCGCGGCGTGTTTAGTGAGTACGTACTGAAAGAAACGAAACGCCTCGGCTATCAAACCGTTTTCTGGTCGGTCGCTTTTGTTGATTGGAAAATCAATAACCAGAAGGGAAAGAAATATGCCTACGATCATATGATCAAGCAGGCGCACCCAGGAGCTATATACCTGCTTCACACTGTATCAAGGGACAATGCTGAAGCACTGGATGATGCGATCACAGACCTGAAAAAACAAGGCTACACTTTTAAAAGCATTGATGATCTGATGTTTGAGAAAGAAATGAAGATGCCGTCCTTGTAATGAAAAAAGCCTCTCCTGAAACGGAGAGGCTTTTCTTTATTTTAAACATTTAATCAATGCGGCCCAATCCAGATCTCCGAAACCTTGTTCAATCCCGCTTTCAAAATGGCTCTTGGCCAGCTCGGCAAGAGGAAGATTTGCAGAAACCTGTTTTGCGGCGGCGAGTGCCAGGTTGGTATCCTTCAGCCCTAATGACATTTTGAAACCGGCCGGCTCAAATTTCTGCTCGGCCATGATGGTTCCGTAATTTTGGTAGACAGGGGAGCCGAAAAGCGCGCTGGCAATTTCTAAAAATTGTTTTTGTTCTAAGCCGTACTTCTCCATCATTAAGAAAGATTCAGATAACGCCTCCAGCATAGACACGAGTAAGAAATTGATGCTGATTTTCGCTGCATTTGCTGTCTTGCTTTCTTCGCCGACGTCAAATACCTGCTGGCTGAGGCTGTCGAGCAGAGGCTTGGCGGTTTGCTTCGCTTCCGCCGGTCCTGCTGTTATGATGCGAAGCGCGGCTTTGGCTGCGGCATCCGGTCTGCCAAGGACGGGAGCGGCGAGAAAGGATTGTCCTTTCTCTGCATGAGCCGCTGCGAGCTTCTCTGAGAATTCAACACTGATCGTGCTCATCGAGATGTGAATGCCATCCTTTGCTAATCCTTCAAGCAGCCCGTCTTCTCCAAATGTCACGGCGCTTACAGAATCATCATCTGCAAGCATTGTCATGACAATATCAGCGGACTTTGCCGCCAGCCGCGGCGTATCAGCTGCCTGTGCGCCTTCTGTGACAAGTTCTTCCGTCTTTTGTTTCGTCCGGTTATATACAGTCAATTCGTAGCCTGCTTGAAGAACATTTCGGGCAATGGGCTGTCCCATATTGCCGAGTCCGATGACAGCAATTTTCAATCTGATCACTCCCTGAATATTTTTTCCATTATAAACAATATAAACAGAATATGCATAGCAATCGGCTTACAATAAAAAAGAACAGCCTCCCGCTGCCCTCATTTAAAAATATTGAACCATCCTTTATGTACAAACCAAATCAGCATCCCGATCACAAGCGCGGCCATCAGGCCAAGTACAGCAAAATATCCGTATTTCCAATGCAGCTCCGGCATGAAGTCGAAATTCATACCGTATACACCGGCAATAAAGGTGAGCGGGATGAAAATGGTCGACACGATCGTCAGT
Organism: Bacillus sp. MBGLi79; assembly: GCF_002953915.1. NCBI lineage: Bacteria > Bacillati > Bacillota > Bacilli > Caryophanales > Bacillaceae > Bacillus > Bacillus sp. MBGLi79. Next base: position 1,014,410 of record NZ_CP026521.1, read on the forward strand.
GTCATCATAATCGCATTCATCCGGTTTGAGTTTAGCGTCACGTAGCTGTCACGCAAGTCGGACGTCATGTCCCGGTTGGATTCCACAATTTCAGACAACTTTAACAAATGATCGTAAATGTCACTGAAATAGGCTTTCGTTTCCCGCTGCTCTTTCACATGGTCAAGGCTTAAAATCCGATAGAGCAAATCACGCATCGGGATAATTGTCCGTCTTAAATGCAATAGGTCTGTTCTGAGTTCAAACACCTCGTTCATCAGCGTTCCATACGTTTTGTGGGGGCGGCTTTCTTCAATTTCATTCAGCCGGTCCTCAATTTTATACACGAGGGGAAAATATTCATCGACAAGCTGATCCATGATCATATAAGAAATATGCCCAGGCCCTTTTTTCAATATGTCCGGTGAAGCATACAAACGCTCCCGGACTTTGGCGATACCGGGCGTTTCGTGTAAATGAAAGGTAACGATAAATTGTTCGCCCTGAAAAATATCGACTTCCTCCGTCTCTAGTGTTTCCTTATTCAGCGCATGAATCACGTAAAAACGATAGCCGTCATAATGGTCAAGCTTCGGCCGCTGCATGTGCTGGAAGCAATCCTCAATGGCAAGCGGATGAAAATGAAAAAAATCTCTCAATAACGCCGTTTCCGTATCTTCCGGGCCGTAAAAATCAACCCAGTACCATGCAATATCAGGCTGTTCCACTCGTTCAATCGGTATATTTTTCAGCAGCTGATGCTCTGTTGTGATTGCGGTAATGTTGATCATAAACAACCCTCCACCTGCCATTATATCATGCGGTCTTTATGAGAAAAGTATACGGTACTCTCTGCCTGTTTCCAGCGGCATGTTATACTGAACAAAAACGGAAAAAGGGTGGATCACATGTGGAAGGAAAAAGTATCTGTCACGCCGCCGTATCATTTTGACCGCGTATTGGACAGGCTGTCTTTAGACCCCCTCAATGCTGTCGATCGAGAGGCGAGAGAAGTCCGCGTGCCGATCAGAAATCATGCGGGAGACGTATGTATTGTAAAAGTACAGGCGTTAGGCCATGCTGACGAGCCTGAGTTTCTCGTTAGCGGGGAAACGGATCAGGATGAGATGATGAAGGAAATCAAGCGGATTTTTCAATGGGAACATCATTTGCAGCACGTTCTGGATCATTTTTCAAAAACGAGTCTGTCCGCCATTTTTGAAGAGCATGCCGGGACACCGCTTGTTCTGGACTACAGTGTGTACAACTGCATGATGAAATGCATCATCCACCAGCAGCTCAATCTGTCCTTCGCTTACACGCTAACAGAACGGTTTGTTCATGCATTTGGCGAGCAGAAGGATGGCGTGTGGTGCTATCCAAAGCCGGAAACGATTGCAAAACTCGATTATCAGGATCTGCGTGATCTGCAATTCAGCATGAGAAAAGCGGAATACACCATTGATACATCAAGGATGATCGCAGAAGGCACACTCAGCTTGTCAGAACTGACGCATATGGCGGATGAAGACATTATGAAAAAACTGATCAAAATCAGGGGCATCGGCCCGTGGACCGTGCAAAACGTCCTCATGTTCGGACTTGGCCGTCCCAATTTATTCCCGCTTGCCGATATCGGCCTCCAGAATGCCATCAAACGCCATTTTCAGCTGGACGATAAGCCGGCAAAGGATGTCATGCTGGCGATGAGCAAGGAGTGGGAGCCTTATTTAAGCTATGCGTCTTTATATTTGTGGAGGAGTATTGAATAATTCATCTGACAATGAAGGAAAACCTGCAAACGTGTTATACTAGTTAGATGTGAAAAAACATTTCACTTTCTGCCATCCGCAGAAAGCTTCATATAGAAACGGAGAGAAAAACGTGAACCAACAAAAGAAACAGGCGCCCGTCGAACTGAAGGTCGGACAAACCTTTCCGCTGACGATTAAGCGTCTCGGCATTAACGGAGAAGGTGTCGGCTATTTTAAGAAAAAAGTCGTCTTCGTGCCCGGCGCGCTTCCTGGTGAAGAGGTTGTGGTGCAGGCCACAAAGGTCCAGCCTAAGTTTTCGGAGGGCCGCATTAAGAAAATCCGCAAAGCGTCTGAGCACCGGGTGGCACCGCCTTGCCCCGTGTACGAACAATGCGGCGGCTGTCAGCTCCAGCACCTTGCATACAGCCAGCAGCTTCGGGAAAAACGCGACATCGTCATTCAGTCTCTTGAACGCCATACGAAGTTTAAAGTAGAGAACATGGAAATCAAAGAAACGATTGGCATGGACAATCCGTGGAATTACCGCAACAAAAGCCAATTCCAGATCGGGCGCTCGCAAAGCGGCAGCATCATCGCCGGCTTATACGGCCTTGATTCTCATGACATCGTTCCGATTAAAGACTGTATCGTTCAGCATCCGGCAACCAACAAAACAACAGGCATTGTCCGCCGCATTTTAGAGGACTTCAATGTGTCTGTTTATAATGAAAGAAAACTAAAAGGTGACGTTCGCACGATCGTGACGAGAGTCGGCTTTGAAACAGGCGAAGTGCAGGTCGTACTTGTAACCGCAAAAGAAACGCTTCCGCACAAGGAAGAAATCGTCAAAGCCATTCAAAAGCGATTGCCAGAGGTCAAATCCATTATTCAGAATGTAAACGGGGAGAAAACCTCAGTGATTTTCGGTGAGAAAACGAAACCGCTCGCCGGAAAAACAGTGATCCAAGAAGTGCTCGGCGATGTATCCTTTGAATTGAGCGCCCGCGCTTTCTTCCAGCTCAATCCCGAACAGACCGTCAAGCTGTATGACGAAGTGAAAAAAGCGGCGCAGCTGACCGGAAAAGAAAAAGTCGTAGATGCGTATTGCGGCGTCGGCACTATCGGCATGTGGGTGGCGGACGGAGCGAAGGAAGTCCGCGGCATGGACGTCATCAAGGAATCAATTGACGATGCCAAGAAAAACGCCAAAAAACACGGCATGGCAAATGCCACATACGTAACAGGAACAGCCGAGCACTGGCTCCCGAAATGGACGAAAGAAGGCTTCCGCCCGGACGTCGTCATCGTAGACCCGCCAAGAACCGGCTGTGACAGAACGTTCCTGGACACGATCAAAAAAGTCAAACCGAAACGCTTCGTCTACGTTTCCTGCAATCCATCCACGCTTGCGAAGGATTTGCAGACGCTCTCGAAGGACTATCGCGTGGACTATATTCAGCCTGTCGATATGTTTCCGCAGACGGCTCATGTTGAAGCAGTGGCGAGGCTTGTATTAAAATCGTCTCATTAAGTCCTAATCAGATCTGGATTTCGGTAGAATGAACATTGTCGACTTCCGGGTCTTTTTCATGTGCAGCCCTAGTTCTGACTGTCTTTCTCAATTCACTAGTGACTTACTTAGCGATCTCTATCTTCTTTATCTTTTTTTGATAAGAAAGTAGATAAACTTAAATTAATTACGTTCATATCAACGCCCATAAAAGTCTTGTGTATTATCTTCATCATAATTTGATTCTTCAGCGTGAGCTTATAGGCTGACTGGATACAATTACAAATATGAAAACCATCGAAATTCTTCATTTTTTATACTCTATTTCCTTTATGCATTTTATTAAATAATAAGATTGTATATAATTTGTCCCCCTTCTAAAAAATAAAATATAAGCAAAACATTAAATATATATTTTTCTAATTAGCAGTAATTATCCCGAAAAAATTAGCTTAAGTATGATTGAATTTCATGAGTAGAATAATGTAAAATAAAAGATGTATTTTCATAATTTGTAAAATCGTATATTGACTTGCAGTTATTATGTGTGAAATATTGTTTATGGAAATGTAAGGAAAGGTATGGAATTAGATGGATAAAGTGTGCGAAAAACGACCGTTATATAAAAGAAGTTGGTTTCAAACGTTTTTGGCATTTTTAGTTTCGCAGCTTTATTTTAATGTTGTAGAATTAACGGGATGGGGCCCTAAGTATAGAGAAATGAATGGGTTCCCAGCAAACATAGTTGAACTGGATTTCTTTCAAACATATCTTTCATTCTATGATCATCCATGGTTTAATATTATTACTGTTTTCTTGGGAGTTTTCACTATTATACAAATAATCACAGGGATCACAAAGGATATTCGAAATTAAAGCAATGCCTTATTTAATGATGAAAGAAAATGTACACTTTCTTAATTATCTTATGAGTGAGACTGCGACACTTAGTCAGCAGTCTATTTTATTGGTTCTGGATCAGGATTACCGTCCTCACCCTCAAGCGGTAAGTTAAAGCTTTTTCATTCTCTCGAGTACTCAGATATGCCATCCCAACTC
>NZ_CP026521.1:1018811-1023131 GCF_002953915.1 Bacillus sp. MBGLi79
AAAATAAAAGAGGAATTTAGTCAAGATACGTTTGAAAAATCCGCCATCTCCGGCGGATTTTTCAATAGCTGATATTAAACTTGTGGAATCCGTCAATCTCTTTTGTTTCTTCGACATTCACGTCCGTTACTTTTGAGAAGGGACTTCCTTTTTGAATCGCTTTTAAAAATGGCTTCAGACTTTCCTCGGGTCCTTCGGCGCGGATTTCAACTGTACCGTTGTCGCGGTTCCGGACCCAGCCGGTCAATTTGTGCTTATCTGCTTCCATTTGAACAAAATAGCGAAATCCCACGCCCTGAACGCGTCCGTCTACAATGATTCTGTATTGAAGCATCGGGAACACTCCTTTTCTTTTATGCTACCATATTTCTCATTTTGAGATCATGGGATAGACATGTTTCGGATAAATCGTTAAAATATGAAAATAAAGGAAGGGCGTGAGGTTTTGGAGCATCAGGAGTATGAAATTTTATCTATTCATGTAGGCCGTCCGCACACATACGAATTCGACGGAAAACAGGTGGAAACGGCAATCGTGAAGGAGCCTGTCGGCGGACCCGTATATTTGAGCCGTACGAATTTTGAAGGGGACGGGCAGGCGGATCTGATTCACCACGGAGGAGTGGATAAAGCGGTTTGCGTCTATCCGGCGGACCACTACATGTATTGGGAAAGCGTCTTGAAGCGGAAGCTGCCGGAGGCGGCATTTGGAGAAAACGTGACGGTTAAAGGGCTCACCGAAAAAGATGTGTGCATTGGTGATATCTTCAAGCTGGGGGAGGCTCTTGTTCAAGTCAGCCAGCCGCGCCAGCCTTGTTTCAAGCTTGCCAAACGGCTGAATCAAAAAGATATGGTGTTACTGGTGAGGGACACCGGGTTCAGCGGATTTTATTTCAGGGTTCTCGAAGAAGGAATCGTTGCGCCCGATTCCGGGCTGCAGCTCGTTTCAAGAGATGGGCATGAAGCCACAGTTTCGTACGCCAACCATTTGATGTACCATGACAGGGGCAATCACCCCGCCATTCGGAAGATCCTTGAGGTTGAAGCGCTGTCGGAAAGCTGGAGAAGCTCATTTTTAAAGGAGCTGAGCGCATAAAAACAAGCCGTGTCCGAAAAGGAGCACGGCTTTAACATGTTTATTTTTTGACGCTTTCAAGCAGGTTGGCCAAAAAGTGTTTTTTATAGCTTTGAAGCTTTCTTCCTTCATACTTTGTCATTCCCAGCTTTTTCAGTTCTTCTACATACCAGCCTTTGCTTCCGTAATGCATGGCAGAAAACTCCCTTCTATAATTCGATGCAATTGGCATTCTAACATCTATAGAAAAACGCTGAAAAGGGATAGGCGGCAATTTTTAAAAACTGAGTCTTTCGTCGTAGTTTGGAAGTTTGAGGAAGGCTTCAGCCGTGTGTCAAACTGGTGACGATCATCACAATGATCGAGATGCTGAGGACGATTCCGATATATTTTAAGAAGCCGTTCTTTTTTTTATGAGCATATACGATTAACAGGATGCTCTCGATGAAAAAGATCAGCCCGATGATGGCAAACAGCATGCGGTAAAGCTCCTTTCGGCACAGTTTGTCTTTTATTTTAGCATAAAAGCCCGGACTTCTATGAGCCGGGCTTTTTCACGTAATCAGTCAAGCTGTGTTAAAATGATCGGTTCGTTTTTCGTAATGACGATTGTATGCTCGATCTGTGCCACAAAGCTGCCGTCAGGCGTTTTGAATGTCCAGCCGTCTCCGGCTTCGATGGTATGCTCGGCTTTTGTGGAAACAAACGGCTCAAGGGCGATGACGGTTCCGTTTTTAAAGAGCGCATTATCAAACGGGTCATAGTAATTTAAGATATGGTTGGGCGCTTCATGGAGGTTCTTTCCAATCCCGTGTCCCGTCAGGTTTTTAATGACGGTAAATCCGTTTGCTTTTGCTTCATTGTATACGGCTCTGCCGATTTGGTTTTGTTTCTTGCCGGCGCGCGCCTGCAAAAGTCCCTTTTGAAATGCGCTTTCCGCGCTTTGGCAAAGCTTGTGCAGCGTTTCATCGCCTTTTCCGAGTACAAATGAAATGCCAGTATCAGAATAGTAGCCGCCAAATTCAGCGGAGATGTCGATGTTGATCAAATCCCCTTCTTTTAAAATCGTGGATTCGCTTGGGATGCCGTGGGCGACTTCATCGTTCACACTGATGCACGTCGTTCCTGGGAAATCGTATTCTTTTTCCGGAGCCGATGCGGCGCCATGAGCCTCAAGCACTTCTTTACCGATGAGGTCCAGCTCTTTTGTGCTCATGCCGGGTGCTGCTTTTGCTTTCATTTCCTCCCTGGCTAAAGCGACGATTCTGCCTATTTTCTTGAGCCCTTCCAGCTCTTGGTCATTTGTTACAATCACAATTCATTCCCGCTTTCTTTTTTTATATTCCATTTCAAGCTTACCATATCTGCTTGCGAAAAAGGAACAGCGCGGCTTCAAGACCAAAAAAGCACCCGCTTATAAATAAGCGGGTGCTGTCTGTTTATTGTCCGGAATCTGATTTCGTAGTTTGCGCCGCATCAGATTCTGATGTTTTCGGATTGTGGTTGGTGTAGTCGTAGTCGCTCGGGTTGATCGCTTTAAAGCCTTTCGGTTTATAAAAGCGCAGCAAATCTCCGTCGACGATTTTATCCGACATTTCGAGTTCTTTTTTCACGGACTCATCGATGTTCGGATCGATGTCTTTTTCGTTCAGAAGCTCTCCTGTTTTCGTGTCGTAGTAGTTTCCGTTCGTTTTCGTATATTCCGGAGAAACGAAATCGCCGTTGCGGAACGGAATAATTTCACGGTGTTCCGGTGACAGAAGGTCTGAACCGCTCATCAGGTAATCTTTCGTATTCACGCCCATCAAATGAAGCAGGGTAGGGGCTACATCGACTTCGCCGCCGTATTTATTGGATTTGATTCCCTTGACCCCAGGCGCGTGGATGAACAGCGGAACCCTTTGCAATTGGGCATTTTCATATGGTGTGATGTCTTTGCCCAATACTTTGGCCATCGCTTTGTTGTGATTTTCCGAAATACCGTAGTGGTCTCCGTACATGACGACAATCGTATTATCATACAGTCCGGATTTTTTCAGATCGTTGAAAAATTGTTCAATGGCCTGATCCATGTAGTTGGCCGACTGGAAATAATGGTCAACGACGCTGTCGCCGGTATCGCCGGCAGGGAAGTCTGTATCGCCTTCATCCATCTCGAACGGAAAATGGTTCGAAAGGGTGATAAACTTCGTATAGAACGGCTGTTTCAGGCTTTTCAACAGCGGCATTGATTCTTCAAAGAACGGTTTATCTTTCAATCCGTAGTTTTTCGTTTTATCTTCGCTCATATCGTAATACGTAGCGTCAAAGAATTTGTCATAACCGATGGCTTTATACATTTCATTGCGGTTCCAGAACGTTTTGTAGTTGCCGTGGAATGCCGCTGATGTATAGCCTTGAGACTTCAAAATGGCCGGAGCCGACTGCAGCGTGTTTTGCGCTTTATTAATGAACACTGACCCTTGTGATAAAGGATACAGCGAGTTGTCCATCATAAATTCCGCGTCAGACGTTTTACCTTGTCCTGTTTGGTGGAAAAAGTTATCAAAATAAAACGTTTCATTGTCATGCGCCAGTGAATTTAAGAACGGCGTGACTTCCTTGCCGTCGATCTTATAGTCGATCGCGAACGTCTGAAGTGATTCCAGTGAAATGTAAACCACGTTCATGCCTTTCGCTTTTCCGAAGTATTCGGCATTCGGCTTATCATGATTGGCTTTAATATAGTTCTCTACTTCCGTCACGTCGCTGGAGCTTGCCAGTGCGCGCTGGCTGTTTGACTTGATATTCTGCACCGCATCATAGATTGTGAAGTTGTAGGTTCCCAAATATTTCACAAGGTAGTTGCGGTCAAAAGAACGGGTCAGAAGCTCCGGACGATCAATCTCGGCAACGGCCAGGTTGACGAGGAAGACAAGGACGCTTGTTCCCATCACAATTTTAAACGGGCGCTTCGTTGTTGTTTCAGAAGGTCTGTTATAGAAAACAGCCAGCCCGATTAAAATAAAGGTATCGATGAAATACAAAACATCAAGCGGGTGCATGAGCGAGAAGATGCTGTCCCCGAGCTGCCCCCCGTTTGTTTTGGCCTGCATGATCGTAGGCAGCGTGATAAAGTCGCTGAAAAATCTGTAGTATACGACGTTTGCATATAGCAAAAAAGACATTAAAAAATGAATCACTATAATCGCTGTCTGCTGTATTTTTTTCTTGAACAAGAGTCCTAATCCAAGAAAGAACAAGCT
>NZ_CP026521.1:1023231-1026977 GCF_002953915.1 Bacillus sp. MBGLi79
TCCGGATCAGTAAAAAACCATCGGAACGAAAGAAAAAAACGAATGTATAAAATATACCATGAAATACCGATTTAGAAAAGCGGAAATCAACCTTGTGAAAAGAAGCTCAAACCCCCTGGTAAATCAGGGTTTTACAGTTTTCTAAAAAGCATTTGGGAATATTTTACGCTTGTCTTGCATTGGCGGGAACGCATCTTTATGGCAGACTGTTGTTAGTATATGAACAAAAGGGGAGGATGTAGACCATGGATTTTTCGAGCATTGTTTCTGAAGATAAGATTAAGCGGGCCATTAAGGACGGCGAATTCGAAGGGCTTCCGGGAATGGGGAAACCCTTGAAAAAAGACGATGCCGCCCATGTTCCAGAGCATCTCCGCATGGCTTACCGGGTGATGAAAAACGCCGGAATGACGGGGGATGAAGGGGCTTTGAAGAAAGAGCTGATGACAATTGACGACTTAATCGCAAAGTGCGCGGATGAAGACGAGCGCGATCGTTTAATTGAGAGAAAAACAGAAACGCGGCTCAGGCTCGACAGGCTCGCCGACAAGAAAGGCATGTTTTCCAAACCTGCCTCAGCGTTTTATAAAGAAAAAGTGTACCGAAGGCTCAGCGGGAAATAAAAAAGCGCTGAGCAGGTTTATTTCTGTCCTATAGTGGTATTGACCCATAAACGAATAAAAGGGTGATAGGATGGAACGATTGTTGAACTGGGTTGAATACATATCAGATTGGCTTTGGGGGCCGCCGCTCATCATACTGCTGACAGGGACGGGAGTCTATTTAACGATCCTGCTGAAATTTTTTCAATTTCGCTATCCTCTCTATATCTTTAAGCAGACGATCGGAAGCGTCGGCAAAAAGCCGAAAGGAGAAGGGACGGTTACACCGTTACAAGCTTTGACATCGGCTCTCAGCTCAACAGTTGGCGCCGCCAATATCGTCGGTGTGCCTGCGGCGATCATGTTCGGCGGTCCGGGAGCCGTGTTTTGGATGTGGCTGGTCGCACTGTTTGCCATGGCGATCAAGTTTTCGGAAAGCGTCCTCGCTGTCCACTACAGAGAAAAAAACGAAGAAGGCGAATATGTCGGGGGGCCGATGTATTACATTACAAAAGGGCTCTCTATGAAATGGCTCGGCGTCTTTTTTTCGGTCGCGCTGATGATCGAGCTCGTTCCGAGCATCATGGTGCAGGGAAATTCGGTTTCCGCATCATTAGCTGAGTCGTTTTCATTCAATCGTTTATACACCGGAATCGGGATTGCTTTTTTGATCGGTTTAGTGGTGATCGGAGGGATTAAACGGATTGGAAAAGTGACAGAGCTTGCGGTTCCGCTTATGGCAGGGGCGTACATCGGGGCCGGTTTCCTGATTGTCGTCATGAACCTTTCTTCTGTACCCGCATTTTTCTCTCTCATCTTTTCGAATGCGTTTACATCTTCTTCGGCATTCGGCGGCTTTGCAGGTGCGGCGGTTGCTGAAACCGTTCGCTGGGGATTTGCACGTGGACTTTATTCCAACGAAGCCGGGATGGGGACGGCGCCGATTGCGCATGCGGCGGCGATGACCGACCACCCTGTGAGACAGGGATTCTGGGCGGTGATCGGCATTGTGGTCGATACGCTGCTGATATGCACGACCACAGCCTTCGTTGTGCTCGCATCAGGCATTTGGACCGCTGAAAATGCTGCGAGCAATCCAGGGGCACTGGCGGCAGCCGCATTCCGCAGCTATTTCGGCCCTGTGGGCGGATACTTCGTCTCCGTCTCGCTCGTTTTCTTTGTCTTATCAACGATCACAGTGGTCATTTTTTACGGAGTAAAACAAGCTGAATTTCTGTTCGGACGGCTCGCGGGGCATATGATTAAATTCGTCTATCTGGGCGCCGTCATCATCGGGGCTGCCGGAGGAGCAAAGGCAATATGGGGATTCCTTGATCTTGCGCTCGTTTTCATTCTTATTCCGAATATTTTGGCGGTGCTGCTCTTGAGCAAAAAAGTAAGGTCTTTATATGATGAGTTTTTTACATCAGAAAAGTATTATTTGAAAGACATCGGTCAGCAGGACTGCGCTGATGAACGTGATGAAAAAGTGAACAATTTATGATCTCAGCCGGTTGTTCCCGGCGTATAAATCGGAGGAGCCTTGCTGTCCTTCGTTTTATGAAGGGAACGGCCGGGCTTTTTTTATTTTTGAAAGCGCTATAAAAATATGTTGACTACTTGTATATACAAGAATACAATATAGATATAACATGTATATACAAGTTATAAGAGGAGAAGGAGGGATTGGAATGACTGATTTAAATCAATCAGCGCGACGGATTGTCGATGCTGTCGGCGGTGCGGACAACATTGCAGCGGTAACCCATTGTGTGACGCGTCTGCGATTTGCACTGCTCGATGAAAGCAAAGTCAATCAAGAGGTGCTGGAGCAAATAGATGTTGTCAAAGGATCGTTTTCAACGAACGGCCAATTCCAAGTGGTGATCGGCCAAGGAACGGTCAACAATGTATACGCGGAGCTGGTGAAGGCCACAGGAATCGGCGAATCGTCAAAAGATGACGTCAAGAAAGCCTCAGAGAAAAATATGAATCCTTTACAGCGTGCTGTGAAAACGCTTGCAGATATTTTTATTCCAATATTGCCGGCGATTGTCACCGCCGGGCTGTTGATGGGAATCAACAATATTCTGACGGCTCAAGACATTTTCTTCAGTGGAAAATCGATCGTTGAAGTCTATCCGCAATGGGCGGATCTCGCCAATATGATTAACTTGATTGCGGGAACGGCTTTCGCATTTCTACCGGCATTAATCGGCTGGTCGGCCGTCAAGCGGTTTGGCGGAAATCCGCTGCTCGGCATCGTGCTAGGCGTCATGCTTGTGCATCCTGATTTGTTAAACGCTTGGGGATACGGGGCTGCCGAGCAAAGCGGAGAGATTCCTGTCTGGAATTTATTCGGTCTGGAAGTGCAGAAGGTCGGCTATCAGGGGCAGGTGCTTCCCATTTTGCTCGCATCTTATTTGCTTGCAAAAATTGAGCGCTTTTTGACAAAGCGGACGCCTGAGAGCATTCAGCTCCTTGTCGTGGCGCCGATTACGCTGCTTGTCACAGGTTTTGCTTCATTTATTGTCATTGGACCGATTACATTTGCCATCGGAAATGTCTTAACATCAGGCCTTATTGCTGTCTTTGAACAATTTGCCGTACTGGGCGGACTGTTATACGGCGGACTTTACGCCGCTCTCGTCATTACCGGAATGCATCATACATTCCTTGCCGTTGACCTTCAGCTGATCGGATCAAAGCTCGGCGGAACATTTTTATGGCCGATGCTGGCGCTGTCCAATATCGCACAAGGTTCAGCCGCACTTGCGATGATGTTTATTGTCAAAGATGAGAAGCAGAAAGGTCTGTCCTTGACATCCGGCATTTCAGCTTATCTCGGAATTACCGAACCGGCGCTGTTCGGGGTGAATCTCAGATACAGATTTCCGTTCGTGATCGCGATGATCAGCTCGGGGATTGCCGGAATGTTCATTTCCTCGCAAGGGGTTTTGGCAAGCTCTGTCGGCGTCGGCGGTGTACCCGGAATTTTCTCTATCATGAGCCAATACTGGGGAGCGTTTGCAGTCGGGATGGCGATCGTGCTGATCGCGCCGTTCGCCGGAACATACCTCTATGCAAAATTAAAAATGAAATAAGAGAGGGAGAGGGGCGCGCATATTTGTCAGCCCTTTTCCC
>NZ_CP026521.1:1027077-1033195 GCF_002953915.1 Bacillus sp. MBGLi79
CTTGAGAACAGGTTTGGCAAAGACCTTTGGATCGGGGTGCTTGGCGAATCGCTAGGAGCCGCGGCTGCCATCGAGCTGATGAAACAGGACAGGAGAATCAAGTTTTGTATTGCCGATTCCTGCTTCAGCGATTTAACAGAGCTATGCCGCTTTCAGCTGAAAGCCGCCGTCAAATTGTCCGTGCCGTTTCTCATCCCGTTGGCAAGCGGGCTGATCAAACGGCGCCACGGCTGGAGCCTTGCCGACATATCGCCGGTCAGCAATCTTGAGCAGTCAGACACGCCGCTGTTGATCATCCACGGCACAAATGATCAGCTTGTTCCGCCGGAAATGGCCAAAAGCCTGTATGACCGGAAAAAAGGGATAAAGAAACTGTATTTGATTGAAGGTGCCGGACATGTCGGCGGATTCCGCCACGATCCTGAAGAATACTTAAGCAGAATCAAAGACTTTCTCTTGAAAATCGAGCCGGCCAATTAGCCTTGCGATTCCAGCATTTCAGCGGCAGCCGATCGTTGGCGCGCTTCCTTGATTTTTCCGGCATAGGAAGCTCCCCAATTCATCATTTGACTGATGATCGGAATCAGCGTCTTGCCGAACTCAGTTAAACTGTACTCGACTTTCGGGGGAACCTGCTTATAAATCGTGCGGCAGACGATGCCGTCACGCTCAAGTTCGCGAAGCTGGAGGGTCAGCATCCGCTGTGTCACGGCGGGAATTAAACGACGCAGCTCATTAAAGCGTTTTTTATCATCGATCAAATGATACAGAATGACGCTTTTCCATTTGCCGCCGATGATATCGATCGTTGCTTCCACCGGGCATGAATAACCGTCCGGTGTTTCGCATGCCTTCGGATTCTTGTTCATTTTCCTCTCTCCTTAGTATAAAAAATGATACTATGCCACAAAAATGTGCGTACTTTCTTATTGCTATTATAATGATTAGAATGAAATTAAGAAAGGAATATAAACTATAGACAAAAGGAGAGAACAGAACATGACACAGCAATCCAAGAAGCAGGAGATTCTTGACGCATTCCAATTTAGACACGCGACAAAAGAGTTTGATCCGGACAGAAAGATATCAGACGAGGATTTTCAGTTTATTTTAGAAGCGGGCAGACTGTCGCCAAGCTCTGTCGGCCTCGAGCCGTGGAAGTTCGTCGTCGTCCAAAATAAAGAGCTGCGTGAAAAACTGCGCCAGGTCTCATGGGGCGCACAGGGACAGCTGCCGACAGCCAGCCATTTCGTTTTGCTGCTCGGACGCACGGCTAAGGAAATGCGGCATGATTCCGGGTATGTTGCAGATCAGTTAAAGCATGTGAAAAAAATGCCGGAGGACATCATTGAAAATATGCTGAAAGAAGACGGCGTTCTGAAAAGTTTCCAAGACGGCGATTTTCATTTGTACGAAAGCGACAGAGCGATGTTTGACTGGGTATCAAAGCAAACGTACATCGCGCTAGCCAACATGATGACGGCGGCCGCCTTGATCGGTATTGACTCCTGCCCGATTGAAGGCTTTAACTACGACAAAGTCCACGACATCCTTGAAAAAGAAGGATTGTTGGAGGACGGCCGCTTTGACATCTCGGTCATGGCCGCTTTCGGTTACCGCGTGAAAGAACCGCGTCCGAAGACGAGACGGGCGCTTGATCAAATCGTGAAATGGGTTGAATAAAAAAAGTGCGGTTCTGCCTTTAGCAGACCGCACTTTTTTATTTAGATTTGGAGTTTGCGCCGCTTCCTTTGGTAAAGGTACAGACCGCTTCCGGATATAAGCAGCAGCAGGCCGAGCATCAGCCAATGATAGGCGTTTGAAGCGGTGTCAGGCAAAAACCCGCCGTTTGAACCATCTGAAGGTTCATTTCCGTCATCTGACCCGCCGCTGCCATGACCGCCTGATCCGTCTCCGCCGCTTCCGGCGCCGGGCGAAGCAGGGGGTTCACCGCCGCTGCCGCCATTCGGACCGTCATCATCGCCTGAACCCGGCGGAAGTGAAGGAGACCCGGCATCTTTGTCATTCATCACGGTATACTCGCTGAAATGGTCGACATAGCCTGCAACGGTACGGCCTTTCGTATAGCCGTTTGTCACTTTTGTGAAGCTGTTGTTTTTGCGGTCGACATAATAGACGCTCAAATGTTTGTCAGGAGCCTCGACTTGGAAAAACAGTCCGACAGGCTCTTTAAATGTGCTGACCGTTTTTCCATTCTGCTGAATGTTGAAATCATATACCTTTGTGACCGCCTGTTTGATATTCTTGGCGATTTTGATGCTGATTTTAGTCTTTTCGCTTGCCAGATTAACGGCTGGAAGCTGCATCGCAATGCGATCGTTTTTCAGGGTGATACTTGGATCATCAGTTCTTTCTTTGACAAGGTCAGTCTGTGCTTTTGTCATATTCAGCTTGATGTGGTCTTTTTCTGTGTCGGGGAAATAAGCAATCACCTGATTTGCGTTTTTCGCGTATGTTTCGAACGGTTTTTCCGCAAGCGTCCAAGTGCCGTCTGTCTGACGGTCAGGAAGGAACACTTCTGTTATTCTGTTTTCGATGTTCGGTGAAACAGAATCGTACAAGGCAAGCTGCTCTGTAAAAATGTCGTAATCGGTAAAACCGAGATCGACACCGTTTTTCGCTTCTTTAAAAACGGAATAGCCGTCTCCGCCGCCGCCCATGAAGTTATTTGTAGCCACACGATAGGTTTTGTCCAAATCGAGCGGAACAGCATCCCCTTTGTCATTGACAAGGTTCACATCAAGGATGCGCTCACCTTTTGGCTTGCTCAGTGTAAATGTGAAGGATAAACCCGCGACATGCGGAAACGCGCCTCCGCCTTCTTCGACTTGGCTCACCCCGTGCTCAAGCGCTTCTTTGATTTGCGCACCCGTCAAATCAGCGGCATAAAGGGTGTTGCCGAACGGCATAACCGTCAGCACATCGCCGAGTGTGATGTCGCCTTTGGCAATACCGCTTCTGATTCCGCCGCCGTTTGTGATGGCGATGTCAGCCCCGCCAGCTTGTTTTGCTTTCTTCAGCATGCCGTCCGCGATAAAATTGCCGAGGTTGGTTTCTTTTGAGCGGACATGCTCGCGTTTTCCGTCAAGCGGGACATCGGCATAGCCTACTTTTTTCTTCTTCAGTTCGTCAATATCTTCTTTAAAGCCGTCAAGCACTTCTTTCGCTGGAGGATCTTCGTCCACTTTGCCGTCAATCGCGATCAAATTGAACCTTGATTGATCCGTTTGAACGACGCCTTTCTCATCAAACACAACATCGACCCGTCCTAAAAACTGCCCGTAGTCTTTCACTTGGGCGACGATTGTCGGTTCTTCGCTCTCCACCACTTTTAAATGATCGACGAGTGTATGCGTATGCCCGCCGATAATCAAATCGATGCCCTTCACTTTTTTTGCCAGCTCCAGATCCCGGTTGTAGCCGAGGTGGGTGAGGGCGATGATTTTGTTGACCTTTTCTTTTTCTTTCAGTTCCTTGACCGTTTTCTCCGCTGACAGATAAGCGTCATGGAACGCAATGTTCGGTCCGGGGCTTGACGTATATGACGTATCTTCCGTCGTCAGGCCGAATACGCCGACTTGCTCGCCATTTACATCAAGCAGAATATAAGGATAGATGCCGCTTTCTTTCTTTTCTCCCGCTGTTAAGAGTGCAGGCTCTTTTTGAAAGCTTCGCAGCTGAGGCTCCTTTGATACATCGACATTGGAGCTGACGATTGGAAAATCGGGCTTTTCCAGCTGGTGTCTGTTTAACGGATCGACGGCCGCATTGTTTCCGCTCAGAAAGTCTGCGAGCACTTTCGGCCCTTTATCAAATTCATGGTTGCCGAAGGTCATGGCGTCATAGCCCATCATGTTCATCAGCTTCAAATCGGCGAGTCCGTTCCATTTTGTAAAATACAAGTCACCGGAAAAGACATCGCCGGCATCGAGCAGCACATTGTTTTCTGCTTCACTGCGGATTTCTTTCACTTTGGCAGCGCGCCTTGCCGCTTCATCAAGGTGGGCGTGCGTGTCGTTCGTGTGCATGACTGTTAACGTCCAGTTTCCATTATCAACCGGAGGCTCTGTACCTTCAAAGTTCAGCTTATAGACGCCATATCCGCTGTTTTCGGATTCTCTGACAAAATCGATGTCCTTCGCTTTTTCAGCAAACGGTTTGGCGAGGAGAGAAGATTCGAATGTCACATCGGCTCCTTTAATCGGAGCGATCGACCAGTTGTTATCGGCGGCAGGATTGACCGTTTTCTTTTCCATGATGTAGTTCATGAGCACCTGCCTGTTTTCATCAGCCGCCGCATAAACGACTTTGTCCTGCGTCAGATGCGGGAATCCGCCGCCCCCGGACGCGCGGTAATTATTTGTGACCACAAGGAATTCCTGATCGTCGCGGACGGCTTTTCCGTTGTAAGACAACTGTTTGACGCGGTTAGCCTGCGGATTTTTCACCCCGCCTGACGCATTGTATTTTGCCGGTTGTGTGACATCGATCTGGTAGGTCACACCGTCAATGACATCGAAATTATACGACCTGAAATCGGGGTTGAGGAGCGCCTGTTCACCCGATTTTGAAGGGGCGATCTGGTTGAACTGCCCGGCCGACATTTCGATCCAGTCCTTCACTTCGCTTCCCGTCAGCTTGACGATATAGAGCGTATTGTCGTACAAATACAAATCGCCGATGTTTTTGATCGCAAGGTTTCCTGCTTTAATGTTTGTATAATAATCAGCACCGTTACGCCCTCCTGCTTTAAATGGCGCGCCCGCTGATAAAATCGGCAGGTTTTCGTATTCCGTTCCCTTCATGACATCTTCCGCATACCATTTTTGTGCGTCTGTGACAATCTGAATCGAAGGATCGTCTTTTACTTGTGCGAAAAAGCTGTTAATATCAGCTTCCGTTTGGCCAACCGGCGCGCGGACGTATTCAAGCGTTTTTTCGTGTGTGTCTTTAATCGTGGAAACGACGGTGTCGTGTCGTGACGTCACATGTCCGGCAATCGCTTCCGTTTTTGCGCTGGCATCTTTCACTGTCCATTTGCCGCCGTCCTGTTCAAGTTGCATATCGATGATTCCTAAATGGCTGCCCCAGTTTTTCGGCATGACGACAGGGATGCCGTTGATCGTTCCTTTTTGATTGTCGATCACGCCATTTCCTGGATAGTCCGTACCGGGGAACAGACCGTGCTGATGTCCGGAGATGATCGCATCTATTCCTTCCGTCTTGAGAGCCAGGTCATATACGGCGTTTTCTGCTCCCGCCGCCTGTTCGCCATTTTCAATTCCGGAGTGGGCGATCGCAATGATCACGTCGGCGCCTTCTTGCTTCATTTTCGGAATCGTTTGTTTCGCTGATTCGGTGATGTCCTGCACCGTGATTTTGCCGTCCAGATGCTTTTTATCCCATGTTAAAATCTGCGGCGGAACGAAGCCGATGTAGCCGACTTTAAGCTGGTGCTTTTGGCCGCTTTCATCCGTCAGCGTCCGCTCTTCAATATGATATGGCGTATATTTGTTCTTTCCGTCCGATGTTTTTATATTGGCATTGACAATGGGAAATTCGGCGCCTTTTATCGTGCCGTCAAGGAATTCAAGGCCATAGTTGAATTCGTGGTTTCCGAGCGTGCCGGCGTCATAGTGAAGTTTGTTCATGACATCAATGATCGGGTGTGTTTTCGTTCCGGAGATAATTGCTTCACGTTCATGTTTGAAGATATACTCCCCTAGAGGGTTCCCTTGAATTAAGTCGCCGTTGTCGACAAGAATCGTGTTCGGATTCCGGCTCCGGTGCTTTTCGATCAGCTGAGCCGTGCGGGCCAGTCCGAATTCTGCCGTTTCTTTGTCGGCATAGTAGTCATAGTCCATGATATGGGCGTGGATATCTGTCGTACCCAGGATGCTGAGGTTGATCAGCGGGTGTTCATTTGGTTCTTCTGCATATGTCTGGGTGTTTGGAATGAGTAAACTGAGTATCATCACTGAGGTTAGCAGAATACGGAGAATGTTTTTCCTTGAAAACCGTCTTTTCTGTATTCCCACCATTTCTCCACCTTTCAGATTAGAGTAACAATTTCTATTGTAAGAACTTTTTGTAAAGT
>NZ_CP026521.1:1033295-1036742 GCF_002953915.1 Bacillus sp. MBGLi79
AGCTAAATCCAAAGGGCGTACGGAGCCGGAAAAAGAATGAGCTTTTTGAAAGAGCTGGCTTGGCGTTTTTTCCTTCATGAAGGGCCGAGCAAATCGGCGGAACTTGCATACTTTTTCCTGCTGTCCTTGTTTCCGTTTATGATTTTCCTATTGACTTTGATCGGCTACCTGCCTGTCAAAACGGGCGATGTCATCGGGCTGATTGAACAATATGCTCCAGAAGACACGATATCCGTTATTGAAGAGACGCTCAATACAGGAAACAGGGGCCTGCTTTCTTTCGGGATCATCGCGGCGCTCTGGTCTGCGTCAAACGGATTGAACGCGATTGTCAGAGCCTTTAATCATGCTTATGAAGTGGAGGAAAACCGCTCATTCATCATGGTTCGGCTGACATCACTCCTCCTGACCGCCGCGATGGTTTTCACCATATTGGTCGCGCTTCTTCTTCCGGTATTCGGGAGGGCCATCGGCCATTTCATCGCCAATTTGGACGGTACGCCGGAAATGTTTCTAGCGGCATGGTCAGCGCTCCGCTGGGGAATCAGCCCGCTTGTGCTGCTGATCGTCTTTACGGCTTTATACTTTTTTGCCCCGAATAAGCGGCTGTCATTTAAATTCGTGCTTCCGGGAGCCGTTGCAGCGACAGCCGGCTGGATCCTCGTCAGCATGCTGTTTTCATACTACGTCAGCGAATTTGCAAACTACAGCGCGACATACGGAAGCCTCGGCGGCATCATCGTCCTGATGATCTGGTTTTATTTAAGCGGAATGATGATTATTCTTGGAGGGGAGATCAATGCCCTTTTACATAAACGTAAAATCATTCCTGAAGAAAATCCGCGGAAATGAGCAATCTATAAAAGAACGTTTCATGAGTTCAAAAGCGGAGGGATCATCATGACAAAACACACGAAAAAAGGCGGCAGCCATAATAAACAAAATTCAAAGCAAAGTCCGAAGAACAAAACGAGCGGAAGCGCCAACGGACAAAACGGATATCATTAAACCTGCCTGACGTTTTCGAAAAGGCCGGCTGCCTATAGTAAGCAGCCGGCCTTTTTTACATTGGCGCCGCCTCAGATTGTTCGAGAGCGCCGTTTTTCTTCGTTCTGCCAAAGAGCACCCCGATCCAGATCAACACCATCACGATTGTAATCAAATAAAACAGATTGCTGTTATGAAATGTCTGCATATACCAGCCGCCGGCAACCGGGCCGAAAATGCTTCCGAAGCTGAAGGTGATTCCGCACATCAAGTTTCCGGCCGGGAGAAGGCGTTTTGGAAGCAGGTCGGCCATAAAGCTGATGCCGAGTGAAAAAGTTGATCCAACAGCCATTCCGGCTATGAAAAAACATGCCGCAAGCAAGGGGACGGAATCGGAAAAGCCCGCCGCAAAGAAGCAGCCTGCCCCGACAGCCAATATGACAAGGAGCACATTTCGTCTTCCATACTTGTCGCTCAACACGCCGAGCGGATACTGAAAGACGATGCTTCCGATCGCAAAAGCCGGAAGAATAATTGATAGGCCTTCGACGGAAATGCCCGAGCGGAGCGCGTAGACGGGAAAATTGCCGTTCAGGGCGGTTTCCAAAAAGCCGTAGCCGAATGTCGGCAAAAACGCGACCCATCCTAGCAGAAAGGCTTGGACGAAGCGCTTCAAGCTGTTATCGCTGCGGCTTTCAGAGCCGCTTTTCTCAGGAAAATCGTTTTGAAGGCAAAAAATAAACAGCCACGCCAGCAGGCTGAATGCACCTGAGACGATAAACGGCAATGACGGGGCAATGTTGACAAGCGGCGTTAAAAAAGGACCGGCAGCAAATCCCAAACCAAACGAAAGGCCGTACAAAGAGATATTGCGGCCGCGGTTTTTTTCAGACGATAATGTGGTCACCCAAGTTTGCGTTGAAAAGTGCAGCATATGATCCCCGATTCCAATCAAGAGCCGTAAAAAGAACCAGACGATAAACGACTGAATAAAAACAAAGGCGAACAAACTCGCGCACACCATCACCCCGCCGATGACGATCAGCGGTTTAAAACCGAGCCTGCGAAGCGGTGCTTCCATAAACGGCGAAGCGATCAGGACGCCGATGTAGAGGCCTGTCGCATGAAGACCGTTCAGCGCAGCCGAATGGCCTTCCTGTTCGAAAATAACAGAGATGACCGGAAGGAGCATCCCTTGCGAAAAACCTGATATACTGACAATCAAAACGAGAATGAAAAAGTGAAATCTAGTCATCGGCCGATTCTCCTTATCCGTAATCCTTCTTTGATCGTACAACTTTCACAAGTTTTTAGGCAAGGCGATTTTTCTTTTTCTGTCAAATGAGGTGTGAATCATGGAAATCGTGTGGAATCAGAACGGCTTTGAGGCTGATCTGGAATATGGAAAGCTTAAGATATCAGGCAATGAAGAAGCAGGATTCAGGCCTTATCAATTGCTGGCCGCTTCGATTGCGGCATGCAGCGGAACCGGTCTTCATAACATATTGGAAAAGAAAAGGATACAGCTGAAAGATATAACCATCGAGACAAAAGAAGAACGCATTTCCGAAGAGGCGGGCCGCATCAAAAGCATCCATCTTCACTTCATGTTGAAGGGAGAAAACCTCGGTAAAGAACAAATTCAAAAGGCGCTGAAAGTAGCGCTGAAAAACTGTGCCATGGTGAGGTCTGTTGAAAACAGCATCGAGATCATCGAAACATTTCAGATTCGCTGATGTTTAAAAACCTGCGTCAATGCGGAATAGATCAGTATGCCGTATATAAACTGAAAAGTTCGCACAAAAATAACCTACACCAAAAAAGAAAAGAGGAATGAAAAATGGGCCGTTTTTTCTTTTTGATGATGGCTGCGGGAGTTCCCCTTTCTGTTGCAGGGAGCATGTTGCATTGGCCGCAGGTTTTATTGTTCATCATATACTGCCTGACGATTATCGCGCTTGCAAGCTATATGGGAAGAGCCACCGAAAGCCTTGCGATTATTGCGGGTCCGAGGATCGGGGGCCTTTTAAATGCGACGTTCGGAAACGCCGTTGAGCTGATCATTTCGATCTTCGCGTTGCGGGAAGGACTGATCGGCATTGTGCTCGCATCGCTGACAGGATCTGTCCTCGGCAACCTTCTCCTGGTCGCCGGCCTGTCGTTTTTCATCGGGGGCCTGAAATATAAGCGCCAGGAATTCAACGTGTATGATGCGAGACACAATTCAGGTTTGCTCATGTTCGCGGTGATTGTCGCTTTCGTCATCCCAGAAGTATTTTCAGCCGAAATGACAGAGCCGAGGAAGCTGTCGATGAGCGTCGGCATCAGCATCATCATGATTTTGCTTTACCTGGCAGCGCTTTATTTCAAGCTTGTCAGCCACCGCGGGGTTTACCAGACGAATCAAAATGAGCGGGAAGAATCGCATGAAGAACCGGAATGGTCGGGAAAGAGGGCAAC
>NZ_CP026521.1:1036842-1040635 GCF_002953915.1 Bacillus sp. MBGLi79
GACCGTTGCCGTTGCCTACATTTCCGAGCACCTCGTCCACACATTTGATACGGTGGCCGAACAATTCGGCTGGTCGGAGCTTTTCATCGGGGTCATCATTGTCGCGATCGTCGGAAACGCGGCAGAGCATGCTTCCGCCGTCATTATGGCCTATAAGGACAAAATGGATGTCGCAGTTGAAATTGCGATCGGATCAACGCTGCAGATCGCGATGTTTGTCGCACCTGTTCTTGTGATCAGCTCTTTGTTTTTTCCAGTGAGCATGCCGCTCGTCTTTACCTTGCCGGAACTCGTCGCCATGGCTTCCGCCGTCCTTTTGATGATCGTCATTTCAAACGACGGGGATACGAACTGGTTTGAGGGCGCGACATTGCTGGCTGCTTATATCATCATGGGAATCGGTTTTTTCCTTCTTTAAAAAAATTGGGATAAACGGAGAGCATCCGGAAAACAATAAGGGAAAAGAAACAGAAAGAGTGATAGTATGAAAAAGCTTTTGTGTTTTACGCTAACTGCGTTTTTATCCTTTAGTTTTTTCGCTGTACAGGAAGCAGATGCAGCCAAGCCGATCAAGATTCCAAGCTCTGTCACGAATATTTCCAAAGAGAACACATACCCTAACGCCTCCCAGGATCAGCCGAGGCTGCAGCCGAGCGAACTGGCCGAAGAGCTGCTGAAAACAACCGATATCGCGATTGAAAATCCGCATCTCATCAAAATGCTGAATGAGTCAAGCATTTCCGGCACACCGCTGGCAATCGGCTACAGAGCGACGATCTATTTGGGCAGATGGGCGCTCGGGTATACCTCGAATGAAACCGTTGCGAACTGGGAATACCGCAAAATCAACACAAACCGCTTTGACAACCGGGGCGGGAAAGCACCTGCCGAACTCACGTATTCCCAGGAACAGACGAGCAAAATCAAAGGCGGCTTAACAGCGAAAGTCCCGAAAGCGGACGATGTCAAAAACATGATGATGCTTGAAGCCATGGAAAAAACAAAGCTGCCGCTCGCCTTTGAAACAGTCGTCGGCGCCGGCACAAAACGCGATCAGATTTATAAAGTGCAGCCGAAAAAGCTGGGGAATTTACACGCCTATGCACCTGCCGTCAATGAAAAAGGGAAGGTCACCTACGGTGAAGTGTACATTGTATTAAAAGGCAACAAAAGAAAGCTGGTCGTCAAAAATATCACCTCGCAAGGAATCGGCGCCTGGATTCCTGTACAGGATCACCTCACATTCGGCTTTCAGCTCAGCCATCAGCCGAAATAAAAAAGCAAGCCTTTTGCGGCTTGCTTTTTCATACTCTTGCTGTTCTGGAAGTAAAATCAACATCTTGATAATAGCTGTTTTTGACGAGCACATTCGGCCCGAGGCATCGGACGTGCG
Organism: Bacillus sp. MBGLi79; assembly: GCF_002953915.1. Classification (NCBI taxonomy): domain Bacteria; kingdom Bacillati; phylum Bacillota; class Bacilli; order Caryophanales; family Bacillaceae; genus Bacillus; species Bacillus sp. MBGLi79. The sequence continues at coordinate 1,038,236 of NZ_CP026521.1, forward strand.
GGCAGTGGCAGTTGAGCTCCTTGGCAAGCTCTGTTTTTCTCCACTTCGCATAGGCGCTTGGCAGGCTGTCGGTTTGAATGTTGCCGAGCGGCGGAGTATCTCCGAAATCGGTCACGATGATATTGCCGTCAAAAATATTGACGTTCAGGCGCGATCTGCCGTCAGGGTCGTTTCTGACCGTGACATTTTTCGCTTCGCGCAGCCGCTGTAAAAGAGCGTGGTCTTCAGGATCAGGGCTGCACGCGTAAAACGGCAGGGTGCCGAACAGCATCCACGTATTTTCGTCGCGAATGTCAAGAAGGCGGTGGATCGCTTTCCTCATGTCTTGTAAGCTTAAAGATTCAAGCGCGCTTGCAAAATCGCTCGGATACATCGGGTGAACCTCATGGCGCTGGCATTTCATGTCTTCGACAATTTGCCGGTGAATATGCTCGATGTGAGGAAGCGTCCGTTTGTTGAGCATCGTCTCGGCGGATACCATAACCCCTTCATCAACAAGCGTCCGGCTGTTTTCGATCATTTTTTCGAAATAGCGCGCCCGCTGGGCAAACGTCGGCTTTTTATCCATCATGGCGAAGCCGATTTCTGCAAAGTCTTCGACTGTTCCCCAGTTGTGGGAAATATGAAGCACATCAAGGTAGGGGATGATCAGCTCGTAGCGCCCGATATCGAGCGTCAAGTTTGAGTTGATCTGCGTCCGCACGCCGCGTTCATGAGCGTATTTTAATAAAGGAACGACATATTCCTTTACGGATTTTAATGAAAGCATCGTCTCGCCGCCCGTAATGCTTAAAGAACGAAGGCGGGGAATCTCATCAAGCCGTTTCAACAGAAGGCTGACGGGCAGCGCGTCCGGGTCCTTCGTCTGGAGCGTATACCCGACGGCGCAGTGCTCGCAGCGCATATTGCAAAGAGTCGTCGTCGTAAATTCAACGTTCGTCAGCTGTATATCTCCATATTGGTCAACGTCCATGTAGGCTTCCCACGGATCATATTCCGGGGTAATCGGACGAACCTGCGTTTTTTCTGTCATGACATATCTAACTCCTTTATGATAGGACATACTAATATAGCCCAACTATTCATTTTAGACCTGATCCTTGAGGCGTGCAAGTCATGGATGATTGAAAAAAGGCCGTTTATAGGCTACGATAAAGGAACAAAAGGAGGAGAATCATGGGTAACGCAGTACATGACAAAGAACAGCAAGTCAATTATTTAAAAAACAGATTGGATATGTTTATGTCAGTCATCGATTCTTTAGACCCGGAATCGACCGACCTTGAAGATATTGACAGACTGATCAGCATGCTCGACGACTTGGAAGCCAAATACGAGCGCTTTAAAAAAGACTGGAAATAAAACCGCTGCATTCTTTGCCGCGGTTTTTTTGTTTTCCAAGTGTTGCTTGGTATGAAAAGCCCAGCCCTTCTGCACAATAAGAAAAAATAAAACTGGGAGCGAGAAGATGATGAAACGATTCTATGCCTTATGCTGCGGATTCCTGCTGATGCTGGCCTTCAGCGGCAATGCTGAAGCGATTTCCAACAAGGCGATCCATTGGGGCTTTTCAAAAAGCAAAAACCATCGGCCGGCAGATGCGGGACAAGAGCTGAACAGCCTTTTGCAGCAGTACGACGCCTTTTATTTGGGCAACACAAAGGAAAAAACGATCTATCTGACCTTTGATAACGGCTATGAAAACGGCTACACCCCTAAGGTGCTAGATGTTCTGAAAAAACAAAACGTCAAAGCAGCCTTTTTTGTAACGGGCCATTTTGTCAAAGATCAGCCGGAGCTGATCAAGCGAATGGCCGAGGAAGGACATATCATCGGGAATCATTCCTATCACCATCCGGATCTCACGACGAAAACAAGCCGCGGGATACAAGAGGAATTGGAATCGGTCGATGAGGAGGTTTACAACATCACAGGCGAAAAAAACAATCTCTACCTGAGGCCGCCTCGGGGCGTTTTCAGCGAGCGGGTGCTTGCAGAAACGAAAAAGCTCGGTTATCAAACGGTATTCTGGTCTGTTGCTTTTGTCGATTGGAAAATCAATGCCCAAAAAGGGTGGCGCTATGCGTACGACAATATGATAAAACAGGCCCATCCCGGCGCCGTCTATTTGCTTCACACCGTCTCGAAAGACAATGCCGAAGCGCTTGATCAGGCGATCACCGACTTAAAAAAAGAAGGCTATACATTTAAAAGCCTTGATGACCTGATGTTTGAAAAATCTATGATGCTAAAGCCCTTTTGAAAGAAATGCCCCGGACGCTGAGACGGGGTTTTTGCTTTGAGCGGAAAAGTTGATGGTTCAGGCTCTTTTATTTCCCCTAGTCAATTCCATAGAATAAAAATCCATTCTATATACATATATTACTAGATTTAAAAAGA
>NZ_CP026521.1:1040735-1046759 GCF_002953915.1 Bacillus sp. MBGLi79
CACATCGCCTAAAAAATTTATTACAGGAAAACGACTCCTTGAGAACTTGAACGATTACATTGAAGATTATGGTGATCACGCATATATCATTTGCGATGAATTCATTTTGGAACGCGCTCAAAAAGAAGCGGGGAATTCGATTCAGAAAGCCGGCAATCAAGCTGTTTTTGAAAAATTCAATTACGAATGCACACAGGAAGAAATCGATCGTAACCGGGAGCTTGCACGCAATGCAGGCGCTAATATCATCGTTGGGATCGGCGGGGGAAAAACGCTTGATACAGCAAAGGCCACCGCTTATTACGAGAAGCTGCCGGTTGTGATTTTCCCGACAATTGCTTCAACAGATGCTCCATGTACGGCCCTTGCCGTCATTTATAAACATGACGGATCGTTTGATCGATATCTGTTTTTGCCGACAAACCCAGATGTCGTTCTCGCGGATTCTGACATTTTGGCATCCGCGCCGCCGCGCTTTTTCGCAGCCGGTATCGGAGACGCCTTGGCGACGTATTTTGAAGCGCGCGCCTGCTTTAAAGCAAACGGCGACAACCTCGTGCTGATGAAGCCTTCAACTACTGGATTGGGACTTGCCCGCCTTTGCTACGATACGCTATTGGAAAACGGCGTAAAAGCGATGCAGGCGATCAAGCATGGCGTTTCTACACGAGCTGTTGAAGACACAATAGAAGCGACCATCTATTTAAGCGGCGTCGGCGCCGAATCAGGCGGTCTTGCCGCCGCACATGCGATCCACAATGGAATGACAGCCGTTCCTTCTTTGCACAGAGCTCAGCACGGCGAAAAAGTCACGTTCGGCCTTTTGGCACAGCTCGTTCTTGAAAACGCGCCAGCCGAAGAGCTGGAGACCGTCATTGACTTTATCAAAGGCGTCGGTCTGCCGTTGACATTAAAAGACCTCGGAGTCGACGAATTTGTCGAAGAGGAATGGCGCCAAGTCGCTCAAAGCGCTTGCGCAGAAGGCGACACAATGGGCAACATGCCGTTCCCAGTCACCCCTGACGATGTCTACAATGCGATCGTCGCCGCCAACGCGATTGCAGAATCTTATCGCGATTAATAGACGAAAAGCCGCTTCCGTGAAGGAGCGGCTTTTTTCTTTGAGGTTTGTCTATTAGTTTGTGAAGCGGCTGTTTGCAGTTCGTTTTTTCTGTATACCTTTTACTTCTAAACCTTCTCTTCCATGTAATATTTTTAAAAGTTTCCAAAAGCGTGCTGCTTGAATCGAGTGAAGTCGCTCATTTCACCACTTCAACCTTCATCCTCGGCTCTTCTTCTATCCCTGATTCATACACATCCTCATTTCCCGGAGCCTTAAAGGTGACGCTGTACGTCTCTTGTGAATGCGGAGACAGTTCCAGCTCTTCCGGCTGAAAGTCAAATTCGCTCGTTATATCAGGGATGAGCTGGATGCGTTCGGTCTTTTTTCCGTAATTGTTCACTTTCACCTCACAGTCCATGTTTCCTTCCTCCATATCGCTCTGATAGCTGCAAGTGCTTCTCTTTTTCATATATTCCACGGCATCATCGCCTTGTGCATTCCATTTTTGAAAGAGCATCAGCTGTTCTGTGACCAGCGGGTAAAATACTGAAATGCCGATAATAAACAAAAACAGCTTAAAGCGGATCCACGGTACTCCATAATAATGGCGCCACGCCATAATGAAGCCGATGATGAGCATCAACATGCAGATCAGAACCACTAAATTGCGGACAGGCAGTCTGAAAAAGTCCGAAAGCGCGTCTGCAGCAGACACGCTTTGATGATTTTCGGCGCTAATCAACAAGCCGAGAACGATCAAGAAGATGCCGGCAAGCCCTGTATGTACCTTCATTTCTTTCCCCCCTCAGTTATAGAAATAGTCGAACAGAGAGGAAAAAGGTTTCCGGTTTTACTTGAAAATGTCAAACCATCCTTTATGCCGGAACCAGAAGATCATGCCGGCGACAACGGCTCCCATCATGACGAGGATGAAAAAATAGCCGTAGCGCCAATGCAGTTCAGGCATGTTGTCAAAGTTCATGCCGTACACTCCGGCAATGAAGGTGAGCGGAATAAAAATCGTTGAGACGATCGTCAGCGTCATCATAATGGCGTTCATCCGGTTGGAGTTGAGCGTCTGGTAGCTGTCCCTTAAATCGGCGGTCATGTCGCGGTTGTTTTCGACGATTTCGGTCAGCTTCAAGAGGTGGTCGTAAATGTCGCTGTAATACGCTTTTCGTTCGCGGTTTTCTTTTGAGATTTCAATGTTTAAAATCCGGTAAAGCAAATCCCGCATCGGAATGATTGTTTTCCTAAGCTTTAGAAGGTCGCTCCGGATATCAAACACTTCATTCATCAGCGTTCCATACGTTTTTCTGCTGTCGCTTTCAGCAATTTCATTGAGGCGGTCTTCTATTTTGTAAAGAATCGGGAAATATTCGTCAACAAGCTGATCCATGACCATATAGGCGATATGGCTCGGTCCTTTTTTCCACAACTCGCTGTTTTCCGAAAGCTGTCTTCTTACTTTTTCAATACCGTCTGAACGATGAAAGTGAAATGTGATGATAAAATCTTTTCCAACGAATAAGTCAACTTCTTCAGACGCCAGCGTCCTTTGATTCAACGCGTGTATGACGAAAAAAAGATATTCTTCGTATTGATCAAGCTTCGGACGCTGCAAATGATGAACGCAGTCCTCAACTGCTAAAGGGTGAAAGTGAAAATGGCTTTTGAGTAAAGAGACTTCTTCATCCGAAGGCTGATCGAAGTCCGTCCAGTACCACTCAATATCTTGATCTGTCAGCCTTTCTGCTTTGATGTCGGTAGATAAAAGTTTTCCGTCCTTTGTCATCGCAAAATGTTTAATCATCGGCACCCCTCCGCTTCCATAGGATGCTGCGATGCCCTGTGATTCATTCGGTGAAAAAATAAAATGTTGTTCTTTTTTAAGAGAATTTGAAACATGGTATACTGTGGACAAAGAAGAAAAAGGGATGGGAAGCGATGTGGAAGGAAACTGTAAGCGTATCACCGCCGTATCATTTTGACCGCGTCTTGGACAGGCTTTCGCTTGATCCGCTCAATGCGGTCAACCTTGACAAAAGGGAGGTCAAGCTGCCGCTCCGCAATCAAAACAAAGAGCCCCGGATTGTCGCTGTGCAGGCGACGGGAACTGTCGAAGCCCCGGCGTTTGCCGTCAGCGGTACAGACGATCGAGACGCCATGATGAAAGAAGTGAAACGGATCTTCAGATGGGAGGAAAATCTTCAGCCTGTACTGGATCACTTTTCACAATCAAGCTTGTCATCAATTTTCGCAGAGCATGCCGGAACGCCGCTGGTGCTCGATTTTCATTTGTATCATTGCTTGATGAAATGCATGATCCACCAGCAGCTTAATCTGTCTTTTGCTTATACGCTCACAGAGCGGTTCGTTCACACTTATGGAGAGCAAAAGGACGGGGTCTGGTTTTATCCGCTTCCCGAAACGATTGCACAGCTCGACTATAACGACTTGCGCGAACTTCAATTCAGCATGCGGAAGGCTGAATACGTCATCGATACATCAAGGATGATCGCAGACGGCCGTTTAAATCTTGATGAGCTTGATCAATTATCAGATGAAGACATTATGGAAAAGCTGGTGAAAATCAGAGGCATCGGCCCGTGGACCGTCCAAAACGTTCTGCTGTTCGGACTCGGCCGACCCAATCTGTTTCCGGCCGCCGATATCGGCATCCAAAATGCCATCAAACGCCATTTTGGCTTAAACGATAAACCGACAAAAGAACAAATGCTTGAAATGAGCAAAGAATGGCACCCTTATTTAAGCTATGCTTCCTTGTATTTATGGAGGAGCATTGAGTAGAAATGGAGAGAACATCAGTGAAACGTGACAAAAAAGGATCATCAGCAGAATTAAAAGTCGGACAGCAATTTCCGCTGACGATCAAGCGCCTCGGCATCAATGGCGAAGGCGTCGGCTACTTCAAGAAAAAAGTCGTCTTCGTCCCCGGCGCACTGCCGGGTGAAGAAGTCGTCGTCGAGGCGACAAAGGTTCATCCGAAATTTTCCGAAGGGCGGGTCAAAAAGGTGCGCAAGCGTTCAGAGCACCGCGTCAAGCCGCCCTGCATCATCTATGAGCAATGCGGGGGCTGCCAGCTCCAGCATCTGGCTTATGAAGAGCAGCTGAAAGGAAAACGGGACATCGTCATTCAATCGCTCGAACGGCACACCCGTTTTGACATCGGCAAAATGGACATCAGGCCGACGATCGGCATGGAAAACCCTTGGCACTACCGGAATAAAAGCCAGTTTCAACTCGGGCTTTCGAAAAATGGAAAGATGGTAGCAGGGCTGTACGGCCTTGACTCACACCGGCTTGTCCCGATTACGGAATGCATCGTTCAGCATCCGGCGACGAACAAAACGACACAAACCGTCAAGCAGATTCTTGAAGACTTCGGCATTTCCGTCTACAACGAACGGAAGCGAACGGGCGACGTCCGCACGATCGTGACGAGGGTCGGCTTTGAGACGGGGGAAGTGCAGGTTGTCATTGTCACGTCAAAAGAAGACCTGCCGCGCAAGGAGCTCATTGCAGAAGAAATCAAAAAGCGTCTGCCTGAAGTGACATCCGTAATTCAAAACGTCAACAAAGCCAAGACATCGGTTATCTTCGGCGATGATACAAGGCTCCTAGCCGGCAATATGGTCATTCAGGAATTTCTCGGCGAGGTTACGTTTGAGCTGAGCGCCCGCGCTTTTTTTCAGCTTAATCCGATCCAGACGGTCAAGCTGTATGACGAAGTGAAAAAAGCGGCGAAACTGAGCGGGCGCGAAAAAGTCGTCGATGCCTACTGCGGCGTCGGCACAATCGGAATGTGGATCGCCGACGGAGCAAAAGAAATCCGCGGCATGGACGTTATCAAAGAATCGATCGATGACGCCAACCAAAATGCCAAAAAGCACGGAATTGATAATGCGCGTTATGTCACAGGAACGGCGGAGCACTGGCTGCCGAAATGGACTAAAGAAGGCTTCAGGCCTGATGTCGTCATCGTCGATCCGCCAAGAACTGGCTGTGACCGCACCTTCCTTGATACGATCAGGCAGGTTAAGCCGAAGCGGTTCGTTTATGTCTCATGCAATCCGTCAACACTTGCGAAAGATTTGCAGTACTTAGCGAAGGATTACCATGTCGAATACATTCAGCCTGTCGATATGTTTCCGCAGACGGCGCACGTCGAATCGGTCGTATCGCTGAAGCTGAAATAAAACGCCTTTTTAAAGGCGTTTTTTAGCGGAACCAAAAGGGGGGACATATGATGAAAAGACTCTGCATCATCCCGTGCGGGGCGAAGAAAATCTGGGATGTCGATCCGGGCATCGGCCCGTCCGCCGCAAAGGATGTCTATCTGAGTCCGTTTCATCGGGCGTGCGGCGCATATGCGCAGACGTTTTTTGCGGATTGGGTGATTCTTTCAGCAAAACACGGTTTTTTAAAACCGGAAGATATCGTTCCTGAAAACTATGATGTCACATTCGGGATGGACCACCCGGAGATTATGGCGGATGATGAGCTGAAGGCGCAAGGTGAACGGAAAAACTTGATGGATTATGACGAAATCGTTATGCTCGGCGGGAAAAAATACAGGCCTGTTTTGAGGAACGTGTTTGGCAGCCGCCAGCAGATCACTTACCCGCTGGCGGGCTATCGGGGAATCGGCTATATGCTGCAGGCGCTGAAGCGGGCTGTCGATGAAGGCCGGGAGCTTAGTGAACCTGAAAACAACTGAAGAGAAAGTGAGTTTTTTAAAATCGCTGGCGGGTTTGCCTAAATAAGGGCAGGGCATGATCTGGAAGGCATTTGTTTGGCGGCTGGGATATCCGGAGGCAAAATGAAATATTCATTTTTGCCTCTTTTTTTATGCGATTTTTTAGATCCACAATCTTTACAGGCTCTCCCATATCGAGAACGAAAATCTGACGCCCTTTCGCCAGTGCCCCAGCCTGAAT
>NZ_CP026521.1:1046859-1099136 GCF_002953915.1 Bacillus sp. MBGLi79
AATAAACCACAATCTAGATATAAAAAATAGGTGGAGAAAATCATCACACTTTTGTCTCTTTCGAACCGATTATAAGGTTCAGGAGTTGATGAACTATATGGGGATAATTATAGCGACACTCCATTACGTTAACCCAATTAAGGTGTTCTATCTTATCTATTCTATTTCAGTTTGCTGTTTCACTTTTGATCGTGTAAAAGTGAAATGTTCAACATTTACTATAGTTTGATAAGAAATGCTTTCGCATGCTATAAGTGTAAAAAGAAGCATGGTCAGTTTTTAATTTTGGGATAAAGGTTTGACTGTATCCCATCATGAAAGGATTTGAATGTATGATGACAGATAATTTCTGGCGTGAATTACCACGGCCATTTTTTGTATTGGCACCAATGGAAGATGTGACAGATGTTGTTTTCCGGCATGTAGTAAGTGAAGCAGGCAGACCGGATGTATTTTTTACAGAGTTCACAAACTCAGAGAGCTATTGCCACCCGGATGGGAAGGATAGCGTACGCGGCCGTTTGACTTTTACAGAGGATGAACAGCCAATGGTGGCCCATATATGGGGAGATAAGCCTGAAAACTTTCGTAAAATGAGTATTGGCATGGCAGAGTTAGGATTTAAAGGCCTAGATATCAATATGGGCTGTCCTGTGCCTAATGTGACACAGAACGGTAAGGGAAGCGGTCTTATCCGCCGGCCGGAAGTTGCAGCAGAGTTAATACAAGCAGCAAAAGCGGGGGGGTTGCCTGTAAGCGTAAAAACAAGACTTGGTTTCACGGATGTAGACGAATGGCGCGAGTGGCTGACACACATTTTGAAGCAGGATATTGCCAATCTTTCTATTCATTTGCGTACAAGAGCAGAAATGAGCAAAGTGGATGCGCATTGGGAGCTCATCCCGGAGATTAAGAAACTTCGTGACGAGGTGGCACCAGATACACTCTTGACAATAAACGGGGATATTCCTGACCGTCAAACTGGCTTGAAACTTGCTGAACAATACGGTGTTGATGGCATTATGATAGGGCGCGGTATTTTTACGAATCCTTTCGCTTTTGAAAAGGAGCCGAAAGAGCATAGCAGCAAGGAATTGCTTAATCTCTTAAGGCTGCATCTGGATCTCCATGATAAGTATTCAGCATTAGAAGCACGTCCGTACAAACCTCTTCCTCGCTTTTTCAAGATTTACCTTCGCGGGTTCCGAGGAGCAAGTGAATTAAGAAATCAATGCATGAACACAAAGTCAACAGATGAAGTGCGTGCATTGCTCGACGACTTTGAGAGAAAGTATCTTGATGGGATAGAGTAACAGCAGTGCTTGATTCAAAAAAGGCTAACAAAATAAAGGGATTTTCACACCATTCTTGACTAAAATAAACCTGGATGTTCGGTAAAATAAACAATTCCGATTTCCGGGTCTTTTTTGTACGCAGCTTTTACTCAGCCTGTCTTTTCTCGCATGTATTGTTTAGTCATGCAGGAATAAGAAAATAATGGTACATTTAGTGGAGATATCTCATAAAGGGGGAGAGAAACATGAAACGGCTATGCATCATCCCCTGCGGCAAGAAAAAAATCTGGGATGTCCAGCCTGATGCCGGGCCGGTAAGAGCGGCGGACGCTTATCTCAGCCCGTTTCATCAGGCGTGCGAGCGGTATGCGAAAGCATTTTTCGATGAGTGGGTGATTTTGTCGGCGAAGCACGGCTTTCTTCGCCCTGATGATATCGTATCGAAAAATTACGATGTCACTTTTGGCACCGGTCATCCGGAAATCATGACAGCGGAGGAGCTGGGCCGCCAATTTTACGAAAAGGGCTTTTCTGATATTGAAGAGCTAGTCATGCTTGGCGGGAAAAAATATCGAAACGTTCTCAACGCCGTCATCGGAGAGCACCAGCATATCAGCTGGCCGCTGTCATCGTACAAAGGCATTGGCTATATGCTTCAAGCATTGAACCGGGCTGTTGAAGAAAAGCATGAACTATAGCGCATATATGCAGAAAAGAGTGTGAACATGAAAAAACTTGTATTTGGCTTGCTTGCCATTGCGTTATTCGGATGCGGACTATATATCTATCATATATGGTTCGGTGATCCATTTTCGAAAAATGCTGCAGAACAGAAGCTAGTCTCTTATGTGAAACAAACCTATCCGAAGAAAGAAATCAAGATCACGAATGGGATATATAACGCTAAAACGTCTGAATATGTATTCGAAGCAACCTCTCAATCTCATCACTACCCAATGTGTACGAAGGGATTTTTGCATCCCAACGTAACGTGCGATGGAATTGAAGAAGCGTATACCGAATCAGTAGCAAAACATGTAAATGAAGAAGCATCGAAGGCAATCGAAGCAGATCTGAAAAAAGCAGTTCCTCGACTAATAAAAGCTGATGCTGCTTTGAGTATCGAAAACGGACAGTTCACGTTAGATACAAAATGGAACAAACAGCTGGCTGAAAAAGCGCCTATGAGCATGACGATTCAGTTAGACGCCAGCGGGTTATCAAAAACAGATGCCGCAAAGATGGCGGAAACGGTCAGAAAAACGCTTAATGAAAAGGGATATACATACTCAAACGGCACGATAGACTGTATGCAGAAGGACGGGGACGGCGGTATCGGATATGTCAAATATTCAATTGATTTTCTTTCAAAAGCAGCTATTCAATCAAACGATGCAGAGGAACTAGGAAGTTAACATCATTTCCAAGGAAATAAATACGTCGATCATTGTCAAAGACCGGGTGATGCCCGGTCTTTTTTGTATGCTGTAAAACGAGACAAATGGATCAGTTTGAGACAAAACGAGACACCCGTCTCAAACTGTCTCCAGTGTAAAAATGAAAAGGCTGATTTGACGGGCTTTAAATACTGGCACACTTCTTGCTTTTATAATCGTGAACCCTAAATAGAAGGAGGCGCACAAAATGGAATTGTTAAAACGTGAAGGCTTGTCATTAACTGAGGAAAAAGCGCTGTGGATGTACCAAAAGATGCTGGAGATCAGGGGCTTTGAAGACAAAGTGCATGACCTGTTCGCCCAGGGAGTGCTTCCCGGATTCGTTCATTTATATGCCGGTGAGGAAGCCGTGGCTGTTGGGGTGTGCGCTCATTTACATGATGGCGACAGCATTACAAGCACACACAGGGGACATGGACATTGTATCGCCAAAGGCTGTGATCTGGATGGCATGATGGCGGAAATTTTCGGGAAAGCGACCGGATTGTGCAAAGGCAAGGGCGGTTCTATGCACATTGCGGATCTTAATAAAGGCATGTTAGGGGCAAATGGAATCGTCGGAGGCGGATTTACGCTCGCGTGCGGATCAGCGCTCACGGCTAAATATAAACAGACTAAAAATGTAAGCGTTTGCTTTTTTGGAGACGGGGCAAATAACCAAGGCACCTTCCACGAAGGGCTGAATCTAGCGGCTGTATGGAACCTTCCTGTCGTGTTTGTTGCTGAAAACAACGGCTATGGGGAAGCTACCCCATTTGAGTACGCATCAGCCTGTGATTCAATCGCCGATCGGGCGGCTGCTTATAACATGCCGGGGGTGACAGTTGACGGGAAAGATATTTTAGCAGTTTATCAGGCAGCCGAGGAAGCGATAGAAAGAGCAAGAAACGGCGGAGGCCCGTCTTTGATTGAATGTATGACCTACAGAAACTACGGCCATTTCGAAGGGGATGCCCAGACCTATAAAACGAAGGATGAAAGAGTTGAGCACCTTGAAGAAAAAGATGCCATTCAAGGCTTTAAAAACTACCTATTAAAAGAAACAGATGCTAATAAGCTGTCAGACATTGAACAGCGTGTCAGCGAATCGATTGAAAAAGCCGTCTCGTTCAGCGAAGACAGCCCATATCCAAAAGATTCGGAGCTGCTGACAGATGTGTACGTGTCATATGAAAAAGGAGGAATGTAAGAGATGGCGAGAGTCATAAGCATGTCAGACGCGATCAATGAAGCAATGAAGCTTGCGATGAGAAGAGATGAAAATGTACTTTTGATCGGTGAGGATGTTGCCGGCGGAGCGGCTGTTGATCATTTGCAGGATGATGAAGCATGGGGCGGTGTATTAGGAGTCACAAAGGGGCTCGTACAGGAATTCGGGCGCACAAGAGTGCTGGACACACCGATTTCTGAAGCGGGCTACATGGGTGCGGCTATGGCTGCGGCATCAACCGGGCTGAGACCGATTGCAGAATTAATGTTTAATGACTTTATCGGCACATGCTTTGACCAGGTGATCAACCAAGGGGCGAAATTCCGCTATATGTTCGGCGGTAAAGCGCAAGTGCCGATTACCGTCCGCACCACATACGGAGCGGGATTTCGGGCCGCTGCCCAGCATTCACAAGCGCTGTATGGCCTTTTCACGAGCATCCCGGGACTGAAGACGGTTGTTCCATCCAGTCCGTATGATGCCAAAGGTCTGCTGCTTGCAGCAATAGAAGATAATGATCCGGTGTTCTTCTTTGAAGACAAAACGTCCTACAACATGAAGGGCGAGGTGCCGGAAGATTATTATACAATTCCGCTCGGAAAGGCCGACATCAAACGCGAAGGCAATGATGTCACGCTCTTTGCAGTCGGCAAGCAGGTCAATACCGCGCTTGAAGCAGCTGCACAGCTTTCTGAGAGAGGCATCGAAGCTGAGGTGCTTGATCCCCGCAGTCTGTCTCCTCTTGATGAGGATGCGATTTTCACATCGTTGGAAAAAACAAACCGGCTGATCATCATTGATGAAGCCAATCCGCGATGCAGCATTGCCACGGATATTGCAGCGATTGTCGCAGACAAAGGCTTTGATTTGCTTGATGCGCCGATTAAACGGATTACAGCACCGCATACACCAGTGCCGTTTTCACCGGTGCTTGAAGATCAATATTTGCCGACACCAGATAAAATTGTCAGCGTCACGCTTGAATTGCTTGGCGAGCCGGCAATGAACTAAAGGGGGGACACAAATGGCAGTAAAAGTAGTGATGCCAAAATTAGGAATGGCGATGAAACAAGGGGAAGTATCGATATGGAATAAAAAAGTAGGCGATCCGGTTGAAAAGGGAGAAAGCATTGCCAGCATTCAATCGGAGAAAATTGAAATGGAGATCGAAGCGCCTGAAAAAGGAACGCTGATCGACATCAAAGTGAAAGAGGGTGAAGAGGTTCCGCCCGGCACTGCAATCTGCTACATCGGGGACGCCAATGAGTCGGTGCAGGAAGAGGCAAGCAGGCCTGCTGCTGAAGACAGCGTGCCGCAAGCCGTCCAGCCCGTCAAACAAGAAAACAAACCCGCAGCCTCCAAAAAAGATCGATTGAAAATATCTCCAGTTGCGAGAAAAATAGCGGAAAAAGCGGGGTTAGACCTGAAACAGCTGAAAGGCACCGGACCAGGCGGAAGAATCGTGAAGGATGACGTGACAAAGGCGCTGGCTGAACAGAAAAAAGCTCAGGCAAAACCTGTTTCTGATCAGAAAGCGCAGGAAACCCCGGTGACAGGCATGAGAAAAGTCATCGCTGCCCGAATGCAGGAAAGCTTGGCAAACAGCGCACAGCTGACGATTACGATGAAGGCTGATATCACTAAGCTTGCCACTCTTCAAAAACAGCTTTCACCAGCTGCGGAAGAACGGTACGGCACAAAACTGACAATCACTCATTTTGTCTCAAGAGCCGCCGTTCTCGCACTGCAAGCTCACCCTGTGCTGAACAGCTTTTATCAAAATGAGCGCATCATCACACATCCTCATGTGCACCTTGGTATGGCTGTAGCCTTGGAAAATGGCTTAGTGGTGCCTGTCATCCGTCATGCTGAAAAGCAATCGCTGATTGAACTGGCTCAATCCATCTCAGAAAATGCCAAAAAAGCACGTGAGGGACGTGCGGGAAGCGACGAGCTGCAAGGCTCAACCTTCTCCATTACAAACCTTGGCGCTTTTGGAGTTGAGCATTTCACACCGATATTAAATCCGCCTGAAGCAGGCATTCTCGGCATCGGAGCAAGCTATGACACACCGGTGTACCAAGGGGAGGAGATCGTCAGAAGCACGATCCTGCCGCTCAGCCTGACATTTGATCACAGAGCGTGTGACGGCGCCCCAGCCGCTGCATTCCTGAAGGCGGTTAAAACATATTTGGAAGAACCCGCAGCATTAATTTTATAGGAAAAGCAGGTGAAAACGACATGACATTAGCCACTATCGGCGGCGGACCTGCAGGCTATGCGGCTGCGGTCTCCGCGGCTCAGCAGGGCAGAAACGTGCTGCTCATTGACAAAGGCAAGCTTGGGGGGACCTGCCTGAATGAAGGCTGCATCCCGACAAAGTCTTTGCTAGAAAGCGCAAATGTTCTTGATAAAATCAAGCATGCCGGCAGCTTTGGAATCGAACTCCCCGCAGGTGCGATATCAGTCGATTGGAGTAAAATGCAAAACCGCAAACAGCAGGTTGTCAGACAGCTTGTTCAAGGCGTTCAGTACCTAATGAAGAAAAATCAAATACAGGTTGTAAAGGGAACAGCCTCCTTTCTTTCTGAAAGAAAGCTTTTGATCGAAGGACAAAACGGAAAAGAAATCAGAGAGGCGGACCAAGTATTGATTGCCTCAGGATCAGAGCCAATCGAGCTGCCGTTCGCTCCTTTTGACGGCGAATGGATCATCGACAGCAAAGACGCGCTTTCTCTTTCCGAGATTCCGTCTTCACTTGTCATTGTCGGCGGCGGTGTCATCGGGTGTGAGTATGCAGGGCTGTTTGCCAGATTGGGATCGAAGGTGACCATCATTGAAACAGCGGGACAGCTGGTCCCTGCTGAAGATGAAGATATCGCCCGTCTCTTTCAAGAAAAGCTTGAGGAAGACGGTGTTGAAGTGCATATTTCATCCAGGTTAGAGCGGGTGGATCAAACAGCGAAAACGGCAATATGGAAAAGCGGCCAGCGTGAGTTTAAAACGAAGGCCGATTATATACTGGTGGCGATCGGCAGAAAACCCCGTCTTGACGGATTACAGCTGGAGCAGGCGGGAGTTGATTTTTCTCCAACAGGCATTCCGGTGAATGGGCACATGCAGACGAACGTGCCTCATATTTACGCGTGCGGAGATGCAATAGGAGGCATTCAGCTGGCACATGCCGCATTCCATGAGGGCATCATTGCTGCTTCTCATGCTTCTGGAAGGGATGTCAAAATCAATGAGAAACATGTGCCGCGCTGCATCTACACGTCCCCGGAAATCGCGTGTATCGGAATGACAGAACGACAGGCAAGAAGCGTATACGGGGATGTGAAGATTGGCGAATTTCCTTTTTCTGCAAACGGAAAGGCGCTCATTAAACAGCAAGCGGAAGGAAAGGTCAAAATCATAGCTGAACCGGAATTCGGCGAAATCGTAGGTGTTTCGATGATTGGTCCGGATGTAACCGAGCTTATCGGCCAGGCGGCAGCGATCATGAATGGTGAGATGACGGCAGATATGGCGGAGCATTTTATCGCCGCCCATCCCACTTTATCGGAAACATTGCACGAGGCGCTGCTAAGCACGATCGGGCTTGCAGTACATGCATAATAAGAGGAAAAGCAGGCGCATGGATATAAGGCGCCTGCTTTTTTATTGTTGAAAGCGCTTTATTTTTCCCCTACAATAGATGAAAACGGCGTGTAAGGGAGGAGCGATCAAGGAAATGAATTCGGTCCCAAACGATTTGCAAACCTGGAAACGTTTTGTGAAAGACGGTGTGCTTGACGAAGCGCGAATAAGAAAACGGATCGCCGAGTCATGGCATCGCTGCAAAAAAGCTGAGGTCAATCCTTATTTAGAAAAAGGCCCGAGGGTTTTACAGCAAACGGAGCTGGATCAGCAGTCAAAAAAGCATTCATTCTTCCTGACGACCGCAAAGCCTTACCTCGAAAAACTGCTGCCTGCCATAAAAGAAATGGAAATGATGGCGCTGTTAATTGATTCAGATGGTGTTGTACTGGCATTGGACGGCCATCCCCGCGCGCTCTATGAAGCCAAACGCATCAATTTCGTCGAAGGGGCATGCTGGACAGAAACGGCTGTCGGAACAAATGCGATTGGCACGGCGCTCCACATCAGCGAGCCGGTTGCAATACAAGGATCAGAGCATTACTCTATCGCTTCCCATCTTTGGAACTGTTCAGCCGCTCCGATTCACCATGAGGATGGCAGCCTTGCGGGTGTAATTGACATATCATGCCCGGCGGCAGGCGCGCATCCTCATATGCTTGGTATTGCCACGGCGATTGCCTATGCCGCTGAACGGGAACTCGCAGCTAAAAGCCGTGAGAAAGAGCTGGAGCTGATCAGCCGTTTTGGGGAGAGAGCTGCATCCAGTGTGCCGATGGTGCTCTGTAATACCAAGCAGCACATCATCAGTGCGAGCATGCCGATTCGAACCTCAATGCCGGATTGGCAGGGCCGGCATCTGTACGAGTTGAAGGAGCGGGGCTATTCAATCGAAAAAGCTGTCACCATAGGAGATGGCGGCACTTGTTTTTATCTTTCGGAACAAAAGAAAAAGAAGGCGTTTCGATTCAATGGAGTGATCGGGCAAAGCGGCCGATCGCAAGCGATGCTGATGCACCTTGAACGAGCAGCTGCGACGGATGCAACGGTCTGTTTGTCGGGTGAAACGGGTACGGGGAAGGAGGTCGCGGCTCGCGCGCTTCATGAGAACAGTGAGAGACGGCACGGTCCGTTTGTTGCTGTCAATTGCGGAGCGATTCCGTCTGATTTGATTGAAAGCGAACTGTTCGGCTATGCGGAAGGCGCTTTTACGGGAGCGAAGCGAAATGGCTATAAAGGCGCCTTTCAAAAAGCGAATCAAGGCACCTTATTTTTAGATGAGATCGGAGAAATCTCCCACTCGATGCAGGTTGCGCTTTTACGCGTGCTTCAGGAACGCAAGATTACGCCAATCGGCGGGGCAAAAGAAATTCCGGTTGATATCAGAGTCATTGCCGCCACACATTGTGATTTACGCGAGCTTGCCGAAAGCGGAAAAATCAGAGAGGACTTGTTTTACCGCCTTCATGTCTATCCAATTGAACTTCCTCCATTGCGCGATCGCCCCGAGGATATTCCGGACCTCTTCGAGTACTACAAACAGAAGAATCATTGGCCAGGCGAACTTCCTTCTGATTTTTGTGAGGTGCTGAAGCATTGGAAGTGGCCGGGAAATATCCGTGAGCTATTTAATGTGTTTGAACGTCTTTCCATCAGATTTCCGGACGGCCGGCTTGGGGATGAGCCGCTTTCCGCTTTACTGGAAGCCGCTGGACTGCCGGTCAGCACTGCAGAAAAACAGCCCGCTGCTGCCGGCGTGTTCAAACTTCGTGAGCAAATCCAAAAGGATATGATGATCAAAGCGCTTGAATCTGCAAAAGGAAACGTCTCTCAAGCCGCCAAAATCAGCGGGATCCCGCGAAGCACTTTCTACAAACGCCTGAAAAAATTCAATTTGTCCGCTGAATCATAAAGCATACTTCCTTCAGGAAATGGAAACATTATGTATTGAAGGAGGGTGTTACGATGAATATACAAAGGGCGAAAGAAATTGTAGAATCTCCCGATATGAAAAAAGTAACGTACAACGGTGTTCCTATTTACATTCAGCACGTGAATGAAGAAAACGGAACAGCAAGAATTTATCCGCTTGACGAACCGCAAGATGAGCATGAAGTGCAGCTGACAAGCTTAAAAGAGGATTAAACAAAAATGGCCCGCTTCATAAGCAGGCCATTTTGTTATCCGCGCGGCGCAAATAAGATGACGCAGACACCGATGAGACAAATGCATGCGCCGATCCAATCATACAGATCAGGTGTTTTCCGGTCAACAAGCCATCCCCACAGGACCGCAAGCACGATGAATACCCCGCCATAAGCGGCGTATACACGGCCGAAGGAAGGGAAGGACTGGAATGTCGGAAGAATGCCGTAGACAATCAAGATCAATGCTCCGGCGATCCCATAGCCGACTGGCTTTGCCTCTCTCAGCCATAGCCAAATCAGATATCCGCCGCCTATTTCGGCAAGCCCCGCCGTGAGAAATAAAAGAATGGTAATCGGCATCACGTGCACTCCTCAAGTTGCTTTTCTCTTTCATTATAAAGGAGGAGAGCTGTTAAAGCTTTGGATGATTTTCAAATTCCTTTAAATACGCACTGCGCTGAATCTCCGTAAATTGGCTGATCCAGTTGCTTTTCGCCTCTTCATTCAGATGAGGGAGGATATAGCGTTCCACCGCTTCAAAAAACAATGGATTCGCGATAATGTTCCAAGTAGGGATGCGAACGACTTTTCCGTCTGTTTTCTCGATGATAATATCTTCAAAAAAGATCCCTTTCAAGCTGTAATGATGCCGTCCCATATAAATCCGTTTTACCTCAGAAAACATCACGCTGCGCTTTCTAGAGAAAATCTCGCCATCAGGCCCTGTTTTTACGCTGAAAATGACATTTCCCCGGCTTGTGAACGCCGGAAAAGCCATAAAAAATGTGATCAATCCATAAACGATCGCCATTAATCCGCCGCCCAAATAAAGCAGGGCATACTTAGATTCAAATGTAAGAGCTTCAGACACCAGCCATACTCCTGCAATAAAAGCGCCTCCTGTAGCGAGGAACAGCCATATTCTAAAAAACAGTCTGCTTTTGACCTTAATTACTTCATTGTTTTTCAATTGCTATTCTCCTTTATCGCTCTTTAGCAAAAAAGTATTCCTTTTATCACATCTTTATTTGCTGTTACGATAGAAAATTCATTTTGAGTAATGCCTGTTACCAGCCAAGTATGACGGCTGCCAGGCAGGACGAAAGCCATATCAGCCACTTCCGGCGAGTTGTCTTTGTCATAAACCAGCCGCATCAGCGTATCCATTTTTCCTTTTCGCAAAGCCAGATCATTTACAAAACGGGTCACGTCCTCTTGGTGATCATGTTTATCTAGAAATTCCTTCAGATATGCGGGAGTGTCTGAAGCGCCCTCCAGAAGCCATTCGAATTCAGTTGACGTCAGGGTGATCATTGATTCTTTATGATCTTCTGCATCTATTACATTTAAAAACTCGTATGTTTTAGAGAGTACTCCATTAGTTGAATCCATTTTTTTGATTCTATGTACCTGTTCATCAAACAGCAATTCATGAGAGTAAGTGCCAAACTTCGAAACATGGCAGGATATATTCTGTTCTTTGGCTTGTTCATCAAATTTGGATAGCTTCACTGTATAGTCCGCATCGTTTAACACGTGGATAAACGGACAGTATTCGTCCTTTAACCGATATTGATGATTCCGATATTCCGCCGCCTCCTTGGCTAAGAGTGAGCGGCACGCAGCTTCAAATAAGGAGCCGAGCTGTTCATCTTCTATTTCGGGAAAATAAGCTTGTTTTAAGGCCATTCCCTGTTCAAAAAACCCTTCGCTGTAAAAACAAAACAAGAGTTCTTCTATGCTAATTGTAAACTGCTTCATTGTTTATTCTCCTATCCAAATGAAAATTTCCCTTTAAGGAAATGGGTTGCGCCGTGTATAAGCGAATCCGCTGTTTTCTTTGCTTTTTCCATTCCTTTTTTCGCGCTGTCTATCCCTTTATGTATCGATTTATTCGCCGCATCTATGCCATCATTCACTGATTTGACGACTTTGCCGGCTGATTCCAGCCCTTTTTTGGCTGTATCAACGACAGCATGGATCGGCTCTTTCAGCTTTATCGCTGCTTTTTCAGCATAGACTGATGTGAATTTTGCGATTTTTTCCCCAACAAATCCGCCTACCGCCGAACCAATTGTGCCTCCGACTACGGTGCCGACAGGACCTAACACACTTCCTACGGCACCGCCTACAACAGCACCAGCTGTCGCTCCGCCCGCAATAAAAATGGTGTTATTCACAGCATTCCCGACGGCCTTGGCGTTTTCACGCTTGAGAATTTCCGGTTTGTCCTGGTATTTCGCGTAATTTTCAGCTATTTTCAAGCCCGCTCCGAACGTTTCGGTCGCACCGGTAATCAGTGTGGCGGTAATGGCATTTCCTTTCGCGAATTTTAAGCCCGTTTTTCCGACATCCTTCAAAGTTGAGCGTACGCCGGCTTCATTAAGAAATCCTTTTGTGTAGCTTCTGACGCTGTTTGAAAAATCGACCGTGTCCTGAGGGAAGTATTTTGTAAACTTTTTATGTACCAAATCTGAAAATGGCCGGTTTGTCTTTTTTAACAAATATTTAGGGTTCAAAAGCACTCTTGCCGCTTTTTGATAACGGGAGCTGTCAACGGCCCTGGAAATATCCAATAGAAGTTTTGAGTGCTGGGCGGTATGCAAGCCGCTTGGCTGTTTCACAAATTTCGTAAGTCCTAATCCATAATATTTTCCCTGTGTCAGCATAAGGGCGGTTAAGCTTGTCATCGTGCCGTATTTGTCGTAGGCATTGTAGAGCTTTCGCAAAATATCATCTTGCTCCACAAATTTATCGCCCGTTTTTCTGATGAAAATCTCATTGTCACTCAGCTTGGTGACGAGCGCTTTTCCTGAGCTCCACGCATCGCCCACTCCGGAAAAACAGCTGCTGTAGCGGGGATCGCATTGCAAAATCATCTGCCCCAGCTCCACATGCAGATCCTTATATTTGTTTTCCATATCAGTCAATTCAGTGACTACATCATTTGCAAACTGTTCGAGCTTATCCGGATCAACTGCAATATTTCCTGACACACCGTTCACCTCCCGAGTTTAAGTCTTTCCTCTCTTGCTTTACGTTCCAGTTCTTCCATTCTGGCAATTTCAGCTTTTCGTTCTTCTATTTTGACAGCGGCTGCCTTCAGCTCCTGGCTTGTTTCAAGCAGCTCCTGTTCAAATTGGTCGTAGGCGGCTTTCGTTTCCTCGAAATCCTGGTCAAACGAATCTCTTGCTTTTCCCTGCCAAGCATCTCCCATTGCAGATAACCGGGATTCAAGCAGCATTTTGGAGCTTCTGACCTCTTCTGCGGCCGCACTGTACTTGTTTGCCAGCTCAATGACTTTATATGAGTCCAACTTTTGTCCCCTGCCTTTTCTAAATTCACGCACAATTGGATGTTTTATATAAATGATTATAAATAAATCGGCATGTATCCGAATCGTACAAAAGAACCTTTTCATAAGAACTGGAAGGGCGTATATTCACTTAAAATTCACAGTTGATGAGACTTTAAGATTACAAAAAAGGAAAAAAAACCAAATCTTACGGACGGAAGGTAAATGAGAAATTTCCCGCTCTATGGGAAAAAACACTAAAATTGATCAAATGACCTAAGTGCGCCAAACGTGTTACGGGACGGGCTCTCCCATGGTATAAATGAAATTGTAAACGTTATCAAGGAGGTCGTCATATGAAGAAAAAATCATTCTCAATTGTAATAGCGGGCGGAGGAAGCACCTTCACTCCAGGGATCGTACTCATGCTCTTGGACCATTTGGAGGAGTTTCCGATCAGAAAGCTGAAGCTGTATGATAATGATAAAGAGAGACAGGATCGCATTGCAGGCGCCTGTGACGTTTTTATCAGAGAAAAAGCGCCGG
Source organism: Bacillus sp. MBGLi79 (assembly GCF_002953915.1). Lineage (NCBI taxonomy): Bacteria > Bacillati > Bacillota > Bacilli > Caryophanales > Bacillaceae > Bacillus > Bacillus sp. MBGLi79. Next base: position 1,060,449 of record NZ_CP026521.1, read on the forward strand.
ATATTGAATTTGCAGCGACGACTGACCCGGAAGAAGCTTTTACAGATGTCGATTTTGTTATGGCGCACATCCGGGTAGGGAAATACGCGATGCGCGCGCTGGATGAACAAATTCCGTTGAAGTACGGAGTTGTCGGCCAGGAGACATGCGGGCCGGGCGGGATCGCGTACGGGATGCGTTCGATTGGCGGTGTGCTTGAAATATTAGATTACATGGAAAAATACTCGCCTGATGCGTGGATGCTCAATTATTCCAACCCTGCGGCCATTGTAGCTGAAGCTACGAGACGCCTTAGACCGAATTCTAAAATTCTCAATATCTGTGATATGCCTGTTGGAATCGAAGACCGGATGGCGCAAATTCTTGGCTTGTCCTCAAGAAAAGAAATGAAGGTCCGCTATTACGGATTAAATCATTTCGGCTGGTGGACATCGATTCAGGATCAAGAGGGCAACGATTTAATGCCGAAGCTGAAGGAGCATGTATCTCAATACGGTTATATTCCGAAAACAGAAGCTGAAGCTGTGGAGGCAAGCTGGAATGACACGTTCGCCAAAGCGCGTGACGTGCAGGCTGCAGATCCTGACACACTGCCGAATACGTATTTGCAATATTATTTGTTCCCAGATGATATGGTGAAAAAATCAAATCCGAATCATACGCGGGCGAATGAAGTCATGGAAGGGCGCGAAGCTTTTATTTTCAGCCAATGTGACATGATCACACGTGAACAGTCCTCGGAAAACAGCGAAATTAAAATCGATGACCACGCATCGTATATCGTTGATCTTGCCCGGGCGATTGCCTACAACACAGGTGAAAGAATGCTGTTGATTGTTGAAAATAACGGTGCAATTGCGAACTTTGACCCGACTGCGATGGTTGAGGTGCCATGCATCGTCGGCTCAAATGGACCTGAACCGATTACCGTTGGCACCATTCCGCAATTCCAGAAAGGGCTCATGGAGCAGCAGGTATCCGTTGAGAAGCTGACTGTTGAAGCGTGGGCGGAGAAATCGTTCCAAAAGCTGTGGCAGGCGCTGATCCTGTCAAAAACAGTGCCGAACGCGCGTGTGGCAAGACTCATTCTTGAGGATTTAGTGGAGGCCAACAAAGACTTCTGGCCTGAGCTTGATCAAAGCCCAATCCGCATATCATAAATGAAATTCCCCCATTTTCGAATCTGTAATTGTATATAATAGAAAGAAAATGGGGGGATCTGATATGCAGCTCGAAGAACTGATCAATCAGCACTACAGCAAATTGAATGACAACGATTTTCATATTTTAAAATATATATTGAATCATAAGCACACATGCTATCACCTTGGAATCGACGCGCTGGCCAAAGCTTGCAGTGTATCGCGTTCCTCAATTTTGCGACTTGCCCAAAAGCTCGGTTTCAGCGGCTACAGTGAATTTCGCGTCTTTTTAAAGTGGGAAGATCAGCCGGAAGAAGGCGAGAGTATGAGTTTTGAAAAGCTGCTTGATGATATTGAAGCAAATTTGAAGTTCTTACGGACAAAGGACATGACGGACATGTGCCAGCTGATTGATGAAGCGGACCGCATTTTCGTCTATGGTTCTGGAAATGCGCAAAAGATATGCGCCCGCGACCTGCAAAGAATGTTTATTCCGCGCCATCGCTATCTTATTTTGATTGAAGACACGAATGAATTTAATCTGATGCGCGGGGATTTTAAAGTGAACGATATGTTTATCATCATTTCTCTTTCCGGAGAAACACCGGAGCTGATTCCTCAGGCAAGAATGCTTTCTGCAAAGGGCATTCCCTTTATTTCCATTACGAATTTAAAAAACAATGTCCTCGCCCAGCTGACTCCGCATAATCTTTATGCGACAAGCAAACCTGTGACATTAAGCGATAAAACGGAAATTGTCGCTTTTGCACCGTTTTTTCTCGTTGGCGAAGCATTGTTCCGCGCATATGTTGATTACAAAGAGGCAGAAAAAAATGACAATGAGTAGCAGGGGGTTTTGGTATGATGCAAAAAATTCAGCGCTTTGGAAGCGCGATGTTTGTGCCTGTTTTATTATTCGCGTTCGCCGGCATTATCGTCGGTATCAGCACGCTCTTTAAAAATAAAACCCTCATGGGATCGCTCGCCGATCCTGACGGTTTTTGGTATCAGTGCTGGTATATCATTGAGCAGGGCGGCTGGACTGTCTTTAACCAAATGCCGCTCTTATTCGCCATCGGCATCCCGGTTGCTTTGGCGAAGAAAGCTCAGGCACGCGCTTGTTTGGAAGCGCTTACTGTTTACCTAACCTTCAATTATTTTGTCAGCTCGATATTGACGGTATGGGGAGGAGCATTTGGCGTCGACATGAATCAAGAGGTCGGCGGAACGAGCGGATTAACGATGATTGCGGGCATAAAAACGCTCGATACCAACATTATCGGAGCCATCTTTATTTCTTCGATTGTCGTCTTTTTGCATAACCGCTATTTTGATAAAAAACTGCCCGATTTTCTCGGCATCTTTCAGGGTTCAACGTATATCGTGATGATTTCCTTCTTTATTATGATCCCGATTGCCCTGGCAGTGTCTTATATATGGCCGATGGTTCAATCTGGAATTGGCTCGCTTCAAAGCTTCCTGGTTGCTTCCGGGGCGGTGGGCGTTTGGATATACACGTTTTTGGAACGGATTTTAATACCGACCGGCCTTCATCACTTTATTTACACGCCGTTTATTTACGGCCCGGCTGTAGCGGAAGGCGGGATCGTCACGTATTGGGCGCAGCATCTCGGCGAATATTCGCAAAGCGCCAAACCGCTGAAGGAGCTTTTCCCGCAAGGCGGATTCGCGCTTCACGGAAACTCGAAAATCTTCGGTATTCCGGGTATCGCTCTTGCTTTTTATGTGACAGCCAAAAAGGAAAAGAAAAAACTCGTTGCAGGGCTGCTGATTCCTGTCACACTGACAGCGATTGTCGCCGGGATTACAGAGCCGATTGAATTTACTTTCTTATTCATTTCACCATTCTTATTTGCGGTACACGCCGTGCTTGCCGCCACAATGTCGACAGTTATGTATATGGCCGGCGTCGTCGGAAACATGGGGGGCGGACTGATCGAAGCGGTGACCTTGAACTGGATTCCGCTCTTTGGCAGCCACGGTATGACATATGTGTACCAAATTTTGATCGGGCTCTCGTTTACAGCTATTTATTTTTTCGTCTTCAGATTTTTAATCCTCAAATTCAATATTGCTACACCAGGACGGGAAAAGGATGAACAGCAGGAAACAAAGCTGTATTCGAAAAAGGAATACAGAGAACGAAAAAACAAGGATGAAACGGCGGCCTCCGCTGCAGAAACGGCGGATGACACTGCTTTTCTGTATATTGAAGCGCTGGGCGGAAAAGACAACGTCACTGAAGTCACAAACTGCGCAACCCGTCTCAGAGTCAGTGTTAAGGACGAAACAAAGGTTGAACCCGACAGCGTATTCCGCGCGCTTGGCGCACATGGCATCGTCAGGAATGGGAAGGCGTTTCAGGTGATTATCGGATTGAGCGTGCCGCAGATGCGGGAGCGTGTGGAAAAAATACTAAATAGGTGAAATTATTTGATCAGTGCGCTGTTTAAAGACAGCGCTTTTTTGTTTGTCATACGTTTGCCACTTATAAGTGCAAGGGATGTTATGTTTCTTAAAAACTGAAACCAATAGGGGGAGTAAAAATGGAAAATCATACAACTTTTTTAGGTCTTTACAAACCTGAAAGCACTGAAAGTATTGAAATTGATTCCAAGCTTGCCGAGAATTTCGAAACGATTGATAGTAAAATTGGGATTGCTTTAAGTGATGGAATAACAACTTTTGAAAACTTAAATGAAAGACTCAAAATGTATGAGAACAGATTTGAGTACCTTGATGAACGAAACGTAATGGATTATGGAGCTAAAGGAGACGGAGTCACAGATGATACGCAAGCATTTCATGATGCGATGGCCGAAGGCGGTTATCTCATAAAAGTCCCTGCAGGCGTATTTAGGGTATCTGGCCTGCTCGTTCCTTCGAATACAATGCTGGTTGGAGCGGGTAAAAAAAGGACCATCATCAAGTTATTAGACGATACGCCAGTTGGTCACTCTGTACTCACCAATAGTGATCATACAAATGGTAATGAAAATATCTACATTGGACATTTGACACTGGACTGGAATAAAGATACGCGTCCTGCCGGATGGAAGATCCCTAAGGGGCCCACTTCAAGCTGCTTGCTTTTTGCAAATGTGGATTACTCTTTTGTAGAGCATGTTTTTGCAAAAAATGCCGGCCTTCACGGGTTTGATGCTACAAGCCCGAATTATAACAGACACGGCGAACATGATGATCCTACCTTTTATCAGCCTGGTGGCTGCAACTTTGTAACCTTCTCATATTGCGAAGCAACAGGCTCTGGCGATGATAATTTCACATGTCACTTTGGAAAGCATACGACTTTCAGTCATTGTCTTTCTTACCATCCGATGGGGTTAAATGATGGGTCTTCAAATACAAACTGTTTTGAAATCGATGATGGCTCTCAGGATGTATTGGTTGATAGCTGCATCGCAATTGGAGGAGTTCGAGGATTTGAAATTAAAGCTCATGATTATGCTCCGGCTGCAAAAAGAGTTCAACTTGTGAACTGCCGTGCCTATGAAAATGCAATTAGTTTTTGCATTCGGCATATAGGACACCACACAGCAAGTGATCCTCAATCAGCATCAGCTCATGACGTTCAGCTGGCTAACTGTATCGCATATAACCCTAAGCCGAGTGATCTGTACAAAGGGGCAGGGCCGAATGCATTGCAAATTTCAGGTTACGATGGCGTCAATGTGGTGAATTTTCATGCTATATGCGATGATTCCTCCATTAACTATAAGGGAAATTCAGTCGTAAGCGTGTATTATAAAGGGCGTCTAATCAATTTAAAGAATATAACGATTAGAGGATTTAAAACTGCTGATAATGATCTTTATATTGTAGGTGGCGACAATTCTGTCGGCAAGGTAATGATTGATGGTGTGACATTGATCGATTCAGCCGAAAAGGGTGTTGTTTTTGGGAGCGGTATGTACGAGTCTGTAGTTAGTAATGTATGGGGGCAAAGATCGCCTAAAAATAACAGTGGTACAGTTGGGATTTTTTCTGTTGACCCTGATCTTAATGTTTCTAATTGTGACTTTTCAGGCTACGAAACAGATTTTAAGATTGGCGGCGTCGTGACGCCGTACTTTTTGTTTAAACATAAAGGAAGCGGGGTTATTGGCTCTCGTGATTCCCATGCTACTGGAAATAATAATTTTGTAGCTGGATCTGTTCGAAGCAGAGCAACTGGAGCAGCCCAATCTTCTGTAATAGCCTCTTATAATACGATCAATCCGAACTCAGACTCAGTTGCTCTAGGATGGGCAAGCGGGAGCACACCATCCTCATCAAACAGAAAGATTGAATTTCATGCAAAAGATGGAACAATTAAGGCTTCAGGAAGCATAAAAAGTTCCCAAACGTTCTCGGATTACGCTGAATATTTTGAGAGTCTAAGCGGTGAAAAAATTCCGACAGGAACCCTAGTTACTTTGGAGGGAGATAAAATTAGACCCGCAAAAAAAGGTGACTTCATGCTTGGAGTTATTTCTGAAACAGCTGGTGTAATACTTGGTGAGTCAAGCTTCCAGTGGTCTGGAAGATACCTGAAAAATGATTTTGGCGGATATATTTATGAAAAACAGAAAGATGCCAATGGCCAAATCGTCATGGCGCCTATGGAAAATCCTGATTATAAGCCAGATAAGAACTATGCCTCTAGGGAAGAGAGGGATGAGTGGAATGTTGTGGGCCTTGTAGGGCAGGTTTATGTCAAATGCGACAGCACAGTAAAAGCTGGAGACTTTATTCAAGCGCATAATGACGGAATGGCAACAAAAGCTGAATCTCCTAAACAAGGGTGGCAGGCCATGAGAGTCATTAAAGAGTTCGACAAGAGTAAGGGATATGGAGTGGCTTTAGTATTTATTCGGTAAATTAAAATGTACAGATTCTAAATAGAGTGCTTAATCATGCACTCTATTTAGAGTCTTAGTTAGGTTTAAGAAATTTTTCACTACATTTTCATCAGATTAATTCCTCGCAAAAAGATCTTCGTTTTAATATTTATACTTTTCATTATTCCTATGGTTTCAGCAACTTCCCTAATCTATCTAAGTCCATCCAGCACTTCAATTTTCTAGAGCTAAACTTATCTCGATATGTGTTTAATGAACTTAGATCAGTCAGTAAATAGCTCTCGAATAAAAGATAAGGTGATTTTGTTCATGTTTTTATAACACATCATTACAGTAAAATTCTTTCATCAAGTTCTATAAACAATTAAAATAAAAAGTACATATTGCTAAAAGGGGTTTGGAGGCTTTTACATGCAAAAGGCTTTAGCGTTTTTAAAACCATATTCATTGCTGGCGGGAATTGCGCTGATTCTTATGCTGACGGAGCTTGCGGTTGAACTGATGCAGCCTTTATTGATTGCGAAAATCATCGACGATGGGATATTGAAGCAAGACCTGCGTCATGTATGGACATGGGGCGCGGTCATGATCGGACTGACCGTGTTATCCTTTGCGGCGGGGATGTTGAATTCCTTTTATGCCGCCCATGTCAGTCAAAGCTTTTCCTATGATACGAGAAAAGGGCTTTTTCAAAAAATCCAGTCCTTCTCCTATTCCACATTTGGACAGTTTTCATCCTCTTCTTATATTACAAGGCTGACAAACGACGTCACACAGGTTCAAAATATGATTTTTATGAGTTTGCGGTTTATGCTGCGGGCTCCTTTAATGATTGCAGGCGGCATTGTGCTGTCGCTTGCCGTTAATGCGAAGCTCGGCTTTTTTCTGCTTGTGGCCATTCCGATCCTGATCTTGTTTTTGCTATGGGTATTAAAGAAAGGCGGGGCGCTGTTCCGCTCAGTGCAAAAACGGCTGGATCAAGTGAACACCATCATGCAGGAAAACTTAACCGCAATCAAGCTGATCAAAGCGCTGCTTCGCGGCAGCCACGAGGTCAAAAAATTTATCAAAGCCAACACAAGACTGATGGAAAAAACGGTTTCTGCCTTTCAGCTTGTGGAATTCACGATGCCTGTATTGATGCTTTTGATGAACCTCTGCATCCTGTTGATTTTGTGGGCGGGGGCCTACAGTATCACGAGCGGAAGCACTCAGGTCGGCGATGTTGTTGCGATTATCAACTATGCCACACGAATTACGGGCGCGCTTTCGATGTTTCCGTTTTTGATTATGATTTTCACCCGGGCGAAGGCTTCAGGAGATAGAATCGGCGAGGTGCTTGAAACAGAAGGCGACGAGCGGGAGGAGGGCATCATATCTGATCGTTTGGCGGGACGGATTGAGTTTCAGCATGTATCCTTCCGCTATCCTGAAATGGACAGGGAAGCGCTCAGAAATGTCTCATTTTCCGCAAAACCAAGAGAAACAATCGCGATTCTCGGTGCGACGGGCTCGGGCAAGTCCACGCTTTTTCAGCTCATTCCGAGGCTTTATCAGCCGGATGCAGGCCGCATTTACATAGATGAAAAGCCGGTTCAAGATTTTCCGGCTGAAGGGCTGCGCAGGCAAATTGGATATGTACCGCAGGAGGTTCTCTTGTTTTCAGGCACAATCAAAGAAAATATCGCTTGGGGCAAAGATAATGCTTCACTAGATGAAATAATGGATGCGGCCAAACACGCGCAAATTCATGAAACGATTTTGAAGCTCCCAAATGGATATGACACAGTTTTAGGGCAAAGAGGCGTCAACCTGTCCGGCGGTCAGAAACAGCGGATTTCCATTGCTAGGGCGCTGATCCGAAAGCCGGCCATCCTTCTTTTGGATGACAGCACAAGCGCGCTTGATCTGCAAACGGAAGCGAAGCTGCTTGAGGCAATCAGCACATACGAGTGCACAACATTGATCATTACACAAAAAATGACCACAGCAATGAAAGCTGATCAGATTTTGCTGCTTGAGGACGGCGAACTGATTGAAAAAGGCACTCACAGTGAGCTGCTTTCTGAATCTCAGTTATACAAGCGCATTTACGAGTCACAATTCGGAAGGGAGGGGAGCGAGTCATGCTAAAAGACATCCGCAAGCCTTTCCAATATCCCAAACTGCCAATTGACAAAAAAGAAAGCGCGAAAAAGCGGGCGAAAGCAAAGGATACAAAGGGTACACTGAGACGAATCTGGTCTTACTTGGCTGAACGAAAAGGACTTCTCGTACTTGTCATGCTGATGGTTGTCATCAGCGCGATATTCGGGCTCCTTGGCCCCTTTGTGATCGGAAAGGCCATTGACCATTTTATCGTTGGGAAAACGGTCAATGGCTTGATTCCTGTTTTGCTTCTTCTGCTCGCTATCTATATCATTCAGTCCCTGTCGCTCTGGTTTCAAAACTACTGGATGATTACGATCTCGCAGGGCACGGTTTTCAGAATGAGAAGCGAATTGTTCACCCATCTGCATGAGCTGCCGATTCCGTTTTTTGATAAACAGCGGCACGGCGAGCTGATGAGCCGGGTGACGAATGACATCGAAAATGTCAGTTCTACCTTAAATACGTCAGTCATTCAAATTTTGTCAAGCGTGATCACCTTTGTCGGGACCGTTGCGGTGATGCTGTACATGAGCCCGCTCCTTACATTGATTACGCTGACCATTATTCCGGTGATGGCAGCGAGCCTGAAATGGATCACCAACCGAACGGGAAAGCTGTTTAAAGAACAGCAGAAAAATCTTGGTGATCTGAATGGGTATATTGAGGAATCTGTTTCCGGCGCAAAAGTCATTAAAGCCTATTCGCGTGAGAAGCAGATTACTGCTGAATTTCTCGAAAAAAACGCTGCTCTCAAGACGTCGGGCTTTTGGGCGCAGACGATTTCAGGGTTTATCCCGAAAGTCATGAACTCTTTGAATAACTTAAGCTTTACAATGATTGCGGCAATCGGCGGTCTGTTCGCGCTGAAAGGCTGGATCTCGATCGGCTCAATCGTCGTCTTTGCCGAGTATTCAAGACAATTTACACGTCCTTTAAACGATCTGGCCAACCAGTTTAATACGATGCTGTCCGCAATTGCCGGTGCTGAACGGGTATTTGACGTGCTTGATGAAAAAGAAGAGCGCGAGGATGAAAAGAACGCCGTGCATCAGCCTATCCAAACAGGAAGCATTGAATTCCGGGATGTGTCCTTCGGTTACGATAAAGGGCGACATACACTGAAGCATTTACAGTTTACCGTGCCTGCCGGGCAGTCCATCGCGTTTGTCGGGCCGACGGGGGCGGGAAAAACGACCGTCACCAACCTACTCGCCCGTTTTTACGAGCCTGACGAAGGAAGAATTTTAATCGACGGTACAGATATTAAAACCCTTACTAGAGCAAGCCTGAGAAAAAACATGGGATTTGTTCTTCAGGATTCGTTTTTGTTTCAAGGAACGATCAGAGAAAATATTCGATACGGCAGGCTTGATGCTTCTGATCAGGAAGTAGAAGCAGCTGCAAAAACAGCAAATGCCCATAGTTTTATTGAAAGGCTGCCAAAAGGGTACGACACCGTGCTGACGCAAAACGGCTCGGGCATCAGTCAAGGACAGAAACAGTTGATTTCTATAGCGCGGGCGGTGCTTGCCGATCCGGTTCTTCTCATTTTGGATGAAGCAACAAGCAACATTGATACCGTAACGGAAGTCAACATTCAAGAAGCGCTTGCCCGTTTAATGGAAGGAAGAACAAGCGTCATCATTGCCCACAGGCTGAACACCATTCAAAGAGCGGATCAGATTGTGGTGCTGAAAGACGGCGAAATGATTGAAAAGGGCAGCCATGATGATCTGATCCGGCAAAAAGGATTTTACAGCAACTTATATGAAAGCCAATTTGAGAAATAGACCTTTGTCCTGCACAGAGGTCTTTTTTGTTACAGTTTTATAGTACTTTTATGTCATTTTCGTAAAATGTAACAAAATTACTTGACGTAAACAAGTTATGTATATATACTAGCTTACATTAAGTAAGTGATAACATTTATCAAGGAGGATCAAATGAATAAATCATTTGAAATTGGCACATTACTTTTAAGGGTTATTACAGGTATTATCTTTTTTGTTCATGGTTTATCAAAGTTTCAGGGAATGGAGGGCACCATCCAATTTTTTGGAAGCATAGGCCTTCCAAGCTTTATGGCGTATGTCATCGCAGCGATTGAACTCATTGGCGGAGTGCTTGTCTTCTTCGGATTGGCTACACGTATTGTCGGTGTACTGTTCGCACTTACACTGATCGGCGCCATCATCACAGTTAAGCTGAAAGCGCCATTCATGGGCAATGCAGAATTTGATTACCTTCTGCTCTTGACATCTATTCACCTGGCGCTTACGGGAAGCCGATTCCTGGCGCTGGACCCATTAGTGTTTAAAGGAAAAAAGAACACAAACGTATCAGCATAAGAAAAGAGGCATACAGCATGACCAGCATTCATGAGGATACACACATTGGCTATGCCAAACTCACAATCCGCAGTTTGGAGCGTTCCCTTCAGTTCTACTGTAACGTCATCGGTTTTCAAGTCTTAAAAAAGACGGATCATCGAGCTGAATTAACGGCTGACGGGAAACGCATCCTGCTTATTCTTGAAGAAAATCCAAGCGCCGTCGTCTTGCCTGAACGGTCTGTAACAGGCCTTTATCACTTTGCGATTCTTCTACCGGACAGGAAGGAACTTGGGATCGCGCTCGCCCGCCTGATTGAACACGGTATTGCGATCGGGCATGGGGATCATGCTGTGAGTGAAGCGCTCTATCTGTCTGATCCTGATGGAAACGGGATTGAAATGTACGCTGACCGCCCCCGCAGCACGTGGCAGCGTGACCGGGAAGGGAACTACGTCATGACGACAACCGCTGTTGACATTGAGGGCCTATTGGAAGAGGCAGGAGATGAACGGAGAACAGTGCTTCCCAACGATACAATCATCGGACACATTCATCTGCATGTCAGTGATTTGAACGAAGCAAAAGCGTTTTATACAGATGTACTGGGCTTTGACATTGTCGGAAACTATGCGGGCATGTCCGCTCTCTTCGTTTCAGCCGGAGGCTACCACCATCATATCGGTTTAAACATTTGGGCGGGAAGAAACGCGCCGCCCAAACCGACAAATGCCAGCGGACTAGACTATTACACGGTTGTTCTGCCTCATCAAGAGGAACTGGATCAAGTGGCTGACCGAGTCAAACGCGCCGGATATTCGATCGAAGAAATGGAAAACAGCTTCCGCGTGAAAGATCCTGTTTCCGGGGCCCATATTCTATTTGTGATTTGACTGCAATCCCCTTGCCGAAAAAACGGCAGGGGGATTTTTTATTTTCCAGAAACTCCTGTCAAAAATGCCCTGAGGCAGGTATGATAAGAAGGGAATTGGGTATCGGGAGTGATGAGCGTGAAAGCTCTTTTTTTTACGAGAATGTTCACCTTGATGGTGAGCTGTTTAATGTATCTGTCCATTGTGAAAGAGGATAACTGGTTTGGATATGTATTTATCGCAGCAGGTGCTGCCATGTATGCAGCCAATCATGTTTTGCTGACAAAAGAGACAAATGCCATCTGGTTCTGCCTGATTGATATTGCAATCGGCTTTTCGTTCGGATTTATCTTTCCAGGCACAGGTTTGTTCATTATTATGCTTTGTCCGGTTGCGGTCGCCTTTTTTCTGCGGGGGTTTTCTAAAAGAACAGCCTGGTCTGTCTTATGTCTTTGCTCTATTTTGTTTTTGATCGTCCTCATCCGTACATATGCGATGTTCGGCAATGAATTTGTCATTGATCATTTGACCAGCATGACATTCGTTGTCTTTTGCGGTGTCGTCGGCAAATTAATCCGCAAGCTGTTGGATGCGCAGGAAACGGCAAAACAGCAGTACCGGGAACTGACAGAATCCCACTTGGCGCTGTCTGCTGCCCACGAGGAGCTGCATTTATATGCGAAGCAGATTGAGGAGCTGACCGCCATTCATGAGCGGAATAGAATGGCAAGGGAAATCCATGATACAGTCGGACACAAAATGACGGCGCTCCTCGTTCAGCTGCAGCTTTTGCGTGAATGGCAAAAAAGAGACAGCCAAAAAGCGGATGAGACAGTCGGTGTCTGTGACACGCTTGCCCGGGAAGCGCTTGATGATGTCCGCTTATCAGTACGCACCCTGCAAACGGAAAACGATCCTTCGCTAATCGAATCGCTGAAACAGCTGACAGAAGACTTTTACAAAAATGCAGGAGTCACAACCGAATTTGCGGTTAGCGGTGATCCTGCAATCATCCCGCTGTCTCTTCATCCGACCCTGATCAGAACGGTGCAGGAAGCACTGACCAATGCCAAACGGCACGGCGGCGCCACAGCCTGTTCGATAAAGCTTGCCTGCACAACGGACAGCGTAAGTCTTGTCATTAAGGATGACGGCAAAGGAAATCCAGAAGCGGCACTTGGCTTTGGTCTCTTGAATATGAAAAAGCGGGCAGCGGAGCATGGCGGAATGATCTGCTTTGAGAGCGAACGGGATCAAGGGTTTACTGTAATCGCCGAATTTTCACTGGCTAATAAAAAATGGAGCTTCGGGCCCGCGCAGCAAAAGGAGAATTTATCATGATTAAGATCATCATTACCGACGATCAGGATATCGTCAGAGAAGGGCTGGCATCCCTGCTTCAGCTCCGAGAAGAGCTCGATGTGATCGCAACGGCGCGAAACGGACAGGAAGCCTTCGAAAAGGCGAAAGAGCTGGAGCCGGATATCGTGTTAATGGACATCCGCATGCCAATCTCCAATGGTGTCGAAGGAACAAAATTGATTACAAGCTCTTTGCCTGGCGTAAAGGTTTTGATGCTGACAACCTTCAAGGACTCAGAGCTGATTGCTGAAGCGCTTGAAGAAGGAGCGAGCGGATACCTGCTGAAGGACATGTCGGCAGATACGATTGTAAAAGCGGTCATGACTGTTCATTCTGGCGGAATGGTGCTTCCTCCGGAACTGACTGCTCAAATGCTGAATGAATGGAAGCGTGAAAAACAGCTGAAAGGAATAAGCGAGATAGAAAAACCTAAGGAGCTGCTCGACTTGACCGAGCGCGAGATCGAGGTTCTGGCTCAGCTGGGGTACGGGCTGAATAACAAAGAAATTGCCGAAAAGCTTTACATTACAGAAGGCACAGTCAAAAATCATGTTTCAAATATCATCAGCAAGCTGGCTGTCAGGGACAGAACCCAAGCCGCCATTTACTCGGTCAGATATGGTGTATCTGTCTTTTGACATATGACGTTTTGCATATGCATTTCTCTAAAAAGGCCTTTTACAGGCCTTTTTTTCATGCCTTACATTCTATCCGGCGCTACATGCCGCACGCCTTTCTTTTTTCTACAATGGCAATGGGAGTAAAAAAGGAGTGAAACAACGTGCTGCAAGCAGAAAACATCAAAAAGGCATATGGAAAAAAAACAATTGTGAAAGGCATTTCATTTTCCCTACAAAAGGGGGAGTCATTCGGACTGCTCGGGCCAAACGGTGCGGGAAAATCCACAACCATCTCGATGATTTCCGGCCTTGTGCCGCATGACAGCGGAAACATCACAGTCGGCGGCTGTGTCATCGGAAAAGAAACAGCCAAAGCGAAACAAAAAATCGGTGTTGTCCCGCAGGAAATTGCTTTATATCCGACGCTCACGGCTCATGAGAATCTTATGTTTTGGGGGAAAATGTACGGACTTACGCACGGTGAGGCTAAAAAAAGATCGGCAGAGGTCCTCGAATACGTCGGCCTGACTGAGCGTGCCAAAGATAAAATTGAAACATTCTCCGGAGGGATGAAGCGAAGAATCAACATCGGTGCGGCTTTAATGCATAAGCCCGAGCTGCTGATTATGGATGAACCGACTGTCGGTATTGACCCTCAGTCAAGAAATCATATTTTAGAAACGGTGAAACAGCTCAACGAATCGGGCATGACGGTGATCTATACGAGTCATTACATGGAAGAGGTTGAGTTTTTATGCGATCGGATCGGAATTATTGATCAGGGCGAAATGATTGCGATCGGTACAAAAAATGATTTGTGCAGCCGTCTTGGAGGCGATACCATCATTCAGCTCACAGTCAGCGGGATCGATGAAGCGTTTCTTTTTGCAATCCGTTCTTTGGCCCATGTGAATGATGTGACAGTACATGATTCAGAGCTCAAAATTGACATTGCTGCGGCCCATCATGAGAAAGTCGTCACAAGCCTGCTTGCTGAAGCCGCTGCCCATCATATAAACCTGCTGTCTCTTCAGGTGCAGGAACCAAATCTGGAGCGCCTGTTTCTGAATTTGACCGGCCGCACGTTGCGGGATTAAGGGGGAACGGCTATGAAAAAAAGCATATGGATCGCATGGAAAGATGTCAAAATCAGAATCACGGACAGAAAAGGGTTTATGATGCTTATCCTAATGCCGCTGATCCTAACCTGTATTTTAGGAGCGGCGCTCAGATCAGTTGTTGACGGAGGCAGCGGTATTGATGAGATCAAAGTCGGCTACGTTCAACCAGATCAGTCAGATGCAGCGAACATGTTTACAAAAGATGTGCTCAAAAAAATGAAATCGATAAAGGCCACACAAGCAAACAGCGAAGATAAGATGAAGAAACTGCTTGATGAAAAGAAAATCGATGTAGGTATTGTCATTCCGAAACATTGGGAATCCGGCAAAACCTCAGCTGTAGTTTATGCCGCTCCTGATCAAACATTAAAAAGTTCCATCATCGAAACAGCTGCCAGCTCTTTTATAGACCAATATAAAGCGGTAAAAGAAGCCGCATCAGCTTCAATGGATTACGTCAGCAAAACGGCAGCTGTACAGCAAGGAAAACTTGACCCTGCACAGTTTGCAGAAAAGCTGACAAAGACGCTTGAAAGAGAAACGGGCGACAAGCTTACTATTGCGGAAAAATCTGTCGGCAGCAAGGCAGTTACCAGTTTTCAATACTATTCGGCTGCAATGTTTTGCATGTTTATGCTGTTTCATATGACAGTCGGGGCGAAATCATTTTTACAGGAAAAGGATACTGAGACGCTTGCCAGAATGCTGATGACGCCCGCGCAAAAATCTGTCATTCTCTTCGGAAAGTGGCTTGGGACATATCTGTTTGCCATCATACAATTTTTCATATTTCTGATCGTCACAATCAATGTTTTTGGTGTGGACTGGGGCGGCAATCTGCTGTGTGTGAGTGTTCTCGGGCTTTCTTACGCCGCTGCTGTATCCGGCATTTCAATGCTGCTTGCGTCCTTCCTCAGCGATATGAAATCTGCGGATGCGATCGGCGGCTTCGGTATTCAATTGCTTGCAGTTCTCGGCGGGTCCATGCTGCCGCTGTACCAATTTCCGGACGTCTTGCAGACTGTATCTAAAGCTGTGCCAAATCGCTGGGCGCTTGACGGCTTTCTTTCTTTAATGGAAGGGGGAGGCTGGGCTGACCTTCAAAAGCCTGTGCTTCTTTTTGCGGGGATTGGGCTTTGCTCACTTGTAATTGGTATCAGACGGCTTCATACAAGATAAGGAGGTACACCAGGGTGAAAAAAATCATAGCCATTTGCGGCATTGAGCTTTCTCTCATTTTTAAGAAGCCGCAGAACTATTTAATCATGTTTGCTGCCCCGCTTTTGCTTACCTTTGTATTTGGGAGTATGCTCAGCGGAAATGATGATAAATTGCGGCTTGCAATCGTTGATCAGGACGACACGATTCTCTCACAGCATTATACTCGGCAGCTGAAGGCGCACGATAATATGTATACATTCGAAAGCATGTCTGAAAACAAAGCGTCAGAAAAGCTGAAACAAAAGAAAATTGTCGGGATCATCGTCATTTCCCGCTCGTTCCAGACACAGCTGGAAAAAGGCAAACATCCTGAGCTGATTTTCCGTCACGGCCCCGAGCTGTCGGAAGCGCCGATGGTCAAACAATATGCAGAAAGCACATTGGCAACGCTCAATATTCAGGTTACCGCGGCGAAAACGGCAGCTCAGACAGCGGGAGAGAGCTGGAAGGCGGCGTATAAAACAGTTTTCGCCAAAAAACATGAAGATTCAGCTCCGGCTGTAAAACGACAGACGCTCAGCGATAAAAAAGAGGGTGTGGAAGCGAGTGACACAGCCTCCAGAGCAGCAGGCTTTTCCATCCTATTTGTCATGCTGACCATGATGGGAGCGGCTGGAACCATTTTAGAAGCAAGAAAAAACGGCGTCTGGTCCAGATTGCTTACAGCCTCAGTCAGCCGAGTGGAAATCGGTGCTGGATATGTGCTGTCCTTCTTTGTCATTGGCTGGATTCAATTTGGCATATTGCTTCTCGCAACCCATTGGCTGTTTGGCATCAACTGGGGGAATCCGGCTGCGGTTATGGTGTTGGTCTCGCTTTTTCTGCTGACCGTTGTCGGCATTGGATTGATGATTGCGGCCAATGTCAGAACGCCAGAACAGCAGCTCGCGTTTGGCAACTTGTTCGTCATTGCAACGTGTATGGTGAGCGGAATGTATTGGCCGATCGACATTGAACCGAAATTTATGCAATCCATCGCTGAATTTCTTCCTCAAAAGTGGGCAATGAGCGGGCTGACTGAGATTATCGCTAACGGTGCCCGCGTCACAGATATTCTCGGGATCTGCGGCATTTTGCTTGCATTTGCGGCAATCACTTTCGCAGCGGGGCTGAAAGCGCTCCGAGCTTAAAAAAATCATCTGTCCGAGGGACAGATGATTTTTGCAATTATTTTGTTTCTTTTTCTGGCAGTTGCAGTCTCCGTTCTAAATGCAGTTTCACGGATGGCCAGTCCCTGTCGATAATGCTGTAAAATACTGAATTGCGGAATGTTCTGTCTTTTCTGATCATTTGATTTCGCAATATGCCTTCTTTCACTGCTCCCAACCGCTCTATTGCTTTTTGCGATCTAATATTCCGCTCATCCGTTTTGAATTGCACCCGAATCGTGTTCAACCGTTCAAAGCAATACTGTAACAGCAAATATTTGCATTCGGTGTTGACTGAGGTGCCCCACACTGAAGGGTGAAACTACGTCCAGCCAATTTCAAGGCTCCTTGAAGCGGATGACATATACAAAAATCGCGTCGTGCCGACGATTTTCCCACTTTCACGATGAATAATCACAAAGGGAAATTCTGTTCCGTATTCTTTCGTTTGCAGGGCTTCCTCGACAAAAGCTTCCATATCATGCAGCGTTGTAATGGTTTTCGGTAAATAGGCCCAAATGTTTTCATCTTTTGCAGCCTCATATAAACCTTGAATATGGCTCTTATCCATCGGTACCACTCGGATCAGTTCCCCTGTTAATTCACGCAATGTCACATTCATTGTCCGTCCCCCGCATTAAGTATTGGAGCGGCCTGAGGCCGCTCCCGGTTAATCCTTATCGATCATAGCTAAAATCGATTCCAGCCAAGAAACGTAATTTTTCTCCCGCTCCAGCGCTTTCGTCAGCACGAGGTAGTGGCCGAAGTCCGGTGAAGAAAACGACATCGGCTCTGCTGAAGCCATAAGCTTTTCATAGCTTTCCTGCAGGTCAGACAGCTTGGCCTTGCGTTTTAGAAGCTGGTCTGTAAACAATTCTGAAGCCTCCTGCCGTGATAGAGAAGAAATAAAGTATGCCTTCAGCATAAATTCATCCTTCACCGTCTCCGGTATCGGCTGATGGCGGATCAGCCAGTCATGCAGTTCCTGCTTTCCGCTGTCTGTCAGGGTGTACATCTTTTTCTCCAGCTTTGTGCCCTGAATCGTTGTCCGGAACGTGATAAATCCTTCATCCGTCAGCTTTTTGAGCTCAGGATAAATCTGGCTATGCTTGGCGCTCCAAAATTGTCCAAGCTCCTCTTTAAAATAACTCGTAATGTCGTATCCACTCAATTCGCCTTTTCGCAAAAGCCCTAATATGGCGTATTTTAATACTCTCATGCTATCCTCCGTGTCTATGGCTGTTTCGCAAAACAGATGAGCCGGTGCTCAACTGTGATTCTAACTGCCTATTCCCCTTATTATAGAAAAGGGAGGAAGGGAACACAACCGGGCCACTTGGGAAATGAAAATAAAAGGTATGTCAGACGTATCCGATTCATCTCCATCGATGATATAAAAGAGATTTACATTTAATTTTAGAAAAATATAAACGATATTGTTTTTTTATGTATAATGGGGAATCCTCTCATAATATGAGCCGCAATATCTATATCTCCATAAAACAACCTGCTGTCTCCGTTACAGCGGGTTTTTTCGTCTGAGAAAGCCATAGGGTTCTTATGACCTTAGTCTATCATGCATACGTCATTATATGACATCAGGCACTTTTTCAAATAGAACAGACATGTTAAGGTACAACCATCGATTTCTGTCAAATTGAAATAAAAGGAGCGCTGTCATGCAAATTAAAGAAATTTTTATGATCCGCTGCATTTCGTGCTTAAGTGTCGTCCTGCTCCATATCATTTCAATGGTCCTGATGCTTCAGGCAGAAGCTCTTGCAGATATTTCTCACATTGTTGATTCTTTCCGTACCCTCCTGATGTTCAGCACGCCCGCTTTTATTTTCATCTCTGAATTTTTACTGGCGCGTTCTTATCCTGACGGGGTGCCGGGCGGTTTTTTAAAGAAGCGGGGAAAAGTGATTTTTGTTCCTTTTTTATTTATCGCGGCCATTGATGCCCTGCTGATGACCAGTGCGATGGGGGGAGAGATAACCTTTCTCGCGTTTGTGCAAAAGTATCTGGCGAATGTATTCCTAGGAAACTTTATCGGGTACTTCATTCTCGTCATCTTTCAGTTTTACATTCTGCATATGATGTTTCATGAGTATTTGAAAAAAGCATCTCCGAAATGGGTGTTGTCTATCTCATTTGTGGTGACAGCCGCTTATTTAAGCTATTTCTCCGCAGTCAGCCCGGCTCCTGCTTCTGAAGAGGGCGGGTCATTTCCGTTCTTCTGGGTTCCGTTCGCAGGCTGGCTTTTCTACTTTTGTCTAGCCTACTATTGCGGAAAAGAGTACAAGCGTTTCTTAGCGCGGCTGAACCAATACCGCTGGGTCGTATACGGTTGCGCAATTGCTTCTGGTGCGCTGGTTGTCACTGTTTCTTATGTCGGCGAAATCGGCATGATCAGCTCGAAGCGGCCTGATATCATGCTGTATTCGACAAGCATGATTTTCCTGTGCTTTCACTTGTTTTCTAAAATGAAGCATGTGCCGAAAATCATGATGTTTATCAGCAACTATTCCTTTTCGATTTATCTGCTTCATGCCTATTTTATGATGATAGGCTACGTGTTGCTTTTGAATATGCCCGAAATTCCCGCCGTACCGGCTGTTTTCCTGCTGTTTGCCGTGTGTACAGCTGGGCCGATTCTGACCTCGTGGGCGCTGAATAAGTTCAAATACGGGTATTTATTTGTGGGGAAAATTTATCAGCCAAAACAGAAGAAGGTAACAGTCGAAGTGCGTGATCACGCAGGGTAAAAAAACAAGCGGCAGGGGGCTCCTGCCGCGTTTTTTATTTCTCCTCCGCTTGCAGAACTGTTTTTAAATATAGTTTTGCAGACTCAGCAAGTCCAGATACATCAGCCTTTTCTTTATCGAAATACAGGGCGTTTTGAATGATGCCGTCATTCATATTGAGGAAAAACTTGGAGATAGTCGCAAGAGGCTGAACCGGCTGAAACTCTCCCTGATCGATCCCTTTTTGCAATAGCTTTGAAAACCTTTCCACAAAAAGGTCATACCTTTTCTCCAAATACTGCCGTCGCTTTTCATTCCGCCAAGCTGTCACTAAATATTCAAATTGCACCGGCGCCAGCGTATCTGCGACATCTCGCAGGCCCTCAGTCAGTTCATCCAAATAGATTGAAATGGCGGCCCAAACACTTTGGTGTTCAGCTGATTTATCAAGCTTTCGGAGTCCTTCATCCAGCCCTGTTTCAATAATGCGGCGAAACATCTCCTCAGTGCTTGAAAAATAAAGATAGACACCGCCTCGGCTGAAACCTGATTCTTCCACAACGTCCTTCATCGTCGTTAATTCGAATCCTTTTCGTTTAAAAACCGTTTTGGCAGCCTCTAAAATCTCTGCCTGTCGTTTATCCTTGTGCTCCTTTGTTACTTTCGGTGACAAGATATCGCCTGCTTTCTGAAACTTTCTTACCTATAAGTGTAATCAACCCAATCATGATCAGCAAGCAGCCACAGACAAGAAAAGCAAGTGAAACACCGATCCATTCCGCCAGCACGCCCCCGCCCGCCATGCCGAGGATGGAGGCGAGGGTTGTCGCGCTTTGAATGGCGCCGAATACCCTGCCGCTGTAATCGACAGGCACTGTTGTTTGCACGAGAATTTGAAATGGAATATGGACGAGGCCGAAAGCCGCCCCCATGATGAAAAAAGCAAATATAAAAAGAGCCATGCCGGCAATGCCCATACCGGTTAGAAATGGCACACCTCCAGTCGCTAGTCCAAGAAGAAGGGTTCCAGTTGAGAAATAAAGCAAATAAGAAGTGATCTGCCGTCTGCCGGCAATGACCGCCGTAAGGAGCATTCCGGCGCCGCTTACGGCCATGCACCAGCCTGCAAGCTCGGGCGGAGCTCCTGAAATGGAGCGGATAAGAATAATCGCTTGGGAATCACCAATCTGCAAAACAAAGAGAACGACACAAGCTGTGAGTAAGCCTGTTAAAAGCAGCGGCATCCGTTTCAAAAACTGAAGGCCTTCCTTGATAGAAGTAAGTGCTGATATTTTTTCTTGAGGTGTATTGGCTTTTTGTAAAAAAGCATCTCTGGGGAGGAAAAACAAAATGACAGCGGAAAGAAAGAAGGCGCCGGCGTTTATATAAAAAACAGAATGTATCGAGAAAGCAGCGATCAGCGCGCCGCCGAGGGCAGGGCCGAAGATTTTTGAACTGTTATCAATGATGCTGCTGACGGAAACAGCCTGCTGGAGGTGTGCTTCCGGCGCCAATTCCTTAAGCTTTCCGTTTTTAGCAGGTGAAAAAAGTGAAGAAAAACAGCTCTGAACGCATAGCAATACGTAAAGCTGCCAAAGCTCACTGACATAAACGCAGCTGATAACGGTGAGGGCACGGCCGATTTCAGACAGAAACATAATCGTTTTTCTGTCTGAACGGTCGGCGAGTAGGCCCGATACAGGTCCAAGTACAATGACAGGCAAAGCAAATGACATCATTAAAAACGACATATCTAATGGTGAAGCATCCAGCTGAAAAGCGGCTAACGTTAGCACGGCCAAAATGTGAAGCCAGTCTCCAAGTGAAGAAATGGTTTGTGAGGCTAACAGTGTCATCAGCCCTTTTTGAGTGCGAAACAACGGTTTTTCCATGATTCATCCTCCTAAATAATAAAAATGACACTAGTGTCGTTTTTATTGTATGAGAAAAAGACGCAAGACACAATCTTTTTCTTGTAAAATAAAGGAGAAGAGTGAAAAGAAGGGGGAACATGCATGACAACAGACAACCTAAGCTACCCAATAGGAGAATACAAGCCGAGGGAATCCATATCGAAGGAGCAAAAAGATGAATGGATACAAGCCCTTGAAAAAGTGCCTGCCCAACTGAAGCAAGCCGTAGAAGGCATGACGGACAGCCAGCTTGACACACCGTACCGGGACGGTGGATGGACCGTTCGGCAAGTTGTTCATCATCTGGCTGACAGTCATATGAACAGCTATATTCGTTTTAAATTAAGCTTGACGGAAGAGACGCCGGCTATCCGTCCGTATGATGAAAAAGCATGGTCGGAGTTAAAAGACTCGAAAACGGCAGATCCGAGCGGTTCACTCGCCCTTTTGCAGGAGCTTCACGGAAGATGGACGGCTCTGCTCCGCACTCTGACGGATCAGCAATTTCAGCGCGGGTTTTATCACCCTGATACAAAGGAGGTTATTACCCTGGAGAACGCGCTCGGCCTGTATGTCTGGCACTCACATCACCATATCGCTCATATTACAGAGCTTTCCAAACAGATGGGGTGGTCTTAACGCTTTTGCCGGCGGAAAGCTGGAATACTGATAGCGGCAATCACCAGCAGTGAGATCACAGCAGCCGCTGCATATAAATGGTCATAGCCGCTGGCGACACTCGCATGAATGGCGTCGCTTATCGCGGCTTTGACTTCAGGAACGGGAATGCGTTCAACTTGTTCTTGTAAAGTAGAAACATCAGAACTGTCGATCTCCGGAATCATCTGCCTCGCCTTTTCTGAATGCCCGCTGTCCGATAAGCGGCTCTTGATTTCATCACCGATTTGGTCGAACCCGGCTGTGATAAAACCTGCGTAAAGAGTAGGCGCCAAGGTCAGTCCAATTTGTCTTACTAATGAAAGCGTGCCAAGCGCTGTGCCCTTATTTGTTTTAGCCGCCTCTGATACAAGGACGTTCAGCGGAGCCCCTAAGAGAAAGCCAAAACCGATCCCAGCCACCACACTTGCAATCACAAACTCCCATTTTTCCGTCACCCAAAGCGGAAATAAAGCAAACCCCGCACATGAGATGATTCCCGAAAGAATAACGGTTTTTACAGGACCTTTTTTGTCGGTAAGCGCTCCGCCAAGCCAAGCGCCGATTCCGGAAGCCAACGCAAGAGGTGTCATCCAATAGCCTGCTTTTGCGGCAGGGACTCCTAAATACTGCTCGACATATGACGGGATAAAAATGACTGCCGCCAAGAGTCCCCCGGATAACAAACCGATGATAAGCGTGCGCTGAAACATATGGTTGCGCAGCAGAGAATACGCTAAAATCGGATCGCCCCCGCGCATTTCAACTCTCTTTTCATACGTGATAAGCGCTGCAAAACAAAGAATGCCAAAAATAATACATCCATAAACCTCCGGATTTCCCAAGCTGTTTAAGAGATTTGCCCCGTCAAGGTTTGTCATGCCGTACATCACGGCTAAAATCGACAGGGACAGAAGAAAGATGCCAGCCGTATCGAGGCGTTTAGCCTCAGGCGCTTTTGTTTCCGCAATAAAACATGCGCCGAAAACAACCAATAGCACGGCAATCGGCAAATTAATCAAAAACAGCCAATGCCAAGACCCGGTCCAATCAAGCAGAAAGCTTCCGATATTTGGACCGAGCACAGCGGCCATGCCGTTCATTGCGCCCAGCAGTCCAAGCGCCTTTCCCTGCTTTTCCTTTGGAAGCGTAGCGAGAATGTGCGAGCTGCCGATGATGAAAATCCCGCCGCCGCCAAGCGCCTGAATCAGCCGCGATATCAGAAAGAGCGGGAAGCTTTGGCTCAAAGCCACAAGCAAAGAACCAAGTCCGAACAGGCAAACCTCAATGAGAAAGAGTTTTTTTCTGCCGTAGCGGTCGGAAAGCTTTCCGACGATTGGCACACTGACGCTAAGACCAAGCGTATAAAGGGTGATGCCCCATGATCCCCAGGAAGGAGAAACGGCAAACGACTCGTTTATCGTTGTTAAAGCAGCCGAAATAATTCCGTTATCTAAAGCAGCCATAAACACGCCAATCGTAAACAGGCTGATTGCCCACTTTTGGCTTTTCTGCTTTGTTAATGCTTCAGACATATTCATCAACTCCTCTTTAGTTCACTCTAAATATATTATTCATTTTAAATGAACTAAATGTCAAATAAAAAAAGCCTGTTTCCGCAGTTTGCGGATGACAGACTTGCAGATCTATTCTTTTTTCGCTTTCTCTAATGCTCTTGAAAGGATAGACAGCCCTTCGGAAACAGCCTGCTTTTCTTCAGGGGACAGCAGCTCCAATGAACGCTTCAATTTCAGGTGGCCTTTTTCATACAAACCCCGGAAAATATTTTTCGCATTCTCTGTCAACTGAACAACCACTGAGCGGCGGTCCTCTTCAGAATGTGAGCGTTTGACAAATCCTGATTTTTCAAGCCGGTCAAGCAGCCCTGTTGTATTAGACAGGGAAGCCCCCATTTTTTCAGCAATGTCACTCACTTTCAGTGTTCCATGGTTGTTTAATAGCATCAGCACTTTCATTTGTGGCATGCTCATATCCAGCTTCATCCATTCGGAAACATCACCGAGCCCGGCGGAAGTTAAGACTTTCATATAGAGCACCCATATTTCCCGTTCCTCCGATGAAAGAATGTTTTCGTTTAGTACCGTTGTATCATGTAAATTATATTCCATTTCATCACTTCCTCATCATTCACTCCTCTTATCATATTACTCGATTTCTACTCCTGAAAGAAAGTGAGCAGAAACTGCATGCGGGACTTTGTCCGAGAAATAACGGTAGTGTATAATGAGTTGGAGATTATTGGGGGAGAGATTCGAACTAGAATATGATTGGAGAGACCATTGCTGATTAAAAAGAATGCTTTATCAATATTAAAAATCGTTTTTCCTATTGCTGTTTTGCTATTTGTTATTTATCAATCAAAAAAAGAACTGACAAATCTGTCATTCAAACGTACGCTCATGGTCATCAACGGGCTGGAACGAACAGACTTATTCATACTTGTGTTTGTCGGCTTGCTGGCTGTAGCGGCCATGTCTCTGTATGATTACGTCCTGAAATACTCACTGCGCCTATCGATCACAAACGGAAAAGTATTCAGGGTTTCCTGGATCGCCAATTCATTTAATAATGTGCTGGGATTCGGCGGTTTAGCCGGAGTCGGGTTAAGAATGATGTTTTATAAGGAGCATACGAAAGACCATAAGGCTCTCGTGAAAGGAATCGCCTGGCTCACATCATCTATGCTGCTCGGATTATCTGTTTTCAGCATTTTCGTCGTTGCACGAGTGCTGCCGGTGGATGAAGTCATTCATGAAAAGCCTTGGCTGTGGGCGGTCGTTATCGGTTTTGCGCTGATATTGCCGCTATCCTTGGCAGTGTCCAAAATAAAAGACCGCAAAGCTGGGGACGAAGAAAATGCGGATAAAGTGAAAAATCCGATTTTCGCATATATTGGAGCTTCCGTTGTTGAATGGCTCATGGCCGGGATCGTCATCTATTTTGCTTTGTTCGCTATGGGCGTTCATGCTGATATCAGGTATGTGTTCGGAGTGTTCGTCATTGCGGCGATCGGCGGGATGATCAGCCTCGTGCCGGGCGGCTTTGGTTCGTTTGACCTTTTGTTTTTGCTGGGGATGGAGCAGCTTGGCTATCATCAGGAGGCCATCGTTACTTCTATTGTGTTGTACAGGCTCGCCTATTCATTTATCCCATTCATTTTGGGACTATTCTTTGCCGCAGGCGACCTGACGGAAAATACAATGAAACGGCTCGAAACGAACCCGCGCATCGCACCGGCAATTGAGACGACAAACGTTCTGCTTGTTGTTCAGCGTGCGGTATTAGTGAGAATTCTGCAAGGCTCGCTTTCGCTTATTGTGTTCGTAGCAGGCCTGATTATCCTGGCCTCAGTTTCCTTGCCGATTGACAGGCTGACGGTTATACCGCACATTCCGCGCCCGGCTCTTTTGCTGTTTAACGGTCTGTCTTTAAGCTCAGCGCTCATTCTGCTGATATTGCCGATCGAGCTTTATAAACGGACAAAACGCTCCTATACGATGGCCATTACAGCGCTTGTCGGCGGGTTTGTGTTCAGCTTTTTAAAAGGACTTAACATCAGTGCGATATTCATACTGCCGATGATTATCGTATTGCTTGTGCTATTGAAAAAACAATTTGTCCGCGAACAGGCATCTTATACACTGGGACAATTGATTTTCGCTGTAGCGCTGTTTACTGTGGCACTCTTTAACTACAATCTGATTGCGGGCTTTATTTGGGACCGGATGAAGAAGGTGCTGCGTCATGAATATTTCGTACACAGCACCTCGCATATTACACATGCAACCATCATGGCGATCATCATTGTGCCGCTGTTCTTCTTTATATTTACAGTGGTCTATCATAAGAGAACGCGACCGATCGGAGAG
This sequence comes from Bacillus sp. MBGLi79, assembly GCF_002953915.1. Taxonomy (NCBI): domain Bacteria; kingdom Bacillati; phylum Bacillota; class Bacilli; order Caryophanales; family Bacillaceae; genus Bacillus; species Bacillus sp. MBGLi79. Next base: position 1,086,506 of record NZ_CP026521.1, read on the forward strand.
AAAGCTGACCCTGAGCGTCTTGCTGCGTTTCTCAATGAAAAAGGCGGCAACGCGCTAAGCCATCTCGGCTTTCTTGGAGATAAGCGGTTTTATTTTTCAAGTGACGGGAATGCATTGCTTCTGTTTGGGAAAATCGCCAGAAGGCTGGTCGTGCTCGGCGACCCGTCTGGCCAAAGAGAATCATTCCCGCTCGTGCTGGAAGAGTTTCTGAACGAAGCGCATCAGAAGGGATTCAGTGTTTTGTTCTATCAAATTGAACGAGAGGACATGGCGCTGTATCACGATTTTGGCTACAACTTCTTTAAATTGGGCGAGGAAGCATATGTAGATTTACATACATTTACCTTGACTGGGAAGAAAAAAGCCGGCCTTCGGGCAATCAATAACCGCTTTGAGCGGGAGGAGTATACTTTCCATGTGGATCATCCCCCATTTTCTGATGCGTTTCTGGAGGAGCTGAAACAAATCTCAGACGAATGGCTAGGTTCGAAAAAAGAGAAGGGATTCTCGCTCGGATTTTTTGATCCTGCCTATTTACAGAAAGCGCCGATCGCCTATATGAAAAATGCAGAAGGAGAGATCGTTGCATTCGCAAATGTCATGCCGATGTACCAGGAAGGAGAGATATCGGTTGATCTGATGCGCTATCGCGGCGACGCTCCAAATGGCATTATGGACGCATTGTTCATCCGCATGTTTTTATGGGCAAAGGAAGAGGGCTGCACGTCATTTAATATGGGGATGGCACCCTTGTCCAATGTCGGCACTGCCTTTACATCCTTCTGGTCAGAAAGGTTTGCTGCTGTCATTTTTAACAATGTCAGATACATGTACAGCTTCAGCGGCCTAAGGGCCTTTAAAGAAAAGTACAAACCGGAGTGGCGCGGGAAATACCTGGCGTATCGGAAAAACAGATCTCTTTCTGTCACCATGTTCCTCGTTACACGTCTGATTGGCAAAAGCAAAAGAGACTCCGTCTAACAAGACGGAGTCTCAGCGTGTCGGCAAACCCTCGCATTCGTTGTCAGGACTCCGCTTCGGTGCTCCAATGTGAAGTGGATCAACGGCTAAATTCTCAGGCGTCCTGCCTAAAACGCCGTCGTCATCACATCCTGTGAATGCCCGCTCCTATGCTTGTCCTTCCTAGACTTCAAGGGTTTTCAATCACGCTGAAAAGATGACAAAATCCTAAAATGAAAACCATTTTAGGATTTTGTCAACAATCTGAGACTCCGTCTAACAAGACGGAGTCTTTTTTTATTTCGTTTTTAAGAAATAGGTTTCAATATCATCAAGCAGGTAGTTTGCGGCTTTAATTCCGCCTGCGGTTGTCCATACGACGTCATCGACTTCATGTGCGTTACCTGACTTCACGGCCTTTAGGTTTTTCCATAATGAACTGCTTGTCCACTGATTGGCCCATTTTTCATTTTCCTTTGCATTATCGGCTTTATATGTGAAATAAAACAGCACATCGGCATCCATATCAGGAATGGACTCTTTACTGTCTGTTGAGAACGTAAATTGGTCCTTTTGTTTTTTGAACAATTCTACTTGTTTTTCAGGGCGTTTGAAGCCAAGTTGGTCTAAAATAATTCCTGAGAATGAATCAGTATAATAGATTCTTGATTCACCGGATAAAAAGCGTACGACAGAAACTGTTTTGTTGATCTGGTCGCCAAGCTTTTCTTTTAAATCGGCAGCGCGTTTATCAAAATCGGCAATGGCTTTCTTGCCTTTATCCGCCTTGTTCACCGCGTTGGCATATAAAGTCAGGTTATCCTTCCAATTCCCGGCCAAGGATTCAGCAAAAACAGTCGGTGCAATCGCATTTAGCTGATCATAAATTTTTTCCTGGCGCACTTTGTTTCCAATAATCAAATCAGGCTTTAATTCTGCGATGGCTTCCACATTCGGTTCTGTTTCAAGGCCGACGTTTTGAACACCTTTCATGTCATCCTTCAGATAGTCATACCACGGGTCGCCCTTCCATGACTTCACGGCGCCAACCGGCTTGATGCCAAGCGCTAAGAGCGCCTCTGTGCCTTCGTTTGTTAAAACAACAATCCGTTTTGGATTTGCGGGAATGTTGTCTGATGTTCCCATTGCATGTTTAACCGTTCTGGTTTTGCTGTTTGACTCCTCGCTGTTGCTTGAACTTTCTGAACTATTACAGGCAGAAAGTACGACAAGGGTCATTAAAAATACGAATAGCATGCTGATATGCTTTTTCATCTTTTTCCTCCCGATATTGAAATTCATTATCATTTAGATCATAATAAGCAGTGGTGAGAGTGTCAATCCCTAATTGAGGATTATTCTCAAAAACAAACAATACATAGTAAATCTGGGAGAATGAGATCATGATCTGCAAAAAGGCATCTTCAAAATGGATTACGTTATTATGTCTGATTTTCATTTTACTGGCAGCTGTCTGCGCAAGTGTTGTGTACGGTTATACAGGTACGTCATGGGGACAGGTCTATCAAGCGTTTCATTCCTTCAACGGTACAAATGAGCATGTCATCATCAAGGACGTCAGGCTTCCGCGTGCTTTGGTTGCCACAGTCGTCGGCGCCTCGCTTGCAGCCGCGGGAGCACTCATGCAGGCGCTCACAAAAAATCCGCTTGCGTCACCGGGAATTTTCGGAATAAACGCCGGTGCCGGCTTTTTTATTGTGGCCGGATCGTTTTTTCTGCATATTCAATCACCTCAGGCACTAGTATGGAGCTCGTTTCTCGGGGCAGCATTTACCGCTGCGATCGTCTACGCAGCAGGCTCGCTTGGGAGAGAAGGGCTGACACCAATCAAATTGACGCTGGCGGGCGCTGCCATGGCAGCCATGTTTTCTTCTCTGACGCAAGGCTTGCTGTCAGTCAACGAACTTGAGCTTGCCCAGGTGCTATTTTGGCTGACTGGCTCTGTGCAGGGCAGGAGTCTGGATCTGCTGATGACGATGTTTCCATATGCAGCGGCAGCGCTGGTAATCTGCTTTTTTCTTGGCCAAAAAATAAATCTCCTTGTGATGGGAGAAGATGTGGCAAAAGGACTCGGCCAAAAAACGGGCCTGCTGAAATTCGTGATGGCGCTTTGTGTTGTCTTGCTAGCAGGATCTGCTGTCGCCATTGCCGGGCCGATTTCCTTTATCGGCATCATTATTCCGCATTTTTCTAGGTTCGTCGTCGGTAATGATTATCGCTGGGTTCTGCCGTTTTCCGCTGTTTTGGGTGCCATTTTGCTTGTTTCTGCGGACATCGGTGCGCGATATATCATTATGCCTCAGGAAGTTCCTGTCGGGGTCATGACCGCCATCATCGGAATGCCTGTGTTTGTGTACATCGCAAGAAGGGGGGCAAAGCTATGAAACTTCGTTTTGGCGTTACTGCGGCTGAAAAGAAAGCGTGGATCGTCTTTTTGGTTTTACTGGGATTAACAGCTGCTGTCCTCATCATAAGCGCCGGTCTTGGACAAAGGTTTATTCCTCCCTGGGATGTAGCAAAAACATTCTTTGGCGCAGGTTCTAAGCTGGATGAACTGATGATCATGTCGTTCCGCATGCCAAGAATTTTGACGGCTTTATGCGCCGGCGTTTGTTTGGCAGCGGCAGGCGCGATATTGCAGGGACTCGTCAGAAACCCTCTCGCATCTCCGGATATTATCGGAATAACGGGAGGAGCGGCGGTAGCTGTCGTGCTTTTAATGATGTTCTTCTCAGACCGCAGCAGTTCACTGACGATCAGCCTGTCATGGCTTCCAGCGGCCGCATTTATCGGCGCCTCAGCTGTCGGTCTCATCGTCTATTTACTTGCATATAAAAATGGCGCCTCCACATTTCGGCTGGTGCTTATCGGAATCGGATTTTCTATGTCGGCGCAGGCGATGACGACTCTGCTGATGATCAAAGGTCCGATTTACCGGGCATCACAAGCCAATGTATATATCACTGGGTCAGTTTATGGGTCAAACTGGGAGCATGTAAAAATAGCTCTTATCTTATCTGTCATTCTCCTATTCATTTGTTGGATCGCGCTGAAAAATATGAATATACAGGTGCTGGGTGAAGATATTGCGGCGGGTGCGGGAAGCGCTGTGCAGCGAAATCGTTTTTTCTTGCTCCTTTTGAGTACGGCTCTTACGGGTTGTGCAGTTTCAGTTGCCGGCACAATCGGTTTTGTCGGGCTGATGGCGCCCCATATTGCAAGACGGCTTGTCGGCTCATCTTATGGGGCGCTGCTTCCGGCGTCGGCACTTATTGGGGCTCTGCTCGTCTTAACAGCTGATATTGTCGGCAGAACCTTATTTGCTCCGGTGGAAGTGCCAGCCGGCGTCTTTACAGCGGCTATCGGCGCCCCTTATTTTATTTATTTGCTGTATAAAACAAGAAACTCTTGATCGTTACGCCCATTTTCTTGAAGAAGAAAATGGTTTTTTTTATTAATAACTGAAGATTCGTAATTATTTTTGCTATACTGACAGAGACATTGATAAAGAAAGGGCGGCAGATGAATGAAAGAAGCAGAGGTATTAAAATATGAAGCATTTACAAGCAGTCCCGGAAAAGGAAACCCCGCAGGCGTCGTATTGCAGGGAGACGATTTTACTGAAAACGAGATGCAGATCATAGCCGAGCGTGCCGGGTATTCAGAAACCTCCTTTATCCGAAAAAGCGAGTCGGCCGATCTTGAACTCCGTTACTTTACCCCTGGACACGAAATGAATTTGTGCGGTCATGCTACAGTTGCTTCTCTCTACGCATTATGTGAGAAAGGAATGCTGGAGAGCGGTAAAACGTACAGCATCCAAACGAAAGCCGGAATCCTGCCTGTGAACATTTCTGAAAAAGATGGCCGCATTCACATTACGCTTGAACAGGCCTCCCCGCAATTCAAACCATTTACAGGCGATCGGGAAAAACTTGCGCACGCACTGGGAATCACCGAAGAAGATTTTCATGAAGATCTTCCGATTGTATTTGGCAGCACTGGCATATGGACAGCCATCGTACCGCTTAAATCATTAGAGGCTTCTAAAAAGATGGTGCCAGATAACAAACAATTTCCGGAAGTGTTAGTTGATCTGCCAAAAGCTTCAGTCCATCCGTTTACCTTTGAAACCGTTCATCCTGACAGCGACCTGCACGGACGCCACTTTTCATCCCCGTATTCGGGAACGATTGAAGACCCAGTGACCGGCACTGCGTCAGGCGTGATGGGGGCTTATATGAAACATTATGGCAATGCCGAGCAGCATAAATTTATCATTGAACAAGGGCAGGAAATCGGAAAGGACGGAAAAGTCGAAATCGAAATGAACGAAGCGGACGGCCATGTGAAAGTGAAGATGACAGGAACGGCCGTTTACTCAGAAACGCGTGTTTTTAACATCTAATACGGATGATGGTTTACAACAAGATGCACTTTCCGTTATCATTATGAAATGATAATCATTTTCAATTGGATAGGAAGGTGAAACGGTATGCCTCAAACCGAACAAATACATCAGCACACAGAACTGCGAGACATCATACGCAGCAGAAGATCGATTCGAAAGTTTAAACAAGGGCCAGTACCTGCAGAAGTCATTCTTGACATGCTTGAAACGGCAAAATATGCGCCAAATCACAGAGTAACAGAGCCATGGAGATTTATTTACGTTTCCAGTGAGACAGGTAAAGCGAACCTCATCAATACATTTGCAGCGTTCTCTAAGAAATCCAAGCCGGATATGACAGAGGAAAAGCTTCAAAATTTCAAAAACACACTTGGGCGCGTTCCGGGTTTTCTGCTCGTCGTATTTCAGGAAGATGAAAACGAAAGAGCGCGAGACGATGATTTTGCGGCAACAAGTTCATTGATTCAAAACCTTCAGCTTCTTGCTTGGGAAAAAGGAATCGGCATGGTTTGGAAAAGCGGAAAAATCCTATACGACAAAGAAGTCCATCAGGCCTTTGGTTTACAGGATAATGAACGATTCGCCGCCATCATACAAACCGGTTATCCTGACGAGTCGCCGGAAGTGAAAAAACGCACACCGATCCGCGACCGGTTCACTGAAATGTAAAAAACCCCTTGTCTCAAACGGAGACAAGGGTTTTTTATTAACGAGATTTCTTTTTCGCTCTGTTGTCGGCTGCTTTCGCACGCTCTTGCGCTTCGCGGTCATTTGCATCAGCAAGCTCGCTTGAATATTCTTCGTAAACGCCGTCAGTTTCCCTTTTTAATGCATCGGGAACTTGTGGAAGCTTTTGTTTGTTTTTATCACGGTTTTTGTGGATATGATTTCTGCCCATATCAAATTCCCCCTAAAAAGTGATATCAAACAAAGATAGTATTTGGTTTTAAGGGGCTATGTATTCCTACTTCCGCTTAGCAGCTTTTTCCGCTTTTTTAAATTCGCCTGAATAAAGAACTTCCTGCATTTTCTTCAGGTTGGCGCCTTGCTGGTGCTTCTCCCTCTTTTTTTCCATAAAAAGGACCTCCTTCAACCATGTTATTCTTAAGGTTGACGCTTCCTGCTGTTTTTATACAGTCTTTCGGTCCGTTATCAGCTGTAAGAGTGCGAAGGCAAGATCCGAATATGTAAAACGAAATCCAGAGGTGATCGCTTTTTTAGGAAGAGCGCGCTGACCTTTCACAATCAAAAGGCTCATCTCACCCAACGCTTTTGATAAAAAGAATTCCGGGACGGGGAGCCAGTGCGGGCGGTGCTTCACCTGTGCAATCGTTTTGCCGAATTGTTTCATTTCCACAGGATTGGGCGCGGTGACATTCATTGGGCCAGAGATGCCGGCGTTTTCCACCGCATATCGGATCATCTGGGCTGCGTCTTCGACATGAATCCATGACAGCCACTGTCTGCCTGTTCCGATCGTTCCGCCGGCCAGAAACTTATAGGGGAGAACCATAAGCGGTAGAGCGCCTTTTTCTCCAAGCATCACGCCAAATCTCGCATAAACCGTCCTGATGCCCATCGCCTCAATATTCTGTCCTTCCTTTTCCCACAGGTGCGCAGTATGGCTGAGAAAATCCTCATCTGACGTTGCAGAATCCTCTGTAAAGGTTTTCTCAAGGCTTGTGCCGTAAATACCCACAGCACTGGCTTGGATCAATGTCTTCGGCTTCTCCTTCTGTTTACGAATAAGCCGCTGCACTTCACGCGTCGCATTGATACGGCTGGAGAGAATGTCCTGCTTCGTTTTTTCTGTCCAGCGGCCAAAAATCGATTTTCCCGCAAGGTTTATCCAGACATCAATATGAGGAAGTTCCTGCTCCGGGGCGGCTCCTTCCGTCAGCCATTGGACATATGTCATATTTTTTTGTTCAGTTTCCCGTGCGTTTCTTGATAAAATATAAACATGGTGTCCCTGGCGGGTAAGAACGCCTGTCAGATGCCGGCCGAGAAAACCGGTTCCGCCCGTCATTGCGATATTCATCAACATCTCTCCTCATCGTTCTAATAAATATACTTTACCTCATTTTAATAAAAGGAAACACGTTTCAGGCCTGAGAAGGGAGATTAAGATGCCGTTTATTACAAAAATATCAGCGCAAAAAAAGAATACGGAACGCTTCAATATTTTTCTGGATGATAAATACGCCTTCAGCGTGGACGCGGATGTGCTTGTGAAATATGAGCTCAAGAAGGGAAAAGAACTTGATGATCTTGACATCATTGAGATTCAATACGGCGATGAAGTGAAGAAAGGCTTCAACCGCGCGCTTGAATTTTTATCCTATCGAATGCGGTCAACGAAAGAGGTCGAGGACCACTTGAAGAAAAAAGAAACCTCGCCACCCGTCATTGCGGAGGTCATCCATAAGCTCAACGATTACAAGTACTTAAACGACCAGGAATTTGCCGCAGCCTATGTCAGCACCCACAAAAAAACAAACGGAAAAGGACCTGATGTTTTGTTCAGAGAGCTGAGAGCGAAGGGAATTGATGACGATACAATTAAGGAGGCGCTAAGTTCTTTTTCCTTTGAAGATCAGACAAGAGAAGCGGTCAAGCATGTTGAAAAGCTTCTCAAAAAAGATAAAAAGCTTTCGACAAAAGAACTCAAACAGCGCGCCCAGATGCAGCTTCAGCGCAAAGGCTTCTCATTTGATGTCATCAATGCGGCGCTAGAGCAGATTGAATATGAAAATGATGAAGACACAGAGAAAGAAGCGCTGCGCATTCAAGCAGAAAAAGCGCTTAGAAAATACCGCTATGACGGCTCCTATGAAAGCGCCATGAAGGTCAAACAATTTTTATTCCGCAAAGGATTCTCACTCGATTTAATCGAACAATTTCTGCACGAAGAGGAGTAGCTGAAAAAATGGAGAAACGATACAGTCAAATGACACCGCACGAACTCAATACTGAAATCGCATTACTTTCTGAAAAAGCAAGAAAAGCCGAACAGCATGGAATTATAAACGAACTGGCAGTGCTCGAACGGAAAATTACGATGGCAAAAGCATATTTGCTGAACCCGGAAGATTACTCACCGGGAGAAACGTACCGTGTTGAAGACACTGAGGACGAGTTTACCATCAGTTATTTAAATGGCGTTTTCGCATGGGGATACAGAACCTCTTCTCCTCAGCAAGAGGAAGCGCTGCCAATCTCAGTTTTGAAAGAAAAAGAATAAAGCGTAACAGGGAGGCTGATCATCAGCCTCTTTTTTTTTGCAGCACATTTACACGAGGTCTTAAAGAAAAAATCATTGAATTCACTTTAAAAATCTTTTAGTATGGAACTCGTTGTTTTTTAATATCAAAGGAGGCGATGACGTTGAGTATCAAAAGCCCATCTGTAAAATTTATTATATTTGTTCTTATGATTTGTACATTTTCAATCGGCTATACAGAATACGCGGTGATGGGTATTTTGACGTCGATTGCCAATGACTTTCATATACAGGTTTCATCTGCAGGGCTTCTTGTCACGGCTTACGCGGCAAGCGTCTGTTTGACAGGACCGCTCGTCACCATCATTTCTGTCAAGCTCCCGAGAAAGCCTGTGCTTCTTGGGCTGATGGCGATTTTTATCCTTTCAAACCTGATGAGCGCACTGGCACCGAATTTTGCGGTACTGGCCGTCTCAAGAATTTTATCTGCGTCCATTCACGGCGCATTCTTCGCGATTGCCATGGTCTTCGCCAGTGAAATGGTTCCGCCTGAAAAGCGCGCTGCAGCCGCTGCTTCAATGAACGGCGGACTGACAGTAGCTCTAATGCTTGGTGTTCCATTCGGTTCTTATCTCGGAGATGTCCTGAATTGGAGAGCGGTGTTTTCCATCATTACGGCACTTGGAGTCATCGGATTTTTAGGCCTTATGGCTGCCGTGCCAAACAGAAAACCAAAAGTGATCCCCATGCTTATGAATGAGTGGGGGGTTTTTAAGCACAAACAAGTGCTGTTTTCCTTCGCGATTACCATTTTAGGCTATTCCGGTGTCTTTATCGCCTACACCTTTATCGAACCGATCTTGAGACATTCAGCCGGATTCAGCACGGTTGGCATTACAGGCGCTCTCTTTGCGTATGGTTTGGGAGGCGTTGCAGGGAATTTCTTTGCGGGAAAAGTGCCACTGCCTCTGTTGACTCGGACGATGATCGGCGTAATGATCGGTTTAATTGGTGTTCTGGCTGTATTTCCGTACATCGCCATTTACCCGGCTGCAGCCATTGTGGCCACGTTCCTATTCGGGGCATGCGCATTCGGCACGCCGCCTCTGCTGCAAACAAAGGTCATTTCATCATCTGAGGGCGGCACAACCATTGCCGCAGCTGTCAGCGTATCAGCATTTAACCTTGCCAATGCCCTTGGTGCATGGATCGGCGGAATGATTTTAAGCGGAACTGGCTCTTATTCCTGGCTGTTTGCAGGCGGCGCGCTTATGACCGCATGCGGACTTGTGCTTTCTACCTTCGCATACTTATCAGAAAAGAAGAGCGTCTACGAATATCAAGTCAATAAAGGGTAAAAACAGCTGCAGTGTATGCAGCTGTTCTTCTTTACCGTTTGCCAGAGGCTCTCATTCTTTCTTGAGGATGCTGATTGATCGATCCATCAGCACGCTTTGAAGCATAGTCGTCCTTTGCTCTCGGTTCACCCTGAAATTTGTTTTCGTTTTCGTAAGGAAATCCTTTTTCTTTATTCCGGACCATGTCATATCCCCCTAGGTTCGAGATCAAAAAGTTGCGTCTTTCCAGATGAAGACGTAAGGTTAGTATATGGAGAACACCACGTAATAAAGCGTTATTTTTTTCCTGAAGAAAGGAGACTGCACATATGAATATGTACATTGAGAAACTGACGAATCTGCTTCTGGAAAAGAACGATATGATCAGCTATATACAGGCGAAGACATGGGTGGAATTGCTATGGAGCGATTTCGAAGCAACCTATGCAAAAGCCGGACACGCCTATCAGGGTGAAAAAATGACTGAAAAAATCGTCACACAATGGATCGAAAACTACGGAGGCCAGCTCCACCTTTTTCAAAGCTCCCGTAACGACGTGAATGATTACTTACATCAAAGCAGAGGCCTTTTGCATTAAAAACCTGCCGTTAGCGACCGGCAGGTTTTTTCATTTTTTTTTACATAAAACATGTTTCGCCAGCCTGTCAATCAGGGAATACCACTTATATCTTGTCATATGCGAGGAGGAGCTTTAAATGAAAAAGAAACAAGTAATGCTCGCTTTAACAGCTGCCATAGGAATGGGCTTGACAGCACTTCACTCCGCTCCCGCAGCAAAAGCTGCGCCCCTTCACGACATATCTGTCAGCATGCCATCATCCGATACTTACATCATAAAAGCAGGAAAACTGAATGTCCGGACTGCGCCAAATCATGAAGGTGATATTCTCGGCACTGTATCATCAGAACAAAAGGTAACAGTCGATGGGTTCGTAAATGCCGATTGGGCTCAAATTCATTTCAAAGGGAAGAAAGCATATATTTCAACTCACTTTTTAATGAAAACCGCAAGCCAAGCGAAAACAACGAAACAGACAGCCTTCTATACACCGACACCCGAAAACGGAAAAGCTAAGCAGCTCTCATCTGGAACAGAGGTGACAATACTCGGGTGGGGATTCAGTGAAAACGGAGGATTTGACTTCACTTGGGCGTTCGTGGATTATGGCGGTGTTATAGGCTATATTCACACAAAGGATTTACAAATGCGATAAAAGGCAGGCCGAGGCTTGTCTTTTTGTCTATGCGTGAAACATTTCTTCTTTCTGCACGTAACAATGAGAAAGGAGATGATAATATGGCTGGTTTAGTCAGCGGAGGGCTTATGATCATTGCGGGCATACTGATCAAACAGTTTCCTCCCAAATCCATCAACAGTGTGTACGGATACAGAACAAGACGCTCAATGTCAGATCAAAGATTATGGAATGAAGCGAACCGTTACAGTGCATCATTAATGATCCTGTCAGGCTTGGTGATTGCGGGAATGGGATTTTTGCTGGGATCAAGCTTGATCATTCTTCAGCTAATCCTGCTGATTGCCGCTTGTGTCATCATATTTATGCTAACGGAAAAAAGACTGAAAACCATGATGCACAGTCAAGGAGGAGATAGAAGTGGACGGAGTTAAATGCCAGTTTGTCAATACAAACGGAATCACGCTCCATGTGGCAAGCGCAGGACCGGAAGACGGCCCGTTACTTGTCCTGCTTCATGGATTTCCTGAGTTTTGGTACGGCTGGAAAAATCAAATCAAACCGCTTGCTGATGCGGGTTACCGGGTCATTGCTCCTGATCAGCGGGGCTACAATCTCAGTGACAAACCGGAAGGAATTGATTCGTACCGGATTGATACATTAAGAGATGATATCATCGGACTTATTACGCAATTCACTGATGAAAAAGCAATTGTCATCGGGCATGACTGGGGAGGGGCTGTCGCATGGCATTTGGCTTCCACACGCCCGGAATATCTTGAAAAACTGATCGCGATCAACATCCCGCACCCGCACGTCATGAAAACCGTAACGCCGCTTTATCCGCCGCAGTGGCTGAAAAGCTCGTATATCGCATTCTTTCAGCTGCCAGACATACCGGAGGCATCACTAAGGGAAAATGAATATGAAACATTAGACAAAGCGATTGGATTATCGACCCGTCCGGAGATTTTTTCGTCCGAGGATGTCAGCAGGTACAAAGAAGCGTGGAAACAGCCGGGTGCACTGACAGCTATGCTGAACTGGTACAGAGCCCTCAGAAAAGGAAGCCTTGCAGAGAAACCGCCTTACGAAACAGCACCTTACCGGATGATCTGGGGAATGGAAGACCGCTTTTTGAGCAGAAAGCTTGCGAAAGAGACGGAAAAGCAATGCCCGAATGGACATCTCATCTTTGTAGATGAAGCTTCCCATTGGATTAACCACGAAAAACCAGCCATCGTTAATCAGCTGATTTTGGAATATCTTAAGAACCAATAAGGAAAATTTCTCTCCATCCGTCTGCCATAATGGCAGACTTTTTCTGTGCGATTTTTTCATAGTCTGTTTTAAACATGACAAAATAACTTTAAAAATCATGAATGTCACCATAAAATTGTAACAAAAAACAGGTTTAAACGACTTTAAAAAAAGGAATAGCCTTACTGAAGATTTGTGTAA
>NZ_CP026521.1:1099146-1115176 GCF_002953915.1 Bacillus sp. MBGLi79
AGTTTTACACAAATCTTCAGTAAGGCAATACTTAAAAAGAATAATAAAAAGAAGGTGCCTTAATGAAGCAAGGATTAATCTCGATTATTATCCCGTCTTACAATGAAGGGTATAATGTCAAACTCATTCATGAATCTTTAAAAAAGGAATTTAAAAACATTCATTATGACTATGAAATATTCTTCATAAATGACGGAAGCGTTGATGACACGCTTCAGCAGATCAAAGACTTGGCAGTGACGTGCAGCCGGGTGAAATATATATCTTTTTCTCGGAATTTTGGAAAAGAAGCCGCGATTTTGGCGGGCTTTGAGCATGTTCAGGGCGAGGCGGTAATTGTAATGGATGCCGATCTGCAGCATCCGACATATTTGCTGAAGGAATTTATCAAAGGCTACGAAGAAGGGTATGACCAGGTGATTGCCCAAAGGAACAGAAAAGGGGACGGGTTTGTCCGCTCACTCTTATCATCAATGTATTACAAGTTCATTAATAAAGCGGTGGAAGTCGATTTGCGTGATGGTGTGGGTGACTTCAGATTGTTAAGCCGCCAAGCTGTAAATGCTCTTTTGAAGCTGAGCGAAGGAAACCGCTTCTCAAAAGGCCTTTTTTGCTGGATCGGCTTTGATCAGAAAATTGTGTTTTATGAAAATGTCGAACGGAAAAACGGCACATCCAAATGGTCGTTCAGCAGTCTGTTTAATTACGGCATGGACGGCGTCGTTTCATTTAATCATAAGCCGCTGAGATTATGTTTTTACACCGGCATTTTCATCTTGCTGCTTTCCATCATTTATATCATTGCCACATTCGTTAAAATTCTGACTAACGGTATTTCTGTGCCTGGGTATTTTACAATTATCTCAGCTGTGTTATTTCTTGGCGGAGTACAGCTGTTAAGCCTCGGGATTATAGGCGAATATATCGGCCGAATTTATTATGAAACAAAAAAACGCCCGCATTATTTGATCAAAGAAGCGAATATCCCAAACAAAGACCTGCCTGAAACGAACGAATTAAAAAGCGTGCGGCGTCTGACAAAAATGCACTGAAATCACCAAGCGTCATTGGCAGTGCTTTTTTTGCGTGTCTATCATCTTAAAAGCAAGACTGGAGAATGTATATGAAAAGAAAACATGTCATGATCTATGCGGCCAGTCTGCTGGTGTCCGTTCTGGCACACGCCTTTTTTGTGAAAGAATGGGCGGAAGGCAGATATATGACAGGTCCGGGTGACGGGCTTGCGCAAATGATCGTATTTAAAAAATTATTATTTGACCAATATACACACGGGAATTTTTTCTACAATTATTCATTCGGACTTGGCGGCGGCACATTCAGTCAGCTCGGCTATTATTTTTCTGCTTCTTTTCTATTTCTAGCTGTGTCCGCCGTTGTCTGGCTGCTTCAAGCCCTCCAGTTTATCGGAGAAGCGGATACGCTTTTTTGGGCAGAGTCAGCTGTTTTTATAAGTATTTTCAAATTGAGCTTGATCATCTTTACGTCCGCTTCTGTTTTTCACTATCTTCTCAAGCATAGAGCGGCATCGTTTACGGGAGCCGTGTTATACGGCGTCTCGATTATTTATTTCCGTCACGAAGTGTATTGGGAATTTTTTACTGATACAATGGTTTGGCTTCCGCTGCTTGTGCTTGGCGCAGAAAAAATCATTAGAGAGCGGCGTCCGGCGTGGTTTATTGTTGCGTGTTCGCTGACGTTCATCAACAATTTTTACTTTGCATACATAAACCTTATATTCATCGGAATCTACGTGCTGTTCAGATGGCTGATCAGACTGGAACAGGATGAAGTGAAAAGATGGGTTCAATGCAGATTGTTTCTGGTTTCGGGCCTTATTTCTTTTGGCATCAGTGCGGCGGTGTTTGTGCCGGTGGTATACGGTTATTTAAACAACCTGCGCCCTCCATACAGCCAGAAAATAGAGTGGCTCAATTTCGATGATAATATCTTATTTTCGAGCCGGATCATCATTGTGCCGGCCGCTTTTCTGCTGTTTTTGTTTATGATGTCTTTTTACAAAAACCGTGTGTTTCGCCTGTTTGCCGGATTGAGCCTGCTGTTTATTCTTTTTCATTTCAGTCCGTATGCGGCAAGCGTCTTTAACGGCTTTTCCGCCCCGCAAAACCGGTTTGAATATGTTTTGGCCTTTACCATTGCGGGAGCAGCGGCGGCTGGTTTGTCACAGCTGTCTGAACTGAAACGGAAAGAACTGCTCCCGGCCATAGCTATCGTCCTGCTTCTTTACTTGTATCATATCCAAAGGTATAAGCTCGATATATGGAAGCCTGCGAATGAAAGCATTCTATTGCTCTTACTCATGACAATCGCAGCCTTGTTTGCTGCAGCTTTTGCGAAAAAACAGGCAAAAGTGGCTGTGTACGGTATCATCATTCTTTCTTCGCTGTTTGTCGCCAACTCCTATCAAAAATACGCACTCTCAGAAGGCGGCGATCTGGATAGTGTGACAAGAGAATATCTTACAAGTGAGGAATACAGAGGGCAAGAATCATCTGAGCTCATCAGACGTTTACAAAAGGAAGACAATGACCCGCTCATGAGAATCGACTGGATGAACGGTGTCCGCAATAATACGCCAATCATTTACGGATTTAATGGCTTCAGCGCCTATTCCAGCATTTTAAATAAAGATCTGCTGGCCTTCTATTGGAATGATTTAAGCATCGATATGGGCAGGGAAAGCGTCAGCCGTTATGCGTCATTGGGAGACAGGACGAATTTATACAGCCTGCTTTATGGCAAATATTATATGACGGAAAAAACAAACGCAGCCAGCGTCCCGTACGGCTTCAAAAAGCATTTAGAAACAGAGCATTATGCGGTTTATGAGAATGAGAACATGCTTCCATTCGTCAAAACAGCGGATGCCATATACAGTGAAAGTGAGCTGGACCAATTGCCCGCTCTTGCGAAAGAACAGGCGATGCTGAAAGGAATCATATTAAAAGATCCATCTGGAAAAACCGAGCAGACACCAAAACCGGCCAATTTGATCACCAAGTCGGACATCACCGCAAAACAAGCCCATTATCAAAACGGACTGCTCACCGTAACTGGAGAAAACGGAGGAGAGCTGCTCATCACTCCGAAACAGCCATCATCCGCTCCGGGAGACTACTATGTCAGCTTTTATTTGAAAAGCAAAGCAAAAGACAAAGGATTTACATTAAAGGTAAATGATTATGTCACAACAAGGAAATCGAACAAATCGATCTATAAAACCGGTGTAAATGATATTACGGTCAGAGTGCCTAAATCAGGCCATATCTCAATCCATCTTCCGAAAGGAACCTATGAGCTGAGAAATATAGCGCTCTATGAAGAGAATTATGAAACGCTGAAAAACGCTGTATTGCAACATAAAACAGAGAAAGCAGAGAAACTGAATTGGAACAAAAATCAACTGACCTTTGCATATCATCTGTCAAAAGACCAGTACATCATGCTTCCGATCCCATATGAAAAAGGCTGGGAGCTGAAGATCAACGGACACACACAGAAGATTGAAAAAGCGGATTATGCTTTTATAGGCTTCAAGGCGCAAAAGGGAGACAATCACATTGAGCTGACTTACTATCCGCCATACTTCAACATATCGGCGATCATATCTCTCGTCAGTCTGCTGCTTGCTGTTTTATATATAAGACGTAAAAAGCCCGGCTCTATATAGAGCCGAGCTTTAATTTTTTCTGAAGTTTTTCTTCGCTGAATATCCATCCCGTATAGGACGAACGAATCGTAAGATCATGGCCGATATGAACAATTGCCACAAAAGGATAATGGCCTTTACTCCGATAACGCAGGTCGATAAATCTCACCTCATAATGATCTTTAAATGTATCCACTTCCCACCGGTAAACCGGAGAAAAGGACAGAAACGCCGCGATGTTATCATCCTGCTTTGCCGCATGCATTACATCGGTTTCAGGAACAGGCACTCGATTAAATGTATCCAGAATCACGACGTGTCCTTCCATGCTTCTTCCTACATAGAAAGCATGTGCTGTTGTCACTGCGATTCGCCATTGCCTAAATTTCATCGTTGGAGAAATAATAATGCTTTCAATCTCATCATGAATCATCTCATGAAGCTTTCGTTTAATTCTCAGCTGCATGATCAGGCGCACCAAATAATAGCCTGCCAATATGATATATAAGCTGAGAAATGTGATGCCGGGACTGCCGCCTGCATACCAAACCGCAATAGCTGCCAGGTGGCTGATAAAAATAAACGGATCAAACGTATTAATCAGCCCAAGCGCAACCCATTTTTTCGAAAACGGACGAATGGCTTGTGTCCCATAGGCGTTGAATATATCGACGAAGACATGCAGAACAACGGCCAGCAGCGTCCACAGCCACAGGTGCAGAAAATTGGCCTGAGGATAAAATAAATACAGAATCGCCGGGATGATGACAGACCAAAACAAAACGGCGGGAATTGAATGGGTAAATCCTCTGTGATTCCTTATATAAACAGCATTGTTTTTAAGCTTTAACACAGTATCAATATCCGGAGCCTGAGAGCCCGCAAGCGTTGCGATCATAACAGCGTGAGCCATTGCCGGATCTGATGCGACAACAGGATCAAGCGTCGCAATACCGCCCAGTGCGATGCCCATAACGACATGTGTGCCCGTATCCATAGGTGACCTCCTTGCAGGATGATCCTGCACATTCACTTTGTAAGAAACTCCCCATTTTCATATACCCAATTTTTAAACTGATTCAATCGTTCTCATATGTTTCCGCTTTTTCTTTACTATTATTTAATGTAACATATTATCGTACTGTGCCCTTAGTGTACAACAAAAAACAGTCTAAAGAAAAGCGGGGCGCGAAAGACTGGGGAGAAACACATATGAACGTACTTGAAGACAAATTAAAACAAAAAGACATACAGCAATTTCGCGATGATTTAATCTCATGGTTTGAACGGGAGCAGCGCGTTCTTCCGTGGAGAGAGGACCAAGATCCGTATAAAGTGTGGGTATCTGAAGTCATGCTGCAGCAAACGAGAGTAGAGACTGTGATTCCTTACTTTCTGCGATTTGTGGAACAATTCCCGACAGTGGAAGCGCTCGCTGATGCAGATGAAGAAAAGGTGCTGAAAGCATGGGAAGGACTCGGCTATTATTCCCGAGTCAGAAACCTGCAAAGCGCAGTAAAAGAAGTAAAACAGGAATACGGCGGCATTGTCCCTTCAAACGAGAAAGAATTTGGCGGGTTAAAAGGCGTCGGCCCTTATACAAAGGGAGCGGTGCTCAGTATAGCCTACAATAAACCCATTCCCGCGGTTGACGGAAATGTGATGCGTGTCATGTCCAGAATTCTTTCTATTTGGGATGATATTGCCAAACCAAAAACAAGAACGATCTTTGAAGATGCTATACGAGCTTTTATTTCCAAAGAAAAACCTTCTGAATTTAATCAGGGCTTGATGGAGCTTGGAGCCTTGATCTGTACGCCAAAATCACCTTCATGCCTGCTATGCCCGGTTCAGCAGCATTGCTCAGCATTTGAAGAAGGCACTGAACGGGAGCTTCCGGTCAAAAGCAAAAAGAAAAAGCCCGGGATCAAAACAATGGCTGCGATCGTACTGACCGATGAAGATGGACAAGTGTATATCCACAAACGGCCGTCTAAAGGTTTGCTCGCCAACTTATGGGAATTCCCTAATCTTGAAACCCAAAAAGGGATCAAAACTGAGCGTGAACAGCTCATAGCATTTCTAGAAAACGAATATGGGATACAAGCTGATATCAGTGATCTGCAAGGTGTAGTCGAGCACGTTTTCACCCACCTGGTATGGAATATTTCTGTGTTTTTCGGTAAAGTAAAACAAGTGTCGGATACCGCCGAGCTGAAAAAAGTAACGAAAGAAGAGCTCGAACAATTTGCGTTCCCGGTGTCACATCAAAAAATCTGGAAAATGGCAGGGGAAGCAGCCTCATACTCGGCTGCTCCGTAAACCATTCTTAATCGTAAGAGACGCGCGTGCCGTGGCTGTAGTCCGCTTCATTGCGCTTCATTCCGCCGCGCGCCTCAATTTCTTGCGTTAATTCCCGGTATTTTGATTGGCCTTCTTCGTTCAAATAAGGCATAATTTGCTGAAAGGCATGATGAAAATAAGCGAGTTCACTGTTCTTCCAATCTTTTTTGGAAACCATGTTCAATTCGCTCATATCACGTCCGACATACATAACAGAAGACCCCCTTTAAAGTTCTTGCCATTATTGTTTGTGGAAATAAAAGAACTATACGCTACAAGGAGATGAGGAAAAATGGAACAAAATAAATGTGCACTCGTAACAGGAAGCAGCCGCGGTGTCGGAAAAGCGGCCGCGATCAGACTTGCTGAGAACGGCTATAACATCGTCATTAACTATGCCCGCAGCAAAAAAGCAGCACTAGAAACAGCGGAAGAAATCGAAAAGCTTGGTGTTAAAGTGCTTGTCGTAAAAGCAAACGTAGGACAGCCTGCAAAAATCAAAGAAATGTTTCAGCAAATTGATGAAACGTTCGGCAGACTTGATGTTTTTGTCAATAATGCCGCTTCAGGCGTTCTGAGACCTGTCATGGAACTAGAAGAAACGCACTGGGACTGGACGATGAACATTAATGCGAAAGCATTGCTTTTCTGCGCTCAGGAAGCTGCCAAGCTAATGGAGAAGAACGGAGGCGGGCATATTGTCAGCATCAGTTCATTAGGCTCAATCCGCTACCTTGAAAACTACACCACGGTTGGTGTATCAAAAGCAGCGTTAGAGGCTTTAACACGTTATCTTGCGGTTGAGCTTTCACCAAAACAAATTATCGTCAATGCTGTTTCAGGCGGAGCGATCGACACAGATGCGCTGAAACACTTCCCGAATAGAGAAGATTTGCTTGAGGATGCGCGCCAAAACACACCGGCGGGCCGCATGGTCGAAATTAAAGACATGGTTGATACCGTTGAGTTTCTAGTGTCTTCCAAGGCTGACATGATCCGCGGACAGACTATTATCGTTGACGGCGGACGCTCACTGCTCGTTTAAAAATTTTTAAAAAAGAGGAATAGCTATACGATCACCTGCACATTCTAATGACCGTGGAGGTGATAACAATGGCTAACTCAAATAATTTCAGCAAAACAAACGCTCAACAAGTTAGAAAACAAAACCAACAATCAGCTGCTGGTCAAGGTCAATTCGGCACTGAATTTGCTAGCGAAACAAACGCTCAGCAAGTTAGAAAACAAAACCAGCAATCAGCTGGCCAACAAGGTCAATTCGGCACTGAATTCGCTAGTGAAACTGACACACAGCAGGTAAGACAACAAAACCAATCTGCTGAACAAAACAAACAACAAAACAGCTAATCACTGAAACAGAAAAAAGCACTTCATCTTCGGGTGGAAGTGCTTTTTTCTGTTTAAAAAACGACAAAACTTGTGGAAGGTCTACAGAATGAGTCAAAGGGTTTGCTTTATGGAGATCGAAATGATTAAAGGAGGAAACGTTTATACTTTCACCAGGCTGAAGGAGGAACCGATGACGGAATTTGAAAAGCTGGTAAGTGAACAGATGAAAACGATGGATAAGCTTCTCGATCTCCAATCAGAGCTCGACCGCTGCAAACAAATTGAAGCGGAACTCAGGCATTTGGAAAGGGATGCAAGGCTGCGGGGGATTCAGGCTGAAATTGCGGTAAAACGGAAACACCTTGCCGATATACAAGATATGTTTCAAAAGCAGACAGAGCAGGTCATTCGTTCTTATCGCAGCTCAGAAAAGCCGTCTTCCTTTGTGTAGTGCAGGAATGTGCCATTCCCCGGCCGGAATGGCTCTTTTATTTTCATTTTTCAAATTGTAACGTTATAATAGGTAAAAGACGTTGTCGGTAAGCAAATTTGGACATACTAACTGTAGGGCTTTATAGAAAGTAGGGGAGAAATATGGGCTATCCCAAGGAAGGAGAAACCATTCAAATTCACAGCTATAAGCACAACGGGCTGATTCATAGAATTTGGAATGAGACAACAATCTTAAAAAGTACAGAAATGTGTGTCATCGGGGCCAATGACCGGACGATGGTAACCGAATCAGACGGCCGGACATGGATAACCAGAGAGCCCGCAATCTGTTATTTTCACGCAAGACAATGGTTTAATGTCATCGGGATGCTGAGGGAAGACGGGGTTCATTATTATTGCAACATCAGTTCTCCGTTTGCCTATGATGGCGAAGCAATTAAATATATCGATTATGACTTAGATGTTAAGGTTTTCCCTGACATGACCTACAATATTCTCGATGAAGACGAATATGATGATCACCGGAAAGCCATGAATTATCCAAAAGAAATCGACAGTATATTAAGAGACTACTTAAACACGCTGCTCCATTGGATTCACCAGCGTCAGGGACCGTTTGCGCCCGAGTTTGTTGATATGTGGTATGAACGGTATTTGCGCTATACAAAATAATGGTTACGTAAAAACCTGTTGCGGGGTACAACAGGTTTTTCACATGGGCTCACACACATCATGATCAAGAGAGAGGGGGAATCAACGTGGGGGTTATGAAACGCTACATGCAATTCGTCAAACCTTATAAGAAGCAAATTTTCGTTACAGTGTTAATCGGGATCGTAAAATTCTCCATTCCGCTTGCTCTCCCATTGCTTCTGAAGTACGTAGTTGACGACATTATTCAAGGAGGCGGCACGGCTAGTGACAAAACAACGTCATTGTTCACGATTATGGCGATCATGTTCGCCTTATTTTTAATTTTGCGCCCGCCTGTTGAATATTATCGGCAATATTTTGCCCAGTGGACGGCCAGCAAGGTGCTTTATGACATAAGAGCCAAGCTGTTTGACCATATACAGAAACTCAGCCTTCGTTTTTATGCGAATACAAGAACAGGGGAAGTCATTTCCCGAGTGATCAATGATGTGGAACAAACAAAGGATTTTGTCATCACAGGCCTGATGAATATATGGCTAGATATGCTGACGATTTTGATCGTGATCTCTATCATGCTGACGCTGGACATAAAATTAACACTGATCTCTATCGTTTTATTCCCATTATACGGCATATCAGTGAAGTATTTTTACGGCCGTTTACGAAAGCTGACAAGGGAGCGCTCACAGGCGCTAGCTCAAGTACAGGGGCATTTGCACGAGCGCATTCAAGGCATGCCGGTCATCAGGAGCTTTGCAATAGAAGACCATGAACAGGCTCAATTTAATGAGAAAAATGGTCATTTCTTAGATAAGGCCATCAGCCACACGAATTGGAATGCCAAAACCTTTGCGGTCGTTAATACCATTACAGATTTGGCGCCGCTCATCGTCATTGCGTGCGCCGGCTATTTTGTCATTAATGGACCGCTGACAGTCGGAACAATGGTCGCGTTTGTCGGATATATTGACAGAATGTACAACCCAGTTAGAAGACTGATCAATTCCTCTACAACCTTGACACAGTCAATCGCATCAATGGACAGGGTATTTGAATTTATCGACGAGCCCTATGAACTCACTGATAAACCAAATGCGATTAAGGCAGATCAGATTCGCGGAGGAGTGGAGTTTCAAAACGTTTCATTTCAATATGAAAAGGAAAAAGAAAACATTCTCCATGATGTCTCTTTAAAAGTAAATAGAGGGGAAACTGTAGCTCTCGTCGGCATGAGCGGAGGAGGAAAATCAACGCTCGTCAGCCTGATCCCGAGATTTTATGATGTTTCAAGCGGCAGACTGCTGATTGATGGGACGGATATTCGCGATTATGAAGCAAGAAGCCTTCGCAACCAGGTTGGCATGGTGCTGCAGGATACCTTTTTATTCAGTGAAACGATTCGGGAGAATATCGCAATCGGCAAACCTGATGCCACTCTTGAAGAAATTATTGAAGCCGCCAAAGCTGCAAATGCCCATGAATTTATCATGGGTTTTCCAGAAGGATATGAGACCCGGGTGGGGGAACGAGGCGTTAAGCTTTCAGGCGGACAAAAGCAGCGGATCTCAATTGCGCGGGTATTTCTAAAAAATCCGCCGCTCCTCATTTTAGATGAAGCGACATCCGCTCTTGATCTGGAAAGTGAGCATTATATTCAAGAAGCGATGGACAAACTGGCGAAGGACAGAACAACTTTTGTTGTCGCCCACCGTTTATCGACGATCACACATGCGGATAAGATTGTCGTCATGGAAAACGGCACAATCATTGAAACCGGAACCCATGATGAACTCATGGACTATGACAGCCAGTACAAGCACTTATTTACCATTCAAAATTTGAACTGAAACATCAATCTTATATCCTTTTAACGAAGGATATAAGATTTTTTTGTATAAAAAAACCCGGCTGTTTAACCGGGTTACTCTTCTGTTTCTATTTCGCAGTCTTTCGGATGATACGTTTGAAAACTTGTGATGAGTGTTTCTAAATGTTCGAGCTGCTCGCGGTACTCTACGGCGCTTGCCATAATATTGAGCATGTTGTAATCAATAAGCTCCTCATCCGTATTTTGCTGATTTTTTAAAAAGGACTTTGTTAAAAGCTGCTTATATCGAATGCCTTCTTCATCCGCGTCATCATGCGGCTTGATTTTGCCGACAAACCTCATTAAAATCAGTTCATGCCAGTAAAGCAGGTAATCAAGCTCTTCAGTCAGTGTTTCCTGAAACTCTTCCGGCATATGATAGATCTCGTTTTCCAGACGATGCAGCTTCTTCAATGTATCAAGCGCCCGGTTTGCAGTAATAATGGCCTGTCTGAACAGGACAAGCTTTCTTGATTTCACATAAGTCGTTTTCTTAAAGTAACTTCTTTCTTCTTTATATAGAAGATATGTCTGATCAAGCTTGATCATTTTTTCTTTCAGTTTTTCAATATCCTCTTTCAAAATCGAATGCTCTGTCGACTGCCGCATGGACAATCTGATCCACTTCATAATTTCTTCGGTGTTTTCCACGGTATTATGAATCAGCTTTGTTTCGTACTTAGGAGGCAAAAACACAAGGTTGACGATAAAGGAAGAAAGCACCCCTAAGATGACTGTGCTTGTTCTGATCAGCGCGAACATTAAAAAGTCGTCACCGGCAGATTCTAATATCGCAATGACTGTTACAAGAGCAATTGAAATTGTATGTTCAATTTTAAGTTTCAGCATGATTGTAATGACAATAACTGCTGTTAACCCGATCATAATCGGGCTGGGTCCGAAAATAAGGCCGAACACTGTGGCAATCACAGCTCCGATGATATTTGCCTGAACCTGGTCAATAATAATGAGAAAAGAGCGGTAAATCGACGGCTGAATCGCAAATATCGCTGCAATTCCAGCGAAAATCGGCGCGGGAAGCCCGATCCACGAAGCCAAATAAAGGGCAAGTGTAATCGCAATCCCGGTTTTGAAAATGCGGGCACCAAGTTTCATTGGTTTGTGCGTGCATTCCTTTCTATAGTAAATTGTGTGACATAGCAAATGGGCTAATCCTTAAAATTCCCGGTTAGTTTATTTGCTAAACAATTAAGTAATATACAGGGATCGATACAAATATTCAAGCTATTTTTCTAGAAAAAGACCAAAATCTTACACGTTATTTGAATCCATAAAAAAACAGGAGCTCAATGCTCCTGTCCAAGGTGTCAATTTCTAGTTTTTAAGATGTTTAAAAGCATCCTCGACCGCCTCAAGCGTGTCTTTAATATCCTGCTCTGTATGTGCTGTCGTGATAAACCAGGCTTCATACTTAGAAGGTGCTAAATTAACTCCGCGTTCCAGCATCAGTTTGAAAAACGCAGCGAATGTTTCTCCGTCACTACGTTCAGCCTGCTCATAATTTTCGACTTTCTCATCAGAGAAATAAACCGTGAGTGCGCCTTTTAAGCGATTGACAGTAATTGTGATGCCGTGTGTTTCTGCGTGCTGTAAAATGCCTTCCTCCAGCATTGCGCCAAGGTGATCAAGCTTTTCATACACGCCTTCCTCTTTGAGCACTTCCAGACAAGCGATGCCTGATAGGATGGAAGCGGGGTTCCCTGCCATTGTTCCTGCCTGATAAGCAGGCCCTAGCGGAGCTACCTGCTCCATGATTTCTTTTTTGCCGCCATAGGCGCCAATCGGAAGTCCGCCGCCGATAATTTTTCCGAGCGCTGTTAAATCCGGTTTCACCTGTAAGAGATCCTGCGCGCCGCCATACATAAAGCGGAAAGCCGTAATGACTTCATCGTAAATAACGAGAGCGCCTGCATTGTGCGTCAATTCATTTACTTTTTCTAAGAAACCTTCTTTTGGCGCAACGATACCGAAGTTGCCGACAATCGGTTCAACGAGAACCGCCGCGATTTCACTGCCCCATTTATCAAGAGCCGCTTTATAGCTGTCGATATCATTAAATGGAACAGTGATCACTTCGTTTGCAATGCTTTTTGGTACACCGGCTGAGTCCGGAGTGCCGAGAGTGGACGGGCCGGAGCCTGCAGCGACAAGCACAAGGTCCGAATGCCCGTGATAGCAGCCTGCAAATTTAATGATTTTTGTCCGGCCTGTATATGCGCGGGCCACGCGAATGGTCGTCATAACGGCTTCTGTTCCCGAATTGACGAATCTTACTTTGTCCATAGCGGGAATAGCTTCTTTGAGCATCTTTGCAAATGTAACTTCATGTTTCGTCGGTGTTCCATACAATACACCGTTCTCTGCCGCTTTTTTAATCGCTTCTGTAATATGCGGGTGGGCATGTCCTGTAATAATCGGACCATACGCCGCTAAATAATCGATGTATTTGTTGCCGTCCACATCCCAAAAATAAGCGCCGCTTGCTTTCTCCATTGCAACGGGAGAACCGCCGCCGACTGCTTTATATGATCTAGACGGACTGTTTACACCGCCGACAATGTGCTCTAATGCCTCATTGTGAAGTTCAATTGATTTTGTATGCAAGAATAAAAACCTCCTATATCTCCATGCGTCCTTTCTATTGTAGCATGCTTGCGAACAAGAACAATGGCTTTGGGCTTCAGATGCAGCTGAGATGGTTGTAATCTGGACAAGAATTGGATACGCTTAATAAAAAAACATCCGGAGGTAACGTAATGACTATAGAAATCGGACAAAAAGCGCCTGAGCTTGAGTTAAAAGGCGATCATGGGGAAACAGTAAAATTATCGGATTATAAAGGAAAGTATATTGTGCTTTATTTTTATCCAAAGGACATGACACCGGGGTGTACAACGGAAGCCTGTGATTTTCGGGACAATCACGAAAGCTTCAGTGAACTGGATGCCGTCATTATCGGTGTCAGCCCGGACAGCCAGGAAAAACACGGAAAATTTAAAGAGAAGCATGATCTTCCATTTCTGCTTCTTGTTGATGATGAGCATAAGCTGGCGGAAGCGTTTGATGTGTGGAAGCTGAAGAAAAACTTCGGAAAAGAATATATGGGAATCGAGCGCTCCACTTTTTTAATTGATAAAGAAGGCCGTCTCGTTAAAGAATGGAGAAAGGTAAAAGTGAAAGACCATGTAGCCGAAGCGCTTCAAACCCTCAAGGATATGTCGGAAAAGTAAATTCGTCTATCAGCCTCAAATGATATGCTTACTTTTACCCTGATATCAATTGACAAATTATCGTAGAAAGAGTTACACTAATTATAAACATTACAATGTAAGAATTTTTTTTTAGAAGAGAGGTGCATGACGGATGGCTGCACATGAACTAAAAGAAGCCTTAGAAACGTTGAAGGAAACCGGAGTTCGCATTACTCCTCAACGTCATGCGATTCTGGAATATCTCGTTAACTCTATGGCTCATCCAACAGCGGACGATATATATAAAGCTCTGGAAGGGAAATTTCCTAACATGAGCGTAGCGACGGTATATAACAATTTGCGTGTGTTCCGAGAATCGGGTTTGGTAAAAGAGCTCACATACGGTGATGCTTCCAGCAGATTCGATTTTGTCACATCCGATCACTATCACGCGATTTGTGAAAACTGCGGGAAAATTGTGGACTTCCATTACCCGGGCCTTGACGAAGTTGAGCAGCTTGCTGCCCACGTCACGGGCTTCAAGGTAAGCCACCACCGTTTAGAAATTTACGGCGTCTGCCAAGAGTGTTCGAAAAAAGAAAATCATTAAAAATAAGCTGACCGCACGAAACGGTCAGCTTATTTTATTTCGACATTTTCTTTTTATTATAAGACTCATCAAATTCTTTTCCTTCTAATCCCTTATCTAAAGTCAGCGGCTCTCGGCAATGCATGCACATATCGACTCTTCCTAAAACCTTTGTCTCTTTATCACAGCCTGGACAAATGACGCGAACCGCTTTAGTCGAAAGCATCCCAATCCAAAAGTAAACAACCGTGCTGAGACCGATGGATAAAAGCCCAAGTATCATAAACAAACTAGAAAGCAAAACTGACTCTTTGAAAAAGATCCCGATGTACATAATGATAAACCCAACGAAAACCAAACTTAACGCGAATGTTCTGATTTTATTAATTTTGCTGGAGTATTTCGCCATGTCCATCCCCCTCTGATTTAACTATAGCACAAACCCGATGGGATTTTCTTCATGTTTTCGGTTGAACTGGAATTTACTTATGGAGACTTGCTGTGAAATTGTTTATAATAGTTCAATGTGTTTAGAAAAAAGGAATTTCGTTTTAACCATAGAATTGAATCAAATAGAGAATAAAAAAATTTGAACAATTGCATTGGAGGAATAGTGATGGAAAATCTTCTCCGCCCAATTTACCAAGAAAGAGCAAGTCACCCCAATACATTAGCTGTCATTATGATTGAGAGAAGAAACAAAACATCTTCCTTAACAGATAACTTTGACGCAGCTTTGCTGGTGATTGTAAAGGATGCTGATGAGCCAGTTTTTATAAAGCACTATGAATTCGATCATCAAACAGCTTCTTTGCATGTGGTAACAGATTCTCAGATTCAAGAATGGATTTTGCTTGGAACAAATAGAAGAATCATAGATTGGATTGTAAATGGCAGAGTCTTGTTTGACCGTAATGAATACGTTGCTGAACTGATTGACAGGCTGAATACATTTCCGTTTGCCGAACGTAAACTGAAGATCGGACTTGAATACGGCAAATTAATCAGAAGGTATGTTGAAGGAAAAGCTTTTTTTGAAGCCAATCAATTTTTAGATGCCTACAACGCAGTTGTTCATGCGTTGCATCATTTAGCACGTATTGAAGTAATCGACAGAGGATTTCATCCCGAAACCACGGTGTGGAGCCAAGTGCGCCAGATGGAGCCCCAAGTGTACAAATTATATTCCGAGCTGATTGAAAGTCACGAGAGCTTGGAAAAAAGACTAGAATTATTATTCTTAGCAAATGATTTTCTTATCCATTCTAAAGCAGAGATCGGTTCGGCGCATCTTTTCGAAGTAATGAAAGAAAAAGACATTTGGCAATTCGGTGAGCTTCTTCAACATCATGACCTAAAGCACTTTACACAGGATCTTGGCGTTATGCTTGATTACTTGACAGAAAAGGGACTTATCAACGTTAGCCAAATAGAAACGAAAGGACAGGCTGTCTATCACCGAGGATATTCTTTTAAAAAAGGTGTTGACTCTGTTTCTTGACCGTGTTATATTATTAAACGTCGCTGATGCGCTTCTGAGAAATCAAGCTCACAGCGGCGAGGAAATAAATCAAAAAAACATTTGACAAAAGAAAGCCAAAATGTTATATTGATAAAGTCGCTTCGACAAGAAGTGAAAATGATCTTTGAAAACTAAACAAGACAAAACGTACCTGTTAATTCATTTTTATAAATCGCACAGAGATGTGCTTAGTCAGTCAAACTAGGGCCTGCACGATGCAGGTCACACAGGTGTCGCCGCAGGATGCGGTGAACTTAACCTGTGATCCATTTATCGGAGAGTTTGATCCTGGCTCAGGACGAACGCTGGCGGCGTGCCTAATACATGCAAGTCGAGCGGACAGATGGGAGCT
>NZ_CP026521.1:1115276-1147805 GCF_002953915.1 Bacillus sp. MBGLi79
TGTCTAACGTTACAACATTGTCCATGGTAACATAACGTACGAAAATATTCTTTATTCATCTCTGCAGATTATAGTATAATTAAATATAAGTCGGTGAATACAAAATTATTCTAGACTTCAATTATCTGTAGAATTACTTAATATCACTAAAATTAACGGATAATAAAATTAGATACAGAAGGAACTTTTCGACTCAAAATCGTGTTCCCTCTGGAGTGTGTCGGTTCGCCCCCGACCACTGGTATGTGGTATTATCAGCGGGCTTCCCTTTGCGGGACATGCTCATGGTAATGCCTTTTTTTAACAGCTTTCTGATACTCGTAAGATGTATACACAGATCCTTGGTCACTATGTAACATGCAGTTCTTGGGCAGTGTTGGCAGCATCAAGTGTATTTAGAACAAAATCTGTGTCCTGTTTATCTCCAATCGTAAAAGCAATTACTTCCCCATTATATAAATTCAATTCTGGAAAGGTACAAGTGTTTCTGCCCATAAGGCAAATACGTGATGTTCGTTACTAGTTTTTCTAGAGGACGATCAGACTGAAAGTTCCGATCCAATATATTATCAATCACGGCATATGGCTGCCCATTCTTCTTACGCTTTTTCACCTTAGCCGGCACTGCCACTGATTTTTCTGCATAATACGTTGAACCGTTTTATGGTTAATACACATTCTCTTTTTTAATATAGCTGTGATTTTTCGATATCCCTATCGAACTGGGGCTTTCGGCATACTGCGCCAATTTGTTTCTCCAGAGGCCGTTTAGGATGTTCTTTCTTGAGATTCTTCTTCCGAATGATAATAAGACGCTCGAGAGATACCCAAATGAATACAGATATCCTGCACGGTCATTGTGCTGTGCAATATTTCTACAAGTTCGACTGACGTTTCGCTATCAACTTCCTTTCCAATTCGTTGTACTTTTTTAAAACTTCATTCTGTTGCCTCAGATAACGATTCTCTGCCTGCAGTTTCTCTAATTCGGAAGAATACTCGGGGCCTTTTCCGTAAGTGTATTGCTTTCCGAAAGGCTGTTCGAATCGATGTGTATCCCCAGTCTTATGCCATCTAACCCATGTCTGAACCTGTGTCTTATTCTTAATATTCAATTCCTGCATGATCTCTTTCATAGGCAAGCCTGCCAATCTCATTTCTACAGCCTTCTGTTTCACTTCAACTGGATAACTCACTCTTGTCCCCATAGAAAAAACACCTCCAAGTCTAATGTCGAATAACACTCATCCGTATCCAAACTTGAAGGTGTTTTTATTTGTCTCATCTTATGGGGGGCAGTCCCTAGTTGAGGCTCTTTTTTATCACTTACTCAGCGTATTGGTCTATGATCTCTTCTAGTACCTCTTCTAGCTCTTCTGCATCTTCAAGCTCTGATTGGCTGAAACGGACGCGTACAAGCTGTTCTCCGTCATTATACATCTCTTCCAGCCATCCTCGGAGTCCTCTTGCTCTGCGGTCGACTTCGAAAATGATTTCCAAACCGTCTTCGTCTAAAAGGAAAATGAGCTCTAATTCATCAAGCATCTGACGATAATATCCGGAAGTCGGGACGAACTCGAATTCTTGAACGAACGGAAGGCGACGCTGGAAGTAGGGTGCTTGTTCGCAGTCTGCTTTTTAAGACGGAAGCCCAGGTTTTCGATAGCTCCCAGGACATTTTCAATCCAAGGGTGCGCTTCAACGAAAATGCGGTCATGATCAGATTTGTCGATACCGCCTTGAATGTCAAGGTCTGTCACCACGGCAACCTCTACTTTTCCTA
Source organism: Bacillus sp. MBGLi79 (assembly GCF_002953915.1). Classification (NCBI taxonomy): domain Bacteria; kingdom Bacillati; phylum Bacillota; class Bacilli; order Caryophanales; family Bacillaceae; genus Bacillus; species Bacillus sp. MBGLi79. The sequence goes on from NZ_CP026521.1 coordinate 1,117,060, forward strand.
CAGTGATCGGCGTATCTAGAGGCAGAGTGAATGCGAACGGAAATTGATGCTCTTCTCCAGGCTGAATAGCAAATGAACCAGTGACCCGGAAAGAATGAATTGTAGCGTATTTCCGGTGCTCTTCGTCGTCTTTTACAATGACGTACTTGGTGTTAAGCTGTAAGTCAATATAGCGGATGTCCTGAGCGATTTTTCCGCCTTTGACGTGTACAGTTCCCCGGACTTCTTCTCCTGGAAAATATGCATCTTTCTCTAAAATTGTATCGACTTTTGCAGCTCCGATTCCGGCACTTGCCGCAAGTTTCTTAAAAAATGACATGTTTGATCTTCCCCTTTTTCTTTTTCTCAACAGGTATACGCAAGAAGGAGGAAAAAAGATTCATTTGATTCATACTTTTTTCCTATTACTCATCTAAGCCTAAGGGCAGACTAAGAATAATATTGAAAACAAAGGAGTAGGTGGAAGTGAATAAAGAAAATTTGGTTGCAGATGAATTACACAGAATGTTTTTGGCTGGTGAGCTCCAAATCACAGTAGAGGAGGATATAAACCATATTTCCGAAAGGCTAAGAAACGGCGATCTCAGTTTAGACCGATTAAGCGGTGAAGACGCGTTTATAAAAGAAACGGTAAACGAGGCTTTAAGAAGAGTGGAGCAATAAAAAAGAGACGGCATCTCATCTTTGAGATCCCGTCTCTTTTTGTGGTCTTTGCTGCAAGATAAAAGCGAATCGATTTGAAATTGCTCACCCAAGCCACCCTTTTTCCAACAGAAGATCTGACAGTTCATCATGGAGATGGACAGTGGTATCTAATTTATCATGCAATGCTCTTCTGATGTGGGGATTTGCGGCTTCTGTTATTGCGACAGTGTAGTTGTTAATGTTGGTTTTTATTGTTGTTAACAAATCAAAAATGTCTTCGGGATAAAGACTCAATGAGCAAGCCACCTCCTTTGGTTTTTATAGCAGCTCCTGATAAGAAAGTATTTTGCTTTGTTTCTTGCTTCTATTCAAAATGCTATAATAAACAACAAATTTTGTTGGGGAGTGTAATGATGAAACAGATTATTGCGATGGGAGGCGGGGGTTTTTCGATGGAGCCGGAAAATTTGTCCCTCGATCAATATATCCTCAATCAATCGGAACGGGAGTCACCTCGTATTTGTTTTTTGCCGACCGCGAGTGGAGATTCCCAAAACTATATTCAGCGGTTTTATCATGCGTTTCAAACAATGGATTGTGTGCCGTCTCATTTATCCTTATTTAAGCCGCCGTCAACAGATTTAACTTCTTTTGTTATGGAAAAGGACGTGATCTATGTTGGCGGGGGAAATACGCGCAATATGCTTGTGCTGTGGAAGGAATGGGGGCTGGACTTTATTCTCAGAGAGGCATGGAAGAACGGAGTGATTTTAGCTGGATTAAGTGCAGGTGCGATATGCTGGTTTGAAGAAGGCGTGACAGATTCGGCCGGGCCGCTGACAAGTATGAAAAGTTTAGGTTTTTTGCAAGGGAGCTTTTGTCCTCATTATGACGGGGAAAAGGATCGGAGACCGGCATACCACCTGCTGATAGCTAACGAATTCTTGTGCAATGGCTATGCGGCGGACGATGGAGCGGCTCTCCATTTCATAAATGATCAGCTGTTTCAGACTGTGAGTTCAAGATCGGATGCAAAGGCATATCGGGTGATGAGGGATGAACATGGGATATCTGAAATCTCGTTGCCTGTCACATATTTGGGTTCAATTAGCTGAATATTTTCTATATTCCTCTTTTTTTTCGATTGGTTTTATGTTAAGATGAGTCCGAAATCAATAGTTACTGGGGGTGCCCGCTTTCGGGCTGAGAGAGAAGGTAAGCTTCTTAACCCTTTGGACCTGATCTGGTTCGTACCAGCGTGGGGAAGTAGAGGAATTGTTTTTATTATTGTCGTGCTGGGCAATAATATGTTTCTTTCTGACTGTAACCGGGTTCATTTTTATGAATCCGGTTTTTTGTGCTGGTTATGGGCTTGATTTTGTCCTTTTTAAACGTAGAGAGGGGAAGGATAAGTAATGCAAAACAATTCAGTGCAGCAAGCCAACATTTCTATTATGTCGAGTTTTTCGGGCAGCAAAAAGGTATACGTGGAGGGTTCTTCTTCAGACATCCAAGTGCCGATGAGGGAGATTACATTGAGTCCGACGACGGGATCGTTCGGCGAGGAGGAAAACGCACCTGTGCGTGTCTATGATACAAGCGGACCGTATACGGACCCCGAAGTTACTATTAATATTCAAGAAGGATTAAAGCCGCTCCGCCAAAAGTGGATTACAGAGCGCGGTGATGTGGAAGAATATGAAGGTCGTGCAATAAAACCAGAAGATAATGGTTATAAAAAAGCAAATCCAAACGTAAGCTACCCAGGGCTAAAGCGGAAACCGCTGAGGGCGAAGGCTGGTCATAATGTCACCCAAATGCACTATGCCAAAAAGGGAATCATTACACCTGAGATGGAGTTTATCGCTATTCGAGAGCACGTGTCTCCCGAATTTGTAAGAGACGAGGTGGCAAGCGGCCGGGCAATCATTCCTTCAAACATTAATCACCCTGAAAGTGAGCCAATGATTATCGGCCGGAATTTTCATGTGAAGATTAATGCGAATATCGGGAATTCAGCTGTTACGTCATCCATTGAAGAGGAAGTGGAAAAAATGACGTGGGCCATCCGCTGGGGAGCAGATACAATGATGGATCTCTCTACAGGAAAAGATATTCATACGACGCGTGAATGGATTATTCGCAATTGTCCTGTTCCTGTGGGAACTGTTCCGATTTATCAGGCGCTTGAAAAAGTAAACGGCGTAGCGGAGGATTTAACGTGGGAGATTTATCGTGATACGCTGATCGAGCAGGCAGAGCAGGGTGTGGATTATTTTACGATTCACGCGGGTGTTTTGCTTAGGTATGTGCCGCTGACTGCCAAAAGGACAACTGGTATCGTGTCCCGCGGGGGCGCAATCATGGCACAGTGGTGTCTGGCTCACCATCAAGAAAGCTTTTTATACACTCATTTTGAAGAGATCTGTGAAATCATGAAAACATATGATATTGCGTTTTCTCTTGGGGATGGTCTGCGTCCCGGATCAATCGCCGATGCTAATGACGAAGCACAGTTTGCTGAATTAGAGACGCTTGGAGAGCTGACGCAAATCGCGTGGAAGCATGATGTTCAAGTGATGATTGAGGGTCCTGGACATGTTCCGATGCATAAAATCAAAGAGAACGTCGATAAACAAATGGACATTTGTAAAGAAGCGCCTTTTTATACATTAGGGCCGTTGACAACGGATATTGCCCCTGGATATGACCATATTACTTCAGCGATCGGAGCGGCGATGATCGGTTGGTATGGGACAGCAATGCTATGTTATGTAACGCCGAAGGAGCATTTAGGGCTGCCAAACCGTGATGATGTTCGTGAAGGAGTCATTACATATAAGATCGCTGCGCACGCTGCGGACCTTGCAAAAGGGCATCCCGGAGCGCAAATCCGCGATGATGCGTTATCGAAAGCCCGTTTTGAATTCCGCTGGCGGGATCAGTTTAATCTCTCTCTTGATCCGGAAAGAGCGCTTGAATATCATGATGAAACTCTGCCGGCTGAAGGAGCAAAAACTGCTCACTTCTGTTCCATGTGCGGTCCAAAGTTTTGCAGCATGAGAATTTCTCAGGATATTCGAGATTATGCGAAGAAAAACGATCTCAGTGAAGCAGAAGCCATAAATAGAGGATTAAAAGAAAAAGCAAAAGAATTTGTCGATACGGGAAGCAATTTATATCAATAAAAAAATGAAGATGGAGAATGCTCCATCTTCATTTTTTTAGAAAAACAGAGAACGTCGAAGCGGAGGAATACTCTGTTCAAAGTGGAAAACATTTTCTGGATCATATTTCGTTTTGACACGGCGGAGTCGTTCAACATTTTCGCCGTAATATGTTCTTGGCCAGTTTCTGATTTCGATATCTGGCCAATTTACGTAGTCCCCCATCGTTTCTCTCGAAAGGGATGTTCTCAGCCTCTCAATCCAGCGGACGTTTTGTCTTTTTTTTTCAGGGGATGTCCAGTTTGTTAGGTATTCCTGGGCAATGATTGCATCACGATAATAAAATGCTGTTTGGTCTGGAGCGATCCGTCCGGCTGCTCCGCCGAGCGACTGCTGCCAGACGCTGGCGTTTTGATTCGGAGCGTGCTCCAAAAAGTGTTTAATCGTTGAAATCGCACGTTCTGATAATGGCTTTTCAATGAAAGAGCCGGAGCGTTTCATTTTTTGAGGCTGATTGCCTCCCGGGCTGTTAAAAAAGGTTACCGCTTCAATGAAGGGCATTGCGATTACCATTCCGCTTGTCGGGCTTCCTGCTTTCAATAAAGGCTTTAACAGTTTTTTTAACTCTGTTTTTGGACCGACAAATTGGCCGAGGGCCTCTATCCGGTTTACTTCTTTAGGCCAAAACTCTATTGATGAGGTAAGCCGGTCATCTGTATAGGGGGCCCAGTGCTGCCACGTGTTAAATACTTCTTTAAAATCATCCCAGCCCCATGTAATTGAAAAAATCGACACTTGAGAGATGGGCACCGCTTTAAATGTCATGGAGGTGACAATGCCGAAATTGCCGCCTCCGCCTCCCTGAGACGCCCAAAATAAGTCTGGATGGTTTGAAGAGCTGACTGTAACCAAATCAGCGCCCTCTTTTTCGTCTGCTATTATCATCTCGAGATTCACGAGGCGGTCACAAGTAAGACCGGCAGCCCTTGTTAAAAGTCCAATACCTCCTCCGAGAGTTAAACCTGTGAGCCCTACATTAGCAATGGTGCCTGCGGGAAGCGTCAGGCCGTATTGCCAGAGAGTCCGATAGACTTCTCCCAATTCAGCGCCTGCTTCAATATAGGCAAGCTTTTTATCCTGATTTACAGTTATTTTTTTCATTTCGCTTAAATCAATAACAAGACCGTTATTTAAAAGGGAGAAATTTTCATAGCTGTGCCTGCCGCCTCTAATACGGAAAGGCACATGGTTTTCACGCGCCCATTTCAGCGCATTGAGTGCATCTTGTTTGTTTTGGCAAAACACAATGATGTCAGGATACCTTTCTAAGCTCAGGTTAATATTGGTTCTTGCTTCGTTATAGTCCGGATCATCCCGTGTCACGATACGTCCGGTCAGTTTTGTCTTTTCCACACTCCCACATCTCTTTCTCACGTATTCTAGTTTCTCTAGCTTATGCGTCAGGGTAAAAGAGTGTATAAGGAAAAAGCGTGGATATAATCTAATAAAGCGTTAATATCTTCAAAATATAGTTGACAGGTCGGTATTGTATGAATTAACATGGTCAGTACAAATTTTCAAAACTGTCGCGCTGATCGGAACACCGAAGGCTCTTATCTTTTGATAAGGGCCTTTTTTGTATGAAAAAGGAGGGATTATTGATGGGAGTCAAAAAAGAAAAGGGAAGAAAACGATTCAGGAAGCGAAAAACCTACGGGAATCAGATTATGCCGCTCGAGCTGCTGATTGAAAAAAACAAACGAGAGATTATAAACAGCGCGGAGCTCATGGAGGAAATTTATATGAAGATTGATGAGAAGCATACGCAAGGCGTAACTAAATATAAAAAAACCCGCTGATTCCAGCGGGTTTTTGCATTTCGATTAAGCATCTTTTTTAATCGGCAATCCAAGGCCTTCTGCAACGCGTTTTCCGTATTCAGGGTCCGCTTTATAGAAGTGCTCGATTTGACGGAGCTTGATTTCTTCTTTTTCTACCGGCTTCATAGCGTTAACGATATTTTCAACAAGGCGGGTACGCTCATCTTCACTCATTAAACGATACAGGTCACCGGCTTGTGTGTAGTGATCGTTGTGATCGTAGCTTACGCTGTCAGCGATACCTTGTACCGGATATGCTGCTTGCTTATCCTCAGGTGACTCTTTCGGGCCGCCGAAGCTGTTAGGCTCGTAGTATACAGATCCGCCGCCATTATTGTCAAAGCGCATTTGTCCGTCACGCTGATAATTGTTCACTTCGTTGCGTGCGCGGTTGATTGGCAGCGCTTGATGGTTTGCGCCGACACGGTAGCGGTGTGCATCATGATAAGCAAACAGTCGGCCTTGAAGCATTTTATCCGGTGAAACATCAATACCAGGCACGAGTGTTCCAGGTGAGAATGTCGCTTGTTCTACTTCTGCAAAGTAGTTTTCCGGATTTCTGTCTAGAACCATGCGTCCGACCTCGATTAACGGGTAGTCTTTTTGAGACCAAACTTTTGTGACATCAAACGGATCGAAACGGTACGTATTTGCATCTTCTAAAGGCATGATTTGCACATATAGTTTCCATGCAGGGTAATCACCGTTTTCGATTGCGTTGAAAAGGTCTTCTGTATGGTAATCAGGATTTTCTCCGGCAATTTTTGCTGCCGTATTGACATCAAGGTTTTTCACGCCTTGTTCTGTTTTAAAGTGATATTTAATCCATACACCTTCGCCTTCGGCATTTGTCCATTTGAATGTATGGCTTCCGAAGCCGTGCATGTGGCGAAGTGTCGCAGGAATTCCGCGGTCAGACATCAGGATTGTCACTTGGTGCAGTGACTCTGGTGAAAGTGACCAGAAATCCCATACAGCCGTAGGGTTTTTCAGGTGTGTTTTTGGATCTCTTTTCTGTGTATGGATGAAATCAGGGAACTTAATCGCATCGCGGATAAAGAATACCGGAGTATTGTTGCCGACGATGTCGTAGTTTCCTTCTTCAGTATAAAATTTAACAGCAAATCCGCGTGGGTCGCGAACTGTGTCAGCCGAGCCAAGTTCACCGGCAACTGTTGAGAAACGGATGAACAGCGGTGTGCGTTTGCCGACTTCAGAAAGGAAAGCGGCTTTCGTATATTTTGTTACGTCGTTTGTCACTTCAAAATATCCGTGTGCGCCTGCTCCTTTAGCGTGAACAACACGTTCAGGAACACGTTCTCGGTTGAAATGGGCCAATTTCTCGAGTAAATGTACATCTTGAATTAAAGTTGGTCCGCGAGAACCGGCAGTCATTGAGTTTTGATTATCTCCAACCGGAGCGCCCCAGCTAGTTGTCAGTTTATTTGAACTCATGTTATCACCTCTTGGAATTTATAAGAACATAATATCATCTCTAAGTAAAAAGTCAATATTATTTTATAATTATTATAAAGTAGTTATCTCTATTAAGCGATATCTAGTATTGAAAATGGTGAAAAACTTTGTTATATCAGCTGTTGCATAGCATTTAATAATTTTCGGAGAAATCATTTTTTCTACTCTACTTGCGAAACAAGCAGAGTAAGTGATAAACAAGGATCAAAAACCGCATTTTAAAAAAGAGTTGACATATCGGAATAATTTGAATTAACATGTTATTCAAACAAAAAACAATTGGGCAGCTGATCGGACCGCCGAAGGCTCTCATCTCTACAAGAACAGAGATGGGGGCCTTTTTGTTTTTTGAAGGCGGCGTTGGCAGAAAGAGGGGATAAAAGTGGCTGTGACCATCAGCATCAAAGAAAAGTCATTTGTTCAAGAGGGCCGCAAAAACACGGTCTTAGAGAACATACAATTATCAATCGCACCAGGTGAATTTTTAACGCTTATCGGACCGAGCGGGTGCGGGAAAAGCACCTTGTTAAAGATTATTGCGGGACTTGATTCTGAATATGACGGGAGTGTTGAAATCAACGGCCGCAGCGTAACAGCTCCGGGGATTCAGCAAGGATTTATTTTTCAGGAGCACCGCCTCTTTCCTTGGCTGACGGTTGAGCAGAATATTGCCGCCGACTTGAATTTGAAGGACCCAAAAGTCAAACAGAAGGTGGATGAACTGATCGAGATTGTCAGATTGAAAGGATCGGAGAAAGCATATCCGCGCGAGCTGTCAGGCGGCATGTCACAAAGAGTTGCCATTGCCCGGGCCCTTCTGCGGGAGCCTGAGGTGCTGCTTTTAGATGAACCGTTTGGTGCACTTGACGCTTTTACAAGAAAACATCTGCAGGACGTGCTGCTGGAGATATGGAGGAGGAAAAAAACAACGATGATTCTCGTGACTCACGATATAGATGAATCTGTTTATTTAGGAAATGAGCTTGCGATCCTTAAGGCCAAACCGGGGAAAATCCATAAGCTGATGCCCATTCACTTGGCGTATCCGCGGAACCGGACGACTCCGGATTTCCAAGCGATCAGACAGAAAGTGCTGTCGGAATTCGAGAAAACAGAAGATTTGGAGTACGCTGAAGGATCAGGGATATAGAAAGGGCGGAAGCGGAAATGAAAAAAAGGCTCATTGTATTGGTTGCCGTTATTTTTCTGCTCGCAGGCTGCGGAGCAAACGGAGCCAATGGTGATCACAAACAATTGAAGGAAATTCGTATTGGTATTCAGCAAAGCTTAAGCCCGCTTTTGATCGCGAAGGAGAAAGGCTGGTTCGAAGATGCATTTGAAAAAGAAGGCATCAAAGTGAAATGGGTGGAGTTTCAAAGCGGTCCGCCCCAATTTGAAGGCCTTGCGGCAGACAAACTTGATTTTTCTCAGGTCGGCAATTCGCCTGTGATCGCTGGACAGGCGGCAGGCATTGACTTTAAAGAAATCGGTTTGTCTCAGGACGGATTGAAAGCAAACGGCATCCTTGTGAATCAAGGCAGCGCCATTCAGGACGTCAAGGATTTAAAAGGGAAGAAAATTGCAGTCGCCAAAGGCAGCAGCGGGTTTGATTTTTTGTATAAAGCGCTTGATCAAGTCGGGTTGTCAGCTAATGATGTGACAATTATTCAGCTTCAGCCTGATGAAGCGGCTTCGGCGTTTGAAAACGGATCTGTTGATGCCTGGTCCATTTGGGAGCCGTACTTGTCATTAGAAACTATGAAACACGGAGCAAAAATCCTTGTGAACGGAGAAAGCACAGATTTATATTCACCGGGCTTTACTTTAGTAAGAACCAAGTTTTCAGAAGAGCATCCAGACGAAGTGGTCCGTTTTCTGAAGGTGTTTAATAAGGCTGTTGTATGGCAAAAGGAACATTTGGATGAAGCAGCAGAACTGTATGCAGACATTAAAGATCTCGATAAAAAGGTCGTCGAAAATGTGCTGAAGAATACTGAGCCCCTGAATGAGGTCATTAGTGACGATATTGTGAAAGCACAGCAGGAAACAGCAGATTTTCAATTTCGAACGCAGGCAATAGATAAGAAGATTGATGTGAAGGATGTTGTGGATAACACTTTTATCAAAAAAGCATTAAAGGAATATTCCTCAGGAGGTGATCAGTGATGAAAGCAGAGGCTGCGGGCTCGCTGCCCAAAACGAATGCGGAAGCAGTGCGAAAAAAGCCCGGAAGGAAGAAGTATGGCTGGACGAAGGGGCTTTTACTGCCAGCTGTCATCATTGCCATCTGGCAGATTATCGGCGCGCTGGGGCTTGTGTCCGCTACAGTGCTGCCTACGCCTGTGACGATTGTCCTGACCTTTAAGGAGCTTATTTTGTCTGGTGAGCTGTTCGGCCATCTGCAAATCAGCATTTATCGGGCGGCGCTTGGTTTTTTGCTTGGCGCGGCGCTTGGATTGATAATCGGGATTTTGGCCGGATTCTCAAAACGAACGGAGCTGTATCTTGATCCATCGTTGCAAATGCTTAGAACGGTACCTCATTTGGCCGTCACGCCGCTGTTTATTTTATGGTTCGGATTTGACGAAGTATCTAAAATTTTGCTGATTGCGCTCGGTGCCTTCTTTCCCGTCTATATCAATACGTTTAACGGTATCCGCGGAGTTGATGCGAAGCTGTTTGAAGTCGCTCGGGTCCTTGAATTTAAATGGCATCAGCAGATAACCAAAGTGATATTGCCGGCAGCCCTGCCCAATATATTGCTAGGCATTCGCTTATCGCTCGGCATTGCATGGCTCGGGCTCGTTGTAGCAGAGCTGATGGGCTCAAGCTCGGGAGTCGGCTATATGATTATGGATGCGAGACAATTTTCACAAACGAACAAAGTCTTTGCAGGGATTATCATTTTTGCAGTGGTTGGAAAGCTGACGGATTCCTTCGTCAGGCTGCTTGAACGAAAGCTGTTAAAGTGGAGAAACAGCTACGAAGGATAGAGTATCTAAGGGGGATGAATATGGAAATTCTTTGGTTTATACCGACTCATGGAGACGCGAGATATTTAGGATCTGAAAGTGATGGACGGACTGCGGATCATCTTTACTTTAAACATATCGCGCAGGCGGCAGACAGGCTGGGATATACAGGGGTTCTTCTGCCGACGGGAAGATCGTGCGAGGACCCGTGGCTTACAGCGTCGGCGCTGGCAGGAGAAACAAAGGACTTGAAATTTTTAGTCGCGGTAAGACCTGGTTTAATGCAGCCTTCTTTAGCAGCCAGAATGACATCCACCTTAGACCGCATTTCAGACGGCCGGCTGCTGATCAACGTTGTGGCAGGGGGCGATCCGTATGAGCTGGCAGGTGATGGCCTGTTTATCAGTCATGATGAGCGCTATGAAGCAACAGACGAATTTTTAACCGTTTGGCGAAAACTTTTGCAGGGAGAAACGGTTTCCTATGAAGGAAAGCATATAAAAGTGGAAAACAGCAATCTGCTTTTCCCGCCGCAGCAAGCGCCGCATCCGCCTATCTATTTCGGTGGATCGTCGCAGGCAGGGATTGAAGCTGCCGCAAAGCATACAGACGTGTACTTGACATGGGGGGAGCCGCCTGAACAAGTAAAAGAAAAGATTGAGAGAGTCAAAAAGCAGGCGGAAAAAGAAGGGAGATCTGTCCGGTTTGGCATTAGGCTGCATGTCATTGCCCGTGAAACTGAACAAGAGGCGTGGGAAGCGGCTGAGCGCTTGATCAGCCATTTGGATGATGACACCATTGCCAAAGCGCAGGCTGCTTTAAGCCGTTACGACTCTTCAGGCCAGCAGCGGATGGCCGTTCTTCATCAAGGCGATCGGACGAAGCTTGAAATCAGCCCGAATCTGTGGGCGGGGATCGGTCTGGTCAGAGGAGGGGCAGGAACAGCCCTTGTCGGTGATCCGCAGACTATTGCCGACCGGATAGCGGAGTACCAGGCACTCGGCATAGAATCATTTATATTCTCCGGCTATCCGCATCTAGAAGAAGCGTATTATTTTGCAGAGCTTGTATTTCCACTTTTGCCGTTTGAAAACGATCGGACGAGAAAGCTTCAGAACAAAAGGGGAGAAGCAGTAGGAAACACTTATTTTGTCAAAGAGAAAAATGCATGAGTTTAATTAAAATACAGCCCCCGAATATGGTAAGATTTTCAAAAAGGGGGCTGTTTTTCTGAAAACATTGAGAAGCGCAGCAGTCATTTGCCTGATAGCTATGCTGTCGGCATGCGGACATTCAAAACAGATGGAAATCAAAGCAGCGGACATGTCAGATCTTGAAAAAAACAGAATGGATGTTGCAGCTTCACAGGCATTCACTGCTGAAGCCGTCAATATCGGTGAAGGTATTTCTTCAGCTGACATGTACATCGAACATTATCAAAAGGGAAAGCTTGTTGAGACGGTTGGTCCAGTTCGTGCAAATTATTCAGAGGAAAAACCTGATACCATACAATTTGTTTATTTTGTGAATGAAGAGGGGGAAGGAAAGGATAAACACACCACCATTCATTTTGGCATTGTGGATAAACAGGGAAATATAGCAGCTGATTCATCGGTGAAACGTGACGATAGCGCAACACAGGAAATGACTCAGAATATTTCATCGCCGGAACCGATTTCTTTCGAGAAGCCTGTTTTGATCGGCAGCAGTATTAGAGGGACTGACGAGACAATGCATACCTCTGAACATAAAAAAGAGCTCATTAAGCATCAAGATGCGTTACTGTATTATGTGAAATTGCATCATTAGAAACGGTCGGCTTCAGGCCGTCTGTTTTACAAAGCGGTATGCTTGCTTTTTTAAAGGGAGCATGATACATTTTAAATCGTAATAATTTCGATTTGATAAGGAGGCTATGTGACTTGGCTAAAAAATCAAAAGTGGCAAAAGAGTTAAAACGACAACAGCTTGTTGAACAATACGCTGATATCAGACGCGAGTTGAAGGAAAAAGGAGATTACGAGGCACTCAGCAAGCTGCCAAAAGATTCAGCGCCGGGAAGGCTCCACAATCGCTGCATGGTAACGGGGCGCCCGAGAGGATATATGAGAAAGTTTAAAATGTCCAGAATCGTTTTTAGGGAGCTGGCCCATAAAGGCCAGATTCCCGGTGTGAAAAAAGCAAGCTGGTAAGAAAAAACTCCGGCCGATTACAGTGTGCCGGAGTTTTTTTCGTTTTTCTTGAAAGAGATGACGTAGGAAAGGTGCTGGATGATCATGATGACAAACACAATAATAATAGGGAAAAACGGCATGCGCGATTGAAAAAGCGGATAAAAAATGAGAAGCACCGCAGCGGCAGGCAGCGAGAAGTAGACAGCGATATATGAAGCGCGGCATGCTTTTGCCGTCATCATCTGCTCTCTTTCATCCTGCTCTTCAAATTCATCAGGCAGAAGAAGCTGCTTTCTGGCAGGGCGGCTTTTTTTCTGTAAGTACAAATAAACCGCAGTCGCCGCAATAAACAGAACAAAGGGGGTGAGGTTTAATTCAAACACCGTCCCGCCGCTCTTTGTGCGGAAAAAAGATGCTATGCCTTCCGAGGCTTCAAAGTATGAAATCAGCGTCCAGCATGCAAGGCCAAATAACACCAGTTGAAAAGCTGCTTTTGTTTTCATGCTCATCTTAGTTTTCCTCCTCTAACCAAAAGACATCCTCCATTTTCATGGAGAAGGCTTTACAGATTTTCAATGCTAACAGCAGTGAGGGAACATAATCGCCTTTTTCAATGGCTGCCACAGTCTGCCTTGTGACGCCGACCGTTTCTCCGAGTTTTTCCTGAGAATAGCCGAAGCGTGCCCTCAGCTCTTTTACTTTATTTTTCATCATGACGTCTGTCCCCTTCACTTTCTTGTTTCATTATATTGTATAGTATACTTAACATTATGTAAATGTTACTTAACAACTTTACAAAAAGATAACTTTTTTTCGACAAAATTTTTATATTCCCTTGACGAAAAATAAATAAACCTGTAATATAAGAACAGTCAAAGCGGTACTGTTACTGACATTCACAAATGCGGGTGTAGTTTAGTGGTAAAACCTCAGCCTTCCAAGCTGATGTCGTGAGTTCGATTCTCATCACCCGCTCCATACATACGTTATTAACGCAGTGTTTCGTTTCTCAGATAAACGAAGTATTGCGTTTTTTTATGTAAAAAAGAACACGTTATTCGTGTTCTTTTACGTAAGCCAATGTACTGTATGGGTGCCGCCGTGAATTTGTTCAAACATTTTCGTTAATGATGATAAGAGTTTAACAGCGCTGCTTTTCTCAATGGATGGCGGGAAAAAAATGATTTGTAGCATATTTTTGGTCTCGTTTGAAACGGGATGTTGATTGAAGCTGTTTTTAAAATCGCCAAAAATGCCGTTTTCATCAGAGAAAAGCAGGATGTTTTCTTTTTCTCCCAATGAGATCCGGACAGACTCATGAAGCTTTCCGGCATCATAAATCATAATGGGCAGAGAATATTTTAATGCGAAAAAATCGATTGTGTCATGGGCCGAGTCCTTACTTTCCATGAATTGTTCTTTTGATATCGGGATCAGCATGTCCTCCATTGGGGTTGTTTCTCCCTCAAATGAAGGGTTAAGCTGTTTAAAGAGTTCCCGCCATTCCTTGACGAAGGGTTCATCGGGTATACCGCCGTCTGCATAGTCGAAAAACAGGGACTCCTGGAATAGGCGGAGTCTGCCTTTCAGCATTTGCGGTGAGGAGCCGACTTCGATATTCTCATAAATGACAGCTGCTGCATGTAAGCCAGCTGCACGTTCAGTAATAACAGAATCAAGTTTGATATTCACTAGCATTCACTCCAGTTACGTGATATCAACCTATTATAAACGCTGTATCGTTTTATCACAAAGAAAGGAGGCTGTGCAAAACATGAACGTTTATCAGCTCAAAGAAGAATTAATTGAATACGCGAAAAGCATTGGCGTGGACAAGATTGGTTTTACGACCGCTGATACTTTTGACAGTTTAAAAGACCGTTTGATTCTTCAAGAATCACTCGGCTATCTCTCTGGCTTTGAAGAGCCGGATATTGAGAAAAGGGTGACGCCAAAGCTTCTGTTGCCGAAAGCGAAATCAATAGTGGCGATTGCTCTCGCATATCCTTCCAGAATGAAGGATGCGCCAAGAAGCACGAGAACTGAGCGCAGGGGCATTTTTTGCAGAGCCTCCTGGGGCAAAGACTATCATGATGTGCTGAGGGAAAAACTCGATCTGCTGGAGGAATTTCTAAAAAGCAAGCATGAGGATATCAGAACGAAGTCAATGGTTGATACAGGTGAATTGTCTGATCGCGCCGTTGCGGAACGTGCCGGCATCGGATTCAGTGCGAAAAACTGTATGATCACAACGCCAGAGTATGGCTCTTATGTGTATTTGGCGGAAATGATCACAAATATTCCTTTTGAGCCTGATGTGCCGATTGAAGATATGTGCGGGTCCTGCACGAAATGTTTGGACGCCTGTCCGACGGGGGCGTTGGTTAATCCGGGGCAGCTTAATGCGCAGCGCTGCATCTCTTTTCTGACCCAGACAAAAGGGTTTTTGCCTGATGAATTCCGTACAAAGATCGGAAACCGCCTGTATGGGTGCGATACGTGCCAAACGGTATGTCCTCTCAATAAAGGGAAGGACTTTCATCTTCATCCGGAAATGGAGCCTGATCCTGAGATTGCCAAACCGTTATTGAAGCCGCTCTTGACCATCAGCAATCGGGAATTTAAGGAGAAATTCGGACATGTCTCAGGTTCTTGGCGCGGGAAAAAACCGATTCAGCGAAACGCCATTCTCGCGCTTGCGCATTTTAAGGATACCTCCGCACTGCCTGAATTGGCGGATCTGATGCACAAGGACCCGCGTCCTGTCATCAGGGGGACAGCCGCATGGGCAATCGGTAAAATCGGAGACACCGTATACATGGAAGAGCTTGAAAAAGCGCTGGAAAAAGAGAAGGATGAAGAGGCAAAGCTGGAAATTGAAAAAGGAATTGAGTTGCTAAAAGCTTCAGGCATGACTAAACAAGGCCTGTCCTGACATACGTATAGACAGAAGGAAAAAACACTTGAGATCATCCAAGTGTTTTTTCTCTATAAAAAAGTATGGCGGGTGGGGTGAGCTTGAAGCACATTTTAGAACAATTAGCGGAGGAGCGGCTGGGCTTTCTGGTTAACGGACATGATATGAGACAGGAGTCTCAAGTCGGAGACCTTAAAGTCATGGAGCGTAAGAAAAAGCTTCTGGAAAAACGTAAAGTTGACATCATAAAAGCGAAAGCAAAGGCCGTGATTAATCATGTGCGGGTTGAGGATGACGGAACGACCTGCCTTTCGTATACCATCCATTACGAATACGTGTGTAAGGAACAGGACGACAGCTTGTATATAGAAGAGCACATAGAGGAGCGAATGGCTTTCCTTTATGATCACATTTTGATTAGTGATCAGGAAGTTGCGAAAAAGCCGGCTGGATTTCATGAAGGGACCAGCATTATTGACTATTCTGAAGAGGAAAGAGAAGCGTTTGGCAGGGCTTTTCAATACGATCGTCTCGGCGCTGTGCAATATGCCGAGAAATTTTGGAACAAGCGCAATCCTGCTTATAAAAATTTCAGCGATAACTGTACCAATTTTATTTCTCAGTGTCTTCATGCGGGAGGCGCGCCGATGCGCGGCCACCCGAACAGAGGATCAGGCTGGTGGATGAAACAAAGCTCATGGAGCTACAGCTGGACGGTGGCTCATTCGATGAAAATGTATTTGTCGAATTCAAAAGCCGGACTGCGTGCGGTGCGGATGAAATCAGCGGAAGAGCTGGTGCCGGGCGATGTGATTTGCTATGACTTCGAAGGAGACGGCCGGTTTAATCATACAACGATTGTCGTGGCAAAGGACAAAGGCAATATGCCGCTTGTCAACGCCCAGACCTATGACAGCCGGATGAGGTATTGGTCATATGAGGATTCAACGGCATACACGCCGTCGATACGATATGCTTTTTTTCATATCGTTGATGATACGACAAAAGAGTAATTAATGTTATAATGATGGGCGGATAAGAAAAACAGAGGTGAACATTGTGGCATTACATGTCGTTTTATATCAACCAGAAATTCCCGCTAACACAGGGAATATTGCGCGTACTTGTGCAGCAACCAATACTACGCTCCACCTGATTCGTCCGCTCGGCTTTTCAACGGATGATAAAATGCTGAAGCGTGCCGGACTCGATTATTGGGAGTTTGTTAATGTTGTGTATCATGATTCGTTAGAGGAATTGTTTGAGGCATATGAAAAAGGCCAATTTTTCTTTATTACGAAATTTGGCCAGCAGCCTCATACATCATTTGATTACACTGATCTTGACGAGGATTATTTCTTTGTGTTCGGAAGAGAAACAAGCGGTTTGCCAAAGGATTTAATTCAAAATAATATGGACCGCTGCCTGCGTCTTCCAATGACAGAGCATGTCAGATCGTTAAACCTGTCCAACACTGCCGCGATTCTCGTTTATGAAGCGCTGCGCCAGCAAAATTACCGTGATTTAAAATAGTGCAAAACCCGCTCATTGCTGATGGGCGGTTTTTTTTGTGCCTGTTGAAATACTTTGTTTCGTTTTTGGGCTTAACAACGTAACAGTGTTATGTTACAATGTACCCATCAAAGGAGCTGGACTTATGGAGGAACAATTAATCTCTAAAAAAGAATTACTTGAAAGAACATCGATTTCATACGGTCAGCTGTATCGATGGAAGCGAAAAAATTTAATACCCGAGGAATGGTTTATTCGCAAATCCACTTTCACAGGGCAGGAGACGTTTTTTCCGAGGGAGGATATTTTAAAACGTATCTCAATGATTCAAAAAATGAAGGAAAACTTGTCTCTGGATGAAATGAGGGAAATGCTGTCACCGAAGATGAAGGATGTCAGCATGACCGCTGATGAATTGCTTCGTAAAAGTTTGATCTCAAAGCCTGCACTTGAAGTCTATTCAGAAGACGAAAGTAGTCCGGTTTTTTCATCCCGCGACTTGCTGTCGCTGTATGTGCTTGAAGGACTGCTGCAGTCTGGAAATGTCAGCTTGGCAGAAGCAAAAATGGCTGCAGAGGTATTGAAGAAGCATGATACTGAAAAGATTGAAAAACAGACGGAACTGATTGTGCTGCGCAAGCTCGGTGTTACAACTTGTTTTATAGCGGCTGCGGCGGACAGCATTTTGTTTGAATCATCCGTCAAGGTTGTGGAACGGGTAGATTTATTAAAAGCTTCAGAGGAATTAAAAACAACATATATGCAGGAGGGCCAACAATGGATGTAGTGGAAAAGCTGGTGATAAACGGATCGGGAAGTTCAAAGGGAGGAACGTTTCAATCAGTTGAGATTAACGGAAGCGGGACAGTGGCTGGAGACGTGGAGTGTGACACTTTTTCTTTTAATGGAACGGGAAAAGCTGACGGCAGCGTCAAAGCGAAAGCGGTAACCATCAGCGGTTCTGGAAAGATACATGGAGACGTTGAAGCTGAATCTATTCGGATTAATGGAACTGGTTTTATTCAAGGAGAGGCATCAGCTAAACAATTAAAAATCGCTGGATCATCAACATTTGGCGGGACTGTCAAGGCTGATGAGATTGACATTAGCGGAAAAACCGTCATGGAAGCGGATTGCGAAACGGAAACCTTTCAATCAGAAGGGAAATGCAAAATCAGCGGTCTTTTAAATGCAGACCAAGTGACCATTAAGCTTTGTTCCGGGGAAAGCGATGTACGGGAGATCGGCTGCCGCCATCTTCAAGTGACCTGCAGAAAAGGAATGCTGACATTACTCAGATTGATGCCGCAGCCTGTTCTAACGGCAGAGCTGATCGAAGGTGACGTGATTGAATTGACAAATACAAAGGCGAAAACCGTGCGCGGAAATAAAGTGATAATCGGTCCGGATTGCCGGATTGAAACCGTCGAATACAGCGGTGACTATACTTGTGATCCAAGCGCATTGGTAGAAACATGCACGAAGGTGTGAGGAGGATCGTAATGGAGACAACAAAACTGGGAAATTTAAAATTATATGGCGCTGGCCATGCCGCCGGAGGCACGTATCACAATGTCGTCATCAAAGGTGAAGGTGTGGTCGGTGATGGGCTGTCTGTTGCGGGCTGCCGCATATTCGGAACAGGCTGCTTTCTCGGGACAGCAGAGACTGAGCGGCTGCGTGTGTTCGGAGAAAGTGAGTTTAAAGGCAATCTGACCGCAGGGAGAATCAATATTTATGGCACAATGAAAGTCAGCGGCTCACTTCAATTTGATCGCTTTAATTTGAAGGGCCTGACAGAGATTTCCGGGAGTATGACTGGAGAATCGTGCGATGTGAAAGGGAAGCTTAGCGTAAAAGGTGATTGTGAAACAGAAAGGTTCCATGGAACAGGCTGTGTTGATGTATCGGGGTTATTAAATGCTGGTGACATCAAGCTAGGATTGAGCCATGATATAAGCCATGTGCGCGAAATCGGCGGAACAACAATTACTGTGAAAAGACGCACGAGCTTTTTTAACCGGAAGAAAGTGAAACTGATCGCAGACGTCATAGAAGGAGATCAGGTTTATTTGGAGAATACCGATGCGGCAGTTGTCAGGGGAAAAGAAGTGATTATCGGGCCGGGATGCAGTATCGGAACAATTGAGTACGAAAACAGATACGAATGTGATCAACATTCACAGATTAAAGAAAAAACAAAACTGTAAAACATTGTTCTGTTATACAAAAAGGGTGCTCTTTCAGGAGCACCCTTTTTTATTCTTTTCCAGGCTTGCTATCGTATCCTGCAGTAAAAATTGATACTAAAAAAGTGACAATGACCCCCATCATGATGATTGTTTTCACCGTCTCTCCCCCTCTTCAATTTTTCCGTGCTGTCCGAGTCTGGATGATTCTGTATTTTTCTTTATTATGAACGGTCGCAGTCGGCCTTGTCAACGATGTATAAGTATCTTTATTTTTAAGAAACCAAAGCATGTATCACGAGTTGGCGGCATAGATTGTAACAAAGTACCTTATTTGCATAGTGTATCAAACATGATAGAGGAGGTCCTTATGGATATATTAAAGAAAATTGAACAGTACAGAGAGGAAGAGCAGCGGCTGAAATGGGAAGGAACTTTCGCCGATTATTTGGAGATTATTAAAGAAAATCCGATGGTCGCGCAATCTGCTCATTCTCGAGTTTTTAATATGATAAAAGACAGCGGGATAGAGGAGATTGACGGACGCAAGAAGTACAGTTTTTTTGACCGTGAGCTGTTTGGGCTTGAAGAATCTCTGGAGCGTCTTGTGGAAGAGTATTTTCATCCGGCTGCCAAACGTCTAGATGTCAGAAAGCGGATTCTATTGTTGATGGGACCTGTGAGCGGCGGTAAATCCACGTTGGTCACGATGCTTAAAAAAGGTCTCGAAGCATACACGCTGACAGATAATGGCGCTGTATATGCGATTAAAGGCTGCCCGATGCACGAGGACCCTCTACATTTAATCCCCCACCATTTACGTGATGACTTTTACAGAGAATACGGTATTAGAATAGAGGGAAGTCTTTCTCCTTTAAATGTCATGAGGCTGGAGGAAGAGTACGGAGGAAGAATTGAGGATGTGAAGGTGGAGCGCATCTTCTTTTCAGAAGATAAGCGTACGGGAATTGGAACATTCAGTCCATCTGACCCAAAATCTCAGGATATTGCCGATTTGACCGGGAGTATTGATTTCTCAACAATCGCCGAGTACGGTTCGGAATCAGATCCGCGCGCTTACCGGTTTGACGGAGAGCTGAATAAAGCGAACCGCGGGATGATGGAGTTTCAGGAGATGCTGAAATGTGATGAGAAATTTCTCTGGCATTTGCTTTCATTGACACAGGAAGGGAATTTTAAAGCGGGGCGGTTTGCGTTAATTTCTGCTGATGAGCTGATCGTGGCGCACACGAATGAAACGGAGTATCGCTCATTCATTTCTAATAAGAAGAATGAAGCCCTGCACTCGAGAATCATCGTGATGCCGGTTCCTTATAATTTAAAAGTGTCTGAGGAAGAGAGAATTTATGAAAAAATGATCGCAGAGAGCGATGTGTCGGATGTTCATATTGCCCCTCATACTTTGAAGGTCGCCGCGATGTTCTCAATCCTTACCCGGTTAAAAGAGCCAAAGCGGTCGGATATTGATCTGGTCAAGAAAATGAGACTGTATGATGGAGAAAGTGTGGAAGGATATAATTCCGTCGACGTTGAGGATATGAAAAAAGAATATAATGATGAAGGAATGAGCGGCATTGATCCGCGGTACGTGATCAACCGGATTTCTTCAACGATTATCAGAAAAAATATGGAGTCAATTAATTCTCTCGATGTCCTTCGTTCCTTAAAAGAAGGTCTTGATCAGCATCCATCAATTTCAAGCGAGGACAGGGAGCGGTATTTGAATTTTATTTCTGCCGCCCGCAAGGAATATGACGACATTGCGAAAAAGGAAGTCCAAAAAGCGTTTGTGTATTCGTATGAAGAATCAGCAAAAACACTTATGGACAATTACCTCGATAACGTAGAGGCCTATTGCAATAAAAATAAGCTTCGTGATCCTTTGACAGGAGAAGAAATGAACCCTGACGAAAAGCTAATGAGATCCATCGAGGAGCAGATCGGCATTTCGGAAAACGCCAAAAAAGCGTTCCGCGAAGAAATTTTAATCCGCATCTCGGCCTATGCGAGAAAAGGCAAGCGGTTTGATTACAATTCCCATGAAAGACTGCGTGAAGCAATTCAGAAAAAGCTGTTTGCTGATCTGAAGGATGTCGTTAAAATTACGACTTCAACAAAAACGCCAGATGAGCAGCAGCTGAAAAAGGTAAATGAAGTCGTGGCCCGTTTAATTGATGAGCACGGCTACAACTCGACGAGCGCCAATGAGCTGCTGAAATATGTCGGCAGCCTGCTGAACCGATAAGCAACGTGACCCGTCCGAATAGGGCGGGTTATTTTGTCCCATTTTCTAAATAGTTTGTCAATTAAACGTGCTTTTGTGCATATGATGAATATAAATCTTTTCAAAAGACTTGTTTCATAATCTGGCACAAGCCGGAATACGTATGTATCACGACCACAAATGGTTAAGGAGGGGAATTCATGTCCCAAAATGACAGCGGCCATTTTTTGATTTCTGAGGAAAACTGGTCCCTCCATCGCAAAGGCTTCGATGACCAGCAGCGTCACCAGAAAAAGGTGCAGGAAGCGATCAAAAACAATCTTCCGGACCTCGTAACTGAGGAAAGCATTATTATGTCTAATGGAAAAGATGTAGTGAAAATCCCAATCCGTTCACTTGATGAGTATAAAATCCGTTACAACTATGATAAGAATAAACATGTAGGGCAAGGAGACGGCGACAGCCAGGTTGGTGATGTTGTGGCCCGGGATGGATCAGACAAAAAACAAGGGCCAGGAAAAGGGCAGGGTGCCGGTGATCAGGCAGGCGAGGATTATTATGAAGCGGAAGTTTCATTAATGGATTTAGAAGAAGCGCTTTTTAAAGAATTAGAGCTTCCGAATCTCCAGCAAAAAGAGCGGGACAATATTATTCATACAGATATTGAGTTTAATGATATTCGTAAAACAGGGTTAACCGGTAACATTGATAAGAAAAGAACAATGATGTCAGCCTTTAAACGAAACGCAATGTCAGGAAAGCCGTCGTTCTATCCAATTTATCCGGAGGACCTAAAGTATAAGACGTGGAATGACATCACAAAGCCTGAATCAAAAGCTGTCGTTTTAGCAATGATGGATACAAGCGGCAGTATGGGGGTTTGGGAAAAATACATGGCCAGAAGCTTCTTTTTCTGGATGACCCGTTTTTTGCGGACGAAATACGAGACTGTGGAAATTGAATTTATTGCCCATCATACAGAAGCAAGAGTTGTCTCGGAGGAGGATTTTTTCTCAAAGGGAGAAAGCGGCGGAACCATTTGTTCTTCCGTATATCGGAAGTCGCTTGAGCTTATTGATGAAAAGTACAATCCCGCTCGCTATAACATTTACCCGTTTCATTTTTCTGACGGTGACAACCTGACATCTGACAACGCGCGCTGTGTGAAATTGGTTAATGATATTATGAAGAAGGCCAATCTATTCTGCTACGGCGAGGTCAATCAGTACAACAGGCATTCAACGTTAATGTCTGCATATAAAAATGTGAAAGATGATAAATTTAAGTACTATATTTTAAAACAGAAATCTGATGTTTTTCAGGCGCTGAAGAGCTTTTTCAGAAATGAAGAGTCTGGTGTAAGCCATCAATTTTCGTAATGAAAAGCCCATTTCAGGGCTTTTTTTTATTTAATAAAAGTAAGAAAACGCTTGCGGAAAAAATACGGGAGAAAAAGAAATTTTTCCTTTGACAAATCTTCTTTCATTTATTAATATTTTATCTTGTGAACTATTATTGAGGAATGAGGTGAAAAGGAGTTGACTGAATCAGAACGTGCTTTGCTCACTTTTGAACAGCTCTTCGATACGTCTCGGGCGATTTATAAAAAACAGAAGAAGATATTGGAGATTGTGCTTGAGCCTTTTGATATTACAGTCCTTCAATATTTGCTGATGTTTAAAATTCATCAAAGCGGAAGCACTCCGCTAAGCAAGCTGGCAATGTCGCTTGATCTTAAGCCTGCTTCTGTGACGCGGATGACAGATATTCTGTATAAGCGCCACTTGATGAATCGATATGACAGTCCGGATGACCGCCGTATCGTCATGATTCAGTTAACCGAAGAGGGGGAAGAACTGATAGAAAAAGCCGCTGTGCAATATGCAAAAATGGGTGCGGGCTTGTACCAAAAGCTTGATACCTCCCAGCTGCAGTATTTGCGCAAACTTGCCGGAAGCTTAACGAAGCTTGCTGAAGGCTGTTCAGAAAAAAGCGGTAATTAAAAACTTCTCACATATTTTCACCAGCTTTCCGCAAAATGATAGAGGATGAAACGAAAGGAGAAAACAAAATGAACAGAGGACGTTTAATTCTGACCAACATTATCGGTTTGATTGTTGTTCTTGCAATTATAGCTGGAGGTGCTTACTACTATTATCAAAGCACTAACTACGTAAAAACAGATGAAGCAAAAGTAGCCGGCGATATGGCTGCTATTACTGCTCCAGCAGCAGGTAAAGTATCTGACTGGGATCTGGACGAAGGAAAAACAGTGAAAAAAGGCGACACAGTTGCAAAAATCAAAGGTGAACAAACTGTTGACGTAAAATCCATTATGGATGGAACAATTGTGAAAAACGAAGTGAAAAACGGACAAACCGTACAAGCTGGTACAACAATTGCACAAACGATTGACATGGACAACCTATACATCACAGCAAATATTAAAGAAACAGATATTGCGGATATTGAAGTAGGAAATAGTGTAGACGTAGTAGTTGACGGAGACCCTGATACAACATTTGACGGTACTGTAGAAGAAATTGGATATGCGACTAACTCAACTTTTGATATGCTTCCATCTACAAATTCAAGCGGAAACTACACAAAAGTAACACAAAAGATTCCTGTGAAAATTTCAATCAAAAACCCATCTGATAAGGTGCTTCCTGGCATGAATGCATCTGTTAAAATTTCTGAGTAAAACAGATCAGTCATCAAACCATGAAAGGAGGTTGTCTTAGATGGCTACAGGCAAAGAAAAAAATGCAAAAAGCCCTATGTCATTACTGATTGTGCTAATGGCGGGTTTATTTTTGGCAATTCTCAACCAAACATTGCTTAACGTTGCAATGCCGCATTTAATGACTGAATTTGGCGTAAGTGCAACGACGATTCAGTGGCTGACAACAGGTTACATGCTTGTTAACGGCGTATTGATTCCGTTATCTGCCTTCCTGATTACACGGTTTGGCCAACGGAGTCTCTTTCTCATCGCAATGTTCTGTTTTACGCTCGGTACGTTAGTCTGCGGTATCGCACCTAACTTCTCTACAATGCTGATCGGCCGTTTGATTCAGGCCGTGGGCGGAGGTATCTTGCAGCCGCTCGTTATGACAACCATTCTGTTAATTTTCCCGCCTGAAAGCAGGGGGAAAGGAATGGGGATTTTCGGGCTTGCGATGATGTTTGCTCCAGCGGTCGGCCCGACTCTTTCCGGGTGGATTATTGAGCATTATACATGGCGCATTATGTTTTACGGACTTGTGCCAATCGGCGCAATTGTTATCATTGTGGCTTTCTTCATCTTTAAAAATATGGTGGAGCCGCAAAAAATCAAACTCGATACTCTGGGAGCTATTCTCTCGATTGTCGGATTCGCCTCCTTATTATACGGAGTCAGTGAAGCCGGATCTGACGGCTGGACCGACCCGATTGTACTGTCTACAGTTATTATCGGCGTCATTGCAATTGTTGCTTTTGTTGTTCAGCAATTGCGCCATGATGATCCGATGCTTGATTTCAGAGTGTTTAAATATGACATTTTCTCACTCTCAAGTGTCATTAATATCATTATTACAGTGGCACTTTACACTGGTATGTTCCTTTTACCGATCTATCTGCAAAACCTGGTCGGTTTTACGGCGCTTCAATCCGGTCTGCTTCTGCTTCCGGGTGCGATTGTCATGCTGATTATGTCACCGATCTCAGGTATTTTGTTCGATAAATTCGGACCGAGACCGCTTGCGATTATCGGGCTTCTTGTGACAGTGGTAACAACTTATCAATACACGCAATTAACAATTGATACACCATATACGCACATCATGCTGATCTATTCAATCCGTGCATTTGGTATGTCTCTCTTAATGATGCCAGTCATGACAGCCGGGATGAACCAGCTTCCTGCCCGTCTAAACAGCCACGGAACGGCGATGAGCAACACACTTCGCCAAATCAGCGGATCAATCGGTACAAGTTTAATTACGACGATTTATACAAACCGGACGACATTCCATTATTCACAAATTGCAGATAAAACGAGCACGGCGGACCCGAACTTCCTCCATGCGTTCCAAAATGCAGTTTCGAATTTAATGGTGAACATGAATGTGTCTTATGATACAGCGAAAACGTATGTGTACTCACATATTTATAAACACGCGTCACTCGATTCCAATGTCATGGGGATAAATGATGCCTTTATGTGGGCAACCTTATTCTGTGTAGCAGGGTTGATTTTAAGTATCTTCCTGCGTGACGTCAGAAAAGATAAATTGCGTAAGAAGAAAAAAGAGGAGCTTTCATTACTTCCTGCTCCTAAAGAAGCTAAGGAATCTTAATCTGTACAGGGAGGTTTCCTGAATGAAAATTTATGTAGTGTATGATAGTGAAGGCGAACATACTAAAGTGCTTGCAGAGGCGATTGCTGAAGGTGCGAGAGAAAACGACGCGTCTGAAGTATTCATCGACCATGTAGATCAGGCGGATATCCGCAAGCTTAAAGATATGGATGCGATTATTTGGGGATGCCCTGGGCATTTCGGAACAATCAGCTCCGGTCTTAAAACTTGGATCGACAGACTTGGCTACTTGTGGGCTGAAGGCGAACTGATCAACAAAGTCGGTGCTGTTTTCTGCACAACGGCAACAACACACGGCGGTTTGGAAATGACAATGCATAATTTAATCACGCCGATGTTCCACCAAGGCATGATCGTTGTCGGACTGCCTGGCAACGTGCCTGAAAACGCACTTTATGGCTCTTATTACGGAGCAGGCGTCACTTGTCCGGTTGATAGTGATGAGTTAATGTCTGAGGAAGGTATTCAGCTTGGACGCGCGTTGGGAAGACGTGTCAGCCAAGTCACAGGAAACCTAACAGCAGGACAGTAAGGAGAGGTTGAAATGGCCATTATTATAGCAATTATTGCTGCTGTCATTGTCATTGCGGCCCTTATTACATTTAATGTCCGCAGCGCCTCACCTGGACCTGAGAAGCAAGAAGCAACTGATAGAATCGCACCTCCAGAAGAGGAAAAAAACGAAGCGCAATACCCTGCTGAAGCAAGGGCTGCCGAGCATACGCCATCTGTTGTCGAAAATGATTCTCAAAAAGAGAAACGTAACACAATGGGTGATGATATTTACAGGCAGGCGCTGCAAAAGTTTAAGCATTCTGACGAAGATCAGGCAGAAGAAGAGGTCACTGAGGAAAGTGACAAAATGCAGGACCGCAGCTATCGTGATGCGCTGCTCTCTATGAAAAACAAGAAAAAATAATGAAAAAGGCAAATCCGTTTACTCATGGCGGGTTTGCCTTTTTTGCTGTTTACATCAATTATGTTTTTTATCAAATAAATCCATGGAATATGTTGTATTTCATTTTGATCTAGTGTACTATGTTACTCATACACCGAGGATTCTTCCGGGAGGTAAAGACATGGATTCTTTTTTAGGTTTATTAAAGAAAGATATCAAGCTTTCAAGAATGTGGCTGCTAGTATGGATATGCGGAATGACTTTTTTATTGGGAACAGGCCATATTATAGCTTCTCGCGCGAAAGAACCTCTAGTCGTTTTTGGGTTTTTTGTTGCAGTTGCTTTTTTTCTGCTTTTCTTATCTCCTGTTTTTGTGTTTTATCACCTTCGCAAGGAAGGGAAATCACAGCTTTGGCTGTACAATCCAAATGGCGGCTTATGGCTGTTTTCTTCTAAATTGGCAGCATCTTTGCTCTATCAATTTGTGATTCAGTTGGCATTAACAGCCTATGGGATATGGATGTATCATATGCTCTCTTTAAAAAATCTGCTGGAGCATCAAGTTGATATAACGAGTACAGTGGCTTTGCTGAATATGTATGGGCTTATTTCTTCGTTAGATATGTCAGTAACAGTCATCGTGTTTTGGACTGTTTTTCACGCTCTCAGGAATTGGCGCGGAATGCGATGGGTTGCGATGGTTCTGTTGGTCGCAGTGTGGTTATTCTACGATGAATACATCATAAGCCCTTTGGTTGAATCTCAAAAGCATTTCTGGCCGGTAACAGTCTATTGCAATTTTGATTTCCACTTCCATAACGTTTGGAAATTGGAATTAAAACCTATCCATCTGTCTGTGCTAGGGTTTCCTATTACCTTAGTCATCACGTTCTTGCTGCTCATCATGGCTTCAAAACTGCTTGATCGTAAAGTAGAGGTGTAAATATGGATAATCAATTTCAATCCTCGAAACCGATTTATCTGCAGATCGCTGATCAGATCTTTTATAGGCTGGTCAGGAAGGAGCTGCTCCCAGGAGACAAGCTTCCTTCAGTAAGAGAAATGGCGATTCAAACTAAGGTAAATCCCAATACAATTCAAAGAACTTACAGTGAAATGGAAAGGCTGGGTATTGTGGAGACAAGAAGAGGTCAAGGGACGTTTATTGCGGAAAAAGCAGAAATCGTAGACGAGCTGAAAGACAAGTTGACACGAGAAGTGCTGGAAGGCTTTGTCAAGCAAATGAAAGAGCTGGGGCTCACGAAAGAGGAAATGTTAGAGGGCATTAAAACATTCACAGAGGGAGGCTAAAATGGAAATCAAGCTAGAACACGTATCAAAAAAATACGGCCGCCATACGGCCGTCAATGATGTGTCATTTACCCTATCATCTGGACGGATTTATGGTCTGATCGGACCGAACGGCAGCGGCAAGTCAACGACCCTGAAAATGATGGCTGGCCTTTTGTTTCCGACTTCAGGGTTTGTAAAAGCAGATGGAAAACAAGCTACGAGAGATATGGTGCGTCAAACGGCTTATCTTACTGAGCTTGATATGTTTTATCCGGATTTCACTGTCAAAGATATGGTGAATTTTTATCAGTCGCAGTTTCCTGATTTTCAAACAGAACAAGCTTATAGACTATTGAATGAGATGCAGCTGGATCCGGAAAAAAAGATCAAAAAGCTATCAAAAGGAAATCGGGGCAGGCTGAAAATCGTTCTTGCTTTAGCGAGACAGGCAGACGTCATCTTGCTTGATGAACCTTTTTCGGGGCTTGATCCGATGGTGAGGGACTCCATCGTAAACAGCCTTGTATCGTACATTGATTTTGAGCAGCAGATTGTCGTGATCGCGACACATGAAATTGATGAAATTGAGACGTTGTTAGACGAAGTCATCATACTCGCAAATGGAGAAAAAGTGGCGCAGCGCGATGTAGAAGATATTCGTGAACAGGAAGGCATGTCTGTTTTGCAATGGTTTAAATCAAAAATGGAAGTTTGCTAGAAAGAGGAGGAATATGATGAAAACAGTGTTGGAATTGAGAAATGTGACAAAAAACATCAGAGGCCGAACGCTCATTGATGATCTCAGTTTTACGATTCGTGAAGGTGAAGTATTCGGTTTTTTGGGACCAAACGGAGCTGGGAAAACGACAACCATCCGGATGATGGTAGGCTTAATGAAGCTGACGAAAGGTGATGTCCTCATTTGCGGTCAATCCATTACGAAAGAATATGCCAAGGCGATTAAGCATATTGGAGCGATCGTAGAGAATCCAGAGCTCTATAAATTTTTGAGCGGATATAAAAATCTCCAGCAATACGCAAGGATGGTCAAGGGTGTCACGAAGGAAAAAATTGATGAAGTTGTTGAGCTGGTTGGTTTAACAGACAGAATCCACGACAAGGTGAAAACCTATTCTCTAGGAATGAGACAGCGTCTTGGCTTGGCACAATGCCTTCTGCATGATCCGAAAGTGCTGATCTTGGATGAACCGACAAATGGCCTTGATCCGGCGGGAATCAGGGAAATCAGAGATCATTTAAAGAAGCTGACCCGAGAAAGAGGAATGGCTGTCATCGTTTCAAGCCACCTGCTGTCAGAGATGGAACTGATGTGTGATCGCATTGCGATTCTGCAAAAAGGAAAGCTGATCGATATTCAAAATGTAAAAGATGAAAACATTGATGAGAACGATACATATTTCTTTCAGGTTGAGCAGCCGAATGAAGCCGCTACTGTTTTAAACCAGTATGATTTGGTGAGTAAGACAAATGGTGTAGAACTCAAACTGGCTAAAGACGAAGTCCCTGCGGTTATTGAACTGCTGGTGATGCAGCAAATCCGCATTTACGAGGTCAAAATTATAACAAAATCATTAGAGGACCGTTTCTTAGAAATGACAGGTGAAACAAAAGAGGAGGTTCAGCATGCTTAATTTGATTTATAATGAGTGGATCAAAATTTTCAGCCGTGCCGGAACATGGGTGATGATTGGAATTCTGGGGCTAACAATGGTTGGATTTGCATTTTTGGCGAATCATTTTTCTGCCGGTGAAGCAAATTCTCATTGGAAACAAGAACTTCAAGTACAAAACGCCGAATTAAAGAAAGAAATCAAAGACGATCCTTCACTGAAAGATGGATATAAAGAAATAATCACACTCAACAACTATCGCATTGAACATAACATCCCAAATGACACGGGCTATACTGTATGGTCTTATGTAACGGATTCAGCAGGTTTTACCATCCTTACCGGACTGTTTACCATTATTATCGCAGCCGGAATTGTCGCTAACGAATTTAATTGGGGAACAATTAAGCTATTAATGATTCGGCCGCTCAGCCGTTTTCAGATTTTGATGTCCAAATATATTACAGTTCTCCTGTTTGGGTTCCTATTGCTGTTGATTTTATTTATCGGTTCTACTTTGTTAGGGTTGATTTTCTTCGGGACGGGTGGTGAAACCGCCGCGAATATTCATTTAATCTATAAGGATGGCCATGTCATTGAGCAAAACATGATGAGTCATTTGGCCACAACGTATCTTTCTGAATCCGTCTCGGCCTTAATGGTGGCGACGATGGCGTTTATGCTGTCTGCAGTATTCAGAAACAGCTCTCTTGCAGTAGGGTTTTCCATCTTTTTATTGGTTGCCGGTACGACAGCCACTGCATTTATTGCAGCGAAATTTGACTGGGCAAAGTATATATTGTTTGCTAATGTCGATTTAACTCAGTATGTGGATGGCACACCGTTAATAGAAGGGATGACTATGACGTTTTCTATCGTCATGCTTGCGATCTACTTTATCATTTTCCTGCTGCTTGCTTTTGGAATCTTCATGAAACGGGATATTGCAAACTAATGAAAAAGCTGTTTTGCTTATGCAAAACAGCTTTTTTGTCCAAAATAAAAACTGCAGGTTTGCACCTGCAGTTTTTCATATCAATTTATGCTTACGCTTCTTTAGTAACGTTAGCAGCTTGTGGTCCGCGGTTTCCTTCAACGATTTCAAAAGAAACAGCTTGGCCTTCTTCTAAAGTTTTGAAGCCTTCGCCTTGAATAGCAGAGAAATGAACGAATACATCGTCTTGACCTTCTACTTCGATGAATCCGAAACCTTTTTCAGAGTTGAACCATTTTACTTTACCTTCTAACATGAAATTTCCTCCTAAAGCGATCATAACGCTTAAATTCACTATTCTTGCTCTTAACAAACTTTCAAGACGAAAACTCTTACAAAACTATCTTCTTATAGAAAGATCGCTCAAAACTAAATACCTTTACTCTACC
>NZ_CP026521.1:1147905-1151552 GCF_002953915.1 Bacillus sp. MBGLi79
AAGTAGAAAAAATGACATGGGCCATCCGCTGGGGCGCCGATACGATGATGGACTTGTCCACAGGTAAAGATATTCATACAACGAGGGAGTGGATCATCCGCAATTGTCCAGTTCCTGTAGGGACTGTGCCAATTTATCAGGCGCTTGAAAAAGTAAACGGCGTCGCGGAAGATCTCACTTGGGAGATTTACCGCGATACATTAATCGAGCAGGCTGAGCAAGGCGTTGATTATTTTACGATTCATGCCGGCGTCCTTCTTCGGTATGTGCCGCTGACGGCAAAGCGCGTCACTGGAGTCGTATCCCGCGGCGGGGCAATTATGGCGCAATGGTGTTTGGCTCATCATGAGGAAAGCTTTCTGTACACTCATTTTGAAGAGATTTGCGAGATTATGAAAACATACGATATCGCATTTTCGCTCGGGGACGGCCTTCGGCCCGGCTCGATTGCGGATGCGAATGATGAGGCCCAATTTGCCGAATTGGAGACGCTCGGCGAGCTGACGGAAATCGCCTGGAAGCATGATGTTCAAGTGATGATCGAAGGACCGGGACACGTGCCGATGCATAAAATTAAAGAGAATGTCGACAAGCAGATGGAAATTTGCAAAGAGGCGCCGTTTTACACGCTCGGCCCGCTGACGACCGATATTGCACCGGGCTACGATCATATTACATCGGCAATCGGAGCGGCGATGATCGGCTGGTACGGCACGGCCATGCTTTGCTATGTGACGCCGAAGGAGCATTTGGGACTGCCGAACAAAGACGATGTCCGCGAAGGCGTCATAACATACAAAATCGCGGCCCATGCGGCTGACCTTGCCAAAGGGCACCCCGGCGCGCAAATCCGCGATGACGCGCTTTCCAAGGCGCGCTTTGAATTCCGCTGGCGGGACCAGTTCAATTTGTCGCTCGATCCGGAAAGAGCGCTTGAATACCATGATGAAACCCTTCCGGCGGAAGGCGCCAAAACGGCACACTTTTGTTCAATGTGCGGGCCTAAATTTTGCAGTATGAGAATTTCCCAGGATATTCGCGACTATGCCAAGGAAAACGACCTTGATGAACAAAAGGCTATTCAAAAAGGATTGGAAGAGAAGGCGAAGGAATTTAAAAAAGCAGGCGGCAGCATTTACAGTTAAAAACGGGCAATACTGCAGATGAAAGGGGAACCTTTCATCTGTTTTTTTATAATATGGGGTTGACAGGTCGGAATAATATGAATTAGTATGTTGTTTAATATTTCGGAAAATTCCATCAGCGCTGATCGGTCAACCGAAGGCTCTTATCTCAATTGGGATAAGAGTTTTTTATTTTCAGTTTAGAAAAGAAAGGGGAACAAGATGTCTTTATCAATTCGTGTAAAAGAAAAAGCATTTGGAAACGGCAGCCTTAAAACAAGCGTGCTTCAAGACGTGAAACTGACGGTCGAAAACGGCGAATTTCTGACTGTCATCGGTCCAAGCGGATGCGGGAAAAGCACGCTCTTAAAAATCGCTGCCGGTCTTGACGGGAATTATGAAGGGCGAATCAGCATGAACGGAAGAGAAATCAAGGGCCCGGGGATTCAGCAAGGTTTCATCTTTCAGGAGCATCGGCTTTTTCCATGGCTGACGGTCGAGCAAAATATCGCCGCAGATTTAAGCCTGAAAGAACCGGCGGTGCGAAAAAAAGTCGATGAATTGATTGAAACGGTGCGGCTGAAAGGCGCGGAGAAACAGTATCCACGCGAGCTGTCCGGAGGTATGTCGCAGCGGGTCGCGATTGCCAGGGCTTTGCTCAGGGAGCCTGAGATTTTGCTGCTTGATGAACCCTTCGGCGCCTTGGACGCCTTTACGAGAAAGCATCTCCAGGATGTTCTGACAGACATTTGGCGAGAAAAGAAGATGACGATGATCCTCGTGACGCACGATATTGACGAATCGGTTTATTTAGCCAACCGGGTCGCGATTCTTACCGCAAAGCCGGGGAGAATCCACAAGCTGATTCCGGTCGATCTGCCATTTCCGCGCAGCAGAACATCGCCCGTTTTTCAATCAATCAGACAAAAAGTGCTGAAAGAATTCGAGACAACGGAAACATTCAGCTTTCAGGAAGGTTCAGGGATTTGAGCAGAAAGGAGCGGAAAAACGTGAAAAAATGGCCGTTGTATATGCTGGGCTGCCTGATGCTTCTTGCGGGCTGTTCAGCAGCCCAATCAAGCGGAGGGGGCGGAGATTTAAAAGAGATCAACATCGGAGTGCAGCAAAGCTTAAGCCCGTTGCTCCTTGCGAAAGAAAAAGGCTGGTTTGAAAAAGAGTTCGCAAAAGAAGGGATTCAAGTGAAATGGACAGAGTTTCAAAGCGGTCCGCCGCAGTTTGAAGGTCTTGCCGCAGGTAAACTTGATTTTTCCCAGGTTGGAAATTCACCGGTGATCGCAGGGCAGGCGGCTGGCATTGATTTTAAAGAAATCGGTCTTTCGCAAGACGGTTTAAAGGCGAACGGCATTCTTGTGAAAAAAGGGAGCGGCATCGATGACATAAAAGATTTGAAAGGAAAGAAGGTGGCGGTGGCAAAAGGCAGCAGCGGGTTCGATTTTCTGTATAAAGTGATCGATAAAGCAGGTCTGGAGCCAACAGACGTCAACATCATTCAGCTTCAGCCTGACGAAGCCATGCCGGCATTTGACAGCGGCGCGATTGATGCATGGTCGATTTGGGAGCCGTTTTTGTCCCTTAAAACGATCAAAAGTGACGCGGCAATATTGGTTGACGGGGAACAAATCGACAAGTATTCCCCGGGTTTTACGCTTGTACGAAGCGAATTTGCCGAGAAGTATCCTGATGAGGTGATCCGTTTTCTGAAGGTGTATGACAAGGCCGTGAAATGGCATGAAAACCATAAGAAAGAAGCGGTTGAACAGTATGCGAAAATTAAAAATCTCGACAAAAAGGTCGTTGAAAACGTGCTGAATAACACCGAACCGTTAAATGAGCCGATCACAGACCGTATTATTGAAACGCAGCAGGAGACTGCCGATTTTCAATTTAAATTAAAAGCGATTAACAAAGAGATTGATGTAAAAGAAGTGGTTGACAATTCATTTATTAAAAAAGCGCTGAAAGGAGGAGATGACAGATGAGGGCTGTTTCATCAAGCACCCCCTCGATCCAGCCGAAAGCAGGCGCAAAACTGAGACCGGCCGCTTTCCGGCTCGCATGGGGGAAGGGAATTGTATTACCCGTGATATTGATTTTATTATGGCAGCTTGTCGGGTCATTTGAGCTCATATCAAAAACCTTGCTTCCGGCTCCTTTAGATATATTGCTTACATTTCGGGATCTCATCGTATCAGGAGAGCTTTTCACTCATTTAGGCATCAGCATTCAGCGCGCCGCGCTCGGCTTTTTCCTGGGAGCCGGACTCGGGCTCCTGCTGGGGCTTGTAATCGGCTTTTCAAAAATCGCCGAGGATTATCTCGATCCCTCTCTGCAAATGCTGAGAACCGTTCCGCATCTCGCCGTCACGCCGCTGTTTATCTTATGGTTCGGTTTCGACGAACTGTCAAAGGTGCTCTTGATCGCGCTCGGCGCCTTCTTCCCGGTATATATCAACACATTTTCAGGAATTAGGGGCGTCGATTCGAAACTGTTCGATGTGGCGAG
>NZ_CP026521.1:1151652-1187020 GCF_002953915.1 Bacillus sp. MBGLi79
GCGCTGTCTTTTGCTAATAATGAGTTTAATTTTGTCATTGAAGATTTTGACCGTTATTTAGAAGCACAACAGCCCGTAGATATTAATTTCAAACCATTTCATATTTTCAATCGTTCACTCAAAAACACAAACTTAAGCTTGCACCGCTCGGTACGACATACATAACGCCTATGGGCATTTATTCAAAACAATATGACAGAATCCAAGATATACCGCGGGGAGCTGTTGTTTCTGTTCCCGATAAAGCGTTCGATTTTGGCAGGGCGCTTACTGTGCTTCAGGAGGCGGGATTGCTAACGTTGAAAAACGGATTTAACGGAACAGGTTCAGTTGATATGATTAAAGATAATCCGAGACACCTGAAATTGAAAGCTGTCCGGCAACAGGATGCAGTGAGCGGTGGGGACGTGTTTGTTATGAAACCATCTGAAGCAAAAAAAGCGGGCCTGAACCCGAAAAAGCATACCATAAAGAGCGGCGGTCTCATGTCTGTGGAAGAGATGAATTTGATTGTTGTCAGAGCGGAGGATCAAGATCGGGAAGCGCTGCAAACCATTCTTGAGCTTTATCAAGCTGATGATACAGCGGCATTTATAGAAAAAGAATATCAGGGAGATCTTGTCCCGGCTTTTCTGCCTTTGAAACGTCTTTCAGATTGGAAGAATGAATTCGAACATTGAATTCATTCTTTTTTTTCTGAAAAACACACTTTGTTCCGTCCCGTCTCTTTCGCTTTGTAAAGCATTTGATCGGCAAGAATGGGCAAGGATCTTGGCCGTTCCGTATTATTGGGGTAATGAGCGGCCCCCAGTGATATCGTAACGGAAAGCTTTTCACCGTTTTTTAATATAATCGGTTCATGACTGACAGCGCTCCTGATCCGTTCTGCGATCTGGGCTGCTTTATTAAGAGAACAGTTCGGCAGAAGCACGGCAAATTCCTCACCACCGATCCGAGCGGCTGGATCACTATTTCGGATGCTCTGCTTCAGACGTAAGCCCAGCTCTTTGAGCACCTGATCTCCTTCATGATGGCCATATTGGTCATTGATGGTTTTAAAATGATCGATATCCATATAAATCAGTGCAAATTGAAAATGCGGGGTATCGGCCGCCTGTCGATACAGAGCTTTTGTGATTTCTTCAAACTTTCTTCGGTTATACACGCCTGTTAAAAAGTCAAAGTGCGCTTGAAACTTATATTGTTTATAAAGAAGATGTGCATTTGTTTCATGATCAATAATATATAAACTGAGCATACCGCCCGCTATTGAGATGATCCAAAAATATAAATGAAGTTCATATGAATGTAAGTCTATAAGAAAATAAAAGGTAAAGGAGATCAAGCTATTTGTGATTATTATAAGATAGAAAGCATGTTTTAGTTGAACTTTTTTTCTTCTAGAAACAATGAGTGACGGGATGGCAGCGATACAAATGATAATAACCGAGTAAAGTGCAGATGTGTTCATTGTGATCAGCATGCGGCCAGCAGCGATCATAGCCAGGGCCGTTGCCGTTGAAACCCAGCCTCCATAAAGAGCGGCAATCATAATAGGGATATTTCGAAGATCAATAATTGAATGCTGATAGGTAAATCCAAACACCATCAGAATAACCCCGAGCAAACCGCAGGCCAGTCCTTTAACAGCTTGAAAGGATATGCTGTCTTTTTTATGTACTAACCTTTCTTTAAACAGGTGGGTGAAGAGATAATTAAATGTGATTAAAATCGTCAAGTTTACAAACAGTTCTTTCAGCAAATATTATCACCCTTATATAAGGTACTAAAGATGGAAGGGAAAGAAAAGAAAAAAAAGGCATTATATAAGGTTTTTTTGCTTCAATTGATAAGTTAAAATAATTCGCACTTGACCCATCGGAATTAGTGTAATATAGTAAATGAGAAAATTTGAAGGGAGAGTTTACCTGCTTTGGAGACTTTACTAGTTGTATTACATGTATTTATTTTATTTTTACTTATCTTAGGGCTCTTTGTTATGCAGAAAAAACATGTTTCCTTCTCTAAACGTGTATTTACTGCGCTGGGACTGGGGATTGTATTTGGATTTGCGCTTCAGCTGATTTACGGCCCGACTTCAAATATAGTTATTCAAACAGCCGACTGGTTTAATATTGCCGGGGGCGGATATGTCAAATTGCTTCAAATGGTTGTCATGCCTCTTGTCTTTATTTCGATTCTAGGTGCATTTACAAAGCTGAAACTGACAAAAAATCTCGGGAAAATCAGCGGTTTGATTATCGGGATTTTAGTAGCAACAACAGCTGTTGCAGCAGCTGTCGGTATCGTGTCCGCACTTTCATTTGATTTGCAGGCGATTCAGGTTGACCAAGGAAGTACAGAGCTTTCACGGGGGCAGGAGCTTCAGCAGAAATCAGAGGATATGACAGCGAAAACGCTGCCGCAGCAGATTGTTGAACTGCTGCCTGGAAACCCGTTTTTAGATTTTACGGGAGCTAGACCGACTTCAACGATCGCTGTCGTTATTTTTGCCGCTTTCCTTGGAGTGGCATTCCTCGGCGTAAAAAACAAACAGCCGGAACAGGCAGAAACATTTAAAAAACTGGTTGATGCCGTTTATGCCATTGTCATGCGTGTTGTCACACTCATTTTGAGACTGACGCCTTATGGGGTGTTGGCTATCATGACAAAAACGATTGCAACGAGTGATCTTGACAGCATTCTAAAACTGGGCATGTTCGTGATTGCTTCATATGCCGCGTTAATCACTATGTTTATCATTCATTTGCTGCTGCTGACGTTCAGCGGCTTGAATCCTGTGATTTATTTGAAAAAAGCAGTGCCTGTACTTGTATTTGCATTTACGTCAAGGTCAAGCGCAGGTGCTTTGCCGCTGAATATTAAAACACAGAGAAGCATGGGTGTGCCTGAAGGGATCGCAAACTTTGCCGGTTCGTTCGGCCTTTCGATCGGCCAAAATGGATGTGCGGGCATTTATCCTGCAATGCTGGCGATGATGATTGCCCCGACTGTCGGTCAAAATCCATTCGACCCGGTGTTTATTATCACTGTTATCGCAGTCGTTGCCATCAGCTCCTTCGGTGTTGCCGGAGTCGGCGGCGGAGCGACTTTCGCAGCGCTTCTTGTATTATCATCATTAAACATGCCTGTAGCGCTCGCCGGTTTATTAATCTCAATTGAACCGTTAATTGATATGGGGCGTACTGCTTTGAATGTCAGCGGAAGTATGACATCCGGCCTTATTACAAGTAAGGTCACGAAGGAAATTGATCGAGGTACATTTCATGATCAATCCAGAGTGATTGAAGCTGAAGAAGCGTAACATATGAAAAACGTGTAACCCGACAGGGATTACACGTTAATAAGACCCATGAACCTTGTAATATAAAGGTTCATGGGTTTCTTTTTTTGTTTTTTTGGAAGATCAAGCCGACATTACTGATCAATGGATTGATCTAATTGAAATGAAAATTGTTTTTTTAACGAGTATTCATGGTATCTTGAAGACGCTAACTTATCTGAGGCCCCATAAAAGATTCCTGCTAGAAGATGAGTATCCAAATCTAATTCAATCGTGCTTCATTGAATTAAAAAAGTTCATAATGAACCTCTTCGCATTATTTTTCTATTAACATTGAATACTTTCGATACACTTTATAAAAACTGGCGGCAAAGAGAACAACCATAAGGGCGGGAAGCGACCTCAAAAGAGCAAATGGAGTTTCAAATAAAAATGCTTTCCAAAACCATTCACCTTTCATACTCCAAAGACCTTCAGTTAAATATAAACCTGAATCCTTATAGATCATATAAGAAAAAAACAAACACATGAGACCTAAACCTGAAGAATAATTCATCAATCTTTTATAATAATTACTCTTTGATTGGCGATCCGAGAAGATTTCATTTTGACCATCATTTTCTTTTTGCCAATATCGAATTCCACTAAGCCAAGGGCCATTTATATAAATCCAACCGAAGTCTTCATATATCCCTTTGTAATCTTTGAACTTTTTCTTTGGTAAAATATCTTGGTAATCCAGTCGGATCACATATCTCTTGTCGGTTTTTTCAAAAGTGTATATTCCTAATCCACTAATATTTGTACAACGATAGCCTTTTTGTAATTGCTCGTTCAGCCATTGTTCCTCTTTTTCAATATCAAAAAACATCTTAAATTTCTTCATTCGATTCACTACCTTCGTACAAGGATAAAATATGCAATAACCTATTTTGTTCCATTTTTAAAATAGCGCTTCCTTCTTCAGTTATCATGTAAACTTTTCTCCGGCCTGACTCTCCAACAGGTTCAATCCAACCATGCTTATTCAAGTTTTCAACCGCACCGTATAATGTACCCGCTGCTAAAATAACAGTACCGTTACTTATCTTTTCTATCTTCTGCATTACGGCATAGCCATGGAGCGGCTCGCGCAGAGCTAATAAAATATAATGCATGGTTTCAGACAACGGTAATAATTTGTGTTTCATATCCGCACCCTCTATTCAGTTTGACTATATAGTTCAACTTAATAATAATGTAATACAGTTCAACTGAATAGTCAACAGCATTTTCCAACGCTCAAGTAAATTCTAAATGTTGAGTGTTGAAGCAAGAAACAAAATGAATAGTGTTCTGTCCTTTTCAGCCTTTTGATGAGGGAGCTAATAATGAATCGATAAAGATTGCTTCGGATAGAGCGGCAGCATAAACAAAAAATCCTTCAAACGTTCTAATTGAACGAAAGAAGGATTTTTTTAGCTCGCCAATTGTACTCCAAAATAGGCGAAAAAATATAGAAAACAAGAAGTTTAAAAGAAAAAAACACCTAGAGGCAATGTTGAGCCAGGTTACACGTTTTTTTAACGGCCGGGTTCTAAGTCCTCCAGCATTTCCATCATCGTGTTGTCGTCCATGACATTCATTGCGCTTTGCTCAAAATGAATGGGTTCAGCATAATGAGGCTGTCTTTTTTTCGGGGCTGTTTCAGTTTGCCTCGATTGTGTCTGTGTATGCTGATGCTGTGTTTGCTGTTGTCCGGCATTCTGGTGCTGACGGCCGTTTTGCCGCTGGCTTTGATGTTGTGAACGGTCCTGGTTATCACCGCTACCGCCGCCTAATGCTTGTTTGACCATGTTTCCTACATTAGAAGCATCAAATGTGTTATTTTCTGAATGTTGTCTGTTCATTTGTCCTGTGATAAACCCGCTGATTCTTTGGCGGATCTGAGGTGATAATGCAGCAATAAGCATAGTTGATCCGATGATCAATGCTGCGGGGCTGATTCCTCTTCGCTGGTTGAACAACATGATCCCTCCTTTGCAATGTACTCATATTTTCCCCCTCATTAGACAAATTAACCGTTATATTTCCCGGGAAAGCATTTCCTTCAGATTTTCATGCATAATTAAAGCCAGTTAGAAAAACCTATAAGTAAAGTGATAAAGGAGGAATTCACATGCTTGGAAAAAAACAAGTCCTTGCGTCTGTGCTTCTTATCCCTTTGCTTATGACTGGCTGCAGTATGGCCAATCAGGGTGAGGGCAGACGTGATAATTTAGAACCTGAAAATGTTAACTATCGCAATCCGGTGAACGATAATGGCACAAGAAATATTAACGATGGCAATAATAATCGTGACAATGTCGATAATAATGTAACTGACAATGTCAACAATACCGATAACAACAATAATAACGGTAATGACAACCGTAAATTAGATGTTGCTGACGACGCTGCCGATAAAATCACTGATATGAAAGAAGTAAAACATGCAAATGTAATTGTTGCCGGAAATCAAGCATATGTGGCAGTTGTATTAACAAATGGAAATAAAGAAGTTGGAAAAGACCTCAAAAAGAAGATTTCAGATAAAGTGAGAGACACTGATAAAAACATGGATAATGTTTACGTTTCAGCTAACCCTGATTTTGTAGAGCGTATGCAAGGATATGGAAAACGTATTCAAAATGGTGATCCAATCGCCGGGTTATTTGATGAATTTACACAAACTGTACAGCGCGTATTCCCTAACGCTGAATAAATGAAAAAAGCCGCACAAATTGTGCGGCTTTTTCTGTGCGTTGATGACACACTGTGAACTCAGGCTGCATAGAGTAAAAATAAAAGGTACAAGACGGACCGGCTCAGGGAGGGAGACGTTTGCGGGGTGGCATAGGAAAGCGTGCGGCATCCGCTCTATTCCTGTGCGGAGTCCTTGTGATGCTGGCTGTAAGCTCAGCCATCGTATCAAGCACGATGTATATCCTGTCTTTGCCAGGGCAGGCATCTGGAATCACAAAAGAACAAGTGACGAAGCACATGAAGAAAGAGTCATTTAAACAGGCCGATATTTATTACACTTCTAAGGAAAAGTCCTTACTGCCATTGACGAAAGAAACGCTTGAATATGCGGTCAGTATTAATCAGTTTATGATTGGATATTCGAATCAAAAGCCTATTGATATTATTTTTTTTTCTAATGAAAAACAGATGGAGGATTACTCCGGTTTATTGGATGTCGTTGGTTTTTATTCTGAGCGGGAGCAGCTGATCGGATTGTTGCCTGAAGAGAAAAAGAAACTTTTAGAAGGGGACGAGGTAGCGGTTTATTTGTACCAGAGATTGTTGATTCATGAATACACACATCATGCGTTTCACCAGAA
The DNA here is from genome assembly GCF_002953915.1 of Bacillus sp. MBGLi79. Lineage (NCBI taxonomy): Bacteria > Bacillati > Bacillota > Bacilli > Caryophanales > Bacillaceae > Bacillus > Bacillus sp. MBGLi79. The sequence continues at coordinate 1,158,322 of NZ_CP026521.1, forward strand.
ATTGAAGGAGCTTGAGGCGGACCCCGATGAGTTTCCGTTATGGTTTCATGAAGGGTTAAGCGAGTGGATTGCGAACTATGAATTGCTTATCGATCCGATCACGTTTTCTGTTGTCCCTTTTGACCGTTTGCAGTCAGACCGAGACTGGCAGGAAGCCAGAGCCGAATATGAAACTGATGTCTATTTGCAAAGCTTTTATATGCTCGATGAGCTGACGGGTAAATACGGGAAAGACATTATATCGGAACTGATAAAGGAAACGGCAAAAAAAGGGGACTTTAAAAAAGGGTTTAAATCAGCAACAAAGGAAAGTCTTGATCAATTTGAAAAAGACTTTAAGAAAAAATTTGAAAAAAGTGAGGCATTGGATAAATACTATCCAATGCCTTTGTATTAATGAAGCCCTTGCTGGCCCATACCGCCTTGTGTCGGAGGCATTTGTCCTTGTGCAGGGACGAATGAATTTCTCAGCTGTTCCATGTCCTGCGAATCAAGCTGAGGAACTTGGTAATAGCCGTGTTTGTTTTGATATAGGAAAATTTCAAATGCCATTTCAACATACTCCTGAATTTGCGCAGACAGTACGCGTCTTACGGCCGGATTTGTCATTTCCAGAGAAGCCATCGTCAGCATAGAAGCTTGTGCTTTAACCGCGCAAAGCATTTGTCGGCTGATGATGCTGTCATCAATATCATTCATGGATTGAACAGGTTTTTTAGGCTGTGACGGCTGCATGCCATAAACAGTCTGGTTGTCTTCCTTCATCATATAAGTTGCTGTTTTTTGTGAAGGTTCGCTTCCTGTTTTGAAACATTCTGCAGTTATATTGTATTGAGAAGAAATGAATTGATATTGACGATCAAGGATATTTAATAATTCTTGATCCTTACAGAATTGTCTCAGCATCATAAACTGATCAAGCACAGTAAGTGTTCCGGACAGCACCTCGTGCATATCAAACATTTCATGTCCGCCGTGGTTTTTATGCGGTTTTCCAGGAATGCCTTTGTTCATTTGGGATTGCTGCTGCTGATTTAACTGATCCAAACCGAATTCCTCCTTGTTTTTCAGATCAGCTGTATTTTGTGCCAGTCTGCCGCGTATTATGCAGAAGCCTGAAAGGAATTATATGCTGTCTGTCGAAATGGTAAGCAGACAAAGTCATTGTCATTATGTGTATATTAAGGGAGGAAATATGATGAGGCGTATGATGCATATGGTATTGATCATGGCATTGATATTCTTAAATGTCATGTACACGTGCGAAGCGGTAACTGCAGCTGAACCGCAGCAGGCTATATCAGTTGAGAAGGCAAAACAGCAAAAAGAAGGACAGGCGCTTGTCGAAGGATATGCAGTCGGCCAGGCTGTTTCCCCGCAGCATTACAAGCTGACAAGCCCATTTTCAAATGATTATAATGTCGCGCTGGCAGACCGCAAAAATGAAATATCGCCCGATCATATCCTTCCTGTGCAAATCCCTTCAGCTTTCAGAAACCAGTTCGGGCTGCAAACCAATCCGCTTCTTCTTGGAAAAAAGATAACGGTTCAAGGCAAGCTTGAAAATTACTTTAACACGACGGGACTTAAAAACGTTCAGTCGATGAACCTAACCGATGACACGAAAACTCCGCCGGCTGAACACCCAATGACCATAAATGAAGCGCGGGGAAGGCTGAATGAAGAAGTAACGATAAAAGGGATCGTCACAGCTGATCAAAACGCAATCGGAGGCGGGAAGCTGTCGACCTTTTTGCAAGATGAAACCGGAGGCATTAACATGTATTCGCCTTCCCCTGAACAATTTCCCGAATTAAAAGAGGGCATGGTTATCACGGTGACAGGGAGAATCACGACTTACCAGGGACTGAAAGAAATCGTTCCAATCTTATCAGGCATCAAAATCAATCAGTCAAACCAGCCTCTCCCCGCCCCTAAACAATTAACAATCAATGAACTCATTAATGGCAGCCTGGGTGATCAGTATGAAGGCCGCCTTGTGACACTAACTGCATTTGTCTCCTCAATTCCAAGTTCTCCTTCAGGCGGCGGTTACAATGTAATGATGATTGATGACGACCATCATGCAATGACGCTCCGGGTTATGAATGAAACAGGGGTGATAGACGAACTTAATGAGGGTAAATGGTATGAATTTACTGGTGTGTTAAGCAGATACCAATCCTTTCAGCTGCTTCCGCGAAAATCGTCTGACCTGAAGCTGCTTGAAGAGCAGCCCGCACCTCCGTCTGCTGAGGGAGAATATGAAGGGATTGTTGACCGGGTTGTTGACGGCGATACCATCCATCTCAAATCTCCGGTTCTTGGAACGACCAAAATCCGGTTTGTAAATGTAGATACACCTGAAACATATCACACACCAAAAAATGACGCAGACGAAAATCAATTAAGATTTGGCAAAAAGGCATCTGACTATCTAAAAACGGTTCTGTCCCCAGGGGATAAAATCACTGTTAAGGTCGGGAGTGAAGCCAAGGACAGCTATGGCAGGCTGCTCGGACAAGTCATAACTGAATCAGGTTCAAACGTGAACTTAGAGCTTGTGAAAAAAGGCTATGCGCCGACATATTTTATTTGGCCGGTTGACAATGAAGAGGATTATCAGCAGTTTCAGTCCGCAGTAGCTGCTGCGAAAAAAGAACAAAAAGGAATTTGGAATGAAAACGATCCGCTCATGGAAATGCCGTTTGAATTCAGAGCCAGAGAGCAAGGGAAAGGCTTGACAAGATATGTAGGGGATTCGTCGAATCAAACATATGTGCAGCCGGCTGACTGGAAGAGGGTCGCGGTGGAAAACAGAATTTTCTTTGCGTCAGCAAAGGAAGCGGAGAACGCAGGATATAAAATGAGGCAAACGGCACCTGAAAAAAATGTGCCGCTAAGAATTCTCAGCATGAATGATTTGCATGGCAAGATCGATCAGCAATATGAGCTTGATCTCGATGGGAACGGAACTGCAGACGGCACATTTGGACGCATGGACTATGCCGCCGCATATATAAAAGAAAAAAAGGCTGAAAAGAAAAACACGCTAATGGTGCACGCGGGAGATATGATCGGAGGCAGCTCTCCAGTTTCATCTCTTCTTCAGGATGAACCCACTGTAGAATTAATGGAGGACATCGGATTTGATGTCGGAACTGTGGGAAACCACGAATTCGATGAAGGCACCGATGAACTGCTGAGAATTTTAAATGGCGGTGATCACCCGAAAGGCACAAGCGGATATGATGGACAGAACTTTCCCCTTGTATGTGCCAATTGTAAAGTGAAATCAACTGGAGAGCCCTTTTTGCCGGCTTACGACATCATAAATGTGGAGGGCGTACCCGTGGCTTTTATCGGAGTTGTCACACAGTCGGCAGCTGGTATGGTTATGCCTGAAGGAATAAAAAATATCGAGTTTACAGATGAAGCGACAGCGGTGAATGAGGCGGCCAAAGAGCTGAAGAAAAAAGGCGTAAAGGCCATCGCAGTTCTCGCACATATGTCAGCTGAACAAAACGGCAACGCCATTACCGGAGAGTCTGCTGATCTTGCAAACAAAACAGATTCTGAAATTGACGTGATTTTTGCCGCGCATAATCATAAGGTTGTTAACGGCGAAGTGAATGGAAAACTGATTGTTCAAGCGTATGAATATGGAAAAGCGATAGGTGTCGTTGATGTAGAGATCGATAAAACGACAAAAGACATTGTCAAAAAGTCAGCGGAAATCGTATATGTGGATCAAAGTAAAATCGAACCGGATGCCAGCGCTTCAGCCATTTTAAAGAAATACGAAACTATTGCTGAACCGATTATCAGCGAAGTAGTCGGCGAAGCAGCTGTTGATATGGAAGGAGGGTATTCAAATGACGGCGATACACCACTTGGAAACCTGATTGCGGATGGAATGAGAACTGCCATGAAAACGGATTTCGCTCTTATGAATGGCGGAGGCATACGTGAAACGCTGAAAAAGGGCCCGATTACGTGGGGAGACCTTTACAATATTCAGCCGTTTGGAAATGTGTTAACGAAGCTTGAGATTAAAGGAAAAGATTTAAGAGAGATTATCAATGCGCAAATCTCGCCGGTTTTGGGGCCTGACTACAGCATCAGCGGGTTTACGTACACGTGGGATAAAGAAACTGGAAAAGCAGTCGATATGAAAATGGCAGATGGCACCGAGATCCAGCCTGATGTCACATATACATTAACCGTCAACAACTTTATGGCGACGGCGACAGGCACCAAATATCAGCCGATCGGATTGCTTGGGAAAAATCCGGTGACAGGGCCAGAGGATTTGGAAGCGACAGTTGAGTACGTGAAGAGTTTTGATGAGCCAATTGCGTATACAAAAGAGGGAAGGATTAAGCTCGCTGCAGCCAGTGATATTGAAGACCCTGTAACAGAAGACCCGGTTACGGAAGAGCCTGGAGATGACCCGGGGACGGAGCATCCAATGAAAGAGGTTCCAGAGCCTGATGTGGATTTGCCTGATATAAAAGAGACTCCGGGCACAGCACCGGTTCATCAGCTGCCGCCTTCAGCCATTTTGAGCTTCGATGAAATACCTATCAACAACACAAAAAACGCTGCCAATAGCATCAGCACATTGCCTTTACGAAACGAGGGCGGGGAAAGCGGGTCAGAGCATCCGCTTCCGGATACATCAGCAAACTACTATAACTTTATGGTGATCGGTGCGGCGGTGACATTATCCGGAACTTATTTATATGTCAGAAGAAAAAGGAGCGCCTCCAGAACGTGAAAAAAGTTATTCCACTACTTATCATTGCGGCCGGCCTAGTGATCGCAGGCTATGGAGGCTTTAAATTGATCGATACGAATATGAAAACGGAACAGACATTAAAAGAAGCAAAACTGGCGGCGGAAAAACCGCAGGAACCTTCGGGAACGAAAAATAGCGCAGAGCAGGCAAAGAACAAAGCATCATTTAGGCCTGAAACCGGCCAAGCGAGCGGCATTTTGGAAATACCGAAAATCAATGCAGAGCTTCCGATTGTGGAGGGCACTGATGCTGATGATTTAGAAAAAGGTGTCGGGCATTATAAGGATAGCTATTATCCTGATGAAAACGGACAAATTGTGCTGTCAGGGCATCGAGATACCGTGTTTCGCCGGACGGGAGAGCTGGAAAAGGGAGATCGGCTCCGCATTCTCCTGTCTTATGGAGAATTCACATATGAAATTGTAAAAACAAAAATTGTTGATAAGGATGACACATCTATTATCACGCTCCAGCATGAAAAGGAAGAGCTGATTCTGACGACCTGTTATCCGTTTTCATACGTGGGAAATGCCCCGAAGCGCTATATTATATATGGAAAGCGAGTCATTTAAAAAGCCGCAGGAAATACCTGCGGCTTTTCTTCATGAAAAATATGTAGAGCACAGGATTTCTATATCAGCCGGGAAAGGCGCTTCGGCAACAATCAGCTCGCCGGTTATCGGGTGAACGGCCTGTACCTTTTTGGCATGCAGCGCCTGTCTGTTTAACAGCTTGTTCCCGCCTCCGTAAAGCGAGTCTCCTATCAGTGGATGGCCGATGCTCGCCATATGAACACGAATTTGGTGTGTTCTTCCTGTTTCCAGCTCTAATTCAACGAGCGACAGACGCTCTTTCACATTGCTGGCCATTACCTTGAAATGAGTAACGGCTGTTTGCCCGCCTGATGAAACCCGGCGCCTTGTCGGGTGTGATCGGTCTCTGCCGATCGGTGAATCAATTGTTCCTTTTTTCGTCCGTAGCTTTCCTTCAGCGATGGCGGTATACGTACGCTTCAGCATCTTTTTCTCTAACTGCTGGTCTAAGATGGCGTGTGCCAGACGATGCTTGGCAAAAACGATAGCGCCAGATGTATCCTGATCCAGACGGTGGACGTGGCGCACCTTACATGTTTCGCCATTTATCTGATAATGATACGCGATCAAATTAGCCAGTGTGCCTGTTTGCCCATCTTCATTCGGGTGCGTCGCTATGCCAGCTGGTTTATTGACGATGAGCATGTGATTGTCCTCAAATAAAATATCAAGCTCGCCATACTCCGGAATGACCGAAGATTCTTCATTTTCTTGAAGATCAATGAACACGCGGTCTCCCTTTTTTACAATCATATTGTTTAAGACGGATTCGTGATTGACCTTTATCTGATGATGCGTCATCCATTCTTGTATCACAGGTTTAGAAGCTTTGAGCCCTGTTTTGAGTATGGAAAACAGCCATTGGCCGTCCTGTTTTTCATTGATGAGGACCTCAAGCCCTCTGCCTTTTTGTTTCATGTCAAATGGCTCCTTTTCGAAGCGGAAGGCTGCTGTTTCTCATAGGAAACACTTACCTTAGCTTTCGCGTTTTTTTCTGTGCTATTCTTGAGTAAGACTTAGGATATTCGATGGCAAGAAAGGTGATTGACGTGAGAATTGTGAACGCAGCAACTGCAGAACAGGAGAGCTTTATCAAGGAGCTGTCTATGGAGCTGATCCATGATGTATTTCCTCTTTATTTCTCCGAGCTGGACATTCAGCGCTTTAAAAAGAAAGGCGTTCTATCTTTAAATAACCATTATTACCAAGGAACATTAAAAGAAGCATTTCAAATTATGGCTTGTCTGCAAATGATACATATTATCCTGACAAAGCCTTCGCCGCACTCTGATGTGAGTGATCAGGCGATTTTTGAAAAAAACAGCAAGATGCTGAATGATTTTGGGATTTATTTTCCGTTTGCTTTTTCTGACTTTCAAAAGAAGGTAAACAAAGCCTTTTTCGGTCACAGAAGGCTGATATAATCAGGTGGCAAGAGCTTTTCTATTTTCAGAAAAGCTCTTTTTTGTATCAGAGAAATCATATCATAAAACCTTTCCTCTAACTCCCTTTTTAAACGGCTCGTGTCTGAACATACTAATGATTGAAAGGGGTGCTGACAATGAGTTCAGTTAAAGATACAATGACAACGCAGGTGGCAACCGTTTCTCCGAATCAAACGATTCAGGAAGCGGCTTCTCTAATGAAACAGCATAACGTCGGGGCGATTCCCGTTGCAGAGCAAGGTGTTTTAAAAGGAATGCTGACTGACCGTGACATTGCATTAAGAACTACAGCTCAGGGCCGTGATGGCCAGACACCCGTTTCAGAAGTGATGTCAACAGAACTCATATCAGGAAACCCTAATATGAGTCTGGAAGACGCGTCGCAGCTGATGGCCCAGCACCAAATCCGCCGCCTTCCTATTGTAGATCAAAACAATCTAGTCGGGATCGTTGCGCTTGGAGACCTGGCAGTCAATCAGATGTCGAACGAGTCTGCGGGAGCAGCGCTGACAAACATTTCTCACCAAAACATTCATTAAATAGAAAGAGCTTGCAGTGTGCAGGCTCTTTCTTCACATAAACCTTACTTTTTGAAAGCAGACTTGTTTCGGGGTATAGTAAATGTATACATATGTCTCAATTCGGACTAAAGGAGTTGTACCGAGTGATTAAAGCGTTAATTTTTGATTTTGACGGACTTATTCTAGATACAGAAACACACGAATATGAGGTTCTTCAGGAAATATTTGAAGAGCACGGCTCAGTGCTACCGCTATCTGTCTGGGGGAAGGTCATCGGAACTGCAGCGGGATTCCGGCCTTTTGAATATTTAGAAGAGCAGATCGGGAAAAAGCTGAATCATGAAGAGCTCACAAAATTGAGAAGAGAGCGGTTTGCCAAACGCATGGAAACAGAAAAAGCGAGACCTGGTGTCGAAGCGTATTTGAATGCGGCAAAGGATTTAGGCTTAAAAGTAGGCCTTGCTTCCAGCTCCGATTATAAATGGGTATCGGGCCATTTGAAGCAAATCGGCCTGTTTGATGATTTTGAGGTTATTCAAACGGCGGATGATGTGGAAGAGGTAAAGCCGAATCCTGAGCTCTATTTATTGGCGGCAAAGAATCTCGGGGTATCGCCAGCGGAATGTCTCGCGTTTGAGGATTCTGTCAATGGTTCGATTGCTGCGAAACGCGCAGGAATGAAGTGTGTCATTGTCCCGAATAAAGTAACGGGCACCTTGATGTTTGAAGACTATGATCACAGGCTTGAATCAATGGCGGAAATGGAGCTCGCCCTATTGCTTGAGCATCTGAACTCACAAAACTAGAAAGGAGCGAGTAGGTTGTCTGAGAAATTAGATTTGACCCGGTTTGAAAAGAAAATGGTTATCCGCAATATCGAAGAGAAAGACATCGACAAGATTATCGATCTTCAAAAGGACTGCTTTCCGGGGATGGAGCCTTGGAAGAGAGAGCATTTAATCAGCCATTTGGAGCATTTTCCAGAGGGGCAGTTTTGTGCAGAATTCGAAGGTGAAATTATCGGTTCTTGCTCAAGTCTCCTGATTAACTTTGATGAATATGATGACCGCCATACGTGGCAGGACATTACCGATGACGGTTATATCACCAACCATAATCCGGACGGCTTGAATATGTACGGAATTGAGGTCATGGTGCATCCGAAATACAGACGGATGAAGATCGGCCATCGTTTATACGAGGCGAGAAAGGATTTAGCGAGACGCTTAAACCTAAAAAGCATCATCATAGGCGGGCGGATTCCGAACTATCACAAATATGCAGAGGAAATGACGGCCAGAGAGTATGTTGAACAGGTGACACGCCACCAAATTTACGATCCGGTCCTTTCTTTTCAGCTGATGAACGGCTTTACCCTTATGCGAATTAACCCGAATTATCTCCCGGATGATACAGCTTCGATCAAGTATGCGACGCTGATGGAATGGAATAATGTCGATTATCTTCCGCAGCAGACAAAGCGCTATTATAAGTCAGCGTTCCCTGTGAGAATTTGTGTAATCCAATATGAAATGAAGAAAATTTATTCCTTTGAGGAATTTGCGAATCAAGTAGAATACTATGTCGATGTTGCTTCTGACGCGAGATCTGATTTTGCGGTGTTCCCGGAAATTTTCACAACCCAGCTCATGTCTTTCCTTGAAGAAAGGTCACCGAGCTTGGCGGTACAGAGAATTACCGAGTATACAGAAGATTACATCAGCCTTTTTACTGATTTGGCTGTGAAGTATAACGTCAACATTATCGGCGGGTCTCATTTCGTCGAAGAGGAAGGGAAAATTTATAATATCGCTTACCTGTTCAGACGGGACGGAACGATCGAGAAGCAATATAAACTCCATATTACACCGAATGAACGCAAATGGTGGGGAATCAGCGCAGGAGACCAGGTTCGCGTGTTTGATACAGACTGCGGAAAAATTGCGATCCAGATCTGTTATGACATTGAATTTCCTGAGCTTGCCCGGATTGCGGCTGACAAAGGCGCCAAAATCATCTTTACGCCATTTTGTACAGAAGACCGTCAAGGCTATTTGCGTGTCAGATACTGTTCGCAGGCTAGGGCGGTTGAAAATCAAATTTATACCGTTATCTCGGGAACGGTTGGAAACCTGCCGCAAACGGAAAACATGGATATCCAATACGCCCAGTCAGGCATCTTTGCCCCGTCTGATTTTGAATTCGCCCGAGACGGTATTGTCGGCGAAACAAACCCGAATATTGAAATGGTCGTCATCGGTGATGTTGACCTGGAAATTCTCAGAAGACAGCGCCAAAACGGCACAGTGCGCCAGCTAAAAGACAGGCGGCGTGATATTTATCATATTCACTATAAGAAATAATCCGGAAACCCGCCTGAATTGGCGGGTTTTTTTAAAACAAAAGCGGAATTGATACGTTTTCTTTAAAGTAAATTGTATATTGGAAGGCGCTTTATGAAGTTTCTTCCAATTCCCTATATCATACAGAAAACGGCTAGGTTTCACATGGCTATTGCAATAGCTGTCCAAGTCGTTTCGTGTGCGACCTTTATCAATACAATGCTGCATCCTCTTTCTTCTTGAGGAAAGAGGACGTTTTATTATTCACAAGGTTTATTGACTCTGGCCCCGTCTGGCTTTATATTGAAGGCAGGGAAATCATCACCAAGACATCACATAAAGAGAAGGTCTGTTTCAATGAATTGGCATTTTAGGGTACGCTAATGAAATGGAGATGATGGGGATGGAAAACATTCAGCAAAATCAGGGATTAAAGCAAAAAGATGAGCAATTTGTGTGGCATGCCATGAAGGGAGCGCATCAAGCGGAAAGCCTGATTGCCCAGAAGGCTGAAGGGGCCTGGGTAACCGACATAGACGGACGACGCTATTTGGATGCGATGTCCGGTTTGTGGTGCGTCAATATTGGTTACGGCAGAAAGGAGCTTGCGGAGGCTGCCTATGAGCAATTAAAGGAGCTGCCTTATTACCCGTTAACGCAAAGTCACGCACCCGCAATTGAACTGGCGGAAAAGCTGAATGAATGGCTTGGCGGCGATTATGTGATCTTTTTTTCCAACAGCGGATCGGAAGCTAACGAAACTGCTTTTAAAATTGCCCGCCAGTACCATCTGCAAAATGGCGATCACAGCCGTTATAAATTCATCTCAAGATATCGGGCATACCACGGCAATACATTGGGAGCGCTCTCAGCTACCGGACAGGCGCAGCGGAAATATAAATACGAGCCTTTAAGCCAAGGGTTCCTGCATGCAGCTCCGCCAGATATATACCGGAATCCTGTTGATGCTGATACGCTTGAAAGCGCAAATGAAATCGACCGCATCATGACATGGGAATTAAGCGAAACGATTGCCGGGGTCATTATGGAGCCCATTATTACAGGCGGAGGCATCCTAATGCCGCCTGACGGATATATGAAGAAGGTGGAGGACATTTGCCGGCGCCACGGAGCTCTTTTGATTTGCGATGAAGTGATCTGCGGATTTGGACGGACAGGCGAGCCGTTCGGGTTTATGCACTACGGCGTGAAGCCTGATATCATTACGATGGCGAAGGGAATCACAAGCGCGTACCTGCCATTGTCAGCTACTGCTGTGAAACGGGACATTTTTGAAGCGTATCAGGGAGAAGTTCCTTATGACCGTTTCCGCCACGTGAACACGTTCGGCGGAAGCCCGGCTGCCTGTGCCTTGGCATTGAAAAACCTGCAAATTATGGAGGACGAACAGCTGATTCAGCGCTCACGCGATCTTGGAGCAAAGCTTTTAGGTGAGCTTCAAGCTCTGAGAGAACACCCGGCAGTCGGAGACGTCAGAGGAAAAGGGCTGCTGATCGGAATCGAACTCGTCAAAGATAAATTAACCAAAGAGCCGGCTGATGCTGACAAAGTAAATCAAGTGGTTGCGGCATGCAAAGAAAAAGGGCTGATTATCGGCAAAAACGGAGATACAGTTGCCGGCTACAACAACGTCATCCAGCTCGCACCGCCATTTTGCCTGACAGAAGAGGACCTTTCCTTTATCGTGAAAACGGTGAAAGAAAGCTTTCAAACGATATAATATAAAAGTGATTGATTAAAGGAGCACATGATGAGTTTTCACAACCAGCCGATCTTACCGGCTATTCGCAATATGAAGCAATTTGATGAGTTTTTGAACAGTTCATTCTCTTACGGTGTTATTCTTGATATCCATCTCGGCCAGCTGAAGGGCGTGATCAGAGAAGCGCAAAAGCATGGAAAGAACATGATGGTGCACGTCGATCTTATTCAAGGGATTAAGCATGACGAATACGGAGCGGAATTTATATGTCAGGATATCAAGCCCGCTGGGATTATTTCAACAAGATCGAACGTGATTGCCAAAGCGAAGCAGAAGAAAATTTATGCTATTCAGCGCCTGTTTTTGCTTGATACAAGCGCGATGGAGAAAAGCATGGAGTTTATCGGCAAACATAAGCCTGACTTCATCGAAGTGCTTCCCGGCATCGTTCCGTCACTCATTCAGGAAATAAAGGAGAAAACGGGGATTCCCATCTTTGCCGGCGGCTTCATCCGTACGGAAGAGGATGTAGAGCAGGCATTGAAAGCGGGGGCTGTAGCTGTCACAACATCTAATACCAAATTGTGGAAAAAATATGAAAACTTTTTGACAGAAAGTGATTGACACCGCTTTCATAGACTGATACAATTGCACTAGGTTAATACATTGTGATGGAGAACTCGGAGACCACAGCAGCTCTTTACGGCAAATGTTTATGCACCCGTAAAGCGGTTTGTTGTGGTTTTTTTATTCTCTTCTTCTCTATCATGCTTTTTAATCGTGACTTTAGGAGGAATGTGCTATGACAGCATTTTGGGGAGAAGTCATCGGTACGATGCTGCTTATTATTTTTGGTGCAGGTGTTTGTGCAGGTGTCAATTTAAAGAAATCGCTTTCATTCCAGTCTGGCTGGATTGTTGTTGTATTTGGATGGGGATTGGGTGTTGCCATGGCGGCTTACGCGGTAGGCGGTATCAGCGGCGCCCATTTGAATCCGGCGCTAACGATAGCGCTTGCATTTGTTGGGGATTTTCCATGGAAAGAGGTTCCGGTTTATATTGCGGCGCAAATGATCGGAGCGATCATCGGTGCGGTGATTATTTATCTGCATTACCTGCCGCATTGGAAGTCAACAGATGATCCCGCTGCCAAGCTGGGTGTTTTCTCAACAGGACCAAGCATTCCGCATACATTTGCAAACGTTTTAAGCGAAGTGATTGGGACATTTGTCCTTGTGCTTGGAATCTTGGCCATTGGGGCAAATCAATTTACAGAAGGACTTAATCCTTTAATCGTTGGTTTCCTCATTGTAGCGATCGGTATTTCTCTAGGGGGCACCACCGGCTATGCCATTAATCCTGCGCGTGACTTAGGTCCGCGGATCGCCCACGCATTTCTTCCGATTCCGGGAAAGGGCTCATCAAACTGGAAATACGCATGGGTTCCGGTAGTCGGCCCGATTTTAGGCGGATCGTTCGGGGGCGTATTTTACAACGCTGCATTTAAAGGGCACATCACGAGCAGTTTCTGGATTGTAAGCGTTATATTGGTTGTGGTATTGTTAGGACTCTATGTCTATACGAAATCACATTCTGCTAAAACATTATCAAATTCAAAATATATTTAATCAAAGGGGAGACATCTTATGGAAACGTACATTTTATCCTTAGATCAGGGGACAACAAGTTCAAGAGCGATTCTGTTTAATAAAGAAGGCAAAATCGTTCACTCCGCTCAAAAGGAATTTACACAATACTTCCCGAATCCTGGCTGGGTTGAGCATAATGCCAATGAAATTTGGGGTTCTGTGCTCGCGGTTATCGCGTCAGTCATCTCTGAATCAGGAATCAGCGCTTCTCAAATTGCCGGCATCGGCATCACGAACCAGCGCGAGACGACGGTTGTGTGGGATAAAGATACAGGAAGTCCTGTCTATAATGCAATTGTTTGGCAGTCCAGACAGACGTCCGGCATTTGTGAGGAACTTCGTGAAAAAGGATATAATGATAAATTCAGAGAAAAAACTGGGCTTTTAATCGATCCATACTTCTCCGGCACGAAGGTGAAGTGGATTTTAGATAATGTGGAAGGCGCAAGAGAAAAAGCGGAAAAAGGCGAGCTGCTGTTCGGAACGATTGATACATGGCTCATTTGGAAAATGTCAGGCGGAAAAGCGCATGTGACCGATTACTCCAATGCCTCCAGAACGCTGATGTTTAATATTTACGATTTAAAATGGGACGATGAACTGCTCGACATTTTAGGCATACCGAAATCCATGCTCCCTGAAGTGAAGCCGTCTTCCCATGTGTATGCGGAGACTGTTGATTATCATTTCTTCGGAAAAAATATCCCGATTGCGGGAGCGGCAGGCGACCAGCAGTCCGCATTGTTCGGCCAAGCGTGCTTTGAAGAAGGCATGGGAAAAAACACATACGGCACTGGATGTTTCATGCTGATGAATACCGGGGAAAAAGCAATTAAGTCCGAACACGGGCTTTTGACGACAATCGCTTGGGGCATTGACGGAAAAGTGAACTATGCGTTAGAAGGAAGCATTTTTGTCGCAGGCTCTGCCATCCAGTGGCTTAGAGACGGATTGAGAATGTTCCAGGATTCATCGCTAAGCGAATCTTATGCAGAAAAAGTAGATTCAACTGACGGCGTGTATGTTGTTCCGGCATTTGTCGGATTGGGAACACCTTACTGGGACAGCGATGTGCGCGGTTCGGTTTTCGGCCTGACAAGAGGGACAACAAAAGAGCACTTTATCCGTGCGACACTGGAGTCATTGGCTTATCAGACAAAAGATGTGCTTGACGCAATGGAAGCAGATTCAAACATTTCATTAAAGACGCTTCGTGTAGACGGAGGAGCTGTGAAAAACAATTTCCTGATGCAGTTCCAGGGAGATCTGCTGAATGTTCCTGTGGAGCGTCCGGAAATTAATGAAACGACTGCACTTGGCGCGGCTTATTTGGCAGGTATCGCTGTGGGATTCTGGAAGGACCGTTCTGAAATCGCGAACCAGTGGAATCTGGATAAACGGTTTGAGCCTGAATTAGAAGAAGAAAAACGAAATGAGCTGTATAAAGGCTGGCAAAAAGCCGTGAAAGCAGCTATGGCTTTTAAATAATGCAATACTATGGTATAATGGTTACAAGTTAATAAGAACGGTCCTGAGACGAGGAGAGACCACAGCACCAAAGTGTAAGCATGCACTTTGGCTGTTGTGGTCTCTTTTTCTATTTACCGTGACAACAAGGAGGAAACGTAATGATGAAACATCAATTTTCAAGTCTTGAAAGAGATCGCATGCTGACAGACATGACGAAAAAAACATATGACCTATTTATTATCGGGGGAGGAATTACAGGAGCGGGAACAGCTCTTGACGCGGCATCAAGGGGTATGAAGGTCGCACTAAGCGAAATGCAGGACTTTGCGGCGGGGACATCAAGCCGATCAACGAAGCTGGTACATGGCGGCTTGCGCTATTTAAAACAATTTGAAGTGAAAATGGTCGCTGAGGTAGGGAAAGAACGGGCGATTGTGTATGAAAACGGTCCGCATGTCACTACACCGGAATGGATGCTGCTGCCGTTTCATAAAGGCGGCACATTCGGTTCATTTACAACATCCATCGGGTTACGAGTGTATGACTTCCTTGCAGGTGTGAAAAAGTCAGAACGAAGAAGCATGCTTTCAGCAAAAGAAACGCTGCAAAAAGAGCCTTTGGTGAAAAAAGACGGCTTAAAAGGCGGCGGGTACTATGTGGAATACCGCACTGACGACGCGAGACTGACAATCGAAGTCATGAAGGAAGCGGTGAAATTCGGGGCAGAGCCAGTGAATTACTCCAAAGTGAAGGAGCTTCTTTACGAAAAAGGCAAAGCCGTCGGCGTATTAATGGAAGATGTGCTGACAAAGAAAGAATATAAAGTGTATGCGAAAAAAATTGTCAATGCGACAGGTCCTTGGGTCGATCAGCTCAGAGAAAAAGACCATTCGAAAAACGGAAAGCATTTGCAGCATACAAAAGGCATTCACCTTGTATTTGACCAGTCTGTCTTTCCGCTGAAACAGGCTGTATATTTTGATACACCTGATGGCCGGATGGTATTTGCGATTCCTCGTGAAGGCAAAACATACGTGGGAACAACAGACACTGTTTACAAAGAGGCGCTGGAGCATCCGCGGATGACAACGGAGGATCGTGATTATGTCATCAATTCAATCAATTATATGTTCCCGGAACTGAATATCACTGCGAATGACATCGAATCCAGCTGGGCAGGGCTGCGTCCGCTGATTCATGAAGAAGGCAAAGATCCTTCTGAAATTTCACGGAAAGACGAGATTTGGACATCTGACTCAGGCTTGATCACCATTGCCGGCGGAAAACTGACTGGATACAGAAAAATGGCGGAGCACATCGTTGATCTTGTGCGTGACCGCTTAAAAGAAGAAGGCGCAAAGGATTTTGGCCCGTGTAAAACGAAAAACATGCCAATCTCAGGCGGGCACGTCGGAGGTTCGAAAAATCTCATGTCCTTCGTTACCGCGAAAACAAAAGAAGGAATTGCAGCCGGTTTATCAGAAAAAGACGCAAAACAGCTGGCGATCAGATACGGCTCTAACGTAGATCGCGTCTTTGACCGGATAGAAGCGCTGAAAGATGAGGCCGCGAAACGCAACATTCCGGTTCATATTCTTGCTGAGGCAGAATACAGTATAGAAGAAGAGATGACTGCAACCCCTGCTGACTTCTTTGTCCGCAGAACGGGACGTTTATTCTTTGATATCAATTGGGTAAGAACATATAAAGATGCCGTTATTGATTTTATGAGCGAGCGATTCCAATGGGATGAGCAGACGAAAAACAAACATACAGAAAACCTCAACATGCTTTTACACGATGCGGTTGTGCCGCTTGAACAATAAATCATAACGGGCTGTCTGCAGCCCGTTATTTCTTTTTACGTGCCGAAAGTGCCAGATCTCAGGTTATCAAGTGACAGAGACACCCGCTTCATATAAAATAATGGCATAAGCTGATACATAGGAGGACGAACATGACTTGGAGAAAGAGCTATGAACGCTGGAAACAAACAGAACATTTAGATCCGGAATTAAAAGAGCGCCTCACTGAATTAGAGGGGAATGAACAGGCTCTTGAGGACTGTTTCTATAAAGAACTTGAATTCGGTACCGGCGGAATGCGCGGAGAAATCGGCGCTGGGACGAATCGGATGAATATTTACACTGTGCGCAAAGCATCAGCCGGGTTTGCGGCATACATCTTGAAGCAAGGTGAGGAAGCAAAAAAACGGGGCGTTGTCATTGCTTATGATTCTCGCCATAAATCGCCGGAATTTGCGATGGAAGCGGCAAAAACACTTGCGACACAAGGCATCCAAACATACGTGTTTGATGAGCTTCGCCCGACGCCAGAGCTGTCATTCGCTGTCAGGCAGCTAAACGCTTATGGAGGGATTGTGGTAACAGCAAGCCATAACCCGCCTGAATATAACGGCTACAAAGTATACGGTGATGATGGCGGCCAGCTGCCTCCGAAGGAAGCGGACATCGTCATTGAACAGGTAAACGCAATTGAAAATGAGCTGACAATCACAGTGGACGAAGAAAATGCGTTAAAAGAAAAAGGCTTAATCAAGATCATCGGTGAAGACATTGATAAAGTTTATACAGAAAAACTGACGTCCATTTCTGTCCATCCTGAATTATCGAAAGAAGTAGATGTAAAGGTTGTTTTCACACCGTTGCATGGAACTGCTAATAAACCGGTCAGACGCGGCCTTGAAGCGCTCGGCTACAAAAATGTAACGGTTGTCAAAGAACAGGAACTGCCTGATCCAAACTTTTCCACTGTTGCATCGCCAAACCCAGAAGAGCATGCGGCATTCGAATATGCCATTAAGCTTGGGGAGGAGCAGCATGCAGATATTCTCATTGCGACAGACCCTGATGCTGACCGCCTCGGCATCGCGGTGAAAGACGATCAAGGCAAATATACAGTGCTGACAGGAAACCAAACCGGAGCGCTGCTGCTTCATTACCTGCTTTCTGAAAAGAAAAAACAAGGCATCCTGCCTGATAACGGTGTTGTTCTCAAAACGATTGTCACAAGCGAAATCGGCCGTGCTGTAGCTTCTTCATTCGGCCTTGATACGATTGATACGCTGACAGGCTTTAAGTTTATCGGTGAAAAGATTAAGGAATACGAAGCATCAGGCCAGTATACCTTCCAATTTGGTTATGAAGAGAGCTATGGTTATTTAATCGGCGATTTTGCCCGCGATAAGGACGCCATTCAGGCCGCGCTTTTGGCAGTTGAAGTTTGCGCGTTTTATAAAAAGCAGGGAATGTCATTATATGAAGCCCTAATCAATCTCTTTAACGAGTATGGTTTTTATCGTGAAGGGCTGAAGTCTCTGACACTGAAAGGAAAACAAGGAGCAGAGCAAATTGAAGCGATTCTTGCATCCTTCAGAAAAAATCCGCCGCAGAAAATGGCCGGCAAACAGGTTGTTACAGCAGAAGATTACGCTGTAAGCAAACGGACGCTTCTGACTGAAAACAAAGAAGAAGCCATCGACTTGCCAAAATCAAATGTGCTGAAATACTTCCTGGAAGACGGGTCTTGGTTCTGTCTTCGTCCTTCTGGAACAGAGCCAAAAGTGAAATTCTATTTCGCCGTAAAAGGGTCATCTTTAGAAGACAGTGAAAAGCGTCTTGCCGCCCTTTCTAAGGATGTAATGAAAACGGTAGATGAAATTGTTGAGTCAACGAAAAAATAATTCAAGTATGAGCTGGGTCACTGTAAATGATCCAGCTTTTTCTTTTTCTCATCCAAAAGTCTGAAAGAAAATCATCCCATCAGTGAAGTAATGAAATACAAAAAACTGGTATAATCTTAAATACAAGATTAATGCCGGAGTGAGAAACGTGAGCAAAACGAGGATGGAAAAATTAAAAACGCTGAAAACGATTGCGGAAACCTTAAATCAAGGACACGATATCAATGCAACACTAGATGAGGTTTTAAAGGAATTGCTGAGTCTGACAAATCTTCAATCCGGATGGATTTTTCTGATCGAAGAAGATGGATCCTATACGTTAGCGGCCGACGCTTTTCTGCCTCCCGCTTTAAGCCGCAAGGAAAAAGTGCTGATGTGCGAAGGGGAGTGTTACTGCCTGACAAAATTCAATAACGGAGGGCTTAGAAGGGCTGCTAATATCATGAACTGCAAACGCATCGAATCAGCCGAAGAACTGCATTGTTTTGACACAGAAGGGATTACGCATCATGCTACTGTGCCTTTAGAAGACGGGGACAGGAGATTCGGATTGTTAAATGTAGCGGCGGCCGGAAAAACCATGTTTGATGAGGAAGAGCTGCATTTACTCGAGTCTGTCGCCTTTCAGATCGGAACGGCAATCCAGCGTATGAGGCTTTCCGAATATAAACAAAAAAATGCTCTTTTAATGGAGCGTAACCGCCTCGCTCAGGAGCTTCACGATTCTGTCAATCAAATGCTGTTTTCCGTCAGTTTAACTGCCAAAGCTGCAAAGACACTAACAAAAGACGAGCATTTGCAGCAGATGATTGATTTCATTCAAAACCTATCACAGGACGCCCTCGCGGAAATGAAAGCGTTAATTTGGCAGCTTCGCCCCGGAGGGTTGGAGAAAGGGCTGGCTGAAGCCATCAAAAGCTATGGCGCGCTTATTGGATTGAAGGTCATGTTTACCCAAAAAGGCTGTCCTGTTCTGACTGATGAACAGGAGCATATGCTATGGCGTGTCGTACAGGAAGCATTAAATAACTGCAAAAAGCATGCCGGAACAGATACGGCGTATGTCAGTCTGACTGCTGCTTTGGGCCATGCGGAGCTGGATATTATCGATCATGGGGCGGGGTTTTGTTATGAAGCGCATGCCGGTCTGCCTTCACTTGGCATCAAGGGCATGAAAGAACGAGCGGAAAAAGCCGGCGCAAAGTTTCGGATTGATTCAGCGCTTGGAGCGGGAACAAAGCTGTCCATCAGGCTTCCGCTAACAAGCCAAAAAGGAGGGGCGGAATGAAAATTGTCATTGCTGATGACCACCATGTTGTCAGAAAGGGTCTGCGTTTTTTCTTTGCCACCCAGGATGATATTGAAGTTGTCGGAGAAGCCGCAACTGGAATAGAAGCTCTCCGCGTCATCGAAGAGACAAAGCCGGATCTTGTTCTAATGGATCTGTCCATGCCCGAGCTGGATGGCATTCAAGCCATTAAAAAAGCAATACAGCAATTTCCGGAGATTAAAATTATTGTGCTAACGAGCTACTCTGATCAGGAGCACGTGATCCCGGCTCTTCAGGCAGGTGCGAAGGCGTATCAATTAAAGGATACGGAGCCCGAGGAATTGGTGAAAACATTAAGGCAAGTGCATGCCGGCGAATACAAGCTTTCTTCAGCTATTATGCCCCATGTGCTGACACATATGAAAAATCAGCACGACCCGGAAAAAGAAAAATACTATCAATTAACAAGAAGGGAAAAAGACGTTCTGACTGAAATCGCGAACGGGAAAAGCAATAAAGAAATCGCAGCAGCCTTGTTTATTTCAGAAAAAACAGTAAAAACCCATGTATCGAATCTTTTAGCAAAACTTGAAGTGGCCGATCGCACGCAAGCAGCGCTTTTCGCAGTGAAATATAACCTGAATGGAGAGATCTTAAAATGAACATGTTAGTCATAAATGGCACGCCTAGAAAACATGGCAGAACAAGAATTGCAGCATCCTATATTGCAGCTCTGTATCACACGGATTTGATTGATCTAAGCGAGTTTGTATTGCCGGTTTTTAACGGTGAAGCGGATCAATCTGAACTGTTGAAGGTACAGGAGCTTAAGCAACGCGTTACGAAAGCGGATGCGATTGTATTATTATCGCCTGAATATCACAGCGGCATGAGCGGCGCTTTAAAAAATGCCTTGGATTTTCTAAGCAGCGAACAATTCAAATATAAGCCCGTTGCATTATTGGCAGTGGCTGGGGGCGGAAAAGGCGGCATCAATGCACTGAACAATATGAGAACTGTGATGCGGGGACTCTACGCCAATGTCATTCCGAAGCAGCTGGTGCTTGATCCGGTGCATATTGATGTTGAACATGCTACAGTGGCTGAAAATATTAAGGAAAGCTTAAAAGAGCTTGTCGAAGAACTCAGCATGTTCGCAAAAGCAGGAAATCCCGGCGTCTAAACGCCGGGATTTGTTTATGTGAGCAGGGCTAGTTGATCTTCATAAGTCAGCTCTGTGGCATGATCAATATAACGGAGAAGGGAATACAGCATCTTTTCTAAAACGGCGTAATCCTGTTCAAAATGATACGCATGCAGAAAATGCTCGATTCGTTTTGACAACAAATCATCCTCTGTACGCACCATTAAAATTAATAAATTATCCCATTGAGAACGATGGGTGTAATAAAGCGCTTTATCATAATCGGCATAATCCATGAATCGCTTCTCCTTTCTTGGGTGAGAAGTTCATGATTAGTTTATGCCGCATCCTCTGTTATTGACGGGGCAAAACTTGCCGTCTGCGGCAGTAAAGGGGTAGCAATATGAGGGAGACATAAAATCAAAATGCCTGAATGAAGATAGCGCTTTTGGTAAACCTATGAGGGAACATATTCTTGGTACAGGAGACTGAAAATATGAAATCTCTGCCGTATACCATCGCACTTCTTTTTTGTGGGTTGATCATCGTGTCAATGGCTGCAAAAGGTCATTCAACGGACACAAACGAGTCCGTTCAAAAGTGGGAACAGCTTGCCTGGAGCAAAATTCAGGATGAATACAAGGGGGCTTCATTTTCTGACTATGCTTATATGGGGCGGACCGAGGTGAATGATCAGCAGACGAAAGATGTCTTTCGGGTGACAGTCAGACAGAAAGATGACACTTTTTCTGTTCGGGCCGAAGTCTATTTTCACCCGGTGACAAATCATATGATCAGCATCAACGTCTTTAGGCTCTAATAAAAAACTGTACAGCCGTTAAGGCCGCACAGCTTCTGTTTTTAGAAATATCGTTTTGCACCGAGATAGCGCTGTTTCCAGTAAGAGTTGTTCATATTGGAAATGACAACTCCGGAATCGTTGGCATTTATGAATTCCCCGTTTCCTAGGTAAACTCCAACGTGGGAAGGGCCGGCTTTATATGTTGTAAAGAAAACGAAATCTCCGACAGCAGGCTGGCTGACGGGCTTCATTGTGTTCCAATATCCAGCTGCCGTTAATCTAGATACGGATGTGACTTTGTTCAGTACATAGTAAATGAATCCGCTGCAGTCAAACCCGGATGGTGTCGTGCCTCCCCATCGATACGGAACCCCAATCTGCTCTTTAGCGGCGGCAATCATTGTGTTAATCTTCGCGCTCGTTGAGATGGTGGTGTTTGAAGAACCGGATGAAGACGATGATGATGCTTTTCCGGTAATGACCAGCTTTTGGCCAACCTGCAAGACATCCGTTTTTAAATTGTTTTTCTCCCGGATCTGCTGAGCTGTTACATTAAATTTCTGAGCAATCACCCACAAGGAATCACCGCTTTTCACCGTGTATGTAGTCGTCGTGCCTGAGCTTGCATTTGACGAAGAAGACGACGATGATGAAGTGCCTGAAGATGCTTTACCTGTCAGCTTCAGTACTTGTCCAACATAAAGCACATCTGATTTCAGATTGTTGACATTTCGGATTTGCTGTACAGTCAGGTTATAGTTGTTTGCGATTTTCCAAAGTGAATCACCGCTTTTTACAGTATATTTCGTTGTTGCCGAATTTTGGTTCGGTTTGGATGAAGTGTCTTTGGAAGACGTATCAGAGCCGCTTGATTTTGTTTTCAACACCTGATTCACGTAAATGGTGTCTGATTTTAAGTTGTTCAAGACCTTCAATTCAGCAATGGACATATTGACTTTGTTTGCAATTTTCCAAAGTGAATCTCCAAGCTGCACCTTATATGTTCCCGTAGCAGATGAAGAACTTGAGCTCTTATTAGAACTGCTTTTTGAACTGGAGCTTGAGCTCTTATTAGAGTTGCTTTTTGTACTGGAACTAGAGCTTGAAGAAACTGTGCCGGACACCTTTAATTTCTGCCCCGCACGAATCAAATCGCTGCTTAGTCCGTTTAATTTTTTCAGTTCCTGCACCGTCATTTTATACTCATTTGCGATCAGCCAAAGTGAATCGCCGCTTTTCACAGTGTAAACAGAACTTCCGCTCTTCTTGGTTGTTGAGCTTGAAGTAGATGAAGTGCCGGAATTGCTGCCTGGAATGGTAAGCGTCTGGCCGATCGACAGAACAGTAGTCGAAAGATGATTGGCGGATGTGAGGGCCGCCACACTTGTGTTGTAAGTTTGGGCCAGTTTCCATAAAGAATCTCCGCTTTTGACCTTAATCGTTGCTGCTTCAGCTGGTGTCACTGCTAAAGTTGTGCCGACAATCGCAGATGCTGTCAGCCCTGCTGCTAATTTCTTTTTCATCTTAGCTCTCCTTTTTCCCCCAATGATTTTGAATTTGCTGTTTCTTTTTTATATCGGCACATTTTTCTTATCGTTTTGCCTTTTTTAAAAAATAGCTATATTATCTTAATACAAAAGGGGGCAAAAGGGCACAAAAAAATGAAGGAATCATGGATCTATTCCTTCATTTTTAAAAGCTTCATGATATCTTCTTTGTTTTTGACGAGGTCGCGCAGTGTATATTTGTCTAAAACCGCAAGATAGGCCAAAAGCGCTTCATTAAGCACATGTTTTAAGCCGCACACCGGGGAAATAATGCAGAGATTCTTGTTCGCATCAAAACATTCAACAATATTAAAATCGTCCTCCGTTTTTCTGACAACCTCACCGATGTTGATGTCTTCAGGAGACATGCCTAATCGTATGCCGCCGCCTCGTCCGCGTATCGTTTCTACGTAGCCGAGCTGGCCGAGCCTGTAAATGACTTTCATAAGATGATTTTTTGAAATAGAATACGTTTCAGCAATCTGTTTTATATTTGAAAGTTCTCCGGGACGCACTGCAGCCAGAAAAATTAACACTCTTAATGAATAATCTGTATAATTGGTTAACTTCATAATAAGACCTCAGAATAAGACATTTTCTATATCTTATCATAATCGATTGAAAAATGAAAAAAAAGGAATTAAAAAACATGCACCCTGCTGGGTGCATGTTCTTTTGTTTACATGTCATTTGGCGGATTTTGGTTTTGGCGTTTTTTTTCAATTTCGGTGTTTTGCATTTTGCGTTCAAATGTAGACAGATAACGTGATGCAAAATCTTTTCCGCCAAGGCCGAAGGATAAACCAAAAGCAAGTGCGAAGCCGCTAAGAACGATGATGAACGCGGAATTGACAATTGTCGCAGCGACACCAAGCTGATCCAGGGCCATAAAGAAAGCAAGTGCGATAATGGTGTATTTAGCGATGGCCGCTAAAGATTTGAATTCCTTGCCTTTTATCATGCTTGCGAGCACTTTCCGCACCAATTCCCCGGCGTAAAGGCCGATTCCGAGAATGAATACGGCGACAAGGACATTCGGCAGATACGCGATGATGCCAGTCGCAATTTCTACGAGGAAGTGCAGCCGAACAATTTGAAGCGCCTCGGCTGTAAACAGCAGAATGACAATGATTTGCGCAATCAAACCGACAACTTGAGACAAGGACAGCTTTGCAGGCGTTCCGGCTTCCATGCCCATTTTCCCTAAGACAGAATCAAAGCCTGCGCGCTGGAGCAGTCCGGACACCATGAATTTCACCCATTTTCCTGCCCATATACCCGCTAAAACAAGCACGATGGCAATCATGATGTTCGGAAGCATGTTTAAAATCGTATTCAGCATAGAGACAGCCGGTTTTGAAATGCCGGCGACATCCAGCTGATCCAGCGCCGAAATGACCACCGGAATGATAATCAGCACATAAGCGATTGTTCCGATGACTGCAGAAAGGCTTGTATCTTTTAAGTAAATAGATAAACCCATACGTGCCGCGAATCTTTCCGTGCCGATGCTTGCAAGGAAATTCGTAACGATATCACGTACAAGGCGGGCAACAAGCCAGCCGATTAATACGATAAGCGCCGCTGCAAATAATTTCGGCAGAAAAGCGAGCACGCTTTCCATCATATTTGTAAAAGGACCTGAAATGCCGCTGATTTTTAAAGAAGATAAGACCCCTGGCAGGAAAACAAGCAGCACGAGATAAAAGACAATTTGTGAAGCGGTATTGACAGCCTGATGAATATCTTTTCCTTCAGACACCAAATTCCACTTGCGCAGTTTGTCACTCGTGTTCAGCTTCATCCCGATTTTTTTGACAAGGAAGCTCAAAACAGAGGCTGCAGCCCACCCTAACAGCAGAATGAGTCCGGCTTTCAGCACGCTTGGGATCGCCGCTGCAATCGCCGACAGCATACTGACAAATGGTGATGCCACTGTTGTCAGGTGCAAAATGTTAAAGAATAAAATAAAGACGATGATCAATGCGATAAAATAAACGACCTTGCTTATGACTTTTTCCGAGGAATAGCGTGAAGGCTTTTTCCCAGCAAAGAGCTTGTCATCGATTTTTGTTTTGCTGAGTCCTTTGTATACCGCTTTTTCAATGATTTTAGCGATAGCCCATCCGATTAATAAGACAAGTAAAGCAATAATTACGTTTGGCAGCTTACTGAGATAAGAAGAAAGCACGTCTGCTACATTCAATTGGTATCGCTCCTTTTTTTCGTAGTATGGTGTGTGTTTACCCACTGATCCAATAAGCAAACTACTGAATGTGCCGGGGAATTTTTTTCTTGCCAGAGTGAGGCTATCATCTTTTGTCTGGCGGGCTCATACATTATAGATAAGTCCAAGTAGGGGGGATTCGGTTGAACGCGGAGGAGAAGAAAGAATTACAGCGGGCAATTGAGGAAATTACCGAAATTGCAAAAGGATTCGGCCTTGATTTCTACCCGATGAGATATGAAATCTGCCCGGCTGAAATTATTTATACATTTGGCGCGTACGGGATGCCGACAAGATTCAGCCACTGGAGCTTTGGCAAGCAGTTTCACAAAATGAAGCTGCATTATGATCTGGGATTAAGCAAGATTTATGAGCTGGTCATTAACTCAGATCCATGCTACGCTTTTTTGCTGGACAGCAACTCACTGATCCAAAATAAATTGATTGTCGCTCACGTTCTTGCCCATTGCGATTTCTTCAAAAACAACTGCCGTTTCCAAAACACGAAGCGCGATATGGTGGAAAGCATGGCGGCAACGGCTGAACGGATAAAACACTATGAACAGGTTCACGGGATAAAAGAAGTAGAGTCATTTTTAGATGCGATCCTTGCGATTCAGGAGCATATCGATCCGTCGTTGGTCCGCCCAAAGCTCCAATGGAGTGTGGATGATGAGGAAGAGGAGATTGAAGAGGCAGCCACGCCTTACGATGATCTATGGTCTTTGGATGAAAAGAAACCGAAAAAACAAGTGAAAAAATCGAAAAAACCGTTCCCGCCGCGGCCGGAAAAAGATATCCTGCTTTTTATCGAGGAGCATTCCCGGGAGCTGGAGCCATGGCAGCGTGATATATTAACGATGATGAGGGAGGAAATGCTTTATTTCTGGCCTCAGCTGGAAACAAAGATTATGAATGAGGGCTGGGCTTCCTATTGGCACCAGCGAATTATACGTGAGCTTGATTTAACCTCTGATGAAGCGATCGAGTTCGCCAAGCTGAATGCAGGTGTCGTTCAGCCGTCCAAAACAGGCATTAACCCTTATTATTTAGGGCTGAAAATATTTGAAGACATTGAGGAGCGGTACAACAACCCGACGGAGGAAATGAAGAAAATGGGCGTGCAGCCTGACTCCGGCCGGGAGAAAATGTTTGAGGTCAGGGAGATTGAATCCGATATCTCTTTCATCCGCAATTATTTAACCAAAGACTTAGTCATGCGCGAAGATCTTTATTTGTTTCAAAAACAGGGCAGAGATTATAAGATCATTGATAAAGAGTGGAAGTCGGTGCGTGACCAGCTCGTAAGCATGCGGGTAAATGGCGGCTTTCCATATTTGACGGTAAACGACGGCGATTATATGAAAAATAACGAACTCTATATTAAGCATTGGTATGAGGGCATAGAGCTGGATTTGAAATACTTGGAGAAAGTGCTCCCTTATTTATTCCAGCTTTGGGGAAGAAGCGTGCACATTGAGTCTGTGCTTGAGGATAAGGAAGTCATGTTTTCGTACGATGGAAAAGGTGTTCACCGCAGGTATTTATAAAAAAAAGGATGCAGCGTTCTGCATCCTTTTTATTTTCCAGCTTTTAAAATCTTAAATATGATATTTGCCTGATCGGTATTGTTAATCAATCCGCGGAATTTTTCTTTTCCGGGACCGTACGCGTATACCGGCACTTGTTCGCCGGTGTGATCCGTACTCGTCCATCCGCTGTTAGAGCGAGTATTAAAAATCTTGATGATGGCTTTGTAGGCCCCTTTGCTTTTGTCAGCCTGTACAGCTGCTTCAACGCTTTTGATTTCTTCTGATGTAAATTTCAGATTTGTATAGCGGGCGAGCACATCTTTGACCGGTTTGCCTTCACTGATTTTTTTGGCCATAAATTCAGGCGTTTTCTTTGCGGAGAGGATCGGCTCTGCATGCCAATTCTTTTCGCCGTTTGCGCCAATGGTAAAGCCGCCGGTTGTATGGTCTGCAGCTGCAATCACAAGTGTATGTTTATCTTTTTTCGCAAATTCAATCGCGGCTTTATAGGCCTGTTCAAAGTCTTTCACCTCGCTCATGGCTCCTACTGTATCATTGTCATGGGCCGCCCAGTCAATCTGGCTCCCCTCGACCATTAAGAAAAATCCTTTTTTATTTTGGTTTAGGCGGTCAATTGCTGAAACCGTCATGTCTTTGAGAGAAGGTGTTTTGCTGTCGCGATCAAGCGCTTTAGCAAGCCCTCCATCCGCGAAAAGCCCGAGCACCTGCTGATCCTTATTTTTCTTCAATGCTTCTTTAGTTGTCACATAGCTGTAGCCGGCTTGTTTGAATTCCTTTGTCAAGTTTCTGTCCTTGCGGTTAAAATACGATTTTCCGCCGCCAAGCAAAACGTCTATTTTTTGTTTGCCTTTTATTTTGTCATCCATATAGCTATTGGCGATTTGGTCCATGTTTTTCCGAGATTTATTGTGGGCCCCATATGCGGCAGGGGTGGCGTGGTTAATTTCAGACGTTGCAACAAGCCCTGTTGACTTGCCTTGCTGTTTGGCCTCTTCAAGCACAGATTTCACTTTTTTCCCGTTTTTATCGACGCCAATTGCATTGTTATATGTCTTAACGCCTGTCGCTAATGCTGTTCCGGCAGCTGCTGAATCTGTAATATTATAATCAGGGTCATCCGGATGCGTCATCATCATGCCTGTCAAATTCCGGTCAAATTCAGTCAATTTGGGGTTATTCGGTGTTTCACCGTTATTTTTCAGGGAACGGTAGGCGTTTATGTAAGACGTCCCCATGCCGTCGCCTATCATCACAATGACATTTCTGATCTCAGCTTTGTCTTGTTTTTTGGCGCTGGCCTTTTCTGTTTGCTGGAGTTCGGCTCCGGCAAAGATTCCAGCTGTAAGGACAGAAACAGCGGCGATTGGCAGAAGTTTTGATTTCATATTTTGAAACAAATTCATTTTTGCATGCCTCCTTTAATGTGTTCCATTTATTATGTTAGGGAAATATTGTTAAATATGGATGTTGATCATGTAAACAATAAGTAAAGCGTTGTAAGGAAATGAAAAAACGCTTTTCGTTATCTTGCCATATTTGATGTAAAGCATTCCTTTTTCAGAAATATCTTTACCTCTCTGTCCTTGCATGATATGTTTGTTTAAATAAAAAAACTGCGGATAACCGCAGCTTTCCTCGTATATTCTTTATCATACATTCTTCCATAAGTGAGTGGACCCCCCCGAAAGTTTTCATTTATTTCCTTTATGTTGAAAAACATCCCATAAAACATGACAAAAGCACTCGTTTTTTGTCACCTTTGCAACGAAAATGAAATATTTAATACCCTTAAAAACTTTTTTTTAGAACGAATAATTAAGAAATTTGTCACATGAAGTCAAGACTATTTCTAATGGGAATGCTTTACATCAAATATGGCAAGATAACGAAAAGCGTTTTTTCATTTCCTT
>NZ_CP026521.1:1187120-1322236 GCF_002953915.1 Bacillus sp. MBGLi79
TATAGTATTGCTTCTTTTTATGAATTATCTATAAAAATAAGTAAATAATAACAATATAAACAATAAAATTAATTAAAAAAAAGAGATACATATATAGAGAGTTAACATTTGGGGAGGAAAATATGAAAAAGCAAATCATTACAGCTACGACAGCAGTTGTTTTAGGATCGACATTATTTGCAGGAGCGGCGTCTGCACAAAGCATTAAGGTGAAAAAAGGCGACACGTTATGGGATCTTTCAAGAAAATACGACACAACGATCAGTAAAATTAAATCAGAGAACCACCTTCGTTCGGACTTTATTTATGTGGGACAGACTTTATCGATTAACGGCAAATCTACAAGTTCAAAAAGCAGCAGTTCTTCTTCTTCCGCTTCTTCTACATACAAAGTAAAGAGCGGAGACAGCCTGTGGAAAATTTCAAAAAAATACGGCATGACAGTCAATGAACTGAAAAAACTGAATGGCTTAAAATCAGACTTGCTTCGTGTTGGACAAGTCCTGAAACTGAAAGGCTCATCAAGTTCAAGCAGCTCCAGCTCATCGAGCGTATCAACGTCTTCAACTTCCACTTATAAAGTGAAGCGCGGGGACAGTCTGTCTAAAATCGCAAAACAATACGGCACTACGGTTAGCAAATTAAAAAGCTTAAACGGCTTAAAATCAGATGTAATCTATGTCAACCAAGTATTGAAGGTGAAAGGAACAAGCACAAGCAGCTCCAAGCCTGCTTCTTCTTCATCATCTTCAAGCAGCAAAGCATCATCTACTACATCACTGAATGTGAGCAAGCTGGTTTCTGATGCGAAAGCGTTAGTCGGCACGCCATATAAATGGGGCGGAACGACAACTTCTGGCTTTGACTGCAGCGGATTCATTTGGTATGTACTGAATAAACAAACAAGTGTGGGCAGAACAAGCACTGCGGGATACTGGAGTTCTATGAAAAGCATTGCCAGCCCGTCTGTTGGTGACTTCGTCTTCTTCACAACATATAAATCCGGCCCTTCTCACATGGGGATTTACATTGGAAACAACAGCTTCATTCATGCAGGATCTGACGGCGTACAAATCAGCAGCTTGGACAACAGCTACTGGAAGCCTCGTTACCTCGGTGCGAAAAGATTCTAATTTTAGAGGAAACCCGTTCATTGGAACGGGTTTTTTTCATTAGACGGAGCACATCCATTTTGGTTGCTCCTAAAAATGAAAATGTGATAAAAAATCCAAGAATTTTTTTTCTTTCTTATTTTCATAAAGGGCGATTGCATAAGCGCCGGCATAGGGCAGCTGAGCAGACTGATAAGGGATTCTGATCATCTGTTTTTCTGCTAACTCCCGCTTTACTGTAGATAAAGGCAGAAATGAAACCCCGAGTCCTTCCTTGATAAACCGTTTCGTTATATGTGTTTGTGTGACCTTCATTGTCCTCACAAATGGAAATGTCACTCTGACTTGACGGAGCAAGTCGTCCCAGTAATCAGGATGATTGTGGGTCAAAAGCAGGTATTGCTCGAGCACCTCTTTGGCATCAATTTCTTTGTCTTCTATGAAACGCTGATCGGGCGGGGCAACAAGGACGACAGGGTCTTTATAAAGGCAGTGGCAGCTTAAAGAGGAAGACTGTACCTTTAGACAGCTCAGTCCGATATCAGCTTCCCCGGCTTTTATCAGTGACGCGATTTCCGCTGATTCGAAAATCGTCACCGCCATTTCTGTTTCCGTGTTCATTGCTGTGTACCGCTTCATGACAGAAGGAAGCACAGTATCTGCAATAAGCGGAGAAACCGCGAGCTGTAAGGTTTGAGAGTAGCCTTGTCGCACTCTGTGAAGCTCTGCCATGCTGTTTTCATAATCATCAAGCAGCCTGAGCGCATACGGTAAATAAGCCCTGCCTTCATCAGTCAGCTGGATCTGTCTGCCTTTTCGCTCAAACAGCTTGCAGCTGATTTCTTTTTCTAATTGCTTGATATGCACAGTCACAGTGGGCTGAGATAAGAAAAGCGTTTCCGCTGTTTTTCGGAAGTTTTCATATTTCGCAGCAGTCACAAAGGTATGAAGCCATTTGAAATCCATTTCTATTCTCCCTCTGATTAATATTTTTAATTAATTTCCTTTAAAATATTCATTATTTTTTAAATATTATATTTACTATAATAACAGAAAAGGATAGGGGGAATACAAATGGTACATTACGGATTAAAGGGAATTACATGTGTGGAAACATCCATCAGCCATATTGATGGTGAAAAAGGGCGTCTGATTTACAGAGGCCATCATGCAAAAGACATCGCACTGAATCATAGCTTTGAAGAAGCGGCTTATTTGATTTTATTTGGGAAACTGCCTTCAGCTGAAGAATTGCAGGTATTTAAAGATAAGCTGGCTGCGGACCGGTACCTTCCGGAACACATTGAGCGCTTGGTTCAGTCATTGCCAAACAATATGGACGATATGTCGGTGCTGAGAACGGTTGTGTCAGCATTGGGGGAAAATACGTACACATTCCATCCGAAAACAGAAGAAGCAATCCGGCTTATTGCAATCACGCCCTCCATCATTGCCTACAGAAAAAGGTGGTCGCTCGGTGAACAAGCAATAACACCTTCTTCCCAGTACGGACATGTCGAAAACTATTATTATATGCTCACAGGTGAACAGCCTTCAGAGGCAAAAAAGAAAGCGCTTGAAACCTATATGATTCTGGCCATGGAGCACGGCATGAACGCATCCACTTTTTCGGCAAGGGTCACATTATCTACAGAAAGTGATTTAGTGTCAGCCGTCACGGCTGCTCTTGGCACGATGAAAGGCCCGCTCCACGGAGGCGCCCCTTCTGCTGTGACAAAAATGCTTGAAGACATTGGAGAAAAAGAACATGCTGAAGCATATCTGAAAGAAAAACTCGAAAAAGGAGAGCGCTTGATGGGATTCGGCCACAGGGTGTACAAAACAAAAGACCCGCGGGCAGAAGCTTTGAGACAGAAAGCAGAAGAGGTGGCCGGCAATGACCGCGATCTCGATCTTGCACTCCATGTAGAAGCAGAAGCGATTCGTTTGCTTGAAATCTACAAACCGGGACGAAAGCTGTACACAAATGTTGAATTTTATGCGGCTGCTGTGATGAAGGCCATCGATTTTGACGATGAATTGTTTACACCGACCTTTTCTGCAAGCCGAATGGTGGGATGGTGCGCCCATGTGCTGGAACAGGCGGAAAACAACATGATTTTCCGTCCATCAGCGAAATATACAGGTGCCATTCCTGAGGAAGTTCTTTCATAGCATATTTTGGCGTTTACTCACTTCTGTCGTGTGGTAACGTTCAGTATTAACCACATGTCTAGGAGTGATGAATGTGAACCCAATGGACAGACAAACAGAAGGACAAGAACCCCAGCATCAGGACAGACAGCCGGGCATTGAATCAGAAATGAATCCGCTGCCCCTGTCAGATGACGAGGATTATCGAGGAAGCGGAAAATTGAAAGGAAAAGTCGCGATCATTACCGGAGGCGACAGCGGGATAGGGAGAGCGGCTGCCATTGCGTTTGCTAAAGAGGGGGCTGATATCTCCATTCTTTACTTAGATGAGCATTCGGACGCAGAGGAAACACGTAAACGGATCGAAAAGGAAAATGTCCGCTGCCTGCTTATCCCGGGAGATGTCGGGGACGAGAACCATTGTGAACAAGCTGTGCGGCAAACAGTGGACCATTTTGGCAAACTAGATATCTTGGTGAACAACGCCGCTGAACAGCATCCCCAGGACAGCATTCTCAATATTTCAACAGAACAGCTGGAAAAAACCTTTCGCACAAATATTTTTTCCATGTTTCATATGACGAAGAAAGCTTTGCCTCACTTGCGAGGGGGCAGTGCCATTATCAATACGACATCGATTACCGCTTATGAAGGAGATACGGCGTTAATTGATTATTCCAGCACAAAAGGTGCGATTGTCTCCTTTACGCGGTCCATGGCGAAGTCGCTTGCGGATAAAGGCATCAGAGTGAATGCGGTGGCGCCTGGTCCGATTTGGACACCGCTTATTCCGGCGACATTCCCTGAGGAAAAAGTGAAACAGCACGGCTTGGATACCCCAATGGGAAGACCGGGACAGCCGGTTGAGCATGCGGGCGCCTATGTTCTGCTGGCGTCTGACGAATCTTCCTATATGACAGGGCAGACCATTCATGTGAATGGCGGCCGTTTTATTTCAACGTAATCAACGAAAAACCAGCTTTGATAGCTGGTTTTTTTGTGTGGTTAGAAATTGGAAAATAAAAAATTTGTCGATTTTTCTAACAATTTTGTTTTCATTTTTGCAATTTTATATATAATATTGAGTAGGAGAAAGGAATGATTCACGACCAGTACAAATATAGTAGAAAAACAGAAAAATGACCATTGCCGCTCATGAATTCAGAAAATTCAAATAAAATATATAAAAATAGATGATCGGGAGTTGAAGGGGAATGAAAGGGAGCGTATTTAGGAAGAAAAGCATTCAGGATTTAATCGCTGCGACGAGCGGTGAAAAGTCTTTAAAAAGAGAATTAGGGGCGTTCGATTTAACGTTGCTTGGAATCGGCGCCATTATTGGTACAGGAATTTTTGTTCTGACGGGAACAGGCGCAGTCACGGCAGGTCCCGGACTGACCATTTCATTTGTTGTGGCGGCGCTGGCTTGTTTATTCGCCGCCCTGTCTTACGCGGAGTTTGCGTCAAGTGTGCCTGTTTCAGGTTCGGTGTATACATTCACTTATGCGACATTGGGAGAGCTTATGGCCTTTATTATCGGGTGGGATTTAATTTTAGAATACATGCTGGCGGTAAGTGCAGTGTCGGTCGGCTGGTCTGGTTATTTCCAATCATTTTTATCAGGGCTCGGCATTCATCTTCCGGTTGCTTTAACAGCGGCACCGGGCGCAGTGAAAGGCACCTTTACTCTGTTTAATCTTCCTGCATTCGTCATTGTAATGGCGATCACATATTTGCTTTATTTAGGCATCAAAGAATCAAAAAGAGTCAACAATATCATGGTTATCTTGAAGATACTGGTTGTTCTGCTGTTTATCGCGGTGGCAGCCGTTTACGTGAAGCCGCACAACTGGCAGCCGTTTATGCCAATGGGCTTTGGCGGCGTATTCAGTGCAGCGGCGCTCGTATTCTTTGCTTTTATCGGATTTGACGCTGTATCCTCTGCTGCGGAAGAGACGAAAAATCCCGCAAAGGATCTGCCTAAAGGCATTATTTTCTCTTTACTGGTTTGCACGATTTTATATGTCACCGTATCAGCAATCATGACTGGGGTTATCCCGTTTGCTCAATTTGCGGGTGTGGATCATCCGGTTTCTCTTGTTCTTCAAAGCGCAGGGCAAAACTGGGTGGCTGGCATCATTGATATTGGCGCCGTGCTGGGAATGACAACAGTTATGCTCGTGATGCTTTACGGGCAGACCCGCGTCATGTTTGCCATGTCGCGTGACGGACTTGTGCCGGGCTCACTTTCTAAAGTGCATCCAAAGCACAAAACACCTTATGTAGCCACTTGGTTTTTCGGAACGATGTCGGCGCTTCTCGGCTCACTTGTTCCGCTGGATGAACTTGCAAAGCTGGTAAACATCGGGACGTTGTCGGCATTTGTCCTGATTTCTGTGGCAGTTATCGTTTTGAGAAAGAAACAGCCTGATCTTCCGAGAGCTTTTAAATGCCCGGGAGTTCCCGTGATCCCAGGCCTGGCGATTCTGTTCTGCCTGTTCTTGATTTTAAATCTGGGATGGGTGACGATTGTCCGCTTCCTGGTGTGGCTGTTAATCGGCTTGGTCATCTATTTCCTGTATTCAAGAAAGCATTCAAAATTAAATCAATAAATAACGAGCGGCCATACGGCCGCTCTCTTTTCTGTTCTTGGCAAATGAATCTATAGAAATGAAGACAAAAATAAGAGATAATATAGGCTGGAAAGGAAGTGACGTTTATTGTCTGAGCAAAAACCAGTCCAATGGGCTTCGAAAATTGGTTTCGTCATGGCAGCGGCCGGTTCGGCTATCGGCTTGGGCGCGATTTGGAAGTTCCCTTACGTAGCGGGGACCAATGGGGGAGGAGCCTTTTTTCTTATCTTCGTGTTATTTACCATCCTCTTAGGCTATCCGCTTTTGGTGGGGGAATTTATTTTTGGAAGACGGAACCAGACGAATGCCATTGATGCATATAAAAAAGAAGCGCCGCGATCAGCTTGGTTTCTTACCGGGTGGATCGGTGTAGCCGCGTGTTTCTTAGTGCTGTCGTTTTACAGTGTAATCGGAGGATGGATCTTGCTGTATATCGTAAAAACGGCGTCAGGCTCACTGTCCGGGCTTTCCCAAGCACAGTATGGCGCTCTTTTTGCTTCTATTATCCAAAATCCGGTGCAGACGCTCACGGCTCAGCTTGTTTTTATGGTACTGACTGTCATCGTTGTCGCCAGAGGGGTTCAAAAAGGGATTGAACGGGTCAGCGCGGTGATAATGCCGATTTTGTTTTTGTTGTTTATTCTGCTTGTTCTCCGGTCTCTTACGCTTAATGGTGGAATGGAAGGCGTAAAGTTTCTGCTTGTGCCACATTTCAGCGATCTGACTCCGGAATCTATATTATTCGCTTTGGGACAGGCTTTCTTTACGTTAACATTGGGGGTATCGGTGATGGTGACCTATAGCTCCTATTTGCCGAAAACACAAAATATCCCTCGTTCGGCAGCCTCCATTGTCTTGATGAATATCATTGTGACACTCTTGGCAGGTCTAGCTATTTTTCCGGCTGTTTTTTCATTCGGTTTTCAGCCAAATGAAGGACCGACACTGCTGTTTACAGTGCTTCCAGCCGTTTTTGAACAGCTGCCGTTTGGCACGTTGTTTTTTATAGGCTTTCTCGTTGCATTTTTATTTGCGGCCTTAACCTCAGCGTTTTCGATGGTTGAAATTATTGTCGCCACAATCGGAAAAGGGGACGAAAAGAAGAGGAAAAAACTGTCATGGACGAGCGGGTTTTTGATCTTTTTGGTCGGAATCCCATGCTGCCTGTCTTATGGCGTATTAAGTGATGTGCACCTATTTGGCAAAACGTTTTTTGATATTGCTGATTTTACCGTCAGCAATGTTTTAATGCCTTCAGGCGCTCTGTTAATTTCTCTTTTTATCCCGCTTAAAATTTCGAAGAGCGAGCTCTTGGCAGAAATGAGAAATGGATCAAATGCAGGTAAAGCATTCTTTTACACATGGTTTTATTTGCTTCGTTTTATCGTGCCGCTTGCCATTATTATCGTGTTCTTAAATTTAATCGGAATTTTATCATTTTAAAAAAACAGGCTCCGGGAATGGAGCCTGTTTTTTATTTAATAAGGTGATATCAACGGCGCCCATGCCGTTTTTAGTTTTTGGATGCCGAGCCTGATGTCCTCTTCTGACAAACCGCCATAACCGATTAAGACAGAAACAAAAGGCGTTCGTTCTTTATATGAAGGGGAGACGGGATAGATGGTTACACCGTTATTTGCGGCTGTTTTTATTGCTTCGTCCTCACTTGCTGGAAACAAAAGACGCAGCAGAATGTGAAGCCCCGAGTTTTTACCGAGAATTTCAACGGTGTTCCCTAGTTCAGAGCGGATGGCTTCTAACAGGACAGCGTGTTTTTTTCGGTAAAGGCCTCTCATTCTATTTATGTGTTTTTGCCACTCTCCGGTTTCGATGAAGTCTGCCAGCGCGAATTGCGAGTGGGCAGAGACGGTTTGCTTCATTAACTCAGCGTTGTTTTTGATCGATTTCATGAGTTCAGGGGGCACAATCATGAAGCTAAGCCGCAAGGAAGGCAGAAGTGACTTTGAAAAAGTGCCAAGATATATGACTCTGCCATTCGGATCTAGGCCCTGTAAAGACGGAATGGGATGGCCGCTGTAGCGAAATTCCCCGTCATAATCATCCTCTATAATGAATGAATTTGATTTTGCTGCCCATGCAAGCAGCTCCTGTCTGCGGGTTATCGTCATGATGGTCCCAAGCGGAAACTGATGCGAAGGAGTCGTATACATGAAATAAGGATTCCGGCGGTAGAGCTCATCCGGCAGGACGCCTTCTGCATCAGTACAAATCGGAATGACATTCATGCGATTTGCTTCAAATATCTTTCTTGAACGGTGAAAGCCCGGTTCTTCAAAGCCGATTTTTGTCCCTGGTTTTAGCATAAGGCAAAGAATTTGCAGAAGCACGGTGGTTCCTGCACCAATGATAATCTGGCCGGGATCGCAATTTACTCCCCGAGACAGCCTGACGAATCGGGCAATCGTGTGCCTGAGTTCGTATTCTCCCTGAGGGTCTCCAGAGGTGTGAAACGAATCAGAATAGCGATCCAGACTTTTTACTATGCTTTTTCTCCATGCGGTAAACGGGAAGTGGGCCGGATCAACATTGCCTTGATAGAAGTCAATAGCAGGTGCGTTCTTTTTATGTGAGCCAGGCTGTGCAGACTGCTGAAAATGGTCAGGAGCTGACGGAAAGTCTGGCTCTACTTCTGCCGCGAACCAACCGATTTTCGGCTTGCTTTTGACATAGCCCTCAGCAGTTAATTGCTCGTAAGCTCGTTCTATTGTTGCCGTGCTGACATCGAGCAAGCTGGAGAGCCTGCGTTTTGAAGGAAGTTTTGTTCCTTTTGCAATTCGCGCATGTGAAATCTCTTGTTTGAAAAAGCTATAGAGCTGCTCATACAGCGGTATTTTGCTCTTTTTATCAAGAAACGGCGTGATATCCATCTCGTATCCCCTTTTTATCTGGCATGGTCATTTTTTCTGATAGTGGCTATTTGGTAAATGCCATTTATTAGCTATGATCATTGTAACGAAAGGAAAGGGGATTGAGAAGATGATTCATATCAAACAATTAACCACGAAAGAAGAATGGGCTGAGTCGTATCCGGTCATGGGTGAATTGAGAACAGAACTAGATATCGAGACATATTTACAAAGGCTTGAAGCCTGTGTGCAGAAAGAATCGTATATGCTTTTTGCCTTATATGAAGATACAGAGATCAGAGCGCTGTGCGGCGCTCAGCCGAGGGTTTCCATTCATAAAGGAGAGCACTTGTGGGTTGCGGATCTAGTTACAACGGCACCTAGCCGATCAAAGGGATACGGCAAAATGCTTTTGGATTATGCCGCAGACTGGGCGAGTAAAGCCAGACTTGGCTTTGTCAGTCTTTCATCTGGCCTTCAGCGTAAAGACGCACATCGATTTTATACAGAAAAAATGGGTTTTGCTATAGAAAGCTATTTGTTCCGAAAACCGGTGTAAATGAAAAAAGACGCCTGAAAAGGCGTCTTTTTTTAAAAGCCAAACTGTAAATTTGTATCTACAGATACAATGGTATACACACAAATAATCACAAAGAGATTAAGGATGACGCCGAGCAGGCCGGGGCCTGTGCGTCCTCTCTTGATGAAGAGTTCAACAACGCCGAACGGAACGGCAGCCATGGCGAACGGAAGCATTTGATAGGAATAAAACGTGACATTGCTGATAATCGCCAAATTCAGCAAGAGCAGGGACAGAACCGCTGTCCCGACAGAGATCCAGCCGAATACATTGTGTTCTTTAAAAATTCTTACCAGTTCCATAATTCCACCTCGCCGACATTCGCTGATTTTACAGATTTGTTTTTCAGCATCCGCTGGATTTCCTTGGTTGGTCCTGTAACGACCGAACCGTAAACATTGACACCGTTTTTCTCTACATAATCTAATCGGTTATCTACATTCAGGTCTTTGCGTTTTGAAATGACCTGAGCCCATTTTTCGTGTTTGGACATAAATTTCAGGGCGTTGATAAACTGATCGCCATTCGACTTGCCTTTTGTATTAAGGGCGGCCAAGAACTTTGAATCCTTTCCAGGATAGCCAAGAGGTTCTGTGGAAGCTGTCTTATTTGTGTTTTTCTCTGTTTCGATTGCGTTCCACAAAAAGCTCACATCATAGCCTTTGAATTTGTTATACACGTCTTTTGTCGGATATGCGCGGTCATATGAAATGTAGACCTCGGATACCGTTCCTTCAGGCAATGTCTTTAATGTTTTTTCTGCTTTTGCGGTTGTTTGTTCAGACGTGTTTGAAGGGTGTGTGAAGTAATGGCCGGTTTTATTCGCTTCTAAGTCATAGTAGTTTACAGCCGGCGCTTTTACTTTGTTATAAAACATTTCAACCCGTTCATTCCCTACGGCAGCCGTCTTCGTGCCAATCTGCTTTTGCAGCGGGAATTCCGTATTCATGCCAAACAGCTTCACTTGGCTTTTCAGCCCGGAAGTATCAACAAGAACATTCGGCATGGTCAGGGCTACAGTGACTGCGGCGGTTTCCATAAACTCATTGCCGGTGCTGTGTTTTCCGCCCATTCCGTAATAGAGGTAGCTTCCCAGCGTGCAAAGCGGCAAAATCATCAATGTCGAAATGACGGCAAGCACAGAAATTCGCAAATAAGATTTGCGTTTGCCGTAGGCTAAAATCGCTTTTTGTTTTTCAGGACTGATGCTGATATCCCAATCGTTATCGTCCTCTAGCTCGCTGTCAATCAATTCCTGATATACTTCGAGCTTCTCAAGTTCTTCCTCAAATGCGGTCATTTCCTGGTCGCTCATTTCCCCATTTTTATATTGATCAAAACGCTTTTTAAATTCTTCATTCATCATTAACACCTCTATTATAAAGTGCTTTCAGCCGCTGTCTGGCACGAAATAAAACACTTTTAAAATTCGCCTCTGAAATATTCATAATATGGGATGCTTCTTTGTAATTTAACTCTTTTAAATAGTATAACGTTAAGGCCTCCCGATAATTATCGGGGAGCTCGGACATATAACCAGTCAGCACTTCCTTTATCTCTACCTGATGGGCAGGGCTCTGAACAGCATTTTGAAAGAGGCTTCCGATTAAGTCATCAGAAATGGTTACTTCTTTCTTATGCTTTCTGACGTAATCAATGAAGGCGTTTCGCGCCACTTGAAAAAGCCAGGGCTTTACTTTGCTGTGATCATAGGAGTGAATGTGTATGTATGCCCGCATAAAGGTTTCCTGCAGCAAGTCTTCAGCAAGATGCTTGTCTTTTGTCATGGAGAGCAGGAACCTGTAAACATCATTCATGTACATTTGGTAAATTTCATCGATCGTCACTGCCTTTTCTCCCCTCTATGTTATACACGCATAAGAAAGGTTTAAAGTTGCACATTACATGCAAACGGCTTTTTTATACCTAATCAAACACCATTCCTATATAGTACCCAAAAATGGCCGCAAAAGATAGTGCGGAGAAATGTTTAACATTTTTTCCAGAGGGGAAAAGATAGTGAAAAAGTGAAGGAGTGGCACAATGGAATATACCAGTATCGCAGACACAGGAATAGAAGCCTCCAGAATCGGCCTCGGCACATGGGCCATTGGCGGAACGATGTGGGGAGGCACTGACGAAAAAACATCGATTGAAACAATCCGCGCCGCTCTTGATCAGGGGATTACACTGATTGACACCGCGCCGGCTTACGGCTTCGGGCAGTCCGAGGAAATCGTCGGAAAGGCAATCAAGGAGTACGGCAAAAGAGACAAGGTAATTCTCGCAACCAAAACGGCTTTGGACTGGAAGAACAACCAGCTGTTCCGCCATGCGAACAGAGCGAGAATTGTAGAGGAAGTTGAGGATTCTTTAAAACGGCTTCAAACAGATTATATTGACCTTTATCAGGTGCATTGGCCTGATCCGCTTGTGCCAATTGAAGAAACAGCGGAAGTCATGAAGGAATTATATGATGCGGGAAAAATCCGGGCGATTGGCGTAAGCAATTTTTCGATTGAGCAAATGGATACATTTCGCGCCGTTGCACCCCTCCATACGATTCAGCCTCCTTATAATTTGTTTGAAAGAGAAATGGAAGAGAATGTTCTTCCGTATGCGAGAGATCACAAGGTGACAACCTTATTATACGGCAGTTTATGCAGAGGGCTGTTAACAGGCAAAATGACTGAAGAATATACATTTGAGAGC
The DNA here is from genome assembly GCF_002953915.1 of Bacillus sp. MBGLi79. Lineage (NCBI taxonomy): Bacteria > Bacillati > Bacillota > Bacilli > Caryophanales > Bacillaceae > Bacillus > Bacillus sp. MBGLi79. The sequence continues at coordinate 1,199,179 of NZ_CP026521.1, forward strand.
GATGATCTGCGTAATCACGATCCAAAATTCCAGAAGCCCCGCTTTAAAGAGTATCTTTCTGCTGTGAATCAATTGGATAAGCTGGCGAAGACTCGTTATGGAAAATCAGTGATTCACTTGGCTGTCAGATGGATCTTAGACCAGCCGGGAGCGGATGTCGCTCTTTGGGGGGCAAGGAAGCCTGAACAGCTTGAGGCGCTATCTGAGATTACAGGCTGGACGCTGAATAGTGAAGATCAGAAAGATATCAATACCATATTGGAAAATACAATTTCAGACCCAGTCGGACCGGAGTTTATGGCCCCGCCGACCAGAGAGGAAATATAACAAAAGCTGAGGGCGAATCCTCAGCTTTTTGGCGTTTTAACGGGAGAAATCTTAAAAATTAGTACCAGGTAATAAAAAATATTGTTATAATAGATGACAGAAAGAATCATTGATTACGACAAAGGAAGTGCGATATGTATAAGTTTTGTGCAAATGCTTTAAAAGTTATTCTTTCTCTTCGCGGAGGAGTGAAGGTGTATAACAAAGAAAACCTTCCGGCCGATTCAGGTTTTGTCATCGCGTGTACACATTCCGGCTGGGTTGATGTGATTACACTCGGAGTCGGGATTCTTCCTTATCAAATACACTACATGGCGAAAAAAGAGCTTTTTCAAAATAAATGGATCGGTTCGTTTCTGCAGAAAATTCATGCCTTTCCGGTAGATCGGGAAAATCCCGGGCCAAGCAGTATTAAAACACCGATTAAGCTGCTGAAAGAAGGAGAGATTGTCGGTATCTTCCCAAGCGGAACAAGAACCTCTGAGGACGTGCCTTTGAAAAGAGGTGCGGTGACAATTGCGCAAATGGGGAAAGCGCCGCTTGTTCCTGCTGCATATCAGGGCCCTTCAAGCGGAAAAGAATTGTTCAAAAAAGGAAAAATGAAGCTGATTATCGGTGAGCCTCTTCACCAGGCTGATTTTGCCCACCTGCCGTCAAAGGAAAGACTTGCAGCAATGACAGAGGCTTTGAATCAGCGGATTAAAGAATTAGAGAATAAACTTGATCAGCTATAAGGCGTTAGCCTGAAACTGTGAAAATAAGAAAAGCACCTTTTATAAGGTGCTTTTCTTATTATGCTTCCTGTTGGTTAGCAGTCTCGAGAAGTTCTTCTTCTTGAAGCTTTTTCACTTCAATATATGCGACGTGGTGGCCGTCAATTTCATTAATGATGAATTCGCAGCCTTCTTCGATGATAGAATCATCTTTTTCAACATCGTATTTTTGAGTAAGGAACCAGCCGCCGATTGTATCGACTTCTTCGTTCTCTAAATGAATGCCGAGCAGGTCGTTTACTTGGTCAATTAGCACTTTTCCGTCAAGAATATAATGGCCTTCGCCGATTTTGCGGATTTCGCTAATTTCATCAATATCAAATTCATCGCGAATTTCACCGACAATTTCCTCGATGATGTCCTCAACCGTTACAAGCCCGGCAGTGCCGCCGTATTCATCAGACAAGATGGCCATGTGGACCCTCTCTTTTTGCATTTTGACAAGCAGGTCTTGGATCGGCGCAGATTCAATGACATGAATGATCGGATTGACGAATTCAGAAATGGTCGAATCAACAGATACCTCGCCGCTGATGCAGGCGGTCAGCACTTCTTTTATGTTAATAACCCCGATAATGTTATCTTTATCGCCCTCTTCCACAGGGTAGCGGGTATATTTTTCGATCTGAATGATATCCATCATTTCAGAAATCTTGATATCATGCGGAAGGCTGACAATTTCGGTCCGCGGAATCATAATTTCTTTCGCGAGCCTGTCGTCAAATTCAAAGATTTTATTTACATATTTAAACTCTGACTGGTTGATTTCACCGCTTTTATAGCTTTCAGACAAAATGATTCGCAGCTCTTCTTCAGAGTGAGCCAGTTCGTTTTCTGAAACGGTCTCCAGGCCAAATGCTTTTGTCAATAACCGTGCGGAATTGTTCAAAAGCCAAATGAACGGGAACATAATGCGGTAAAACCAAATCAGCGGTTTCGCAAACAGCATAGACACTGCTTCCGCCTTTTGGATAGCGACTGTCTTAGGTGCAAGTTCTCCAACAACAACGTGCAGGAACGTGATAATGGCATACGCAAAAATAAACGATATGACATGTGAAAGGGAACCTGGAACGTTCAATTTTACGAAAAGCGGGTGAAGCAGCCTTTCAATCGTTGATTCACCTAAGACCCCTAATCCGATGGAAGTCAGTGTAATTCCGAGCTGACACGCAGATAAATATTCATCAAGATGCGTGGTCACTTTTTTTACGGCTATTGCTGCTTTATTTCCTTCCGCGATCAGCTGATCGATCCGTGAGCCTCTGATTCTGATAATGGCAAACTCAGATGCCACGAAAAATGCCGTCAGGGCGATTAAAACAGCAACTAAAATCAAATTCACTATGTCCAATTAGAACCTTCACTCTAGCAATGAGAATGAAGGTAACACCTCCTGTTAGATAAAATGGTTTTAACTTAACAGCAGCATTAATGATTGGAACACGGCGAGCTTTTCAGGCGGGAGCTTGCTTTTCAGCTTGTCACGATCCTCAGGCTTCAGCCGTTCAAACCGATGCAAGATTCCGGAGATGTTTTGATTCATATGATCAATTTCTAATGCCAGATTTCCAATTTCATCATTAAGTTTAGCTGAAGAGGGAAACTGGTTCTCCAGTCGATCTTTAATATCGGACAGGGCCAATCGCTGCTTCTTGCAATCTACAATAAATATAAGCCGTTTGAGTGCATTTTCGTCGTAGTAACGGTAATTTGAACAGGATCTGGCCGGCGTAAGCAGACCGAGATTCGTATAATAATCAACTGTCCGTTTCGTTACTCCGGCGAGCGCCGCTAGTTCACTGATGCGATAAGTCTCAGCCCCATCTATATCCCTCCCAACCATCACGTTATAGTTATGAGAATAGTTTAATATATGAACGGTGTCTTGCACAAGTTTATTGTTTTTTCCTAGATGGGAATTGGAAGTTGTGGAATTCATGATCTGATTGAAGTAACATAAAAAGATAGAATTTTCAAATGATGATACACGGAAGGGACAGATGAAATTGGCTGGGTTATCCCGGGAAGTTAAAGAAAACTTAAATAAAGGATCATGGATTCGCAAGCTGTTTGATGAAGGTGCAAGGCTGAAGAAAGAGTTCGGGGAGGAACAGGTATTTGATTTTTCACTCGGCAACCCGATTGTTGAACCTCCTGAAGCTTTTAAGAGAGCGTTAATAGCGGAAGCTGAAAAAGGCAGCCACGGATACATACAAAACCAAGGTCTTCCGGCAGCGAGAGAAAAAGTCGCGCAATTTCTGGGGTCACGTTTTGAAGCTGATTTCCTAGCGGAGCGCATCGTCATGACGGTGGGCGCGGGCGGCGCTTTGAATGTTGCGTTAAAAAGCATCATAAACCCTGGGGAAGAAGTCATTATTCTCGCACCTTATTTTGCCGAATATAAGTTGTATATTGAGAACTATGGGGGCAAGGCCGTCAGCTGCCCGTTGACAGACCGGTTCGAGATCGACATTGAAGCGGTAAGGCAATCGATCACCCCGCAGACAAAAGGGCTGATTCTCAATACACCGCATAACCCGACAGGCACTGTTCTCAGCCAGAAAAATATAGACGATTTAGGTGCTTTATTAAAAGAAATAGAAGAAAAAAACGGCCAGACGATTTATGTGCTGTTTGATGAACCGTATAGTCAATTAATCTATGATGAAGAGCTGGCAAATCCGTTTCAATCGTATCATCGTGTGATTTTGGCCAGCTCATTCAGTAAGGATCTCGGCATAGCCGGGGAGCGGCTCGGGTATATCGGATTAGACAGCCGAATGCCGAATGCGGACCTTTTGATCAACGCTTTTGTGTATTGTAATCGAACGCTTGGATTTGTGAATGCCCCTGTTATGATGCAGCGGACTGTGGCACGAATGGATGATTTAAGAGTAGACGCAAGCGCGTATAAGGAGCGCCGGGATTTAATGGTAGATATTTTAAAAGAAGCCGGTTTTGAATTTGAAATGCCAAAGGGAGGCTTCTTTGTTTTTCCGAAATCGCCGATTGAAGATGAAGTCGCATTTTGTGTGCATGCCGCCCAAAAATACAAATTATTAATTGTGCCGAGCAGCGGTTTTGGAATGAGCGGGCATTTCCGTTTATCCTTCAGTGTGCCGATCGAGCAGATTAAAAACTCACGGGATATTTTCATTTCTTTATATAAAGATTTTGCTTAAGAAGGCAAAGAAAGAGAAAACAGTTTTCCATGCTGTTTTCTTTTTTATATTCACGAAATCCTTACTTCTCCAATCCAGGCAGTCAGCAGAATTGACAAGCAGCGCGTGCAATTAAGGCTTTCTCTATAATAAAAGTCTAAAAATTAAAAAAACATTTTTGGAATGAGTTGTGTTACAATAAAATATACAATTTATAATCAAACTTTGACTTTTGGAGGTGGTATGATGGGGCCCTCTGCTTAGGCAACAATACACCGCGTACCTCAATGTTAAGGAAAAATGATTATATCAGGAGGTGACTCCTTATCCTTTAATAAGAGGGATAAGGTTAAATGGACGATATTGACAGTCTGATTTTAATTGGCGTGCTCATTGCTTTAACCGCGTTTTTCGTTGCAAGCGAGTTTGCGATTGTTAGAGTAAGGAGATCCAGAATAGATCAGCTTATCACAGAAGGAAACAAACGGGCGATACTCGCAAAGCGTGTCATTACAGATTTGGATGAATATTTATCCGCATCCCAGCTGGGCATTACATTGACATCAATTGGACTTGGCGTACTGGGTGAACCGGCCTTTGAACGGCTTCTGCATCCATTATTTGAACCGCTCGGCTTGCCGGACTCGGTTTCTCATGCAGTCTCTTTTGCAGTCGCGTATGGCTTGATCACATTCCTGCACGTCGTTGTAGGTGAACTGGCCCCGAAAACGGTCGCGATTCAAAAGGCAGAGCAGCTGACCTTGCTGATAGCGGGTCCTTTGCGTTTATTCTATTTGCTCCTGTTTCCGTTTATTTGGATCCTCAATGGATCGGCGCGGCTTTTATGCGGAATGTTCGGTTTAAAGCCTGCGTCAGAACATGACGGTTCCCATTCTGAGGAAGAACTCAGGATGCTATTGTCTGAGAGTTTAAAAAACGGAGAGATTAATCCGTCTGAATATAAATATGTGAATAAGATTTTTGAATTTGATAATCGGATCGCGAAAGAAATTATGATACCGCGGAAGGAAATGGCCGCGGTCTCCACAGAGATGACGATGGCTGAAATGCTTGAAGTCATGCTGAAGGAAAAATACACGCGCTGGCCAGTCACAGCTGGGGACAAAGACAGTGTGATCGGTTTGGTCAATACGAAGCATTTGTTTTCTGATTTGCTGTTTATGACAGAAGAAGAACGAATGAAGATGACGATCCATCCGTATGTGCGGCCGGTCATCGAAGTGATTGAAACGATCCCGGTTCATGATTTGCTGATTAAGATGCAGCGCGAGCGCATTCATATGGCTATATTGTCTGATGAATACGGAGGAACCTCGGGACTTGTGACGACAGAGGATATTCTTGAGGAAATTGTCGGCGAGATCAGAGATGAATTTGATGAAGATGAACAGCCGCTGATCCAAAAGCTTGGCGACGGCCATTATGTGATGGATGGAAAGGTTCGGATCGATCAGGTGAATAGCCTTCTTGGCGCGTCGATTCAAGAAGACGTCGATACGATCGGCGGATTGATATTAAAAGAAAACATCGATATTGAGGCTGGTGAATCCATTCGCATCGGTTCATATACGATAAAGGTGCTGAAGATGGACGGCCGATTAATCAAGCAAATCGATATAAAAGGAGAAGCCGGCAGCACAACAGGGATTATGGCGCACCGCAAGCTGCCGCTGCCCGAGCCTGTGATGCTGAACAGTGCAACCTTGAGCGAGAAATAAGCTCAAGGTTTTTTTACATTGCGATTGTCCAGCCGCACCAAAACGCCAAAAGCGACCCGCAAAGTGTCAGGGCGATGTACAGGAGGCTTTCCATTACACGTTTGGCCATTAGGAGTTGAACACTTTCAACGCTGAAAGTGGAAAAGGTCGTAAAGGCGCCAAAAAAACCCGTTCCGATGATAAGCGAAACCGAAGCATTTGTAACGTGAAGCCCTGTAAATATTCCGAGCCCGAGAGCTCCGAGAATATTGACTGTCAGTATGCCAATGGGCAGGCTGAGACCTTTGGCTCTGGCGGTTATCACATTGCCAAGCCAGAAGCGAAGCATGGCGCCAAGTCCGCCCCCTATGAAAATACCCGCTAGTGTCATCTTTCCTGCAGCCCCTTTCTTTGCTGAATGTCTGCTATGCGCCGTCCTGCAAAAACACCAATCAGTGCAAATATGATCCCTGATATCAATGAGATTGCCAGATACAAAACAGCCAGTGAGGGTTGTCCTTGCAAAAGCATCACTGTTTCCTTAGAAAACGTGGACATTGTTGTGAAGCCTCCGCAAAAGCCGGTGCCTAACAAAGCTGACAGCAGAGGGCGTTTTGCCCCAATCATAAAAAATCCGGTTAGAATGCCTAATAGAAGGCTGCCTGCCGCATTTTCCAGCCAGGTTGCCGCAGGGAACTGACCGGTGTGTATCCATAAGTTTAATCCGTATCGGAGGCAGGCGCCAAGCGCGCCTCCGATAAAAACCGCGCTATATCTTTTCATGTTTGCCATCCTTTATGATCAAATCCGGGTAATCTGTAACGATGCCGTCCACGCCCATGGCTCGTAATTTTGCCGCTGTCTTTTCATTGTTGACAGTCCATGCAAATATGTTTAAGCCGCTTTTATGGACGGAACCAATCATCATACGGTTGAGCCGTGTGTATTTTATATTGACATAGTTTGCAAAAGAGCGGAAGGCCCTCAGCTGATTTCTGGACAGCATGCCAAAATTGGGTCTTGTAATGACCGCTGTCGGAATCGATGGATAAAGCTCGCGGAACCTCTGAACGGAACGTAACTGAAAGGATTGGACAATATTGTTGATAGAAAAAGAAAATTGCCCTAACAGCTGTCCCACCTCTTCTTCAATTCCAACTTGAGACGGATGGCCTTTTAGCTCAATTAAAAGGCCGATTTTTTTGTGGTAGCGCTTGAGCACCGCTTCCAGGGTCGGAATACGCTCACCTTGAAAAGCGGGGCCGTACCAGCTTCCTGCATCGAGTTTCTGCAATTCCTCCAAGGTAAAATCCTTAACAAAGCCCGACCCGTTTGTCGTTCGGTCAACTCTGTCATCGTGTATCACAACAATCTGCCTGTCTTTTGTAAGCTGGACATCCAGTTCAATCATATCTGCATTCATTTTCACCGCAAGGTCAAATGCGGCAATCGTATTTTCCGGAGCGTAACCTGATGCTCCGCGATGGGCAATGGTGTACAAGCTAAGTCAGCTCCTCGTATGGGCATTTCTGTTATTGTATCAAATCCATATATGCACAGCGATACAAAGTGGTGAATTTTTTCTGCCATATCGGAATGGTCCGGGCTGAGGAATGCGTATAACTACTAAAAAAAGACATTCAGCGTATCAGAACACATTTCGTCAGAAAATTAGGTCTTTCGACATGTTCACAACAAAATATGATCCTTTATAATAGCAAAAAAGGAGGCGAGATCATGGGAAAAGGGAGAATCAGAGTGGAGGAAAGAATTAAAGCCGAAACGGATGCTGAAATGCAAAAAGCAACTCTCCTTGATCAGACACAAACGAAAAAAGGTAAGTGACTGTCCCTATTGAATCTGGCTGATAGATGAATTGAGAAATGACCCCGGCGTTTCGCCGGGGTTTTGTGCTTGAAAAAAGACATTTAAATAAGCATCATTACGAATATTTTAGTATAATAAACAATCGATTGGGATAGAGGGGAGACAGTCATGCCAGATTATTTGCAGCAGTATTTTACGCTTGATAACATCATACAAATCGGCATCAGCTTGGCGATTTTGCTGGTGTTTCTTATACTCAGAAAATTGTTCACGAGATATTTCTTTAACCTGCTTTTTAATTTGACAAACCGGCCGAAAACAGAAATTTTTAAACAGGTGGTACTGGCGTTTGATAAGCCGGCCAGATGGTTTTTTGTTGCCCTTGGGCTGTTTTTAGCGATCCGGTATTCACCGTTTTTTGACGAGCAAATGCCTGTCATCAGCAAAATATACCGTTCGCTGATTGTGGCGCTCTTGTCCTGGGGGCTTTGTAATTTGACCGCAACGTCGTCGTTTATCTTCCATAAGGTGAATCAGCGCTTCGATTTGGACATGGATGACATTTTGGCGCCGTTTTTATCCAAGCTGCTCCGTTTTGTGATCATAGCGCTCAGTGTCAGTGTGATCGCTCAGGAATTCAATTATGATGTCAACGGATTTGTAGCGGGCCTTGGTCTTGGCGGACTGGCTTTTGCGCTTGCTGCAAAGGATACCATCAGCAACTTCTTTGGCGGTATTATTATTATTACTGAAAAGCCGTTTACGATTGGTGACTGGGTGGAGACGTCGACGGTAACAGGGTCAGTCGAGGATATTACCTTTAGGAGCACGAGATTCAGAACAGCACAGGGGGCGCTTGTAACAGTGCCGAACTCTACGCTGTCGATGGAAGCGATCACGAACTGGACAAGAATGACCAAACGTCAGATTACGTTTTCCATCCATGTGTCCTACGCTACGCCGATTGAGAATCTTGAACGTTCCATTCGTTCTCTCAGAACAATGCTGCTGGAGCATGAAGGCGTTGATAATGAAACAATCATGGTCAACTTTGATACGTTTGCCGACAGCTACTATAATTTATTTTTTAATTTCTATACAAAAACGACGGTTTGGGCTGAAAACCTTGATATTCGAGAGGACATCAACTATAAAATTATTGATATTTTAGGTGCGGAAGGCGTCCAGTTTGCATATCCCGGCCAAATGGTTGTTGTAAAGCAAAAGCACGAAAGCGACCCATTCCAAGTGAATCTAAATAAAGAGGAAAAGGAACGGGCTTAAAAGAGAGACTTCGTCTGACAGAGGCGGAGTCTTTTTCATGGTAAAATAAGAGAAAAAGGCGGTGTTGAGTTGGAAGCATTCAAAAAAATTCTAAATGAAGCACAGAGAATTGTCGTGCTGACTGGAGCGGGGATGAGCACAGAATCAGGAATTCCAGACTTTCGTTCAGCAGGGGGCATTTGGACGGAGGATGCCTCAAGAATGGAAGCGATGAGCCTTGATTATTTTTTAAGCCATCCGCGTCTGTTTTGGCCCAAATTCAAAGAATTGTTCCAGATGAAAATGAGCGGCAGCTTCGAACCGAATGAAGGGCATTTGCTTCTAGCTGAGCTCGAGAAACAAGGGAAGCAGGTCGATATTTTCACGCAAAACATTGACGGTCTTCATAAAAAAGCCGGGAGCAGGCATGTATACGAGCTGCATGGTTCTATCCAGACAGCAGCTTGTCCGGCATGCGGCGCCCGATATGACCTTCCTCATTTACTGGAGCGGGAGGTGCCGGAGTGCACGGCCGCCGGAAGTAATGGTGACATTTGCGGAAGGGTATTAAAAACCGATGTTGTTCTCTTTGGCGATGCCGTCTTGCACTTTGACACCCTTTATGAAAAGCTGGATCAAGCAGATCTTTTATTGGTTATCGGCACGTCTCTCGAAGTAGCTCCGGCGAGATTTGTGCCTGAGGATGCAAGCCTGATTCCCGGCATGAAGAAAGTCATCATAAACCTTGAACCAACGTATTGTGACAGCCTGTTTGACATGGTCATCCATCAAAAAATCGGCGAGTTTGCCCGAAGTTTGGGCATAAAAAAGTGAGCCGCCTTATGCGCCTCACTTTTTTATTCATGAACAGGAACCATTGTGTCCTCTAACACTCCGAAGGAATAGCCCTTTTCTTTTAATTTATTGATTAGCACCGGCAGCGCGTTTACGGTAGCGGGAAGGTCATGCATGAGAATTACGTTTGGGCGGCTTGAAGAGCTGTGTTCCATATTCTCAAGCTGCTGTAATACAGCGGTCACATACTGTGAATTCCGGTATTTCCAGTCCATGCTGTCGATCGTCCAATCCCAGTACACAAACCCCTCTTTCTCCAGGTTGCGGATTTGTGGGGCGGTTAGTGACGGCTTGCTTCCGTATGGCGTTCTGACAAGATCGGTTTTATATCCTGTAATGTCTTGCAGCGTGTCACGCGCCTCCTGCATTTCTTTTAACGGAGATGTCTCTGTTTGATAGAACAATCTGTTATTATGAGTCACGCCATGTAAACCGAGTGCGTGGCCTTCCTTTTCTGCTCTTTTCACCGCCTGCTTGAATTCATTCATCCGCGGTGAAAGCATGAAAAATGTCGCTTTTACATCAGCGCTTTTCAGTACATCGAGCAAGCGGGTTGTAACGGCTGACGGGCCGTCATCGAAGGTTAAGTAAACTGTTTTATCTCCCATGTTCTGCTTTGTCTGCAGATGTTTTATCAGCAGGTCAGGGGAGTCGTTTTTCAGCTTAAGGCTTTCCTTCTCATCTCGAAGCTGGCCGTTTGTTGTGACAGTGACTTCCTTTGCTTTCGTTGAACTGTTGGAATAACCCAAAATCACCATAAGCAAAAGCAGCACACATAAAACTGCTAAACTTGCAAATTTAAAAGCAAGCGAAACTGCAGAAGGAGAAGCTTCTCCTCTCGTTTGTCGCATAACAATCTCTCCATTGGCATAAAATCTCTACATAATGCTGTACAGCAGGCAGCTTATGAAGATGCCATATGATTACAACCTATGTATTACCAATTAAGTATACAGGAATAAAACTGGAAAGAACATAGAAAATTTGTCGAAATATCAGATTTTAAGGAAAAAATAAACTCCTTTCCGCTATAGATCTCTTGATCTTTCTGTTTTTCAGCATGTCCAATATGATAGAATTAGTGACAATGACAGCTTGAAATACATCAGGGAAATCTCGAAAAGGGAGGGCTTTTATGAAGGTTTTAGTCAATGGCCGGCTGATTGGGCGCAGTGAAGCATCGATCGATTTGGAAGATCGCGGTTACCAGTTTGGTGACGGCATCTATGAAGTGATCAGGGTGTACAAAGGAGTATTGTTTGGATTACGTGAGCATGCAGAGCGTTTTTTCAGAAGTGCGGCTGAAATCGGAATTTCACTGCCGTTCAGCATTGAAGATCTCGAGTGGGACCTGCAAAAGCTTGTACAGGAAAATGCGGTCAGTGAGGGAGCGGTATACATCCAGACAACTAGAGGCGTGGCCCCGCGAAAACATCAATATGAAGCAGGCCTTGAGCCGCAAACCACTGCTTACACGTTTGCTGTGAAAAAACCGGAGCAAGAGCAGGCATACGGAGTGGCGGCCATTACAGATGAGGATCTTCGCTGGCTAAGATGCGATATCAAAAGTCTGAATTTACTGTATAATGTGATGGCGAAGCAAAAGGCCTATGAAGCGGGAGCCTTTGAAGCCATTTTACTGAGGGACGGCGTTGTTACGGAGGGCACATCCTCTAACGTTTATGCCGTTATCAACGGGACGGTGCGAACACATCCGGCTAACCGACTCATTCTCAATGGAATTACCCGGATGAATATTTTAGGACTGATTGAAAAGAATGGGATCAAACTGGATGAAAATCCTGTCAGTGAAGAAGAGTTGAAACAGGCGGAAGAGATCTTTATTTCGTCAACGACGGCAGAAATTATTCCGGTCGTGACGCTAGATGGACAATCGGTCGGAAGCGGGAAACCCGGACCAGTGACAAAACAGCTTCAGGCTGCTTTTCAAGAAAGCATTCAGCAGGCTGCAAGCATTTCATAAAACAACGAAAAAAAGAGCCCGCTATTGCAGCGGAGCTCTTTTTATTTTTTCACAAATCCAATCAAAATGGAGATCATTGGCGATATATAGAGGAAGAACGCAAAAGGGAAGTAGTCTATGACGGGAACACCAAGCGCGCTCGCCATAAAAGCGCCGCTGACGCCCCAAGGGATTAACGGGTTAATTAATGTTCCGCCGTCCTCTAATGATCTTGTCAAAAGTTTTCTCTGGATGTTTTGTTTGTCATATAAGGATTTAAATGATTGTCCCGGTATTAATATCGATAAATACTGTTCGCCGGTTGCCAAATTGACGCCGATGCTTGAGCAGACAGTTGCCGCAACAAGACGGCCTTTTGAACGGATGCCTTTCATGACGCCTTCCAATAGTGCTGAAATCAATCCGATTTTCTCCATCAATCCGCCTAGTGCAAAAGCAATCATAATAAGAGAGACTGAGCCCATCATGGATTGCAGTCCGCCTCTGTTGATAATTTTAGCGGCTGCCTCATTGTCAGTGTCAAAACTCGTGCCATTTTGCAGAGCTGTCATAAACGCCTGCAGGCTGCTGTCGGGTACAAATATAGCAGTCAAAATTCCCGAGGAAATAATTCCGGCAGCCAGAACGGGAATGACTGATACCCGTTTAATTGCCAGCAAAACGACTAAGAGCGGGGAAAGAAGGGCCCACGGTGTCACGTTTGCGGCATCTTTGATTGCGGTTATGACTTGTTGAATATCATCGGTTGAAGCAGCGTCCACTGACACTGATGAACCGAGAAAATAAAACAGAACGACAGTGATGAGCAAAGCTGGAATGGTTGTGCCTGTCATATGGCGAATGTGTTCGAAGATCGGTATTTCGCCTATTCCGGCGGCAAAGTTGGTTGTGTCCGACAGCGGCGACATTTTATCACCAAAACAAGCGCCGCATATGACTGCGCCTGCCGTCCATTCAAGCGGGACGCCTGCCGCGCTCGCCACGCCAATCAGTGCTACTCCGATTGTGCTTACAGTTGTCAGGCTTGAGCCAACAAGTGTGCTGATGATCATGCATGAAAATAAAGCGGTCAGCAGAAGGTGGCTTGGTTCAATAAAGGATAGGGCATACACCGTCACAGACGGTATTGCGCCGCTGTACATCCATGCGCCGATTAAGATGCCGATCAGCGCCAGAACGATAATCGGCTGTACGCCGTTTTTGATCCCGTCTACAATCCCTTTTTCAATACTCTTCCAGGAAAATCCGAACCATAATCCGGCTGCTGAAAGCGTGACAACACATAAAAACAGCGGGATATGCGGTTCCACGTGAAGAAAAAATAAGCAAGAAATAATAATGCATAACATAAATATAAATAAACCGACGGCTAACGGAAACGTCAGCTTTTTTTGAGAATCCAAAATAACACCCCATAATTATCTTTAATGCTTTTGTGCTTTTGGGCACGAAAGCATTATAACAGAAAAAAACGAAAATCTATGTTTTTTCACAATTATGAATATAAAAGAAGTGAGCACAGGGCGTGCTCACTTTACAATCAGGACGGGTATATCCGATTTCGCTGAAAGCTTTTCACTTACACTTCCGAATATTAATTTTTTCAGCCTGTTTTGGTCTCTGCTTCCGGTTACGATCATATCGGCAGAAATGCGGTTCGCATGCTCGATAATTGATTCAGCCGGATCGCCTTCTAATATATCGATATCTCCATCTGCCTGCTGTTCATTCAGCATCATTCTGGCTTCGGCGACGACTTCTTCCGTACGGTCTTCATAGATGATTGGTTCAGGTGAAGCAACATCTGATATCAGCGGATCGGGAACACCTGTCATGCCTCCGCTGATATAGCTTGCCTCAGCTGCGGGTCTGGGCGGGTCGATGACGGTCTGATTGTCTTTCATATCATGTGAATGGGCGACGGTAATAGCGGCATTTACGGTTTTAGCAAGATCAATAGCTGTCTGAAGCGCTTTCTTACTATTTTCACTTCCGTCAAACGCAACGATGATACGGTCAGCATGGAACATCCTTCTCACCCTTTCAAAGCGTCTTACAACACTACTACCCGAAATTGAACCCCATTAACCCTTTCCTATTCAAGTAATGATTGACAAAAAAAGGTTTTGTTTATATGATGATAAAAAGATGAAATCAGAATGGAAGGAGGGTTTGCTATGCCAAGGAATTTGCGTGTTTATCAAACAGTTTCATATTGGCGCGGCAAACCCTATGTTCTGTTTTCGTGAACGGTTTTTTAGGCTTGGCCGCGCGCTGAAAAGCGCTGTGCATAACATATCGGTTAAAAAAGGCATGGAGCTGACGCTTCATGCCTTTTTTATATACAAAATCTAAGGAAAGACAGGTGTATGGGATGTGAAGACAAATACAGAGGCGAGGGCTGTTCATGCCAAATTGGATGAAAAAAGCTGCAAGGAAAAAATAGAAGGCGGCTGATGAGGAGATGGGGATAGATGTTTTCAGTATTAAAAAAGCTTGGCTGGTTTTTTAAGGCGTACTGGCTGCGCTATACGATTGCGATTGTCCTTTTATTAGCAGTCAATGTCATTGAAATGTTTCCGCCTAAGCTCTTGGGGAACGCCATAGATGATATGAAATCGGGGGCGTTTACTCCGGAAGGGCTGCTGTTTTATATCGGTATCTTCTTTGTACTGACAGCAGTCGTGTATATGATGTCTTATTTTTGGATGCACCAGCTGTTTGGCGGTGCAAATCTGATGGAGAAAATTCTTCGTACGAAGCTGATGGGGCATCTGCTGACTATGTCGCCGCCGTTTTATGAAAAAAACCGGACAGGCGATTTAATGGCACGGGGGACGAATGATCTTCAGGCCGTCAGTTTAACGACAGGGTTTGGCATCTTGACGTTAGTCGATTCTACGATGTTTATGATGACGATCTTTTTGACGATGGGGTTTTTGATCAGCTGGAAGCTGACCTTTGCCGCCATTATCCCGCTTCCAGTCATGGCGATTGCAATCAGCCTATATGGAAGTAAAATTCATGAGCGGTTTACGGAGGCCCAAAATGCGTTCGGGGCGCTGAATGACAGGGTGCTGGAATCTGTTTCCGGCGTGCGGGTGATTCGTGCGTATGTACAGGAAACAAACGATGTTCGCCGGTTTAATGAAATGACCGCTGATGTTTATCAGAAAAATATGAAAGTGGCTTTTATTGATTCACTGTTCGAGCCGACCGTGAAGCTGCTTGTCGGCGCAAGCTATCTGATTGGGCTCGGCTACGGAGCGTTTCTTGTGTTCCGGAACGAACTGACGCTTGGAGAGCTTGTGTCCTTTAATGTTTATCTCGGTATGATGATTTGGCCGATGTTTGCAATTGGTGAACTCATTAACGTGATGCAGCGCGGCAATGCGTCATTAGACCGGGTAAATGAAACCCTTTCTTCTCAACCGGACGTGACAGATCCAAAACGGCCCGTTGATCTTAAAGAGCCTGGAGATATCGTTTTCAGCAATGTCAGCTTTACATATCCAAGCTCAACAAGCTGCAATATTCAGGATGTTTCATTTGCGGTGCGAAAAGGGCAGACGGTCGGAATTGCCGGTAAAACCGGGAGCGGAAAAACGACAATTATTAAGCAGCTTTTGCGCCAGTACCCTCTAGGTGAAGGGAGCATTACATTTTCAGGCGTGCCGATTCAGCAGATCCCTCTTGACCGGGTCCGCGGGTGGATCGGGTATGTGCCACAGGATCATTTGCTGTTTTCGCGGACTGTAAAAGAAAATATTTTATACGGAAAACAGGATGCGAGTGATGAAGAGGTTCAGCAAGCCATTGCGGAAGCATACTTTGAAAAAGATTTACACATGCTTCCAGCAGGTCTAGAGACAATGGTCGGCGAAAAAGGCGTGGCACTGTCAGGCGGACAGAAACAAAGAATTTCGATTGCGAGAGCACTTATGGCGAATCCAGAGATCTTGATTCTGGATGATTCGCTTTCCGCTGTAGATGCCAAAACAGAGGCTGCGATTATCAGGAACATCAGAGAAAACCGCAAAGGAAAAACGACATTTATTTTGACGCACCGATTATCCGCTGTAGAGCACGCTGACCTGATCCTTGTGATGGACGGCGGCGTCATTGCAGAGAGAGGCACGCATCAAGAATTGCTGGCCAATAATGGGTGGTACCGGGAACAATATGAAAGGCAGCAGCTGTTCACTGCGGAAGAAGGGGGAGCAGGGGCATGAAAATAGGAAAAACGTTATGGAGATACGCACTCCTTTATCGAAAATTGCTAATCACGGCCGTCCTATTGCTAGCTGTCGCCGTCGGTGCAGAACTGACCGGGCCGTTTATCGGCAAGAAAATGATAGACGACCATATCCTCGGCATTGAGAAAACATGGTATGAAGCTGCGGAAAAAGATAAAAATGCCGTTCAGTTTCACGGCGTCTCATATGTCAGAGAGGACCGAATGCAGGAACCTGTTTCAAAAGCAAAAGAAGCGCATATTTATCAAGTGGGAATGGCGTTCTATTTTGTTGATCAGGCTGTCAGCTTCGACGGGAATAGAACGGTTTCTGACGGGAAGCTGACGATTTCAAACGGAGACGAGAGCCGAACATATCCTGCCGAAAAGCTGACTAAGCAGGAACTTTTCGGGTTCTATCAGCCGGAAATAAAGGGAATGGTGTTTCTGATCTGCCTGTATGGAGGCTTGCTGGTGTTTTCGGTGTTTTTTCAATACGGACAGAATTATCTGCTGCAGATGAGCGCCAATCGTATTATTCAAAAGATGAGGCAGGACGTGTTTTCGCACATACAGAAAATGCCGATTCGATATTTTGACAACCTTCCGGCCGGAAAAGTCGTTGCGCGGATTACCAATGATACGGAGGCTATCAGGGATTTATATGTCACCGTGCTTTCTACATTTGTGACAAGCGGAATCTATATGGTCGGGATATTCACGGCTTTGTTTCTGCTTGATGTGAAGCTTGCGTTTGTATGTCTGGCAATTGTGCCGATGATCTGGCTGTGGTCGGTCATTTACCGAAGATACGCCTCATATTACAATCAAAAAATCCGCTCGATCAACAGTGACATTAACGCAAAAATGAATGAATCCATCCAAGGCATGACCATTATTCAGGCTTTCCGCCATCAAAAGGAAACGATGAGAGAATTTGAGGAATTAAATGAATCACATTTTTATTTCCAAAACAGAATGCTGAATTTAAACTCCTTAATGTCCCATAATCTGGTCAATGTCATCCGCAATCTTGCGTTCGTCTGTCTAATCTGGCATTTTGGCGGTGCGAGCCTGAATGCGGCTGGGATTGTTTCTATCGGAGTGCTGTACGCGTTTGTCGATTATTTGAACCGGCTGTTTCAGCCGATCACTGGCATCGTCAATCAGTTTTCAAAGCTGGAGCTTGCTAGGGTCTCCGCCGGGCGTGTTTTTGAACTGCTTGAAGAAAAGAATACGGAAGAAGCAGGTCAACCGGCGAAGGAGCGTGCGCTGGGACGGGTTGAGTTTCGTGATGTGTCATTTGCCTATCAAGATGGTGAGGAGGTATTAAAACATATTTCCTTTACCGCGCAAAAAGGCGAAACCGTAGCGCTCGTCGGTCATACCGGATCAGGAAAAAGCTCGATTTTAAATCTTCTGTTTCGTTTTTATGATGCGCAAAAAGGTGATGTTCTGATTGATGGGAAAAGCATTTACAACATGTCAAGACAGGAACTCAGATCTCATATGGGCATTGTGCTTCAGGACCCGTACTTATTTTCGGGCACAATCGGATCTAACGTAAGTCTGGATGACGAAAGAATGACTGAAGAAGAAATGAAAAAAGCACTGCGGCAAGTCGGTGCCGAGCCGCTTCTAAAAAAGCTTCCGAAGGGCATGAATGAACCCGTGATTGAGAAAGGCAGCACGCTATCCTCTGGCGAGCGGCAGTTAATTTCTTTCGCTAGAGCTTTGGCGTTTGATCCCGCAATTTTGATTTTAGATGAAGCAACGGCGCACATTGATACAGAGACAGAGGCCGTAATCCAGAAGGCGCTTGATGTCGTCAAACAAGGACGCACTACCTTCGTCATCGCTCACCGGCTTTCAACAATCAGAAATGCAGATCAGATTTTGGTTCTTGATAAAGGAGAAATCGTTGAGAGAGGGAACCACGAGGAATTGATGGCATTAGAAGGCCAATATTATCAAATGTATAAACTGCAAAAAGGCCAGAAACATTCCATTGCATAACGCTAAAAAACCCAAAACAATCGTGTTTTGGGTTTTTGATTATGTAGTTAATAAGCCAGCCCGACTCGGAATCCGACATACTTTCCTGTGACGAGCTCACGATATAGAAAGTCAGCAGTATCACCGACCGAAATGCTTGTGCCGCCCTCAGGCAAAACGTTACGCTCCGTACGATAAATGCCGGTTGCTGTTCCGTCCGGGAGGTAAGTGGGGCAGATGATTGTCCAGTCTAATGATGATTCTTTAAGCATTTCGTATACTTTTGCATGCTCCTTGGCTGCGCGGGTCTGCTTTCGTTTCGATTCATTTGTTTCAAACCGGAATTTTCCCGGCTCATATCGGGAATCAAGAATACCTGCGGTGCCGATCGAAATAAGCCGTTTGATATGTTGTTTCTGCATCGTGGAGAGAATGTGTGACATAGCAGTTGACAAGGTATCATCACCATCTGTGCCTAGACAGCTGATCACAATTTCGGCATTCTCCAATATTTTTTTCACATCTTCTAAGCGGCGGGCGTTCCCCATGACGATTCGATCTTTTGGAAGGGGAAGATCAGCATGTTGAGATCTGATCAGAGCGTGAATGGCAAACCGTTCATCTGCTGCAGCTTGAGTTAAAAAGGCTTGTCCGACGCGGCCGCTGGCTCCTAATAAAGCGATTTTCATCAAAAAACCTCCTCGCCTTTCATTATAAAAGGATGTTCTCAGTTTGAACAGCGCGGGAAAGAATACCTGTACCAATAGACAGAACGATGGGAAACATATTCATGAATCATGGATACACTTAAGAACTGAACCAGCTCCCAATCTACAATGGTGATAAATGACACCCCGATTCCCTCCCTCCCTTTCTTTCTAGGATATGTGGAGTGGGAAAAAAGGGTGACAAAATAAAGAGAGCGCGGAAACCGCGCCCTCTATAGCCATATATTGAGTTGTTATTGAATTCTGCCGCCCATTTGCTGCTGAGCGAAAGATACTAAACGTTTTGTGATTTCTCCTCCGACAGAACCGTTAGCGCGGGAAGTTGTGTCCGCTCCAAGGTTAACGCCGAATTCAGAAGCGATTTCAAGTTTCATTTGGTCGATAGCCTGAGCTGCGCCAGGAACTAGTAAATCATTTGAAGAGTTTTGGTTAGCCATGTGTAAAATCTCCTTTTTATTTAGTATGGTTGGGTTAACTGGAGTTGCACCAGTCTGTGGACCCTTCTTGGGTGTCACTGCCCCTCGGCGTAACCCAATGCTTGCCGGCTTGTTACTAGTATTATGTTAAAATGGCCGGAAACTCATGCGGAGAATTGTATGGTAAATGTTGAGAAAGTACAAAAAAAGCCTAGCCATTTGGCTAAGCTAGTCATAAATATGAAAAAGCATCAGTTCATGTATCTCGTTTGTAAGAGCAGGCTCGTCAGCGCGGGCGGGAAACAAATCTCCCCATTCAATCTCACCGCTCTTATGATAGATGCCTTCATAATGAGTACCTTTAAAATAAAATGAAATTTTCCATCCGGGCAGCTTTTCTTTTGGGAATAAAGGTTTCCAGCTGAAATGAGAAATCATAACGGCCACGCTCCTTACATTTAGTATCAATTGACCTGAATCTAAAACGGCTTATGTTCATTGTATCACTGTTTCATAACATCACTGAAGGGTCTTACTGATGCAGTTTGTCCCAGCTTTGGATAAAGATAAGCCCGCTTTATTAAAAAAGCGGACAGGTTACGAAGGCCACAGTGCTTCAGGGGATGTGATTGCCTTCTCAGATAAATAAGACGCGTATTCAAAGCTTCTTCGTTTTGTCAGAGAATCAACATGATGCAAGTTTGGATGAGAAAAAATGCTCCGGCCCGGGCGCGAATTTGCTTCAAACATCCATACTTTACCGTTCTGATCAATGCCAAAATCGAAACCGATCTCGCCGATAAACCCCTCGATATGATCATGAAGCACATGGCTTGCAGTCAGCGCCGCTGCAGAAAGCTTTTTAATGACCTCAACTCTTTCAGCGGGATCATCGTATACTTCCGCAAGTGTCTTTACAGTGCCGCCGTTAGAAAGATGTGTTGTTATGCTGTTTTCTCCGGAAATTTTTACGGCTATTGCTGTTACTGTCCATTTCCCTTTTCTGTTTTTATTGGTATGGACACGGAAATCCGCTGGTTTGCCTTGAAATTCGATGAGATCAACACCTTGCTGAATGAGAAAGTCAGATGGGCTGTGCTGTTTTTGAAATTCTGCAAGAAAAGCGGCGGCATCAGGATAATCAATGGAAGTAAATGTTTTGGCGTCATTCGTGTGCTTCACCGTCAGACTCTCATCTGTCCTTGTCAGCTGATAAATGCCGGTGCCGAGTGCTCCGTTTGCCGGTTTGATATAGACTTTTTTGTATGCATTACAGAGCTCATCGATCAGCTCTTCAGACGGTGTCAGCTCGGATCGAGGCAAAAAAGGAGCTGTTCTCGGGTCTTTTTCGAGCAATTGATGCACGCTCCATTTATTGAAAAACGTTTTATTAAACCATGGGATTTGATATTCATCGATCAGTCTCTTTTTTGTATGTTGCAAGAGAAGTGAATCTTCAATTTTTCGGTTAGGCAAACGGTCATAAACGACGTTCGGCAATGGAACGATTTTTTTCACCCAGCCGTTTTCCCTGTAAAGGAGGCCTTCAATCGTGCCTTCCTCCCAATTGATTTGATGCGCGCCAAAAACGAAACAGTAGCCTCCGGCTTGCTCGTGTAATGTGACAAGCTTAGAAAAAAAGAGGGAACGATCCTTAAAAGGACGCTCAAGAGATACCGTAAACCCTGCCGTAAAGATGCCGACTAACGGCCCGATATGCACTGTATGATCATGAATCAGTATATCAGCCCGGCTGCGGTGGGGGAGCAAAAGCTCATGAAACAGATTTTCAGAGAGAAGCACGGTTTGTTCCAGATGCCGTCTGTAAGCAACGTGGCATCTGACAACCTTCGTTCCGAACGCGGCATGCAAAAGTCCGTCTTCCTTCAGCGAAGAGGGTAGAAACAGGGTGTTTTCACTGGTTTTGTCTATGCCGATCAAAAACCGTTTACGATTCACGCGGAAGAACTCCTTTCTGGCTTTGCTCAGAAAACAGGTACTGGCAGCGTTTTAGAGGACAAGTGTACAGCTGTTCTTTTTGCTCGGGAGAGACACGCAGGATTGACTTCCTGCCCGGTTTGGAATTGATATCTAAAATCCAAATTCTCCCGTCCTTCGCAAGACATATATCAAGCCCGAGTTCAAACAGCGGCCCGTAGCGCTCATCAAGATAATACGGAACCGATTGGGTAATCGAAAACACATCATCCAGTAAGACCACTTGCTGTTTTTTCGGTATATCCTCAAACCATGAGTCAAATGTCAGCGCATCAGATCCGCCTGACAAATTGGCCAGCAGCCCGTGTTTATAGCCGCGTCTCACTGCCTTTCCGACTGTATTCCATTCACCTGCTTCGTTTTTTTCCATAAACAGGCGAATATCACAAGGGTATTGTTCCTTATCTTGAATGTTTAAGTAAGGCTGAAGCAAATATTGATGCTGAAGCACTTTTTTGCACCACGTTTTAAAAGAAGTCTGGTTGGAAAACGTTTTTGTCTGCTTATCCTTTCCGATGTGATAAGTAGCGGTGATGTTTTTCTTGCCCAGCTTCAAAAGAATCACGCCTCTGCCTCCTGCGCCGAATGCCGGTTTAAGGACACAGGCTTTTTCTTTGGATAAAAAGGAATGAATTTGTTCATAGCGGCTCACCTTCATTGTTTCCGGAATATAGGGGTTGATTACAGAATTCTGCTGCAAATCGTGAAGGACGGTCCACTTATCGGGAAGACCCCGCCCGATAAATTCCGTTTTCGGATATTTTTTAAGCCACTCAACGATCGGTTTTGCTTTTTGGGAATGTGAATCCTTGCCGTAAAAACAGCGATCATAAATATAATCTGGAATCGCCATTTCAGTTTCGTTCCATGTGCTGCTGGCGGAATGATAGACCGATGCTTTGACACGCAAGGTGTCAGGTAAAATATCAAATGGTGTAAACCGAACGAAACGTATGCCAAATTCGGGTGCTCTTTTGGCCAGTTCTGCGGAATAATCCGCTTCATGCTGGCGGGATAAGGACATAAAACCGAGTGTTATCATGATGAGACTCCCCCTTTTATTCAAAAGCTGCCGGCGGGTGTCAGCAGCTTTACGGTAAAAACATTCAGGACGTACGCAGCTGACAGTATTCTACTTTACAGATTACGATTCTTTACCTTGCCCTATTCCAAAAGAACAAGCTGATTTTCTGAGAACAGGAATTTGTCTCCTTGTTTGCTAAGTGATTGCATGAGCCTCTATAATACGTATAGGTACATGATCTATATGAAAAAAGCTGAAGCACAGATGGAGGAAGATGAATAGGAATGGGTATTGCAGGAACCTTTATTTTTATGATCGTGATCGGCGCTGTCATTGGAGCGGTGACCAATCATTTAGCAATTCAAATGCTATTTAGGCCGTATAAAGCGTACTATTTGTTTGGGAAACGAGTTCCTTTTACGCCTGGGCTGATCCCGAGACGGCGGGATGAACTTGCAAAACAAATGGGACTGGTGGTGGTCAATCATCTCTTAACCCCTGAGGGCATTAAAAAGCGGCTCGTCTCTGATGCCGCTAAAACGAAGGCTCTTCAAGTGGGGGAACAGCTGATTCAAAAGCTGTCACTTTCTGAGGTGACAGTCAAAGAGGCGCTTGAAAAAGCCGGGGTGAAGCGTCCTGATGAAGCGGCAGATGCATGGATTAGCAGTTGGACGGATGATAAGCTGCACGAGCTTTTCCGCCGATACGGGAATCAATCGTTAAAAGAGCTGGTGCCTTTAGAGGCGCAGGAAAAGCTTGAAGAAAAGATTCCGATGATTTCAGAATATATATTGTCACGGAGTGTCCGTTATTTTGAAAGTGATGAAGGGAAAATGCGTCTCGGCAATATGATTGATGACTTTTTAAAAGAGCGCGGCATGCTTGGAAGCATGGTGCAAATGTTTCTCGGCAATTCAAGCTTGGCGGATCGCGTGCTGCCGGAACTGCTAAAATTTTTGCGGAATGAGGAAACAAATAAATTGCTTTCTGATCTCTTAAAAAACGAATGGGGCAAGCTGAGGGAGTATACGTTTAATGAAGCAGACGAAAAATGGAATGCAAGGGCGCTTATTTTCAGTTTGAAACGAAGCGTGCTGCAAGCATTTTCGACTGCTCCTTTCTTCGACAATACGATTGGGACGCTTACCGTTCGTTATGAATCTGAGCTGACCCAGCACATGCTGCCGGCACTGTTAGACAAATTGCTTGAAGGGGTTTCGGCCAACCTTGAAAGTGTCTTTAAACGGTTGCGTCTTGAGGAAATCGTCAAGGAGCAGGTGGATCAGTTCCCGGTGGAGCGTCTTGAAGAAATGGTGCTGTCCATTTCAAAAAAAGAATTTAAAATGATTACCTATTTGGGAGGCCTTCTTGGCGGAATGATAGGCGCGGTTCAAGCACTGTTTGTCATCCTTTTTTAAGAAGAAATGGTCTTTGATTAATGAAAGGAGTTCCATAGTCTGTTATAGTGGAGTGGTATGTCAAACGGCAATGATGAAAGGAGCTATTTACAATGGCTGTTAATTTTTATGATGTAGCGTATGATCTGGAAAATGCATTACGCGGGAGCGAAGAGTTTACCCGTTTAAAAAACCTTTACGACGAAGTGAACGCAGAT
The DNA here is from genome assembly GCF_002953915.1 of Bacillus sp. MBGLi79. Lineage (NCBI taxonomy): Bacteria > Bacillati > Bacillota > Bacilli > Caryophanales > Bacillaceae > Bacillus > Bacillus sp. MBGLi79. The sequence continues at coordinate 1,223,100 of NZ_CP026521.1, forward strand.
GAATCAGCGAAGCGCATGTTTGAAAACTTCCGTGATGTGCAGCTTAGACTCCAGCAAAAACAAATGGCAGGGGAAGAAATTACACAAGAAGAAGTGACACAGGCTCAAAAAACAGTTGCGCTTGTACAGCAGCACGAAAAAATTTCTCAGCTGATGGAAGCGGAGCAGCGCATGAGCATGCTGATCGGTGAATTGAACAAAATCATTATGAAGCCTTTAGAAGAGCTTTACGGCAGTGTTGAAGGCTAATCAGTAAATCCCTTCTTGGAAAAGAAGGGATTTTTTATTCATCAGACAACTTGGAAATCCAATGAATCTTTTACCTCTCCATTGATAATCACTGATAATGTATGGATTCCTTTGTAATGCTTTCTGGTAGTCAGATCTTTGAAGGATTGGATTCTTGTGTATGACTTCGTTTCGTTTTTTCTTATATTTGTTTCTGTTATGTTAAATACTTTCTGATGACGCTGGCCTCTTGCTTTTACAAAATCAATTGCGTATTCAATTCTTACTTTTTGATCCCTGTCTGAATGAATATAGAAAGAAAATTCAAGGCTTTCGCCAATAGCTATCCGACTGGGCTGACATGTTAAATCATGTAGATGTATCGAATCAGCATTTCCATAACCAAAAAGCGCTAAGGCCTGTTTATCACCCTTTTTTAATAAGGTACGATAGGCGTGTTTGATAATCCAATCTGTATGGGGATGTGTTCCGTACCATTGATCTGCGACTTTTTCCAGCAAATGAGGATGCGTTTTTGATATATCATTAAGATTGTTGGCCACGCTTTTCCTTACATATAAGGACTCGTCCTGCATCAGCTTCTCAAGGATCGGCAATACGGGCGTAGGGTCCGATTTCAAAGCCGGTATCGATTTTCCCCATGGCAGGCGGGGCCTGCTTCCTTCGCTCGCAAGTCTTCTCACGTGTTCATTTTCATGCTCAGACCATGTACGCAATTGTGCAATCATTTTTTCTTGGTCTAACAGCAAAAAAGGCCTTACAGCGAATTCTGAGGTCGAATATTGTGTAAAGTATTCCAATGCCTTTATTGATTCTTCCCAATGCGCCAACCCGTACTGCTCCACATAATCAGGGAATAAAATTCCGCTGAGTCCTTTAAAATGAGGAGCTGTCTCCCGTAAAATGGCCAGAGCTTCAACGTATTGTTTTGGCAAAGTTTCGTATAAGGAAACTGTAATACGGCGCATCCGCTCTTTTAAAGTGAGTTCAGGCCAGATTTCGAGCTGCAACGTATCCTTGAATTGGTCTTTGTTAAAGTCAGGATAGGATGACCTTACATGATGGATCAAACGAGTTAACAGTTCTTCATTAAATATTTCTTTTAAATCAGCCATATCAACACCGCTTTTTCGTTTAGTATTTATATTGTATGGGAATGTATGTTCTAAATCAAGTGATGAATCCCAATAATTAACAACGAATCCTACCAGGGATACACAAAAGCTGATTACTTTTTTTAGTTAAAAAAACCCTTGTCATCGGTAAGGAAAACTGAGATAATAGCATTGAAAGCGCCTACACTTACCTATTTCAAATGGATACGGTCGCATATCATGCCGTTATATTGAGGGGATAAGCAACAGAGAGTAAGTGTTCGGAGCGCATCATTGGTCAAACAAGGGGTTCCTGATACATGATTTTTCGTAAAACGAAATAACGATATTAGGGAGAATGGCTGCTTCGATCGTATCCTATCAACAAGCCATACATAAAGTCTGCTGAGCCAGGCTTTTTTTGCTTTAAGAAAAGGTTGTTCTAAACACAGAGACAGGGTCATATCCTATACACAAGTACAGTCATCAAGGAGGGGGACATCTCTGTGTCAAAACAATTGCTTGCCTTAAATATAGATGGAGCGCTGCTTCGGTCGAACGGGAAGATTCATCAGGCAACGAAAGACGCCATTGAATATGTAAAGAAAAAAGGGATTTACGTCACACTCGTGACCAACCGCCACTTTCGTTCAGCACAGAAAATAGCGAAATCGCTAAAGCTTGATGCCAAGCTGATCACCCATAGCGGGGCATATATCGCTGAGAAAATAGACGCCCCGTTTTTTGAAAAAAGAATTTCTGATGATCATACCTTTAACATTGTTCAAGTATTGGAGAGCTACCAATGCAATATTCGGCTTCTTCACGAAAAGTATTCCATTGGAAACAAGAAGAAGGTCAATTCGAATTTATTGGGGAAAGCACTCATTCATCCGTCTGACCCGATCTTTTATCCAGTCCAGTTCGTGGAATCATTAAGCGATCTCCTCATGGATGAGCCAGTGAGCGCACCCGTCATCGAGGTGTACACGGAGCACGACATTCAGCATGATATTACAGAAACGATTACAAAAGCTTTCCCTGCGGTTGATGTGATTCGCGTGAATGATGAGAAGCTGAATATCGTTCCGAAAGGCGTCTCGAAGGAAGCGGGTCTGGCCCTCGTCGCTTCAGAACTGGGCCTGAATATGGAGGATGTCGTGGCCATTGGGCATCAGTATGACGATCTGCCGATGATCGAACTTGCCGGTCTTGGGGTAGCGATGGGGAATGCCGTGCCGGAATTGAAGAGAAAGGCAGACTGGGTCACAAGGTCCAATGACGAGCAAGGTGTCGCTTACATGATGAAGGAATATTTCCGAATGCAGCAGCGAAAAGGGTTTCTTGATAAGTTCCACATGAAACGTGTGTAAAAAAGCCGCTCGCGCCCTAATAGGTGCGGCGGCTTTTTTGCCGGATTGATTTTAGCGGTTTATTTCTGTACACTAAAGAAAGTTTTGAATCTGATAAATTAGGTGATGAAGTTGCAAATAAAAATAGAAGGCATACATGATGACCGCTTGCATCGGCCTCTGCAAAATATTGCAAATTTGTTTTATGAAGAGTGCGAGCTTGTGTATGGCGGAGACGAGCCCGCAGATGTTGTCATTTCTTTAGCGTTCTCACAAACGAATGAGCATGTGACGGTTTCGGGAGAAGTAAAGGGAACGGGCATAAAGGAGCAGCATACAAAATCCTTTTCTCCCGGCATGAATGAAAAAGAAGCTTTTAAGCAAGTGAAAAACACAATGTCTTATGTGTATCTCAATCTTCTACAGGCGCACACGGGCATCACGCAGAAGTGGGGAATCCTCACAGGAATCCGGCCCACAAAGCTGCTTCATAAAAAGCTGCAAAGCGGAATACCCAAGGAGCAAGCGCATGCTGAATTGAAAAAAGACTATTTAATTCACGATGAAAAAATCAAGCTCATGCAGGAAATTGTTGACCGTCAGCTGGCGGCAGTTCCGGATTTGTACCGAGTAAAGGATGAAGTCAGCATTTATATCGGCATTCCGTTCTGCCCGACAAAATGTGCGTATTGCACATTCCCTGCGTACGCCATTCAAGGACAGGCGGGCAGAGTCGGCTCATTCTTATGGGGGCTGCATTACGAAATGCAGAAAATCGGTGAATGGCTGAAGGAGCATGATGTTAAGGTGACAACCATTTACTTTGGCGGCGGAACGCCGACAAGCATTACAGCGGAAGAAATGGATCTGCTGTATGAAGAAATGGTCCGCTCCTTCCCGGATGTGAAAAACATTCGCGAGATTACGGTGGAGGCCGGCCGCCCTGACACGATCACAGAAGAAAAACTCGCCGTTTTAAACAAATATGACATTGACCGGATCAGCATCAATCCGCAATCCTATGAAAACGAAACGCTAAAGGCGATCGGGAGGCACCATACGGTTGAAGAGACCATTGAGAAATATCATCTGTCACGCCAGCATGGCATGAATAATATCAACATGGACTTGATTATCGGTTTACCTGGGGAAGGCGTGAAGGAGTTTAGGCACAGTCTTTCAGAAACGGAAAAGCTGATGCCGGAATCCCTGACCGTTCATACCCTTTCTTTTAAACGGGCGTCAGAAATGACGAGAAACAAGCATAAGTACAAAGTCGCCGGCAGGGAAGAGGTTTCTCAAATGATGGAAGAAGCGGTAGCCTGGACGAAAGAGCATGGGTACGTGCCCTATTATTTATACCGCCAGAAAAACATTCTTGGAAACCTTGAAAACGTCGGATACTCTTTGCCTGGGCAAGAAAGCATCTACAACATTATGATTATGGAAGAGGTGCAGACGATTATCGGCATCGGCTGCGGAGCTGCCAGTAAATTTATTGATCGGGATACAGGGAAAATCACACATTTTGCGAATCCGAAAGATCCGAAATCGTATAATGAGCGCTTCGAACACTACACGGACGAAAAAATCAAATATTTAGAGCAGATGTTTGAGAAAACGACAAAGCAGCACTGATCACAGTGCTGCTTTTTTTATCCCTGTTTTTTTGCGGGCTGAACATCAGGCTTCCATTTAAATACCTTGTTCAGCAAGCGGTAAATCCGTTTTGATTCCTTTGTTACGAGCGGTCCCAAAATCGCCAGAATGAGGACATATAATGCGGCAAACGGCTTTAATGTGGCTGACAGTCCGCCGGCTATCCCAAGATTGGCAACGATAATCGAAAATTCTCCCCGTGAGATGATCGTCAGCCCGATATTGGATGAAGCCTTATGAGAAAGCCCTGCGCGTCGTCCTGCGACCATTCCGGCGATAAAGTTTCCCACAATGGTCAAAATCACTGCACCTAACGCAAGCCAAACCGCTTCACCGAGCGAAAACGGATCAATGCTGAGGCCGAAGCTGAAAAAGAACATCGCACCGAAGAAGTCGCGGAACGGAATGACAAGGTGCTCAATCCTATCGGAATGCTCTGTTTCTGAAAAGACCAAACCGAGCAGCAGCGCGCCGATGGCTTCCGCTACATGGATCGTCTCTGAAAACCCGGCGATAAAAAAGAGCGCTGCGAAAATGACAATAATAAACACTTCATTTGAGCGAATGTCCAACAGTTTATTCAGCAGCGGCGGGAGTTTTCTGGCTGCGATAAAAAACAGCAGCATATAACCGAAGGCGATCAAAATGGACAAGAGCGCACTCCCTACGGATGTCGCATCACCTAGCACAAGGCCGGAAACAACGGACAGATATACGGCAAGGAAAATATCTTCAAACATAATGATGCCGAGAATCAGTTCGGTTTCGGGATTGGCGGTTCTTTTTAAATCAACGAGCACTTTTGCGACAATCGCACTTGACGAGATTGTGATGACGCCTGCGAGGACGAGGACTTCCAGAAAGGAAAACCCGGTGATAACCCCGTAAAGCAGCCCGAGGGTGAAGTTAATCAAGATATAAATCGTTCCGCCGACCGCAATTGATTTTCCTGATTTGATTAATTTCCCGACGGAGAATTCGATCCCGAGATAGAAGAGGAGGAACAGTACGCCCATTCGCCCGAAAAACTCAATGATTTCACTGCTTTCAATAAATGTAAGATCAATAATTCCCATTTTCGGCGCGTGCGGCCCAACCAGCATGCCCAGCACAATCAGAAATGGAATAATTGAAAATTTAATTTTGTTGGCGATCACACTGGCGATTGCCACAAGCACAAGTGCAGTTCCGACTTCAAATACAAGATGGTCCATCGGCGCTCACACGCCCTCTCCAGAAAGAAAATCGTGAATCAGTTTCTTCAGATGCTTTCTCTCACCTGAGAGGACAAGGGTGTCATTTTCTTCAATAATCGAATCGGCTCCGGGATTTAGGAGCTTTTCCTGATTGTGTTTGATGATGGCAATCACAGTGACATCGTAGTTCTGGCGGACATCAAGCTCTCCGAGTGTGCGCCCGATCGATTTGGCGCCTTTTTCGACCTTAAACCATTCAATAATAAGGTCGCTGAAGGCCATTTCGATGGACTCCAGAGCTTGCGGTTTATAGACCATGCCTCCAAGAATAGCTGCAATTTGCCTTGCCTCAGAATCATCCAATGAAATATTTGAAAGGAGCTCATCCGGGTCTCGGTCATTAAACCGGTAAATTTCCCTTCTTCCGTCATCATGAATGATTATCGTCATTTTTTCGCGGTTTCTCGTTTCGATTTCAAACTTTTTGCCGATGCCCGGCAGATCGTTTTCTTTAATATTCAATGAAAATCCCTCCGAATGTAGTGTTGGCAATATGGGGTGAGTTACAAATAAAACTTGAGCAAATTATATTCGGAGGTAATTAGACTGGTATTTGACAGGGGCGGCAAAAGCTTTTTCCAGCCTGTTTATCAGCGGTTCGTCAAGGGGCTTGACAGAGAGCTGCCTGATAGAGTGCGACAGCGGGCTGTACGCGTTGATCAGCTCAGCAGGGTGCACGCTGCCCGGCGACGGTGTTTTTGCCGATTGTGTTTCCTGCGGATATGAGGACATAGGCACATAGCTGTCAGAGCTTGCTTCAAGCTGGGAAGGCAGAACCACGTCCGAAGGGGGAAAGTACACCATAAATAAACTTAACAGAAAACTGATCAGCAATTTATCCATGTTTCTTTCCTCCTTTCTCATCAAGATATCCCTTCTTTTTCACTATATAAAACTTTATGTTTCCATTCAAACAATATGCATTTTTCAGTATCTATTGACCTTGAAAAATAAAAAGGTTTATTTGAGGATGGCGGGGAATGTATAGGAGAAAGAAAAAAGTAAGCGCATACATGGAGGTGCTTTATATGGAGTTTGTTCAATATGCATGTAATGGGGCCGTTGCAGAGATTATCCTGAATCGGCCTGATGCCCATCACGCCCTGAATGAACAGATGCTGTCTGAATTGAAGGAGGCAGTCGAAATGGCGGCTGCAAGCGAGGCGCTCATCGTTCTCCTGAGAGGAAGCGGGAAAGGCTTTTCGGCCGGCGGTGATATCAGGATGATGACGTCAGAGCATGAACCTGATCAATTTAAACGACTGATGGATACGATTGAGGCTGTCACCCTGAAGTTATACGAGATGAAGAAAGTGACAATTGCAGCCATTCACGGTGCTGCTGCGGGGCTGGGCCTGAGTTTGGCGCTTTGTGCGGACATTGTGCTCGCTGAAAAAAACGCCGTTCTCGCGATGAATTTTATTGGCATTGGGCTTGTTCCGGACGGCGGCGGACATTATTTGCTGAAGAAAAGAATCGGCGAAGCAAAAGCGAAAAAGCTGATTTGGAGCGGGAAAAAACTATCTGCCTCTGAAGCTGCCGATATGGGGCTTCTAGATGGAACATTTACCGGAGATCCTGCTGAAGGTGCAAGACCCTTTATCGAAACCCTGTTGGCTTCACCTCTTTTGGCGATGATCGAAACGAAAGCCATCTTTCAAAGCCTCCATCTTGAAGAACTGAAAAAGGTGCTTTCTCTTGAGCGCAATGCCCAAGAGAAAATGAGAATGACCAAGGATCATCAAGAAGGAATCCGTGCCTTTTTAGAGAAACGGGAACCGAAGTTTCAAGCGTAACAGATCAGCCGGAAAGCTGATCATCTGTGAAACAAAATCAGCTTTCCGGCTGCATTGACTAAACGATGAGTATGACTGTGAAGCTCTTTTTCTTTTAAGATAACTTCACCATGCGTTTTAGCCGCTTCTTCATTTTCCGCCTCGAATCGCTCGTTTACCAGAGTGTTCCCCGAAGGATCAAAAACGGTTAGGAAATAATCAGCCATCAGGTTTCTCCTCCATTTTTCATGATTTATCAGTCTTTCTTCATTTATATTCTAACCAGGAAATGAAAATCCTCTATTATGTTTCATCCAAAATTAGTATATAATGGGTCAGGGAAGGAGGAGATTCGGTGCTTACAATTGATCACGTAACGAAGACATTCGGAGATTACAAAGCTGTTGACGGATTGGACTTAGATATTCCGGAACAGCAAATGTTCGGTCTGTTAGGCGCAAACGGAGCGGGAAAAACGACGACGTTTCGCATGATCCTAGGATTATTAAGCATTACGGAGGGCTCAATCAGCTGGAAGGGCCGTCCTGTGAATTATCATATCAGCAACAAAATCGGTTATTTGCCGGAAGAGCGGGGTCTTTATCCGAAAATGAAGGTAAAGGATCAGCTTGTCTATCTCGCCAGATTAAAAGGGATGGAGAAGCGGGAGGCTGTAAAAGAGCTCGGAACATGGCTTGAACGCTTCAATATTACAGATTACGAGAATAAGAAGGTGGAAGAGCTTTCAAAGGGGAATCAGCAAAAAATCCAATTCATTTCGGCAGTTTTGCATAAGCCGGAGCTGCTGATTCTTGATGAACCTTTCAGCGGCCTGGACCCTGTCAATGTTGAGCTGTTAAAAGAGGCTGTGATCTCGCTGAAAAACAGCGGCGTTTCTATTTTATTTTCAAGCCATCGGATGGAACATGTGGAGGAGCTCTGTGAGAACCTTTGCATATTGCAGAAAGGAAGACCGGTCGTGCAAGGCAAGCTGAAGGAGATAAAGCGCTCCTTCGGTAAAAAGAATGTTACCATTCACTCCGATGACGATCTGCGCTTTTTGCAGTCTCATGAGGGTATTCTTCAATGGAAGGAAACGGCCGACGGCGTCAAGCTGCAGATCGCCAATGAAGACATCTCTCAGGAGATTTTTGCGATGCTTCAGGGAAAAGGATTTATCAGAAAGTTTGAGCTTGAAGAGCCGTCACTGCATGATATTTTTATAGAAAAGGTGGGGGCCGTCTATGAATAAATTTTGGATCATGCTCTCTCATACATACAAAAATAAGATTATGGCAAAATCCTTTATTATTTCGACTGTCATCACGGTGCTGCTTGTTTTAGCTGTAACGAATCTGGAGTCGATCATTTCTTTGTTTCAAGGTGACGACGCGAAAGAAAAAATCGCTGTTATTGATGAAACAAACGAATTATATCCGATTTTTTCAAAGCAGCTGAAAGCGGTCGATACAGACGGCGATCTTGATCTGAAGCTGTCGAAGCAATCGGAGGATGAGGTCACAAAGCAAGTCAAAGATGAATCACTCGATGGCATGCTCAGCATCAAACGAGATGAAAAAGGGACCATTTCAGGAACATATAAAGCATTAACGATTTCTGATGAAAGCACGTATCAAACGCTGCAGCAGGCGCTGACGCAAACCAAAACGGCTGTCGGAACGGCGGAGCTCGGCGTGTCGCAGGAAACGATCAGCAGCCTTTATGCGCCCGTTACTGTGGGGCAACAGGCGCTGAAAGAAGGAGCGAAGTCTGAGGAAGAGCTTGGCCAGACGGTAGGGCTTGTTTACATTATGCTGTTTGTCATTTATTTTTCAGTGATTATGTATGCCAGCATGATTGCGATGGAGGTCGCAACTGAAAAATCTTCGCGGGTCATGGAAATCCTGATCTCAAGCATGCCGCCGATCCAGCAAATGTTTGCAAAGCTGCTCGGTATCGGGCTTGTTGGGATCACACAGCTTGCTATCATTATCGGAGCCGGCTCTCTGTCTCTTAAGCTGAACCAAAAGAGCGAAACGGCTTCATCTGTCGGCGGATTCCTTAATCTGACCGACGTATCAGCAACGACTGTCATCTATGCTGTCATTTTCTTTTTGCTCGGATACTTTTTATACGCGACACTCGCCGCGTTTCTCGGCAGCGTTGTCAGCAGAATAGAAGATGTGCAGCAAACGATCACGCCGATGACGCTTTTGGTTGTCGCGGGTTTTATGATCGCGATGTTCGGATTGAATGCGCCTGACGCAGGATTTATTACGGTAACTTCGTTTATTCCGTTCTTTACGCCAATGATTATGTTCTTGCGCGTCGGCATGCTTGATATTCCATTCTGGCAGGCGGCAGCCGGAATCGGAATCACACTGCTCACCATTGTCATACTGGCCGTTATCGGCGCCAGAATTTATAAAGGCGGTGTATTGATTTACAGCAATTCAAGCGCGTTCAAAGCGATCAAACAAGCGCTTCGTTTAGCGAAAAACTGATTGGAAAACAGCCTGGGGATTCTCAGGCTGTTTCTTTATTGACAGAACGTGCATTCGCAAGAATTCGGTGCTAAAATAAGGGTACTTCATCCTGGAAAGGAGCAGAATGTTGACTGATCTAACCTTTATTCATGCGGCAGATCTTCATCTTGACAGCCCGTTTTACGGGATATCGCAGTTGCCGGAGCCGATTTTTGCGCGGATTAAAGAAAGCACGTTTGCAAGCGTGAGACATATAATAAACGCCGCAATGAGAGAACACGTTGATTTCATTTTGCTGGCGGGGGATCTGTTTGATGAAGCCAACCGAAGCTTGAAGGCCCAGCTCTTTTTGAAAAAGCAGTTTGAAAGACTCAGAGAGTGCGGAATTTCGGTGTACGTCATTTTTGGGAATCACGATCATCTTAGCGGGGAATGGACGCCGATTGAATGGCCTGAGAATGTCCATATTTTTTCGTCCGCTGTTCCAGAAGAAAAATCGTTTTTTAAAGAAGGCAGGCGCATAGCGAGCATTTATGGCTTCAGCTATCAGGCCAGAGCCATGACGGAAAACCAAGCCGCCCGCTATCGGAGATCAACTGACGCACCGTTTCATATCGGTATGCTCCACGGCACGCTGTCTGGATCTGAAGGGCATGATCCGTATTGCCCGTTTACACATGATGACCTCGTGAAAAGCGGGATGGATTATTGGGCGCTTGGCCATATACATAAACGCCAGGTTCTATCTGCCGAGCATCCGGCAGTCATTTACCCGGGAAACACGCAAGCACGCCATATGAAGGAGACGGGAGAAAAAGGCTATTATCTCGTTGATGTGACAAACGGAGAAATATCTTATGAATTTCAGAGAGCTCATGATGTCCTGTGGGAAAAAGCAGCGGTAGATGTGACGGAGGCAAAGAATATGACCGTTCTCTTCCAAATGGTGGAGGACACGTTTTCGAAGCTGCGAAAAAAGGGGAGCCCTGTTTGTGTAAGGATTGTTTTACAAGGAACTGCGCCAGAATGGCTGCTGAAGGCGCCAAAAGGCGCCTTGGAAGAGTTTCTTGAGACGCTTCAGGAGCAAGAAGTGGAGGAGGAACTGTTCGTTTGGCCTCTTGCATTGGATGATGAGACAGAAAACGAAGCTAACGTAACAAATCTTGATCCTTTTTTTGGCGGTTTATTTGAAGACATAGATCGCAGCGATCTGTCAGACGTGCTGGAAGGGCTTGAGCGGCATCCAGTGTATAGAAGGCACGCAGACCGGTTTAGCCAAGAGGAAGTAAAGGAAATAAAAGAACAGGCACAAATTTTATTGAAAAAGCAGCTTAAGGTGCTTGAACCATGAGGCGGTGACAGCTTTGCGAATTATATCTTTACACATCTACCAATATGGAAAATTTTCTAATCGAACCTTTCATTTTTCCGCCTCTCCTGTCCAAGTTATCTACGGATTAAATGAGGCAGGAAAAACGACGATGATGTCATTTATTGAAAGCATGCTGTTCGGTTTTCCGAAAACGAAAAAATATGAACCGAAATCAGGCGGTGTCTACGGTGGTATTCTTGAAGCTGAACATCCTGAGTATGGGGTGCTGAAGATCGAACGGACGAAAGGGACTGCCGAAAAGTTAAGAGTGTATACAGAAAAGGGCGAAGTAAAGGATGGAGATGTTTTAAAGCGACTGTTCCAGGGCACAGACAGGTCGTTGTACAAAGCCATTTATTCGTTTGATGTATTCGGGTTGCAGGAAATTCATGCTTTTAACCGGGACAAGATAGGGGAATTTTTGCTATTCTCCAGCTTGTTTGGAGCTGAAGCCGTATCAAAGCTTGATTCAAGGCTGACGAAGGAAAGCGAAAGGCTCTATAAACCAAACGGGCGAAACCCTCAATTGAATCAGGAGCTGGAAACGCTTAAGCAGCTGGCAGTGAAGCTAAAACAGGCTGAAGCAGAGGAAGCGGGCTATCATCAGCTTCTTGAGGAAAAACGAACGCTTGAAGCCCGCCTTGCAGCCGTGGAAACCGAATTGAAAGAGACGGCGGAGCATATCCGAATGATAGAGGGAGCGATTGAGCGAAAGCCGCTGTTGAATGAAAAAGCGACACTCGAACAGGTGATTGCGGAATTTCCGGAACATGCAGGACAATTTCCGGCTGACGCACTGCACCAGCTGGAAAAATATGAATCCCACCTTCACCCGAAATCCGCACAGCTTGAGGCGCTTCGGGTGAAGATGGCAGAGCTGGACAAACAGAGGCAAAAGCTTACCCCAGATAAAGAACTATTGGCGAAAGAAACGCTGATACAAGAGCTTTCGGCATCATTTCATGTGTACCAATCATGGGGAGAACAGCTGGCCGCCATTCAGGCACAGCTGCGCCAGTCGTCTGCACAGACAGCGGCAGGTCTCGAACAGCTCAATAAAACAGATGAAAATGAGCTCCTGAATATGAACACGTCATATGATTATGAATGGCAGCTTCAGCAAGCGGTGCAGCAATATGTACAGGCAAGAGACAGAAAACGGCAGCTTGACGAGACGTTTGAACTTGCCCGGCAAGAGCTGGAAGACGCAGAAAAAGCCGTTCATGCCGCTTCGTCCGCCATTCTTGAAGACAGCCAAAGAAAAGATAAAGAAGCGGCACTTAGCGCATATGATGAAACACAAGGGCAGCACCAAGAGCAAGTACTGCTGAGAGAGCAGCTAACGTTTTTTGAAAGACAGCAGGCTAAACAGAGAAAGACTGTCATTGCAGCTGGTATGTTCTTCATCGTTCTCTTTTTTCTGCTGCAGCAGGTGATTCCCGCCATCAGTATCGGCGCTGCACTTATTGTGTATTGGCTTTTATCAGGAAAAAAAACGTCTTCTCGAAACAGCCGGGAGACAAGACAGCCAATGACGGATATTTCACCAGCAGAAGCTGAAAAGCTGAGAGAAGCGTTATGGGAGGACGACCGCAATAAACAGCATCTTCTCACGCAGCGAGCAGCGCTTCAGCAAAAAGAGGCGGCGTATGAAAGGGTCATCCAGCAGTTTGAACAGTGGGAAGCCGATATGGCCCCGTCCTTAACACAGGTCGAGCGTTTTATGAATGAGCTCAGATTTAACGAAGATCCATCGTTTTTGCTTGATGCATACAGCTTAATGAAGGATGTCAAAAAAGAAGTGAGGAAAAAGCATGAGCTGACTATTGAAGCAGGCAGGCTGAAAAAGCACCGGAGAACATTCGAAGAACGCATCAGCATGCTGCATCCTCATAGTCAGGACATCTCCATCTCGGACGCCCTTCACACATTGCGGAAAAACATTGAGCGTGAAAAAGAAATTGAGAAGCAAAAAAAGGAAATTGAAACAGATATTCATTATACAAAGGAACAGATGCTTGAGCTTGAGCAAGAAATACAGTATTTTCACGTACAGATCGAACAGTTATTTGCCGCGGCTGCTGCAAAAGACAGGGATGCGTTTTTTGCCACAGCCGACATCAGCAGGCAATTGAAGGATACGGAGAACAAGCTTCATCACGTAAACGCACAGCTTCAAGGCGGGCACCCAGAGGAGCTTGAACTGGCGGATTCCAATACGCTTTCTGAATTGAAAAACAAGCAAGTCATCGAGAATGAAAGAAAAGAGCGGCTGACTGAGGAGATCGAGCAGCTCCGCAGCCAAATCGCACTGCTCTTAGTCAAACAGGAACAATTAGAGGCTTCGGGATTGGTGTCAGATCTCAAGCTTCAAACCGAAATGCAAAAAGAACGTGTGAAAGAAACGGCTAAAAAATGGGCCTCCATACAAATGGTCAAACAAGTGATCAAAAACAAATTGGAGCGGCATAAAAAGGTTGAGCTTCCGCGCCTTCTGGAGACAGCAGGAGAATTCTTCCGCCCCCTGACTGACGGAAGCTACCAAACCATTTATTTTTCCGAAACGGATGATTCGATCATGGTTATGCATCGCGATGGAACTGTCTATCATGCGGAAGAGCTGTCACAAGGGACGTGTGAACAGCTGTATACAGCGATCCGATTTGCTCTGGCTGTTACGCGCCAGGATGGGTCAAAGCTTCCGTTTCAGCTTGACGACAGCTTTGTTCATTTTGATCAGGAAAGGCTGAAACGTGTATTACATGTTCTGTATGATTTAACCGAAGGCGGAAGGCAGATTTTGTATTTTACATGCCATGACCATGTGAAAGATGCATTTCATAGCAGCCAAATTATCCATTTGGTGTCATAAAAGAGGTTCTATAGCTGAAAATCGGTATGTGATATACTGGTATTATGTAAGATACGGAGGGAGCTTTAATAGAATGGCTAAAGGGATTATGCTACATGAGGTTGGCGAACAGGTGGACCAGTATCTATTGATTAAATCCTCGACGAAAGGGATTGCAAGCAATGGAAAACCGTTTTTGACGCTGATGCTGCAAGACCAGTCAGGCGATATTGAAGCAAAGCTGTGGGATGCCAAGCAAAGTGATGAAGTGACCTATGCGCCGCAGACGATTGTCAAGGTTGTCGGCGATGTTCACCATTACCGCGGACGCACCCAGCTGAAGCTGAGAAATATCAGACCAGTAAGCGAAAATGAAAACGTCAATATTGATGATTTTTTAGAAACTGCACCGATTCCGAAAAATGAAATGATGGATACCATCACTCAATATATATTTGAAATGAAAAATCCGAATATCCAGCGAATTACAAGGTTTTTAGTGAAAAAACATGAAGCTGAATTTATGGATTATCCGGCGGCTACGAAAAACCACCACGAGTTTGTCTCAGGTTTGGCGTATCATGTTGTCTCTATGCTGAACCTGGCAAAAGCAATAGCAGATTTATATCCGTCTCTTGATCGTGATCTGCTTTATGCCGGTGTTATTCTGCATGATCTTGGAAAAGTGAAGGAGCTGTCCGGCCCTGTTTCCACTTCATACACGGTTGAAGGCAATTTGCTCGGCCATATTTCGATTATGGTGACAGAGCTTTCAAAAGCGGCTGAGGAGCTTCAAATCGATTCTGAAGAGGTGTTAATTCTTCAGCACTTGATTTTGAGTCACCATGGTAAAGCGGAATGGGGCAGTCCGAAACCGCCGATGGTGAAAGAAGCAGAAATTCTTCACTATATAGACAACCTGGATGCAAAAATGAATATGATGGACAGAGCGCTTGAGCGAGTGAAGCCAGGCGAGTACACTGAACGTGTATTTGCTCTGGAAAACCGTTCCTTTTATAAACCGACATTTCATAAATAACTTAAAAAGGACTGATGCTGACATATTCAGCTCAGTCCTTTTTGATGCGTCTTTCCCGCACATAACTCGTCTCATTCCTGCATATGGTTAAGAATAAAGAATCTATGCAAAAGGGGGAGGAGCCCGTGTTATTTTTTCCATGGTGGGTGTATCTTTGTATTGTAGGCATCATTTTCAGCGCATATAAACTTGTGGCGGCAGCCAAAGAGGAAGAAAAAGTAGACCAGGCTTTTATTGAAAAAGAAGGGCAGATTTATATGGAGAGGATGGAAAAGGAGCGAGAACGCCGCAGTTCTCAACAGCATGAAGAAGAAAATCAAAACCATTCCATCGCATAAAAAAAGCTGTGCGGCTCAATGAGCCTGCACAGCTTTTTTATTACTTAGAACTGCTTGAAGATGAAGAAGTGCTGTTGCTTGTTGAAGATGTATTAAATGTGTCTTTCAGATCTTTATCTTTTACTTCGATGTCAGCCTTCTTCATGACTTTTTGAACAGCTTCCTGAACGGCATTGCTGTCATTTAGTTTTTGTTCAAGCACTTCAGATTTCAGTTCTTTTTTCATATCATCGTATTTGCCGCGTTCTTCGGTCTTTTTAATGATATGGTAGCCGTATTGCGTTTTGACAGGATCACTGACTTCACCTGTTTTTAATTTGAATGCAGCTTTGCTGAATGTTTCGTCCATTTGGCCTTCTTTTGCGAACCAGCCAAGATCTCCACCTTTTGAAGCAGAGCTGTCTGTTGAGTATTCTTTCGCAAGATCTTCAAACTTCTCGCCTTTTTTCAGCTTTTTCTCTACTTCTTCAGCTGTCTTTTTATCAGCGACAAGGATGTGGCTTGCACGGATTTTGCCTTTTAAGCCTTCCCAATACTCTTTGATATCGGCGTCTGTTACTTTGATGTTATCTTTAGCCGCTTTTTGTGTCAGCAATTCATATTTTACTTGTTCTTTCAGGTAATCCTTGCCATATTGCTTTTCGAGGGCAGTATATTGATCCCCAAGCTGCGTTTTGTATTCTTTCAGCTTGTTGTCAATTTCTTTATCCGAAACTTTATACTTCTTGTCCAACACTTTTTCTTGCACCAGCTGTGTCAGGACGCTTGCGCCAGCAGTTTTCTTCATGTTTGTGTAAAGCTCGCCTTTAGTTACATCGCCTGCGTCTGTTTTTGCGATGACTTCTTTGTCGCCGCTGCTGCAAGCACTGAGAGCGAGGATGCTTGTAGCAGTGATAGCTGCTATTGCGATTTTTTTCATGGTTTTCAAACACTCCTAATCATTCCAAATTAAATTACCTATGCGTATCATAACATATTGTGGCTTTCTGTAAAAAGATTTTAAATAAAGGGCATTCGTCTAGTCAAACTTTTGCTGATGGCATACTTATATATTGATCAAGAAAAGGAGGTATGTAACATGAGCGGAGGATACTCTAACGGATTCGCGTTGCTCGTAGTACTGTTCATTTTGCTTATCATCGTAGGTGCAGCTTACATCTACTAAGCAGCCCGGGGATCGCTTGCAACATAAGCGATCCTTTATTTTCACTAGCGCCTAATCGTTTCAAACATGAATTGCATAACATGTAATTGGTAAATAAAGTTTTTTACAGGAGGTGCTTTTTAAGATGGGTGAAGTTTTTGCAGGCGGATTCGCTTTATTGGTTGTGTTATTTATTTTATTGATTATCATCGGCGCTTCTTGGCTGTACTAATCAACATAAAAAAGCATAGCTGCTCAATCGCAGCTATGCTTTCTTTCGTTTTTACACTGTAAAGGAGATCTCCACAAACGAAGAGATCAGTAAAATTAATATAGATACATTAATAAATCGGAATACCTTATCTTGCCGCTCTTCAGGAATCTCTCTGACAAGGCATAATGTATTGGTGAGCCTGTTTATGAAATATAAAATAAACACGGCAGCCACGATAAAATAGAATAAAATGATGGGAGATTCCCCCTCTCTCTGAACTGTCCCATATTACATTACCAAATATTTATTAAAAAAGATAGAATGTAAATTGAAAAATCGCTGCCAGCACCAGGGGGTGGCTACTTTTCAACAAGAATATCCAAGCCGTCTGCTTCCTGATCAATAAAAGCGGTTTTCGGCGCTTTTATCAGCTTGAGGGCCAGCAGGAAGTCAGGCAGACAGTAGCCGGCGTGAATGCCCGAGATCATGCAGAAATAATGAGCGTGATTCGGAAACGCCAGTGCGGCGTAAAACAATACCGGTGTAATCAGCAAGAACGGGCTTACCAGTGAAATCAGCATTGTTGTTTTTGGTATTCGTTTCCATGAGCGCATGCGCAATATGTAAAACTTTTTTTCTATTTTTCTTTTTTTGCAGATGATTGGCAGGACATGGATGACTTTATGTACAAATAAAATAACGACGAGCAAACCGCCGAATAAAGGTACATATTCATCGCTTAAGCTTGTGCCAGGCCGCAGCAGCTCAAAAGCTAAAAAGGTAGAGATAAAAACCAAAATCATAAAACATACAGCAGTTAATATTATGCGAACGGCGCCATAATCCTTCATGAGATTTATGGTCTTCCAGCAATTCATCAAAGTCATCCTTCCATACATCTTGAGTAGAATCTCAAAATAATTTACTCCTCCCAAGAGAAAAAATCAATGCTTTTTTAAGAAAAAATATCATCCGGCAGGTATTTTTTTGAAACAAGCAAACAAACTGCGAAATATGGGGTTAGAACTTTCTTCTCAGTGAATTATCAGCTAAAATAAGATTAAAGATAGAAAGAAGTGGTGTGGATGGATTCGATGGATCATCGCATTGAGCGATTAGAATATTACATACAATTATTAGTGAAAACAGTAGATATGGACAGGTACCCCTTCTATGCGCTTCTCATTGATAAAGGGCTGAGCAAGGAAGAAGGGGAAGAGGTTATGGGGATATGCGATGAATTGTCGGAAGAGCTGGCAACACAAAAAGCGCAAGGATTTGTAACCTTTGATAAGCTCCTTGCGCTTTTTGCCGGACAGCTGAATGAAAAGTTAGATGTTCATGAAACGATTTTTGCCCTGTACGAGCAGGGGCTTTACCAAGAGCTGATGGAAGTTTTTATCGACATCATGAAGCATTTTGATTAACTGTTTACAGGTTCGAGCTCTTCTGCCGGTTCATCCGCCGTACTGTCCTTTGCTTTTTTCTTCAGTTTTCCGTTTACGCTTTCAAAGTCATTGTCAATATTGGTGAGTGACGTTTCGAAAATTTCCATAAAATCATCGCCGTAGATATGGCGTATCATACACATCATTTCTGCCACTTCAGGGAATTTTCCGAATAAATGGTACAGAGGCTGTGACCCTTTAAAAACAGCGTTGCGTGTCGGATCAAATTCCTCAAGCAAACTCCAGAATACCTCGGTGCCTTCCTCAGTCAATTGGACGTATGTGTTACGTTTATCATTCAGCCGTTTGGAGAATCTTAAATATCCCCGTTCTTCCAGCTTTTTCGAAAAGTTGAATGCGGTTGATACGTGCATGACCCCGAATTTCGCAATTTCAGAAATGGAAGCTCCATTCAATTGATACGCAATCCATAAAATATGATGCTCATTAATATTCAGGTCATACGGTTTGAGCCATTGCTGCCAATCCTTCTCGATTGATTTCCAAAGAGCCTTGCTAAGCTGAGCCATTTTCTGGGTGAAGACCAGAGCTTCTTTCACATCATAGGGCGGTTCCACTCGATTCATTACGTCACCTGCTTCTCTTTTTCTTTTTCTCTATTATGCCAATAAAATAAAGATTAATAAAGATGAAAATGTAAGAATTTTTTAATAAATTCACAAACCATTGCGGCGGAAGGGTTTATCGGCCTAAAAAAAATACGGGTCCAATTTCGGCCCGCATTTTTTTCTTTTGAATAGGATATTAGTTTTGTAAGGTTTTCTCCAGCTGTCTGATTTTCTCTTCAATATCAGCAATTTCTTTTTGCAGATCCTGCTGGTGCGGTTTGATCTCTTCCTGCCATTTTTTAATTGACGTTTGGAGCTCGCCGCCTACGTCTTTAATCACATCTGTGCTTTCTTTTGCCGCCTTGATCAGCTGGTCTTTTAACGCAAGCCCGTCTGATTTTAAACGTTTGATCGTTTCTTCTAAAGAATCATAATTGGTTTTCATTTTTTCACGCAGCTGCTTTCCTGAGGAAGGTGCAGTAAGAAGAACCGCTGCTCCTCCGATGATGCCGCCTACGAATAGTCCTGTTAATAGAGAACGTCCGCTCGCCATTACAATCACCCCGTCTTTTTCTTCAAAATAGGATTCATTCAGCATTTTTCATTTTTGTTGAAAGCCTGAACTTCTATACATAGCTTGCTTTATTTTAGCATATTTTTTAAGTGAAAAGGAGGGAGAAGGTTGTCTGTCTTTTTGATTGTGTTATCCTGCATCACCCTTGCCTTCGCTACAGGCGCTGTTTACTATATCAGACTTCTCAGCCAGGCTGCTTCTTATCCGCCCAAGAAGGTAATCCGGCAAAAAGCGCTTGTTTGTTCAACCGGAACCGCCTTTACACTATGTCTTATCTTTTTCACAAAACTCCTCGCTTAAAACATGCTGACATGCTGCGGGCGCTCTGTTTTAAAAAAACCTCTCCCGGAAGCGGAAGAGGTTTTGTGTGACAATTATTTAGCAGCTTCCATAAAGCTCGAACGTCTTAAAATGGTTTGCACAATCGGATAAATAATGATCATTGAGATTGTATTCAGCACAGCGGCCGGCAGAACAACAGCTGCGAACAATGCGGCGAAACCGCCAGGCAAACCGACGATCAATAAAGCTGAAGATAGAAACACAATTCCCGATAAGATGGTCCCGATTACTGTCAGCACAGCGGCTGCGCCTGTTTTCCGGCTCTTTCTGAACAAGAGAAACAGGGAGAAGAACAGAAACGCTGATACGGGTTTGTCGATGATGTTAGGGATCTGTCCGGCTGGAAATGCGGTTGTAAGCGCGGAAATGATTCCGGTCACGATCCCGATGACGAGTACGTTTTGCACCCGCGGGAACAGCAGAATGCCCATGAACATCATGATCAGCATCATATCTGGTTTCATGCCGCCTAAAAAGGGCGGAATAATGGAATGAAGCGCTGCGCCGATTGCGGCAAACAGAGCCATAATGACTAACTCTTTTGTTTTCATATCTATGCTCTCCTCTGCTAAGCTTTTGCCCTCCAATAATATGCTCATCATTTATTGCGAAGGCTTTATAAGAATGTGTTATGCAAACAGTATACCAAACGAACGGTTTGCATAGCCAGACTTTTTACTCATTTTCCTGCTGGAATTTCTTCATGAACGCCGCTAGTTTTTCACAGTCTTCAAGAGACACCGCGTTATAAATAGAAGCGCGGCAGCCTCCCACTGAACGGTGTCCGCCAAGGCCGACCATCTTTGCATCTTTTGCTTTCTGAACGAATGTTTTCGTTAATTCATCATCCCGAAGCGTGAAGGTCACGTTCATGCGTGAGCGGCTGTCCTTTCTGGCATGTCCTTTATAGAATCCGTTGCTTACATCAATACAGCTGTAGAGAACCTGCGCTTTTTGTTCATTGCGCTGTTCAGCGGCTTCCACACCGCCGTTTTCCTTCAGCCACTCCAGAACAAGGCTCAGCATATAAATCGCAAATGTCGGCGGAGTGTTGTAGAGTGAATCCGCTTTGACATGCGTGGAATATTTCAAGATTTTTGGGACGTTCGCATTTTCATTTTGCAGCCAGCTTTTTTTCATGATAACTACAGTCACGCCGGAAGGGCCGAGGTTCTTTTGGGCGCCTCCGTAGATCACGTCAAATTTGGACACATCGATTTTTCTGCTCAAAATGTCGCTGGACATGTCGGCGACGAGCGGAATTGGAGAATTCGGGAACTCCTGCCACTGAGTGCCGAAAATCGTATTGTTGGATGTGATGTGTAAATATGCGCCGTCTTTTACATCCGTAAGGTCAACCTCCGGAATATAGCTGTAATTGTCTGTTTCACTTGTAGCGGTGATAGACGTGTTCCCGAACAGTTTCGTTTCTGCCAGTGCTTTTTCAGACCAAGCGCCTGTCATGACAAAATGCGCGGTTTTTTCAGGTGTTAAAAAGTTCATCGGAAGCATTGAAAATTGAAGGCTTGCCCCGCCTTGAAGAAACAAAATATCGTAATCTTCCGGAATGCCCATCAGTTCGATTAAGAGGTTTTTCGCTTTTTGGTGCACCGCTTCATACTCTTTGCTGCGGTGGGAAAGCTCCATAACAGACATGCCGGATTCGTTAAAATCAATAAATTCTTTCTGTGCTTTTTGCAGAACTTCCAATGGCAGCGCTGCAGGACCTGCGTTAAAATTCGTTGTACGTTCCATCATGATCTCTCCCTGTTTTCCACGTTAATGTATAAAATAATACAATTATCCTATCACAAAAATTCAGTTTTTTGATAAAAAATTAGAATTATCAAAAGAAATTGACGGATGTTTGCGAAATGTTCACAAATAAAATAACCTCATCTTATGATGAGGCCAGGCGTTTTGCGATAGAGGAAGAGATATTCTGCAGATCTTCCGGTTTATAATCATCAGCATGCGTTTTCCAAACCGCTCCGAATCCATCTCCTTTTCCATAGCGGGGGATAATATGCATATGGTAGTGGAACACAGATTGTCCAGCTTTTTCGCCGTTATTGTTCAGCGTATTTAAGCCGATCGGTTCAAATTCATCCCGGATAGCGCGGGCGATTTTCGGAACAGCATGGAAATATTGTTTTGCTAATTCATCTGTAAATTCATACACATTCTCAATATGTGTTTTCGGAATGACAAGCGTATGGCCTTTTGTCACTTGGCTGATATCAAGAAAGGCAAGTACATGTTCATCTTCATACACCTTCGCGGATGGAATGTCGCCGGCGATAATTTTACAAAAGATACAATTCTCTGCACAATGCATGAGGGTTCCTCCTTATGAAATTGTTTAATATGTATACACTCATCGTACCACAGAAATGCAGAAAATAGAAAACAGGATGAACGGCGAGCGTTCACCCTGAATGCAGAGGAAGAGCTTATATGAAGAAAATGTGTTATGCCTTTGGTAAGCACCTCATTTGTCAATAAAATGAAGACTTGTTTAATGCCTAACGATTCCTGCGATAAACACCTCATTTGACAATTTGCTTCATACATGAAGAATTCATCAAGTCAGTGAAGAGAAATGGTTTGAGCATTGGACATGTTTATTTTCTATCCAACTGTTTCTAAGACGTCTTTGACAAACACCTCATTTTTCAGTTGATATGCTTTTCCTCTACGACTATTATGATGTCCAAGACCCTGTCTCTTTATGACAGCAAATTCATCATTTGTTAAAAGGGAATTGTTTCAAATCAAGCCTTGTTTTTGGTACTATGAAGAAAAACACTATAAGGGGAGAAACTATGTCTCTGCTATCGGTAAATGACTTAACCGGCGGATATACAAGAAATCCGGTTTTGAAAAACGTATCATTCACCCTTGAACCGAATCAAATAGTCGGCTTAATCGGGCTGAATGGTGCTGGCAAAAGTACAACAATCAGACACATCATCGGGCTGATGGACCCGCATAAAGGTTCAATCGAATTAAACGGTAAAACCTTTGCTGAGGATCCGGAAGGCTACCGTTCACAATTCACCTATATACCAGAAACACCTGTTTTATATGAAGAACTGACTTTGATGGAGCATCTTGAATTGACAGCCATGGCATATGGCCTGTCAAAAGAAACGATGGAGAAAAGGCTGCCTCCGCTTTTAAAGGAATTCCGAATGGAAAAGAGATTGAAGTGGTTCCCGGCCCATTTTTCCAAAGGAATGAAGCAGAAGGTTATGATTATGTGCGCATTTTTGGCAGAGCCTGCGCTCTACATTATTGATGAGCCTTTTCTGGGGCTTGATCCGCTTGCCATTAACGCGCTGCTTGAGCGGATGAATGAAGCGAAAAAAGGCGGGGCGAGCGTGCTGATGTCAACGCACATTTTGGCAACGGCAGAACGCTATTGTGATTCGTTTATTATTTTACATAACGGCGAGGTGCGGGCGCGCGGCACGCTGTCAGAGCTCAGAGAGCAGTTTGGAATGAAAGACGCGGCGCTGGACGATTTGTATCTTGAGCTTACAAAGGAAGACGCTGGCCATGAATAATATGCTTGATATTTGGCAGTCGCGGCTGCAGGAGCATATCAAAGAAACAAGAACATACATGAAATATATGCTCAACGATCACCTCGTCATTGTTTTGATCTTTTTTCTAGCGGGCGCTGCAAGCTGGTACAGCAAATGGATACGGGACATCCCCGCTCACTTTCCATCCTTTTGGGTGATGGCCGTGCTGTTTTCGCTCGTGTTGACAAGCTCTTATGTGCGGACGCTTTTGAAGGAGGCTGACCTTGTTTTCTTATTGCCTCTTGAATCAAAAATGGAGCCTTACTTGAAGCAGGCGTTTGTCTACAGCTATGTGTCTCAGCTGTTTCCGCTGATTGCACTGAGCATCGTTGCGATGCCGCTTTATTTCGCAGTCACTCCGGAGGCTTCACTTGTTTCGTATGCCGCGGTCTTTGTCCAGCTTTTGCTGCTGAAAGCGTGGAATCAGGTGATGGAATGGCGCATGACCTTCCAAAACGACCGCAGCATGAAGCGGATGGATGTCATTATTCGCTTTGCGGCGAATACGCTCGTTCTTTATTTTGTTTTGCAATCTGTTTATATGTATGCGCTTCTTGTCTATGTCATTATGGCTGCTCTTTATCTGTATATGTCTTCGGCAGCAAAACGGAAAACGTTTAAATGGGAGAGCCATATCGAGTCCGAATTGAGACGCAAGCAGCGTTTCTATCGGATTGCCAACCTGTTCACTGATGTGCCGCATTTGCGAAAACAAGCGAAACGCAGAGCGTATCTTGACTTTTTGCTGCGGCTCGTGCCGTTTGAACAGCGCAAAACATTTGCCTATATGTTCACCCGCGCCTTTTTGCGGTCGAGTGATTATTTGGGTATTCTTGTCAGGTTAACGATCATTTTCGCGCTGATCATCATGTATGTCTCAGCCAGCCCGCTGATTGCAGGGGTTTTGACTGTGTTTGCCATTTTCATTACGGGTATTCAGCTTCTGCCGCTCTTCGGCCACTTTGACCATCTGGCGCTTCAAGAGCTGTACCCTGTGAAAAAAGAAACGAAGCTGAAAAGCTATTTCTCTCTATTAAAAACTGCACTTAGTGTTCAAGCGCTGCTGATGTCTGCTGCATCTGCCTATGCAGCCGGCTTGACCGGTTTTGTTTACGCGCTGATCGGTTCTGCCGTTCTGATTTTTGTTGTTCTGCCGTCTTATATGACAACCAGACTGAAAAAACATGGCAAGCTGTGAGCTTAAAAAAGGGGTAGTTAAATGACAGATAATCAGCTGATGCAGGAAGCCCTTCAATGGAAAATGCATTTTTTGCGAAAGGATTCCATGTTTGAACGCTTTTCGAAGCGTGTGCAAACGAAGGTGAATGAGCGGATTCCTGAAAAAATCCATTCGGTCGTCACTGAGAGCGTGAAAAAAATGGTGGAAGCGACGATGGCGGGCTCCAATATTATTACCTATAAGAAGGATACAAGCACACTTTCGCTAAGTGAAAAGAACGAACTGGCGAAAAAAACGATTGCTTCTTATCAGAAGGTGGCGGCTGCTGAGGGAGTCGGCACTGGAGCAGGCGGCATATTTTTAGGCATTGCCGATTTCCCGCTGCTGCTTTCTATTAAGATGAGGTGTTTATTTACTTTATCCTCAATATATGGCTTTGATGTGAAGGATGCACAAGAAAGAATGTTCCTGCTGCTCGTGTTTCAGCTTGCGTTTTCGAGTGATGATTGCCGAAAATCGCTTTTTTCTGTCATCGAAAATTGGGAGACGGAGAAAAAGAGCATCGACTGGAGAGTGTTCCAGCAGGAATATCGCGATTATATCGACGTCGTGAAGTTTTTTCAGCTATTGCCGGGCGTAGGAGCGGCAGTCGGCGGGATTGCCAATTATAAACTGCTGGCTCAGCTTGGTGAGACGGCAAGACACGTTTTTCATCTGAGGATAATAAAGGAAACAGCCGGAGAATAAACATTCCCGGCTGTTTTTTTATAGCTTATGATAGGTGATTGCAGCGCCTGCAAGGACCTTGGCTGCTGTCAGCATTGCTTTTTCATTAATATCAAATTTCGGATGGTGATGGGAATAGACCCGCTCTGGCTGTTCAAGAGCGGCACCTGTAAAGAAAAAAGTGCCTTTCACGTTTTGTAAGTAATAAGCAAAATCCTCGCCGCCCATTTGCGGTTCACCGGCAATGACCTGCTGAACACCCTCTATGTTTTTGGCGATGCTGGCCAAGTGGCTCGTTTCTGCAGGATGGTTCACAACCGCCGGATAGCCCCGTTCATAGTTGTACTCATAGGACGCGCTGTGCATACTGCAAACCCCTTTTACAACCGCTTCAATTTCTTTTTCCAGAATGTCTTGGACATTTTCATCAAAAGAACGTGCTGTACCGATGAGTACTGCTTGGTCTGCGATGACATTAAATGGATTGTCTGCGATAAAGGAGCCTGTCGAAATGACGGCGGATTGAATGGGATTGACCTTGCGGCTGACAATGTGCTGCAAAGAGGAAACGATTTGTGAACCGATCAGGACGGCGTCTTTTGTATCATGCGGATGAGCACCGTGGCCGCCCTTTCCGAGGACTTTAATCGTAAATCGGTCCGCCGCTGCCATTACGGCGCCGGGGCGGCAAAGAATGGTTCCGAGCGGTTCGGTTGCCCAAAGATGAGTGCCGAATATCACATCCACGTTTTCGAGACAGCCGTCATCAATCATTGGCTTTGCGCCTCCTGGATAATATTCTTCCGCATGCTGGTGGATCATCACAAAAGTTCCCTTCAGCTCATGTCTGTTTTGGTGAAGAACCTTGGCGACTGCGAGAAGAGCTGCCGTATGGCCGTCGTGGCCGCATGCGTGCATGACACCGGGCACTTTGGAGGCGTAAGGGACGTCTTTTTCATCTTGAATGGGGAGAGCGTCAAAGTCAGCCCGCAAAGCGACTGTAGGGCCTGGTTCGCTTCCTTCAATATATGCTAAAATCCCTCTGCCGCCGACATTCGTGCGGATTGGGACTCCTAGCGATTCATAATAGGAAGCAATAAATGCGGCGGTTTTTTCTTCTTGAAACGAGAGCTCCGGATACATATGGAAATGTCGCCTGATCTCAACCATTTCTTCAAAACAGCTGTCGAGCTGTTTGTTTATCTCTTTCTGCAGTGTGGATATGGACAAAGCCGCTTCCCCCTTTTCTATGCTTTTCCATGATTGTATAGGAAAATTCTGAAAACTTCAACTTACGCTGTTTTAAAGCATCATCACGGCTGCGATTGTTGTCACGAAAAGGCCAATCGCGACGGGAATGAAGTTTTTTCTGGCTAATTCAAATGGATCAACTTTGCAAATGGCCGCAGCGGGAATCAACGCCCATGGGACCAGTGTGCCTCCCCCCACCCAAATGGCGGAGATTTGTCCGAGTGCGGTCAGGACGGCGGGGTCGGCATGGAGAGCGGACGAAAAGAGCTTTGCAATGGAGCCGGCGAGAGAAATGCCTGAAAATCCGGAGCCGTCGAGGCCTGTTATGGCTCCAGCGGCAGTTAATGCAGCGGCGGCAAGCTCCTTTGACATAGGCATCATATGGGATAAAGCAATGCCGAGATCGTTGACAATGCCGTGGGAACCTTTAGGGAGTGAAGCGCCTATTATGCGTTCATAGCCTGAGTCCCCAAGATAAAAAAAAGCGGCAATCGGGATGACGGGGCCGAAAACCTTAAAACCGAACTTAAACCCGTCAATAAAATAGCCGGTGATTTTTTCAAGCCCTTTATGCTTATACACGAGAAAATGAACGGTTAGGAGGATACAGATTGCAGACCCGCCAATTAACGCGGTTGCATCATTTCCCTGCAGGTTAAACAAGAGCATGCAGGCAATATCAGCAAGAAAGACAAGCGGAATGAAAAAAGCCAGAATGGACCGCATGCGTTTTGGCAAGTACAGTGAGTTGTCTTGTTCGCCGGAAAAAACGGGGGAAAAAGAAGCGGGATGCTCCTGTTTTCTGTGCTCGCGCTGAATCATGATAAAGGCAGCGGTTGTTGTTGTCACACCCATAATCAGCACAAGCGGAATGCTGGCCGAGACGACATCACCCACTGGAATGCCTGCTGCATCCGCAGTCAGCTTTGGCGCCGCCTGAATGACAAAGTCTCCTGACAGGGCAAAACCATGTCCGAATAAGTTCATGGCCATGGCTGCTGCAAGAGGCGTCAAACCGGCGCGTGCGGCTGCCGGGAGCAGGACGGCGCCGATCAAAGCGACACCCGGAGAAGGCCAGAAGAAGAGAGAAATGGCGAACATCAGGCCTCCAATCAGCCAGTAGGCAGTCACGGGCCCTTTCACAAGGCTTGTAAAGGGAGAAATCATCGCTTCATTTATCCCTGTTTTTGTTAATAAATCACTCATCGAAACGATAAAGCAAATGATGAAAATCGTGGGCAGCAGTTCGCCGGCCGCATAGATAAAGCTGTGGAACAAGCTGCTGACAGAAGCTGAAAGTGAATGGCTGGCCCATAGCGATATGATAAAAATGCCGAATAAGGAAATAAAGGTCGTATCTTTCCGCAGCAGCATAAATAGGATAATCGCCCCGATAAACAACACGTACAGAACATGGATAGGCAAAATCCCGACTTCCATCATTAATCACTCCTTCCGCTTCCTACAGATTATTCATAGGCGGGCGGAAGGTGCGGGACAGAAGTCTGGGTTATGATGGAAGATCAGCATTGATACGTTTCAGCTGTTCAGTTAAAACATGCTTTAACACTTTTTTCGCTTTTTGCTGTTGCGCTGGGCAGCAATCAGGAGAAAACATAACAGAACCGTCAGCAAGCCACTGTTTTCTGTAGGCGATGATGCTTTCCGCAGGTTCTAAATATGAACCATCCTCGTGCTGCATCTCGTACCCGTCAATCCCTTAAACCTGCAGACTGGGCAAGGATGCTTCATTTTGCTTTTCTCCCAATAAATAAGCTGCCGGACATGCCGGCAGCTATTCGACAGCGAAATATGTGGTGACGTACGAAGGCCGGGAGAAGATCGACGTCGTGTCAATTCCGGCAGACGTGCCACGTTTTTTGTGGGCTTCCTTGTAAGAACCGGACTGCTGCCAGTCTTGAAAGGCACTTTCCGTTTCCCACAATGTCAGAATGACATAGGTGTCACTGTCAAGCGGACGGAGCACTCGAATTGCTTCAAAGCCAGGCTCATTTTCAACTTTTCCCGTTCTGTTTTTAAATCTGTTTTCAAACAGCGGACGCCCTTCCTGTGTGACGGCAATATTGTTCAATACTGCAAAACCGGGATGCTTGATCTCTCCGACTTGGTCAATGACTTCATAAGCATGTGGTGCCTGGAAAACGGTATCTCCGTTTGTTTCATGAATCAAAATCGCGTTTTCCTGCCCCTGCATCAAAAGGATATGCTCTGAGGGATGCTTCTCAACGATCTTTTTTAAAAAATCGGCTGTCCCATATGTAATATAAACCTTCATATCAGCCACCTCCTGCTTGCTAGTATACCAAAACAATGGTATAAGTTTCTATTGGCGAGTGCTTCGAACATAATTCCAAACAATTTTTCCCATACTACCCTTAGAAAGGCGAGGTGAGTTCATGTTTAAGATAAAGAAAAAGAAACTTTTTATACCTATCATTATTTTAGTGTTAACTGCTTTTCTCGCTTTAATAGGATATATTTCAATTATTTTTCTCGGGCATTATGTCATAGATGAAAAGAAGCTGATACTTCATGCCTCTTCAAAAATTGTTGATCAAAACGGCGATGAGGTTGCAAGCCTGTATACAGAAAATCGCGAGCCGGTTTCGATCAATGAGATTCCCAAGCAAGTCAGAGAAGCGTTTATCGCTGTTGAGGATAAAAGATTCTATGAGCATCACGGCATTGATGCGAAATCTGTCGGAAGGGCAGTGTACCGCGATATATTAGCAGGCGGAAAGGTGGAAGGCGGAAGCACAATCACCCAGCAGCTTGCCAAAAATATTTTTTTGACACATGACAAAACGTTTCTAAGAAAAACAAAAGAAGTGATCATTGCGATCAATCTTGAACGGGATTACAGCAAGGACAAGCTGCTTGAAATGTATTTGAACCAGCTTTACTTTGGACATGGGGTCTACGGCATACAAGCGGCGTCCCACTATTATTTTAATAAAGAAGTAAAAGATTTGACTGTATCTGAAGGCGCTGTTTTGGCCGCTATTCCAAAGGCGCCTTCTACGTACTCTCCGATTTTGCACCCTGATAAAAGTAAGGAGCGGCGTGATACAATTCTAGGTATGATGAATGACCAAGGCTATATTAGTGCGAAGGAGGCTGTCACCGCGCAGGGCCGGACGCTTGGGCTGCACGTGAAGAAACAGTCGGAAACACCTTGGTTTGACAGTTACATTGACCTTGTGATCAAAGAGGCAGAAGACAAGTATTCGATTTCCGGAGAGCAGCTTCTTCAAGGCGGATACACGATCAAGGTGCCGCTTGATTCGAAGCTGCAGAAGACGGCTTATCAGGTGATGAAAGAGGGAAGCTATTATCCCGGAACAGATCAGAATGCCGAGGGCAGCGCGGTCTTTATTAATAACAAGACAGGTGGTGTAGAAGCGGCCATCGGCGGAAGGGATTACACATCCAAAGGATATAACCGTGTCACAGCTGTCCGCCAGCCGGGTTCCACATTTAAGCCGCTCGCAGTATACGGACCGGCGATGCAGGAAAAGAAATTTAAGCCGTATTCTCTATTGAAGGATGAGTTGCAGTCCTACGGAGATTATACGCCGAAAAACTACGACAGCCGGTATGAGGGCGAAGTCACTATGTCTGATGCCATTACGTATAGCAAAAACGCGCCGGCTGTCTGGACGCTGAATGAGATCGGCGTCGAAACAGGAAAATCTTATTTGAAAGCAAACGGCATTGATATCCCTGATGAAGGCCTTGCTCTTGCTCTAGGCGGCTTGGAAAAAGGCGTTTCACCACTCCAGCTTGCCGGCGCGTTTCATACATTTGCCGCGAATGGAACGTATACTGAACCGTTCTTTATCTCAAGCATAATAGATGAAGACGGAGAAACAATAACCGATCATAAAGGAGAAGGAAAACGGGTATTCAGCAAGCAGACGTCCTGGAATATGACAAGAATGCTGCAGCAGGTAGTCAAAAAAGGAACGGCCACGTCTGGCATCTATCACGGCGATCTGGCGGGAAAAACAGGTTCTACAACTTATACAGGCGTCTCCGGCGCGACAAAGGACGCCTGGTTTGCAGGCTATACGCCGAAAATAACCGGGGCAGTCTGGATGGGCTATGACAAAACGGACCGAAATCATTATTTAACATCCGGGAGCTCATACCCGACGCGGCTGTTTAAGGATATTTTGACACAGGCAGGAGAAACCGGTGCTGTGTTCACAAAGCCTAAAAACGTCAAAGAACTGGAAAGTCCGATTGAGCTGAAGCCGGTCAAAACACTCACAGCCGATTACACATTTAAAGCAGCGGGACTCTTTACTATTGAATTAAAGTGGGACGCCCAAGAGGATGATCGGGTTGTATACAGAATTTATGTAAACAAGGACGGAAAGGAGACGCTTCTTGATTCGGTTGAAGGGAAGGGGAGCTATGAAATCCCTTATGCCAACTTGTTTTCGGGCGCGTCTTATAAAATTGTGCCTTATAATTCACAGACAAAAAGAGAAGGGGAAGGAACCGATTACGTTCAGCCGAAATTGTTTTCCTCTTAATGGAATTCGGCGATTTTTTGAACTTTGAGCTTCATTTCTATACCATTTGCCTAAAACAAGGTATAGTGTAATAAGTCAAGAAATACGAACGTATGGTTGCAGTATGAAAGGTGGAAATCAGATGAGTAAACGAGAAACGTTTAACGAGACGTTTTTAAAAGCTGCGCGGGGAGAAAAAGCGGATCACACGCCTGTGTGGTATATGAGACAAGCAGGGCGCTCACAGCCGGAATACCGCAAGCTGAAGGAAAAATACGGATTGTTTGAGATCACCCATCAGCCCGAACTTTGTGCGTATGTCACAAGACTGCCGGTTGAGCAATACGGAGTCGATGCTGCAATCCTATATAAAGATATCATGACTCCGCTTCCGTCAATTGGTGTGGATGTTGAAATCAAAAACGGGATCGGTCCTGTGATTGATCAGCCAATCCGGTCTCTGGCGGACATTGAAAAACTCGGCCAGATTGATCCGGAACAGGACGTGCCGTACGTGCTTGAGACGATTAAACTGCTTGTCAATGAGCAGCTGAACGTCCCGCTCATCGGTTTCTCAGGTGCGCCTTTTACGCTTGCCAGCTATATGATCGAAGGCGGCCCATCTAAAAATTACAATAAAACAAAAGCCTTCATGTACAGCATGCCGGATGCATGGAATCTGCTGATGTCCAAGCTTGCCGACATGATCATTGTGTATGTGAAAGCGCAGATTAAAGCAGGCGCAAAAGCGATTCAAATCTTTGATTCGTGGGTCGGCGCGCTGAATCAGGCTGATTACAGAACATATATCAAACCCGTGATGAACCGGATCTTTTCAGAGCTTGCCGGGGAGAATGTGCCGCTGATCATGTTTGGCGTTGGTGCAAGCCATCTGGCGGGAGACTGGCATGACCTTCCTCTCGATGTTGTCGGGCTGGATTGGAGACTCAGCATTGATGAAGCCAGATCAAAAGGAATCACCAAAACAGTGCAAGGCAACCTGGACCCGTCCATTTTGCTTGCGCCATGGGACGTCATTGAGAAGAAAACGGCGGCAATACTTGCTCAAGGAATGAAATCGGACAACTTCATTTTCAACCTGGGACACGGGGTATTTCCAGACGTCAGTCCTGAGGTTTTGAAAAAACTGACAGCATTTGTCCATAAATATTCACAAAACAAGAAAATGGGTCAATATTCCTAAGCATATCTTTTGGTATCATGATGATATCCTGTCAAAATGTTTGTATCAGATCATTAAAGAGGGTGTAAACAGTGAGTAGAAAGAAAATGGGGCTTCTCGTGATGGCGTACGGCACGCCTTATAAAGAAGAAGATATCGAACGTTATTATACACATATCAGAAGAGGCAGAAAGCCTGAACCTGAAATGCTTCAAGATTTGAAAGACAGATACGAAGCAATTGGCGGCATTTCACCGCTTGCCAAAATCACAGAAGAGCAGGCACATAATCTGGAACAGCACTTGAATGAGATTCAGGACGAGATTACGTTTAAAGCGTATATCGGACTGAAGCATATCGAGCCATTTATTGAAGACGCTGTAGCAGAGATGCATAAAGACGGCATTACAGAAGCAGTCAGCATCGTGCTGGCGCCGCATTTCTCCACGTTCAGCGTTCAGTCCTATAATAAGCGTGCCAAAGAAGAGGCTGAAAAACTCGGCGGTTTAACGATTACGTCTGTTGAAAGCTGGTACGATGAACCGAAGTTCGTGACATATTGGGTTGACCGAGTGAAGGAAACATATGCGTCAATGCCTGAGGATGAAAGAGAAAACGCGATGCTCATCGTATCCGCGCACAGTCTGCCGGAAAAAATCAAAGAATTTGGAGAGCCTTATCCGGACCAGCTTCATGAATCGGCGAAATTGATTGCTGAAGGCGCAGGCGTTTCCGAATATGCTGTCGGCTGGCAAAGTGAAGGGAACACGCCTGATCCATGGCTGGGACCTGATGTTCAGGATTTAACTCGCGATTTATTTGAACAAAAAGGCTATCAAGCGTTTGTATATGTTCCTGTCGGGTTTGTCGCGGATCACTTAGAAGTGCTTTATGATAATGATTATGAATGCAAAGTGGTTACAGACGATATCGGCGCAAGCTATTACCGGCCGGAAATGCCGAATGCCAAGCCTGAGTTTATTGATGCTTTGGCAACAGTCGTATTAAAAAAATTAGGACGTTAAAGAAGGCGATGAACATGAGTGACGGAAAAAAACATGTAGTCATCATCGGCGGCGGCATTACCGGTTTAGCCGCCGCCTTCTATATGGAAAAAGAAATCAAAGAAAAGAATCTGCCGCTTGAGCTGACACTTGTTGAGGCAAGTCCGAGAGTCGGCGGAAAAATCCAGACTGTCAAGAAAGACGGCTATATCATCGAAAGAGGGCCAGACTCATTTCTGGAACGGAAGAAAAGCGCCCCGCAGCTTGTTAAAGATTTAGGTCTTGAGCATTTGCTTGTCAACAATGCGACCGGACAATCCTATGTGCTTGTAAACCGCACCCTGCATCCAATGCCGAAGGGCGCTGTAATGGGGATACCGACAAAAATTGCGCCGTTTGTATCTACGGGTCTGTTTTCCTTGTCCGGTAAGGCGAGAGCTGCTATGGATTTCATCCTGCCTGCAAGCAAAACAAAGGATGATCAGTCATTGGGAGAATTCTTCCGCAGACGTGTCGGAGATGAAGTGGTCGAGAACTTAATCGAGCCGCTTCTATCAGGGATCTATGCAGGCGACATTGATAAGCTCAGCCTGATGTCGACATTCCCGCAGTTTTACCAGACGGAACAAAAGCATAGAAGCCTGATTCTCGGCATGAAAAAAACAAGGCCTCAAGGCTCAGGCCAGCAGCTGACGGCAAAGAAACAAGGACAGTTCCAGACTCTGTCAACCGGATTGCAAACCCTTGTTGAAGAGATCGAAAAGCAATTAAAGCTGACGAAGGTGTATAAAGGCACAAAAGTGACCAAGCTCAGCCGTGGCGGCTCTGGCTACTCGCTTGAACTGGATAACGGTGTCACACTTGATGCTGATTCAGTAATTGTGACTGCTCCGCATAAAGCGGCTGCGGGAATGCTTTCTGAGCTCACTGCTATTTCCCATTTGAAAAATATGCACTCCACATCCGTGGCAAACGTCGCTTTAGGCTTCCCGGAAGGCGCCGTCCAAATGGAGCATGAGGGAACGGGCTTTGTCATTTCGAGAAACAGTGATTTTGCGATCACAGCCTGTACGTGGACGAACAAAAAATGGCCGCATGCAGCGCCGGAAGGCAAAACGCTGCTTCGGGCATATGTCGGAAAAGCCGGAGACGAATCGATTGTCGATCTATCAGATAATGACATTATCAACATTGTGTTAGAAGACTTAAAGAAAGTCATGAACATAAACGGCGAACCGGAAATGACATGTGTCACCCGATGGCATGAAAGCATGCCGCAGTATCATGTCGGCCATAAGCAGCGCATCAAGGAACTGCGTGAATCACTGGCAGCCGCATATCCGGGTGTTTATATGACAGGCGCTTCTTTTGAAGGTGTCGGAATACCCGACTGCATTGATCAAGGAAAAGCTGCCGTGTCTGACGCGCTTACCTATTTATTCAGCTAAAATCTCCGCCATAAAGCGGAGGTTTTTTTGTGCTGTGCGATGGCAATATTGTGTAAAAAAATGATTGAATTGAGCAGCAGGTTATGATACATTTGCATATGTACTTAATGACTAAAATGTTCAAACGGTCAGTTTTGGGGTGATATACGATGTCAATAGATCGAAAAAAGCTCATTTTGGAGGCGGCTACAAAGTCTTTCACGCAGTTCGGGTATAAAGCGACGACCATGGACCTTGTCGCAAAGCTTGCGAATGTGGGGAAGGGAACCATTTATACATTTTTTAAAAACAAAGAAGAGCTGTTTGACGAGATTTTCACAACTTTATTGAAGGAAATGAAGCAAAAAGCGGATGAAGCGATGGAGCCGAACCTTCCGTTCCATGAAAATGTGCACAGAGCGCTGTTTGCCATTCTGGAGTTCAGGAAAACACATCAGCTGACGATTAAGATTTTCCAAGAGAATGCCGAGATTGGTACAATGGCAGTTCAGGAAGTGATCCAGAAAATGGAGCGAGCCATACTGTCTTATATCAAAAGTAAGATTGAAGACGGGATTAAAAGCGGCGCAATCAAGCCGTGCGATCCTGAACTGACGGCCTTTGTGATGTTGAAGCTTTATATCGCGCTCATTTTTGACTGGGAAAAACAACATCCCCCGCTTGATAAAGAGACAATTGCGGAACTGCTTGAATTGTATGTTGTCAATGGATTGTCAGCCAACTAGATAATCCTTTCTCTTTGCAAGAAAATGACCATTTTTCATGATGAGTCAGTTTTAGAATGGAGGCATCAGGATGAACACAATACGAAGTCAGTGGAAAGACATCGTAACAAGTAAAAAACTATTGATTCCCATCATCGCCATTTTGTTTGTTCCGCTTATTTACAGCGGCGTATTCTTAAAGGCTTATTGGGACCCGTACGGCACAGTTGACCAGCTGCCTGTCGTAGTCGTCAACCAAGATGAGGGCGCAACGTATGAAGGAGAAAAACTTCAAATCGGTGATGATCTGGTCAAAGAATTAAAGGATAATAAAAACTTTGATTGGCATTTTTCCAATGATCTAGACCAATCGTTAAAGGACTTATTAAATCAAAAATATTATTTAGTTGTCGAGATTCCTGAGGATTTTTCTAAGAATGCCAGCACTGTGTTGGACAAAAATCCGAAAAAATTGGATCTGAAATACCATACAAATGCCGGTTCCAACTATGTAGGGGCAACGATCGGCGAAAAAGCGATTGATAAACTGAAAGCCTCTGTGTCTAAAGAAGTGACCGAGCAATATACGAAAGTTATTTTTGATAACTTTAAAGATATCGCAAAAGGGCTGAGCGACGCGAGCAGCGGCGCGAAAAAAATTGATGACGGCACAAAGGATGCGAAAAACGGAAGCGCCCAGCTGAAAGAAAATCTGGCGAAGCTGAAGGAAAGCACCGCTACCATCAGTGACAAAACAGCGCAGCTTGCAGATGGAGCGGCTCAGGTGACGAGCGGCATCCAATCACTTGACAGCTCTCTCGGTAAATTCCAGGACAGCAGCAACCAGATTTATGATAAATCTGGTCAGCTTGCAGCAGGATCAGGCAAGCTGACGGGCAAACTAAATGAACTGAATGCCGGCCTTCAAAAGGTGCAGCAGGGCTTACCTGATCTTACAAACGGGCTGAATCAGCTCAACAGTAAAGCACAAGAAGAGTCGGAGAAAGCAGCAAAAGCGGAAAAACTCATAAATGCGCTCGATTTAACACAGCTTGAAACAGCTGTGAACAATCTGGAAAAGTCAGAAACTGCGATGAAGGAATTTAAAAAACAGCTGTCTGACTTTGAAAACAGCTTGAAAAACCGTGATCAGGCATTCAAAAATCTCATCAACTCGAGTGATTTCTTAACAGCGGAGCAAAAAAGCCAGCTGATCAATTCTGTTGAAAAGCAGCTTCCGCAAGTTGATGCGCCTGATTTTGATGAAATTTTAAGTGGGCTTCCTACAGCTGATCAGCTGCCTGACATCGCAACGATAAAAAGCTCATTGGAAGATGTGAAAGCGGAGGTTGCCCAGGTGAAGGCATTGCCGGAAGCTACCTCTAAGCTTTATAACGGCGCAAAAGCCACTCAAGACGCGATTGACCAATTATCTGCTGGATCTGAGAAAATATACAATGCGTCACAGCAGGTGACAGATGGCCAAAATAAATTGACAGCCGGCATTGGTGAATATAATAAGCAGTTCGCAAAAGCAAA
Source organism: Bacillus sp. MBGLi79 (assembly GCF_002953915.1). Classification (NCBI taxonomy): domain Bacteria; kingdom Bacillati; phylum Bacillota; class Bacilli; order Caryophanales; family Bacillaceae; genus Bacillus; species Bacillus sp. MBGLi79. Next base: position 1,260,028 of record NZ_CP026521.1, read on the forward strand.
AGCGGGCTCAGAGCAATTGGTGACAGGAAGCAGCCAAGTATCCGGCGGATTGTTTAAGCTGTTAGACGGGTCTAAACAGGTCCAAAGCGGATCATCAAAACTGGCAGACGGGTCTGCATCACTTGATACAGGCTTAGGCAAGCTATTGGACGGCACAGGGGAGCTGTCTAATAAGCTGAAGGATGCGGCAGATCAAACAGGAGATATCGACGCTGATGATCAAACATACGGCATGTTTGCGGATCCGGTGAAAACCAAAGATGATGCCATTCATTCCGTTCCTAACTATGGAACAGGGCTGACACCTTATATCCTGTCAATGGGCTTATATGTCGGCGGCATCATGCTGACGGTTGTCTTCCCGCTGAAGGAGGCGTCAGGACGTCCGAGAAACGGTTTTGAGTGGTTCTTCAGCAAATTCAATGTCATGATGCTTGTTGGAATCATTCAATCGCTGATTGTGGCGACAGTTCTTCTATTGGGAATTGGGCTCGAGGTAGAGAGCACGTGGAGATTTTACGTGTTTACGATTATTACGAGTCTCGCTTTCCTAGCGATGATTCAATTTTTGGCCACAACAATGGGCAACCCGGGACGTTTTATCGCAGTCATTATTTTAGTGCTGCAGCTGGGAGCAAGCGGAGGAACCTTCCCGCTTGAATTGCTTCCGAATTTCTATCAGGTCATCCACGGCGCATTGCCGATGACCTACAGCATTAACGGATTCAGAGCGGTCATTTCAAACGGGGACTTTGGCTACATGTGGCAGATGGCCGGCGTCTTAATCGGCATCGCTCTCGTTATGATTATCTTAAGCATTACCTACTTTACAGTGTTAAGCCGGAAGGAAAAAACATCGGAAGAACAGCCGGCTTCATAAAGAAAAAGAACTTGTTTCCTTGGAAACAAGTTCTTTTTTTGTTACATTCCCCATCTAATAAGCAATCCTGTATAGGTTAATCCGCCGCCAAATCCGAAAAGCATCACGGTTTGGTCTTTTTTCAGCTTCCCTGCTTTTACTGCGAGATCAAGCGCCAAAACAATGGAGACCGAAGACGTGTTTCCATAGTATTCAACACTAGTGAGCGTTTTTTCAATCGGGAACGGTGTTTTTTCACAAATTGACTCGATCATGCGCAAGTTGGCGCTGTGAGGAACAAACCAATCGAGACCATCAGAGCTGAGTCCTGCTTTATGTAAAAGCCGTTCAAATTCGCCAGGGATCGTTCTTACGGCCCATTTATATACTTCGCGGCCGTTTTGGACCATTTTCCCGGAGCCAGCAAGCTCCACACCGTTTATTTCATTTCGCAGTCCGGCACGATACAAAATATCGCCTCCGTTCCCGCTTGTTCCTTGGACAGACGCAAGAAATCCTGGCGTCTCTTCCTCTCGTTCCACTAACAGCGCACCCGCGGCGTCACCGAACAGAACGCATGTCGTTCGATCGGTATAATCCGTTACCTTTGACAATGTCTCCCCGGCGATGACGAGAATTTTTTGATGAAGGCCGGATGTGATCAATCCATTTGCCAAATGAAGACCGTATGTCAGTCCGGCGCACGTCGCATTAATATCCAGCGCGCCGGTGTTTTCCCAGCCGAAATATTCCTGTACGCGGCATGCCGTACTCGGAAAGGCGTAATCGGATGTTGTTGTGGCAACGAGGATCATATCGACATCATCAAGTGTGCCTTTATAGCGGCTCTTGAGGTCCTTCACTGCTTCGATGCATAAATCAGAGGTAAACTGCTGTTCATCTGCAATCCGGCGTTCTCTCATGCCTGTACGCTGAACGATCCATTCATCAGATGTATCAACGATCTTTTCTAAATCAACATTGGTTAAGCGTCTGCTCGGCGCATATGTGCCGATAGCTGTAATTTTTGCTTTTGACATATGAATCACTCCTTATGGCTAGATTATAACACTAGATATTAGTATCTGGTACTAAAAAGAAGGTTTTTTGATAAAAAAAGAGAAGTGTAGGATAGGGAAGCTATGAAATAGAAAAAGGAGGCTGAAAAATGGTCAGTCAAGAAGCAGTAGTCTTTTTGGCGTTATCCGGGGCTATTGCGTTTCTGTTGCCGATCGGGCTGATTGTGTGGTTTAAGCGGAAATATGGCGCCTCGCTTAAAGTGTTCTTTATTGGCGCTCTTACGTTTTTTGTCTTCGCTCAGCTGCTGGAAGGCGGCGTTCATCTGTATGTACTGCAAGTGAATGAAGTGACGAAAGAAGCGATGCAACATCCATTGTGGTATGGCATTTACGGCTGTTTGATGGCCGGCATTTTTGAGGAGTGCGGAAGGTATTTGATGATGCGATTTTTTATGAAGCGCCATCATACTTGGGCGGATGGCCTGGCTTTCGGTGCAGGCCATGGCGGGCTTGAAGCCATCCTGATTACAGGCTTGTCCTCTATCTCACTTATTGTATACGCATTTGCTATCAATAGCGGGACGTTTGAACAGCTTTTGGTCAATGGCGACGTCAAACAGGCGCTTTTGCCGATACAGGAGCAGCTGTTGCATACCCCTTCGTATGAATGGCTGCTGGGCGGAATAGAAAGAATCAGCGCCATTGCTGTCCAAATCGGGCTGTCGCTGCTAGTCCTGTACGCGGTTAAAAGCCGCCGGCCGCTGTTTTTGCTGTATTCTATTCTTTTACATGCACTGTTTAATGTCCCGGCGGTTTTATATCAAAGAGGAATCGTAGAGCATGCCGCTGCTGTTGAAATCATTGTTGCTTTTATAGCTGCTTTATCAGTGTATTGGATTGTAAAAGCAAAAAGGGTGTTTCAATAAAAGGTCCAAGCAGCAGCAATGCCCGCTTGGAAAAATGTGAATGGAAATATTCATTAAGCATGGGTCATCAGAATATTTCTGATTCAGTCTTTAGCAATGACAGCAAGAATGTCTGTGTTTTTTACAAGAGAAACAATGGTGTTTCTTTTTCTTCTTCTCGCAAGGGTCATGGCATTCTTTCTTTTTCTTGCAATGGCCATGGAAATCTTTATCGAACCACTCGTCAAAGAACCAAAAATCATCGAACCAATCGTGACAACGACATTTCTGTTCATGTGAATGACGACAGCACATAGAAATCCCTCCTCTTCCCATGCTCTCTACAGCATATGAGAGATTGATAGGAAAAGATTGGACGGGTCCCTCGGGAAAAGAGTATATTTTAAGTAGAAAATAAAAGGAGGAATGCCCTATGACGTCCGTACGTAAAACGATGGAGCTCATTAAAGAACTGGTATCGATCCCAAGCCCGACAGGAAATACATATGAGGTAATCAATTATATTGAAAGCCTTTTAAAAGAATGGAAGGTAGAAACGGTTCGGAACCACAAGGGCGGCTTACTTGCAACGCTTCCAGGACGCGACACATCCCGGCATCGCATGCTGACGGCGCACGTTGACACCCTCGGCGCTATGGTGAAGGAAATTAAAGCGGACGGCCGGCTGAAAATCGACTTAATCGGCGGGTTCCGCTACAACTCGATTGAGGGGGAGTATTGCCAAATTGAAACCGCCTCAGGAAAAACGTACACAGGCACCATTTTAATGCATCAAACGTCTGTGCACGTATACAAAGACGCAGGAAAGGCCGAGCGGAATCAAGAGAATATGGAGATCCGCCTAGATGAACCTGTTCACTGCCGAAAAGATACGGAGGAGCTTGGCATTGGTGTCGGAGACTTTGTGTCGTTTGATCCCCGTGTCGAGATCACATCAAGCGGATTTATTAAATCGCGCCATTTGGATGACAAAGCAAGCGTCGCCTTATTGCTCCGCTTAATTCATCAAATTCAAACAGAAGACATTGAACTGCCGTATACAACCCATTTTCTTATTTCCAATAATGAAGAAATCGGATACGGCGGAAATTCGAATATTCCTCCTGAAACGGTCGAATATTTGGCGGTTGATATGGGAGCTATCGGAGACGGACAGGCCACAGATGAATATTCAGTATCAATCTGTGTGAAGGATGCGAGCGGGCCGTATCATTACCAGCTGAGAAAGCATTTAGTTCAATTAGCCGAGAAGCATCATATTGACTATAAGCTTGATATCTATCCGTACTATGGGTCTGATGCGTCAGCAGCGATCAAATCCGGGCATGATATTGTGCATGGCCTCATCGGGCCGGGAATTGACGCTTCCCATGCATTTGAACGCACCCATAAATCATCTCTTCGCCATACCGCTAAGCTTCTGTATTACTATGTACAGTCACAAATGGTATAAGGGGGAAGGGTGAATGAAGATTTATAAGCTGAAAAGCACATTCGGCTGGGAAGGTGATGACGGGCTGGGAGAACAGCTGATTCAGCAGATCATTGCCGGAGAAAAAACAGCCACGTGCGCGCCGAGATCATTATATTCAAAAGATGAATTGAGGGACGTTTATCAAACAGCTGGTCAGCTTGTTACCGTTTATGATAAACATGACAATCCAAGATGCAATATAAAAGTGACAGACGTCTTTGAAACCACCTTTGGTGCGCCTGATATGAGGTTAGTCAAAGGAGAGGGCAATGGAGACCGAATTGACGAATTTCAAAAGGATCATCGGATGGCTTGGGCGGAGCTGATTAAAAACGGTGACCTGGAGCTGAATGAAGATACGGTTTTGATTACAGAGCTGTTTGAGCTTGTTCAAGACTAAAAAAGCCTGCGGGGATAAGAATCCCGCAGGCTTTTCATTAACCGGAAATGGTTGCGTTTTGCTCTGTTTTCGATTGGGACATAACAGCTTCTGCTTTCGCAGGGTTAAACATGCCTTCCCATTTAGACATCACAACAGCAGCAAGCGCGTTACCAGTCAGGTTGACAACTGTACGTGCCATATCCATGATACGGTCTACGCCGGCAATAAAGGCAAGTCCCTCAGCCGGAACGCCGATGGTGCCAAGCGTCGCAAGCAAGACAACAAAAGAAGTGCCAGGCACGGCAGCCATCCCTTTAGATGTCACCATTAAGACAAGCACAAGCGTAATTTGGTGCCAAATTGTCAAATCAATTCCGTATACCTGTGCCAAAAACAGCGCGGCAATGGATTGATAGAGAACGGAACCGTCTAAGTTAAACGTATATCCGATCGGAATCACAAATGAAACAATGCCTTTCGGGCATCCGATTTTCTCCATTTTTTCCATGATGCGCGGAAGAACCGTTTCAGAGCTTGATGTACTGAACGCCAGTAAGATCTCATCCTTCATGTAAGCAAGGAATTTGAAGATGCTGATGCCGGCCATTTTTGCGACAATTCCAAATACGACAATTAAGAAGAAAGCAAGTGCGACATACACCAATCCGACGAGCTTTCCGAGAGAGATAAGAGAACCGAGCCCGAATTTAGACACAGTCACTCCGATAAGCGCGAAAACGCCGAACGGCGCCACTTTCATCACAAGGTTTACAACGTGGAACATGGCATGGGATACGCCTTCAAAAAAGGCTAATACAGGCTTGCCGCGTTCGCCGATCGCGGAAATACCCAATGCAAATAGTACTGTAAAGCAGATGATGGCTAGAAGATCCCCTTCGACCAACGACTGGAAGAAGTTTGTCGGCACAATATGGAGGAATGTTTCCGCCACTGATTTATTACTTTGTTCTTTTTCGGTTTCAACATATTGACTGATGTCCGATTTTTGAGCTTCGTGTATATTAACTCCTGTACCCGGATGGAAGATGTTTGCAAGGGCTAGTCCGAGAATAATGGCAAAAGTCGTGATGATCTCGAAGTACAGAATCGTTCTGAAGCCTAGTTTACCGACTTGCTTTCCATTTCCTGCACCGGCTACACCGATGATTAAGCTGGAGACAACAATAGGAATCACTATCATTTTGATTAAGCGTAAAAAGAGATCCCCAATTGGCTGCAGGTAAGTAGGCAATGCTGGGTTGCCATACCAAATGACGCCAACAATAACACCTAGAATAAGTCCAACGAATATTTGTGTGGCTAATCCAAACTTAATTCTTTTCATAGATTACCTCCCAAAAAACAAAGTATCAACATATATCATGAATAGACATATATTTAATCTCACTATTAGATCAAATTATAATAGATAAGAAATGAATTCGTCTACAGTAAATTATATTTCGAAAATAAAGAATATTCAGTGATGGCGCGATAATCACCAGAATTATCTAAAATCGGGTGAGCTTTGACCTAACCTGACTATTATTTCAAAATTAAGATATGTGTGAATAAATAAGAAAATCCCACGCGCAGGGCGTGGGATTTTTGCTTATGACAAATCATTTACTTTTATGCAGTTATTGCAGATATTACCATAGCACTCATGCTGCTCTTCTATCTTTTTTCCGCATTCCGCGCACTTTTTCGAAGGCAGGTTTCTAAAAAATTCTGTGATTTTTCCCAGCATAACCAATCCCTCTTTCCCCTTTGTAGTGACTTCATTGTAATATAACAGATTGTAAAAATCAATAACTGTTTTGATACAATATTTAAAACATGCTTTTTTCAAGAAAAATGGGTATATTGAAGGAGGAACAATTTTCTTGAAAAGATAGGAGGACATTATGAAAGTTACAGTTATCGGATGCTATGGCGGTTTCCCGGCCGCAAATGAAGCGACGTCAGGCTATTTATTTCAGTCAGGTGATTACTCTCTGCTTGTCGATTGCGGCAGTGCCGTATTGTCTAAGCTGTTCGGCTATGTGCCGGCGGAAAAGCTGGATGCGGTCGTTCTGTCTCATTATCACCATGACCATATTGCTGATATCGGGCCGCTGCAATTTGCCAAGCAAGTCGGTTCGTTTCTCGGCAAAGGAGAGCATACGCTTCCGATTTACGGACATGATGCTGATATAGAACAGTTTCAAAAGCTTACATATAAAACACATACGAAAGGCATTGCCTATCAGCCGGATCAGCCGCTGACTGCCGGTCCGTTTACGATCACATTTTTAAAAACGATTCACCCGGTGACGTGTTATGCCATGCGGATTACTGACGGCAGCCACACTGTCGTTTATACTGCTGATTCCAGCTATCAGGATTCATTTATTCCGTTTTCGAAAGATGCTGATTTGCTGATCTCAGAATGTAATTTTTATGCGGATCAAGACGGGACAAGCGCAGGCCATATGAACAGCCTGGAAGCCGGACGCATTGCAAAAGAAGCCGGGGCTGGAGAGCTGCTGCTGACACATTTGCCGCATTTTGGCGTGCATGACAATCTTCGCAAAGAAGCGAAAACCGTTTTTAACGGTGAAGTGAATATTGCGAAATCAGGTTTTGTGTGGGAAGGATAAAGGAGGAGCACCATGTTATTTATAGACAATCAAAATATCAATGATCCGCGGATCAATCTTGCTATCGAGGAGTACTGTGTCAAGCATTTAGACCCTGAACAGCAGTATTTGCTTTTTTATGTGAATCAACCGTCTATTATCATTGGGAAAAACCAAAATACAATAGAAGAAATCAATACAAAATATGTAGAGGAAAACGGGATTATCGTCGTCCGCCGTTTATCAGGCGGGGGCGCTGTGTACCATGATCTGGGGAACTTGAACTTCAGCTTTATCACCAAGGATGACGGGGACAGCTTTCATAACTTTAAAAAGTTCACTGAGCCGGTGATTCAGGCGTTACATCAACTCGGGGTTGAAGCGGAATTAAGCGGCCGGAACGACATTGTAGTGGATGGCCGGAAAATATCCGGAAACGCCCAGTTTGCAACGAAAGGCCGTATTTTCAGCCACGGCACCCTCATGTTTGATTCAGCCATTGATCATGTTGTGTCAGCATTAAAGGTGAAAAAGGATAAAATTGAATCAAAAGGCATCAAATCGATCAGAAGCCGAGTGGCAAACATCAGTGAGTTTCTCGATGATAAAATGACCACCGAAGAATTCCGCAGCCATTTGCTTCGCCATATTTTTAACACAAACGACATTGGAAACGTGCCGGAGTATAAGCTGACAGAAAAAGATTGGGAGACCATCCATCAAATTTCGAAAGAGCGCTATCAGAATTGGGATTGGAACTACGGCCGCTCACCGAAATTTAACCTTAATCATTCGAAACGTTATCCGGTTGGGTCGATCGATTTGCGCCTGGAAGTCAAGAAAGGCAAAATTGAGGACTGCAAAATCTTCGGAGATTTCTTCGGTGTCGGTGATGTATCTGATATTGAAAACCTGCTGGTCGGAAAACAATACGAACGGAGTGTCATCGCTGAGGTGCTCGAAGATGTGAATCTCAAGCATTACTTTGGGAACATTACGAAAGAGGATTTCCTTGATCTGATTTATTAAGGCAAAGCACTTCGTTTGAAAGAGCGGTTGTGTGTTTGAAAGAATGGAGGCAGGAGGGATTCAGATGAAAGTGTTTTTAATCGGAGCGAACGGACAAATCGGGCAAAGACTCGTCTCTTTATTCCGGGATCATCCTGATCATTCCATTAGAGCGATGGTCAGAAAAGAAGAACAGAAAGCGTCTCTCGAAGCTGCCGGTGCAGAAGCTGTGCTTGCGAATCTGGAGGGCAGCCCCGAAGAAATCGCCGCCGCGGCAAAAGGCTGCGACGCCATCATTTTCACAGCGGGTTCCGGCGGCAGCACAGGCTATGATAAAACGCTGCTGGTGGATCTTGATGGAGCGGCAAAAGCCATTGAAGCGGCGGACATTGCCGGAATCAAAAGGTTTATTATGGTCAGCGCCCTTCAAGCCCATAACCGTGAAAATTGGAATGAGGCACTCAAACCTTATTATGTGGCCAAGCATTATGCCGATAAAATTTTGGAAGCAAGCGGTTTAACCTATACGATTATCCGTCCGGGAGGCCTTCGCAACGAGCCTGGAACGGGAACTGTTTCAGCTGCGAAGGATCTGGAGCGGGGTTATATTTCCCGTGATGACGTTGCAAAAACGGTCATTGCCTCTTTAGATGAAAACAATACGGAAAATCGGGCCTTTGATCTGACAGAAGGAGATACGCCGATTGCCGAAGCATTGAAGAAACTATGACTGAACTGACACTCGGGGCTTTTTGCTCTTGAGTGTTTTTTTCTGTTTCTCTATAATGGAGGAGAAAGCTTGGCTTCAATAATGAATGACTATTCATTCACTTTAAGGGGTGGGAGAATGAATCTTGTTTCAAAATTGGAAGAAACAGCATCTGAGAAGCCCGACAGCATCGCATGCAGGTTTAAGGATCACATGATGACGTATCAAGAGCTGAATGAACAAATTCAGCGATTTGCGGACGGCCTTCAGGAAGCCGGTATGGAGAAAGGGGACCATCTAGCTTTGCTGCTTGGCAACTCGCCTGATTTTATCATCGCGTTTTTTGGTGCTTTAAAAGCCGGGATCGTGGTTGTTCCCATCAATCCGTTGTACACGCCGACAGAAATTGGTTATATGCTGACAAATGGCGATGTAAAGGCGATCGTGGGCGTTAGCCAGCTTTTGCCGCTTTATGAGAGCATGCATGAATCGCTGCCAAAGGTTGAGCTCGTCATTTTATGCCATACGGGAGAGGCTGAGCCGGAAGCCGCGGACCCAGAGGTCAGGATGAAAATGACAACGTTTGCAAAAATAGTGCGGCCGACATCTGCCGCTAAACAAAACCAAGAGCTTGCTCCTGATGATACCGCGGTTATTTTATATACGTCAGGAACGACTGGAAAACCGAAAGGCGCAATGCTGACTCATCAGAATTTGTACAGCAATGCCAACGATGTCGCAGGTTATTTGGGAATGGATGAGAAGGACAATGTGGTTTGTGCTCTTCCCATGTTTCACGTGTTTTGTTTAACTGTCTGCATGAATGCACCGCTGATGAGCGGCGCAACTGTCTTGATTGAGCCTCAATTCAGTCCGGCATCTGTTTTTAAACTTGTTAAGCAGCAGCAGGCGACCATTTTTGCCGGTGTTCCTACGATGTATAATTACTTGTTTCAGCATGAGAATGGAAAAGAGGATGATTTTTCTTCCATCCGGCTTTGCATTTCGGGGGGAGCGGCCATGCCAGTCGCATTGCTGACGGCATTTGAAGAAAAATTCGGCGTTACCATTTTGGAAGGCTACGGGCTCTCGGAAGCATCACCTGTCACATGCTTTAACCCGTTTGACAGGGGCAGAAAGCCGGGCTCCATCGGGACAAGTATCTTACATGTCGAAAACAAGGTCGTAGATCCGCTCGGACGCGAGCTGCCCGCTCACCAGGTCGGCGAATTGATCGTAAAAGGACCCAATGTGATGAAGGGCTACTATAAAATGCCGATGGAAACAGAGCATGCGTTAAAAGATGGTTGGCTTTATACGGGGGACTTGGCAAGACGGGATGAGGACGGCTATTTTTACATTGTTGACCGGAAAAAAGACATGATCATTGTAGGAGGATACAATGTGTATCCGCGGGAAGTGGAGGAGGTGCTGTACAGACACCCGGACGTCAAGGAGGCCGTTGTCATCGGCGTGCCGGACGCCCAAAGCGGGGAAGCGGTAAAGGGATATGTGGTACCGAAACGTTCTGGCATAACAGAAGAGGACATCATGCAGCACTGTGAAAAGCATCTGGCGAAATACAAGCGGCCTGCCGCCATTACGTTTCTTGACGACATTCCGAAAAATGCGACGGGGAAAATGCTCAGACGGGCGCTAAGAGATATTTTGCCTCAATAAAATGAAAAAGCGAAGCAGCTAGCTTCGCTTTTTCATTTTCAATCCTTTGCTTCTTTTTTCATAATGTTTAGCAGCGCCTTTGTATCGTTTTTGCTTAATTTGTAGTATGTGCCATCCTTCAAAAATACGGCTTGCTGGCTGCCGTCAATCCATAGCCTGAATGAGTCGTACCGGTCTTTATGAAACTTGATTGTCCCTTCGTAATCAGGGGCTGATGTTTTTTCTTGCTTCACCTGTTTTCCCTGATTCATAATGTCCAGCATATCTTTGACGTGCTGCCTTTTTTCAATCTTAATATCTTCCTGGCCGCTTGAAGACAGTGTGATCAAATCCGCGTCTACCGATTGATACACATCGCCTGACCGGCTGTAAAGATAGAAAAATGCAATAAACACAAGACCGATTACCACGATGGCTGCCACTATTTTTTTCATTTACATCACTCCAAACATTGTTAGTTTTCCCAGCGATCGGGCTTTCCATGCTTAAAAGGATGGAAAAGTGCGGAACACTGCTTGGTTCTAAGAATTTGAATTTATGATTACAATAGAAGTAACGGGTTGATGTGAGGAGTGAGGTGTTATGCGCAAATGGATTGCGGCAGCAGGGCTTGCTTACGTGCTGTACGGGCTGTTTTTTTATTGGTATTTCTTCCTGTCCGGTGATTCCGCAATACCGGAAGCTGTGAAAGGGACGCAGGCTGATCCGGCTTCTTTCATGAAGCCGTCTGATTTGGCGGTGGCCGAGCAGTATTCAAATATCAAGAATTTTTTATTTTTTATCGGGGTACCTCTTGATTGGTTTCTGTTTTTTGTTTTGCTGGTCAGCGGCGTTTCAAAGAAAATCAAGAAATGGATGGAAGCGGCCGTGCCTTTTCGATTTTTGCAGATCGTTGGTTTTGTATTTGTACTTTCGCTGATTACCACATTGGTGACGCTGCCTTTAGATTGGATAGGCTATCAAGTGTCACTTGACTACAACATTTCCACACAGACTACGGCCAGCTGGGCTAAGGATCAGGTTATCAGCTTTTGGATCAGCTTTCCAATCTTTGCGCTTTGCGTTCTCGTGTTTTATTGGCTGATCAAAAGGCATGAAAAAAAATGGTGGTTATACGCCTGGCTGTTAACAGTGCCGTTTTCGCTTTTTCTGTTTTTTATTCAGCCGGTCATTATCGATCCTTTATACAATGATTTTTATCCGCTGAAAAATAAAGAGCTTGAAAGCAAAATTTTAGAGCTGGCAGAAGAAGCTAATATTCCGGCTGATCATGTATATGAAGTGAACATGTCGGAAAAAACAAATGCGTTGAATGCCTATGTTACGGGAATAGGGACCAATAAACGGATTGTATTATGGGATACGACGCTGAACAAACTTGACGATTCAGAGATTCTGTTTATAATGGGCCACGAAATGGGCCATTATGTCATGAAGCACGTTTACATCGGCCTGGCTGGCTATTTGCTCGTGTCGCTCGCCGGATTTTATGTTATTGATAAGCTATACAAGCGGACAGTGCGCCTAACCCGCAGCATGTTTCATTTAGAAGGGCGGCATGATCTTGCGGCACTTCCGCTGTTATTGCTTTTGTTTTCTGTTTTGAGCTTTGCGATTTCGCCTTTTTCTAATGCTGTCTCGCGTTATCAGGAGAATAAGGCTGACCAGTATGGGATCGAGTTGACAGAGAACAGAGAAGCCGCTGTTAAAACGTTTCAGGATTTGGCCGTGACGGGGCTGAGCCAGGTTGATCCTCCGGTGCTTGTGAAGATTTTCAGAGGCAGCCACCCTTCGATCATGGAACGGATTCAACATGCGGAGAAAGAAGAGAAAACGCCGGAACATCCTGCCACAGAACAGGATAATGGCAAATAAAAAGAAGCAGGTATGGAGGAACCTGCTTCTTTTTGATATTATTGGGCAGCTGCTTCTACGTTGATTAACCCTTTTCCATAGTAGAAAGAGCTTCCAAGGTATGTTGCAGTGCTTTCTAAACGATCACGGACTTGCGCGTTTGTCCAAGTCGGGTGCTTAGAAAGAATTAACGCTGCTGCTCCGGCAACGTGAGGAGTCGCCATTGACGTTCCGTTGTAAGCACCGTAAGTGCCTCCAGGAAGTGTGCTTTGGATAGATACGCCAGGAGCCATCACATCAAGCTCAGAACCTGCGCTTGAGAATGAAGCTCTTTGGTTGCTGCTGTTTACCGCACCTACCGCGATGGTAGAAGGATATTTCGCAGGATAGCCGACTGTGCTTGAGCTTCCGGACGAGCCTTCGTTTCCGGCTGCGGCAGCAACCACAATACCGCTGGAAACGGCTTTATCAACAACTGTTTTCAGCGCTGTAGAACCAGAAGGTCCGCCAAGGCTCATGTTGATAACATCCATATTGTTGGAAATGGCCCATTCAATGCCGTTAATAATCCAGCTGTATTGGCCGCTTCCTGTTGAATCAAGAACTTTTACCGCATATAATGATGCGCTTGGCGCTACGCCGAGAACACCGATTGAGTTATTAAGAGCGGCAATCGTACCGGCTACGTGCGTACCGTGAGAACTGCCGTCCTGGTATGGGTTTGTTTCAGAAGGTACGAAGCTTGCTCCGCCTCTGACGTTTAAGTCAGGATGAGAAGAGTCAATTCCGCTGTCGATAACAGCTACTTTTACGTTAGAGCCTGTGTAGCCTTGAGAGTGAAGAGCCGGCGCTTTAATTTGGGAAATGCCGTAAGGAACAGATTGCGCATATTCATGTGCAATATGATCTTCTTCCACATATGCAACACTCGGATCTTGTTTTAATTCTTTTACAGCTTTTTCATCCAATGTTGCTGTGGCTGCGTTAACATACTTAAACTGCTTTTGAACTTTTCCGCCTTTCTCAGAAATAACATCCTTTTTCTTGGCGGAGCTCATGGCACTCATTGTCTGTTTAAATCCGACAATGTATTTCTTTTCTGTACTGCTTTTTCCGGCAGCCTGCGCAGACATGTTGCTGAACGCCATCGTAAAGATTAACGTTAACGCAAACAACAAGCTGATCCACAATTTTTTGTTTCTCACTCTTTACCCTCTCCTTTTAAAAAATTCAGAGTAGACTTACTAAAAAGACTATTCTGTGAATTTATTGTAATAGATGGAATAATATTTTAGTAGACCCATTTTTTTGAGATGATTTTATCTCTATTTAGGTATATCATCTCTCGCTATTTCCGTAGAGACTCGAAATAACTATTTTCATACAGAAAAAAACGAAAATAGACATGAGTAAATGTTCATTATGCCGAAATGTCATGCTTTTTCAGGTTAAATGCTCCTGAGTCCCGGCAAATTCCTGTCGAAAAAATTCGTTCGAATGACCTGCATATGTTTCCGTGAGAACAATGGATATTATCGTGATATTTTTTCAATGTATGATGATAAAAGTATTCTGAAAAATAAACTTTACAGAAAAATTTGATTAGGGATAGAATGAAAAAATGATTGAGAGGGAGGAAGAACTGAGATGAACATTCGCCAAGCAAAGATTTCAGATGCGGCAGCCATCGCGCCGCTGTTTAACCAATATCGGGAATTTTATAGACAGGCATCCGATTTGCAAGGGGCGGAGGCTTTTTTGAAAGCGCGTTTGAAAAATCACGAGTCTATTATTTTGATAGCAGAAGAAAATGGAGAGCTCATAGGCTTTTTCCAGCTCTATCCCGCGTTTTCTTCTGTGTCAATGAAAAGAATCTACATATTAAATGACTTATTTGTTGCTCCTCATGCGCGTACAAAGGGAGCCGGCAGCCAGTTGCTTTTGGCCGCAAAGGATTATGCAGCGGAAAACGGGGCAAAAAGTTTAACGCTTCAAACTGAGCACCACAACCGGAAGGCAAGAAGCTTGTATGAGCAAAATGGCTATGAAGAGGATACCGCATTTGTCCACTACCATCTCAATGTGCCGGCGAAGTGAAAATGGCGGCTTGATGATTTGGTTTTTGGAACGTTCTTCGGTTACGATATAAATGAAAAGGAGTGTGCCGAATGTCAACGTTATTTCAAGCATTGCAGGCAGAAAAAAATGCCGATGATGTTTCAGTCCAAGTGAAAACCATATCAACAGAGGATTTGCCGAAGGATGGTGTCCTGATTAAAGTTGCTTATTCCGGCATTAATTACAAAGATGGTCTGGCCGGAAAAGCAGGAGGCAATATCGTCAGAGAGTATCCGCTTATTTTAGGCATTGATGCTGCGGGTACGGTCGTCTCTTCCAATGATCCGCGTTTTGCAGAGGGGGATGAGGTGATCGCGACAAGCTATGAGCTCGGTGTCTCCCGTGATGGCGGATTAAGTGAATACGCTTCGGTGCCCGGTGACTGGCTGGTGCCTTTGCCACGGAATCTTTCGTTAAAAGAAGTGATGGTGTACGGAACGGCGGGGTTTACTGCGGCGTTATCAGTGCATCGGCTTGAACAGAACGGCCTGTCTCCAGAAAAAGGCAGTGTGCTAGTCACAGGAGCAACCGGCGGTGTCGGCGGAATTGCGGTATCGATGCTGAACAAGCGGGGCTATGATGTGGTGGCAAGCACCGGAAACCGGGAGGCGGCTGATTATTTGAAACAGCTCGGTGCAAGCGAAGTAATCAGCAGGGAAGATGTCTATGACGGAACGCTTAAGGCGCTGTCCAAGCAGCAATGGCAGGGAGCGGTTGATCCAGTCGGGGGAAAACAGCTTGCCTCGCTTTTAAGCAAAATTCAATATGGCGGAGCTGTCGCGGTGAGCGGCTTAACCGGAGGAGGAGAAGTTCCTGCAACGGTGTATCCTTTTATTCTTCGCGGAGTAAGCCTGCTCGGGATCGATTCAGTATACTGTCCGATGGACGTCAGATCCGCTGTTTGGGAGCGCATGGCTTCTGATCTCAAGCCTGATCAGCTGCTGACCATTGTGGATAGGGAAGTCTCATTGGAAGAAACGCCTGCTGCATTAAAAGAGATTTTGCAAAATCGCATTCAAGGAAGAGTGATAGTGAAGCTTTAACAGGATCAGCTTGCAGGGAATGCATGTTTCTGCAAGCTTTTTTGTGGACAGGGTGTTAAGCTGTGCCCCGAAACAATCTTCCGTTTCTTGTTTGCGCTATGTTAAAGAAACAAGATTGACCTGGAAAGCGGAACTTTCTTTTCTCATTTGAAAAATAATTGGTGATAATGATTCTCATTCCGTGTTATACTACTCTTGGACATCTTAATCATAGAAACTGCTAACAGGAGAGACTGGAACTATGAAAAAAACACTGATTATTCTTACAGTTTTACTTCTTTCTGTCTTAACGGCTGCTTGCTCGTCTTCAAGCGGCAATCAAAACAGCAAAGAACATAAAGTGGCGATAACACATGATTTAGGAAAGGCGAATGTGCCTGAGCATCCGAAGCGGGTTGTTGTTCTTGAGCTTGGTTTTATCGACACACTGCTTGATCTCGGCATTACGCCTGTCGGGGTTGCCGATGACAACAAAGCGAAGCAGCTGATCAACAAGGATGTGCTGAAGAAAATTGACGGCTACACATCTGTCGGCACTCGCTCACAGCCAAGCATGGAAAAAATCGCTTCATTAAACCCCGATTTGATTATTGCTGACACGACCCGGCATAAGAAGGTGTACGATCAGCTGAAAAAAATCGCGCCGACGATTGCGCTTAATAATTTAAATGCCGATTATCAGGATACAATTGACGCTTCCCTTACGATTGCAAAAGCAGTCGGCAAGGAGAAGGAAATGGAGAAAAAGCTGACGGCGCATGAAGAAAAGCTTAGCGACACAAAGCAGAAAATCAGCGCGAACAGCCAGTCCGTGCTTTTGATCGGAAATACAAATGATACGATTATGGCCAGGGATGAAAACTTCTTTACATCAAGACTTTTAACACAGGTCGGCTATCGATATGCAATCAGTACGTCAGGCAATAGCGATTCAAGCAATGGCGGCGACTCCGTGAATATGAAAATGACACTGGAGCAGCTGCTGAAAACAGATCCGGATGTGATCATCCTGATGACAGGAAAAACAGATGACCTCGACGCCGACGGGAAACGCCTGATCGAAAAGAATGTCCTCTGGAAAAAGCTGAAGGCAGTGAAAAACGGGCATGTATACCACGTGGACCGTGCAGTGTGGTCTCTGCGCCGCAGTGTAGATGGGGCGAATGCCATTTTGGACGAGCTTCAGAAAGAGATGCCGGCTGATAAGAAATAAAAGAAAAGACAGGCTGACGCCTGTCTCAGCGTGTCGACAAACCCTCGCATTCGTTGTCAGGACTGCGCTTCGGTGCTCACGAATTAGAACATTCGCTCCGCTCCTATGCTCGTCCTTCCTAGACTTCAAGGGTTTTCAATCACGCTGAATAGATGACATAATCATAAAATGAAAACCATTTTATGATTTTATCAACAATCTAAGACAGGCTGACGCCTGTCTTTTTCTTATTTGATAAAGCCGGATAAGTGGCTGTTGATATTATAGTCTTTAATCCGCCATTTTTCTTCTGCAAATTCAATGTTGCTGAGGCAGGCGTTTACGAGGCGAGTGCTTTTAAGCTCAGGGTCACCGCCGGATATCTCCGTCAGCAGGGCGTGAATTGCCGCACCGTGCGCCACGATCAGCACCTTCTTGTCTGGATACGCTTGGTTCACTTTTGCCAACCCGCCCATCAGTCTGTCAGTGAGTTCTTCTAGGGTTTCCATATTCGGATAGATGTTATCCGGATAGCGCTTTGTCCGCTCCTCCAGCGGCATGCCCTCCGCGTCGCCGTAATCGCGTTCCTTAAAATCATCCATCTCGACAATCGGAAGATGCAGATATTCATTAATAATTTCCGCGGTTCTTTTCGCTCTTTTCAGCGGGCTCGTCACAATAATATCCCAAGAAAAGTCCTTTACATATTCTCCGGTTTCTCTTGCTTGGCGTTCACCTGTTGCGTTTAGCGGGATATCGGTTTTGCCTTGGCATTTTTGCTGCAGGTTCCAATCGGTTTCTCCATGTCTTACTAAACAAACGGCTGTCATAAAATCCCCTTCCTGACTTTATTCATATTGCTATTATACTAAATCGAAAGCGTGCGTCCTATGAAAAAGCCTATGCAAGCACTTCAAATAATAAAGCCAGTCCGATTCCGCCGCCGCTTCCGATGGCTGCAACCGCATATTGACAGTCTGTCCGTCTTTTCGCTTCATAAAACAATCTGGTTACCAGAGCTGCACCTGATGCACCGTATGGATGGCCAAGAGCTAATGCGCCGCCGCGCACATTGATTTTTGAAAAGGGAATGCCGAGTTCTTGCGAGCAGACACAAATTTTGACGGCAAAGGCTTCATTGATTTCAAATAAATCGATATCATCAGGGGTTACATCGTGTGTATGTAAGAGCTGTCGGATCGCATCAACCGGTGCCGCGGGCGGATAGTTGGGGTGAATACCGCTGACAGCGCTGCCGATAAACCGAAGCACAGGCTTAAGTCCGAGAGCTGCCGCTTTTTCCTCTTCCATTACTAAAAGAGCGGCTGCTCCGTCTGCTATGCCGCTGCTGTTAGCTGCTGTAACTGTTCCGGAGCTGATGTCGAAAACCGGCTTTGCACGGGGAATAATTGCTTTTATCGGCCGCGTCTTCAAAAATGCTTCGTCCGTCTCCAATTCCCCGAGAGCAACAATTTCTTCACGGTAGAATCCTTCATCATGCGCGTTCCTGCTGCGTTGATGGCTGAGAAGCGCGTACTCATCCTGCATGCTTCTGCTGATGGAATAGCGTGCCGCCGTATATTCTGCGGCAATGCCCATGTCGGGATCGCCGATCGCATCTGGAGAAAAGCGGGCCCGTTCTGAAAAAGGGGATTGGCTGCTGCTTTCTGAGCCGCCCGCGATATACATCGCCCCGGCTCCCGCTTGAATGAGGCTGCAGGCATAGCGTACGGCTTCAAGGCCTGAACCGCACTGTCTGTCAATTGTCATCCCGGGAACCGATAGAGGCAGTCCGGCTTGAAGGGCTGACAGTCTGGCGAGGTTTCCGCCTCTGCCGGTAGCGTTTCCGAGAAAGACCTCGTCAATTTGATCCTCTAGCTTTCGGCTGAGACAACGGATGATGGGAGCCGCCAAATCCTCTGGCAGGAAAGGCTTCAGCAATCCATTTTGTTTTCCGAAGATCGTTCGTTTTGCATCAACAATAACCGCATTCATTTATACTGTACACCCTCTTCCAGCCATTTCTTCACTCTGGAACGGGCAATTTTTCCGCTGCTCGTTTCCGGCAAGCTGTCTGCAAACACCCATTTTTTCGGGATTTTATAGGAGGCTAATTTCTGTTTACACCAGGCTTTCAGCTTTCTGGCATTAGCGCTTCCACGAATGACAGCTACAGCGATTTCTCCCCAATACTCGTCCGGCATTCCAACGACAGCCGCGTTTTCAACCTCTGGGCAGGAGAGTAGCACACGTTCAACTTCTTCTGGGAAAATATTTAATCCTCCGTACACGATCATCCCGTTTTCTCTTCCTGATATGTATAGAAAGCCTTCCTCATCAACGCAGCCCATATCATCCACTGTCATCCATTCATCTGGTGTGCTGCCGTTCACATAGCCGGAAAACCGCATCGGGCTTTTGACAAATATTTTTCCGATTTCTCCTGGCTGGCAGCGTTCTCCTTTGGCGCCGCGGATTTCGATCTGGACATTATGAAAAGGGCGGCCGGCTGAATGCGGCTTCCGTTTGCTGTCTTCCGGTGAAGAAAACGTCACAAAACTAAGCTCTGAAGTGCCGTAAAAATCGTACAGCCTGAGATGGGGCCATATAGCGGCAAGCTTTTTCTTGGATTCTGCCGGCCAGTCTGCACCAGATGAAATGATTTTAAGAGGGCTGTCGGGAAAGCCCTCGATCCGGGTGAGTGCGTCTGTCATTGTAGGTACGGTATAAAGAACACTGACGGCTTCACGGTTCAGCCATTCCTTTGTCTGGGCAGGAGAAAACTTATTCAGCAAACAAACCGTTCCCCCGAGATATAAAGTGCTGACTGCCCCATATAAAAAGTGAGAGGATATTAACGTTCCGGGAATCAATACCGTGTCATCTGATGAGATCGAAAAATCTGTTTCTGTACAGGTAAAGCTCTCTATCCATGAGCGGTGAGAGCGCGTAAAGGCCTTTGGTTTTCCTGTCGAGCCTGACGTGAATCCCATGTAAAAGGGGTGCTCCGGGTCAATGATAGGTAAGGGAGCAGCGGATTCCTCTTCAATATTTGCCATACAGTTATCCAGCAAAACAACGGGTGTCTTGCTATGTATCAGTTTGTTTTTGTAAAAGGCTGAAGTAACCACTAGATCCGCATCGCTTATGGATAGCCTCTCCATACATTCAGCCGGGCTCCAGCGTGTGTCGAGGGGAATGGCCGTGCATCCAGCCGCTGCGGCTCCGGCAAACAGCTGTAAAAACGCCAGACTATTTGGGAGCAAAAATGCCACACGATTCGGCATGCTTGGCTGTGA
Source organism: Bacillus sp. MBGLi79 (assembly GCF_002953915.1). Taxonomy (NCBI): domain Bacteria; kingdom Bacillati; phylum Bacillota; class Bacilli; order Caryophanales; family Bacillaceae; genus Bacillus; species Bacillus sp. MBGLi79. The sequence goes on from NZ_CP026521.1 coordinate 1,280,212, forward strand.
CCGCAGCCAATTGGCGGTTTGGGAGACAAGCCGATCCCAATCTTGGTACGTGATTTGCTCCGATTCAGTTAGGATCGCTACACGGCCGGGCGATGTTTCGGCAGTAGATGAATAGGTATGAGTAATTGTCATGCAGTGTCATCCTCCTTTTGTAAACATCGTATCAGAAAGAGACAAGGCTTGAGTGATTTTTATTGCCAGGAATGCAGATACAGCCGCTTTTATCAAATCACCGGGCACATATGCAAGACTCATGAAGGCGGCCTGTGACAAATCAATATGCATCATAAAAGCTTGTACCGGTATACCAAGCAAATAAATAAAGATAATGCCGAATGCGAGATGTGTGAAAAAGAGACGCGCTACTGTCACCTTTCGCAGTCTGTTAGCGGCTAAACTGATCAGCCATGAAGCGAGGGGATAAGCGATCAAAAAACCTGCGCTCGGTCCGAAAAACACACCAAAACCGCCTCGTCCGCCAGGCAACAGCGGCGCTCCGAAGGCGACGAGGAGCAAAAAGACAAGCTGGCTTAAGAAAGCAGACTTTGGCTTGAGGATGCTGCCTGCCAGCATGACACCAAGCGTTTGCAATGTAATCGGAACGGGTGTAAAGGATAAGAAGAGAGGGGGGATAAAGCCGAGCACTGCCATCAGTGCGGTGAAAATAGCAATATGCATCATGTCGATTAATTTCAGCATTGTGAATCCTCCAAACAGTAATCAAATATGGTTATACAATAAATGCAGGCTATTATTATGTCAACTTATTTTTAAATTAAGTTTACATTATGAACGCAGAAAAACCGGCCGTATGGCAGGCCGGTTATAATGATTATTCTTCTGTCAGGATGACAAGCGAATCAACGGAAGCGGCCACATGGGAAACGGCGCGGCTGACTTCCTGAAGCCCTCCAAGAAAGGCCTGCAGATCGACGTCGATTTTGCCTGATTGCTCTTTGCTGATTTTCATGCTGTGGACGATTTCATCGAATAAGCGGTTAATTTGTGTCATTTTTTCTTTACTTTCGCTGACTAGCTCATTCACGTCCTTGATATGCTTCGATACAATGTTGATTTGTGTATTCGTATTATTCACAAGCTCAGACACAGTAGAGACGGTTTTTTTCGTGTCCTCAGAAAGCTTCCGCACTTCATTTGCCACGACAGCAAAGCCTTTGCCGTGTTCTCCGGCGCGGGCGGATTCAATGGAGGCATTGAGCGAGAGAAGGTTTGTTTGTTCAGCTATGCCTGTGACGATGCCGAAGATTTTTTCAATTTGCTGCGCGATTTCATCCAGCTTAACCATTTCTTTTTCGATTTGGACAAGGCTTGTGTCAATTTTGTTCATCTGTTTTTGCTGGACTTCTAGCTCTTTTTTCCCGCCGATCGACTTTTCTTCAACAGTGCTGGATGTCACCGTGCCGGCTTTGGATGCTTGAGAAATGCCTTCAGATTTGTCCACAAGCTCTTGAACGGATCTGCTTGTTTCTGAAAACAGATTGGCAATCGATCCAGAGGTTTCTTGAATTTTCTGATGAAGAAGGTTTTTCTTTTCTTCTTGTTCATCACGGGTCTGGCTGTACTCGCTTTGAAATGCTTCAAGGACAAGCTGCTGTTCTAAGTTCAAGATTTTTGTTGTCGCTTTAATGGCTTTCAGCAGTTCTTGCTGATTTGTAATGGAAGCTTCGTAAATGTCAATCATTGACAAAAGTAGTTCTTGAAACGCGCCCATATACCATTTTGGCAGAAGGCCGATTTTTAAATGGATAGAGGCGATTCGGTTTCGCTTTTCAATGAATCCATCATCGATAACGCCTGCAAACATTTCCTGAATATGCCGTTTTAACGTTTGTTTTAAACGGTCAACTGAGCTGTGATCATTAATGATATCCATCAATGAGCTTTCATGGTCAAGGTTTTTATAAAACGCATCGACGATGAATACGATATTTTCTTGAATTAATGGCTGAAGCTGCTCCAACACGTAAAGCTCAGCATCTCCCAGCCTGACCATTTTGAGCTGTTTTTTGACATCTTCATGTTTGTTTGTGAGCTGGATGCGGTTTTTTTGCTGTCCATTTGAATCAGAAAAGTAAGCAGTTTCTTGTTTTCTCTCTTTTTTAAATAACAATACAATGATCCCCCTTGGGAAAAATATAATTTTTACTTTTTGGCTTTTTAAGCCTTTTACTTTTTTATCGGCCAAGGGAAACATGAATGAAGCTGCAGATGAAAAATATTTGAAAAACCGTTCATTAAAATGAACGGTTTAATCGAGATCTATTTGCTTTAATGGTTTAATGGCCGGACCCTCTACAACTTCGCCAGAAGGCTTAAAGCGTGATCCGTGGCACGGACAATCCCATGTAAGCTCGCTGTCGTTCCACTCGACCTCGCAGCCTAAATGGGTACAGGTTGTATCAACGAGATGGAGGCAGCCTGCCTCATCCCGAAATGCACCCGCCCGCCTGCCGTTTATGGTAACGGCTTTTCCTTCTCCAGGCGCAATGTCTTCAAATTGGACATCAGGCTTTTCAAGCTTTCCTTTAATTAAATGCTTGGCGACATCGGCATTGTAGGAAATCACTTTCTGCAAACCGGGATTCAGATGGAACCGGGACGGTGTGAAAATGCTTTCGTAAGGATTATCTTTTTTCTCTACAAGGTCCGATAATAAAGTGGCTGCGACCCCCGATGCAGTCATGCCCCATTTTTTGAACCCGGTCGCTACCAGAATATTGTCCTCATTTTCCGACATCGGCCCGATAAACGGGATTTTGTCGATCGTCACAAGATCTTGGGTGGACCAATAATATGGGATGCTTTCGATGCCGATGGTGCTTTCGGCCAGTTGTCTCAGTGTTTCATAATGTGTGGACATGTCTTTTCCCTGGCCTGTTTTATGGCTTACTCCACTAAAGAGAATCAGCTTTTCACCGTTTGCAACCGTATAGCGAAGGGCCACTGACGGCTGATCGATACTCAAATACATGCCCTCGGGATACTCGATCTTCGGCTTGATGGCGAGGACATAAGATCTGTCAGAATACATTCTCGCAGCATATAATCCGCCTCCGTCATAAAAAGGGAAGTGGGAACAGCATATGACAAAGCGGCTCTTAATGGCGTGCTGGCTTTTTGTTATCACTTCGGGCCTTTCGCCTTTTTTGATATCAAGCGCAACGGTCTCTTCATAAATTCGGCCGCCTTTTTGAACAATTTGCTCCAGAAGCGCTTTTAAGTATTGCAGCGGATGAAATTGAGCTTGATTCTTCATGACAAGCGCCAGCTTAGAACCTACAGGAATCGGAAGATCCTTGATAAGGTCTCTTTCAATTCCGAGTTTTGTGTATGCCTCATGCTCAGTACGGATTTTTTGAACAGCATTTTCATTTGCTGTGTAAAGATATGCGTCTTGCTCAACCCATTCACAGTCAATTTGATGTTCATCCACAATTCCTTTTATGTAATCAATTGCATTTTGGTTTGCTTCATAATAAAGCCTCGCATGGTTTAATCCGAAATTGCGGATAAATTCGTCGTATATCATGTCATGCTGTGCGGTAACTTTAGCCGTTGTGTGGGCAGTGGTCCCGTTGAGAACCTGATTTGCTTCAATCAAGACAACACGGAAGCCTCTTTTCGTAAGTTCATATGCCGTTGTAATGCCTGTAATCCCGCCTCCGATAATGGTGACGTCACATTCAGTGTCCTCTTGAAGCGCAGGAAAAGAAGGCAGGTCAGTTGATGTTTTCCAGTATGTTTCAGGTGCTTCCTTTGCAAAATGTTGATTAGCCAAGCCGTTATACCTCCAATCAGATTTATTCTTAATTTTTCCATATTCTATCTTTTCATACATAGGAAGCAGGCATTGTTCATAACATAATAAGGTTGAAAAGGAGTGATTTCATTGGCGAATCAAAAAAAGAAAACATTACCGCCTCAGCACCAGAACCAGCAGCCTGGTTTTGAATATCTCATGGACCCGCGTCCGGTTTTTGATAAGCCGAAGAAAGCGAAAAAATTAGAGGGCAAAACGGCTATTATTACTGGAGGAGACAGCGGAATTGGACGCGCTGTATCGGTGTTATTCGCAAAAGAAGGGGCTAATGTGGTCATTGTATATTTGAATGAACATCAGGACGCCGAGGAAACAAAGCAGTATGTAGAAAAGGAAGGGGTAAAATGCCTGCTGATTGCAGGAGATGTCGGGGATGAAGCGTTTTGCAATGATGTAGTCGGGCGGGCAAGCCAAGCGTTTCCATCCATTGATATATTGGTTAACAATGCAGCTGAGCAGCATGTCCAGCCCAGCATTGAAAAAATCACCAGCCACCAGCTGCTCAGAACCTTCCAAACAAACATTTTTTCCATGTTTTACTTAACAAAGGCAGTGCTGCCTCATTTAAAAAAAGGGAGCTCTATCATTAATACCGCCTCAATTACAGCCTATAAAGGCAATAAAACGCTGATCGATTATTCAGCGACAAAAGGAGCGATCGTTACGTTTACAAGATCCCTTTCCCAGTCGCTTGTTCAGCAGGGCATACGGGTCAATGCGGTGGCACCGGGTCCCATTTGGACACCGCTTATCCCGGCCAGCTTTGCCGCAAAAGACGTGGAAGTGTTTGGTTCAGACGTGCCGATGGAGCGCCCGGGACAGCCGGTCGAAGTGGCGCCAAGCTATTTATACCTAGCCAGCGACGATTCCACATATGTCACAGGACAGACGATTCACGTCAATGGCGGAACAATTGTGAATGGATAATAAAAAGCCAATCCTTAAGGATTGGCTTATTCGCTCTGCTTGAGCGTTGCATATTCTTTAGAGAGCGTCAGAAACGCATCTTTATCTTTTTCGTCCAAGGCTTTGTCGATTTGGTCCGTCAGCATGGCCAGCCGACGCTTATACAAGGATTCATCGAGCACCATTTGAATATAGACATCCGTCATTGTGACATCAAGTTCTTTTGTTTTTTGCGTGTTGCGGGACTTCATGAGCTCAGTGTACGATTTTTTCTCTTTCATAAAGAATCCCCCCAATGCCTTTTTTATAGTATATGGATAACGGTCGAAAAAATCAATAAATTTTTATAATTTTTAGACAACTAATACTTGGCAATCTATCGACATATCCTGCAAAATGCCGTAAACCGGCAAGTCTAATCAAAGTAAAATCGGTTTATTACTAGTCATTTAGTACCATTAAATATCATTAAAAGATGATTTTATCTTAATTGTTAAAAAAACCTGTCGTTTTATAAAAACAGATGATAGATTATTAGTATAAATTTTGCAGAAAAAGGATGGGGGCCAAAATATGAGTCAGAAAACAGACGCACCTTTAGAATCGTATGAAGTGAACGGCGCAACAATTGCCGTGCTGCCAGAAGAAATAGACGGCAAAATCTGTTCCAAAATTATTGAAAAAGATTGTGTGTTTTATGTCAGCATGAAGCCGCTGCAAATTGTCGACAGAAGCTGCCGATTTTTTGGATCAAGCTATGCGGGAAGAAAAGCAGGAACTTATGAAGTGACAAAAATTTCACACAAGCCGCCAATCATGGTGGACCCTTCGAACCAAATCTTTTTATTCCCTACACTTTCTTCGACAAGACCTCAATGCGGCTGGATTTCCCATGTGCATGTAAAAGAATTCAAAGCGACTGAATTCGACGATACGGAAGTGACGTTTTCGAATGGGAAAACGTTGGAGCTGCCGATCTCCTATAATTCGTTCGAGAACCAGGTATACCGAACAGCGTGGCTCAGAACCAAATTCCAAGACAGAATCGACCACCGCGTGCCGAAAAGGCAGGAATTTATGCTGTACCCGAAGGAAGAGCGGACGAAGATGATTTATGATTTTATTTTGCGTGAGCTCGGGGAGCGGTATTAGAAAATAGAAAGGAGCTGACCCACAGGGCAGCTCCTTTCATAAAGCTATGCCGTCGGAATTCCTCCGGTGATGCCATATACCTGAGATGTTACATAGCTTGAATTCTCTGAAGCTAAAAATACATAAACATCCGCCAATTCCGCTGGCTGTCCAGCGCGGTTTAATGGAGCTGGAGGCGTGCCTTGTCCGAATTTCGGGATGTTTTCCGTCGGCTGTCCGCCGGATATTTGCAGCGGTGTCCAAATGGGTCCGGGCGCAACTGAATTCACTCTGATTCCTTTGGAAGCCAGCTGTTTTCCCAGTCCGACGGTAAAGCCGATAATGGCGTTTTTCGTCGCTGCGTAATCTAACAGCATCGGGCTTGGATTGTAGCCTTCAACTGAGGTAGTTGTGATAATTGAAGATCCCTCCGGCAAATACGGAAGCGCCGCTTTTACAACCCAGTAAAGGGAGAAGACGTTCACTTCAAATGTTTTATAGATTTGTTCAGTAGGCAGATCTTCGATGTTTTCGACTGCTTGCTGTTTGCCTGCAACGAGCGCCAGCACATCCAGTCCTCCGAGCTCCTGCTGCGCCTGTTTGACCAGATCCTGGCAAAAGGATTCGTCGCTCAAGTCTCCGGGGATCAGCACTGCTTTTCGACCTTCTGCTTCTATGAGTTCTTTTACCTCTTCAGCATCTGGCTGTTCCTCGGGCAAGTAGTTAATGGCCACGTCGGCGCCTTCTCTGGCGTAAGCGATCGCGGCAGCGCGGCCGATGCCGGAATCGCCGCCGGTGACAAGCGCTTTTCGGCCGATTAGTTTACCTGACCCCTTGTAGCTTTTTTCTCCGCAATCAGGAACAGGCTTCATGTTCTTTTGCAGGCCTGGCGGCTCTTGATATTGTTCAGGAAATTCATCATGAAAAAATGCTTTTATAGGATTCGTAAGGTTTGAATCAGACATCATCAACGCTCCTTTTCTGTTTGGTGTACATTCGTATGTGTACCCCTGAGCATGTAGAGAAAAACATGTGTTGGCAGTTTGAATAGTGAAGGAAAAAGAAAACAAGAAAAACAAACTCTTCTTCCATATTTATCTTGTCAAATAAGACTATATGAATTATGATAAATTCGAGCTATAAATCAACTAAATATTGGGTGTTGGGGGAGTGAATTGTCATGAAAAAGGCGGCGGCGGTTTTGCTGTCACTCGGTCTCGTTTTCGGTTTTTCATACGGAGCTGACCATGTGGCGGAAGCCAAAACAAAAGTGAAGGTCTATAAGAACTGCAAGGAGTTAAACAAAGTATACAAAGGCGGAGTGGCCCGCACATCGAAGGTGAAAAATAAAGGCGGAAAAACGAAGTACAAGCCTTACGTCTCTAAGGACCTTTATGATGCCAATAAAAAGAAAGACCGCGATAAAGATCTTATCGCCTGTGAACGGTAAACAAGAAAAAGCAATCTGGTGTCCAGATTGCTTTTTCTATTGCTTAAGCCGCCTGATCGGCCGCAGCGCTTTTCGCCTTCCTTGTCATAAGGCTGACTGCCGTCATGACCGTGATATTCAAAAGCAGGGCGACGATGCCGACATTCAAGTCTTTTGCGGCTTGCGGCAGCGCCGGAAATAAAGTGCCGATCGTCGTTTCCGTCATTGTAATATAAGTAACTGCTCCAACACCTGCAATAATGCCGGCGAAGGCTCCCTGCTTTGTCACCATATTATGCTTGAACAGGCTGAACAAAAGGGCGGGGAATAGCTGTGTGACAAGGCTGTAGCCCATCAAAAGCAGCGTAACGATGGTATTCCCGCCTTTGAAGGTAAAATACACCGAAATCAGCGCGATCACCGGCACTAAAAACTTAGCAAGCGCCGATACTTGCTGTTCTGTCGTGCGGGGTGCGATTACCTTGTACACATTTTTTGCAAACAGCGTGGAGGCGGACATTAAGATCATAGAGCCTGGCACAAGTGCTGTCAGCAGTCCGGCAGCACCGATAATTCCGACAAACCATGGGTCAAATGCTTGCAGGGACAGTCTCAAAAGCGATAAATCCCCGTCTGCGCCTTTCAGATCTGGAACTTGCAGGATAGCCGCGAAGCCAACGAAAAGGACGAAGAGCAGGACCAGCTGGTACAAAGGCATGATGATGGCGTTTTTGCGAAAGACTTTTGGGTTTTCAGCTGAATACGAAGCGGAAAACGTGTGAGGCCACATGTAAAACCCAAGCGCTGTCAAGAGTACGGTTGAACTGAACCACGCCGTACTTTGTCCTGTTTCGGGCAGTGTAAGAAAGCCAGGCTTTGCCGTTTCAATCTGCTGAAACATGTCTTGAAATCCGCCGTAGTAATGAATTGGCAAATACACACCTAAAAACAGAACGACAACCAGAATCATGATGTCCTTCACAACCGATATCCAGGCTGACCCGTGAATGCCGGAAACCATAACATAAACCGTAATGGAAATGGCACCGATCCAGATGGCGGCGGTCGGGGTGATTTTGCCGTACGAGGTTTCCGATACAATCAGCCCGAGGCCTTTCAGCTGCAGTACAAGATAGGGAATGAGTGCGGCAATGCCGACCAGTGAAACGAGAATGCCAAGCAGCGGACTGTTGTATTTTTTTGTGAAAAAATCAGACTGCGACATTAGTTTATGCTGTTTCGCGTACGTCCAAACTGCCGGAAGAAGCCAGTAAGAAAGGATGTAGGCTAGGCATCCGTAGGCGATGATATAAAAGGCTGGACCGCCCTTTCCGTAGGCCCAGCCGCTGCCGCCGAGAAACGTAAAAGTAGTGTAAATTTCGCCTGCCATCAAAAGGAAGACGAACACAGTTCCGAAGCCGCGTCCTCCGACCGTCCACTGCTCCAGGTTCATGTCTTTTCCTTTTTGGGCGCGTATACCGAGAAAAATACTCAAGAGCAGGACGCCAAAAATGATGATGAGAGCTGCGTTCATTCTGCTTCCTCCTTTTTATTTTCCTTGTCGAGGACATACACAATTGCCATCAGCGCAGAGGTCAAAAGAGCCCACATCACAATATAGGCAAGGATAAACGGCATGCCGAACACATAGGGGGTCACTTTATTTGCAAAAGGGATGCCGAGTAAGATTCCGATAAAGGGCAACGCGGCGAGAACGTGAATCAGTTTCATAAAATCCTCCTTCTCATTAGGATTGGGGGTGTACAAGCCCGGCCGTACTGAAAATGGTGTCGTCGATATGGCAGTACATGTCATATTTCGGGGTGAGAGGCTGTGGTTCGAATTATAAATAAATTTATTTTGTTTGTATAGTGTGAATTGTCTGAAATTTATGATCGGGATCGCCCCGAAGAGGGAACGGACAATATGATTCAAAAGGCTCAGGTCCTGTCCGGGGCAAATAGATAGCATGTTAATAATTCGCTGACCTGCTCACGGATTCGGGGATTAAAATAGCGGTGCTTTTCTTCATAACCATCCATGACAAATACATAGAGCGTAAACGCCTCATCGCGTTCCATCTCGCGGATCGCAATTTTCCTTTTCCTCAGTTCTTTTCTGACCTCTATCAAATCCTTTTGTGCTATTTTTAATGATTCGCTGATAAGCTGTTTATAAGGATGCTTCAATTTTAATGTGCTTTCTTCAATTGCGGCGAGATCACGGTTAAAAATCGTAATGGCCATGGGCAAAAAGAGAGCACGTTCAATTAAATCGTATATTTCCTCTTGCAGATTCGGCATGTTGACTCCTTCCTTCTAAAGGGAACATTTGTTCTATTTGTATTCTATATCGGCTGGTGAAATGTTTCAAGACAGAAAAAAACACCAAAACTTTTTAGTTTTCTGCTGATAATGTGTAGAATAAGGATAGACAAACCCGGTAAGGAGTATAAATGTTGGAGCATTTTTTATCCTATTTGACACAAGAACATTTAACTGAATTATTTCAAAGCTATAGGGCTTTCGGTCCGCTCATAGCTGTGCTGCTGCCTTTAATTGAAGCGTTTCTCCCATTTTTGCCGCTGATCGTGTTTGTGGTGGCGAATACGAACTCGTTTGGCTTATGGGAAGGATTCATCCTGTCCTGGGCAGGGTCAACTGCTGGTTCCATTCTCGTATTTTTGATCGTCCGTCAATACGGACAGAGAAAATTGCTTGGATTTATCCGCAGTCATCCGTCTGTCAGAAAGCTGATGTTATGGGTGGAAAGACACGGCTTCGGCCCCATGTTTCTTCTGCTTTGTTTTCCATTTACACCGTCAGCCGCGGTGAATGTTGTTGCCGGTTTGTCAAGGATCGGAACGCGGCCGTTTATTTTGGCGGCAGCCTCAGGGAAGCTTGTCATGATTTTTATGATCAGCTTCATCGGATATGATCTGCACGCGCTGATTACACAGCCGATTCGAACGGTCATCGCCGTATTGGTGATCACTGTCTTATGGTATGTCGGCAAAAAGGTGGAGCGGCATCTGCATGTAAGAGCCAGTCAGCGTGAGCATGATGGAGGGAGACAGTAACATGAAAAAACGGTTTTTGTTTCTTGCCGGTGTAGTGTCCGTCGTTCTCGCCATTCAGGTTAAAAATGCCGTCTTTATTGATTACAAGGTAGAAGGTGTCAGTATGAACCCGACGTTTCAGGAAGGGAACGAATTGTTGGTCAATAAATTTTCACATCGATTTAAAACCATCCATCGTTTTGACATCGTTCTTTTTAAAGGCCCTGATCATAAAGTGCTGATTAAACGGGTGATCGGCTTGCCCGGTGAAACGATCAAATATCAGGATGATCAGCTGTATGTGAACGGAAAGCAGGTTGCTGAGCCATTTTTGAAGCATTTAAAATCCGTTTCTGCCGGAAGCCATGTAACAGGTGATTTTTCTTTGAAAGATGTGACGGGAACAAGCAAGGTGCCGAAAGGAAAATATTTTGTCGTTGGAGATAATCGCATATACAGCTTCGACAGTCGGCATTTTGGTCCGATAAGAGAAAAAAATATTGTCGGTGTGATTTCTGATGCCGAATAAAAAGACGCTAATTGAAGAGGCGTCTTTTTGTATGCCGTTTGGAAAAATGTGTTGAAGAAAAATTTGTAACGAGCTATAATCAATATTGTTACGTATGTAACAATATTCGTATACTTTTTGATTGGAGGTCCATTTTTATTGGGTTTTGTTCGTTTTTTATGAAACAAAAGGAGTGGTGAATGATGATGAAATATGAAGCAGTGATTATAGGTGGAGGGCCGGTCGGATTTATGCTGGCTTCTGAGCTTGCGATGGCCGGGGTGAAAACATGTGTGATTGAACGGCTTGAAAAACCTGTTCCACATTCCAAAGCGTTGACGCTGCATCCCCGAACGCTGGAGCTCCTTGAGATGAGAGGGATTTTAGAGCGGTTCGTATCCAAGGGAAGCAAGATACCTTCCGGACATTTTTCAATGCTGGATACCCGTCTGGATTTTTCAGGCTTGGATACGAGTTGCCCTTACACGCTTTTGCTCCCGCAGTCCAAAACAGAAAAGCTGCTTGAAGATCATGTACGACGTCTGGGTGCAGAGGTGTTTCGGGGGGCAGAGGCGCTCGCGGTTACGCAAAATGGGGAAGCGGTGCAAACGATTTTTAAGGATCGGGACGGCAGTGTACGGACGATCACAAGTAAGTTTGCCGTTGGTGCCGATGGCGGTGGAAGTACCGTCCGGAAACAGGCTGGAATTGAGTTTCCGGGAACAGACAGTACTGTCACCGCTGCGCTTGGAGATGTGGTGCTCCATTCTCCGCCGCCGTCAGGAGTACTGTCCCTTTGCACAAATGAGGGCGGTGTTATGATTGTTCCGTTATCACCAGGCCAATACCGTGTAGTTGTCGTCAGCCCTTATCGCACACAAACGCCGAAAGATGTGCCGGTGACTGAGGAAGAGCTGAAAGCTGACCTTCTGCGAATTTGCGGGACTGACTTCGGTTTAACCGACCCTTCGTGGATGTCGCGGTTCGGGAACGCCGCGCGCCAAGCGAAACGGTATCGTAACGGCAGAATCTTTCTAGCAGGTGATGCCGCACATATTCATTTTCCAGCGGGCGGGCAAGGATTGAATGTCGGCCTTCAGGATGCGATGAACCTTGGGTGGAAGCTGGCGGCGGCGATCAAGGGCTCTGCGCCTTCATGGCTTTTGGACAGCTACCATGACGAGCGGCACCCGGCAGCTGAAGGGCTCTTGAGGAACACGGAGGCACAGACAAGGCTGATTGATTTTACTCAAGCAGGCCTCCATTTGCGGGGGATGATGTCGGAGCTGCTGGCCTTCCCTGATGTGAATCGATATGTAGCGGGGCAAATTTCTGCGCTCGATGTCAGATATGAAGCTGATCTTATCATGCCGCCGCATCCTTTGAACGGGGCAAGGCTCCCTGATATGGAGCTGATTCTTTCCGACGCCAGTTCGGAATGGCTGTACAGCCTTCTCCGAAACGGGACATTCGTTTTGCTGTCGTTGATGCAGGAAGCTGATGATCATATCAATGTGAAAGGCTTACGAACGGTAAACGCCTCGCTTGCAGAACCGAATGAAAAGTTGCGGGATGTGCATACCATATTGATTCGTCCTGATGGACATGTAGCCTGGGCGGTAGATGCATCAGCGCCCGATTGTGCCGAGGTGATTCAAAAAGGGATCAGCCGCTGGTTTTCCGTCACCAGCCGAGTATAATTCAATTCGATTGTTTCATCTGTAACAAAACGGTATGATAGAAGAAACAATCGAATGAAAAAGGATGGAAAACCCGATGAACACAGATCATACGAAACGCAATCTTTTTGAATTGTATGCGGAGCTCATTCATCAGCAGGAGAAATGGGAGGGGCTTATTAAAGCTTTTTTATCCGACGAATTGAGGAAGCTAGATGTAGAGCACGGGAGTAAATCTCAATTGACGATGACAGAAATTCATGTTCTGTCCTGTGTCGGGGACAATGAACCAATCAATGTCACGTCGATAGCAGAAAAAATGAATACGACAAAAGCGACTGTATCACGCATCAGCACAAAATTGCTCGGCGCAGGCTTCCTGCACAGAACACAGCTCAGCGATAATAAAAAGGAAGTCTACTTCCGATTGACGCCTGCTGGGAAAAAGCTGCACAATTTGCACAAATATTATCATCAGAAGGCTGAACAGCGTTTTCTGTCATTTTTTGACCGCTATACCGAGGAGGAAATTCTTTTTGCGGAACGGCTGTTTCGTGATCTTGTGACAAAATGGTATCCGACGTCAGAAGAAATTGAAGGAGGCCTTCCCGGCATTTTCAAATAAAAAACACGCACTGCGGTGCGTGTTTTTTACGTTTTTTCTTTCTTTTTCAGGATGATGAGGTAAATCAAATTTCCTCCGACTAAAATCGTAAGAGGCAGTCCGGGGGAGCCGGTTGCCACCAAATTATAAATCAGCCAGATTCCTAAGCATATGCCATAATATAAGTGCATTGCCTTCTCTGGATTGTCGCGCAGCAAAAGAGTCACTCCTTCCCCATCTGCTATAAGTGTATCACGGAAGGATTTTGTTTCCAATTATGCATTGCTGCTGATCGAGCCCTCTTTTCCTTTTTTTTCACCATGGAGATGGTGAAGCAGACGATAAAACGGCGGCAGCAGGGCAATGACAAGGATGACGCGGATGACCTGAACCGCAACGACAAAGGTGGAATCAGCATGTAATGTAACTGACGTCGTCGCCATCTCTGCAATCCCGCCGGGCGCAAATGCCAGAACAGAGGTGATGAGCGAGATTCCTGTCAGTTCGGAAACGATCACGGCGCTCAAAAACATAGCTGCGATTAAACCGACGGACGAGACAAACCCGACGATGATAATGCGGGTGACGCCGGCAAACATGCTTTTGTACATTTTAGAGCCGATCGTTGCCCCGAGAAATACTTGTGATACATGGTTCGCTTGTGACGGCCACCATGCCGTCATGTCGTGCCCTATCACCGCAGCTCCGCCAACGTGTACAATTGCTACACCAAGCATGCTGCCAAGCAGCCATGGAGCCGGAAACTTTAAACATTTCGCCGCTTTACAGGCTCCCCAGGCAGCGAGAATCAGAATGACGGTCCACAAAACGGGAGCGAGCCTAAAATCTGTCGTTGCTGAAGAAAGTCCTGCTGCAGCACTTGTGGAACTGTCTTGTTTTGTATAGATCATGATAACCAAAAACGGAATGGAAAGGACCACGAGCAGTACCCGCATCATTTGCACGAGGCTGACAATGGCGGTGTTGGCGCCGACCTCCTGTGCGATGCTCGGCATAGCGGAAAGCCCGCCGGGAGCTGTGCCGACAAAGCTAGTCATCATATCCGTTTTGCTGAAACGCCAAAGCACATATCCTGACAGCATGGCCAGCAGGATAGACAATATCAGCATAACGCCGACTGAAAACCAATGGTCTTTGAGAACAGAGAGAACGGATAAATTCAGCTTTTGGCCCAATTCGATGCCGAGGATCATCTGCCCGAGGGCGAGCCATCGTCGGTTAATTCCTTTTTGGTCTGGTGCCATCATCAGCCATGCCGGCCGTATCATGGCGAGGCAGCAGGCGACAATCAGCGTTCCGATCATCCATCCAATTGATATTCCGGTTAATGAAAGAATAAACCCCCCGGCTGCACTGATTGCGATAAACCATAGATCTTTGAGGAGATTTTCGTCTTTCTTCAATGTAAACCCTTCTTCCTTTTCGCGTAACACTCCAATTGTTCACGTAGTGAATGTATTTATAACTATAGTATATTTTTGTTGATAAAGAAATTATGAATTATTTTCTATTAGTGATTCACTTTTCTTATGACCTTATGTTCGAGCTTCTCTATTGTGTAAGTCAGGCATAAACCCGCTGCCAGCAGACACACGGCAAGGGCGTAAAATATCACTTCTCCGCCAAACGATGTCAGGATCAGCCCGCCCGCGAGCGGTCCGATTGAGCGGGATATATCCCAATGCAGACCATAGACAGCATAGAACCGGCCAAGCAAATGAGGCGGTGCCAATTTTGAGATGAAGGTCTGGATGTGAGTTAATCCGATGCTTTCGCCAACCGTCATCACCGCTGCCGTCACTAAAAGCATTGTCGGGGATGTTGAGCATGCAAAGCCGGCAGCCGCAAGGGAGTAGCAGATATAAGTAATGAAAAGAATCGTTTTCATTGTAAGCTTTTCAGTCCCTTTGACAAGAGGAACCTGGAAAACAAAGCTGAATAAAGCCTTTGCTGCTGAGTAGATGGTCAGTATGGACAGATAATCAGAAAACATATTTTTGCTGAACAGTCGGTATGTTGTTTCTGTTTGCGCATATAACATGCTGATGGGGAGAGAAAGCAGCAAAAGAAGCAGGACGGGCCTGTATATCGTAAAGCTCGCAGACTTTTCCTGTGTCACCGCTGTGTTTTGCGGCTTTGTCTCAGGAAGTTTCAATGCAGCTGCCAGACAGTAGATGAACAAGGCTGCGGCATCTAAAGCGAATATCCATTCAGGATTTTGTTTGTACAGGAGCATTCCGAGCAGCGGCCCTGCCGTCAGGCCGGCTGAATAGATCGCGTTGATGACCGCAAATACTTCCGAACGTCTGCTTTCTGGCGTGCTTTCGGCGATTTGGGCGCGGGAAGCGGGAATGTATAACGATCTTCCGATGCCATTCACGACATAAAGAATGGCGAAAACATACGCATGCTCAGCAAATACAAACCCTGTCATTGCAGATGATTGCAGAAGCAATGCGATCAAAATCGCTGTACGCCGACCAAGCTGGTCCGTCACCCGTCCGGCAGCGAGCGTCAGGAAAAGATCAGCAAATGGCTGAAGGCTGATGATCAGCATTGGCATCATGACATTGCCGTTTAATTGTTCATGCAGATACAGCACCATAAAAGGTCCCATCATTGCACCTGTCAGGCTTGTCAGCATTTCGCCGAAAAAGCGGAGCCAAACGGGAGCGGTATATCTTGATTTAATAGATTGAAAGCTGGTCAGCATGTGATCGCCGCCTTTCGGTGTTTGATATAGTAGTAGTGTATAGAAGGGGCGGCGGCCCAAAAAGTGAAGAAAAGAAGAGATAAAAGTTCCCCTTTTGTCGGGAGGTGCGGGGATTGAAGCTAATTGAGCACTACGTGGCACTTGTAAAAACAGGACGGGCTGAGTATGGGCAAATGAACGAAATGACGCTCACTGAGATTGCAGACAGTTTATTTTGTACGGAAAGAAATGCAAAGCTCATTTTACATAAGATGGAGAACAACAATTGGATTACCCGGGAAAGCGGGGCGGGGCGCGGCCGCAAATCAAAAATTGCGTTTCTTCGGAGGCCTGAGGAACTGCTTCTTCAAACTGCCAAGGAATATACCATGGCTGGAAAGCTTAAAAAGGCAAAGGAGCTGCTTCAGCAGTATCAGTCCGCGTTTCCGGAGCTTCAAAATGAATATGGTATGTGGTTTTCTGAGGTATTTGGTTTTGTGACAGAGTCCGGCCGGGATGGAGAAAAGGATGTTCTCCGGATGTTCATCTCCCCTGAATCTGTCAGCAGTTTTGATCCATGCCAAATATTTTTGCGGTCTGAGGGTCATTTCGTCAAACAGATATTTGATACGCTTCTCACGTTTGATCCGGATATGCAGGAGCCGAAGCCTCATTTGGTTCATGGATGGGAAGAGGACGGAAAAAAACGGTGGAGATTTTTTCTTCGAAAAGGTGTGTTGTTTCATAATGGGCAGCTGCTGACATCGCGGGACGTTGCGTTTACGTTTCAGCGCTTTTTGGAACTGGCTGACAACCCGTATAAATGGCTGCTGCACGGAGTGAAACAAGTCTTAGAAAAGGGCCCTTATTGTGTGGAGATCATACTTGATAAGCCGAATGAGTTTTTGCCGTATGCTCTTTGTGACGAACGGCTGTCCATATTGTCGGCAGAACAGGGCTGCGGGATCAATGGAACAGGGCCTTTTCGTGTGAATCAGCATCACGGCTGGATGCTTGTGCTTGAAGCCTATGAGCGCTACTTCAAGGGGCGCCCCTATTTGGATCGCGTGGAGTTTGTGTTTTCTGAACAAGCCGGTGAGATGAACGGATTTACCATTCAAGAAAAACAAACATGTCCTGAGCAGCAAACTGTTTTTGATGAGCGGCATGTCCAGTATTTGTCGCTCAATCTGAAAAAGAAGGGGCCTCTTCAGCACCGAAGCTTTAGAAAAGCGCTCCGGCTGTTGATTTCCTCTGAACGGCTCGTTCGTGAAGCGGGAGGGCACCGGAGAATCCCGGTTACGTCGTTTTGGCATCCGAGTTCTTTTGAGTTAGAGGGCGTTACGCCATCTGAATTGTTGAAGAAAAGCGGATACGAGGGCGAAACAATGGTGCTGTATACCTTTTCGGAAACGGATCATCGTGAGGACGCCGAATGGATTCAAAATATGTGCGCCCAACACGGGATCAAGCTTACACTTCGATTCTGTGATGCTGATGATCTGCGACGGCCGGAAGTCGTGCAGATGGCGGATATCATTCATGACAGTGCGACGTTTTATCAAGATACCGAGTTTGGTTTTCTGCATTTGCTGCTGTCGGAGAACAGTTTCTTGTGCCAGCATCTATCTGAAAAGCTGACACAATTCTGCTCGGGAATGATAGAGCGGATGTTTTCCATGCCTGACCGCTGTTCGAGAATGAATATCCTGCGTGACATTGACCGTCAGCTTACACAGGAGCTGAATGCAATTCCGCTATATCAAAATGTGCTACAGGTGACATCAAGTAACAATGTAAAAGGCCTGGTGCTTGATGAAGAGGGATGGATTGATTTGTATTCCGTGTGGCTGTCCAAATAAAAAAGAGGGTTCAATCATTGAACCCTCTCCGTCTTTTAAGACGCCGCCATGCTGCGGCATTGTTCAGCGCAGGCGAAGCAGGCTTTCGCACATGCTTGACAATGATCGTGATCATGCTTTTCGCATTCAGTGCCGCACGCTTCACAAATATCGGCGCAAAGTGCACAAATTTCTTTCAAAAAGGGGCTGTCCGTTTGCATGGCTTTGATTGCCAGGGCGCAAATATCCGCGCATTCCCTGTCAAGCCGGATGCAGCCGCTGAGATCATGGTGCGCGCTTTCTTCCAAACATTTTGTAAAACAATGATTGCAAGCCTCCATACAATCAATGCAAGCCTCAATACAAGCTTCTGAATATTGCTCCATGGTTGATTCCCCCTAAATGCAGTGTATGGTTTTATGTTTCCCGGCTGCATTTGAAAAAAACGGAGGAATGTGTTTTTAGCTGAGGAGATATGTACATATACCCTAAAACGGGTATATCTAACGTTTGGACAGATAGTATAGGAACCAGACAGCGTGATTTTGTTCATCACGTGCGGCGCGCGTGAAGACGCCTTTCGCTTTTAAGTTTGACGTTTCCTCGGCTGCACGCAAGTAAAAGTCGACGGTTTCTTGTTCATCTTTAAAAGCGGCGTCCAGTCCTCTCGTGAAATTGTCCGGGCACTCTTCCGTTTGTTTCGGCATGATGTGCTTGCCGGTAATCGATCCATACAGTGTGGAAAATTCACGAAGGTGGCGGATCTCGTCACGTCTGATTTCTTCAATCTGTTTTCTGACTTCATCGCGCTCGGCTAGTTCGGCAAGCCTGCGGTAGCATTGAATTGCACTGAATTCTCCGTTGATGGCCTTCTGCAAATTCCGAATCAAAACAGGATCTTCCCGGTATGGCACCGGATAGGGATAGTAACTGTAATGCAAGAGGATTCAACTCCATTCCTAGGAATTGGGCTTCTGTAAAAGTATATGTTGGGCAAGGAGAGATGTGCAGGGATAATCAGCTTTTTATATGTGAAAAGGCCGTTTTTACCAATAGATCAGATTGGTCATTTTCGTCAACATTCGATAAAATATATAAAGATAAAAAGAGAGGGGTCTTCTAATTTGGGAGCAGAGTTTTTAGTAGGCAGGTCCGGGAGTGGAAAAACGAAGCTGATCATCAACAGCATTCAGGATGAATTGCGCCGGGCTCCATTCGGGAAGCCGATCATTTTTCTAGTCCCGGATCAAATGACGTTTTTAATGGAATATGAGCTTGCTAAAACGCCAGATATGGGCGGGATGATACGCGCTCAAGTGTTCAGCTTTTCACGATTGGCCTGGCGCGTCCTTCAGCATACGGGAGGAATGAGCAGGCCGTTTCTGACAAGCACCGGCGTACAAATGCTGCTGCGGAAGCTCATTGAGGAGCATAAACAGGAGTTCAAAGTCTATCAAAAAGCGAGTGACAAAAACGGGTTTACCGCACAGGTTGAGCGGATGCTGACAGAGTTTAAGCGGTATTGTCTGGAACCGGAGGATATCCGCCGGATGGCGGAAAGCGGAACGGCTTCCGAATATCGCGGAGAACGTGTGTTATCTGAAAAGCTCCATGACTTATCGATTCTGTATCAGCAAATGGAAAAAAGCCTCGCAGATCAATATCTTCACTCTGAGGATTATTTGACATTGCTGGCAGAGCATATCCCGCTTGCGGAAGATGTAAAAGGCGCGCATATCTATGTGGATGGCTTTTATCAGTTTACACCGCAGGAATTCAGGGTGCTGGAGCAGCTTATGGTTCATGCAGAGCACATCACGTTTTCGCTCACAGCGGACAAGCCGTCATATGAGCGGGAGCCGCATGAACTGGAATTGTTTAGAATGACGGGAAAAACCTATTACCGCCTGCATCAGAAGGCGAAGGAACTGAATTTAGACATTACGTATAAAGAGCTGAGAGGGACTGAGCGGCATACACAGACACCTGAATTGGCCCATCTAGAGGCGCAGTATGAAGCGCGTCCGGCCGTTCCTTACGCAGAAAAACAAGAAGCACTGACTGTAATGCAGGCCGCGAACAGACGAGCTGAGCTGGAAGGTATTGCCCGGGAAATTCACGCCCTCGTCAGAGAGAATGGATATCGCTATAAAGATGTAGCAATTCTTGCGCGCCAGCCGGAAGACTACAAGGATATGGTGAAGGAAGTTTTCGCAGATTACGAGATTCCTTATTTCATTGACGGAAAAGCATCTATGCTGAACCATCCGTTAATCGAATTTATCCGGTCAAGCCTTGATGTTCTGAAAGGGAATTGGCGTTATGAAGCGGTGTTTCGCTGTGTGAAAACCGAACTGCTATTCCCGCTCAATGAACCGAGGGCCAAAGTGAGAGAACAGGTCGATCAGCTCGAAAATTACTGTATCGCTTATGGGATCAAAGGCGACCGCTGGACAAAGGGCGACCGTTTCCAATATAGGCGCTTTGTGTCGCTGGATGATGATTTTGCGCAGACCGATCAGGAAATCGAAATGGAAAACATGTTGAATGACACCCGCGATTGGATTGTTCCGCCGCTTTTTCAGCTTCAAAAACGAATGAAAAAAGCAAAGACGGTACATGAGAAGGCGGAGGCGCTCTATTACTATTTAGAAGAGACGGAGGTGCCGATGAAGCTGGATCAGGAAAGGAAGCGTGCTGAGGAAGACGGCAGAATCATTGAAGCGCAGCAGCATCAGCAGGCGTGGGACGCAGTCATTCAGCTGCTTGAGGAGTTTGTTGAAATGATGGGAGATGATGAGATTTCTCTTGATTTGTTTCAGCAAATGATAGAAGCCGGCGCGGAGTCGCTTACATTTTCGCTTATTCCGCCTGCGCTTGACCAGGTATTTGTCGGCAATATGGATTTGTCCAGAATGTATGGCACATCCTGTACCTTTGTGCTCGGGGCAAACGACGGCGTTCTGCCGGCACGCCCTGATGAAAACGGGGTTCTGTCGGATGATGACCGGGAATGGCTGAAAACGATCGGGGTTGAGCTTTCCTCAGGCGGACGGGAGCGTTTGCTTGATGAGCATTTCCTCATCTACATGGCATTTTCAAGTCCGTCTGACCGGCTTTATGTCTCGTATCCGATTGCAGATGCGGAAGGAAAAACGCTTTTGCCGTCGATTATCGTTAAACGGCTGGAAGAACTGTTTCCGCATCATAAGGAGCGCCTGTTGACAAATGAACCTGAGCAGGTCAGCGATGAGGAACAGCTGAAGTATGTCGTCAATCAAAGCGTGGCACAGTCCTTTACTGCGAGTCAGCTCAGATTATGGACCCGGGAATATGACATCAGCAACGTCTGGTGGAGCACGTACAATGTGCTGATGAGTGAGCCGGACAGGCTGCAATCGAAAAAGCTGTTCTCAAGCCTGTTTTTCCGGAATGAAGTAAAGCAGCTTGAACGCAGTGTGTCAAGACAGCTCTATGGTGAACGCATTCAGGGCAGCGTATCGAGAATGGAAACCTTTAACGCATGTCCGTTTTCCCATTTTGCGTCACACGGGCTGCATCTGAAGGAACGGCAATTTTTCAAGCTTGAAGCGCCGGATATCGGCCAGCTGTTTCATTCCAGCTTAAAGCTGATTTCAGACAGGCTGCGTGAGCAAAAGCTGGATTGGCGAGATTTAACGAAAGAGCAGTGCGAGCTGTTTTCTTATGATGCGGTAGAGCGGCTGGCACCGAAACTGCAAAAGGAAATTTTGCTCAGCTCAAACCGGCATTATTATGTAAAGGAAAAACTGCAAAAAATTGTGACGCGTGTGTCCGGTATTTTAAGCGAGCATGCGAAAGCGAGCGGATTCGTACCGATCGGGCTGGAACTGGGCTTCGGAGGAAAAGGGCCGCTTCCGCCGCTGACCTTTCAACTGAAAAACGGCTGTACGATGGAGCTCGTCGGGCGTATTGACCGTGTGGATAAAGCTGAAAGCTCAAAAGGTCTGCTCCTCAGAATTGTCGATTATAAATCAAGCGATAAAGGGCTTGACTTAGCGGAAGTATATTACGGATTGGCGCTGCAAATGCTGACGTACCTTGATTTATCGATTACACATTCAGCCGACTGGCTCGGAATGAGGGCAACGCCTGCAGGAGTGCTGTATTTCCATATTCATGATCCGATGATTCAATCTAATCTCCCGCTCGGGCTTGACGAGATTGAACAGGAGATTTTTAAGAAATTTAAAATGAAGGGTCTGCTCCTCGGCGATCAGGAAGTGGTTCGCCTTATGGATACAACCCTTCAAGAGGGACGGTCAAATATCATCAACGCCGGCTTGAAAAAAGACGGCTCTCTCAGATCAGACTCGGCAGCAGTCGGGGAAAAGGAATTTGTCCTTTTGACAAAGCATGTGCGCCGTACCTTCCAAGAAGCAGGTGAACAAATTACCGACGGAAGCGTATCCATTGAGCCGTACAAAATGAAGAACAAGACGCCGTGCACATACTGTGCGTTCAAATCAGTGTGCCAATTTGATGAATCACTAGAGGAAAACGAGTATCGCACATTAAAAGCTGAAAAAGACAAGACGATACTTGAGTGGATAAAAAAGGAGGCGGATGGCAATGAACATTCCTAAACCGGCAGACAGCACATGGACAGATGACCAATGGAATGCCATTGTTTCAACCGGCCAGGATATTCTCGTGGCAGCGGCTGCGGGCTCTGGTAAAACCGCTGTGCTCGTTGAACGAATGATTCGGAAAATCACCGCAGAGGAAAACCCAATTGATGTAGACCGCCTTCTCGTTGTGACATTTACAAACGCCTCAGCGGCAGAGATGAAACACCGAATTGCGGATGCCTTGGAAAAAGAGCTTGTACAACGCCCCGGCTCGCTGCATATCAGACGGCAGCTTTCTCTATTGAACCGGGCCAGCATTTCGACGCTTCATTCCTTTTGCCTGCAAGTGCTGAAAAAATATTACTACTTGATCGATCTTGATCCGGGTTTTCGGATAGCTGATCAGACGGAAGGCGAGCTGCTTGGGGATGAAGTGCTTGACGAGCTGTTTGAAGACGAATACGCAAAGGGCGAAAAGGCATTTTTTGAGCTTGTTGACCGCTACACGACAGACCGGCACGATCTGGATCTCCAATTTCTCGTTAAACAAGTGTACGAGTATTCCCGATCCCATCCCAACCCGGAGGCGTGGCTGGAAAGCTTTGTTCATTTGTATGATGTATCAGAAAAGAGCGCCATCGAGGAGCTGCCGTTTTATCAATATGTCAAAGAGGATATTGCAATGGTGCTTAACGGGGCGAAGGAAAAGCTCTTGCGCGCGCTTGAGCTGACGAAAGCGCCGGGCGGCCCGGCGCCGCGTGCTGACAATTTTCTTGATGATCTTGCGCAGATTGATGAACTGATCGAGCATCAGGACGATTTTAGTGAACTATATCGTCGTGTGCCCGCCGTCTCCTTTAAGCGTGCCAAAGCAGTAAAAGGGGATGAGTTCGATCCGGCGCTCCTTGATGAGGCGACAGATTTGAGAAACGGCGCGAAGAAACTGCTTGAAAAGCTCAAAACCGACTACTTTACGAGAAGTCCTGAACAGCACTTGAAAAGCCTAACCGAAATGAAGCCTGTCATTGAAACGCTTGTACAGCTTGTTATCAGCTATGGAAAACGGTTCGAAGCCGCGAAGCAGGAAAAATCAATCATCGATTTTTCTGATTTGGAGCATTACTGTTTAGCGATTTTGACAGCTCAGAATGATAAAGGTGAACGTGAGCCGAGCGAGGCTGCAAGGTTTTATCAGGAACAGTTTCATGAGGTGCTCGTTGACGAATATCAGGATACCAACCTCGTACAGGAATCGATTCTGCAGCTCGTCACAGGCGGGCCGGAGGAGACTGGCAACCTGTTTATGGTAGGAGATGTCAAACAGTCGATTTATCGATTCAGGCTTGCGGAGCCGCTTCTTTTCCTTTCTAAATACAAACGGTTTACAGAGAGCGGGGAAGGCACGGGGCGGAAAATCGACTTGAATAAAAATTTCCGAAGCCGTTCAGATATATTAGACAGCACAAACTTTTTATTTAAACAGCTGATGGGCGGCAAAATCGGTGAGGTCGATTATGACGAGCAGGCTGAGCTGAAGCTTGGTGCGTCGTATCCGGACAATGACGAGACGGAAACGGAGCTGCTGCTGATCGACAACGCAGAAGATACGGATGCAAGCGAGGAAGCGGAAGAGCTTGAAACCGTGCAGTTCGAGGCAAAAGCCATCGCTAAGGAGATTCGCAAGCTGATTTCATCGCCATTTAAGGTGTATGACGGAAAAACGAAAACACATCGCAATATTCAATACCGAGATATTGTGATTTTGCTCCGCTCCATGCCGTGGGCTCCGCAAATCATGGAGGAGCTGAGGGCACAGGGCATACCGGTTTACGCCAATTTAACGTCAGGCTATTTCGAAGCGGTCGAAGTCGCCGTCGCGCTTTCGGTGCTGAAGGTGATCGATAATCCGTATCAGGATATACCGCTTGCCTCTGTGCTGCGTTCACCGATTGTCGGTGCAGATGAAAACGAGCTGTCTTTGATCCGGCTTGAAAATAAAAAAGCGCCGTACTATGAGGCGATGAAAGACTACCTGGCTGCCGGTGACCGGAACGATGAGCTTTATCAAAAGCTGCATACGTTTTACGGACATCTGCAAAAATGGCGCGTCTTTTCGAAAAACCACTCAGTATCTGAGCTGATTTGGGAAGTGTACCGCGACACGAAATACATGGACTATGTCGGCGGGATGCCGGGCGGAAAACAGCGCCAGGCCAATTTGCGTGTTCTGTATGACAGGGCGCGCCAATATGAATCAACGGCATTTCGCGGCTTGTTCCGTTTCCTGCGGTTTATCGAACGCATGCAAGAGCGGGGCGATGATCTTGGTACGGCGAGAGCGCTCAGCGAGCAGGAGGATGTTGTCCGCTTAATGACGATCCACAGCAGCAAAGGGCTCGAATTTCCAGTCGTGTTTGCAGCGGGTCTCGGCCGGAATTTTAACATGATGGATTTAAATAAATCGTACCTGCTGGACAAGGAGCTCGGATTCGGCACGAAGTATATTCATCCGCAATTGCGCATCAGCTACCCGACGCTGCCTCTCATTGCGATGAAGAAAAAAATGCGCAGGGAGCTGCTGTCAGAGGAATTGCGTGTTCTCTATGTTGCATTAACGAGAGCGAAGGAAAAGCTGTTTCTGATTGGCTCGTGCAAGGATCATCAGAAACAGCTCGCAAAATGGCAGGCATCCGCGTCCCAAATTGATTGGCTCCTTTCGGAATTTGACCGCTATCAGGCGAAAACATATTTAGATTTCATCGGACCGGCTCTTGCCAGACATAGAGACTTGGAGGCTTTGGCTGGAAACGGTGCACCAGTACACGCTGATATCTCAGGCCATCCAGCTCGTTTTGCCGTTCAAATGATTCATTCCTATGATTTGCTTGATGATGATGTGGAAGAAAGAATGGAAGAAAAAAGTGAACGTCTGGAAGCGATCCGCCGAGGGGAACCAGTGCCCGGCTCGTTTGCATTTGATGAAAAAGCCCGCGAGCAGCTGAACTGGACCTACCCGCATCAAGAGGTGACACAAATTCGGACAAAGCAGTCGGTTTCTGAGATCAAGAGAAAAAGAGAGTACGAGGATGAATACAGCGGCAGGGCCCCTGTAAAACCGGCTGACGAAAACATTCTGTACAGACGTCCCGCTTTTATGATGAAAAAAGGCCTGACAGCGGCAGAGAAAGGTACTGCCATGCATACGGTGATGCAGCATATCCCGTTGTCACATGTGCCGTCGATAGAAGAAGCTGAGCAGACGGTTCAAAGGCTTTATGAAAAAGAGCTGCTTACTGAAGAACAAAAAGACGCTATTGATATAGAAGAAATCGTGCAATTTTTCCATACAGAAATCGGGGGACAGCTGATCGGTGCGAAATGGAAGGACCGGGAAATACCTTTCAGCTTGGCGCTTCCGGCCAAGGAGATCTATCCTGATGCACAGGAGGCAGATGAGCCGCTTTTAGTGCAGGGTATCATTGACTGTCTCTATGAAACTGAGGACGGATTATATCTATTGGATTATAAGTCGGACCGGATTGAGGGCAAATTCCAGCATGGATTTGAAGGAGCGGCCCCGATCTTGAAGAAACGATATGAAACGCAAATTCAGCTGTACACGAAGGCAGTGGAGCAAATTGCAAAAACAAAGGTAAAGGGATGTGCGCTTTATTTCTTTGACGGAGGGCACATTCTGACATTATAGCGAGATCCATAAGCTCCGGGATTTCAGGCGGAGCGGATCTCGTTTTCTATATAAAAGAGAGGTGAGAGCATTTGCGGATTTTACATACAGCTGATTGGCATCTTGGAAAAACGCTTGAAGGAAGAAGCAGGCTGAGTGAGCAGGCCGATGTGCTGGATGAACTGAATACGATTGTAAAGGATGAGCAGATCGATGCCATTGTAATGGCGGGAGATGCGTTTGACACCGTGAACCCGCCGGCTTTAGCTGAGCAGCTGTTTTATGAAAGCCTGTCTGCGCTCAGTGACAGAGGAAAGCGCCCGATCGTTGTCATTGCCGGAAACCACGATAATCCTGACCGTTTGTCAGCTGCTTCACCGCTGACACATGAAAACGGCATTCATTTAATCGGTTATCCGACAACAGAGCCGATTCATATTGAAGTGCCCTCAGCAGGGGAGCTCTTAGCGGTTGGAGCGTTGGCGTATCCATCAGAAGCGCGGTTGAATGAAGTGCTATCCGATACGTTTGATGAAAAGCTGCTCCGTGATCATTATGACGTGAAAATCAGGCAGGCGTTTGAACATATGACAAGCCGTTTCCGGAACGATGCAGTGAAGATTGCCGCCAGCCATATTTATGTCGCAGGCGGAAACCAAACCGATTCAGAGCGGCCGATTGAAGTCGGTGGTGCATACACGGTGGCTGCTGAAAGCCTGCCTGCGGGTGCCGCTTACGTCGCGCTCGGGCATTTGCATCGCCCGCAAACGATCAAGCGGGCGCGGACGCTTGCGCGTTATTCAGGATCTCCGCTCGCCTACAGCTTTTCTGAAGCAGGCTACGCTAAATCAGTGACGATCGTGGACGCAAAGCCGGGGGAAGACGCCTCTTGGCGTGAGGTATTATTATCAAGCGGCAAGCCCCTTGTGAAGTGGAAAGCGGCAAATGGATTAAGTGAGGTGTACAGCTGGCTGGATGAAGGCAGGGATCAGAATGCTTGGATTGACCTAGAAATCCGTGTCACGGACCAGCTGTCACTTGAAGAGATTCACAGGCTACGGAAGGCGCACCCGGGTTTTATCCATATCAGGCCGGTTTTTGAAGAAAAGAACAAAGACCGGGAACGGATCGAGGTTAAACATGTCTCAATCGAGGACCGCTTTAAGAAATTTTATGAAAAACAAACTGGCGGCGCGGTGCCGGATGAAGAAATGGTGAAGCTGTTTTTAGAGCTTGCATCAGGCGTTGAAGAGGAGGATGCGAAATGAAGCCGATCGCCTTAAGCATTAAGGGGCTCCACAGTTTTAGAGAGGAGCAGACGATAGATTTTGAAGGCCTTTCCGGTGCTGGTGTTTTCGGCATTTTCGGCCCGACAGGAAGCGGTAAATCCTCTATTCTCGACGCAATGACGCTTGCTTTATACGGAAAGGTGGAACGGGCGGCAAATAATACGCACGGAATCTTAAACCACGCCGAAGATACGCTGTCTGTTTCCTTTACCTTTGCGCTTCAGTCGAATCATCAAATCTCATACAAAGTTGAGCGTGTGTTTAAGAGAACGGATGAAATGAAGGTGAAAACGGCACTTTGCCGCTTCATCGAAATCAAGGATGAGCATACGGTGCTGGCTGATAAAGCCAGCGAAGTGAATAAAAGAGTGGAGGAGCTCTTAGGGCTGACGATCGACGATTTTACGAGAGCGGTGGTGCTGCCCCAAGGGAAATTTGCTGAATTTCTGTCTTTAAAAGGGGCAGAGCGCAGGCATATGCTTCAGCGTTTATTTCATTTGGAGCAATATGGAGACAGGCTTGTGAAAAAACTGAGGCGGCAGGCGCAGGAAGCCAATGCGAGAAAAAATGAAATGCTTGCTGAACAGTCCGGTCTTGGTGAGGCGAGTTCAGAGGCAGTTGAGCAAGCGGAAAAGGCTCTCGAACAAGCCGAAACCAGGCTGGAAGCGATGAGGAAGAGCCGTGATCAGGCGAAAGAGCGATTTACGGAGCATCAGGAGATTTGGAATGTCCAAAAGGAACAATCCGCTTATGAAGAAGAGAAAAAACGTCTCGCGGAAGAACAGCCGCATGTAGACATTATGCAAAAACGCCTGCTGGAAGCGGAAACAGCCGCCGCTCTTAAGCCCTATGCGGACCGATACGCAGAAGCGATCCAGCATGAGGCGAAAGCTGAAAAGGAACAAACGCTAGCCCGAAAGGATTTAGAAGACCGGAATGCTTTCTTTCAGCAAAAACATGAAGAGTATGAAGCGTGGCGCCAGCATAAAAGCGAGAAAGAGCCTGAGCTTTTAACTAAGCAGGAACAGCTTTCCCGTTTGCAGGAAATCGAAATGAAACTGAGTGAGGCCAAGCAAGAGGAAGAGCGCAAAAAGGCTGAACTCCGGCAGAAAGAAGAGGCTCTTCAATCTGTCATGAGTGAATTGGAGACCGTAACAGACCGCCTGACACGAGGGCAAAACAGACAGACGGAATTGAAGCAGCAGCTCAAATCCCTGCAGGTGACATCCGATGAGCGAAGAAGCTGCCAGCAGGCCGCAGAAATGGCATTGCACATCAGGCAAACTGAAGAGCAAATCAAAAAAGAGAAAAATCGAAGTGACGAATTGAACCTCGTGCTGCAGAAGATGAATGAAGAGAAGAATACACTTGTTCAAAGGACGGAAGCGGAAGAAAACAACATCATTCAGGCATATGAGGCTGTGCAAACCGTGTACCATTTGGTGTGCGAGGCGGAACACTCATTAACACGTATGACTGAAGAGGCTAGAAAGAATCAACATACGCTTCACTTACAGCGTGAAAAAGCAAGGATGGCACTCCTGACAAAAGAGTTAGCGCAAAAACTGACCGCTGGAAAGCCTTGCCCGGTCTGCGGTTCAACCGATCACGATCCATCCGCGTCAGTACATGAAACGTATGAAGCCGACAGCCATCTTGAAGAGGACATCAAACGGACAGATGTGTTATTGACGGAAGCAGCAGCTCTCAGCCAAGAGATTCTTTCAGCCAAAATTACGCTTGAAGAACAGTCCGCACGCTTTATTGAACAATGTCCGTTTTTGCAGACAATTCAAGCGCAGAACCTTGAAGCGGCGGCTTCCTTCGAGAATCAGCCGGTGTATGAAGCATTTGAAACTGCCAAATTTGAATGGAAACGAATCAAGCAGGACATTCTTTCTGTTAAAACACGCATGGCACAAATGATCGGCGCCTATCAGGAGTCTTTAAAAAAGGCCGAGCAGCTTAATGAAAAAATCGGTTTTGAAAAAAGAGAGGCAGACCGTATTGAAAGCATCATCACCGAGCTTCAAACTTCATTGGACAGCCGTCTGAACATGTTTAAAAAAGCATTTCAGGATCAATCTGTGGACGAAGCAGAAAAATGGCAAAAAGCCATTGAAGAAAAGGACCGGGCTGCAGAAGAATGTGAAAAACGAATTGAGAAGAGTATTGCGTTTCTTGCTGAGCATGAAGCACAAAAGGAAAAACTGCGGGAATCGGGACACCGGCTTGAACGGGAAAAACTGGAGCTTTATTATGCCGCTGAACGCATCAAGAGCGTGATAGCTGATTATGAGAACGAACTCGGAGATTATGCAAAAGGAGATTCCATTCAAGTCAAACTCCGCTCTGTCCAGCAGGATCTAAAGCTGTTAAAGGAAAAAGAACAATCTTTATATGAAGAATTGCAAAGCGCCCAAATGAAGCTCAATCAGGCGAAAAGCCGCGCTTCGGCAAGCGAGCTCACTCTTCAAGAGGCGAAGGGGAGATTGGAAAAGGCAAAAGCTGCTTGGCTTGAGCATGCCCAAAATACCTGCTTTACCCGGACTGAAGAGGTTGAACAAAGTCTCATCCCAGCCGATGAACTTGAAAAGATGAAAACCGGCATAGACCAGTTTATGGATAAACTGAAGCAAAATGCTGCAAACTTAAAACGAGTAGCAGAGATACTTGACGGCAGAGCGATATCAGAGAGCGAATGGAGCGAAACCGTTGCAGCATTACAAAAAGCTGAGGACGCATTTGGCGCTGCTATAGAGGAAAAAGGCGCGGCTGCGAAAGCACTGGCCGTCATTCGCGACCATCATAAACGATTTAAAGAAATTGAAGCGGAACTGAAAAAGTGGCAGACGCATATCGACAGGCTGGACAAGCTGCAAGCTGTGTTTAAAGGCAATACCTTCGTCGAATTTTTAGCTGAGGAGCAGCTTGAAAGCGTTGCGAGGGACGCCTCAGCAAGACTCGGTATGCTGACGAGACAGCGCTATGCCATCGAAGTAGATTCTGAGGGCGGCTTTGTGATGCGGGATAATGCGAACGGAGGCGTAAGACGCCCGGTATCCAGTTTGTCTGGAGGAGAAACCTTCCTCACTTCGCTATCACTTGCTCTTGCGCTGTCTGCCCAGATCCAGCTTCGCGGAGAATACCCGCTCCAGTTCTTTTTCTTAGATGAAGGATTCGGCACACTGGATCAAGATCTGCTTGATACGGTTGTAACGGCCTTGGAAAAACTTCAGTCAGACAATCTGGCTGTCGGTGTCATCAGCCATGTGCAGGAACTGCGTGCCCGGCTTCCGAAAAAACTGATCGTCCATCCGGCTGAACCGAGCGGCCGTGGTACACGGGTATCACTTGAGTTGATGTAAAGGGGGAGCTGATATGGCAAAGCAGACTGCCGGAATATGTGAGCTGTGCGGCCGGAGCGATGTCCAGCTGACAGAGCACCATCTCACACCGAAAGAAGAAGGCGGAACGTTTTTGCCGACAGCGATGCTCTGTATTCCTTGCCATAAACAAATTCATGCCTTATATACCAATCAAGAGATCGCTGTACGCTTAAACGGAATAGAAAAGCTCAGAAGCGATCCAGAGCTTGCCCGGTTTGTCAAATGGATCAGAAAACAGCCGCCTGAGAAGCTGATCAAAACAAAGAAATCAAATGAACGAAAAAAGAAAAAATGACTAAAAAGCAGCCCTCTCTTTGCAGAGCGGCTGCTTTTATCCGTTTCCAACCATATCCTGATCGTTGACATCGGGGTCTATATAATTTGTCGCGTTGACTGCGTTATTTAATAGAAGGAAATCTCCCGTGTTTCCTGCTCCCGAACCGAGCGCAGATTTTGAAGAGCTTTTCGGAGAAAGGTAAAAGGAATCACCAAAGTTTACGACTCCGCCCGATATGGAATTGATAGCTATAGGCCCGACAATTGCTGGCATAAACGACACCCTTTATCGAAGTCTCTGTTTATTATATGTTCTTGGCGGGCGATTGTGAGCGCGGAGACTGAATCTGTCTGATATGTTTGATTCTTGCATCACCGCGGATAAAAGAAGCTGAACCAGCATGTAAAACAGAAGAGGCGGACACCCCTTGAATTTTGATGCTGCGAACATAAATAGCCGGCACCTCGTGGCAAAATGCGCTTTGTACACCTGTTTCGGGAATCGGCTTCACTGCCTGCTGCTGAAAGATCTGGTACTCCTTTTTGTTAAATGAGCCTTCATTATTGTAAAACGTGGACAGAGAACGCTGAACAGCAAATACTTTTACACTCATATCGATTTCATTTGTGTCGCCAACTTGAAACACACTTGCGATCCCGAGGGAATTAAACTTAACTAGTCTGATGCGTGATATGCGTTTAAGCATTATTCTGGCGCAAGCGGAACAAACGGCCCGATAATAAGAGATTCAGGCGGTGTATCAAAAATAGAAGACAGGTAGATGGATTCAGTGTCTCCGATGTGGAAAACGGAGGAACTGGACACACCGTTCATCCGGATGTCCCCGACTTCCAAGCTGCGGTTGATGACTGTAAAGATCATGCTTGCTCATCTCCTTTCATTTCTGATGGAATATGCTCCAGAAAGTGTTCTACAGCGCGGATGACATCACGCTTCACATGCTCAGCGATATGTTCTGCATATTGTGCAGGCGGTGTATTTTCTTCTTTTTTGATATGGGACATATAATAGTGAATCCGGCTGTCCATTTGTTTTCTGATGTCTTCAATAACATGATGTCTGTTTGTATCGTCAAGTCTGCTGTCATATTGGTTTTCAAGCTGTTCCAAAATATCTGGGATTTCCTCGGTTAAGTACATGTCGACATTCTGGCGGATTTGCTGCATGAGCTGAGCGCTCTCTTCCTGCTGCATCATCCCGATTTGCGGTGTCGACTGGCTGACGTCAAAGTTTTGGACGCTGTTCGGGTCAGTCGGATTTAAGCCGATATTCAAAGTCCCGTCGAGCCTTTCGATTTTCAACTGATCAAATTTATACTCCACACGCTCAATGGTAGTGGCCGGCCGCTGTTTCATCGTATTCATTTCAGTTTGAATCTCTTTCAGCTGACGTTCGAGCTGCTGAATGTGAATCGCCTGCTGCTGAACGAAGGAATTCAAGTTTTGCAGGTAAGAGGAAACAGATTGATCATACATGTTCTTTCACCTCTTTCATATGATTAACGGCCAGGAGGCTGGAGCGGGACCAATGAACCTGTAGAAGGCCCCTGTAATTCAACTGGCTGCCCCGCGGAGGCTACCTCAGGTGCGGCCTCTACGTAACTTCCTGTATTATACAAATTTGACAGAGACTTGATTGATCCGGCGCTCCCAATTTGCAGAATGGAGGAGTTGCTGATTGATTCCAGCCGGAGATAGTTGATTTGAATGGTTTGATTAATATAGAAGTTCATGAGCCTCACTCCTTTTACGCATTGGCCACGATCGGCTGATCAACCGCATCATTGTCATACACATTCGTCGCGTTTTGATAATTCATCACCTTGAGGCTGTCGCCAGTATTAAAGCTGCCAGCACCGGCAAACGTTCTGACCTGAGCCTGAGGAGAAATCGTAATGCAGTCCCCGATGTGAACGACTCCGCTCGTACCAATCGCATTAATTTTAAACGCTCCGACAATGGCTGGCATACGAGCACATCCTTTGTTGAAAAATTTAAAAAAGACAAGTAAAGTGAAAATACAATTCTGATTTCACTTGGGCTATTCACGATAGCTTATGACAAACGCACATATGTGTGAGAGAAATTTAAAGGGGACATATCGGCTCTTGGTGAAAGCGTTTTATTTTTTCAGGCCGTTATGTTTTGTGTATAAGTTGAGCGGACATGCGGCTAAGGATGCCGCGATCCGCCTATGGTTATTTTGGTTTGTTTCTTTGGTGTTTTTGCGTGTAGAAATGCTTTTTGGAGTATGTCGTGCTGCGGTATACGATTGTTGGGCGGGCACATTCTCGCCCTGAGGTATATCCCAGAAGTGCTGAGCAAAAAGCGGAGTCACATGTGGTGTATTCGAATCGTTATCGAAAATGGTTTACATACGGGAGTTTTCAAGATATCCCGAAAACATCATTTCTTCTTTTATCCGGGTATTCAGCAGGATATCCAGCTCTTGGCTGCATTGAATCGTTTCCTTTGAATTCATGCCGTATTTTTGTGCTGTTTCAATTAGTGTGATTCTCATTTCTTCAATTTTACAGTTCATTACGCTATCTCCAATTCTAGATTTTATTTTGATATAAATACAGGATATCGTTAGTATAACCTATTTTGGCTGAAAAGGTTGCCTTTCGTCAATTTGACTAAAAAAGCGACATTTTTTGCTGCGGCTTTTTTGAAGGAGAAAGGACTATAGTCTTGCTAAGTGTGCTTGTAAAAAGTCCTGCCGTTCCTCAATTTCTCTAAGTATGTTTGTCTGCTCCTTTTCGATCTGAAAGGGGATTTTTTTTAGAAAAGGATCATCATCAGCTCTTTGACAAATGTCAAGATGCCATTCGCTGATGAAAGGAGACAATCGTTCAATAGTAAACGACCGGTTCAGCACGTTTTTCATTAATGTGTGATATTGCGAACGGAAGGCGGGAATGGAAAGAAGCCTTGACGAAAGCGTCTCTCCTTTTGCCAGAAGCGGGTCCTCATCATACCTTCCTTGAAAGGCAAGTGATCTTGTCTCTATCGGAGAAACGTAAATCCGGCTGGATTCATTTAAACAAAATGTGTAATAAAAGCCTTGATTGGTGCAGGCATTGCCAATCAGCCACAAAAAAAACAGCTTGACATCCAGATACAATTTAATGCGTTCGGCCAATTCGTCATCTCCAGCTGTGCGGATCAGTATAAAAAATTCATGCAAGAATGCGGAAGAATCATCGTTAAAAACCGACACTGGAACCCTTGGATCGGAGGTCTTCACTCCGTAACTCGTTCTACCGACTGGCTGATGGTTCTTGATGTTCAAATAAATGCCTTCAGGCTGGCCATTGATGGTCAGGAAGCTGTACGAGGCAACGGGAGCAGGGACGCCGATCTGGTCAAAAAAACAATAGGCGAGTCTGCGCCGCATCAGGGACGGATCATCCTGTTCCGCGTTCAAAAAAAGTGTCCTTTCACCAAGCAGAGACCTTTCCCAGCTGATTTCATAGGATGCCTTTTCCGCTCTGTCACGCTGTGTGAGAAGAATGGGAGAAACAGACCGGTCTGTTACGAAAAGCCCCTTGGCAGTACCTTTCCTTTTCAGCTGCTCCCGGTGAAAAAATAAATGTACGCTTTCCATATTCTTTCCTCCTTCTCAAAACGACATTTGTATGATATGAACAGCAAGCCCGTCCTGAAACGAAATGAAAACGAATATGAGAAAAAGGGATTTCAGCATTCGACAGAGAATACATGAAGGAGCATTCTGATTTAAAAGATGATGGAGGAATAACATGAAATTTGCGACAGGGGAACTTTACAACCGAATGTTTGTCGGCCTGATCATTGATGATGAGAAAATTATGGATTTGCAAAAGGCTGAAAAAAAACTGTTTGAACTTGAGACGATTCCGGGATCGCTGATTGAATGTATCGCAGAAGGGGATAAATTCGTTGCGCATGCAAGGCAGCTGGCCGAGTGGGCGAAGAAACCGAATGATGAGCTTGGATCATTTATGTATACATTATCTGAGGTGAAGCTCCATGCACCCATTCCGAAGCCATCAAAAAATATCATCTGCATCGGCAAAAACTACCGGGATCACGCGATTGAAATGGGAAGTGAGGCTGATATTCCGGAGCATCCGATGGTATTTACTAAATCGCCGGTAACGGTTACGGGGCATGGTGATATCGTCAAGGGACATGAAGAGGTCACCTCCCAGCTTGATTATGAAGGAGAACTTGCTGTCGTGATCGGAAAAAGCGGGACCCGCATTTCAAAAGAAGACGCATATGACCATGTTTTCGGATATACGATTGTGAATGATATCACGGCGCGTGATCTGCAAAAAAGGCATAAGCAGTTTTTTATCGGAAAAAGCCTGGATACGACATGTCCGATGGGACCCGTGCTTGTACATAAATCATCGATTCAGGAGCCGGAGCGCCTCAAGGTTGAAACAAGAGTCAACGGTGAGCTGCGCCAATCCGGTTCAGCAAGCGATATGATCTTTTCCATTCCGGAATTAATTGAAACCCTCTCAAAGGGGATGACGCTTGAAGCGGGAGACATCATTGCCACCGGTACCCCGTCTGGTGTCGGCAAGGGGTTTACGCCCCCAAAATTTTTGCGGTCAGGTGACAAAATTGATATTACAATCGACCCGATCGGAAAGCTGTCAAACCAAATCGGCTGAATAAAACTGGAGGGCGGACCTGAACCCGCCCATTTTTTCTGACAATCTTCTTTGTGGCAGAGGACATGTTCATGGTACTATAAGTGGGGTAATTTATCTGATAGGGGGAACATATATGACACACCTACATATTACAACATGGGTAGTGGCGCTGATTCTGCTTTTCGTCAGCTACTCGCTCTATTCTTCAGGAAGTGCGAAGGGCGCAAAAATCACTCATATGATTCTGCGGTTATTCTATATCCTTATTATTCTGACAGGAGCTGAGCTGTTTGTCCGTTTTGCCAACTGGAACGGGGAATATGCCGGCAAAATGATTCTGGGCATTATCACCATCGGACTGATGGAAATGCTCCTCATCCGCAAGAAAAAAGAAAAATCAACAGGAGGCCTGTGGATCGGCTTTGTCATTGTTCTTGTGCTGACAGTGCTGCTTGGTCTGCATTTGCCAATCGGTTTTCAATTATTTTAATCGAAAATCCCGTGAACCCGGCTCTTTGATAGAGTTGGGTTTTTTTATAATTATCCCCTTATATACCAAATCATTTAAAATAACCTTAAAATTCCCTGTAAGCGGTATCTCGTCCTATGAAATTATGATACCTTCAAGGAGATT
This sequence comes from Bacillus sp. MBGLi79, assembly GCF_002953915.1. Classification (NCBI taxonomy): domain Bacteria; kingdom Bacillati; phylum Bacillota; class Bacilli; order Caryophanales; family Bacillaceae; genus Bacillus; species Bacillus sp. MBGLi79. The sequence continues at coordinate 1,316,478 of NZ_CP026521.1, forward strand.
CATTATTTTGCAGGAGGGATATCATGAAACGTAGAAAATTCAGCTCGTTTGTGGCGGCAGTGCTTATTTTTGCACTGATTTTCAGCCTGTTTTCTCCGGGAACCAAAGCCGCAGCGGCCGGAGCGATTGATCAGGCGGCTGCTCTGGAAAACGGCAAAGAGCAGACAGGCGCCATGAAGGAGCCGGAACAGGTGAAATGGTACAAAGTGACTCCGGGAAAGACGGATATTCAGAAAAACTCTCATATGGCACTGACCGTAAAGAGTGATTCAGTACTGAATGTATCTGTATATCCAAGTAAGGAAAAAGCGCTTAAAGATGAAACGTTTGAGATGTACCGATCTTTCACAGCGGAGGATGGAAAAAGCGAAATCATTTTTCCATACGCGTGGAGCGGCCCTTACTATGTAAAAGTTGAATACCTCGGAGAAGAAGAACCGGAGGACGGCGGAACAGCAAAAGCAGCTGCAGAAGCCAAGTATACGATTGGGTATAAAGGCACCAAAAAACAGCCATCAGATTTAGAAGAGGAAGAAGCTTGTCCGGTTGAAATGAGTGTCGATCAGAAGAAATCTGGAAAAGGCATTCTGGATAAGCTGAGAGCGATTCGGGATGAGCAGCTGAGCCAAACAGCAGAAGGCAAAGAACTGACAAGCCTTTATTACAAAGCAGCACCGTTTATCGTTGCAAAGCTCGCACTCAATAAAACAGCAAGAAATGAAATCTATCAGGATCTTGTGACATTAAAGCCGTTATTTGACGATGTGTCAGAAAACGGAACGTCATCTTCATATAAGGTCACTGAAAAGGATCAAAAAGCGATCAATCGGCTATATGACAAAGCTTTACAGTCGGTACCATCTTTCCTTAAAGAGGAAATAAAGAAACAGGCGGATCGATTAAATATTAAGCAGCTGCAAGGCAAAACAGCAGGAACAATTTTAACTGAAAACAATATTGCAGCAAAAAGTGAAGTTCAGACAACAAAGGTTATTTTCAAGGTGAAGGATAATAAAAGCCTCTCATCCGTACATAACGAAATGAAGGGCTTTTCTGCAAGCGCACAATCGAAAAAAGACATTTCTAATGTGAAAAAGGCAAAGAAACTGTTTGACAATCTATATTCATTTGAACTGCCAAAAGATGAGAAACAGAACGGCACATATACGGCAAGCGCCAAACGGGTCAAAAGCGCTGCCACGACATTATCCAAGATGTCTAACGTAGAATTTGCGGAGCCTGTTCAGGAATACAAGAGCCTGGCAAACGATATTCAATATCCTTACCAATGGCCGCTTAAAAACACTGGTGAAAACGGCGGTGTCAAAAACGCGGATGTAAAATACGAGCCTGCCAGCACATTGCTGTCCAAGCGCAAGCTTAACGATACACTCATTGCAGTAGTAGACACAGGCGTTGACAGCACGCTTGCCGATTTAAAAGGAAAAGTAAGAACCGATCTCGGACGCAATTTTGTCGGACGGAATAACAACGCAATGGATGATCAGGGGCATGGAACGCATGTCGCCGGCATTATCGCTGCCCAAAGCGATAACGGCTACTCAATGACTGGATTGAACGCCAAAGCGAAAATTATCCCTGTCAAAGTGCTTGATTCCACGGGTTCCGGAGATACTGAACAAATCGCACTCGGCATCAAATATGCTGCTGACAAAGGAGCAAAGGTAATTAATTTAAGTTTAGGCGGAGGCTACAGCCGCGTGCTTGAATTTGCTTTGAAATACGCAGCTGACAAAAATGTCTTGATTGCCGCAGCCAGCGGGAATGACGGAGCCAATTCTTTATCTTATCCTGCATCTTCTAAATATGTGATGTCAGTCGGCGCCACAAACCGCATGGATATGACCGCGGATTTTTCTAACTATGGAAAAGGCCTGGACATCTCTGCTCCAGGGTCTGATATCCCGAGCTTAGTGCCGAACGGAAATGTCACATATATGAGCGGAACATCCATGGCGACGCCATATGCTGCCGCTGCTGCGGGACTGCTGTTTGCTCAAAATCCTAAGCTGAAAAGAACAGAAGTAGAGGATATGTTGAAAAAGACTGCAGATGATATTTCCTTTGAAAGTGTCGATGGCGAAGAAGAAGAGTTATATGACGATTATGGCGATCCGATTGAAATTCCAAAGACACCTGGAGTAGACTGGCACTCAGGCTACGGGCGCCTGAATGTCATGAAGGCTGTCAGCGCAGCTGATTTACAGCTCAAGGTCAACAAGCTGGAAAGCACTCAAACAGCTGTCAGAGGAAACGCAAAGGAAGGCACGCTGATCGAGGTGATGAACGGCAAAAAGAAACTCGGCAGCGCCAAAGCCGGAAAAGACAATGCGTTCAAGGTTAATATCGCGACTCAAAAACAGGATCAAGTACTGTATGTGAAAGCAACAAAAGGCGATGCGAAAACATCGTATAAAGTTGTTGTCGTCAAAGGAAAACCTTCTGGCACACCGAAAGTAAACGCGGTCAAATCGAAGGATACGGCAGTAAAAGGGAAGGCGAACAGCAAAGCGATGATCAGAGTGAAAAACAAATCAAAGAAAGTCATTGCTTCTGCCAAGGCTGACGCAAAAGGAGCGTTTTCGGTGAAAATCAAAAAACAAAAAGCCGGAACGGTGCTGTATGTCACGGCTGCGGATACAGATAAAAAAGAAAGCAAGGAAGCAAAAGTTGTCGTAGAAAAGTAACCAAAAAGCGGTGCTCGATGCACCGCTTTTTTTATTTGCGTCCCCGTTGGACTGCTGAATACATGATGGATCGCTTTCCGTTTGAAGCCGTCCATTCAAACCGGTCTCCTGTCCCTTCGCTGCTGTAGTGATGCTGCATCGCGCATTGGGCGGTATCATTTGAAAAGTGATAAAAGGACACACCCTGCTCCTCCGAAGTATTTGAAAAGACTCCTTTATTATAAGAAAAGACGCAATCGAATACCGATAAGCCGAAGCTGTGCAAGTGCTGCAGAAATGCGAGAAAGGTTTCGTCGTCAAGCGAATCCAAAAGAGCCATAAGCGGCCGCTTGACTGATTTCTCATAGCGGATGCGTTCTCCACCGGCAAGGGAGATGTTTTCTTCACCGCATGCCAGAACCAATTGATCCTGAAAGCCGGCTTGCTCCCACTTTCCTTTATGATGAACCCAGATTGGGCTATGTTGGAGACTGTCTGCCAAAAGTATATCACCTTCCCCGTTTTCGATTAAACAGATGCCGTCTTCGATGAGGATGGTGCCGTATTCCCATTTTCGTTCCTCTGTATATATCAATTGTTTCCGTTTCATGCATGCTGTCTCCTTTTTCTTCATTCCTCTCTTTTCTTTCCAATTCAAGCCTGTCCCATACAACTCTTTTATGGACAAATCAACTATCTGCCTATAGATGCATAAACTTACTAAGGTGCTGAAAGAAACGAAATTGTTACGATAGAAACGGGATTGGAGCTGATATCACATGTGTGGAATTACGGGTTGGGTCGATTTTAAAAAGCAGCTCGTCCAGGAAAAACAAACGATGAACAGAATGACAGACACTCTTTCCAAACGAGGGCCTGATGATTCTAACGTTTGGGGAGAGCACCATGTTTTATTCGGACATAAAAGACTTGCTGTTGTTGATATTGAAGGCGGACGCCAGCCGATGGCGTGCACCTATAAAGGCGATACGTACACCATTATTTACAATGGCGAGCTGTATAACACGGAAGATTTGCGCAAAGAATTGCGGGCTCGGGGCCATCAATTCGAGCGTACGTCAGATACCGAGGTGCTTCTTCACAGCTACATTGAATGGCAGGAAGACTGTGTGGACCATCTCAATGGCATATTCGCTTTTGCTGTGTGGGATGAAAAGCGCAATCTGCTGTTTGCCGCAAGAGACCGTCTCGGCGTAAAGCCGTTTTTTTACACGAAGGAAGGCTCTTCATTTCTCTTCGGGTCAGAAATCAAAGCGATCCTCGCACACCCTGATATAAAAGCGCGAGTGGACAGAACGGGACTTTCTGAAATTTTCGGGCTTGGACCGTCCAGAACCCCGGGCACTGGCGTATTTAAAGGCATAAAAGAAATCCGTCCAGCTCACGCGCTGACGTTTTCCAAAGACGGGCTTAAAATTTGGCGTTATTGGAATGTTGAAAGCGAAAGACATACGGACAGTTTTGATGACACGGTTGCCAATGTCAGATCATTGTTTCAAGACGCGGTGACACGGCAGCTTGTGTCGGATGTGCCGGTTTGTACATTCCTATCAGGCGGTCTGGACTCAAGCGCGATTACAGCGATTGCGGCGGGCCATTTTGAAAAGGAAGGAAAAGCACCGCTTCATACTTATTCAATTGATTACGAAGAGAACGATAAATTTTTTCAAGCAAGCGCTTTTCAGCCGAATGATGACGGGCCATGGATTGAAAAAATGACAGAGGCTTTCGGCACAACGCACCACAAATGTGTCATCAGCCAAAAGGATCTCGTTGATCACTTGGAGGAAGCTGTACTGGTCAAAGACTTGCCGGGAATGGCGGATGTCGACTCATCCCTGCTGTGGTTTTGCCGGGAAATCAAAAAGGACTTTGTCGTCAGCCTGTCGGGAGAGTGCGCGGATGAGATTTTCGGCGGGTATCCGTGGTTTCATATGGCTGACGTCGAGTCAGGCTTTCCATGGATGAGGTCGACAGAGGAGCGGATCAAGCTGCTTTCTGACTCATGGCAGAAAAAATTGAATCTGAAAGAATACGTAAATGCCAAATACGAAGAAACCTTGGCGGAAACGCCATTATTAGATGGAGAAACGGGTGTGGATAAAGCAAGAAGACAGCTGTTCTATTTAAATATGCTTTGGTTTATGACGAACCTTTTGGATCGGAAGGATCGCATGAGCATGGGTGCGAGCCTGGAAGTGCGGGTGCCGTTCGCCGATCACCGGCTTGTGGAATATGTTTGGAATATTCCGTGGGAAATGAAAATGCATGACAACCGGGAAAAAGGCATTTTGCGCAAAGCGCTCGAGGGCATTTTGCCTGATGACATTCTGTATCGCAAAAAAAGCCCGTATCCGAAAACGCACCACCCGGAATATACAAAAGGCGTCAGCGAATGGCTGAAAACGATCAGAAGCCAAAAGGATTCTGTACTCCATACCTTGCTGGACAGAAAACAATTAGATCAGCTTTTAGAAACGGAAGGTTCCTCCTTCAAGGTTCCGTGGTTCGGACAGCTTATGAAAGGGCCTCAGCTGATCGCCCATCTAGCCCAAATTCATACATGGTTTGAAGCGTATCGCATTGATATTGACGAGAGGTAGGTTCAATGCAGATGTGATTAAAAGCCAGAGATGTATAGATTTAAATAAGAAGGATAGATGAGCAGGGAAATATATGCTCTATCTATCCTTTTTTGTACAACAGCACTATCGAATTGCCCCCGCATTCCTTCAATAAGAATGAATAGGTTTTAATGTTCTGCCGATAAAACTAGCTGATACCGGGCTTAACTTTAATTCCCTAGCCCATACAGAAAGTTGACCAATATGGTGAATTTCGTGAGCGATGATATGGTGTAATATTTCATCTCGCGTATATAAAACACCTGTCTCCCAAGGAACGCTTACAAGTTCATCTTTTATTTGATCTGAATGTGTTTGTAAAACATCAATTATTTCAGTTCGGAATGTATTTGAGATAGATTTCACTTTATTGAGTGTTTGATAATCAGCGAACTGAACAGCGATATCTTCTTTTCCTTGGATAGCA
>NZ_CP026521.1:1322336-1377698 GCF_002953915.1 Bacillus sp. MBGLi79
CCGCCAAGACGGTTTTTAAGTAATTCTTCAGTGGTTAGTTGATGACACCAAGTAAACCATTGATCTCTAACCTGCCAGTTATATTCAAAAAATTTTATCACTGAACTCACTCCAATACTATCATGTAACATAACAATTAGCCCTTTTTTCCGTGATTCCTCTATTATTGAAGTGATGATTGAGAAATGTTTACATTCTACCTGTTGTATGGCATTAAAAATAATAATGCATATCTCGTCGATGATGCTGTGCGTCTTGTTACTTTTACAAAGTAAGAATCGGCATTTTCTTCATATACAATTAGGAAAAAACATACTAGACTTGAAGAAGCAGTGATACATAGGAGTGAGAAAAATGAAAGAGATAAAAGAAGCTTACCAGCAATGCGGACAGATTGTTGGCGAATACGCGCCAGCCTGTTTCAAAGCATTATCATATCTCCCGCTAAAGCAAAGACAAGCCTCTTGGGCAGTATTGTCGTTTTGCCACACGGCGGCCAGTGCAGACGAAAAGGTATTGCCCGCATTTGAAGCTAAAGCTGATCATGTTTACCAAAGGACAAATAACGGTAATCAACATCTATGGAAGGCTTTTGATCATGCGTATCGGACCTTTACATTGGAAAGCGAACCATTTCGGGAGTTTATTGCCGTACAAAAAGAAGACGCCAAGCCGTATGATGACCTTGATGAACTGCTCATGTACGCATATCGGACGGGCGGTGCTGCCGGATTGATGCTGCTGCCGATACTGACACGCCGAAAACAAGGTCAGCTCAAACAAGCAGCCGTCTCTCTCGGCTTGGCCATACAGCTGGTTCGCTTCTTAAGTGATCTTGGCACAGATCAGCAAAAAAACCGCATTCCCCGTCAGGTAATGCAGCAATTCGGCTATACAGAGGCTGATCTCCAAAAAGGCACCGTAAATAAAGCGTTCACAATGACGTGGGAGTATATCGCTTTTGAAGCAGAAGCCTACCTTGAAGAGTGTCAGGATGCCTTGCCGTTATTTCCGCAGTATTCACAAAAAACGGTGAAAGCCGCTCTTCATTTGTACCGGGCTGTTTTAGAAAAAATCCGGGCGGAGCAGTATGATGTATTTCAACATCAATACGCCCTCACAGAGAATGAAGTGAAGCGGATTCTGTCTGACATATAAAAAAACACCCGGCCTTATTGAGCCGGGTGTTACGCCATACCTTTTTGAATCCAGATGCGGGAGCGCCATCTTCTGTACATTAAGATTCCCCGAACCCATTCATCCGCGATAAAAGAAATCCAAATGCCGGCAAGACCGAAACCGAGATGGATGCCGAATAGATAAGCAAGCGGGAGACCGATGCCCCACATTGAAATCATTGCCATGTAAACCGGGAATTTCGCATCCCCCGCGGCACGCAGGGAGTTAATGATAATGACATTAAACGAGCGGCCCGGTTCAAGGATAATCGTCATGGCAATCAAAAGGCTTGCAGTCGCAATAATGTCCGGGCTTTGTGTAAAGATGCCGATCAGGTCTTTTGAAAAGATCGTCATTAAAACTGAGGTAGCCGCAGCAATTCCGAGTGCCCAATATAAGCTCTTCATGCAGCGCTCATAAGCGGCATCAAATTGTTTGCCGCCGATATAACGGCCGATTAAAATTTGCGTACCTTGGCTGATCGCAGTGCCGAACAGCAAAATAAACATCGTAATATTTTGCGTATACACTTTTGTTGTCAACGCCTGCGCGCCCATGATCGCGATAAAATACGTGACAATCATTTGCGACAGGTTGTATGACAGCTGCTCTCCCGCAGAAGGGATGCCGATTTTCAGCAGCTTGCGCAAATGCTCTTTATGCATATGAAATACTTTTTTCAGCGTCATCTTTAGCTGAATGCGTTTGTTGACTATCACAATCATCGCGATTAATCCGATGACGCGGGCGATAGATGTAGACAGCGCCACACCGGCAACGCCGAGAACAGGAAAGCCGAACAAACCGAAAATCACCACAAAGTTTCCGGCAATGTTTAAAATGTTCATGCCGATAGTGACAAACATTGTATCTTTTGTATAGCCGTAGCTTTTTAAGACCGCGCTGAATGTCATGATTAAAGCCTGAATAAAGGACAGACCTCCGACAACTTGTAAAAAGACTTTCGCATCAGGCATCAGCTCGTTTGATAATCCCATCATATGAAGCAGAGGAACCGCCGCGAAAAAAATGATGGCACTGATCGCAAGGCTGATGAAGAAGTTGGCGCCGATTGACACATAAGCGACTTCCATGGCTTCTTTCTTTTGCCGCGAGCCTAAAAATTGTGAAATCACAACGGTCGTTCCTGTGGCGATAAAGCTGAACATCACGATAATTAAATTCAAAATCTGGTTGCTGACGCCGACTGCTGCCACGCTGTTATCCGAGTATTGGCTGAGCATCAGTGTATCGGCATTACCCATAAACATATATAATGAGACCTCAATAAAGATCGGCCAAGTAAGCGAAAATAATGAGAACGTTTTGTCAGCGGGTTTTTTCAAAGCAGTTGATTTGAAGACAGCTTGTTTCATCGTGTCTAACCCCTTTCGTAAATAAAATCAACGTTTTAAAGTGTACCTCCATTTCCTTATAATAAAAAGGGAGAGAAACGATACTTCTTGTAAAAATCCGACTTAAAAAGGAGGATGATTCAAATGCCTCGCATCCTGTTTACAGTCCCGCCTTTTCCGGTATTTATCGCGGCCGGAGAAGGGGTTTTTAAAAAGGGAGAAACCCATGTGAAACGTGTATTCTCCGTGTTTGATCTGATATATGTCAAAGACGGAACGTTATATATTACGGAAAATGAGAAATCATTCTCCATTAAAGGCGGCGAGTACATTCTGCTTTCTCCCGGTCTCGAACACTATGGAACGAAGGGCAGTGATGAAGCAACCTCCTACTATTGGCTTCACTTCGATGAACATCGTTATGAATTTACAGCTAAGGGAGGCAGCAATTGGTCTGAGCTTCAGCAGGAAAAAGGGAGCTTCGAAGAGCCGGCCCGCTACGGATTGGCTTTGCCGAGAAAAGGCAAGGTGCAGCGCCCGCAGTTTATGGCCCAGCAGTTTGAAAGACTGATTGATTACTCCGCGGAAAACTCCGATTTGCCGCTCAGAAAGCAAATCTTATTTGAGGAGCTGATGCTGCATCTGCAAAAAGAAGCGTTCCAAATACCGTCTGCGAAAGAGCGGGTAGCCTGGGAGGCGGCCCGGTACTTACAGGAGCATTATAAGGAAAAGACGACAATCAAGGACCTGTCACTCGCCCTTCACTATCATCAGGATTATGTGAGCCGCTGCATGCAGCAGGTGCTCGGCGTAACGCCGGCACAATACACGAACCGGGTGAGAATGACAGAAGCGAAGCGTCTTTTATCCTCTACAAATGATAAAATGGGAGTTATTGCAGAAACGGTTGGAATGGAAGATCCGACATACTTTTCGAAACTCTTTAAGCAGATAGAAGGGATTTCACCAATTGAATACCGGAAAATTGTCAGCCGGAAAGTTCAATAACCAAACGAGGGATGAACATGAAAACAACAATCTACGATGTGGCAAGGGCGGCGGGTGTCTCGATTACAACCGTGTCGCGTGTGATTAACAATACGGGGAGAATCAGCGACAAAACGCGGCAGAAGGTCATGAATGTCATGAATGAAATGGCATACACGCCCAATGTCCACGCCGCGGCGTTAACGGGAAAACGAACGAATATGATCGCTCTCGTAGCGCCTGATATTTCAAATCCGTTTTACGGCGAGCTTGCCAAAAGCATTGAGGAAAGAGCGGATGAGCTTGGTTTTCAAATGATGATTTGCAGCACCGATTACGATCCGAAAAAAGAAACGAAATATTTTTCTGTACTGAAGCAGAAAAAGGTGGACGGCATTATTTTTGCGACAGGGATTGAAAACCATGACAGTATGTCTGCTCTGGAGGAAATCGCCAATGAACAGATTCCGCTTGCCATGATTTCTCAGGATAAACCGCTGCTTCCGATGGATATTGTCGTCATGGATGATGTTCGCGGCGGGTACGAGGCTGCCAAGCATCTTCTGTCACTCGGCCACACGAACATCGCCTGTATTATCGGAGACGGGTCAACAACAGGTGAAAAAAATAGAATCAAAGGCTTCCGCCAGGCGATGGAGGAAGCGGGCGTGCCCATTGATGAGTCACTGATCATCCAGACGCGATTTTCCTTGGAAAGCGGCAAGGAAGAAGCGGGTAAATTGCTCGACAGAAACGCTCCGACGGCTATTTTTGCCTTCAATGACGTATTGGCCTGCGCCGCCATACAAGCTGCAAGAATAAGAGGCATAAAAGTGCCGGACGACCTTTCTATCATTGGTTTTGATAACACGATACTCGCAGAAATGGCGGCTCCGCCCCTGACGACCGTAGCCCAGCCGATAAAAGATATGGGGCGAAGCGTCATTGAACTGCTGGCAGAAGCAATAGAGGGAAAACGGAAGACGAAACATAAAATAGTGCTCCCGCCTGAACTTGTTATCAGACATTCTACATCACCGCCTAACACATAAGCCCGCTAATGAGCGGGTTTTTTCATTAGGAAAGTTGAAGCCAAAAAACATATTGCGTGTAAACCAAAGGCAGTGTAAAATGAAACCATCTTTTGAGAAAGCGCTTGCGCAAAAATGAAAGCGGAGTTGCCGCTGTTTTTTTAGATGTTGAGAGAAAGCGCTTTCTCCAAGCGATCCTGAAATGAGACAAAGGAGAGGATGGGGCGTGGAACATCAAGTAAGATGCGCAGTATTGGGATTAGGAAGGCTCGGTTATTATCATGCGAAAAATCTCATCACCAGTGTACCAGGGGCAAAGCTGGTCTGTGTCAGTGATCCGTTGAAAGGGAGAGCGGAGCAGGTTGCCAGAGAATTCGGTATCGAAAAATGGTCAGAGGACCCATATGAGGTGTTAGAAGATCCCGGTATTGATGCTGTCATTATCGTAACACCGACAAGCACACATGGTGATATGATCATCAAAGCAGCCGAGAACGGCAAACAGATCTTCGTTGAAAAACCGCTGACATTAAGCCTTGAGGAATCTAGAGCAGTTTCTGAAAAAGTGCAGGAGACAGGTGTCATTTGCCAAGTCGGCTTTATGAGACGATTCGATCCCGCATACGCAGATGCCAAGCGGCGGATTGACGCAGGTGAAATCGGCAAACCTATCTATTATAAAGGCTTTACGCGCGATCAAGGCGCGCCACCCGCAGAGTTTATCAAACACAGCGGTGGAATTTTTATCGACTGTTCCATCCATGACTATGATATTGCCCGTTATTTGCTAGGGGCGGAAATCACTTCTGTTTCAGGACACGGCAGGATTCTGAACAATCCGTTTATGGAGCAGTACGGCGATGTGGATCAGGCGCTGACGTATATTGAATTTGACTCCGGCGCAGCGGGGGATGTCGAGGCAAGCAGAACCTCTCCATACGGACATGACATCCGGGCGGAGGTGATCGGGACAGAGGGCAGTATTTTCATAGGAACATTGAGAAATCAACATGTGACCATCCTTTCGGCTAAAGGGAGCAGTTTTGATATCATTCCAGACTTTCAAACTCGTTTTCATGAAGCCTACTGCTTGGAGCTTCAGCATTTTGCCGAGTGTGTCCGGGATCGAAAAACACCGATTGTGACTGATATTGATGCGACGATCAATTTAGAAGTGGGTATCGCCGCAACCAATTCCTTTCGGAGCGGCATGCCGGTCCAGCTAGATGTGAAGCGTGCTTATACAGGTATGTAAAAGCTAGTATGTTGCATTGAGGCTTTCCGCAAAAAAAGCAAGGACATTTTAACCCTTGCTTTCTCTTTTCTCATATAAATAGTACATATAATCAGTAGGTATGCCTGAATGGCCCAGCTGTCTCAGCATGGCGGTTACGTTCCCTCTGTGGTAAGTGCCGTGATTGACGACATGCAGGATGGTGTCTGCATAGGTTGATTCCAGTGTACCTAGTTTCGGATGCTGCATTGTGAAGGTCTGTTCTAAGTCCGTCTGGCGGCTGAAGAAATCATGATACTGTGACTCCAGCTCGGCAGCGTGCTGTTTAATCGCTGCCATATTACCTTGCGCGGACTCTAATTTACCTGCGCTGTCTATAATCTCTTGGTAGGCCACTCCCGAAAGAACATTCAGCCAAATGTAGTCAGCCCTGCACATATGAAGCAGCACGTCGCTGACAGAAGGAAATACGCTCTTTACTTCTTGATAGGCAGTTTCCTCCGGCAGGTTTTCGATATGGGTAAATATTTTCTTATTTGCCCAAGAATGATAGTCATAAAACTGTTTTGCATCAGTCATCAGCATTGCCCCCTTTTCTAAGAAATTCGTTTTTTTCATCTGTTTCTCCTTCAATTGCAAAAGAGTGATACCCCAAAATATCCTGCCGCTGCCCACATGACCGCTGCAGAGCATTTGTTTACGATCACCATTAGCCTGCCGCTCGTATCCATTGTTTGAAACAGCCTGCCCGCTATTGCAAGACTGCTAAACCAAATCCAAGATACAGCGATGCAGGCGGCCATAAAGAGCCATTTCTCAAGCCCCGAATATTGAAGAGAACTCGTGCCGATGACACCGATCGTATCCAGAATGGCATGCGGGTTTAAAAGTGAAACAGCGGCCGCAAACACGGCTTGCTTTTTTGCTGTAAATGTATGTTTTTCATCTTGGCTTGTTTTTGGACGGCTGTTCCAAGTTACCCAGCCCATATAAAGCAAAAATAAAAATCCGCCGGCCATCATCACTGCCTTAAACATGGGCAGCTGCTGCACAATGACAGATACGCCCGCAACAGCTAATACAATGAGCAGGGTGTCGCAGACTGAAGCACTGATGACGGCGGGGAGTGCTCGCCAAACATATTTTTGCCACGCGCCTTGCTGAAAAATAAACACATTCTGCACTCCCAGCGGCAAAATTAAGCCAAACGCGAGCAGAATTCCGTGAATGATTGCATTCATGCTGAAAAAAGCTCCTTTCACATCTTTTTTTCAATCATAAAAAAGATGTTTACCAAAGTCTCCAGCCATTTGGTTGGGTTTGGACCCAGCCAAATGTATAATGTGAAAAAAGGGGGGGCATGACCTTGTCGCAATGGAAGCCAAGCCGAAAGTCAGATGTTCCGCTGCATCGGCAGATCGAACAATATATGAAAGACAAAATTCTTCACGGAGAGTGGGCTGTAGGGACGAAAATCCCTTCACAGAGAACGCTGGCCGACATGTTTCAAGTCAACCGCAGCACAGTCACAGCAGCTATAGATGAACTCACGTCTCAAGGCTTGTTAGAGGGAAGAAGAGGCGGCGGTACGAAGGTTGTAAACAGTACTTGGAGCGTGCTGGCGGCTGAGCCTCCGCTTGATTGGAGCGATTACGTCCGTTCGGGCATTCATCGCCCTAACTCTTCCATCATTCAGGCTATTAATCAGAACGAACCAAGAACGGATATCATCAGATTAGGCACAGGAGAACTTTCACCGGATCTGCTGCCTGCTGACACAATGGGCCGGATGTTTCAGCGAATCAATTCGTGTGCCCTATCTTTAGGGTACGAGCAGCCGAAAGGAAACCGTCAGCTGAGGGAAGCGGTGGCGGACCATTTAAAAGGAAAGAAGATCCGTGTGTCACCGTCTGCAATTTTAATTGTGTCCGGCGCACTTCAGGCACTTCAGCTCATCTCAATTGGACTTTTAAAACGAGACTCTGTCATTTTGACGGAGAAGCCGTCCTACCTTCAATCTTTGCATGTGTTTCAATCAGCGGGGATGCGGCTTCGCGGCTTGCCGATGGATAAAGAAGGGATCAAGGCGGGGCTTGTTTCTTCTTATCGAAAACAATATGGAGGACAGCTGCTTTACACGATTCCGTCGTTTCAAAATCCGACTGGCACAGTCATGTCAGAGCAGCGGAGGAAAGAGATCATCAGCCTGTCAAAAAAAGAGCAGCTGCCCATCATTGAGGATGATGCGTATGGTGATTTATGGTTCGAAGAAAAACCGCCGCAGCCGTTGAAAGCAATGGATCACGAGGGCCATATTCTGTACCTGGGCACGTTTTCAAAAACGGTTAGCCCCGGTCTGCGAATCGGCTGGATTGCCGGTCCGGAACCGGTTATTGAAAGGCTGTCGGACATTAAAATGCAGACAGACTACGGTTCAAGCGGACTGTCCCAGTGGGCGGCTGCCGAGTGGCTGTCGCAGGGGTATTATGAAGAGCATCTGACTTGGGTGCGAAGGGTGCTTAAACAAAGGAGAGACGCCGCCGTTCATTTTCTCGAGCGGTATGCGGGGGACATTGCCTCGTGGCGGATTCCTGCCGGCGGCTTTTATATTTGGGTGACATTTCATAAAAACCTGCCTGTCAGCCGTTTCTTTTATGAACTGCTGAAACGGCAAGTGCTTGTGAATCCCGGTTCCATTTATGACGGCGAAGACCGAAACAGCATCAGGCTGTCATATTCCTATGCATCTCTTGGGGATTTGGAAACTGGCATTAAGGCGGCAGCCGAAACAGCCCGCCGCCTGATGATGTCCTAAGCTTTTGTTATACGATGACAGCTCCCAGCGCCCTGGCGAAAGCAATCGCGTGCTCAGGTGCGATTTTGCAGCCTTTCAATTTGTCGAGGGAGACATGAAGCTGTTCAAAACGGCACGTGCTGATGTCCATGTTTTGAAGGGACGTGCCGGAAAAGCTGGCGCCTTCCAATTCGCACCTGTCAAAGTGTGTCTGCTGGAGCACCGTATTGCTGCACTCACTTTGCATAAGAGCACAGTGATCAAATCGAACTTGTTTCATATTTGAATACGAAAATGAGCTGAAATGTCCGTGGCATTCCTCGAATGAAACATTCCGCAGCGTTGCTTCCGCCACATTCATTCCAACCATTTTTGACTGCTTAATAGAAGTTCTGTGAATGACAGCTCCGCTGAAATCGGCGTTTGATAAATCACATTTTTCAAAGATTACATCGGTCAGTTCAATATGCCGAAAAGACACATCGATAAACACGACATTTCTAAAGATCGTTTTTTCCACACAAAGTCTTTCGATATCTTCGCCGAAGATTGTACAATCTTCAAACAAATGCATGCTGATTACATCATCCTGCGTCACGGCATCATGAAAATCTGCGGTTTGCAGGATTTCCGGTATATTCGGTTTTTGAATTGTAATTTTATTCATGTGATGACATCCTTTGCTGCCCGAAAAACAGAGGCTTCCGGGTTCAATTTAGTAGATCGTTAAGGAATTTGATACATATAGTAAATCGTAAAGAGCCTTTCTTGGTACAGCAGCCCGCTTGTTTTGTAAGCATAAATGGAAAGCTTCCTGTACGTCAAGGCGTTTACAGGCCGGGAAAGCCAAAGGGAACAGGAGGAATGCGAAATGGGGCATTACGTCAAAACCGAGGAGCATGTGACACTGTTTGTAGAGGATATCGGACATGGAAGGCCAATCATCTTTTTGCACGGGTGGCCGTTGAATCATAAGATGTTTGAATATCAAATGAATGAGCTTCCGAAAAGAGGCTTCCGTTTTATCGGCATTGATTTACGGGGATATGGACTATCTGACCGCCCTTGGGAAGGCTATGATTATGACACGATGGCCGATGATGTGAAAGCAGTCATTTATACGCTGCAGCTTGAGAATGCGATTCTTGCCGGTTTTTCAATGGGCGGAGCCATTGCAGTCCGTTATATGGCAAGGCATGAGGGAGCCGATGTTGATAAGCTGATTTTACTGTCAGCAGCGGCACCCGCGTTCACAAAACGCCCGGGTTATCCGTACGGAATGAGGAAGCGGGATATTGACGATATGATTGAACTGTTCAAAACGGATCGGCCCAAAACACTGGCGGATTTAGGGAAACAGTTTTTTGAGAAAAAAGTGTCCCCAGAGCTGAGACAGTGGTTTCTCAATCTGATGCTGGAGGCCTCCTCCTACGGGACGATCCACTCGGGCATTGCATTAAGAGACGAGGATCTCAGAAAGGAACTTGCTGCAATCAAGGTGCCAACGCTGATCCTGCACGGGAGAAAGGATAAAATTGCGCCGTTTGATTTTGCGAAAGAGTTGAAGCGCGGCATCAAACAGTCGGAATTGGTTCCGTTTGCAAACAGCGGGCACGGAGCATTTTATGAGGAAAAAGAGAAGATCAACAGTTTGATTGCGCAGTTCTCCAACTCATAAGAAAAAACCCGATATTCATCGGGTTTTTATATGATCCCTTTGTTTTGCAGTTCGTTAATGATGAGGTCAGCTCCATCGGAAATCGAGATCTGGTCCGACTCAATGATAAAATCGGGTGAAATGGGCGCTTCATACGGAGAATCGATCCCGGTGAAATGTTTGATCTCTCCGTTTCGCGCTTTTTTATAAAGTCCTTTTGGATCGCGCTGTTCACAAACATGCAGCGGGCACTTTACATAAATTTCGAAGAACTCACCTTTTGGAAAGAGCGCTCTAACCATGTCCCGGTCTTCTCTGAATGGAGAGATAAAAGCCGTTAAAATCATTTGTCCGCTGTCGACAAACAGCTTCGCCACTTCTCCGATCCGGCGGATGTTTTCAATCCTGTCACCAGTCTGAAATCCAAGATCTTTGTTTAAGCCGTGGCGGATATTATCACCGTCAAGCACATAGCTCTGAATGCCCCTGCGGTAAAGCTTTTCATCGACCGCATTGGCCAGCACCGATTTTCCGGAGCCTGATAAGCCGGTAAACCAGAGGACGCAGCTTTTGTGTCCGTTTAAGGACTGTCTGTCAGACTTTGAGATGGAAGCGGGATGCCAAATGATGTTCGGATTGTGTGTCATTTTAATTCCCCGCTGTTTTGCTGGATGGCAACAGGCTGTTGATGAAGTCCCTTGATCAGCACGGCTGCGACCTCAGGCCGGCTGAACTCTTTAGGCGGCTTTTTGCCTTGGCGGAGAAGCTCTCTCACTTTTGTGCCTGATAAGTGGATGTGGTCTCTTGAGCTGTGCGGACATGTTTTGGAGGTGCCCATGTTTCCGCATTTTCGGCAATAAAAGCTGTGCTCGAAAAACAGCGGCTTGATGCCAAGCTCCTCCTCTGTGAATGATTGAAAAATATCTTGTGCGTCGTATGTCCCGTAGTAGCTGCCGACCCCTGCGTGATCACGGCCTACAATAAAATGGGTGCAGCCGTAATTTTTTCGGACGAGCGCATGGAAAATCGCTTCCCGCGGACCTGCATAACGCATGGCGGCAGGGAAAACCGATAACATGACACGATCCTTTGGATAGTAGTGATCAAGCAAAACCTGGTAGCTCTCCATTCTGATATCGCTCGGGATATCGTCTGACTTTGTTTCACCGACAAGAGGGTGAAGCAGCAGACCGTCGACCGTTTCTAACGCTGTTTTTTGTATATATTCATGCGCTCTATGAACAGGGTTCCTGGTTTGAAAGCCGACAATTGTTTGCCAGCCGAGTTTTTGAAAGGCCGCTCTTGTTTCTGCGGGCGCTGCATAAAACTGCTCGAAAGGTTTGTCAGGCAGGCGGCTGACCGTGATAGGCCCCCCGATATAATAATCCGGGCGCGCCAGCAATTTTTTTACGCCTGGGTGGGCAGGATCGGTTGTTTTAAAAACAGACAGTGCTTCCAGTGTTTTATCAGGCCGGTATATATCGGTGACTGTGATCATGCCGTAGGTAACGCTGTCTTTCACAAGCTTGACGTGATCTCCGGCAGACAGCTGTTTTGCTGTTTCTTCTCCGACAGGCAGCGTAATCGGCAGGCTCCACGGCAAGCCGTTTGCCAGCCTCATTTCTTTCACAACACGATGATAATCCTTTTCTCCCAAAAAACCTGTTAACGGGCTGTAGCCGCCGATCGCAATAAGCTCCAGGTCGCTCAGTGCAAGCTGATCCAGCTCCGCTTCGCACGTGCACCCTTCAAAACGGCATGCGGGATCACAGCGGTTGATTAATGCCCCTCCATGGGGCTCGTTTCCATTCAAAGTGTTCAACCTCCATTTATACGTTTCCTTGTTTTCTTTTCTGCACTTCAATAAAAGCTTTACATCAGCGCCTTAACATCATTTCGATTCTCACAGCAAGAACCTGCCATCCGCTATTCCTGATGCAGGCCGCATTCTGTTTTCTCCCGTCCGGCCCATCTTCCAGCCCTCTCATCGTTCGGGTCCGAGGAAGGCAATGTACACATTTCACAGCCTATGCTCGGATAATGTTGATCGTGCAGTTTGTTGTAAGGCAAATTGTGCAGGCGGATGTACGTCCAAACGTCATCCCATGTCCAGTGGATGAGCGGGCAAATTTTGATGAGCTTAAACTTCTGGTCCAGGTTTACGTATTGAATATGCTTTCTCGTTGGCGACTGCTCCCGTCGCAGCCCTGAAATCCAAGCTGTCATGCCGGACAGGTGCTTTTTGAGCGGTTCGATTTTCCGCAATTGGCAGCAGAGGTTCGGGTTATGCTTCCACAGCTCTCCGCCGTACTTCGTCTCCTGTTCTGCCAGGCTCAGCTCGGGTTCGAGCAGCTGGATTGTAAATCCTGGATACCGCTCTTTGACAGCCTCGATCAGCTCATATGTTTCTTGAAAATGAAGCCCTGTATCCAAAAAGATGATGTGTGCGTTTTTGTTGATTTTTGATATTAAGTCGAGAAGCACCATCCCTTCTGCGCCAAAGCTGCAGGCGTACACAATCTTTTCCCCGTACGTTCGGTAAGCCCATTTCAACACATCGAGCTCATCGATCAATTGATCCGTTACCTGTTTGGACAGCATGTCGTTCCATGTGTCATACGTGATGGTTTCGTTCAACGTTTTCCCCCCGTTTGCATCTGCTTTATTGATCGAGTTATAGGCAGACTATTCATTTTTTGCATAAAGGTTCAGGGTTTTTAGGTGCCGCGCCCGCCTAAAATGAGGAGCGGAACCATTAAGAGCCCGGCTGAATATGCTTTTAAGCAAAATGGTTTTATGCCCAAGGAGAGGTATTATGCCGATTTCCATTTATCAGGGGCATCATCATTCGCTTGCCCCGGCGGATATTAACATCGTCATTGATGTCATCAGAGCCTTTACGGTCGCCCATTATGCGTTTATCGGCGGGGCGAAAGAGATTTTGTTGGTCCGGACGGCTGATGAAGCCTTTGCGCTGAAAGGCACCTATCCGGATTATGTATTGACGGGAGAGGAAAAGGGGGTCGGTATCAGCGGATTTGATTTAGATAATTCTCCAAAACGCATGGCTGAGCAGGATATGGCGGATAAGCGTCTGATCCAGAAAACAACTAATGGCGTCACAGCGGCGTTGGGGGCGCTGAATGCAAAGCATCTGTTCGTAACTGGATTTTCCAATGCCAAAACAACGGCACAGCATGTAAAAAAGCTCGCCGCAAACGATTGTGTCATAAACATTGTGGCTTCCCACCCATCCGGTGATGACGATATGGCGTGTGCGGAGTATATCAAAGGCATCATTGAAGGGACAAATGCGGTAACGGCTGAGGAGGCGATTCAAAGAATAAAAGGCTCTTCTGTTGCAGAGAAATTTTTTGACCGCCGCCAGCCATTATTTGATTCGGAGGACATCGCTTACTGTGCAAAAGAACTGACGGGCGATTTTGTGATGAAAGTGAAACAAGATGGAGAAGTTCCAACGATAGAGAGGGTCATAATATGAATGATTTTTCACTAGAATTGCCAGTGAGAACAAATAAGCCGAGAGAAACCGGGCAGTCCATTTTAATTGATAACGGCTATCCCTTGCAATTTTTCAAAGATGCGATAGCCGGAGCGTCCGACTATATTGATTTTGTGAAATTCGGCTGGGGCACATCATTACTTACGAAAGATCTTGAAGAAAAAATCAGTACGCTAAAAGAGCATGACATTTCATTTTTCTTTGGCGGCACACTGTTCGAAAAGTACGTAAGCCAGAAAAAAGTGAATGAATTTCATCGGTACTGCACCTATTTCGGCTGTGAATATATTGAGATTTCAAACGGTACGCTCCCGATGACAAATAAAGAGAAAGCGGCTTACATTGCCGATTTTTCTGATGAATTTCTTGTGCTTAGTGAGGTGGGCAGCAAGGATGCGGAATTAGCAAGCCGGCAAAGCTCTGAGGAATGGCTTGAATATATCGTTGAAGATTTGGAAGCGGGCGCGGAAAAAGTGATTACAGAAGCCAGAGAAAGCGGGACGGGAGGGATCTGTTCCAGCAGCGGCGATGTCAGGTTTCAAATTGTTGACGACATCATTTCTTCGGATATTGATATCAACAGGTTGATTTTTGAAGCGCCTAACAAAACGCTTCAGCAAGGGTTTATTCAAAAAATCGGGCCGAATGTGAATCTGGCCAATATACCATTTCATGATGCCATCGCGTTGGAGACGCTGCGTTTAGGGCTAAGATCCGATACCTTTTTTCTGTAAAACAGCGGCTGCGGGGCTCTCGTCGTGAAGAGAGCCTCTGCCTATTATTTTTTATGGCGGTACATAGGCGTGAGATAGGGAAGAGAGGTCAGGCGGATGTTGTAGATGAAATCGATGACTCTTGTCGATATCACCTGGCATATCAGGGCTTGAATGACGATGCCCCAGTCAATAATAGACGCGGTGACCATAAAAATGATGCAATTCATGATGAGCAGGATCGTTCCGGGATTTCCGCCGCGGTAGATAGAAATCATTAGAGCAAGGGCTCCGAATCCTCCGTTCGAAATTTTATATTTGTATAAAAGTCCGATGCCGAGTCCCAGTAACACTGCGCCGCTTGCCAGATCAAGCCACAGATTAGATGTGATATCCGGAAAAACCGCATCAAAGATCAATACCGAGACAGAGGTGACGGTGATAGAAGCGAGGGTGCCGGTGAATGTTCTCATCTCCAGCCATTTTAAAGCGGTAAAAAGCATTGATACATTCACAGCCCACACTGAAAATCCGTGGGGGATTTGAAACAGATAATGCAATAGCACCGCAATACCTGCTGCACCGCCTGTTGGAATATCATGCGGAAATAAAAACAAGGACATGCCGAGTCCCTGTAGTACGCCGCCTACGACAATCATAAACGTAAGTTTTGCTTTCATCAGCAGTTCAGCCATTAAGTCATTTGCTCCTTTATGAAAAGACTTGTCCGCTGTTTTCATTTTATGAGGCTGTCCATTATTTATGTCTCAAAATAAAGAAATGGCACAGCTTAATAGGCTGAGCCATCCCACTTGCAGCGATTGATGATTTCCATATTGATCTCTGTTCCAATGCCTTTTCCTTTCGGGATGTGGACCATTCCTTTTGAAGGCTGCAGGCTGACGAGATCTGCAAAAGGATTTTCCATGACGTCCCACTCGATCGGTTCAATTTGATCGTTCTTCATTTTAGACCATGGGGGCAGGCAGGCTTGTGCAAATAAAGCATAGAGCCGTGAAAGTGATCCATCATATGCATGGGCGGATGCTCTGACGCCAAAATAACGGGCGAGCTGGAGGCAGTCCCGAAACTCATCGATTCCGTTGACATGCATGACATCAGGCTGAATGATATCCAAACAGCGCTGTGAAAGGAGAGGCGCAAATTGCGCCGCGCCTTTCATGTTTTCTCCACCTGCAACAGGAATAGATAAACGGCTGCGAAGCAAAGCGTAATCCTGCGGCTGATCAAAGGGCAAAGGCTCCTCAAGCCAGCCAATGTTCGTCCATTCAGAGAAATAGCGCTCCCATTTAAACGCCGCCGCGGCATCATAGCTTTGATTTGCGTCCAGAATCATCGTAATGGAACTGCCGGCTGTATGCTGCAGCGCATTGATGTGCCGGACATCCTCCTTGAAGGAGGTCCCGCCGATTTTGACTTTGATTTGCTCAAAACCCTTTTTTAACTGGGCTTCAACGTTGGAGACCGAGCGGCTGATCCATTGCGGGGAGTCTGAGTACGATTGAAAAGAGGCGTACACAGGAATCTCTTCTCTGAATCGCCCGCCCCATAATTCGCAAACTGAACAATCCGCAGCTTTGGCCGCAATCTCTGTCAGCGCCATGCTTACAGCGGAGGCCGCCCGCTGGTGCCATTTCTGAATCGTGCGCACTAATGAAAGGCGGCTGCCGGCCTGTTTTCCTAAAAGAAACGGGATGATCCGTTTGGTAAAGCCGACATGGAGAGTCGGGAGCCAATCAACACATTCTCCCCAGCCGTCTATCCCGCTTTCGGTGATAATCCTGATCAGATAACAAGTCCGATATCGTTTAAGCCCGTTGGCGTCTCCGTATGGCTTTTCTAATCGGTGCAAGAGCGGAAAGGTTTCAATTCGTACAATTTTCAAGCTAGGTGCTACCTTTCCTCAGCGGGCTGCAGCCGATTGCCAGCCATTTTAGGGTCTTCTTTCTCTTTTGTTTCTTCATTGTTTTGCTTCACATGGATTAACATCATCACAAGAATGCCGACAACGAGAGTCAATCCCGCAATGCTTAAAAACATGCCGGGTCTGGACCATTGCATCAGGCGGCCGAAAATCGGAGGGCCGATTGCTACCCCTAAGAAGCGTACAGATCCGTACAGCGAGGTGACAAATCCCCGTCTTTCTTTGCCGACAGCACCGGTAATGAAACTGTTCACACAAGGAAGGACAAGACCTGAGCCGATACTGCTCAGCACGAGAACACTGATAAAGAGGACAAGATTTTCAATGAATGACAGTGCCGCGTAAGATACGGTCATGAACGCCAATCCGAGTACGATCAGTTTTTTCATTAACGATTGCTTTTGCCCGATTTTGCTTCCTGTTGTATAAGACGTCACACACATAACCAAAAGCGGAATCGCTAAAATCAAGCCTTTTTTCACGCCGTCGGTGTCGTATGTTTTTTCAAGAACATCTGAGAGGTAAAACAGGATGCCGAATAAAGTAAACAAACAGGTCGCACCGGCTAAATAAGCGGTAAACAGCCATCTGCCTTCATGTTTAAAAACACTTAACAGCCCTTTCGCATATTTTCCGATAGGTGGCGGTTCTTTTTCCTTTTTCTTCTCTTTAATAAAAATCCAAGTCAGCACGATTGAAATGATACAAAACACAGGGAAGGCAAAAAACGCGCCATACCAGACAAGCAGGGCGATAAGCGAGCCGATGATCGGTGAAAGCACTTTCCCCATGCCGTTTGAAGCTTCAACAAGGCCCAGCACCTTGCTCTCCTGGGCGCCTTTAAACAGATCTCCCGTCAGTGCCATGGCAATTGGGCCTGTTCCGGCTGCCCCGATTCCCTGAAGCGCTCGTCCTGCCATGACCCAAGGAAAGGCATTGTCAAAAAAACCTGCCGCAAACCCGGCTAACAAACCGCCGGCACCATACAAAATTAAGCAGGGAATAATGATGATTTTCCTTGAGAATCGGTCTGCGAGATAACCGACGATCGGAATCGCAAATGCTGCAATCAAGGAAAATACTGTGATCACGAGACTGACTTGAAATTGTGATAAATGAAGTTCAGATTTCATTTTTGGCAAAATCGGAATAAGCATCGAGTTTCCGAGGGTTAATATTAAAGGGATTGAACCGATTGCTACAATCGTCATTCCGTTATTTTGTTTTGATGATTCCATCTCAGAGCACACTCCTTTTCTTCTGCTTAGAATGTCCCTGATGGCTTCGTTTATTCAGTACTCAGACAGCAAAAAACCGAACAGAAGATACCTGTTCGGGAAAAAAGAGGGTTAACCGAGAGCCTGTGAAATCAAAGCATATAAGTGTCCATTTTGAATAGGCGCTTTTTTCTGATAGAACAAAAGCGGAGGTTTATCATCTTTATGAAATCCCATTTCTATCAGGCTGTCATGGAGAGACGTGTGTTCACCCGGTATATCGATTCGCATCGGACCTTGTTTGCCGGCCGCCAGCCTGCTGATTATTTGTGCAGCAATGTCTGATGATGGAGCGATAATGGGGCCGAATTTCAAATGGGCCGGTGTTTGTACAGATAGTCCGTACCCA
Organism: Bacillus sp. MBGLi79; assembly: GCF_002953915.1. Lineage (NCBI taxonomy): Bacteria > Bacillati > Bacillota > Bacilli > Caryophanales > Bacillaceae > Bacillus > Bacillus sp. MBGLi79. Next base: position 1,340,381 of record NZ_CP026521.1, read on the forward strand.
ATGAACTGCCCGTCATGATTTCTGGCGATGACACATTCGCATGAAGTGGAAATAAGCTGCTGCAAAAGGTTTGATCGATCTCCGCCAAAGGCGGCAAGATCCGCCGTCGCTAAGTCTTGAAAGTCTTGTTCTCTAAAGGGTGACAGTTCAGCGTCAACCTGCTTTGTATAAGGTTGAAAACTGTGACAGCTGTACTTTCGCACTGTTCCTGCCGTATGAAAGCCTGCTTTTTCATAAAGCGGCAAACCTTCTTTTGTGGCGCAAAGCCTGATGGCGGTGTTTTCATCCGCTTGGGCGATACAGGCGTTTACCATACGCCTGCCGAGACCAAGCCGTTTATATTCCTTGTCAACGATAACAAGACCGATAGAAGCAAGACGGCCAAACAAAAACAAGCCGATGCAGGAAATCATCTCACCGCTGACATTTTGATAACCGAAAAAGCGTCCCTGCTGAACAAGCAGTCTCAGTTCTTGTTCGCCATAATCCGGCCACCCGGCTTGCCCGCAAAGCCGCAATAAGCCGGAAACGTGTTCTTCATGAAGCTCAATCAGTTCATCCACTACGTCCATAAGATCACCTGCTTGTTCTAAGTGTTTTGTACATGACAATATGATTGCCAATGCCGGGAATGTCAAATGGTTCGCCAAGTTCCTCCCAGCCAAGCTTGGCATAGTAGCCCTTGACATGGTGCCTTGCGTTGCACCATACCGCCTGAACGCCGCTCTCCGCCAGTTTGTGCTCCGCGTGTTTGATCAGCGTGCTTCCAGCTTTCTGATCGCGATATCCCTCGAGCGTTGCCATGCCTCTCAGCCGATACGCAGGGGTTTCCGTTAATAAAGGCTGACTTTGCGGGGAAAAAGAAGCGATGCTGATCAGCGTTCCTTCATAAAACGCGCCGAGATGAAAGGAGCCTTCTGCATGATCCTCTTCATATTTGCATTGTTCAATGGATTGATGGGGGCGCAGAATGCGGTGCCGGATTTCATATGTATCTTCCACAGAAATGGTTTTGACTTCGAGCATAATGTTCCTCCTCATGATTGTTTTTCTATATCGTAACACGAATCTCGTTGAAAAAGACTGCCCGATTCGATCAGGCAATCTTTTGGGGATTAATGCAAAAAGATATTTTGGCGCTGCTCATCTTTTTGCTGAATATATGAAGTGAGCTCGGCGGTTAAGTCAGATCTGAGGAAAGGCGTAATCAAGTAGATGCCGTTAAACAGCTCGTACGCCGTATCCAGAAGGGAGCGTGCAATCGCAAGGCCTTCCGCCTTTTGCTTTTCTTTATCTTCACCGGCATGGGCCATTTTTTCGCGAATCGTATCAGACAGCTTAATGCCGGGAATTTCATTGTGGATGAATTCGGCATTCCGGCTGCTTGTCAGCGGCATGATGCCGATGTAGATCGGCGTCTTCAGATGTTTTGTTTCGTTATGGATATCAACAAGCTGCTGCTCGGAATAGACAGGCTGAGAAACAAAATAATCCGCGCCGCAATCTATTTTTTTCTCCAGCCGTTTTACCGCTTTATCCAGATGGCGGACGTTAGGGTTAAATGCGGCGGCGACTGAGAAATTTGTTTTCTTGCCGAGCGGTTTTCCAGACAGAGACAGACCTTCATTGAATTGTTTGATCAGTCTGATTAAATCAAAGGATGTTAAATCATATACAGACGTCGCACCAGGAAAATCCCCGATTTTAGAAGGGTCACCTGTAATGGCAAGCACGTCATTCAGCCCTAACGTATCAAGGCCCATTAAATGTGACTGCAAGCCGATAATGTTACGGTCGCGGCACGTAATATGGACGAGGGAACGCATATCGAGCTGCTGCTTGACAAGGGCGCCGCAGGCAACATTGCTGATCCGCGGGGTCGCCAGAGAATTGTCGGCGAGTGTCAGGGCATCAATTCCCGCTTCTTTTAATTCAGCGGCCGCCGATAGAAATTTGTCAAAGCTCAGTTTTTTCGGCGGATCCAGTTCTACGATAATAGAGCGTTTTTCCGCCGCGATCTCATTCAGACCGGGCTCGGTTCGCTCGTGCTGAACAGAAATGAGTTCTTTCGCCCGGGTTTTGACTTCTTTTTCCGTAATCGGAGCCATCCCGCCAACTGCTTCCGCCATCGCACGGATGTGATTCGGCGTGGTGCCGCAGCAGCCGCCGATAATTCGCGCACCCTGCTTACGGAATTCTGATGCGCTGTTTTGAAAATACGTGTCGTCTGTTTCATAGACGAGCCGTCCCTCTTCAAGCGAAGGAAGGCTGCTGTTTGGATAAACGGATAAGAACACGTCATCAAAAATCGGCACTTCGCTGAGCGCTTCAATCATGTGATAAGGGCCGAGGCGGCAGTTAATGCCGACAATATCAGCTCCGAGATCCGCAATCGAGCGCAATGCGTCAGAAAGCGGCGTTCCGTCCTGCAATACGCCTTGCTCGTGCATGGAGACATGGAGCATAATCGGAAGATCAGTCTCTTTCCGCGCGATTTTCAGCACTTCACGGGCTTCTTCCAAATCATAATACGTTTCTAACAGCAAGCCATCCGGCTCTTCATGCAGCAGCAGGTACAGCTGCTCGCGGAAGCTGCGCTTAATTTCGTCAAGGCTGTACGCGTTTTTATTAAATGTGCGTATGCCGCCCATCGTTCCAAGCACGTATGCATCGCCTGCTGAAGCCCGCGCGATCTTTACGGCCTCCTGATTCATTTTTTTGATGTCATCCTCAAGACCGTGTCTGGATAATTTAATATAGTTGGCCCCGTACGTATTCGTTTGAATAATGTTGGCTCCAGCTTCAACGTACGCTTTATGTATGCGCTGAATTTCCTCCGGCTTTGAAATATTGAGCTCCTCAAAACACCTGTCAATGCCATAGGAGTAGAGGAGCGTCCCCATGGCGCCGTCACCGATTAACACCTGTCTTTGCAAATCTTCTAAAAGTCCCATTGTCTGCCTCCTTTATTCACATCAGCAAGGAAAAAAGAGAAATAAAAAAAGTCCTCTTAAGAAGAAGACTTTGTCAGTGATTTTGTCTCTTCTTATCTTCCAAGCTGTTCGAGCTTGCTGGATTTAGCACCTTGGTCATGGCTAATCGCCATTACACCGGTTGCTGAAGCTTCGTCGGGCCAGTCCCTCTGCTTCTCTTGATAAGAACGGATATGAAATTTTCGTGTCAGGAAGTGCCGTAAGATACCTGGCGTTTTTCCCTTTCTCCAAATTTACCGAAAATAAAGACAATAATCAATAGGAATCAGAAAATTTATCTGAAATTTATAAATTGAACGTCAATTGGCAGATCTGCTCCACGCACAGCTGAGATAATCTGCTGCAGGTCATCTTTGTTTTTTCCGGTGATGCGCACTTGATCATCCTGCACCTGAGATTTCACTTTCAGTCCGGAGTTTTTGATGATCGTATTGATTTTTTTTGCGTTGTCTTTGTCAATGCCTTGAACAAGCTTTGCACGCTGGCGTACCGTTCCGCCTGACGCATTTTCCACCTTGCCGTAATCAATGTTTTTTGTCGGTACATTTCGTTTAATCAATTTGCTGACCAGCACATCTTTCAGCTGGCTTAATTTGAATTCGTCATCGGAAACGAGGACCAGTTCCTCTTTATCTAAAGAAATGTCGCTTTTGCTTCCTTTAAAGTCATATCGGGTACTGATTTCCTTCAGTGCAATTTGGATTGCGTTTTGCACTTCAGGCAATTCGACCTTTGATACAATATCAAATGAACTTTCTTTTGCCATATGAAAACCTCCATAACATTTAACTTATGTGTTGATTATAGTAGAATAAAGAGAAACTTCCAACAGAACAAAGAATCAATTTGGGATGATTGGAAAAAATGTTAACAAAATCCGCATAAAATAAGCGGAACAGGAAGGACGATAGCATGAGACCAGGGCAGCAATTAACCTTGAGTATAGATCACCAAACCGACTTCGGTTACTTTTTAACCGATGGGGAAGATACGATTCTCTTACATAACAGTGAAATGACTGAGGATATCGAGGACAGAGAGGAAGTAGAAGTCTTTATATACGTCGACCAGCAGGAAAGGCTTGCGGCTACGATGAAAATTCCGGTCATCAGCGCGGATGAATATGGCTGGGTTGAAGTGGTGGATAAAGTGGAAGATATGGGCGTTTTCGTTGATGTCGGTTTATCGAAGGACGCGCTAGTCGCAACTGAGCATTTGCCGCCGTACGAAGATGTCTGGCCGCAAAAAGGGGACAAGCTTTACTGTATGCTGAAGGTGACGAACCGGGGGCGCATGTTTGCGAAACCAGCGCCGGAAGACATCATCAGCGAACTGTTTACCGACGCTTCAGAAGATCTGATGAATAAAGAGCTGACAGGTACGGTGTACAGGCTGATCGCATCGGGATCATTCGTGATTACGGATGATGGGATCCGCTGTTTTATTCACCCGTCAGAAAGAAAAGAGGAGCCAAGACTCGGTTCAAGAGTAACAGGGCGGGTGATTCAAGTGAAAGAAGACGGTTCGGTCAACTTGTCGCTGCTTCCAAGAAAACAGGATGCAATGTCTGTTGATGCCGAGTACATTCTAACGTACATGAGAACGAGAAACGGCGCCATGCCGTACAGTGACAAAAGCGAGCCTGACGATATCAGAGAACGTTTTAACATGAGCAAAGCCGCCTTTAAACGCGCGCTGGGCCATTTAATGAAAAACGGAAAAGTGTATCAGGAAGATGGATGGACATACGAGAAAAAATAGCATGAAAACGGCTCGCCTGCAGCAAAACTGCGGGGCGAGCCGTTTTTTATGTCTAGTTTAATTCATCAACAAGCGTTCTGATTGCCATTTCGCGATCTACATTGTCTGAAATCGCGATCGGCGTAATATCGATGGCGAGAATGATCAGAATCAGGGCACCGGCTGCAGCAACATAAGAAACATAATAGAAATAGTTAGCGGTATCAACAGTGTTGACAAGCTCGGCCTGAACTCTGGATGTATCATCCTTGGAAGCGGCGATTTCCTTTGCAGCTTCTACTTTTTCTTCAACGATTTGACCTGCTTTTTTCAGCAGTTCATCCACTTTCAATGCATCTTTGCTGTAAACAGCTTTCTTCAGGTTGTCAAAAAAGTCAGCATCCTCTTTTTTAATATCAGCTACAACCTGATTGGCAAAAGCCTTTGCCTGTTTTGTGTTGAGTTTGTCTGTCATCGCTTTATTAAAGACCTCTGGCAGCTGTTTGCCAACTTCCCCTTGGGCAAACACAAACCCTTTAAAAATTTCCTCACCTGAATACTCAAGCTGCTTTGCCTGTGCCACACTTTCTTGCTGTTTCACCAAAAACACAGTCGTCACCAATACAACCGACAAAAATACTAGAAACGCCTTCTTCAAACTGAAACCTCTCCCTTCTTTTGTTTTTTATTCCACAACAGTCTGCGAATATATGTAAAGTGAATCGTGGAATCGATAGGTGTGAGATACAATATCAAAATGCCGGCCATGATAAGCGAGAAACTGATCAGACCCAGCATGACTGCAAAAATCTCATGCATAAAAACAGCGATAATCAAAATAAATCTCCAATGCTTCTTCGGCGCAAACAGCGCCGCGAAGATGACGATTTGAACCAGCAGCGTCCCCCATGTCGGAATCACCACGAACGGGCTTGTTACAATTGGCTTTGTTAACGCCTGAAAAAAGCCGTTGAAGCCGATGGTTTTTTCCTGGGCGAAATAATAGACGGCTGTTCCGTCCACCCATTCCTGCTGAGACAGCTTAGCGACGGTAGAGTGAAAATAAAGCACCGCCACTTGAATTCTGATCACAAAATAAGAAATAAAAGCTGTTATTTTTCCAAGTGTTCTTTTGCCCTCTAGAGGTCTTGTGCTCCAATGCCATTTTCTCGGATCGGTCAGCGTGATGGGAAGCAATAAAAAGGTCATGACAGCTGCTGCCTGCTCGCCTCCGTCGATGACGATCAGCGATGACTGCAGGCTGTAACTGACATACCAATGCAGAACCCCGGTGATTCTGGGGCGCCAGCCAATGACAACAAGCACCAGAATGGCAATGCAGACCCATCTGAGAAGATTTAACATCATATAGTTATTTTCGCCGAGGCAAAAGAGACTGAGATTCATTTTACAAGCAGGATAACTGCTGATTCCGCTGGCTGGCTTCATGATGAGGCTCGGGTGATTGATGAGCAGCGTCAGCAGGCTGGATAGCGCAATGATGCTTCGCGCGAGGCCGTATACATTCGTCCACGGGTTTCTATCGTCCCAACTGGTGATGGTCTTTTTTATGTTTTCGAGCATGAGATCACAACCTTGACTATGCTTTTTACCTGATAAGACGAAGGGGTGTATTTAGAATAGCTCCAAGGTACAATATCCTCTTTCGTCAAATAGTAGCTGCCGCAAAGCAGCGGGCGGGGAGCGGGTGTTTTTAATTGCACGGTTTTTGCTTTGCTTTTGCATGCGCCGAGGTTCTTTTCTTTGCATGCGGTCCACTGTTCCTTGCCGACTTGGCTGTAGATCACGCCCATTTCAACGCCTTGTGACCGCCCATACCGATACAGGCCGAATAGGTTATCAGCCCTCATATTAGGCCATCTGACCTTGGCGCTGGCATCTTCAGCCTCATATAAGCCGATCGAAGTATCGCGCGGATTTTTGCTGAAAAAGCCCCAGCCCTGAGGAAGGATGCTGGACATGAGAAATTTGGAGTCCTTTGTCAGCGGGATCGGGGTTGTCCCTAAGCTGCCAATAATAGAAAACAGAAATATCGAACCCCAAAGGACTGAAAAAATGATAAAAAATGATATCGATTTCTGCATTCGACTGCTCCTTTTAACCTGAAGAATCGTTTTTACACTTTTCATAATATAAAAACATTTATGTAATAAAAAGGTTAAAAAGTATGAGAAATTCCATTTTTGTCAAAAGAAAAAACAGGACATTTTACACTGCTATATATGATTGATATATAGTGGTTTTTTCGATATATTGAAACCATGAAAACGAATCAAGTGAATGACCGCTGGATAGTTCAATTTCGAAAAGGGATTTTTGAGCTGGCCATCCTTTCCCTTCTGCGATCTAAACCGATGTACGGTTATGAGCTGACGTCATCCTTAAAAACCACCTCGGCGCTGGCTATTTCAGAGGGAGCGATTTATCCGATTCTGAAACGAATGACCGAGAAGGGGTGGATCGAATTCTTTTGGGAAGATTCACTGGACGGCCCGAAAAGAAAGTATTACAAAATGACGCAAAAAGGAGAAGAAATGTTAAAAGAACGGCTGGAAAAATACCTGGAAACCCATCAAGCCTTACTGTCTTTATCGGGGGATTTGCTATGAATGCCCAGCATATCATTGACCGGTACATGGAGGAACTAAATGCAGAGCTGGCGAATATGCCTGATGTAGAGAGAGAAAACGCTATCGACGAATTAAAGGGGCATATCACCGCTTTCGTTCAAGACAGAATCAAAGCCGGCCTTAGTGAAGAGGAACTGCAGGAAGCTATTGAATCTGAATTTTCTCATCCGAAGGAGCTTGCCGAAGTGATGATGGGTGATGGGGAAGAGCTGAAAAGGAGGAGGTCATTATTGGGCAAAAGCTGGCTTTCGGTTCTTCTCATTGTCGCGATAATCGCCCTGCCGCTGCTGCCGCCCGATTTCAGACATCTGCCGCTGGCTGTTTATTTAGCGGTGCTCGCCGGATATGTATGGAAGCGGAAAAAATTGATGATGTTTGCCGGCGTCAGAAAAAACAAAATGCGCTCTCAAAAGGAGATTGTCACGATTTCGCGAGTCGGTGCGGCTTATCTGCTGTTTTTAGCAGTGCTGCTTCTTTTGAGCCCGTTCCTCAAGGCGTTTGTCGTCCTGCTGCTGATTGCAGTAAGCTGCGCCGCTTTTTTTCTTTTTCTAAACATCAAGTAATGTGTAGGAGGCTGTAAGATGGAAATCAGCATCAATTATCTATTAATCGTCATCGCGCTCTTATTCTTTGTGGTTGCCTATTTTGTCGGAATCAAAAAACAAACCTGGATGCTGGCCGGATTTAACGAGGCGCGCATACGGGATAAAGATCGGCTGGCCAGAATAGCAGGCTACTTTTTCCTGAATTCCGGTTTGTTTATTTTGCTGAATAGTTTTATCTCATTTCAAGGCCAGGAGCAGCTCATACCACCGCTTATACTGGCATATGGCGCAGGGGTTATTATTTATGTCAATAAAAAATTAGTAGAGTAGAATAAGGAGGGCAGAGCGAAGTATCTCTGCCCTTCTTTTTTGGGAAAATAAGAACGAAGCACCACATACAAGTTTTTGTATTTTTGATAGGATGAAGAAAAATGATAGATTCCAAAATAGGAAGGATGTGGTGTTTTGCGCAATCTGACTAAGACATCTCTATTACTGGCCGGCTTCTGCACGGCGGCCCAAATGGTTTTTGTAACACATGCCTCAGCTGATCAAAGCATCAAATACGACCATACGTATCAAACCCCTTCATACATCATCGAAAAGCCATCACAGAAGCCGGTACAAAACACAACTCAGAAAGAATCGTTATTTTCCTATCTTGATAAACATCAATCGCATTTTAAGCTCAAAGGGAATGCGAACAGCCATTTTCGTATTTCGAAAACCATAAAGGATCCAAAAACAAAACAAACGTTTTTTAAATTAACGGAGGTTTACAAAGGAATTCCGATTTACGGCTTTGAACAAGCGGTCGCGATGAAGGAAAACAAACAAGTGAAAAGTTTCTTTGGAAAAGTGCATCCGCAAATCAAGGACGTCTCTGTCACACCGTCTATTTCTGAGGAAAAAGCAATACGTACAGCACAGCGTGAGCTCGAGGCTGCCATTGGGAAAATCAAATATCTTGATGGGGAGCCAAAGGGCGAATTATATATCTATCCACACGACGGGAATTTCGATCTTGCCTACCTTGTGAGACTCTCGACATCTGAACCTGAGCCTGGCTATTGGCATTGTGTCATCGATGCCAATAGCGGAAAGGTCATCGAGTCCTTTAATGCCATTCATGAAGCGGCAGGTACAGGAATCGGCGTGTCAGGCGATGAAAAAAGCTTTGACGTCACAGTACAGGATGGGCGCTTTTATTTGGCCGACGAAACAAGGGGAAAAGGGATCAATACGTTTGACGCGGAGAACCTGAACGAAACCTTGTTTACACTTTTGTCTCAACTGATCGGATATACGGGCAAAGAAATAGTCAGTGGCACTTCCGTATTTAATGAACCTGCGGCTGTAGACGCGCATGCAAATGCGCAAGCCGTTTACGATTATTACAGCAAGACATTTGGCCGTGCTTCTTTTGATCAAAACGGAGCAAGGATTACGTCTACCGTGCATGTCGGCAAACAATGGAACAATGCAGCGTGGAACGGCGTCCAGATGGTGTACGGTGATGGAGACGGTTCAAAATTTAAGCCGCTGTCCGGATCGCTCGACATTGTCGCGCATGAAATCACACACGCAGTCACACAGTATTCCGCCGGCCTATTATATCATGGAGAACCCGGTGCATTAAATGAGTCCATTTCCGATATTATGGGCGCAATGGCTGACCGTGATGATTGGGAAATCGGCGAGGATGTCTATACTCCGGATATTGCAGGAGATTCATTGCGGTCGTTAGAGGACCCATCTAAGCAGGGAAATCCAGATCATTACTCGAACCGCTACACAGGAACAGAGGATTATGGCGGAGTCCATATCAATTCGTCCATCCACAATAAAGCAGCTTACCTTCTGGCAGAAGGAGGCGTGCACCACAATGTGCAGGTTGAAGGGATAGGGCGTGAAGCATGTGAACAAATTTACTATCGGGCTTTAACATATTATGTAACGGCATCTACAGATTTCAGCATGATGAAGCAAGCGGCGATTGATGCCGCCAATGATTTATACGGTGAAGGATCGAAGCAATCAGCTTCAGTCGAAAAAGCGTATGAGGCTGTCGGCATTTTATAAGCAAACAAAAACAGTCAGGGCACAGAGTCTGACTGTTTTTGTTTGCTCATTTTCTTAAAAAGAATATCGCCAATGTACCTGGACCGGCGTGCGAGCCGATTGCAGAACCGATAGAATGCATAATGATTTCTTTCGGCTTGAAGGCTTCCTCAATCAAGTGTTTCATGTCCGTGGCTTTTTCTTTGTTCGCGGCGTAGCTGATCCCGATGGTTTGATTGCTCCAATCATCCCCGCGCTCTTTCATAAGCTCGATGATCCGTTTGAAAAGTTTCTTCTGTCCGCGAATTTTTTCCAGCGGCACAAGCTTGCCGTCCTCCATTTGAAGCAACGGTTTTATATTCAGCAGGCCGCCGACAAAAGCGGATGTTTTGGATATCCGGCCGCCCCTTGCGAGATATGTTAAATCATCAACGGTAAAAATATGTTCAAGCTGGTTGCAAAAGTTCTTTACAGACGTTTCAATTTCTTGTATTGTATTCCCGTTGATACAGAGATCGGCAGCATGCCGGACAGCCAGGCCGTATCCTAATGAAGCGCATTTGGAATCAATGACCCGCAAATCGAAATCAGGGAATTCCTCCTTCACTTCATTGGCGATCATTACAGCTGTCTGATACGTGCCGGAGAGACCTGAGGAAAAGGCAATGTAAAGAGCGGGATCACCTGTTTCGGCATATTGCAAAAATACATTTTTAATCGTTTGCGGTGAGGCTTGGGACGTCTTGGGCGTTTCTCCATTTTTCATCGCTTCAAATATTTGATCCGCATGAATTGTGACTGCATCTTCGAATTCTTTATCGCCGAGTGAAACCCTGAGCGGAATAAAGCCAATGCTTTTTTCTTCAAAATAAGAACGAGGCAAATCAGCTGCGCTGTCAGCGATGAGATGAACTGTCATATTGCTTCCCTTCTTTCCGTTATCGCTCGTTATCATGAGAGTTTAAGCCAACTATATCATATTAATTTGCCAAAATCGTGTTCAAATATTTGTTTTAAGGGAAAACATAATAAAGAAGAAAGAGCGGAGGAACATGCCATGGTACTAGATCAAACAAAAAAATTACTCATCGTCATCATCGGCGCTTTACTCAATGCAGCCGGGCTGAACTTATTTTTGATTCCGGCAGATGTATATGCCAGCGGATTTACAGGTGTCGCCCAGCTTTTATCAAGCGTCGTTGATCAATATGCCCCCTTTTACATATCGACGGGAACGCTCTTGTTCCTCTTAAACATTCCGGTCGGTATTTTAGGATGGCTGAAGGTCGGCAAATCGTTTACGGTGTACAGCATTTTAAGTGTCGCACTCACTACTCTGTTTATGGGGATCCTGCCGGAAACAAGCTTATCACATGATATTTTGCTGAACGCGGTGTTCGGCGGCGTCATTTCAGCGGTTGGTATCGGCTTAACATTAAAATACGGGGCTTCGACAGGCGGGCTTGATATCGTCGCCATGGTCCTTGCAAAGTGGAAGGATAAACCCGTCGGCACGTATTTCTTCATTCTGAACGGGATTATCATCTTGACGGCAGGATTATTGCAAGGTTGGGAGAAAGCATTATATACCCTGGTTACACTATATGTGACAACGAGGGTGATCGACGCCATTCACACCCGCCACATGAAACTCACGGCGATGATCGTGACGAAAAAAGCGGACGAAATTAAGGAAGCCATTTACGGAAAAATGGTGCGCGGCATCACAACTGTTCCGGCAAAAGGAGCATTTACGAACGAACAGAAGGAAATGATGATTATCGTCATTACGAGGTACGAACTGTACGATTTAGAGAAAATCGTCAAAGAAGTTGATCCGAAAGCATTTACAAACATTGTACAGACGACAGGGATTTTTGGCTTCTTTAGAAAAGACTGACGAAAGCAGGTGGAAGTCGTGAAACGGCTGCTTGTGATGCTCCTCCCCGTGCTGCTTTTGATAGGCTGCGGGAAAGATGAGCAGACAGAACCCGATAAGGAGGTATCAGGCGGAATGGAGAATCAAGAGGTTGTTTTATCTGTTGACGCAATTCAGGAGCCTGAACAAATCAAGTTTAACATGTCGCTGAAGAACCAAAGCGAACGTGCTGTCGAGTTTCAATTCAGCACAGGGCAAAAATTTGAACTTGTCGTGTATGATTCTGGGCACAAAGAAAGATACCGTTATTCGAAAGACAAAATGTTTACGCAGGCTTTTCAAAACCTGACACTTGAACCCGGAGAAACATATGATTTCTCTGATGTGTGGAAGGAAATCCCTGAGCCCGGAACCTATGAGGTAAAGGTGACATTTAAGGGCAGAGCGGAAAATCTAAAGCAGGTTCAGGCTGTTCAGCAATTTGAAGTTAAATAAGAGGCTATGGCGAATCGCCATAGCCTTTTTTTATTGCAGTTTGTCCAGCTGATTTTGAAATTGATGCAGCTGGCGACGTTCCGCATCTGTCGAATTGGCATACGCAGAAGATACAGCATTTTTGGCTCTCAGAATCGCTTGCTCCTGATCGCCCTCCTCAAAGCCGTTTGTCACCATGACCGCCTGTTGAACAAATGATTTTGCCTGCTGAAACAGTTCGTTTCTCATTTAATATTCAACCTGTCTTTCTGCCGAGTCTCGTGCCGCGGCATGCTGGTGAGCTTCTTCTAAAGTAGACCGATATGGAAATCTTGCGGCGTGTAGCCCGATGGAGTCTTTACCCTGCTGAATAAACCTTCTGGATTTGCTTCGTTTACCCATTTTGAGACTGCCCCCCTCCATACTTTGACGAGATGAGTCGTCTTCAATAGTATGGTGGGGTAAAGTAAGGTTTATGAGTGGGAAAAATTAATACGGACCGTCTTTAAAGTGAGAAATATTCTTTCAAAAACCTTGCCACGCCGTCCTCTTCATTTGCAGCCGTTGTTCGGTTGGCAATCTGCTTGACCGCGTCAATTCCATTTCCCATTGCGACGCCGCAGCCGGCAAATTCAAGCATTTCCAAATCGTTATCCTCATCTCCGAAAGCGATGATCCGCTCTCTCGGCACGCCGTAAAAATCGCTGATTTTCTGCAGGCCGACCGCTTTATTCATGCCGCTTTTGATAATTTCAATGACATGCCACGGAGCGGCCCATCTTCTATGGTCGATCACCTCGGCATGAACATCCGATAAATAAGAGCGTATTGCCGGCACATCTTCTTCTTTTGCATGGATGAGTACGGACGTCACATCTTCACCGAGATTTTCCCGCAAGTCTCCGACCGTTACATTTGTTGTGTTCATGTTAAAGACATCAATCAGGTGCTCATCATGGTAATGGAAGTATACGTCATCAATGACTTCAGCAAGCACGTTATGTACGTTGTAGCTCTCGCTGATATCCACGAGCTGTTTGACAACATCAAGCGGGAGTGACGTATGATACCGTCCCCAGCTGTCGTCCAGCGGATGATGGACAAATGCTCCATTAAAATTGACAATCGGTGTTGTCAATTCCATCTGCTGGTAGTACATAGAACTTGAACGGTACGGACGACCTGTTGAGATGCAGACATAATGCCCGCTATCTTTTAGGCGCTGTATCGTCCGAAGAGTGTTTTCTGATATGGTTTTATCATCCTTTAATAACGTTCCATCTAAATCTAATGCGATTAAATAGGGTTTTGTCTCCATGAAAAGCTCCTTTAACCTTAGATTTTGCTTGTTTTCCCTTACTTACAGTGTAGCTTTTTACCATCTTTATTGTCTACATGTTACACTTATGATTATGGTTATCCTAAGGAGGGCACATTGTGATACAAATTGAGAATCAAACCGTTTCCGGTATTCCTTTTTTACATATTGTAAAGGAAGAGAACAGGCACCGCGCTGTTCCTCTCGTATTTTTTATCCATGGTTTTACAAGTGCGAAGGAACACAACCTTCATATTGCTTACCTGCTTGCGGAGAAGGGCTTCAGAGCCGTTCTGCCGGAGGCTCTGCACCATGGTGAACGGGGAGAAGAAATGGCTGTTGAAGAGCTGGCGGGCCATTTTTGGGACATCGTCCTCAACGAGATTGAAGAGATCGGCGTGCTTAAAAACCATTTTGAAAAAGAGGGCCTGGTAGACGGCGGCCGCATCGGTCTCGCAGGCACGTCAATGGGCGGCATCACAACGCTTGGCGCTTTGACTGCATATGATTGGATAAAAGCCGGCGTCAGCCTGATGGGAAGCCCGAATTACGTGGAGCTGTTTCAGCGGCAGATTGATCATATTCAATCTCAGGGAATTGATATCGACGTGCCGGAAGAGAAGGTACAGGAGCTGATGAAACGTCTCGAATTGCGGGATCTCAGCCTTCAGCCGGAGAAACTGCGCCAGCGGCCGCTTTTATTTTGGCACGGTGAAAAAGATAAAGTCGTGCCTTACGCGCCGACCCGGACATTTTATGAAACGATTAAATCCCATTACAGCGAGCAGCCGGAACGCCTGCAATTTATCGGAGATGAAAACGCCGACCATAAAGTCCCGCGGACAGCAGTGTTAAAAACGATTGAATGGTTTGAAACGTATTTATAAAGCACTGCGTTATGAACAAGGGCTTAATTTACGTTATACTGTAGAAAAAAGGAGTGAGGGAACGTGGAAGAAGCATTAAAAGAAAACATCATGGGCGCCCTGGAACAGGTTGTCGATCCTGAGCTTGGCGTTGATATCGTGAATCTTGGCTTGGTATATGACGTTGATATGGATGAAGACGGCTTAACGCACGTGACGATGACACTGACATCGATGGGCTGCCCTTTAGCGCCGATTATCGTGGATGAAGTGAAAAAAGCATTAGCGGACCTTCCTGAAGTGAAAGAGACAGAGGTTCACATTGTATGGAATCCGCCATGGACAAGAGATAAAATGTCCAGATACGCAAAAATTGCGCTTGGCATTCAATAAAACAAAAAAGGACAGCCTGACATGTGAGGCTGTCCTTTTTTACAGCTGAAAGGAGTGAAAGGAAATGATGTACCTGCTTGCTGTTTTGTGCCCGCCGCTTGCTGTTTTGTTTTCGGGAAAACCGTTTCAGGCCTTGCTGAATCTCATATTGACCTGTATCTTTTGGCTGCCGGGCGCGATTCACGCCTGCTTTATCGTCGCCGACCGCCGTGCCGAAAAACGGGCAAGAAGATAATATGGAAAAATGAGGGCGCAGACATGGTATAATGGTTGTAAAAAAACAGCAGGGAGAGCACTATGAAAAAGAAATTGCTTGCATTCGCGCTTTGTACTGGCGCGTATGCGGCCCTGTTTGCGTACTCTGTGCACTCAGAGCAAAAAACAGACACAAGCGAGATGACGGATGTCAGCCGCCTGATGCCTGTGAAAATAAAGCAGACAGTGAAAGGGCAGGAAGAGGAAACGCTCCTTGACACAGTCAAAGAGGCAAATCGAAAAAACATAAAAATTTCAATCGCCGGTGCTCAGCACTCCATGGGCGGCCATACATATTATGAGGACGGCATCGTTCTCGACATGACAGGCTACAACAAAATCCTGTCACTCGATAAAGAGAAGAAAACCATCAGAGTGCAAAGCGGTGCAACGTGGAATGACATCCAGAAATACGTGAATCCATACGGACTCGCGGTAAAAGTCATGCAGTCACAAAACATCTTTACAATTGGCGGCTCTCTCAGCGCTAATGCCCATGGACGTGATATCCGCTACGGCTCGCTGATTGATACAGTCAAATCATTTCGGCTTTTAAAAGCTGATGGGACAATTATCACCGTCACTCCAAAAGACGAGTTGTTCACGGCAGTCATCGGAGGGTACGGTCTTTTTGGTGTGATTCTTGATGTAACGCTTGAACTGACGGATGATGAACTGTATGTCATGCAGACTGAAAAAATGAATTACAGCGCATACGCAGACTATTTTACAAAGCGCGTAAAAGGAAATCCAGAAGTCCGAATGCATCTGGCGCGAATATCAACAGCGAAAAAAGGATTTCTGAAAGACATGTATGTCACGAATTACGTATTGGCTGATCAACAGGATCAGCTGACTTCATACAGCGATCTCAAAGAAGATGAATATACGGGAGCAACAAAGTTTGCACTCGGTTTGTCAAGGCGGTATGAATGGGGCAGGAATTGGCTGTGGGGCACGCAGCAATCCTATTTCCTAAGCCAAAATGGCACAGAGATCTCACGCAATAATGTCATGCGGTCCGAATCAAAATTTCTTGAGTATGAAAACAATGACAACACAGATGTTCTGCAAGAATACTTTGTGCCTGTGAAGGAGTATACGGCTTATATAGACGATCTGAGACAAACACTGTCGGGCGAAGATCTCAACCTGCTGAACATTACGATCCGCTACGTGCAGAAAAATGAAAAGGCCGACCTTTCCTATGCGAAGGATGATATGTTTTCGCTCGTGTTATTAATAAATGAGGGCTTTTCAAAAGAAGAGCAGGCAGATACTGCCCGAATCATCAGGCGCATGACAGACGTTGCTATCAAGCATGGCGGCAGCTATTATCTGCCTTATATGACCTACCAGACAAAGGCGCAAATGAGACAGGCATATCCGAAAAGCGAAGCGTTTTTTCAGAAAAAACGAACCTATGACCCGGATGAACGCTTTATGAATTACTTTTATCAGAGGTATAAATAATGGGGAAAAACAAATTAAAATGGCTGACCTTATCACAAAGCAGCGTGTTTTTCGCAAGCAGCTTAATCTTTCCGTTTTATATACTGTTTGTGAAAAATATCGGCTCAAGCTACACGCAGTTCGGTTTTTCCTACGGATTGTTCGGGCTGAGCGGCGCACTCATTTATCCGCTCCTCGGACGGCTGTCTGAAAGGTTTGACAGCCGTTATTTTCTGCTTGCGAACTCTTGGGGGATGGCTGTTCTGCTTTTATATGTCCCGCATATCGGAAGCGTCGTTCACGTGTATATCGTCCAAGTGCTGTTAGGGCTCTTTGGAGCGATGCAAAAGCATGGAGAAAAAGTGCTGATCGCTAATTTTACAGACAGTGGAGAACGTGGAAAGAAGATCGGGAATTACCATTTTTGGACAGCTGTCTTTTCAGCAGCAGCCATTATGCTCGGGGGTTTTCTCGCTGACTTTTTCACAGTGCAAATGATTTTTTATGCAAGCTCTATTCTATATTTTTTGAGTGGATTGATGATGATGAAAACAGGCTGACCGCGTCAGCCTGTTTTTTTATGCGGCTGAAAAGGGGCGTCATATCAACGTTTCTCGGTGTGGATGTGTTGATTTTTTTGAGCAGAATTTCCATTGAACAGAAAATTTATAAATGAATAAAAATATTAAATATACGATTGAATTAATTTTTATTCATGTTATAATTTTAAATAATTTCACAAAGACTAAGAGGGTGAACTTGTTTTGAAAATAGGAATTGTAGGTGCTACAGGGTATGGAGGCACCGAACTTGTCAGGATTCTTTCGCATCATCCTCATGCAGAGGAATGCATACTTTATTCATCCAGCGGAGAAGGAAATGTCTATAGCGAGGTTTATCCTCATCTTATCGGCTTAGCGGATCAGAGGCTAAAGCAGATTGATATGAATACGATCAAACACGAAATAGATATCATGTTTCTTGCTGCACCGCCTGGAGTATCAAGTGAATTGACTCCGAAGCTGGCAGATGCGGGAATCCCGGTTATTGACCTGTCAGGTGATCTGAGGATACAAGAGCCCGCTGAATATGAAAAATGGTATAAACGGGCAGCGGCACCGAAGGCGGTGATTCAAGAGGCGGTATACGGTCTGGCAGAACTGAATCAAAAGCAAATTCAACAGGCGAAACTCATTGCCAATCCGGGCTGTTTTCCAACAGCTGTTTTGCTTGGCCTCGCGCCTTTGGCTCAAAAGAAACTGCTCGATGAATCTTTCGTTATCGTTGACGCGAAGACCGGGGTTTCCGGAGCGGGAAGAAAAGCATTCATGGGCACTCATTTTTCTGAGCTGAACGACAATTTTAAAATTTATAAAGTCAATGAACATCAGCACACGCCGGAAATTGAACAGGCGCTGAATGAATGGCAGCCAGGTCTCGGGCCCATTACATTTTCGGCTCACTTGGTTCCGATGACAAGGGGCATCATGGCGACGATGTATACGCAATTAACCTGTGATCTATCCGCAGATGACCTGCATAACCTATATTCGGAATTTTACCAAGATTCATATTTTGTGAGAGTGAGGCCAAAAGGCCATTATCCGCAAACGAAGGAAGTGTATGGCAGCAATTTCTGTGATATCGCCGTGACCCACGACGAGAGAACGAACAGAGTCACGATCGTCTCGGTCATCGATAATTTAATGAAGGGTGCCGCCGGTCAGGCAGTGCAGAACTTTAATGTAATGAATGGCTGGAATGAAGAGACCGGTCTCGCCATCACGCCAATTTATCCATAGAACGGGAGAGAATCGAACCATGATTCAGTTAAGTGAAGATCAAATTGTAAAAGTAACAGGTGATGTGTCCTCACCAAAAGGATTTCAGGCAAAGGGTGTGCATTGCGGGCTGCGCTACTCGAAAAAAGACCTCGGCGTCATTATCAGCGAGACACCGGCCGTGAGTGCAGCGGTTTATACCCAAAGCCACTTCCAGGCTGCGCCGATCAAAGTGACACAAGACAGCTTAAAGCACGGACCGACACTGAAAGCCGTCATCGTCAACAGCGCCATTGCCAATGCCTGCACGGGAGAACAGGGACTAAAGGACGCATACACAATGCGGGAGACCTTTGCTTCACAGCTTGGCATTGAGCCGGAGCTTGTCGCTGTTTCTTCAACGGGCGTCATCGGCGAACATTTAGACATGGAAAAAATTCAGGCGGGGATCGGGCTGCTGAAAGAAACACCTGCGGGATCAGGAGATTTTGAAGAAGCGATTTTAACAACCGATACGGTGATTAAGCAGACATGTTATGAGCTGGCAATCGGCGGCAAAACAGTCACGATCGGCGGAGCGGCTAAAGGCTCAGGGATGATACACCCGAACATGGCCACGATGCTGGGATTTGTGACAACTGATGCGGCAATCGAAGAAAAAGCGCTGCAAAAGGCGCTTCGAGAAATCACTGATGTTTCATTTAACCAAATCACAGTTGACGGAGAAACATCTACGAACGACATGGTACTGGTTATGGCGAATGGCTGCGCCAAAAACGAGTGCCTGTCAGAAGATCATCCAGACTGGCCGGTCTTTAAAAAAGCGCTCTTGCTCACTTGTGAGGATCTGGCTAAAGAGATTGCCAGAGACGGAGAAGGCGCGACAAAACTAATTGAAGCCCAAGTACAGGGAGCGAAAAACAATCTTGATGCAAACGTCATTGCCAAAAAGATTGTCGGCTCAAATCTCGTGAAAACAGCAGTATACGGAACAGATGCCAATTGGGGGCGGATCATCGGAGCCATCGGACACTCCGCAGCTCAAGTGACGGCTGAAGAAGTAGAGGTTTATCTTGGGGGCCAATGCCTGTTTAAGAATAACGAGCCTCAGCCATTCTCTGAATCTCTCGCCAAGGAATACCTTGAAGGAGATGAAATCACCATTGTCATCAAGATGGATGAAGGAGACGGGAACGGAAGAGCGTGGGGCTGTGACCTGACCTATGACTATATCAAAATTAACGCGAGCTATCGCACGTAATAAAGGGGAGCATTATGAAGAAAACAATTGTCTTTAAATGCGGGGGAAGTGTCATCCGTGAGCTGTCGGAGGAATTTTTTCAAAATCTGAAAGAGCTGACGGCGTCAGGCTGGAAACTGGCGATCGTACATGGCGGCGGCCCGGAAATTACAAATATGCTGAAGCGGTTAAATATCAAAACAGAGTTTTCGGGCGGACAGCGGAAAACAACGAAGCCGGTGCTGGAAGTGGCGGAAATGGTTTTATCCGGTTCTGTCAATAAATTTTTCGTTGCAGAGCTTGCCAAACACGGACTGCGAGCCGCAGGCATTTCTGGTAAGGACGGCGGTCTTTTGGAGGCTGATTATCTCGATTCGGAAGCATACGGAGAAGTCGGAGAAATCAAAAAAGTCGATGCATCCATGGTGAACGCGCTGATGGAAAAGGACATCATCCCCGTTATTGCGCCGCTGTCTATGACAAGCGACTGCAAAACGCTGAATGTAAATGCCGATCTGGCTGCCTCAGCAGTTGCCGGAGCACTTGAAGCCGATAAACTGATGTTCGTCACAGATGTTGATGGAATCATGAAGGAAAAGCAGCGTCTGGACGTCCTGACCCCTGAAGAGATTCAGACGCTAATCGAGCAGGAAGTGATCACAGGAGGGATGATCCCGAAGGTCAATTCAGCCTTGTCAGCTTTATCAGATCAGGTGTCTGAAGTCATGATCGTAAACGGAAAAGGATCATTCTTCGCAGAACAAACCTTTCAAGGGACAAAAATCGTCAAAGCAAAGGAGGCTGTTTCATGAGCAGCTTGTTTCAAACCTACGGCCGCTGGGATATTGACATTAAAAAAGCAAAGGGAACGCACGTTGAGGATCAGAACGGCAAAACGTACCTCGATTTCATTCAGGGGATTGCGGTATCAAATCTAGGCCACTGCCATGAAGCGGTGACAGAGGCAGTCAAAAAACAGCTCGACAGCGTATGGCACGTATCCAACCTATTTCAGAACAGTCTCCAAGAGCAAGCGGCACAGAAGCTGGCGGAACACAGTGCGGGTGATCTCGTCTTTTTCTGCAACAGCGGCGCGGAGGCGAATGAAGGTGCGATCAAGCTCGCCCGAAAAGCAACTGGAAAAACAAAAATCATCACATTTCTTCAGTCCTTCCATGGCCGCACGTATGCAGGGATGGCGGCGACCGGACAGGATAAAATCAAAACAGGATTCGGCCCAATGCTGGAAGGGTTTCACTACCTGCCATACAACGATCCTTCTGTTTTTGAAGCTCTTGGGGAGGAAGACGATATTGCCGCGGTGATGCTTGAAACAGTGCAGGGAGAAGGCGGAGTCAATCCGGCGAGCGCTGAATTTTTAACAGCCGTTCAGTCATTTTGCAAGGAAAAAGAGGCTCTTCTGATTGTTGATGAGATTCAAACCGGCATCGGACGGACGGGAAAGGGCTTCGCATATGAGCACTTTGGACTCTCACCGGATATCATCACAGCCGCCAAAGGATTGGGAAATGGCTTTCCAGTCGGCGCTGTCATCGGAAAGAAACAGCTTGGAGAAGCGTTTACCCCTGGTTCTCACGGAACGACTTTCGGAGGAAATATGCTGGCGATGGCTGCTGTGAATGCCACATTGCAAATTGTATTCGAGCCTGACTTTCTGCAAGAGGCTGCTGACAAAGGAGCGTTTTTAAAAGAACAGCTTGAGGCGGAGCTAAAAAGCCCTTTTGTTAAACAAGTCCGCGGTAAAGGATTAATGCTTGGAATTGAGTGTGATGGCCCGGTTGCTGGCATTATTGCAGAATTGCAAACATTAGGCTTGCTTGTATTGCCGGCCGGCCCGAACGTGATTCGTCTGCTGCCGCCGCTCACCGTCACTAAGAATGAAATAGCAGAAGCTGTCAGCAAGCTGAAACAGGCAATCGCTCAGCATACCGCTGTAAACCAGTGATTTTTTTTCGATATAAAGGTATAAAAATTCATTTTTATAATTAATTATTCATCAAGAGGTGGGCTGTTAGATGGAAGGTTATTTAGTGTTAGAAGATGGGACATCGTTTAGCGGCGAGCTGGACGGTCATGAAAACTGCACGGGAGAAGCTGTTTTTTTCACAGGAATGACAGGCTACCAGGAAGTGCTGACAGATCCATCATATAAAGGGCAGATTATCGTATTTACCTATCCGCTGATAGGCAACTACGGCATTAATGAAAAGGATTTTGAAAGCAAGAAACCGCAAGTAAAAGCCGCGGTTGTCTATGAGGCGTGTGATCATTTTTCTCATCATGAAGCGGTATACAGCCTCAAGGAGTATCTACAGAAATGGAACATTCCACTGTTGACCCATGTTGATACAAGGGCTGTCGTGAAAAAAATCCGGGCAAATGGAACGATGGGTGCGACAGTCACAGCCTCTAAAGAAGGCGCTGAGATTGCCCTCCAACCAGAGAATGTGGCAGAACAGGCTTCCGCACAGGAAATCAGCACATTTGGCAACGGGAATAAACATATCGCTCTCATTGATTTTGGCTATAAAAAGTCAATCGCATCATCACTTGTCAAACGAGGCTGCAAGGTCACCGTGGTGCCATACAAGCAAATGGAAGCTGTATACGATATAAAGCCGGACGGCATTGTGCTGTCGAACGGCCCTGGAGATCCGAAAGCCATTCATCCATATCTAGGGAAAATCAAAAGCATCATCAGCCGCTTTCCGACTCTTGGCATTTGTCTCGGACATCAGCTGATCGCGCTCGCATTCGGAGGGAATACATTCAAGCTGCCATTCGGACACAGGGGAGCAAATCATCCGGTCATCGACCGTGAAACGAAACGGGTCTTTATGACAAGCCAAAACCACAGCTATGTGGTTGACGAACAGTCGATTAATGAAAAAGAGCTCACGATCAGATTTCATCATGTCAATGATACGTCAGTTGAAGGGCTTGCCCATAAAAAACTGCCAGTCATGAGTGTGCAATTCCACCCGGAAGCCCATCCTGGACCGGCGGAAAGCGAATGGATTTTTGATGATTATCTAAAGAATGTGATACCAGCAAGGAGAGAAATCGCCCATGCCTAAAGACACCAGTATTTCAAGCATATTAGTAATCGGATCAGGCCCGATCATCATCGGGCAGGCGGCAGAATTTGATTATTCAGGCACTCAAGGGTGCATCGCGCTGAAGGAGGAGGGCTACCGGGTGATTCTCGTCAACAGCAATCCGGCGACAATTATGACCGATGAAGCCTTCGCTGATGAGATTTATTTTGAGCCTCTGACAGCAGAAAGCCTGACAGCCATCATTAAGAAAGAACAGCCTGATGGGCTTCTTGCCAATTTAGGCGGTCAGACCGCATTGAATTTAGCGGTGGAGCTTGAAGAAACGGGTGTTTTAAAGGAGCACGGCGTCAAGCTTCTCGGCACATCCGTTGAAACGATACAAAAAGGAGAAGACCGGGAAAAATTCCGTTCGTTAATGAATGAATTGAAACAGCCCGTGCCAGAGAGTGAAATTGTTGATAATGAAACCGACGCCATCCGGTTTGCGGAATCCATCGGTTTTCCCGTTATTATCAGACCTGCTTACACATTAGGCGGAAAGGGCGGAGGAATCGCCCCTGATAAAGAAGCCTTTACAGCTATGATTAAACAGGCGCTATTAGCAAGCCCGATCAATCAATGCCTTGTCGAAAAAAGCATTGCGGGCTTTAAAGAAATTGAATATGAAGTCATGCGTGACGGCAATAACACATGCATTACCGTCTGCAACATGGAAAATATCGATCCGGTCGGCGTGCATACAGGTGACTCTATCGTTGTGGCGCCTTCACAAACATTGACAGATGAAGACTATCAAATGCTGCGGACGGCTAGTCTGACCATCATTTCAGCACTTGATGTCGTAGGCGGCTGCAATATTCAATTCGCGCTTGATCCTTTCAGCAAGCAATATTACGTCATCGAAGTGAATCCGCGTGTCAGCCGGTCATCGGCTCTCGCATCTAAAGCGACCGGTTATCCGATTGCAAAGATGGCTGCTAAACTGGCAGTCGGATACACACTTGACGAGCTGAAAAATCCGCTCACAGGTTCAACTTACGCAAGCTTTGAACCGGCACTGGACTATGTGATCGTCAAATTTCCGCGCTGGCCGTTTGATAAATTCAAAAACGCAGACCGCAAGCTTGGCACAAAAATGAAAGCCACCGGTGAAGTGATGGCGATTGAACGGAATTTAGAAGCGGCAATACAGAAGGCAGCCGTGTCCCTTGAATTAAAAAATATCGGCACGCACCTTCCAGAGCTCAGCGGCTTGTCAATTGATGCGCTATGGGAGTTGGCAGTCATTCCGGATGACCGCAGATTTTTCGTTGTCATGGAGCTGTTGAGCCGCAGCGTGACGATTGATGACATTCATGCGAAAACAAAAATTGATCCGTTTTTCCTGCATACCTTTAACAACATCATCAAATTGGAAAACCGCCTGATGGAAGAGGGCGGCGATCTCTCTTTTGACTTATTGAAAAAAGCGAAGGAAAAGGGATTCTCAGACGCAACGATTGCCTCGCTGATCGGCAAAACAGAAAAAGAGGTGCGCGCGCTTCGCAAGGAGATGGGCATTACACCTTCCTTCAAAATTGTCGATACATGCGCGGCTGAGTTTGATGCGAAAACAAACTATTTTTACTCCACATATTTCGGAGAGACCGATGGAGATATCAGCCGCAAAAAGAAAAAACGCGCGCTGATTATCGGATCAGGCCCGATTCGGATCGGCCAAGGCGTTGAATTTGATTACAGTGCGGTTCACGGCGTGCTGACACTGCAAGAGCTTGGGTTCGAAACCATCATGATTAACAATAACCCGGAAACGGTCAGCACAGATTATGAAATTGCGGATCGCCTGTATTTTGAACCGATGACAACGGAGCATATTGTAAACGTGGCGGAGCAGGAAAATATTGATTTTGCAATCGTGCAATTCGGCGGCCAAACTGCAATCAATGCTGCTGAAGCACTTGAAAAAGCCGGCATTACCCTTCTCGGCACTTCGTTTGAAACACTCGATGTGTTAGAGGATCGTGATCAGTTCTATCAGCTTCTTGATGAACTAGGATTGAAGCACGCAAAAGGAGAAATTGCCTATACAAAAGAAGAAGCCGCTTCAAAAGCCAGTGAGATTGGCTATCCGGTGTTAATTCGTCCATCTTACGTTATCGGCGGAATGGGCATGATCATTGTTGACTCGCAAGACCAGCTTTCTCAGCTGCTGAATGATGAGGACAGCATGCCATATCCGATTTTAATTGATCAGTATGTGTCTGGAAAAGAAGTCGAAATTGATTTGATTTCCGACGGCGAGGATGTCTTTATCCCGACATATACCGAGCATATTGAACGGGCGGGTGTCCATTCGGGAGACAGCTTTGCCATCCTTCCGGGACCATCAATCACAAGCAGGCTGCAGCAGAGCATGAAAGAGGCCGCACAAAAAATTGCCCGAAAACTTTCATTTAAAGGCATCATGAACATCCAATTTGTGATCGACAATGGAGACATACTCGTGCTTGAAGTGAATCCGAGAGCGAGCCGCACGGTTCCGGTTGTCAGCAAAGTAATGGGCGTGCCGATGATTCCGCTTGCCACACGTCTGCTGGCGGGTGCGTCCTTAAAAGATCTAAACCCGGCAAGCCAAAATCATCATGGAGTTGCCGTGAAGTTCCCTGTTTTTTCTTCTCATGCGATCCAGGATGTGGATGTGAAGCTTGGGCCGGAAATGAAATCAACGGGAGAAGGCATGTGTGTCGCATATGATGCCGACAGCGCCTTGAAAAAAATCTATACACGTGTCTGGAATCAAAAAGGAAGCATATACTTGCAAAACGGTCCGGAAGATGTGAAGGAATTAGCGGAAAACGCCGGTTTCACCGTTCATGAAGGGACATTTGCCTCTTGGATGGAACAGAAAGGAAAATCGCTCCACATCAATCTGAGCGGTTCTGAAGAAGCGCGCAAAGAACGTCTGGAAGTCATGACGCACGGCATCACCGTCTTTACAGAAGAAGAAACCGTGCGGGCGTTTTTACAAAGCGGTTCAGGCCATCCGCAGCCTGTATCTCTCAAAGATCTCTATAAAAAGGAAGTGGCATCATGCACACAGTGACGCAAACCAGTTTATACGGAAAAGATTTATTAACGTTAAAAGATCTTAGTGAACAGGATATAAACGCCTTGCTTGCAGAAGCCGGTGAGCTGAAGCAAAACAAAATCCAGCCTATTTTCCATGGCAAAACCTTGGCGATGATTTTTGAAAAATCATCAACGCGGACCCGTGTTTCATTTGAAGCGGGCATGGCGCAGCTGGGCGGGAACGCCCTCTTCCTAAGCCAGAAAGATCTGCAGCTGGGGCGCGGTGAGACTGTCGCTGATACGGCAAAAGTGCTGTCAGGCTATGTGGATGCCATCATGATCCGGACCTTTGAACATGAAAAGGTGGAGGAGCTTGCCAAAGAAGCTGATATTCCGGTAATCAATGGACTGACGGATAAATACCACCCATGCCAGGCGCTCGCGGATCTCTTGACGATTAAGGAGATAAAAGGAAAGCTTAAAGGCGTAAAAGTCGCATACATCGGTGACGGAAATAACGTGGCGCACTCCTTGATGATCGGCTGCGCGAAAATGGGCTGTGATATCTCAATCGCTTCCCCAAAGGGATATGAAGTGTTAGATGAAGCAGCTGAAGCGGCAAAAACATATGCGCTTCAATCCGGCTCTTCCATCACGCTGACAGAAGATCCGATTGAAGCGGTAAAAGACGCGGACGTGATTTATTCTGATGTGTTTACAAGCATGGGACAGGAAGCGGAAGAGCAAGAACGTCTTGCTGTCTTTGCGCCTTATCAGGTGAATGCGGCGCTGGTCAGCCATGCCAAGCCTGACTATACATTTTTACATTGTCTCCCTGCGCATCGCGAGGAAGAAGTGACTGCGGAGATTATTGACGGGCCGAATTCTGCAGTGTTCCAGCAGGCGGAAAATCGTCTTCATGTGCAAAAAGCACTGTTGAAGGCCATTTTATACAATGGGGAATCATCAAAAAACTGCTGAGTCAAACTCAGCAGTTTTTTTGATGGCAACATATTCACAGCCGCTTAGGCGCATACTACAGCAAAAAGGAAAAGGAGGAAAAACTGTGGGACAGCAGCATCAATTCCGGCCCGGACAGAAAGCGCCTAATAACGGTGTCTACGTAGAGATCGGCGAGACAGGGAGCATGGTGAAAAACCCCCAAAAGGTCCATCTGTCAGCAGGGGAAATGTTCCCCGAAACATCAAATCACAACCGGCTGTGGACATACAAAAGAAAGCCGTGACCACTAAAAAACCCAAAACAATCAATGTTTTGGGTTTTTGGCTTCTTAATGCTGGCTTGCATTTTTGTTCATAGGCATGATTTCTGCTAAAACCATGATTAAGACATACAGTACAACAGCAATGACAGATGATGTTTTGAAATTATACGTAACGCTGTTCATGCTTGCAACCAAGTAGCATGCCATATGTGATAAAAGGAACGTCCAAATAAAGGCAATAATATATCGCACGTTTCCACCTCGTCCTTCTCATTCTATTCTAAAAGTTATCATACCATACAAAAAGCGAAGGGGGAATCCAATTTTAGCAGAAAGTGAGGTGACAAAAGAGTCTGATTCGTCACACTTTAATGGTAAAATATAAAAAACGTCAATCAGTGTAATAGCCAAAAATGTAAAAGGCTAGGACTTTACCTTATTCGTTTCTTTTCTATTTACATAAGATAGCGTGAGATGAAGTGTGAAAGGAGGCGGGCAAGCGATGGGAATAACGGAAAGATACTTTCAACTGGGAACGGAGCATAATGTCATTCATCTGCCCTATCGCCCGAACGGCTTCGGCATCTTTATCTTGGGGGACAGAACCCACTTTGTCGGGGAAGATTCAAGCTTTTGGCTGCAGCATTACGGCAGAAATCAGCTTCTGAATATGTTGAGGAATGAAGGATATACTCTTTTTAACAGCAATCTGTTCGGAAGGCATTGGGGGGCGGAAAAAGCAGTCACCTATGCTAAACAGCTGATCCATTCCGTGATGAAGCAGGAAATCCTCAATCCGAAGATTCATATTTTAGCAGAAGGCATGGGTGCTCTCGTGGCCGATGAACTGCTTCGTTTTTCCCCGGATCATATCCGCTCAGCCGCAATGTTGAATCCTTGTCTCGATCTTCAGGCACATTATGAATCAGAAAAAGAAAATAAATTTTTCTATAAGCAATTTTTGAAAGAAGTATCGAAAAGCTACGGAATTTCTGAAAAAGAAGCGGAAGCGCTTCGTTACAAAACCATTCAAAGCTATCTGAGCGGCGTTCCGGTTCATATATGGCAGCGTATGACCGGAGCTCCATATCCCTACAGCGTACATGCGGAAGCTTTCAAGGAAAAACAGCAAAAGCAAGACTCACCGGTCGACATGACATTTCATTTATTTGAGCATCCGAGCAGAATTTATGCATCAATCTGTAAATTCTTTCATAGTCATGAAAAAGAATTATAGGGAATATAATGACAACAGCCTTCTCTTTTGCGGAGGCTGTTTTGTTTTGGAAAATGAAAAACCGGAAGGGCGGCAGATGCAATGGAATCAACGCTGATTGTAGGTGCGGACGAATTTTTCGGCCTTTCATTGTGCGAGCGAATGATGGATGAAGGCATACATGTTGACGTTATTTTGGCGGAAACAGAAGATAAAATGAGACAAATGTACTTAGAAGAAAGACTCATGTGGCTTGGGAGAAATGAACTCTTTCGTCAGCTTGAACGCATTGGAGATCAAAAGTATGATACAATTTGTATCCAGTTTGGAGTTTCTTTGCCCTTGGACCAATATGATTCTTCTTATATTTTAGTATATGAACAAGACCGGAAAGAATGGGAGAAGCGTGAAAAAACAGGCTCGGAAAAAGCCGTATTCCTTCCGAAAATGTATGGGCCATGGAAAGAAGAAACAGAGGGAGACGGCTATTACACAGACGATGTGGCTGACGAGTTGCTGAAATTCCTATTAGAAGGCCGTCATAGCAAAGATCAGTTTTTTGAATTACAAGTATCAGAAAAAACCTCAAAAGAAGAAGCAAAAACAAAAATTATCGAGTGGAAAAGACAATTTTCATCAATTTTCGACAAATATTAAGAAAAACCTTCCATGTTTCGAGTTTTCTAGATACAATAAACGTATAAAACAATACATGTTATAGCTTGTCAAAAGGAGTTGAACATGACTTGATCACAAGGCTTGTCATGATCTTTTCTGTCCTCCTTTTATTGAGTGGATGTGGACAAACTCCGTTCAAAGGAAAAATTGAGAAGGTCGGCATGCTCTTTCCTGATACGATTAATGACCTCGTATGGGGCACAAAAGGGTATAAAGGATTACTGAATATACAATCCAAATACAATGTGGACGTCTACTATAAAGAAGGCGTTAAAACAGAAGAAGATATCATAAATGCGATTGAGGATTTTCATAAGAGGGGCGTCAATCTGCTCTACGGCCATGGGAGTGAATATGCAGAGGTGTTTAACTTGGTCGGCGAAGATTATCCAGATATGGAATTCGTCATTTCCAATGCGAAAGCGAAAGCTGACAATGTGACGAGTGTCCATTTTAGCGGGGAAGCAATGGGCTTTTTTGGAGGAATGACTGCTGCCCATATGTCGAAAACCAATCAGGTCGGTGTCATTGCTTCCTTTACGTGGCAGCCTGAGGTTGACGGTTTTATCAAAGGAGCCAAGTATGAAAATCCAGATATAGAAGTAAACACGAAATATACGGATCATTGGGATGATGATACGACAGCAGTAAAGCTTTATCAGAAAATGAAGAACGAAGGCGCGGATGTTGTGTATCCCGCTGGAGACGGGTATAATGTTCCTGTTATTCAGCAAATCAAAAAAGACGGGCTTTATGCCATCGGCTACGTCACAGATCAATCGG
Organism: Bacillus sp. MBGLi79; assembly: GCF_002953915.1. Classification (NCBI taxonomy): domain Bacteria; kingdom Bacillati; phylum Bacillota; class Bacilli; order Caryophanales; family Bacillaceae; genus Bacillus; species Bacillus sp. MBGLi79. The sequence goes on from NZ_CP026521.1 coordinate 1,370,080, forward strand.
ACTTGGGTGAGAATACCGTATTAACCAGCACGGTGCAAAATGTGGACAAGGCCTATGAAATCATTGCTGAGCAATTCAACAAAGGCACCCTTGAAGGCGGCGATCATTACTACGACCTTGATACGGGAGTAGTCGAGATGGGAACATTCAGCCCGCTCGTCGATGAAGACTTTCAGCAAAGAATCGCCAAGCTGATCAAAACGTACAACAAAACAGGCGATCTGCCAAAAAACGAGTAATGGAGTGACGTCATATGCAGCACGAAAAATCACTTGAATTCTTGCAAATTGCCATGAAATACCTCCCTGAAGCGAAAGAACAGCTTGAGAAATCAGGCATTGAGCTTTCAATGGAGGCCATTCAGCCGTTTATGAATCTATTTACAACGGTAATGGCGGAAGCTTACGAGCTTGGCAAGTCTGATGCTAAATCTGAAACCGAATAAAAAGAAGCCACTTTTGCGAAAGTGGCTTTTCACATGATTTTCTTTTTAATCGCGGTGATCATGGGCGCAAGCTCCTTTAGAGCGGGCTTGATTTGATCAAGAGAGTTCATAATTGAACCGATTTGGTCCATAATATGCATGTAATGAATCGTCTCTTCGTCGTTGGTCTGAGAAACCTCCTCTTGCTGTTCCTCCTTCTCTTCTGTTGGTTTTGCGGAATCGCCGAACATCATTTTTGAAAATACATCCAACTGCATACGCCTCCTTTCTATATACAATACTCTATGAGTAAGTTGAACTGATAGTTTAGACGAATATATTGCCATGCGAAAAAAAATAGGATAGAATTAGTACCTGATACTAATAATTGATCACAACCTGATTGATCTTCTAAATTTAAGATATAAAGGAGTCTTCCCTTATGAAAGCTGGAATACTTGGTGTTGGACGTTACATTCCTGAGAAGGTTTTAACAAATCATGATCTTGAAAAAATGGTTGAAACTTCTGACGAGTGGATTCGTACAAGAACTGGAATAGAAGAAAGAAGAATTGCCGCAGATGATGTGTATTCATCACATATGGCTGTTGCAGCAGCGAAACATGCGCTGGAACAAGCTGAAGTGGCTGCTGAGGATTTGGATATGATCCTGGTTGCAACTGTTACACCTGATCAGTCATTTCCTACGGTCTCTTGTATGATTCAAGAACAGCTCGGCGCTAAAAAAGCGTGTGCTATGGATATCAGCGCTGCTTGTGCGGGCTTTATGTACGGCGTTGTAACCGGAAAACAATTTATTGAATCCGGAACCTACAAACATGTTCTAGTTGTCGGTGTAGAGAAGCTCTCAAGCATTACAGACTGGGAAGACCGCAATACTGCCGTTCTGTTTGGAGATGGGGCAGGCGCCGCGGTAGTCGGACCAGTCAGTGATGACAGAGGAATCCTTTCATTTGAGCTAGGAGCCGACGGCACAGGCGGTCAGCACTTGTATCTGAATGAAAAACGACATACAATCATGAATGGACGAGAAGTTTTCAAATTTGCAGTCCGCCAAATGGGAGAATCATGCGTAAATGTCATTGAAAAAGCTGGACTTTCAAAAGAGGATGTCGACTTTTTGATTCCGCATCAGGCGAACATCCGCATCATGGAAGCTGCACGCGAGCGTTTAGAGCTTCCTGTCGAAAAGATGTCTAAAACCGTTCATAAATATGGAAATACTTCTGCCGCATCCATTCCGATCTCTCTTGTAGAAGAATTGGAAGCCGGTAAAATCAAAGACGGCGATGTGGTCGTTATGGTAGGGTTCGGCGGAGGACTAACATGGGGCGCCATTGCAATCCGCTGGGGCCGATAAAAAAAGGTGAGGTGCACACAAGATGACTAAAAAAAGAGTAGTTGTTACAGGCCTTGGAGCATTATCTCCGCTTGGCAACGACGTCGATACAAGTTGGAATAACGCAATCAACGGTGTGTCCGGAATCGGTCCGATCACTCGTGTTGATGCTGAAGAATATCCGGCAAAAGTAGCCGCTGAATTAAAAGACTTCAATGTTGAAGATTATATGGATAAAAAAGAAGCCAGAAAAATGGACCGCTTTACACAATATGCGGTTGTAGCTGCGAAAATGGCAGTTGAAGATGCAGATCTTAACATTACGGATGAGATTGCGCCGAGAGTCGGTGTTTGGGTAGGCTCCGGTATCGGAGGACTTGAAACACTAGAATCTCAATTTGAAATCTTCCTAACAAAAGGCCCGAGACGGGTAAGCCCGTTTTTCGTGCCAATGATGATTCCAGACATGGCAACAGGCCAGATTTCTATTGCGCTAGGAGCGAAAGGAGTCAATTCTTGTACGGTTACAGCATGTGCTACAGGAACGAACTCTATCGGTGACGCGTTTAAAGTCATTCAGCGCGGTGATGCAGATGTGATGGTCACAGGCGGAACAGAAGCGCCGCTGACAAGAATGTCATTCGCGGGCTTCAGTGCCAACAAAGCACTGTCTACTAATCCAGATCCGAAAACAGCGAGCCGCCCGTTCGATAAAAACCGCGATGGCTTTGTCATGGGTGAAGGTGCAGGGATTATCGTTCTTGAAGAGCTTGAGCATGCCCTGGCCCGCGGTGCTAAAATCTACGGAGAAATTGTCGGCTACGGCTCAACAGGAGACGCTTATCATATCACAGCGCCGGCCCAAGATGGTGAAGGCGGAGCGAGAGCGATGCAAGAAGCTATTAAAGATGCGGGCATTGCGCCACAAGAAATTGATTATATCAATGCTCACGGAACAAGCACGTATTACAACGACAAATATGAAACAATGGCGATTAAAACCGTTTTCGGCGAGCATGCGCATAAACTTGCGGTAAGCTCTACAAAATCAATGACAGGCCACCTTTTAGGTGCAGCTGGCGGTATTGAAGCCATTTTCTCTATCCTTGCCATTAAAGAAGGCGTGATCCCGCCGACAATCAATATTCAAACACCTGACGAAGAATGCGATTTGGATTATGTGCCTGATGAAGCTCGCAGACAGGAGCTCAATTATGTTCTCAGCAACTCATTAGGATTCGGCGGGCACAATGCAACATTAATCTTTAAAAAATATCAATCATAATCAAGCCAAACCGGCTGCCCTTAAAGGGTAGCCGGTTTTTTTTGTGTGCATAGATTAAAAGAGGAGGCGATCACATGAGTGTAGAACAAACATATAGCTGGCTCAGAAAGGCTGCTTCAATAGATGATTTGGCACCTTACATTATCCCGCTTTTTTCAGGTGCGGGGAAAAAGAACTGGAAGGGCATTTTGGGGCATCTTCAGCATCATGGGATGTTTAAAAACATGACAGAGGGTATTCAGACTGCTTCCAAGCTGAAGGAAAAAGGTTTTTACGACCATATCCAAAAGGAAGAACAGTATCTCAAAAACAAATGGCAAGGTCCTGATGTACCAATTGTTCCGCTGCCGGTTGATGAACGAAATAGGAGAATTCGTTTAGAATTTGGATCAAAATCAGGACTCGCGTTTCAAGACAAAATGTTCCTCTTTCTTTCGTCAGATTTAGATTTTGGATCAGTATCTGCCCTGATGACGCATGAGTATCATCATGTTTGCCGGTTAGGTCATCTCACAAAAGAGGAAAAGGATGTCACATTACTTGATACAATCATCATGGAAGGGCTGGCCGAATATGCTGTTTATGAGAGGTTCGGCCGAAGTCAAACGGCTGAATGGACGACTTGGTATACCCCAGAGCAGCTTCAGGCTTTATATGAAAAAAAGATTGCGCCCCATCAGGATATCAAACGGGATAATCGATTATTTCCCCAGCTGTTATTCGGCAAAGGATATCAGCCGAAAATGCTTGGATACGCAGTTGGATTCAATATTGTAAAAAAGTATTTAACTGCCAACAAGGCAAGCACCGCAGACGGACTTTCCATTCCTGCTGAAACCTTTTTGGATGCAATGCTTTAAAAGGATAAAATAATGGAATTTCGTTAATAATATTACATTTATCCTAAAAAATTCTTGATTTTGCAAAATGATTGTAATAATATACAACTATAAAATTTTTCGATAATTCAATATTATTTATTATTTCTGAATAAAGGGATTGCTTTCTCTTGAAAACGATTGACCACAAGAGGGGGGAAAGGGGAGCTAGCATGAGCACACTATTAGAAGTGAATAATTTAAAGACTTATTTTTTCCGGAAAAAGGAGCCGATCCCTGCGGTTGACGGAGTCGATTTTCACATCAGCAAAGGTGAGACCGTCGCGCTTGTAGGTGAATCGGGCTCCGGAAAAAGCATTACTTCCTTATCAATTATGGGCCTCGTCCAAAGCTCAGGCGGAAAAATCATGGACGGCTCTATTAAACTCGAAGACAAAGACCTCACCTCATTCACTGAAAACGATTATTGCAAAATCCGCGGAAACGAAGTATCCATGATCTTTCAAGAACCAATGACCTCCCTTAATCCGGTGTTAACAATCGGAGAACAAATTACCGAAGTGCTGATTTACCATAAAAACATGAAGAAAAAAGAAGCCTGTCAGCGAGCTGTTGAACTCTTGCAGATGGTCGGTTTCTCCCGGGCGGAGCAAATAATGAAGGAGTACCCGCATCGGCTGTCAGGCGGTATGAGACAGAGGGTGATGATTGCCATCGCACTAAGCTGTAATCCTAAATTGCTCATTGCCGATGAACCGACGACAGCGCTGGATGTGACAATACAAGCCCAGGTGCTGGAACTCATGAAAGATCTCTGCCAGAAGTTCAACACATCGATTCTTCTGATCACACACGACTTAGGTGTCGTGTCCGAAGCGGCGGATAGAGTGATTGTCATGTACTGCGGACAAGTCGTAGAAAACGCCACTGTTGATGACTTATTTTTAGAACCGCTTCATCCTTATACAGAAGGCCTGCTTACGTCAATTCCTGTTATAGATGGAGAGATTGATAAATTAAATGCGATTAAAGGCAGCGTGCCTACACCTGATAATCTGCCGCCGGGGTGCCGTTTTGCCCCAAGGTGTCCGAAAGCTATGGATAAGTGCTGGACAAATCAGCCTTCGCTTTTGACACACAAAAGCGGAAGAACGGTGAGATGCTTTTTATATGAGGAAGAGGGTGCAGAACAATCATGACAGCAGCTAATCAAGAAACAATCTTAGAGCTTCGTGACGTAAAAAAATACTTTCCGATCCGCTCAGGCCTTTTTCAAAGAAAAGTCGGTGATGTAAAAGCGGTGGATGGTGTGTCATTTTCGTTAAAAAAAGGAGAGACACTCGGAATCGTTGGAGAGTCGGGCTGCGGAAAATCGACTGCCGGCAGAACGATGATCAGACTGTACAAACCGACAGAAGGCCAAATTCTTTTTAAAGGGCAGGATATTTCTAATCTGTCAGAGGAGAAGCTGCGGAAGAGTGTCCGCAAAAATATTCAAATGGTGTTCCAAGATCCATTTGCCTCGTTAAACCCGAGAAAGACGCTGCGGTCTATCATAAAGGAGCCGTTTAATACGCACAACATGTATACGATGCGTGAACGAAACGAGAAAGTCGAAGAGCTGCTTGCGAGAGTTGGCCTTCACCCGTCGTTTGCCGGACGTTATCCCCATGAGTTTTCCGGCGGACAGCGCCAGCGGATCGGCATTGCCAGAGCACTCACTTTAAATCCAGAGCTGATCATTGCTGATGAGCCGGTTTCCGCACTTGATGTATCCATTCAGGCCCAAGTGATTAACTTGATGGAGGAATTACAGGATGAATTTGATCTTACGTATCTATTTATCTCCCATGATCTAAGTGTCGTCCGCCATATCAGCGACAGAGTCGGAGTGATGTATCTTGGCAAAATGATGGAGCTGACCGGCAAGCATGAGCTTTATGACAACCCGCTTCACCCATATACCCAAGCGCTTTTATCCTCCGTTCCGGTTACAAGAAAAAAAGGATCTGTCAAACGTGAACGCATTGTCCTGAAGGGAGAGCTGCCAAGTCCGGCCAATCCGCCAAAAGGCTGCGTATTCCACACAAGATGCCCTGTTGCAAAACCGATATGCAAGGAACAAATACCAGAATTTAAAGAAGCTGCTCCCAGCCACTTTGTGGCTTGTCACCTTTATAGCTAATGTTGCCCGCACAGCTTTGAGAGGGGGTATGCATACTACATAAACAACAGCTGAGAAGAACGAACATTTTAAAAGGGGGAATATCTAATGAAAAGACGGAAAACCGCACTGATGATGCTAAGTGTATTGATGGTCCTGGCCATCTTTTTATCAGCCTGCTCGGGCTCAAAATCGAGCAGCAGCAGTGAGAAAAAATCAGCAGGCAAACCGCAGCAAGGCGGGGATTTGGTTGTAGGGTCAACTGGGGAGCCAACATTGTTTAATCCACTCTATTCTACAGACGTTTCCAGTTCAGATATTGAAGGGATGATCTATAGTACATTATTAGAAACGGATGAAAAACTAAATGTGAAACCTGCTTTAGCTGAGAAAGTAACAGAATCCAAAGATGGCCTGACTTATGATGTCAAAATTAGAAAAGGTGTAAAATTCCATGATGGAAAAGAACTTACAGCCGATGACGTTGTTTTCACTTATAGCATACCTTTAAATAAGGACTATAATGGTGAACGCGGTTCTGGTTTTGAATCACTAAAATCTGTTACAAAAAAAGGTGATTATGAAGTTGAATTTAAATTAAAGAAAAAAGATGCATATTTTTATAATGTTGTTTTAGACAGCTACGGCATTCTGCCCAAACACATTTTAGGGAAAGTGCCAGTTGCAGATTTAGGCGAAAATGAATTTAACAGGAAGAATCCAATTGGTTCGGGTCCATTCAAGTTTGTTGAATGGAAAAAGGGCGATTATGTAAAACTTGAAGCAAATGATGACTACTATGGCGGAAGACCGTATTTAGATACAGTGACAGTTAAGACGATTCCTGATTCTAATGCCGCTGTTGCTCAATTAAAAGCTGGGGATATTGACTTCTTTGTTGTACCAGGAACAGACTTTGAGACAGTTAAAACATTTGATAATGTTCAGGTTAAATCAGATCTTGGTTTGAACTACAGTTATATTGGATGGAATGAAAAAAATGAATTATTTAAAGACAAAAAAGTCCGCCAAGCTCTTACGTATGCGCTTGATCGAAAAGCAATGGTAGATCAGGTGTTAAATGGTGATGGAAAAGTTGCAAACGTTCCTGAAAGTCCGCTTTCTTGGAACTATCCAAAAGGTGATGTACCTACATTTGATTACAATCCTAAAAAGGCTAAAAAGCTCTTGGAAGAAGCAGGATGGAAAGATACAGATGGAGACGGTTACCTTGATAAAGACGGAAAGAAATTTTCATTTACCATTAAAACGAACCAGGGCAATAAGATTCGGGAGGATTTAGCAGTTGTTGTTCAGCAGCAACTTAAAGAAGTAGGAATTGAAGCAAAACCGCAAATTGTAGAATTTAGTGCTCTTATTGAACAAACAAGCGCACCGAATTGGGATTATGATGCACTACTGCTCGGTTGGAGTTTGGCTACATTCCCAGATCAATTTTCAATTTTCCACTCCAGTCAATCTAAGAACGGATTAAACAACATTTGGTATAAGAATCCTAAAGTCGATAAACTTTTAGAAGAAGCTAA
>NZ_CP026521.1:1377798-1380991 GCF_002953915.1 Bacillus sp. MBGLi79
CCGCTTCATCGCGGTCCGGGTCTGCAAGGCAGATGTCGATGACATGGGCGCCGTTTTTCACTTGGGCTCTCGCGATTTCGGATGCTTCCTCAAATTTCTGTTCAGCGATCAGCCGCTTGAATTTTCTCGATCCGATGACATTTGTCCGCTCCCCGACAAAAAGGGGACGCATCGTTTCTTCATAAATTAGTCCGTCGATCCCTGAGACGGTGTGCGGCTTTTTTTCCGAAGGGACCGTCCGCGGCGGCAGCGAGGCTACTTCATCGGCCAGCGCTTCAATATGGGCGGGCGTCGTTCCGCAGCAGCCGCCGACAATGTTCAGCCAGCCTTCTTCTGCAAACGCCTTGATTTTTTTCGCGAGCGATTGCGGTGATTCATGGTATTGTCCCTCCTCATCGGGGAGGCCGGCATTCGGATAGCAGCTGACGGCCGTCCTCGCAAGGGAAGAAAGAGTTCTGATGTGATCTGTCATAAATTCCGGGCCCGTCGCGCAATTTAAACCGACGCTGACCGGCTTCATATGCTCGAGTGAGATATAGAACGATTCGATATCCTGGCCGGCCAGTGTCGTGCCCATCGGTTCGATCGTGCCTGATACCATGAGGGGAAGGGTTTTGCCGGTTTTTTCGAAGGCTTGCCTGATGCCGATAAAGCCCGCTTTAACGTTCAGCATATCCTGGCTCGTTTCGAGCAGCAAGAGGTCGGCTCCCCCTGTGATCAGCGCTCTTGCCTGTTCCTCGTAATTATCGATCAGCTCGTCAAAGGTCGTGCCGCCGGTGACGGAAAGGGTTTTTGTCGTCGGACCCATCGCGCCGGCGACAAACCTTGGCCATTCAGGTGTGGAAAACTTTTCGGCGGCCGCTTTGGCGAGTTTGACTGAAGCGAGGTTGACTTCATAGGCGCGCTGCCCGAGGTCGTACTCGTCCAGAACGAGCCGTGTGGCTCCGAATGTATTGGTTTCGATGATATCGGCTTTAGCGGCCAGATAGGCTTCGTGGATGCCCTGAATGATATGAGGTGCCGTGATGCTTAGAAATTCATTGCACCCTTCATAGGCCTCGCCGCCGAAGTCAGCGGCGGACAAACCGGCATTCTGGATCATCGTTCCCATCGCACCGTCAAGGACGAGGATTTTTTTCTTCAGCTGGTCATTGATGTTAGACATTTGTTTTCTCCTTTTCTTTCTGGTGGATATATGCCGTCAGTTCGGCGGTTAAATCAGACCGCAAAAACGGTGTGATCAGATAAATGCCGTTGAACAGGTCGCACGCCGCATCAAGCAGGGAGCGGGCGATCGCGAGCCCTTCCTCGGCCTGTTTTTGTTTGTCATTTCCCGCCAGCGCCATCTTTTCGCGGATTGAATCGGACAGTTTGATGCCGGGGATTTCGTTGTGGATGAATTCCGCGTTGCGGCTGCTGGTCAGCGGCATGACGCCGATATAGATCGGTGTTTCAAGATGCTTTGTTTCTTCGTGGATTTTGATGAGCTGCTCCTCTGAATAGACAGGCTGGGAAATGAAATAGTCTGCGCCGCAGGCGATTTTTTTCTCAAGCCGTTTCACCGCTTTGTCAATGTGTCTGACATTCGGATTGAAGGCGGCCGCCACTGAGAAATTTGTTTTCTTGCCGAGCGGTTTACCTGAATATGACAAGCCTTCGTTAAACTGTTTGATCAGGCTGATCAAATCGAACGATGTCAGATCATAGACGGAAGTCGCTCCCGGAAAGTCGCCGATTTTCGACGGATCGCCGGTAATCGCCAGCACGTCTGACAGCCCCAGTGTATCGAGCCCCATTAGATGGGACTGCAGGCCGATCAGGTTGCGGTCTCTGCATGTAATATGGATCAGCGACCTCATATCGAGGCGCTGTTTTAAGAGCGCGCCGCAGGCGACATTGCTGATCCTCGGTGTGGCAAGCGAGTTGTCCGCCAATGTCAGTGCATCGATTCCGGCTGATTGAAGCTCTTTAGCGGCGTGCAAAAATTTCTCAAAGTTTAATTGTTTTGGAGGATCGAGTTCGACGATAATGGACCGTTTTTGCTTGGCCAGATCGTCGAGAACGGGCTCTGTCCTTTCGTTTTGAACAGCAAGCGCCGCTTTCTTTCTGATTTTCACGTGTTTTTCGGTGACTGGAGGAAGCCCTTTGACCGCCTCAGCCATCGCCCTGATGTGGTTCGGCGTGGTTCCGCAGCAGCCGCCGATGATCCGTGCGCCTTGATTGCGGAATTCCTCCGCGCTTTCCCTGAAATATTCATCATCTGTCTCATAAACAAGCCTGCCTTCGACAAGGGACGGGAGGCTGCTGTTCGGATAGACGGAAAGATAGGCGTCTTCTAAAAGCGGGACTTCTTCAAGCGCTCTGATCATATGATAAGGGCCGAGGCGGCAGTTGATACCAACGACGTCTGCGCCGAGGGATGCCAGCTGCTTCAGGCCGTCCGCAAGCGGGGTTCCGTCCTGAAGAACGCCCTCTTCGTGCATTGAGACATTCAAAATGATCGGCAGCTCTGTTTCCTTTCTGGCAATCTTTAAAACTTCGCGCGCTTCTTCTAAATCATAATAGGTTTCGAGCAGAAGTCCGTCCGGCTGCTCATTTAACAGAAGATAGAGCTGTTCGCGGAAGCTTCTTTTAATGTCCTCGAGAGAATACGAGTTTTTGTTGAACGTCCGGATTCCGCCGAGCGTACCGAGAACATAAGCAGAACCGGCGGCGGAGCGGGCGAGACGGACCGCTTTTTCGTTGATTTGTTTTGTTTCGTCTTCGAGCCCGTATCTGGACAGCTTGATGAAGTTTGCGCCGTACGTGTTCGTTTGAATAATATCGGCGCCGGCCTGTACATACGCTTCGTGGACGCGTCTCACTTCTTCGGGCTTGGAGATGTTCAGTTCCTCAAAACACCTGTCGATCCCGTAGGAATACAGAAGTGTGCCCATTGCGCCGTCCGCGATTAACGTTTTGCTTTTTATATCCTCCAAAAAACCCATCGTTTTCCCCCTTAAGCATTTTTGATAAACAAAATAGTCTTCTGTGAAGCAGAAGACTTTTCATCGACATTGTCCGTCTTCTTATCTTCCAAGCAGACTGCTTGCTGGATTTAGCACCTTGGTCATGAATATTCATTCACCGGTTGCTGAGGCTTCATTGGGCCAGTCCCTCTGCCTCTCTTGATAAGAACAGCTATTTAGTTTCT
>NZ_CP026521.1:1381091-1385776 GCF_002953915.1 Bacillus sp. MBGLi79
GTGATCATAATCGAGAAGCAATATATTTCAAACATTCCTCTTTTGCATATTGTAAAAGAGGAGAAAAAAGAGAAAGCTCTTCCTCTTGTTTTCTTCATACATGGTTTTACAAGCGCAAAAGAGCATAACCTTCACTTCGCATATCTGCTTGCCGAAAAAGGAATGCGCGTGGTCCTGCCTGAGGCTCTTTATCACGGGGAGAGGGAAGAACAGCTCACTCAGGAAGAGCTCGCCCCGAGGTTTTGGGAGATCGTCACGAATGAAATCAAAGAGCTCGAAGTGCTGAAAAACCACTTTGAACAAGAAAACCTGATTGAACAGGGCCGTATCGGCGCCGCCGGAACTTCGATGGGCGGTATTGTCACGCTCGGCGCTTTGACACAATACGAATGGATTACAACTGCCGTCAGTTTAATGGGCAGTCCCGCCTATGTAGAATTTTTTGATCAACAGCTCGCTTTTATGCGTGAAAAGAAAATTGAACTTCCTTTCACAGAAGGACAAATCGAACAGCAGCGCGATAAACTGAAGCGTTTTGACTTGAGTCTGCAGCCGGACAAATTGAAGATGAGGCCGCTTTTATTTTGGCACGGCAAACAGGATGGCACCGTTCCGTTTGCTTTGGCGCGCCGCTTCTATGAATCGACGATTCCGCTGTATGAAACTCGGCCTGATTTGCTGCATTTTATCGAAGATGAGCGGGCTGGGCATAAAGTATCAAGGGAAGGCCTTTTGAAAACAGTCGAATGGTTTGATGCGCACCTTTAAGTGCTGTCGGTTTAGAAAATGAAAGAAGTGCGTTATACTGATGAAAAAAGGAGTGAGGAAGAGTGGATGAAGCATTAAAAGAGAACATCATGGGCGCCCTTGAACAGGTCGTTGACCCTGAACTGGGCGTCGATATCGTCAATCTCGGCCTTGTATATGACGTGGATATGGATGAAAACGGCAAAACTGACGTGACTATGACTTTGACTTCAATGGGCTGTCCGCTGGCGCCGATCATTGTGGATGAAGTCAAAAAAGCGCTCGCAGATATTCCCGAAGTCAAGGAAGTTGACGTTCATATCGTCTGGAATCCGCCTTGGACACGGGACAAAATGTCGCGATATGCGAAAATCGCACTTGGCATCCAATAAACGTTTCCAGAGCCTGCTCAACCGTTGACAGGCTCTTTCTGTTTTGAAAAGGGAGCCGCCGTAATAGATAACACGGGCGTATCCAGGCAGATCGCTACTCCCGTTATAAAAAGAACGCTTGTACAAGCGTTCTTTTTTTATTGCAAAAACGCCAGCCGGCACATTCTCCGGTTTGAAAAGCGGAGAATCCGGGAAGATGGGAACGGAGCACGACCAAGCCGCTGAAAAAGGACCGCCGGCGGGAGGAAAGAACCAATATGAAAGATGAACAAAAAATATTAAATATACAATTGAATTAATTTTTATTCATGTTATAATGTTAAATAATTTCACAAAGACCAAGAAGGTGAACTTGTTTTGAAAATAGGTATTATAGGTGCTACTGGCTATGGAGGGGCAGAGATTATGAGGATTATGAAGTTGCACCCTTATGCAGATGAATGCATATTGTATTCATCGAGTGATGAGGGAGCCCGCTATGATGCCGCATACCCGCACCTTATGAAACTGACAGATCAACACCTGCAACCGATCGAAGTAAAGAAAATTTCGAACGAAATCGATTTTTTATTTATGGCTGCGCCTCCGGGGGTATCCAGCCGGCTGACGCCACAGTTTGATGCATATGACATACCGATCATTGACCTGTCCGGCGATCTCAGGCTGCAGAACCCGAGCGTCTATGAAAAATGGTATAAAAGGGAAGCCGCGCCTGAACACGTGCTTCAAAAAGCGGTATACGGACTGTCTGAGCTGAATCGGGAAGACATTAAAACGGCGCAGTACATAGCCAATCCAGGTTGTTTCCCGACAGCGGTTCTTCTCGGCTTGGCGCCGCTCGTCAAAAGCGGCAGCATCAACGAATCTTTTGTCATCATCGATGCGAAAACAGGGGTATCGGGAGCAGGCAGAAAGGCGTCGATGGGCACTCACTTTTCAGAGATCAATGACAATTTCAAAATATATAAGGTAAACGAACACCAGCATACGCCTGAAATCGAGCAGATTGTTAAACAATGGGACTCCGCATTTAAACCGATCACATTCAGCACGCATTTAGTTCCGATGACAAGGGGCATTATGGCGACCATCTACACAGAACTGAAAGACAGCATGGATGCCGAGCAGCTCCAACTTATTTTTTCAAAATTTTATAAAGATTCATACTTTGTCAGAGTGAGAGAACCCGGTTCGTTCCCTGCAACTAAAGAGGTGTACGGCAGCAATTTTTGCGATATCGGCGTTACCGTTGATGAACGGACGAACAGAGTGACAATTGTGTCAGTGATCGATAACTTGATGAAGGGAGCAGCGGGTCAGGCTGTTCAAAACTTCAACATTATGAATGGCTGGAGCGAAACCGCCGGGCTTGAATTTACGCCAATTTATCCATAAGACGGGAGAGAACAAACATATGATTCAGGTGAGTCAAGACAGCATAAAAAAAACAGACGGAAATGTCGCTTCGCCTAAAGGCTATTTGGCAAAAGGGGTTCACTGCGGCCTCCGCTATTCAAAAAAGGATCTTGGAATTATCATCAGCTCAAGACCGGCGGTGAGCGCCGCCGTTTATACGCAAAGCCACTTTCAGGCTGCGCCGATCAAGGTGACGCAGGAAAGTCTCAAAAAAAGCGCGCATCTGCAAGCCGTCATCGTCAACAGCGCAAATGCCAACGCATGTACGGGAGAGCAGGGCTTAAAAGATGCATATGAGATGCGCCGCCAAAGCGCTGATATGCTTGGGATCGAGCCGGAACTGGTGGCCGTGTCCTCAACCGGCGTCATCGGCGAATACCTCAATATGGAGAGCATTACAAAAGGCATCAGCCTTCTCGCCGAGACTGAGCCTGCCGAAGGCGATTTCGAAGAAGCGATCTTAACGACAGACACGGTGATCAAACAAACGTGCTATGAACTGACGATCGGCGGTCAAAGAGTGACGATTGGCGGAGCAGCCAAAGGGTCGGGAATGATCCACCCGAATATGGCGACGATGCTCGGCTTTGTCACAACAGATGCATGCATCGAAGAAAGCGCGCTGCAAAGGGCATTAAGGGAAATTACGGACGTTTCATTCAACCAGATCACAGTCGACGGCGACACATCGACTAACGATATGGTGCTCGTCATGGCGAACGGATGCGCCGGAAATGAGCGCCTCCATGAAGAACACGAAGATTGGCCGGTTTTCAAAAAAGGCCTGCAGCTTGCCTGCACAGACCTCGCCAAACAAATCGCGAGAGACGGGGAAGGGGCGACAAAGCTGATCGAGGTTGAAGTGAACGGTGCGAAAAGCAATCTTGAAGCGCAAATCATCGCCAAAAAAATCGTCGGCTCAAACCTTGTAAAAACCGCGGTTTACGGAACGGATGCGAACTGGGGCAGAATCATTGTCGCGATCGGAGACAGCATGGCTGCTGTGACACCGGAGAAGGTAGAAATCTACCTGGGCGGCCAATGCCTTTTTAAAAATAACGAACCGCAGCCGTTTTCAGAAGAGCTGGCCAAAACACATTTAGAAAACAGCGAAGTGAAAATCGAGGTTCGCTTGCAGGAAGGTGACGGAAAGGGTACGGCTTGGGGCTGCGATTTAACTTATGAATACGTCAAAATCAATGCGAGCTATCGGACGTAAAAAGGGGATCACAATGGATAAAACAATCGTTTTTAAATGCGGCGGAAGCGTCATCCGCGAACTATCGGACGAATTTTTTCAAAATCTGAAAGAGCTGACCGAAAGCGGCTGGAAAATCGCACTCGTCCACGGGGGCGGGCCCGATATTACAAAGATGCTGAAGAAACTCAATATTCGAAGCGAATTCGTCAACGGACAGCGTAAGACGACAAAAGCGGTTCTTGAAGTCGCTGAAATGGTCTTATCCGGTTCGATCAACAAATTTTTCGTTGCCGAGCTGACAAAGCACGGCCTTCCGGCTGTCGGCGTATCAGGAAAAGACGGGGGACTGCTCCTTGCCGACTATTTAAATGAAAAAGAATACGGTCAGGTCGGGCGCATTAAAAAAGTAAACGGCCGAATGGCCGAAGCGCTCATGGAAAAAGGCTTTATTCCGGTTATCGCCCCCCTCTCGATGACGGATGGCTGTGAGACTTTGAATGTGAACGCCGATTTGGCGGCGTCGGCTGTTGCGGCAGCCTTGCACGCTGACAAATTAATGTTTGTGACAGACGTTAAAGGGATTATGAATAACGAAGAAATGCTGAAAGAGCTGACGCCGGCAGACATCGAAAGCCTGATTGCTGAAGGCGTGATCTCGGGAGGCATGATACCAAAAGTGCATTCTGCAAAAGAAGCCCTCACAGATGAAGTGAATGAAGTGATGATCGTGAGCGGAAAAGGATCTTTCCTCACGAAAGACGATTTCATCGGCACGAAAATCATTAAACAAAAGGAGGCCGTATCGTGAGTCATTTATTTCAGACGTACAGCCGCTGGAATATCAATATTAAAAAAGCGAAAGGCACGATCGTTCAGGATGAGAAGGGGAACGCTTATCTTGATTTCGTCCAGGGAATCGCGGTCTGCAA
>NZ_CP026521.1:1385876-1392206 GCF_002953915.1 Bacillus sp. MBGLi79
CGAATACGAAGTCATGCGTGACAGAAACAATACATGCATTACCGTCTGCAATATGGAAAACATCGATCCGGTCGGCGTCCATACGGGGGATTCGATCGTTGTCGCCCCGTCGCAGACATTAACGGATGCGGATTATCAAATGCTTCGTTCTGCCAGCTTAAAGATCATTTCCGCGCTCGATGTCGTCGGCGGCTGCAACATTCAATTCGCCCTGGACCCGGAAAGCAAAAATTATTATGTCATCGAGGTGAATCCGAGAGTAAGCCGTTCATCGGCACTCGCCTCAAAAGCGACCGGCTATCCGATCGCAAAAATGGCGGCTAAACTGGCTGTCGGCTACACGCTTGCCGAGCTGAAAAATCCCCTCACAGATTCGACATACGCCAGCTTCGAGCCTGCTCTTGACTATGTCGTCGTCAAATTTCCGCGCTGGCCGTTCGACAAATTCAAACAAGCCGACCGTAAGCTCGGCACGAAAATGAAAGCGACGGGAGAAGTCATGGCGATTGACCGCAATCTTGAAGCGGCCCTGCAAAAAGCGGTCGCATCCCTTGAGCTGAAAACGTCAGGAACCCATTTGCCCGAACTTGGCGGCGCATCTTCAGAAGTGTTGTGGAAGCTGCTTGAGACTCCTGATGACCGCCGTTTCTTTGCGGTCATGGAGCTGCTGAGCAGGGGGGCTTCCATCAGCGAGATACACGAGAAAACGAAAATCGATAACTATTTCCTTCATGTGTTTTCTAATATCATTCAACTGGAAAACATGTTGATGGAACAGGGAGACGCGCTGTCCGTCAGCCTTTTGAAAAAGGTAAAAGAAAAGGGATTTACCGACTTTACGATCGCTTCCCTCACCGGAAAGACGGAAGAAGAAGTGCGCGCGTTCCGCAAGAAAATGGGCATTGCCGCATCCTTTAAAATCGTCGATACATGCGCAGCTGAATTTGATGCGAAGACAAACTATTTTTACTCGACGTATTTTGGGAAAAGCGACGGAGACATCTCTCAAAAAACGAAAAAGCGCGTCCTGATCATCGGTTCCGGCCCGATACGGATCGGCCAGGGAGTCGAGTTTGACTACAGCGCCGTGCACGGCGTCATGACGCTGAAAAACCTCGGGTTTGAAACGATCATGCTGAACAACAACCCGGAAACCGTCAGCACGGATTATGAAATGGCAGACCGCCTGTACTTTGAACCGATTACACCCGAGCATATTCTCAATGTCGCTGAAGCGGAAGATATCGATTTTGCGATTGTTCAATTCGGCGGCCAATCCGCCATCAATGTGGCTGAAGCGATTGAAAAAGCGGGCATCACCCTGCTTGGGACATCATCGGAAACCCTTGACATACTTGAAGACCGTGATCAATTTTATCAGCTTCTTGACGAGCTCGGCATTTCTCATGCTAAAGGAGAAACGGCTTCATCAAAAGCGGAAGCGGTGCAGAAAGCAAACGAAATCGGCTATCCTGTGCTGATCAGGCCGTCATATGTGATCGGCGGCATGGGCATGATGATCGTTCACTCCGAAGCAGAGCTCAGAGAGCTGCTGGGCGGAGCGTCGCAAATGCCTTACCCGATTCTGATCGATCAATACGTATCGGGAAAAGAGTTTGAAATCGACCTTGTCAGCGATGGCGACGATCTCTACATCCCGACTTATATCGAGCATATTGAAAAAGCGGGCGTGCATTCAGGTGACAGCTACGCGATTTTGCCGGGGCCTTCGGTCACTCCGGAGATGAAAAGCGCCGCGCGGGATGCTGCCGCAAAAATCGTCCGCAAGCTCGGATTTAAAGGTATTATGAACATTCAATTTATAGCGGACGCGGATGAACTGCTCATCCTTGAAGTCAATCCGAGGGCGAGCCGGACGGTTCCGGTTGTCAGCAAGGTGATGGGGGTTCCGATGATCCCGCTTGCGGCGCAGCTGTTGGCCGGTTCGTCACTCAAAGAGTTGAAGCCCGCCGCCAAAAACTCACGCGGCGTTGCCGTGAAGTTTCCGGTCTTTTCATCGCACGCTATCCAGGATGTCGATTTGAAGCTTGGACCGGAAATGAAATCGACCGGAGAAGGCATGTATGTCGGCTTCAATCCGGAAAGCGCCCTGAAGAAAATCTTTGCGGGAATCTGGCAAACGAAAGGCTGCATTTACATGGAAGGGGCCGGCGAGCTTCGTTCTCTCGCAGAACAGGCGGGTTTCACCGTACAGTCGGACGATTTTCCAGGCTGGATCAAACGGAAAGACAAAGCGCTGCACATCCATTTAGCCGAATCAAAAGAGGCGAGCAAGCAGCGAATGGAAGCCGTCACCCACGGTGTGGCGGTGATGACAGAGGAAGAGACGGTGCGGGCATTTTTGACGAGCGGGCATGGAACGACTAAAGCCGTGTCGCTTAAAGATTTATATAAAAAGGAAGTGGAGACATGTCTACTGTAAACATCGGGGCGACCCGGGAAATCAATCTGACGGGTAAGGATTTTTTAAGCCTGAAAGACTTTTCAAAAGAAGAGATCGTTTATTTGCTGAAAGAGGCAGCAGCGATGAAGCAAAATAAAATTCAAGACATCTTTAAAGGAAAAACATTGGCGATGATCTTTGAAAAGTCGTCGACGAGAACGCGCGTATCGTTTGAAGCCGGAATGGCGCAGCTCGGCGGAAACGCCCTGTTTTTAAGCAGTAAAGACATCCAGCTGGGCAGAGGGGAAACGATCGCAGATACCGCGAAAGTGCTTTCGGGTTATGTCGACGCGATTATGATCCGCACATTCGAACACGAAAAAGCCGAAGAGCTTGCCAAGCACGCCGAGATTCCCGTAATCAACGGATTGACCGATCTTTTCCATCCGTGTCAGGCGCTTAGTGACCTCTTGACGATTCAAGAGACGAAAGGAACATTAAAAGGGCTGAAAGCCGTTTATGTTGGAGACGGAAACAATGTCGCGCATTCGCTGTTAATCGGCTGTGCGAAAGTGGGATGCGACATTACGGTCGCTTCGCCTGAAGGGTATGAGCCGAATCAGGAAGTGGTAAGACTGGCCGAGGGATTCGCCGAAGAGTCCGGAGCGGCCGTCACAATCACAAATGACCCCGTGTCAGCCGTTCAACAAGCGGATGTCATCTATTCTGATGTGTTTACAAGCATGGGCCAAGAGAAAGAAGCCGAAGAACGGATGAATATCTTTGCTCCTTACCAGGTCAACAGAGCGCTTGTCTCCCATGCCAAACCGGATTACGTCTTTCTGCACTGCCTTCCTGCCCACAGGGAAGAAGAGGTCACCGCAGAGATCATCGACGGCCCGAATTCAGCGGTATTCCAGCAGGCTGAAAACCGCCTGCACGTCCAAAAAGCTTTATTAAAAGCATTGTTATCTTAAATAAAAAACAGCTGATCACAATTGATCAGCTGTTTTTTTAGGCGAATATCAAAACGGCGATGCCGATGACAAAGCAGTAAATCGAGAAATAAACCAAGTTTCCTTTCGCCATAATATTCATGAACCAGCGCAATGAAAAGTATGTAGCGATAATCGATGCAATGAACGCAAACAAATAAGGAAGGAAAAGCTCCCCTAAACGCGGATCATGAAAAATATCGGTAATGAGTAAAATGGTCCCGCCAAGACTGACCGGTATGTACAGTAAAAATGAAAACCTGAGCGCGGTTTCAGATTTGAGGCCGAGCGCCATCGCAGGGACGATCGTCGCTCCCGAACGGCTGATGCCGGGAACAAGTGCAACCATTTGCGACAAGCCGATGATCACGGCGTCTCTCAGTCTGATTTCGCCGTCGTTTTTGCGGCCGCGCAAATTGCGAATGAGAAACAATGCCAGACCCGTGATCAGCAAAGTAACCGCGGTGATCCGGACGCCGTCTTTAAAGAAAGCCGAAATCTCATCATCAAATAAAACACCGATGACACCGGCAGGAATCGTGGCGATGATCAGATAGATGATAAACCTGAAGTCCGCTTTTCCTTTTTCATTTTTTGATGTGACATAAGACAGTCCGTTTACCGCCAGCCTGAAAATATCGTTTTTATAAACGAGCAATACGGCAATTAAAGAACCGGCATTCATCAAAAGCTCAAAACTGAAGCCTTCAATGTTCAAGCCTAAAAAGTGCTGTGCCAGCACCAAGTGGCCGCTTGAAGAAACAGGAATCGGCTCTGTGAATCCCTGAAGCAACCCTAAAAGGATATACTTGATCAACATTAAAAAATCCATGATACTCCTCCGTTTCCCACAAATTGTGACGCCCTTTTAAAAGACGGAATGAACGGGCGGTTCGTTTTAATTTTCGGAACACTTTTCTCATTAAACTATACAAAGCAAACAGATGTAAAGATAAAATCGACATGTTTTTTGGGAGAGTGGGGCAATCTAATAATAAAAGGGAGTGAAGCAAATGGGACAGCAGCGTCAATTCCGGCCGGGCCAAAAAGCGCCCAATAATGGAGTGTATGTGGAGATCGGCGAAACGGGAAGCATGGTTCAGAACCCTCAACAAATCAAATTGAGCGCCGGCGAGTTCTTCCCTGAAACCTCCAACCATAACCGGCTCTGGACATATAAAAGAAAGCCTTAAAAAAACAGCCGTCGGACGGCTGTCTATCTAAAGCAAAAAACCCCGCTTTCAAAAGCCGGGGTTTTAATGTTGACTTGCATCCTGTTTAACAGGCATAATTTCTCCAAGAACAATAACGGCTGCGGTGATGATAAAGCCCATAATGACACTGGTTTGAAGGTCATACCCAGCACCGTTCATGGCGCCGACAATATAGCAGGCCATCTGCGTCAAAAGAAATGTCCAGAAAAAAGCGACCACAAATCGCACGTTTCCCACCTCGTCCTTCTCATTCAATTCTAAAACTTATCATACCATATACATAGCCAGCTGGAAAAGACATTTTAGTGAACAAGACAGGGCTTTCAACTCTGTTTTCAGAAATATCAGAAAGGGTATTTCATTAAAGTTTACTTTTCATCATGAAGACTGGGACTTTTCCTTATTCGTTTGCTGCACGTACGACATAAAATAATGAGCAGATTACGGCAGGAAGGAGGCAGGCAAGTGATGAAAATAACCGAACGTTTTTTTCAAATGGATTCAGAATGGAACGTGGTTCATCTTCCGTACAAGCCGAACGGTTTTCTGGTGTTCATTTTCGGCGACCGGAACCATTTTGTCGGGGAAGATTCGAGCTTCTGGCTTCAGCATTACGGAAGAAATCAGCTTCTAACGAGCCTGAGAAACAAAGGCTATACCCTGGTAAACAGCAATTTGTTCGGCAGGCACTGGGGCTCCGAAAAAGCGGTTGCATACGCCAAACAGCTGATTCATTACGTGTTCAAACAAGAGATTTTAAATGAAAAAATTCATTTATTGGCGGAAGGCACAGGGGCCCTCATTGCAGATGAGCTCCTTCGCTCGATCCCGAACCAAATACGTTCTGCAGCGATGGTTAATCCTTGCCTCGATCTTCAGGCTCATCATAAACGAGAAAAAGAAAACAAGTTTTTCTACAAACAGTTTATTAAAGAAATTGCCGAAAGCTACGGAATTACGGAGCGGAAGGCAGCCGATTATCCGTTCAAAAGCATATCCCCTTACCACAATCTCGTACCCGTTCATATTTGGCAAAGACTGAACGGCTCACCGTATCCGTATATGATCCATGCCAAAACGTTTGAGGAGCGCCAGCTTAAAGGCCGTCACAGCGTGGGGCTTACCTTGCACCTGTCCGAACATCCTCAGCGCATTCATTCAGCAATCGCGAACTTTTTCAAAACGCATGAAAAAGTCTTATAGAGAATAGAATAATAGCAGCCCGAAAATGATGAAAAGGGCTGTTTTTTGCTTGGTTAAAAAAGCTGAAACGAAAGGTGGTCCATCGAATGAAGCCGGCACTTGTATATGGAGCAGATGAGTTCTTCGGCCTTTCATTTTGTGAACATCTACTTGAAGAGGGTGTTGACATAGATGTAAAGCTGGAACAGACAAGCGACGAAAAAAAGCTGATGTACCTCGAAGAGCGGCTGATGTGGCTGGGAAGAAACGAGCATTTCCGTCTCATCGAAAAAGAGCTTGAAGCCCCGTACGAACAAGTCTTCATCCAATACACAGGCTCAGTGCCGGAAGAAGCGCTGGCTGCAGGCGTTGAAAACAAGCCTGTTATTCTGTTTGTCTACCAGGAACAATTCGAAGAGGATTTACGCGCCGGCATGGAGGAAAAGGGTGTTGAACTGATCGTGCTTCCGTATCTGTTCGGTCCGTGGGACGTCAGGGCAGAGGATAAACAAAACAGGGACGGAGCGCTTTTTGT
>NZ_CP026521.1:1392306-1395904 GCF_002953915.1 Bacillus sp. MBGLi79
TAAAGATAGATTTGAATTGCTGTTTTTCGAAAGGGAGTTGAACATGGCATGGTGTACAGGCTTGTCGCGATTTTTTTCATTCTCCTGGCGCTAAGCGGCTGCGGACAATCGCCGCTGAAAGGGAAAATTGAAAAAGTCGGTTTGCTTGTCCCTGATACGATAAATGACCAAGTATGGGGAACCAAAGGATATAAAGGATTATTAAGAATACAATCCGTCTACAATGTCGACGTCTATTATAAAGAGGGAATCGATAATGACGCTGCCATTAAAATGGCTGTAGAAGATTTTCACAAAAAAGGCGTCAACCTCATCTACGGGCACGGAAGCGAATATGAAAAAGCCTTTAATGAGATATGCAAAGATTATCCTGATATTCATTTTGTTTTAATGAACTCGAAAGCCGATCACCCAAATGTGACAAGCATATCGCTTGAAGGAGAAGCGATGGGGTTCTTCGGCGGAATGACGGCGGCCCATCAGTCAAAAACAAAGAAAATCGGCGTGCTCGCAACGTATAAATGGCAGCCTGAAGTAGAAGGATTTTCCGAAGGGGCTAAATACCTCGATCCGGACATTGAGGTGATGACAGAATATGTCGGCCAGTGGGACGACAGCGAAAATGCCGTCAAACTGTATGAAAAAATGAAGAAGGCAGGCGCGGATGTTGTGTATCCGGCCGGAGACGGGTATAATGTCCCTGTCATTGAACAAATCAAAAAGGACGGGCTGTACGCTATCGGCTATGTAAGCGACCAGTCGGAATTGGGTGAGAATGTCGTTTTGACAAGCACCATACAGCATGTAGACGACGCTTATGAACTCACCGCCGACGAGTTTAATAAAGGAACGCTTAAAGGCGGCAAGCGCTCATTTGACATTCAAGACGGCGTCATCGAAATGGGAGAATTCAGCCCTGTTGTCGATCAGTCATTTCAAGAAAAGATGAATCGGCTGATTGACGAATACAAAAAAACAAACAAACTGCCAAACGAACATTGAGGTGATCAAGATGCACGAAAAATCAATGGAATTTTTGCAAATTGCCATGAAATACGTTCCGGAAGCGAAAGCAGAGATGGAAAAAGCGGGAATCGAACTTTCCCCGGAAATGCTTGAGCCATTCATGAACTTGTTTACGAAAGTGATGGCCGAGGCTTACGAGCTCGGTAAAGCGGAAGCTGGTTCAGACGCCTGACTTAAACGCCCGCAAACGCTTAAAAAGCCACTTTTCAGAAGAAGTGGCTTTTTTATATGGAAATCTTATTTTTCAAAGCGCTGACCATTGAGCCGATTTCTTTAAACACAGGCTTCAGCTCATCGAGCGAATCCATAATTTCTCCAACCTGATTCAACACGTGCATATAATCGGCTTCCTGGGATACTTCAGCGTCTTCGACGGTTTCCGCTTCCGCATCCGTCTCCGTCTCTTCATGCCTGCCGGGTGCGTTTGCGCCAAACATCATTTTTGTGAAAAAATCGTCGTTCGCCACTCTTCATCCCTCCTTTTTCATATATATCACTACTATATGAATGTTTTGATCTGCTAGATTAGACGAATATATTGCCAACTAAAAAAAAATAGGGTAGGATTAGTACCAGATACTAATAATAACTCATAACATTAGTTGGAAAAAATCATGAATAAAGGAGTCTTTCCTATGAAAGCTGGAATTATTGGAATCGGCCGGTACATCCCTGAAAAGGTGCTGACCAATTTCGACTTGGAAAAAATGGTTGAAACTTCTGACGAGTGGATTCGTACAAGAACAGGCATAGAAGAAAGAAGAATCGCAGCTGAAGATGAGAAAACATCCGACATGGCTGTGGCCGCCGCTAGAAGAGCGATGGAAGACGCAAACATCGAGGCGGAAGATCTTGATATGATTCTCGTCGCCACCGTTACTCCTGACCAGGCATTCCCGACAGTGTCCTGCATGATTCAAGAAAAGCTCGGTGCATTCAATGCCTGTGCAATGGATATCAGCGCAGCGTGCGCCGGTTTTATGTACGGTTTAGTCACTGGAAAACAGTTTATCGAAGCCGGGACGTATAAGCATGTGCTTGTCATCGGAGTTGAAAAGCTTTCAGGCATTACGGACTGGGATGACCGCAATACCGCTGTTCTGTTCGGAGCCGGAGCGGGCGCCGCTGTTGTCGGGCGTGTGCGCGACGATAAAGGGATGTTGGCTGTTGAGCTCGGTGCAGACGGCAGAGGCGGAAAGCACTTGTACTTGGATGAAAAAGATCATACAATCATGAATGGCAGAGAAGTGTTCAAGTTTGCCGTCCGCCAAATGGGTGAATCCAGTGTGAATGTCATTGAAAAAGCCGGATTATCCAAAGAGGATGTCGACTTTTTGGTGCCGCATCAAGCCAACATCCGGATCATGGAAGCGGCGCGCGAACGTTTGGAGCTTCCAGTCGAAAAAATGTCTAAAACGGTTCATAAATACGGAAACACATCAGCTGCTTCTATTCCGATTTCTCTTGTGGAAGAGCTTGAAGCTGGTAAAATAAAAGACGGTGACGTCATTGTGATGGTCGGCTTCGGCGGAGGTTTGACATGGGGAGCCATCGCCATGCGCTGGGGCCGATAAAAGAAAGGTGAGGTGCAACTTATGAATAGTAAAAGAGTAGTCATTACCGGATTAGGAGCTTTATCACCTCTTGGTAATGACGTCAAAACGAGCTGGAACAACGCGGTTAACGGGGTTTCCGGAATCGGCCCGATTACAAGGGTGAACGCGGACGAGTATCCAGCTAAAGTAGCCGCGGAACTGAAAGATTTTAAGATAGAAGATTACATGGATAAAAAAGACGCAAGAAAAATGGACCGCTTCACACAATATGCCGTTGTGTCGGCGAAAATGGCCGTGGAAGACGCGGGGCTCGACATTAATGAGAGCAACGCAGACCGGGTCGGCGTCTGGGTCGGTTCCGGGATCGGCGGCCTTGAAACGCTTGAACAGCAGTTCGAAACATTTTTAACAAAAGGACCGCGGCGCGTCAGCCCGTTCTTTGTACCGATGATGATTCCTGACATGGCGACCGGCCAGATTTCGATTTCTCTCGGTGCAAAAGGTGTCAACTCTTGTACGGTGACGGCTTGCGCGACGGGTACGAACTCAATCGGCGACGCCTTTAAAGTCATTCAGCGCGGCGATGCAGATGTCATGATCTCCGGAGGAACGGAAGCCCCGCTTACAAGAATGTCGTTTGCCGGCTTTTCCGCCAATAAAGCGCTCTCCACTAATCCGGATCCGAAAACGGCAAGCCGCCCGTTTGACAAAAACCGCGACGGCTTCGTCATGGGAGAAGGAGCGGGAATCGTCGTTCTTGAGGAGCTTGAGCATGCGTTAAACCGCGGAGCGACAATCTATGCGGAAGTGGTCGGCTACGGATCAACGGGAGACGCCTATCATATCACGGCCCCTGCGCCAAATGGGGAAGGCGGCGTCAGAGCCATGAAAGAAGCGATCAAAGATGCGGGTCTGTCGCCTGATAGCATTGAGTATATCAATGCGCACGGAACAAGCACGCCGGACAATGATAAATTTGAAACGATCGCCATTAAAGAAGTGGGCGGAGAGCATGC
>NZ_CP026521.1:1396004-1400690 GCF_002953915.1 Bacillus sp. MBGLi79
CAAAGGGTTAATGAAAAACGGTCATCTGTTGCAGTCGAGAAAAAGAAAAAAGAAGCTTATCAATGGAAGCCACAAAAGAATATCAGAAAAAATACGAAGAAATCTATAAATTGATTGCTGAGGACCAGCCTTATTCATTCCTGTTTTATTACAATTATCATAGGGCAATCCCGACAAACATGCATGGCTATGTATTCCATCCGAAAAATGACTTATATCATATTGAAAAATGGTGGCTTGAACAATAATAGTTAAATCCCTAGAGAGGTGAGGATTATGCATCCTTTCCTCTTTATCCTATTTTAGAAAAGGGGACAAGAATATGGTTACATATATTGTTCGTCGAACATTAATGTCTCTGCCAATTCTTTTGGGCATTACAATTTTATCATTTGCGATAATGAAAGCGGCGCCAGGTGATCCGATGTCACTTATGATGGATCCGACAATCAGCCAAGCTGACAGAGCCAAATTTATTGAAAAGTATGGACTCAACGATCCGGAACCTGTTCAGTACTTAAAATGGCTTGGGAACATGCTCCAAGGCGACTTTGGGACATCTATTGTGAAAAAGGGGACACCAGTTTCCGATCTAATCCTTTCACGTTTACCAAATACTCTGGTGCTCATGGTTTTTTCAACTCTTGTTGCTCTTCTGATTTCAATTCCTTTCGGTGTTCTTTCTGCAAAACGCCCTTATTCTAAGCTTGACTATGGTATTACTGTCACGTCATTTTTAGGGCTGGCGATACCAAATTTCTGGTTCGGATTAATTCTTATTATGGTTCTTTCCGTAAATCTCGGTTGGTTTCCTACAGGAGGTGTCGGCACTTTAAACGCTGACTTTAACATTTTTGATAGGCTCCATCATTTAATTTTGCCTGCATTTGTTTTAGCAACTGCGGATATGGCCGGTATTACTCGTTATACAAGATCAAGTATGCTTGATGTATTAAAGCAAGATTATATAAGAACAGCTCGAGCCAAAGGATTTAAAGAAAATAAAGTGATTTTCAAACATGGCTTGAGAAATGGCCTGCTTCCTGTTATTACAATTTTCGGATTAATGATTCCGTCATTTATTGGCGGTGCTGTCGTAGTTGAGCAGATTTTTACTTGGCCAGGATTAGGAAAGTTATTTATTGATTCGGCATTCTCTCGAGATTATCCGGTTATTATGGCCATGACTGTGATTTCTGCTGTTTTGGTTGTACTGGGAAACTTGATTGCAGATATTTTGTATGCATTAGTTGATCCGAGAATTGAATATTAAAAGGGGGGGACACACATGACAAATCCAAACACTGCGGCTCCCTCTAATGAGGTAAAGCTAAAAGAAAATATTAGAAAAAAACCAGAAACAATGACTAGGATCTTTTTTGAGAAATTTTTCAAAAATAGGCTTGCTGTTGTTGGGGGGATTATTTTATCAGTTATCATCTTAATGGCGGTCTTTGCTCCTTTTATTGCACCTTACTCGCCTGAGAGTCAATCTCTTTTAAACAAACTGAAGCCGCCAAGCGCTCAAAATCTAATGGGGACGGATAAGTTTGGGCGCGATATATTTACAAGGGTGTTATATGGAGCACGTGTGTCTTTATTAGTTGGTTTTGCTTCAGTAATTGGTGCGATTACAATTGGTACGGTTGTTGGAGCTTTAGCAGGATACTTTAAAGGAATAGTAGATGCTGTATTGATGAGGGCTGTCGACGTAGTTTTATCTATTCCGGATATTTTTCTGCTTATTACCTTAGTTACAATTTTTCAACCGGGAATGGATAAGTTAATTTTAATTTTTTCTCTGACGGGCTGGACTACAACAGCGAGACTAGTCAGAGGTGAGTTTCTATCCCTACGGTCAAGGGAATTTGTATTGGCTGCTAAAACAATAGGCACAAAAAATTACAAAATTATTTTTTCGCATATATTGCCGAATTGTATTGGACCAATTATTGTTTCCGCTACTTTAAAAGTAGGTAGTGTCATTCTAGCTGAATCAACGTTAAGTTACTTGGGTTTCGGTATCCAGCCGCCAATTGCTAGCTGGGGAAACATGCTTCAGGATGCTCAAAACTTTACATTAATGATTCAAGCATGGTGGTACCCGTTATTTCCCGGGCTATTTATTTTAATGACCGTTTTATGCTTCAACTTTGTCGGTGATGGCCTGCGGGATGCGCTTGACCCGAAAAATATTAAATAAAAATGAATATAATATCTGTTATAAAATATCACCAAATCAGAAAAAAGCAGGTCTCTTGTTGTCAGAAAATATACAAAGAGATCTGCTTTTTGTGATTCTTGCATAAAACCAGTGATTCCAGATTTCCTCAATCTCTTTGGAATAATTTCTCTGTCCCTTGCCTATACTGTGGACAACAGTTTTTATAAAGTGAGGGGTTAGAGATGTTATTTCTTCATGATGTGTGGGTCAATTGGTTTGAAGGGGAAGAAAATGGCTACAATGTATGCCACTTTCACGAATGGCGCAAGGAAGATACGGTTGAGCTTTTGGATCAGGTGCCTTTGTTAAGGGTGCCGTCAGTACTGTTTCATTACATAGAAAACGATTTGTCAGAGCTTCCGAAAGGTTTGCTAGAAGACGTACATCAGAAATCGTACATTCGGAAAAATCATGAGCGGACAAAGCTTGAATATTGTTTTGTTGTAACAGACGGAATCGGCATTTTGGCTGTCGACACGATCGGCTATACAATCCCTGTCAGGAAAAGCCGTCTGATCCCAAGACAAGAGCAGCTCGTTTATGAAATGGTAAAAGATGTAGAGCCTGAAGCGTATGAATTTGAACCAAAGAAACTGGAATCCTCTAAAGAATATCACATCTTATCATTAGCACCAGAACATGTCAGGGGTCTGACAAGAAAAGAACGGCAAATCAAGCAGCTGATGTTTATGGCGCTTGACCAATTAAAAGGGCTGAAAAATCGCGCTGAAATCGGCTATTGGTATACAGAGTGGAATCCGCATATGTATGAACAAATCAAACGGATGAGCTTTGAAGAGATTTGGGACATGCTGTATAACGAAACAATTGAAGGCTGGTCGGATAAGCACCTAGCTTTTTGCGAAAACCTAATAAAAGGACAGCCTTTTTTCGAAAAGCTGTGGGAAATGGAAAATGAATCAAAGGTAAACTGAAATAAAACCGCTCTTTGCAAAGAGCGGTTTTTTGATCAGCGTCTTTTTCTTCCAAGACCCATGGCATTCTCCATTTTTTTCAGCATTTTGTTTGCTGTCCGGTTCGCCCGTTCCGCGCCTTCATCAAGAATCCGGTCTAATTCTTCAGATTCTATCAGCTCATAATAGCGGTCTTGGATCGGTTTTAATGCGTTCACCACGACTTCTGCCAAATCACCTTTAAACTCGCCGTAGCCTTTTCCGTCGTATTTTGCTTCAAGTTCTTCAATTGTCGTATTGCCGAGGATTGAATAAATCGTAAGAAGGTTGGAAACACCCGGTTTGTTTTCTTTGTCAAATTTTACAATGCCCTCGGAATCTGTCACAGCGCTTTTGATTTTCTTTTCAAGAAGCTTCGGTTCATCCAGCAGTGTAATATAAGATTTCTGGTTCGGATCAGATTTGCTCATCTTCTTCAGCGGATCATTCAGAGACATGATGCGTGCACCGACTTTTGGAATTTTCACTTCCGGAATCGTGAAGATGTCGTTGTATTTTTTGTTGAAGCGTTCTGCGAGATTCCGCGTCAGCTCAAGGTGCTGCTTTTGATCCTCACCAACAGGCACAAGATCCGTTCCGTACAGCAGAATATCAGCGGCCATCAGCGGCGGGTATGTTAACAGGCCGGAGACGACAGCCTCATTGCCTTTGGATTTGTCCTTAAATTGAGTCATTCGTTCAAGTTCGCCGATATATGCGACACACTGCATCATCCATCCGGCCTGTGCGTGCGCGGGAACCTCTGACTGAATAAACAATGTTGCTTTTTCCGGATCAAGTCCGACAGCTAAGTAAAGCGCCGCCAGACTGCGGATATTCTTTCTTAGCTGGAGCCGATCTTGAGGAACGGTTATTGCATGCTGGTCCACGATGCAAAAATAGCTGTTATAATCATGCTGCAGTTCGACAAACTGCTTCATTGCACCGATATAGTTGCCGAGCGTAACAGAGCCGCTTGGCTGAATGCCTGAAAAAATCGTTTGTTTCATGAAAACATCAACCTCATTTCTTAAAACATAATAAAAAAGGCTCATTCTTCCCCTATAAAAAAGGGACGAATGAACCGTGGTACCACCCTGATTATTCCATTAAAATGGAATCACTCTGACGTTTGTAACGGAGTCTGCTCCGGCTGAGCCTACTTTTTTCGGGTTCGGTCAGCTGCTCCAAAGTCCATTCCACATTGCCCGTTATCTGCTCCCAGCACCGCAGACTCTCTTCAAACAGGTGAAATGTGTACTACTCTTCTTCATAGCACGCTTTTCTTTTGATTGCTTCATTATAAATCAATTATAACCAATTGTCATCATGAAAAAACATTCTTTTTCCCAGTAACATTGTAATGATATAAATAACATGGGTGCTGTAAAACCCTTAAATGATAACTGCAATCAGTGTAAAAACAGGCAGATATTATATGTAAAAAGCAATATGGATAGAAAACTCATGAAAAAGTTTTTAATCAATTTATGCTTTAAATGGTAGAAG
>NZ_CP026521.1:1400790-1408631 GCF_002953915.1 Bacillus sp. MBGLi79
ATATTTTAAATTGATAAAATAATATTGCAATAAATTATTTGTTTCATTATAATGAACTTGTTCACTCTATTGTTACAGCTTTTTTACAAAAATAATCAGAAAAGACGGAACAGAATAAAAGTTATGGAAACTTAGGTTCATTTGTCTGATATTTCTGAGGATTTAGCCGTAAGGAGCTGAAAAATTCTTATTAGGGGGTTTGCGAATATGAAAAAACGTTGGTCGATTGTCACGTTGATGCTCATTTTCACTCTCGTGCTGAGCGCTTGCGGCTTTGGCGGCAGCGGATCAAACGGTGAAGGGAAAAAGGACAGTAAAGGAAAGACAACACTTAACATTAATATTAAAACTGAGCCGTTCTCCTTACATCCGGGATTGGCAAATGATTCAGTTTCAGGCGGTGTCATCCGTCAGACTTTTGAAGGATTGACACGCATCAATGCAGATGGGGAGCCTGAAGAAGGCATGGCATCTAAAATCGAAACAAGCAAGGACGGTAAAACATATACATTCACTATTCGTGATGGTGTGAAATGGTCTAATGGAGACCCTGTAACAGCACAAGATTTTGAATATGCTTGGAAATGGGCGCTTGACCCTAATAATGAATCACAATACGCTTACCAGCTCTACTACATAAAAGGTGCTGAAGCGGCGAATACAGGCAAAGGCAGCCTAGATGATGTGGCGGTAAAAGCCGTGAATGATAAAACGCTGAAGGTTGAATTAAATAACCCGACTCCATATTTCACTGAATTAACTGCGTTCTATACGTATATGCCGATCAACAAGAAAATTGCAGAGAAAAATAAAAAGTGGAATACAAATGCTGGGGATGATTATGTATCAAACGGGCCGTTCAAAATGACAGCATGGA
The DNA here is from genome assembly GCF_002953915.1 of Bacillus sp. MBGLi79. Taxonomy (NCBI): domain Bacteria; kingdom Bacillati; phylum Bacillota; class Bacilli; order Caryophanales; family Bacillaceae; genus Bacillus; species Bacillus sp. MBGLi79. Next base: position 1,401,668 of record NZ_CP026521.1, read on the forward strand.
AACACAGTGGTTCTATTACTCTCGAAAAAAATGACCAGTATTGGGATAAAGACAAAGTCAAACTGAAGAAAATTGATATGGTTATGATCAACAATAACAATACGGAATTGAAAAAATTCCAAGCTGGCGAACTTGATTGGGCCGGTTTGCCGCTCGGACAGCTTCCGACAGAATCTCTCCCTTCCTTGAAAAAAGACGGTTCTTTACATGTTGAGCCGATGGCAGGTGTGTATTGGTACAAATTCAACACTGAAGCTAAGCCGTTAGACAACGTCAATATCCGTAAAGCATTATCTTATGCGATTGACCGTCAATCGATTGTTAAAAACATTACGCAAGGAGAGCAAATCCCGGCAATGGCTGCGGTGCCGCCGACAATGAAGGGATTTGAGGATAACAAAGAAGGCTACTACAAAGACAACGATATCAAAACGGCAAAAGAATACCTTGAAAAAGGCCTAAAAGAAATGGGCTTAAGCAAGGCATCTGACCTTCCGAAAATCAAATTGTCTTATAACACTGATGATGCACATGCGAAAATCGCTCAAGCTGTACAAGAAATGTGGAAGAAAAATTTAGGCGTAAATGTTGAGCTTGATAACTCTGAATGGAATGTCTATATCGATAAGCTCCACAGCCAAGATTATCAAATCGGCCGTATGGGCTGGCTTGGCGACTTTAACGATCCTATTAACTTCCTAGAATTGTTCCGTGACAAAGACGGAGGAAATAACGATACGGGCTGGGAAAACCCAGAATTCAAAAAATTGCTGAATCAGTCACAAACTGAAACAGATCAAAACAAACGTGCAGAGCTGCTGAAAAAAGCGGAAGAAATTTTCATTGATGAAATGCCGGTCGCTCCAATTTATTTTTATACGATTCCTTGGGTACAAGACGAAAATCTGAAAGGAACCATTATTACTGGAACTGGAGAAATTTATTTCAGAAACGCGTACTTTCAATAAGTCTTATTTGTGAAAACAATAACCTCAAGGTATATGGGGACCTATTTCCCATATACCTTTCTTACTGAAGAATATAAAAAAGTAAAAACCATGGAGGTGTTCCCCCTTGCTAAAATATATCGGAAGACGCTTAGTCTATATGATTATCACACTATTTGTGATTGTAACTGTGACATTCTTCTTAATGCAAGCAGCACCGGGCGGGCCATTTTCAGGTGAGAAAAAGCTTCCGCCTGAAATTGAAGCAAACTTAAATACGCACTATGGCTTGGACAAGCCGCTGTTTGTACAATACGTCAGTTATTTGAAATCAGTTGCAATGTGGGATTTCGGACCATCATTTAAATATAAAGGTCAGAGTGTTAACGACCTGATCAATTCAGGTTTCCCCGTTTCATTCACTCTTGGAGCAGAAGCTATTCTCCTCGCTTTAGCGTTAGGTGTATTGTTTGGAGTCATTGCAGCTCTTTACCATAATAAGTGGCAGGATTATACCGTCGCGATTTTAACGATATTTGGTATTTCAGTTCCAAGCTTTATCATGGCGGCTGTTCTGCAATATGTGTTCTCCATGAAGCTTGGGCTGTTTCCGGTCGCGGGGTGGGAGTCCTGGGCATACACCTTTTTGCCTTCAATCGCACTTGCTTCCATGCCGATGGCGTTCATTGCCAGACTTTCCCGTTCAAGCATGATCGAAGTGTTAAACAGTGATTATATCCGCACTGCGAAAGCGAAAGGGCTGTCCCGTCCAGCGGTTACAGTGCGGCACGCCATTCGAAACGCGCTTTTGCCGGTTGTTACATACATGGGCCCGATGGCCGCCCAGGTCTTAACGGGAAGTTTTATCATTGAAACGATTTTTGGGATCCCGGGTCTTGGTTCACACTTCGTAAACAGTATTACAAACCGTGATTATACAGTCATTATGGGTGTAACGGTGTTCTTCAGTGTCATCCTGCTATTGTGTGTATTAATCGTAGACGTGCTTTACGGCATTATTGATCCGAGAATCAAGCTTTCCAAAGCAAAGAAAGGAGCCTAGGCCATGCAGAACATTCCGAAAAACATGTTTGAACCAGCCGCAGCGAATGCCGGCGATGCAGAAAAAATAAGTAAAAAGAGCCTTTCTCTCTGGAAAGATGCGATGCTTCGCTTCCGCAGCAATAAGCTTGCAATGGTCGGGCTTATCATTATCGTGCTCATTATCCTTATGGCCATTTTTGCGCCGGTGTTCTCAAGGTATGATTATTCAACTACTAATCTCTTAAATGCGGATAAGCCGCCTTCAAAAGATCACTGGTTCGGAACAGATGATCTTGGACGGGACATTTTCGTCCGTACATGGGTAGGAGCGCGAATCTCAATCTTTATCGGTGTCGCAGCCGCTGTTCTTGATTTGCTGATCGGCGTCATTTGGGGGAGCATTTCAGGCTTCCGCGGAGGAAGAACAGATGAAATTATGATGCGTATCGCTGATATCCTTTGGGCAGTTCCTTCATTATTAATGGTTATCTTACTGATGGTTGTTCTTCCGAAAGGGCTATTTACGATTATTATTGCCATGACGATTACGGGCTGGATTAACATGGCCAGAATCGTGCGCGGACAAGTGCTGCAGCTGAAGAATCAAGAGTATGTGCTTGCTTCACAGACACTGGGTGCAAAAACATCCCGTTTGCTGTTTAAACATATCGTGCCAAACGCAATGGGTTCCATTTTGGTCACGATGACATTGACAGTTCCTACTGCGATTTTCACAGAAGCCTTTTTAAGCTATTTGGGACTCGGTGTCCCGGCTCCGCTGGCAAGCTGGGGAACGATGGCTTCTGACGGATTGCCTGCATTGACCTATTATCCGTGGCGTTTATTCTTCCCTGCCGGATTTATCTGCATTACAATGTTTGGCTTTAACGTTGTCGGCGACGGATTAAGAGACGCATTGGATCCTAAGTTACGTAAATAAGGGAGTGATACGGGTGACACGCCTATTAGAAGTAAAAGATTTAGCAATTTCATTTAAAACATATGGCGGAGAGGTCCAAGCGATCCGCGGAGTGAATTTCCATCTGGAAAAAGGAGAGACGCTGGCTATCGTCGGAGAATCAGGTTCCGGAAAAAGTGTAACCTCTCAAGCAATCATGAAGCTGATTCCAATGCCTCCGGGTTATTTCAAACGTGGTGAAATCCTGTTTGAAGGGAAGGATCTGGTGCCGCTGTTCGAAAAAGAAATGCAAAATGTCCGGGGAAAAGAGATCGGCATGATATTCCAAGATCCGATGACATCCTTAAATCCAACGATGAAGGTCGGTAAACAAATTACGGAAGTGCTTTTTAAACACGAAAAGATCTCAAAGGAAGCGGCTAAAAAACGCGCGGTTGAACTGCTGGAATTAGTCGGTATCCCAATGCCGGAAAAGCGGGTGAACCAATTTCCGCACGAATTTTCAGGCGGTATGAGGCAGCGGGTTGTCATCGCCATGGCGCTTGCGGCGAATCCGAAGCTTTTGATCGCCGACGAGCCGACCACTGCACTTGATGTAACGATTCAAGCGCAAATTCTGGAATTGATGAAGGATTTGCAAAAGAAAATTGACACGTCCATCATCTTTATCACACACGATCTTGGTGTTGTGGCAAACGTTGCTGACCGGGTCGCTGTCATGTACGCGGGACAGATTGTAGAAACAGGTACGGTAGACGAAATTTTCTACGATCCGAGACATCCGTATACTTGGGGGCTTCTTGCATCCATGCCGACACTGGAAAGTTCAGGAGAGGAAGAGCTGACTGCCATTCCGGGCACGCCGCCTGATTTGACAAACCCGCCAAAAGGAGATGCTTTTGCCCCGCGGAGCCCTTATGCGATGAAAATCGATTTTGAACAGGAGCCGCCAATGTTTAAGGTATCTGATACTCATTATGTCAAATCGTGGCTGCTTCATCCCGACGCGCCAAAGGTAGAGCCGCCTGAAGCGGTAAAAGCGAAAATGCGTAAACTTGCAAACACGTATGAAAAACCTGTCTTAGTGAGAGAAGGTGAATAAATTGACTGAAAAACTATTAGAAATCAAACATTTAAAACAGCACTTTGTCACACCGAGAGGAACGGTTAAGGCTGTAGATGATTTATCATTTGATATCTATAAAGGTGAAACATTAGGGCTGGTTGGTGAATCTGGCTGCGGTAAATCGACAACAGGCCGAAGCATTATCCGGCTGTACGAAGCAACCGATGGTGAGGTGCTGTTCAACGGCGAAAATGTGCACGGAAAAAAATCGCGGAAAAAGCTGCTGGAATTCAACCGCAAAATGCAGATGATTTTCCAAGACCCATATGCGTCCCTGAATCCGAGAATGACAGTTGCTGATATTATTGCTGAAGGGCTTGATATTCATAAGCTGGCGAAAACGAAAAAAGAGCGGATGCAGCGGGTTCATGAACTATTGGAAACAGTGGGATTGAACAAGGAACACGCGAATCGCTATCCTCATGAATTTTCCGGTGGCCAGCGCCAAAGAATCGGGATTGCCAGAGCACTTGCTGTTGATCCGGAATTCATTATCGCGGATGAGCCGATTTCCGCTTTGGATGTATCCATTCAAGCACAGGTCGTGAATTTAATGAAAGAACTGCAAAAAGAAAAAGGGCTCACATACCTGTTTATTGCCCACGATTTATCGATGGTCAAATACATCAGCGACCGCATTGGAGTTATGTATTTTGGGAAACTGGTTGAACTTGCGCCGGCAGATGAGCTTTATGAGAATCCGCTTCATCCATATACAAAATCATTGCTTTCTGCGATTCCGCTTCCAGATCCGGACTATGAGAGAAATCGCGTCCGCCAGAAATATGATCCGTCCGTCCATCAATTAAAAGGTGGGGAAACGATGGAATTCCGTGAAGTCAAACCGGGACATTTTGTGATGTGCACGGAAGCCGAATTTAAAGCTTTTTCATGATTCATCAATCCTTCAAGAGAAATCTCTTGAAGGATTTTTTTGCGTCCTCATAGAAAGTGAGAATGATAACATTTACAATTAGAGGAAAATAGCGGAGGCGAAATACAATTCAATTTCTGCATAACAAAAATGTTTTTGCGCTATTGCTGTCTCAATCTCTTCAATCCTTAGCAGGAGTCCTTGTCACAATCGTTTTAATGGTCCGTGTTTATCAAATGACTGACTCCGTTTTTTTGGCTGGACTCGTATTATCGTTCATGTCGTTTGCAAGTATAGCTGCAAGCTTTTGCGTCTCTCCGGTGCTTCGCAATCTCGGTTTTAAAAAGGTGCTTGCGGGCGCAAATCTGCTGAGAGCGGTCTTTACAATCCTGATGGCATACAGTGTCACTCATCACGGACAGGCATTCTTTTGGATTACGCTGCTGTTTGTGTTCTGTTTTTCCTTCGCGGGCGCTTTTTTTCAGCCGGCAAGATTCGCGCTGTTGCCGATTATTGTTCCAAAAGAGCACTATGTAAAAGCGAATGGCGTGATCTCCCTTTCGAATCAATTAACAGCAGGCTGGGGCCTTGGAGGCCTTCTGACGTACGCCGTCCCTTTTGAAGTCGTTGTCGGTGCAGCCATTTGCCTGTTTGTTCTTTCGGGAGTTTCCCTCAAGGGGCTTCATATAAATGAAAAAACGACTGATGAAACAGATGAAAAAGCATCTGGCAGAAGTATATGGAAGGATTTAATGATTATTCCTATTGTAAGAGACATTACTTTTATGGACATGATAGAAGCTTTGGCGGGTTCTGTTTGGTCGTCTGCTATTCTTCTCGCCTTTACTGCGGTTGTTTTACATGAAACAGAAGCGTGGTGGGGGATGTTTAACGCTTCTTATTTTATAGGTGCCATTGTCGGCAGTGTGATTGCCATTCGTTTTTCTGCTTTTTTTGAGCGGAACATGGGCTGCGCTATTATTTTCTGCTCGCTTGTGATGGCGGCGCTGACCCTTCTGTTCTCAATTTCTACTATCCCGTTTTTATGCGCGCTGGCTTGTGCCGCAATGGGGCCTTTTTATCAGGTGCGTGATATTTGCCAGGAAACCATGCTGCAGGAGGTTATTCCCGAACAGAAACGTATCGGAATCATGGCTGCAAAAAATGCAATTTTAACTCCTTGGTCAGGCGTCACCTACTCCATTATGGGGTTAGTGGCTGATGCGGCTGGTGCGAAAACAGCTTTTATTGCAGCTGCTGCATTATATATCATGACTTTTCTGATTGCACTGGCACAGCCCCGGCTTGTTCATTACAGGCGGGAAAACCGGGTTCAATGAGATGCACTTCAGAATAAACGGAGCAGCTGGCTCCGTTCATTCTGAAAAAAAATGAAACCATGGCGGAAGTTCGTACGTCTTTATAGATGTAAGGCTGTTTAAACAAGAAGAAATGGGGTATATCTAAAAGTATGAAGACAATGAACTCATAAGGAGCAAATCAATGAACTGGTATGAAAAGCTTAGCGAGTACTTTCCAATTGAAGAAATGAAATCAAAAGCGCATATGGAAGCTCTTCTGAAAGAGCGAAGCGATATTTATCATAAAGATGAAGGCAAACATCATATTTTAATGTTTGCGGAATTCGATTCTTTTATTTTCGTTGATTATCTGTATGTGTCTAAGGATGCAAGAGGGCAGGGGCTTGGCGGCAAATTGATCGCAAAGCTGAAAAAGAAAAATAAGCCCATATTGCTCGAGGTGGAACCTGTGGATGAAGATGATACTGATACAGAAAAACGCCTGAGGTTTTATCAAAGAGAGCATTTCAAGCATGCTCAGTCAATTGGGTACCGTCGCCGGTCATTGGCTACGAATGAAGTAAACAAGATGGAGATTCTGTACTGGTCACCGAAAACAGAATCAGAAGAAGAAATTCTTGAAGCCATGAAACAGACATATGAAAACATTCATACTTATAAAGATGAGAAATGGTACGGAGAATCGTACGAAAAAACGGATGAAGTCTTGGAAATCATCGATGAAGAAAAACA
>NZ_CP026521.1:1408644-1410081 GCF_002953915.1 Bacillus sp. MBGLi79
TTTTCGATGAATTGAGCTAAATGAGAATAACAGATGGCATAAAAAAGCAAAAGTCGCTGGATTGTCAAAAAATTTCTGTTACAGACTGTTCACACTTACTTTTTTATAGTATAATACTCAATAAAGATTACTTTTTTAGATTTATTTCAATTTAAGAATACGCTAATTTCATTCTACTTTTTAAGGAGTGAAGCAATATGGTTACATTATATACATCCCCAAGCTGCACGTCTTGCAGAAAGGCGCGCGCATGGTTAGAAGAACATGATATTCCGTATACGGAAAGAAATATTTTTTCAGAGCCTTTATCAATTGATGAAATAAAAGAGATTTTACGAATGACGGAGGACGGAACAGACGAAATTATTTCAACCCGTTCCAAAGTGTTCCAAAAATTGAACGTCAACCTTGAAACAATGCCGCTTCAAGAGCTGTACCAGCTCATCAATGAACATCCGGGCCTTTTGCGCCGTCCGATCATCATTGACGAAAAGCGCCTGCAGGTTGGATACAACGAAGACGAAATCCGCCGCTTCCTGCCGCGCAAAGTGCGCACATTCCAGCTTCGTGAAGCGCAGCGTCTCGCAAACTAAAAGAAGGCTGAATTTTTCAGCCTTCTTTTTTTAATGCTTTTCACTCGTCTGTTCATAATAAATACTGGCTAGAATCACAAAAATCACCGTCAGGACGGGCAGCAGCATTTCGAGGGTGCTGTGCTGCGCCATAAAGGAAGACAACTCCTGCTCCCTGACGATCATTTCGCCGCCGGTATAAGCGAGCAGTCCGCTTCCCGCGTATATGAAGAGCGGAAACTTTGCAAGGGCCGCTTGAATCAGCCTGCTGCCCCAAATGATGACCGGGACGGAGACCATCAAGCCGACAACGACTAGCATCAGGCGTCCGTGCGAAGCTCCAGCGACCGCAATCACATTATCGAGCGACATGAACAAATCGGCAATCACGATGATACGGATCGCCTTAAATAAAGATGTCCCGCCTTTGACATGCTGGGCATCTTTTTTCTCAATCAAAAGCTGATATCCTAAGTACAACAGGAAGATTCCTCCGATAAATTGCAGATAAGGAACCGCGAGCAGGTACACTGCTGCCATTGTTAGCGCGATTCTCATCATGATGGCGATCAATGTGCCGATGATGATCGCTTTTTGTCTTTGCCGTGGAGGCAAATGACGGCTTGCCATTGCAATCACAACAGCGTTGTCGCCGCCAAGTATGAGATCGATTCCGATGATCACAAGGAACGACATCAGTACATCGTGTTCCATCAACTGGCACCTCGCTTTGCCTTTGCATCGGGACTTGCCTAAAAGGCACCCGCATCTACAGCTGCTGCTTGTACAACTAATATATGAAGCAGGCCGGAAAATATGTTAGCTTGGCTTTGGAGGCGTTTTTATTTCTTTTCCGCCTTTTTTA
>NZ_CP026521.1:1410181-1448937 GCF_002953915.1 Bacillus sp. MBGLi79
ACTTTTTTATAGTATAATACCTGTAAAGATTCCTTTTTTAGAGTAATTTCAATTTAAGAATAAAATAGATGTTCATCCTACTAATTAGAGGAGTGAAGATGAATGGTTACACTATACACATCACCAAGCTGTACTTCATGCAGAAAGGCGAGAGCGTGGCTCGAGGAGCACGATATTCCATTTGTAGAAAGAAACATTTTCTCTGAACCTTTATCAATTGATGAAATAAAACAAATTCTTCGTATGACTGAGGACGGAACAGATGAAATCATCTCAACCCGTTCAAAAGTATTCCAAAAACTCAATGTGAACGTTGAATCTATGCCGCTGCAAGATTTGTACCGCTTGATCAACGAGCATCCAGGTTTGCTTCGCCGTCCGATCATCATCGACGAAAAACGTTTGCAGGTCGGATATAACGAAGACGAAATCAGACGTTTCCTGCCAAGAAAAGTTCGCTCTTTCCAATTAAGAGAAGCACAGCGTTTGGCAAACTAATAGATCGTATCATCAAAAGAAGGCTGAGTCATCAGCCTTCTTTTTTGGATAGTTGACAAAATCCTAAAACGGTTTTTTGTTTTAGGATTTTGTTACCTTTTCAGTTCAGCGTGATTGAAAACCTTTGAAGTCTAGGAAGGCCGAGCATTGGAGCACAACGAATATGTTTATTCGTGAGCACCGACGCGCAGGTCTGACAACGAATGCAAAGGTTTGTCGACACGCTGAAAGAAGGCTGAGTCATCAGCCTCCTTTTATTTTTCAACCTGCTGGTAATAAATGCTCGCAAGAATGACAAACGCAACCGTCAAAATGGGGAGGAGTGTTTCGACTGTGCCGTGCTGCGCCATAAAAAGAGACAGCTTTTTGTCTCTGACAATCATTTCTCCGCCAGTATAGGCAAGCAGCCCGCTTCCCGCGTAAATCAGAAGCGGTATTTTCCCTAGTGCAATATGGATGAGTTTGCTGCCCCAAATAATAACCGGAACCGATACACACAAACCTATGACGACGAGAGAAAACTCACCGTGTGACGCTCCTGCAACTGCGATGACATTGTCCAGCGACATAAAGAGATCTGCAAGCACAATCGTTCGTATCGCTCTCCACAAAGAGGTGCTGCTTTTAATGTGCTGCGTATCTTTTTTTTCGATCAGCAGCTGATATCCTAAATACAGCAGGAAAATTCCGCCGGCGCACTGCAAGAACGGAATGTTCAAAAGATATACTGCTGCACTTGTTAATCCGATTCTCATGGCAACGGCTATAAATGTTCCGAGAATAATAGCTTGCTGTCTTTGCTTGTCCGGCAAATGTCTGCTGGCCATGGCAATGACGACCGCATTATCTCCGCCAAGGATCAGGTCGATCCCAACAATTACAAGCAGAGAAATCAGATAGTCATGCTCCATGAATCGGCACCTCGCTTTCAGTCCTTCGCTTGTACTACTACTATATGAGACAGGCCGCATTTTATGATATCAGCAGCCTGAACTGCCGTTTTTTAGGCAAAGGTGCATTTTTATTTCTTTTGTGACTGTTTTATCATAAAATAGAAATACAAAGGAATTCACACTGGCCTTGCTTAAGGTTAAGATGTGGACGGAATGGGTAAAGTGTAGTAAAGTACAATTAATCGGGAGCTTAGATGTCCCTTCAACATCTTATATAGAAGGGAAGGTTGGCAAATGGAAATTGAAAGAATTAACGAGCATACAGTAAAATTTTATATGTCTTACGGAGATATTGAAGATCGCGGTTTTGACAGAGAAGAAATTTGGTATAACCGTGAGCGCAGTGAAGAACTGTTCTGGGAAGTCATGGATGAAGTTCATGAAGAAGAGGAATTCGCTGTGGAAGGCCCTCTTTGGATTCAAGTTCAGGCGCTTGACAAAGGATTAGAAATCATCGTCACAAAAGCCCAGCTTTCCAAAGACGGACAAAAGCTCGAACTGCCGATTCCTGAGGATAAAAAGCAAGAACCAGCATCTGAGGACCTTGACGCCTTGCTGGATGATTTCCAGAAAGAAGAGCAGGCCATCAATCAGGAAGAGAAGGAGCAAAAGCTTCAATTTGTCTTGCGATTTGGCGATTTTGAGGATGTTATTTCTCTATCTAATTTGAACGTTAACGGAAGCAAAACGACTTTATATTCGTTTGAGAACCGATATTATTTATATGTGGATTTTTGCAATATGACTGATGAAGAGGTTGAAAATCAGCTAAGCATCCTGCTGGAGTACGCAAATGAATCCTCAATCAGCATACACCGTCTTGAAGAGTACGGCAAGCTGATTATTTCAGAGCATGCTCTAGAAACGATAAAAAAACACTTTGCATCATAGCAAACCGATTTCTTTCCGGAAATCGGTTTTTTTATGCACTAAAATGCCATTTTAAGATGTGAAAAATCGAAAACATACGTACAAGCGAACATACAGCGAACAGGAGTTGATCATTTTATCCAGAAAGTATACCTCAACTGGAAAGGAGAGATGACAATTGTTTAGTGCTGTGACTGAAGACGGTCAAATGTTTCACCTTCTGGGCGCTCAGCAAAGCCAAAAATTAAAGCGGAAACGATTCTTCTGTCCGGTATGCGGAGAAGAGCTTGCTGTGAAGCTCGGACTTCAAAAAGCGCCGCATTTCGCCCATAGACAGAACAAGTCCTGCTCCATAGACATAGAACCGGAAAGTGCCTACCATTTAGAAGGAAAAAGACAGCTGTACATATGGCTGAAAACGCAAAAGGCTTCTCCCATATTGGAACCGTATATAAAGGAAATCAACCAGAGACCGGACGTCTTGGCAAGGATCAAGGAGCGTATGCTTGCTGTTGAATATCAATGTGCCACGATCAGTCCGGATGTCTTTCAAAAGCGGACAGAGGGCTTCAAACAAGCAGGGATCATCCCGCAGTGGATTATGGGACACAGCCGCTTACAACGGACTGCTTCGTCCTTTTATCAGCTTTCAGCTTTTCATTGGCAATTTATCAATGCCAACCCATACAGAGAACTGATATGTTATTGTCCGGAAAGGCGTTCTTTTCTCCGGCTCAGCCACATCATTCCATTCTACACAACCCATTCTTATTCCTCAGTCCAAACGATCCCTATCCATCGGGCAGGTATAGACGATCTTTTTTTTACTGAACCGAAATCCCCAATTCAATATTCAGGCTGGACGAAAGCGATTCACCGTTTTCGCCATAAACCCCATCGGTTTAACTCAAAGGAAACAAATCGCCTTAAGCAGCTGTTTTATGAGAAGCGGCAGACGCCCTTTTCTTTTCTGCCGACTGAAGTGTTTGTTCCTGTTGTAAAAGGGGCAGTTTTTAAGAGTCCGGTTTTTGTGTGGCAGGGGTTTCTTTACCTGTTTATCACGGATCTTGGAGAGAAACGTGCGCCAATTCGTTTTTCAGCCGTTTTACAGCAATGCAAACTGCACATTCATAAAAAGAACATGGCACTCAGATTCGAATGCAGCGAAGAGTGTCTTTCTGAAGCTGTTAAACAGTACATTGATTTTTTGTGCAAGAAGGGATTTTTAAGGGAGACTCAGAAAGAAGTATATGTGCTGAACCAGCCTGCAGATGGCATTCGCTCAATGCAGGATCTCATAGAAAGAGACCGCAGCTGTTTTATAGAATGAGTTTGTCTGATTTGGCTCACCCTAAGACAAAGGTGGTGGGCTGGCTGTGAACGGCACAAAAGGAAAGGTTTTTCGTGTTTTTACTGCTTTTTTGGCATTCGTTCTCTTCATTACTGCATATGATTTGACAAAAGGCAGTGAAAAACCGGAAGATATTCACAACACAAGTTTATTGGGAAACAGTTGCTTTTTCAATTGGCTTGAATCAAAGAAGACGAGGGGGATCACCATGGCTGAGGAAAAAAAAGCAAATCAACTGCCTGACAGAAGTGAGGTAAAGGCAGAAGACACATGGAGACTTGAGGATATTTTTCCTAGTGATGAGGCCTGGAATAAAGAATTTCAAGCTGTAAAAGAATTAATTCCGAATTTATCTAAGTATAAAGGAAAGTTGGCCGATTCAGCTGATCATTTATACGAGGCTCTTACGTACCAAGATAAAGTGATGGAGCGGCTGGGAAGGCTGTACACATATGCGCATATGCGCTCTGACCAGGATACCGGGAACTCCTTTTACCAAGGGCTGAATGACAAGGCGGGAAACCTGTATACACAGGCCGCAAGCGCGACAGCTTATTTGGTTCCTGAAATTTTATCCATAGAAGAAGACAAACTGCAGCAGTTCATTCTTGAAAAAGAAGAATTAAAGCTGTACTCTCATGCGATTGAGGAGATTACAAAAGAACGTCCGCATGTGCTGAGTGAGAAGGAAGAGGCGCTGCTTGCTGAGGCTTCCGAGGTATTAGGGTCATCTTCAAATACATTCAGCGTGTTAAATAACGCAGATATTACGTTCCCGTCCATTAAAGACGAAGATGGGAATGAAAAACAGATCACTCACGGCAACTTTATTAATTTCTTGGAAAGTGAAAACCGCGAAGTCCGCAAAAATGCGTTTGACGCAGTGTATAAAACGTACGGACAATATAAAAACACAATGGCCACGACACTAAGCGGCACTGTGAAAAAGGACAACTTCTACGCGAGAGTGAAAAAGTACAAGTCAGCGCGTGAGGCTGCGCTTTCTAACAACAGCATTCCTGAGGAAGTATACGATAACCTCGTGAAGACGATTAATAAGCATTTGCCTCTTCTCCACCGCTATATCGCGCTGAGAAAGAAAGTGCTTGAGCTAGATGAGGTGCATATCTATGATCTGTATACACCGCTTGTGAAGGATGCGGGGATGAAGGTGACATACGAGGAAGCCAAAGATTACATGCTGAAAGGCCTCGCACCTTTAGGGGAGGAATATGCCTCTATCCTAAAAGAAGGACTGGAAAACCGCTGGGTGGACGTTTATGAAAATAAAGGAAAACGCAATGGCGCTTATTCATCAGGAGCTTACGGCACGAATCCGTATATTTTGATGAACTGGCATGATAACGTCAATAATCTCTTTACGCTCGTGCACGAGTTTGGACATTCCGTACACAGCTACTATACGAGAAAGCACCAGCCATATCCATACGGCAATTACAGCATCTTTGTCGCAGAAGTTGCTTCTACGACAAATGAAGCGCTTCTTGGCGAATATCTGCTGAATAATTTAGAGGATGAAAAACAGCGTTTATATATTCTCAACCATATGCTTGAAGGCTTTAGGGGAACGGTCTTCAGACAAACGATGTTTGCCGAGTTTGAACATCTGATCCATACAAAGGCGCAAGAAGGCGAGCCGCTTACACCTGAGCTCCTGACAAATGTTTATTACGATCTGAATAAAAAGTATTTCGGAGACGGCATGGTGATTGATAAGGAAATCGGCCTTGAATGGTCGCGGATTCCGCACTTCTATTACAATTACTATGTGTATCAGTATGCGACGGGGTACAGCGCTGCCCAAGCATTAAGCAGCCAGATTTTGAAGGAAGGGAAGCCTGCGGTTGACCGTTATATTGACTTCCTGAAAGCGGGAAGCTCACAATACCCGATTGATGTCCTGAAAAAAGCGGGCGTTGATATGACGTCTCCAGAGCCAATCGAAGCTGCTTGCAAAATGTTTGAAGAAAAACTCGATGAAATGGAAGAGCTGCTGATGAAAGTCAAGCAGTCTTAAAAAAAGTAAGCCTGTGCGTAAATGACGCACAGGCTTTTTTAAAACCCTTTAAAGGTTTTCCGGTGATTCAAGCGGTAGAGGGTAAACAAAATAGACAGAAACAGCAGAGGAGAGGTAATATAAAGCGGCAGCATATGCATCATGCCTAAGATATTCAGACAGAAAAAAACGGCAATGCACACAATCGAGATCAAAGTAGACATCATGACGGTCCTCCTCGTCCTTTTTCCTTATAAGGATATGAGTGAATGGACTCCGTTATGTTTTGTGACAAAAATATGAACATTAAGCATAGAGGTTGTCAAAAGTCGACATCTTTTGTTATCATAAGGATGTGAAATTGATCACAAACAAACATTACCCCTTTGTTTGACCGTGAAAAATTTCTCCCATCCCCTTTGTTGTCGTTAAGACATATGAAACCGCGCTTATCCCGGCGCGGTTTCTTTAGTATTAAATTTAGAACATACGTTTGGTTTTGGCGCAAAAAAAACAGCCTCAAGCATATGCACGCCTGCGGCTATTTTTCACATGATTGATATTCATCAGAATAAGTGCTGAGAGACTTCCAAAACATTCCGTGTTTGGCCTCCACTTTGGCAACCTTTTTAGCAAACGCCAATTTTTTCATTTCTTTTTCTACCTCTTCAAGGCTCAGGTCATATACAAGAGCAATTTCCTTCGAGGCAACGAAGCGGAAATATTCAATAAAACATTCTAAAGGCGGTGTTTCCGACGGCTTCGGCTCGTCGCCAAGCATCTCAAATAAAATTTCTTCATATACATCATATGAATAGCTGCCAGGAACTTTAAGCCCTTCATCCTCATGCTGCGTATTGAAGAACGTCAGTGTCGGATTAACAGAAACATCCATCTCAGCAGCAATTTTCATGTCACATTGAAGCGCCTTGACCGCGCTTTGAGAATGCAGATCTTTTTTAAATTCTTCAAGATCGAGACTTGTATTTTCAGCAATCTCCAAAAGCACATTTTCATCGGTGATGTTTTTCTTTGAAACAAATAGGCTCTCCTGCATATTTCTGAGAAATTGCATACCGGCTTTTCTTCCTTGCAATTCGGCTGCTTTAAAAGCGAGAGCAGCCATATAAGGTGATGAAAGCGGCTGATCTTGCTCGAACCAGAGATTGCCGTCACACGACATGCCTGAGCGGCTCGCGATCTTTTCCCATGCTTCTGCGAGAAGATGCTTTTTTCGCTTTTTATTTAAAGCGGTAAGGCTTGCGGAAGCGATAATACGTAAGGTGAAAAAACGTCCGTATCTAATTTTCAGCTTTTTGATGACGGGCTCTAAGGACCAGCATTCAGGACATAAAGGGTCTACAAACATATAAATCTCAAGCGGTTTTTTTGGATGACCGTGGCAATGGGCGAAGTATAGCTCATGCTGATAGTTTGTCAAGATGATCGATCCTCCGCTTCCGTTTGATTCACCATATGCCTTGCTGTCAACTCCAGGCGGCCAAACAAAAACTCGCGAATTTCGCCCTCCAGCCCTACATGGTCCATTGCGTCCTTCATACAGCTGAGCCACGCATCAGCTCTCTCGTTTGTAATTGGAAAGGGAAGATGCCTTGCTCTGAGCATAGGATGGCCGTGTTCCTCAGTATAAAGAGGAGGCCCGCCTAAATACTGAGTTAAGAATTGCTTCTGTTTCCTGGCGGTTTCTGTCAAATCGCTCGGAAAAATCGGCTTCAGCAAAGGATGAGACGCGACACGCTCATAAAAAGTATCAACAAGTTGCGATAGAAGTTCCTCTCCAATCGCTTCATAAGGTGCGTTAAACGATTGTCCCATGTTGACTACTCCTTTAAATATGGCTAATAGGAATCATAAATCCTATTGCAAAAAGTAATTTTCTGTATTTCATTGTTTCATCTAGGTTTATTTTAGCAACAAGGCATCATTTCTACAAACAAACTGCCTTTTTTGCGTATGATAACTCATTTCGGCTGACAGCCGGGGTTTGTATTTCATATCATATCACATAAAAATCAGGAATGCGTAAGATTTCACTTCGCAAAAAAACCAGAGGGGGAGCCCTCTGGTTACGCGTAATAAGCTGAAGTTATTTTTTTTACATAGTTTTGCGTTTCTTGGAAAGGAGGAATGCCTCCGTACCGGTCAACATTCCCCGGTCCGGCGTTGTAAGCCGCTAATGCCATAGACACATTGCCGTCGTATTTATCCAACATTTGTTTTAAATATTTCGTTCCGCCCTCCACATTTTGCTGCGGATCAAGCGGGTTGGAAACGCCTAGTGAGCTTGCTGTTGATGGCATCAGCTGCATGAGGCCCATCGCACCTGCTCCGCTGACCGCTTTTGCATTAAAGCCTGATTCCTGCTTGATGATGGCACGAATCAGTTTTTCATCGACGCCATATTTATCAGCGGCTTTTTTAATCGCACTGTCAACGGAGAAGTCTCCCGAACTGATCTGATTTGCTTCATGTTTGTTTGAAGCTGAATCTGCAGCAGCTGTTTCGGTGTTTTCTGCCGCTTTTGTGATTGAACCTGAATTGCTGCTCGTATATGAGTTGAGCCCATACGCCGAAAGCAGTGACGACGCTGTTGTATTCGCGCTGTTCAGCATGCTGAGCGGGCTTGGCGATGAAGAAGGTGCTGATTGCTGAGATGCCAGACCGTTTGTATATTGGCTGAGCAAAGAGCTGAAACTTGAAAGCGGGCTTTCCGTATTCTGAGTGTCCGAGCTGCTGCGTGCATTAGATATGGACTGTAGTGCCTGAAGCTGAAGTAAAGCTGCCCAATTCGTTACATTCACGATGTCATTCCACCTTATATAGACTTTCGTTTTTCTTCATAAAAACGCAGAATTTTATTTTTGGTTTCGCGCTGAGGAATGCTGAATTGCTGAAGCAGCTTCTCGAAGGCTTGTCTGCCCTCATGCCAATCCGCCGCCTCAAATTCAATTTCATAGTCCTCTTTATTTAAATATCGGCTGTGGTCTAAAACTATTAAGCCTTTTTCTGTTTCTTTTTCCGCTCGGTTTGTTGCTAAAGATCCAAAGTATCGAATGGCATCCGTATCGATCTGAAGCTTGTGCAGCTGGTCCTTCACAGGGCCCTCGGGAACTGAAAATGCAGCTAGATCTGATACCTCTGAAAGCTGCTGGTGCGTTTCCAGAAGCCCCACATCAGCCGGCTCTTTTAATGTAAGGACATACTTTCCGTTTTTTCTGCGGATACGAAGCGCTGCATGTTTTTTTTTCAGCGCAAAGCTGTCTGTATCAAAATAATGATTCTTTTGATCTGTAAAATCTTTTTCTGTCAGCTGGAGTGCCGCTGTTATGTTTTTGAATTCTTGTTTGGTCAGCATATTTTTAAATTCGATTTCAATTTCTTGGGTCATGATGATCTTCCTTTCCGCCCTGTAAATCTTATTTTTACTATTATCTCTTTAGATGTTTGGTTTATCAATATCGAGCTTGATATGATAAAATGAATCTGAACTTTGTTTAAAAAGGAGAGCATTATGCAAAACAGAATCGAAATTTTGAACGCAACATTATCGGATGATCAGCTTCGCCTTGCCTGTCAGACAGAAGGAGACGAAGCAGCACGCAAGCCGTCAGGTCAAATGCTTGTTGATTCTGACCACTTTGCTTTTGTATACATAATTGAATTAGCTGATTCTTTTGAATATGTCATTATAAAGGAACATGTATGGCCGGAATTGAAGCAGGCCCATGCACAAAAAATACCGGTCTTATTAGAGGCAGGAGACCAAACGATTGAACTGGCAGGCCTGCATGAGGAGCTGGAATATCTTTTAGAAAATATAAAAGATAACGCAAACTATGGAGAAGAGATGGAAGAAAAAGTGAAACGCGTGTTTTTATAGAAACTGGTTCGGAATTGGGGGATGTATGATGGATGACAAACAATGGGAGCGTTTTTTAGTGCCGTACCGCCAGGCTGTCGAAGAGTTGAAAGTGAAGCTCAAGGGGATCCGCACACTATATGAATATGAGGACGACCATTCACCGATCGAATTTGTGACCGGACGCGTCAAGCCTGTGGCAAGCATACTTGAAAAAGCGAGACGGAAAAGCATACCGCTGCATGAAATTGAAACCATGCAGGATATCGCTGGCCTTAGAATCATGTGCCAATTTGTCGATGACATCCAAATCGTAAAAGAGATGCTTTTTGCCAGAAAAGATTTCACCGTTGTGGATCAGAGGGATTATATTGCGGAACATAAAGAGAGCGGATACCGGTCTTATCATCTTGTTGTACTATATCCTTTGCAGACGGTGTCCGGGGAAAAGCAAGTTCTCGTGGAAATACAGATCCGAACACTGGCGATGAATTTTTGGGCGACCATTGAGCATTCATTGAATTATAAATACAGCGGAAACATTCCTGAAAAAGTGAAACTAAGGCTTCAGCGCGCTTCTGAAGCGGCTTCCCGGCTTGACGAAGAGATGTCGGAGATCAGGGGTGAAGTACAGGAAGCTCAAGCTGCCTTTTCAAGAAAGAAAAAAGGAAGCGAGCAACAATAGGTAAAGGGGAAGAAGAGCATGAAATTTGCCGTATCATCAAAAGGAGATCAAGTTTCTGATACGCTGAAAAGCAAAATACAGGCGTATTTATTGGATTTTGATATGGAACTGGATGAAAATGAACCGGAAATCGTTATTTCGGTCGGAGGCGACGGAACGCTTTTGTATGCTTTTCACAGATACAGCGACCGCTTGGACAAAACAGCATTTGTCGGTGTTCACACAGGTCATCTGGGGTTTTATGCCGACTGGGTTCCTCATGAAATTGAAAAACTTGTTCTCGCAATTGCGAAAACGCCGTATCATACTGTCGAATATCCGCTTCTCGAAGTCATTGTGACCTATCACGAAAACGAGCGGGAAGAAAGATACTTAGCCTTGAATGAATGTACGATTAAAAGCATAGAAGGAAGCCTTGTTGCTGATGTGGAAATCAAGGGGCAGCTCTTTGAAACCTTCCGGGGCGACGGCCTCTGCCTGTCAACGCCATCAGGCAGCACAGCCTACAATAAGGCGCTGGGCGGAGCGATAATCCATCCGTCTATCAGGGCGATCCAGCTTGCGGAAATGGCATCTATTAATAATCGCGTGTTCCGTACGGTCGGATCACCTCTGCTTCTCCCATCCCATCATGATTGCATGATTAAGCCGAGAAACGAAGTTGACTTTCAAGTGACGATTGACCATTTAACCCTTCTTCATAAGGATGTGAAGTCGATCCGCTGCCAGGTTGCATCCGAAAAAGTGCGGTTTGCGAGATTCCGTCCGTTTCCATTTTGGAAAAGAGTCCAGGATTCGTTTATCGGAAAAGGTGAATAGAAAGAGGACGTATCGTGGAGCATTTTTATATCAGAAAGAACATTACTTCCGCCGAGGATGGTATGACTGTAAAAGAATATGCCGATGAACTCGGAATTTCGAAACGTCTGCTGACCGATATTAAGTTTGGCGGGGGAGACCTGCTGATCAACGGCGAGCATGTGACGGTTAAAGCCATTTTGAAAGAGGGAGATCTTCTTATCGTGAAGTTTCCTGAGGAACAGGTGAGCGAGACGCTGCTGGCAGAGCCTGTTCCGCTCGATATTCTTTATGAGGATGAACATGTGCTTGTGATAAACAAGCAGCCGTATGTGTCATCAATCCCTTCGAGAGAGCACCCCTCCGGCAGCATTGCTAATGGAATTATTCATCATTATCAAAAAAACGGAGTGAGGGCGACAGTTCATCTTGTCACCCGGCTAGACCGGGATACATCGGGAGTCATGCTTGTTGCCAAGCATCGATTTGCCCACTCCATTTTATCGTCAGCGCAAAAAAACGGACTCGTGAAACGCCGGTATGCAGCAGTGGTTCATGGGCGGATGGCGCAGATGGAGGGAACAGTCGATGCCCCGATCGGCAGACATCCTGACAGTATAATTGAACGGACGGTAACGCCAGACGGCCAGAAGGCTGTTACGCATTTTTATGTCACATGTGCACATGACGATATGAGCTCGGTGACGTTGCAGCTTGAGACTGGACGAACCCATCAAATTCGTGTTCATATGAGTTATCTCGGGCACCCGTTGTGCGGCGATACACTGTACGGCGGAACGAGACGGAACATTGGCCGGCAGGCTCTGCACAGCGAGCATCTTTCGTTTATCCATCCGCTGACACAGGAGAACATGACGTTTCATGCTTCATTGCCTCAGGATATGAGAAAACTGATAAAAGGAGAGAATCATTGATTCTCTCCTTTTTATATGGGGCGAAACCTTGATTCGTCGTAAGGCAGGGAGCTTGGAACAGAGACGGTTTCTATTTCTGGAAAGCGAAAGCCTGTCAGTTTATTTCCGAACACGCAGCCTGTATCAATGTTGATGGTGCGATTAACCTTCCGAGGCTCTTTCACTGGTGTATGGCCGTATACCACCCAAGCCTTCCCGTTATAGGCTGCCGCCCAATCACGCCTGACGGGTCTGCCGTCCGGATATGTTTCACCTGTCACATCACCGAAAAGCACAAAGTCCTTCACTCTGCGGGTATATTTGCCAATATCGTCAGCTCTTATGCCAGCATGGGCGACAACCAATTCTCCATTATGTAAGATGTCGTAAAGCGGCGCTGTTTCGTACAGCTTCATAAACTGTTCGCTGACTGATTTTCTCTCATCCTTGGAAAGTTCCTCAAGCTCTGCCGCTGTTGTTTCGAGACCATGCATCACTTTTACCGGATTGCCTTTTAAGTAGCGGTACAGCTTATTGCAATGGTTTCCCGGGACATAACGTACAGCGCCTTTTTCGTAAGCGCTGGCTACAAATCGGATGACCTCTATCGATTTGGGCCCTCTGTCAGTTAAATCTCCGGCAAAAACAAGCACCCTGCCTTCTTCGTGGACAGGTACTCCATTTTTGATTGTATAACCAAGCTTTTGGATTAATGCAGTCATTTCGTCATAGCAGCCATGAATATCGCTGATGATATCGTAAGCCATGCGGTATCCTCCTTACCGATTGTTTTATTTATTATGAAGCAAAGTGTTGTGAGTCATCACAAGCTTTTATGTGCAAATTATAGAAGAAGAATCATTTTCTAAACAGGATTAAGAGCTTATCACTTTATTTTTCATCATGACCCTTGTTAAAATCGCGTTATGTTTTTTAAAAATGAGGTTTTGTTCTTTGATTGAGAACTAGCATAACCCTGACTAAAAAAGGAGGTTCTGATTATGGCGCATACATCTGTCGCATCTTTAGTTGTTGTACTTATCGTTGCATTTTTGACACCCATCCTTTTGCATCGGTTTAAACTCAGCATCCCGGTTGTTGTTGCTGAAATCATTATGGGGCTGATTATTGGGAAAAGCGGCCTTAATTTAGTTGTGGAGGGTGACACCTGGCTCCAAACACTCTCTATGCTCGGATTTATCTTTTTAATGTTTTTAAGCGGGCTTGAAATTGATTTTTCATCTTTTGAGAAAGGGAAGAAAAAGCAGCTCCTGCCGAACGGTAAGGAAGCGCCTAATACGTTTGCTGCGGCATCTATTATTTTCGTCGGTATTTTTATTTTATCATTGCTGCTGTCCTATGGCTTCGTCTTGGCGGGTTTTATTCAAAATGCATTTTTGATGACCCTGATTATTTCAACGATTTCGTTAGGCGTTGTCGTTCCAACATTAAAAGAAGAACGGATCATGAATTCGAATATCGGGCAGATTATTTTGCTCGTTGCTGTTATTGCTGATTTGGCTACGATGATTCTTCTTGCTGTTTTTTCTTCTTTATACGGAGAGGACAGCGGAAACATGTGGCTCCTGATGATCCTGTTTGCGGCCGGAGTGGTGCTTTACTTTTTCGGCAGGGTCTTCAAACATCGCTCTTTTGTTCAGTCCATGTCAAAAGGGACAATCCAGATCGGGACGCGTGCCATTTTTACGTTAATTATTGTACTCGTTGCCCTGTCTGAATCACTTGGGGCGGAAAATATTCTCGGCGCTTTCTTAGCGGGGGTTCTTGTTTCCCTGCTTTCGCCAAACAAAGAACTTGTTCAGCAGCTGGACTCATTCGGTTATGGGTTCTTAATACCGATTTTCTTCGTGATGGTCGGTGTGAAGCTTGATATTTGGACTCTTTTCCAGGATAAAACAATTTTAATCATGATCCCGCTTCTGCTTCTGGCGCTGTTAGTGAGCAAAATCATTCCTGTCATGTACCTAAAGAAGTGGTATGATAACCGAACCATTTTCGCGTCCGGTTTTCTGCTGACATCAACGCTTTCGCTCGTGATTGCAGCGGCAACAATCGGCCAGCAGCTTCACGTGATCAGCGCAAATATGTCAGGAGCGCTCATTTTAGTAGCTGTCATCGCAAGTATTTTTACGCCAATCTGTTTTAAAAAGTTGTACAAACGGGAAGAGCAGCCGGAGGAGAAAAAGACGATTACGTTCATCGGCGCCAATCAAATGACTTTGCCTGTCACACTTGAATTGCCAGAGGAAGAGTATGACGTGCGTGTTGTGCACGTCTACCAAGAGAATGCAGAGGAAAAGCTGTCGGAATCAGTGTTTGCTGTTGAAACAATTTCTGACTATGAACACGAGACGCTTGAATCACTCGGCATTTTTGAAACGGATATCCTTGTTGTGGCGACCGGGAATGAAGATATGAATGCAGACATTGCATTACTTGCAAAAGAAAAAGGCACAGAAAGAGTCATTGCAAGCGTAGGATCACCGGAGCATGAAGCAGTTCTGAAGGAGCAGGGAATCAGCATCTTTTCTATTCTGCTGTCGACAAAAACGCTGCTTCGCGCTCTGATTGAAGCGCCTGGCGTCATGAAGCTGCTCACGAACCAGGAGTCTTCCCTGTATCAAATTAATATGGAGAACAGTAAATACGACGGTGTGATTTTACGGGAATTCCCTTTAACCGGCGACGTCATCTTTGTCAGGATTTTCAGAGGTGTAGACAGCATCGTTCCTCATGGGGATACAAGGCTGAAACTTGGGGATCGCTTAATTGTCACCGGATCTCGGGGATACGTAACAGATCTTAAGAAAACATTGGAAGGATAAATCTTGACCAAATAAGGATTCGTGTTAATATAGAGGTGCAGAACAATTCAATATGTATTCGTTTAACCACTAGGGGTGTCCTTCATAAAGGGCTGAGATAAAAGTGTGACTTTTAGACCCTCATAACTTGAACAGGTTCAGACCTGCGTAGGGAAGTGGAGCGGTATTTGTGTTATTTTACTATGCCAATTCCAAACCACTTTTCCTTGCGGGAAAGTGGTTTTTTTATTTATCAGAGGGGGAATGATTTGTGAAGTTTTCAGAAGAATGCCGCAGTGCAGCCGCAGAATGGTGGGAGGGGAGCTTTGTCCATCCGTTCGTTCAAGGAATCGGTGACGGAACGCTTCCGATTGACCGTTTTAAATACTACGTACTTCAGGATTCCTATTATTTAACGCATTTTGCAAAGGTGCAGTCATTTGGCGCCGCTTATGCGAAGGACCTTTATACAACGGGGCGGATGGCAAGCCATGCCCAAGGTACATATGAGGCGGAAATGGCGCTTCATCGGGAGTTTGCCGAGCTGTTGGAAATCAGCGAGGAAGAGCGTAAGGCGTTTAAGCCGTCTCCTACTGCGTATTCTTATACATCCCATATGTACCGTTCGGTTTTGAGCGGGAATTTCGCAGAAATCTTAGCGGCCCTGCTGCCATGCTACTGGCTTTATTACGAGGTTGGTGAGAAATTGCTGCATTGCGATCCAGGGCATCCGATTTATCAAAAGTGGATTGGGACGTACGGCGGTGACTGGTTTAGACAACAGGTCGAGGAGCAAATCAACCGCTTTGATGAGCTGGCGGAAAACAGCACGGAGGAAGTGCGTGCACAGATGAAAGAGAATTTTGTCATCTCCAGCTACTATGAATATCAATTTTGGGGAATGGCCTATCGAAAAGAAGGCTGGTCTGACAGCGCCATAAAAGAGGTGGAGGAATGTGGAGCTTCACGCCATAACGGATGACAGCAAGCCGGTAGAAGAGTTAGCGAGAACCATCATTACGATTCAGAATGAAGTTGATTTTATTCATATTCGTGAACGCTCAAAATCGGCGGCGGATATTTTGAAACTGCTCGAGCTTATTTTTGAAGGCGGTATAGATAAACGAAAACTGGTGATGAACGGGCGCGTGGATATTGCACTTCTTTCTACTATTCATCGCGTACAGCTGCCAAGCACCAGCTTTTCACCGAAGCAGGTCAGAGCCAGGTTTCCACACCTTCATATCGGGAGGTCGGTGCATTCACTGGAGGAAGCGGTTCAAGCAGAAAAGGAAGACGCCGACTACGTGCTGTTCGGCCATGTGTTTGAAACGGATTGCAAAAAGGGCCTTGAAGGCAGAGGGGTGTCTTTGCTGTCAGATATCAAACAGCGGATTTCCATCCCGGTCATAGCCATCGGGGGGATGACACCGGAAAGGGTAAGAGACGTAAAACAAGCAGGGGCGGACGGCATCGCTGTCATGTCAGGAATTTTCTCTGCCGCTGAGCCCTTGGAAGCAGCCAGACGATATTCCCGCAAGCTAAAGGAGATGCGCTATGAAAAGGCATTATGAAGCAGTGGTGATTGGAGGCGGAATTATCGGTTCCGCGATTGCTTATCATTTGGCAAAGGAAAACAAAAGCATCGCATTATTTGAAAGCGGAACAATGGGCGGCAGAACGACAAGTGCCGCTGCCGGAATGCTGGGCGCCCATGCCGAATGCGAGGAACGTGACGCGTTTTTTGATTTCGCTATGCACAGCCAGCGTCTGTACAAAGGTCTGGAAGAAGAGCTTTATGCATTATCCGGTGTGGACATCAGGCAGCATAACGGCGGTATGTTTAAGCTTGCATTTTCTGAAGAAGATGTGCTGAGGCTGAGACAGATGGACGATTTGGACTCTGTCACCTGGTATACAAAAGAAGAGGTTTTAGAAAAAGAGCCGCATGCGTCTGGTGACATCTTGGGTGCATCTTTTATCCAGGATGATGTGCATGTTGAGCCTTATTACGTTTGCAAGGCATATGCGAAAGCAGCGAAAGCGCTTGGGGCGGAGATTTTTGAGCATACGCCTGTCCTGCATGTCGAACGTGACGGTGAAGCTCTGTCCATCAAGACCCCGAGCGGAGATGTATGGGCTAATCATGTTGTCGTTGCCAGCGGGGTGTGGAGCGGGGTGTTTTTTAAACAGCTCGGGCTGAACAACACATTTTTTCCTGTAAAAGGGGAGTGCCTGTCCGTTTGGAATGATGATATCCCGCTGACAAAAACGCTTTATCATGACCATTGCTATATCGTACCGAGAAAAAGCGGCAGACTTGTTGTCGGCGCGACAATGAAGCCTGGGGACTGGAGTGAAACACCTGATCTTGGCGGATTGGAGTCGGTTATGAAAAAAGCGAAAACCATGCTGCCGGCTATACAAAATATGAAGGTGGATCGTTTTCGGGCGGGACTCCGGCCGGGAACAAAGGATGGAAAACCGTACATCGGCAGACATCCTGAGGACAGCCGTATTTTATTTGCGGCGGGCCATTTCAGAAATGGGATCCTGCTTGCTCCTGCAACTGGCGCTTTGATCAGTGATCTCATCATGAATAAAGAGGTCAACCAAGACTGGCTGCACGCATTCCGAATTGATCGCAAGGAGGCGGTTCAGATATGATGCTACAGCTGAACGGTAAAGACGTGAAGTGGGAAAAAGACGCAGGTACAATTCAAGACCTGCTGGCGTCTTATCAGCTCGAAAATAAAATCGTTATCGTGGAAAGAAATAAAGAAATAATTGGGAAAGAACGTTATCACGAGGTTGAGCTTTGTGATCGCGATGTCATTGAAATTGTCCATTTTGTAGGAGGCGGATGAGCATGTTAACAATTGGCGGAAAAACATTTCAATCAAGATTGCTGCTGGGCACGGGGAAATACCCATCGTTTGAAACTCAAAAGGAAGCAGTAGCTGTTTCCGAGTCTGATATTTTAACATTTGCTGTGCGGAGAATGAACATCTTTGAAGCATCTCAGCCGAATTTTTTGGAACAGCTTGATTTATCCAAATATACGCTTCTGCCGAATACAGCGGGCGCCAGCACTGCTGAAGAAGCGGTTCGAATTGCAAGGCTGGCGAAAGCGTCAGGCCTTTGTGACATGATTAAAGTTGAAGTCATCGGATGCAGCCGTTCCTTGCTGCCTGACCCTGTTGAGACATTGAAAGCGTCTGAACAGCTTCTTGAAGAGGGCTTTATTGTGCTCCCGTACACGTCGGATGACGTTGTGCTGGCGAGAAAACTGGAAGAGCTTGGCGTTCATGCCATCATGCCGGGTGCATCTCCGATTGGATCGGGACAAGGAATCTTAAATCCTTTGAATCTGTCATTTATTATTGAACAGGCGAAAGTGCCTGTCATCGTGGATGCGGGGATAGGATCGCCTAAAGATGCGGCATATGCAATGGAGCTTGGAGCGGATGGCGTGCTTCTCAATACGGCTGTATCAGGCGCATACGATCCTGTGAAAATGGCTCGTGCCATGAAGCTCGCGGTGGAAGCAGGACGCCTTTCTTATGAGGCGGGCCGAATCCCGCTTAAGCAATACGGAACGGCAAGCAGTCCGGGAGAAGGTCTTCCTGTATGACGGACAGGTATTCCAGGCAGGAGCTGTTTGCTCCGATCGGCCCATCCGGCCAGAAAAAATTGAAGGAAGCGCGCGCCGTGATTATCGGCGCCGGCGCACTCGGAACAGCAAGTGCAGAAATGCTGGTGAGGGCGGGAGTCGGCTCTGTGAAAATTGCCGACAGAGATTATGTGGAATGGAGCAACCTCCAGCGCCAGCAGCTTTATACAGAAGATGACGTCAAAAAAGAAATGCCGAAAGCAGCCGCGGCGGAGCATCGTCTCCGTTCGATTAACAGTGATGTCGATGTGACTGGCCTTGTCATGGATGTGACAGCGGAAAATGTCTTCGAGCTGATTAAGGACGCCTCGATTATTGTGGATGCGGCTGATAATTTTGAAACCCGCCTGATCGTAAATGATGCTGCGGTAAAAGAAGGGATTCCTTTTCTTTACGGTGCCTGTGTAGGGAGCTACGGCCTCACCTTTACCGTGGTGCCGGAATCTACCCCTTGCCTGCATTGCTTGCTCGATACACTTCCGATTGGCGGAGCAACGTGTGACACAGCCGGCATCATCAGTCCGGCTGTTTTGCAGGTAGCAGTCTTTCAGGTAACAGATGCGCTGAAGCTGCTGACGGGAGAAGAGTGCGAGCCGGTGCTGCGCTCCTTTGACTTGTGGAAAAACGAGCGGTCAGAAGTGAGAGCGGCGAGTCTCAAACATGACGCATGCCCAAGCTGCGGCACAAGGGATTTTCCGTTTTTGTCATATGAAAACCAAACAAAAGCGGCTGTATTGTGCGGCAGGAACACGGTGCAGATCAGATCATCCATTACAAAAGAAGCGGATCTTGAAGTGCTTGCCGGTCAGCTGAGGCAGGCCGGGCTTGAAGTAGCCGCGAACCCGTATTTGATTTCCTGCCGCTCGGATGATATGAAAATGGTGCTGTTCCGGGACGGAAGAGCTTTGATCCATGGAACGAATGATATTGCCCGGGCAAAATCCATTTATCATAAATGGATCGGGTAATAAAAGGAGTGTAGTGTAATGAGTATATATAAAGCATTAACAATCGCCGGATCCGATTCAGGCGGCGGTGCAGGGATACAGGCAGATATTAAAACCTTTCAAGAGCTTGATGTATTCGGAATGTCTGCGATTACGGCGGTAACCGCTCAAAATACGCTTGGCGTCCATGGGGTGCATCCGCTGACTGTAGAGGCGCTGAGA
This sequence comes from Bacillus sp. MBGLi79, assembly GCF_002953915.1. Classification (NCBI taxonomy): domain Bacteria; kingdom Bacillati; phylum Bacillota; class Bacilli; order Caryophanales; family Bacillaceae; genus Bacillus; species Bacillus sp. MBGLi79. The sequence continues at coordinate 1,429,815 of NZ_CP026521.1, forward strand.
CAGCAAATTGATGCTGTTGCTGAGGATTTAAGACCGGACGCAATCAAAACGGGAATGCTCTGGAATGCCGACATGATTGAAGAAGTGGCGAGAAAAATTGACGAGTACGGATTCAATCATGTAATTGTTGATCCGGTTATGATCGCAAAGGGCGGGGCATCCTTGCTGCGTGATGAATCAGTTGCCACCTTAAAGGAATTGCTCATTCCAAGAAGCTACGCGATTACGCCGAATGTCCCGGAAGCAGAAACACTGACAGGAATGACAATCAGCTCGCTGGATGACCGGAAAAAAGCAGCGGAGCAGCTCGTCAAGATGGGTGCGCAGCATGTCATTATCAAAGGCGGGCACCAGCATGAGGACAATCACATTACTGACCTTCTTTTTGATGGCAGCATGTTTATGCAAATCACCCATCCATATATTGATACGAAGCATACGCATGGCACAGGCTGCACCTTTGCTGCGGCTCTAACGGCCCGAACGGCTAAAGGAGACAGCATCCATCAGGCATTTGAGGTTGCGGCCAACTTTGTCCGCGAAGCGGTGGAAAATACGCTCGGCATCGGATCGGGACACGGGCCGACAAACCATTTCGCTTTTAAACGAAACAGCTTAAAAACAAGCCGATGAGATCACCAGCTGATGGTGATCTCTTTCGCATTTGCTGCGGTATGCGCTTTTCATCTGGACAAGGTTATGATATGATAGGAATTAAGATCAGGTACTAATACTATGTCTTTATTAAATATAGGAGGCTTTATACATATGAATTTTTCACTTGAAGGCCGCAACATTGTTGTGATGGGGGTAGCCAACAAACGCAGTATCGCGTGGGGCATTGCGCGCTCCTTGCATGAAGCGGGTGCACGTTTGATTTTCACATATGCAGGCGAACGCTTGGAGAAATCTGTTCATGAGCTTGCCGGAACGTTAGAACGCAACGATTCCATCATCCTTCCTTGCGATGTAACAAACGACGCAGAAATCGAAACTTGCTTCGCAAGCATTAAGGAGCAGGTCGGTGTAATCCACGGTATCGCGCATTGTATCGCGTTTGCCAACAAAGAAGAGCTTGTCGGCGAATACTTAAACACAAATCGTGACGGCTTCCTTTTGGCTCATAACATCAGCTCATATTCTCTGACTGCTGTTGTTAAAGCGGCACGTCCAATGATGACTGAAGGCGGCAGCATTGTCACTTTGACGTACCTTGGCGGAGAGCTTGTGATGCCAAATTACAACGTTATGGGTGTAGCGAAAGCTTCTCTTGATGCAAGTGTGAAATACTTAGCTGCTGACTTAGGAAAAGAAAATATCCGCGTTAACAGCATTTCTGCCGGTCCGATCAGAACATTATCTGCAAAAGGCATCAGCGATTTCAACTCCATTTTAAAAGATATCGAAGAACGTGCGCCGCTTCGCCGCACGACAACACCTGAAGAAGTGGGCGATACAGCTGCGTTCTTATTCAGCGATATGTCCCGCGGGATTACAGGTGAAAATCTTCACGTTGATTCAGGTTTCCATATCACTGCCCGCTAAGCAGGATCTATATCAGCAATCCCGAATAGGGATTGCTTTTTTATTTCTTCTGATTTTCAGCTTTCTGTCATATAGATAGAATATGACACAATCGGAGGGATGAAGATGTCTAATAAGAAAAGAAACGCGGATAAAAAACCGCTCATGTATATTGTTCAGCCGGATTATGCAGAAACCACAAGATCATCCATGCAGGAGATTGTCATCAAAAGAAAGGCCGACAAACCCGCCCCGCCAAAAGCTGAGGAAAAGCCGGCTTACCTTGAGAAGCAGCAGGAGGAAGCCGTGGCACAGGATGTCCTGCAAGCAGACCAAAAGCCTGCAGCCGAACCAGTGAGTCAGCAAACACAAGAGGTGAGGGAGCCAGAGAATATAAAGAACCAGCTGGAGGAGAAAGCAGAGCCGCAGGCCGTAGAAGAAACCGTCGAACACGAGCCCCCGAAAGCAGAAAAAAAGGAAGAGCCTGCACTTGAGGCCAGGAAGCCTGAAAAAGAACCGGAAGCTGTCCATAGTGCTGATAAAGCGGAGGAGAAAGCACCGTCAGCACGAAAAGTGAAAAAACCGATGAGCAAGATGACGATCCACGAAAAAATTGACTTTTTAACAAAGCTGCCTCATAACATGCCGAGAGCGCTTTGCTTGATTGAAGCCAATGGAAGAACGTACAGAGGCGTGATTGTCGGAAGAAGGAATGATTCCGTCCTGCTTCGAACAACCGGAAACGGAGCCCCGACCGAGCTGGCAATCGATGATATTACCTCTTTGCACCCGCTCGGATTTTAATGAAAATGAAAAGAAAAAAGCTGCCCGGCTGATGTTCCCGGGCAGCTTTTTTCCATAGAGAAAAGCCTGCAGGCCTGCAAGCTTTTCCAGCTTATGATTAATGATGATGATGATGTGTACGATTGATTAATCGAGGATTTAAGCAGTTGACTGCGCAGAAGCAGTCTAAGTCTACTTCAATACAGTAGTTCGTTTTTTCAAGTCTGAATACTTCACAAACCGTATCTTTATCGGTGAAGTCCAAAATGTGTTTGTGTTCGTCAAATGCGATTAATAATGACAGAGTTGCGCAGCTGTCATGAACTTTTTCTACTCTGAAAAATACTGTATTAAAGCAAGGGCCGTTATCGAGTTCGCCGACATTTCCGAAAGCGACCAAAGGATTTGATTTTGATGTAAATAGTACGAAAGGCACTGTATCGCCTAGCGAATGGGTTGGTGACAAAAGCTTTGAATGGCAGCTTGTCGGGCAATCCTCTTCAACAGCGTTTTGCAGTTCTTCAATATTTTCTATTGCTTCACGCACGCAGCATGATGTTTTCTGGCTCATATTATCCCTCCTGCCTTATAAATTTGAGACTGGCGAAATGATGGAGAGTCAGCTGCCTCACGCTGGAAGCAGCTGAATGATTTACACCCGTAATAGAGTTTGGAAGGGGATTCCTCTTTACAAGTGTTTATCCATTGTGATGATGCTTTTTATCCTTATGAGGCGAAGTTCTGTCAACTAGCTCTGGCGACAGGCACTGAATCGCACAGAAGCATCCAAGATCCACTTCAATGCAGAAATCTGTTTTTTCAAGCCCGAAGAAATCCGGGTCGCAAGGGTGGCAAACACTTAAGGTATCGCCTTTAACATCGACCGGGCGTAGAATCGACAGGGTTGCACAGCAATCACATAATTTTTCAACGCGGAAGAAAATGGACTCAAAGCATTGCATATCATCCACAAATCCCCCCACGTTTCCGAATGTGGAGAACAATCCGCCTTTTTTATCAAACAAGAGAAACGGAATTGTGTCTTTACCTGCAATTGTCGGATTCAAAAGGTTTGTATAGCAGCCAGTCGGACACTGTTCCTCAACTGCCTCCTGCTCTGCTAAAATCTTTTCCACTGCATCGCATACACAGTTCTCATGCCGGCCATGGGTTTTTCCGCAGCTCATTGATTTCAGCTCCTTCTTTATAGGGTATTTGACTTTAGTCCTTAACAACATATGTACCCGTGCCCCACTTGGTGTGGGTGAACGTCTATATATTCATCATATGCTTGGAAAATAAGAAAAAGCAGAGCGTTTTTGGCTCTGCTTTTAGGTCCTAGAGGACAAGAGTGATAACTAGGATGGCTACGAGGGTATTTGTTGCTGTAGAGATAAGGGTTGCGATATCAGCATCTACTGTTGTGACGTTTACGCCGCGGGAGCATTCGATGAGAAGTTTTTGGCGGTTTACTTGTTTGTTAGCTGTAAGCTGTAACAAATCTTGTGCGACTAATTCGGCAATTACGCCGTCTGCAATGGATGTCAGAGTAGCCGTTACGACTGCGGCATTAAGTGCTGTTACAACTGATGTTACGGCTTGAACGTCTGTAGATGAAACGTTGATGTCACAAGAATCTCTAATAATAATTGTCTCATCGGAGACTTGTTTGTTGAGATTTGCCTGGGCTAGATCTTGGTCGATAAAGGCGTTGTCATTGCCAAACCCATTGTTATTGCAGCAAATATCACAATTGCATTTTCTTTCTTCTTTTTCTTTCTCTTTGTGCTCTAATGGATGGTCACAGTCAGGATCAAGTGCAACCCAAGAGTATGGTCTGCTTTCCATATCTATTCCTCCTTTTCTTTTACTGTTATTAAATGAGCGAGCCTCTTACTTTGACTGAGGCATATATCCTGATGAAGTTCCCTATTTTTTATGATTAATTTGAATTGTTATTGTTTTGCCGTCTTTGTCTGAGCTGTTCAATGAGCTGCTCTCTGCGGCTTAGCGGTTTTTCGTTCTTTTGCTCTTGCATGGCTGCTTCTTCTTTTTTCTTCTTTTGGTTTTCTATTAGCGCTTGTGATTTAGCTTGTAAGTCTTTTACAAGATTCAAGAGCATTTCTTTTTCTTCGTCTGATACTTTTTTCATTTTGTCTTTCGTCACACCATGTTTAGAAAATATATTTTGGACCAGCAATTTCGTCATTGGATCAACTTCTGGAAGCTTCGCAAGCTCTTCTTTTAATTTGTCATTATCTGACATTTGTTTTCACCTCGTCTTATAAGTTTGTGAAAAAGAAAGGGTTAAAGGACGTCTAGTTCACTGAGAATGCTATTTAACACCTGAAGCAAGATTTGTACAAAGGTTATTATCTCGTCAGCAGACAAAGTAATTTTGATATTTCGGCTGTTGATAATTTTAATGATGGTTCTTTTTTTAATTTGTGAGCTATCGAGAATAAGAATCTCACTTGCCACTGCGTCAGCCAAATCCTCGTCGGCGATAATGAGCTGAGTCGCCACGATAATCATGGTTGTCACAAAGGCTTGTATAGAAAGGGCAGATGTTATATGTGACGTATCTATTGTGATATTTTCGCAATCAATCACTTCGATCTGCTGCTCGAATTCGCTTGATAATTGCTCAAATATTGCAGGGTGCAGGGATTCGATTTTTTCTTCAAATGACATAACCTTCACTCCTTTCTTATCCATACTCTATATAATGCAAATGGGGTGCAGAGCGGAATAATAAAAATAACCAATTTTCCTCCGGACAAGATACAATTCATGAAGAATAGGGTTTTCGCATATATGTGAAGGGATCATGATTGGCAAAGGAGTGAACGAGTGGTTATTAATGGACTGACAATTGCTCTTCTTTCGCTTGCGGTCTTTCGGCTTGCTCGCCTGCTGGTGTTTGACACGATTATGGCGCCGCTTCGCAGTCTGTTTCATGAAGAGAAGGAGGAAAAGGATGCGGACGGGAACATTGAAACCTATATCGTGATTAAAGGAACTGGTCTCAGGGCGTTTATAGGGGAATTGCTGAGCTGCTATTGGTGCACAGGCGTATGGTGCGCCGGCTTTTTGATTTTATGCCAGGCGTTGATCCCGCAAGCAGCGCAGTGGCTGATTTTACTTTTGGCGATCGCGGGCCTTGCCGGCATCATAGAAACGCTTGTATCAAAATGGCTGCAGGAATGAGGCATTCCCACCAGCAACTTTCCGTCAGGATACGCATAAAGTAGCATATATGACATAAGGAAAGGAAGGGAGCAAAAATGAATCAATATAATAAACCTTCCCAAAAATCTCCATATACAGATTCGTCGTATCAATCAAAAAAGATAAAAAAGAAGGGCTGCGGGTGCGGAAATAAAAAGAAAAAGCCTCAATAGCCTGGCAAAGAAACCGGAGAACTCCGGTTTTTTGTTTTTTAACAGGGCGGCCGCAACCGGCATATATCATAAGCGGGGGGATCAAAGTGAATGAGTTTGAAAAATGGATAGAAGGAAGGTATGAACCGCACGAACAAAAGCAAAAAGAGCATGAAGACACGATGGGCAGCATCAGAAAAGACTTGGATGCATTTGATAAAGCAGGTCTGGAATTTGAAGATGAGATTGAAGCGTTGGCTGAAAAAACAGAGGCCTTACTTAAAAAACATCAAGCTCAATATGATCAATCGTAAATCCGCAAACGCCCTATGCGAATATCCAAGCCAATCCAAGCAGCTCACATAGTGTATAGAGAGTAAAGGAGGTGCTTATCTATGGGCTTTGGATACGGATTCGGTGGTGGTGGCTGCTGCGGCGGCTACGGTGGCTATGCCGGCGGTTACGGCGGCGGCTATGGTTCAACATTTGTTTTGTTGGTCGTATTATTCATTCTCCTCATCATCGTAGGTGCATCTTTCTTTTAAGATGTATTGAGGAAGTACGGGTTATAACCCGTACTTCCTTGCCTTGTGTTTATTTTTAAAAATGTTGGAAAAGCACATTGTATTATGTGCATTCATACAATACCGTATTACTCCGCCAAAAGGAGGCGCATTATGGATAATCAATTTTTTAAGAATATCGAAAAGAGAACAGGTGTGAAGATGCAGGATGTAATGAATCTTGCCGGATCACTCCAAAACGCTAATTTTAAAGATGAAAATACAGTGCGCAGTGTCATTAACCGCGTAGCGCAGCTGGCAAACAGACGCGTGCCAAAAGAATTAGAAGATAAAATCGTGGAATCTATTACAAGCGGAAAAGAAAAGCTTGATTTTGGCACGATTTCTAAAATGATGGATAATAAATAAGCAGATGGCCTGGCTGATTCACTGCAGCAGGCCTTTTTTTACGGTAAAAACCCGGCAGTAATCTGCCGGGCTGTTAATGATGCAAGGGCTGTCTTGCTTTCTGTAGCAGGGGATACAAAAATCTTGAGCGGTTGGCTGTTTTGCCGCGCCTGTTTGCGGGGCAAGACAAATATAAATGCTGTTTCGCCCGTGTCATCGCTACATATAAAAGGCGTCTTTCCTCCTCAAGAGCGGCCTCGTCTCCTTTTCTTGCCGTTTCTAATGAGAAATCGTGCGGAATTGAGCCGTCTACAGTGCCTAACACGTAGACTGTTTTGAATTCAAGGCCTTTTGACCGGTGAATGGTCATCAGCTGAACGCCATGTTCATCCGTTCTGTTTTTCTCAGCGGCCCTCATATGATCCACGTGGGCAAGAAAGTCAGGAATCGTTTTGAACTTCTTGGCGACGACCTTGATATCACGCAGGTCATCGGAGCCTTTTTCTAGCTTGTTGCCCTCATTGCCCCGTTTTTTTAGATACTCGGAGAAGCCCATTTTTCCTTCTGCAAAGGTGATGGCTTCTACAGGCTTCATCGTGCGCAGGCTTGCGAAAAACGGTACGATTTTCTTGATTTTGTCAAGCTGAAACGGCTTCAGATCAGGCAGTTTGGCCAGCGCTTGAATCATCGAGCAGTCTTCGGTAATCGAGAGCGCCTTCAGCGTATTCAAAGCGGACTGCTTTAAAAACAAGGCGGGAAGCAAGTGCTTAATCGCTTCAGTGTCATCCTCATTTTGGCTTGCATACAAGTAGGCGAGAATCTGACGGACGATCCGTCTGCTATAAAACGATTGGACGCCGCGGTCAGCTGTATACGGAATTGACGATTGATGAAGCCTTTCATAGATAGCGCGGCCCCCGCTGTTTGTGCGGTAAAGAACCGCAAAGTCTTCTGGACTGGCGCCGTTTTGAATTTTTTCTTTGATATCGGAAACGACCATTGTGGCTTCTTCCTCTTCGTCGTAAGGATAAAAAAGCACAGGGACCTGAATGTCATCACGAGCGGCTTCAAGCGTTTTGGCATACCTGTTTTTGTTCTTTTTCACGACGATGTCAGCACTAGAGACGATCGGATGCGTAGATCTGTAGTTCGCAGTTAAATAGATCGTCTTCGCTCCGGGATAATCCTTTTGGAAATCAAGAATGAAAGACGGATTGCTGCCGCGAAACGCGTAGATGGACTGGTCATCGTCTCCGACACAGCACAGGTTTTGCTCCGGGCTGGCGAGCATTTGCATGATTTTGTATTGAACCGGATTAATGTCCTGAAACTCATCGATTAAGATATACGTAAACCGAGATTGATATTGTTCCAGAAGGTCAGGCCGCTCGATAAACAATTCATAGCAGGCTGAAGCCATGTCATCAAAATCAAATTGGCTATGTTCTTTTTTCTGGCGTTCATAATGTTCATATAAACGATAAACTTGTTTTTCCCACTCATCTTTTAGAGGGATGCGTTCATTTGGGACATAAGTGTTTTTCCAAAAACCGATCTGCTGCAGAGCTTGGTCAACTGGGAACTCTTTCTCATCGATGCCCTCCTCATAGAGTGCTTTTTTGATATATTGTTCCCGCTGCCACTCCATTTTCAGCAGATGCTCACCGTTCCATTTAGCAGAATCATAATGATATAAGATTTTATAAAACAGACTGTGGAATGTTCCTGTGACAAGTCTTCTGACTTTTGCCTGCTGTAATCCGTACTGGTTCGCCATACGCTCTTTCATTTCAGCGACAGCTTTTGTTGTAAAGGTGACAAGCAGCATATTTTCAGGCGGTATGCCTAAGTGTTCGATCATGTGGGCGGCACGGGCTGTCAGCACGCGTGTTTTTCCGCTCCCCGCACCTGCAAGCACAAGCAGCGGGCCTTCTGTTTCCGTGACAGCTTTCAGCTGATCCGTGTTTAAACCGACAGACGGAAAAAGGCTCGTATTGGGTTCTATTGTTTTTGGAACAAATGGTGTTCCTGGTTTAATGCTTCTTGGACGGTGCCATTCCGTGACAGCCGGGGACGAGTCAGCGGCGATCGCTTTTCCCTTTGGCAAACGAATAACACCAGATTCCTGATCATCTTCTTTTTTTTCCTCTTTGGCTGGCTTCGGAACACACGCCTCCTCACATGCCGGGAAATCGCCTGGCTGGCGATGGATAAATTCTGGCGGATCGGCGATGTTAAGCCGTAACAAAACGGGATTTCCGCAATGAGAACAAAATAAATGTCCTTTTATTCCTTCTTCAAAGAGGAATTGATAATGTTCTCTCGAATATGTATGTAAATGTATAATTCGATCATTCAGTCGGGCGCATTTCAAAAAGGGGTCCTCCCAATCTAAAGGTGTTCATTACAGACAATGACTATCATATCAAAAGAAATGTGTTTCAAAAAGTAAGTTTAAGGGAAAAGAGACAGCAGAGGGGTGGGTATCGTATGATATATGCAGGTCACATTCAAAACCAGCAATACGCTCAATATGCTAATAGAACGATTGGACATAAGCAGGATTATGCCGGAACCGAAAAAATCAGCTATGTCCCGTTTCAGCGGGTATACAAAGAACTGGAAAAGCAGCAGGAGAATCAAACGGCTGCTGAAAGAAAAGTAAACGAGGCAAAACGTAAGCGCTCTCTTTATAAGAGATTGCGAGAAAAAGGAATGGGCACATATATTAATCGATATGTATAAAAAACCGTTCATACGAGAGAACGGTTTTTTATATGCGGAAAAATCCGGATCTTAATAGACCCGGATGCTGTTTAGTCTTTCATCATTTGTAAGTGAGGAATGCCGGCATCGAGGAATTCTTTTTCAGAAAGCACGCGATACCCGTGTTTCTTGTAAAACGGCACAGCCTGTGTTTGCGCGTTTAAAATGAAACCGGAAGCGCCGCCGTCTGAAGCGGCTTTTTCGAGCGCCTTCATAATGATGCCGCCGACACCGGCGGAGCGGTGGCTTTTCAATACGCAAATCCGCTCTAACTTGCCGTAGCCGTCCTTCATGCGCCATCTTCCTGCGCCGACAGGCTTTTCGCCGTCATACACGACGATATGTTCCGATTCATTTTCAAGTTCGTCAATTTCTTCTTCAGCAGGCACGTTTTGTTCTTTGACAAAGACTTCTTCTCTTACATAAAAAGCATCTTTCAGTTGTTCTTCATTTTTTGCGATCACTGCTTCCAAACATTATTCTCCTCTGCCTAACAAGAAGGTTTCGTAAACTGTCCACGATCCGTTTTCCAGCTGGTAAAGCAAGTGGAAACGGTCAACAATTTCTTCATGCGACACTTCCTGCATTTTTAATTGTCCCAGCACATCTGAATGCTCATCGTCGGAAAGATTTTGGCCGACCGTCACATGCGGAACGAAATTATATTCCTGTTCGCCGGCCAACACACCGGTGTATAGCTTTTCATTGAGTGTTTTTAACTCATCCGTCGGCTCTGCTTTAATATAAATGACATTATTGACAGGCGCAAATGAGCTGTATTTTGTCAATTTGAGAACGACTGGGTGGGACTCTTTTGCGATGTTTCTCAAATGCGATACGAGCTGATCCGCTTTCTCCTCCGCACATTCAAACGATGCTCTCAGCGTCAAATGTGGCGGGATCAGAGAGTAGCTTGGGTCATAGCGCTTTCTGTAAGAGTTTGCAAGGTCTTGGAGCTTTTTTGATGGAAATAAAACGATTCCATATTTCATATTATGTCCCTCCTGGAAATAAAGTATGATAGAGTGTTAAAGCATTTTTTTCAGCGCCGGGGTGATGAGCGGCTGCCAGTATGTCCATTTGTGGTCTCCGTCAAATGGCTCAAAATCGTAATCGGAAAGCTTCTTCTCCAGCAGCTGTTTCAGCTCCTGATTCGGTTCTGTAAAGTCCAGAATGTTCCCGTCTGTCGTGTGGACGTCAGTTTCTTTTGTTCCGATTTGGTGATAAATAGAGAGGTGTTTGATATCGTCAGACTGTTTCACGGCTTCTAGCACATGTTTGTCAACATAGGGAGACTGCATGATGATGTTGCCAAACATATTCGGATAATCAAGCGCTGTCATAAGTGACACGGTTGCTCCGAGCGAATCACCGATCAGCGTTCGGCCGTAACCGACCTGATAGGTTGGATACTCATCATCTGCAAAAGGAACGAGCTCATGGGCGATGAACCGTTTATACGCCGAAAATTTTGAACCCTCCGGATGGTAGGTGTTTCTGCGCTCTTTTACATCCTTATAAGGAACACCGATAATAATGCTCCGGTCTATTTCGTGTTTCGACAGCAATTCCTCGACCTGTCTGCCGATTCTCCCCAGCCTGAAATAATCGTGGCCGTCCTGCGCGATAATGACATGGTATTTATAAAGCGGGGAGTAGTTGGACGGCAGATAAACAAGTAAGGTCATTTCCTCATTAAGCTCTTTTGAAAAGAATTTCTTTTCTTGCACTGTGCCGTTTTTCGGTGCCATAAAAACATTCCTCCAGGACATCACTATACTTTCTTGCATTTTCAATTATTGTACCATGAATTATTAGAAATTTCTCTCTTTAAACGGTTCGGCACACGAAGAAAAAAGTGTTGAAATAAACTGTGAATTGCGCTAATATAAAACAATCAGAAAATTGAAATCGATATTTCTTATCGTGAGAGGTGGAGGGACTGGCCCTTAGAAACCTCAGCAACCGGCTTGTTTTGCATGTGCAAAGCGCCAAGGTGCTAAATCCAGCAAGCGTTTTTTATGCTTGGAAGATAAGAAGAAGCGTTAAACCCCTTCTTCTTATGAAGAAGGGGTTTTTATTTTGAAAAGGGAAGGTGTCAGCTATATGTCACAGCACGTTGAAACGAAATTAGCTCAAATTGGGAACCGTAGCGATGAAGTCACGGGAACAGTGAGTGCTCCTATCTATTTATCAACAGCATACCGCCACAGAGGGATCGGAGAATCAACCGGATTTGATTATGTCCGCACAAAAAATCCGACACGCCAGCTTGTTGAGGACGCGATCGCTAACTTAGAAAACGGCGCAAGAGGGCTTGCCTTTAGTTCGGGAATGGCTGCTATCCAAACGATTATGGCGCTGTTTAAAAGCGGAGATGAACTGATCGTTTCATCGGACTTATATGGCGGCACGTACCGTCTGTTTGAAAATGAATGGAAAAAATATGGATTGACCTTTCATTATGATGATTTTAGCGATGAGGACTGTTTACGCTCTAAGCTGACGCCGAATACAAAAGCCGTGTTTGTGGAAACGCCGACAAATCCGCTCATGCAGGAGGCGGACATTGAACGTATTGCCCGGATTACAAAGGAGCACGGTCTTCTGCTGATCGTAGATAATACATTTTATACACCGGTCTTGCAGCGTCCGCTTGAACTGGGGGCAGACATTGTCATTCACAGCGCAACAAAGTATTTAGGCGGGCATAACGATCTGCTTGCGGGACTTGTCGTGGTAAAGGATGAGCAGCTCGGAGAGGAAATGTTTCAGCATCAAAATGCGATCGGCGCCGTCCTGCCGCCATTTGATTCGTGGCTTTTGATGAGAGGAATGAAGACGCTGAGCCTAAGAATGCGCCAGCATCAGGCAAACGCGCAGGAGCTTGCGGCGTTTTTGGAGGAGCAGGAAGAAATTTCAGATGTGCTGTATCCCGAAAAAGGCGGCATGCTGTCCTTCCGTCTGCAAAAAGAAGAGTGGGTCAACCCATTTTTAAAAGCGCTGAAGACCATTTGTTTTGCAGAAAGCCTCGGCGGGGTGGAAAGCTTCATTACATACCCTGCGACCCAGACGCACATGGATATTCCTGAAGAGATCCGTATCGCAAACGGGGTCTGCAATCGATTGCTGCGCTTTTCTGTCGGAATTGAACATGCGGAAGATTTAAAAGAGGACCTAAAACAGGCATTATCTCAGGTCAAAGAGGGAGCTGTTTCATTTGAGTAATCACAATTGGACGCTGGAAACCCAGCTCGTGCACAATCCATTTAAAACAGACGGCGCAACCGGGGCGGTCAGTGTGCCAATTCAGCACGCCTCGACTTTTCACCAATCTTCATTTGAAGAATTCGGCGCATTTGATTACAGCCGTTCTGGCACGCCGACAAGAACAGCTCTTGAAGAAACAATTGCCGCACTGGAAGGCGGAACAAGGGGATTTGCTTTCAGTTCAGGCATGGCTGCCATCTCAACAGCCTTTTTACTGCTGTCACAGGGTGATCACGTTCTTGTGACCGAAGATGTATACGGCGGAACCTTCCGTATGGTGACAGAGGTGCTGACTCGGTTTGGCATTGAGCATACGTTTGTCGACATGACGGATCGTAATGAAGTGGCGCGGAATATCAAGCCGAACACAAAGGTCATTTATATGGAGACACCATCAAATCCGACACTGGGGATTACAGATATTAAAGCAGTTGTTCAGCTTGCAAAAGAAAACGGCTGCCTGACCTTTCTGGACAATACATTTATGACGCCGGCACTGCAGCGTCCGCTTGATCTTGGTGTAGATATTGTGCTTCACAGCGCAACCAAGTTCTTAAGCGGACACAGCGATGTACTCTCAGGTTTGGCTGCTGTCAAGGATGAAGAGCTTGGAAAGCAGCTATATAAGCTGCAAAACGCGTTCGGCGCCGTTCTTGGCGTGCAGGATTGCTGGCTTGTCCTGCGCGGATTAAAAACATTACAGGTCCGTTTAGAGAAAGCGAGCCAAACAGCCCAGCGGCTTGCAGAGTTTTTCCAGAAGCATCCGGCGGTCAAGCGCGTGTATTATCCGGGACTGTCTGATCATCCCGGCGCTGAAACCCATAAAAGCCAGTCGAAGGGAGCGGGCGCCGTACTATCTTTTGAGCTTGAAAGCAAAGAGGCAGTTAAGAAATTAGTCGAGAATGTGTCACTGCCGGTCTTCGCTGTCAGCCTTGGCGCAGTGGAATCGATTTTGTCTTATCCGGCAACGATGTCTCACGCGGCAATGCCTAAGGAAGAGCGTGAAAAACGCGGCATTACTGATGGCCTGCTCCGTCTTAGTGTGGGAGTCGAACATGCAGACGATTTAGAGCACGATTTCGAACAAGCGCTGAAAGAAATTGCACCAGTGGCGGTTCGTTAAAAAGAAGCCGGTGGCCCGGCTTCTCAGATTGTAGACAAAGTCCTAAAACGGTTTCTGTTTTAGGATTTTGTCATCTTTTCAGCGTGATTGAAAACCCTTGAAGTCTAGGAAGGACGAGCATTGGAGCGGAGCAAATGTTATAATTCGTGAGCACTAACGCGCAGGACTGACAACGAATGCGAGGGTTCGTCGACACGCTGAGAAGCCGGGGATGGCCCGGCTTCTTTTATTGTTCATCATCAGGATTCAAAACCGCGAGGACTTGATGATCCTCCCAAACGCCATTAATTTTTACATTTTTTCGGGCGATGCCTTCTTTATGAAATCCCGCTTTTTCTAAAACACGCATGGACCCGAGATTACGGGGCATCACACCGGCTTCAATCCGATGAAGTTTCAATTCGCGGAACGCATAATCAACAACCAATCTGACTGCCTCTGTCATAATTCCCTTTCCGTTATGGGCTTTGTCTAAAAAATACCCGATGAACGCAGTTTGCAGCGATCCGCGGAGGATCTGAAAGAGTGAAACCGTTCCGATTAATCTATCGTCTGACGCTGTAAAGATGCCAAAATGATATTCTTCATCTTTCTCAAGTCTTTCCTGATACTCGGTTATTCGTTTTCTTTGCCCCTCAACCGTATAATAATCGTCTGCGCGTATCATAGAAAACTGTTCGAAGAAATCTCGATTTTCACTTTGCAGCCGCAGATTTTCTTCGGCATCCGTTACTTCTAAAGGTCTAACATAAATGGTTTTTCCTTTTAACATACAGTGATCTCTCCGTTCTCATGTCAGCATTCCTCTTACATTATTCTCAGGGAAATGCAAATATCCTTTTTATAAGAAGGAAGAAAACCAATTTCCCATAAAAGTGCCGACATAGTTGCCGATTAAGTAGCCGAGCGTACCGACAAGCATGATTGGGGCGACAAGCTCCCGCCATCCCTTGGCAATTGCCATCGCAGCCGCAGTCGTTGGTCCCCCGACAGCAGCGTTGACGGCGAGCAGAATTTCTTCAAGCCGAACGCGGAACAATTTTCCGACAGCTAAGGAAACCGCTAAATTGCTGATCGCAATGATAAACACAAATAATAGAATAAGAGGCGCATTCGTGACGATTAAGCGCAGATCTGCAGGAATGCCAATCACCACAAAAAACAAATAAATCAAAAAGGTTCCAAGCTCTTGAGATCCATTGAGTCTTTCAAAAAAAAGCGGGAAAAGAAAAATGATAAGAACAGTTAAAGACGTAAGCATTAGATACTGATCGCCAAGCGTTCCGGTCAAAAGAGGATGAGAAAAAACGTTTTTACAATAGCCGGAAACCTTCACACTAACCGCAACAAGCGCAAAAGCAGCGCCGGCATTATAAGCAATATCCTTTAAGGAGATATCCTTCCGTTTCCAATAGCTTTCAGCACTGTTTTCGCTGTTTCCATCGGCTTTTACCTTCTCTTCAAACGGCATGGCATAATGCCGCTGAAACCATTTGAGTGCAGGAATGCTGATTAAAATAAAAAACAAAAGCGCCATCATAAAATTATCAGCCACAACGGTAGCTGACACATATTCACCAGGCGTCTCAAATTTTGCCGCCATCGCCGCAAAGTTGACCCCGCCGCCAATATAAGAGGCGCTGATCATACCGCTGATTTTATCGAGATAAGGAATATGCTGTTTGAGCAGAAAAAAAGCTAGAATGCTCCCAAGCACAGTGCCGACAGAGCTAATCAGAAAAATAAACAGCAAACGCCTGCTTTCCTTAAAAATCTGCCGCACATTGATCTGAAACAGCAAAAGAGGGATCGCCAGCGGCACTACATAAGACCATACGGTATCATATACAGGCGACTCAACAGGAAGCACTCCTACATTTGTAAACACCATAGCACCTGCAAGTGCGATAATAGCGCCCGAGACAGCGGACGCCCACTTAAAGCGCTGCTCCAGCCCGATGCTCACTGCCGCCCACACCGCAATAAACCCCCATAATACCCATACATCATCAGCAGAAATCAAAGAATGCAAAACCCCATCACCTCTATTATTTGAAAATTAAGACATATTATAATAGCCGGGGAACGGAACAGCAAGTCCGAAAAAAGTTTTTCTGAAAAAGCAGTTGACGAATAGAAGGGAAGGTTATATAATAGAACTTGTCAGAAAGACAACAGCATACCCAGAAACACATACATATCATGATTCCGTAGCTCAGCTGGGAGAGCGCTACCTTGACAGGGTAGAGGTCGCTGGTTCGAGCCCAGTCGGAATCATAGCTTAAACCCTTGCGTAGCAAGGGTTTTTTTACTTTGCTTTAATAAAGGCGGTTTATCAAATTCGCAAGTTGTTGGCAAACTGTTGGCGAACTTGATTTTTTGGCGAAGTAAAAAAAGGCCCCTTGAATTTCCAAGGTGCCTAAAGGATTAAAGCTTCAATCAACGCTCTTATACCTTTCCGGGATCTTGTCTCTCCAAACAAGCATAAGGCTTTTAAGTTTTTCTGTTTCCATGGAACTTTTGTCGTTTTCACTTTCTGTATAAAGGTGTTCTACGACTGTTTGATCTTTTTTTATATATGCAATGGTGGTGTTTAATTGAATCTCATATTCTTCAGAAGAGCCATCCAATACTTCTTGAATAATTTTTAAGTATTCATCAGCTTCATCCACCGAAACAATGTCTTCAATGAAATCAGAAAAGTATTCTAGTTCTGTAGGAAGAACTATTCTTAAGTATCCTAAAGGGTCTCTTTTAAATTCAAATGAATATTCCATGATCAATCATTCCTTTGGTTTTTTATATAAAGGATAAGCAGTTGCTATTGAGCCATCCTTATTAAGGTACATCTCCACATCAATTCCTGATGAAGTTTTGCCGATATACTTATTATCTCGTATTTGTTTTTTGTTTTTGTAAGCTTCGGAAATTGTATTGTAAACTTTTACTCTATCCCATTCTTTTGGAAAGAAAGATGACTTCGCTACTTTTTTTACTCCTTTTACTTCTACCTTAGCTCTATATACCCCATTTATATCAGGTACTTCTTCTGTTCCTGGAATTATTCTGCTACCACTCATCATACTCTCATGATGATAACCTACAGCTTTGTTTTTTCTGTTAATTTCTCCATGATATACGTGCTTTACTGTTTTTTTAGTAATACCATTTGTGCCTCTATTACCATTTGGATTAACAGATTTAGTGAGAACACTCTCTTTTTTATCTTCCGCAATACTTTTTAGCAGCGGAGTATTTTTCACGTTAATGGTTTTCTCAGCATCTTGAAGGATTCCTTCTAATGCAGGAGTATATCGATTGACAGGAGAATTGACAAACTGTTTTACAGACTTTCCACCTTTCTTAACTGTGCCACCAGCTGCTTTCCCAACTTTAGCAAGATCTTTCGAGCCTGTTGAGACAGAGGACTTTCCACCTTTCAATAACAGAAGGCTTCCGCCCAAATAAGTAACATAGTGCAGCCGTGTGTATGCATCCCCGTGAATCATTTTTGTATCCCAATTATCCTTCAATGTGTCAACCATGCTTTGAAAGGCAGCTTGATAGTCGTATTCCAAAACGGTATCCAGCACTTTTTGAGGATCCTTGTTTAAGTTGTCAATCGTCCAACCGATATTCCATCCAAATTGAATGGCTCCTTCACCGGTATCCTTGGCAAGATCGTATATACCAACAATCGCACCCTTGGCGCCATCACCTATGATTTGCAACACTTCTTTTCCGTTATCCATGAAAGCTTTACGCTGTTCAAGAAATGAAACAAATTCAAGCTGCTCAGGGGTAAGATTCTCATAGCCGACCTTCTTGGCAATTTCTAAGTATTCATCCGGATCCGTCACTCCGTCAGCTAGCTTCTTCTTTAAATCTTTGATTTCTCGTTCTTTCGCTTCATCTTTCTTGATCTTCAAATAAGCTTCAGTCTGTTTCTCAATATCGCCTTTTTTCTTATGTATGTCACTTTCACGGTACGCCTTGGCGTTGTAGTGAATGGGTGTGGCGTTCTTCCCTTTGCCTGTGGATTCCTCAAGCTTTTGGAAGTCCTTCTTGATGAATTGCTCGTTTGGCTCTGACTGGGCATATTCAGTAACAAGTGCTTCGTCCACGCTACCTAGTTTGTCGACTGTTTTTTTGCGCTTGTCCTCCGCATTGGCGAGTTCGTCTTTGAAGTTTTCTGTCGAGAACAAATCAAGCGGAAGTATATCGTCAATATCATTTAAGATATCCTTCATGGCTTTCTTTTGTTCTGACATAATAGATTTTGATTTTGTGTAGGCGTTAGCCAGTTCGTGTTCTAAGAAGGATTCTTCTATATATGCATCAGATAAGCTGGCGTCCTCTAAAGTGCCTGAAATGCTCGTCAAGAAAGCAATTTTCATATCAAGTAAGTCAATCCAATTGTCAGCTACACCTGCATGATCTTGATAAAATGCTTTGATGTTGTCGGCGCCTTTTCCGGAAAACTCACTGTCATCTAAATCAGCTACGGCTTTAAAGGCCTTCTTGAGATTGACCATCTGACTTCTTAATTCTTTGTATTCCTTTGCGCGTTTATCTGCTTCGGAAAGCAACGTTTTAGCTTCAAATACTTTCATGTTCATATCCTTTCATCGGAATTCCTAACCAAGATATTACCATGGAAGAAAGAAGAAAAAGACATATACGTATTTCGAAAGTGGAAAATGATTAATTCGGTCTAGGTCTTTGTTCTTATTTATTGTGTTGTTAAGCAATTGGTGATAGGCCAAGCTCGAATGGTCCCGGGAACCGTAATTTGATTGGTGTTGGTATTGTTATAGCAAGTCAGGATGCGCTGAATACTACACTGCTGAAAAGCTAGCTATCAAGTTTGTAGCGTAGCTGCTTAAAGAGTGCGGCTGGGGAACTTGATCGTGTCCGTACACATCAGAACTGGAGCGGAAAGTATTGCCTGCACCGCATTTTAGCTGAGGGCAGATGAAACCAAGTTAAGTCAGCCATTGAGTCAGAATTGAAGGTGCTGGGAGGAAAGACAACATCTAAACTGTTATCATCTGCGTCTAAAGCTTCTGGGGGCATTTACACAGTCAAAAAAAGTGATACTCTTCCGTTTTTTAATAAAAAGGGAGTTTAATTAATGATTAAAAAAATTCGATATAATTAATGAAGTATCGACAGAAGATTGTTACCACAAATGCAAAGCAAGAAACGAAAGTGCCCATGCAAATATGCCGAACGTTACAAAGAATCTAAGAAAAGTTTCATATTTTGTAAGTTTCCGTTCTTTTTTTATTTTGCCTAATTTCCAGTAAAGGGCGTAGCCGGAGAACAATAAAATTATTTGTCCCAGTTGCGACACGGACTCT
>NZ_CP026521.1:1449037-1475896 GCF_002953915.1 Bacillus sp. MBGLi79
ATACAGTGTTACAGCGGCTGAGCTACGATCTTTCAGTATCAAATCCTATGCTGAATGATATTAAAAAGATGTATCCTTATTTGTTTCATCTTATCATTGACGTTTTGGAAGACATCAATCAAACATTTGATCTTCATATTCCTGAGGAAGAGGCAGCATATTTGACACTGCATTTTCAAGCAGCCATCGAACGGATGCAGGGCAGCAGCGAGCCACATAAAAAGGCGATCATCGTCTGCCATATGGGAATTGGGATGTCCCAATTGCTGCGGACGAAAATTGAACGGAAATATCACCAAATCGCTGTAATGGCTTGTATTGCAAAGGCCGATTTAAAGGATTATATCAAAAAGCATGAGGATATCGATCTTGTCATATCCACCATTGCGCTGGAGAATATAACGGTCCCCCATATTGTTGTGTCTCCGCTGTTAGAGCCTGGCGAAGAGAAGAAATTAAGTGCATTTATACGTCAGCTGGGCGAACCACACCGCCAAAAACAAAAAACGTTTCAGATGCTGAACAATACGACTCCTTTTTTGGTTTTTTTGCAGCAGGAGGCGGAGCATCGCTACAAGTTAATTGAACAGCTGGCGACAGCTTTGTTTGAGAAAGGCTATGTTGAAAAGGACTATGCGGTTCATGCGGTGATGAGGGAAAAAATGTCCGCGACAAACATTGGGTCAGGCATTGCCATTCCTCATGCGAACGCTAAATTTATTAAACAATCAGCAATCGCGATTGCCACATTAAAGGAGCCGCTTGAATGGGGAAATGAAAAAGTTTCGCTTGTCTTTATGCTGGCTGTCAAACACGAGGATCAAACCATGACAAAGCAGCTGTTTAGCGAGCTCTCATATCTTAGCGAGCAGCCGGCCTTTGTCCAAAAGCTGACGAAAGAAACCAATGTCATGTCATTTTTATCTCATTTGGATTATTAAAAAGCAGGGATTATTCCTTGCTTTTTTTTGTTATAGGGAAAAATGCCTTTATTTCCGGAACCTATGGTAAAAAAAGCGATTTTTAAGTGCTGATTTCGGTATACAGTTGAGACAAGATCTTATTATTCACACTTTAAAGGAGGTTTCCTATGAAACTGTTAGCGATTACATCTTGTCCGAACGGTATTGCCCATACGTATATGGCAGCGGAAAATCTGCAAAAAGCTGCAGACAGAATGGGCGTCAGCATCAAAGTTGAGACCCAGGGGGGAATTGGTGTCGAAAATAAGCTAACCGAAGAGGAAATACGCGAAGCGGACGCAATCATTATTGCTGCAGACCGCTCGGTAAACAAAGACCGGTTTATAGGCAAAAAACTGCTGTCTGTCGGGGTACAGGACGGCATCCGCAAACCGGAAGAATTGATTCAAACCGCTCTTAACGGGGATATACCGGTCTATCGTTCCGCTGCAAAATCGGAATCTGGCAATCACCAGGAGAAGAAGCAAAATCCTATTTACTGTCATTTAATGAACGGCGTTTCATTTATGGTTCCTTTCATTGTCGTCGGCGGATTATTGATAGCGGTTGCATTAACGCTTGGAGGGGAGAAAACACCTAAAGGCTTAGTTATTCCGGATGACTCCTTCTGGAAAACGATTGAACAGATCGGCAGTGCTTCATTTTCATTTATGATTCCGATTTTAGCCGGCTATATCGCCTATAGCATCGCTGATAAACCGGGTCTTGTGCCAGGGATGATCGGCGGATATATTGCGGCGACTGGCAGTTTTTATGACAGCGCAAGCGGCGCCGGATTCCTTGGGGGAATCATTGCCGGATTTTTGGCCGGATATGCTGCACTATGGATAAAAAAAGTAAAGGTGCCAAAAGCCATCCAACCGATTATGCCGATTATTATTATTCCGGTATTTGCATCTCTGATTGTAGGTTTAGCGTTTGTATTTTTGATCGGTGCGCCTGTAGCTCAAATTTTCACTTCATTAACGGTTTGGCTGGCGGGAATGAAAGGGTCGAGCTCGATCCTTCTGACATTGATTTTAGGTGCGATGATCTCATTTGATATGGGCGGTCCCGTAAATAAGGTCGCATTTCTGTTTGGATCGGCAATGATTGGAGAAGGAAATTATGAAATTATGGGACCAATTGCTGTCGCCATTTGTATCCCGCCGATTGGCCTTGGCATTGCGACGTTTTTAGGAAAAAGAAAATTCGAGACATCCCAAAGAGAAATGGGGAAAGCGGCATTTACGATGGGGCTCTTCGGCATTACTGAAGGAGCGATCCCATTTGCGGCACAGGACCCTCTGCGCGTCATTCCAAGTATTATGGCAGGCTCAATGACAGGTTCTGTGATAGCCATGATTGGCAATGTGGGGGACAGAGTGGCACACGGAGGACCTATTGTTGCAGTGCTTGGCGCAGTTGATCATGTCTTGATGTTTTTTATTGCTGTGATTGCAGGTTCCCTTGTCACCGCTCTGTTCGTCAATGTCCTAAAAAAAGATATTACGGCATCTCCTGTGCTCAGTGAAACTGTACCGTCCTCTGAGCCAAGTGAAGCTGCGGCAGCAAACGAAATAAAGCAGCCTATTCAAGTCGAAAGCCCAAAAGCTGAGATGGCGGAGATAAAAAAATTGACAGACATTATCAGCCCGGAATTAATTGAACCAAATTTATCGGGTGAAACCAGGGATGACATCATTGAGGAAATGATTCGAAAATTGTCCCGCAGAGGTGCGCTGCTTTCAGAGAGCGGGTTTAAACAAGCTATTTTGAATCGTGAACAACAGGGAACAACGGCGATTGGCATGAATATCGCGATTCCGCACGGAAAATCTGAGGCGGTCAGGGAGCCAAGCGTTGCCTTTGGGATCAAACGATCAGGTGTTGACTGGAAGAGCCTGGATGGATCAGAAGCTAAATTAATCTTTATGATTGCTGTACCAAAAGAGAGCGGAGGGAACCAGCATCTGAAAATATTGCAGATGCTATCTCGAAAGCTAATGGATGACAATTATAGGAAGCGACTGCTCTCTGTGCAAACAACAGAAGAGGCATACAAACTGCTGGAAGAAATCGAATAAAGCGGGGGGATTTTCATGACGATTGAACCGTTATTTTTCAAGCCTGTTTTCAAAGAAAGAATTTGGGGCGGAACCGCTTTAGCTGATTTTGGCTATACCATTCCGTCACAACGAACAGGGGAGTGCTGGGCTTTTGCCGCGCATCAAAACGGTCAAAGCGTTGTTCAAAACGGAATGTATAAGGGGCTCACGCTCAGCGAATTATGGGAACATCACAGACATTTATTTGGACAGCTTGAAGGGGACCGTTTTCCTCTGCTTACAAAAATATTAGATGCTGACCAAGACTTATCTGTTCAGGTGCATCCCAATGATGAATTTGCCAAAATACATGAAAACGGTGAGCTTGGAAAAACTGAATGCTGGTACATTATTGATTGCGCAAAAGATGCAGAGATTATTTACGGCCACAATGCAAAAACAAAGGAAGAACTAACTGTCATGATAGAGCGTGGAGAATGGGATGAACTCTTGCGCCGAGTAAAGGTAAAGCCGGGGGATTTTTTCTATGTGCCAAGCGGTACTGTTCATGCAATTGGCAAAGGGATTCTGGCTTTAGAGACGCAGCAGAATTCAGACACAACCTACAGATTATATGATTATGACCGAAAAGATGAAGAAGGCAAGCTGCGCGAGCTTCACCTGGAAAAGAGCATCGAAGTGATAGAGGTCCCGTCTATTTCAGAGCGGCAAACGGTTCACCATGAACAAATTGATGATTTGCTTACAACGACATTGATTGAATGCGCTTACTTTTCGGTGGGGAAATGGAACTTATCAGGATCAGCAAGCTTAAAGCAGCAAAAACCATTCCTTCTTATCAGTGTGATTGAAGGGGAGGGCTGTATGATCTCTGATGAATATGTCTATCCCTTCATAAAAGGAGATCATATGTTGCTGCCTCATGGTTTTGGAGAATTTAAACTTGAAGGGTATGCCGAATGTATCGTATCCCATCTGTAACATGGCAGGGCTTGAGAAATACATTTGCGAGTGAAGACGCCTATTCTCCAGCGATGATCTAAACCAAATAAGAGTTTAATAGTCGGAGAAGAAATGCTACACTATTTTCTGTATATGGTAAAGAATGAAAAAACACGATTCGGTTGGTAGTCCGGATGCATGATTGATCATGTAAGTAACCTTCCCCTCCTCGGGATGTCCATCATTCTTTCGTATCTTTTATGAGGAGGGAATCGTTATGAAATTAACGGTTTACTATGATGGTCAGTTTTGGGTAGGCGTTGTTGAAACTGTGAACAATGGAAAGCTAAGAGCCTTTCGTCATCTTTTTGGCAAAGAGCCGAAGGATTCTGAAGTGCTGGCGTTTGTTCATAACCAACTCTTGAATATGATGGCCCAAACAGAGCAGGAAGGAGTTCGTTTACAAGGCAGACGTCAGAAAAAGATCAATCCAAAAAGATTGCAGCGTCAGGTTTCAAAAGAAATGAAAAATGCCGGAGTAACTTCAAAAGCTCAAGAGGCAATAAAACTAGAGCTTGATGCAAGAAAGCAAAAGAAAAAACAAATAACGAAAGAACAACGAGAACGTGTAAAAGAGCAGAGGTATATGCTCAAAAAGCAAAAAGCGAAAAAGAAGCACAGAGGTAAATAATCCAACAAAAGCAGGCACTGAGCCTGCTTTTGTAATTACGCCTCTACTTTGTAACATATATCCAATGCATATAATCCGCTGATTTATGATCCAATGTGAACCCTAGCTTTTCCAAAGTTTTTTGTGATCCTAGATTATCATGTTCACATCTTGCGGTAATCCGGTTCACTGCTTCTTGGCTTAATGCCCAGTTTATTAGTTCTTGGCAGGCTTCCACACAATAACCTTTGCGGCGATGACTTTTATTTGTCGCAAAACCGATTTCAATCAGGCCATTCTCGTCTGGATCACCTAAAAATCCAGTTCCTCCAACAATTTCATGACTGTCCTTCTTTACAATAATCCATGAATCAAATCCTTTTGTTCCATTGTTTTTCACTAAAATTTCACGGAAATAAGGTATCGCTTCAAAAAAATCATAATTTGGCCATTCACCATTTGTTTCATATCCCAAGTCTTTGATCGCCTGATGATCTTGTTTAGACGCTGCGTCAAGAAGGGGAATATCAATCGTTTGCAATCGTAAACGATTCGTTTCAAGGAGAACCATATATCTAATCCTCTTTTCTTTTTACTGGGAATCATGATAACATATAACAATTTTTTCTGGTACCTTGGCAGTAGAAAAAGATGAGGAACTTGAGGGGGATTGATAGGTGAGAGCTAGCCCAGACCAAAATGGGTAGGAAAACGCTATCAAAGTATTCCTACCCGTTTTTCTGTGCTGAATGCAGGATTTCTGAAAACATGTTGTGCTACCTTTTCGCAATCAAATAAAGCGATAGGGCTCTTTGGGTTTGAACAGGATTATGAATGATAATGACCCATTGGTTTCTTCGTCTTGGAAAGCTTGCTATCGCATACAATGGAGCAGTATCCCGCGGAGTGAACCCGCCATTTACCACATTGATATCCCTTCCTTCGAGATGACAAACTAGGTATTCACCTGGATTGATGACCTGCTGGTTCGTCCATGCGTAAGAATAAAAGCCGTCGCCGAGATCCTCGGAGGAGGATGGGGGGATAATGCCGTCTACAGTCAATGTAATTTCTCTTCTTCGCTGTCTTTCTGAAAAGTCTGGACTTCTTTGAGGTGTATGAGTATGTGAAAAGTAAGGAATTAACGCAGGACCATACAAGTAATGATACAAAGCAACCACTCCTTATTTTTACATTCATACAAATTGTATGTGGGTGTCATTCGTTCATTCCTGTTTTGTTTCATGTTGATTAATAATGAGCTATAGGCGTCCGGTATAATCAATTTGTCCTTTCGTTGATTCAATACTAGTAACCTTGAAAATGCAGGTTAGGATGATAGAATTTACATATTAACTGTAAAAAAGAAGATTACATTTATTTTGATAGCGGGTGAAAACGATGGCGAAAAAAATGGCAAAAACAAATGCGGTTCGTCTAATTGAACAGCAGAACATTTCTTATGAGTTATTAGGGTATAAAACAGACGGCCAGCCGGCAGATGGCATCTCTGTTTCGGAGAAAATCGGTTATCCTTTGGAGTATGTATATAAAACATTGGTGGCAGCAGCAGGTACTAATCAATATTATGTCTTTGTTGTACCTGTAGCAGAAGAGTTAGATGTAAAAAAGGCAGCAAAGGTGACAGGCGAAAAGAAAATAGAGATGATTGCAATGAAGGAGCTATTAGCGGTAACTGGCTATCTTCGCGGCGGCTGTTCACCCATTGGCATGAAAAAATTGTTCCCGACTTATATTGACGCATCTGCAGAAACGCTTGATTATATCATTGTCAGTGCAGGGAAAATCGGCATGCAGATAAAGTTGGCGCCGCAAGATTTAGCCAAATCATGTGATGCCGAATTTGCAGAAATTGTATAGATTGCAGATATAGGGTAAACGAAAAAGCTTAGTCGTATCGATTAAGCTTTTTCCGCATCCCTTTCAAATATGATTTCAAAATAAGCAGCTGCCCCATACCCATCTATACTGGGCGCGAAAATCTGAACGAATCTCCAGCCTCTTTTCGCATAATCATGGATGATTTGCTGGTAGTCTTCTTTAGGCCTTCTTCTCATCGTACTCAGCTCAACTCTTACGAATTCATATTCTTTCATCATTTGATCCCTCCTATTAGGATATACGTAAGATTGAGCAAGAAGTTCCGAAAACCTCAGGGATTATTAACATGAATCTCATTGGCTCAGCAGTCCAAATGAATCTCTTGCTTATGGCGTTTGACTGAGTGTATAAGTAAAAACAGAGCGGCCAGAACATATAAGAAGGAGATGATCATTAACGTACTCATGACAGGGTAGTGTTTAGCGGAGTAGATGAAAAAATCAAGCTGTGAAATTTGTTTGTGGCTGCTGACGGTATCCATTCCATTAAGCAGTTTTGAGATTTTAGCAGTATAGTTCCAATCAAATCGATCATGAAACAAGCTCGCTTCCTTGATACCAATTAACAGCGGCTAAAAACAGAAATACCATAATAGAAAATCCAAGCTGAACAACTAAAAATATTCCCTTCACTTTTGTGTGACCTCCAAATCTAAATATGGGAAAATCAAACAATATATTACCACCCTCTGGGTTATTCTTACAATTTCTCTTTCGCGCAACTCGAACGTAAGTCTATTTTTTTATTTGTGTTTGGATTATAATACCTGATGATGGAAAAAGCGTTCGGGTTTATGGATTGGAGAATCATATATTAGCGATTTTACTTATGTACTTTAGTAACACCCGAAAGTAGGCTGGGGGACGGCAGTCTTTTTGCTAATTGTTACTGAATTTTTAAATGTTCGTATTGATAGTAGGAGAAAGTACAGAAGCAGACGGTTCGGCCTTTTCTCCGCTTCGTCTATCGCAAAAGATCTGTTTAATCACTGAACGGTTTTCATCTGTTTTGCTGAACTTTGCAATGGGTTGCAAAAAAACATCAACATGCAACGATGCGACATGTTTTATATTCGGCTGACTGACCTGATCATTTATTTTGCTTTTAAGTTATCCTATCAAGAAAGCGATGGTATTTCATGAACAAAGAAACTCTAAAAAACATACTCATGATTTTTTCAATATGCGCAACCCTCCGAGAAACCGATGGCATGCGCATTGCTGATAGCTGGATTTTGAGTGAAATCGTACGGTTTTTGATTTGCATGGCAGTGTTTTTTGCTGTGACATTTCTATTAGAGGCTGTCTTTCCAAACAAAAAAGAGTCACAATAATGTTTGGCTCTTTTTGCATCATCTGATCAGAAACATCACAAATGAATCGATCATCATTATGAAGAACAGCAAACAAAAATAAATGAGCGAGTAGACAAACATATCCTTCGCCCACTTCACGTCATCGTCTGTTTTGAATCCCTTGATGCTTTTTTTGATCCATATGCCCCCAAGAACCAAGGCGGCTAAGAAATAAAATGGGCTCATATGGCCAGTGCCGAGAGAAAAAGGGAATAATAGCGTGATCGGCACCAGGACGGCAATATATTGCATCATTTTTATTTTTGTTACATGATTGCCTTTGACTACAGGCAAAAGCGGAACGCCAGCCGCACGATATTCCTCTTTGCGTCTTATCCCAATCGCCCAGAAATGCGGGGGCTGCCACAGAAACATAATCGTGTACAACAGCATTGCTGCCATACTGAAATCTCCGGTTACGGCACAATACCCCATCAATGGCGGCGCAGCTCCAGGAAAGCTCCCGACAAATGTGCTCCACACAGACGTTCGTTTCACCCATACTGTATAGATGATCGCATAAAAAATAAAGGCGGCCAGTCCGAGAACGGCCGTTAATGGATTGAGGGAATAAAGCATAGCTAGACCTGCGATTCCTAACACAGTGCCATATGTTAGGATCATGGCTGACGGCATTTTCCCTGTGACCGAGGCCCTGCTGCGAGTGCGTGCCATTTTTGCATCCATATGCCGATCAAAATAGTTGTTATAGACAGTGCCGGAAGCCATCACAAACACGGTTCCCAACATTGCTGTCACCATTGTCATCAAAAAAGCCATTCCGGTTAATTGTTTTTCTGCGCTTGCAAACGCGATCCAAAATCCGCCAAAGGCTGCTATCGAGTTTGATATGATAATGCCGGGTTTTGCAAGTTTGATAAAATCGTAAATGGTTACCCGGTTCGAAACTTTTATGTATTTCGTTTCAGATATGGCTGCCGAATCTCTTGTATTCCCCAAAAAATAGACGCCTCCCCCAAAACTGCATGCTTTAGTTATCGTAACAAGAGGGCTATGGAATCACAATTGTTTCCTATATTTGTCATGATATTGTCATTTTTAATAAAAAAAATGGGGAGCTGGACTGCCCCCATTTTGGCAAGCGACGCTTAATATCCGTAACCGCCGCCGAATCCTCCGCCATAACCTCCGCCATAACCTCCGCCGTAACCGTACCAAGGGTAGTAAGGCCGCGGGCGCGGGTAATAGTAAGGCGGACGCGGATAAAACGGATAGTACGGTCTTGGATAGTAATAAGGCGGATAAAATGGCGGTCTCGGACGCGGATAAAAATAAGGCTGTCTCTCATCATAAGGTGTCATTTGTTCAAATAGCTGTTCATTCAAAGGATAATCCAAGAGGAAAACCTCCCTGCTTTTTTTATTCCTTTTACCATATTCTTGATGCTTAAGTTGGGTGTATGTACATTCATGAAACCAGGTTTATTTTATGACGAAATTCCTTAAAAAGGATTGACATGAACTTCTAAATCTCATATTATTACAAATGTGAAATAAATGTTACTGAAATATTACAAGAGTGTTTCTAAATAGATACAGTTCTAACTGATGAAGAATAAATCGAAATGGCTACGAAAGAAGGAGTTTTTGTTGTTAGTAAAAAGAATCAAATGGTTTCATGTATTAATAGCAGTTGTAATTGTGGTGGGCCTTATCGGCTTTTTCCATAATCATTCGTTGAAAAAAGAAACGGTCATGAATAAAGTAAGAACTGATTCTCAGTATGGGAATGTTGAGATCGCAACGCTAGTCAATGACGGGAAAACGTTTAATTACGCGGTAAACTATCCCGTTTTCAAAAATAAAAAAATGGATTCGGTATTAAAAAGATTCGCAGAAAAAGAGGTTCGCCAATTTCAAAAGGAAACAAAAAACGTTGACCAAGAGCATACGACTAAGCGCAACGAATTAAATGTTGATTATAAAATTGTCCATTATGCCAAACAGACAGTGGCGATTGTATTTAATGAATATAAATATATCGGGGGCGCACACGGTCAAACCGTGAAAAAAACGTTTAACTATGATTTTAGTAAACAAGCATTTCTTTCCATTGATGATATTTTCAAAGAGGACACTGACTACTTACACAAGCTTTCGTTAATCGCTTATCACGAGCTGAAAAAGAATAAGGACATTGCAGCGGATGATGCGCTGTTAAAGGAAGGGACGGCTCCGAAAAAAGAAAACTTCAGCCGGTTTGCCATCAAGGAAGATTATATCGAACTTTACTTTGATACATATCAGGTTGCAGCAGGCTATCTTGGAGAGCAATCAATTGCCATTAAGAAAAGTCTTTTGAAAGACATTCTGAAAGAACAATATATTGATAAAGCAAAAAATAAAAATAAAATCAAAGAACAAAAGCCGAAGCATGAAGTGATTTCTTTACCCAAAGAGGAAACGGTTGATCCACATCAAAAAGTCATTGCACTTACTTTCGATGACGGGCCGAATCCTGCGACAACAAATCAGATTCTGGATTCCTTGAAGAAATATAAGGGGCATGCCACGTTTTTTGTGTTGGGGAGCAGGGTTCAATATTATCCGGAAACGCTAATCAGAATGCTGAAAGAAGGAAATGAGGTGGGGAACCATTCGTGGAGCCACCCGCTTCTCACAAGGCTTCCAGTGAAAGAAGCGCTAAAGCAGATCAATGATACGCAAGACATCATTGAAAAAATAAGCGGGTACCGCCCGACGCTTGTAAGACCCCCATACGGCGGCATTAATGATGAGCTGCGGAGTCAAATGAAAATGGATGTCGCATTATGGGACGTTGACCCGGAAGATTGGAAAAACCGTAACAAAAAAACAATCGTTGACCGTGTCATGAGCCAGGCGGGAGATGGAAGAACCATCTTGATTCACGATATTTACTGCACCTCTGCTGATGCGGCCGATGAAATTATGAAAAAGCTCACCGATCAAGGTTATCAATTGGTCACAGTTTCTCAGCTTGAAGAGGTTAAAAAACAAAGAGAAGTAAATCAGTAGGAAAAGGCTGCCCGTATGGACAGCCTTTTTTCTATTTAATAAGAGCCTGTGGTGGCCCAAACATTCAAGTTCGGCCCTGAATACTTGCCGAAAGCGTAAGAAGTCCTTGGATCTAAATCATATACCATCGGTGTATAACAAGATTTTTGGCCGGCGACCGCTTTTCCGTTGCCGCCTGCAGAATCACAGTTATATCTTTTTCCGTCCGTGTTCCGGGTAATCTCCGCATTTGCTTCAAAGCCTGACGTCAATGTATTATTCAAAGTGATTTTTGCCCAAGCCGTTTTACATGTACTGCTGAACTTAAGCTCGACTACTCCAATGACTTGATTGCTGGCATTCACTAAGTTTGAGGATTTTTTTGTAGAGCCGCTGGACGCACAATCATTGTAATAAGGGCTTTTACCATCGTAGGCATGGGTTTCCGCATTGGCGGGTACACCTTTGACGGCAAAAACAAATACTACTGCGAATAACACCAATGAAGCCTTCGTAAATAGTCTTTTCATATCCTTTATGACCTCCTTAATATGGCAAACAATAAATCATACGGAGGAACAATCAAAACATGCATGCTTTTTTGTGAACAATAAAGGCGGCCGGGAGGATGGAGTTCTTGGCCGCCTTTGGTGTGAGGTTATGCTTTTACATCAATGGTTTGTCCGAGAGTCGGGTGCTGTATCATCTTTAAGGTTTGATCAGCATTTTGCTGGGCGGTGTCCAGCATTTTTTTCGTTAAAGCGATATTTACATTCTGGGCAAGGGATGCTTGATGCATCGCAACCGATAAAGCAGGAATATCCATGGTTCCACCTCCTATGCCTTACCTATCGGCGGGTTTGTATGATTTTACAGTGAAAAATGGCTTAATTTCTCCTGTTGACCCTTACGCTGCGGCATACCGTATGTTTTTGACAAGGAGGGATCAGGATGAATCTTGTCATGGAAAAGACCTTTGAGCAATACGAAAAGCTGTTTTTAATGGAAGAACAAAAAAGAAAGGATGAATTTCGGTATACGATGATGAGGCCGTTTGAAAAGATGTGGACCGCCATCCATGTTCCGCTGAAAGCGAAGGAGCCAAACGGCTATGATGTGATGATGGCTGCGAAAATGCTTGGCTATTTGGATGTCCGTGATGTTGAAATCGGGCAGAAAGCATTGCGAATACTGAAGGAATCACATGCTTTAGAGACAGCGGAATCTGCACTTCGACAATGCATCCTTTTTGCTGAGCACGAACAGCTGCGGGTGAATGCAGAGGAGATCAAATTCGGCCTTTATATCGCCGATCCAAATAAGCTTCAGCTGCAAAAAGGCTACTGCGGGTTTGGCGGGATACCGGGCTTTATTCATGTATGGATTCATCCGAACAGTTATAACCTGCCAAGGATTCCTTCCATTATTGCTCATGAGTTTCATCATAATGTGCGGTTTTCGTATACTGATTTTGATCATGGCTCTGTAAGTGTCGGGGATTATCTTGTGATTGAAGGATTGGCCGAATCATTCGCCCGAGAGCTATTTGGCACAGAACGATTGGGCCCTTGGATAACTCGTTTTGATCATGAGGATTTGCAATATTCCATTGATGTGATCAATGAGGTGCTGGATGTGAAAGGCTTTTCGGAAGTCAGCCGTTATATGTTTGGTGATCCAATTGCTAAAGACCAAGGTTTTAAGCCTGCAGGTTTATCGGCTTTTGCAGGTTATGCGGTTGGATATCATGCCGTTCAGTCATTTATGAATCAACATCATATCACGATAAGCGAGGCCACACGTTTGGATGCGAAGACCATTCTTTCTCAATGCGGATTGTTTTCAAAATGAAAAAAAGCGTCACATACAGCGGCGCTTTTTGATTCCCAAAACCAGCAGTTCTATGGCGGCACAGGCTGCAATTCCAATTGTATATGCTTCGATATCGCTCCATAAAAAACCGTACCCCAGTACAAGCCCGCCAAGAGAAGTATCCCTAATCTGGTCGATCCATTCGGCATGATAGAGCTGGCTGAATTCAATGACAAAACAGAAAGAAAGACTGATAATGCCCGTTTTCATTGTCTTCAGCTTCCGAAATAGAAATCCGCATCCCGTAAAGATCATGGCGGCCCACAGCGAGTCTCCCAGATAAGTATTGAGGGAATCAGGAAGAGCACTGGCGAATGCTCTGGATCCAAGCCCGAGCCCCATGATCAGTATGGTGAAAGCTGCATATATCCATCGATTTCGCTTCATTGCGAATTGATACCCCGTCTCTTCTTCATCTCCCTGTATTGTAAGAAATATATCTTTTATTTGTCCACTAAAAAAGCGGCTGGATTAGCCGCGTAGGGTGTTTATTTTGCTTTTAGGTTTACATGGTCGGCTGTCTGATCCGTGCCTATTACAAAATGAAGTTCATAGCGGCCTGTGTCATATACATAGTCGATTTCATCGGTAAACGGGACGGTCAACACTCGATTCGCTGGGCCTAATTGCTTCTGCAGCACTTCCGGCGTAACACCGCCTAAATTCAGATGCCGTTCCACACCGGTTCCAAAATAGCGGATTTCTGAAATAGTCATGTCTTTATGATAGGAAAATCCGTAGCCCGGCTGCCCCATATTCCAGTGATATAAATCAAATCGATTGTCTCCCCCGACTGGTCTTTCCGGTTCCCCAAACGCAGCATGGACATCTCCTTTTGTGCTTTTGTTAATGGTAAGGCCTTGCGCCTGCTGAGGCATTTCTCCTTTGTAGGCGGTGTTGTAAAGGTTTTTGACAAGCTCAGCGGCTGATTGGTTTGTATTTTCAGAGAGTGTATTTGGTTGAGCTGCGGCCTTTGCCGGTGCTGAAAAGGACGCAGCCCCAAAGCCGGTAAAACAGCTTGTTACTGCTGCTGCCGCAGTTATAGCAGACATTGTCTTTTTCATGTTAATCCCTCCTTATTCATCTACCATTCCGTTTCCCCGTGTTTTTGCAACAAAACATGTGAGTGCGCTTTGTATGTTTTATTGAGTTGTTGTAAGGGAACTGAAATAGGTAATTCGGTATATATAGCAAGAAAGGGGAATGGAGATGGCTGGCAAGAAAAAAATCACAATAAACGGCGTTGAAATGGAAGCGTCCGAGGAACAGACGGTGCTGCAGCTTTTGAATAACAGCTCGATTGAAGTGCCGCAAGTTTGCTATCATCCAAGCTTAGGGCCGATTGAAACATGTGATACGTGCATCGTCAGCATCAATGGTGAGCTGAAGAGGTCGTGCTCCGCTGAATTAAAGGATGGGGATGTCATTGATACGCTCTCACCTGACGTAAAAAAAGCGCAGGTGATCGGAATGGACAAGATTTTATATAATCATGAGCTTTATTGCACAGTTTGCGATTACAACAATGGGGGATGCGAAATACATAATACGGTGAAGGAAATGAAAATCAATCACCAAAGCATTCCATTTGATCACAAGCCATACCATAAGGATGAATCCCATCCGTTTTACCGGTATGATCCAGATCAATGTATTTTGTGCGGACGCTGTGTTGAAGCGTGCCAGGACGTTCAGGTCACTGAAACGCTGACCATTGACTGGGAGCGGAAACGCCCGCGCGTCATTTGGGATAACGACGTGCCGATCAATGAGTCGTCATGTGTGTCATGCGGCCATTGTTCAACGGTCTGTCCGTGCAACGCGATGATGGAAAAAGGAATGGAAGGGGAAGCCGGATATTTAACAGGCATCAATAACGAATCGCTGCGTCCGATGATCGAGATCACGAAAGGCGTAGAAACAGGCTACGGTTCAATTCTCGCTATTTCTGATATGGAATCCGCTATGCGTGATGAACGAATCAAAAAAACGAAAACCGTCTGCACCTATTGCGGCGTCGGCTGCAGCTTTGATGTTTGGACAAAGGGCAGAGACATTCTGAAAGTCGAGCCCCAAGAGGAAGCGCCGGCCAACGGCATTTCTACTTGTGTGAAAGGAAAGTTCGGCTGGGATTTCGTCAACAGTGAAGAACGCCTGACAAAGCCGCTGATCCGGGAAGGCGAGCATTTTCGTGAAGCAGAGTGGGAGGAGGCGTTATCGCTGATCGCCAGCAAGTTCACGGAATTGAAAGAAGCGTTTGGACCGGATTCACTTGCTTTTATTACATCGTCTAAATGTACGAACGAGGAATCCTATCTCATGCAAAAGCTGGCCAGAGGAGTCATTGGCACAAACAATGTGGACAACTGCTCGCGCTATTGCCAATCTCCTGCGACTGCCGGCCTGTTTCGGACAGTCGGCTATGGCGGTGATTCAGGCTCAATAACAGATATCGCACAAGCCGACCTTGTTTTGATTATTGGTTCGAACACGTCTGAGTCGCATCCAGTCTTGTCCACTCGCATTAAACGGGCCCATAAGCTGAGAGGGCAGAAAGTGATCGTCGCGGATATCAGAAAACACGAAATGGCAGAGCGCTCCGATTTATTTGTCCAGCCGCGTGCCGGATCGGATATCGTCTGGCTGAATGCGATCGCCAAATATTTAATTGAAAACGGAAAAGCTGATGAGCGCTTTTTGCAGGAAAGAGTGAACGGACGGGATGAATATGTAAATAGCCTGGCGCCGTACACACTTGAATATGCCGAGGAGAAAACCGGGATCAATCAAGAGACCCTTATCCAGATGGCAGAGATGATTGGGCAAGCTGACAGTGTGTGCGCATTGTGGGCGATGGGCGTGACACAGCATATTGGAGGAAGCGATACGAGCACGGCGATCTCTAATCTGCTGCTTGTGACAGGAAACTATGGGAAGCCGGGAGCAGGCTCTTACCCATTGCGCGGCCATAATAACGTGCAGGGAGCAAGTGACTTCGGAAGCATGCCTGACAAACTGCCGGGCTATGAAAATGTAATGGACGAACAAGTCCGGCAAAAATACGAACGGGTGTGGGGTGTGCCGCTGCCGAAGGAGCCCGGTATGACTAACCACGAAATGATCGAAAAAATCCATTCCGGCCAGCTGAAAGCGATGTATGTAAAAGGTGAAGAAATGGGTCTGGTGGATTCTAATATCAATCATGTGCACGCCGCATATGAAAAGCTTGATTTCTTTGTGGTGCAGGACATTTTCCTTTCACGTACAGCCGAGTTTGCTGATGTGATTCTTCCTGCGAGCCCGAGCCTTGAAAAGGAAGGAACCTTTACAAACACAGAACGCCGGATTCAGCGGCTGTATCAGGTGTTTGAACCGCTGGGCGAATCAAAGCCTGACTGGCAGATTATTATGGAGGTAGCCAATAAGCTTGGCGCCGGCTGGCACTATGAGCACCCTGCAGACATTATGGAGGAAGCAGCCAAGCTGTCGCCAATTTATGCCGGTGTCACCTATGAACGCCTTGAAGGCTACAATTCCCTGCAATGGCCTGTAAGCGCTGATGGAGAGGATTCGCCTTTACTCTTTACTGAGCGTTTCCCTTTCCCGGACGGCAAAGCCATTCTTTATCCTGTTCAGTGGACAGAGCCTGAGGAGTTTGGTGAGGAATATGACATCCACGTCAACAATGGACGGCTCTTAGAGCATTTCCACGAAGGGAACCTCACCTACAAATCGAAAGGGATTTCGGAGAAAACACCGGAAGTGTTCTTAGAAATTTCTCCTGAGCTTGCGGCAGAACGAGGGATTCAGGACGGAACCCTCGTCAGACTCACATCGCCTTTTGGCAGTGTTAAAGTGAAGTGTGTGATGACTGATCGTGTCAAAGGGAAGGAAGTTTATCTGCCAATGAACGATTCAGGGGAAGCGGCGATCAACCTGCTAACAGGCAGCCATGCCGATAAGGATACCGATACGCCAGCTTACAAAGAAACCTCAGCCAAGATGGAAATTTTGAAGCGCGATGGAATCAATCCGCTGCCTAAGATCAATCACCGCAACGGCAATCCGCGGCCGCAAATCGGTGTGCAGGTTCAAAAGAAATGGGCGCGGAAGGATTATATTTTCCCTGGCGACGCAGTGAAAAGGGGGATTGGGCATAATGGCTAAAGCGATTAAACGAATTCAGAAAATCGAGGTAACCGAAGAGGATCAGCGAAAGCGTGATTTGCGGGAAATTGAAGATGCCTTAGTCGATCACAAAGAAGCGATTCTCGAAACATTGCATATGCTGGGCCATATGAACGAGCGCGGTGTCCTGCCGTTGCTCCGCGGCCTTTTTGGCCAAGGGGATAAAGTTCTTGATATCCTGGTGAAAAAAGCAGATACAGAGGAAACTGCCAACACGCTGAAAAATCTATTGCTTCTGTTTGGGACGCTCGGCATGCTGGACGTGAAACAGCTGGAGCCTCTTATTTTAAAAGTGAATGCGGGTGTGGCAAGCGCTGTAGAACAGAAAAACAGCGAAGAAAAGACAGGATATTTTGATATTATCCGCTCGCTTAAAGACCCGGAAATCAACAAATCAATTACACTGCTCTTTTCCTTTTTAAAAGGAATGGGACAAGATACAAAGGAGATGGAACGCACGACGCAGCCCCCCGAGCATCAAAAACATCATCAGGAACCACGAGAGAAAAGAGGAATGAATAAGCGAGATTGACCTCCCGCCCGAGCCGGCTTCAGCCAGCTCGGGTTTTTTGTAATGTGGGTCTTAGAGTACGGGAGGAAATACCTAAATTGCAAACAGGACAAAATAGCTTTTGTTTTGGAAAATGGTGTGACAGCACAAGTCTGTCCAGTATTTTATCAGTAGAGGATAAGTATCTTCTATATCATTGGCTGACCTATACTATGGATGGAAATGATAGAGTAATTTGTTACTTTATTCTCTGTTAAGAAAAGGAAAAAAGTGATTATAATAGAAAACGATTACTTTAGATGGAGGAGCAGCAATGAAAAAAGTATTATTCATTTTGTTTGTGCTAGCGATTGGCTTTGCGCTATCGGCGTGCAGCAAGTCAAGTGATGCGTCAGCTGAGCAAAAGACAGCAAAGAAAGAAGCAACAGCAACGGAAAAGAAAACAGAGGATAAAAACGAAACCAAAACGGATGAAAAGGTTCATAAGGTAGGCGAAACTTTTAAAGCTTCCGGCACAAATTTCTCAGTCAATAAAGTAAATACGACGGCAGAACAAGGTGAATATAAGGCAAAAATAGGTGATAAAGAAAAAACATTAAATCAAAAGGAAGAATTTCTAATAGCTGAGGTAACGATAGAAAATACAAGCGACAAGTCTTTTAATTATACGAGTGGCGGTTTTGAAGTGAAAGACAGCAAAGATCAATCGATCAGAGCGAACATAGTATCTACTGCTGACCTGAAAACAAGCCTAAAATCAGGGAAGTTAGCCTCGGGTAAAAAGGTAACAGGCACAGTCAGTTTTGTGATTCCAAAAGGAGAAAAAAACCTTACCCTATCATATAATCCATCATTTTTAAATTTTGAAACAGAGGATATTACATATTTGGTAAAATTGAATTAAGGTATCTTTTGAGCATGTCACTGAAAGATCGGGGCATGCTTTTTTATTTTAAAAGAGATGGTATAAAATGGTGGAGAGGTGATCGATAATGCAAACCAAATGGCTGGAACGGGCACAGCGGATTCGGGCTATCGCACAAGCTGGGCTCGCTTTTTCCAAGGATGTGTACGACAGGGAGAGGTACGAAGAGCTGATGAAGCTCAGCGCGGAAATGATGGCGGATTACTCACAGACGGACATGGAAGTTATCACTGATTTATGGAATAGGGAGAGCGGCTATCCGACGCCGAAAGCGGATGTGCGCGGCGCAGTATTTCGAGAGAATCAGATTTTGCTTGTTCGGGAGAAGCATGATGAGATGTGGTCGCTCCCGGGCGGATTTTGCGAGATTGGTTTATCACCGGCTGAAAACGTGGTCAAGGAAATCAAAGAAGAGTCGGGGTATGATACAGAGCCGTCTCGTTTGCTGGCCGTGCTGGACAGCCAAAAACACTCTCATCCTCCTCAGCCTTATCACT
Source organism: Bacillus sp. MBGLi79 (assembly GCF_002953915.1). Taxonomy (NCBI): domain Bacteria; kingdom Bacillati; phylum Bacillota; class Bacilli; order Caryophanales; family Bacillaceae; genus Bacillus; species Bacillus sp. MBGLi79. Next base: position 1,467,926 of record NZ_CP026521.1, read on the forward strand.
ATTATAAAATCTTCATCGCATGCAGCATTACGGGCGGGCAGGGGGAAACAGGGATTGAAACGAATCATGCCGCTTTTTTTTCGGAAGACAGACTCCCGCCGCTTTCTCCAAAACGAAACACACCTTCACAGCTTGGCATGCTGTTTGACTTTTTGCGCCATCCGGACAAGAAAACGATATTCGACTAAAAAAGAAAGAGCCTCCGGGCTCTTTCTTTTTTATAATGTAATGTGTTTTTCGTTGGCGAGTTTCAGAAGGGTCAAAATAGAATCGGCTTCTTTATGGCCGAGTTTTTGCTTTAATTTGTTTTCCTCAACTAGTCGGCTGCCATAAATTTTGACAGAGGCTTTGTCGACGACAGCATGCCAGTTTTCCTGCTTTTTTCCCTCAACAAGCGGTTTTTCATGTCTCTCAGAAAAAGAGAACACAAACAGTGCGAATGCCAGTGAAAGTAGGATGCCGACAACTAGTTTTTTGTAATCAGTCTGTGCTGCCATGTTGTTCTCTCCTTCACCTTTTACCTTCTATTTAATCATAGAACCAGTTTATTTTACATAATGGGAAAGTCATTTTTTGGAGTTAGTGCATTTGGTTGAAAACAGAGATGTTTTTTGAGCGGAGCGGTGCAATTGAATGCATATTGAATGTGCGTGCTTATGCCTAAGGTCACGTTGTGAGCCAAAACAGCAGCGCAGAATAGAAAAAAATTGAAAGATTATGGTAAGATGAACGAAATTCGAGGGGGAATATATGATGCCTGCATCGAACATCGTGATCGCCTGCCTGCTGTTATTAATTTGATTATATGTGGTAGTCCCTCTCTTTCACGAAAGCGGGAGGTGAAGTGGCACATCAATTGCTAAATTCTTTCAATGGGAGTGACTATACATGAATGTGTTAAACCGCCGGCAAGCCTTGCAGCGAGCGCTGCTCAATGGGAAAAACAAACAGGATGCTTATCATCCGTTTCCATGGTACGAATCGATGAGAAAGGATGCGCCTGTTTCCTTTGATGAAGAAAACCAAGTGTGGAGCGTTTTTCTTTATGATGATGTCAAAAAAGTTATTGGGGATAAAGAGCTGTTTTCCAGTTACATGCCGCAGCAGACAAGCTCTATTGGAAATTCCATCATTAACATGGACCCGCCGAGGCATACAAAAATCCGTTCAGTCGTGAATAAAGCCTTCACCCCGCGCGTGATGAAGCAATGGGAACCGAGAATTCAGGAAATCACAGATGAACTGATTCAAAGTTTTCAGGGGCGTAGTGAGTTTGACCTTGTTCACGATTTTTCATACCCGCTTCCGGTTATTGTGATATCTGAGCTGCTGGGAGTGCCTTCAGAGCATATGGATCAGTTTAAAGCATGGTCTGATCTTCTGGTCAGCACACCAAAGGATAAAAGTGAAGAAGCGGAAAAAGCCTATTTGGAAGAACGAGATAAATGTGAGAAAGAACTGGCCGCGTTTTTTGCCGGCATCATAGAAGAAAAGCGAAACAAACCGGCACAGGATATTATTTCTATTTTAGTGGAAGCGGAGGAAACAGGCGAGAAGCTTTCCGGTGAAGAGCTGATTCCGTTTTGCACGCTGCTGCTCGTGGCCGGAAATGAAACCACAACAAACCTGATTTCAAATGCGATGTACAGCATATTAGAAACGCCAGGTGTGTACGAGGAACTGCGCAGCCATCCTGAATTGATGTCTCAGGCAGTTGAGGAAGCCTTACGTTTCAGAGCGCCCGCCCCGGTTTTGAGACGCATTGCCAAGCGGGATACGGAGATCAGGGGGCACCTGATGAAAGAAGGTGATATGGTTTTGGCGTTTGTGGCATCGGCAAATCGTGATGAAGCAAAGTTTGACAGACCGCACATGTTTGATATCCGCCGCCATCCTAATCCGCATATCGCGTTCGGCCAGGGCATCCATTTTTGTCTTGGTGCACCGCTTGCCCGTCTTGAAGCAAATATCGCGTTAACGTCTTTAATTTCTGCTTTTCCTCATATGGAGTGCGTCAGTATCACTCCGATTGAAAACAGCGTGATATACGGATTAAAGAGCTTCCGTGTGAAAATGTAATAGATAAGGAGACTGGAGATTCATGAAAAAGTACCATATCTCGATGATCAATATCCCGGCGTACGGTCATGTCAACCCTACGCTTGCTTTAGTAGAGAAGCTTTGTGAGAAAGGGCATCGTGTCACGTACGCGACGACTGAGGAGTTTGCGCCCGCTGTTCAGCAAGCGGGTGGAGAAGCATTGATCTATCATACATCCTTGAATATTGATCCTAAGCAAATCAGGGAGATGATGGAAAAGAATGATGCGCCTCTCAGTCTTTTGAAAGAATCACTCAGCATTCTGCCGCAGCTTGAAGAGTTATATAAGGATGATCAGCCTGATCTGATCATCTATGATTTTGTCGCGCTGGCTGGAAAATTGTTTGCTGACAAGTTTAATGTTCCGGTCATTAAGCTCTGTTCGTCATATGCCCAAAATGAATCCTTTCAGTTAGGAAATGAAGACATGCTGAAAAAAATAAAAGAAGCAGAGGCTGAATTCAAAGCCTACTTGGAAAAAGAGCAGTTGCCGGCTATTTCTTTTGAACAATTAGCTGTGCCGGAGGCCTTGAATATTGTCTTTATGCCGAAATCTTTTCAAATACAGCATGAGACGTTCGATGACCGTTTCTGTTTTGTCGGCCCATCTCTTGGAAAACGGACGGAACAGGAAAGCTTGGAAATGAAAAAGGGCGATCAACCGCTTATGCTGATTTCATTGGGAACGGCGTTTAACGCCTGGCCGGAATTTTACAAGATGTGCATTGAGGCATTTCGGAATTCTTCATGGCAGGTGGTCATGTCGGTCGGAAAATCAATTGATCCAGAAGACTTAGAAGATATTCCTGCTAACTTTACCATTCGACAAAGCGTGCCCCAGCTTGAGGTGTTAGAGAAAGCTGATTTGTTCATCTCTCATGGCGGGATGAACAGTACGATGGAAGCGATGAACGCAGGTGTGCCGCTTGTCGTCATTCCGCAAATGTATGAGCAAGAGCTCACTGCAAATCGGGTTGATGAATTAGGCCTTGGCGTTTATTTGCCGAAAGAGGAAGTGACTGTTTCCAGCCTGCAGGAAGCGGTTCAGGCTGTATCCAGTGATCAAGAGCTGCTCAGCCGCGTCAAGAATATGCAAAAGGATGTAAAAGAAGCTGGCGGAGCGGAGCGTGCGGCAGCTGAGATTGAAGCGTTTATGAAAAAATCCGCTGTCCCGCAGTAAAAACATAAAAACCGAAATCAATTTGATTTCGGTTTTCTGTTTAAATATTTTTTTTCATCCCGCATCTCCGGCATTCTCTAAGAAATTTTCCGCCTTTTACAGAGCTTTTGAATAGTGTGTAATCACAGTTGTCGCAGCGCCCGCTGCGGGCATCCGGATATTCATTGAACTCGTAAACGATCGATGTATCGTAGCCTTTTGTTTCATATTCTTCTTTTTTTGTTTCCATGTCGATCCTCCGTCAAAACGTGTTTGTTGTTTATCTTACAGCAAGCTTCAGTCGTATTCAAATGGATTTTGGAGGTTTGGGTTTATCTTGATTTCTCCCTTGGTTTGCGCCAAAATAGCTTTATTAAGCTTGTATACATAAAAAGCCTATACAAAGAGGAGAGGAATCGGGTATGGGAAAAGGGTTACATGGAAAGCGCGTGGCAATCGGGGGCTCCCGAAAAACGGAAGAAATCAGTACAATCATTGAAAAACAGGGCGGAACACCTGTCATCAGGCCTCTCCAAGGCACGGTTTACTTAGCAGAGAAGCAGGTGGAACCGGACTTGCGAACGTTTGTCGAGGAAAAAGCTGACTGGGTCATTTTCACGACAGGCATCGGCACGGAAACTCTGATCGATATGGCAGAGAAAATCGGTCTGAAAGACGAGTTTCTGCAGGCGATTCGCCAGGCAAAAGCGGCATGCCGGGGATACAAAACCCTGTCTGCGCTGAAAAAGCTTGGGATCACACCGGAAGCTTCGGATGAAGATGGGACAACAAGAGGCTTAATCCGTTCCTTGGAGCCTCACGACTTTTCAGGGAAAAAAGTCATGGTGCAGCTTCATGGAGAAAATGCGCCGGCCCTTATCGCATTTCTTAAAGAAAAGGGCGCGTCTGTCCTGCCGATTCTTCCTTATCAGCACATTCCGCCGGAGGAGGAAACGGTGGAGCGGTTATGCGGGGAGCTGATGAATGATGATATCGACGCTGTTTGTTTTACAACGGCCATTCAGGTTCGTTCCCTGTTTGATTTTGCCAGGGAGCGAGGCTATATCAATGAAGTGAAGACAGTATTCGAAGAGCGCACCATCGCAGCTGCTGTTGGAAAAGTGACTGCTGAGGCGCTGCGGGAAGAAGGCATCACGAGACTGCTTGCGCCAGAGATTGAGCGGATGGGCGCGATGATTATTGAGCTGGCCAAATATTATGAAGAAAAGGAATAACAAGTACAAAAAGCCGCTTTCCAAGGGAAAAGCGGCTTTTGTCTGTCATTCATTCTCCTTTAGCTGCTGATGAACGGTGAATAATGAGGGGTATGTCAGCATGCTTAAGATTACGCAAGTCAGCGCGGCTGAGGCCATTGTTGTAAACACGATTAAGAGCTGAAAGCGAACCGCTTGAATCGGGTCCGCGCCGGCTAGAATCTGGCCCGTCATCATGCCTGGAAGCTGAACAAGCCCCAGTGTTTTCTGGCTTTCCAGCGTCGGGATCATGCTCATTTTCATCGCTGAAGTAAGAATGCGCTGTATGGATTGCTTCGGTGTGCCGCCAAGCGACAATATTAATTGAATTTCTTCTTTGCGAACGCCAACTTCTGAGCTGAGCCGATTTAAAAACAAACTCGAAAGCACCATTGAGTTTCCGATGACCATCCCGCTGATCGGAATGACATATCGTGCTGTAAGCGGAATGATATGAAGAGACAGCAGAATTCCCTGCGTCACAATTTCTACAATCGCTAATGCAGCAAACACCCTCCAGAACGAACCAATTGTATTTTTCTTTCGTTTGATGACATTTTGTGCCGCCACCGCGAGCATTAACAGCACCATCAGCAGGATAAAAACAGGGTGGTCTCCGCGAAAAATCAGAGACAAAACATAACCGATGATAAGCAGCTGCACCGCGGCCCGGATGGTGGCAATGATCATATCTTTTTCTACGCCGGCTTTAAAGGATTTTGATAAAAACAAGGCGATCAAAACAAAGATCATCGTTAAAGAGAGAGAAAGGTAATCCATTACCGAGTGCCTCCCTTCAAAAACTCTTTCGCTGCTTCATGCTGCGGAGCGGAGAAAAATGTTTCGGTTTCAGCGATTTCAAGCAGCCGGCCATCCGCCATAAACCAAATGGTATCGGCTACTCGTTTTGCCTGCTCCATATTATGAGTGACCCACATGACTGTCCATTTTTTCTCTCGATGCTGATGTTTGATCAGTTCTTCAATCTCAAGAGCAGAAACCGGGTCCAAGGCCGACGTGATTTCGTCCAACAATAGAATGGAGGAAGGATTTGAAATCGTTCTGGCCAGTGACAGCCTTTGCCGCTGTCCGCCCGATAAGTCTCTGGCGCTTCTGTCTAACAGCTCTGGCGAAAGCCCTGCAAGAGAAGCCAGCTTTTCTGGAGCGTACAGCTGGGATTGATGCAGCCTTTGGACCAGACTTAGATTGTCACGCACTGTCCCGTCGAGCACAGGAGCCGACTGAAACGCGAGGGCAGCCGTTCGTCTCAGCTCATTGACATTCCATTCTCTGATTTCCTTTCCATATATGTTGACTTCGCCGCTGTCAGGCGTTCTCATTAAATTACACAAGGAAAGGAGGGTGCTTTTGCCTGAGCCGGAAGGGCCTAAAACGGCTACGATTGCACCCTGTTGAATGTCTCCGGTGACATCCCGCAGTACATCATAGGTTTGTCCATCTTGTTTATAGCTTTTTCTGACTGATCTGAAGGAGATCGCTGGTATGTTTTGTGTTTGATTAATTGCTTCCATTCCAATAATCACCTTTCGATAATAAGTAGGCAGATATTATATTTAACTATACCGTGAAACAGATGCCTTTTGGTAGCAAAGATAAAGGAGAACAGGTTTTCACCCATTCTCCTGCAAATGCTACGCGGTCAGGTTTGACTGTGCTTTCTTTTTCGGTTTTCTCGGCTGTGAAGCGAAGGTATGTAATACCATCCCCGCTATAATAATGAACAAACCGGCAAATGATAATAGAGATGGGAAAACGCCTGACAGAAGAACAATTTCACCAAGCAGCGCGAAAATCACTTCACCGGATTGAGTGGCTTCAACGGCTGCGAGTTTTTGCGGATTGTCTCTTACCATATCAGTGGCCCAGAAAAATAAAACAGTCGCAATGATGCCTGAGCTGACGGCAACGATAAAGGATTGAACGGTTTGCCCCGCTGTCGGCAGGCCGTCTGACCACCAACCGTAAGCTGCTAATAGAAGCCAGAACGGAAGGCTTGCCAATGTCATTCCAAGCACGCGCTGAAATGTATCAAGCCGGCCACCGTATTCCTCGAGCATTCTCCTGTTTCCTAACGGATAGGCAAAAGCCGCAATGACAACCGGCAGCACACTGAAAAGCAGCATCTTTCCTGAAAGCGATTCTGCATGCTGAAGCTGAATCAGAGCCGCTCCAATCAGGATGATCACGGAAGTGCCAAGTGAAACCAGGGGAATCTTTTGCCGAACGAGCTGCGGACCGCCCGGCATATCTTGTTTGACATAAAACAAAGGAGACAAGAGCACACCGGCTACAATTGTAATTTGCCAGGTGCCGGCTATAAGCCATCCCGGACCGTAGGCAGCCGCAAATGTGATCGGCGCGTAAAAAAGCACGAAGCCGACAAAGCTCCATTTGAGCCAAAAGAACGGCTTTTTCCGCATCTCTTGTACGAGAGGCGTGAATGTCCCTCTCATGATGACAATCACACATAAAAACGGCACCATAAAAATAAAGCGCAGCGAAGAGCTCCAGAGCCAGCTGCCTCCAGATAACTCCATCGCTCTATTTAATATAAAGGTAACGGCGAAAAAGAGTGAAGCTAAAATTCCGATAACAATAGCTTTCATGGTATCCCTCATTCTGGCATTATTTTTTATACTATACTATTTGGTATCATGCAGATCAATGGAATCGTGAGAAAAACATCATGTTTTGCGAACCGCTATGTGTGGAAGATAAAAAAGGGAGGTGAAATTGATGGAAGCAAAGACACAGACATATTTCTTTCCGGATGACGGCAGGATTCCGAATCACCCTGAGTATCCGCTCGTGGTATATCAAAACGCGATTAAGAATACCAGTCAGGCAGAGCGGATCGTCACCCGGCATGGCTGGTCAAACAGCTGGTTAGGAAGTGTTTTTCCATACCATCATTATCACAGCAATACGCATGAAGTCCTGATTGCAGTTAGGGGAGAGGCTGTCATTCAGTTCGGGGGAGAAAAAGGAGCTGTCATCCCTTTCAAAACAGGCGATGCAGTCGTGATTCCAGCCGGAGTCGGTCATAAAAAGCTAAGCTCAAGTCCCGATTTTACTGTCCTTGGCGCCTATCCCGGAGGCATTCAGTATGATATGAAGACGGGAAAGCCGGATGAGTGGGATGAGTGGGAGGAAGCGGTCAAACAGATAAAGAAGGCGGCGTTGCCGGCGAATGATCCGATCACAGGAAAAAGAGAGCCTTTATTGGAAATATGGGTAAAGTGAAGGGAGAAATTGCTGAATTGTCAATAACTAGTGTCACAGAAACGTTATGACATGAGCTCCATATAAATTAATTTCATAATCGAAGCAATTCACGTTCAAATTTTGTTCAAAAAGTGTTATCATATAGAAGGTAATCGAATTGGAGTTTTTTGTGTTTGCTATTTTCAGAGAGAGTAAAGGATTTTGACTTATTCA
>NZ_CP026521.1:1475996-1666127 GCF_002953915.1 Bacillus sp. MBGLi79
AATACGTTCAGGTACTATGCCCCGGATTTAGGCCGTTTTACCCAGCAAGACCCAATAGGGTTGGCAGGGGGGATAAACTTATATGCTTATGCGCCGAATCCATTGACATGGGTGGATCCGTGGGGGTTAGCGGGCTGTCCTGTCGATATATTAAAGAATGCTAGAAAAAATAATCATGCCATTTCAGCAGAACAAAGGCAGCAAATAATAGATTCAATAGAGAATCCTAAGCTGCAAAAAATGTTTAAAGAACTATATCGGCCAGGTGCAAATATTCCTGATGGAGGTACAGTAGCTTCTATTCTGTATACAAAGAATACTGGACAATTAGTCGGCGGTTCAGACCATATAAATAAAGGTAAGGATTATTTAACAGCGTTGAAAAATTTATCTAGTGGTAATGGAAGGTATAAAAATGAGGCTCTAAGCCCATCGGATAGAAGCTTAGCAAGTTACATGATAAATGATTTAAGGAACGCATTGGGGCATTTATGACGAATGATGAATTAATTGATAAACTAAACAATTTTTTTCCTGTGTTTCGAGAAATACATGGCGAGCATGATGGTATTTATCTAATATTTGGAGGTTTTGGTACGTTTTTTGCTGATCTGATAAATCTATATGGCTCTGGTAAAGTAGATGAGAAAAGCTATTTTTCTCAAAATATCGCATCTATTTACAAGGATAAAGATATATTAATAAAAGAAATAAAGAACATATTTAGTTTTGTCGATGACTTATTTCTTTATCAAGGTGATGACGTAAAAGACATATTAAATACGTGTATCTTTGAAGCAATAATGGGAAGTGATTATAGTTATAATTTGGCTAGAAAATATCTTAGCAAAGAAACTTATAATCACTATTTGGAAATAACTAAAAGAGTTATTTAGTTCAAAGCCGGAAAATCCCTGTGATCTTGAAGTGCCCCCAATAGTTGGACAACCAATTACTGGGGTCACTTCAATAATACATTCTTACCAACACCCCATTTTCGCTGTAGCCATGGACCAATTTTTGCGTTCGCTATCTCAACATCCAATTCAAGGTTTTGAGCGCGAAGTTCCGCCTTAAATGGCACGATAAAGCTATTTTTTAGGTAATGGTTAAAACGCTCTACTTTGTCTTTCGTTTTGGCCCGATAAGGCTGGCAAGCGGTCAACTTAAAACTATAATTTTTTGACATCTGAAGCATTTCAACATGCAGTTTATGTTCACCTTTAGCATAAGCGTCTCGCTTGACAATGAGGGCTTTGGCGTTATCACAAAGTACTTGTTGAAGCACGCCCCCAAAGTAATCGAACGCTTCTTTTAACCCCTGTTGCCAAGTGCTGGCTCGTTCATTATCAAAGAACTTGACGTAACAAGCTCGGGAATAGCCCAGTGTCGCCACGAACGCTTTTAGCTTCTGTTTACTTCGGCGAATAGTGGTGAAATCAATCTGCATCTGCTGACCGAGAGGCGTTTCAAAACGCACAATCGGCTCAGGTGCAATAATGGGTTTAAACTGGTAAACGAAACGACGCAATTGCGCAATCCTGCACCTTGATATCCCCTTTGACAAAGTTCATCAAACAAGATAGTTGCAGGGATCCAGTCGGGTTTAGCCAGTTGGATGTGTTGGATTAAGTACGGCTCAAATGGCACTAATTTGGTCTGTTTGGGTGCGCGTCGAGTATACGTTGGCATCGGTTCCTGCTGTAAATGGTGTTTAACAGTATTGCGGGAAATACCCAGTTCACGGGCAATTTTTTGGATGCTTTGACCTTGTGTAAAGCGAACATGAATATCCACAAATATCTCCTTGGTTATCATAAATTCCCCGTACAAAATGTACGGATAATACCAAGTGGATCAGTTTTGCATGATCAGTGATACTGTGAATGAAAGGATTATTAGGGCTGATAAAGAAGGAGGTAAACAAGGGGTAATAGATACATTATCTGAAATTCGAGAAATCCTATCCTCTGCTAGTAGAAATGCTAAATGGAAAACTATATTATGATTAATAAAGTCTATTATTTAAAATCAGATTTGGAAAACTATAGTTCTTTTATTCAAAATTATCCTGATGGAGAAGAAAGTATAATAGGGAGAGCGATGGATCAGCGATGGTCTAAATTTACTGATGACTATACTGCAATTTCATTAGAGTTAAATTCCAATGATTTTGGAAGAAAGAATTATAAATTTGATTTTAGTAGTTTTTTGTCGCCATTTATGGTTTTTAGTGAAGATGCATTGGTGTCTTTATCTGATATTTTGAGTTCAAGAGGACAAGTATTACCCGTTAAGACTGAGAGCAAACGGAAGAAATTTGTTGGTTATTATCCAACTAATTCACTTTCAGGATGTTTTGACAGAAAAAATTCTGTTTATCGGGAATACCCCAATGGATTAATGATTGAAAAGCCAGTTCTCATAAAAAATAACATCACTGATGAGTATTTATTTACTATTGACGAATATATTAGTCGAATCTTTGTTACGGATAAATTTAAACAAAGAGTAGAAGATGCAGGTTTAACGGCTTTCGATTTTTCAGTGGAAATAGAATTATCGTAAAAATAAAAAAGAAAGTAAAATTTTTCAATTATTGACTAACCAGTTACTAGGCTTTTTGTGTCAAAAAAAGTCGTGATTTAAAAATTATCGTTACTAGTCAATATTTAGCAGGTAATGGTTATGAAAGTCTGTGTCTGTATTTCGCTTTACCATTATCAGACAATGAACCTGAGTGGCGAGTGGTTGAGCACTGGCTTAAAGACGGTAAACGCTGTTTAGAACATACCGAACTGACCTATGATTTAGCCCAACGAACCCTTATTACAGCAAAACGAGGTGCGAAAAACCTTCCGTTATGTCAATGCATTGAATTAAACTTGATTTTTTGAATGGGATTCAGGTAAATGTTGGCCGAAATCCCAAATTTTATGATTGGAATATAACGTTTGAGGAATGGTAGGATGAAAGAGATAGAACAATTTTATCGTGAATTAGAATCAGCTATTAATTTTATTTTAGAAGATAAAGAGTATTATGATTTTATAGATAATGCTTTAGTCGATTATATAGAAAATGCTACTAATAAGTTTATTTATGAATGGAATGATGATTTCTTTGAAAAAAAATGTAAAATAACACTTAATATTAATGCCTTACTAAATGAAAAAAGTAGCACAATCGTGCTTTTATTAAGAGATTTCTTAATGGAGAAAAAAGATAATTATATTGAGTTGATCAATTATTTTTATTTTTCTGTATTGGAGTATTATTGTGAAGAATACTTTGGCAACAAAATAGAAAAAAATTTAAATGAACTAATTGCTGTATATTTTATCACATTGTCTTATTTTTCTCTAGATGATCAACTTGTTGTTTTTAAAAGTCTAATTAAAAATATTAAAGCTAACAATGAATTTATTGATGATAAGTTTTCAGAGACTTTAATACCACTTGTTTTTTATCTTTCCAAGAAAAAATCAAACTCAGTTAATGATAAATTGAATAATGATATTGAGTGGGGGATAAAAGAATTCAATTTTAATTTAAAATATAAAAAAATTGTTGATGGTTTTTTTCATAATGAAGATATAAGCTCATTATTAAATGAACTTTGCAATTATCATATATCGATAAATTATCCTAAAATTAACTCAACTGAAAACTCTAATCATGTAATTTACAAATTAATACCTTGTGAAGTAATAGTGTTACTTAGAATGAGAGAGTTAAATAAATTACCTATTAATAATATTGATCATCAACTAATAAATAGATTTAAGATGTTTTTAAATAAAGATATACCTTTAAGTAATTTTAATCGTTCATTAAGAAAATCTATTTTACATAAAGCATTACATAAAATTAGTCAGAATCACTGAAAAATCGTTGAGTTGTAGTTATGCTCGGGATATAGAACAGATAATTCTCATTATTATACGCACAGCAGTTTAAGTGGCTTACCGGAAGCGTTGACCAACAGTGAGGGTGAAATCGTTTGGCAAGGGCAATACAGTGCTTGGGGGCATTTACAGCGTCAAACCCGACCTACAAGCACATTTAATCGTGAACAGAACCTAATAATGGAAATATCAATACAGCATTCCCTGTTTATGAGCGTTAAATAACAAATGAAATATTATATTGATGAACATGGTTATTCATGTGCCGAAGTTGAAACTGAACATCACCTAATAGCTTGGTTTTTAAAAGATGATATTCAAGGTAGTTTAAATGGTGTAAATGAATATCTTGAATTATGTGAATTGGTTAAGAATGGTGAGTTACCAGAATGGGAAGGTACAGGTAATGCCCATACTGTCACCATTAAACTGGGTGGTGTCGAGATTTTTAACGAATATACTGAAGAGAGCGTAACAATCTCAACGATAGAAGAGTTCAAAGGTTATCTGGAAAAGTGGAAAGAATTACTTTTGAGTAGAGAATAACCCTAAAAAAGCCGGAAAATCCTTATGGTCTTCCGGTTTTGTTCTTGTTTTGAGCCGCTCAGTTTCTATTTTTAGTTGCTGTTGTAATCGACAAACAGTTACCGCATTCTCAGCTTAATTTTACTAAGCTGGTCTTATTGGCGCTGGTACTGTTGCTTGATGGTTCTGGTGTCATCAGTATCAGGATGATACGAGTATACTGGTCTGCATTATAATACGTTCAGGTACTATGCCCCGGATTTAGGCCGTTTTACCCAGCAAGACCCAATAGGGTTGGCAGGGGGGATAAACTTATATGCTTATGCGCCAAATCCATTGACATGGGTGGATCCGTGGGGTTGGGCTAAGCTGTTTGCATTAGGTACTTATGGTGAATTAAATGGTTCTGTGCATGTGGGCGATCAATTACAGGCTCATGAATTATTGAGACACGAATATTTAAAACAACAAGGCCTTGCAAACACATCACGGTTATCTGGAAATCCATCTATAGCTTTAGACCTAGATCATCATACTAGAGGCCCGTTGAAGGATACTAGAGGAATTGGGGGGGCTCATTGGCATGAAGCTGAAATTCGAGCTAATCAAGGGCTAGGTAAAAATGAGTTTGCTTCAACACTAAAACGTGAATTAGATATAACATCAGGTGGTTTAAGAAAATCAGGTGTTCCTGCTAGTCGAGTTAAACAATTAAGACAAGAAGCATTAAAATTTTATAAACAACAAGTTGCTGCAAAAGTAAAAAGTTGTAAATAGGAATATATATTATGTATGAAATTACTCAATTTATCGTAAGTGATAACAAAAATGTAGATTCAGGCTTGATTATAGGAGGTAATAAAGCATATGTGTCTAAATGGCCTATTAATCCAAAAGGAAAGGAGCTATTGCATCTTTTCTCTATAGATTGTGAGAAAGTAACTCCTCAGATCGCTGATGGCATTTTGCCCAAAACTGGTTATTTATCTATATTTTCAACATATGATAGTAATGATTATTTTCTTGATGAAATAACTTATTTTGGTGATGAGAACGAGTTAGGCCTGATTAAATCAGGCTTTACTTTTGTATCTTATTCATTAACTGGTAGTTTAAGTAAAACAAATGAAGACTTTATACCTGAAACTAAAATTGATTTATTAAATACAAAAATTAATAGTGAAGATTATCCAATGATATCATTTTTTTCAAAAGATATTCCAAATGGATTAACTGGTGTGGATGAGATTTTGAAAAATTATCATTTTGTCTGTCAGGTATATTCTGCAGATTTCCCTCTCCCTTTTAAAGACGTATTGGGATTGTCCGATGCCATCGGATACTTATTTATTAAAAATGAAGGAAATAATATAGAGGGCCTTTTCTTCGTGCAAACAGCATAAAGACCCTAGTAGTAATTATTATAATTTAAATTATGTAATTTCCTGTGTTGGATATATAATCACTATGCCAAGGCAGGTAATTACATAATATTATTTACCGAACTATGTTTTAACCTTAATGCATTTATTCATTTTCTATTATTAATAAATAATTAAAACTGAAATTTTATAATTATTTACTATATATCTTCAGTGGAGATTGTTTAAAAAATATAATTTATATTTTAATTATAATCTTATTCCAAAAAATGCATTAATTATAGATTTTGGTTAATGATTCAAATAAAGATGCGTTTAAAATAATCATAACAGAATGAACTATTTAATAGTTTAATAAATCAGTATTTTACTGAAAATAACTAAGTTAAATTAAAAGTTATTTTTAATATTAAATGGATGTATTAAATTAATTCAGGTTCGTGATGATTGTTCAGTTATAGTTAAAATTGATTCTATGCAACTGAATAATGCTAATAAATTCCCTGAGTTTAAGTATATTATTTCAGGCCAATTAAAAATGAAGGAGATTTCACATACTGGAAAAATTATTCCTTTTTGTCACATTAAAAATATGAAACACTCAGTAAAATGATTAAAAATAAAATTAATGCTAGGAGTAAACGTGATGCTTGATAACACTAAGGCAGTAGCTCGGGGCAACGCTATCACTATGACAGTGACCACCGTATTATCGCAGTAGATATCGACCAAGGGCCCTTAGGGTATCAGCGAGCGGAATACCGCTACGATATCTTAGGGCGCCGGATTGAAAACGGTTATGGAAAGCCAGTGCGATTGCCAATACAATGACCTATCACCAACATGAGCCGGATAAAGTGTACAAAAGGTTCTAGATGAGATCCTATAACAACTGAAAAAGGGAAAGAAAGATAATGGAGTATATAACTAATAAACATTGGGCCAAATATATCAAGGGATATATTTTTACTGGTTGTGCAATCCGAGATAAAAATATTGTGTACTTTTGTTTGCGCAAAGATATTCCATACGAAAAGGCTCGAAACTTATGGAACAGCGAAATCCCCTCACAGTTATTATGTATTTATTTAGACACACCAGATGACCCGATTGATTATATTAGAATTGAAGGGTTCGATAATCCTAAAGTAGGTATTTGTTTAAAACCGAAAGAACAAGGGATGCTTGCATCTAGAGGCGATGGTGGGTTTGTCAAGTGTATGGGCAGTGGATCTAAATTTCCGCTAGAAAAAGTTATGCCAGAAAAAGAAGCTTTTCCGATAAATATTAAATGTATTGATGGTTATGCCTACTATGTTGGCCCAGGAAGAGATATTTATAAACGAATCGATATTGGTCAGTGGCAACAGATACAAAATGGTATTCCAGAGAGTAAATTCAATACAGATATGGGGTTTGATGATCTCGATGGTTTCTCTGAGCAGGATATGTATGCCGTTGGCGGTGCAGGTGATGTTTGGCATTATAATGGCGAAATCTGGATCCCTTGTGGTTTTCCCTCTAATGAGCAATTAAGTGCAGTATTGTGTGCCCCTGATGGTTATGTGTATATCGGCGGTGAAGGGGGCAGTTTATGGCGAGGGCGTGAATACCAATGGGAAAAACTTTATCACGGCAGTTCGGCTATTTTACTGAATCAGTTACGCTGGTTTGAAGATAAAGTATGGGCATGTGATGACTATCGCTTACAGTGTTGGAATGGTAAAGAAATGATCCGTCCCAAGGATGGTGATAAAAATGTTATCGCCTCAGGTCATATGGATGTCCGCGATGGGATTTTAGTTGTAGCTGATGATTATAATGTTGATCTGTATGATGGAACCGCTTGGCATAAGATAGTGAGACCTTATAAATAATAGGATTATTGTGAACATCAAGGCCTTATTGGAACTTACCCCTCCAGAGTTCTAAAGCCTTTTCACCGGAGGAAAAACCTCCAGCATATGGCCTATTTTGAGTGGTTCAGGTGCTGTCAGTTTCAATGTCATTCCTCTTAAGGGGATTTAGACATCACTGTTTTTCGTAATGTTTCGTTGCTTACAAGTGTTGCATCAAGTGGGTTGATAAATTCCTGATAAACTTCGGAATTAACATTTATGACTCGCAGATCTGTCAGTGTTTCTTCGGCTGAACGTCGAACGGCTTTCAAAACAAATTCAGTATGGTTTTTTCCCACAGCACGAATAAAACAATAAAAAACCCAACAACATATCTAATTAAACGCTGTTGGGTTATAAAACGTGTTATCTAACTGTATGCTTTAAAACGATGAAAAAGCCATTAAAGTACAGCGACAATGGCTTCACACAATGGAACCATATTTTCCAGTGTTAAGCCTGCGACATTAATACGACCAGAGCCGACAATATAAATACCATATTCAGCACGTAGACGTTCAACTTGCTCTTTATTAAGGCCACTAAATGAGAACATACCATTTTGGTCAATAATAAAGCTGAAATCTTGTTTTGCGCCTTTTTCTTGTAACGTTGTCACCAGCAATTGGCGCATACGCTGAATGCGCTCACGCATTGTGGTGAGCTCTTCAATCCACTCTTCTTTTAACTCTGGATTAGATAAAATAGTAGTCACCACAGATGCACCATGTGCCGGTGGATTAGAGTAGTTTGCGCGAATAATCGCTTTGGCTTGGCTAAATGCTTTCTCAGCAGTATCGCTCTCTTTTGCGACAATAGTGCAAGCACCTACACGCTCATTATAAAGGCCAAAGTTTTTTGAATATGAGCTTGCAACAATCAGCTCAGGATTGCTTTCAGCAAACAGGCGTAAGCCTTGCGCGTCTTCTTCAAGACCATTAGCAAAACCTTGGTAAGCAAAGTCAAATACTGGTAACCAACCTTTCTCAGCGGATAAGGCAGCCAATTGACGCCATTGCTCTAACGTTGGGTCAATACCACTTGGGTTATGGCAACATCCGTGGAACAGCACAACATCACCTGCTTGTGCATTTTGTAGGCTAGCTAGCATACCTTCAAAATCTAAACCGTGGCTTTCGGCATCATAATAATCATATTGGCAAATCTCTAAGCCTGCAGTCTGAAAAATATTATTATGGTTTGGCCAAGTCGGGTTACTTATCCATACACGTTTAGCATTAGTTTGCTGAGCAATAAAGTCCGCAGCAATACGTAATGCTCCAGTACCACCCGGAGCTTGTGCTGTACGTGCACGTTTTTCTGTGATGATAGGGTGTTGTTCACCAAACAACAGTGCTTGAGTGACCGCACCAAACTCAGGAATACCGCTAATAGGAAGATAATTTTTAGTGGTTTCGTTTTCTAATAAATATTTTTCTGCTTTTTTAACGGTGGTGAGTACAGGTGTTTTACCTGTTTCATCCTTATAAACACCAATCCCTAAGTTAATTTTGTTTTCACGAGTATCAGAACGGAAACTATCAGCTAAACCCAGAATAGGATCGGCTGGTGCAGCAATGATTTTCTCAAACATAGTGTAATTATTCCCTAAGCTCAAAACGAAGCCGAATTATGAGTAACAAGAGTAACGCTATAGAATCGGTTTGCCAACAGTTTGTAGAGAAATTAGCAAGAAGTTGTGAACTAAGTGAGAATAAATAGCAAAACAAGATGTAAATAAGTAAATCTTTCGTGATTACATTAACATGTAAATATAACCACTAAAAATAACCAATAGTTTAGTATAATAAACTGTTTATCTTGGTATTAGAAAAGGAGGAACAGAAAAGCGAGCAATATAAATAGGATAGGCAAATAAAAAAGCAACACCGAAGTGTTGCTTTTCAAATCAATTAACTTGACTGTTTAATTACCTTAAAGGGTAATTAGAACTGATAAGTCAGACCTAAACCAACTACGTTGTCAGTTGCAACGCCGTTAGCTTTAGTGAAGTCATCTTCATCTAACAGGTTGATTTTGTAATCAACAACTGCAGTCATGTTTTTGTTAAATTTGTAGAAAGAACCTACAGAGATATATTTAACTAAATCATGGTTGTTGTCTTTCAGACCGCCAACACCATTATTCAGATCTTTACCTTTAGATTGAACATAACCTAAAGATGGTTTGATACCTAAATCAGCAAAGTCATACTGTGCAGTTAACTCGATATTTTGAGTTTTGTTTGCAATTGCACCGTCACCATAGTAGTTCATGTTACGGGTTTCACCGTACATTGCTGCTAAGTAAACATTGTTAGCTTCGAATTTACCACCAACGTTCCATGCTTCAGCACGTTTACCAGTAGCATCACTCTTATGTTCTTGCCAGTTAGTACGAGCAGAACTTGAGTAACCACCACCCAGTGTTACGCCCCAGCCTAAGTTATAAGCTGTAGAGAAACCAAAACCGTCGCCATTTGCTTCAGCGTTGTCTTTACGTTTATTGTTGGTGTTTTCGTTATTTTTGCCTTGATATTGCAGAGCAAAGCTTAAACCATCAACATAACCGAACATATCGGTGTTACGGTAAGTTAATACGCCAGTAGTACGGCTAGTCATATAAACGTCAGTTTGCGCCATGGAGTCACCACCCCATAAAGGCAGAACGTCAGTCCATGCGTTGGTGTCATAAATTACACCGTAGTTACGACCGTAATCTAAAGAACCGAAGTCAGCAAATTTCAGACCAGCATATGCTAGACGAGTTTTAGCTTTGTTCTCGCCTTCAGTAGTGTTTGTTTTAACTTCGTATTCAAAACGACCGAAACCAGTTAAATCTTTATTGATTTGAGTTTCGCCTTTGAAACCGATACGTGCACGAGAAGCGTCACCGCTTTCATGATCGCCTTTAGTATCAGCATCAGCGAAGTAATGACGAACGTCAACTTTACCGTAGATATCTACTTTGTTGCCGTCTTTGTTGTACATTTCAGCTGCGTTTGCTGCACCAGCAAACATTAAAGCTGGGATTACCACTGCAAGAATATTGCGCTTCATCATTATTATTACCCTCATTGGTGTTATTCAGACACCTTTGCCACTGCCAGAAATAGTTTCTTAATTTTTATGGAACTATTTATGAGAGTTAAGTGTCGTCTGTGTCGGGTGACAGTGTTCCATTGGTAAAAAATTTTATCTACCCCGAATTTGCTACAAAATCGAAAAAAGTGTAACAAATTGTAACAATGTATTTCAAAGTGTGTATTTGGGGGAACTTTTCCATCAAATTGTAGCCATGCATAAAAAAAGCCAACCCTGAGGTTGGCTTCTGGTATAACTAAAGTTAGTACAATTAATCAGCAACACAAATGTTTTTTGTTGGCTACTAATTAATCAAACTATTAGAAATCGACATTTCTTGGTGTACGTGGGAATGGGATCACTTCACGAATATTTGTGACACCAGTCACATAAGCAACTAAGCGTTCAAAGCCGAGACCAAAACCAGAGTGTGGTACTGTGCCATAACGGCGTAAATCACGATACCACCAGTAGTCTTCTTTATTCATACCCATCTCAGCTAAACGTTTATCAAACATCTCTAAACGTTCTTCACGTTGAGAACCACCAATGATTTCACCGATACCTGGTGCTAACACATCCATTGCCGCAACTGTTTTACCGTCTTCATTCATACGCATATAGAATGCTTTGATATCTTTCGGGTAGTTCTTCACAACCACAGGGGCTTTAAAGTGTTTCTCAGCAAGATAGCGCTCATGCTCGGAGGAGAGGTCAACACCCCAATAAACTGGGTTTTCAAATTTCTGGCCGCAATTTTCTAACACAGTAATCGCATCTGTGTAGTCAATTTGTGCGAAATCAGAAGCGATAAAGTGCTCTAAACGTGTAATGGCTTCTTTATCAACGCGTTGAGCAAAAAACTCCATATCATCTCTGCGCTCAGCTAACACGGCAGAAAAGGCATATTTCAGCATTTTTTCTGCTAATCCGGCGATATCATTCAGATCAGCAAAAGCCACTTCAGGTTCAACCATCCAGAATTCAGCCAAGTGACGACTAGTATTTGAATTCTCAGCGCGGAAAGTTGGGCCGAAAGTATAGACTTTACTTAATGCAGAGGCATAAGTTTCGCCGTTTAATTGTCCTGATACGGTTAAGAAAGCTTCGCGACCAAAAAAGTCTTCGCTAAAATCAACTTCACCTTTATCAGTACGTGGCAGGTTGTTCATATCTAAGGTAGAGACACGGAACATTTCACCCGCACCTTCGGTATCCGCCGCCGTAATTAATGGCGTAGAAACCCAGAAAAAGCCTTGCTCATCGAAGAAACGATGTAGTGCTTGTGCCAAGGTATGGCGAACACGTGCAACAGCACCAATTAAGTTTGTGCGTGGACGAAGATGAGCAACTTCACGCAGATACTCAACGCTGTGACGTTTAGCGGCCATCGGATAAGTTTCCGGATCATCAACCATTCCTACTACCACAACTTTGGTCGCATGAATTTCAAAGTTCTGACCTTGACCCGGAGATTCAACAATTTTACCGGTGACTTCCACAGAGCAACCTGTGGTTAAGTGCAGCACTTCATCTTGATAATTCGGTAAATTATTATTAATGATGGCCTGTACTGGATTAAAGCAGGAACCGTCATAGACGGTAAGGAATGAGATACCAGCTTTTGAATCTCTTCTTGTACGTACCCAACCGCGAACGGTGACGTCTTCGCCAACCGCGATACGGCCTTGCAGTACGTCGACTACAGGCGCAACGATCATAAATAAATCTCTCTTCGTTTAATTAAAATAATTGTTTAGTAAATTCATTCTGCCCCTGTCGGACAGTTTTTCTATGTTACTTGCAATAGCGCAGGAAACAAGTAGGAAATTTCAGTTTAAAGAGGGAATCAGCAAGAGAAAAGCCTTTATAGAAAATATTTTGCTAAAAATAGGTAAAATCAGTCGAATAGTGGGGGTGATAGCAAAAAGAAAGGGCAATATTGGCCCTTTCTTTATAGATAGAATAGATAGAGTGAATAGATAGCGATTTAATCTTTATTAACAAGCTTGCCTAACAAGAGGAACATCAAAGGCTTTACGTAGCTTGTCGACAAACTCATCATCTTCACAAATGGTTTTACCTGGACTATCTGATAATTTAGCAACAGGTTTACCATTACACTCCACCAGCTTAATCACAATATTAAGAGGTGTAATATTCGGGATATTACAAGTCAATCTGGTGCCGATACCAAAAATTAAGCGGATACGCTTATGGAAATGCTTATAAAGTACTAAGGCTTTCTGAAAGTCGAGGCTATCAGAGAATACCAATACTTTACTCATCGGATCGATACCGAGCTTTTCATAATGAGCAATGGCTTTTTCACCCCATTCAATCGGATCACCTGAGTCATGACGTAACCCTTGATAACGGCTGGCGAATGGCATATCAAAGTCACGCAGGAATGCATCCATAGTGATACAATCAGTGAGTGCAATACCGAGTTGATCTGGGTATTCATCTAGCCATGATTGCAATGCAGCCCGTTGACTATTGGCAAGCTCAGGACTAATTTGCTGATGTGCTTGGAACCATTCATGGGCTTGTGTGCCTACGGGCGCCAGTTGCATACGTTCAGCAAAATGATAGTTACTAGTGCCGATAAGATAAGGGAAATGATTTTTTAATTCATCGACAATGGCACGTTGCACATCATAAGAAAAGCGACGACGAGTACCAAAATCCATCAATTTGAAATCCGCTAAATCAATCTGTTGTTCAGCCGCATCACGATAGAAAATATCGATAAGTTTGCGTAATTGAATAACGGCGTCATCAGCGGTGATTTGTGGCGAACGAGCACGGTGGACAATTTCACTCACCAATGCTAACAAAGGAACTTCCCATAAAATAACTTCACGCCAAGGGCCAGTTATCTTAATCGTCAATTGATTGTCAGCAGTGGTCGCGATATGCACTTGCTCGGGTTTAAAGCGAAAATGTTTAAACCATTGCAGATAGTCATTTTTAAAGAAAGGCAGGCTTTGAAGATAGCCAAACTCTTCATTAGTTAATGACAAGTCTGCCATCATATCCACTTGATGGCGTAAGGTTGTTGCATATTCACCTAGACGTTCATCACTCCGGCAGCGGAATTCAGCAACGACAGGAATATCACTATAATGATGGTAAACCGCCTGTTGCATGTGGAGCTTGTATGCATCGGTATCCAACAGTGATGTAATAATCGGTGTAGCGTCTAAAATCATAGCGCGTCAAGCATCCTCACGGAGCGTTTTTATGTCAGCTAAATCGTTAAGGTTGGAGAGTATACCCGAATATGATGATAATGCGTCACTATTCGTTAATATTTCTCTGCGACATAAAAACAAGCTGTAAATCTCTATTGAGTTTACCACGTTAAACATAATTTGGGAGTATGTTAGCATCAATTAGCAAATAAATTAGTTACACATATTAATATCCCATTAACATTCTATTGACTTTTAATGTGCTCAATTGAATATTCGACTAGCTAAACCGTTTTTTGACGAGTAAGCTTTGGTTATATAACCGTAAAATAGTCGTGTTAACTAAAAGGCTTTTTTCTATGACACAACAAAGAATTGCTAAATATCGTAAAGATTACCGCGCCCCAGATTACACCATCACTGATTTGCATCTTGATTTTATCTTAGATAAAGAAAAAACACAGGTTACTGCTATTAGCCAATGCAAGCGCTTAGCGACAACGGTAACGCCGTTGGTGTTAGATGGGGAAGATTTAACATTAAAATCTATTTTTGTTAATGATGTTGCTTGGACACACTATAAAGAAGAAAACGGCAAACTCATCATTGACCAATTGCCTGAACAGTTTACGTTAAAAATTATTAATGAGATTAACCCATCAGCTAATACCGCGTTAGAAGGGTTATATGTTTCTGGCGATGCGCTATGTACACAGTGTGAAGCGGAAGGTTTCCGTCATATTACTTATTATTTAGATAGACCGGATGTTTTAGCGCGCTATACCACCACGATCACTGCAGATAAAAAACAGTATCCTTATCTATTATCTAATGGTAACCGTGTTGCACAAGGTGATCTTGAAGATGGTCGTCATTGGGTGACTTGGGAAGATCCGCATCCTAAACCAAGTTATCTCTTTGCATTAGTGGCGGGAGACTTTGATGTATTACGCGATACATTTAACACTAAAAGTGGTCGTGAAGTTGCTTTAGAGCTATTTGTCGATAAAGGTAATCTTGATCGTGCTGATTGGGCGATGACATCACTAAAAAATGCCATGAAATGGGATGAGTCACGCTTTAATTTAGAATACGATCTCGATATCTATATGATAGTCGCTGTTGATTTCTTTAATATGGGGGCAATGGAGAATAAAGGGCTTAATGTCTTTAACTCTAAATATGTTCTTGCTAAAAGCGAAACAGCAACAGACAAAGATTATTTAGGGATTGAATCTGTTATTGGCCATGAATATTTCCATAACTGGACAGGTAACCGTATTACTTGCCGTGACTGGTTCCAATTAAGCTTAAAAGAGGGATTAACGGTTTTCCGTGATCAAGAATTTAGCTCTGATTTAGGCTCTCGCTCAGTTAATCGTATCAATAACGTGCGTGTTATGCGTACAGCACAGTTTGCCGAAGATGCAAGCCCAATGGCTCATCCAATTCGTCCAGATAGTGTGATTGAAATGAATAACTTCTATACCTTAACGGTATATGAAAAAGGGGCGGAAGTGATCCGTATGATCCACACGCTACTCGGTGAAGAGAAATTCCAAGCGGGTATGCAGATGTATATTCATCGTCACGATGGTAGTGCAGCGACCTGTGATGATTTTGTACAAGCGATGGAAGATGCCTCGA
This sequence comes from Bacillus sp. MBGLi79, assembly GCF_002953915.1. Lineage (NCBI taxonomy): Bacteria > Bacillati > Bacillota > Bacilli > Caryophanales > Bacillaceae > Bacillus > Bacillus sp. MBGLi79. The sequence continues at coordinate 1,491,637 of NZ_CP026521.1, forward strand.
ATGTTGACCTGACTTTATTCCGTCGTTGGTATAGCCAATCAGGTACACCGGTATTGACTGTACGTGATAGCTATGACGCACAAAAACAGCAATATACATTAACCGTCAGTCAAATGACGCCACCAACGGCAGATCAGGCGGAAAAACAAGTTCTACATATTCCGTTAGATATTGAATTATATAATCAACAAGGGGAGGTTATCCCTTTACGTTCACAAGGTCAGCCGGTTTCTAATGTATTAAATGTGGTGAGAGAAGAGCAGCAGTTTATTTTTGATGATGTTGCTCAACAGCCAATTCCTTCATTATTGCGAGAATTCTCTGCGCCAGTAAAACTTGATTATCCTTTTACGGATGAGCAACTCTCATTCTTAATGAAACATGCACGTAATGCTTTTTCTCGTTGGGATGCGGCGCAATCTTTATTAGGTCGTTATATTAAAGAAAACGTTTCGCGTGTTCAAAAAGGGCAACCATTAATTTTACCTGAAATGGTAATTGATGCTTTCCGTGCTGTATTGCTTGATAAAGATATCGATCCTGCCTTGGCGGCACTTATTCTGACATTACCTACCGATGTTGAAGCGGGCGAAGCTTTTGCTATTATCGATCCTATTGCTATTCATCAGGCCTTAGGTTTTATTCGTAAAACTTTAGCCACTGAAATGGCTGATGAGTTCTCTGCGGTTTATCACTCAATGCATATCGGTGCTTACCGTGTCGATCATGGTGATATTGCTAAACGTGATTTACGCAATGTCTGCTTGGGTTATTTAGCCGTTGAAAACCAGCAAACGGGTAATCAATTGGTTGAAGCGCAATATCACAATAGCGACAATATGACCGATGCACTCGCGGCCTTAAATGCCGCAGTAATGGCACAATTACCTTGTAAAGAGGCACTATTACAAGAGTTTGATGATAAATGGCATCAAGATGGCTTGGTAATGGATAAGTGGTTTAGCTTACAAGCAATGAGTCCGGCAACTGATGTATTACAAACAGTACGCAGTTTGCTATCACATCGCTCTTTTACTTTAGCTAACCCAAATCGTACTCGTGCTTTAATCGGTGCGTTTGTGAATAATAACCCTGTAGCTTTCCATGCAGAAGATGGCTCAGGTTATTTATTATTGACAGAAATTCTGACTGACTTAAATAGCCGAAATCCACAGGTTGCATCTCGTCTTATTGAGCCGTTTATTCGTTTGAAACGCTATGATGCTAATCGCCAAGAGAAAATGCGTGCCGAGTTATTAAAGCTAAAAGCCCTTGATAACTTATCTGGTGATTTATATGAGAAAATCACTAAAGCATTAGCGGATTAACACTATATCGCTATCACTAAGTAAGTGATAAGAAGGTATTAAGTTAGCATGATAATTAGATCCCCAGCATATTCTGGGGATTTTTTATGGTAAGTATTTCATACAAAAAATTATAATGGTTTAATAATATGTATTGAATAAAAGCTAAGGGGTTATGACTATTATTCAAATAATTTTTGGCGTTCTTTTTCTAATTGTAAAATTAATTCTTTTTCGCTTGGTAATTCAAGCATATATTTTGAAGCGAATAGCTGTTTACTTTCATTTAGAATGGAGTATTTGGCTACTGTGTGATTTTTTTCAGTGCAAAGAATTAGTCCTATGGTTGGATTATCATCATGACGGCGTTTTTTCTCTTCATACATGCGGACATACATATCCATTTGCCCAACATCTTGATGGGTGAGTTTATGCATTTTTAAGTCTATTAACAAAAAGCATTTTAAGTGAAAGTTATAAAAAACTAAATCAATATAGAAATCACCATCATTAGTACTAATACGTTGTTGTCGTTCGACAAAAGCAAACCCTTTTCCTAATTCGAGTAAGAATTCTTTTAGGTTTTCTATTAAAGTTTGTTCTAGTTTATTTTCTTGCAGGATACTACTAGGTAGTCCTAGAAAATCAAAAATATAGGGATCACGTAAATAATCTTTGACTGAAGTTGCGAGTTCAGTAGTTTTTTGTTTTCCTTCAGCTAATACAGGATAAATACTTTGCTGTTTCCCCTGTGTTGAAAGTAATCGTTCATAATATAATGTGCTAATTTGTCTTTCTAATGCACGGGCGGACCAAGATTGTGTAATTGCTTCATCTATATACCATTGACGGGCGAGTTCATTCTTTAGTTTTAGTAGCGTTCTATAATGAGTCCAACTTAATTCGTGACGCACTGCGTCACGAATTGGAAATGTGAGATAAAATTTCCTCATATATCGAAGATTTGAGGTATCAAATCCTTTACCAAATTCTTTTGTTAATTCAGCTGATAAAGTTTGTAAAACTCTTTTTCCAAATTTTGCTCGATTATCTCCATGTTGTTCATCTTCAACAATTAAACGACCGATTTCCCAATATGTTTGTACCATTATGCTGTTTACTGCTTGTACTGTGTTTTTTCTACCTTGTATCAAGAGGTTTCGAATATTCGTAAGTAAAGGGGGGTGCGTGTTAATGGTTTTTTTATCGTTCATAAAGTAGTTTCCATTTTTGAGTATAAAAGACTCTTTTACTCAATTTACTATCCAAGTTTAGCGCTACTGAATTGCTAGGATTTAACTAGTGTTATATTGCTCAATAATTGTAGAAAACTTTATTTATTGATAAATATGAAAAAAATCTTAAATATTGATTTTTTTAAGTTTTTTGAGATGTTACATCATCTTAATGAAAGGAGAATTGTGCGAGGGACATCATAAACTGGGGATTTTTTATGGTGAATTGTGCAATTGAAACGTTTACTTTTCGTGCTTTTATCTATATGATGCTCGACGCTTAAATCGTCGTAGACATATCATTCCTAATACCCGATATTCTCAATGGAGATCGTATGTATTATTCCTTAGTAAGGAAGGCATTGTTTCGGCTAGATCCTGAACGTGCCCATGATTTTACCTTTCGTCAGTTAAAACGCTTATCTCATTCCCCATTTCAATTTCTTATTCAACAATCACTTCCTGCCAAACCCGTTTCTTGTATGGGACTTTCATTTAAAAATCCTCTCGGTCTTGCCGCCGGCCTTGATAAAAATGGTGATTGCATTGATGCATTAGGGGCAATGGGGTTTGGCTTTATTGAAGTGGGTACTGTTACACCACGAGCACAAGTAGGTAATGACAAACCGCGTCTCTTTCGCTTAGTAGAAGCTGAAGGCTTAATTAATCGAATGGGGTTTAATAATTTAGGGGTTGATAACCTAATAGAGAATGTAAAACAATCTCAATATGGTGGTGTGCTGGGTATTAATATCGGTAAAAATAAAGATACCCCCGTAGAGCAAGGAAAAGATGATTACTTAATCTGTATGGAAAAAGTTTACCCTTATGCAGGTTATATTGCGATTAACATCTCTTCACCTAATACCCCCGGCTTACGGACACTCCAATATGGTGAAGCATTAGACGATTTATTATCTGCGATTAAAAATAAACAACTTGAGTTACAAGGGAAATATCAAAAATATGTGCCTGTGGCCGTTAAAATTGCCCCTGATCTTACTCATGAAGAATTAATCCAAGTTGCAGATAGCTTAGTGCGTCACCATATTGATGGCGTAATTGCGACCAATACAACATTAGACAAATCATTAGTGAGTGGATTAGATCACTGCAATGAAGCCGGTGGATTAAGCGGTCGTCCGGTTCAATCAAAAAGTACACAAATCATTCGACAACTAAATGAAGAGTTAAAAGGCGCTTTACCTATTATTGGGGTAGGGGGGATTGATTCATTGACTGCCGCACGCGAAAAAATGGATGCAGGTGCTTCTTTAATACAAGTCTATTCAGGATTCATTTATCATGGTCCTGCACTTATAAAATCTATAATTAATCATATTTAATTACATTCAATAATCAGTTAAGGGCTTTTCTTCTGCCCTTAACTCGTTTATATTGCCTCTAGTTGATTATTTTTTATTAAATGGCAGTGATTGTGCTTAATTAATAAAAAAATGAACCCTGTTTTTGTTAGGTGGTATTAAATATTTTATTTAGGTTATTTAATATTGAGTATCAGAGAAAAAAGCAGGTAATAAATCGAAGGGGGAATAATTAGTGATAATAAAACCCGATGATCGCTGGCGTTGGTATTTTGATGACGAGCAACAAAAGTTGATGCTCGATTTAGCTAATGGAATGATTTTTCGTAGTCGTTTTCCAAGTAAAATGCTAAGTGCAACTGCTCATCAATCATCACCTTTTACTGTTGATGATGCTGCTCTTTATTATGGATATGATGAGCAAATCCGCCAGATTGATATGCCTTCTGAGTCGCGAGCAGAATTAGCGTTAAACGCATTAATAGCCCATCGTTTTTTAAAGCCATTAATGCCTAAGAGCTGGTATTTTGAAGTGAGTCATTCATCAACCCGCCCTTATTTAGCTCAAGTGGTGGAAACCGCATTGAAAGATAGCAATGAAAAAGTGCTTTTTTTAGTGGCGGAAGTGGGAGAGCAAGCCTGTTTATGCTTATTAGCCCAGCCTCAGTTAGCATTATTTGATAGAACACTAACGTTTTGTGATCCACTAAAAATCATGAATGATCGGTTAAGTGAATATCATAAACAGTCTGAGCCAAGATCGTTTTTGTACGAAAAAGTCATCTAATAAAAGAGTAAAAAGGACTTACTCTTTTATTTTCACTTATTGTTTATAATATGCTAAAAACAATTGGCCTTAAACAACACTTCCTAAAATCAAATCTGCATTATTCTCTTTTTGCAACAAATTTATAAAAGTAAATAAAGTGAGTTTATAGTTAATTTAAAATTGGGTTATTGATGAGATAATTCTTAATCAGTAGAGCAGATCATGCAAAATAAAAAGAAGATAAGGACAGTTTACCTTCTTTTTATTTGTGATAAAGATAAGCGTTATTTTTTATTAAGTGAAAGTTTTACATTGCCTTTAGGAACACAACTACATGCGAGTATTCTGCCAGAACGTTTTATGGCACCTGCTTTTAATGCATTGACATCACCTTCATCTAATTGAATAACACAAGAGCCACAAATCCCCGCACGACAACTATAGGGAATAGCATAACCGTGATTTTCCAGTTGCTCTAACAACACCTCTTGATTATTCCCAGCAAAGCTGATGCCATTAAATTCAATAGTGACAGCTTGTTTTGGCTCTTGAGCGGAGGCTGCTGTAACCGCATTGTCAGTTGCTGGTTCGGTTGTTTGCTCTGTTGTTTGTAAATAAGATTTCGCTTCTTTATAAGCTAATATTTCAACTTTATCCCCAACACGAATAATACCTGATTGGCGAATGATAATATTTTGACCAAAATCCACATCGCCTTTTTCATCTGTACGGAATGTTTGCAGTGTTGCTAACGGTTCTGTGGTAGGATGCTTAATGCCTTTATCGATACTGATAGTGGTCATAATACAGCGACTGCAAGGCTTGACTAAGTCCATGACGACAGAGCCAATACGGATTGTTTGCCAGCTATCTTCTGCAAAAGGTTTTGCACCTGTGATGATGATATTACCGCGAAATTGCTCAATATTGATTGAAGCTGGGCAACGCTGTTGCAGAGACTGAAATGAGGCTTCATTAATCAATAGATAAGGGTAACCGTCAGCGAACGAAACCGCGGTTTCAGGAGATTTTTTTACTCGACGTGTTGATTTTTCACCCGTCCAGCGAAGTTGTACATCCATGCCTAAATAGCGGCTGAACCATTGATTTATTTCATCTGGGGCAACATAAGCGGTAAAATGATTTCCCCACACTTCAGTTGGTTGTAATGAAGATTGAAAATCCTGATAAGTAATGGCAATTCCTTCACCATCGGGTGCTTGAATATAAATACCATTTGTCATTACAGTGGGAATAAAACACAGCAACAAAGGGTATTTACGTGCGGTGATAAATGTCCCCTCAGGGGTCGTTATCATAAAATCACGATCAAACGTGAAGCCGCTTTCACGGGCAAAGGCTTGAGAAAGACGGATCCCTTTCATTGATTTTACAGGGTGTATATAAAGGCGTGATACGTTGATCATCAGTGCTCCCAAAAAGGTTTTATTATTTTTTTATCGTCAGTAACTTTATGACAACGTAATACAATTAGCTATAATGCCCAACAATTTTATTTTAGGTGGTAACAATATTATGCGCTCTCTGTTTGCCAGCACAGGCCGAGGTCTGGAAGAATTATTAAAAACTGAACTTGAACACCTTGGTGCCCAGTCTTGCCAGATTACGCAAGGTGGTGTCTATTTCCGTGCTGATGATAAAACCATGTATCAGTCTTTGCTCTGGAGCCGTTTAGCTTCTCGCATCATGCTTCCGCTAAATGAATTTAATGTCTACAGTGATCTAGATTTATACCTTGGTGTGCAAGCAATTGATTGGAGCGAAGTATTTACAGTTAATCATACTTTTGCTATTCACTTTAATGGCACTAATGATGTGATCCGTAATAGCCAATATGGTGCATTAAAAGCGAAAGATGCTATCGTCGATTCATTCCAACGTAAAATAGGGCAACGACCGGATGTTGCTAAGCAATCACCGGATATTCGTTTAACTATACATCTACATAAAGAAAAAGCGTCATTATCTTTAGATCTCAGTGGCGATGGATTACATCAACGTGGTTATCGTGACTTAACAGGGCAAGCACCGCTAAAAGAGAATCTAGCCGCAGCGATTATTATGCGTTCAGGTTGGAAAACCGATACACCATTAATTGATCCTATGTGTGGCTCAGGTACTTTACTTATTGAAGCGGCAATGATGGCGACGGATTGTGCCCCCGCTTTAAATCGAGTCCATTGGGGTTTTCGTCATTGGTTAGGACATAATGAAGCGCTATGGAAAGAAGTCACTCATGAAGCATTTGCCCGCTTCCGTGAAGGTAAAAAGAATACTCAAGCGCGTTTTTATGGTTTCGATGTGGATAAACGCGTATTAGATATGGCAAGAGCTAACGCACGCCGTGCGGATGTGGCCGATTTAATTACTTTTACCCAAGGTGATGCAGCAAAACTGACTAATCCAGTATCCACGGGTGTTAAAGGGACGATTATTAGTAACCCGCCTTATGGTGAACGTTTAGAAAGTGAACCCGCACTCATTGCCTTGCATAGTCAGTTAGGACGAGCGGTAAAAGCCCATTTCCCAGGATGGCGATTATCACTTTTTAGTGCTTCTCCTGAATTGTTAAGCTGTATTCAGTTACGTGCTGAGCGTGAATTTAAAGCTAAAAATGGTCCGTTAGATTGTGTACAAAAAAACTATTTATTATCAGAAACACCTTCGACGATTAATACACGACTGGCGGAAGATTTTGCTAACCGTTTACGTAAAAATGAGAAAAAACTCGCAAAATGGGCAAAACAACAGCAAATTGAGTGTTATCGCTTATATGATGCTGATTTACCAGAATATAATGTTGCGGTAGATCGCTATGGCGAAAAAGTGGTGATCCAAGAGTATGCACCTCCAAAAACCATTAATGAACATAAAGCACGTCAGCGTTTATTTGATGTGATTAGTGCCACCATGGAGGTTTTGGCATTACGCTCTGATCAACTAATTTTAAAAACTCGTCAACGCCAAAAAGGTAAACAACAATATGAAAAAATGGCAGAGAAGGGGGATTTCTTTTTAGTTGATGAGTTTGGTGCCAAATTCTGGGTGAATTTAACCGACTACCTCGATACTGGACTGTTTTTAGATCACCGCATTGCACGCAAAATGTTAGGTGAAATGAGCAAAGGAAAAGACTTTTTAAATCTCTTTGCTTATACCGGTAGCGCGTCAGTCCATGCTGGGTTGGGGGGAGCTAAAAGTACCACAACAGTAGATATGTCACGGACTTATCTTGAATGGGCTGAGAAAAACTTTCAAGCAAATGGATTATCAGGTAGACAACATCGTTTAATGCAGGCGGATTGCTTACAGTGGCTAAGCCAAAGTAATGAACAGTTTGATGTGATTTTTATCGATCCTCCGACGTTCTCTAATTCAAAACGCATGGAAAATACCTTTGATGTACAACGTGATCATATTGAATTAATGAAACATCTAAAGCGTTTGTTAAGAAAAGGCGGAACAATTATGTTCTCAAATAATAAACGTGGTTTCAAAATGGATCATGAAGCATTAGCGAATATTGGGTTAACAGCAAAAGAGATAACACAAAAAACATTATCGCAAGATTTTGCACGTAACCGCCAAATCCACAATTGCTGGCTATTAAATCATGCTGGTGAGGAATAATTTACAATGCCGTTAATTAGTTTGACTGGGGCTTATTTAGCGTTTAGTGATGCCCCTTTATTAGATAATACAGACTTGTTTATTGATGAAAATGAACGCGTTTGTTTAGTCGGTCGCAATGGTGCCGGAAAATCGACCCTATTAAGAGTGTTAGCCAAAGAGCAGCCCTTAGATGATGGGCAAGTGGTGTATGAACAAGATCTGGTGACTGCACGTTTACAACAAGATCCCCCCAGAGATATCGAAGGCACTATTTTTGATTTTGTCGCGCAAGGCGTTGCAGAAGATGCGCAATATATTACCGAATATCATCGTGTTTCAAAGGTAATAGAAACGGACCCTTCTGAAAAAAATCTTAATCGATTAGCTCAGTTACAAGAAGTGCTCGATAACCGTAATCTCTGGTTATTAGATAGCCGTATTGCTGAAGTACTGGAAAAATTAGGGTTAAATGGCGAAGCTGAGCTTTCCTCACTTTCTGGAGGATGGTTAAGAAAAGCCGCATTAGGGCGCGCATTAGTGAGCGCACCGAAAGTGCTCTTTTTGGATGAACCCACCAACCATCTAGATATAGAAACTATCTTATGGTTAGAGAAATTTTTAAAGGATTTCCAAGGTAGCATTGTCTTTATTTCCCATGACCGATCATTTATTCGTAATATGGCAACCCGCATTATTGATTTAGATCGCGGAAAACTATCCTCATGGCCGGGAAATTACAATAAATATCTGGAAAGTAAAGAAGAAGCATTGCGTGTTGAAGAGCAACAAAATGCTGAGTTTGACCGGAAATTAGCGCAAGAAGAAGCATGGATACGTCAAGGGATCAAAGCTCGCCGGACTCGTAATGAAGGTCGTGTACGGGCATTAAAAGCATTGCGAGTTGAACGAAGTGAACGTCGCGAAGTATTAGGCAGTGCTCGTATGCAGGTCGAAGAAGCAACGCGCTCAGGTAAAATTGTGTTTGAATTAGAAGATGTTAATTATAGCATCGGTACGCGTAGGCTCGTTCGGGACTTCTCTGCAAAAGTACAACGAGGAGATAAAATTGCCTTAGTTGGCCCTAATGGTTGTGGTAAAACCACACTACTCAAATTGATGTTAGGGGATTTAAAAGCAGATAGTGGTCGTATTCATTGCGGCACTAAATTAGAAGTTGCTTATTTTGATCAACATCGTGCCACACTTGATCCTGATAAAACAGTGATGGATAACCTTGCTGAAGGTAAGCAAGAGGTGATGGTAAATGGTCGTCCTCGTCATGTTTTAGGTTATTTGCAAGATTTCTTATTTCCACCAAAACGTGCCATGACACCTGTTAGAGCACTTTCGGGGGGCGAAAGAAATCGTCTATTGCTTGCTCGTTTGTTCTTAAAACCAAGCAATTTACTTATTCTTGATGAACCAACTAATGATCTTGATGTTGAAACATTAGAACTATTAGAAGAGCTGGTGGATGCTTATCAAGGCACTGTGTTGTTGGTTAGCCATGATCGTGAATTTGTTGATAATAGTGTTACGGAGTGTTGGATCTTTGAAGGTGATGGCGTAATCAATAGCTATGTTGGTGGCTATTATGATGCGCAGCAGCAGCGGGCACAGTCTGTTTCTCTTAAAAATGAAGCGAATAAGTCACGTAATGCACCAGAAAAAACTGAAAAAGAGACTAAACCAAAACAGAACGCCAAAAAGGCTACACGAAGTAACAATAAGTTAAGCTATCATTTGATCCGCGAGCTTGAACAACTGCCCGCTAAACTGGAACGTTTAGAAGAGGAATTAGGTTGTTTACAAGAAGAAGTGGCTGCAGCTGATTTCTTTACACGTCCTCATGAAGAGACAGAAAAAGTGCTAAAAGCATTAGCTGATAAGGAAAATGAACTTGAAACAGCTTTTGATAGATGGCAAGAGTTGGAGATGATGCAAAACGGTGAATAACGTATGCCAACTCATAACGGGGCATAATGCCCCGTTTTAGTCTCTATACTTATTGTTGTTTATTGATTATCAAATAAATGAGAGGTGCCGTTGTGTGTTCGGGTCAACATTCTTGTCATGAAGAACAACATGAGCAAATATTGTGCCCTCAGTGCGATCTGGTAGTGAGTGTTCCTGAATTAGCCCAAGGAACCAAGGCGACCTGTCCACGTTGCCACACTTTGCTAACAGCACGTTGGCGACAACCTTTTTATCAGCCTGTAGCCTTGGCGATTAGTGCATTATTTATGTTGTTAATGGCTTGCCAATTTACTTTTGTCAGTATGGAAGTGGCAGGAATTACCAATAACATTACTTTAATGCAGATCCCAAATGTGATGTTTAGCGAAAATTATGTTGAGCTAGGCGCTTTCTTTTTACTCTTTGTACAAGTGGTTCCTGCTTTCTGCATGATAGCGATTTTACTGCTTTGTACACCCATTAAGCTGCCAAGAAAATTACAAATTTGGCTATCACGAATTCTTTTCCAATTAAAATCGTGGTGTATGGCAGAGATTTTTTTAGCCGGTATTTTAGTCAGTTTTGTCAAGCTAATGGCGTATGGTGATATCGGCTTAGGGTTAAGCTTCCTACCTTATGTACTTTACTGCTTATTACAAATTCGTGCATTTCAATGTTTAGATCGCCATACATTATGGGAAAAACTAGAATCGCGACCCGCTTATCCTAAAATTGAATCAGGTAAAACAGGTTTAAAGCAAGGGGTAAGATTATGTCGTTCTTGCACTGCTATTTTACCGGCTGATCAATATGAATGTAGTCGTTGTGAAGTAAAAGGGTATGCGAGAAAACCTCATAGTTTGCAATGGACGCTCTCTTTCTTAATTACTTCTTTAATTCTTTATATTCCGGCTAACCTATTGCCGATTATGGTGACGGAGTCGCTGGGTAATAATCTTTACTCAACCATAATGGCTGGGGTTATCTTACTTTGGGAAGATGGCTCATATCCTGTGGCAATGGTTATTTTTATTGCCAGTATTATGGTACCTAGTTTAAAAATGGTGGCTATCGGTTGGTTATGTTGGGATGCACATAAAGCCAAAGGAAAACGTGATCCGGCGAGAATGCACTTTCTCTATGAAGTGGTCGAATATGTAGGGCGTTGGTCAATGATTGACGTTTTTGTTATCGCTGTTTTAGCTTCATTAGTCAGAATGGGACGTCTGATGAGTATCTATCCCGATTTTGGTGTAGTGCTATTTGCATTGGTTGTCGTATTAACGATGTTCTCTGCAATGATGTTTGATCCTCGGTTAACATGGGATAAATGTACTGCCGATGATGATAAACCCATGATTAAGGAGCCTAAGGGTGACTGAAAAGAACGATACTGCTTTAACACAAGCAAAAATTAATAAACTGAAAAGCTGGTCTCCAGTTTGGATAATACCTCTTGTTACGTTATTGATAGGAGCTTGGATACTTTATTATCATTTCAGTCATCAAGGTCCTGAAGTCACATTAATAACCTATAATGCTGATGGTATTGAAGCAGGTAAAACTAAAATAAAGAGCCGTAGTGTTGATATTGGCCTAGTCGAAAGTGTGACATTAGATAGTAATTTTAGTCGAGTGATCATCAAAGCTCGTCTCGATAATGAAATGAAAGAGCTACTGCGTGCTGATACCGCTTTTTGGGTGGTTAAACCACAAGTGGGAAAAGAAGGTGTCACTGGTTTAGGTACTCTACTCTCAGGTGCTTATATTGAGCTACAACCCGGTTTAACAGGCAAAGAGCAGGATGAATTTAATTTATTGGACTCTCCGCCACTGGCCTCTCCGGATGCAAAGGGGATACGCATTAATTTAGTCAGTGAAAGAGCAGGCCAGCTTAATGCAGGTGATCCGGTATTATTTAGGGGTTATCAAGTCGGCTCGGTTGAGACGAGTGAATTTAATATTGAAAGCCGAGATATGCACTACCAGCTTTTTATCAAAGCACCTTATGACAAAATGGTCACGTCGAATGTTCGTTTCTGGAAAGATTCAGGCATTGCATTTGATATGTCATCATCAGGGGTTCGTGTTGAAATGGCTTCGCTTTCCACACTGTTTAGCGGTGGGGTGAGTTTTGATGTGCCTACGGGGTGGTTACCTGGTGAAGCTATAGCCCCTAAAACAGAATTTAAACTTTATGATAACGAAAAGAGTATTCAAAATTCGTTATATACCGATTACCGTAGCTATATTATGTTTTTCTCTGATTCTATAAGAGGATTACAAGCCGGAGCGCCAGTTGAGTTCCGTGGTATTAGAATGGGTACGGTTGTTCAAGTACCCTATTACACCCAAGAAATGCAACAATCGTTAGATAAAGATTTCCGTATTCCTGTGCTTATCCATGTTGAGCCGGAACGTTTTGCGAATGATGTAGGTGAAAGTTTTGATTTCGTAAAAGAGCTTTCTTCTGCTGCTGAAAATGGATTAAGAGCATCGTTAAAATCAGGCAATCTATTAACAGGTGCGCTGTATATTGATCTGGACTTTTATCAAGATGTTGAACCTTGGAAAGGGCCACAAACTGTTGCAGGATTACCACAAATACCCACAGTCAGTTCTGGTTTAACGCAAATTCAGCAAAAAGTGATGACTTCATTGGATAAGATCAACAATCTTCCTGTTGAGCCAATGTTGAAAGAGATGACTGCGACATTAACCGAAAGTCAAAAAGCGGTTGCTGAAGCGAAGGAAACTCTGAAATCATTAAATGCTATGATTGGTAGTGATGACTTCCAAAAACTGCCTAATGATATTCAACAGTCATTAAAAGAGATCAATCGCAGTATGCAAGGTTTCCAACCTGGCTCACCGGCATACAGTAAAATGGTTGATAATATGCAACGCTTAGATCAAGTGCTCAGAGAGATGCAACCGCTATTGAAGACCTTAAACAATAAGAGCAACGCATTAATTTTTGAAGCACAACAAGGTAAAGATCCTGAACCAAAGAGGGCTGAAAAATAATGAAATATATTATTGGGATCGCGGTATTGATGCTGACGGCTTGTTCAAGTGTGCCTGATAAAGCTTATTATCAATTACCTGATGTTTATCAAGGTGCAAATAATAAGGTTGTTACAACCACTGAGAGCGCAAAGCAAGATCAGATTTGGGTTCAGCCTATCCGTTTATCTGATATGTTAGTTAACACGGGCATTGTCTATCAAACCAGTGATATCAATTATACCGTTGCTAACCAACATTTGTGGATAAACCCGCTTGATCAACAGCTACAGCAAAATCTGGTTGTGGGATTAGCAAAAGAATTCCCTAATCGAGTGGTTTCGACACAACCTATTGAAGATAAACTTGCTAAATTGACTGTCAATGTTAATTATTTTCAAGGTCGATATGACGGCAAAGTGATTATTGCTGGTGATTGGATCTACACTCAAGGCAATAAAGTGATTAGTCAGCCTTTTTCTGTCGCGTTAACACAAACGGAAGATGGCTATCCGGCTCTGGTACGTACGCTAGGGGAAGGATGGCAGAATGTCGTCGCTGAGATCGCAAAAACAATTAAATCACAATATTAATTGTTTTATACAGTAATATAGGAATAACCAATGCCTGACTAAAATCAGGTGTTGGTTTTTTATTCGAGATAACGAGAGAAAAATCTCATGCTGGAATTGATAAAAAAGAAATACCCTACAGCGATTTGTTGGTCTTTCGGGGATAATCCGCAGCTTGCTGATGAACTTGCACAACTTGTCGTTGAAAGAAAAAAAACAGCAACATGTAGCTCATTAAGTGGTTTTTTTAGTGATCCAGTCACGCCAACAATTGGTGGTTACAATATTATTTTAAATAGCCATGGGGTTCCTATTTGTGTTATCAGAACACGCTCTTTAACATTGGTACGTTTTTCTGAGGTCACAGAACAGTTAGCGCGTAAAGAAGGTGAGGGTGATCTAAGCTTGTCATATTGGCAACAAGGACATAAAGAATTCTTTATGCGAGAAGGTACCTACTCTCCAGATATGGAATTAATATTTGAAGAATTTGAGTTAATAGAGGTTTTTTAGTTAACAGGCTTCATATTTGTCGATAACTTAAGTTATATCATTAATGTTGCTATGGTTATTTGGCATAAATTTTATTTTTACTACTGTGAATAGTAGAAAATAGGCAATTCTAATAGGATTGTTATATTGACATAAATTGAAAAAAATCGATTATTTATTTTCAAGCTATTGTTTTTATTATTTAGGTCAGAAATCGGATCTTTAATTTTATTTTTTTATAAAAATAATACTGAATATGGCAAGATGAAAAACTGGGTAGTAAACATTTATTTTTGTAAATGATTGTGCATGAATTCACAATCCTTATTCTTATGCCTTAAAAGCGTGAGACAGGGAGAGGCACTACCCTTTCCAAACAAATCAGCAAACTGCTTATAGTAAAGGAGAATTGGATATGCCAGAAACAATCGATCAAACAAATGCGTCTGTCAGCCAAAGCCAGCAAGATCTTATTGATCAGCTATTAAAGCCAGAAGTTCAAGAATCATTGACTGTTTTAGTTGACCAGCTTCCGAAGCTGACTGAGTTAGTCAATATTTTAACGAAGTCTTATGATTTCGCTCAGTCTGTAGCGACTGACGAAGTGTTAAAAAACGACACAGTCGGTGCGATCACTGAAATTCTTGAGCCTGTAAAAGAAACAGCGAAAGAAGTAGCTGCGACTGCGATCGAAGCAAAAGACCGCGCGGAAGCAAGCAACGAAACAATTGGTCTTTTCGGCCTGCTGCGTATGCTGAAAGATCCTCAAGCTCAAAAGCTGTTCCGTTTTGCTAACAGCTACCTTGAAGTCATGAACGAACGCGAAAACCAAAAATAATCTCAGATTCAAATTGATATAAAGGACGGAGGATATACGATGTCAAAACATATTGTCATTCTAGGCGCTGGTTATGGCGGAGTTCTTTCTGCTCTAACAGTTCGCAAACATTACACAAAAGAACAAGCACGCGTGACAGTGGTAAACAAATACCCAACTCACCAAATCATTACGGAATTACACCGTCTTGCTGCAGGCAACGTGTCTGAAAAAGCGGTTGCTATGCCATTAGAAAAACTTTTCAAAGGCAAAGACATTGATCTTAAAATCGCGGAAGTAAACTCTTTCTCTGTTGATAAAAAAGAAGTTGCGCTTGGTGACGGTTCTACATTATCTTACGATGCGCTTGTTGTAGGTCTTGGTTCTGTAACGGCTTATTTCGGCATCCCAGGTCTTGAAGAAAACAGCATGGTGTTGAAATCTGCTGCTGATGCGAACAAAGTCTTCCAGCATGTTGAAGATCGTGTGCGCGAGTACTCTAAAACGAAAAACGAAGCAGACGCAACAATCCTTATCGGCGGAGGCGGCTTAACAGGTGTTGAGCTTGTTGGTGAGCTTGCTGACATCATGCCGAACCTTGCGAAAAAATACGGCGTAGACCATAAAGAAATCAAATTAAAGCTTGTTGAAGCTGGTCCGAAGATCCTTCCTGTTCTTCCGGATGATCTTATCGAACGTGCAACTGCAAGCCTTGAAAAACGCGGCGTTGAGTTCTTAACAGGTCTCCCTGTTACAAATGTAGAAGGAAACGTAATTGATCTGAAAGACGGATCTAAAGTTGTTGCCAACACATTTGTTTGGACTGGCGGCGTACAAGGTAACCCATTAGTCGGTGAATCAGGCCTAGAAGTGAACCGCGGACGCGCGACTGTAAACGACTTCCTGCAATCTACATCTCATGAAGATGTATTCGTTGCTGGAGACAGCGCCGTTTACTTCGGACCAGACGGCCGTCCATACCCGCCAACTGCACAAATCGCATGGCAAATGGGTGAGCTGATCGGTTACAACCTATTCGCTTACCTAGCAGGCAAAACACTTGAAACATTCAAGCCAGTTAACTCTGGTACACTTGCAAGCCTTGGACGCAAAGACGCGGTTGCCATTATTGGTGCTAATTCTACACCGCTTAAAGGTCTTCCTGCTTCCTTGATGAAAGAAGCAAGTAATGTACGATATTTGACACATATTAAAGGACTTTTCAGCCTGGCTTACTAATCCTTTTAATGAATCTGGCATTGCCAAAAGCGTTCCTTTCCGAGTGCTTTCTGGCAATGTCTTTTTTCATGTTTATGATAGCGTTAACATTTCATTTTCAAAAAAGAGATTGATCCCAGAGGAATATAAAGGTAAAATAAAAACAAATCAAAATGTTAACGTTAACATTTTGAAAT
The DNA here is from genome assembly GCF_002953915.1 of Bacillus sp. MBGLi79. Taxonomy (NCBI): domain Bacteria; kingdom Bacillati; phylum Bacillota; class Bacilli; order Caryophanales; family Bacillaceae; genus Bacillus; species Bacillus sp. MBGLi79. Next base: position 1,508,164 of record NZ_CP026521.1, read on the forward strand.
AGAATGAAAGACGGTGAGGACATGGAACCCTTCATGGGCGAAAACTTTTTATTGAAAAATGAAACCGCTGTCAGCCTCTATCACAAGTATGCGAAAGACATGCCGATTATTGATTACCACTGCCACTTAAGTCCGAAAGAAATCTATGAAAATAAAACATTTCAAAACATCACGGAAGCCTGGCTGTATGGTGACCATTATAAATGGCGCATCATGAGAGCCAATGGAATTGAGGAGACATACATCACCGGAGATGCGCCAGATGAGGAGAAATTTATGGCTTGGGCGAAAACCGTGCCGATGGCGATCGGAAATCCGCTCTACAACTGGACCCACTTAGAATTGCAGCGTTTTTTTGGCATTTATGAGATTTTAAACGAGAAGTCCGGACCGGCTATATGGAAACGGACAAATGAACTGCTCCAAGGGGAAGGCTTCGGGGCAAGGGATTTAATCATGAAATCAAATGTAAAGGTTGTGTGCACAACGGATGACCCTGTCGATTCTCTTGAATACCATCTATTATTAAGAGAAGACAAAGATTTTCCTGTCAGCGTGCTGCCTGGATTTCGGCCGGATAAAGGACTTGAGATCAATCGTGAAGGCTTTCCGGATTGGGTGCAGTCACTTGAAGATGCCGCCGCCATATCCATTACAACCTATGATGAGTTTTTAAAAGCGTTGGAAAAACGAGTGCGATTCTTCCATTCAGCTGGCGGCAGAGTGTCTGATCACGCGATAGATTCAATGGTATTTGCCGAAACGACAAAAGAAGAAGCTGGACGGATTTTTGCTGACAGATTACAAGGAACAGAGGTTTCTTATGAGGATGAGAAGAAATTTAAGACATATACGCTTCAGTTTCTTTGCGGGTTGTATGCGGAGCTCGATTGGGCGATGCAGTTTCATATCAACGCTTTAAGAAACACGAATACAAAAATGATGAAAAGGCTCGGTCCTGATACAGGCTATGATTCTATGAACGATGAAGAAATTGCGAAGCCTTTATACAAGCTGCTGAACTCAGTTGAGATGAAGAACCAGCTGCCGAAAACGATTTTATATTCACTGAATCCCAATGATAACTATGTCATTGCCAGCATGATCAACAGTTTTCAGGACGGTATAACCCCGGGAAAAATACAATTTGGCACAGCCTGGTGGTTTAACGATACTAAAGATGGAATGCTGGACCAAATGAAAGCGTTATCAAACGTTGGCCTTTTCAGCCGTTTTATCGGCATGCTTACCGATTCCAGAAGCTTTCTTTCGTATACGCGCCACGAATATTTCAGGCGAATCGTCTGCAATTTGATTGGGGAATGGGTGGAAAACGGTGAAGTGCCGTGCGATATGGAGCTTCTTGGAAACATCGTTCAGGGAATTTGCTATGACAATGCGAAACACTACTTTCAATTTCAAGAAGAAAAAGCAAACGTGTAACAAAGTGTCCGCTCAGCATCACTGAGCGGACCACTGCCCGAAAATTCTTAAGACACAGAGGTGGAACATGCGAACTGAACTGGCAAATAAGGTTGTGTCGGTCGAAACGGAAAAAAGACTTTCGTTGAAGGAAAAAATCTCCTATGGTTTTGGTGATTTTGGCAACGGTTTTATGTTTGATCTCGGCCAGATTTATTTATTGAAGTATTTCACTGATGTAGCGGGAATTCCGGCTGCGATGGCCGGCGGCATTTTTTTAGTCAGCAAGCTGTTTGCGGCGATAACAGATCCAATTGTCGGCTCATCAATCGATTATCGCAAAAACATCGGCAAACGGGGGAAATTCAGGCCTTATTTATTAATCGGCAGCATCGTGCTCGCGGTGCTTACTGTTCTTATTTTTCTGTCTCCAAATGTATCAACGACCGGAAAACTGATTTATGCTTATGCATCCTATATGATTTGGGGCATCGGCTATTCGTTTGTGAATATTCCCTACGGCTCATTAGGAGCAGCAATGACTCAAAATTCTGAGGACCGAACCTCCATTTCGACGTTCCGCCAAATCGGATCACTTGGCGCCTTGTTTATCACAAGTGTGGCCGTAATGCCGCTTCTCGTCAAATTTGATAATCCGAAGATCGGCTACCCCGTGGTCATGGGCTTGTTCGCGTTACTCGGTGTGCTTTGGTTTTATATTTGCTACCGCAATTGCAAAGAGCGCGTTGGCATATCGGAAGCCCCTAAAGAAAAATTAACATTCTCATCTGTCGTCAAAACATTTATTACAAATAAACCGCTGTTAACCCTTGTCCTAATGACGATTTTTTCAATTTCCGCATACAACATCAAATCCGCCATGCTCGTCTATTTCGCACAATATAACCTGGGCAATGTTGAATTAATGGCTTATATGAACTTCATCATTATTGGTTCTTCCTTTTTGGGCGTCGTATTCCTTCCAAAGCTCGTCAAGATGTTTGGAAAGAAACGAACGGCAATGATTGGCTTTGCCATCAGTGTGGCCGCGGATCTGATCAACTTTATGCTTCCATCTAACGTTTATGTGTTTACCATTCTCGCCAGTATCGCCTTTATCGGTATCAGTATCCCAAACGGCATCACGTGGGCTCTTGTCTCCGATATTATCGACTATGGCGAATGGAAATCCGGTGAACGGAAAGAAGCAACGACATATTCACTTTTCAATTTTTCCAGAAAGCTAGCTCAGTCTTTGTCTGGGTTTCTTTCGGGGATCGGTTTGGGGATAATCGGCTACGTGCCGAATGCAGTTCAGACAGCACAGGCACTGATCGGCATCAAAGCGCTTTTGCTTCTGTATCCGGCCATTGCTTTGGCATTGGCGATGATCATTATTGGTTTTCTTTATAAACTCACAGACCAGCAGCATGCTCAGATTGTTCAGGATCTTCATCAAAAGAGCTGACGATGTAATATAAAGAATATTTGAAATAATCCGTAAATAAAATGTGTTTGTAGGGGTTTTCACTAATGGGTGCCCGGAAGCACTGAATAGGAAGGAGGCACTTAATTGAAAACGATAACAATTGCAGCTGAAGAAGCAAAGAGACTCGTTTGGAAAAAGCTTGCCGGTGCCGGTTTGAATGAACGAGATGCTGAAAAAGTAGCAGATGTCCTCGTGCACGCTGATTTGCGCAATGTACATTCGCATGGCGTGCTGCGCACAGAACACTATGTGAACAGGCTTTTAGCGGGAGGGATCAACCCTGAGGCACAGCCTGTTTTTAAAGAAACGGGGCCTGTGACCGGAGTGCTGGATGGTGATGACGGATTCGGCCATGTGATTTGTGATATGGCAATGGACCATGCAATTGTCATGGCCAAGAAAAATGGTGTCGGCATGGTCACGGCCGTCAACAGCAGCCATTGCGGAGCGCTAAGCTATTTTGTGCAAAAAGCGGCTGACGAAAAACTGATCGGATTGGCAATGACGCATACGGACAGTATCGTTGTCCCGTTTGGAGGGAGGGCTCCTTTTTTAGGGACAAATCCGATTGCTTACGGTGTTCCGGCTAAGCATAAAAAACCGCTTATCCTCGATATGGCGACGTCCAAAGTGGCTTTCGGGAAGATTCTGCAGGCCCGTGAAGAGGACAAGGAAATTCCTGAAGGATGGGGAGTCGATGAAAACGGAGAAGCAGTAACGGATCCTGACAAGGTTGTTTCACTTTCAACATTGGGAGGCCCGAAAGGCTATGGACTATCGATTGTGGTGGATGTGTTTTCCGGATTGCTTGCTGGCGCGGCTTTTGGCCCTCATATTGCGAAAATGTACAGCGGCCTTGATCAAAAAAGAAAGCTGGGGCATTACGTTTGCGCGATCAATCCATCCTTTTTTACCGACCGGGATACGTTTTTAGAGCAGATGGATGCCATGCTTCATGAACTGCAGCAGTCTCCTCCAGCTGCTGGAGTCGAGAGAGTGTTTGTGCCTGGTGAGATCGAGCAGCTGCATGAAGAAAGAAATAAGGAACACGGAATATCAATTGCTCGGAGTGTGTATGAATTCTTAAAAAGCAGGTGAGAAAAATGAAAGCGGTTCAAGTACGAAAACCGTATGATCTGGTGACAGAGGAGATAAAGAAGCCGGTTCTTTCTATGGATGATGAAGTGCTCGTGAAAGTCAAGCGAGTCGGGATTTGCGGATCAGACATGCATATTTATCATGGGACGAATCCGCTCGCTACCCTCCCGAGAGTCATCGGACACGAGGTAACGGGACAAGTGGAGGCAGTTGGGGCGAATGTACAGAGCCTAAAAGCCGGTGACCATGTGGTAATTGAGCCGATTTCTTATTGCGGAACTTGCTATGCCTGTCGCAAAGGGCGGCCGAATGTTTGTGCCAAGCTCTCCGTGTTTGGCGTACATGAAGACGGGGGCATGCGGGAATATATTGTGCTTCCGGAAAGGCAGCTTTACGCGGTTTCAAAGGACTTGCCTTGGGAGGAAGCGGTCATGGCCGAGCCTTATACGATAGGGGCCCAGGCAGTGTGGAGAGGGCAGGTGGAAAAAGGTGATACCGTTCTGATCCAAGGAGCGGGGCCTATTGGGATCTGTGTGTTAAAAATGGCAAAGCTGGCGGGTGCTGCTGTCATGATGACTGACTTGAACAACGAGCGGCTGGCGTTTGCAAAAGAAAACGGCGCCGATGCTGTTGTAAATGTCCAAGCAGAACATGTTGCCGAGCGGGTCCGTGAATGGACTGGGCATGAGGGAGCAAATGTGGTCATTGATGCTGTTTGCCTGCCGGAGACTTTTGCGTTTTCCGTTGAGGCCGTTTCACCTGCGGGACGTGTGGTTGTGCTTGGATTTGATGAAAGAGCGGCACAGATTTCTCAGCTGCCGATTACAAAAAAAGAAGTCACAATAACCGGGTCGAGATTGCAGACCAATCAGTTTCCCAAGGTGGTAGAGCTTTTGAATAAAGGCCGGTTAGCGCATAACGGGCTTGTGACCCATACATTTTCAGTGGATGATGTCCATCACGCATTTCAGTTTATTAAGGAGCATCCAGATCAGGTACGGAAAGCCGTCATCGCGTTTGATTAATCGACTGAATCCGGAGGTGAAAGCATGAATATGACATTTCGATGGTATGGCCGAGGCAACGATACAGTCACACTTGAACACGTGAAGCAAATTCCCGGTGTCAAAGGCATCGTTTGGGCTCTTCATCAAAAGCCTGTCGGCGACGTGTGGGAAAAAGAAGAAATCAGAGCCGAGACCGAATATATTCAATCCTATGGTTTTCATGCTGAAGTTGTAGAAAGCGTGAATGTTCACGAAGCGATTAAACTCGGGAACGAAGAACGCGGCCGATATATTGAAAACTACAAACAAACGATCCGCAACCTTGCCGGATTTGGCGTGAAAGTGATCTGCTACAATTTTATGCCGGTTTTTGATTGGACACGCACGGACATGTTCCGGCCGCTGGAAGATGGATCAACCGCTCTGTTTTTTGAAAAGGCCAAGGTGGAAAGCCTTGAGCCCCAAGAGCTGATTCGGACGGTGGAGCAAGCATCTGACATGACACTGCCGGGGTGGGAGCCCGAAAAATTGGCTCGGATCAAAGAGCTTTTTTCGGCCTACAGAACGATCGATGAAGAACAGCTATGGGACAATTTATCATTCTTTTTGCAGGAAATTCTTCCTGTTGCAGAAAGTCACGGTGTTCAAATGGCCATTCATCCGGATGACCCGCCATGGCCGATTTTTGGACTGCCGCGCATTATCACGGGGGAGGCAAGCTATAAGAAACTGCGGGCGATATCAGATTCACCGTCTAATTGCATCACCCTATGTACAGGTTCAATGGGAGCCAATCCCGCTAACGACATGGTGGAGATCGCTAAAACGTATGCCGGCATCGCTCCATTTTCACATATTCGCAATGTGAAAATTTATGAGAATGGCGATTTTATTGAAACATCGCATGTAACAAAGGATGGTTCGATCAACATTCAAGGTGTGATGGAACAACTGCATAAGCAGGATTACGAAGGATATGTCAGACCGGATCATGGGCGCCATCTTTGGGGTGAGCAATGCCGCCCGGGATATGGCTTATACGATCGTGCCCTTGGCATCATGTATTTGAACGGACTGTGGGACGCCTATGAAGCAATGGTGAAAAAAGAGGTGGACATATGATCCCGCTGCATGAGAACCTTGCTGGTAAAACAGTTGTCATCACTGGCGGCAGCGGTGTGCTTTGCTCTGTGATGGCCAGGGAGCTAGCCCGTCATGGCATGAAGGTGGCGATATTGAATCGGACGGCTGAAAAAGGCCAGGCGGTCGTGAAGGAGATAACGGCGGCGGGCGGCACAGCGTGCTCTGTTGCAGCGGATGTGCTGGACAGGGAGTCACTGGAGCGGGCAAAGAAAGACATCCTTAGTCGATTCGGCGCTGTTGATCTGTTAATTAACGGGGCTGGCGGCAATCATCCTGACGCGATAACCGATGTGGAGACATATGAAGAAGCGGGAGAAGGCCAATCCTTTTTTGATATGGATGAGGGAGGCTTTTCAACTGTTTTCTCCACTAACTTCACCGGTGCGTTTCTGGCCTCGCAAGTGTTTGGAAAAGAGCTGCTGAAGGCGGATTCACCGGCGATTATCAACCTTTCTTCCATGAGTGCTTATTCACCTATGACGAAGGTTCCGGCATACAGTGCTGCCAAGGCGTCTATCAATAACTTTACGATGTGGACGGCCGTTCATTTTGCCGAAACCGGGCTGCGGGTCAATGCGATTGCCCCAGGCTTTTTTCGGACAAAACAAAATCATGATCTGCTGATTAACCAAGACGGAACGTTCACCAGCCGATCTCACAAAATTATCGCGGGAACACCGATGAAGCGCTTCGGAAAACCGGAGGATTTGCTCGGCACGCTTCTTTGGCTGGCGGATGAATCCTATTCGGGTTTTGTCACCGGAATCACCGTTCCTGTCGATGGAGGATTTATGGCTTATTCAGGTGTGTAACGAAAGCGGCGCAACAGAAACTGAACCAACATAGGGGTGAGGTTGAGGTGTTTTCAAAAGATAAGCTTCCCATTATCCTTTTTTTGTTCCTGGCAGGGGTGATTAATTACCTGGATCGCTCGGCGCTTTCCATTGCAGCTCCTTTTATTCAGGATGATCTCACATTGTCAGCCACGCAAATGGGTTTGATTTTCAGCAGTTTTTCGATTGGTTATGCCATTTTTAACTTTCTTGGGGGCGTGGCATCCGACCGCTACGGGGCAAAACTGACCCTATTTGTCGCGATGGTCGTTTGGTCGCTGTTTAGCGGAGCAGTCGCCCTCGCTTTTGGTTTTGTCAGCCTGCTGATTATCCGTATCCTCTTTGGAATGGGAGAAGGCCCGCTGTCTGCGACCATCAACAAGATGGTGAATAACTGGTTCCCGCCGACCCAGCGGGCGTCCGTTATCGGTGTAACCAACAGCGGCACCCCGCTCGGAGGAGCCATTTCCGGTCCGATTGTCGGCATGATTGCAGTGGCGGTCAGCTGGAAGCTATCCTTCGTTCTCATTATGATCATTGGTTTGATATGGGCAGTGCTCTGGTTCAAGTTTGTCAAAGAAAAGCCGTCAGAGAGGGTGAAGGAAGCACAGGTAATCAAAGCAGAAACGTCTCCTGGAGAAAAAATTCCGCTCACCTTTTATCTGAAGCAAAAAACGGTCCTGTTCACGGCGTTCGCTTTTTTCGCTTACAACTACATCCTCTTCTTCTTTTTGACGTGGTTTCCAAGCTATCTTGTCGAAGAGCGGGGCTTAAGTGTTGAATCGATGAGTGTTATCACGGTCATACCGTGGGTTTTAGGCTTTATCGGGCTTGCTGCAGGAGGATTTGTTTCTGACTATGTGTACAAAAAAACAGCCCGAAAAGGCGTGCTGTTCTCACGCAAGGTTGTGCTTGTCACGTGTTTGTTTTCATCAGCTGTCCTAATTGGTTTTGCCGGGCTGGTGGGAACGACTGCGGGCGCTGTCACACTGGTCGCTTTGTCAGTATTTTTTCTATATTTAACAGGTGCTATCTATTGGGCTGTGATTCAAGATGTGGTTGATCAAAACAATGTCGGTTCTGTTGGCGGCTTCATGCATTTCCTCGCCAACACGGCAGGAATTATCGGCCCGACTTTAACAGGTTTTATTGTTGACCAAACGGGCACGTTTTCTGGAGCGTTTTTGCTTGCCGGAGGGTTAGCTGTCTTCGCGTCACTTGCTGTAATTCGTTTTGTCCGTCCGATCATCGGCAAACCAACAGGAACAGAAGCTGAGAATCCGGTGTCTTATTAATCTGGAAATATAGTGGGAGAGGCGGTATGTTTGATGATACAATATACAGTAATTAATCGCAGCCGGTATGATAAGGAAGGGAATTAGATGGTAACCATAAAAGATATCGCAAAACTTGCAAACGTATCCCACACAACCGTTTCCAGAGCACTCAACAATAGCCCTTACATCAAAGAGCATACGAAGAAAAAAATAGTAGAGCTCGCAGAGAAGCTCAACTATACACCAAATGTAAATGCGAAAAGCCTGGCGATGCAAAAGTCACATACGATCGGGCTTTTCTTTACAAGCATCACAAACGGAACCTCACACAGCTTCTTTGCAGACACAATCAAAGGCGTCAATCAAGCCATAAGTGAGGATTACAATCTCTATGTGCGCGGCATTGATGATCTGAAAAACTATGACTCCGTTACACCGATGAGGTATGACGGCATCATTTTAATGAGCCAAAGTGATATTGATAATTCTTTCATTTACCATATACGAGAAAAAAACATTCCGCTTGTCGTGCTAAATCGTGATATTGATGACCGCACCATCACGAATATTTTATCCAATGATAAGGAGGGCTCCCAGGAAGCTGTAGAATACTTTATTAAGAACGGACATCAAAACATCGCCATCATCGAGGGGATGGAAGGCTTTAAATCCTCCCAGCAGCGAAAGGAAGGCTACTTATCCGCACTGATTCAACATCATATTCCAATCAAGCATGAATACAGTGTCAAAGGACAGTACGATATGGAAAGCGGCTTTCAAGCGATGGAGCGGCTGCTGGCGCTGCCGAATCTTCCAACCGCTGTCTTTTGTTCGAATGATGACATGGCAATCGGAGCGATGAATGCGATATTCGCAAAGGGCCTGCGCGTACCTGATGATATTTCGGTGATCGGGTTTGATGATATTGGGTTTTCACAATACATCACGCCAAGGCTTTCAACAGTAAAGCGCCCAGTGGAGAAAATCAGCGTGCTCGGCGCGCAAAAACTATTGTCGCTGATCAGCGAGCCGGAAACAAAAGCGGAGAAAATCTTGGAAAACACAGAATTCATCGTGCGTGATTCAGTCAGACGATTAACAACGTGATGCCCCATTTTTCAGCGGGCATTCTTTACACGGAAAAATGTTAACGTGTGCATAAAAGAAGAGGGAGGCAATAAGGGTGCAGAAGCTGAATAAACATGTGTACGATCACTATACTCAGTATCCAGAAAAAATTCTCCAATTCGGAGAAGGAAACTTTCTTCGGGGATTTGTCGATTGGCAGATTGATCAATTGAATCAACACACTGATTTTAATGGGAGCGTGGCAGTTGTCCAGCCAAGAGGCTCAGAAAAAATCAAACGATTAAATCAGCAAGATGGGCTATATACGCTCTTTTTACAGGGAATGAAAGACGGAGAAGCGGTAAACGAGCATATGATTATCAACTCAATCAGCCGGGGAATTGACCTGTTTTCTGATTATGAGGCATACAAAGAATTGGCATCAAGCGAAGAGCTGCGGTTTATCATCTCCAACACGACGGAGGCCGGGATCGTATGTGATGAAAAAGATCGTTTAGAGGATAGGCCGCCAAAAACATTCCCTGGGAAATTAACTGCATTTCTCTACTTCCGCTATCAGGCTTTTAAAGGAGATCAGACAAAAGGGTGTGTCCTAATCCCATGTGAGCTGATCGAGAAGAACGGCGAAAAGCTGAAGGAAACGGTTCTTCATTATGCACATCTGTGGAAGCTGGAGGAAGGATTTACACAGTGGATTCATGAGGCCAATACATTTTGTAATAGTTTAGTAGACCGGATTGTCCCGGGTTTTCCGGTCGACAGCATTGATGAGATCACGGCAGAACTGGGCTATCAAGATGAACTGATAGTTGTGGGAGAGCAGTATTATTTATGGGTTATCGAGGGGCCGGATTGGATTGGAAAAGAAATTCCCTTTGCGGCTGCAGGGCTCAATACAAAAATCGTCAGCGACCTCACCCCGTATCGGACAAAAAAAGTAAGAATTTTAAATGGCGCTCATACAGCAATGACGCCAGTGGCATTGTTGTACGGCTTAAAAACTGTTCGGGATGCTGTCGAGCATCCGGAAGTGGGGCGGTTTATAAGAGAGCTGATCAATGACGAAATTCTTCCTGTTTTAAAACTGGAAGGTCTTTCTCAGTATGCTGACGATGTGCTGAACCGTTTTAAAAACCCGTATATGAAGCATTACCTGGGAAGCATTGCATTGAATTCTGTTTCCAAATTCAAAACAAGAAACCTGCCGACTCTTAAGGAATATGCTGAACAAAAGAGACAGCTCCCTGAACGCTTGGTGTTTTCTTTCAGCGCTCTTCTGTATTTTTATCAGGGTTACGAGACATTGCAGGATGATCCGGCTGTTCTTCAATTTTTCAAAGAGGTTTGGAGCCAGGAGGATGGAGACATGCTTTGGATTGCATCAAGAGTGTTAGGCGAACAGCGGCTGTGGGAGGCAGATCTCAATGAGATACCGAAGCTGACTGAGAGAGTCGCTGATTACTTGAATCATATTCATGAGCTGGGCATGCAGCGGGCTCTTGAACAATACTGCATACAAAGGGGAGAGGTACGTTGAAGTCGTTTATAAAGATTCATAAGCAAGATAATGTCCTTCTTGCTCTGCGGGATATCCAAAAGGGAGAGCGGCTGCATGCTGACGGCGTGTCGATTGAAGTAAAGGATGATATAAAAAGAGGCCACAAGATTGCATTGCAGTCTATTAAAGAAAACGACAGCATCATTAAATACGGGTTTCCAATTGGGCATGCATCACAAGATATTTCGATCGGAGAGCATATTCATGTCCATAATACGAAAACAAACCTGTCAGATATCCAATCATACAGCTATACACCAAGATTTGATGAAAATCCGTATTCAAATGAGAACCGGACATTTAAAGGTTTTAGAAGAGAAAATGGTGATGCGGGGGTACGCAATGAATTGTGGATTGTGCCAACTGTCGGCTGCGTCAATGGGATAGCAGAAAAAATGCTGCAGCGTTTTGTCAGAGAAACGGGAGATATCGCTCCATTTGATAACGTACTCGTGCTGAAACATCAATACGGATGCTCACAGCTTGGCGATGATCACGAAAATACGAAGCAAATCCTGCTGAACGCCATTCGCCATCCAAATGCCGGCGGCGTCTTGGTGCTAGGGCTAGGGTGTGAAAACAATGAACTGGCAAAAATGAAGGAAGCACTCCAGGATGTAAATCTGAATCGAGTGAAATTCCTCGAATCCCAGTCGGTGACCGACGAAATGGAGGCAGGCGTTGCTTTGCTAAAGGAAATACATGAAGCGGCCAAAGGGGATACGAGAGAAGAGATTCCGCTGTCCGAACTGAAGATCGGACTGAAATGCGGAGGTTCGGATGGTTTTTCCGGCATAACCGCAAACCCGCTGCTTGGCCGTTTTTCAGATTATCTCATTGCACAGGGAGGGAGCACGGTGCTGACGGAAGTTCCGGAAATGTTCGGTGCAGAAACCATCCTGATGCAGCGGGCTGCCAATGAAGAAGTGTTTCATAAGATAGTCCAATTAATCAATGATTTTAAACAATATTTTATCAAACATGATCAGCCGGTGTATGAAAATCCTTCACCGGGCAACAAAGCGGGCGGCATTTCTACACTTGAGGATAAATCGCTGGGCTGTACGCAAAAAGCGGGGATTTCTCCTGTCACGGATGTCCTGAAATACGGGGAAGTACTCAAGACAAAAGGGCTGACGCTTTTGAGCGCGCCGGGCAATGATTTAATCGCTTCCTCCGCATTGGCGGCGGCCGGCTGCCAAATTGTCCTCTTTACAACGGGGAGAGGCACGCCGTTTGGCACCTTTGTCCCGACGGTGAAGGTAGCAACAAACACCGAGCTGTATGAGGCGAAGCCGCATTGGATTGATTTTAACGCAGGCCTTTTAGCAGAGGATGATGTTCATGAGGAGTATGTGCTGCGGGAGTTTATCCACTATATGATTGAGGTGGCAAGCGGCCAGCTTGTGAACCATGAAAAAAATGATTTCAGAGAGCTCGCCATTTTTAAATCGGGTGTAACGCTATAATAAGAGAAGGCTATCCTTCAAGCGGATAGCCTTCTTCATTAAATCAATTTTAAACCGCTGACTAAAATAATGGACGCCATAATAAATTGCAGCGGACGCGGGGAGAATCGAGGCGAAAGATGGCTTCCGATCAGCACGCCGGGAATTGAACCAATGAGCAGATTAGCTGCCAGCATGTAATCCACGCTTCCGAAGCTTGCGTTCAAAATGCCTGCTGCCGTAACGAGAAGAAAAGCATGCGCGATATCGGTTCCGACAATCTGAGACGCTTTCATGTTGAATAAGTAGATCATGGCAATTGCAAATAATGACCCGGAACCGATTGATGTTAATCCGACGATAAACCCAAACACAACACCAATAAGAATTGTCAGCGCTCGCTTATTTTCAAGCGGCATCAGCTGCCAGCGATTGGGACGAAGCTTTCTATCCAAAAACAAACGAACGATGATTGAGATGGCAACCAGCGTTAACACATATCCTAGAGCGTGCTTAATAATTTCTTCCTGATGCTGGTGGAAGGCGGGGAACAAATGCAAGATGCCAATGGCTAGCGAGGCACTCGGAATACTGCCGATGGCTAAGTATTTTACCAATTGAAAGTTAATCGTTTTCTGCCGCCAATGGGAGGCAACGCCAAACAGCTTTGTGATCGAGTTATATACAAGATCCGTACCGACCGCGATGGAAGGGTTAATTCCAAGCACAATTAAAAGGGGAGTCAATAAGGCGGCTCCGCCCACACCCGTCAATCCGACTAAGGCTCCGACAAACAAACCCATCAATATGATGCTTACACTCATGATAAAGGCCTCCTGAAAACCCGACTATTTTTATCAGATTATATATGATTAGGTCACGTTAATCAATTAAATTTTTTGAATTTTTGCACGTTAGCTGTTTGAAATTTTGGTATGCTCCATATCTTTATTCATTTGCCCTATAATGAGTGTCTGGTCGAAGCCGGGAAGTGAGGCGGAAGCATAAAAAAAGATACCTTTTAACAGGTATCTTTTTTTCGTACGCTACATGCGCTGCTGATAGAAAGGAAGTTCTGTGTGGCCCATTTCCCGCACATAAACGAACAGGTTGCCTTTATGGTGAATTTCATGTTCCATTGCAAGCTGAAGCAGCGCGCGGCCAGTGACTTTTCTGCCGAAAGCGGATGTCAGATCAATTTCTCTGTCCAGCTGTTCTTCAGTCAGCTGTTCAAGGATAGCGACCGTTTTGTCCGTATATGTTTTTGCCAGAACATTGAGATCGGTTTCTGTTTCTTCCTGCTTGTTTTGAAAAGGTGAAGCATTGCCTTCTTTAATGACATTTGCGAACAAGTGGAACGACGTAAGAATGTGTTTGACCAATTCTTCCGCTGACATTGATGTTTCTGCCGGTTTGTAGCTGTAATGGTCTTTGCTGATTTTTTCAGCAAGCTCATTCGTCACGTTTCGATGGGATAAAAAATGGCTGACAATTTGATTGGATTGGCTCATTATGATCTCCTCCATATGTAAAAATAAATGGTGCAATGAAATCCTATATCAACGGTTACGAATTCACAAGTAATATGCTGTGGGATGAAACAAAATGCTATGTCAATCGTATATATAACGTTCACAAAATATGAAATGGAGTATAAACATGACAACCATACCTTTCATTTATCAGTACGAAGAAAAAGAGAATGAAAGAGCTGCAGCGGGCTACGGCACTTTCGGTTACCTTATCACACGGATTGAAGAAACGCTTTATGATCAATACGGTGTATTCTATGAGCTCTATGCCAGTGATGACCCGAACACGGAATACTGGGAGCTTCTTGTAGAAGATGTCCGCAGCGGTTCATTGGAGCCTGAGCATGTGGCATATATATTTGAAAAGCTTGAAAAGAAAACCTTTGCTTACGATGAAGATGAAAAAGAACCGGATTATACCGTTCATAAGTCTATAAGAAACAGTGTATACGCGTATCCTGAAAAGGGAGTTGCTTTTGCCAGAATTCCTTATTTTCAAGATGGGAGCATCATGAGTTTCGATTGTCTGTTTGCGGTTAACGATGAAAAGATGCGTGCATTTCTGGAGGGAGTCAGACCGCGTCTCTGGGAAAAAAGCAAGCGGAAAGTGACCGTTTTTACGGATGGAGATGGAGGGACTTCAAGAGAGCAGGAAGCCATTGTCAGAGAGGTTCAGCGGAGTCAGGTAATCATGAATCCGCTATTGAAAAAAGAGATATACAGATCAATTGATCAGTTTTTTCATAGTGATAAATCGTTTTATCAAACGTATGACATCCCTTATAAGCGCGGCATTCTGTTATATGGACCTCCTGGAAACGGAAAGACGACATTAGTGAAGTCGATCGCAGGCAGTATCGATGCACCTGTTGCCTATTGGCAAATTACTGAATTTACGTCGAGCGAGACAATAGAAGAAGTCTTTCAGGCAGCGAGACGCCTCGCTCCTGCAGTTCTCGTCATCGAGGATATAGATTCGATGCCGGAAGATGTGCGATCCTTTTTTCTCAATACGTTGGACGGCGCGACATCAAAAGAGGGGCTATTTCTCATCGGCACGACAAACTATCCCGAAGAGATCGATCCAGGTTTGATGAATCGTGCAGGACGATTTGACCGTGCCTATGAAATCGGGCTTCCGGATGAAGAGCTGCGGCTGGAATATATGAAAATGAGAGGCTTTGACATCTTTTTGAGTGAAGAAGAAATAAAAAACGCCGCAAAGCTTACAGAAGGCTTTTCCTTTGCACAGCTGGGAGAATTATATGTATCTTCAGCGCTTCAATGGCACCAAGAAGGGGATCATCATATTGAAACCATGGTGAAAGACATGACAGGAGAGCAAAGAAAAAGCCGGCAGGGAAGCTGGATGGAAAGAAACAAAGTTGGTTTTCACTAAAAGAAAGCACGGGTTTTTGAAAAACCCGCGCTTTTTTGTTGCGGTTAGCCGAAATTCGACAATTGCGGTTATTTTGCGTTCTTCTTTTTCTTGTAAATATGATAAAATATGACATATCTCGGGTAATTCAAAAGGGGGGATTAATTGAGGATGAAGCAGACGATTCCGTCCTCTTATGTCGGGCTTAAAATTAATGAATGGTATACTCATATCCGGCAGTTCCACGTCGCTGAAGCCGAACGGGTCAAGCTCGAAGTAGAAAGAGAAATTGAGGATATGGAAGAAGACCAAGATTTGCTGCTGTATTATTCTTTAATGGAGTTCAGGCATCGTGTCATGCTGGATTACATTAAGCCTTTTGGAGAGGACACGTCGCAGCTGGAGTTTTCAGAATTATTAGAAGACATCGAAGGGAATCAGTACAAGCTGACAGGGCTTCTCGAATATTACTTTAATTTTTTTCGAGGAATGTATGAATTTAAGCAGAAGATGTTTGTCAGTGCCATGATGTATTATAAACGGGCAGAAAAGAATCTTGCCCTCGTCTCGGATGATATTGAGAAAGCCGAGTTTGCTTTTAAAATGGCTGAGATTTTTTACAATTTAAAACAAACCTATGTTTCGATGAGCTACGCCGTTCAGGCATTAGAAACATACCAAATGTATGAAACGTACACCGTCCGCAGAATCCAATGTGAATTCGTTATTGCAGGTAATTATGATGATATGCAGTATCCAGAAAGAGCATTGCCCCACTTAGAACTGGCTTTAGATCTTGCAAAGAAAGAAGGCAATCCCCGCCTGATCAGTTCTGCCCTATATAATCTCGGAAACTGCTATGAGAAAATGGGTGAACTGCAAAAGGCAGCCGAATACTTTGAGAAATCTGTTTCTATTTGCAAGTCGGAAAAGTTCGATAATCTTCCGCATTCTATCTACTCTTTAACACAAGTTCTGTATAAACAAAAAAATGACGCTGAAGCGCAACAAAAGTATCATGAAGGATTGGAAATCGCCCGTCAATACAATGATGAATTATTTGTGGAGCTTTTTCAATTTTTACATGCGTTATACGGAAAAAACATTGACACAGAATCAGTCTCTTACACCTTTCAATTTCTTGAAGAACATATGCTGTATCCTTATATTGAAGAGCTGGCGCATGATGCTGCCCAATTCTATATAGAAAACGGACAGCCCGAAAAAGCACTTTCATTTTACGAGAAAATGGTGCACGCACAAAAACAAATCCAGAGAGGAGATTGTTTATATGAAATCTAAATGGTTGTCAGGTTTGTTGCTCGTTGCGGTCGGGTTCAGTTTTACTCAGGTGATGGTTCATGCAGATGACACAGCAAACACAGAGGGGAAAACATTTCATATTGCTGCACGCAATCAAACATGATGCATAAAAAAAGACCCTTAGGGGTCTTTTTTATTTCAGCTTCCATTCTTTTATCGTCAGCTCAGAAGATCCGCTTGCCACCAGCGGATCTTCATGCCCGATTTCCGCTGCCTCTTCCAGCGAATCTGCTTCGATGACATACGCTCCGCCTGTGGCGTCGCTGAATGGCCCAAACATTTTTAAGCGCTTTTCTGACTGTAAGCGGTCCAGAAATTCATAGTGCCCAGCCACATGCTCCTGATTAAATTTCTCCGTTCTCATTGTGAGCATTAAGTATGTATCCATATTCAGCCCTCCCATTGAAATTCAGTTTAACACATTTAACCATATAGCAGTTATAGATGATATGAGCTTTTCGTCCTACGAATGCCACCTATTTATGAAAAAAGAAAAGGAGAGATGATAGGTGAGCATTCCAGTAAAGAAAAATTTGGTTTCTGAGGCGAAATACGCATTGAAGTGTCCGAATGCAATGTCCGCTGAATACATTACCATCCACAACACAGCAAACGATGCGTCAGCAGCCAATGAAATCAGCTATATGATCGGGAACACAAGCTCGACAAGCTTTCACTTTGCGGTCGATGATAAAGAGGTCATTCAAGGTCTGCCGCTTGACCGAAACGCCTGGCACACAGGTGACGGCACAAACGGTCCGGGGAACCGCAAATCAATTGGCGTTGAGATTTGCTACAGCAAATCGGGAGGTCCAAAGTATGGGGCAGCTGAAGCCTTAGCGATTTCATTTGTCGCACAGCTTTTGAAGGAGCGCGGCTGGGGAATCGATCGGGTGAGAAAGCATCAAGACTGGAACGGAAAGTACTGCCCACACCGCATTTTATCAGAGGGGCGCTGGGATCAAGTGAAGGCGGCGATTGAAAAGGAATTAAACGGGAGCGTATCAGCGAAAAAGACAGCAGTCACTTCTTCGGCGTCTGAATATCATGTAAAAAAAGGCGATACACTGTCAGGGATTGCCGCGTCCCACGGAGTCAGTGTAAAAACGCTGCAAAGCATCAATCATATCACTGACCCAAATTACATTAAAGTCGGACAAGTGATCAAACTGCCTCAGACGGCATCTGCTTCTAAAAGCCATGCCGCATCCTCATATCCGCTCCCATCCGGGGTGATGAAAGTGACAAGCCCGCTGACGAAAGGGACAAAAGTGAAGCAGGTGCAGGACGCTTTAGCCGCCCTTTATTTTTATCCTGATAAAGGAGCGAAAAATCACGGCGTTGACGGCGTCTATGGCCCGAAAACAGCAAATGCAGTCAAACGTTTTCAGTCTGTCAGCGGTTTAACGGCTGATGGGATTTACGGTCCGAAGACGAAAGCGAAGCTGGAGGAAAAGCTGTAATGAAAAGACGGAAGCTTCACAGCTTCCGTCACTCATCTTACATACAAACTGCGGCAAGCACCTTTTGAATATCATAAATGCTTTCATCTTTTTTAAACTGCTTTGAGACGGCGGGAAGTTCCGCGCCAGAGATCCAAATTTTCAGCTCTGAATCAAGATCAAAGCGGCCGGCAGTTTCCACGCTGAATCTGGAAATGCTTTTGTACGGAATTGATTGAAACTCCGTTTTCTTGCCTGTGATTCCCTGCTTATCTACAAGAATAAGCCGCTTGTCAGTAAAGACAATCAAATCGCGAACCAGCTTAAACGCGGCTTCAACCTTCTCACCCTCAAGTAAAATATGAGCAAGCTCTTCTTTCACAGCAGCCGTTGACAGTGTTGACGCATTACCTAGTAAACCATCAATAAATCCCATCATATACCTCCTGTCCGTATTCTATCAAATCATACTATAAAAAGGTTTTCATTCATAGAAGAGTAGAGTAAACTGATGCTGACTGGAAAAGGAGGGCGTTCAAAATGAAAGATCGGTATGACAGCTTTGCGGCCCTTTCTGCTTCTGAATCGGAGTACCGGATTATTTATGAGGAAAAAAACGGAAGTGAACTTATCGTCCTCGGTCCCCACGGCGGCAGAATTGAGCCTGGTGTCAGTGAACTGGTGCGGGCATTTTCCGATCGATGTTCCATTTACTTGTTTGAAGGTGTAAAACAGCGAAACAATCGTTCTTTGCATCTCACTAGCATTCGTTTTGATGAGCCGCTGGCTTTAGAAAAAGTGAATGCCCACGATTACGCATTAGCGTTTCACGGGTATTATGATCCAAACATCCCGCATACATTGGTCGGCGGGGCGGATCGCAAAAAAGCCGAGCGCATTTGTGAGCGTCTGAATGAAGCGGGTTTCAACGCCGAACTCACTAGTGAGAAAGGTCGGCTGGCAGGTGTACATCCAAACAATATTGTCAATCGGACGAAGAGAGAAATGGGGCTCCAATTGGAGGTGAGCACTGCACAAAGAAACGCGCTGTTCTGCAATTTTGGGTGCCGTGATAAAAGCTACATACAAAACGATTTGTTTGATCGATATGTGGAAGCCGTCAAACTTGGCTTTTATAAATAAAACCAGACGGGACATGCACGGTCGGCCCATTCCTTCATACGCTGGGGGTGTGCGAAAGTGTAGGGAGGAATGATTCATGTTTTATCATATAAAAGAGCTTCAATATCAAGCAAAGCCAGCTCATCCCGATCCGGTTTATGCGAAAAAGCTCCAAGAGGTGCTGGGTGGCCAATACGGTGAGATCAGTGTTATGATGCAATATTTGTTTCAGGGTTTTAACTGCCGTGCAGATGCGAAATATAAAGATTTGCTTTATGATGTCGGTACAGAAGAGATCGGGCATGTGGAAATGCTTGCGACGATGATCTCCAGGCTTTTGGACAATGCACCGGCTGATGTGCAGGAAAATGCTTATAAAAGTGATCCTGCTGTGGCAGCGGTGTTGTCCGGAATGAACCCGCAGCATGCGATTGTCGCAGGTTTAGGCGCGATGGCGGCTGACAGCGAAGGATATCCATGGAATGCCAAATATATTATTTCAAGCGGAAATTTGCTCGCAGATTTTCGCGCCAACTTAAATGCGGAATCCCAAGGGCGCCTTCAGGTGACACGGCTTTATGCCATGACCGATGATCCAGGGGTAAGAGATATGCTGTCATTTTTGATTGCAAGGGATACTTATCATCAAAATATGTGGTATGCGGCCATTAAAGAGCTGGAGGAAAGAGAACGGGATATTGTCGTTCCGACGACGTTTCCGCGTGAGCTCGAAAAGCAGGAAGTCTCCTATGATCTGTTTAACTTTTCCAGGGGGGATGAAAGCTCACAAGGAAGATGGGCACATGGGGAAGCCTTTGATGGCCGGGGTGAATTCAGGTATATCCCGGCTCCGATTGCGTTCGCATCTGCGCCTCATCTTAAACCGGCGCCAATGTGGCTGCAGAATACCATTCCACCGATGTCAAAATATTAATATCTCTGCCGGGCTGAGGATAAACGTCCCCAGCCCTTTTGGATCAAATGTTTTTACCGACATGATAGAAAGCTTTTTCCTCTGCGACTTGCAAGTGCTGCTGATCGCTTTCCTCGTACGCATTTGGCCGCTTGTGAGCTAATAAATAAGCGAGCCGCTTCTGAAATTGAATACCTGCTTTACGCCGTTCAAACATGTCAAGCCTTTTTTCAGCAAATTCCTTTGTTACCCGGAATACCGCCGAAATTGTGGCGAGTGCCTGGCTTCTCCATTGCGGCAGTTCCATCTGCAACAGCATAAAGGTTGGCACACAGAAGTGGTACATAAATTGATTCGCCTGAAATTCCTGTAGTTCTCTGAAGAGCTTGTTCATCTGAAAGTGATTGCCTGCATGCTTTAACACGTGGCACAGCTCATGTCCAAAATCCTCCCATTGCTCTTCCCGTGACTTTTTTTGGTTCAATACGATACTGTACATGCCGTCGTATTTCACCATCATGCTCCCCATATCCTCAAAATGCACCCAAATATCCAGGTCCTTTGCGATTTTCAGCATGTCAATGTGATGAGGGGATGTGATGCCCAGACGGGTGTACAAATTTTTAACGTATTCCTCCAGATGTGATAAGTAATCGCCCAATTGAATACTCCCTTTCGAACGTGTGTTCTGTTTTTAGCGAGAAAGAAAAGCCCGTATAGGACTGGAAAGTAGTGTAGAAATCTTTCCCTTTTCTTTAAAAAATAAACACTTTTTCTTTATATCGGTCTACTTTTTATATGTTTTAGAGAACAGAGAACGATTTATTTATTTTTCGGTTTGCGGTTTTTCTCTTTTTCTTTTAAATAGTTGATAAATTCGATGGCCTGCTGTTTGCTTTCTGGGGAAAAATCCTGCATATCACGGTACGCAAGCTGCAGGTCCGGATCTGAGAACATATCGTCGTCGGATTTTTTGTTTTTACCCGTTAATAAGTAATCAGTCGTGACTTGAAAGTAATCAGCCAGCTTTTGGAGTGTGTCGTAATCAGGTTCGCTTCGCCCGTTTTCATAATGGGAATATCGTGCCCGTGACACACCGATGTGTGATGCGATTTCTTCCTGTGTCCTTTTCCCTCTGAGACTCTTCAATCTGCCGCCTATCATACTATGACCTCTCTTTTTTAAACTCCCTAAGTTACTTATGATTATAGATACAATATGTATCAAAATAAAGTTATGATAAAAAAAGTATCAAAAACAACTTGATGATACAGATTGTATCGTTTATACTTGGTAACAGTTGATACGAAATGTATCGAAAACAAATCAGGAGAGTGATCACATGTATCCAATCCAAATTGTTTTTAGTGAAAATCCCATAGATCAGCGCCATCTCGGACAATCCGGCGGCACCATTTCGTTTACGGCATGCGGCCTTCCGGTGTTCCACTTTGAAACGCAAGAGCAGTTTCAAGCATACATGATGTTAAAAGGAGAAGCGGCGTACAATGAAAAACGATAAAAGCTATCCTTTTCCGATGTATTCAGGACTATTGAATTCAGAACATTATGACAAAATCGGACCGGCACTATGGCTGTTTCTCTGGTTTATCAGCTCAACAACAAAAGAAATCGAAAAAGACGGCGTAAGCTGGGGCATCGTACTCGGCCATAAGCCATTAAAAGCGAGAGAAATGGCGGCAGTCTTCGGTGTAAGTGAAAAAACCGTCAGAAGGTGGCTAGAGCTTCTCGAAACCCATGAGTACATAAAGGCAGTCCGTGCGCCATACGGACTGGTGATTTCGGTTAAGCATTCCAAAAAATTCGCCTTCAGATCGGACAAAATGGTGCACCGGAGTATAAAAGAACGGTCATTTTCGCCGCAGACACCGGACACAAGCGACCGCACAGATAAAGATAAAACAAACAAATATACTGCTGCTGATGAGGCAGTGGATCACATTGCGAAGCGGTTTACAGAATTACGGTCGGCTCAAGAAGGACGCACCGTATATCCTTCCTCAAGAGATTATCAAGCCATCGCCCGCATTGTTGCTATCGGCGTTCCTGTCACGCAAACAATCAAATGGCTTGAGGAATGCTTTCAAGCTTTTGAAAACCGGCGGACTTCCGCTTCAGAAACAATCAAGGCCTTTCGCTACTGCTCGAAATTCATTGAAGACCGATTTAACGCGCAGCAAGCCAAAAAGAATGTTGCAATTCAGCATGAGAGGATGAAAAAACATGACAAAACGAACAATCGAACAGATTTTAGACGAGCTGAGAAGAGGGAGACGTCCATTACTGGCGGACAAACCGGCCGAATTAGACGCAGGCCGGTATGATTGCCTGCGCTGCAAGGACCAGGGAGGTTATCTCGTCAAGCAGAATGGCCTGGAAGTCTGGACGATGTGCAGCTGCATGGCAGAACGGAAAGTGAAGCGGCTGCTGGGGGCAAGTGAGATTACTCACGCTTTCAGACAGCTGGGCTTCAAGGAATTCCGCACGGAGGGAAAGCCGCAGGCCATAAAAGACGCGTTTGAATGTACTAAAGAGTATGTGGCGGATTATGGACAAATCAAGGATTGCCGGAAAAACAGCATTGCCCTTCTAGGACAGCCCGGTTCAGGGAAAACGCACCTTTTGACCGCCGCTGCCAATGAATTAATGAGAACTTGCTATGTGCCTGTCATTTATTTTCCGTTTGTGGAGGGCTTTACCGATCTGAAAAATGACTTTGACCTATTAGAAGCAAAGCTGAACCGGATGAAGCAAGCGGATGTGCTGTTCATAGATGATCTGTTTAAACCGGTTAACGGCAAACCCCGCGCTACAGATTGGCAATTAGAGCAAATGTATTCGGTACTCAACTACCGCTACTTAAATCATAAACCGATTTTGCTTTCGAGCGAGCTGACAATTGAAGCACTTGTACGGGTCGATGAAGCGCTCGGCACGAGAATCTACGAAATGTGCAGTGACTATTTAGTGATTATCAAAGGGGCAGCCTACGAGCTGAACCATAGATTGGAGGGCGTCAGATAATGTGCAAGCTTTGTCAGACAAAGAAAGTCATTGTGGAGCATACAGGGATTGGAGTCGTTTTTCATCCATGTCCGAACTGCCGGTCCGGCACTGATTTAACGCCTGTCATTCAAAAGCTGGAGCAAATGCTGACAGCGGGAAAAGCGAGGCTGAATGTCCGTGATTAAACAGCTGACTGCCCTGATCGCTTTGCTGTTTCGGGCAAAGCGAACAGAAAAAAACATTGAACAATGGTATAAGGATGACGGGAAGTGAAAGTGTTGGAAAAAACAAAACAGACAGAGAAAAGCCCTGCGCCGTGGCATGCTGTCCCGTGCGGGGATACAAAACCAATCTATATTTATTCAGCTTACAGTGAAGAAGAAAAAGAAAGATTTCCGTATTCAAACGGGCGGCTGATTGCCGCTGTATTTGACCTCAGCTCTTATTCGCAAAAAAGCAATGCCGCTTTGATGGCCGCTGCGCCTGAATTGCTGGAAGCGTCTAAAGCAGCTCTTGATTTTCTGAAGGGAAATGCTGTTCATTCAAAGGAGCGCATCATTCAGCTGTTAGAAAAAGCCGAAGCAAGCGCTGCACCGAAAAAGGGAGGAAAAGAAACATGATTCATCCTAAAAAACTGCTGCATATTGATTCCATCACGCTGGAGAGCCAGCTGGAAGACGGAAAAATCCGTGTCATTATTGTGGATGGCATCAAGCAAGAAGCATGGATTACAGAAGCGCCGGAGCATGGAAAAACGCTCGTTGAAACAAGAAAGGGCGACCTTGCCCGTGTGGAATTTGAAATCGGCTACAAGTTAAATTAAACGAAAACAGAATACGTCCAAGACGGAAAGCCTGCGGACACTGATCAACTGCACAGCATTTGTGCGTTGATTGGTGTCCGTTTTTTATTGCAAAAATGAGGAGGATCATAGAATGCAAGACTTACTATTTGAATATAAACGCACGCTCAAACAAACAAGAACACAATATAAACCGCTCGCTGAGGCAGATGAATCCGTGCTCTCAGCTGAAGAGCTGAAGGATAAAAAAATTATCAGAAATATAATTACTGATCTTGAATATGTAACAGAATGGCTTGAAAAAGGAAGACAGCCCGGCATCAGACGGGCGATTGACCGACGTGATGCGTACCAGCGGCTTATGATTAAGGATCCGAGAATCATCGAATCATTTTCCAGCGCTATGATGTTTGAGCCGGACGGACAGGTATCAGAAGAAGACAGAGAGAGAATTCAAGCAGCATTAGCCCTGTTAACGGACAGAGAAAAAGAAATGTTTTTGCTGCACAAGGTAGAATGTTTTTCTTATGAACGGATCGCTGATCTTCTCGGCGTAAAAAAATCAACAGTGCAAACGACGATCAAACGGGCGATTGGAAAGATGCAAAGACAGCAGGAAGAATTGAATCGATCACTTGCATGAAAGCTTGTCATACGTTTGCCACCTATAAGTGAATAGAGCATGACACATAAGCGGCTGGGATAATCAGCCGCTTTTATGAATAAACAACCATGCTGGAGGTGGCGGTGATGCCGTAGCATGAAAACACAACAGCGCGAACAAGCATTAGCAATCTATCAACAACATCAAGGAAAGATCACAAATCGGGCGATCGCGGACACCATCGGCGTTTCCGCGAAAACAATCGGCCTCTGGAAAAAACAAGACAAATGGAAAGAGGCCCTGTTTTCTGCGTCCAAAAACGAACAAACACAGCGCCGGATAGACAACGATGAATTAAATGAACGCCAGCGGCTGTTTTGCCTGTATTACGTCAAAAGCTTCAATGCCACGCAGTCAGCAATCAAAGCGGGCTATTCTCCGGACAGCGCTCATGTGACGGGGAGCCGGCTCTTAAAAAATGAAAAGGTCGCTGCTGAAATCAGACGCATAAAAAAAGAAATGGTCAACGAGATGTTTATTGAAGCAATGGATGTGCTGCAGGTTTATATCAAGATCGCGTTTGCGGATATTACGGACTATGTGACCTTTGGAAAAAAAGAGGTCCAGGCTGTCGGGAAATCGGGCCCGCTGTTTGATGAAGATGATAACCCCATTATGAAGGAAATCAGCTTTGTCGATGTCAAAGACTCCGGGCTCGTTGACGGCACCATTGTAACGGAAGCAAAGCTTGGCAAAGAAGGCATTGCCATCAAGCTTGCAGATAAAATGAAGGCGCTTGAGAAGCTATCCTTATATTTTGATTTGTTTCCAGATCAATTTAAACAAAAGATTGAAAATGAGAAATTGAAGCTTGCCAAACAAAAAGCGGAGAAAACAGATGACAGCCAAGAGCCGATTGAAATTATTGTCAAACGAAAAGAGCGCAAGTCATGATTGTAAAAGAAATCAACCCGCACTTCGAAGATTACGTGTTCAATTGGGAGCAGACGTACCAGTTTCTCGTCGGCGGTTATGGATCATCCAAAAGCTATCATACCGCATTGAAAATTGTGTTAAAGCTGCTGAAGGAAAAACGGACGGCCCTTGTCATCCGCGAGGTGTTCGATACCCATCGGGATTCGACCTTTGCCTTGTTTCAAGAGGTGATTGAAGAGCTCGGTCTGACAAAAGCTGTGGCAGCCCTTTCTTCCCCGCTGCAGCTGCGATTTCAAAATGGCAGCCGGATCATGTTCAAAGGCATGGACAATCCGGCAAAATTAAAATCGGTTCATAACATTTCATTAATATGGATTGAAGAGTGCTCAGAGGTGAAGTATGAGGGATTCAAGGAATTAATCGGACGTCTTCGCCATCCTGAGCTGAAGCTTCATATGATCTGTACCACCAATCCCGTCGGCACCTCCAATTGGACGTACCGGCATTTTTTTCGAGATGAACGCAATAAACGGTTTGTGCTGGACGACAGCGAGCTTTACGAAAAGCGGACGATTGTGAAGGGTGATACGTATTACCACCATTCCACCGCTAACGACAATCTTTTTCTCCCGGAAAGCTATGTGAAACAGCTTGACGGACTCAAAGAGTATGATCCCGACCTGTACCGGGTTGCCCGCAAAGGACGATTCGGCGTCAATGGGATCAGGGTGCTGCCGCAGTTCGAGGTGCTCCCGCATGATCAAGTAAATGAATCTATCGCAGCCATCAGCAAGCCGATTTTTCGTACAGGCATGGATTTTGGATTCGAGGAATCCTATAATGCCGTCGTCCGGCTTGCTGTCGATCCTGAAAAAAAATATCTCTACATTTATTGGGAGTATTATCAAAACAAAATGACAGATGACAGGACGGCTGAGGAGCTTCGTGAGTTTATTGATACACAGGAATTGATCAAAGCCGACTCGGCTGAGCCGAAAAGCATCCAATATTTCCGCCAGCAGGGCTTTCGGATGGTTGGAGCCAGAAAATTTCCCGGCTCGAGGCTTCAATATACCAAAAAGGTAAAACGGTTCAAAAAAATCTTCTGTTCGGACCGCTGTGAAAATGTCATCTATGAGCTCAAAACGCTGACGTATGCTAAAGATAAAAATGGGGCTCTGATAGAGGATGAATTCACGATTGACCCGCATACGCTTTCTGCCATTTGGTATGCACTTGATGATTATGAGGTTGCTGATATGAAAGAGACAGCACACAAACGAATCCGGCCGAACCGAGAAAGGAGGAGGTCATAAATCATGCACAATCAAACAGTCAGAGCAACTGTATTTAAAGCCAATGCCGCCGCTCCTCAGACAAAGCAAATCTATGAAGATGACTTTTCTGAGCTGTACGGTGAGGACATTATCGCTCCTCCCTATAATATCCTCGAGCTCAAAACCATTGCCGAATACTCGACCATTCTGCAGCAATGCATTGATGCGTACAGAGTGAATATTACGGGTTTTGGCTTCGATGTTGAGTACACATTTGATGTCAACGCGAGTGATGTCGATCAGGCAAAAAAGAAAAGAGCGGAAAAAGACTGGGCCAGACTCGAAGCCTTTTATAAATGTCTTCACTTTGATGAATCAGCTGAAATGATTTTAGGCTATGCCATCGAAGACAGAGAAAAAACAGGCAACGGCTTTATGGAAGTGCTTCGCGACGGGGCGGGAAAACCGGCCGGCATCGAATATTTAGATGTGAAATATATGCGTGTATGCGGAGCCGGTGAGCCTGTTGAGGTCTCATTTATATATGAAGAAAACGGGAAAATGAAAAGGATCAAAAGGCAAAAACGCTTCCGAAAATATGTGCAGATGATCAATGGAAAGAAAGTATTTTTTAAAGAATACGGCGATCCGCGAAAAATGGATATGCGCACTGGTGAATATGTAAACACATTGGCAGAGAAGCATCAAGCGAATGAAGCCATTCATCTCAAAATCGGAAGCGGCGTATACGGTGTGCCCCGCTGGATCGGCAATATTGTCAATTTATACGGAGCCCGAAAAGCAGAAGAACTCAATTTTATGTATTTTAAGCAGGGGCGCCACGTCCCCGCTGCGATTACAGTGGAAAACGGGATGCTGTCAGAAGCTTCTTACCGGGAGCTGCAGGAATACATGAATGATCTTGAAGGCGTTGAAAACGCCCATAAATTTCTCCTGATCGAAGCCGAAGGAATCGCAAAAGAAAAGGATCTCCACGGAGGCGAGGATATTACGCCGGTTTCTGTGGAAATCAAATCCTTGGCGGAAATTCTGCAAAACGACGCCTTGTTTCTTGAATACGATGAAAAAAGCAGAAATAAGCTGCGTTCGGCGTTCCGCCTCCCGCCGCTGTATACAGGCGAGGCCCAGGAATACAACCGGGCGACAGCGGATACGGCGAGAAAAATTACGGAGGAGCAGGTCTTTCAGCCGGAGCGAAAAACGCTCGTGAATAAACTGAACACACTGCTTTTGCCGGAGCTGAATATCCATGACGTCAGGCTGACATTAAAAGGACCGGACTTTCGTGATCCGCTTGAGATTGCGAAGGTGCTCGGTCCTTTTATTACAGCCGGAGCAGTCTCGCCGAATGATTTACGCGACCTTGCCGGACGGGTGCTTGGCAAAACACTGGAGGAGTGGCCGGAGGACATTTATAAACGGCCTGCAGGACAGGATGCGGAAAAGACAAACCTGACTGCGCTCATGCAGGAGTTGAAAGAAAGCATCGAAGATATCAAAACGTCCTGAAGGGAGGTGAATCAAGCAGGTGGCGCGCGAATTAAGAAATGCCAAAATCAGCTTTGTCAGTTATGTGGACAAGGCGGCTAACCAGACTGAATTTTTCTTTACGAAGTCAGCCGGGCCTCCGTCATTTGAAAAAAAGGTTCGGCTGTTTACAAAAAGTGAGCAGGATGAACAAAAGCTTGTGTACGGAATCGTGTATGAGCCTAATGTTCCTGATGCCCACGGTGATTTTATGACCGCCGAGGAAATTGAAAAAGCAGCGCACGGTTTTCTCGCTGAAGCACGGGAGATTGATATCAATCACAGCTTTGAGGGCGGAACCGGCGTCGTGGTCGAATCCTATGTGGCGCCCGATGATTTTATGATCGGGTCAAAGCGGATTACAAAGGGCTCATGGGTGCTCGTGACAAGAGCGTCAGACGAGGTGTGGGAACAGATCAAGGCTGGAATCATCACCGGTTACAGCATGGCAGGCACTGCAGATGTGTATGAGGAAGAACCGGTTGAAAAAGCGGGATTCCTCAGTGTATTCAAGCAAATGCTTGCTGACAAAACAGGGAAGGAGACTGAAGAAATGAGAAAAGAAGACATGAAAGAATCATTTGAGCATGCGCTTTACCCTCTGCTCAAACGGCTTGAGCGGATTGAAAAAAACACAGACACGGAGGAAAAGCCGGAGCAGACGGGTGATGACGAGCGTCTGAAAAAGCTCGTTGAAGACATGCTTGCCCCGCTGATCGAGCGCATCGAGGCGTTGGAAAAAGCGCGAGGCGCGTCTAAGCAGACAGCGGACGATACGGGCGGCAATACAGAGCAAGTCAAAAAATCAATCTGGAGCGGACTGCTGTAAAACCAGTCAAGGAGGAGGAAATCAATTGAGAAATCAAGAGATCATTCGGAAAGCGGAAATGTCGCTTTCTGCTTTAAAAAGCGGCGGGCTTATGAACCCTGCGCAAGCATCGGCTTTTATCCGCATGGTTCAAAACACGCCGACCATCTTTAGTGAATCCCGTGTGATTCAAATGGAAAACGACTCGCAAAAATTTGAGAAAATCGGCTTCGGCCAGCGTATTCTGCGGGCTGCGCAAGAAGGAAAAGCATTGTCAAACGACGAGCTGACAGTTCCAACGACAAGCACTGTTCAGCTGAACACGAAGGAAGTCATTGCGGAAATCAACATTACGTATGATACACTCGAAAACAATATTGAAAAAGATGGCCTGCAGCAGACGATCATGCAAATTTTAGCCGAGCGCGCAGCCGTTGATATTGAAGAGCTGATTGTAAACGGTGATACTGCATCAGCTGATCCATATCTGGCGCAGCTGGACGGCATCCGCAAACAAGCGGTTTCCCATATCGTTGACATGAACGGTGAAGAATTGTCCAGAGCGACATTCAAAAAAGGCTTAAAAGCAGTTCCGCCGAAATATTTGCGCATCCCTCAGGAATTCAGATTCTATACGTCACATGGCTTAGAAGTTGAATGGAAGGACCGCGTGGCGGACCGCCAGACAAACCTTGGGGACCAGGCTGTTCAGGGCGGCTTGTCAACAGCATTCGGCGTGCCGGTCAAAGGGGTATCCAATATTCAGCCGTACACAGTCGGTGAAGGAGACGCGCAATATGACGCTTCTGATATCATTCTCACACATCCGAAAAATATCATTCTCGGCTTCTCCCGCAATATCCGAATTGAAGTCGACAAAGACATCCGTTCCCGTAAATTCATTATTGTCTTAACAGCCAAGCTCGACAGCAAGTTCGAGGAAGAGGATGCCTGCGCGAAATTAATTAACGTAAAAGAATAATAGAAACGGGGTGGCCAGCTCATGCTCATTGAACCGACTGACGTAGCCTCCTATTCGGTCTATGATCGGGTGAAGAACAGGCCGGAAGAACTGCTGGCGCAGGATATCATTGAGGCGGAAGCGGAAGCGGCTCTCATCACGGGCCACTGCTTTGAAGACAGCGTTTATGACCCGCTGCCCGGTAAGGTGAAGTTGGCTTTAGTAAAGCTTGCCCAGTATTTTGCGCTTGTCAACAGCGATGAATCTGCCTCATCAAGCTATCAGTCTGAGAAAATGGGGGATTATTCCTACACGGTTTCCGTAGAAGGCGGGATTCAGCGGCCAGAGGTATATCATTTGCTCGAAGAGTTTATCACGCCGGGCTACGTCCCTGAATCCTCCAGACTGAAGGTGAGGTCTTTATGAGCTATCAGCAGATGCTCATTCATCGCTGTGACATTTATCATGAAGCAGCGCAAGCGCCGTCTGCTGGCCGATTTGGGATTCCGGCAGACAGACTGCAGCCGGTGACTTCATATCCGGAGACACCCGATGAACAAGATGTCGCTTGTTATTTTACCGAAAAAACGCAGCAGCTGGTTCAGGAGGAGCCGGATCAAACTGTATATCACAGCTTTCTCGTCCATTTTCCGTTGTCAGCGGATATCCGCGTAAACGATAAAATCATTTGGGAGAATCATCAATATATACTAAAGCTGCCGAAAAGAATTAGACATCATCATTGGGAAGTCATCGCAGTCAGGGATGAAAGCCTATGAAAATAGCGGGATTGAAACAGCTAAACGCGGCATTAAAAGAAGCGGCTTCGGGCGGCTTTTCCCGACAGGCGACCTGGTGGCTTGAGGAGTGCGGGCAAGATTTTCTGGAGATCGTCCAATCTGAGCTCATCAGCACACAAACGGTTAATACAGAAAAACTGTTCCGCTCGTTCGAAAGAGGCACAAAGGACAATCTCTGGATTGCGCAAAGCGGCGGTCTTTCGCTTGAGGTGGGTACACAGCTTGATTACGCCTCATTTCTGAATGACGGCCATTGGACGTCAAAACAAGATGTGAGATGGGTGCCGGGACGTTTTCAAGGTTCGCGGTTTATTTATGATCCCGCGGCTTCAACGGGAATGGCGCTCAAGAGAAAATGGATCCCGGGCACGGGCTACTGGGATCATGCGCTGCTTTTATATGAACAGCTGTTTGAAAAATCGCTGGAAAGCAAACTGCGCCAGTGGCTGAAGAAGCTGTAAAGGAGGAGCAGGATGAACAGTGAAACAGGATCGATCATGGCATTTTTGTACAGCCAGTGGTCTGTTCCCATTTATGAACGCGAGCTTCCTGATCACTTTCAGGTGCCGTCGTTATACGTCCCATCGCCATCTGTTTTCGAAGAAACAGATACGGTCTCCACATTTAAAAAAACCTACAGTCTCAATGTGAAGCTGTTTCATCATGACTCCGTTCAGGCGCTGGATGAAGCGGACAGGCTCGCGGATGCCATCAGAGAAGCGAGAAACATGGTTCCGCTGCTCAGTGAATCCGGCGAGAAGACGGGGGATATGGTTCGCGTTACCCGAATTGAGACAAGGGTAGGAGACAGGGGCGAGGCGGTCATGGTGATCAGGTGGAGCAGCCGATATTATTATCACAAAACAGAACAGCCTGTCTTACAGGATATCGACATGAACAGCGGGGTGAAATAAGCGGTGGCAAAGAACAAACAACAGAAGAAGGCTGTACATACGGAGAGCCGGGAAGCTCTTTTTGATACAGCGGACTTGATTAAGCACGCGAAGGAACTGTTCGGCGTTAAGCCGGATATTCTTCAGGGGGCTTTATTTGGCGTGGATCAAACACGTATGACGAAATCAGAAGCCAATCAATTGATTCAAACATTTCTAACCAAGGAGGTCATGTCATCATGAATGGCGGAACATTTACAACAGGCAAAGAAAAAGAACGTGCAGGCATTTATTTTAACTTTAAAACAACGGCACAGGAGCGGGTATCACTCAGTGAACGGGGAACAGTCGCACTTCCGGTCGCATCAAGCTGGGGCGAAGCGAAAACGTTCGTCTCCATTTCAAGCGTTGAAGACCTAAACAAAAAAGTGGGTCTCAGCATTGATGACCCGTCTTTATTGCTGCTGCGTGAAGCGAAGAAAAACGCGAAAACGGTATTGATGTACCGTCTAACCGAAGGCGTCCGAGCGTCTGCTGATATTGCTGAAGGCGTTAAAGCGACTGCGGTATATGGCGGAACAAAAGGTAATGATATTATCATCCGCGTCAATCAAAATGTGCTGGATGCTGATTCTTTCGACGTGACAACATATATGGACGAATCAGAGGTTGACAAACAGACCGTCAAAAAGGCTGAAGAATTAAAAGCTAACGGCTATGTCACTTTTACCGGAACTGGCGATCTTTCTTCGACGATTCCTCTCACTGGGTCAGAAGGAGACACTGCCGGTGAAACGCTGAAAGCATCCGCGGGTATTCGTTTATCCGGAGGTACGGATAAAGCCCCTGTCAACTCCGACTATACAGATTTCTTAGCCGCGGCTGAAACAGAGAGCTTTGATGTGATTGCGCTGCCTGTTGCGG
This sequence comes from Bacillus sp. MBGLi79, assembly GCF_002953915.1. NCBI lineage: Bacteria > Bacillati > Bacillota > Bacilli > Caryophanales > Bacillaceae > Bacillus > Bacillus sp. MBGLi79. Next base: position 1,540,818 of record NZ_CP026521.1, read on the forward strand.
AGGGGGACCAGCTAAAGGCGACGTTTGCTGCTTTCATTAAACGCCTGCGCGACGGCCAAGGACATAAAGTGCAAGGCGTCACAGCCAATTATGCCGGTGACTACGAAGGCATCATCAACGTAACAGAAGGTGTCCTGCTGGAAGATGGCACGGAAGTTACACCGGACAAAGCAACAGCTTGGGTAGCTGGTGCGAGTGCAGGAGCAACCTTTAATCAATCACTTACATTTGTAGAGTACGAAGGCGCCGTTGATGTGTTACACCGCCTTGACCACGACACGATTGTTGAACGTCTGGGCAAAGGCGAATTTTTATTCACATTCGACGCCCGCGATAAATCCGTCAGTGTAGAAAAGGATATTAACTCACTCGTGACGTTCACAGCTGAGAAAAACAAGAAATTTGCGAAAAACAAAATCGTTCGTGTCCTGGATGCTGTGAATAATGATTTAACACGCGAGCTGAAAGCCTTAATTAAATCAAGAAAAGGCAGCGGGAGCGATATCCCGGCGTCTGAAGACGGCCTTCAGTATGTAAAAACGATGATCACGCAATACATGACAACGCTTCAGGATGCGGGCGGCATCACTGGCTTTGATTCCGATGAAGATATCACAATTTCAATGAATGAAGATCGTGACGGCTTCTTGATTGACCTGGCTGTACAGCCTGTCGACGCAGCAGAAAAATTCTACTTTAATGTGGAGGTAAACTAATATGGCATTAAAAGCACAAAACACAATTTCAGGAAAAGAAGGCCGCTTATTTCTCGATGGTGAGGAAATGGCGCACATCAAAACATTTGAAGCAAACGTTGAGAAAAACAAGTCTGAAGTCAACATTATGGGCCGCCGCATGACAGGCCATAAAACAACAGGGGCAAATGGAACAGGGACCGCGACGTTCTACAAAGTCACATCGAAATTCGTGCTATTGATGATGGACTATGTCAAAAAAGGCAGCGACCCTTATTTCACACTCCAAGCCGTGCTGGATGATCAATCCTCCGGCCGGGGCACAGAGCGAGTTACGCTGTACGACGTCAACTTTGACTCTGCCAAAATCGCAAGCCTTGATGTCGATTCAGAAGCGTTAGAGGAAGAAGTTCCATTTACCTTCGAAGACTTCGACGTGCCTGAAAAGCTTTCTGACACGTTTTAATCAAAACTGAAATAGCCAGCAGACCTTTCTCAGAAAGGTCTGTTTTTCATGATGAAATCAATCAAAAGACAAGGGAGTTTTTTACATGAGTGAGAAGAACGAAAACGTATATGATCTTTCCTTTTTTATGCCGGGAAAAACAATTGAAGCTGAAGAAATCAAAGTGCCGATCTCAAAGCGTTTTGTTGATAAAAAAGGGAATGTCATTCCGTTTATTTTAAAACCAATTACAACTGAACGGATTGATGAATTAGAGAAAGAAAACACCACATTCAAAAATGTGAAAGGCCGCGGCCGCGTCAAAGATTTAGACTCACAGCGCTTTTATGCGAGAATTGCCATCGAATCTACTATTTATCCTGATTTTCGTTCAAAAGATTTAAGGGAAGCATACAAAACAGCGGATCCAGTAGAAGTCGCAAAACGTGTACTATCTGTTGGGGGAGAGTATGCGAACTGGCTGAATAAAGCAATTGAAATCAATGGTTTTGAAGATGATCTTGAAGATCTAGAAGAAGAAGCAAAAAACTAGTAAAGGATGGCGATAAGGAAGCTGTGTATTTGTACTATGCAATGCATGAGCTTCATTATTCGCCATCCCAACTTCTTGAATTATATGAAGCACCAAAACATTTTAAAGCTCTTTTATTTGGGTTGATAGGTTATAAACTAGATCTATTAGAAAAAGAATCAAGGAGAGGAGGGAAATAGTATCGCAAAATTAACAGCCCGTTTCGATCTCGAAGACAAGGTATCTAAAAAACTAAAACGGATACATAAAGGATTCCAAGAGGTCGAAAAAAAAGTTAAAACCATTAATCGGCAAATTAAAATCAGTATCAGGGCAGAAGATCAAGCATTTTACCGGCTAAGAAAAATAAACGACTATATCATTTTAAAATTCGCGAAATCACTTGAAATCAAAGTTGTACTCGATGATCAAGTCACTCCAAAGCTCGAAGCAATTGAACGAAAACTTAAGCGGCTGCCGAAAGAGACGAAGCTGACTGTATCTTTAGTAGACCGGACAGCAGCTGCGTATAAAAAAATAAAGAAGATGCTATCTAATCAAAAGCTATCATTCCTTTTGATTCCAGATGACAAGGTTACTTCGACAGTTAAAAGGATTATCGGTTATATTAAGAAAAATTTGAAAAACGGATACACAGTCAAGCTAAAGGTCATCGATGAAATCACCAAAACAGTTAATCGATTAACAGCACTTCTAAGGAAATTTGAAAAAACCTATTATGTAAAAGTGGTTGTTAAGACAAAAATATCAGACAAAATCAATAAAAAAGAAAGCCCGATTAACAAAGAGAAATCTAAGAAAGAATCAGGCACATCCTCGGATAAAGGCTCTGATAAAAGCTCTGATCAAAAACCTGGATGGGTCGGAAAAATAAAAGGTTGGCTGAAGGATTGGTGGACAAAATCAGCTTGGCCTTGGATTAAGGATACACTCAATGAAATAGGCAAAGCTTTTTTAGATCGTTTCAAAGAGAGATTGATAGAAAAGCTGAAAAATGACGTGTTCGATAAGATCATTGATAAAATTCTAGGACCACAAAAAAAGGACGATTCTGGTGAAAATTCTGACACCGATAATAAAGTCCTTAACCGTAATACAGGAGGAAATTGTTGCTGTAGCTGCTGTGAAGTTGGCGGTATCAGTCCGGGCACTAAAAATAAAAAAACATATAGAAAAAAGAAAAGCCCGACAAAGGCTCCAAACAGAACACTCAAGGTTCCTGGAGAGGTGATCAGAAGACGCCAGAGCGGCACATCTGGTGAAAGTGCACGGGCTTCAGGTTCGAAGTTAAAGAACTGGTTCGGAGGCCTAAAATCGCTAGGGAAGGATTCATCCAAACTAGGTAAAGTGTTCAGAGGAATGGGAAAGGCTGTTCCATACGTAGGATCTGCTTTAGCCATGTTCGATCTAGCTGGAATCAATAAAGATAATGCTGGTGAAAAGGTTGGTTCAATCGGAGGACGCATTGCGGGAGCAGAAGCGGGTGCAACTGCCGGAGCAGAAGCAGGGGCAGCGATTGGATCCTTCGTAGGTCCGGAAGGTACAGTAATCGGAGGCGCAATCGGAGGAATTGGCGGCGGATTAGTAGGCGGAATCGGCGGCGAAGAAGCAGGTAAGAACATTGGTAAGATGTTTGATACTTCTCAAATCAAAGAGAACATTTCAAATACATTATTTAATGGTGATTGGTGGAATGAAAAATGGACAGGTGTTAAAACAACAACGAGTGATACTCTCGGAGGCCTTAGTGATACATGGACTAATATAAAAGATACAGCTTCTACTACTTTTTTTGACTCAAATTGGTGGGCAGAAAAAGCTGGTTATGCATACGGTACATTAGAGTCTACACTTTTCAATAGTGATTGGTGGGGCGGAAAATGGGAGTCCGTAAAAGGTTGGACACAGGAAAAATGGGATCAAGCTTCCTCTGTCTGGAACTCTGTTAAATCAAAAGTAAAAGAAACAGTCTTTAATAAAGATTGGTGGTCCGGTAAGTGGGAAGGCGTTAAGAGCTGGGCTCAGGAAAAATGGAACGGTGCCGTTTCTGTTTGGGAATCAATTAAGTCAAAAGTAAAAGAAACAGTCTTTAATAAAGATTGGTGGTCCGGTAAGTGGGAAGGTGTTAAAGGCTGGACAAAGGAAAAATGGGAAAATACAAAGTCACTTTGGAAAAAATTCAAATCTACACTTGAAGACAGCCTATTTAATAAAGACTGGTGGTCTGGAAAATGGGATTCAGTAAAAGAGTGGGGAAAAAATATATTAGGAGATTCTTGGGATGCAGTGCAGTCTGCAGGCGGGAAAGTAGTAAAAACTGCTCAAAAAGTGGGCGGCGGAATGAAGTCTTGGATTCAAGAAAAGGTAGAGCGTTTTCAAAATGGACGAGAGAAAGCTCACAGAGACTTTGGAATGAAAACTGATAAAAACGCCTCAGGTGGTTTTATTACGAAACCAACTATCTCCTGGATCGGTGAAGCGGGTAAAGAATTTGTCATTCCAGTCGACAACAATCGCGGCCGCGGCAAAATGCTGTTAGCGCAAGCCGCATCGAAATTGGGCATGCATGTGGTCGATGATATGGCATCAGCCTCTACACTTTCAAGTGGAACAGCTCTAAACACTGTTGGCAGCCATTCTGCTTCAATGTCACCTTCTATTAACACATCTAGCCTTAACGGACAAGCTTCAGACCTCGGACAGCAATTTTCAGAGGGCTTTGGTAAAGGCATCAGCAATCAGCCTGTCAAAATGGAAGACTGGAAAAAGAAAAACATCAATACGCCATTTACACAAATGATATCTGCTTCACCAAACTACGGAAAACAAATGGTGAGCGGCTATGCCAAGGGCCAAAACGGTACAGCAACCGGTACAGACGGCTTTTTGCAATCAAAAGTTAAAACGCCGTACCAAGCCACTGTGAGCAAATCGTCATCATGGGGGACAGGTACGGTCAAAGGCTTTGCGCAGGGACAGAACTCGACCCAAACAGGGACAGCGCAGTATGTAAGCTCACATGTTGACAAACCGTTCCTGCGTTCAAAAGACACATCCAACAGCTGGGGCTCCGGCTTGATCGGAAACTTTGTGGCAGGCATGAATGCTAAATCCAGTGAAGTGAAACAAGCTGCAAAGGATATGGCGAAGAGAGTGGAGCAGGCTTTCCGTGAGGAACTAGATATTCATTCGCCTTCTCGTGTCATGATGAGCTTGGGACGTTTTGCCTCTGTTGGGGTTGTAAAAGGTCTGGATTCTGTCGATGTGAAAAAATATGCTGAAAAACAAGCTGGATCACTGGCAGCCGCTTATTCCGGAATGGGTGCAGTAGGTGGAAATGTGAAACAGTGGCTTATGGCTGCAATGATGGCCACAAAAACACCATTAAGCTGGCTTCCAGGATTGATGACAATTGCAAAGTTTGAATCAGGAGGCAACCCTAACGCCATTAACCTGTGGGATAGTAACGCGAAGGCAGGCAATCCATCCCAAGGGCTCATGCAGACAGTACCAACCACTTTTAACGCACATAAAGCGCCAGGCATGGGTAACATTAGAAACCCGATTCATAACGCTGCTGCCGCTATCGGCTATATCAAAAGCAGATACGGCTCAATTGATAATGTACCTGGCATTAAAAGCCTGAAACGTGGCGGTCCTTATGTCGGTTATGCCAACGGCGGGCTGATCACGAAAGAACAAATTGCCCGTGTCGGTGAAGGAAACAAGCGGGAATGGATCATCCCAGAGGAACGTGGCATCCGCGGCCGCTACCTTCTTCAGAGAGCGGCACAGGCTCTTGGTATGGAAGTGACAGATCCGTCTCAATCCCAGCAGTCTGAGCTTTCTTCAGGACAAGTTTCAGCTGTTACCTCGGCTAGCCGGCCAACCGCAGCGGTTTCTGGATCAAAAGAGATTTATATTCAATTTAACGGTGACCAGCACTTCCATAATGGACAAGACGCCGAAAGCCTAGCAGCGAAGATCAAGCAGGCGCTTATAGATGAACTGCAAAAGGATATCAATATTGGAACGAAGGGAGTCGTTGCATTTGACTAAATCCGTATATGAATTTTGGATTTCACAAGGGAAGGACAAGCTGCGGCTCCCCGTTCTTCCCGACCAGATAAGTATTTCAAATACAGTTCAAAATGAAACGGTTAAGGTAGCCAAGTTCGGTGACCTTACATTTATTGACGAACAGGGAGCGAAAGAAATTTCGTTCTCTTCTTTTTTTCCGAAGAAATACAGTCCGATAGCAGAATATCAAAACTTCCCGTCGCCGGAAAATGCGATAACAAAAATTGAAAAATGGATGAAGGCCAAAAAACCGGTCCAGTTTTTGATTACGGGAACCAAAGTGAATCTGACTTGCAGCATTGAAGGTTTTTCCTATAGCGAAGGCCAGCAGGATATAGGTGATCGTTCCTTTGATATTCAATTAAAAGAATACAAAACCGCTTCCCCCCGAAAAATCAAGCGGAAGAAAAAAACAAAGACAAAACGCCCGTCGAAGGCTTCCCCGAAAACCTACACAGTGAAAAAGGGAGACACGCTGTGGGACATTGCCGGCAGATTTTACGGGAACAGCACGCAATGGCGCAAAATTTGGAACGCCAATAAAACAGCAATGATCAAACGAAGCAAACGGAACATCAGGCAGCCGGGCCACTGGATATTTCCCGGCCAAAAGTTAAAGATACCGCAATGAAACAGGTGATGTATGATGATAGAACTGTTCGTCATTAAAGACACAGAGTGGCTTGAACTGGTTGCAGAAAGTGTTTCGCTTGAAGGCCATCGTTATCAGGCGCCGCGTTCCATTGAAGCGACCATCGTCATCAAACAGGGCGACCAGACGTATTACAGTGTCACAGAAGGAGATACGGTATTGTTTAAATGGAAGGGAAAAGAGCTTTTTCGGGGCATTGTTTTTGCAAGAACCCCGGACGAGCATACGCTTGCCTTCATTGCATATGATATGCTTCAGTACCTGGTCAAAAACCAGGATATGTACGTGTTTTCCAATCAGCGGGCCGACCAGATCATCAGAAGGATTGCCAATGATTTTCAGATACCGACAGCCTCGATCGCAAACACAGGCCACACGATCAAAAGTCTTGTCATTAAAAATGATACGACATTGTATGACATCATATTAAAAGCGCTGAAACAGACGAAAAGCCAGACAGGGCGACATTACCAGCTGTATTCGGAAAAAGGAAAGCTCGGCCTGCGCGCGTGGCCAGATCCTTCAGAGGTATGGGTGCTTGAAACGGGTGTCAATATTACGGGTTACCAATACAGCACTTCTATAAACGACACTGCTACTCGGGTGGTGCTTCGCCGGCAGAAGGACAATAAAACATATAAAGCCTCTGCCAAGGACAGTTCAGGCTTAAATAAATACGGTGTGCTTCAATATACAGAAACGGTCACAGATGACATCAACCAGGCACAGCTTCAGCAGCGGGCAGATGTACGCCTAGCTGAAAAAAAGGGCGTGAAAAAAGAACTGAAAAATATTCAGGCAGTGGGCATCCCGGAAGTGCAGAGCGGCTTGCCCGTCTATATTTCTATTCCGGAGGCCGGCATCAAGAAAACCTATTGGGTAGATACGGACCGGCATGAATTTAAAGGAACGAAACATACGATGACGATCGATGTTGTCGAAAAGAATACGATGCCGGAAGGAGTATCCTGATGAGATTAAGTGAGGCTATAAAACATTTGGCTGTTGGTGCAGTTGACGCTGAGTCTCCGGTGGAACTGCTCCCGGCTGAGGTCGTTTCGGTTTCTCCTGTGGAAATCAAATTAAAAGAAAACAGCAAACTGATCATACCGGAAGACGCCATCATTATCCCAAAACGGATGAAATCCGGAGGAGACGATGCACTCGAGCCGGGGGATCGTGTCATGACCGCGGCTCTGACTGGCGGTCAATCGTTTTTTATTTTAGACAAACTATAGACAAATCGCTTCGATCGAAGCGTTTTTTTATTTAGCTTGTAAAAAGGAGTGGGCATCATGGCCCTGACACCAGAAGTAGAGTTTGAGGATTTTGAAGATGAGAGCGAAGTCATTGAAACCTCGCAAACGTACAAAATAGATTTTGAAAATGGAAGAATTACGAATGAGCTGATTACCGGGCTTGAAGCGATCAGGCAATTCGTCTATATCGCCTTACAGACGGAACGCTACGCGTATTCCGTATACAGCCATAATGTCGGAAATGAGCTTCAGGACGTGCTGACAGATCATGAGACGACTGATGCCTATAAAAAGATGGAGATCCCGAGACTGATAGAAGAGGCGCTGGTTTATGATGACCGGATATCGGATGTAACAGATTTTGAGATTGAAAAACAAGGCGACGCGTTTCATGTGTCCTTCGTGGTGGAGACGGATGAAGGAACGCTTGAGATTGAGGAGGTGATTGGCGAAGATGTTTGAAGATCAGACTTTTGAAGCGATTATGGAGCGTATGCTGAACAGCATTTCTGCAGATATTGACACAAGAGAAGGCAGCGTCATTTATAATGCGTTAGCCCCGGCGGCGGCCGAGCTTGCGAAGTCTTATATATGGCTGGATACTGTGCTTGAGCTAGTTTTTTCTGATACCGCGCAAGGCGAATTTTTAGACAGGCGTGCAGCGGAAGCGGGAATTGAACGGACAGCCGCGACAAAGGCGGTCAGAGCGGGAGAGTTTACGTCTGGAGTTACTATTCCTGTCGGGTCCCGCTTTTACGTGGATAATCTTTATTTTCAATATACGGCAGACGGGACGCTCATCTGTGAAACACCTGGTGAAGCGGGAAATGCCAATCTGACTGGACGCAATTTACTATCATTGGATACCATTCCCGGTTTAGAAACGGCCATTGTCAAAGAAATCCTAATTCCGGGACGCGAGGAAGAAGGAGATGACAGCCTGCGGGAACGGTATTTTACAAGGGTTCGTCGGGAGGCTGTCAGTGCCAATAAAATGCATTATAAGGAGTGGGCTGAAGAAGTGGACGGTGTGGGGAAGGCAAAGATCTTCCCGCTTTGGAACGGTGACGGCACGGTTAAAATTGTCGTCACGAATGCGAATCTTGAGCCCGCTTCTCCTATTTTAATTCAAAAAGTGAAAGATTATATCGACCCTGAACCAGGGCAGGGAGAGGGACAGGCGCCAATCGGAGCCGTAGTCACAGTGGAAAGCGCGGTCTGGAAGGAAGTTGAGATTTCTGCCGAGGTGCTGCCAGAGATCAATCACTCAATTGATGAAGTGAAGTCAGAAATTGAGGAAGGCGTTTTAAATCTCTTTAAGAAAATGGCGTTTGAAGACAACGTCATCCGTCTTTCTCAAATTAACAATATTGTCTATAATTCACCGTCAGTCAGTGACTACTCCAATATTCAAATCAACGGCACGTCTGAAAATCTGGTGCTGAGCGACGTGGAAATTCCTAAGCTTGGGCAGGTGAAGATTATTGAGCAAACAAGATGACATGAGAGCTTATCTGCCGCCGTTTCTCACTAGCCTTAAAGAAATGGCTGAGCTGCTGAAAGCGGAAGCGCCTGAGTTTGATAAACAGAATAACAGCATATTTGATCTGACGGATCAGCTATTCGTGCCGACGGCGACATGGGGGCTCAGTCGCTGGGAAAAGATTTTAAACGTCCCGCGTGAATCAGGCGACACAGATGAGATCAGACGATTGCGGCTCATTTCCAAAATGTCGAACATCCCGCCAATCACTTACAAGGCCATTGAGCAGGCGGTAAATCGTTTCTTGAAAAACCCGTCTGCACAGGTCCGTCTGCTCCCCGGTGAATACCGCTTTAACGTGGATATCAATGTTGATGACCTTCAGCACATGAATGAGCTGATCGAAGCAATAGAAAACATGAAGCCTGCTCATTTGGCGTATACGCTCAGAGGCGGATTAAACGAGACACTACAAATCAAAGACACAGTCATCCTGAATCACCGCAGATACCGAACAGCCAGTGAGCTGAAGGTCGGTTATTCTGTCACCCTTAACAACAATGAGGTGGTTTTAACTTGATTTCAACCATATACAGAGAACGTACAGCGGCAGATCTGAAAAGCAGAATTGATCACGTGCTGCTCAACGGCCAAAAAACAGAAATAGTAGAACTCACCATTGTCGGAGCAACAGTCACCGTCCTGACAAAACGTGAGGAAGACATTAAGCATATCGAAACGGTCCAAATTTTTGACGAGCAGGGCAATGTGATCACTGAAAGAAAGACTGACCTGGACGTCAGCGAAAACAGAACACTCGATTTCAGATTTACTTTTGAGGTGGTGTAAACATGGCATACGAAGAAAAAACAGACTGGCTTCCGGACGACCCCATCAACGAAGACGACGTCAACCGCTGGGAAAAAGGCATAAAAGACGCCCACACAGACCTGGCCGCCCACAAAAACGACATGAACAACCCCCACAACACAACAAAGGCGCAAATCGGGCTGGGGAACGTGGACAATGTGCAGCAGGCGGCTAAGAAGGATTTTGAGAAGCATGAGCAAGATCAGGTGCGGCATGTTACAGAGGAAGAGCGAGAGAAATGGAATAGTGCGCAGTTGTCAAAACTAACAAATGACGATGGTTCAGTCTTAATCAAAATTGAACAAGGTTATGATTTTCATAGTGTAGTAACAGCTCAAATGACAACTTTTACCTTCTATACATCAAAAGAAGGGATTAATACACCACCACAATCTACACGGGGAATTTATCTATATTCTTCTCCGACATATGGTGAAGCAATAGCTTTGTCCAACGATAGAGGCTTATGGAGGAAGTCTTTAGTTGGTGGTACCTGGTCCGATTGGGTAAAGTATGAAACTGAAGAAGACGCTCAAAAAAAGGTGAACAGCCATGAAGAAAAAGTTGAAATACACGTTACCCAGCAAGACAAAGACAAGTGGAATAAATCTCAATTAAGTAAGATATCAGGTGATGACGGTCAGCCTTTATTTAACTTAACAACTGATTTCCACACAGAGCTTCAAAATTATCCAACATTGACATATTTCTCATATGAAAAAACTGCAGCAAATGCCCCGCCTAGTGGAGGTCGAGGAATCTGGATGTGCAGTGCTGGAAGGACATATGGGCATGTAATAGTAATGACAAATGATAATAGAACTTTTCGAAAATCGTTGGCAAACAATGTGTGGACTGATTGGCTTGAATTAGAAACTACAGATGGAGCACAAAAGAAAGTTGATGAGCACGCAAAAAACTCTAAAGTGCATATCACTTCTGCTGAAAGATCGAAATGGGATGCTGCTCAATTAACTAAATTAACCAGAGATGATGGAAAAAGAACTCGTATATCGGATGGTACAGATATACTTTCATTAACTACAGGTTTTTATTATGGTGCGGGAACTACCATGATTAATAGTCCTGCTGATGGCGATGGTTCTTGGTTTAATTATGATGTTATTGAAGGAGATTCTGGAAGAAAATCAATTTTTGCGTCGAGAGGTTATGATAATACGCTTTGGTTTGGATCGGTTCATACAGATGGTGTATTTAAAGGGTGGAATAAACTGGAGACGGAAACGGGATCTCAGAATAAAGCGGACAAAGCTCTATCTGATGCAAAGTCTTTTGTGCAAGCTAACTACTCAAATGAAAAACTCACAGTTCTTACAGGAGTTAATGCTATTACAGATGCTAGGATAGGTGGAAACGACTATCCTAAAGGCATTACTATTATGGATATTGGTCAGGGAAATACTACTGGTTATCCACTTGGTTATGGAATCGTGAAAAATGAGAAATATCATGACTATAGATTTACTCAATTTTTTTACGGTACCGGAAATGAATCTAATAGTTATTTTGATAGTACTGGAACATGGATTCGTCATTGGTGGAATGGTTCTGGGTGGACCGCATGGCAAAAGGTATCAGGGTTTGCACATACGAATATAGGCACAACAGGGAAGCAACTTCTGATTAAAGGTGATAAACAGAAAATTCGTTTTAATAGAAAGATAAAGGACAGTCACAATGCCTTCGACATTGATAATTGCCGGTTTATCTGTCCAAACAGCGGAATGTTTCTAGTCAATGCCGGTGTATATATCGAAAACGTTCAGAGATATGCCAACTATGAATTAGAGATCTACTTAAACGGAACGATTTATAAAAACATAGCACATTATAGAAATAGCCCTGCAAGCCCGTCTGATACCACAGATTTCAACGTAGGAGTATATGGAGCTGCCACTGTTCCAGCTGATAAGGGGGATTATATAGAGATGTATCTATATGTGGGTTATGATGGCAATACCTCAAGGTATATAACTGATAGCTCAGGGTGGTATAACTATTTTGATATAACAGAAATCGGTGGCAGAAATTATCCGAGGACTTAGGAGGTAAGAGTAATGATCTTATACGACGCAATCATGTACAAATACCCTGACGCTGTGCCGAGAATGGATTTTGAGCTGAGGAATGACGGTAATGGTTCTTATATTGAAAAATGGAACCTGCGCGCCCCCATCCCAACGCAAAAAGAACTCGAATCCTGGTGGGAAGAACTGCAAAAAAACCCGCCGTACGATCCGCCCGATCAGGTGGAGCTTCTCGCTCAGGAGTTGTCGCAGGAGAAGCTGGCCCGCAAGCAGCTTGAAGAGTTGAACAAAACGTTGGGAAGCGAGCTGGCAGATATAAAGCTTTCCGTACTTTCTTTGAAAGGAGATCATGCTGAATGAATTATTGGGTGCTTGCCCTCTATTATGAGTGGGCGACAACGGATATGGTAAAACAAGCATTAGCATATAAAGACTGTTCAATTGAGGATCTGGCAGAAGGTGTGAACAAAAAGCTGATCACAGCTGATCAGTATGAAGAAATTACCGGTAAAGCCATGTAAAGGCTTTTTTATTTTGCCTTTTTTTAAATCAAAGGAGGATGAAAATGGTGAAGTATCAATATGAATTTCCTCTCGATAAGACTGGAAAAGCCGGAGCTGTAAAGCCCTATCGAGGAGGAAAAAATGATTTTGTGACACCTGTTTCGAATTTGTCGGGTGTAGCGGAGATTTTAACAAATGCTTCCTTAAAGGCAACTGAGGCATACAGTCAGCTCGGGCAGGACAGGCTTGGCGCAGTTCTGATTTCGAAAGTGAAGGGCTGGGCGTATGCAGATCGTGAAGGTACGCTCTTTATAGAAGAAAGTGACAACAACAATGTTTGGACGACGACAGCATCCGTTAATGTCGCAGCAGGTGTCCTGACAGCGACGGACTGGGTATACCTTTCTAAACGCTATTACCGCTTCCGCTATGTGAACGGGAATCTTCAACAATCAGAGTTTATCTTATACCAATCAGTCGGTGCGGGAGAAATGGATGTGCGTGTCAGTGGAAAAGCGCCTTTGCAGATTGACTTTCAGGAGAATCAAATACACGATGGACGGTTGAAAGTGGAGTCTCGCAAAACATTTGACTTTGTCTTTCATGAAAATGCAGAGTCCGCCGGCGAGGGTGCTGCTTTACCTGTTGACGGTGCCGGGCATTTACTCGTTGAAGTATACGGCACAGCGGAAATGAGCGAAGTCAAATTTTGGGGGAAATCGGTGTCAGGACAGAAACTACCGATCAGAGGCGTGAAAACTGATGATGCCAGCTCTGCATTGAGTACATTAGGAAAAGCTGAGGCGTGGGCCTTTGATATTAAAGGGTTTAAGGAGATCATCATGGAGATCGTCAGTGTCACCGGCGGTACTCTTTCGGTAAAAGGGACCGCTGTTTCATAACAGTTTTGGCCCTCGGAAGGGAGGTGATCTGCATGTGAAGGAGGAGTAAGTAATGCAGCAAGAGGCAGATGTGAATGTGTTTCAGCAGGATTTAGCAGACATGAAAGGCGAGCACAAAGCGCTTGAGCAGAGGGTTTCCGCATTAGAACGCGTGTCTGACCGTCAAGACCAGCAAATCATGACGCTGAACGAAAAATTAAACAAAATTGAAGAAAACACAACGTGGATCAAACGCACCATCACAGGTGCCATCATTACAGCAGTGTCTACAGGCATCATTGGCGGAGCCATCGCCATTATGTACAGCCTGCTGCAGCATTAAAGGGGGATTTTTATGAACACGTTTGACAAAGGCACGGTCATCAGGACGGTGCTTCTTTTAATTGCTTTAATCAACCAGACCATGTTGATGCTCGGCAAATCACCATTGGACATTCAGGAGGAGCAGGTCAATCAGCTTGCTGACGCTCTTTATTCAGCCGGTTCCATTGCCTTTACAATTGGAACGACACTTGCCGCTTGGTTTAAAAACAACTATGTAACAGAAAAAGGGAAAAAGCAGCGTGACTTGTTAAGAGACAATAATCTGACAAAATAAGGAGAGATGAAAATGGTTAACATTATCCAAGACTTTATTCCGGTTGGCGCAAATAACCGTCCAGGCTACGCAATGACGCCGCTTTACATTACGGTGCACAATACAGCGAATACTGCAGTAGGGGCGGATGCTGCGGCCCATGCCCGCTATTTGAAAAATCCTGATACGACGACAAGCTGGCATTTTACAGTTGATGATACAGAAATTTATCAGCATCTGCCTTTGAATGAAAACGGCTGGCATGCGGGAGACGGAAATGGCAGCGGCAACCGGGCTTCTATCGGTATTGAAATTTGCGAAAATGCTGATGGAGATTTTGCAAAAGCAACAGCAAATGCCCAATGGCTCATCAAAACATTAATGGCTGAACATAATATCAGTCTTGCCAATGTCGTCCCTCATAAGTATTGGTCAGGGAAGGAATGTCCGCGAAAATTGTTAGATACGTGGGATTCGTTCAAAGCAGGAATTGGGGGAGGCGGCAGCCAAACTTACGTCGTGAAACAAGGTGACACACTCACATCGATAGCGAGAGCATTCGGTGTTACGGTTGCTCAGCTGCAAGAGTGGAACAATATCGAAGACCCGAATCTTATTCGGGTTGGTCAAGTATTAATTGTAAGTGCGCCATCGTCCGCTGAAGAACCAGAGCTCTATCCGCTCCCTGATGGTATCATTCAATTGACAACACCTTATACCTCAGGAGAACACGTCTTTCAAGTGCAACGAGCACTTGCGGCTCTGTATTTTTACCCTGATAAAGGAGCTGTCAACAACGGAATTGACGGCATTTACGGCCCGAAAACAGCTGACGCAGTCGCACGTTTTCAGTCTGTTAACGGTCTGACTGCTGACGGTATTTACGGGCCTGCGACGAAAGCCAAGATCGCAGCGCAATTAAGCTGATCACAGACCATAAAAATCCCGGAGCTGGTTCCGGGATTTATTTTTTCTTCTTCAACTTTTTTAAAATTCCTGCACTGCGCTCCCTCACCCGAAGCGAGTACCCGGAAAGCCCAAACTTACCGTAATCAACAAACTTCACACGTCTCACCAATTTTTTCACTGTATCACCTGACATTATCCTCTGTTTGTATTTATTATATGTAACCCATTAAGAAAAGGAATAAGGACAAGAGCTGTTTTCTCTTGTCCTTTTAGTGTGATCATGCTTTTTTTCGTTTATACTCGTCAATCAGCCGTTCGTTTTCTTTGAAGATTCTCGCTGTGTGCGGACTGACTTGATAGCTTGCGACACTGGTGGTTGAACGTTTTTTCAGGATTTTAAACGGTTTGGCCGCTCTGGGCTCGCATCCGTTTTGAAACGCACGTTCCATTATCCTTCACCTTCCTCCTCAATTGGCAGCACCAAATCATATATGCTTGTTAATGACGTAAATAGCAAATAATCAAATTCCGTGACAATGCTGTCAGACGTCAGCTTGATGACATAGTTCTTTGTCTCGATGGTAAAAGGGATGAGAACCATTTTTCCGTATTGGTCGTAATAAACATCCTTTCGATCGAGCCGTGTTTGTACATCTGCCGGATCATCCATATGCTCGGTTAACCGGTCTTTATCAGCCTGTGTCGAATATTGGCAAAGAGAAGCCGTTAAGTTCATTTTATCAGCATAGGTTTTCAGCAGCTTATCAATGCCTTCAGCATAAGCATCTATACTTCCATAATAAACATGGATCGGTTCGTTTTTCAATAGGTATTGGTATGTTTTCAGCCGATTGAGATACATGTGGAGCATTTCGTTGTTTTCTTCAAGAATTTCTCTTGTGTCTGTTTCAAGCTCGCTGCCAGCCAGTTTTTTGACGTATGCACTTAAGAAGATGAAAGCATCAATCAAAGCAAAGCTGACTGCGACAATAAGATACCGATCCCAGTGGGTAAATAGGGAAGTGGGCTCATATGTCCAGTATACCATAGCGCCCAGAACAAACAGCAAATACCATGTTTTCCGGATGGCGGACATTTTTTCTTTGACCTTCGCTTCGAAACGCCACGTGGCATACACGTATAACCCCAGTCCAGCCACAATGCACCAGACCATGATCTGAAAGAATAAAACCATACTCGACTCCCTCACATCTGAAATAGGTTCTGCTTATTGTATTCGAGAGATCCGGATGGTTTTCCTCTTCCATCAAAAAAACCGCTCCTTTGACAGAAGCGGTGTGACATTAAAAAATCATATTTAAAATAAAGTAGGCGATGGCACCAAGTGTCGCAGAAATCGGAAGCGTAATGACCCATGTAATGAGCATTCGCTTGGCCGTACCCCAGTTTACGCCTTTTACCCGGTGTGACGCACCGACGCCAAGAATTGATGAAGAAATGACGTGGGTTGTACTGACCGGCAAATGAATAAATGTAGCGCCGAAAATAATGGCTGCCCCGGTTAAGTCAGCGGAAACCCCGTTTACCGGGCGAATTTTCATGATCTTTCCGCCAACGGTTTTGATGATTTTCCAGCCGCCGATTGATGTTCCTAGACCCATGGCTGTCGCGCAGGCGAATTGCACCCAGGTAGGAATATCGTTAGAAGAAGTATGTAAATTCGCTGTGATGAGAGCCATTGTGATAATTCCCATTGCTTTTTGCGCATCGTTTGTTCCGTGCGTATACGATTGCAGGGCAGCTGTTACAATCTGCACTCTGCGGAATTGCTTGTTTGTTTTCGCCAAATTGCTGTCTTTGAAAATCAGCTTGACGATACTGTATAAAATAAAACCAAGGACAAAAGCGATAATCGGTGAAAAGATCAATGCTTCAATAATTTTAATGAAGCCTTTATAATTTAACGCAGTAAATCCGGCTGCCGCAACGGCTGCTCCGGCAATAGCTCCAATGATGGCATGGGACGAGCTGCTTGGGATGCCGTAGTACCATGTGATAAGGTTCCAGGCAATCGCAGCGACTAGCGCGGCCAGAATTACGACAGAGCCATTTTCCAGTGTATAAGGATCTACAATGTCTTTCGTAATGGTTTTGGCAACACCTGTAAATGTCATTGCTCCGATAAAATTCATCACAGCCGCCATGATAATGGCATGGCGCGGTTTCAGCGCTTTTGTTGATACCGAAGTCGCAATAGCGTTCGCCGTATCATGAAACCCATTGATGAAATCAAACGCCAGAGCACAAATGACTATTAGTATTGTTAATATGAATAGAATATCCATTTTTACCCCTCGTTACGCGTTTTTCATAATGATGGTTTCAAGATTATTGGCAACACTTTGGCAAGAGTCGGCAATTTCTTCAAGCGTTTCATAAATTTCACGATATTGAATAACTTTAATCGGATCTGTTTCATTTCCGAAAAGATTCTTTAATGATTTTCTGTGCAGGTTGTCACAGCTGTGCTCATACTCTTTAATTTTGATAGCGTGAGGCTGAATATCCTTTAACCGGTTTTCTGCCAGCAGTTCAATTGTAATTAAAATTTCTTTCGCACATTCTCTGATGTATCCGCTGAATTTATCGATATGCTCGTCAGATGAGGTAATTGAGAAAATCTCCATCATGGCAGAGAAATGTTCGATTCCGTCAAGCACATCATCCAGGCTGTTTGTCAGCTGAAGGATATCTTCGCGTTCAATAGGAGTGATGAACGCTTTGTTAAGCTCTTTAATCATGACATGAACATGATTGTCACCTTTTGTTTCATATTCCTTTAACGTATCTGCGAATTCTTTAAGCGTCGTTTGGTTTGTGACCTTAAAATTCACAAAATATTCGGCAGTTTCGTCTATGTTCTTTGCAATTTCTGTTAAAAGGAGTGAGAACTTATCTTTTTTTCTTCTTATCATTAAAAACCCTCCATAGTTTGAATGAGACAATGCACACATCAAATTATTATATAGCCTTTTGTCGAAAAAAAACAGGTAAAGTCGAAAAAAACACGGCTTGACTTTTTCTGCAAATCATGTCCCCTTATTTTGACCTACTTCGATTCAAAAAACCGACCCAAGTTTGCAAAATCTTTCTGCTTAACGTAAAAAGTATATCAAAAGTTGTGTTTTTCCTGTCAACTTTTATCTTCTGTTTCACCAAAAAACGGTTCCCTAAACAAGGGAACCGTTTTATCAGCTTGCTTTTCGTTTTTTCATCCAGTAATAAACAGGCAGTCCGGCAAGGCCGATGAGGATGGATAATCCGCAGCTCATTGTATCTGTAATGAGTGTGCTGCCTAATACAAAGAAAGAGCCTGCGATGGCCAAAATCGGCATGAATGGATAAAGCGGAACACTGTAGGCGCGCTTTTCTCCCTTTGTTCGCTTGCGGAGAATAAACACCGCAAAAAAGGCCATCACATAAAAAATGTAGATCATAAAAATAGAGATTTCAGAGAGCTTATCCGGGTTGCTGATCAGCATCATAATCAAAGCCAAAGCAATCTGGAAGGAAATCGCGATCCATGGTGTGCGGAATGTCGGGTGTACATGTGAAAGCTTATCAGCAAATGGAAGCTGTTTGCGTTCCGCCATTGCAAATGAAACACGCGGGAAAGAAAGTACTTTTCCATTTAAACACCCAAAGATGCTGACGATAATTCCGACACTAATCAGCTTTCCGCCAATTGAACCGAACAGCATGGTGGCAGCAGTGCTTGTCGCATTTTCGCCAAGTGTGACAATTTCGTTCGCAGACAGGATGTGAAGCAATGCAAAGTTAATGAAAATATAGATGGCTGTTACGATTAATAATCCGCCCGTCATTGCGCGTGGCAGCAGCTTTTCGGGATTTTTCATTTCTCCGCCTAGAGCGGCCAGAAGAATCCATCCGTCGTACGCAAATAGTGTAGCCAAAATGGCCGCTCCGAAGTTCATATCGGAAATACTTTCGTTTACTGCTGTGAAGATGTGCTGATCACCTTTCCAAAGGCCGAAGATGATGATGCATGCAATCGGAATCAGTTTACCGATCGTTGTCAGCGTTTGGACAAAGCCGCCGTATTTTGTACCGATTATATTAATGACGCATAAAAAGAGAACTGCTATAATTCCGATTGCTTTTGACAATCCAGATCCCCAGCCGAAAAGATTCGCCATTAAAGAGCCAAAATATAAACCCAGCGCGCCAATAATCGCCGGACCGTAAATGATAATCTGCACCCAGCCGCACAAAAATCCCCAAAATTCGCCATACACTTCTTCAAGGTACGTATAAAGCCCGCCGGTTTTTGGAATCTGCGTTCCGATTTCCGCGATTGTCAAACCACCCGCCAGTGTTAAAATACCGCCTAACAGCCAGGCGAAAAGCGCGGTTTTTGAATCACCTGAATAAGCAAGCACAGCGCCAGGCTTCATAAAAACACCAGAGCCGATAATGGTTCCGATGACAAGAGTAAGGGCAAACAAGAGGCCTATCTCTTTTTTCAAACCGTTGTCTTCAGTATGCATGTCCGTAACCTCCTATGGTGTTGAAGCTTCATGATGAAGAATCTATTTTTTCATATTGTAAACCCTATTTTAGAAAAGTGAAATAAAATAAATTTTCTGATTTTCGATATTTGCTTTTCGTTCAGTTGAAAAAACGGTGAAAACGTCTCTTTCAACAATCTATAAACGAATGAATCGCATTATTTCTTTTTATAAAGTTCGTGTTTTCTGCCGCGGAATTTTAGACGGATCAGAGGAGAGGCAGAATTCAGAAAATGAACGAACCGTCGGTGAAGCTGATATGTTGACTTTCTCTTGCGAATAAAATACCTTGTTATTAGAACAATAAATAGATAACTATGATATGATATCTTGAAATCGAGATAAAATGACCTGGAGGGACAGCATATGAAAGTTAACGGCATTCACCATGTATCGGCATTAACGGCCGACGCACAAAAAAACTTGGATTTCTATAAGAAAGTATTAGGATTAAAGCTCGTCAAAAAATCCGTCAACCAAGATGAACCGACAATGTATCATCTGTTCTACGGAGATGAAGTGGCAAATCCGGGAACTGAGCTGACGTTTTTCGAGATTCCCCGCATTGCACCATTTCATGCGGGAACAAACAGTATTTCTTCTATTGGATTGCGCGTTCCAAGTACAGAAGCCCTGCATTACTGGAAAGAACGTTTTGAAGAGCACGAAGTGGCGCACAGCGGCATCTCAAAAAGAGCCGGACGTGACATATTGGCATTCCAAGATCATGAAGGGCAGCGGCTTGTGCTGACTGCTGATGAGAAAGGAAAAGGATATGGCCTGCCTGTTAAACAGAGCGGCATTCCGGAAGAATTTTCGTTTCGCGGATTAGGGCCGGTTGAACTGACTGTGCCATATGCCGAACCAACCTTGCACGTGCTGACGAATATTCTTGGATTTACAGAAATCAGCCGTGAACCAGTTGAAGGACAAGGAACCGCCGTTATTTTGGAATCAGGAGAAGGCGGTGCGGCAACGGAAATCCATTTAATAGAAAGAAACGATCTTCCGCGCGAGCGCCAAGGTAAAGGAAGTGTTCACCACGTCGCATTTCGGGTAAGAGATGAAGAAGAACTTGCCGGGTGGCATCAGATCATCAGCCGGGAAGGCTTTAGCAATTCTGGCATTGTTGAGCGCTACTATTTCAAGGCGCTGTATTTCAGAGAACCGAACGGCATTTTGTTCGAGTTATCAACAGACGGACCGGGCTTTATGGTAGATGAAAATCTTGATGAGCTTGGCCAAACGATCGCTCTTCCGCCATATCTTGAGCATCGAAGAGCTGAAATTGAAGCGAAATTGAAACCGATCCAATAAATTGTGATTCATTTGCCTTCCGGCGCCGCCGGAGGGCTTTTTTTATTACCATAATTAATTTTGACATAAACAGCATGCCTTATTAGGGAGGAAATATCAGATGATGATTGGGAGAAATGGCTTAAAACCCTTTGCAAATATGGGTGATTGGTATGGAATGGCCTCGGCAAAAATATTGTCTTTGTTTATTAATAGTTTATTCATATTTGCTTGTTACACTATTTCCAAGTTAGACAAAAAGGAGTGAAAAACACGTGGAAAAGAAAAAACGCGAGCTGGATATCGTCCTCATCCTCATTTTGCTCGCATCTGCATTCTTAAATATCTATAACATCTGGAATGATGATACGGTGAATCCTTATTACACCGCTGCAGTCACAAGTATGATGCAAAGCTTTCATAATTTTTTCTATGCCTCATTCGACGCGGCGGGGTTTATAACGGTTGATAAACCGCCTATTACGTTCCAGATACAAACCATCAGCGCACTTATATTCGGTATGCACGGGTGGAGCGTCATCCTGCCTCAGGCACTTGCTGGTGTAGGTTCTGTCCTTTTAATGTATCTGTTAATAAAACCGACATTCGGTAAGACGGCAGCAAGAATTGCCTCTTTCATCATGGCATGTACACCGATTGCTGTAGCTGTAGCACGTACAAACAATGTTGATGCATTACTGGTATTTTTCTTATTGCTTGCTACATGGCTTCTCTTTAAAGCGATCAGAAAAGGAAAGCTGATCTGGTTGTTAGCAGCGTTTTTCGTTGTTGGAGTAGGTTTCAATACAAAAATGCTGCAGGCTTACATGATTTTACCGGCTTTCTTATTATTCTATTTGATTGCGGCAAACGCTACGATGAAGAAAAAAATCATTTCGCTGGTAAGTGCGTTAGCCGTATTAGCAGCCGTTTCGTTATCGTGGCCGCTCATTGTTGACAATATCCCTGCAAGCAAGCGGCCTTATATCGGAAGCAGCCAAACCAACTCTGTGCTGGAATTGGCTTTTGGTTATAACGGAATCCAGCGGCTGACAGGCCAAAATTCCGGCAGCGGCCAGGGGGCGCCAAACAAAGACGCTTCAAAAGAAATGTCTTCTTCTGATAACACTCAAGCACCGCCTAATCAGTCATCAAGTGATGACAAATCCTCAAATGGAAATATGACGGCACCTCCATCCAATGGCCAAATGCCAAGCGGAGGAGAAATGCCAAGCGGCGGTCAAGGAGGCCCTCCAAGCGGCGGAGATGGCGGCCAAGGGGGACCTGGCGGAGACGGAGGGAAAGGCGGAACAGGAACCGGCTCAAAAATGCAATCAGGTTCAGGAATGTTTGGAACGGGAACACCTGGTCCACTGCGGCTTTTCCAAACAGAGTTATCTGATCAAATCAGCTGGCTTCTGCCATTTGCGATTTTTGGAATCGCAGGCTTACTGATCGCTGGCGCGAGAGAAAGAAGAAGATTATCTATAGAGCAGAAGGAAACGGTGTTCTGGGTAGCGTGGCTTGTACCGATTGCCGGATTCTTCAGTGTCGCAGAATTTTTCCATCATTATTATCTCATCATGCTGGCACCGCCGATTGCGGCTCTTGTCGGTGCGGGGTGGGTTGCCCTTGTTCATCTGTACCGCAATCAGACAGGCTGGAAATCATGGCTTCTGCCGGGAGCAATCATTGCGACAACTGGATTTGAATTGTTTATTCTCAGAAACTACAACGATCAAATCGGTGTTGGATGGAGTATTGGCGTAGGGGTTATCGGCGTGTTGTCAGCGATTGCTTTGCTGCTGTTCAAACAGCGCCAAAAACCGATCAGTTATTATACTTCGCTTGCAGCTCTTCTCGCATTGCTGGTGATGCCGATATATTGGGCAAGCACACCGCTATTGTACGGTGGCAACAGTTCACTGCCTGAAACAGGCCCTCAGCTCGCATCAATGAGCGGAAAAGGCATGGGAATGTCTGATGCGACTGTAAATGAAAAACTTATCAAATATCTAGAGGAGAATAACGCCGGAGCTGAATACCTATTCGCCACAACCGATTCGAACACAGCGGCGCCATATATCATTAAAACGAAAAAAGCTGTCATGGCTATTGGCGGATACAGCGGTTCTGACCCGGCGATCACGCTGACTCAATTTAAAAAGCTCGTAAAAGAAGGAAAAGTGAAATACTTCTTGGCTTCAGGAATGGGGAAAGGCGGAAACAATGACATTGTCGAATGGGTTGAGAAAAATGGAAAAGAAGTAGCATCAGAAAAATGGCAATCAAGTTCTGATCAAAAAACAGAAGATACTGATTCAGCTGATACATCAAGCAACAGCAAGGCTTCAGGTCAAACCGGCAAAATGGGCGGCGGGCCTGGCGGAATGAACCAGTCAGCAACGTTATATGAACTAAATGCTGATGAATAGGAGGAAAAAACATGAGCAGACATATTCAATATTCAATTGTTGTACCTGTGTATAACGAAGAGCTTGTCATTCATGAAACCTATCAGCGCTTAAAAGAGGTCATGGATCAAACGAAGGAAAACTACGAGCTGCTTTTCGTCAATGATGGCAGCAAAGATCGCAGTATTGAGATTTTAAGAGAGTACAGCCTGATCGATCCGAGAGTAAAGATTATAGACTTTTCAAGGAATTTTGGGCACCAGATCGCCATTACAGCGGGTATGGATTATGCACAGGGGAATGCCATCGCCGTCATTGACGCCGATTTGCAGGACCCTCCTGAGTTAATTTTAGACATGATTGAAAAGTGGAAGGAAGGCTATGAGGTCGTATACGCCGTACGTACAAAACGAAAAGGGGAAACCTTTTTCAAAAAACAGACAGCGGCCATGTTTTACCGGCTTCTCAGCAGCATGACAGATATTGATATCCCGATTGATACCGGGGATTTCCGCCTCATGGACAGAAAAGTCTGTGATGAAATGAAAAAATTAAAGGAAAAAAACCCTTTTGTCCGAGGACTCGTCAGCTGGGTAGGCTTCAAACAAACGGCAGTTGAGTATGTACGTGATGAAAGGCTTGCCGGAGAAACGAAATACCCGCTTAAGAAAATGCTGAAGCTTTCAATGGACGGCATTACGACGTTTTCACATAAACCGCTGAAGCTGGCAAGCTATGTCGGGGTCTTAATGTCAGGCGCAGGATTTCTGTATATGTTTATCGTGCTGTATCTGAAGCTGTTCACAGACAGCACGATTACCGGCTGGTCATCACTTATTGTGATCCAGCTCCTGTTCAGCGGCATTGTCCTTCTGATTCTCGGCATGATCGGCGAATATATCGGCAGAATCTATGATGAAGCCAAAGACCGGCCGCTTTACATCGTACAGAAATCGTACGGGATTGAAAATAAAAGACTCTATAGAGACCAGCACATGTCATAACCTTAAAACCTCTGTTCTTAACGGACAGGGGTTTTTTTTATGTTCTGTCGATCAAAGTGAAAAATGCGAATGGATATATGGAATAAGAGAAGGAAGAAGAGATTGCGGGCTTGCACTTCGGTTCACTCACGCTGAAAGAAAAACGGCAAAGCCTAACCGTTTTCGTCTTAGGCTTTGCCGTATGTCAGCTGTTATATTGGGGGGCTTTTAAGAAACGCATGATCACTGCTGTACCAGTGACGTTTAATAGAATACTGGCACCCAGTACAACTCCCCATGCCAACGTCGATTCAGAGAGAAGAAAGCTCAGCAAAAGAAAAGCTAATCCTGCGCAGATCATACTCAATCCCGCGGTTTTCATGTTTATACCTCCTAGCAAACGATGTTTCTAGCATCTTGGTGCGAATGATGTCAGTCTGTATGATATACGGATATCTCGCCAGAAAGTTTCATAGAGCAGTTAGGTCTTTGTCTATTAAAAAAGCCTCAGGCCGAATTTTGCGGCCCGAGGCTTTATCTCTTACGAAGTTTTCTCTTCTTTTTGATCGAGTTTAATTTTTTTCGTCATTTCTTTGCCGTTTCTGAGAATTTTCACTTCAACGGTATCACCGATTTTTGCGTCTTTATATAAGATATTGCGCAATTCACTGCCTGTATCGGTTTCTTTACCTTTTAGGCCGATGATAATATCCTCCGCTTTTAATCCAGCCTTTTCAGCAGGAGAGCCTGAAGCGACCTCACGGATGTAAACACCTTTATTCAGCTGGCTGCCGAACAGGCCGAGTGTGCCTTCTTGGTAGTTTTGCGGCACTTGTTCTAGATCAAGCATGCTGACACCGATATATGGACGTTCAATTTGCCCTTTCGACAGCAATTCTTCAGCAATCGGTTTTACGTCATTGCTTGGAATGGCAAATCCGATACCCTCAACATCATCCTCACTGATTTTCATACTGTTAATGCCGACAATTTTGCCGTCTGTATTTAACAAAGGGCCGCCGCTGTTACCTGGGTTAATTGCTGCGTCTGTCTGAATGACGTTAATGCTCGTTTCGCCGGCTGAAGTAGACATTGAAACTGTCCTGTCCACGCCGCTTACAATTCCTTGTGTTACCGTGCGGGACAGGTCTTTTCCAAGCGGATCCCCAATCGCAATAACGGTCTCGCCTGTTCTGAGATCAGATGAATTTCCGAAGTTTGCCACTTTTGTGACATGATCATCACTGATTTGGAGGACAGCTAAATCAGTTAACGAGTCACTGCCTACCAGCTTTGCTGTCACTTCAGTGCCGTCATATAAAGATACCTTCAGTGAAGATGCTCCTTCTACGACGTGGTTATTTGTAATGATATAAGCCTTGCCATTCTCTTTTTTGAAAATGACACCAGACCCTGAACCGCTTTCTGTGTCTTCGCTGGAATCAGAGCTGGAACTGGATGAGCCAGAGCCGAACAAAGAGCTGTTTGATTGTGCCTGAAGATTTGTAATGCCGACTATTGCTGGTGAAAGGTCTTCTACCATATCTGAGATTTTAGAAGAGTCCTCGCTCTTGAATGCAGATGAGCTGCTTGAGTTTGATGAGCTTTTTTTAGATTCAGAGGACGTGCTTTTAGCAGTAACAGATTGCGTTTGCTGCTGGCTGGATGATTGTTTTGCAGTGTCCTGAGAATCATGGTCGCCAAGCGGTGTAAACGTGTAAATGCCAAGGGCGAGACTGCCGCCGATCACTCCGCCAAGCAACGGCCTGAACCATCCGAACCCTCGTTTTTTCTTTTCCTGATCATGAATGACATTGCGTGCTGAGTAGGAGGTGCTCTGATCGTTCTTTTTTGTTAAAAAGACCTCATTCTCATTACCTTCCGTTCTGTTTTCATCACGATAGTTATCCATTATGTTCACTCCGTTTCTCTATTTTCACATTACTATTTATGATAGGTTTATGACTTGAGTTTATCATAAACAAAAACTGTGGGATAAAAATGAAAAGATTATGGGAAATTGTGAAAAAGTGCGGAAAACGGTACACTTCTTATTGTATATGAAAGGAATGAGTCGATGGAACAGATTGGATTGATTGGCTATGGCAGCATGGCGGATATGATCGCCAGACAGCTGTTAAAGCATGGACAAATAAAAGAGAATGAACTATTTATTGAAACGAGAACGAAGGGAGAGCGGCTGCAGGCACTCATGTCAGATTATCCAAACGTATCGGCTGATTCGCTGGAGAATTGGGCAAATACATGCCAATTGATTTTGATATGTGTCCCGCCGCTCCATGTCATCGAAACAATGCGCCGTCTGCACCCGTATGTGAACAGAAATACTCACATCGTATCCATAGCTGCCGGTGTGCCGCTGCGTCTTTTGGAGGCGGAAACAGAAGCGGGTATCTCACGTGTTATTCCTGCTATTACGTCCGAAGCAGAAGCCGGCATCTCACTTGTCGTTCACAGTGAAGCACTAGCTGCGGAGAAGAAAGAGCATCTAAATGAATTGTTATCGGTTTTCAGCCGTGTACGAGAAATCAAAGAATCAAATGTTGATGCGGCCAGCAATTTAACGAGCTCGGCACCGGGATTCATAGCTGCAATCTTTGAAGAATTGGCACTGTCTGCCGTCAGAAACAGCAGCCTGTCCAAAGAAGAAGCCTTTGATTTTCTGATTCATTCACTATACGGAACTGGCAAGCTGCTGACCGAAAAAAATATGTCTTTCGAGGAAACGCTGGAACGTGTTGCAACGAAAGGCGGAATAACGGGAGAGGGAGCTGAGGTGATACGCGCCTCTGTGCCGGACGTTTTTGATCAAGTGTTTGAAAGAACGCTAAAAAAATATGAACTGCTTACAGAACAGACAGAAAAACAGACATGAATCCTTGCAAGAGGATTCTTTTTTATCACTGAATGGTCGAGATTTTCCCCAGTTATATTGCATTTTTCCTCTTTTTTTAATATAATTTGTTAGAATATTCATAATTTAGTAAAAAAGGAGGAGCGTTATGAAATTGTACCTGTCAGTAGATATGGAAGGTATTTCGGGTCTTCCGGACGATACCTTTGTGGATTCCGGCAAGCGTAATTATGAACGCGGGCGGCTCATTATGACTGAAGAAGCAAACTACTGTATTGCCGAAGCATTTAACAGCGGGTGTACCGAGGTGCTGGTCAATGACAGTCATTCGAAGATGAATAATCTGATGGTTGAAAAGCTTCACCCTGAAGCAGATTTGATTTCCGGTGACGTCAAACCATTTTCAATGGTTGAGGGACTGGATGATACGTTTACAGGCGCTTTGTTCCTCGGTTATCATGCGAGAGCCTCGACTCCTGGTGTCATGTCACACAGCATGATTTTCGGTGTCCGTCATTTTTACATAAACGATCGGCCTGTCGGTGAGCTTGGGCTAAATGCATACGTTGCCGGTTATTATGATGTCCCTGTATTAATGGTAGCCGGGGATGACCGGGCGGCGAAGGAAGCGGAAGAGCTCATTCCGAACGTGACGACAGCCGCGGTCAAACAAACGATTTCAAGATCTGCAGTGAAGTGCTTGTCGCCTGCGAAAGCCGGACGGCTGTTGACAGAAAAAACCGCATTTGCCCTGCAAAACAAGGACAAGGTCAAACCGCTTACACCGCCTGACAGGCCGGTTCTGAGCATTGAATTCGCCAATTACGGCCAGGCAGAATGGGCGAATCTGATGCCGGGAACGGAAATCAAAACGGGAACCACAACCGTTCAATTTCAGGCGAAGGACATGCTTGAAGCCTATCAGGCGATGCTTGTCATGACTGAGCTTGCGATGCGGACATCATTCTGCTAAAGGGGTGTTTTAGGCTTTGGCACGATACATGATAAAGCGTTTTTGGGCAATGGCAGCTACGATTTTGGTGATTACCACCCTGACTTTTGTTCTCATGAAGGTCATTCCCGGATCTCCTTTTAACGAGGAGAGAGGCACAAATGAAGCCGTTCAAAAAAATCTCGAAGCCTACTATCACTTAGACGATCCTCTCATTTTCCAATACATCATCTACCTAAAATCCATCATTACATTCGATTTTGGACCTTCAATAAAAAAACCATCCGACAGCGTAAATGACATGCTGGAACGCGGATTTCCGGTTTCCTTTGAGCTTGGAATGACGGCGATTGTCATTGCTGTGATTTCTGGGCTGGTACTGGGCGTAATCGCTGCGCTCCGCCGTAATGGCTTTTTGGATTACGCTGCGATGAGTCTTGCGGTACTTGGCATCTCCATCCCGAATTTTATTCTCGCAACATTGCTCATCCAGCAATTTGCAGTCAATCTCAAACTATTTCCTGCTGCCACATGGACGAGCCCGATTCATATGGTGCTTCCGACCGCAGCGCTTGCTGTAGGGCCAATGGCGATCATTGCCAGGCTGACACGGTCAAGCATGGTCGAAGTTCTGACTCAGGATTATATCCGCACAGCAAAAGCAAAAGGGCTTTCCCCGTTCAAAATTATTGTGAAACACGCACTCAGAAATGCACTCATGCCCGTCATTACCGTCCTGGGCACACTCGTCGCCAGCATCTTAACAGGAAGCTTTGTCATTGAAAAAATCTTTGCCATTCCGGGAATGGGAAAATATTTTGTGGAAAGCATTAATCAGCGGGACTATCCCGTGATTATGGGAACGACCGTTTTTTACAGCGTCATTCTGATCATCATGCTGTTTTTGGTCGATTTGGCCTACGGTCTCTTAGACCCGCGCATTAAACTGCATAAGAAAGGGTGAAGCGTGTGAATCTCCCTGTACAAACGGATGAACGCCAGCCAGAACAGCACATTCAGGTGCCGGATGAGTGGTTTGTCTCAAATCAGGAAAAAAATCGGGAAGCCGATTCGGTCAAGCGGCCGAGTTTGTCATACACGCAGGATGCCTGGAGGAGGCTGAAGAAAAATAAATTAGCGATGGCCGGACTCTTTATTCTATTATTTCTTTTTGTCATGGCAGTTATCGGGCCCTTTATATCGCCTCATAGTGTCGTACGCCAATCGCTGACCGAACAAAATCTTCCGCCCTCAGCCGATCATTGGTTCGGCACCGATGAACTCGGCCGGGATGTGTTTACCCGAACATGGTATGGCGCGAGAATTTCGTTATTTGTCGGCGTGATGGCAGCGCTGATTGACTTTGTGATCGGTGTCATTTACGGAGGCGTTGCCGGCTATAAAGGCGGCAGGATTGACAGCATTATGATGCGGATTATCGAAGTGCTGTACGGGCTGCCGTACCTGCTTGTTGTCATTTTGCTGATGGTGCTCATGGGGCCGGGACTGGGCACGATTATTGTGGCGCTGACTGTGACCGGATGGGTCGGCATGGCGAGAATTGTAAGAGGCCAGGTGCTTCAGATTAAAAATTATGAATATGTGCTCGCCTCGAAAACCTTTGGCGCGAAAACGTTTCGCATCATACGGAAGAATTTGCTGCCGAATACAATGGGAGCGATCATCGTACAAATGACATTAACCGTACCTGCCGCTATATTCGCAGAATCATTTTTAAGCTTTCTCGGCCTCGGCATACAGGCCCCGTTTGCAAGCTGGGGTGTGATGGCAAATGACGGCCTGCCTACGATTTTATCTGGGCATTGGTGGCGCCTGTTTTTTCCGGCCTTCTTCATATCCCTGACGATGTATGCGTTTAATGTGCTGGGGGACGGATTGCAGGATGCGCTCGACCCTAAGCTGAGGAGGTAGCAGTATGGAAAAAGTTCTGTCAGTCAAAAATCTGCACGTGTCTTTTACGACTTACGGCGGGACGGTTCAGGCGGTCAGAGGGGTGAGCTTTGATTTGTATAAAGGAGAAACCTTTGCGATCGTCGGCGAATCCGGCTGCGGCAAAAGCGTGACCTCCCAAAGCATTATGGGCCTGCTTCCGCCTTATTCGGCGAAGGTGACAGACGGCAGCATTCTATTTAAAAACAAAGACCTTTGCCGTCTCTCTGACAAAGAAATGAGAAGCATAAGGGGAGCCGACATTTCTATGATTTTTCAAGACCCGATGACGGCGTTAAACCCGACGCTGACTGTCGGCGACCAGCTGGGGGAAGCGCTATTGCGCCACAAAAAAATGGGCAAAAAAGCGGCGCGGAAAGAGGTGCTTTCCATGCTGTCATTGGTCGGTATTCCAGATCCCGAAGAGCGTCTAAAGCAATATCCCCATCAATTCAGCGGCGGCATGAGACAGCGGATTGTCATTGCGATGGCGCTGATTTGCGAGCCTGACATCTTAATTGCGGATGAACCGACCACCGCCCTGGATGTAACCATTCAGGCCCAGATTTTAGAGCTGTTTAAAGAGATTCAGAGAAAAACGAATGTGTCTGTCATTCTGATTACGCACGATTTAGGGGTTGTTGCCCAGGTAGCTGACAGAGTCGCAGTCATGTATGCCGGGAAAATAGCGGAAATCGGCACAAGAAAAGATGTTTTTTATCAGCCGCAGCACCCATATACAAAAGGCCTGCTGGGCTCTGTCCCAAGGCTGGATTTAGAAGGCGCTGAGCTGATCCCGATTGACGGAACGCCGCCGGATTTATTTTCGCCTCCGCCGGGCTGCCCGTTTGCCGCCCGCTGTCCGAACAGGATGGTTGTGTGTGATAGGGTATACCCGGCCCAGACGATCAGATCTGACTCGCATACCGTCAACTGCTGGCTGCAGGATCAACGAGCAGAGCATGCGGTGCTGTCAGGAGATGCAAAGGGTTGAACATGAAAAGGGGGAAGAGGATGAAACGAGTGAAAAAGCTATGGGGGATGGGCCTTGCATTAGGACTTTCGTTTGCGCTGATGGGATGCACAGCAAATGAACAGGCCGGAAAAGAAGGCAGTCATGATAAGGCAAAAACCAGCGGAGAAAAGGTGCTTTATTTAAATAACGAAAATGAACCGACTTCATTTGATCCGCCGATCGGTTTCAATAATGTGTCATGGCAGCCGTTAAATAACATCATGGAGGGGCTGACGCGTCTTGGCAAAGAGAATGAGCCCGAGCCGGCAATGGCGGAGAAGTGGTCTGTATCAAAGGATAAAAAAACCTACACGTTTACGATTCGAGAAAATGCGAAATGGACAAACGGAGATCCGGTAACAGCCGGAGACTTCGAATACGCGTGGAAGCGGATGCTTGATCCGAAAAAAGGCGCTTCATCGGCATTCCTAGGCTATCTTATTGAAGGCGGCGAAGCGTATAACAGCGGGAAAGGGAAAAAAGACGATGTGAAGGTGACGGCAAAGGATGATCGAACCCTTGAAGTTACGCTGGAAGCACCGCAAAAATATTTTCTCAGCGTCGTCTCCAATCCAGCGTATTTTCCAGTAAACGAAAAGGTCGATAAAGACAATCCAAAGTGGTTCGCTGAGGCGGATACTTTTGTTGGGAACGGTCCGTTTAAGCTGACGGAATGGAAGCATGATGACAGCATCACTATGGAGAAAAGCGACACGTATTGGGATAAGGATACCGTAAAGCTTGATAAGGTGAAATGGGCAATGGTCAGTGACAGAAATACAGATTATCAGATGTTTCAATCAGGCGAACTTGATACTGCTTATGTCCCTGCAGAGTTAAGCGACCAGCTGATGGATCAGGATAACGTCAATATTGTTGACCAGGCGGGTCTCTATTTCTATCGGTTTAATGTGAACATGGAGCCATTCCAAAATGAAAACATCAGAAAAGCCTTTGCGATGGCTGTGGATCAAGACGAGATTGTAAAGTACGTCACGAAAAATAATGAAAAACCGGCGCGCGCCTTTGTATCGCCTGGATTTACGCAGCCCGACGGCAAAGATTTCCGTGAAGCGGGCGGAGACCTGATCACGCCTAACGAAAGCAAAGCGAAGCAACTGCTCGAAAAGGGCATGAAGGAAGAAAACTATAATAAGCTTCCTGCGATCACGCTTACTTACAGCACAAAGCCGGAGCATAAAAAGATTGCCGAGGCTGTCCAGCAAAAATTAAAAAATACCCTTGGAGTCGATGTAAAGCTGGCCAATATGGAATGGAACGTATTTTTAGAGGATCAAAAAGCATTGAAATTCCAATTCTCTCAAAGCTCATTTTTACCAGATTATGCGGACCCTATCAGTTTTCTGGAAGCCTTCCAAGCGGGAAATTCGATGAACCGCACAGGATGGGCCAATAAAGAATACGATCAGCTGATCCAAAAGGCGAAAAATGAAGCCGATGAAAAAACACGTTTCTCTCTTATGCATCAAGCTGAAAAGCTGCTCATCAATGAAGCGCCGATCATTCCAATTTATTTTTATAATCAGGTTCACCTGCAAAATGAACAAGTAAAGGGAATTGTCCGTCACCCTGTCGGCTATATCGATTTAAAATGGGCAGATAAAAACTGATGGCGGTGATTGAGGAAATACTGCTTCTTTATGCGAAGGAGCGGTATTTTTTCTCTTTCTTGCACGTATACGTAGGGTGCAGAGCAAATGAAAGGAGTGTTTCCGTTGAACCACAAGCCGAAAGCGCTGAAAAAGGGTGATACAGTCGGAGTGATCGCGCCCGCAAGCCCGCCGGATCCAAAAAAGCTTGACACCGCGCTTTTATTTTTAGAAGAGCTCGGTCTTCAGGTGAAGTTGGGCAAGGCACTGAAAAACCAGCACGGTTATTTAGCGGGACAGGATGATGAGCGGCTGGCGGATCTCCATGAGATGTTCAGAGACGAGGAGGTGAAAGCAGTGCTGTGCGCATGCGGGGGGTTTGGGACAGGACGTATTGCCGCGGGCATTGATTTCAACTTAATCCGCAAACACCCTAAAATCTTTTGGGGATACAGCGATATTACGTTTTTACATACTGCCATTCATCAAAACACAGGTCTTATCACCTTCCATGGCCCGATGCTTAGCTCGGATATTGGCCTTGACGACGTTCACCCGCTGACAAAAGCTTCGTATAAGCAGCTCTTCCAGGAGACGGAATTCACCTATACTGAAGAGCTTTCTCCGCTGACCGTGCTTGTTCCCGGCAAAGCGGAAGGTGAGCTTGTCGGGGGAAATCTGTCTTTGCTGACGTCTACACTGGGCACGCCATTTGAAATTGATACGAGAGGAAAGCTTCTGTTTATTGAAGATATTGACGAGGAGCCTTACCAAATCGACCGGATGCTAAATCAGCTGAAAATGGCGGGGAAGCTGACGGAAGCGGAGGGGATTTTAGTTTGTGATTTTCACAATTGTGTCCCGGTGAAGAGAGAGAAGTCTCTCTCTCTTGAGCAAGTGCTGGAAGACTATATTATAACAGCCGGAAAACCTGCTCTGAAAGGATTTAAAATTGGCCACTGCTCCCCAAGTATTGCCGTTCCGGTCGGTGCGAAAGCTGCTATGAATACAGCAGAAAAAACAGTTGTCATAGAGGCAGGTGTTTCAGAAGGGGCGCTGAAGACATGAAAATCATTCGAATCGAAACAAGCCGAATCGCCGTCCCGCTGACAAAGCCATTTAAAACCGCGCTTCGCACTGTGTATACGGCTGAATCAGTCATTGTCAGGATCACTTATGACAGCGGCGCAATCGGATGGGGAGAAGCGCCGCCGACGATCGTGATTACAGGTGACAGCATGGATAGCATTGAAAGTGCCATCCACCATGTGTTGAAGCCGGCATTGCTTGGAAAAAGTCTGTCGGGCTATGAGGCTATTCTGCACGACATCCAGCATCTTCTTACAGGAAATATGAGCGCGAAGGCTGCTGTGGAAATGGCGCTATACGACGGCTGGGCGCAGATGTGCGGGCTGCCGCTTTATCAAATGCTTGGCGGATACCGGGATGCGCTTGAAACAGATTATACCGTCAGTGTCAACTCACCTGAAGAGATGGCAGCGGATGCTGAGAATTATCTCAAACAAGGCTTTCAAACGCTGAAAATAAAGGTTGGAAAAGATGATATCGCAACAGATATCGCCCGCATCCAGGAAATCAGAAAACGTGTCGGATCAGCCGTGAAACTGCGTTTAGACGCTAATCAGGGGTGGACGCCGAAGGAGGCTGTAACTGCGATTCGGAAAATGGAGGATGCGGGTCTAGGCATTGAGCTTGTCGAGCAGCCTGTTCATAAAGATGATCTCACAGGGCTTAAAAGGGTGACAGATGCGACAGATACCCCGATTATGGCTGATGAAAGTGTTTTTACACCGCGGCAGGCATTCGAAGTTCTGCAAACCCGAAGCGCAGACTTGATCAATATTAAATTGATGAAAGCGGGCGGCATCAGCGGAGCAGAGAAAATCAATGCCATAGCGGAGGCCTGCGGGGTGGAGTGCATGGTCGGCAGCATGATCGAAACAAAGCTGGGCATTACGGCCGCGGCGCATTTTGCGGCAAGTAAAAGAAACATCACACGCTTTGATTTTGACGCGCCGCTGATGCTGAAAACAGATGTCATCAAAGGCGGTATAACATACAGCGGCAGCACGATTTCGATGCCTGGCAGACCGGGTCTCGGAATCACCGGGGCTGCGCTTTTGAAAGGGGAAACAGAGCAATGATGCACACCGTCATATCAGCAGTGGCCAACATCTGGACAGCGCCTGATTCACCGCGTCTGTCTGATCAATTCATGCTTCAACCGACTGTAAGGATCAGAGACTGGCTGGAGCGCATGACGTATGATGAACGGCTTGGATTATGTACAGACAATGTAATCCAAACTCAAGTTCTCTTTGGCGAAAAGGTACTTGTGACAGCAGAACAGGGGGAATGGGTTTCTGTGATCGTGCCTAGCCAGCCATCCCGAAAGGATCCGCGCGGATACCCGGGCTGGATGAAAAAGAACCAGCTGGAAAAATCTACGCCCATCCATTCACAACACGATGTGATGATCAGCAAACCTGCTGCCTTTTTGTACAAAAGCAATGGAGAAAAGGAGATCGAATTGAGCTTTTTGACAGTTCTCCCCCTCATTGCAGAAGAAAACGGATATTTTAAGGTTTCGACCGTTTTTGGGGAAAGGTTTGTGAAGCAAAGTGATGCAGTGCCTGTCAGCAAACAGAAAGGGACTGCTGAAGACATCATTCAAACGGGGGCGTTTTTTCTTGGCCTTCCCTACCTGTGGGGAGGGATCAGCGGGTTTGGGTTTGATTGCTCCGGGTTTATGTACAGTATATTTAAGGCCAATGGATACCGCATCCCCCGTGATGCGGGAGATCAGGCTAAGGCGGGGAAGGATGTCCCGCTTGATGATATGAAGGCTGGTGACCTGCTGTTTTTTGCTTATGAGGAAGGAAAAGGAGCGATTCATCACGTCGGTCTCTCCGTTGGCGGCGGGAAAATGCTTCATTCTCCAAAGACGGGAAAATCAATCGAAATCCTTACATTAAAAGAAACAATCTATGAAAAAGAACTTTGTGCGGTGCGCCGCTGTTTTTCAGAATAAGGAGGGAGACAAATGACGCCATTGCCTTTGTTAGAGGTCAGCAAGCTAAAAATGCATTTTGACGCAGGGAAAAAGCGGACAGTCAAAGCCGTCGACGGGGTCACCTTTCAGATTCGTGAAGGAGAAACGTTCGGGCTAGTCGGGGAATCAGGGTGCGGGAAATCAACCTTGGGGAGAGTGCTGATGCGCCTCTATCAGCCAACAGAAGGAAGTGTGGTATACCGCGGCACAAATCTTCATGCACTAAGTGAAAAAGAGCAGTTTGCCTTCAACCGCAAACTGCAGATGATTTTTCAGGACCCCTATGCTTCATTGAACCCGCGCATGACCGTTCGAGAAATTATTTTGG
This sequence comes from Bacillus sp. MBGLi79, assembly GCF_002953915.1. Lineage (NCBI taxonomy): Bacteria > Bacillati > Bacillota > Bacilli > Caryophanales > Bacillaceae > Bacillus > Bacillus sp. MBGLi79. The sequence continues at coordinate 1,576,840 of NZ_CP026521.1, forward strand.
AGCCGATGGAGATTCACAATCTCTACAATACCCATAAAGCGCGGCTTCTCGTCGTGGACGAGCTGCTTGAGGCAGTTGGGCTTCACCCCGATTTTGGCAGCCGTTATCCGCATGAATTCAGCGGCGGGCAAAGACAGAGAATCGGGATTGCGAGAGCACTGTCGCTGAATCCTGAATTTATCGTGGCGGACGAACCGATTTCTGCTCTTGATGTCTCGGTTCAAGCGCAGGTGGTCAATCTGCTGAAGCGGCTTCAAAAAGAAAAAGGGCTCACATTTTTATTTATTGCCCACGATCTCTCGATGGTGAAGCATATCAGTGACAGGATCGGTGTCATGTACTTAGGGCACATGATGGAAATTACAGAGAGCGGCACTTTGTATCGTGAACCGCTTCATCCCTATACAAAGGCGCTTTTATCCTCGATTCCGATTCCGGATCCCGAATTGGAGGACAAGCGAGAGCGTATTCTCTTGAAAGGGGAGCTGCCGAGCCCGGTTAATCCGCCGAGCGGCTGCGTGTTTCGGACCCGTTGCCCGGAGGCGATGCCTGAATGCGGGGAATCCCGTCCCCAGCTTCAAGAAATCGAACCCGGCCGCTTTGTCGCTTGCCATTTGTATCGAACTGCTGAGACGAGAGAAAAGGTGAGATAGACAAAAAAGACTGGCTCCTGAGCCAGTCTTTGCTTTTATGCTTGATGTAAAAATTTCACACAAACCGGGTAAGGGACAGAAACTGTTGACGGAAGCAGTGTCAATCTGCCGGTTTCTTTGTCTCTTTCAAACAGGACAAGGCTGCCTGTTTCTTCATTTGAGGCAACGAGGAACCCTTCCGTTGGGTCAAATACAAAGTCACGAGGCCAGTTTCCTTCTGTCGAAACTCTTTCTATGAAAGCCAGCTCTCCTGAATATTGATTCACTTCAAATACGGCGATACTGTCATGGCCGCGGTTCGCGACGTAAACAAAGCGCCCGTCCTGTGTGACATGAATTGCACTTCCCTGGCTGTTATCCGTAAAATCATCAGGGATGGCAGAAACGACCTGGATTTCTCTAAATTCACCGGCTGTCGGATTGTATTCAAGCGCAATCACTTCATTGCTTAATTCTGTCATGACATAAGCGTATTTTTCTTTCGGATGAAAAGCGATATGGCGAGGCCCTGTACCGGGAGCGAAGGAATGGCTTCCGGATTCAGCCAATACGCCGTCTTTCAGCTTATAGGTGTACAGCTTATCTGTACCTAAATCAACCGCTACGACATAATTGTGTTCAGGTGTGAACCCTGCGTAGTGTGTATGCGGTTTTTCTTGTCTTTCGTGCGGCCCTTTTCCTGTGTGAGCGGCTTCAGAAGCAGGTGATTGCAAGCTGCCGTCTTCCTGAACCGGAAACGCGTGTACCTTCCCGCTGTGATAATTGGCAGTCAGTACGAATTGATTTTGATCATCAACGCTTACGTGGCATGGAGAAGGACCATCAATTAACTGATGATTCAGAAATGTCAACTCGCCGCTGTTTTTATTGATTTGATAGGCAGCAACTCCGCCTTGGCCGTCTGCTTTTTCGATGGAATAAAGGATGGTGTTGTTTTTATTCGGCGTCACATATGTCGGGTTGCCCAGCTTAGCGGCAAGCTTTGGCTCGCTGAGTGCTTTTTTCTCAGTATCAAGCTCAAATGAATAAATTCCTTCGCTTCCGCCTTTTGTATATGTTCCGACATGTCCTATGTATTTTGTCATGCGATTTCCCCCTTAAAAATGATGTCACCTCTATATTAACGTATCTTGATAAAATAAGCTGTTCAAAACATGAAAAAGGGGAAGATTCTTCATTCGCCGCGAATCAGCGGCAGTGTACAGCACCTGAAGGAGCCGCCTGATTTGATGATTTCTGACAGGTCAATTTCGATAATGTGATAGCCTCTTTTTGATAGCTCTTGATTGACATGTCGGTTGCCAGGGAGGCTGATGATCGTTTTTCTCCCGATTGAAAGGACGTTGGTGCCTAGCGTAAATTGTTCATCCTCGGGCACTTCAATAAGGTCATAACGTTTTGCCAGCATATCAGCTGCCTCTGGCTCAAGTGCTTGAGGATAAATTAACGCTTCGCTTTCAGATACAATGTTAAAAACACAGTCCAAATGCAAAAATTTTTCATGCAGCTTTACTGGAATGATCGTGTACTCAGGAAGTGCCTCTTCCAGCTGGCCGATGGCTGAAATGTCGGTGCGCTGGCTGATTCCGACGTATACGGTGTCACCATCGATAATGACATCCCCGCCTTCAATGCTTGTATCAAGCATACGGGTGTAAGAGATACCTTGGCTGTGAAATAAATCTTTTATAACGGCTTCTTCTCCTTGGCGAATCGGTTCAGTCATGCTCGACAGAAAGGCTTTTTCTCCGATGACAAACCCTATATCCCTAGTAAAAACCTGTTCTGGGAGTCCGTCGCGAACGGGCAACAGGATGACCTCAACGTTGTGTGACCTGAGTGCCTCCACTAAGCGGCTGTGCTGATCGTTGGCGGTTTTCACATGAATATTGTCATCTTCAAAATGTTTTTGTGTTTCGTTTATGACATCTTTTATGGTCATGTGCTCAGGTCTGCATAAAACCACTTTCTGAAGTGTGCCGTATTCCGTTCGGCATACCGTTTTGTGCTGAGATTTCGGGATGGATACGTCCATTTATTTTTCCTCCTAAAGTGTGAAGAATACATTTATTATTCCCTCATCATGAAAATCATTAAACCATTTTAAATTTTAGACAAATGGAAGAGAATATTGTTTAATAGGAGAATATAAGTGCATTTAGCTAAAAGATCAGACATCAAAGGGGAGAAAGGTATGGAAACACCGGAAACAAGATTTTGTAAAGAGTCAAAGGTTGTAAAAACCAGCAGGGTGTTCCCGCTCGATACGAACAACCATAATACGCTGTTTGGCGGAAAATTAATGAGCTACATCGATGACATTGCCTCTATTTCTGCGGCGCGCCATTGCAGACGTGAAACCGTAACAGCTTCAATGGATTCTGTAGATTTTTTAAAACCGATCGGGCAAAAGGATTCTGTCTGCCTAGAGTCGTATGTGACATGGGTCGGCACATCTTCCATGGAAGTATTTGTGAAAGTTATTAAGGAGCATTTGATGACTGGCGAACGGGAACTCGCTGCCACATCCTTTTTAACATTTGTCGCATTAGATTCAAATGGCAAGCCGGTGCCTGTACCGAGAGTTGTACCGGAAACAGAAGAAGAAATCATGCTGCATAATACAGCTGTACAGCGCGCTAATGAACGAAAGAACCGCAAGAAACACAGCCAGGCGCTTGCAAATGCGCTTGGGACTGATAAGCCTTGGTGAACGTTAAACCCAAAACATAAGTTGTTTTGGGTTTTTTTTGTACTTTTCAATGGTGATTATTACAATGGTTAGTCCGTTTTTGCTAGGGGATTCTATAAAAAAGCAACAAATGTCATGTTAAATTGATAATTTTGTGACAACTTTATTAAAGATTCATTTTAGATATATCTTTCATTCGTAAGATCATGTATTTTAAAGATATATTCTAAATACATCTTTTTGAAAGGATTGTTTATACAATGTTAGATAACAAAACAATCGAAATTATTAAAAGCACTGTACCCGTATTGCAACAGCATGGAGAAACAATCACTGGCCGTTTTTACGATCGGATGTTTCAAGACCATCCAGAGCTTTTGAACATTTTTAACCAAACAAACCAAAAGAAAAAAACACAGCGAACTGCATTGGCAAATGCCGTTATTGCAGCTGCGGCAAATATTGATCAGTTAGGAAATATTATTCCGGTTGTCAAACAAATCGGCCACAAGCACCGCAGTATTGGAATTAAGCCGGAACACTACCCGATCGTCGGTAAATATTTGCTGATTGCCATTAAAGATGTATTGGGAGATGCTGCAACCCCTGACATTATGCAGGCATGGGAGAAAGCGTACGGAGTAATTGCTGACGCGTTCATCGGAATTGAAAAAGAAATGTATGAACAGGCGGAAGAGCAAGCCGGCGGCTGGAAGGAGTATAAGCCGTTCGTCATCGCGAAAAAAGAGCGGGAAAGCAAAGAAATTACATCCTTCTATTTGAAATCAGAAGACGGCAAGCCGTTACCTGAATTCCAAGCGGGGCAGTACATCAGCCTAAAAGTTCGGATTCCTGATTCTGAATATACGCATATCCGCCAGTACAGCCTGTCTGATATGCCGGGAAAAGACTATTATCGAATTTCAGTAAAAAAAGATGGTGTCGTGTCTTCCTATCTACATGATGGGCTTCAGGAAGGAGATTCAATAGAGATCAGCGCACCGGCAGGGGACTTTGTTTTAAATCCTGCATCACAGAAAGATCTCGTTTTGATCAGTGCCGGAGTTGGCATTACACCAATGATCAGCATGTTGAAAACATCTGTTTCCAAACAGCCTGAACGGCAAATTCTGTTCATTCATGCAGCGAAAAACAGTGAATATCACGCATTGCGCCATGAGGTAGAAGAAGCCGCAAAACATTCTGCTGTTAAAACAGCATTTGTGTATCGCGAGCCGACAGAGGAAGACCGTGCAGGTGATCTTCAATTTCATGAAGGGCAGATTGATCAGCAATTCCTCAAAGAACTGATTGCCAACACAGATGCGGATTACTATATTTGCGGTTCACCGTCGTTTATTACGGGAATGCATAAGCTTGTATCAGAGCTTGGATCAGCGCCGGAGTCTATCCATTACGAGCTATTCGGCCCGCAATTAAGTTTGGCACAGTCCGTTTAAACACGAAACTCTTCTCCTTTCAGAGAAGAGTTTTTTATTGAGAGAGAAGAAGGCGGACAAGCGCCGTTTACATCCGGACAATCACTGACCCGCCACCGTATGTGCATACACGGTTTTGCTGTTCTAGCATTGTTCTCAGCTATTCATTGTTTACCTCAATCGCTCTGCTGCTCCATCCTTAGCTCTAAACCGACCAGCCTGTCAAGTGTTTGCTGTTGCTGATAGCTCGCGGGCTGGGGAGCCGATGGCAGATCGCAGGGCCAATGGGAATTCGTCTTCTGATATTTCATATTGCGCCTCCAATCGGTGTCACTTTCTATTGGACAAAAGGCATGCATAGAGGGTCTGCCACGGGGCACAATAGGCTCAATATGACCAGCGGATGGAGGTAAAGACCGGTGTTATGGATGGTATGGGTATTTTTACTGAAGCCAGTTATCGTATTTTCGATTGCATATATTTTGTTTCGGCTTGCCGGTAAAAAAGCTGTGTCACAAATGAACAATTTTGATCTGCTTTTGACCTTCGCAATCGGAACCATCATCAGTGAGCCGATCCTAACATCCAAGCTGCCGATGTCAATTTATTATGCGGGCGCTTTTTTGGTGCTTTATCTAATAATGAGCAAGCTCTCTTTATCTAATAAATGGCGATGGCTCCTGGTCGTGAGCCCAACTGTCTTAATCCGAAACGGGGATATTGATGAACGCGGCCTCCGTAAAGAAAGGCTGACTGTTAATGAACTGCTCGGAAAGCTGAGGGAAAAGGGCTATGCCGATCCGGCTGACATTGATCTTGCCATCATTGAAGAAACGGGAGAAGTAAGCGTTATTCCAAAAGAGGAAGCGAGAGCGGTGCAGGTGCGGGATTTGAATATGAAAGCTGAACGGAATTTTATCCCGATTCCGCTCATACTGGACGGCGAAATCCTTGATCATAATTTGAAATATCTCCAAAAAAACCGATCCTGGCTGTTTGAGAAGCTTGAGGAAAAAGGGTACAGCCCGAAATTGCTGTCTTCAATCACCCTTGGCACGATGAATGCGCGCGGCGATATATCCCTTGATTTAAATACCTCGAATGAACCCCAGCATGATCCTTATTTATATAAACCGGGAAATAACAATTAAGATGGCTCTCTATTGTAATGAGAGCTTTTTTCTTTTTTAAAGGGAATTTTTGTTTGGTGTCAAATGTACCTAGTTAGGAGGGGAGCTGAACATGAAGGACTTATTCATAAGAAACGATATGGCACCAACGGTCAGTCTGCTATATTCCGCAGTGGAAGAAAACAGTCTCCGTCTGGCTTCCATCGTAAGCCACATGACGCACAGTGAACTTTACTATAAGGGGCGCTGCCAAACAAAAAACAGCACGGCTCAGCTTTTGCACCATATCGCAAATGTTGATATCAGAAGGGTCTGGCGGATCAAGGGAAATCGGATACCGAATCATATTGAACAGGCATACGGCCCGATGACAGATCAAAACGTACAGCTGCCTGAACCGAAGAATCAACCCGGATTAGATGAACTCCTGAAAAGACATCAGCATGTGGTAAACGAGCTGAAATCGGTTTGTTACACCTTAACTGAAAATGATTTGCATCAGCCTCTTTCTTACGATGGTGACACCGCGACCATACGGTGGGGCATTTGGCATATGTCAGATCATAGCCGCTATCATCAAGCACATATTGAAGCCCTCAAAAAAGAATGGAAGCAGGATGTGGCGAAATATGAGCGCTAAAACGAAGCTTGTAACCGATCGAATTCGTTTGCGCTGTATGGAAGATCGGGATCAAGCCTATTTGTTTGAACTTTTTAACGATCCTGACGTCATGAAATATTACTCCGGTTTAAAAGATAAGAGGCAAACCCGCGAGTGGATCAATTGGAACAAACGACATGAAAAAGGGTACGGCGTCAGTCTGTGGGTCGCCGAAGATAAGCGGACAGGGGATTTTTTGGGACAATGCGGCATCGTACCACAGCAGATCGAAAATCAAACAGTAATGGAAATTGGCTATATGTTTGCCCGCCGCCACTGGGGGAACGGCTATGCGCAAGAAGCGGCTCAGGCCTGTCTGGACTATGGCTTTAACGAGCGGCAGTTCGGCAAAATGGCGGCTTTGATTGATCCGGGTAACAAAGCGTCCATACGGGTAGCGGAGAAAATCGGCATGCATTACAGCAAAACGATCAGAAAATGGAATAAACCGATCGCTGTTTATGAAAGAAAATCTTACAATTGAAAGATAGAGCTGAGTTTAGTATCATGATATCATGTAAAGTTTTCTAGGGTTCCGCATGTCAATGGACATGGACTGGTCCGAGAGAAAACACATACGCGTAAATAGAAGCGCGTATGCACACGGAGGGAAAAAAGCCCGGGAGAGTCAATCTCATGTGAGACGACTGTCCGGGGTTTTTTTGTTTTGGGAGAATCTTAATAGATAGAAAGGAATGACTCAAATGAAATGGGGATTGGTCGTGCTTGCCGCTGTTTTCGAGGTTGTTTGGGTGATAGGCTTAAAGCACGCTGACTCAGCCTTAACATGGAGCGGCACTGCCATCGGCATCATATTCAGCTTTTATCTTCTAATAAAAGCAACTCATAGTCTGCCTGTCGGTACCGTATACGCCGTCTTTACCGGACTCGGCACAGCGGGAACGGTACTTAGTGAAATTATTCTGTTTCATGAACCAATTGGATGGCCGAAGCTATTGTTAATTGGCGTGCTCTTAATCGGTGTCATTGGATTGAAGCTTGTGACACAGGATGAGACAGAGGAAAAAGGAGGCGGGGCATAATGCTGCACTGGATCAGTTTACTGTGCGCGGGCTGTTTAGAAATGGCCGGCGTGGCCCTTATGAATCAATATGCGAAGGAAAAAAGCGTGAAATGGGTGCTGTTGATCATTGTTGGTTTTGCCGCTTCATTTTCCTTGCTGTCTTACGCAATGGAAACCATTCCGATGGGAACGGCTTACGCGGTCTGGACAGGGATTGGCACCGCCGGCGGGGCGCTTGTCGGCATCCTCTTTTACAAGGAGCAGAAAGACGCCAAACGGATCTTCTTTATCGCGTTGATTTTATGCTCAGCGGTTGGTTTAAAAATTTTGTCATAAATTGATTTTTATCAAATCTTCAGTATAATGGATAAATAGTTTAGACTTACAAAGATAAGAGGGATTATTCATGAAATCATATATGACTCAGCGGATGGACGATTACCGTGACGGAAATGAGGATAAAGGGCGCCTTTTGGTCAGCTGTCCCGATCAGCCGGGGATCGTCTCCGCGGTTTCCGCGTTTTTATTTGAACACGGCGCTAATATTATCGAATCAAATCAATATACGACAGACCCTGAAGGCGGACGGTTCTTTCTGAGAATCGAATTCGACTGTGCGGGCATTCGTGAGAAAAAAGAATCCCTTCAAGCGGCGTTTGCCTCTGTTGCGGAAAAATTCGACATGACCTGGAGCTTAACATTGGCAAGCGAGCTTAAGCGCGTCGCCATCTTTGTTTCAAAGGAGCTTCACTGCCTGCATGAGCTGATTTGGGAATGGCAAACCGGCAACCTTATGGCTGAGATCGCTGTTGTCATCAGTAACCATGAGGAAGCGAGAGAGCTGGTTGAGCGCCTGAACATTCCATTCCACTATATGAAAGCGAACAAAGACATCAGAGCGGAAGTCGAAAAAAAGCAGCTTGAACTGCTGGAGCAGTACGATATTGATGTAATCGTGCTCGCACGCTATATGCAGATTCTAACTCCTGATTTTGTTTCGGCTCATCCGAATCGCATCATCAATATCCACCACTCATTCCTGCCTGCTTTTATCGGTGCGAATCCGTACAAACGGGCCTACGAGCGCGGCGTGAAACTGATCGGTGCGACATCTCACTATGTGACAAACGATCTTGATGAAGGGCCAATCATTGAACAGGATATTGAGCGCGTAGACCACCGCGATAATGCGGAAGCGTTGAAAAACATTGGAAGAACAATTGAGCGCAGCGTGCTTGCCCGTGCTGTGAAATGGCATTTGGAAGACCGCGTCATCGTTCATGAAAATAAAACAATCGTCTTTAACTAGACCGCAAAATGCCCGCGCAATGCGGGCTATTTTTGATCACAAAAAACCTTGACAAGTGTCTCTTTTCTTTGCATAATATAAAAAAATCATTGAGCGTTGAAGAGGATTAGTAAGCAGACCTTTCTGTGACAGAGAGCAAAATGACCCGCTGAAACATTTTGCCGCATGAAACCTGCCGAACCTGCCTTGGAGTCTTAGGGGGAAAACCTAGGCGCATAACCTGGCGTTACAGGAGAGCGGAGCGTGCACAAGCGCGTTCAATCAAGGTGGTACCACGGAAACCCATTTCGTCCTTATGAATCAGGATGAAATGGGTTTTTTTATTGTAGAAGAGCCGCGGAGGAGAATAAATGAAAAAACAAAGAATAGTAGTGAAAATAGGAAGCAGTTCGCTCACGAATAGCAAAGGGAGCATTGATGAGGCAAAAATCAGAGAGCATGTTCAGGCCATTTCCGTGTTGAAAAAAGCGGGGCATGAAATGATCCTGATTACCTCGGGAGCCGTAGCGGCGGGGTTTTCAAGCCTCGGTTATCCGTCCCGCCCCGTTACCATCAAAGGAAAACAGGCGGCAGCCGCGGTCGGACAAACACTGTTAATGCAGCAATATATGAATCAATTTAAACAATACTCATTGACTCCGGGACAAATCCTTTTAACGAGAAATGATTTTTCGAAAAGAGAACGGTATCGAAACGCATATGCTACGATAATGGAATTATTAGAACGGGGCGTCATTCCGATTATCAACGAGAACGATTCTACATCTGTTGAAGAATTGACTTTCGGAGATAATGATATGCTTTCTGCATTAGTCAGCGGATTAATTCACGCAGACCAGCTTATGATTCTCACCGACATCAACGGACTGTATGATGCCAATCCGAATGAAAATCCTGAGGCGAAACGATTTGATTATTTGCCGGAGATCACGCCTGAAATGCTTGGATATGCAGGATCAGCCGGATCAAAGGTCGGCACCGGCGGAATGAAATCAAAGCTGTTAGCCGCACAAACCGCGCTGTCTCTGGGAGTGAAAGTGTTCATTGGAACAGGCAACGGGGCGCAAAAACTTGCGGACATTTTGGACGGGAGGGGAGACGGCACTTATATCGGAGACAAAGAACTATCTTCGGTTAACAACACGAGGCAGTGGATTCAGTTCCATTCTCCGATATCTGGAGAAATCATCATTGATGCGGGTGCCGAAGAGGCGATGGTCCATAACGGAAGCAGTCTGCTGCCCGCTGGCGTTGTGGGCGTTAACGGAAGTTTTCCGAAAGGGGCGGTTGTGGAAGTCAGGGGACCGGGCGGCGTGATCGGCAAAGGCCAAACTCATTACTCCTCCGAGGAGATTATGGAGGCCAAAGGCAAACGAAGTGACGAACTTGATTTTGAGAAAACGTTTGAGGTTATTCATAGGAATGACTGGGTCAATGTAAAAGACTAGGAGGCGGAAAAATGAGTGAAGTTTCTGTAAAAGCGAAGCAGGCGAAAGAAGCAGCAGCTGAAATGATCATGAAAACAACAGTCGAGAAGGATGAGGCGCTCAGTCTCATTGCAAACGGACTCCGTAAAGAACTGGATTTTCTCTTGGCGGAGAATGCAAAAGACATTGAGAATGGAAAAGAGAATGGTTTAACACCGGACATCATTGACCGTCTCACGCTGGATGAGAAACGTATACGCGATATCGCGGACGCGGTGGAGCTCTTAATCGACTTAGCGGACCCGGTCGGCGACTCTCTTGAAACGATTGAAAAAGAAAACGGCCTGTTTATTGAAAAAATCCGTGTGCCGCTCGGTGTCGTAGGAATGATTTATGAGGCGAGGCCAAACGTCACAGTCGATGCGGCTACCCTTTGCCTAAAGACAGGGAACGCGGTTGTTCTGCGGGGGAGCTCCTCAGCCATCCACAGCAACATAGCGCTCGTCAGTGTCATTCACAGAGCACTTGAGCAATCAGCGCTTCCGATTCACGCTGTGCAGCTGATTGAGGATACGAGCAGAGAGACAGCAAAAGATCTCTTTACGTTAAATGATGGCTTAGACGTATTGATTCCGCGCGGAGGCAAGAAACTGATTGATCTCGTTGTGAGAGAATCAACAGTTCCTGTATTAGAAACGGGAGCAGGAAACTGCCACATATTCATTGACGAAACAGCCAAACCGCAAATGGCAAAAAAGGTTGTCGTAAATGCCAAAACGCAACGCCCTTCCGTATGCAACGCGATTGAATCATTGCTGATTCACAAGGCTTGGGCAAGACAGCACGGGAAAGAATTGCTGGACCAGCTGGAAAACGCGGGAGTTGAAATTCGGGGTGATGAATTGGTGTGTGAACTTCATCCTTCAAGCAAACAAGCATCAAAAGAAGATTGGGAAACCGAATTTTTAGCGCCTGTCCTCAGTGTAAAGACGGTTGAAAACGTCCAAGAAGCTGTGAAGCATATCCAACAATACGGCACCAATCATTCTGAAGCGATTTTAACTGAAAATGACAAAAACGCGGCATATTTTCAAACGGCTGTCGATGCTGCCGCTGTCTATCATAACGCGTCAACCCGCTTTACCGACGGCTTTGAATTCGGCTATGGAGCCGAAATCGGCATCAGCACGCAAAAGCTTCATGCAAGAGGACCGATGGGGCTTCCTGCACTGACTTCTACAAAATACATCATTAAAGGAACTGGGCAAATCCGCGAATAGCGGGGAAATATTTGATACAGAAGCTTATCTCGTTACGGGATAAGCTTTTTTGTGCGGCAAAAAATTGACATCGCAAAATAGATTGTGTACAATTTAGTTGTACAAAATATATTAGGGGGATAAAAAAATGAGTCAGCCATTATTTACAGCAACTGTTTCAGCGGTAGGAGGAAGAGAAGGAAAGGTCATTTCATCAGACCGCGTTCTTGAGCTTGATGTCGCAATGCCGGGAACACCAAGAGCAAAGAAATTAGAAAAAGCGACAAATCCAGAGCAGCTCTTTGCAGCGGGTTATGCAGCTTGCTTTGACAGTGCATTGCAGCTTGTCGCAAGAACAGAACGGGTAAAAGTAGAGACAGAGGTTACAGCGAATGTCAGCCTGTTAAAGGATGAAGCGGACCAGGGCTATAAGCTGGGTGTGACGCTGCAGGTAAAAGGAGAAGGAGTCAGTGCATCAGAATTGGAGGCGCTTGTGAAAAAAGCGCACGGCGTCTGCCCGTATTCAAAAGCAACCTCCGGAAATATTGAAGTGACGCTTGAAGTTGTTGAATAAATAAAAAGAGGATGCCCCGCACAGGGCATCCTCAATTTTTTTAATGAAGTGTTTCCAACAATGTATATAGAGCGGACTTTAACTGTTTGAGATCCTCTCCAGATAGCTTTGAGAGCCCTAGAATCGTCTCTGGAATGTCAACCGCTTTTTCTTTTAATAACGCCCCGTCCTCTGTCAGGCTGACCAACACGGATCGCTCATCCTCTTCAGATCTTTTTCTCGTAATCAAACCCTGTTGTTCCATTCGTTTAAGCATTGGAGTAAGTGTCCCTGAATCTAAATACAGCAGCTCGCCCATTTTTTTGACAGTAAGCGTTTCATGTTCCCATAACAAAAGCAAAGCCAAATATTGAGGGTATGTTACATTCAGCTTATCAAGCAGCGGCTTGTATTGCTTTGTCATTTCCCGCGAACTCGCATATAGCAAAAAACAAAGCTGATTCTCCAATTTCATATGATCAAATTTATTTTCCATTTTGTTCACCAACTCTTTTTGTCATTCGATTCTATTGTATCTGAAAAACTTCACTTTTCCTATTCTCGGCAAACATAGCATGTTTAAAAAGATCAGAAAGGGAAATATAACAACTAGATATAAATAAGGAGGCTGAATACAAATGGCATTATTTACAGCAAAAGTAACCGCGCGAGGCGGACGGGCAGGACATATTACATCAGATGACGGTGTTCTTGATTTTGATATTGTGATGCCAAACGCGAAAAAAGAAGGACAAACCGGCACCAATCCGGAACAGCTCTTTGCGGCAGGGTATGCTGCATGCTTTGGCGGCGCGCTCGAACATGTGGCCAAAGAGCAAAATATCGAAATTGATTCGGAGATTGAAGGGCAGGTCAGCCTCATGAAGGATGAGAGCGACGGCGGCTTTAAAATCGGTGTCACACTTGTTGTGAACACGAAAGATTTAGACCGGGAAAAGGCACAAGAGCTTGTCAACGCCGCTCATGAATTCTGCCCTTACTCCAAGGCAACCAGAGGAAATGTTGATGTGAAACTAGAATTAAAATAATAACCGGCATCCTGAGACTCTCAGGATGTTTTTTGTGTGGAAGCAAACAGAGTGGGCGTGATTTTTCTCGAGGTCTGAAACATGTCTTATAAATGGATTCAGACTTATGCATGATGAATTGACGCGGAACGGGATAGGGGTGGGGCACAGATGATTGATAAAATGTCAGAGAAGCGATCACAGCGTTTGAAGCCTGAAAAGTTACAGGTGAAGCGGGCGGCTGGTGCGATGTCTGCCGTGCTGAATTGCGCGAATTTGACTGCTGTTTTGGGGCATAGCGGCTACTTGGCGAAATAACAAGAATCAGGCCGTGCATGCCTGATCCTTTTAATATTCTTTCTTGTTGGCAAGATCTCGCCATGCTTGAAACGGGGCTAAATGCTCTGTCAGAGTCACTTGATAAAAGGGAATTGTTCTTTCTTCAGCGGGTTTATCAAATTCTTCATAAATGAATGAATCATCAAACCCAGCTTCGGCGGCGTCTGTATGCTCCGCTGCATAGAAAACGGCTTTCGGCCGGGCCCAGTAGATGGCGCCCAAGCACATTGGGCATGGTTCACAGCTCGTATACAAAATGCAGTCATCAAGCTGGTATGCCCCTAACACCTTACAGGCGTTCCGAATAGCTGTAACTTCCGCGTGGGCAGTCGGATCATTGTTTGTTGTGACGTTGTTCTGGCCCTCTGCAATAATGGCTCCGTCTTTCACGATAACAGCTCCAAAAGGCCCGCCGATACCTGCATTCACCCCTTCACATGCGAGAGTGACAGCCCGTTTTAAGAACGTTTCATGATTCATCCCAATCCCTCCTGTCAATAGAGTGTTATTAGTATAGCCGAAAAGAATGCAAAGAACATTCTTAAAAAAGTGCAAAATAAACAAAGTATTTGGGGGATTTGCTAAAATGAGAAACCGATTGTGGCTGTATTATAGAAAAAACCACCTGCTAAATGCAGATGGTTTTTGAAAAATTATACTAGCTGTGTCTGCTGTGCTCTCGCCTGTTTTGCGGCTTCAACCATGTTTTTCAATGCGGCAACCGTTTCTTCCTGCTGTCTTGTTTTCAATCCGCAGTCCGGATTTACCCAGAAGCGGTCAGTCGGACAGACGGCAAGCGCCTCAACAATAATGTTGTACATTTCTTCAGTTGACGGCACACGAGGGCTGTGAATGTCATATACACCAAGGCCAAGCCCTTTCAAATATGGGTGATCTTTTAAGTAATCTAAAAATCCTCCGTGGCTTCTGCTATGTTCGATTGTAATCACATCAGCATCAAGATCATTGATCGTATCAACGATATCTTCGAAGTTGCTGTAGCACATATGTGTATGAATCTGCGTCTCGTTTTTCACGGAAGAAGTGGTTAATCTGAATGCTTCTGCCGCCCAAGTCAAATACTCATCCCAATCGCGGGTTTTCAATGGAAGGCCTTCACGCAGCGCTGGTTCATCGACCTGAATGATTTGAATGCCTGCGTCTTCCAGCGCTTTAACTTCTTTACGAAGGGCAAGCCCGATTTGGAAGGCGATTTCTTTTCTCGAAATGTCGTTTCGAGGGAAAGACCAGTTTAAGATTGTAACAGGTCCCGTCAGCATCCCTTTCACATGCTTGGAAGTCAATGACTGTGCATAGACTGTGTCTTTCACTGTCATCGGTTCAATAAATTCAACATCTCCGTAAATGACTGGCGGGCGTACACAGCGTGATCCGTATGATTGAACCCAAGCGTATTTAGTGAAGGCGAAACCGGCCAGCTTTTCACCGAAGTATTCGACCATGTCTGTCCGTTCAAATTCGCCGTGAACAAGGACATCAAGCTCTAATTCTTCTTGAATATCAATCCATCTTTTTGTTTCCGCATTGATAAAGTTTTGATACTGTTCATCGGACCACTCAGCTTTCCGCCATTTTTGGCGCGCGCTCCGCACTTCAGCAGACTGCGGGAAGCTGCCGATCGTTGTCGTCGGCAAAAGCGGAAGGCCGAGAGATTCATTTTGCAGGGCTAAACGTTCTTCAAACGGAATAGGACGCTTGAAGTCTTTATCAGTTAATTGCTCAAGCTCTTTCTTTTGTTCAGAATTGGCGCCTGTTGCAAACTGTTTAAGCGCCTGGATATCAGCCTTAGCCTGCTGAATCTCTTCGCTGATCGCCGCTTTTCCTGATACTAATCCCTCTTTCAAAGCTGTCAGCTCGGCCAGCTTTTCTTTTGCGTAGGATAATCCGTTCAATAGATCTGTTTCCAAGTGCTCATCGGGGTGTTTCGCTACTGGAACATGCAGCAGGCTGCTTGAAGGCTGAATCCACAGTTCATCAACTTTTGCAACGCTGAGAATATCAAGAACGGCATCGAGACGCTCTTCAAGATCTGCTTTCCAAATATTGCGTCCGTCGATAACGCCGGCTGCCAGCACTTTGTCTGTCGGAAAGCCATGTGTTTTAAGCTGTTCCAGGTTTCTGCCTTTATCGTGAACGAAATCAAGGCCGATTCCCTGAACCGGGTAAGAGATCAGCTCTTCATAAGCATCAACAGAATCAAAATACGTCTGCAAAAGCACATTCAAGGATGAAAGCTCACTTGTAATGCTTTCAAATAATTCTTTTGCGCCGCGGACATCTTCGCTAGAAGCGGTAACGAGCGCCGGCTCATCAATTTGAACCCATTTTACGCCTTCTTCTTCAAGCTCCTTCAAAAGCTGTACATATAATGGCACAAGGCGTTTTTGGATCGCTTTTGCTTCAGACGGTTCATAGCCTTTAGCAAGCGTAACAAATGTATAAGGGCCGACAATCACAGGCTTTGTTTCAACACCGTATGCCTCTTTGATGCGGCGATAATCTTCGAGCTGTTTATTTCTTGTCAGACGGAACTCAATGCTCTCGTCATATTCCGGAACGATGTAATGGTAATTTGTATTAAACCATTTTGTCATTTCACTGGATACAGCGTCTTTGATTCCGCGGGCGATAGCGAAGTATGTATCGGTAGCGTCAGTCAAATGTCTGAACCGTTTCGGAATCCAGTTGAAGCTGACGGCTGTGTCGAGTACATGATCATACTGTGTGAAATCAGAAACAGGCACAACATCAATCTGCTGGTCAATTTGTGTTTTTACTGCGGATAAAAATAGTTCGTCAATTTGCTTCAAAAAAGTATCTTTATCAGTACTGCCTTTCCAATACGCTTCAAGTGCTTTTTTCCATTCTCGGTTTAGTCCGATTCTGGGAAATCCTAAATTCGATGTTTTGATGGTTGTCATTGTTTCTCCTCCTTTATATGTAAAACACTCTCGTTAACCCGCGGATACAGGCTGCTAAGAGGTTTTCTCACAACAAAAAGCCTCTTTCCCATGAGAGAAAGAGGCTTTTCTACGTAAAACACTGCCTCTCTCATCTCTCAGATTCAATCTGATGGAATTAGCACCGTGCCTTATGAGACATCAGTCTCGGCGCGAAAAGCAGTGCGCCCCATTTCACAATGGTATTACGGTCGGTTGCTGTTGGGGTCAAAAGGCCAATCCCTCGCCCAACTCTCGATAAGAGAAAATGTTATTAATTTTTCGAAAAGTTGAATCATTTGTTGGTAATCTTAACAGTAATTCAAATTCATTGTCAACATAGAATTTGAAATTTTATTTACATGATTTGGGGCTTATTATATAAGAAAAATAATTTTATAGGGTCAACAAATGTGATTGCTCTGCTTTTTCTGCGAGCTCATCAGGAGCTGTTAAATACAGGAATCCATTGCCTGCCAGCGTTTTTGCAATATCAAGAGGAAGTGTCCTGCGGATTAGCTGTGCGAAAACTTCAGATTCTGAAAGCTTTCTTTGAAATGATTCTTCTTCATAGCTTTTGATTAAAGCAAGCGCACCGCTGACATGAGGGGCAGCCATTGAAGTGCCGGTAAGCTTACCGTACTTCTTGTTGGGAAGGGTGGATAAGATGTTTTCTCCTGGTGCCACAAGGTCAATCTCTTTATTGGCGTTAGAAAATTCTGATAATTCTCGCGCTACAGAAACAGATCCAACTGCAATCACTTCATTATAAGCCGCAGGGTAGGAAAGCTCTTCTGTGCGTTCGTCGCCGTCACCCTCATTTCCCGCTGCACACACGACAAGCACTCCGTTTTTGACCGCGTTTTTCACGGCTTCTTCCAGCTCCGGCACATCACTTGGTCCGCCAAGGGACATTGAGATGATATCGACTTTCTGTTCCACCGCGTAGTTAATGCCGTTGATGATCCATTCGTATTGTCCGCTGCCGTTCTCGCCGCCAAGAACCTTCACAATCAATAGGCTTGCCTCAGGCGCGACTCCGGCAATGCCTCCGTTTGAATCATTAGCTGCAATCGTTCCGGCGACGTGTGTGCCGTGTCCGTTGTAGTCGGAAATCGCATCTTCCTTGCCGCCGTCATCATCCGTGAAGTTCTTTCCGCCAATGATTTGGCTTTTTAAATCTGGATGGCTCGTGTCGCATCCCGTGTCCAATACAGCAATTTTTACATTCTTGCCTTTTACCCCTTTCGCCCACATTTCTGGCGCCTTAATCACTTTAATGCCCTCAGGAAGCTCGTTTACATCCATGATCTGCTCATTCGTCACATACGGGATCAAGCGGATTTCACCATTCATAAAAAAGCCCTCCTTTTTTATGCTTTCAAGTGGATTCAAGGGTGTTGCCTCATATTATATGAAAAAAGCAACCGATCGGACAGAGCCATTTGAAGCATTTTGAAAAAATAGGATACACACCAAAGAATTAGTAATTTTCAAAATATTGGATGGCTTCAGCGTGTATGACTGGGATTTAGCTGGCAGTCAAGTTATAATAATGTTGGGGAAAGGAGCAGTGTGATGAAACTGAATGAAAAATTATATGCGTTTTTTTCAGAACATGTGGAGCAAATGGCCGAGGAATGGATAGAAACGATGGAGGAAAGTGATCCGAATTCGCTTTACGCCCTACATAATGCAACAGTAACGGAAGAATTGAAAGAGCAGGACAGAGAATTTTACCGGCATCTGAATTACATGTATGTTTTACCGGAAAAACAATTTCTCGAAGAATTTCAAGAATGGGTCATTGAGCTGACGAACGATCAAAAGCATCTCGACACACCGGTTCAGTATGTCATTCGGGAGTTTATGAGAAACCGGAGATTATATACGAAGTATTTTGAGAAGTTCGCAGAAGAAAATGAGTCAGCATTTGAACCGGGAGAGAAGCAAAAATGGGCTGATTTGATTGTAAAAGTATTTGATTTCACCATTTATACATTCGTTGATCACGCTGAAATGAATGCTAAGCAGCAATTAAACGCCCAGAGAGAAATGATATTGGAATTAAGCTCACCTATCATTACCCTGAGCAAATCAACAGCTCTGCTGCCGCTTGTCGGTGACATCGATACCGAACGGGCTAAGTTTATTCTGGAAAACACGCTTCAGGCTTGTGCAAAAAGACGCGTGGAGCATCTGTTAATCGATCTGTCAGGTGTTGTGGTAGTGGATACGATGGTTGCGCACCAGATTTTTAAATTGATTGAGGCGCTTAATCTGATCGGTGTCCGGTCAACCCTGTCAGGAATCAGGCCTGAGATTGCGCAAACCGCTGTACAGCTGGGAATTGATTTTTCGAATATCACCATTAAAACCAATCTTGCCCAAGCATTAAACTATCATCAATAAAAAAATCCGCTATCTCAGATAGCGGATTTTTTTATGATGCGAAACATAAAGATACGAGAAAAGATCCCGCGAATAATAAGAGAACGAGGCAAAAGAACACCCAGTCGCGCCGGTTCACGGACAGCATCCTGTAATATGTCCGGTTTCTGCTTCCTGTAAAACCTTTCGATTCCATCGCAAGCGCTGTCCGTTCTGCTTTTCTGATAGCGCTTGCCAATAGCGGTATGGTATATCGTTTTAACCCGCTGATTTTATTTATGAAGCCGCTCTCCGCCGCACCTCCTCTGATTTTATGAGCCTGCTGGATCAGCTGGACCTCATCCTTTAACAGCGGAAGAAAGCGAAAGCCTGCAATGACACCGTACGCGAGCTTTGGTGAGAGCTTGCACTGCTGGACAAGGCTCTGCATAAATAAAATCGGATCGGTCGTAAAAACAAACATCATCGATAAGGCGGAAAAGCACAAAATACGAAAGCCCAATGAGATGCCGACAGACATATTATCGCTGTTAATGGAGATAGGGCCTGCTTGAAACAAAAAATTATCCGGTGTTGTCGGCACCTTGCCGAAAACGGCGGCTGTCCATACGCATCCGAATGCTAAAATCAAAAACGGAATCGTAAACAACAACCATTTTTTCAATGGGATTCCGGCCGCCAATAGAACACCCGCAACGATGATGATATAAAAACACGCCGGAGTGTAAGGGTTGTAAATAAACGACAGCATGACGACACAACAAAAAACCGCCGCCGCTTTTACGGTTGGATTAATGAGATGTAACGGCTGTTTCATCGCGCACCTCCTCTTGATATGCCATCCATTCATATAGAAGGGGAAGGGTGAGCTTTGCTTTTTGGGCAAGCCCTGTTTCTTGAGAAAACAACTGCACTGGAGATCCATCAAAGGCCAAGCCTGTATTGTGAAGCACAAGCACGCTGTCAGCATACGAAGAGACTAGCTCCATATCGTGTGTAACCATGAGGACAGCGGTTCCCTCTGCCTTAATGCGCTGAATCATTTCCATACATTCAGCCGCCGTGCGGGCGTCCTGGCCAAAGGTTGGTTCGTCTAATAATAAAACCTTTACGTCATGCATGAGCATGGTAGCAACGCTCAGTCGCCGTTTTTGCCCTTGGCTGACCGCAAACGGATGATGATCAGCCAAATGGGCAAGATCGAAACGATTCAGCAGGTGTTGCGCTTTTTTCTCAGTTTCAGCATTTACCTTCTGGCCGAACAGCAGCTCATCATACACCGTATCGGTGACGAATTGGTGTTCAGGGTTTTGAAAAACAAATCCCATTCGTTTACGCAATTCTTTTTCTTTATATTGCTGCAGCTGCTGATCATAGAGAAGGATTTTGCCGCTTTGCGGTTTCATAAGACGGGCCAGAACAGATAAGAGCGTCGATTTTCCAGTGCCGTTCGGGCCGACAAGCGCCGTCAAAGAGCCTTCGCGCAATGAAAAGCTGATGTCTTCGAAAATCGTTTGTTGTCCTCTCGCGAACGAAAGGCTGCGGACTTCGAGCACACTCTTTCCAGAAGGAGTTGGCTTCTTTTCAGCACGCCCGGCAGGAAAGGGCTCTTTGAACAGCGTTTCTTTTGATAAAGTAAACGGCATACTCAGCTTTTCCTGCAGATGGCAGACCTTTGGAATTGCGATGCCCAATTTCTTTAGTGTCTCCGCTTCGTGCTGAAATAGATCTTTCGTCAGGCCATCCAGCGCTTTTTGGCCGGATTTATCGAGCACGATCGTCCTCTCAATCCAAGGCGCCCATTCATCAAGCTGATGCTCAATGACGAGGAGGCTGAAACCTTTTTCCCGCTGAAGATCTTTCATCAGATGAACGAATTCCCGCGCTGAGAAAGGGTCTAAAAGAGAAGTCGGCTCATCTAAAATAATAAGCTCAGGCTCCATCGCCAAAATACAGGCGAGAGCCACTTTCTGCTTTTGTCCTCCTGAAAGGATGGATATCGTTTTTTCTTTTAAATGGGTAATACGTAATTTTTCTAATACGGCATTGATTTTCTCTGTCATTTCTTCTTTTGGAATCTGCAGATTTTCCAGCCCGAAAGCGATTTCGTCCTCCACCGTCAGCATGCAGAACTGCTGATCAGGATCCTGAAAAACGACCCCGGCATGCTGAGCAATCGTTTCGGTGGTTTCAGCGTTTGTGACCGGCTTTTGAAATAGAAAGACATGTCCGGACTGAATGCCGTCGCAAGCTTGCGGATATAGACCGTTTAAACATAGGGCGAGCGAGCTTTTACCGCACCCGCTGGGGCCTAGCAATAAAACACATTCTCCTTTTTGAAGCTCAAACGAAATATTTTGAAAAACC
This sequence comes from Bacillus sp. MBGLi79, assembly GCF_002953915.1. Lineage (NCBI taxonomy): Bacteria > Bacillati > Bacillota > Bacilli > Caryophanales > Bacillaceae > Bacillus > Bacillus sp. MBGLi79. The sequence continues at coordinate 1,598,072 of NZ_CP026521.1, forward strand.
GGTTTTTCGTCTTCTTCATAAGAGAAGCTGAGCTGGTCAACTGTCAGAAGCTCGTCAAAGGCTTGCATGTTCTGACGCCCGCTTCCGTTTCTTTTTCAGTTCCTTTCCGAGTGCCATTCCGTTTAACACACCTGTATAAGCGAGAGAGTCGCTGACGGCTTTTCCGAGAAGCCCCGCCAAGAGCGCGCCGGAAATGAGACGGATTACAAGCATAATGAGCAGATAACCTGATGAATAGGCTGCATAGCCAGAAACAAAGAGATCGTAGATAAAGCTGGCTACTGAAGATCCCATCCCGGCCAGCATAAGGACAGGGAGAGAGTATGCTTTCCAGCGTGTTGCAAGGAATACAGCTTCAGCCCCGAGTCCTTGAACAATGCCGATGACGATGACCATCGGGCCAGACGGATTTCCCAGCAGGCACTCAACGAGAGCGGCAATGATTTCAGAAACGAGCGCCGCACCCGGTTTTCGAATGATGTATGCGGCGATGACCGAAACGATAAACCAAATGCCGTAAATCGGTTCATAGGCAATTGGCCCAAACATACCTGCAAGCACGTTTCCGAAATGTGTAAATAATAAATAAACAACGGCAAATACGATACTGATAACGGACATGATGACAATTTCTTTTACTTTCCAGCTTTTCATGTTATCCCTGCTTTCTGTTTTTTCTTGATGGGCTGTTAGCCGAAAGATTCACAGTCATGGTGATGTGGTTTGTTTGCTGCTCTGCCATGCGGAAAACGGCTTCCAATGTTCTGAATACGTCATGGGCATCCCCGTCAAGCTCGCTCGCGTAATGGACACCCTGTACAAAAGTACCTTGGGCTTTTGCGATGTCGACAGCCTTCATAATCAATCCCATATAATCCGGCTCATTCATTGGATAAAGCGCAAATTGGCACGGCGCTTCCGCGTTCAAGCCTCGGACAGCATCTTCATTGACACGCTTATTGTCTTTGGAAAGATATGTATCTCCCTGAGTGTCGCCCGGGCACCCAATGGAAAACGTGCCACTCATGACGATGTGTGTCTCGCTGTTTGCTGCATAAAGGTAAATGGCTTTTGCGGCATCGAATACATGATCAATCGATCCGCGTAACACCGTGCTGATATGGTCGGTTTTCGTCCAAACCTTGGACGTATCTGTTTTTTTCAGCGCAGACTTGATCACACTGATAAAATCATCCGTCATCGGATATAAAGAGAAGCGAAAACCGGCGATTCTGCTTGTACCGCACATATGCTCCATTTCTAAAAGCCTCCTGTTTTTTGGATAAAATAAAAAACTGCATATCCTAAGGGAATATGCAGTCATAGATCGATTAAGCGCACAAAAAAATACACCATTCGGTCAACCTGCACTTCCCCACGCTGGTATTATCCAGATCGGGTCATAAGGGATCAAAACGCGATTCTCCCGCGTTTTATCTCAGCCAAAACAGCACCCCTAGTGCTTTCCGTATACAATTTTTTATTTTGACATCATAATAGATGATAAGAATCATTTTGTAAACAACGAAATCATTTTTTTCATATAGGGACAGGAGAGGATGATCACATTTGGACAAAGGACACATATTAATTGTGGAAGATGAAGAAAAAATCGCCAGGGTTCTGCAGCTTGAATTGGAATATGAAGGATACGGCGTGACCATTAAACACAATGGAACAGAAGGCCTGAATGCGGCCGCGGAAGGCGGGTATTCCTTGGTGCTTCTTGATGTCATGCTGCCGGGGCTCAGCGGACTGGAAGTGCTGCGCCGCTTGAGAAAAACGGATCAACAGACACCGGTCATTTTATTAACGGCGCGAGACAGCATTCCTGATAAGGTAACAGGTCTGGATATCGGTGCGAATGACTATGTCACCAAGCCATTTGAAATCGAGGAATTACTTGCGAGAATCAGGGCGGCGCTGCGCCAAAATGGAACAAAAACGGAAGAAATCGGCACCTTTCTTACATATGACGATTTGCGGGTGAACGAAAAAACCCGTGAAGTGAGACGCGGAGACAAAGAGGTGGAATTAACGCCGCGGGAATTTGATTTGCTCGTCTACATGCTAAAGCATCCGCAGCAAGTGCTGACACGGGAGCAAATTCTAAGCGCGGTATGGGGATTTGATTATATCGGTGATACAAATGTCGTAGACGTCTACATAAGATACATCAGAAAAAAACTGGACTATCCTTACGAAAAACAGCTGATCCATACGATTCGCGGGGTCGGCTATGCCATTAAGGGGTAAACGATGAAGCTGAAGACCAAGATTCATCTGTACACATCAATATCACTGTTAATTTTATTAATTTTGGTTCATACCGCAGTATATCTCATTTTTTCGTCTGCGCTGACATCAAAGGATGCGGCCCGGCTTGCTGATGAGACGGATAACATGGCAGAAGCGCTGCATGCTGCTGAAACAGAAGGAGTGGCTTTGCAGGACATGCTGCAGGCCTACCTGCCGGCAAATGGCATGGTGCGTGTAGTGAACGGTGATCAAAAAGCCGCCATGACGATCACAAAAGAAAAAGCGTATAAAGATTTTCCTCTCTCTTTTCACAGCGGGGAAACGGCAGATGTGAGGAAACATGACGGCAAGCTGTTTGCTGAGGCTGCTGTTCCGGTGATTTGGACCGATGGACAAGTGGTTTCTCTTCAGGTGGTGGAAAGGCTGGAGAACACAGAAGAGAGTCTGTTTCTGTTGAAAATCATTTTAATCGCTGCAAGTGCCGCTGTCTGCATTGCTTCTTTTTTTGCCGGCAGCTTGCTCGCCCGCCGTATTATCAATCCGATCAGACGATTAATGATGACCATGAAAGACATACAGCGAGAGAAAGCATTCAAAACGATTTCTTTAGAAGGACAGTCGCACGATGAATTGTATCAAATGGGGCTGACATTTAATGAAATGGCAATGATGCTGAAGGATCACTATGATAAACAGCAGCAATTCGTTCAAGATGCTTCACACGAATTGAAAACTCCGCTCACCATTATAGAAAGTTACAGCAGCCTGATGAAGCGATGGGGGGCAAAAAAGCCGGAGGTGCTTGAGGAGTCGATAGAAGCCATTCACTCAGAAGCGGTGCATATGAAGAAACTGACCAATCAGCTTTTGGCGCTGGCCAAAAGCCATCAAGGACTCGAGGTTGATCTGAAAACAATCGATTTGATTGAAGTGTCGCGCGCCGTCACGCAAACGCTCCAGCCTGTCTATCAGCGCGACATTTTACTCGAAACAGATAAAGAGAGCCTGCCTGTAACAGCTGATGAAGAACGCATCAAGCAGCTGCTGACCATTTTGCTCGATAATGCCATAAAGTATAGTGAAAAAGCCATTGTGATATCAGCCGGAACGAAGGATGGACGGCCGTTTCTGTCTGTGAGTGATGAAGGCATTGGAATCTCTGAGGAGCATATCCCGCATTTGTTCGAACGGTTCTACCGGGCAGATGAGGCAAGGAACAGAAAAACAGGCGGAACGGGTTTAGGCCTTTCCATTGCCAAGCAAATCGCCGATGAGCATGGCATTGAGCTATCTGTCAAAAGCAAGCCGGGACAAGGAACAGCTGTCACCATGCAATTCAGCGAACAGAATGGGGGAGGCCGATGAACAAACCAATAAAAGCAGTATCTTTTGCTGCAGCAGCAGTTTTAGCCGTTACCATCTGTACGTTTCTCATCATTCGGCAAACCCACGAGGACGTATTGTCAAAGGAGGCTGTCATAAAAAAAGTCGAAGCCTCTTATGAAGGAAAGGTCACGAAATCAACACAGTCAAAGGATAAAAAAACATATGAGATGACCCTTGAAAATCCCAAGGGAACTTATTTTCTAAAAGCTGACGCAACATCAGCTGACATTCTTTCAATGAATAGAGTAAAAGCGATGAATCCATCTGTTATGACAGAAAAAGAAGCCGAGCATCTCGCGCTTAAGCGGGTGCCGGGTACGGTCAAAAAACGAACACACAAGAATCGCGTTGCCACATATATCATTCAAAAAGAAGACGGAAAAACATACGAAGTGAAGGTAGATATGCAGACAAAAACAGTCTTGTCTGCCGATCAAATCAGCAATAAAGACCAACAAAAAACACCGATTACGAAAAAAGAAGCCAAAACAATTGCAGAGCGAGAAACGGGCGGGACAGCGGATGACGCAGATCTCGAAGAAAGTGAGGGCACTCTCATCTTTGAAGTGGATGTTGATCTTCCTGATGATAAAGAAGCGACAGTGAAGATCAATGCCTACACAGGAAAGGTAGCTAACATTGTCTATGAAGACTAAAGGTTTCTCATCAAATTCTCATCTTGCTCTCGTTTTCCTTTCATGTTGAGTGTGTAAACTGTACTCATACAAAACAAAGGAGGACTCACAAATGCTCAAGAAAAGATGGATGGTCGGGCTTTTAGCAGGGTGCCTAGCGGCTGGAGGATTCAGCTACAACGCGTTTGCCAAAGAAAACAATGGAAACAGTCAGCCTTCTTCTAAGACGGATGCACTCACTGAACAACAAGCAGAATCAATTGCCAAAACAGTTGTTGACGGCAACGTAGAAGACATTGACAGAGAGCTTTACAATGGCAAAGAAGTCTATGAAGTGGAGATTGAAAAAGCGGGTGAAGACTACGACGTTTATGTAGATATTCATACAAAACAAGCGCTTAATGACCCGTTAAAGGAGAAAGCAGAACAAGTTGCCATAACAAAAGAAGAAGCGGAAGAAATTGCTTTAAGGCGAACAGATGGAACCGTAACAGAAAGTAAGCTGGACGAAGATGACGGTGTTTACATCTATGAAATTGAAATCCAAACGAAACAAGGAACTGAGACAGAATTTGAAATTTCCGCAAAGGATGGACGCATGATCAAAACTGAGATAGACGACTAATCAAACCCCCGCTGCAGCGGGGGTTTTTCATGATAAGAAACCTTCTTTTGGACAATCTAAGTGAAAAGGAGGCGAAACACATGGAAAAGAAAGAGGAGCAATACATCAATCAGGCTGAATATGTCCCTCATCCAACGAAGGATGGAGAGTACGCTTTATTTCTTCATGAAACGTATCATTTGCTTTCTGAAGATGACGAGAAACAAACAACAGAATAAGGGCTTAGGCCCTTGTTTTGTTCCGTAATTGTGATGTAAGCGCATTTATTACTTTTTTGAGTTGACACAGCTTGTTTTTTTCTGTAATCTCAGTGTGTCAATTCAATTAGGAACTTCGTTAGGTGAGGCTCCTGTATGGAGATACGCTGCTGCCCAAAAATGTCCAAAGACGCCAATGGGTCAACAGAAATCATCGACATAAGGTGATTTTTAATGCAGCTGGATGATTGTCCTATGCCATACAGTGCTAAAGCTCAACGATTGAAGGCGCCCGCACGCTTTTTTGCCGTGCTTCTTTCACCTTCAATCCTGAAGGCTTTTTTTATGCCTTTAAAACGAACCCAATCAAAGGAGGTGCGGAGTATGGATTCTCCCCATTCGAGTCAATCTGAAGAAGTACCCATATACTATGACAGCAAGGCAATTGATTACACGATGAGGAGACGAACTGCCGCACCTTCTGGCGAGGCCGGCACGTCTCCGTAGAGGAGGTACGAGTCCCGATGGTTCAAAACATGACCTATGACGAACTCATTTTACGCATCATTATTTTATTGCGAGACGGGAAAATCAGGGATTTCAGAAGCGTTATTGATGAGCTTCAGCCCTATGACATGGCGTTTATTTTTAAAGAAATGCCGGAAAAACACCGCGCCCGCTATTTATCTTATTTAACTGTAGACGATATCACTGATATGATCGGGGAGCTGGAACGCGAATTTCAGCTTGCCGTCTTAAATAAAGTCGGAAAAACAAAAGCAACACTGGCGATGAACAAAATGGACAACGATGACCTCGCACAATTGCTTGAAGAAATGGATGAAGAACTGAAGGAGCAGCTTTTGTCCAGCATGGAAGCGTCAGAGTCAAAAGCTGTACAGCTCTTGATGAATTATCCGGCTGACTCAGCAGGACGCATGATGACAAACCGGTATGTGTGGATTCCTCAGCATTACACGGTGAAAGACGCGGTCGTCAAATTGAAAAGCTTCGCTGAAATCGCTGAATCGATCAACTACTTATATGTTATTAATGAAAGCAAACAGCTGGTTGGGGTTCTTTCCTACCGCGATTTGATCCTGGGTGAACCTGAAGAAAAGGTGCAGGATTTAATGTTTACCCGCGTCATATCAGCAGATGCTCTTCAGGACCAGGAAGAAGTTGCCCGCCTGATTGAACGTTACGATTTCTTGGCAATACCGGTTGTAGAAGAAAACAACGTGCTTGTCGGCATTGTAACGGTTGATGATATTATCGACGTCGTCATTCGGGAAGCTGATGAGGATTACGAAAAATTTGCCGCTTCCGGTAAAGACATCACCTTTGACACAAAAGCTTACGTTGCGGCATACCGGCGCCTGCCATGGTTGATTTTACTCTTGTTTATCGGGCTGATTTCAGGAAGCATTATCAGCTATTTTGAGGATGCGCTGAAGCAGGTTGTCGCGCTTGCGTTTTTCATGCCGATGGTGTCAGGGATGACAGGAAATACGGGAACACAATCTCTCGCGGTTGTCATCAGAGGTTTGTCTAAAGAAGAAATGAACAAAAAAACGATTGTGCGCCTGATCTTCCGGGAGTTCAGAACAAGTATTTTTATCGGAGCGGTTTGTTCTGTGCTAATCGCGATTGTCTCCATCATATGGCAGGGGAATGCGCTTTTGGGATTTGTTGTTGCTTCTTCACTGTTTTTAACCTTAATCATCGGCACGATGTCAGGAACGATTATCCCTATTATTTTGCACAAACTGAAAGTAGACCCGGCGATTGCTTCTGGACCGCTGATTACAACGTTAAACGATATTTTATCTTTATTAATCTACTTTGGCATTGCCACTGCATTCATACACTCATTATAAATATAAAAAGTCCGTCTCAACTGCGAGCCGGACTTTTATCATTTAACGGTTTTTGTACCGAAAGTGAGCATTAAGCTGCCCTTCCAGCATTTTTTTCCGCACTTGCGGATCGTTTTTTAACATCTGTTCTTTTTTGCGCATATCCTTTAAAATCTCTGCCGTCTGTACACCGTCTTCACGCTTATTGGCGATATCCATCAGCCGCTCCACATCGGCAAAGGAGTATTTTCTTGTCCCCCTTGAAGAACGCTGCGGGTAAATGAGTTTTCGTTCCTCATAATACCTGATCTGTCTTACGGACAATCCTGTCAATTCACTCACAATTCCGATTGAAATCACTTTTTTGTCTTTATAAGAATGATCTTCTGTGGTCATTTTTCCACCCCTGGATGTCTTTTGATAATAGTATATAAAAAACAAAGAGAAAAAACCTGACGCTTGTCATATTTTCTAACATCAAATAGAAGATTTTTGAAAAAATACGGAAGAAAAATTAACAAGAATAATGCGTAACATACAAGCGCGTTTTATCCTTTATGTAACGAACAAACGAGGAGGAAGGATAATCATGGAGGAAGAAAAAGCGGTCTCACTGGCAAAAGAAATTATCGAGTTGGATATCAAGCGTGATGAAATGCTGGAGACGTTTATGCAGCTTGCCGGAGAACAGGCTTTTCAATTATTAAGATCCGTTCAAAACGGACGGTACCGTAAATCTTCGTAAACATAAATTCTTTACATTAGATTCATACCACGTTCATTTAAATAGAGTATCTTTTGTATAGGATACCTCAAAATGAAGGAGGACGCTATGAGTAATTTATTGAAAACCGCTTTAGAAAAAGAACGAAGCCATTATTCTGAAAAACTCTATCAAATTGGGGTTTATAATAAAGAGGTCATGAACAAAATGACGATTTCTGAGCTTCGGAAAGAATATGCTTATTTCTTTCGAAGCATTACAAATCACAGAAATTATCCTTATACAAGATAATGTATAAGGATTTTTTTGCTTTTAGAAGGAATTTCTCGAATTATAGCGAATACGTATAGTAAGGGACTGAACTCTTATTATATGTAAGGGTTTTCATTATTTTTTTATAAAAATCCTATATACGAGGTAGATATGATGAGATTATCGTTTAACGAAGAAGAAGTTGAGCGTGCGATGAATTTGTACAGAGTTTTTGCAAGGGCTTTCAAAAGTGTGTCCGAACATAGTATCCGTGATAGCAAAGAGCACGGTTTTAATCCCACTGAATTTGCTGTACTGGAGCTCCTGTACACAAGAGGCCCGCAAAAATTGCAGCAAATTGGGTCGAGACTTCTGCTTGTAAGCGGAAACGTCACATATGTTATTGACAAACTAGAAAGAAACGGGTTTTTAGTAAGGGAGCAGGACCCGAAAGATAAACGCTCCGTTTACGCACATTTAACTGACAAGGGAAATGAGTATTTGGATAAAATTTATCCGATTCATGCTCTGCGTATTGCGAGAGCGTTTTCAGGCCTTTCGCCTGATGAACAGGACCAGTTGATCGTCCTGCTCAAGAAAGCGGGCATACACAGCCAGCATTTGCTGTTTCGTTAACGACTCTACACTCTCTGTTTCAGGAGAGTGTTTTTTTGTGTCATAGGATTCTCCTTAAAACATCTTCAATCTTCCTATCAGACATTTCGTCAAGATATCCATTGACGTGTGTTTGATATTTCTTCATCAGTTCACTTGATTGAAAAAATACCGCAAACCGTTCTTCTGCTTTTTGTACATCCCAGTTTCTCATATCTATGACAAGCTTCCTTTCTTTTAAAAGGTTCAAATTCATTTCCTCCTGTCCCGGCAGTGCATGATAAATAAATACGGGGAGCCGCTTCTGTAAGCATTCACTGATGGTCACGCCTCCGGGTTTTGTCATGATGCCTGCCGCCTGTTCGTACAAACGGTTCATCTCTGCTTTGCTGTGAAGGTAAGGAATCGCCTCAATTAAAGGGTGGTGTAAACTTTTGACATAGCAGTAGAGCTTTTCGTTTCTGCCGCATAATATTTTGTATAAGATCTTTCCGCCTGGCGACAGTTTCTGCACCCATTTTAACATTCCCCCGACTCCCATACTGCCTCCTGTGATGATGGTGGTATATGGCGGATGATGCTGACAGGCATCTGCTGATCCCATTTCAAACATTCGGTGAACGGGTATGCCGGTCAAGTATATGTTTTTCTGATCGATCCCCTCTGATATGAGCTGCTTCTTTACTTCGGTGCTCGGAACAAAATGGTAATCAATGTTCTTCCGTCCCCATAATTGATTCACGAAAAAATCAGTGTATACATTCACAACCGTCAGATTCGGATATTCAGGCTTTAGCCGGTTCAGCAGATAAGAAGGCAGCGCATGTGTGCAGAAGGCGAAATCAGGCTGTTTTTCTTGGAGGATGTGCCTCATTTGCTGTGTGAACAGCCATTCGTACATGGAATAGCGTTTGTCATGCTGATATTCTCCGCAGGCGAGCAGCCGGTAAATGCCGCTATACGTTTTCGGGAAGTATTGAATCCATTTTAAATAAGCCGCGGAGGACAGTTTTTCTAACCGCCTATACGCATGTGAAAAGATATCAATGTTCTCAGCTGCAAGCCCCTGAGACTCTAATTCAGCCTGCAATGCATCAGCGACATGATGATGGCCGGTGGAAATGCTTAAAAAAGGAAAAATGAGAATGTTTTTCATGACAGTCCTCCCAAAAAAATATGGCAACTATATTTTGGGGAGAACGCTCACAAAATATAAGGGTGTTTTTGATCATAAGGAAGGTGAAAAGATGAAAACCTGTTTCCTTTCCATTTGGAAAATGCTTGACCCGATTTATTTCTTTTTTTCTAGGCTAAGCTTGATTGACAAAGAGCAAAAAAGCGTTTTTCGAGTCAGGCTGACGAAGTATAAAGGACATCATGTCGTGCTGAGCGACGGAACGCATATTAGAAAAAATGATGTGCTCGTTAAAATCCATCTGCACAATATTAAGCTGATAAGAGAACTGCAAAGCATTGAGAGTACGGTCAGAAAAGGAATCATTATTTATCAGAAAGTATATCAATCGATGCCGCTTCTTCTAGACTATATCAACAATCATAAAAAAAGCGAGAAAATCAAAGGAATTATTGGGATTACGATGCTTGACAAAGGTGTAAAAAGGCTCGGCTTTGATGTGATCACTCCGGTGAACCCTTTTTACAGATGCTTTAAAAAAATGTCCCATGTGCCGATTTTATATTTGACTTCAAAGCCTGTGAGCTTGCGGCATTTACCGAATTCATCCTATTTGTTGATCTCAAAAGAAAAGCTACAGAAAACCTATCAAAAAAAAGACTGATGCCTCGGTCAGCACAGTCTTTTTTGCTTAAATCTGATGAAATGTCACTTCAGGGCGGCTTCCGACACGGATATTTACGCCGGTTTGTCCCAAGCCTTCGCTGATATAAAATGGCTTATCATGATGATAATGAAGACCTTTAATCATGTTCATGCGCACGAGCTTGCCCATTTTCACCAAATGATACGGTTTTGGCCAGTGGATTTGCCCGCCGTGAAAATGGCCTGACAGCAGGTAATCATAATGAACATCTTTCATATCCAGAATAATATTTGGGTCATGTGTTAGTACAAGCTGATAGCCGTTTTCTAAACTTTGATAAGAGCCGGTGATATTACTGCGATTCGTACTGTAATCATCAATGCCAATAATATTGATTGGTCCAGCAGCCGTCTCGATTCGAACATGTTCATTTTGAAGCGTGATACAGCCGTTTTCCTCTAAAACACGCTTCAGCCTCTGAAAGTCTCTTTCTTTCAATACATAATCGTGGTTACCGAACACCGCGTACATTCCATATGCAGGCTTCAGCTTTTGCAAGGCGTTCAAGTAACCTGCCAGCTTCGGAATATTACGTTTCCGATCAAGAAAATCCCCGGTAAGAGCAATGATGTCCACAGGCTGATCTTTTGTTAAAAGATACAGCTCCTCAGGTGAGACTGAAATGTTTTCCAAGTGAAGATCTGATAAATGAAGGATATTTAATTTTTTTCTGGCTGGAAGGCCGTCTTTTTGATCGATTGAAATGGTGTTGACCTTCACATCTTTTGTATTGCGGTTCGCTTTATATAGAAATGGCACAAATACGAGTATGGCCAATGAAAGTAAGATTGTAAACAAAATATATCCCCTCCCTGCTATCAGTATAGTAAGTGATCAAGCCCTATGGATAGCGGGAATTAATGGGTAGAGACAGGCAGAAAAACGGATTGTCATATGATGAATGATTTGGAAGGGAAAAGGGATAATAAATTTTGACACATGAGGCAGAACATGCCGACGGAGTCAGAATAACAAATGGATGTGTAAGCAATGTTAAGGTTGATGAGACAACAAAAAAAAGAAACATATTATCTCTGGATCGCATTATTTCTTCTTTTGCTGTATGTATCCCCGCTTTTTATTTTAAAGGAAGATGCCCATATCCGAGTCCACGATAATTTAGATTCCAACATCGCGTGGTACAAGGTTCTTGCCGATAGCGGAGAAATCGTCGGCAAGGTTGACGCTGCCATTCCGCAAATCATTAACGGGCTGCCACGGGATGCCTTTGGCACCGAGTGGAGCGGCATTGTTTGGCTTCATGCATTCTTTTCTTCCATGACCGCCTATGCAATAAGCCAAACGGTTACAAGAGTTGTCGCTTTTTATGGAATGTATGTGCTGCTGAAGAAACATGTGATCCCGGAGCCAAAAGCGGCTTTCATCCGAATTGGCGTATCGCTTGCATTTGCCTTAACACCTTTCTGGCCTTCGGGAATGCTAAGTACGCTTGGGTACCCTTTGGCACTGTGGGCTTTTTTAAATATCCGAAAAGGGGATATCTCATGGAGAGAATGGCTGACGCTCGGACTGCTTCCTTTATATTCAAGCTTTGTGTTAGGCTTCTTCTTTTTCCTGGCAGGAATGGCGTGTTTTTGGCTGTATGATGCCATTACAAAAAGAAGATGGAATCTGATTTTCTTAGGCAGTATTGCATTTATGACGAGTATCTATCTTTTCGTTGAATATCGGCTTGTCTATTCGATGTTGTTTGAGCATGCACCGATGCATCGGATTGAATTTATCTCATCCAGGCATGACGTTTGGCATTCTCTTCGACTATCCGTAAAAAACTTTGTCTATGGCCATAATCATGTGATGACCGTTCATACCGTTGTCATCCTCCCGATTCTGCTGCTCGTATTTGCTGCTCTGCTGTTCAAACGAAATCGGACAAAGCCAGAAAATGTTTATCTGTTTTTATGTGTGCTTAATTACGGACTGTCATTATGGTATGCGTTTTGGTTTAACAAAATTTGGGCAGTGCCTAAGCAGACATTTGCCTTTTTAGCAGAATTTAATTTTGCCCGATTTCATTTTCTGCGACCGCTTGTTATATACGTGAGCTTTGCGCTTGCTTTATATCTTATTTGGCGGATGGGGAAAGGGTGGAAATGGCTTGTGTACGCCGCGGTCGCTGCACAGCTGATGGTGCTGGCGCCTTTTAATGAAGAGTATACGTATGGTGTTCATTACAACGCGCCGACATTTAGGGAGTTTTATGCATCCGAGCAATTCAACGAGATTAAGGAATTTATCGGACGCCCGCAAGATTCGTACAGGGTGGCGAGCATCGGCCTGCATCCGTCTATCGCCCAATATAACGGGTTTTATACGTTAGATACGTATAACAATCTATATCCACTTTCTTATAAATATGAATTTAGGAAAATCATCGAAAAAGAGCTGGAAAAAAACACTCGGCTGAAACAATATTTTGATGAGTGGGGCAGCCGCTGCTACCTTTTTGTCGATGAGCTCGGTAAACGATACGATTTCAAAAAGAACTCGAAGAAAACGATCAACAATCTTCAATTAAATACAGATGTATTTAAAAAAATGGGCGGACGGTACATTTTTTCTTCAGTTCCGATCATGAATGCTGAACAAAACCATCTTGCGCTTGTCAAGACGTTTGACCATAAGGATTCTGCTTGGCGCATTTATTTATATGAAACAAGATAAGGAGGATATCGATTGAAACAGCCACAGCCAGTATTAACCATCGTCGTCCCGTGTTTCAATGAAGAGGAAGTGTTTCAAGAAACAAGCCGTCAGCTGACAGAGGTTGTAGACGATTTAATTGAAGAGAAATTAATTGCTGAAAACAGTAAAATTCTATTCGTCGATGATGGCAGCAAAGACCGCACTTGGTCTTTGATTGCCATGGAGAGCATAAAAAACAAGAAGGTTACCGGCTTAAAATTAGCCTGCAATGTCGGCCACCAAAAAGCGCTTTTAGCCGGACTCCATAAAGCGAGGAATAGGTCAGACTGTGTCATTTCGATTGATGCTGATCTTCAGGACGACATCTCTGTGATCCGGGATTTTATGCTGAAATATCATGAAGGCTGCGAGATCGTGTACGGTGTCCGCCGGAGCAGAAAAACCGATACCTTTTTCAAACGCACGACCGCATTAGGATTTTATCGCCTCATGAATAAGCTTGGAATTAAATTAATTTATAATCATGCTGATTTTCGTTTAATGAATAAAAGATCCCTTGAAGAGCTTGAGCGTTATCCAGAAGCGAATTTGTTTTTAAGAGGCATTGTTCCCATGATCGGTTTTAAGTCAGCCGAAGTGTTGTATGACCGCAAGGAACGCTTTGCCGGCAAAACGAAATATCCGCTGAAAAAAATGCTGTCATTCGCTTTTAACGGGATTACATCATTCAGTGTCGCACCAATTCGATTCTTTACGCTATTGGGATTTGTTTTATTTTTTCTCAGCGCTGTGGCAGGGATTGGCGCGTTTATTCAAAAGCTGCTCGGCCATACGAATGCAGGCTGGGCGTCTCTCATCATTTCCATTTGGTTTTTGGGCGGGCTGCAATTGATGGGAATTGGGATTATCGGAGAGTATATCGGGACTATTTTTTCCGAAGTGAAAAGACGCCCGAAATACGCGATTGATATCGATTTGTATAATGAGCCGCTGAGCCCGCTTCAGCGCCAGGAAAAAGAGCGATTAGAGAAAAAGTACAGTTAAACGGAAAGAGCTGACTTCATTAGTCAGCTCTTTTTTTCAACTGATGTAAAATAGCGCTAAGAGGTTCGTCCTGCGGGTTGCGGTAAAAATCAAAAAATGGGCAGCCCTTTTTCTTAATCCGATCAATGACGGTATCAATTGTAAACAGAGCGGGTGTTAAAGATGATTGTACTTCATTCCAGTAAAGCGGTGCCGCGACAGTCCCGAGCTCATTTCCTCTTGTTGAATAGGGACAGATAATCGTTTTTCCTTCTGCATGCTGCAAATAATCAAGATACAATTTGCCGTGCCTGTTTTTAATCAAGCGTTCAGTGGTAAATAGCTCGGGAAATGCATTGGTGCAGTACTCGGCAATCAGCTGTGTAAATTGGCGTGTTTCTTCATACGTGAAAGCCTCAAAAGACAAGGGAATATAAAGCTGAATGCCTTTGTTGCCGGACAGCTTCGGGTACGAAGTAATGCCAAAGGAGTCAAACAGCCGCTTCAGTTCATTTGCAGCCTGAACGGCCATAATAAAGTCATCTCGCGAAGGCGGGTCTAAATCAATGACAATCTCAGCCGGACGCCTGCTTTTAATGGTTTGAAAAGGGACGTGAAACTCCAAAGCAAGCTGGTTGCAAAGCCATAACAACGTAGACATATCATCGCAGACAATATGCTCATGGCTTCCGTCATAGAAAGATTGAACAAAATCCGGCGCGTAGTCCGGCTTGTTTTTTTGGAAAAATGATTCGCTCCTAGCTCCATGCGGATAGCGAATGACGGTGACAGCACGGTTTTTCAGAAATGGAAACAGGTAGTCACTGACTTCAATCATATACTGAATAAAATCTTCTTTTGTTTTTTTATTCTTTTCAAATATGATTTTATCCAGGCTTGTGAACTGAAGCTTTGGGTGAACCGGTTTGGAGTGGCGTATGACTTGCGCATACGTGCATTCGGTCCAGTCCATTTGGAATTCGAAACCGACAAACGATACCTCTCTTAGTGTGCCTTGAAGAATCGTTAAGTATTGAACAGTTGCACAAATAGAAGGTACAAGCGTAAATTCGCCAGAAGGTGCTTGATGTCCGTGCTGTTCCATAATCTCTCGTATCGCGCTTTTTTCCTCATCACGCATTCCGTGCGAGACAGAGGCTATCGGTGTCATGATCCCGTTTTTTAATACGGACACCGTCAGAAACCCATTGTTAGGGTTGAAGCCTGTTATGCAAACATGTGCTTGTTTAAAGTTTTTATATTTGAGCCAATCGGACGACCGCTTCTTTCCGAGCCATTTGCTGTTTTTTTTTTTCGCTACAATTCCTTCTCCGTCATATTTCATTACCATTTCCCAGAGTTGATCAAAATGATCGTAACAGGGGATATATTGGATGGTTTCCTTTGCGTAAGGGTCTGGAGACGCAGGAAGCTTTGCTGCGGACAGGAGGTCATACAGCGATTTTTTACGGTCCAAATACGAAAGAAGCGTTACATCTTCTCCGTTTCGCTCTAATAAGTCAAAAGCGAGAAAGCAGCACGGCCTCGCGTTTGCCGATTCCTGAATCTTGTCTGGCCTTTTTAAACGTCCCCGTACTTGAAGATGTTCAAAATCTGCTCGACAAGGATTCACCAAACATACGATTTCTCCATCAAGTGTCAGCGGAAGTTCTTTTTCCATAGGTTGAAAGACACTTTTGGCGAATTGTGTGATTTCAGGGAAGGTGCTGTTGAGCTCCACACCATTTCTGCTGGTTAAGGTCACACCTGAAGAATGGATGCGAAGAATACATCGGTACCCGTCATATTTAACTTCGTAACGCCATTCTTCTCCAATTGGCGGTGACGAAGTAAGGACCGGCTGCATGGTTAACGCCATGGACTATGACGTGCCGGAGGCTTTTTTTCTAGTCGTTTTCCGTTTTTTATCTCCGGCTCCTTTCGGTTCAGCGGCTTGTGCAGGTGCGGCAGCCGGTGTCTCGGGGTTCGGTCTTCTGGTTCTGTCGATGCTCGCTTGCAGTGCGCTTACCAGGTCAATGACATCTTCACGCGGTGGCGCTTTATCAGGAGTGACGGCTGTCTCTTTATTTTCAAGCTTGTCATTGACTCTTTGCAGCAGAGCCTGACGATACGTGTCCTCATATTTTTCAGGTTTAAACTCAGCAGTCAGTTCATCTATTAATGTGATAGCGGTTTGCAGTTCCTTATCATTTACATTCGATTGATCAGGTACACCTGGGACATGAGCGGCGCTTCTGACCTCATCCGGATAATGGATGGACTCCATGACGATACAATTTTCATAAACGCGGAGAATCGCCAGCTGCTGCTTTGACCTGATTGTCATATTGGCGATACCGATCTTTCCGGTTGAACGCAGCGCCTCACGCAGCAGGGTATAGGCTTTCGTTCCGTTATCCCCGGGGCCGACGAAGTAGGAGCGGTTAAAATAAATCGGATCAATTTCCTGAAGCTGAACAAAGTCAACAATCTCAACCGCTTTCTCCTCATGCTCCTGCTTTAAGCTTTTTAAATCTTCGTCCGTCAGCACTACATATTTTCCTTTTACATATTCATATCCTTTGACAATTTCATCAGGACTAAGTGTTTTTTCGCAATTCGTGCAAACTTTCTCGTATTTAATTGGTGCGTGATCCTCTTTATGGAGGCTGCGCAGCTTAATATCTTTATCTTCTGTGGCCGCATATAGCTTGATGGGGATGTTTACTAATCCGAAACTGATCGATCCCTTCCACATTGTATGCATATCGATAAACCCCTTTTTTTCTTTAGTGTGAAGAGGAGGGGGGCGATTCATGTGTAGTAACTTATGGGTGAAAAAAACAGCCGGCGCTATTATTGCGGCGGCTGTTCAATAATGAATTGTTCGATTTGTTCCGGCGGTATTGGCCTGCTGAAAAAGAATCCCTGCAAATGGTCGCAGCCTTTTTCATAAAGAAGCTGCTTTTGTGCTGAATTTTCAACACCTTCGGCAATCACCTGCAAAGACAGCTGATGGCCCATGGCAATAATAGCCCCTGTAATTTGCTCTGATTTACGATGGGTTTGAATATCGTCAATAAATGATTTGTCAATTTTCAGCCTGTGAATCGGAAAGTGCTTCAAATAGCTAAGCGAGCTGTGGCCTGTACCAAAATCGTCAATACTGATTCTGATTCCTAATTCCGTTAGCGATGACAAAACCTTTTTGGAGTGATCAAGATTGTCCATTGTCATGCTTTCTGTCACTTCCACTTCAAGAAGGTGCGGAGGAAGCTTGTATTTATTGAGCGTATCCTTGATGAGGGGAATCAGATCTTCGGATTGAAACTGTTTGGCGGAAATATTGATGGCGACAGAAAGATCATAGCCTTTGTCATGCCAAACCCTTGCCTGTTTGCATGCTTCATCTATAATCCACTTTCCGATATCAATAATAAGGCCCGTTTCTTCTGCGACACCGATGAATTCTCCAGGTGGGCACAGCTGCCCGTCGGGTGTGACAAGACGTATTAATGCTTCTACCCCTGTCATTTTTTGGTTTTTTGCGCTGAATTGCGGCTGATAATGTAAAACAAACCTATCGTTTTCAATTGCTTCTCTAAGTACGATCTCTTGATTCAGCTTGACGGTTTCTTTGTTCCCGATTGAAAAAGAAAAGTACCTGTATTTGCTTTTGTTTGGTTCTTTAGCGGCATACATCGCCATATCAGCCTTTTTCATCAATTCAAGGCCATCCGTCCCGTCTTTTGGAGATATTGCAATCCCGATACTGACAGATGTGACTAGAGTGTGCTCTTGGATTTTAAAAGGTTTTTCGAATTTTTGGATAATTTTTCTTGCTAAAACATCTGCTTCGCCAGTTCCTGTATTGGCGTCTGTCAATATAATAATAAATTCATCGCCGCCAAGACGGGCAATAAATCCGTTATCAGGAACTACAGATGACAGGCGCTTAGCTGCAAGCTGAAGCAGTTGATCACCGACATTATGCCCTAATGCATCGTTAATCACTTTAAACCGGTTTAAGTCCAGAAAGAATACAACGGTGTTATAATGTAAGGTATGCTCGCGATTCAGCACTTCTGTTAGGTGAGAGATGGCATGCCTTCTGTTAGGTAAGTCTGTAAGCGAATCATAATGAGCCATTCTATGGATTTCTTTCTCTGCTCTGTACTGCTTTGTCATGTCTTTGCAAATAACATAAATGCTGTCAAGCTCTTGATTGACCTCAACAGGTATGAGCGTAATATTTAAGTGAAACTGGCCTTTTTCAGTAATCAGATCGCTATCACTGTTCATCGCTTGTTTATCTTTTTTAACTTGCTCAAAAAGGCGCTTAATTTTCTGGGATGTATAATTTCTCCAATCGTGCATGCTGAATCCAAATTTGCTGATCATTTCCTCGCCGGCATGATTTGATGATATAATGTCGCCTTCTAATGACAAAATAAAGATGGCATCAATATTGTGGTTGATTAAAGATTGAAATCTCTGTTCGTTATCCTTTATGCGTTCGCTTTGTTTCATAAACTTTCGGTCTGCATGGGAACTGAATAATAATAATGTTTGTATACAAAAAATAATTAAAGTAACAAAAATTGACCAATGAAACGTATGTACTTCCATATGGCTTCCGGAAGGAGCCGTGTCCTCATGGAAAGTTGCGGCAAGCATTCCTGTATAATGCATGCCCGAAATCCCTAAACCCATTACAAGTGAACTGATGACTTTATAGTACATAAGATGATCAGAATGTTTTTTTACGGCCAAGTCAAAGAATATCTTTAACGAGACGAAAGATGCTGCAATCGCAATGATAATTGAAACTGTAAATAGAATCGGTTCATATATAATCATTACCCGGGAAATGGCAGACATTCCGATATAGTGCATAGAAGCAATAGATGCGCCAAGCACAACTGATCCGGTAAGCAGTCTGTAAAATGTAAGAATGTTCCGGCTGACAAAATATAATGACACAAATGATCCAGAAACAGATGCACCAATGGATGCCATTAAAGGCATGAATTCATATTCCAACTGCATTTCCATCTCCATATGGACGGCCATCATCCCTACAAAATGCATTGACCAAATCCCGAATCCCATTATAAGTGAGCCGCCAATCAGCCAAACTTTACTTTTTAAACCCGTATGGATCGTGACTTTCCTTGACAGTTCAAGGGAAATGTATGAGGCGGCACAGGCAATAAGAATAGATAAATATATGAGCGTCGTATTATACGTAACGTGTATTTCCAAATGGAGATTCCTCCCGTATCTGATGTTCCAGTCTTGTTGACTCTCTTTATTATCGGCTGCTTAACTCCAGACTTTCAGCCTTCAAGATGATAGAAATACGAGTGAGAGCTATTTTTAGTTCAGCTGACCGTGAAAAATGTGTTAAAATCATGTTGACGTTTTCCAAAAAAATAAAATGTACAATACATAAATAGGGAAAAGGGGAGTTGAAGGCTATCGAAGAGCTGGTTATGTCATGGATAGAAGCATTTAAAAGCTTATCTTATTTTGGAATATTTCTAGCGCTCAGTATTGAGTTTATCCCCGCTGAAATCGTCCTGCCTCTTGCGGGCTACTGGGTATCGAAAGGCGATATGACGCTTGCCGGCGTTGTTTTGGCAGGAACGCTTGGAGGAGTGGCCGGTCCGCTTACGCTGTATTGGATAGGAAGGTACGGAGGAAGGCCGTTTCTTGAACGTTTTGGGAAGTACCTTTTTATTAAGCCTGAAGCGCTTGATAAGTCGGATCAATTTTTTAAAAAACATGGGGGCTTTGTCGCCTTCAGCGGCCGTTTTTTGCCTGGCATCAGGACATTGATCTCCATACCGTGCGGCATTGCAAAAATGAATGTTTGGGTGTTTTCGCTTTATACATTCATCGCTATGCTTCCGATTACATTTGTATATGTTTATCTCGGTGTGAAGCTCGGTGAAAATTGGAAGGAAGTCGGCTCTATTCTTGATCAATATATGCTTCCGATCGGGATAGCGATTTTGGTGCTGTTTCTGCTCTACTTATTGATGAAAAAGAGGAAGAAACGCACGCACTCCGAACATTTATCAGTATTTTTAAAAAATAAACGTTGACAAATCACCGCACTGCGCATATTATTGACGTATAAAATGATATTTCTTGAAATCCCAAAGGGGAGTAGCGTCCGGAATATATTCCGGAAACAAAGTCGTCATTTCATGGATGGTATCCATCGGCTTTGTTGGCATGCTTGAATTCATGTCTAGCAAGACCTTTGCCTTATGTCGGCAAAGGTCTTTTTTGCATGGTCCGGCCGGCATAAGATCGGATGAAGAGAAAGAAAACAACTTTTTTGGGAGGGTATCATTTATGGATGCAGCATTATTATTAGAGTATGGTTGGGTTCTTCTCGTCTTGATCGGGCTGGAAGGGATTTTAGCCGCCGATAACGCACTGGTTATGGCGGTCATGGTAAAACATTTGCCGGAGGAAAAAAGAAAAAAAGCGTTGTTTTATGGATTGGCAGGGGCTTTTGTGCTGCGATTTGGCTCTTTATTTGCAATTTCTTTCTTGGTCAACGTATGGCAGGTTCAAGCGATTGGCGCGATCTATTTGCTGTATATCTCAGCAAGCCACTTATTGAAAAGATATGTATTTAAGAAAGAAGACACGCATAAAGAGACGAAGAAAAGCGGTTTTTGGCCGACTGTTTTAAAAGTGGAACTGGCAGATATCGCGTTTGCTGTTGATTCTATTTTAGCAGCAGTAGCACTGGCGGTTACGCTCCCTGGGACATCACTCCCGCAGATCGGCGGACTTGACGGAGGGCAATTTATCGTCATTTTGGCCGGTGGTATAATCGGACTGGTGATCATGCGATTTGCGGCTTCAATGTTTGTAAAGTTATTAAAGGAACGTCCAAGCCTAGAAACAGCAGCCTTTGTGATTGTCGGCTGGGTCGGAGTGAAGCTTGCTTTATATACGCTTGCCCATCGTGACATAGCGGTTGTTTCTGAACACTTTATCCATTCTGGAGCATGGAAGCTGATATTCTGGGGTGTCTTAGCGGCAATTGCAGTTAGCGGCTGGTTTATGTCAGGTGGGAAAAAACAGCTGGAGGGCACACAAAACGAACAAAAAAACAGCACTCGGGAACGGGCGTAATCTGAAAGACTCTGCTTAAAAGCAGAGTCTTTTCGTGTTTGAAGCGTTTTCATCCCCGAAATAAAATAACATTTTTATAACAGGTTTGTTACAAAAAACACGCATAAAACCCCCTTAATTCTTTAGAAAGGCACGAAATCATGTATAGGACGTCAGAATGGTTTGTCATAATTGAGACATTGGAAATCAATATTTCTTTTTCTCCTTTGCGAATCCCTATCAAATTAGCTATCATTAATGAGTAGTTATAGGGAGGAACTGAGGTGAAACCAGTGCTTAGCCTTTTGTTTAAATTGGGAAAAAAGAAGCAAACGCTTGAAAAAGCTGTTGAGAGTATACAAAAAGGCAATAAAGATCTGCAAAATGAATTAATACAGCAATATAAGCCATTTATCGCAAAGACGGTTTCATCCGTTTGTAAACGATATATAGATGAAAAAGACGATGAGTTCAGTATTGGACTGATCGCGTTTAATGAAGCCATTGAAAAATATTCACCTGAAAAAGGAAATTCTCTGCTCGCATTTGCTGAGCTTATTATAAAAAGAAAAGTCATTGATTACATTAGAAAAGAAGCCAGAAGCGCACAAAATATAAATATCGATTTACAGGAAGGAGACGATCAGGAATCATCACAAAGCCTGATTGAAGCCGAGCTTTCCATTGATGAATACCGCCGTCAGATTGAACAGGAGCAGAGGCGTGAGGAAATCCTCTATTTTCAAAGGCAGCTCAAGGATTATGGTTTGTCGTTTAAAGAACTGCTTGAAAATTCTCCAAAGCACACGG
Organism: Bacillus sp. MBGLi79; assembly: GCF_002953915.1. Classification (NCBI taxonomy): domain Bacteria; kingdom Bacillati; phylum Bacillota; class Bacilli; order Caryophanales; family Bacillaceae; genus Bacillus; species Bacillus sp. MBGLi79. The sequence continues at coordinate 1,620,105 of NZ_CP026521.1, forward strand.
ATGCAAGGCAAAACGCCATAAAGGTGGCAATGACGCTTGTTGAACACGAAGAATTGGCCGCTATTCTGTATACAAAGAAGCAGCTTCCAGTGAAACAGCTGGAGCAGCTTGTCTCTGTAAGCCGAAAAACGATTGAGAGAAACAGAAAATATATTATTGCGATGTGTATTATTATTACGGGTGATTATATTTATTTAAAAGATTATCTTAAAGGGGTGCTGCACTCATGAGAAGAGGGATTATAGTAGAGAAAAATAAAAAATTCGTCACGTTGCTGACCCCTGACGGACAATTTTTAAAAGCCAAAAATGATCGCCACAGCTATGAAATCGGAGAGGAAATCATGCTTCCGAGTGAAACACGCATGGGCAGAAGGGCCAGCTTTTTTGATTTTTTTAAACTGCGCCCTTTCAAAATGGGGATTTTTACGATGACTGCTATTATGCTTTTTATTTTTATAGTTCTCCCCGTTTTTTCTAACAATAAGGCCTATGCGTATATGACAATCGATATCAATCCAAGCGTCGAAATGGCGTTAAACAGCGATTATGAAGTGATTGAACTGACGCCTCTAAACGATGAGGGAAAGCAGGTCGTAAATGATATTGATGATTGGGAGAAGACTGATTTTAAAAAGGTGATTGACGATATTATAACCGACTGCAATGAGCACGGGTATGTAAAGAAATCGAAAGAAATATTGATTTCCACTGTTTATGAAAATACGGAAGACAATACATATAAAAAAGCTGTGAAAAAACAGCTCAACGATGTGACTGAAAAATATAAAACGACATACCGCATGGAATCTCTCGAGTCTGATATGCAAACGAGGGAAAAAGCGAAGAAAGAAGGCGTTTCAACAGGCAGCTACATCAAATCAAATGAAAAGAATAACAATAAAGATTTAAAAGATGACTCCAGCAAACCATCCGGGGAAGAGGATCAAAAGAGTGAAGAAAATGAGGGTGAAAACACCGATCAAACCGACTCCCAGGACAGCAAGCAAGGAGATAATGAACAGTTGAATGATATGGATTCCGGTGACCAGAAAGAAGATAAAGCGGATGACCAGACTGATAAAAGTGATAAAGATAAAAATGTAAAGGAATCAGATGAAAACACAAATACCGAAAAAGATGGGGACGATGAGCAAACCCCAATACAAGATCCTCAAGATAAAGGAAATGAAAATAACAGCGCTGACAAAGGTCAAAGCCAATACCACAGGGACTGGAACAATGGTGAACAGGGCAAGAATCGTTCTTCATCCAGAAGGGATAACGCTTCAGACCGCCGTAATCCAAACGGCTACAGCAGTGATAATAATTCAGCTCAAAATGAAGATTCGCCGAGTGCCCCCGGCGAATAAAGACCTGAATTTATTTAGTTGTGCCGTTTAACTGAGATTGTGCTTGCTGCACCAGCCGCTTTGTCATTTCTCCGCCTACAGAGCCGTTAGCGCGTGCGACTGTATCAGAACCAAGGTTCACACCGAATTCTTGAGCCACTTCGAGTTTAAATTGGTCTAGTGCCTGCTCCACCCCTGGAACAACGAGTTTATTTCTGCTCGCCATCTTTTTCATCTCCTTTTTCTATAAAGAAATTCTTAACGCGTATTTAGTTTGAAATATACGGGGATTATTTATGCTGGCAATTGTTGTGGAGAAAAATAAACCCCCGGCCTCTGAGCCGGGGGTGCGCAGACTATAAAATGTCTGCTGTCATTTTATGAGCGGTTGCCTGAATATGGAACGTTAAAATGGAGAGGACTGTAATGGCGATAATCTGTCTGATTTTAAGCCATTGGCCGTCATTCAGTTCTTCAAAACGGTAGCGGAGACGTTCTGTCTCCTGTTCGACGATCACCTGCAGATTTGATTCTTTCATAGAAGGAGTATCTTGGTGATGAACGGCATCAAGCACATATGCACAGCTTTCATAATAAGCAATCGGGCTAATGACATCATCGGATCTGTCTGAGATTGTGTTAAAGGCCACTTTTAAAATAGCCCGTATGTGTTCAAAGTCATAAATGGATTTTAAATCACGTACAATTAAAAGAATAACTGCTTGTTCAACTGAGTATTTTTTGCCCAGCTCAGGGTGCCCGATCAGATCCTTGATATCACGCTTTACCCAGTTTTGAATCGCGGTTGACTTTAATGAAGTCAGTTCGCATAAGTTGCCGAGCTCTACGATTTCATTTGTAGAGAGGCCGTATTCTTTTTTCTGTTTTTTTCGTTCGTATCTTGTAAGAAATTCAGGAATTTCAAGATGATTGGCTGCTTTTTCTGCTGACATGTTCGCTGATTGGACGAGAATGTCGAGCGGGCTATGTTCTCCTTGTCCTTTTAAGGAATAGAGCAGCCGCACCATATCGGTTCGAGAAAGTTTAAAAATGTTCATTGTTCACCTCTTTAAACAATTTGACGCGGATAAGCGGTTTATGTATAAGTTCAAAATTGAAGCGTCAGCAAATTACATTAACATCATACGTCGAATTCCTTGCATTTTCAAATGGATGTTTTATAATTTAAATATACAGGTTCTTTTGAACTTAAAATAACGGAGGTTGTTATGGCGAAAAGAATTTTTCTGTTTATTTTAACGAATATTTTGGTGCTTACAACAATCGGGATTGTTTTGTCTATTTTGAGCTCTGTTACCGGAGTAGGGACATACTTTACAGCTGATGGCGGAATCGATCCAATGGCGCTTCTTGTGTTCAGTTTAGTCGTTGGCTTTGTCGGTTCCTTTACGTCTCTTGCGATGTCCAGATGGATGGCAAAGACGATGATGGGCGTCAGAGTGCTGAATCCGAAAAAACACTCGCTCAGCTACGAGGAACAGCAATTGGTTGATCGTGTCCATAGATTAAGCCGTTCTGCAGGGTTAACGAAAATGCCGGAAGTCGGGATTTACCGTTCACCTGAAGTAAACGCGTTTGCGACTGGACCGTCTAAACGCCGTTCTCTTGTCGCAGTATCGTCTGGGCTGCTGGAGCAGATGGATGATGCGGCGGTTGAAGGAGTGCTTGCCCACGAGGTCGCGCATATCGCTAATGGTGATATGGTAACAATGACGCTTTTACAAGGTATCGTCAATACCTTTGTCGTCTTTCTATCACGCATCGCAGCTTGGATTGCAAGCCGCTTTGTCAAAGAAGATCTAGCGCCGATCGTACATTTTATTGCAATGATTGTCTTTCAGATTATCTTTTCGATACTTGGCAGCCTGGTTGTGTTTGCGTATTCACGCCATCGTGAATTCCATGCTGACAGGGGAGGAGCGGATCTTGCCGGCAAGGATAAGATGATTCATGCGCTTCGGACGCTTAAAGGCTACTCTTCCCGAATGATGGAAGACGATCAGACAGCTGTCCAAACGTTAAAGATCAATGGCAAGAAGCGCTCTTCACTTTTCTCTACTCACCCTGATTTAGATGAGCGTATCAGACGGCTGGAAGCTAAGTAATACAAACACATTGTTCCTCTGAGGAAATTCTCAGAGGTTTTTTTATTTTATCCATTGATTAAAAACATAAAAAAATAAGCAAGTTAAGAAAATGTTCCGTAAAAGCCTTTAAAAATGGACCTAATATCTTTAGAATAATTACCGTACTTAAAAAGAGAGGCAGAAGGATTTTACATGAAATTAAAGTTTGGAAAATTGATACAGGCCCTGTCACCGGCCCAGCTGATCGCATTATATTATTTTCTTGCAGTTACTGTGGCCGTTATATTGCTGAGTTTGCCGGCGGGCCATAAACCGGGGGCGGACTGGACGTTCATTGATGCGCTGTTTACCGCCGTCAGTTCAGTCAGCGTAACAGGGCTGACGGTCGTTGATACAGCTGATACATTCAGTACAACAGGCATTTTTATATTGGCATTTGTTCTGCAATTTGGCGGAATCGGGATTATGACGCTCGGAACGTTCATTTGGCTGATCATGGGAAAACGAATCGGGCTGAAAGAACGGAAATTGATTATGGTTGACCAAAACCAATCCCAGTTTTCCGGGGTTGTCAATCTGATGAAGCAGGTTCTTTTTCTGATCTTGTGGATTGAATTTTTTGGCGGGCTTATACTCGGCACTTATTTCTTAACCTACTATGATTCCTTTCAGGAAGCTTATTTACACGGGTTTTTTGCCAGTATCAGCGCAACGACAAATGGCGGATTTGATATTACCGGTAATTCGATGATTCCATTTCGTCACGATTACTTTGTGCAGTTTATTACAATGCTTTTAATTATATTTGGAGCGATTGGATTTCCTGTGCTGGTTGAAGTAAAGGATTTCCTGTTTTCAAAGCATCGCCGTTATCCATTTACGCTTTTTACGAAGATCACAACGATTACGTTCGGCTCGCTTGTCTTGTTTGGAGCCATAGGCATCTTTGCCCTGGAAGCAAACCATGCGTTCGCAGGAAAATCATGGCATGATATTTTGTTTCTGTCCCTGTTTCAATCAACGGCAACCCGAAGCGGGGGTCTTGCCACAATCGATATCAGCCAATTATCAGATCCCACACTCTTTTTTATTTGTGCGATGATGTTTATCGGAGCGTCGCCAAGTTCAGTCGGGGGAGGCATACGGACAACGACTTTTGCCTTGAACCTTCTTGCGCTGTTTCATTTCGCCCGCGGTAATAAGTCCGTAAAGGTATTCAAACGGGAGCTGCACCCTGCTGACCTGATGAAGTCGCTTGTTGTCACAATGATGGCGATCTTGCTCGTTTTTGGCTCGACACTCATTCTGACCATTACAGAAAAGCATTCCCTGCTGGAGCTTTTGTTTGAAGTGTGCTCGGCATTCGGTACAACCGGTCTGTCACTTGGAATTACGGCTGATTTGAGCAGTGTTGGAAAATGCGTCATTATGATTGTTATGTTTATCGGACGAATCGGCATCCTGACATTCCTGTATCTGATAGGTAGAAAGGAAATTGAAGCGAATTATCATTATCCGAAGGAAAGAGTGATTATCGGATAGACAAAACACCGCCAATTCAGCGGTGTTTTTTGATTGCCAAAAAAAAGATGTGTGCCTCCTGTTCAGTTGGAGAACCTAACTTCGACAGGTGCAGTTTAATGCCCCTGCATCTATAGCCGAAATGTGTGAAAACTGGCGAGGAGGATTCGAATGAAGCGTAAAGCTGAAGTAAATGAAGCCATTAAAAATAACAATACACCTACCGAGAGCATGGACCCAAATTCATATAAGACACAATATCATGACGACCCCAATTTTAGAGGGGCAAACCGCAATTCCAAACAGGGTAAGCAGGGAGGCATGTGATTGTGAAGAAACACCGTCATAGCAGAGATATGCAAAATCATAAAAAGCCTTTGAATAAGAAGGTGCTGGAGGAAGAATTCTCAAGTGAATTTGGGGATTACAATGCCGGAAAGATCATCGAAACGCTAGAAGTCACAAAGCCTGAAAAGAAAAATAAAAAAAACAAAAACAATAAACAGAAATAAAAAAGACCTCTTAGGCGGTGTCCCGCTTAAGAGGTGCTTTTCTATTTTAAATAAGCATTTTTGCCCGTTCCTCTGACAAATTGCAATAAGCTGGTCATCCTCAGCTCAATGAAAGGCTGAGCGACTGTCTTAACAAAGTTGCTGGAGAGTACTGATGTCAGTGCTGCTGTTAAAAGCAAGAGGATCACTAAGCTTTGATAGTCAGTAAGCCAATCCTCAAGACCGACCTGCCGCAGCGTTTTAATAATAAACCCGTGAAGCAAATACACGTAAAATGTCCGGGTCCCCCATTTGGTAAAGAAATACCGTTTTTGCGGAACGAGCGCTAAAAAGCTAAAGGTTGCCGCAAAGGCGAGTACATACCAGCCGATTCGGGATAGTCCGCTTACAAGGGTAACGTCTCCAAATGACGAATACGGTTTTGAACCAAACAGAAATGAATAGTCAAAATCGATGCCCCAGCAGATGACGAATACGGCGGCAAGCACCCCGAGCGCAATTTGTTTGCCTCGTTTTGATCTCAATAAATCAAAATGATGTTTATTTAAATAAAAACCGACAAGGAACATCGGTAAGAATACGAATGTCCGTGACAAACTCAGCGTGCTGCTGACAAAGTCCAGATAACCGATCAGCACGGCGATTCCGCAGCTGACAAACAGCGCTCCCAGCTTTGAAAGCTTTGAAAAAGGATATAGAAGCAGGTTCCAAAAGAATAAGCTTACAAGAAACCATAACGACCATTGCGGATCAATTGGGTTCACATTTGCCATGCTTTCATCTTGCATAATGTAATAAAAAACGGAATAAATGATTTGGAAAATCAAATACGGAATAATCAGCTTGGCCGCCAGCTTTTTTACATATCCCGCCCGTTTAAAGCCTTTTGCGAAATAACCGGATACAAGAATAAATGCAGGCATATGGAATGTGTAAATGAACTTGTAGAGGTAGAGCATAAAGTGATTATCATTAATAAAGGAACGAAGAATATGACCGAATACAACAAGGAATATCAATAAAAATTTTGCGTTATCGAAATAACTGTCCCGCGATTTACTCATAGCATCACCTTCTCTTTCATCAGTCACTAAGAGATTATTCCCTGCTGGTACATATTTTAAAATAAAAGATGAAAAAGGAATCTAAAAAAATGCTGATTGTTAGGACGATGTAAAGTGGCGGTAAGGATCGTAGAAAATGTCTTCGGAATGTAATGGCGCTGAAATTTTCTGAAATTTATAGGGCAAATGAAGGAAGTTCCCGCATTTTGTAGAAATATTGAGGGATAGGTTTTGAAGAAGGAGTGTACATGCATGGAAACTCTTGATGTCCAGACAAACTCGGAGCTGCGAGAGGAACTGAATCGCCTCAAAGAAGAAAACGCGCGACTGAAAAAGGAATTGAATCAGCATCAAGTGATTGTCAACAATACGCTCGATGCTATTTTTATTTGTGATAACGAAATGCGAATCGTTAAGGCGAATGAAGCAACAGAAAGGATGCTTCAAGTTGATTCGGAAGATTTAAAAGAGCGTTCTGTTTTGGATTTTTTGTTTTCAATCCCAAAGGATGAACTGAATCTTGCCGTAAAGAAGTTTTTTAAAAAAGGCTTTCTGTGGAAGGAGGTCCCGATCAGGCTTGATTGCGGGGCGACAAAATACATAGAGTTTCTGGCCAAAAGAGGCATTGGCGAGGATTTCTTTTTTGTTGTCATGAGGGACATATCTTCTAAGAAGATTTTGGAGCGAGAATTCTCTATGAATGAACAGCTTTTTAAGGACTTGTTTGACAGAGCGGTTGATGGAATCGTCCTGTTTGATAAAGATGGCGGTTTTATTGATGCCAATTTGTCCTTTTGTAAAAGCTTTGAAATCAATCATAATGAGCTGTCTCATTTATCGTTGTATGAGTTCATAGACAGCGGCTCAAGAAAAGATTTCGACAATATCTGGAAGACGCTCAACCGCAAGGGAAAAGCGAAGGGGGAGCTGCCTGTCAAGCTTCGTTCAGGAGTCCAAAAGCTATTTGAATTCACGATTACATCAAACATCATCAGCGGTTTTTATATGTCTATTATGAGGGATATCACAGAGAAGCGGTCTATGGAGCTTCAGCTCTTTAAAAGTGAGGAGCGGTTCAGAGAAATCTTTGAAAATGCGATGGACGCCATCATCATTTGGTCGAATGACGGAAGAATCGTTAAGGCGAATCAATCAGCCTGCAAAATTTTTGAGCTGCCGATGAACTTGCTGTTGAAAAGAAAGCTGTGTGATTTTCTCGTCGACTCGCAGCAGAAATACAGCATAACGAAAAGGAAATATGCAAAATACGGAGAGATCAGAGAAGAGCTGCTGTTTCAAATGGGGAATGGGCAGTTCAAAGAGCTCGAATTCACTTCAAAGCGGACCATACTTGAAAACCAGCATTTAACGATCTTAAGAAATGTCAGCGACAGAAAGCGGATGGAAAAGGAGCTTCGGGAAAGCGAGCTGAAATTCAGAAAAGTGTTCAACGGCTCAATGGACGGCAATGTATTGTTCGACAATCAATACAGGATTATCGACGCCAACCCGTTAGCAAGCCATATTTTGGGGCTGTCACATGAAAAGATCAAACAGCACAGCCTGCTAGATATTATTTCTGCTTATGAAATAGAAAATCTGGCATCACCGGCAAGGCAGATTAATTTTGATGAAATGGACAACGAAATTCCATTTTTGCTAAGCAGCAGTGACAATCGAAAACTCGAATTCTCATTTAAACGGAATATTATTCAAAATATGAACTTGGCTATCTTTAAAGACGTTACAGAGCGAAAAGAATTGGAGGAACGCCTGCGCAAATCAGATACCCTTCATGTTGTCGGCGAACTCGCAGCCGGCATTGCCCATGAAATCAGAAATCCGATGACCGCTCTTAAAGGCTTCATTCAGCTCCTGAAAGGAAGTGTCGAGGGAGACTACGCCCTTTACTTCAACGTGATCACCTCAGAACTAAAGCGCATCGAATCCATCATCACCGAATTCTTGATTTTAGCCAAGCCCCAGGCCATTATGTATGAGGAAAAACATGTTACCCAAATTATGAGAGACACGATAGACCTTCTAAACGCGCAAGCCAATCTCAGCAATGTACAAATGCAGCTTGATTTAATGGACGACATTCCCCCGATCTACTGTGAACCGAATCAGCTGAAACAGGTTTTTATCAACATATTAAAAAACGCCATCGAAGTGATGCCTGACGGCGGAAACATTTTTGTGACGATAAGGGTACTGGATCAAGATCATGTCCTCATCTCCTTAAAAGACGAGGGGATTGGAATGACAGAAGATAAATTAAAGCGCCTTGGTGAACCATTTTATACGACAAAGGAACGGGGAACTGGACTTGGGCTTATGGTAAGCTATAAAATTATTGAAGAACATCAAGGCGAGATTATGGTCGAAAGTGAAGAAGGAAAGGGCACCGTTTTTCATATTACGCTTCCCGTCAGACAGAATGCTGAAGAAAGAAGGAATGATGAGTGAATTACTATATGACAGCTGAAACGCCGCTCGGTGAATTTATCATTGCCGAAGAGGAGGGCAGGATCACCCGTCTATTTCTCAGTCAGGAAGATTGGATGGATTGGAAAGAAACCGTTCAGAAGACAGAACACAAGGAAACACCTCTTCTTGCAGAAGCGAAAAAACAGCTTCATGAATATTTCGCCGGAGAAAGAAAGACATTCTCCCTGCCCCTCAGCCAAAAGGGCACACCTTTTCAGAAAAAAGTGTGGGAGGCGCTGGAGAGGATCCCATATGGTGAATCCCGAAGCTATGCTGATATTGCCGCTGCAGTCGGGAGTCCGAAGGCGGTGCGCGCTGTCGGACAGGCTAATAAACGTAACGACCTGCCGATTTTTGTTCCGTGTCACAGAGTGATTGGCAAAAACAGCGCGTTAACAGGCTACGCCGGAAGCAAAACTGATCTCAAAGCATTTTTGCTGAACATCGAGCAAATCTCCTATAAAGAAAAATAAAACATATGGCACGTTCCCTTTTTTCACAGCCGACATATCATTTTATTAAGTTAAAAAAGTTGGTCTGATGAAAAAGGAGGACAAAGCAATTGAAGCCGAGCCGCTCTGAGAAAATTGCCGTTTTTGCCAAACTGTTTGTGAAACTGCATATCTTATCAAGCGCTCAAAAAGATGAAATCATCAATGTTAACAAAAAGAAACAAAAAAACCGCTGACTCAGCTCCAAATGAGCAAAGTCCAGCGGTTTTTTAATGCACCTTTTCACCTTTAAACAACTGTTCAATCTCTTCTGCATAGTTACCGGTCATAATCCCTTTTTCTGTGATGATTCCTGAAATGAGATCATGAGGTGTAATGTCAAAAGCGGGATTAAAGACAGGCACATCTGATGGAGCGGTCCGTACTCCGGAAATCTGCCTGACTTCGTCGGGATCCCGCTCCTCTATCGGGATATCAGCGCCGCATTTGACCTTCGTATCAAATGTAGATAAAGGTGCGGCGACAAAAAACGGAATATCAAAGGCGTTTGCTAAAATAGCAAGGCCGTATGTGCCGATTTTATTTGCCGTATCACCGTTCTTTGCAATTCGGTCAGCTCCGACGATAACAGCGGAAATTTGTTTTTCCTTCATCGTATGGGCGGCCATGCTGTCTGTAATTAGCGTGACATCAATGCCTCCCTGCATCAGCTCCCAAGCAGTAAGGCGTGATCCTTGCAGGACAGGCCTTGTTTCGCAGGCATAAATGTGCAATCCCAAATCTTTTTGTTTGGCCAAGTAAAACGGAGCTAGCGCCGTTCCATAGCGGCTTGTCGCGATTGAGCCGGCATTGCAGATCGTCATGATCCTGTCGCCTTTTTTGAAAAGCTGCAGGGCGTTTTGGCCGATCAACCGGCACGTTTCCTCATCCTCGACCTGAATCTGAATTGCTTCATGGACAAGGTTTGTTTTTGCTTCATTTACGGAAATCGCGTTTTCGACCGAATGACTCAGTCTCTCAAGCGCCCATGACAAATTAATGGCTGTAGGCCGTGAGCTGTTTAAATATTGTTTGATGTCTTCAAGTCTGCGCCGGAATTCCGTGACATTATCTGTTTCAATGTTTTTGGCAGCAAGCGCTAGTCCGAAGGCAGCCGTAATGCCGATCGCCGGAGCACCCCTTACTTTGAGCGTGACAATCGCATCAAATACATCCTCTTTCGTCGTCAGCTCCAAATATTCCGTCTCATCAGGAAGCTTTTGCTGATTTAAAATGGTAATAGCTGTTTCTTTCCATTCAACAGAACGTGGAACAGCAAATGAATGGGTCATGAATGGATCATTCCTTTACAAGTAACTTAAATAATTCAATCACATCTGTTATCGTTTTGAATTCCGAACGTTTTTCGATAAAGGCTGTGCCGGTTTCGAGCGCCAGCCGTTTTCTGCCGATTCGTTTATCAAACGGCACGATCGTATCCAGGTCAGCTACATGGGCAAGGCCGATCGTGCGTCGTATCAGCTCACAGCCCGCAAATCCGATTGCTTCTTCAAAAATATGGCTGAGCGTATCAGTGAGGTAACCGTCGATGTTGGCGTAAACATCCAGACTGTCCTTCTGCCAGGCTTCACTAAACGTCTCTTCAAACGTTTCCCAGAGCTGGTTGACATGTTCATATAACGGCTCTCTGTCAGCCCCGTCACGGCTGAGTGCGTTCAAAAATAAGTTGGCGATAAATTGCCCTACATCAAAGCCGATCGGTCCGTAAAAAGCAAACTCAGGATCAATCACCTTTGTTTCGTGCTCACTTGCGAAAATGCTTCCTGTATGCAAATCACCATGAATCAACGTTTCCGCAGACGTTAAAAATGACTTTTTCAGCTTAGCGGCTTCGATTTTAACGTTGTCATTATTCCAAAGCTTCTCGACAAAAGGACGAAGCTCTTCTTCAAAATCATTTGTGTCATGGTCGAAGAAAGGATCTGTAAAAACAAGTCTTTCCGTAATGTCGCATAGCTCAGGGTTTGTAAACTGTTTAACAAGCTGTTTTTTCACCTTAGGTTCAAGCGCGTAATCTGATGAGTAGAAAAGTGTTTTTCCTAAAAATTCACCGATGTGCCGTGACAGGTGCGGATAATTTTCACCCGCAATGAGTCCTTTTCTTGCGATTTTTAGGTGAGAGAGATCCTCCATGACGGTAACCGCCATTTCCGTATCAGAGTAAAACACTCTTGGAACCAAGTGAGGCACATGCTCGCCCTGACGGATGAGAGCGCTGCTTTCGATTCTTGCACGATCGATTGTGAGCGGCCAGCTTTCTCCCACCACTTTTGCATAAGGAACCGCCTGTTTAATGATCAATGCTTTGTTATGTTCTTGATCATAAATATGAAAAACGTAATTTAAGTTGCCATCGCCGATCTCCTGACATGTCAGGGTGCTTTTGCTTGGAAATAAGCCGAGCTTCACAGCCAACGCCACAGCGGAACTTTCATTTAACGTTTCGTATAAAGGTGTTTTTGTGACTGCCATCATCATAACCTCCAATTATGTAATCACTTAATATGTGGCCGTAAAAAAGCCTCCTTCTCAGAGAGAAGGAGGCTTAACATCTATGTCCGCCTCTCTTATCTCTCAGATCAGATCTGAATGGAATTAGCACCGTGCCTTAAGAGACAAGCGTCTCGGCGCGAAAAAGATGCGCCCCATTTCACAATGGAATTACGGTCGGTTGCTGTTGGGGTCAAAAGGCCAAATCCCTCGCCCAACTCTCGATAAGAGAATATATTCATTTGTTAAACAATTCTAATTTATCAGTTGATGAACATACTAACAGGTGTTTTAATAAGTTGTCAATATATTTTTTAATATAAATCTTTTCTGATATCATCGAAAACAGGGATGCTCTCCCGCACCTCGACACTTTTATGAAGGTCGATTTCCGCACGGACTATGCCTTCCTCACGGCCGCCTTCAGCAAGTACACGCCCCCATGGATCAATAATCAGGCTATGGCCTGCAAATTCATTATCCGGATTTGAACCAGTGCAATTGCAGGCTGCGACAAAGCATTGATTTTCAATGGCACGGGCAATAAGCAGGCTTCTCCAATGATCAAGGCGGGGGAGAGGCCATTCCGCGGAAATAAACAGCACGTTGGCACCTTTTGTCGTATGTTTTCTGATCCACTCCGGAAAACGGATATCATAGCAGATCAATCCTGTGCTTTTGACGCCGTCAAGCTCAAAGCATCCATCTTCGGAACCGGCTGATAAATACAAATGCTCATCCATCAGCTGAAAAAGATGGGCTTTTCTGTACTCTTTAATGATTTGCCCTTCCTTATCCGCGATGTACATTGTATTATAAACATCAGAATCCTTTCTGACAGCGACCGATCCGGCGACAAGATGAACTCCATGTTTTTTTGCCGTTTTCTTCAGCCAGCTCTGAACAAAATGGCCGTCTTCATCAGCGAGTTCATCAAGATTGGCCAGATCATATCCGGTCGTCCATAATTCAGGCAGAACAAGAACATCAGCATGTTTGCTTTCTTTTTCGATCAAAAATTCAGCCTTTTTTATATTTTCCGAAGGTTTACCATATGAAATATCAAATTGAAGACAAGATATCGTCCATTTCATCTTTTTAACACCCCAAATTTTTCTTTACTTTTTTCATTTAACCATATATGATGATGGACTATCATTTCAAGATTTTTTTAGAAGGTGAGAATAGATGAAATTTGAACAGTCTCATGTATTAAAGGAATTGCCTAAACAATTCTTCGCTTCCCTGGTGCAGAAAGTGAACCGAAAGCTCGCAGAGGGACACGACGTTATCAATCTAGGACAGGGAAATCCAGATCAGCCGACACCGGAACATATCGTCGAGGAAATGAAACGAGCTGTTGCTGATCCTGAGAATCATAAATATTCATCTTTTCGCGGCTCATACAGCCTAAAGTCAGCGGCTGCTGCATTTTACAAAAGAGAGTACGGCATTGATCTGGATCCGGAAACCGAAGTCGCTGTTTTATTCGGCGGAAAAGCCGGTCTTGTCGAGCTCCCGCAATGCTTGTTGAATCCCGGTGATACGATCTTAGTTCCCGATCCGGGCTACCCTGATTACTGGTCTGGTGTCACACTCGCGAAAGCGAAGATGGAAATGATGCCGCTCGTAAAGGACAGGGCGTTTCTTCCCGATTACAGCAGCATCCCCGCTCAGGTGAGAGAACAAGCGAAATTGATGTATTTAAATTATCCGAATAATCCGACTGGAGCTGTTGCTACCTCTAAATTCTTTGAAGAAACCGTGAGCTTTGCAAAAGAAAACGGAATCTGCGTCGTTCATGATTTTGCTTACGGCGCTGTAGGGTTTGACGGCTGTAAGCCTTTAAGCTTTTTGCAGACTGAAGGTGCAAAGGATATTGGAATTGAAATTTACACGCTGTCAAAAACGTATAACATGGCAGGATGGCGGGTTGGCTTTGCCGTCGGAAACGCTTCGGTCATTGAAGCGATCAATCTATATCAAGACCATATGTTTGTCAGTCTTTTCAGAGCCACTCAGGAGGCTGCAGCAGAGGCACTGTTAGCTGATCAGAGGTGTGTGGCAGAGCAAAATGCCCGATATGAGAGCAGGCGAAACGCTTGGATTGCTGCATGCCGTGAAATTGGCTGGGATGTGACAGCTCCAGCAGGGTCATTTTTTGCATGGCTGCCTGTACCTGAAGGCTATACTTCTGAGAAGTTCTCAGACCTTTTGCTGGAAAAAGCGAATGTGGCGGTTGCAGCTGGAAACGGCTTCGGTGAATACGGAGAGGGCTACGTCAGAGTCGGACTTTTAACAAGTGAAGAAAGGCTCAAGGAAGCCGCTTATCGAATTGGCAAACTAAACCTGTTTACCCAAAAAACCATTGACAAGACCCTATAACGATGGGATAATTCAAAATAATTTATAAAATCTATATTTTCTTATCAAGAGCAGGCAGAGGGACGAGCCCGATGAAGCCCGGCAACCGACTTATAAAGCACGGTGCTAATTCTTGCAGCTAGCGGCTGAGAGATAAGATTCGGACGAGAAACGAAACCTCTTCAGACGCGATTGCAGTTTGAAGAGGTTTTTTGATATGGATGAAAATGAAAGGAGCTCTGGGATGAGTGAGTTATTAGCAACATATCTTCTAACAGAACCGGGAGCTGATACAGAGAAGAAAGCAGAACAAATTGCAACAGGATTGACAGTAGGCTCCTGGACTGATCTCCCTCTTGTAAAGCAGGAGCAAATGCAAAAGCACAAGGGGCGGGTGATAAATGTTGAGGAGAGAGAGGGATCTTCTGTATCAGAAAAACAAGCCGTCATCACAATTGCCTATCCTGAAATCAATTTCTCTCAGGATATTCCGGCTTTGCTGACAACAGTGTTTGGCAAGCTGTCCTTGGACGGAAAAATCAAATTAATCGATCTTCACTTCTCTGAAGCATTTAAGCGTGTACTTCCGGGACCAAAGTTTGGCGTATACGGCATCCGGAAGCTGCTGGGAGAGTTTGAAAGACCGCTGTTAATGAGCATATTTAAAGGTGTAATCGGAAGGGACCTGAGTGATATTAAAGAACAGCTTCGACAGCAGGCGCTTGGCGGAGTTGACTTGATTAAAGACGATGAAATTTTCTTTGAGACAGGTCTAGCGCCTTTTGAAACAAGAATTACAGAAGGAAAGCAAATATTAAAAGAAACGTATGAGCAAACCGGACATAAAACGCTGTATGCGGTGAATTTGACTGGACGCACGGCTGATCTGAAAGACAAAGCGAGACGTGCTGCCGAATTGGGGGCTGATGCGCTTTTGTTTAATGTCTTCGCTTACGGCTTGGACGTTATGCAAAGCCTTGCGGAAGATCCTGAAATCGCAATTCCGATTATGGCGCATCCAGCGGTCAGCGGGGCCTTTACATCTTCTCCGTTTTACGGATTTTCTCATGCACTTTTACTCGGGAAATTAAACCGATATTGCGGTGCTGACTTCAGCCTCTTTCCGTCTCCATATGGTTCGGTTGCGCTGCCAAGAGCTGATGCGCTGGCCATTCATGAAGAATGTGTGAGAGAGGATGCTTTTAACCAAACATTTGCCGTTCCGTCAGCAGGCATTCACCCCGGCATGGTTCCGCTATTAATGCGTGATTTCGGCATAGATCATATCATTAACGCCGGAGGAGGCGTACATGGACATCCGAACGGTGCCCAAGGCGGGGGGCGTGCGTTCAGAGCCATAATTGATGCGGTCTTAGAAGCCCAGCCGATTGATGAAAAAGCCGAACAATGCAAGGATCTTAAGCTTGCGCTAGACAAATGGGGAAAGGCTGAAGCCGTATGACGACTCGAAAACCTTTGATTATATGTGATTTTGACGGAACCATCACGATGAACGACAACATTATAAATATCATGAAAACATTCGCTCCGCCGGAGTGGGTGGAATTAAAAGACGGCGTACTTTCCAAAAAGCTGTCGATCAAGGAAGGTGTCGGGCGGATGTTCAGCCTGCTGCCCAGCCGTTTAAAAGAAGAGATTACAAGTTTTGTATTGGAAGATGCAAAAATCAGGGAAGGCTTTCGGGAATTTGTAGCGTTTATCAATGAGAATGAGATTCCGTTTTATGTCATAAGCGGAGGAATGGACTTTTTTGTATATCCTTTGCTTGAAGGCATTGTGGAGAAAGACCGCGTTTATTGCAATCATGCGTCATTTGACAACGACTATATTCATATTGACTGGCCTCATTCTTGCAAGGGAACATGCAGCAATCAATGCGGGTGCTGTAAGCCGTCGGTTATCCATGAACTTTCTGAACCAAACCAATATATCATCATGATCGGTGATTCGGTTACAGATGTGGAGGCAGCAAAGCTGTCTGACTTATGCTTTGCAAGAGATTATTTATTAAACGAATGCCAGGAGCAAAACCTCAATCATCTCCCGTATCAAGATTTTTATGAGATAAGAAAAGAAATTGAGAATGTAACGGAGGTACAGGAATGGCTGCAAAACAAGAACGATGGCGAGAGCTCGCTGAAGTAAAACGGGAATTGGCAGAGAGAGATTGGTTTCCGGCGACTAGCGGCAATCTGTCCATTAAGGTTACTGATGAGCCTTTAACATTTCTCGTCACTGCAAGCGGAAAAGATAAACGCAAAGAGACGGATGAGGATTTTCTTTTGGTCGACCAAAACGGAGAGCCCGCTGAAAGCGGGCATTCTCTGAAACCGTCAGCGGAAACACTGCTTCATACACATTTGTACAATAAAACCAATGCCGGATGCTGCCTGCATGTCCATACGGTAAACAATAATGTGATTTCAGAGATATACGGAGACCAAAAGAAAATCACATTCAGAGGCCAGGAAATTATAAAAGCACTCGGCTTATGGGACGAGAATGCAGAAGTGACCATTCCGATCATTGAAAATCCGGCTCATATTCCGACGCTCGCGGCACTGTTTGAGAAAGAAGTTTCAGAAGATTCAGGAGCTGTTCTGATCCGCAATCACGGTATTACCGCATGGGGGAGAACAGCATTTGAAGCAAAAAGAGTGCTTGAAGCGTTTGAATTTTTGTTCAGCTACCATTTAAAATTGAAAACCCTTCAGCATCAGCTGGTTAAATAAAAGGAGGAATTGAAATGGCTACAATTCGAATTCATGATGAGGCAAATACAACGATTGAACATCAAGAGGAAGTAGCAAGCTTTCTGGACAGTCAAGAGGTTATTTATGAGCAATGGGATATCGCGAAGCTTCCGGAACATCTCTCAGAGAAATATGATTTGACAGAAGAAGAAAAACAGCAAATTCTTGATACCTTTGAAACTGAAATTAAAGACATCTCAACCCGCCGGGGCTACAAAGCACAGGATGTTATTTCATTGTCAGACAGCAACCCGAAACTTGATGAACTGCTTGAAAATTTTAAAAGAGAGCATCACCATACAGACGATGAGGTTCGTTTTATCGTAAGCGGACACGGTATTTTTGTCATTCAAGGCAAGGACGGCACGTTTTTTGATGTCCGTTTGAACCCTGGAGATTTAATCTCCGTGCCTGAGAATATCCGCCATTACTTCACGCTTCAGGAGGACCGCAAAGTTGTCGCGGTGAGAATTTTTGTCACAACTGAAGGCTGGGTTCCGATTTATGAAAAAAACAGCGTGAGTCAATAAGCATGAGAAAGCCCCGTTCACCGAACGGGGCTTTTTTTTATTTATTGCAAACGCCACTTTTCATACTGTGACAGTTCTTTTTTAATTAGCATCCAAATGAAACCTAAGACAGCTGCATCGTCAATAAACCCAAGACCTAGTATAACGTCTGGAATGATATCGAGCGGCATGACGATATACAAGATGGCAGCAGTTAGCAGCAAAAGTGTTTTAACCTGTGAACGAGGGTAATTGCCATTTCGCCAATCGCGAATCATCTGAAAAAAAGTAGTGATGTGCTGGATACATTTTTTTCGGTTTTTCCTCTTTAAAATCGCTTTTCCGCCTGCCGCTCCGAGCATTATTGCTTTCTTTTTCTTCATTGGGCATACCTCCTGCCTGGCGGCGTGTTTAAGATATTCTTCACCTGGGTATTGTTTTTCTAATCCTATCAATATATCTATTATACCTGAAAAATTAACTTATTTAATGAAAATATGTTTACAAATAAAGTATAATCTGTAATAATGCACAATAACCCAATCAAACTTGTTTCCTATTTCTTAGCGGCGAGGGGTGAAGTGAATGGGCGGTTCTTCTGAACAAGAAAGATTGTTGGTGTCTATTGATGAAAAAAGAAAGTTAATGATAGATGCCGCTAGAAAGCAGGGATTTACAGGGCATGACACGATCAGGCACAGTCAGGAGCTGGATTGTTTAATAAATGAATATCACCAGCTTATGCAAGAAAACCAACATTCCCAAGGGATTCAAGGTCTTGTAAAGAAATTAGGCTTGTGGCCCCGCAGAGATGTTATGCCAGCATATGATGCAAATAAATAGCGGCCTATCAGATGCATATATAAAGAGAGAGAGCTTTTCAGAAGCGCTCTTTTTTTCTGGAAAATTTCATATGAAAGAGGGAACTAATGAAAGAACTGGCGATTCTTATTACTGAAATGATCAATCAATTTCATGATGCTTTTATTTCTATATGCGGAATATTCGGCATTCACTTAACTGACAAAGAAATGCATTTTTGGGTGATCGGCATTTTTGGCATTCTTTTTTTCGGTTTCACTCATGTTGTGTTTACGTGGCTTTCTAAATGGAGTATAACAGCCTTGTCCTTTATCTATACTGTTACAGTTATCATTGTGATCGTATTTGCGATTGAGATTCAGCAAAAAGTGACGGGGAGAGGGAATATGGAGTTTTTAGATGCCACAGAAGGCATAAAGGGTTTTTTAGTATTTTTTATGGTTTTTTGGCTTCTGAAAATGCTGCTGCGTTTCATCAAAATCCTTTTTTCCGGCAGTCCAGCAGGCAAGTCGAATGGAAATGCCCGGTCACGAAGATAAAAAAACCCTCCTGACAAGGTCAGGGGGTTATGAAGCGGACACGGGGAGGGTAATTGTCACCTCTGTGCCTCTTCGCACTTCACTTTCAATATGAATAGAGCCTCCGTACATCAGCACGATCCGTTTACAAACGACAAGACCGAGACCGGTTCCTTTTTCTTTAGAAGTAACAAAGGGAAGGAAGATGTGATCCAGCATTTCCTGAGAAATCCCTTCACCGTTATCCACAACTTTGATTATGGCTTTTTTATCTAAAGCTCCCAGGGAGATCGTCAGTTTGCCTCCTTCAGGCATTGACTCAAGTCCATTTTTTGCCACATTTAAAATCACTTGTTTAATATGATCTTTTGTACATTTTACGAGTAAGGGCTGCTCGGTTAAATACTGTAATTCGACTTCAACATTGTATAGGTTCCCCTCAGAATAGATGATCGGCATAATTTCTCCGATAATGTCCTGAAGCGAGTTCAGTTCCCATTTTTCAGCTGTCGGCTTGCCGAGAACGAGAAACTCACTCACAATTTGATTGATGCGCTTGATCTCCTGTTCGATAATGGAGAAGTAAAGCTGATCTTCCTCACCTTTATATTTCTTCTGCAACAGCTGAATAAAGCCGCTTATCCCTGTGAGAGGGTTACGGATTTCATGGGCTGTGCTGGCCGCAAGCGTCCCGATCAGCTCTAATTTTTGCGCCTCATTTTCTGAGCGCTCCAGCTGGGTCTGGCGCTTCAGCAAATAATACAGCACGAGAATAAAAAGGATATTCAGCAGCACAATACTGCATGAAAGCGGAAGTACAAGGCTTTTTGTCAATTCTTCTATGGTGACAGGGTTCGGATATACTTTCATATTCCAGCTTATATCATCCAAATATCCGCTGACAGGTTTCTGATCTTTTACATGGGAGGCCTGTCCGCTCTCAAAAATCATTTTCCCGTCTTGGTTCACGACTTCAATATAAACATCAGGGCTCAGCAAGTTAATGAGATTTTTCAAATAATCAATTTGAATAGCTGCGACAAGATAATCTGTCACATTTTGTTTTGAGTCCAAAACAGGGACACAAATTGTAAAAATGGGCTGTCCTGTAATTCTGCTCGAATAACTATCTGAAATGACTGTCTTTTTTGTTTCCTTTGCTTTTGTAAAAAAAGATCTGTCGGCCAGGTTTACTTTCGTTTTTAATTCGGTTGTGCTTGCGGTGACGTCTCCTTTGGCATTTAGAAAATAGAGGCCGGAAAATCTCGGCTCTGAATCAAAGGTCTTTTCCAAAATCGACTGCATTTTCTTTATATCAACCGGTCTGTCAATGGCGATGGACAAGGAGGTCATTCGCGCCATTGTTTCTCCGATTAAATAATTGATTTTATTGCGGTGAAGGTTTAGCAGGACACTTGCTTCTTGCTTATGTTCTGCAGCTATTGTATCTTTTTCTTTTTCGTATACGAAAAAGCTGATGACGATTGCCGGAATCACGACCAGTATGATATAAAGTTTGACTCTCCCGCAGGCGCCTTTTAGTATTTTCAATTTGCATCGCTCCAACATACACCTGATTAGAGGTATTATATCATTGTTTCTTCTTCTTTAATAAGAAAAAATAACCAAAAAAATTAGAAAAAGATGTTGAGCAGCTAACATTTTAAAAAAGAAGAGAAATATTGGAAAGATTTTTATTGACATTTTGGTCTTTGTTTATTAATGTTTCTCTGTAACGGTTTCTAAAAGGATGATTGAGACATGACAGAAAAATCACTGAAGTTATTTATCGTGCTGTCGCGCGCGTATCGGTCTATTAATGATCATATGAATAAGCATATTCATAAGCACGGGCTGAATCCGACTGAATTTGCTGTACTAGAGCTTTTATATCATAAAGGCGATCAGCCGCTGCAGCAGATAGGGGATAAAATTCTATTGGCTAGCGGGAGCATCACATACGTTGTAGATAAGCTGGAGCAAAAAGAACTTCTCATTCGGAAAGCTTCTCCTACAGACAGACGGGTGACATTTGCACAAATTACTGAAAAAGGCATCGGTCTTTTGAACGATATTTTCCCTGATCACGCTGCTGAAATTGATGAAATGATCAGCGTATTAAGCGAAGAAGAGGTAGAGATGTGCACTGAAATGTTAAAAAGAGTAGGGTTAAACGCAAAACAGTTTCACAATAAGTAAAAAAAGGAAGCCTGATATGTCACAGGGCTTCCTTTTTTTCTATTTTTCATTTGTTTCCGCTGCGCCTCTTGGCAGGATGAGAACTTCAACCCGCCGGTTTTTGCTTCGGCCTTCCGCAGTTTTGTTGGAAGCCACCGGTTTGTACTCGCCATAACCCTTGGCACTGAACACTTTTGCATCGAGCTTGGGGTTTTCAATCAAAAGCCCCATAAAGTTTACCGCTCTCATGACGCTTAAATGCCAGTTTGATTGGAATTCAGAATTTTTAATTGGCATATTATCAGTATGTCCGCTGATAATGATATTTCTTGGCGGGTTAATCACAAGAAGATTTGAAATCTCCTTTGCAAGCGGTACATCTTCCTTACGAATGATCGCTTTTCCAGAGTCAAAGAAGATACTGTCTTTAATCGTAATCAGGAGGCCTTCACTAGTCATCTTCGTCTCAAGCTGATGTTCCAGCTTTTTATCTTTGATGAATTTTTCCACCTGGCTCTTCACATTTTTAAGTTCTTCTTGATCAGCTGCTTTTTCTTTTTCTTTCTTGTTTTTCTCTTTCTCTTCTTTTTCCTTTTTCACTTCATCGATGCCGTCTGACTCGTTTTCAGGAGGAGTGACACTGGAGTAGTCCAGTACGCCAGTGCCGCCTGTAAAGACTTCATTAAATGATTTTGAAAGCATTTGAAACTTAGCTGCGTCAATTGAGCTGCTCGCGTACAGCACAATAAACAATGCCAGGAGAAGAGTAAGGATGTCGGCGTAAGGCACGAGCCATGATTCATCAACGTGCTCGTCCTCATGCTTCTTCTTCTTTTTTCTCGCCATTTTGCGCCTCTCCTTGTTCTGCAAATTTCAAGCGGTCCTTCGCAGGAAGATACATTAAAAGCTTTTGTTCGATGACTTTCGGTGCCTGTCCTTCTAAAACGGATAACACACCTTCAATCATGACTTCACGCAGTTTTACTTCTTGTTTTGATTTTCGCTTTAATTTATTTGCGAAGGGATGCCATAACACATACCCTGTGAAGATACCGAGAAGTGTGGCAACAAAGGCAGCACTGATTGCGTGCCCAAGCTCATCTGTGTTATCCATATGAGAGAGGGCGGCAATTAGCCCGATTACAGCGCCGAGTACTCCAAGTGTCGGCGCGTACGTTCCCGCTTGTGTAAAGATAGCGGCTCCGGCTTGGTGCCTGTCCTCCATTGCTTCGACTTCCTCTGTCATGATATCTCTGATAAATTCCGCGCTTTGTCCGTCAACAGCCATGCTGAGCCCGTTTTTCAAGAAAGCATCATCTACATCCTCAATGCTTGCTTCTAAAGCAAGCAGACCTTCACGGCGTGCAAGCTGGGCCCATTCAGAGAACATAGGAATGAGTTCCTCTATTGTCAGCTGTTTATTTTCCTTAAATAGCACTCGGAACAGCGCAGGCACTTTTTTAATTTCTTTTGTTGGGAACGCAATAACGACTGCTGAGATTGTCCCGGCGATAATAATTAAAATGGCGGCGGGGTTTGCAAGCGCGTTGAAGCTGACGCCTTTCAGAACCATTCCCACACTCAATGCCACAAAAGCAAGAATAATACCGATTAACGAAGTTTTATCCATAGTTTTCACCAAATCCTTTTTTACTAGCTTGTCTATGGTTAATATCGGTTTTGGTGCCCGGAACTTTAGGGACATTGTGAATTTGTTCATGAAATATTCAAGGAAGAGGCATAGAAGGGAGAAATAAACAAAAACGGGCTCTCCAAAATTGAAAAGCCCGGGGGTTTAATGAAATTGGCAGTTTGTTTGCAAGCTGTCCTTCAGATGGTATTCATATAATAGTAGAAATACATATTCACTATATATAAACATGTTCCATCCCTCCTTAAAAAAGTCTAAAAGATGAAAGGAATCAGCGTTTCAGGGGAAGGGACTGTATTTTCTCAGTCAAGAGTATGAATGCATAAAAAAGCGGCTTCCTAAAAGGAAACCGCTAATTGTTAATTCGCTTGCACTTTGATTTTATCATCTTCTAAAAAGACGTGAAAACTTGTGATCTCGCTGTTATCAAGCAGCAGATCAGTCATTTCATCCTCAACCCATTCTTGGATGGTTCTTCTAAGCGGACGTGCACCGAATGAAGGGTGGTAGCCAAGCTCAGCGATTTTTTCTTTCGCTTCAGATGTCACATGCAAGCTGATGCCCCGTTCAGCCAATGTTTCTTCAAGTTCTCCAAGAAGAAGGCTGACGATTTTGACCAGATGTTCTTTTTCCAATGAGCGGAACTCAATAATGCTGTCAAAACGGTTGAGGAACTCAGGTTTAAAGTACATGCTCAGTGAATCAATCAGTGTTTGTTCTTCGATGACACTGTCATCTGATTGGAAACCGACTTTCGTTTGTTTCTCGCCAGCACCCGCATTGCTTGTCATAATGATCACAGTGTCTTTAAAGCTTACGGTTCTGCCTTGGCTGTCTGTCAGACGGCCATCTTCCATAATTTGCAGGAACATATGCTGAACGTCTGGGTGTGCTTTTTCAATCTCATCCAGCAACACAATGCTGTAAGGATTGCGGCGCACTTTTTCAGTTAATTGTCCAGCTTCCTCATGGCCGACATATCCAGGAGGTGAACCAATAATCTTAGATACGGCGTGTTTTTCCATGTATTCGCTCATATCGAGACGGATAATAGCGTCTTTTGTGCCGAACAATTCATCTGCCAGTGTTTTAGAGAGCTCTGTTTTCCCTACGCCGGTAGGACCGACAAAGAGGAAGGAGCCGACTGGTCTGTTTTTGGATTTTAATCCGGCGCGGCTTCGTCTTACCGCTTTTGCCACTTTTTGAACAGCGGATTCTTGTCCGATCACGCGTTCATGAAGTTTTGCTTCAAGCTCTTTCATTTTCGTTTGTTCGTCTGCCTGCAGTTTGCCGACAGGAATGCCTGTTTTTTGTTCAACAATTTCCTGAATGTGCTCAGCTTCCACAGTGACAGCGGTTTGAGCGGAGGAGCTGTTCAGTTTTTTCTCCAATGCGATTTCTTCATCACGGAGTTTTGCCGCCAGTTCGTAATTTTCTTCTTCAAGGGCTTTGGTTTTTTCGGCTTCAATTGCAGTTAAGCGTTCAGCCGCATCCTCATCATTCAGTTCATCGATTAACAGGTTGGCTTTTGAACCTGCTTCATCTAATAAATCAATTGCTTTATCCGGCAGGTGTCTGTCCTGAATGTAGCGGGATGATAACGTGACACATGCTTTGATTGCTTCATCACTGAAGGTCACGCCATGGTACGCCTCGTATTTGTGTTTAATCCCTTGCAGAATGAGGATAGCTTGTTCAATTGAAGGCTCCTGCACCATGACAGGCTGAAAACGTCTTTCCAGCGCAGCATCTTTTTCGATTTGACGGTATTCTTTCAGTGTTGTCGCCCCAATGACTTGCAGTTCGCCTCTGGCTAGGGCCGGTTTGAGAATATTGCCGGCGTCCATTGATCCTTCTGCAGAGCCTGCGCCGACGAGAAGATGAATTTCATCAATGAAGAGAATGACATTTTTTCGTTCCTTCAGCTCAGTAATCAGCTGTTTCATTCTCTCCTCAAATTGGCCTCTGATCCCTGTATTTGCAACAAGGGATGCAACATCAAGCAAGTATAGCTCTTTGTTTTTCAGTTTGTTTGGAACATCGCCTTCAGCAATTTTTAAAGCGAGTCCTTCAGCGATGGCAGTTTTCCCTACACCCGGCTCCCCAATAAGAACCGGATTGTTTTTGTTGCGGCGGTTTAGAATTTCGATCACTCGCGCCACCTCGTCATCACGGCCGATGACGGGATCAATGAGACCGGCTTTAGCACCGTTTGTAATATTTTGAGCCAGCTCATCAAGCAGCCCTTTTTTTCCGCTTTGTTTTGCTGCGCTCTGTTCTTTCGGCTGGAATGCCTGTTCAAAAGGAAATCCGAAAGATTGAGGACCCATACTCATTGAAGGTTTACGGGTCAGTTCGTTATAACAAGTTTCACATAGAACCATCTGTTTATGAATGGAATTTATTTGCATGTTAAGGCGAATCGTCGCCTCGTTTTGATGACAATGTTGACAACGCATTTGCCAAAACCTCCTTAATAATTTGATCTTCTTTGACCAATAAAAGTGAATAAAAAGGTCTATTGAATTTGACCTTCTTTGACTATTAGTATATGGCAAACGTAACGGCATTCAAAACAATATGCTCAAAGCAACCTTACTTTTTGACTATCTTTGACCAAATGTTTTTTAAAAAAGGCCGGTTTGTTTGACCAACTTTGATTAATAGTATACTCTGACCATCTTTGACTTTCAAGTCTTTTGCACAATATTTTTTAATTTGTTACAAAGTAAAACATGTTTTCTTCGTCTTTTCAAGGAACTTGTCTCATAGGTTATAAAAAGGCATCTATGGACAAAACTGCGGTTCGTTCGGAGGGGAGAAATGGAACAATCAAAAGGGTCTGCAGGTCAGCTTGCTTTTGTGTATGTCGGCACAGTAGTCGGAGCTGGATTTGCGACTGGCAGAGAAATTGTTGAGTTTTTTCTGAAGTTCGGCTGGTTCGGTTTATTCGGCATTCTCGTCAGCGGCGGAATGTTTACGTTACTGGGCGCCAAGCTGATGATCATTTCAAAGCGAATCAATGCCAAGTCATATCAAGAAATGAACATCTTTTTGTTCGGGACGACGGCTGGGCGGATTATCAATGTATTTATGCTGTTTGTTCTCCTCGGAGTTACATCTGTTATGCTCTCAGGAGCAGGGGCGCTTTTTGAGGAACAATTGGGGATGTCCGCTCAGATTGGGATGCTTATTACAATCGGTCTGAGCTTAATTGTGATGACCAGAGGAGTAAAAGGCATTTTCGGTGTCAATGTATTTGTTGTTCCCCTTTTAATCATCTTTTCAATGATTGTAGTGGCCGACTCTTTTATATTCAGTGAATCACGAAACGCAGCTCAGTGGGTCTGGCCGCATCGCTGGGATTGGCTGTTATCAGCCTTTTCTTACGGGGCTTTGAATTTATCGCTGGCCCAAGCGGTTTTGGTTCCGCTGGCGAATGAAATGTCCTCGGAGAAAGTGATCAAAAAAGGCGCTTTAATCGGAGGCACGATGCTGACGATTGTGCTGTCCGCGAGTTTTCTGTCTTTGTCGACTCTTCCGGATGTATTTTTGTATGATATACCGATGGCGCAAGTGGTTTATCTTTTTGCAAGATCTGTCCATTTGATTTATTTACTCATTATTTTCGGAGAAGTGTTCACATCAGTTATCGGTAATTTATATGGATTAGAAAAACAAGTGCAGAGTTTTCTTCCAATAAAAAGCAAATATATCTTTGCAGCCATTATGATCACGGCTTATATCACGAGCCAAATAGGGTACGGAAAGCTCATTTCAACGATTTATCCCATGTTTGGCTATGTAAGTCTGGCCTTCATAGGCGCCTTAATTTGTAAAAAGGCTCCTCGGCGGCGCAGTTTATAACTATATATAATGAAGCGAACCGTCACAATAGATCTTGAAGCGGGGACTGACTTTTTTATTGTCAAGAAAAACAACATTATGGTAAGATAGCAGAAGTGAAAAAAATGAAGAAAATCCGTGCGGTATGCGGGAGAGGTTCTAGCTACACCCTCTATAAAAAACTAAGGACGAGCTGTATCCTTGGATACGGCCTTTTTTATGTTTTTCTAGAGCACCTTCCGAAAAGGTGTTTTTTTGCGTAAATCAGCTGTAGCGATGTCTCTCGCCGATGTGTTTATTGCGGAGAAGGAGAGGAATCATGAAAAAAGAAAAAGCAATTGTCGTATTTAGCGGCGGTCAAGACAGCACCACATGCTTACTGTGGGCTTTAAAAGAATTCGAAGAAGTCGAAACGGTGACTTTTCATTATAATCAGCGGCATTCGCAGGAAATTGAAGTGGCAAAATCCATTGCGGAAAAGCTTGGTGTGAAAAATCATTTGCTTGATATGTCACTTTTAAATCAGCTTGCACCGAATGCCCTGACTAGAAATGATATTGAGATAGAAGCAAAAGACGGCGAACTGCCATCCACATTCGTTCCAGGCCGCAATTTGGTATTCTTATCCTTTGCGTCTATCCTGGCTTACCAAATTGGCGCGCGCCACATTATTACAGGAGTTTGCGAGACAGACTTCAGCGGTTATCCTGACTGTCGTGACGAATTCGTGAAATCTTGCAATGTAACGGTAAATCTGGCGATGGAGAAGCCGTTTGTGATCCACACGCCTCTCATGTGGCTCAATAAGGCGGAAACATGGAAGCTTGCAGATGAGCTTGGCGCGCTGGATTTTGTGAAAAACAACACGCTGACGTGCTATAACGGCATCATCGCAGACGGCTGCGGCGAATGTCCGGCATGCCATCTTCGTTCAAAAGGATATGAAGAATATATGGTGATGAAAGGAGAGCGTGCATAAATTGTTATCTCAAATTTATCCGCAGGCCCAGCATCCTTATTCATTTGAACTGAATAAGGACATGCACATCTCAGCCGCTCATTTTATCCCTCGGGAAAGTGCGGGAGCGTGCAGCAGGATTCACGGGCATACGTATACCGTAAATATAACCGTTGCCGGCGACGAACTTGACGACTCCGGTTTCCTTGTCAATTTCAGCGTGCTCAAAAAACTGGTGCATGGAAACTATGATCATACGCTATTAAATGATCATGAAGATTTTTCTCAGGACGACCGGTATTCGCTGCCGACAACTGAAGTCGTGGCGAAAACGATTTATGACAACGTACAGGCTTATTTAGACACTTTGGAGAATAAGCCGGCCTGTGTACAGGTGTTTGTCCGTGAAACACCGACAAGCTACTGTGTCTACCGTCCGAAAAAGGGTGGTTTGAATGGCTAAAGGAATTCCTGTATTAGAAATTTTCGGACCGACGATTCAAGGAGAAGGCATGGTGATCGGACAGAAAACGATGTTCGTCCGGACAGCCGGCTGTGATTATTCCTGCAGCTGGTGTGACTCCGCCTTCACTTGGGACGGGTCTGCTAAAAAAGATATTCGCTGGATGACGGCAGGGGAGATTTTTGCAGAGCTTAAGGACATTGGGGGAGATGCGTTTTCCCACGTGACGATCTCAGGCGGCAACCCGGCTCTGTTAAAACAGCTGGAAGCTTTTATTGAACTGCTGAAGGAAAATAACATCCGTGCAGCGCTTGAAACTCAAGGGACCGTTTATCAGGATTGGTTTACGCTGATTGATGATTTGACAATTTCTCCAAAACCGCCAAGCTCAAAAATGGTGACGAACTTTCAAAAGCTTGACCACATTTTAACTTCACTTCAAGAGAATGATAGACAGCATGCTGTCAGCTTGAAGGTTGTCATCTTTAATGATGAAGATCTGGAATTTGCCAAAACGGTGCACAAGCGGTACCCCGGGATTCCGTTTTATTTACAAGTCGGCAATGATGACGTGCATACGACAGATGACCAGTCACTGATTGCACATTTACTTGGAAAATATGAAGCGCTTGTTGATAAGGTAGCTGTCGATGCGGAGCTGAATCTCGTCAGAGTGCTCCCGCAGCTGCACACCCTGTTATGGGGCAACAAACGCGGAGTATAATAGAAAGGAAGATGAACATGACGACAAGAAAAGAATCAGAATTAGAAGGTGTAACACTGCTAGGCAACCAAGGCACAAATTATTTGTTCGAATATGCGCCGGACGTGCTGGAATCCTTCCCGAATAAACACGTAAACCGTGATTACTTTGTAAAATTCAATTGTCCTGAATTCACATCTTTATGTCCAAAAACAGGACAGCCTGACTTTGCAACAATCTACATCAGCTACATTCCTGATGAAAAAATGGTTGAAAGCAAATCATTAAAGCTGTACTTGTTCAGTTTCAGAAATCATGGTGATTTCCACGAAGACTGCATGAACATCATCATGAATGACTTGATTGAATTAATGGACCCGCGCTACATCGAAGTATGGGGCAAATTCACGCCAAGAGGCGGAATTTCCATTGATCCGTACACAAACTACGGAAAGCCTGGCACGAAGTATGAAAAAATGGCCGAATACCGTATGATGAACCATGATTTGTATCCGGAGACGATTGATAATCGTTAAAGGTACAAGATGTCCTTACATAGACGTGGGTAACACTACGTCTATTTTTTGTTTTTTAAAGCATCTTAGTTACTCGTTCTACACATCCTGATTATATAAAAAAGACGAGCGAATCCGGGGGAATTCCACTCGCCGCTTTCTAATGAAAAGACGGGATGCTGGATGGCAGCTCGTCTGTTTTATTATAATTTAACGAACGTATGTTTGTAAAGGTGTCTTTTCTAAAGAAATGGTGAACATAACGATCAGAACAGATTTATTGTGAAAGTTCGTTAAGGTATGCTAAGATGCATGAACCGTAAAGGAGCTGATAAGAAGTGAAGACACTGCGATTAAACAATGTAACATTAGAAATAGCAGCATATCAAGAAGAAAACGAGCCGAAGCGCAAAATTGCATGTACCCTAAACGTTACGAGTGAGACTTACCATGATATCGCCGTCCTGTTGTATGAAAAAACGTTTAATGTCGAGGTTCCAGAACGAGATCTTGCTTTCCGGGGTGAAATGACAAATTATTCAACGTCATTGACCAACCTGTACGAACCAGGGGCTGTCAGCAAGTTCTATATAGAAATAACGGAAATAGACCAAAACGCCGATTCATAAATCGGTGTTTTTTATGTAAAAAAGCTGCCGGCCGGCAGCTTTTGAGAAAGCGAATTTCATATGTAAGGTGTTTAATTGTTCGTCTTGCAGTTTTTTTGAATAATGTGGAAATAAGGAGGTTTTAATAGGAGTCTCTGATGATCTTATAATTTTTATGATTAACAACTGTCAATGAATCTAACTCAAGATCCCGATAGTTATCCATGATCGTCACATCAACGATAACAGAATTCTCATTTACTTTTTCAACAACACCGGTTAATCCGTTTTTAAATTCAATGACATTTCCAACCTTAGCGATTTTCACAAGCTTCCTCTCCTTTTAACATAATAATGCCTTTTGAAAGTATTTTGCAGTATTTTTATTGAGAAGTAAAGCGATAAGGAGTTTTATCTCCCTTATGAATTGTCCTGTCGCATTAAAGATGATATATTGATTTTCGTCAATAGAAAGAAAAGGGGGAATTTTCGTTGCATCCCGAAGAGATCACAGAAATGATTGAACAGCTGCGCACCGGCGCCATAAACGAACTGAGAGTCCAAAAAGAGCATTTCCTTGATTTCAGGGCTGTGTTATCTAAACAAGATGATTTTAAACATTTCCGAGGAATTGCCCAGCAAGGCGGAGATGTCATATTTCAATACTTAGAACAGCCAAGAAGCTGAAGGTTTCTCATATGTGAGAAGCCTTTTTATCATATATGACAGAATACAAGCCTTTTATTACGTCTGTCTGTAACAGATGTAAATAAAATGTAAAGTGTTATAAATGGATAAACATGTATCAATTTGACAATATTTATAGAATTTCAGGCTGTTTTTCTGCCAGTAAGCAGTGAGTCATCCTCTTTATTCCATCCTGATGCCTCCTTGGGAGAGTTGGAAAATCTTTTTCCGTGAAAATGAATGGATCTCTTGTTAAGGTAATGAAGTGTTTTTTTGAGCACTTTAAGGAGGAAATTGTATGACAACGAAATTCACTGCTCTGGCTGTTTTTCTTCTTTGTTTCATGCCTGCAGCCAAAATTGAGCATACACAAGCTTCACTACTGAGCGCAAAGAAGACAAAACATGAAGAAGCGAAATGGCTTACACATATAGATCGAAATACGAATGAATCTTTCCCTTCACTGTCTGCTGATAAGGACAAGAAAATAAAACCGATTAAGCTATCAGCACACACTGAAAAGAAAGAGAAAGATAAACCGGACAAAACAAATGATGAGAAAGAAACGTATACACAGTCTGAAAAAGAGTTGCTGTCCCGTCTCGTTCACGCAGAGGCCAAAGGAGAATCATATAAAGGCAAAGTCGCTGTAGCAAGCGTTGTACTGAACAGAACGGAGAAAAAAGGTTTTCCTGATACGATTAGAGGAGTTATCTATCAGAAAAACGCCTTTGAACCGGTCGCAAACGGCAGCATTAATCAAAAGCCTGACAAAGAATCGATTGAAGCTGCCGAAGAAGCACTGTCCTCAAAAAATAGAGAAACAGATGCCATCTTCTTTTATAATCCGAAAACAGCGTCAGATAATTGGATTCGTTCAAGAAAAATCGTCGAAAAAATCGGCAGACACGTTTTTGCCGTCTAAGCATAGAAGAGACAATAGGTCTCAACTGTGCTTTTTTTCATATAAAGAGTAAAAATAAAATAATTTTTGAACTTGTCTCATATGATGTTGGTAGTACAAGAGACAAGGAGAGACATCATGAATCGATTTGTGAAAGGGATCATTCTTCTATCCATTGCCGCCTTTTTCGCTGAATGCCTTGAATTTGTCGTAAATATGATTTTGGCACGAGAGCTTGGCGAGCATGGGATGGGGCTTTACATGAGTATTTTGCCCACGATCTTTTTAATTATTGTCATCGCGAGCCTGGAACTGCCGATATCCATTTCTAAATTCATTGCCGAGTCAAATCCTAAGCTTCATGAAAGCATGCTAAGGCACGCCTTTAGACTGACAGCCATTTTCACCGCTTTTTCTACTGCCGCCGCTAGTATTGCGCTTCCGTTTATTCCGGTATTTGATACATACCACCCGTTTATTAAAGGGATTGTCATCGGCTTAATTCCTGTTGTCGCCTTTACTTCGATCGCCAGAGGCTACTTTATGGGTGTGCAGAAAATGGGGAAAATCGCAATTGCCAATGTGCTGAAAAAAATCATTCAGCTCTTGTGCTTATTCATCTTCTTTCAATGGTACTCATTTGAATTGGACATGGCTGTGCTGATTTCCTTGTTTGTTTTAGTCGTGAGTGATGTGGTCGTGCTTGTTTATTTATATTCACAATTTATTATGGCAAGGCGTGCGGTATCCGGCCAGCAGCACATTCATTTGCGCGGAAAGGATGTTAGAAAAAGGCTGCTTGCCGTTTCAATTCCTACTACAGGATTGCGCATTTTTCATGCCGTTGTCAACGCAATTGAACCCTTTTTAGTGAAAGGAGCGCTTTTGGCTGCGGGCGTTGCCGGGACAGCGGCGATCGATCAATACGGAATGCTGGCTGGAGTGGCTGTGACGATAGGTTCGTTCCCTGCATTTATTGCCCATTCGTTAATGGTTGTCATGATACCAAGTATTTCGGAAGCTTATGCACTTTCACAGTATGACATCGTGTTAAAAAGGCTGAAGCAGTCGATTTTCATTACATTAGGTTACGGTATACCGGCTGTCTGGATCATGTTCCAGTTTGCGGGACCTCTCACACATTTGTTTTTTCACTCTCCTGAAGCGCAGTATTACTTGCAGCTGTTGTGGCCTTACTTTCTCTTTCATCTGTTTGTCATGCCGCTGCAGGCATGCTTAATCGGAATGGGCTTTGTGAAAGAGGCTTTTTATCACAATGTGTGGAGCCATATCGTTGCGCTGAGTATGATGTATGTACTGGGGTCAATGGAGAATCTGCAAATGCTCGGGATTATCCTCGGGATGAACACTGGCATGATTCTTTTGACGAGCCTGCACTATGCCACGATCTGCAAAGCACTGCAAGTATCTGTATTGCTTACGGGAGGGAACAGGGCGCCGCGAATTGAAGGATGATAAAGGAACAGCAGGGGCAAGCTAATTGAAAAGCATGAAAGGAAGATTCCGTGTTGACGAAGCGCTTGCTTACTATATACATTGTGTTATTAGGGTTGATTGCATGGTTTCCAGGTTCGGCACAAGCCGAGGGAAAACAGCCTGCTGTTCCCGCTGTTTTTCTTATGAAAACGATAGAAGGGGAGGACATCTCGATTCCGAATAAAGGGCAAAAAACAATTCTCCATTTTTGGACATCATGGTGTCCGCCCTGCAAAAAGGAGCTTCCACAGTTTCAGTCGTTTTATGATGCCCATCCATCTGACAGCGTAAAGCTGGTCACGGTGAATTTAGTGAATTCGGAACAAAATCAGCAAGCCGTTGAAGACTTTATTAAAACAAACAAGCTGACGTTTCCGATTGTCCTTGACTCAAAAGGGGAATTGATGAAGGAGTATCATATCATCACGATCCCAACATCATTTTTGCTGAATGAAAAGGGAGAAATTGAAAAAACAAGAATTGGCCCGATGACGGCGGAACAACTGAAGGAATGGACGGGTGAATAGCTGAGAGTATAGACTCTCAGCTTTTTTCATATAGAGAAGAAGTGAATGAACATTAATGATAATTATTATCAAGAAGAAATTAAAATAATTATAATTGAAATTCTCTTCTTGCGTGCTATAATAAAGGAAGACATCAAGAAATAACTGACGATAAAGCTGCCTTTTGGGCGGCGATTTTGTTTTTTATAAGAGAAATGAAGATGATTTACGTTCTCAATTAGAGAGGAGAATTCGATATGAATGAACAAGTTATCGTTCAACGCGATCCGCACGAGCCATTGAAAACAGACAAGAGAGAAAAAAACTGGGCGCAGCACGCAGAGCTTATTGCAGCACTTGTATCAGGCGCCCTTATCTTGGCTGGCTGGCTCTTATCCGGCCATCAAGTATTATCCATAACACTTTTCTTGCTGGCTTTTGTGATCGGCGGATTCGCTAAAGCAAAGGAAGGAATCGAAGAAACGCTCGAATCCAAAACGCTGAATGTAGAACTTTTAATGATTTTTGCTGCCATTGGCTCCGCCTTGATTGGATACTGGGCAGAGGGCGCTATTTTAATATTTATTTTTTCCTTAAGCGGAGCTTTAGAAACATACACAATGAATAAAAGCAGCAGAGATTTAACGTCTTTAATGCAGCTTGAACCTGAAGAAGCAACATTGCTGGTCGATGATGAAACCAAAAGGGTTCCAGTTTCAGACTTGCAGGCCGGTGATATGATTGTGATCAAACCTGGAGAACGAGTAGCAGCAGACGGTATCATTGAATCGGGCTCGACAAGCCTTGACGAGTCGGCATTAACAGGTGAATCAATGCCTGTAGAAAAAAACACAGGCGACGCTGTATTCACTGGGACGGTGAATCGCAATGGATCCTTGACTGTTCGTGTCACGAAAGCAAATGAAGATTCGTTATTCAGAAAAATTATCAAACTGGTTGAATCAGCGCAAAACAGTGTATCACCCGCACAGGCTTTCATCGAACGATTTGAAAATGCTTATGTGAAAGGTGTGTTAATTGCGGTGGGGCTCCTGTTATTCATCCCGCACTTTGCGCTGGGCTGGAGCTGGAGTGAAACCTTCTACCGCGCAATGGTGTTTATGGTTGTCGCGTCACCTTGTGCGCTTGTCGCCTCTATTATGCCGGCGGCGTTGTCCCTGATTTCAAATGGCGCCCGCAACGGTATGCTTGTGAAAGGAAGCGTCTTTCTTGAACAGCTGGGCTCTGTGCAAATGATCGCCTTTGATAAAACCGGTACTGTAACAAAAGGCCAGCCGGCAGTTGAGACGATCAGAATAGCAGAAGGGTTCAATGAAGCGGAAGTTCTTGAGGCTGTCTATGCCATCGAAACGCAATCAAGCCATCCGCTTGCCCAAGCCATAACGGCGTACGCTGAAAGCCGCGGCGTGAATCAGTCCGGCTACATATCTATAGAAGAAACATCAGGGTTTGGCGTTATGGCAGAAGTGTCGGGCGCGAAATGGAAGGTCGGTAAAGCAGGTTTTATCGGCGAGGAAATGGCAGCACAATTTATGAAACAGACAGCATCAGATATCATTCAAAGCGGCCATACGATTGTATTTGTGAAAAAGGATGATCAAATAGCGGGCTGTATTGCACTGAAGGACCAAATTAGGCCTGAAGCAAAAGAGGTCATGGAGGAACTGAACCGACTTGGGATTAAAACGGCCATGCTGACAGGAGATCACGTGGACACGGCTCAAGCGATTGCCAAGGAAGCCGGCATGACAACTGTTGCGGCAGAATGCCTGCCTGACCAAAAAGTGAATGAAATCAAACGATTAAAAGAAGAATTCGGAACGATAGCAATGGTTGGTGACGGAATCAATGATGCGCCGGCGCTCAAAGCGGCGGATGTCGGCATTGCGATGGGCGGCGGAACAGATGTAGCACTTGAGACCGCTGATATGGTCCTCATGAAAAACGACTTGAAAAAGCTCGTAAACATGTGCCGCTTGTCACGGAAAATGAACAGGATCATCAAACAAAATATCGTGTTTTCTCTAACTGTGATCTGTCTGCTGATTTGTGCAAACTTTTTGCAGGTGATGGAATTGCCATTTGGCGTGATTGGTCATGAGGGAAGTACGATTTTGGTCATACTAAACGGATTAAGACTCCTAAAATAAAACCAGCAGCCCTATCAGGCTGCTGGTTTTTTATGTATCAAGCTTTCCCTTCATTTTTGTCTTTAGCAGACCTTTTCGTAACCAGGATGAGAGCGAGGATGCAGCAAAGAAAACCCGCTGCACAGCCTATAATTGAGCTGTAATAATAAAAGCCCACCATCTTCATTCCGATAAAAGGAGCGGAAATTCCCAAAATCGTTAAGAGCATAACTGCTTTTCGCCTGAAAAAATTCATCAGCAAACGGAACAACCCCCTGCGATTGAACGTTACTGTCAGTATACAGGAAGCGGAGCAGGAAATAAAATGCATCGGAAAATGAAGGCTTTGTGAAAGGCAAACATCTGCAAAACCTGATACAATGAAGGGTAGAACAATGCATTGCAAATGGCGGGGAGGAACAAGAAGTGAATAGAATACAACGCGTCTCTTCATGGCTGAAGGAAGCGGGGCATACTGCCGCATTTATTCATACGAAAGAAAATGTTTTTTACTTAACCGATTTTTACACAGAGCCGCATGAAAGATTAATGGGGTTATTTATTTTTCAAGAAGAGGAGCCTTTCTTTATTTGTCCAGGAATGGAAGCAGGACAGGCCCGCAACGCAGGCTGGAATTATGAAATCATTGGCTATGCGGATCACGAAAATCCGTGGGAGCTGATAGAGAAAGCCTTGAAAAAGCGAAATATCAGCATACATACGCTTGCGGTAGAAAAGGATTCCATCTCGCTATCACGCGCTGAACAGCTGAAGCATTCGACGGGCGGGGCTCAATTTGTTTCAGCAGAAGAAACACTCAACCAATTTCGCCTGATTAAAGACGACAATGAAGTTCGTTTGCTGAAAGAGGCGGCAAAGCTTGCGGATTACGGTGTTGAAGTCGGTACAGCCGCTTTGCGTGAAGGCATTAGTGAAGTGGAAGTGCTCGCTCAAATTGAGTATGAGCTGAAGAAAAAAGGAATTCAGGGCATGTCTTTTTCGACAATGGTTTTATTCGGAGAAAAATCAGGCCAGCCTCACGGAAATCCTGGTACAGCCACGTTGAAGAAAGGTGATTTTGTTTTATTTGATCTTGGTGTTATTCTTGACGGCTATTGCTCTGATATTACAAGAACATTTGCATACAAAACCATCAATCCGAAGCAGGAGGCGATTTACGAGACTGTTCTTCAAGCGGAAAAAGCCGCGATTGAGGCAAGCAAACCCGGTGTCAGAATCGGAGATCTGGATTTGACAGCCCGCGGAATCATAGAAAAAGCGGGATACGGTGACTATTTTCCTCACCGGCTTGGACACGGACTCGGAATTTCTGTCCATGAGTACCCATCAATGAGCCAGGCTAACGATACGCTTCTGCAGGAAGGCATGGTCTACACGATCGAACCGGGAATTTATGTGCCTGAAATCGGCGGCGTGCGCATTGAGGATGACGTTCATGTAACTAAGGACGGGGCAGTTGCTCTGACACAATATCCGAAGGAATTAATCATACTGCCGTAACAGGAAGTAAAAAAGGACTTTGTTCGAGACATCGTCCTTTTTTATCTGCATTAAATAAAAAAATCATCAAAAGTTCGAAATGGTTTAATTTCATGTTTTTGGTTGAGAGGTTTTACAGCAAGACAGCTGCCGCCGAGAACAGTGAGACATAATCCAATTAAAATGAAAAAACCCATGTGATCTTCTCCTTTCAGCAAAAAACATAAAATATGTCTGGTACGTTCCTATCATATTGTATGAAACGCATTCCAGATCAAGGGATTTAGAAAGAAGGGAATCTATGGCTAATATTAAAGACATTGCAGAAAAAGCCGGTGTCTCCGTTACAACGGTTTCCCGGGTGATAAACAATCATCCGTACGTTAGTGAAGACAAAAGAAAAAGAGTGCTTGAAGCGATGGAGGCATTGGAGTACACGAGAAATATTCACGCTGTCCATTTGTCGAAAGGATTTTCAAACATGATTGGTGTTGTCTTGCCGACGGTTAGCCTGCCATATTTTGCAGAGCTGATTGCAGGAATAGCTGACGCAGCCGTGGAATCCGGGATTCACCTCTCTTTATTTCAAACAAACTATGAGGTCCAAAAAGAAATCTTTGCGCTGTCTCAATTAAAACAGCGACAGGTTGACGGTTTGATTTTTTGTTCAAAGGCACTTGCTGATGAGAAACTCATGGAATGGGAGGGCCCGATATTGCTATGCCAGAATTCAGATATTGGCCGTTTCCCAACCATCAGCATTCCACACCAAGAAGCATTCCGGAACGGCTTGGACTATTTAATTGCCAAAGGGCACAAAAAAATAGCGATCTGTTTGGCAAGAAAAAAAGGCATGAACAGCCATTTTCGAATCAAAGCCTATAAAGAAGCATTGGAAGAGATCGGGGAGGCATTTCGTGAAGACTGGGTAGTTGAGAAAGCGATTACAATCAACGATGGGAAGGCGCTTTTTCATAAATGGAAAACGTGGAAGGAAAAGCCGACGGCTATTTTTGTTGCCAATGACCAAGTTTCAGCAGGGCTTTTTCTTGAAGCAAAGAATCAGCAGGTATCAGTACCGGATGAGCTTGCGATCTTAAGTGTTGATAACCACGAAATCAGCCAAGCCCTTGGAATCACAACGATCGATATTCAAACAAAGGAAATGGGAAAGCAGGCATTTGCCATGCTGGAAAAAAGAATTCAAGGGCAGCCGATTGAAAGGAAGGTTTTGGATTACCAACTCATCGAAAGATCGACTGTTTAGTGAAAGCATCGAAAAAAGGTTTGACGTGCATTCCGTTCGTTATGTACGATATGAGGTATTGAATGACAAAGGAGCTGAGGATCGTGAATGGGTCCTTCACAGTGAAAAAGGTACTGAATAATAATGTATTAATTGCTTCTCATCATAAATACAGCGAAGTCGTTTTAATCGGAAAAGGTATTGGTTTCGGAAAAAAACAAGATGATGTCATTGAAGATAAAGGCTACGATAAAATGTTCATTTTAAAAGACGAGAAGGAACAAAAGCAGTTTAAAAAGCTCCTTGACTATGTTGATGAAAAGCTCGTTGATATTTCGAACGATGTCATCTATCACATCAGCAATAGGACTAATCACTCATTAAATGAACATATTCATATTGCGCTGACAGACCATATCGCATTCGCGATCAAAAGGCAGCAGCAGGGATTTGATATGAAGAATCCATTTTTAATGGAGACTCAGTCACTATACCCTGAGGAGTACCAAATAGCTAAAGAAGTCATAGAGATGATCAATGAAAAAGCGGGAATCTGCCTTCCTGAAGGGGAGATTGGTTTTATCGCTCTGCATATCCATTCAGCGCTGACAAACCGCCCGTTGTCTGAGGTCAATCAGCACTCGCAGCTCATGGCGCAGCTTGTCGAAGTGATTGAAGACTCATTTCAAATGAAAGTAAATAAGGAAAGTGTCAACTATTTGCGGCTGATCAGGCATATCAGATTTACAATAGAAAGAATTAAAAAAGAAGAACCGACTAAAGAACCAGAAAAATTAATGTTCTTATTGAAAAATGAATATCCGCTATGCTACAATACAGCTTGGAAATTGATTAAAATCTTGCAGCAAACATTGAAAAAACCAGTTCATGAGGCGGAAGCGGTTTACCTAACGCTTCATCTGTACCGATTAACCAATAAAATTTCATAAATTCAGTTTAACCTTATAACGTGTTACTGATCCGATCAGGCATGAGTGATTGAGGGGAAAAAAACGGGAAGTTATTCTCGTTCTTTTGCGCACCCAATTTTGCTCATGCCCTTTTTGTTGTGTAAAAGGGCAAATGTAAACGGTTAAACTGGAAGACTTACGCCTGTGAATTCGTTGTCATGATTTTTAGCTGTAAGGTCAGACTAGTAAAAAGAGGAGGTCAATTCTTATGTTTAAAGCATTATTCGGCGTTCTTCAAAAAATTGGGCGTGCGCTTATGCTTCCAGTTGCGATCCTTCCGGCTGCGGGTATTTTGCTTGCGATTGGGAATGCGATGCAAAATAAGGACATGATTCAAGTCCTGCATTTCTTAAGCAATGACAATGTTCAGCTCGTAGCGAGTGTTATGGAAAGCGCTGGGCAAATTGTTTTCGATAACCTTCCGCTTCTATTCGCAGTAGGTGTAGCCATCGGGCTTGCCAACGGTGATGGAGTTGCAGGGATCGCGGCGATTATCGGTTATCTGGTAATGAACGTATCCATGAGTGCGGTTCTTCTTGCAAACGGAACCATTCCTTCCGATTCAATTGAAAGAGCCAAGTTCTTCACGGAAAACCATCCTGCATATGTAAACATGCTTGGTATACCTACCTTGGCGACAGGTGTGTTCGGCGGTATTATCGTCGGTGTGTTAGCTGCACTATTGTTTAACAAATTTTACACAATTGAACTTCCGCAATACCTTGGTTTCTTTGCGGGTAAACGTTTCGTTCCAATTGTTACGTCAATTTCTGCACTGATTCTGGGTCTTATTATGTTAGTGATCTGGCCTCCGATCCAGCATGGATTGAATGCCTTTTCAACAGGATTAGTGGAAGCGAATCCAACCCTTGCTGCATTTATCTTCGGGGTGATTGAGCGTTCGCTTATTCCATTCGGATTGCACCACATTTTCTATTCACCGTTCTGGTACGAATTCTTCAGCTATAAGAGTGCAGCAGGAGAAATCATCCGCGGGGATCAGCGTATCTTTATGGCGCAGATTAAAGACGGCGTACAGTTAACAGCAGGTACGTTCATGACAGGTAAATATCCGTTTATGATGTTCGGTCTGCCTGCTGCGGCGCTTGCCATTTATCATGAAGCAAAGCCGCAAAACAAAAAACTCGTTGCAGGTATTATGGGTTCAGCAGCCTTGACATCCTTCTTAACAGGGATTACAGAGCCATTGGAATTTTCATTCTTATTCGTTGCACCAGTCCTGTTTGCGATTCACTGTGTGTTTGCGGGGCTTTCATTCATGGTCATGCAGCTGTTGAATGTTAAGATTGGTATGACATTCTCCGGCGGTTTAATTGACTACTTCCTATTCGGTATTTTACCGAACCGAACGGCATGGTGGCTTGTCATTCCTGTCGGCTTAGGGTTAGCGGTCATTTACTACTTTGGATTCCGATTTGCCATCCGCAAATTTAACCTGAAAACACCTGGACGCGAGGATGCAGCGGAAGAAACAGCAGCAACTGGGAAAACAGGTGAAGCAGGAGATCTTCCTTATGAGATCCTGCAGGCAATGGGTGACCAGGAAAACATCAAACACCTTGATGCTTGTATCACTCGTCTCCGTGTGACTGTAAACGATCAGAAAAAGGTTGATAAAGACCGTCTGAAACAGCTTGGCGCTTCTGGAGTGCTGGAAGTCGGCAACAATATTCAGGCTATTTTCGGACCGCGTTCTGACGGGTTAAAAACACAAATGCAAGACATTATTGCGGGACGCAAGCCTAGACCTGAACCGAAAACATCTGCTCAAGAGGAAGTAGGCCAGCAGGTTGAGGAAGTGATTGCAGAACCGCTGCAAAATGAAATCGGCGAGGAAGTTTTCGTTTCTCCGATTGCCGGGGAAATTCACCCGATTACAGATGTTCCTGACCAAGTCTTCTCAGGAAAAATGATGGGTGACGGTTTTGCGATTCTCCCTTCTGAAGGAATTGTCGTATCACCAGTTCGAGGAAAAATTCTAAATGTGTTCCCGACAAAACATGCGATCGGCCTGCAATCCGACGGCGG
This sequence comes from Bacillus sp. MBGLi79, assembly GCF_002953915.1. Taxonomy (NCBI): domain Bacteria; kingdom Bacillati; phylum Bacillota; class Bacilli; order Caryophanales; family Bacillaceae; genus Bacillus; species Bacillus sp. MBGLi79. The sequence goes on from NZ_CP026521.1 coordinate 1,661,572, forward strand.
AAGAGAAATTTTGATCCACTTTGGTATTGATACTGTCAGCCTGAAGGGCGAAGGATTTACGTCTTTCGTATCAGAAGGAGACCGCGTTGAGCCTGGACAAAAACTTCTTGAAGTTGATCTGGACGCAGTCAAACCGAATGTACCATCTCTTATGACACCGATTGTATTTACAAACCTTGCTGACGGAGAAACAGTCAGCATTAAAGCAAGCGGTTCAGTCAACAGAGAACAAGACGATATTGTGAAGATTGAAAAATAAGGGTGTTAGTACGCCGTGCTTGTCAGATGACAAGTACGGTTGTATGATATAATATTGTGAAGTAATATAGCTTTAAGTTAAAAGGAGAATGATAAAAATGGCACAAAAAACATTTAAAGTAACTGCAGATTCTGGAATCCACGCTCGTCCTGCGACAGTTCTTGTACAAACTGCTAGCAAATACGACGCTGACGTTAATTTAGAATATAACGGCAAAACAGTTAACCTTAAATCTATCATGGGTGTTATGTCTCTAGGTATCGCTAAAGGCGCTGAGATCACAATCTCTGCTAGTGGAGCTGACGAAAACGATGCTCTTAACGCTTTAGAAGAAACAATGAAAAGCGAAGGACTCGGCGAGTAATGCAAGAGTTAAAAGGGATTGGCGCTTCAGCCGGCATCGCGATTGCAAAAGCGTACCGGCTTGAAGAGCCAGATTTAACGGTTGAAAAGAAAAGCATCTCTGATTCTGAAGCGGAAGTAAGCCGTTTTGATGAAGCGATTGCACGTTCAAAAGAAGAGCTCGAAAAAATCAAAGAGCACGCTTTGAAGGAACTGGGTCAGGATAAAGCTGATATTTTTTCTGCTCACCTTTTAGTTCTCAGTGACCCTGAGCTTCTGAACCCTGTGAAAGAAAAAATCAGCACTGATTCAGTGAATGCTGAATTCGCTTTAAAAGAAACGTCTTCTATGTTCGTTACCATGTTTGAGTCTATGGACAACGAATATATGAAAGAGCGTGCGGCAGATATCCGCGATGTAACAAAACGCGTAACAGGCCACCTGCTTGGCGTCGAAATTCCAAACCCAAGCATGATCTCAGAAGAGGTTATTATTGTAGCTGAAGACTTAACACCATCTGACACAGCTCAATTAAACCGTGAGTTCGTAAAAGGATTCACAACTGATATCGGCGGACGCACATCTCACTCGGCTATCATGGCGCGTTCTCTTGAGATTCCAGCAGTTGTTGGAACGAAAGCGGCTACAGGCACGATCCAAAACGGCGTGACTGTTATCGTTGACGGTATCAATGGCGATGTCATTATTGACCCATCTGCTGAAACTGTAAAAGAGTATGAAGAAAAACATAATGCTTATTTGGCTCAAAAGGCTGAGTGGGCGAAGCTTGTCAATGAACCGACTGTCTCAAAAGACGGACATCATGTAGAGCTCGCAGCAAACATCGGTACTCCTGATGATGTAAAAGGCGTTCTTGAAAACGGCGGAGAAGCAGTTGGCCTTTACCGTACAGAATTCCTTTACATGGGAAGAGATCAGCTGCCTACAGAAGATGAGCAGTTTGATGCTTACAAAACGGTTCTTGAGCGTATGGAAGGAAAATCAGTTGTCGTGCGGACACTTGATATCGGCGGAGACAAAGAGCTTCCTTACCTGCAGCTTCCTAAAGAAATGAACCCGTTCTTGGGATACAGAGCGATTCGTCTTTGCCTGGAAGAGCAAGAAATCTTCAGAACACAGCTTCGCGCGCTGCTTCGTGCAAGTACATACGGAAACTTGAAAATCATGTTCCCTATGATTGCGACAGTTAACGAATTCAAAGAAGCAAAAGCGATCCTTCTTGAAGAGAAAGAAAAGCTCGTAAATGCGGGACAGGCTGTATCTGATGATATTGAAGTCGGTATGATGGTTGAAATTCCGTCAACTGCAGTCATCGCTGATCAGTTTGCTAAAGAGGTTGATTTCTTCAGTATCGGAACAAACGATTTGATCCAATACACAATGGCAGCTGACCGTATGAATGAACGTGTATCTTACCTGTATCAGCCATACAACCCGGCAATCCTTCGCCTGATTACACTTGTAATTGAAGCGGCACATAAAGAAGGAAAATGGGTTGGCATGTGCGGAGAAATGGCAGGAGACGAGATTGCGATTCCGATCCTTCTCGGCTTAGGCTTAGATGAGTTCTCAATGAGCGCAACGTCTATCCTTCCGGCAAGAACACAAATCAGCAAATTGTCTAAACAAGAAGCTGAGTCATTCAAAGAGAAAATCTTATCTATGAGCACGACAGAAGAAGTTGTCGCGTTCGTAAAAGAAACTTTCAAATAATGTACAAAAACCAGACGGCCTCCGGCCTGTCTGGTTTTTTTCATAAGTAAGGGTATAGAAGGACACAATAACATGGCTAGGAGGGATAGTATGTCAAACCAATTTAACGCAGGAGATACTGTTTATGTGATCTACAGAAATCCGCACGCCGCCAATGTTGCTCACATCAAGGAAGCCGAAATTGTGCACCACCCATACCATGAAGGCGAGCTTTCTCTGTTTATTTATGAAACCTACCATCCGTTTGCAGAGGACGACGCTGTGTTTGCAAGCTATGAAGAAGCTAAATCACTTTACAAAGAACTATTTGATATTGATCCGTATGAGTAACAAGGAAATCATTACAACTCATATCCTTTCCGTCTGGTGAGAAAAGTAACAGTAGTAAAGGAAAAGGATGTGGCATCATGCAGAACCCATTTGTTCCGCAGCTTGTGTATATAGAACCAAGAGCGCTGGAATATCCGCTGGCTCAAGAATTACAAGATAAGTTTGAGAAAATGGGCATTGAAATCAGAGAAACGACATCCCACAATCAGGTGCGTAATATTCCTGGGAAAAATCATCTTCAGCAATATCGCAATGCGAAATCAACTTTAGTTATCGGTGTTCGGAAAACATTAAAGTTTGATTCATCCAAACCCTCAGCCGAATATGCCATCCCGTTTGCAACAGGCTGCATGGGGCACTGTCATTATTGCTACCTGCAAACAACCATGGGATCAAAGCCGTATATCAGAACATATGTAAATGTCGAAGAGATATTAGACCAGGCGGATAAGTATATGAAAGAGCGCGCGCCAGAGTTCACAAGGTTCGAAGCCTCATGTACCTCAGATATCGTAGGAATTGATCATCTGACACACACGCTGAAGCGCGCCATTGAACATTTTGGTCAAAGTGATCTCGGAAAGCTTAGATTTGTAACGAAATTTCATCATGTCGATCACCTATTAGATGCAAAGCATAACGGGAAAACGAGATTCAGGTTCAGCATTAATGCCGACTATGTCATTAAAAACTTTGAGCCGGGAACCTCACCTCTTGATAAGCGGATAGAAGCGGCTGTTAAAGTTGCAAAAGCAGGATACCCGCTAGGCTTTATTGTTGCACCGATTTATATTCATGAAGGCTGGGAAGAAGGGTACAAACATCTATTCGAAAAGCTTGATGCTGCTTTGCCGCAGGATGTTAGACATGATATTACGTTTGAATTAATTCAGCACCGTTTTACAAAACCGGCCAAACGAGTGATAGAGAAGAATTATCCGAAAACGAAGCTTGAATTAGATGAGGAAAAGCGCCGTTATAAATGGGGCCGTTACGGGATCGGAAAATATATATATCAGAAAGATGAAGAGCACGCACTTCGAGAAGCGCTTGAATCCTATATTGATGCTTATTTCCCTAATGCGAAAATCGAATATTTCACTTAACCGGGCTGTTGTGATGAACAGCTCGCTTTTTTATAGAAAGGATTTTTCCATTCCATCAAAACGCCGTAATTCAATGATTCTGTATCCTCTAAATAATTGTTGACTACACGAATAGGTGAACGCCCGCAACGGAGGAGAAAGGACAGCACAGGGTCGTTTTTCCTGCCTTCCATCACATCTTCAACGTACTGAACTGCGCTGATCTCGTGTGCGTATTTATGATATAAAGGAATGCGTCCGCCTCCGAGAAGGCGCTCCAGCCTTTTATCAACAGTAAGCTCATACATCGTATTCATCAGCCATTTTCCGATTCCAAGCTTTCGATAACGTGGAGAAACAGAAATATCCACTACATATAAGGTATTTCCATGAGGGTCATGATTCTTAATTGATCCGTTGTCTGTTGCTTGTGCCCATGTATGGTCAGGAGATTCAGGCTCAAATTGTACAATAAGAGCCGTCATGGAACCGATAATTCTGCCATTGATGAGCGCGCATAAAGCGCCTTCCGGAAAGGTTTTGATATGACTGTCGAGCTGGCTTTCAGACCACAGTAATTCTTGGGGAAATGGGGGAGGGAAACATTCTCTTTGAAGAGAAATCAGCCCCTTGATGTCAGTCTCATTGTAGTTTCTGATGGTTAGAGCTTCAAATTTTCTTCCGTTATGCACATATATTTGTTTCAGTATGATCATCACTCTCCTTATGTTGTTTTATTATAACGAAGATTGAATTTTCAGTAAATACATTCCGATATTCTTATAATTTATTTTTTGATTATTCAT
>NZ_CP026521.1:1666137-1686698 GCF_002953915.1 Bacillus sp. MBGLi79
ATTCATTATTCAAACGAAAAGGCCGATATAGAAATTAGGAGGGGATTGGTTTGTTTAAAAAACTTCACATGAAAATTGCTGTTTTTGTTTCGATTATGTTAATCGTCACAGTTGTTCTTTTAATGCTGTCTTCTTATTTGACGCTAAAACCGATGATTACAGAGGATGGGAAAAATACAACTCAAAACGTGACGCAGTCACTTGAACAAAATATTGAATTGCAATTAAAGAGTTATGCCATTTCGTTATCAAGGCTGGCTAATGGGAAATTAACGCATACATTTGTAACGAAACCAAGTAAAGAAGCTGCTCGGCTGTTTAACGATGACATTAAGCAAATCAAAGATAATGATGATTATGTTGCGATGGCTTACATAGGCACCGCAAAAAAAGAAATGTTTACATATCCAAAAGCAGATTTCGCTGAGGATTATGATCCAACATCAAGACCATGGTATAAGCTTGCAGCTGAAGCCCCGGATCAAGTTGTTTGGACGGAACCTTATAAAGATGTCGTGACAGGAGACATGATTGTTACTGCATCGAAAGCGATCTTAGACAGGCAAAAAGTGATAGGGGTTGCCAGCTATGACTTGAAACTCTCTGCTATCCAAAGTATGGTCAATAAACAAAAGGTGCCTTACAATGGATTTGCCTTTTTAGCTGATGCGAGCGGCAATCTTTTAGCCCATCCGTCAAATCAAGGGAAAAATATATCAAAGGATCAAACACTGAAAACCATTGCGTCCGAGAAAAAAGGGATACAGGATGTGAATGGGAAAATGGTTGTGTATCAAACGATTGGTGAAACGGGCTGGAAGGTCGGAACGCAATTTGATACCGATCAATTAATGTGGATTTCAGATAAAATGAATCGGGCAAATCTGTGGATATCATTGATTGCGCTTATCATCACAATTATTCTCAGCTACTTCCTGGCCAAAACGATAACCGGTCCGATACAGCAGCTGATCGCTAAAACGAAAGCCGTTTCCGCAGGCGATTTAACAGTGCACGCGGAATCAAAATCTAAGGATGAAGTCGGTATTTTAACAAGGGACTTCAATCTGATGGTTGAAAATATGAAGGAAATGGTTGAGCAAGTGAGGATCTCTTCAGGGAAGGTATCTGATACCACTGAGCAATTAACGGCTGTCTCTGCAGAAACAAATGAAACAAGCGGACAAATTGCAAAAGCGATTGAAGAAGTAGCTGCAGGGGCATCGGAACAAGCTTCTGAAGTTGAAACCATTAATGAAAAATCAGAAAGCCTGTCAATGAAAATCAGACAAATCGCTGAGGAGGCAGGCGGAATAAAAGAACGCTCAAAATCGTCCGAGGATGCGAGCTATAAAGGACTTGACGCACTCGGCCAGCTGCTGATGAAGTCAAACGAAGCCAACATGGAAACAAAAAAGGTCGAAACGATGCTGCTGGATTTAGAAAATCAAACTAAGAATATTGAAGAAGTCGTTACGGCGATTTCAAACATATCTGATCAAACCAATTTGCTTGCTTTAAATGCCAGCATTGAGGCAGCCAGAGCGGGAGAAAGCGGCCGCGGTTTTGCCGTTGTAGCTGATGAAGTGAGGAAGCTAGCTGAGCAATCAGCCCTCTCTACAAAGCATATCAGTGAGACTGTGAAGCTTATCCAGCTTGAGACAAAAGAGGCCTCTCATGCAATGGTTGAGGCAAGCAGAATGAACGATGAACAAAACAGTGCCATTCACGAGACTGGAGAGGTGTTAAACACGATAACTTCGGAAATGCAGTCACTGGTGCAAGGCATTGATCACATTTACGCAGAAATTCAAAGAATGAGTGAAGAACAGCTCGCGATTTCTGAAGCGATTCAAAGCATTTCAGCCATATCACAGGAATCAGCTGCCGCAGCAGAGGAAGTGAACGCATCAACTGATGAACAGCTGATCACTCTTGATAAAGTCAAACACTCAACAGACACGTTAAAACATGCAAGCCAAGAGCTTATGAAAACAATCACAAAATTCACATTATAATCCAAAAAATCCCTAAAACACGATATGTTTTGGGGATTTTTTATTTTAAGAGTCTACTCTATGATGTAGAGTTATGGTAGTCTAGAAAATGAAGGAAAAATGATAAATTTTAACTAAAATCTAAACGAAACATCTGGGAGGAATGACCTTGAAAAAAACAATTGGTTTTATCGGTCTTGGAGTAATGGGAAAAAGCATGGCAACACATATTCTCAATGACGGCCATCCTGTATTGGTGTACACCCGGACAAAAGAAAAAGCAGACAGCATCCTGCAAAAAGGCGCGGTATGGAAAGAAACGGTCAAAGATCTTTCGAAAGAAGCGGATGTTATCATTACAATGGTCGGCTATCCCAGTGATGTTGAAGAAGTGTATTTCGGAACAAGCGGAATTATTGAAAACGCAAAAGAAGGAGCATATCTTATTGATATGACGACATCTAAGCCCTCGCTTGCGAAGAAGATTGCTGAAGCGGCCAAAGAAAAAGCTTTATTCGCTTTAGACGCTCCTGTTTCAGGCGGAGATGTCGGTGCACAAAACGGAACACTCGCCATTATGGTTGGTGGAGAAAAAGAAGCTTTTGAAGCCTGCATGCCGATTTTCTCTTTAATGGGAGAGAATATTCAGTACCAAGGACCGGCTGGAAGCGGACAGCATACCAAGATGTGCAATCAGATTGCAATTGCAGCTGGTATGATCGGTGTTGCTGAAGCAATGGCATACGCTCAAAAATCAGGCCTAGAGCCGGAAAATGTCCTGAAAAGCATCACAACGGGCGCAGCGGGAAGCTGGTCATTGTCAAATCTTGCTCCCCGTATGCTGCAAGGCAACTTTGAACCAGGATTTTATGTAAAGCATTTTATTAAAGATATGGGAATTGCGCTAGAGGAAGCAGAACTAATGGAAGAAGAAATGCCAGGCTTATCGCTTGCTAAATCCTTATATGACAAGCTTGCTGCACAAGGTGAAGAAAACAGCGGAACACAGAGTATATATAAACTTTGGGTGAAATAAAAAGACTTCCTGTATCCTGCAGGCAACCATCAGGCTGTCGTGATAATCTCGACAGCCTTTTTCTGGGCGCTAGGTGGTAAAACAGAAAAATACCACTTGGAAATGCTTATTTGTTTTGTTTATTATGAGATAGGATTATGGTGTAATGTTTTTATTTATGACGAAATCGGCGCCTATTTAGGTATGAACGTAAGTATTGCCTCCTATTACAGAACAGTGAGAATAGGAGGCTTTTTTGCAGATTATATTGAAGGGGGGAATTAAGTTATGGAGCTTGAACAGCAAGAAATAAGTATTTTACATTCTGATTCTGGCCCATACGGGATAGCCATTTCACACGAGGGAAAAGTATGGTTTACCCAACATAAAGCTAACAAAATAAGCTGTATTGATAAGAAGGGAAAAATTCAAGCGTATACGATTCCGACACCTGATGCTGGGGCCATGTGTTTAACGGTGTCTTCAAAAGGTGATATCTGGTTTACAGAAAATAGAGCTAATAAGATAGGAAAACTGACCGAAAAAGGGCAATTTAGAGAATATCCATTACCGCATCAACATTCAGCCCCGTATGGGATTACGGAAGGTCCAAACGGCGATATCTGGTTTACTGAGATGAATGGAAATCGTATAGGAAAATTGACGATAGAGGGCAAGATTTATGAATATGAACTGCCTAATGAAGGATCATACCCTTCTTTTATTACATTGGGTTCAGATGATTCGCTTTGGTTCACTGAAAACCAGAATAATGCTATCGGCAAAATAACTGAATCAGGAGAGGTAACGGAGTTTCCAATTCCGACACCGGGAGCAGGACCAGTTGGTATTACAAAAGGGCATGATGGTGCACTTTGGTTTGTAGAAATCATGGGGAATAAGATAGGTAGGATTACAGTTTCAGGTGACATAACTGAATATGATATTCCATCACCAAATGCACGTCCTCACGCTATCGCTGCAGGGCGAAAATCCGATTTATGGTTTACCGAATGGGGAGGAAATAAAATCGGAAGGCTGACAAGTGATCACAAAATTGAAGAATATACAATCAACACACCTCATGCTGAGCCTCATGGAATTGGATGCGCTAATGATGGAACAGTATGGTTTGCATTAGAATGTAACAAAATAGGAAAGCTAAGATTAACCACATAATAGAATAGAGGCCGCCCTTTGTACCTCAGGCTGTCGAGAAACCTCGGACAGTCTCTATTTCCCTATCATATAATCAAAGAAAGGCTTTAAAGAATGATGTCTTTCTCTGTTCCTCACAAAAAACTGCGACGAAGCCTATATTGCTCAGACTGAAAATTTTTCCTTAATTGCAGAAAAGGTCAATTCTATCAAAGGCATATTTGCTATGGAAGGTGGAAAACAAAACGGATTGTGAGTGAACAAATTTCCAGAATGTAAAGAAGCATGCCGCATCCTATCCTTGCTTGGCTGGCGGCTTTTTCTATTTCTGCATCAAAAATATGAATAAAGTAAAAAAGCTTGCAGAAAAAACATGGTTTTTTCTGCAAGCTGAAGATTACCTGTATCGTACAAGAAATTTTTTATTATTTACCGATGAATTGTTGTGTCCAGATGCTTCCAGACTCAACGTAGCCAACACCGATGTGAGTAAAGTTAGGGTTTAGAATGTTTTTTCTGTGTCCTTCACTGTTCATCCAGGCTTTTACTACTTCTTCAGGTGTCTTTTGGCCTTTCGCAATGTTTTCACCTGCTGTTTTGTAGCTGATTCCGAAAGATTTCATCATATCAAACGGTGAGCCATAAGTTGGGCTTTGGTGATCAAAGTAGTTTTTGTCTTTCATATCCTGAGATTTTGCGCGTGCAGATTTGCTTAACGTTTCATCAATTTGAAGCGGTTTTAAGCCTTGTTTTTGTCTTTCTGCATTTGTAAGCTCAACAACTTTTTTCTCATATGCACTTACAGATGAAGGTGCAGATGTTGTTGTGTTTGTTTTTTCAGCAGTTTCAGGTGCTTTAGAAGCGGTATTTTGATCAGCAGCTGCTTTTTCAGTAGTTTTTTGCGCCGGTTTTGCCGTTTCTGTCTTTTGAACATCCTGAACCTTCATGTTAGATTGCTTCGCATGTTTTTGAAGAAACTGCTTAATCTCTTTTTCGTTTGCAGCGTTTAACGTTTTAATATTTGTGTTAATATGCAGTTTTTTCACTGCATCGTTAAGTGACATGTTTTGTACTGTGTTCCCCGTTTTTACTGTTACCACAGACTGGCAGGAGAGTTCTTTCGCTGATGCTTGCTGTACGCCTCCGAATGTGAATAATCCAACCGCAGCGGCAGCAGATAAAATAAATGCTTTCTTCATTAGTTCGTAACCTCCTAGAGTTGTTTGTTTCTACAAAAAAATCATAACATAGCTTTTTTGTCATAAAGACTCCAGCACTTTCCTTTGACAAATGGAGATTGTCATTTTCGTAAAGTAAATCCGCTGAATCGCTAAGAATAAAGAAGTCAGCAGCATTTATGGTTTTATCGTACTGTTACATATCTTCCTTTTTTTTGAATCGTTAGTTATATTTTAATGTGTTTTTATGTTGACAGCTTTTTTTACTCCTTTTCGCTGTAACAACTATTACAAAAGTGTTACAATTAATCTCAGTATATGTAAATATATTGAATGATTTGAGAGGGGTAACCAGAAGTGACTGAAATAGGACGTGAACCAAAGAAAAAGAGCAAAGGAAACAGAGCAATCAGAATGAACCTTTTTTTCCTAGCTGTCTTTGTTTTATTCACTGCATTAATTTTTAAGCTCGGGGTCGTTCAAATTGTTGAAGGCGAACAGCATGAAGAAGACGCTGAGAAATCAAATGCAAAAACAGCTTACTATCCTGCTCCTCGCGGGAAGATGTACGACAGAAACCAGAAAGTTGCTGTCGACAACCAGAGCGTTCCAGAAATTGTGTATGTATCAACATCTAGCACAAAAACCGAAGATAAAATCAAAACAGCGAAGCGGCTTGCTGCTTTCATTCATATTGATACCGAATTTTTGAAGGAAAGGGATCTGCGTGATTACTGGATCGCAGCTCATCCGAAAAAAGCCGCCGCCCTGCTTAAGGAATCGGAAAGCAATCTGAAAGGAGCCCAGGCTTACAAGCTTCAACTAGAGCGTGTTCCGGATCAAGAATTGAAGGCTATTCAGCAAGATGACGAAGAAATGGAAACGGCTGCGATATATACAAGGTTCTCAAGCGGAAATGCTTACGAACCTCAAATCGTAAAGGCAATGAATCCAAATGAAAGCAATAGCAATGGAAAAAACGGAGCGCTGCTTGATGAGAAGAAAAACTCCTCGCAGAGACCCAAAAATGACTTAACATATGATGAAATTTCAATTGTTTCTGAGCATTTAGAAGAGCTTCCGGGAATCGACATTGTAAACGATTGGACACGAAAATATCCTTATGACAAAACCCTTTATTCCGTTTTCGGGGGCGTTACGACACCTGATCAGGGCCTGCTGAGCGACCGGAAAGATTTCTATTTAACAAGAGGCTATGCGAATAATGACAGGGTGGGAAAAAGTTATTTAGAGTATCAATATGAAGATTACTTAAATTCGCATAAAGAAAAAGTGGAATACGTAGAAGACAATAAAGGAAATGTCGTCAGTCAAAAAACCATTGATAAAGGCAGCAGGGGATACGATCTTCAGCTTTCCTTTGACATGGAGCTTCAAGCAAAGATGGAAAAGATCATTGAAGAAGAAGTGAGAAACAGCCGCGCACGCGGAAATTACATGCTGGACAGAGCTTTTGCCGTAATGATGGACCCGAATAACGGCGATATTTTATCGATGGCAGGGAAAAAGATAGACTTAAAAACCAACAAAATTGAAGATTATGCGATAGGGGCATTTACCACCCAATATGAAATGGGCTCAGCAGTGAAGGGCGCCACCGTGCTGGCCGGCTATCAGGACGGAATTCCGCATTATAAATATTTTGTGGATACACCTCTTTATTTGGCTGGGTACGGTAACAAACCAAAGAAATCCTACATGAACATGGGAACCATCAATGAATTAACAGCTTTGCAAAAAAGCTCAAACGTATACATGTTTAATGTCGCCATGCATATTGCCGGTGTTACATACAAGCCGCATGGACCTCTTCCCGCTGACCAGAAGGATTTAAACAAGATGAGAAATTACTACAGCCAATTTGGTCTGGGTGTAAAGACAGGTATTGATCTTCCGCAGGAATCAGCCGGCATGCAAACTACACCTGATGCGGTGGGGGGGTTAATTTTAGACTTGGCTATTGGACAATACGATACATATACCCCCCTTCAAATGGCGCAGTACATCTCTTCCATTGCCAATGGCGGGTATCGCATTCAACCAAGAATTGTTACAAGTGTTCATGAGCCCAGCAATAAAAAGGGCCTTGGGAAGACCATTGAACAAAGAAAGCCAAACATTCTCAATAAAATTAACAACTCAGAAAGTGACATACAGCAAGTAAAGACCGGAATGAAGCTCGTTACAACCTCAGGGACAGCTAAAAATACGTTTACAGAAGATGTATCAGGGAAAACAGGAACAGCGGAAACATTTTACTACGGCACGAATCGCAATTGGTGGGGGAAAAAAACATATAATCTTACATTTGTTGGTTATTACCCATCGGAAAATCCCAAAGTCGCTTTTAGTGTCGTTGTTCCCTCAGTAAGGGATGATGATAAGATCAATAAAATTATTGCCAAAAGAGCTATCCACGCCTACGCAGAGCTCGAAAAAAAACACAGTAAAAAATAAAAAACAGGGTGCACAACGAAAAGATTGTGTGCCCTTTCTTTTATTCAAAAATTGACGTTCACCATAAGAATAGAAGGAGAATACTCATTTTCTAGCGAATCATACTAGGTAAAAGTCAATCTGTATATGTCGAAAAAAACACGATGATCATGCAAAGGAGGGATTCTGTGGAACAGGATACGCAGCATGTTAAACCATTTCAAACGAAAACCGATATTCATGCAGTCTTGGCCTCTAATGGACGTATCATTTATATATCTGCCAACTCCAAACTGCATTTGGGCTATCTCCAAGGAGAGATGATCGGATCATTCCTCAAAACGTTTTTACATGAGGAAGACCAATTTTTAGTTGAAAGCTATTTTTATAATGAACATCATCTGATGCCGTGCACCTTTCGTTTTATTAAAAAAGATCACACGATTGTGTGGGTGGAGGCTGCAGTAGAAATTGTTACGACAAGAGCTGAGCGGACAGATCGGGAAATCATTTTGAAAATGAAAGTTCTTGAAGAAGAAACAGGCCATCAATCTCTAAACTGCGAAAAACATGAAATCGAGCCTGCAAGCCCGGAATCGACTACATATATAACGGATGATTATGAACGGTTGGTTGAAAATCTCCCGAGTCCGCTATGCATCAGTGTCAAAGGCAAGATCGTCTATGTAAACAGCGCGATGCTTTCAATGCTGGGAGCAAAAAGCAAGGATGCTATTATTGGCAAATGGTCCTATGAATTTATTGAGGAAGAATATCATGATATCGTGAAAAACAGGATTATACGAATGCAAAAAGGAATGGAAGTCGGAATGATTGAACAGACGTGGAAAAGGCTTGATGGCTCACCTGTTCATTTAGAAGTGAAAGCATCCCCGACCGTCTACAAAAACCAGCAGGCTGAGCTGCTGCTGCTGATCGATATCTCTTCAAGAAAAAAATTCCAAACCATCCTGCAAAAAAGCCGTGAACGATATCAGCTGCTGATTCAAAATTCAATTGATACCATTGCGGTGATTCACAATGGAAAATGGGTGTTTATGAATGAATCGGGAATTTCCCTGTTTGAAGCGGCTACCTATGAGGATTTAATTGGCAAAAACATATACGATCAGCTGCATCCTTGCGATCACGAGGATGTAAAAGAGAGAATCCAAAACATTGCCGAGCAAAAAACAGAATCAGAAATTGTCAAGCAATCCTGGTTCACCTTTCAGAATAGGGTCATCTATACGGAGATGGTCTGCATTCCGACGACCTTTTTTGGTGAAGCGGCCGTCCAAGTCATTCTTCGGGACATCTCAGAGAGAAAGCAAACAGAAGAATTGATGCTGAAATCGGAAAAATTATCAATCGCAGGCCAGCTCGCGGCGGGAATCGCCCACGAGATCCGCAACCCGCTTACAGCGATCAAAGGATTTTTACAGTTGATGAAGCCGACAATGGAAGGAAACGAGCATTACTTTGATATTGTGTTTTCTGAACTCAGCCGCATTGAATTAATACTCAGTGAACTGCTCATGCTTGCGAAACCTCAGCAAAATGCTGTCAAAGAATATTTGAACTTGAAAAAATTAATTGGTGAGGTCTCAGCCCTGTTAGAAACACAGGCAAATTTAAATGGCATTTTTATTAGAACCAGCTATGAAAAAGACAGCATTTATATAAATGGGGATCAAAACCAATTAAAGCAGGTATTCATTAATTTAATCAAAAATGCAGTTGAATCAATGCCTGATGGGGGAACAGTAGACATTATCATCACCGAGGATGAGCATTCTGTTCATGTCACTGTCAAAGACGAAGGGGAAGGTATACCTGAAAAAGTGCTAAACCGGATTGGAGAGCCATTTTTAACAACAAAAGAAAAAGGTACGGGGCTTGGATTGATGGTGACATTTAATATCATTGAAAACCATCAGGGAGTCATACATGTGGACAGCCATCCTGAAAAAGGCACAGCGTTTAAAATTTCATTTCCAAAAAAATAAAAACAACGGCTTAAACGCCGTTGTTTATCGTCTGCATTGATTCCCGTTTTTTTAATACAAATAATTCTAAACGATCCAAGCCTTCTCTCAGCGTGTCCATTGAGCATGCAAAAGACAGCCTTACATATCCTTCACCATATGTTGAGAACGAGCTGCCCGGCACGAGTGCCACGCCAGCGTCTTCCAAAAGAGCCATACTAAAATCAAATGAAGTCATTCCAAAGGATTTAATAGATGGGAAGATATAAAACGCACCGGACGGTTTAACAACGTCAATTCCCATGGAAACAAGACGGTCATATACATAATCCAGACGTTTTTTGTATTGTTCTCTCATAATTAGTGCATCGTCAAAACCGTTTGTGACAGCTTCAAGCGCGGCTTTTTGAGAAATGGATGAGGCACATGACACATTGTATTGATGAACCTTTAAAATGTGCTTTGCGATGTCTTTCGGTGCGAATAAAAATCCAATTCTCCAACCGGTCATGCTGTGTGATTTTGATAACCCGTTAATGACAATCGTTTGATCCCGCAAATAGGTTGCGATGGAATAATGCGGTCTGTCATATGTTAATTCACTGTATATTTCATCAGACAATACGAAGACACTTCTGCCTTTTAAAAGAGCTGCGATACTTTTCAGCTCTTCTTCAGATAAAGTCACGCCAGTAGGATTTGACGGATAAGGAAGCACGACACACTTAGTGTTAGGTGTCAGCGCATCTTCAATCAGCCGGGCAGTAAGCTTAAAGCCGTGTGACGTAGTATCAACAATAACAGGCTTGGCCCCGCATAAATTGATAATAGGTTCATAGCCTGGATAAATAGGTCCTGGCATAATCACTTCATCACCAGGAGACAAAATCGTCCGGAATGCAGCATCAATGGCTTGGCTTGCACCTGTTGTGATGATAATTTCAGATTCAGCATCATAGTTGAAATCCGCTTTTTTCTTCATATAAAGCTGCACAGCTTGTCTCAGCTCCAGGTAGCCGGCATTCGGTGTATATGACGTCACGTTTTCATCAATGGCTTTTTTTGCGGCAGCTTTCACATGATGCGGCGTGAAAAAATCAGGCTGGCCGATTGTAAGCGAAATGACGTCTTCGTGTTGGGCTACAAGATTCGAGAATTTGCGTATTCCTGAAATTTCAATCTCTCTTGCTTTCGGATTCAGCAAATGTTCCATAATTCATCACCTTAACAAATATAATGAGTTTATCCTATTTTACCACTAGCTGATTATTTGTCACCTTTTTAACTGATATATTTCGATTGTATGCGCCTTATTTCTAAACATACCTTTCTTTTCAGAAAAAAAGAAGACAACCAGCGATTTGATTGTCTTTATTGTATCATGTTCTATTATTGTTTATATGTGCCAATTTCATTAATAGCCATAATCAAAATGAAGGTCTTCGTGCCAAATCAGATACGGGGGATGCTCTTCTTGAAGGTCAGCTGATTCTTTCTTCATATTCAGGTAAGTTTCTTCACTGATATCTTCTAAAACAGTCATTTCGTTTTCTTTAAATATTACTAAGGTACCCATTATTTACACCCTTCTTTGGAAAAATCCTTGACTATTTTATCACTGTTAGTTGGAAAGTCAATGGTTATTAGGAAAAAAGTTTCTTTTTTGAGGAACGCGGCTTAATTGCTCTTGGAATTCGATTTTGAAGAGTCGCCATTCACTTTTTACAAATTCCGCCGATATATACAGTACAATACTGAATGCGAATAGCGAGGGATTGAATTGTCGTTACAACAATACGAAATTTTATTGGATTCTGGTACAAATGAATTGGAAATTGTGAAGTTTGGCGTGGGTGAAAATGCTTTCGGGATTAACGTCATGAAAGTAAGAGAAATTATTCAGCCTGTCGAGGTGACATCAGTGCCTCACTCCCATCAGCATGTAGAAGGAATGATTAAACTCAGAGGAGAAATCCTCCCAGTGATCAGCCTTTTCTCGTTTTTTGGAGTAGAGCCTGAAGGGTCAAAAGATGAGAAATATATCGTAACGGAATTTAATAAACGGAAAATTGTTTTTCATGTCGGCTCTGTGTCTCAAATTCACAGAGTATCATGGGAAGCGATTGAAAAGCCGACATCGTTAAATCAAGGAATGGAGCGGCACCTTACCGGAATTATTAAGTTTGAAGACCTGATGATCTTTTTGCCTGATTATGAAAAAATTATTTATGACATCGAATCAGATTCAGGTGTGGACACGTACAATATGCATACTGAGGGCTTCGATGAAAGAAGAACTGAGAAAAAGCTTATCATTGTAGAGGACTCACCTCTTTTGATGCGACTCTTGCAGGATGAATTAAAAGAAGCAGGTTACAACAATATCGCTTCGTTTGAAAACGGAAAAGAGGCATATGACTACATTATGAACCTTGCTGAAAACGAAACTGATTTATCAGAACAGATTGATATGATCATCACGGATATTGAAATGCCAAAAATGGACGGACACAGGCTCACAAAGCTGCTGAAGGAAAATCCGAAAAGCTCAAATGTGCCGGTTATGATTTTCTCATCTTTAATTACGGATGATCTGCGCCACCGCGGCGAAGTTGTAGGCGCAGATGAGCAAATCAGCAAGCCTGAAATCAGTGATTTGATTAAAAAAGTGGATACGTATGTTATCGAATAAATAAAAACAGCCGGTGCCCGGAAGAGGCACGGCTGTTTTTATTTTAAAAGTAACTCTCGCCAAGCTTTTTAAAGACAGGTTTGTGATAAGCTGGCTGCTGGCGATTAGGCACTAGCGGCTTTTCTTTCATGCCGACATATTCTTGCAACAGGTGTTTTGCTTTTGTTAAAGACATTTGAGCTTTAGGATTTCGGTACGATTGATTAAGTGTACCTAAATGCGGAAGATGTTCGAAGTCTTCTTTAGTTGGAGGCATGTGAAAATAGTAGTCTCCGATTGAGATAAGCACGTCCGATTGCTGTTGGCTGAACCTTGGATTTTTTGAAAAATGAAGCCCTATTTTCTTTCCTTTACCTTCTTTGACGAGCTTTTGCAAAGCACGTTTTTTCAGCAGATATAGGTATTTAGGGTTGGGGGCGGTTTTTGCATGGCGGTTCACAGTGTAAACTGCTTTTGAAAGATTTTCTACGGTTGGCTGCAGATCTTTCGTATATGCATGGTCGTCCATTATTTCTCTCCTTTGCTCTTATCAATTTCTATATGTTTAGATTATACTTTTTTAAAGTTGAAATGCAAATATTGAATGTGAAAATGCGATTTTTTCTGAGAAAAAATCGCATTTTTAACCTGCATTATACAGATCTTGCCTTCTTTTTCGGCTGTTCTTGAAATGCTTCCTGAACATTCACTTCCACAGCCTGAGCACTGTATTTTGGCAGTGCAATAAAATAAAAAATAAAAACGATCAGGATGATAACACCCATGCCGTAATAAAGATAATCAATGTTTGAAACGAACTTAGGGAATAACAGCGCCACTAAGCCGAGTGTCAAAGACTGTGCAAACATCATAAAAGGGTCCTGCATTCCGCTTACACGTCCCATCAGTTTTGGATGGACTATTTTTGGCATCCAACCTCCGATTGCAATGTTGATCGGTCCGATGCACATTCCCAGTGCAAAAGCTGCCGCGTAATACACCCATAAAATATTTGTGTAGCCAAGGACGAAGATCAGCAAACCTGCAATAAAAATCGGTATCGACATTAAAAAGTGGGGCTTCACTTTTTTAGAGATAATCGTGCCGATTACACTTCCTGCAAGCAGCCCAAACCCGAGTGCGATCGTAAATACAGACGTATGCCACTCATAGCGGTCAGGCGCCAATCCG
Organism: Bacillus sp. MBGLi79; assembly: GCF_002953915.1. Lineage (NCBI taxonomy): Bacteria > Bacillati > Bacillota > Bacilli > Caryophanales > Bacillaceae > Bacillus > Bacillus sp. MBGLi79. The sequence goes on from NZ_CP026521.1 coordinate 1,679,793, forward strand.
TATTTCATTGTAAACATTGGCAATACGGCGAATCCTCCATTGACAAATCCAAAAATGAAGAAGCCGAAAATAAGAGATGCCAGCAATTTATTTTTTAAAATATAGAGAATGCCTTCTTTAAAGTCATTTATCGAATCTTTAACAGAAGTCTTTCTCCAGCTGAATGCACCGTTTGGCTGTCGGGCTTCTTTTGGAATCCGGCAGCTGCGGATCAGCAGTCCGGAAATGATGAAGCTGACAAAATCAAGAATAATGGCGCCTTCAATCCCGATTGTCTTGTACATAAAAGCGCCAATTCCGACTCCGAACACCATAAAAATGCTAAAAAGCATCTGGTTAAGACCGGCCGCTTTCGCATAATGCTCCTTCGGCAGAATGGCTTGTACCAAACTGTTTTCTGCCGGAAAGAAAAACTTCGTGACAGCGCTTCTGACAAATAAAATACAAAAAACAAGAGGAATATTGCCGGTAAATAAAGTGAAAAAAAGAACGACAGTCAGGCCTGCTCTGATCCAATCACAGTTTTCTGCTACCTTTTTTCTGTCGAACCGGTCCGCGACGACTCCGACGATCAGAAATACAAAAATGGTCGGAAGAGAATACATCAGCTCCGCCAAGGTCGTATATGAAGGCTGGCTGCTGAAGCGGTCCAGCAAGAAAAAAGCAAAGGCCATGTTGCCTACTGTCGTGCCCATTTGAGAAGCGAGTGCTGCGAAAAATAGATGAACAAAATTACGATTTTTAAATATATCCATAAAAACGCTCCTTACCCTAAAGGTCCCACTTTATCATATTATAAACCGCCTGTTTTTGAAACAAATAAGAAAACATTACCGGTTAATCAAGACTCTTGTTCCGTTTGGCACAATTGAAGCAAGTTCGATCACGTCTTTGTTTTGCATGCGAATGCATCCTTTAGAAACAGCCTTGCCAATCGAAGCTGGATTATTCGTTCCGTGTATTCCGTAGTGCTGCTTTGAAAGGCTTAGCCAATAAGCCCCAAATGGGCCGCCGGGATTACGCTGGCGGTTAATAATGTAAAACTGGCCAGTAGGCGTTTGCGTAAGTATTTTGCCAACGGCGATAGGATAGGTTTTTATTACCCGATTATTTTGGAACAGCGTTAGGGTCTTCGCTCCGATTGAGACTGCGATATGATACGGAATTGTATAAGGGTCCGGCAGTCCGGGGATGACGATGGTCTGTCCTGCGGTGAGCCCTGCCTGCAGTGACGGATTAACCTGGAGTAATGCAGCCGTGCTGATTCTGAAATCAGCCGCGATGCTGTTAAGTGTATCACCTTGCTTCACCTGGTACGTAAGCAGTTTCCTCATCCTCCTTTTTTTACTTATAAGTATTGATAAGGAGCCTATCCTGCTACATTAATTTGTGCTTTTTAAGGTAAAGACAGTGATTTCAGGCTTGGCCAGAAACCGCAAAGGCAGCCTGGTCATCCCGAGGCCGCGGTTGACGTAAATATGATTGCTGCCCGTTTGATACATTCCCTCTGTGTAGACTTTTCCATATGGAGGCGTAATAATCGGTCCGTAAAAAGGCAGCTGAATCTGGCCGCCGTGTGTATGGCCGGAAAGCTGAAGATTTACCGGATAATCTGTTGTTTTCAAGGCTGCATCAGGTTCATGGACGAGAAGAATGGAAAAAAGTCTGTCACTCAGCCTTGAAAGGATTCCTTCGTAATCTGGGTTACCCAGCATTAAGTCATCAAGCGATGCAATCTCGATTTCGCTGCCATCTGCGAGCGATAATGTTTGATAGCCATTCCGGTATACCGTAAAACCGCCAGCCGACATCAGGCTTTTGTAAACAGCAGTTCCATAGCCGCCGTGATCATGATTGCCGTAAATACAAAGCTTGCCGAAGGGGGCATTAAGCTTTCTCAACAATGGAATGACTGCCTGGTGGTTCTGATACGTATCAGGATTATCGATGATATCACCTGTAAAAACAATGAGATCAGGTTTCAATTCATTAATTGTAAGAATGACTGTTTTTAAATCTTCGAGTGTAAAGTAATCACTCAAGTGTGTATCACTGAACTGCACGATTTTAAAACCGTCAAATCCGTGCGGGATGAGAGAACTTTTTATTGTGTGTTCGGTTGTCTCAATCATATGCGGCTCTAAATATCTGGCATAGCCATAGCCTCCGCCGGCCGTTAAAGCCCCGGCAGCAAGAGCACCGAACATTCCTTTGAGAAATTGTCTTCTGGACATCTTTTTCATTTCAAACCAACCTTTAATAGAGTTTTTCTATTATATCATCTGTATCTGATAAAAATCTCATATCAGCATGTACTGACAGAGGAAGGGGTATAATGATAGAATAATATTGAATGAATACTCATTCACAACAGGAGGGGAGAAATATGGAAAAAAAGGCGGTTATCATTACCGGCGGGTCAAGCGGTATGGGAAAAGCGATGGCAAAAAAACAGGCTGAATTAGGATGGCACGTTATGGTGACAGGCAGGAACCATGAAGCACTTGAAGAAACAAAAAAAGAAATTCAGACCTTTGAGGGGCAGGTCGCCTGTTTTCAAATGGATGTCCGTTCTGATTCCGCCGCTTCAGACATGATTACAGAAGCGGTAAAAGTCTTTGGCGGGCTTGATGCGCTGATTAACAATGCGGCCGGTAATTTTATTTGTCCGGCAGAAAAGCTAACGCCCAATGGGTGGAAAGCCGTTATTGATATTGTTTTAAACGGTACCTTTTTTTGCAGCCAAGCCGCGGCAAGGCATTGGATTGACCAGAAGCAGCAGGGTGTCATTTTAAATATGGCAGCCACGTACGCTTGGGGAGCGGGAGCAGGGGTCGTTCATTCCGCTGCAGCCAAAGCGGGGGTATTGTCACTGACAAGAACGCTGGCCGTTGAGTGGGGGAGTCAATACGGCATCCGCACAAACGCGATAGCTCCCGGCCCGATTGAACGAACAGGCGGTGCTGAGAAACTATTTGAATCGGAAAAAGCAAAGGCTCGCACTATAAACAGTGTGCCGCTCGGCCGGCTTGGGACACCGGAAGAAATCGCCGCTCTGGCAGCATTTTTGCTTTCAGATGAAGCATCCTATATAAACGGGGATTGTATCACAATGGACGGGGGGCAATGGCTGAATCCTTATCCGTTTTAAGAATATTAATCTTTGGATTCAATGTGGTATAATCAGACAAAGATAGAGAAGCAGGTGATAACATGTTGGATCCACTTGATATTTTAACGAACATTGATGATGTCCTTCCATATTACCAGGCGATTTTCAGTGCCGAGGAACAGAAGATCGTCGGATATGAGGTGCTTGGACGAATTTTGGCAGATTCAGAAATCCAAAGTCTCGGGCCCTTCTTTTTAGACGCGGGGATACCCGAAGAATATAAATTAGAGGTTGATAACAGAATTATCCGCCAGGCTCTTGACCGCTTTTTAGAGGCCGATTATGATCTGCTGATTTTTATGAATCAGGATGCCAATCTGCTGATGCTGGATCATGGTGAAAGTTTTCTGGAGCTTCTGAAAGAATATGAAGCAAAGGGAATCGAACTCCACCGTTTTGTGCTAGAAATTACAGAGCACAATTTTGAAGGGGATATTGAGCAGCTCTACCATATGCTTGCATACTATCGTACATACGGAATCAAAATCGCAGTTGACAATATCGGAAAAGAAAGCAGCAACTTGGACAGAATCGCGCTGCTCTCACCAGATCTGTTAAAAATCGATTTGCAGGCGCTGAAAGTATCACAGCCATCACCGTCATATGAGCATGTGCTGTACAGCATCTCTTTATTAGCAAGAAAAATCGGGGCGGCGCTGCTGTATGAAGACATTGAGGCGAACTTCCAGCTTCAGTACGCCTGGAGAAACGGAGGCCGCTATTTTCAGGGCTATTACTTAGTGTCTCCATCTGAAACGTTTCTAGAGAGAGATGTATTGAAACATAGACTTAAAACTGAATTTCACCAATTTATCACACATGAGAAAAAGAAGCTGGAAACCGTCTATGAGCATTCCGAACAGTTTTACAAACGAGTGCATCAAGCTGTGACCTCTTTGAGAAAAAACAATTTGTCTTCTGATGATGATTTTATTAAAAAACTGGCGGAAGAGCTGACAGATTGCAGCTTTAGAATTTACATGTGTGATGGGGAAGGCGATCAGCTGACGGGAAATGTGTTTAAGCAAGATGGAGAATGGATTTATCAGCCGGAATATGCGGAGAAAAACTGGAGCTGGCGTCCTTATTTTTTGGAGAACATTATGCGAATGAGAAATCTCAGAAAAGGTTTTTTCAGTGATCTGTATAGTGATTTGGAAACAGGTGAAATGATTAGAACGTTTTCATATCCGATGGATGATCAAATGTATTTATTTATAGACTTGCCATATTCTTATTTATATGAGCAGGACGGACTGATTTAACGGCTGAAAGGCCGTTTTTTTTATGAATTGAAAAAAATATCAAAAAACGATTGACATTGATACTGAGAATCATTATCATTTAATTATAGAGAGAAGCTACTCTCTGTTCCCCAACCCCTCTATCAGATCAAGATCCGAAAAAACTTGGCGCTACCCCCGCCAAGTTTTTTTATTTGTCAAAGCATAGGACAATCCACTGAAACAATAAACCTAACTAGTGGTAAACGGTTAACACAGAAAGGAACATTCAGTGCCGAATACCTCTGACACTGCTGCACCAGGTTAGGCGGAAAATTCTCTGTGGAATGATTACGTATTTCATTCAAATTGTTTTATCACTTCTATCTGACTGCCAAGAGATATGGCCGCGTGGAATTTCACCTGCACATCAAAAAGAAGGTATTGACAAAGTTGCAAAAAGGTATTGTTATGCTGCAAGAATTCGAAAAAAATCTTAATTGTGTGCATGACATTCAAAAAAAGCCTCAAACTAAAGAAAAATCGTTTTTTTCGTTTTTTTTCTTTACTTAAATTCGACAGTGAAAATGCCATCCTGTCCGACTTTATGGTATGATGCTCAATAGAACTTGTATTATAATAAATACTTGTTGATTTGAAGTTGCTTTTTGAAAGGAGTCTTTTTTTAGAATGTCACAATTAATGGGTATCATCACACGGCTGCAAAGTCTGCAAGAAACAGCGGAAGCGGCTAACGAGCCAATGCAGCGTTATTTCGAAGTGAATGGTGAGAAAATATGCAGTGTTAAATATTTCGAAAAAAATCAAACGTTTGAACTGACGGTTTTCCAAAAAGGTGAAAAACCTAACACATATCCGTTTGATAATATCGACATGGTTTCAATCGAAATTTTTGAACTTCTTCAGTAAGATTCCTGAAATAGGAGGAAGGAAGCTTCCGCCTTTGCAAAAGTAATCGAAATAAACATGTAAGGAACATACTTGTTTCATGGTTGTAAATCCTTGAAAAGGAGTGTCGTGATGGCTGATTCTTTTCTGTTTTATAATCTTTCAGAAGCACAGATGACCTTTCAAGATGTGATGGAACGGCTTAAATCCTTTGTTCAAAAGGATCCCCGTTCTTCTTATGTGTTATCGATCGGAACCGATTCACAGGTTTACCGTGATTACACAAAGTTTATTACCGCATTGCATTTGCATCGTACAGGCAAGGGAGCTTGGGGCTGCTTGAAAAATCATACAGTCAACAGACCCATACATAGCCTTCGGGAAAAGATTTCGTTAGAAACGGCCTACAGCCAAGAAACGGCCGCTCATATTCTTGATGGACACTTAATGGATATTACCGATCTGCTCCTGCCCTTTGCCGGTGAGGGGGCGGATCTTACCTTTGAAGTCCACTTGGATATTGGGAAAAAAGGTCTTACAAAAGATCTGATCCAAGAAATGACAGGACGTATCACTTCCATGGGGATTGAGGCCAAAATAAAGCCGGATTCATACACTGCATTCAGCTATGCAAATCGTTTCACAAAATAATTCTGGCTGAAATGCCAAGGGGAATGTCGAATTATGCGGTTGACGTTTGTTTTCTGATTACTTATTCTAGCGGTAGAGCTGAAAGTAAGTTGTCTTGCTTTCAGAGGTATTCAGTATAAAACAGGGGGCCTGATTGCGAATGAGTCTTATCGGTGAACGATTTACAGAAGAAGAACAAAAACTTCTGCTGAATATCCTGATCAACCATGAGTATGCCATCGAGCTATTAAGCAGTGAGATCAACGATATAGAGACAGGGACCAAAAACGTTGACGGAACCACCTACAAAAAACTTGTAACGCTATACGACCGATTTCGATTTGAAAATTAATGGATCACCCTATAATTGATACTCCACAAAGAGTATCTTTTTTATTGAAAGGAAACTTTTCGACAAATACTGATAAAGTTTATATTATTGCAATATAGGGAATGTATTGATGATGAAAATGAAAAGGGGTCGAAAACATGATAAGCTTACAATCAGATCAGCTTCTTGAGGCAACAGTCGGACAATTTATGATTGAGGCGGACAAAGTAGCGCACGTGCAAGTCGGGAATAACCTTGAGCACGCATTATTAGTACTGACAAAAACCGGATACACAGCCATCCCGGTTCTGGATCCTTCCTATCGTTTACATGGATTAATCGGGACAAATATGATCATGAACAGTATTTTTGGACTTGAAAGAATTGAGTTTGAAAAGCTTGACCAAATTACTGTTGAGGAAGTCATGTTGACTGATATTCCGCGCCTTCATATCAATGATCCGATTATGAAGGGATTCGGCATGGTCATTAATAACGGATTTGTTTGTGTTGAAAATGACGAGCAGGTGTTTGAAGGAATTTTTACGAGAAGAGTCGTTTTAAAGGAATTGAATAATCACATACGCTCATTGAATAAGTAGTCTTTAAGGAATATTTTTATTATATTAACAGAGTAAAAA
>NZ_CP026521.1:1686798-1688719 GCF_002953915.1 Bacillus sp. MBGLi79
CAACGATCAAGTAATGAAGCGGGTTTGTGAAAATCGACTGCGGATCGTGCGTCCAATAAATCACGGCGCCGATAACATAAAGCAGGTACCAAGTTTTTCGGATCGCGACCGTTTTTTCGGTGAGCTTTTTTTCAAAACGCCACACGGCAGCCACATACAGAGCCAGCGCCAATACAATGAGCCAAACAAGGAATTGATAAAATAGCAGCATAACTGGTTTCCCTCTTCCCGAGAAATAGTGCAGTTCCTATTCTATTGTTATGCCGGTTTTCTTTTAAACATGAAAACTCCCGTCCTGGATTCGGACGGGAGTGTGCTGATTAAAAGAATAAATCTAGTATGAAATAGGCAAATGCACCGATGGTTGCCGAAATGGGAAGGGTAATGACCCATGTGATCAACATCCGCTTTGCGGTGCCCCAGTTTACGCCTTTCACCCGGTGGGAAGCGCCTACGCCTAAAATGGATGAAGAAATGACGTGTGTCGTGCTGACAGGCAAATGGACGATCGTCGCACCAAAGATGATGAGGGCTCCCGTCAAATCTGCAGAGACACCGTTGACGGGACGGATCTTCATGATTTTTCCGCCGACGGTTTTGATGATTTTCCAGCCGCCGACAGATGTTCCGAGTCCCATGGCTGTGGCGCATGCAAGCTGCACCCAGAACGGGATGTCAGTTGTACTGTGCAAGTTACCCGCAATTAAAGCCATCGTAATGATACCCATCGCTTTCTGTGCATCGTTCGTGCCGTGTGTATAGGATTGTATGGCAGCTGTCGCGATTTGAACGCGCCGGAACCGCTTATTCGTTTTGGCCAGATTGCTGTTCTTAAAAATGACTTTGACGATGCTGTAGATCAAATATCCTAAAACAAACGCCAAAATGGGCGATAATATAAGTGCTTCGATAATTTTAATAAATCCGTGGTATTTAATCGCGGCGAATCCTTCCGATGCGATGACAGCTCCGGCAATCGCTCCGATGATCGCGTGGGATGAGCTGCTGGGAATGCCGAAATACCAAGTCACCAGGTTCCATGTAATGCCTGCGATAAGAGCTGCAAGGATCACGACCGATCCGTTTTCCAGTTTGAAAGGGTCGGCGATGTCGCTCGTAATGGTTTTCGCTACGCCTGTGAACGTCATGGCGCCGGCGAAGTTCATAACTGCCGCCATTATAATGGCGTGCCTTGGTTTTAACGCTTTTGTCGATACCGAGGTGGCGATCGCATTTGCCGTATCATGAAAACCGTTGATAAAGTCAAATGCCAAAGCAAAGATGACAATCAATATGGTTAATACAAATAAAAGATCCATTATAATCCCTCGTTACGCATTTTTCATTATGATGGTTTCTAAATTGTTTGCTACACTTTGGCATGAATCTGCGATTTCTTCTAGCGTCTCATAGATTTCCCTGTACTGGATCACTTTAATCGGATCGGTCTCTTTCCCGAAAAGATTCTTCAGCGATTTGCGGTGCAGGTTATCGCAGTTATGTTCGTATTCTTTAATTTTAATGGCGTGCGGCTGAATTTCTGTCAGGCGATTTTCCGCCAGCAATTCAATTGTCAACAGAATTTCTTTTGCGCATTCTCTGATATAGCCGCTGAATTTATCAATATGCTCATCTGAAGATGTGATCGAGAAGATTTCCATCATGGCTGAAAAGTGTTCGATACCGTCGAGTACATCATCGAGGCTGTTTGTAAGCTGAAGGATGTCTTCGCGTTCGATCGGCGTGATAAATGCTTTGTTCAGCTCCTTAATCATCGTATGTACATAATTATCTCCTTTTGTCTCATACTCTTTTAAGGTATCCGCGAATTCTTTAAGGGTTGTCTGATTCGTCACTTTATAGTTAACAAAATACTCAGCTGTTTCGTCTAAATTTTTTGCAATTTCCGTCAAAAGCACGG
>NZ_CP026521.1:1688819-1691966 GCF_002953915.1 Bacillus sp. MBGLi79
GCCGTATAATTTTATTATACGAGTTCATTTGATCTTATTATAACATGGAGGTAATCATGGGAAAAAGAATCTTTCTCTTTCTTTTATCGAACATTTTAGTTATTACGACGATCGGTATTGTGCTGTCCATTATCGGTTCGCTGACAGGCGTAGGCACGTATTTCACGGCTGGCGGCGGCATCGATATTGTTGCGCTTCTCGTATTCAGTGCGGTTGTCGGCTTTGTCGGCTCCTTTATGTCGCTTTTGATGTCAAGATGGATGGCGAAAATGGCTATGGGCGTTCAGGTGCTGAATCCTGATAAGCAAACGCTCAGCTACGAAGAGCAGCAGCTCGTTGACCGGGTATATAAGCTGTCCCGCGCCGCCGGACTGACAAAGATGCCGGAAGTCGGCATCTACAATTCACGCGAAGTGAATGCCTTTGCGACAGGGCCGTCCAAAAACCGCTCGCTTGTCGCTGTATCGACGGGTCTTCTTCAGGAAATGGATGACGACGCAGTGGAAGGCGTTCTTGCTCACGAAGTCGCGCATATCGCAAACGGCGATATGGTGACAATGACGCTCCTTCAGGGAATCGTCAACACGTTTGTTGTTTTCTTCGCCCGGATTGCGGCATGGGCTGTTTCACGCGTTGTCCGTGAAGAGCTGGCGCCGATCGTTCACTTTATCGCGGTCATCGTATTCCAAATCGTGTTTTCCATTCTCGGAAGCCTTGTCGTGTTTGCGTACTCCCGCCACCGCGAATATCATGCGGATAGAGGAGGAGCGGACCTTGCAGGCAAGGATAAGATGATTCATGCGCTCCGCTCGCTTGAGCAGTACACTTCAAGAGTCAAAGAAGAGCAGGCATCTGTTGCCACTTTGAAAATCAACGGGAAAAAGCACACATCGCTTTTCTCAACACACCCTGATTTAAGCGACAGAATCCGCCGTCTGGAAGCAAAATAATCAATATGCAAACCCCCTTTTTCAAGGGGGTTTGCTTTTTAAATTTAAAAATCGAAAATCGGCTGTACATAAGAGCATGTTTCCTTTAAAATGGAACACGTTATACACAAGAAGCGCAACTTTTGAATATTGAAAAGAAGGAACGATTATGAAGGTTTTATTGAAAAAACTACTGCGCGTGCTGTCTCCTGTACAGCTGATCGCGCTCTATTATTTTTTGGCGGTGACGGTTTCCGTTATATTATTAAGTCTGCCCGTTGCACACAAGAATGATGTGGAATGGTCATTTATCGATGCCCTTTTTACTGCGGTGAGCGCAGTGAGCGTAACCGGTTTGACGGTTGTTGATACAGCTGATACATTCAGCACGGCCGGAATATGGATTTTGGCGTTTGTTCTGCAGTTTGGCGGGATCGGTGTGATGGCGCTCGGAACATTCGTCTGGCTGATTTTCGGCAAGCGGATCGGTTTGAAAGAGCGCCGGCTGATTATGACCGATCAAAATCAATCCAACTTATCGGGCCTTGTCAAGCTGATGAAGCACGTGCTCGGCTTGATCCTGCTGATCGAGCTGTTTGGCGGGCTGATTCTCGGAACTTATTTCTTAAAGTACTTTGAGACACCTGGAGAAGCCTTTATGCACGGATTTTTTACAAGCATCAGTGCAACGACCAACGGAGGTTTCGACATTACAGGCAACTCGCTGATTCCGTTTCAGCATGATTATTTCGTTCAGTTTATCGTGATTATGCTGATCATTCTTGGAGCGATCGGCTTTCCGGTCCTCATCGAGGTAAAGGATTTCCTGCTCAGCAAAGAACGGAAATTCTCTTTCAGCCTGTTTACCAAATTGACATCAGTCACTTTTTTCCTTTTAGTGATTGGAGGTGCGATCGGCATATTTGCCATGGAAGCGCGCTTTGCTTTTTCAGGGAAATCGTGGCACGAGGTATTATTCTTTTCGCTGTTCCAGTCGACGACGACCAGGAGCGGCGGACTCGCGACGATCGACATCAGCCAATTCACACACACGACTGTTTTATTCATGTGCATGCTCATGTTTATCGGCGCTTCGCCAAGCTCTGTCGGAGGGGGCATCCGGACAACGACCTTTGCTTTAAACCTCTTGGCGCTGTTCCACTTCGCGAGGGGAAATAAATCGGTGAAGGTTTTCAAACGTGAGCTGCACCAGGCGGATTTAATGAAATCATTGATTGTGACGCTGATGGCGGTTATTCTCGTTTTCGGCTCGACACTTGTTTTGACAGTAACGGAAGAGCATTCTTTGCTTGAACTGCTGTTTGAAGTGTGTTCCGCCTTCGGTACGACCGGCTTGTCGATGGGCATTACTTCAGATTTGAGCACGATCGGCAAAAGTGTCATCATCCTTCTGATGTTCATCGGCCGAATCGGCATTGTCACGTTGCTTTATTTATTCGGCAGAAAAGAAATCGAAGCGAACTACCATTATCCAAAGGAAAGAATAATTATCGGATAAGAAAGACAGTTTAGTTAAACTGTCTTTTTTTATGATCATAAAGTCGGTCGCTGTATTTATTTGTATGATATAATGCTTAAATGGCGGATTGAAAAAAAGGGGGAAGCAACGATGAAAATGAGAGTCATCCATTTGTTTATAGCCGCCGGATTTCTATTGCTCGCCGGAGCCTGTTCTAACGAGCCGACAGCAAAAGAAAGCATGGATCAATATGTAAACAAATGGAACGATCAAAAATTTGAAGAAATGTATGAACAGCTGTCGGCTGAAGCGCAAAAATCGATTTCAAAAGACGATTTCATCAAGCGCAATCAATCCATTTATGAACAGATCGGAGTTTCCGATTTGAAGGTTTCAGCCGTCGATAACGATGAAGATGAAAAAAATAAAGAGAAAAAAGATGCAGTGACAATACCGTATAAAGTCAGCATGAATACATTGGCCGGCCCCGTTTCTTTTGAAGGGAAGGCAAAGCTTGTCAAAGAAAAAAAAGACGGTGACACGTCATGGAAAATCAACTGGAACCCATCCTTTATTTTTTCACAGCTGAAGGAAGGGGAGACCATCCGGATTACCGCCAAGGAACCAGCGAGAGGCATCATTTATGACAGAAACGGAAAGAAACTCGCTACGAATGCGACAGTGCCTGAAAATGGCGTCGTTCCGGGGCAGCTCGGAGATGATAAAGAAGGTGTCATC
>NZ_CP026521.1:1692066-1705801 GCF_002953915.1 Bacillus sp. MBGLi79
CGTCATCTTCCTGTAAAATAGGCGGAAAGGTTGTAAAAGTTCGAAACAAATGAAGGAAGATTTTCCGGTTTGTAGAATAATTGGAGGACAGGTTTTCAAGAAGGAGTGTAATAAATGGAGGAAACTCTTGATTTAAATGAATCCTTAAATCTGCAAAACCAGCTGAACAGACTGAAGAAAGAGAACGCCAAGCTGAAAGCGGATTTGTATCAGTATGAGCTGCTGTTTAACGGGACGCTGGACGCTATTTTTATATTGGATAAACAGATGAACATCATCCAGGCGAATGATGCCGCCTGCAAAATTCTGCAAAGCCAAAAAAAGAATTTGCTGGACCGGTCGGCGCTCGACTTCCTGCACGCCGTCCCGCCGGATGAACTGAACCAGAGCATTCAACGCTTTTTGGAGCGGGGATATGCGAAAAAAGAAGTGGCCATCAGGCTTGACAACGGATCTGTCAAATATATCGAGTTTACTGCAAGCAAAGGAATCGGTGAAGACTGCTATTTTGTCGTCATGAGGGACATTTCATCGAAAAAAATATTGGAGCGGGAGCGCACCATTAATGAAAAGCTGTTTAAAGATTTGTTTCACCGCGCGGTTGAAGGAATCGTCATCTTTGATAAACAAGGCTGTTTCATCGATGCGAACCATTCGTTTTGCCAGAGCTTCGAAATTGAAAAAACAGAGCTTTCAAAACTGAAGCTGTCTCAATTCGTATCCCCTGAAAACAAGGGGCGGCTCGATAAAATCTGGAATGCTCTTTTCAGAAGAGGGAAAGCAAAAGGGGAGCTTCCTGTCCGGCTCAGATCAGGAGAAGACCGGCTGTTTGAGCTTACGATAACCTCGAACATTTTAAACGGCTTTTACATGTCGATTATGAGGGATATTACCGAGAAGCGCTCGATGGAAAAACAGCTGTTTAAAAGCGAAGAACGCTTTAGAGAAGTCTTTGAAAATGCGATGGATGCCATTATACTGATGAATAACGACGGCCGCATCGTCAAAGCGAACCAGTCGGCCTGCAAAATCTTCGAACTGCCGATGGAACAGCTTCTCAACAAGAAGATGACCGATTTTATTGATCAAACCGACCAGAGGTACCATGCCATTCAAAAGCAGTATGATCAAAAAGGGGAAATCCGGGCGGAACTGCTGTTTCGTATGGCAAACGGACAATATAAAGAGCTTGAGTTCACGTCAAAACGGATCATGTTCGACAGCCAGGACCTAACCATTTTAAGAAATGTCAGCGACAGAAAACGAATGGAACAAGAATTGCGGGAAAGCGAATTGAAGTTCAGAAAAGTATTCAACGGATCAATGGACGGAATCGTTCTTTTCAACAACCAGTACGACATTATCGATGCGAACCCCCTTGCCGGAAAAATTCTCAGCACCCCTCTTGAACAGCTGAAAACGTCCAATCTACTTGATGTCATCTCCGGCTATCATATAGAAAATGCAGCTTCTCCCGCTAAAACGATTTCCTTAGAAGAAATGGACAATGACATCCCATTCCTGCTGAGCGACCAAAAACGGATTCTTGAATTTTCATTTAAAAGAAATATCATTCAAAATATGAACTTGGCGATGCTCAGAGACGTGACAGAACGAAAAGAGCTTGAAGAGCGGCTCCGCAAGTCTGATACCCTTCACGTCGTCGGCGAACTCGCAGCCGGAATTGCCCATGAAATCCGCAACCCGATGACGGCGTTAAAAGGATTTATCCAACTGCTGAAAGGCAGCATCCAAAATGAGGATCACGCGCTTTACTTTAATGTCATCACATCAGAACTCAAAAGGATTGAATCGATTATTACGGAGTTTCTCATCCTTGCAAAACCGCAGGCGATTATGTATGAAGAAAAAAATATCGTCAAAATCATGCAGGACACAATGGATTTGCTGCACGCACAGGCAAACCTTGACAACGTTCAGATGCATCTGAAGTGCGAAGGCGGCATTCCGCTGATTTATTGCGAGCCGAATCAGCTGAAACAGGTATTTATCAACATTTTGAAAAATGCGATTGAAGTGATGCCTGACGGAGGCAACGTATATGTGTCGATCAAACCGAAAGGAGACGACCATATCATTATCTCGCTTGCTGACGAAGGAATCGGCATGACAGAAGACAAATTGAAGAGGCTCGGCGAACCTTTTTACACGACAAAAGAACGGGGCACTGGACTCGGGCTCATGGTCAGTTATAAAATTATTGAAGAGCATAATGGAAAAATCGAAGTTGAAAGTGAAGAAGGGAGAGGCACGACATTCCATCTGACTCTCCCGATCAGACAGCATCATGAGGAGGAGGCTTAATCGCATCGTGGGCTTTTATATTGAAATGACCTCGCCTTTTGGACAAGCTTACATTGTCGAGGAAAATCACCACATTACACATTTGCTATTTGAAAAAGATGAACTAAAACAGCTCCAGCAAGACGGCTTGGAGCTTCGCCGGACCGAAACGGAATTGTTGAAGGAGGCAAAGCGCCAGCTCGAAGAATATTTCAGGGGGGAGCGGAAGACGTTCACCCTTCCTCTCCGCCAGGATGGAACCCTGTTTCAGAAAAAAGTGTGGGAGGCGCTGCAGTTGATCCCGTACGGTGAATCACGGAGCTATTTAGATATCGCGTGCGCCGTCGGGAATCCGAAAGCGGTTCGCGCAATCGGCCAGGCCAATAAAAGAAATGCGCTGCCGATTTTGATCCCGTGCCACCGTGTCATCGGCAAAAATCGTTCTTTAACGGGGTACTCCGGAAATGAAACGGATAAAAAAGCGGTGCTGCTCGACATCGAAAATATTGCGTATAAGGGAAAATAATATACGAGCACGCCGTTTCTTTTTTTCGTCAGCGACATATAATTTTATTAAGTTAAAAATGTTGGTCTTGGTAAAAAAGGAGGACGAATAAGTGAAAACGAACCGCCCGAACAAAATAGCAGGATACGCGGAATTGTTCGTCAAGCTGCACGTGTTGACCGAAGAGCAGAAGAAAGACATCATCAAATCGATTAAAATCCGCTAAAGCGGCCTAAGTAAGGGCTTCAGCGGAAAACAGCGCTTCAATTTCTTCTTCAAACCTGTCTGTGATAATCCCTTTTTCCGTAATGATGCCAGAGATTAAATCGTGCGGCGTGATATCAAAAGCAGGGTTGAACACTGGCACCTCTTGCGGAGCTATTTGCGTTCCGTTTATCAGCCTGACTTCATCCGGATCGCGTTCTTCAATCGGAATGTCGTCGCCGCATGAAATCGAAACATCAAAAGTTGACAGGGGAGCGGCGATAAAAAACGGGATTTGAAAGGCTTTGGCGAGGATTGCCAAGCCATATGTTCCGATTTTATTGGCTGTATCTCCGTTTCTCGCGATCCTGTCCGCTCCGACAATGACGGCTGAAATGTTTTTTTCTTTCATCGTATGGGCAGCCATGCTGTCTGTAATCAGCGTCACGTCAATTCCCCCCTGCATAAGCTCCCACGCCGTCAGGCGCGCCCCTTGCAGGACAGGCCTCGTTTCACAGGCATAAATATGAAGGTCGAGGTCCTTTGTTTTGGCAAGATAAAACGGGGAAAGGGCCGTACCGTACCTGCTTGTCGCAATCGAGCCGGCGTTGCAGATGGTCATGATGCTGTCACCCGATTTGAACAAATGCAGTGCATTCTGTCCGATTTGCCGGCACGTTTCTTCGTCTTCAACCTGGATCTGAATAGCTTCATGGATCAGATTTGTTTTTGCTTCATTGACCGATTTTGCGTCCTCCGCACTTTTTACCAGCCGATTGAGAGCCCAGGATAAATTGACGGCTGTCGGCCTTGCCTGATTGAGTTCATCTTTGATTTTTCCGAGTTCCACCAGAAACGCGGAAACGTCAGATGTATCGATGCTTTGTGCGCAAAGGGCGAGTCCGAAGGCGGCTGTAATGCCGATGGCAGGTGCCCCCCTCACTTTCAGCGTTTGAATCGCATCATAGACGTCTTCTTTTGTTGTGAGGTGCAGGTATTCCGTCTTTTCGGGAAGCTTTTGCTGGTTCAGAATTTTTACCGATGCTTCTTCCCATTCGACAGAGCGGGGCACCGCAAATTGTTCAGGCATGTCATTCACTCCTTAAGCGCGTTCCGAAACGCTTCAATCAAGTCTTTTGGCGTCCGGAAACCGCTGCGTTTTTCTATGAATGCTGCGCCTATTTTAAGGGCGAGCTTTTTTTGGCTGATTCTCCGGGAAAACGGAACGATTGTTTCAAGGTCCGCCACATGGGCAAGGCCGATCGTCCGGCGGATCATTTCGCAGCCGGCAAAGCCTGCTGCGTCTTCAAACGCCTGCTTCAGAACTGATTCAAGGCGTCCTTTCTCATTTTTGCAAGCGTCAAGAGCATCGTTTTCCCATGCTTCGCTGAATGTCCGGCTGAACGTATGCCAGACGGTCTCGACATGGCGGTATAAAGGAGCCCGCCTGTTTTCTTCGCGGGAAAGCGCGTGCAGCAGCAGGTTGGCGATAAACTGTCCAATGTCAAACCCGATCGGGCCGAAAAACGCAAATTCAGGGTCGATGATTTTCGTTTCGGCTTCTTCACTTGCGAAAATGCTGCCTGTATGAAGGTCGCCGTGGATCAGCGTTTCCTCTGCAGACAAAAAGCGCTGTTTTAGTTTTGCCACTTCAATTTTTAATGCTTCATTGCGCCAAAGATCTTCCGCTTCATCGCGAAGCTCTTCTTCGAAATCGTTTGTCTCATGATCAAAGAAAGGGTCTGTGAACACAAGGCTTTCTGTAATATCGCACAGATCCGGATTCGTAAACTGCTTCACAAGCCGCCCTTTAACTGTTGGGTCAAGTGCATATTCAGACGAGTAAAAATGTGTTTTTCCAAGGAATTCTCCGATGTCTTCCGACAGGTGGGGATAATCCTTCCCGTCAATCAGTCCTTTTCTGGCGATTTCCAAGTGAGAAAGGTCTTCCAATACGGTAACGGCAAGCTCGGTGTCAGAATAGTACACGTTCGGGACAAGGTGCGGGACATGCTCGGCTTGGCGGATCAGCGCACTGCTTTCGATTCTCGCCCTGTCAAGCGACAGCGGCCAGCTTTCGCCGACGACTTTCGCATAAGGCACCGCCTGTTTGATGATCAGCCCTTTTTGCTGCTCTTTGTCATACACGCGGAAGACCAAATTCAAGTTTCCGTCCCCGATCTCCTGGCATGTCAGGGTGCTTTTGCTTGGAAAAAGCCCGAGGCGGACGGCCAGCGCGGCCGCGGAGCTTTCGGTCAAAGTTTCGTATGCTGCGGTTTTCGTTACGGTCATGTGTGATTCCCCCTAAATGTCGTTAACAATAAAAAAGCCTCTTTCTCATCGAGAGAAAGAGGCTGATTTGTCGCGTTCGCCTCTCTTATCTCTCAGAATTCAAAGTCTGATGGAATTAGCACCGTGCCCTAGCGGCGCAGAATTTCGCGCCCCATTTCACAATGGTATTACGGTCGGTTGCTGTTGGGGTCATTAGGCCAGTCCTTCACCCAACTCTCGATAAGAGAAATCAATATAAAATTTTGAAATTTCAGTTCGGTCAGTTGCTGAAAATGTTACCAGCATCTCAGTTTTCTTGTCAACACTTTTTTAATATAAATCTCTGCGAATGTCCTCAAAAACCGGAATTTGCCCCCGCGCTTTTTCAATGTCCCCGAGGTTGATTTCGGTCCTGATGACGGCTTCACCGCTCCCTGCTTCAGCGAGGGTGCGGCCGAGCGGATCAATGATGATGCTGTGGCCCGCAAATTCGTTTGCCGGGTCACTTCCCGCTCGGTTGCAGGCTGCGACAAAGCACTGATTTTCAATCGCTCTGGCTTTTAAAAGGCTTTGCCAGTGATCGAGGCGGGCGAGCGGCCATTCCGCCGATACAAAGATGATGCCCGCACCTTCCTTCGTATGTTTTCTGATCCATTCCGGGAAACGGATGTCGTAGCAGATAAACCCCGCAGCCGGGATCCCTTCAAGCTCGAAGCTCCCGTCGCCTGAGCCCGCTGACAAATAGAGGTGTTCGTCCATCAGCTGGAAAAGGTGAGCTTTGCTGTATTCTTTGATCAAATGTCCGTTTTTGTCTGCGATGTACATGATATTGTACACACCGCTTTTTTTCTTAACGGCGACAGAGCCGCATATGATATGGACACGGTTTGCTTTTGCCGTTTCCTGCAGCCATCTCTTCGTTTGCCTGCCTTCTTCATCTGCGATGGAGCCGAGATTTTTTAAATCATAACCCGTCGTCCACAGCTCGGGAAGGAGAAGAACATCCGCTTTTCGGCTTTCCTGTTCGATCAGCTGCTCCGCTTTTTTAAAATTTTCAGAAGGATTGCCGTATGCGATATCGAATTGCAGACATGAAATTGTCAGCTTCAATCTGGATCACCTCATTTTTTTCTTTACATTTTACATTTAACAATATATGATGATGGACTATCATTTCAAGAATTTTTCAAAAGCGGGTGAATCATATGAAATTTGAGCTTTCAGATGTGCTGAAACAGCTGCCTGAGCAGTTTTTCGCTTCCTTGGTGAAAAAGGTGAATGAAAAAATCGCCGCCGGCCATGATGTGATCAATCTCGGCCAGGGGAATCCCGATCAGCCGACACCTGATCACATCGTTGATACAATGGCGCAAGCCGTTCGCAACCCTGAAAACCATCAGTATTCCTCCTTTCGCGGCAGCCGTTCACTCAAGGAGGCGGCAGCCGCGTTCTATCGAAGGGAATACGGTGTAGAGCTCGATCCCGAACGCGAAGTCGCTGTATTGTTCGGCGGAAAAGCCGGTCTTGTCGAGCTTCCGCAATGTTTGTTAAATCCGGGGGATGCCGTGCTCGTTCCCGATCCCGGCTATCCCGACTACTGGTCGGGCGTTGAGCTGGCAAGAGCGAACATGGAAACGATGCCGCTTACAGCGGGCAATCAGTTTCTGCCTGACTACAGCCGGATTCCGAAGGAAGTGAAAGAAAAAGCGAAGCTCATGTATTTAAATTATCCAAACAATCCAACCGGTGCCCAAGCCACGCCTGTTTTTTTCGAAGAGACTGTCCGGTTTGCCAAGTCGAACGGAATTTGCGTCGTCCACGATTTTGCCTACGGTGCGATCGGCTACGACGGCAAGAGGCCTGTCAGCTTTCTCGAAACGGAGGGGGCAAAAGACACAGGAATCGAAATTTACACGCTTTCCAAAACGTATAATATGGCTGGATGGCGGGTCGGGTTTGCAGTTGGCAACGCCTCTGTGATCGAAGCGCTGAACCTTTATCAGGACCATATGTATGTCAGCCTTTTTAAAGCGGTCCAAGACGCCGCGGCAGTCGCGCTTCTATCAGACCAAGCGTGTGTCAAGGAGCAAAATGAGCGCTACGAAAAAAGGCGGGATGTATGGATTCGTGCGGTCCGTGAAATCGGTTGGCACGCGGATGCTCCGCAAGGTTCTTTTTTCGCCTGGATGCCTGTCCCTGACGGGTATACATCTGAGGCTTTTTCCGATCTGCTTCTCGAAAAAGCGAATGTCGTCACAGCGCCCGGCATCGGCTTCGGCAAATACGGAGAAGGCTATGTGAGAGTCGGCCTCTTGACAAGCGAAGAGCGGCTCCGGGAAGCGGCTTCGCGCATTGCCAAGCTGAATATATTCAAAAAGACCGGCCACAGTCATTGACAACCGGGAAAAACGATGGGATAATTCAAAATAATTTATAAAATCAATATTCTTATCAAGAGCAGGCAGAGGGACAAGCCCGATGAAGCCCGGCAACCGACTTTTTAAGCACGGTGCTAATTCTTGCAGCTGACGCTGAGAGATAAGGATTCGAACCTGAAATGCGAAACCTCTTTTAGCTAAAGCAGCAAAAGAGGTTTTTTATATGCATGAAGCAGGAAGGAGCTACAGAATGAGTGAACTTTTGGCAACATATGTTTTGACAGATCAAGGATGTGACGCAGAAAAGCGGGCCGAGCAAATCGCGATCGGACTGACGGTCGGGTCGTGGACAGATCTGCCGCTCTTAAAGCAGGAACAGCTGAAAAAGCATAAAGGACGCGTCGTCAAGGTCGAAGAAACAGAAAGCGCGCTGGGGGAAAAACAGGCAACGGTCACCATCGCTTATCCGGAAGCCAATTTTACAAGCGACATTCCCGCTGTGCTGACGACCGTTTTTGGAAAGCTGTCTCTCGACGGAAAAATCAAATTGGCGGATTTGGAGTTTTCACAATCTTTTAAACGATCATTGCCGGGCCCGAAATTCGGCGTATACGGGATCCGGAAAAAAATCGGCGAATTTGAAAGGCCTCTGTTGATGAGCATTTTTAAAGGCGTCATCGGCCGCGATATGGAAGACTTGAAGGAACAGCTCAGACAGCAGGCGCTCGGCGGAGTGGATTTGATCAAGGACGATGAAATCTTATTCGAAACAGGCAGTGCCCCCTTTGAAAAACGAATCACGGAAGGAAAAAAAGTGCTTGAGGCAGCTTTTGAAGAAACAGGGCGCAAAACGCTGTATGCCGTCAACCTGACGGGTAGGACAATGGAGCTGAAATCGAAGGCGAGAAAAGCAGCCGAGCTCGGAGCCGATGTGTTGCTGCTGAATGTGTTTGCCTACGGGCTCGATGTTTTGCAAAGCCTTGCGGAAGACGACGACATCCCGCTGCCGATCATGGCGCACCCGGCAGTAAGCGGCGCACTCACTTCGTCGCCGCATTACGGTTTTTCCCATTCGCTTTTGCTCGGCAAGCTCAACCGGTATGCGGGTGCTGATTTCAGCCTGTTCCCTTCACCGTACGGAAGCGTTGCTCTGCCGAAGCAGGATGCGCTTGCCA
Source organism: Bacillus sp. MBGLi79 (assembly GCF_002953915.1). Lineage (NCBI taxonomy): Bacteria > Bacillati > Bacillota > Bacilli > Caryophanales > Bacillaceae > Bacillus > Bacillus sp. MBGLi79. The sequence continues at coordinate 1,700,904 of NZ_CP026521.1, forward strand.
TATATGATGAATGCACGAAGGAAGACGTTTTTAAACCGACATTCGCCGTTCCGTCGGCCGGTATTCACCCCGGCATGGTGCCGCTCTTGATGAAAGACTTCGGCATTGACCATATCATCAACGCAGGCGGGGGGATTCACGGGCATCCAAACGGAGCGGCAGGCGGAGGAAGAGCGTTTCGGGCGATCATTGATGCCGTCCTGGAAGCGGAGCCAGTCGAAGAAAAAGCAAAGCGTTCTCCCGATTTGAAGCTCGCCCTTGAAAAATGGGGAAGGGTTGAGGTTTCCGTATGAAGCAGCCGCTTATCATTTGCGATTTTGACGGAACCATTACAACGAACGACAACATCATCAGCATTATGAAACAATTTGCTCCAGAAGAGTGGCTCGCTTTAAAAGACGGGGTTCTGTCCAGGGACATATCGATTAAGGACGGGGTCGGCAAAATGTTTCAATTGCTGCCGACAAGCCTGAAGGAGGACATTATGGGATATGTACTGAAACAAGCCGAGATCCGCCCCGGGTTTACAGAGTTTGTCTCTTTCCTGGATGAGCAGGGTCTTCCGTTTTACGTCGTGAGCGGAGGGATGGACTTTTTCGTCTATCCACTGCTTGAAGGCATTGTCGAAAAGGAACGCATTTACTGCAATGAGGCCGACTTTTCAGGGCGCAATATCGAGATCCGCTGGCCGTATCCGTGTGACGGCAGCTGCGGAAATGAATGCGGCTGCTGCAAGCCTTCTATCATCCGCCGGCTGAAAGGCCGGGACGATTTTGTTGTCATGATCGGGGACTCTGTTACAGATGTTGAAGCTGCCAAATGTTCCGATTTGTGCATCGCGCGCGATTATTTGCTGCGGGAATGTGAGGGACTCGGCCTGAGGCATGCGGGATTCGGCGATTTCCGTGATGTAAAGCGAATACTTGAAGAGACCGCGGAGGTGAAAGAATGGACCCTGAGCAAAAATGGCACGAACTTGCCGAGGTAAAAAAAGAGCTTGCGGAAAGGGATTGGTTCCCTGCGACAAGCGGCAATCTGTCAATCAAAGTATCAGAAGACCCGCTGCGATTTCTCATCACAGCAAGCGGAAAAGATAAGCGAAAAGCATCCGCGGAGGATTTTCTGTTGGCGGACGAAGAGGGGAGACCGGCGGAGACCGGACATACGCTGAAACCGTCAGCGGAGACGCTGCTGCACACCCGTGTCTATCAAAATACAAACGCGGGCTGCTGTCTTCACGTCCATACGATTGACAACAATGTCATCTCAGAGCTTTACGCAAAAGAAAAGCAAGCGACATTCAGAGGCCAGGAAATCATAAAGGCGCTCGGTCTTTGGGAGGAAAATGCGGAGGTTGCGATCCCGATTATCGAAAACAGCGCTCATATTCCGGATTTGGCGGCGGATTTTGCCGGACACCTTTCAGGCGATTCAGGGGCAGTGCTGATTCGCAGCCACGGCATTACCGTCTGGGGAAAAACGGCATTTGAGACAAAGCGGATGCTTGAAGCGTATGAATTCCTGTTCAGCTGGCATTTAAAACTGAAAGCTTTGCAGGCTTACCACGTTAATTAAAAAGGGGGAGAAAGCATGGCGACAATTCGAATCCATGATGAACAAAACACGACCATTGAAAAGCAGGAAGAAGTAGAACAATTTCTAAAGGGGCAGGAGGTCATTTATGAAAAATGGGATATCACAAAGCTGCCGGCCGGCTTAAAAGAAAAATACGATTTGACCGATGAAGAGAAACAGGAGATTTTAGACGTCTTTGCCGCTGAAATCAAAGACATTTCAGAACGCCGCGGCTATAAAGCGAGCGATGTCATCTCGCTTTCCGACCAAAATCCGAAACTCGATGAGCTCTTGAAAAATTTCAAACAGGAACATCATCATACAGACGATGAAGTCAGATTTATCGTCAGCGGCCACGGCATCTTTGCGATAGAAGGAAAAGACGGCACATTTTTTGATGTCCTCTTAAATCCGGGAGATTTGATCTCCGTTCCTGAAAACACCCGCCATTATTTCACGCTTCAGGAAGACCGAAAAGTCGTGGCTGTCAGAATCTTTGTGACGACAGAGGGCTGGGTGCCGATTTATGAGAAAGAGAGTGTGAGCCGATAATGAAAAAGCGTCCGTGTGGACGCTTTTTTATTTGTTTCTGTCATAAAGGGCCTTGATGTGGCCTTCATGAAAGGAGAGATGCTGTTTTTCATTTTGATAGTATTGAAGACGGTCAAATACAGAGCCGGTGTGAAGCTCGAACTTATGGCCGTCCGGATCTGAGAAATAAATTGAATCTTTGTCGCCTTCATGCCGTTTTCTGCCCTTTAGCACGTTTACACCGAAATCGCATAATTTCTTTTCCCAGAACGGCAAATCTTCCTGTTGAATCGAAAAGGCGATATGGGTGTAAGAGTCATGGATTTCCTGTCTCTTAATGTCTTTCTCTTCGTTTAATGCGAGCCAGATGCCGTTCAGGTCAAAATAAGCGGTTTTCTCGGCCTTTACGAGCCACTTGGCATCAAACACCTTTTCATAGAATGAAATAGAGACGGACAGGTCAGAGACTGAAAACAAGAGATGATTGATACCGAGAATATTATTGTTTGCCATTGCCGTTTATTCCTCCCGTTAGATGTATTTCAAATCCGTCCAGCTCTTTGGTGATTTGCCTGAATAGAAAAGCGAGCACAGCCGCGTCATCAAGCCAGCCGACACCTGCGAGAACATCGGGAATCACATCGATCGGAGCCAGCACATAAATCAATGCCAGCGCGGCCAGTAAAATCGTTTTTTTCGGGAATAAGGGGAAGTCTCCCTTTCTCCAGGCTCTAAATGCCTTGAAAAACAATAAGAGGCCTGAATACGCTTCTTTCACGGCAAAGATGGTTCGGAGCCTTGACACTGGTTTTTTCATCATTTAGACCTCCTTCTATCCTCATGAACTCTTTTAAAGGTGTTTATCGTATTTCATCGATGGGTATTACACCTTTAATTCCACAATTCTATTATACTCGATTTCAAAATAATTTTTTGAGAAATAGGTTTACAAAATAAGTATAATCTGTAATAATGCTCAAGTACGCAAAATCTGGATGGTTCTAAGAAACGATATGTCGGTAAGGGGTGAAGCGTATGCAAAATTATGTTGAAAAAGAAGCATTGCTCGTTTCCATCAGCAAGAAGCGGCAAATGATGGTTGAAGCCGCTGAAATCTATGGATTTACAGGGGATGAAACGATCAGGCGGAGCCAGGAGCTGGATCAATTAATTTATGAATATCAAAAACTGTCTATGAATGAAAATGCGTCGGACCATCTGCTGCAGGATTTTTTAGGCTGCATCGACTGTCTGACCGTTGAAAAATATACGGCATAGTGACTGAACGAAAAAGAGCTGCCGTGAAAGGCAGGCTCTTTGCAGGAACGGGGAAGCCTCAGTCAACCTGTTCCTTTGAAGTCGGCAGCGTAATCGTTACAGTCGTTCCTTTATGCTGTTCGCTTTCGATCTGAATGGTTCCCCCGTACATGGAAATGATGCGCTTGCACACGACAAGGCCGAGTCCGGTTCCCTTTTCCTTTGACGTGACAAAAGGCTGGAAAATACTCTCCATCATTTCTTTTGGAATGCCTTCTCCGATATCCTTCACAATAATTTGCGCCTTCTCTTGATGATGTTCGATTTGAATGAGCAGCTTTCCGCCGTTTTTCATCGATTCAAGAGCATTTTTGGCGACGTTCAAGACAACCTGCTTAATATGATCTTTTTTACAATACACATAAGCCGGGTCTTCTCCACAGTCTTGAAATTCCACTTCCACATTATATAAATTTGCCTCAGAATGAATAATCGGCATGATTTCGTCAATCATTTCATTCATGGCGTTAAGCTGCCACTGCTCTGCCGTCGGCTTTCCGAGCACGAGAAACTCGCTGACAATCTGGTTGATCCTCCGGATTTCCTGGTCGATGATTGAGAAATACATTTGATCTTCTTTTGATTGATATTTTTTTTGCAGGAGCTGGATAAAGCCGCTGATACCTGTCAGCGGGTTTCTGATTTCATGAGCGGTGCTCGCTGCCAGGGTGCCGATTAATTCGAGCTTCTGGGCTTCATTTTGGGCGCGCTCCTGCTTGGTCCGCCGCTTCAGTAGCACATACTGGAGCATGAGGAACATAATATTCAGCAGAATGAAAATACTTAAAAATGACAGCAGAAGACTGTGAACGATTTCATCAAGCTGGACCGGTTCCGGATAAACTTCAAGCTTCCAGTCGATCTGATCCAAAAAAGCATCGACGGTGCCGCCGTCCGGCTTCTCAGGAGGAGAATGGCCTGCTGTAAAGACAATCTGATTCTTCTGGTTGAGAATTTTGATATAAAGCTCAGGGCTCAGGACGTTCATGATATTTTTCAGATAATCGACGCGGATCGAAGCCAGCAGAAAATTTGTCGTTCTGCCTTCGCTGTCATAGACAGGAGTAAAAATATTCAGCTCCAGCCTGTCCGACACTGTATGTATATCGTCTGTGATCACGGATTTCTTTGATTTTTCCGCTTTTTGCAGAATGTTCTTGTATGAAACCTTCTTTTTTTCTTTGACGGGAGACGTGCTCACCATGACATCGCCGTCTTTATTTAAAAGGTATAAAGCCGAAAAACGTGGTTCTTTTTTATACGTTTCCGTCAGGATTCGTTTGATATGCTGCTCATTAACAGGGTGGTTGAGGGCCGTGGCAAGGGAGCTGAGCCTTGCTTCTGTTTCGCCGATCAGGTAGTTGATTTGGTTGCGGTGAATATTGAGCATGAGAGTCGCAGTCTGACGGTGCTTTTCAGTGATATTTTCTAGTTCTTGTTCGTATACAAAAAAGCTTATAATGAAGGCGGGGATC
>NZ_CP026521.1:1705901-1707333 GCF_002953915.1 Bacillus sp. MBGLi79
TGAATATCTCATTTATTTCTGACTGACTGTTCTTCATCTGTTAGGTGATGGTATTGAAGTTGTTTAGCATTTACTTCAGCAGCTACATCAATCCTAACTTTAGTTGTCTGGTTGTACAATTTCATATTCGCCTTCTGCATACTCTTGCTCCGCATAATGGCTTCCCCATTGACATAGCTCCTGCAAGATAGGTTTAAGAGATTCTCCAAGTTCAGTGGATGAATATTCAACCTTCGGCGGTACTTGATTATACATCTTTCTGCTCACAAGTCCACTGGCTTCAAGCTCTCTAAGTGTTTGAATCAGCATTTTCTGAGTTATATTTGGGATAATGCGCTTTAATTCACTCGTTCTCTTTGGTCCATTCATTAAAAAGTATAATACAAGGCCTTTCCATTTTCCACCAATAACTTCCTTTGTCACTTCAAACCCACAGCTAAATTTTTTCATGTCGAAAGCTCTCCATTCCACATTTATTACTTTTTAGTTACTATATCACAAAAAAGTGGGTACTTCCGATAATGTGCTTACTGAAGGATACTATATCTTGTAAGTTGTTCTTCAAGTACTTAAAGGTACTAGACATAAAATAAAATTAATTCTAGGAGTGTTAAGTATGGGTAAATTTGAAGGTAAAATAGCGCTTGTAACGGGTGGAACAAGCGGGATTGGTCTTGCTACAGCACAAAAATTTGTAAACGAAGGTGCATATGTTTATATCACGGGACGTAGACAAAACGAACTTGATAAAGCTGTTAACCAAATTGGCAAGAACGTAACCGGTGTTCAAGGTGATATATCTAAGCTTGAAGACTTAGACAAACTATATGACATTATAAAGCAGGAAAAAGGTAAGTTGGACATTCTTTTTGCTAATGCAGGCATCGGCAACTTCCTTCCATTAGATGAAATTACTGAAGAGCAGGTTGATAGGACGTTCGACATTAACGTGAAAGGAACCATCTTTACTGTTCAAAAAGCGTTATCACTATTCCCGAACAAAGTAGGTTCTATTATTGTAACGGGCTCTACTGCTGGATCAATTGGCAACCCAGCGTTTAGTGTATATGGAGCATCTAAAGCAGCATTAAGAGCACTAGTTCGCAACTGGATTCTTGACCTAAAAGGTACTGAAATCCGTGTAAATGTGGTTAGTCCAGGAGTTATTCTTACACCTGCATACGATGAGCTTTTTGGTGATGCACTTGAAGGAGCAATGGAAAATACCAGAAATACTGTCCCAGCTGGAAAAGTTGGGACACCTGAAGAAGTAGCAAACGCTGTATCTTTCCTTGCTTCAGACGAAAGCAGTTACTTGACGGGTGTTGAATTGTTCGTAGATGGCGGGCTAGCACAGGTATAATTTCACTGCTAAAAAAGTCGTTTTCCTTAAAGGACAGGGAATTCGACTTTTTTATGTTTGAATTTGATT
>NZ_CP026521.1:1707433-1709731 GCF_002953915.1 Bacillus sp. MBGLi79
TAGGCGCTTCAGCCGGTATTGCGATCGCCAAAGCATATCGGCTTGAGGAGCCTGATCTAACGGTTGAAAAGAAAAACATCTCTGATTCTGATGCGGAAGTAAATCGTTTTGAAGACGCCATCGAGCGTTCTAAAAAAGAGCTTGAAATCATTAAAAACCATGCATTGAAAGAGCTTGGAGAAGATAAAGCGGAAATCTTTTCTGCACATTTGTTAGTATTAAGCGATCCGGAACTGTTAAACCCGATTAAAGACAAAATCAAATCGGACTCCGTCAACGCGGAATTCGCTTTAAAAGAAACGGCCGACATGTTCGTCACAATGTTCGAGTCGATGGATAACGAATATATGAAAGAACGCGCCGCAGACATCCGCGATGTCACCAAGCGTGTCACAGGGCATCTTCTCGGCGTTGAAATTCCGAACCCGAGTCTGATTTCCGAAGAGGTCATCATCGTAGCCGAAGACTTGACACCGTCTGATACAGCGCAACTAAACCGCAACTTTGTTAAAGGGTTTACAACAGATATCGGCGGACGGACGTCCCACTCAGCCATCATGGCGCGCTCGCTTGAAATTCCGGCCGTTGTCGGCACAAAAGCGGCAACAAAAGGCATTCAAAACGGCGTAACAGTGATCGTTGACGGTATCAATGGCGATGTCATCGTTGATCCTGCCCAGGAAACAATCAGCGAATACGAAGAAAAGCATCAAGCCTTCCTGGCGCAAAAAGCCGAATGGGCGAAGCTTGTCAATGAACCGACTGTAACGAATGACGGACATCATGTGGAACTTGCCGCTAATATCGGTACACCTGATGATGTAAAAGGCGTTCTGGAAAATGGAGGAGAAGCAGTCGGCCTTTACCGGACTGAATTCCTTTACATGGGCAGAGACCAGCTTCCGACTGAAGAGGAGCAATTTGATGCCTATAAAACCGTTCTTGAGCGTATGGAAGGCAAATCAGTTGTCGTTCGTACTCTTGATATCGGCGGAGACAAAGAGCTTCCATATTTAGAACTGCCAAAAGAAATGAACCCTTTCTTGGGATACAGAGCGATCCGTCTTTGCCTTGATGAGCAAGAGATTTTCAGAACGCAGCTTCGTGCGCTGCTTCGGGCAAGTACATATGGAAACTTAAAAATTATGTTCCCTATGATCGCGACTGTAAACGAATTTAAAGAAGCGAAAGCAATTCTTTTAGAAGAAAAAGAAAAGCTGAAAGCTGAAGGTCAACAAGTTTCCGAAGACATTGAAGTCGGTATGATGGTTGAAATCCCTTCAACAGCTGTGATCGCTGATCAATTCGCTAAAGAAGTCGATTTCTTCAGCATCGGAACGAATGACCTGATTCAATATACGATGGCTGCTGACCGGATGAATGAGCGGGTATCTTACCTTTACCAGCCGTACAATCCTGCGATTCTCCGCCTGATCACGCTTGTCATTGAAGCGGCCCATAAAGAAGGAAAATGGGTCGGCATGTGCGGCGAAATGGCGGGAGATGAAATTGCGATCCCAATCCTGCTCGGTCTTGGCTGGACGAGTTCTCAATGAGCGCGACGTCAATCCTGCCGGCAAGAACGCAAATCAGTAAGCTTTCTAAAAAAGAGACGGAATCGTTCAAAGAGCAAATTCTGTCCATGAGCACAACAGAAGAGGTTGTACAATTCGTAAAAGAAACCTTCAATATGGCATAAGCGATTGAAAATCCGGACAGGCATAACCAATGCCCGTCCGGGTTTTTTTGTTGATCTGAATGATCTCGGCTGCGGCGGAAATAATACATGTGACCAATAGTTAGAAAGGGGGATTTTGATATGCCCAGGCAGCCATTCAAACCGGGTGAGGAGGTCTATGTCATTTACCGGAACCCGCATGCCGCCAATGTCGCGCATATAAAGGAAGCTGAAGTCGTTGATCACCCGCTTCACGAAGGTGAACTGGCATTGTTTATGTATGATACATATCACGCCTTTGCCGAAGATGATGCCGTTTTTTCTTCATATGAAGAGGCGGAACGGCTTTACCGTGAGTTATTTGACGGGGTATGAAAATATTACCGGTATATCACATCCTCTAAATGCAAAAAGTAACGGAAATAAGCAAAGGATGTGTCTGTTTCCAATGGTAAAACCGTTTGTTCCCCAGCTCGTCTATATTGAACCGAGAGCGCTGGAATACCCGCTGGGAAAAGAGCTGAGGGATAAATTTTCAAACATGGGGCTTGAGATCAGGGAAACGACTTCACACAATCAGGTGAGGAATATCCCGGGGGAAGGCCACCTGCAAAAATACA
>NZ_CP026521.1:1709831-1715871 GCF_002953915.1 Bacillus sp. MBGLi79
ATAGGGAAAATATGCGTTGATGGATTAAAGCTGAAAAGGAGTCGAAAAATCATGATTAGTATGCAATCAGATGAACTTCTTGAAACGACAGTAGGTCAGTTTATGATCGATGCTGATAAAGTAGCCCATGTTCAAGTCGGAAATAATCTGGAACATGCCCTTCTCGTGTTGACGAAAACCGGATATACCGCGATCCCTGTACTTGATGCTTCTTTCCGTTTGCACGGATTAATCGGAACGAATATGATCATGGATAAAATCTTCGGCTTGGAACGAATCGAATTTGAGAAGCTTGACAAGATTCATGTTGAAGAAGTCATGCTGACAGACATCCCACGCTTGAAAATTGACGACCCGATCTTAAAAGGATTCGGACTGGTCATCAACAACGCGTTTGTATGTGTCGAAAATGAAGAGCAGGTTTTCGAAGGCATATTTACAAGGCGTGTCGTGTTAAAACAGCTGAATAAGCATTTGAGAACGTTGAATAAATAGGCGCGGCAGCGGCCTATTTTTTATTTGCAGCGCTCCACCAAACCCTCCGCACATTCTCCGAAGCCTGACTTTCCGCTTGATTAAAAAACAGCCGTTTGATTAAATGTATGATAAGAAAAACTTATTGGAATGAGGAATGTCCATGCAGCTTCAAGAGCTCCACATGCTTGTCGTTCTGGCGGAAGAATTAAATATGCGGAAAGCGGCTGAACGCCTGTTTGTTTCCCAGCCGGCTTTGTCCCAACGCCTGCAGACCATTGAGAAATCATGGGGAACGAAAATTTTTTTGAGATCGCAAAAAGGGCTGACGGTTACGTCTGCCGGAGAAAAAATCATCCAGTTCGCAAAAGATGTGACATTGGAACAGGAAAAAGTGAGAGAGAATATCGATGAGTTGGAGGGCGAGATTCACGGTACGCTCAAATTGGCGGCCGCTTCGATCATTGGGCAGCATTGGCTTCCCAACGTTCTGAAAACCTATGTCAAACAATATCCAAACGTGAAAATTTCGCTCGTGACCGGATGGAGCAGCGAAATGCTGAAAAGCCTCTACGAAGACCATGTTCATGTCGGCATTATCAGAGGAAACCCGGAATGGAAAGGACCGAAGCATTACTTGATGCGGGACGAATTGTACCTTGTCGATACAGAGATCCGTAACATTGAGGACATTGCCAAAACGGAACGGCCGTTCATCCAGTTCAAAAGCGACAGCACGTACTATCAGGAAATTCAGCACTGGTGGCATCAAAAGTTTAAAACGTCGCCAAAGCAGACCATTATTGTCGACCAAATTGAAACATGCAAACAGATGGCTTTCCACGGAATCGGCTATGCGATCCTTCCATCTGTGACGCTTCACGGAAGCGGGAGCCATGTTCATCAAATCCCGCTGCTTGACGCTAAAGGAAAAGCAATCGGCAGAGATACGTGGCTGCTCGGTTATGAGCCGGCTTTCCAACTGAAGCAAGTACAGGCGTTTGTAGAGGTTGTGAAAGAATGTACGGCAACTGAATAAACATCAGAAAGGCAGGACTCAAAAAAGAGGGCTGCTTTTTTTGTGCGATTTATTGACATTGATAATCATTATCATTTAAAGTGTATCTATATAATAATGAAAATCATTATCAATTTCAGAGGTGATTCTGTTGTCTAAAGCATTAATTGCATATGCCAGCATGTCCGGCAACACGGAGGATATCGCGATGATCATCAAAGATACATTGAAGGAGAACGGTTTTGATGTCGCAATTCAGGAAATGGATGATGTCGATGCCGATTCATTGGCTGAATACGATCTTCTTTTAATCGGCACCTACACATGGGGAGACGGGGATCTTCCTTATGAAGCGGAATCGTTTTACGACGAGGTCTCTTCGCTTGACCTTAAAGGAAAGAAAGCGGCATGCTTCGGATCCGGCGACTATGCATACCCCCGCTTTTGCGAAGCGGTCAACACGTTTTACAGCATGCTAGAACGAACCGGCGCCGACCTTTATCGAGAGACCTTGAAAATAGAACTTGCCCCCGAAACGGATGAAGCTGCCGAGTGCGGCAAGGAATTTGCCGAAGGTTTTATAAGATGGGCAGAACACGAAAAGCGGCAGGCTGAGACCCATGTTTCATAAAGGTGCGACGGCCGTCGCTTCGGCAAAGCATTCCGGTTACTTTGTCGCCATCAAGCGGGAAGGGATTTTTCACTACTCACTTGAGCAAGGCTGGACAAAGCTCTTTCAATTAAAAAGCAAAATATGTTCCATCACCTATATCGGCGATTATTTATTCGGCGCAGGGGAGAGGGGAACGATTATCAGATCGTCTGACCAAGGAGCAACCTGGTCAATCTCAAGCTTTCCGACAAACGCTACGATTTGGTCGATCACAGGGACAACGGACGGCTTTGTTTGTGCCCATGGGAAGCATTGCATTTACATATCAGAGGATTTCGGCGTCTCATGGAAAATCGTCAAGCCGTTTTCCGGTTTGAGTCATCCGCCCGTTATCCGCTCTCTGTGCCTCCATGAGGAGCGCCTTTACATCGGAACGCAGATTCATGAAGTGCACGGCGGTGTTTGGGCATACGATTTGGCAGCAGAATCGGCTTGTTTGATCAAAAAAGAAACCGGCCGCATGACCGCCTCGATGATCGCATTTGAAGGCGAATGGCTGGTTTGTGCGATGGGATCCAAAAAAGGAAATCACGGTGCCGTCAATTTGGTCAACATCCACACGAATGATGAAATACAAATCAGGCAGGGCCTTGTTGAAAATGAAGAATCATTCCTGGATGTGTCCGAAGACAACGGAATCATCTATGTCACATCGGCTCAAGACCGAGACGGATTTTCAAGAATCTACCGGCTTGATTTCTTTGAAAGAGAGCTGAAATGGTTTGACACGATTAAAGGGCATGGATTCAGAGTCGCCAATCAAAAGGAGAACTTCTTTTGCGCGGGTCTTTATGAATGCAAATTTGTCAGGCCTTATGAACAGCCTGCTGCAGCCCACTGATTTTATAGCGTTTTATAGGAGGAATAACGATGGGGAAAGTTTTGCTGGTTTATGCAAGCATGTCTGGAAATACAGAAGCAATGGCCGATTTAATCGAGAAAGGCCTTCTTGAGGGCGGGGCCGAAGTTGACCGCCATGAAGCGATGGATGTAGATGCGGCGCTCTTTAACGATTATCAGTATATGATATTTGGCGCTTATACATGGGGCGACGGGGATCTCCCGGATGAGTTTTTGGATATTTACGATGATATGGAAGGGATGGATTTCACAGATAAGATGTTTGCCGTTTTCGGGTCCGGAGATACTTCTTACGAGCATTTTTGCGGTGCCGTCGACATACTTGAGGACAAAATCAAAGAGCTTGGCGGAGACACGGTGCTTCCGTCCGTCAAAATCGAAATGAATCCGGAAGATGAAGAAGAAGACATGCTGCTTCAATTCGGCAGGGATTTTGCAAAGAAATGTGAAGTGCCGGCATGACATTTGCTAAAAAAGGAAACGGGACGCCCCCTTTCCTTTTTTTCTTGTTTTTAAATCTTTCCTTTGATACAGTAATGAGGAGAAAAAGAGAAGGAGGACTTACATAATGAAAATGATGGATGCAAATGAGATTATCTCATTTATTCAAAATAGTAAGAAATCAACACCTGTTAAAGTGTATGTGAAAGGCGACCTTGAAGGAATTGACTTCGGCGCTTCAGCCAAGCCTTTTATTACAGGGCATACTGGGGTAGTATTCGGTGAATGGGCGGAGATTCAAGCTGTGCTCGAAGCAAACAAAGGTAAAATTGAAGACTATGTTGTCGAAAACGACCGCCGCAATTCGGCGATCCCAACGCTCGATTTGAAAAATATTAAAGCGCGAATCGAGCCGGGTGCGATCATCCGCGATCAAGTGGAAATCGGCGACAACGCCGTTATCATGATGGGAGCTTCCATCAACATCGGCTCTGTAATCGGCGAAGGAACGATGATCGATATGAATGTCGTGCTGGGCGGACGAGCTACCGTCGGCAAAAACTGCCACATTGGAGCGGGTTCCGTGCTTGCCGGTGTCATTGAGCCCCCTTCAGCAAAACCTGTCGTTATTGAAGACGATGTCGTCATCGGTGCAAACGCCGTCGTACTTGAAGGTGTGACTGTCGGAAAAGGAGCCGTCGTTGCTGCCGGCGCAATCGTTGTGGAAGATGTGGCACCTTACACAGTAGTTGCCGGAACGCCTGCGAAAAAAATCAAAGACATCGATGAAAAAACAAAAGGCAAAACAGAAATCAAACAGGAATTGCGTCAGCTTTAAGAAGCGGCGGCGAAAAGTGCGTGGATGTGACAATCCACGCATTTTCGTATCGCCGGGGAGGTTAGAAAGATGAAATTGGACGAATTAGCAGCGATTCGCAGAGATCTGCACCAAATTCCTGAACTCGGTTTTCAGGAATATAAGACACAGGCTTATCTTTTGAACCACTTACTAAAGCATCCGGAAGACCGGATTGAAATCGAAAAGTGGAGAACCGGACTGTTTGTAAAGGTTAAAGGGACAGCCCCTGAACAGATTTTGGCTTACAGGGCGGATATGGACGGGCTCTCGATTCGGGAAGATACCGGATATTCTTTTTCTTCCATACATCAGAACCGGATGCATGCGTGCGGGCATGATTTTCATATGACGATTGCCCTCGGCATCATCGATCATTTCGTCCGCAACCCGGTTAAACAAGATCTGTTGTTTTTGTTCCAGCCTGCTGAAGAAGGGCCGGGCGGCGCTGAACCGATGCTTGAAAGCGATTTGTTTAAAAAGTGGGAGCCGAGCATGATCACAGCGCTGCACATCGCGCCTGAGCTCCCGGTCGGAACGATCGGAACGAAAAGCGGGCTGCTCTTTGCCAATACGTCAGAGCTTGTAATCGAACTTGAAGGAAAGGGCGGGCATGCCGCATATCCCCACCTTGCAGAAGATATGGTGGTCGCCGCCAGTTCGCTCGTTACGCAAATGCAGTCGATCGTAGCCAGGAATGTCGATCCGCTGGACAGTGCTGTCATTACCATCGGGACGATTACAGGCGGATCAGCACAAAACATTATCGCTCAGCAAGCAAGGCTTGAAGGGACGATCAGGACGCTGTCCCCGGGATCAATGGAACAGGTGAAGAAAAGTATCGAGGCGATGGTGAGCGGCCTGGAAACGGCTTATCAATGCATCGGTAAAGTCAGCTATCCGGCAGCATATTATCAGGTCTATAATTCAAGCGGTTTAGTTGAAGACTTTATGAAGTTCGTTTCTGAAAACGGCCTTGCAGAGGTCATCCGTTCAAAAGAAGCGATGACAGGAGAGGACTTCGGCTATATGCTGAAAAAGTATCCGGGCTTCATGTTTTGGCTCGGCGTCGATTCACCTTACGGACTCCACCATGCCAAACTGCAGCCGAAAGAGGAAGCGCTTGAGACGGCAGTCCGCGTTATGACGGCTTATTTCTCTTCCAAAGCCAATTAGAACAAGCGGCTGGTATAAAAAATCAGCAAACGTGGCATCTTAATTGGTGGAGGTGTTTCTTCATGTCGAAAAAAATCGGAATCGAACAATCTCTTTCTGATGTCGAGGCTGCTTTGAAGGAAAAAGGGTATGAGGTTGTAACGATGAAAACCGAAGACGATGCAAAAGGCTGCGACTGCTGTGTTGTCACTGGTCTGGACACTGACATGCTCGGGATTTCAGATACGATGACCGGAGCATCTGTCATTCAGGCGACTGGTTTAACTGCCGATGAAATCTGTCAGCAGGTTGAGCAAAAACTTCAGTAATAAACATAAAACCGAAGTTCCAGCTTCGGTTTTAACTTGTTTTTCCAAAAAAACGGCTGTCGGGTGTTAAACGGTTGTTTCATCATCCGGAGGCATGTTACACTTTTTTTAAAGGCTTAAAAAAAGAACAACCGCTAATTTAAATTTATTATCAATTAATATTGACTAAAAATATGGTAAGTATTATAATGAATTATGTATGTGATGTTATTAACTAAATGAGAATTTAATAT
>NZ_CP026521.1:1715971-1723520 GCF_002953915.1 Bacillus sp. MBGLi79
ATTTTTATTATATTGACAGAGTAAAAAAGAAAGCGCATACATAATTTAAATGAGAATAGGGCTTGAATCAGAAACTAAGGTTTTATTAGAATGGGAGATAAGAAAAACTTATTGATAATAAAAAGGAGGACGACATGCAGCTTCAAGAGCTTCATATGCTCGTAGTTTTAGCTGAGGAATTAAACATGAGAAAGGCGGCGGAACGGCTTTTCGTATCTCAGCCGGCTTTATCTCAGCGCTTACAAACCATTGAAAAGGCGTGGGGCACAAAAATCTTTTTAAGGTCCCAAAAAGGATTAACGGTAACGCCGGCCGGGGAGAAAATCATTCAGTTTGCGAATGATGTAACATTAGAGCAGGAAAGAATAAGAGAAAATATTGATGAACTTGAAGGTGAAATTCACGGCACATTGAAGCTTGCCGTCGCCTCTATAATCGGTCAGCATTGGCTCCCTAAAGTCCTGAAGACGTATGTTGAAAAGTATCCGAATGCAAAGATCTCGCTCATAACCGGGTGGAGCAGCGAAATGCTGAAAAGCTTATATGAGGATCAGGTTCATATCGGCATAATAAGAGGCAACCCTGAGTGGAAGGGCCGCAAAGATTACTTAATGACAGATCATCTGTATTTAGTAGATACTGAAATTTCCTGCATCGAAGATATTGCCCATACAGAACGACCGTTTATCCAGTTTAAAAGTGACAGTACTTATTTTCAGGAAATACAGCACTGGTGGCACCAAAAATTTAAAACGTCGCCAAAACAGACGATATTGGTTGATCAGATTGAAACGTGCAAACAGATGGCGCTGCACGGAATCGGTTATGCCATTTTGCCGTCTGTTACCCTTCAAAATGAAGATAAAGTGAATAAAATGCCTCTGTTAGACCTGAAAGGGCATCCGATCGGTCGGGATACATGGTTATTAGGCTATGAGCCTGCCTTTGAACTGAAACAAGTCCAAGCTTTTGTACAAGTAATAAAGGATATGCTGGATCAGGAAAATCCATTTTAAAGACAGCGATGTGCTGTCTTTTTTTATTTATATGTTGACAGTGAGAATCATTATCATTTAAAGTGATACATATGATATTGAAAATCATTATCAATTAATGGGGTGATAACATGGCTAAAGCCTTGATTACATATGCCAGCATGTCAGGAAATACAGAAGACATTGCCTTCATAATAAAAGAAACGCTTCAGGAATATGAGTTGGATATTGATTGTGTCGAGATAGACGATGCGGATGCGTCGGCTTTAACATCCTATGATTATGTACTGATTGGCACTTATACATGGGGGGACGGCGATTTGCCCTACGAGGCGGAGGATTTCTTCGAAGAGGTCAAACAGCTTCAGCTTAATGGTTTAAAAACAGCCTGCTTCGGATCTGGCGATTATTCTTATCCAAAGTTTTGCGAAGCGGTGAATTTGTTCAGTGTCATGCTGCAAGAGTCCGGAGCTGCTGTGTACCAGGAAACACTAAAAATCGAATTAGCCCCTGAAACAGATGAAGATGTGGAAAGCTGCCGAGCGTTTGCGAAAGGTTTTCTTGCATGGGCAGATTATATAAGCAAGGAAAAAAGCCATGTTTCATAAAGGAGCAACTGCTGTCACGGCATCGGCGTTTTCTGGATATTTTGTGGCGGTACAAAGAGAAGGCATTTTTCATTATTCTATGGAGCGGGGCTGGAGAAAGCTTTTTCGTTTGAAAAGTAAGATACACTGTATCAGTTATATAGGGCCTTACTTATTTGGCGTCGGTGAAAAGGGAATGGTCATTCGTTCAGCTGATGAAGGGAAAACCTGGACGATGTCGAGCTTTCCGACAAATGCAACAGTGTGGGCGATTACCGGCAGAAACAACGGATTTGTCTGCGCCCATGGCAAGCATTGTATTTATGTATCGGATGATTTTGGTGTCTCATGGCGCGTAGCCAAACCTTTTGCTGAATGTGATAATCCTCCTGTTATCCGGTCGTTATGCCTGCATGGGGACAATCTTTTCATCGGCACGCAAATACACGAATATTTTGGCGGCATTTGGGCTTATGACATTAAGTGTGACACTGTCCGAATTGTCAAAAAAGAAAAAAAACGGATGACGGCATCCATGCTCGTGTTCAATGAAAATTGGCTGGTGGCGGCGATGGGTTCTGTGAAAGGAAAGCACGGAGCTGTCACTGTACGGAATCTTTTGACTGATGAAGAATTCACTATACAATCCAGTATGATCAGAAAAGAAGAATCATTTCTTGATCTTTCAGAGGATGATGGCATTATATATGTCACTACGACACAAGATGAAAATGGTTTTTCGAGAATTTACCAGGTTGATCTCGAAGCCCGGTCATTAAAATGGTTCGATACCATTAAGGGGCATGGATGGAGAGTGGCCAATCAGAAAGAGAATTTCTTTTGTGCGGGCTTGTATGAATGTAAATTTGTCCAGCCGTACGAAGTTTCTGCAATGATTCATTAGAGGAGGAATAAAGAATTGGCGAAGATTTTGCTCGTTTATGCAACAATGTCAGGCAACACTGAAGCAATGGCAGATTTGATTGAGAAGGGGCTTCAGGAGGCGGAAGCAGAAGTGGACCGTTTCGAAGCAATGGATATTAGTGATGCCCAGCTGTTTAACGATTATGACCATATTATAATGGGAACCTATACGTGGGGAGACGGCGATCTGCCTGATGAATTTTTAGATCTGGCTGAAGACATGGATGAGATTGATTTTTCCGGCAAAACATGCGCTGTATTCGGTTCCGGTGATACAGCATATGAATTTTTCTGTGGAGCGGTTGATACGCTTGAGGCAAAAATAAAAGAACGCGGTGGCGACATTGTGCTCCCTTCGGTAAAAATCGAAAATAATCCAGAAGGTGAAGAAGAGGATGAATTAATAAACTTCGGGAAACAATTCGCTAAGAAAAGCGGGTGCGCTGTCTGATAGCCCACCGGGAACTGCTAAAGCGGCTGTTCCTTTTTTTCTTGTCTTTGTATCTTTCCTTTGATACAGTAATGAGGTAGAAAATCAGGAGGAGGACTATACATATGAAAATGATGGACGCAAATGAAATTATTTCATTTATTCAAAATAGCACAAAATCTACACCTGTAAAGGTTTACGTGAAAGGTGAGCTGGAAGGCATCAATTTCGGCGAAGCTGCGAAAGCTTTTATCAACGGAAACACTGGTGTCGTTTTCGGTGAGTGGAGCGAAATTCAAACAGCAATTGAAGAAAACCAAAGCAAAATCGAAGACTATGTGGTTGAAAATGACCGCCGCAATTCTGCGATCCCAATGCTTGATCTTAAAAATATCAAAGCGCGTATCGAGCCTGGCGCGATCATCCGCGACCAAGTTGAAATCGGTGATAACGCAGTCATCATGATGGGCGCTTCTATTAATATCGGTTCAGTTATCGGCGAAGGCACAATGATTGATATGAACGTTGTGCTTGGCGGACGAGCTACTGTCGGGAAAAACTGCCATATCGGCGCGGGTTCTGTACTTGCGGGTGTTATTGAGCCGCCATCCGCTAAACCGGTTGTGATTGAAGACGATGTTGTCATCGGCGCAAATGCTGTTGTGCTTGAAGGCGTAACAGTAGGTAAAGGAGCTGTTGTTGCTGCTGGAGCGATCGTGGTAAACGACGTTGAGCCATACACTGTTGTAGCAGGCACACCAGCTAAGAAAATCAAAGACATTGATGAAAAAACAAAAGGCAAAACTGAAATCAAGCAGGAATTACGCCAGCTGTAAGGAAAGTTTGATAAAAAAGGCGTGGATAATATATCCACGCCTTATTCGTATAGCCAGGAGGAATGAAAAATGAAGAAAGAGGAGCTCATCGCAATCCGCAGAGATTTGCACCGGATACCGGAGCTTGGGTTTCAGGAGTTCAAAACCCAGCAGTATTTATTACATGTCTTAGAACAATATCCCGAAGACAGAATTGAAATTGAAAAATGGCGAACAGGGCTTTTTGTAAAGGTGAACGGGACGGCGCCGGAAAAAATGCTGGCGTACAGAGCGGATATCGACGCGCTCTCCATCGAAGAGCAAACAGGTCTTCCATTCACATCAGAGCATCCCGGCAACATGCACGCCTGCGGACATGATTTGCATATGACGATTGCGCTCGGCATTATTGATCATTTTGTTCACCATCCAGTCAAACATGATTTGCTTTTTCTGTTCCAGCCGGCAGAGGAAGGGCCTGGCGGTGCGGAACCAATGCTTGAGAGCGATGTATTAAAAAAGTGGCAGCCTGATTTCATCACTGCGCTTCATATTGCACCAGAGCTTCCGGTAGGCACCATTGCGACAAAAAGCGGCCTTCTATTTGCGAATACATCAGAGCTTGTCATCGATCTGGTAGGCAAAGGGGGACATGCGGCATATCCGCATTTGGCTGAGGATATGGTTGTAGCGGCAAGTACACTTGTCACCCAGCTGCAAACGATCATCTCTAGAAACACAGATCCGCTAGACAGCGCTGTTATTACAGTTGGTACCATTACCGGAGGCTCGGCACAAAATATCATTGCCGAAACGGCCCACCTGGAAGGCACGATTCGCACGCTTTCTGAAGAATCGATGAAACAGGTAAAGGAACGGATTGAAGATATAGTGAAAGGAATCGAAATTGGATTCCGCTGCAAAGGAAAAGTGACTTATCCGTCTGTATATCACCAAGTTTACAATACGAACGGACTGACAGAAGAATTTATGTCTTTTGTTGCTGAACATCAACTGGCGACAGTAATTGAAGCAAAAGAAGCAATGACTGGGGAGGATTTTGGCTATATGCTGAAAAAATATCCCGGCTTTATGTTCTGGCTCGGCGCTGATTCTGAACACGGGCTTCATCACGCTAAGCTGAACCCCGATGAAAATGCGATAGAAACAGCGGTTAATGTCATGACCGGTTATTTTTCTGTTTATGCCAATTAAGGACAAATGAAAGAATAAAATTCCATAAAATGAGCACTCTAGTAAACGGAGGTGTTCAATAATGGCTAAAAAAATTGGAATTGAACAATCGTTATCAGATGTAGAAGCTGCTTTAAAAGAAAAAGGATATGACGTTGTAATGATGAAAAGCCCTGCCGATGCACAAGGCTGTGACTGCTGTGTCGTAACGGGTCTTGATAATAATGTGCAAGGGATAGCCGATACGGTAACACAAGCACCTGTCATTACAGCTTCCGGGATGACGGCTGAAGAAATTTGCAGCGAAGTTGAAAGCAGAATTCAGTAACATAAAAACCGAAGCAAAGAGCTTCGGTTCTTTTATTATTCAGTTTCTTTAGGAAAAGCGCGGTCAAACGCAGTTTTTATTTCCTTTCTAAGCACTCGCTCGACTCGCCACTGTTCCATATTTTCTGTTTTTGCAATGACTCTGATCACAATTTCAGAAGTCCCCAGTTCTTGAATCCCGATGACATTTGGGCCTTCTTTTATTTGCGGAAGAGCGGCTGCCGTTTCATCACATACTTGCTGTAAAATGTGAATCATTTCATCAATGTTTCTTTCAGCCGGCACTTTAATGTCAACAAGTGCCTGCATGGTTCCCCGTGAATGATTGCTCACGTTTGTAATATTTCTGTTGGGGATGTAATGCAGTGTTCCGTCAAAGCTGCGGATTTGAGTTGTTCTTAAGCCAACCTGTTCGACAATTCCGTCAAAGGTAGAAACCGTAATATAATCTCCAACATCCAATTGTTTCTCAAGCAAAATAAAAAAACCTGTCACGATGTCACTGACAAGCCCTTGGGCGCCAAATCCGACAGCCAGGCCGACGATTCCTGCCCCCGCTAAAAGAGCGCTTGGATCGTAATGAAACAAATCAAGAACCATGACGAAGAATATGAAAATCAATGTATAGGCAAATATGTTAAGAGTCAGGCTTCGGAGCGTATGTGCACGTCCGATAGACAAACTATTCTGCTCCTCGAATTTTGCAAATAGATGTTTAATGATTTTTATGCCTAATGATCGAACGATAAAATAGAGCAATATCATAATAGCAAGTTTAATGAGCAGAACACCGGCATTTGTAATAAGTCCCGCCCAATCATATTGATTAATAAAGTCCATGTTGAGCTCCTTTTCTGAATTGATTGCTGCACATTGAGACTAGATACCCTGTACATGACCATGTTAAACGTTTTATTCAAAAATGTCGAAGCCAAAGACATACATGATTTGTTAAAAATTGACTTAGGAAATCTGCATTTATATAATGGTGTTGCAATATAACAAAATATGGTTAATAAACCTTTGTTTTTATGAAATGTCGACGTTTAAGCCAAACAATAAAATTGGAGGGATACATATGGCAGAACGTATGGTAGGTAAACAAGCTCCTCGTTTTGAAATGGAAGCAGTCCTTGCAAGCAAAGAATTTGGCAAAGTAAGTCTTGAGGAAAACATGAAAAACGACAAATGGACGGTGTTGTTTTTCTATCCAATGGACTTCACTTTTGTTTGTCCGACAGAAATTACAGCAATGTCTGACCGCTATGACGAGTTCGAAGATCTTGATGCAGAAGTCATCGGGGTTTCAACTGATACGATCCATACTCATTTAGCTTGGATCAATACAGACCGCAAAGAAAACGGTCTTGGCCAGCTGAAATATCCGCTTGCTGCTGATACAAACCATGAGGTATCCCGGGAATATGGTGTTTTAATCGAAGAAGAAGGTGTGGCTTTACGCGGATTGTTTATTATGAATCCTGAAGGGGAGCTTCAATATCAAACTGTTTTCCATAACAACATAGGGCGTGATGTGGATGAAACGCTTCGTGTTCTTCAGGCGCTGCAGACTGGCGGACTCTGTCCGGCTAACTGGAAACCAGGCCAAAAAACACTGTAAATCTTTCTAAGAACGAAAGGTTTAGCATATCCGTTAGGCTTTTCTGTTTAATAGGAGGGAAATGCAATGAAATTACGTCAGCCAATGCCTGAATTGGCGGGAGAAAAAGCATGGTTAAATGGTGAAGTGACGAGAGAGCAATTGATCGGGGAAAAACCGACGCTTATTCATTTCTGGTCCATCAGCTGTCACTTGTGTAAAGAAGCAATGCCGCAAGTGAATGAATTTCGTGATAAATATAAAGATCAACTGAATGTTGTAGCTGTGCATATGCCCCGTTCCGAAGATGATCTTGACCTTGGTAAAATTAAAGAAACAGCTGCTGAACACGATATCACTCAGCCGATTTTTGTTGACAGTGACCATGCTTTAACCGATGCATTTGAAAATGAATATGTACCTGCGTATTATGTGTTTGATAAAACAGGACAGCTCCGTCACTTTCAAGCCGGCGGAAGCGGTATGAAAATGCTTGAGAAACGTGTGAACCGTGTTTTGGCTGAAACGGAGCAAGTATCTGAATAGTTTTTCCTAAAAACCTGATCTCATCAGGTTTTTATTTGTGCAAAAAAGCAATGGAAGAAGAGTGTAGAAGTAAGCTCGCTTAATAATTCACTATTAATAGATTGTATAAAATCAACTGACTGAAACATCTC
>NZ_CP026521.1:1723620-1725083 GCF_002953915.1 Bacillus sp. MBGLi79
ATTTAAATTCTCATTTTGATATGGGTAGCAGAACCCAAAAATCACAATTGGAGGGATACATAAAATGGCAGAACGCATGGTAGGTAAACAAGCGCCGCGCTTTGAAATGGAAGCGGTTCTTGCAAACAAAGAATTTGGAAAAGTAAGCCTTGAAGAAAACATGAAGAATGATAAGTGGACGGTTCTATTCTTCTATCCTATGGACTTTACTTTCGTGTGCCCGACAGAAATTACAGCAATGTCTGACCGCTATGACGAGTTTGAAGACCTTGATGCAGAAGTAATCGGCGTTTCAACTGACACCATCCACACTCACTTGGCATGGATTAACACAGACCGCAAAGAAAATGGTCTCGGCCAGCTGAAATACCCGCTTGCTGCCGACACAAACCATGAAGTATCCCGTGAATACGGCGTACTGATTGAAGAAGAAGGTGTGGCGCTTCGCGGATTGTTCATCATTAATCCGGAAGGCGAACTTCAATATCAAACAGTGTTCCATAACAACATCGGCCGTGATGTAGACGAAACATTGCGCGTGCTTCAAGCGCTGCAAACAGGCGGTCTTTGCCCTGCAAACTGGAAACCGGGTCAAGCAACTCTTTAATTTTTATTCTCAAATTAGAAATCAGATTGGAAAGGTCTAACATTTGTTAGACCTTTTTAATCGACAAAAATGACAATGGAGGAAAAATCATGAAATTACGCCAGCCGATGCCGGAACTGACCGGCGCAAAAGAGTGGTTAAACGGAGAAGTGACAAAAGAGCAGCTTATCGGAGAAAAGCCGACATTAATTCATTTTTGGTCGATCAGCTGCCACTTGTGCAAAGAGGCAATGCCGCAAGTCAATGAGTTCCGCGACCGCTACAGCGATAAACTAAACGTGGTGGCCGTGCATATGCCGCGTTCAGAAGACGATTTAGACTTGAATAAAATCAAAGAGGTTGCCGCTGAACATGATATTACTCAGCCTGTTTTTGTTGACAGCGACCATAAGCTGACTGACGCTTTCGAAAATGAATATGTTCCGGCTTATTACGTTTTTGATAAAACAGGCCAGCTTCGCCATTTTCAAGCTGGAGGAAGCGGGATGAAAATGCTCGAAAAACGTGTAAACCGTGTTCTTGCCGAAACAGAACAGTCTGCTGAATAAAGATGAAAAGCCCCGTTTTCATGGGGTTTTTTGTTTATTCGGCTCCTCATTGCAAAAAAAGCAAAAAAATTTCCTCTATCCGCCCCTTGCGACAAATGGATCATTAGACACTGTTTATTTTACTTGATGAGTCTTATGTCCTGTTTTTGTTTCAGGAGTATTTCTGACTTTCCCTGTACACAACAAACTGCGAATTCGACAAGTGAGATCTGGCAATTTTGAATATTCTGGATTTATAAGCCGGATTAATCATTGATATTTCACACTTTCCATCACGATTAAACAGTAGAGTCTATTCCTAAATTATG
>NZ_CP026521.1:1725183-1749289 GCF_002953915.1 Bacillus sp. MBGLi79
ATGGAAATAATAAAAATGCTAAAATAATAGTTGATAAAATTACTTTTGTAATCTAATATCTTAATTAAAGATGTTAATTTTGATAGGGGGTACATTGAGGAATGTTTAATGAAAGAGAAGCTTTGCGCTTGCGGTTAGAACAATTAAATGAAGCTGAAGTGAAAGTCATTCGTGAATATCAAATTGAACGTGATAAAATATACGCAAAATTAAGAGAGCTGGACAGAAATGGAAGCCCTTCCGAAATCAAAAAGGATTTCCGTTCTGAAAAAAAGCCTGACTCTTTGCCTGTTCTCGCTGAGCTTGCGGCTCAGGAAATCAGAAGCTATCAGCCGCAATCACAGCAGCAGTCTGTGCAGCCTCAGCTTCAATCTATTTCCTCTCTTCCTGCCGGTATACCAGACGGAACAACACGAAGAAGAAGAGGAACGGCAAGACCGGGATCAAAAGCAGCTAAGCTGCGTGAAGCTGCCATTAAAACATTAAAACGCCATAACGCG
The DNA here is from genome assembly GCF_002953915.1 of Bacillus sp. MBGLi79. Taxonomy (NCBI): domain Bacteria; kingdom Bacillati; phylum Bacillota; class Bacilli; order Caryophanales; family Bacillaceae; genus Bacillus; species Bacillus sp. MBGLi79. The sequence continues at coordinate 1,725,684 of NZ_CP026521.1, forward strand.
GCGATTAAAAGCTCCGAGCTTCAAAAAGAGATTGAAAAAGAAAGCGGTCTTGAAATCCCTAATATGACAACGTTTATGCAAAGCTTAATTAAAATGTACCCGGAAGTGAAAAAGCCGTATCGCGGCCAGTACATTTTAGAAGGTGAAATCGAAACTGCAGAATCAGCCGAATCAGCAAATGAATAAATATACAGAAAAACTGCTTGGCATTGCTCAAGCAGTTTTTTATTTGGTTTTTTTCTGTGAAGGTTTGTTTTCTTTTTCAAGATTAAGTTTATACACCCACTTTTGATATGGCTTTTCTTCAGCGGCCCTGTTTTTCAGCCCTTCGATTGTTTGGCTCATGGCCTGGTCTGATGATTGGGCGCGGGTAAGCTGTTTTTGAAGCACATGTATCTGTTTTGTGACATCTTCAAGGATGGTTTCTACATGATTTGGCTGCGCGTAGACCGCTGGAGCTTCTTCTGTTTTTTCTTTTTGTTTCGTGTTGCCATCAATATCGGCAAAATGAGAAGCAATCCAGGCATCGCTTTCATCAAGCTGCCGTTTATACGATATAATAGTTTCGTGAAATAATTTTTCTTTCGTTTTTTCGATGTCTAGCAGTCTTTCTTTCGTTTCTATGATTCGATCTTTCATATGATCAACTTCTATTTTAATATGTTGTAGCTGATATTCTTTTTCTACCATTTGCTCTTTTAGACGCCCGTTTTCAACTTTTATCAATTCGGCTTGCTGTTTTGCCTGAAGCAGTGCATTCTGCTCTTGCTCAATAGAGGCCTGAAGTTGGCTGATACGTTTATGAAGATTTTTATTTTCTTCTTCGATTTTGATTTTAGCAATATGAAGCTTATGTTTTTCTTCGATTTCGGCTCTGCGTTTATAGGTTTCAGCAGATAGAAGCTCCTGTAAAACAACGATTTTATCAAGCAGTTCAGCTCTTATTTGGTGCAGAGATTGGCTGGTGTGGGAGGCATGTTTTTCTTTTGTTGACATTTGTGTTAATTCGGCAGTCAATTGCTGGAGTTTTTCTTTCATATCGTTATTTTCTTTGAGCAATTTGTTATTTTTCTGGTGAAAGTAGCTTGCTTCAAGTTCAGAAATCAGCTTATGGCACCTTGAAAGCTCGGATTTTAAATAAAGGTTCTCCTGAGACACGTCGTGGAAAAAAGGACCTGATCTTTTCATTCGAACCATCTCCCTCATGATGTTAACACTACAATATGCAAATACTGAACAGCTATTCCTCTTTAATAAACAGACAAGCAGTAGCGTTGAGCCTTTGCTTTTGCTATGCTTTTAACGAACTAGAGGTGAGATGACATGAAGCATGTAAACGTACTGCTGGCAGGGGGAGCCTCGCGGCGATTTGGAGAACCGAAAGCGTTTGTCAAATGGAAGGGCAGGATGCTTTACGAATGCGCTAAAGAGGCACTTGGAGAACATACGGTTATCATCAGCCGTCCCGAATTTATTGATAGATTTCAAGAAAACGGTGAAAATGAAGTGTATCAAGATGCTGAGCCATTTCAAGGCATGGGGCCATTGGCTGGTATATATACCGCTTTTAAAAAGACCGACGGTGATCTTTATACTGTTCTTTCCTGTGACACACCGCTGATACAAAGAAGGACGATGCTGGAGCTCAAACGTCTGATGACTGCCGATACGGACGCGGTAGTCCCGATTTCAGACGGACAAATGCAGCCATTGATTGCGATTTACCACAAACGTATCATGCCGGTTCTATACGATCAGCTTTCTGAGAAAAGACTGAGAATATCAGATTTATTAGGCAGAATGTCGGTTTGTTACGTACAGGCTGAAGATATCGGAGCAAGTCCGGCAGAGTTTATCAATATTAATACACGCGATGATTTTAGCTGTTTGGACGAAAAGTTGAACTCCTTCAGACGGGACTGACGGAGCAATAACATGATAAGATGACATAAAAGATAAGGAGAACAGGTTTGATGGAGGAACGTTATTCACGGCAGATCAGATTTAAGCAAATTGGGGAAGAGGGCCAGAAAAGGCTGGCAGACAGCCATGTGCTGGTTGTCGGAGCGGGAGCGCTCGGCACTGCAAGCGCTGAAGGGCTTTCGAGAGCGGGAATCGGTACTGTTACCATTATTGACCGTGACTATGTGGAGTGGAGTAATCTTCAAAGGCAGCAGCTTTATACAGAAAGCGATGCCAAACTCCGCATGCCGAAAGCCATGGCTGCCAAAGAGCATCTATCAGCAATTAACAGCGACATACATATTGAAGCATATGTTACCGAAGGAACAGCCGAAACGCTAGAGCCGCTGATTGAAAAAGCAGATGTCGTGATCGACGCGACAGATAATTTTGAAACCCGCATGCTGATAAACGATCTTGCCCAGAAAACAAAGACACCGTGGGTCTATGGCGCCTGTGTAAGCAGCCAGGGAATGTTCATGACGGTCATTCCCGGAGAAACCCCTTGCCTGTCTTGTTTGTTTGAGCAAATTCCAGTCGGCGGGGCGACGTGTGATACGGCCGGCATTATTCCGCCGGCTGTGCATATCGTTTCAGCATATCAGCAAGCTGAGGCATTAAAGCTGTTAACAGGCCAAATAGAAGCAATACAGCGCGGTTTTGTGACATTTGATGTCTGGAACAATTCGCATATGAAGATTAACGTTGATCATGTACGCCGTGAGGATTGCCCGTCTTGCGGAGCAAATGCGGTATATCCCTATCTTCAGGATTGGAACACGCCGAAAGCCGCTGTACTATGCGGCCGTGATACAGTACAGGTAAGGTCGGAATCATTAAAAAGAATCCCGAAACAGGAACTCGTTAAGCGGCTGAAGAAAATCGGCAAGGTTGAGGCTAATTCGTTTTTGCTGCATATTTTTTACGAGGATTACAGAATTGTCATTTTCAATGACGGACGGGCACTGGTGCATGGAACAAATGATGTGAAAGAAGCCAATTCCGTGTTGGCAAGAGTGATTGGATTGTAACAACAGGAGGGGTCAGAATGCTGGAGAAAAGAACACCGATACCGGTAGACGAAGCAGTTCGGCGTGTCTGCCATTTTCAAAAACAAGGTGAAACAGAGTGGGTGGCGCTTGAAGACAGCCTTCATCGATTTTTAGCCGAAGATATAACTGCGGATCACCACGTACCCGCGTTTGACCGTTCGCCATACGACGGTTTTGCTGTCAGAGCGTGCGATACGGCAGAAGCTTCACGTGAAAACCCAACTCGGTTTGAAGTCATTGACCATATTGGAGCGGGGTCAGTATCTGAAAAAGAACTTGGTCCGTTTCAGGCCGTGCGGATTATGACCGGCGCGCAAATCCCTGAAGGGGCAGATGCAGTCGTCATGATTGAACTGACTCAAACCTTTGAGGAGAATGGGAAGTCATTTATGTCTTTAAAGCGCCGCTTTCAGCCGGGAGATAATATTTCAAAAACAGGTGAGGACGCTCAAAAAGGGAGTGTCTTACTAAGAAAGGGCACCCGGGTGACACCAGGAGTGACTGCTCTATTGGCAACTTTCGGATACGCTTCGGTGCCTGTGGTGAGAAAGCCTGTTGTCGGGATTATCGCAACAGGTACCGAATTGCTGAATGTCAGTGATCCGCTGGAACCGGGAAAAATCCGCAACAGCAATGCGAGTATGGTATATGCACAAGTGATAGAAGCTGGCGCAACACCGCTTTATTTAGGGAAAATCTCTGATGAGCTGGATAAAAGCTTTGCTGCAGTGAAAGAAGCGATGAAAAAGGTGGATTTCCTGATCACAACTGGCGGTGTGTCAGTCGGTGATTTTGACTTTTTGCCTGCGATCTATGAAAAACTCGGAGCAGACGTGCTGTTTAATAAAGTTGCCATGCGCCCGGGCAGCGTGACAACGGTGGCGCATGCAAACGATATGCTGCTGTTTGGCCTCTCAGGTAACCCGTCGGCATGCTATGTCGGTTTTGAACTGTTTGTCAAGCCAATGATCCAGACATGGCTGTTTAATGAAACACCGCATTCGATTTGTGCGGAAGCTGTTCTGGCCAAAGATTTTCCGAAGCCGAACCCGTTTACCCGATTTGTTCGTGCGCTTGTGCACCACCAGGAAGGGAAGCTATTGGCGACACCCGTCGGGTTAGATAAGTCTAGCTCTGTCACGTCACTAGCAGAAGCCAATGCTTTCATTATCCTGCCAGGCGGGACGAGAGGCTACGAATCTGGCAGAACGGTTCAAGTGCTGCTCATCAGAGAAGAGAATGGAAGTGAGTGGCCTTGGTCCGTCCTTTCCCAATCGTCCAAGTTGTAGGATTTCAAAACAGCGGGAAAACAACGTTTATCGAGCGTATTCTTGAAAAAGCCTCTGAACAGGGGGTTCATTTGAGCTGCCTGAAGCATCATGGTCACGGCGGTGAACCGCAAACGTTCACGGAAGGAAAAGACACGGACCGTTACAAGGCGGCAGGTGCTGATGTGACAGCGGTAGAAGGTGCTGGTGTGTTACAGCTGACAGTCCGCCGCAATTGGGATTTGGCACGGCTGATCGAGTTATATCAATTTCTCGAAACAGACTGTCTTCTGATTGAAGGCTTTAAAAAAGCCCCTTATCCTAAAGTGGTCATCCTACGTGAAAAGGAAGATCTGGAAGCGCTGCAGGCAGTGAATATAATCGCCATCATCTATAGGAAAAAAGAGCATATGACAGAGCATCAGGGATTGCCCGTTTTTCATGCGGATGATCCGGTTGCCGTGGATTTTGTGCTTTCACAGCTGAAGGGGGAATCTGCATAATGAAACGGTTTGAGATTACGAAAACACCTATTATTACTGAAGACATCATTAAAAAAGTGGAGAAACGGGAAGCAGGGGCAATTACCACATTTATTGGCACGGTTCGGGAATGGACAAACGGAAAAAGAACGGTTCGGCTTGAATATGAGGCATATGAACCAATGGCCGTGCAAATGCTTGCTCAAATCGGAGCTGAAATCGAAGAAAAATGGGAAGGCGCTTCCGCTGCAATCACGCACCGTATAGGTGTGCTGGATATCGGTGAAGCAGCGGTCGTGATCGCTGTATCTTCTCCCCATCGCAAAGCTGCTTATGAAGCCAATGAGTATGCGATCGAACGAATTAAACAGATTGTGCCGATTTGGAAAAAAGAAATTTGGGAAGACGGTGAGCAATGGATCGGCGACCAGCTTGAAACAACAGCTTATCCGAATGGAAAACCAGACCTAAGCGAGGGAGAGCAGCATGATTAAAATACTTTTATTTGCAGGGCTTGCTGAACAGGCCGGTACACAAGCACTAGAAATAGATATGGAACAAGCAACCATAGATGAAATAAAAGCGAGCCTAAAAGAACAATATGGTCTTGAATCCCTTGATACGGCTATGATTGCCGTTAACGAAAGCTATGTAAAAGAAAATACCTCTGTATCTTCAGGTGACACGGTGGCCATCATACCGCCGGTCAGCGGGGGATGAAAACCGGACGGCATTTCAGCCATCCGGTTTTTCTGTATGTCATTGGCATATCCCCAAGTATCCCTAGCATACAATGATTTTCTGTAAGTGTTTATTCTACATATATTACTCCCTATAAAGTAAGAGACTCACTCCATAATTAGACTGAATTTTTGAAAAATAATAGAACTTTATTTCGGGTATCGATATAGTAAAGATGATAAATGTTGGAAAGGTGCTGGATATGGAGACATTTAAAAGATTAAAAATGTATTATTGGCCGTACCGAAAAGTGTTTTTGTGGTCGCTTCTAGCCATGCTTTTAATGACTGCGGTTACTGTCGTTTATCCGATTATCCTGCAAATTACGATTGATGAGATCGTACTGGGAAGGCAGTATCAGCTTGCAGCATGGGTCAGCTTGGGATTTATTGCGGTAATGGCCTTGAAAGGAACCGCTACCTTTTTTCACCAATATTTAGGTGATATGTTTGGAATCAAATCCGTTTATCGGCTGAGAAATAGCCTGTATGAAAAACTGCAGCGGCTTTCTTTTTCTTATTATGATAACGCGAAAACAGGAGATTTGATGTCCAGGCTGACAGCTGATGTTGAAGGGCTTCGTTTTTTCTTATCATACGGCCTCGCTGAGCTCATTCGCTTCGGCCTGCTGGTCGCCATCAGCCTGTCGGTTATGTTTTACTATTCTGTTCCCCTCACGCTCGTGACAATAGCAGTTCTGCCATTTCTCGCTGTTGCGGTATATCGGTTTGATAAAAGAGTCCATCCTGCCTTCAGAGGCATCCGCAAATCGTTTGCAAAGCTCAATACAAAAGTGCAGGAAAATATCAGTGGCATCAATACGGTTAAATCTCTTTCCAGAGAAGATTTCCAAGTCAGTATTTTCAATAAAGCCAATGCGGAATACAGAGCACAATATTTACAAACATCCTCCATCTGGTCTGCGTATTTCCCTTTAATGGAGTTCATCGGTAACATTTGTATTGTAGCTCTCCTCTCATACGGCGGATACTTGGTTATGCAAAATCAGCTCAATCCCGGTGAACTTGTTGCTTTCTTCAGCCTTGTCAATTATATGATGTGGCCGATTATGAACTTAGGCTTTGTCATTAATATGTTCTCTCAAGCGAAAGCGTCAGGTGAACGCCTGCTCGACATTCTGGAAAAAGAAGAAGACATTACAGATCATCCTCTTGCTTTATGCAAACAAAAATTAACTGGAGATGTCCATTTCAAAAATGTTTCTCTTGCATACGGAAAAGAACAAACAAACGCGCTGTGCAATGTAAGCTTTGAGGCAAACAGCGGGAAGGTAATCGGACTGTTGGGCCCGACGGGTTCGGGAAAAAGTTCAGTGACACAGCTTCTGACCAGATTTTACAGCCCTGTTAGCGGAACGATTACCATTGATCACAAACCCATCACAAATTATTCGTTAAAAACGCTTCGCTCCAATATCGGAGTCGTACTTCAAGAATCCTTCCTGTTTTCATCCACGATCCGATCAAATATTTCGTATGGGCGGCCGGGTGCTTCAATGGAAGAAATCATCGAAGCAGCAAAAAGGGCGCAGGCCCATAACTTTATCATGGAGCTTCCTGATGGGTATGACACCATGCTGGGCGAGAGGGGAATGGGGCTTTCCGGCGGACAGAAACAGCGTATTGCCATTGCGAGAGCCATCTGTTTGAACCCGAGCGTTTTAATATTGGATGATGCCACAAGTGCAGTAGATATGCAAACGGAGCACAGCATACAGCTTGCCTTAAAAGAAGTCATGAAAAACCGCACAACCTTTATCGTTGCTCACCGCATTTCTTCACTGAAACACGCCGATGAAATTCTCGTTTTTAATAAAGGACGCATTCGTGAAAGGGGAACACATCACGAGCTTCTTGAAAAAGAAGGCTACTATAAAAAGATTTACGATATGCAATACCGTGATGTCAAAATGATGAATGAGCCGCATGAGGTCGGATAGGGAGGGGCCAAATGAAACAAGCGAAAAAACAGGGGATTTTAGAGCGTTTCTATTACTCTTCAGATGAAATCATTGAAAAGCCGTTTAACTGGGCTCAAATGTGGCGGCTGCTGAGCTATGTCAAACCATATCGAAAAACCATTTTGCCGCTTTCTTTTCTCACCGTATTGATTGGCACTGCTGTGAAGCTTGTGATCCCCATTCTGATCGGAGTTTATGTGCTTGATCAAGCGATTACGGCGAGAAACCCGGAGCTGCTGATTCAGCTCATTTTAATCATTAGCGGTTTATATGTCCTTAATTACGCCGCCAATGTGTTAAGAATCAGGTGGATGAATCAGCTTGGCCAGCATGTCATTTTCGATTTGCGGCAGCATTTATTTACACATGTGCAGCGCTTATCCCACCGATTTTTTGATCAGCGGTCGGCGGGTTCGATCTTAGTCAGGATCATGAATGATATTAACTCTCTTCAGGAGCTATTTACAAGCGGAGTCATCAATTTATTGACCGACTTGCTTCTCCTGGCCGGCGTGATTATTATTTTGTTTACGCTGAGCCCTGAGCTGACTATAGCCATCATGGTGACATTGCCGATTATGTTTTTTATTTCAACAAGTCTCAGAAAAAAAATACGCCGATCCTGGCAAACGGTACGGCTCAAGCAATCAAAGCTCAACTCTCATCTAAACGAAAGCATTCAAGGCATTCGGGTCACACAGGCATTTACGCAGGAAGAAGAAAACATGGCGTATTTTGACGGTGTCAATCAGGAGAACTACCAATCATGGCGGGAAGCAACTAAAAAAAATGCCATGTTCCGTCCACTGGTGGAAATGACGAATGCGATTGGGACGGCAGTCTTGATTTGGTATGGCGCCACACTCATTATGAATGAAACCATTACGATTGGCGTCTTTGTTTCTTTCGCTTTCTACCTAGGGATGTTTTGGGAACCTATTTCGAGACTGGGCCAGGTCTATAATCAGCTGTTAATGGGAATGGCATCATCAGAACGGATTTTTGAGTTTCTGGACGAACAGCCAAATGTCAAGGAGAAGCCGAATGCCATTCATAATGAAAAGATAAATGGGGAGATCAGCTTTGAAGAGGTTGAATTTTCGTATGATGAAAAACGAAAAGCCCTTCATGCCGTTTCCTTTTCTATTCCTGCGGGCTCGACGCTTGCGCTTGTCGGGCATACAGGGAGCGGAAAGACGACGATTGCCAATTTAATCAGCCGTTTTTATGATGCGACCGGAGGCACCATTAAAATAGACGGTATACCGATTAAGGATCTCTCTATTGCCAGTCTGCGCTCTCAAATCAGCATTGTCCTGCAAGATACATTTATTTTTTCCGGGACCATAATGGAAAATATCCGTTTTGGAAGGCCGAATGCTTCGGATGAAGAGGTGATGAAAGCATCCCAAGCGGTCGGAGCGGATGAGTTTATTTCCGATTTAGCAGAAGGATATGCAACAGAGGTGGAGGAAAGGGGCAGCGTACTGTCTGCTGGTCAGCGTCAGCTCATTTCCTTTGCAAGAACATTGCTCGCCGATCCGGCTATTATCATCCTTGACGAAGCAACGGCAAGTATTGATACAGAGACGGAAGTGAAAATTCAGCAGGCCCTAAAAACGCTACTGAAAGGGCGCACAGCAGTGATGATTGCCCACAGATTGTCTACGATCCGCGATGCCGACCGCATCATTGTTCTTGATCACGGCAAGAAAATAGAAGAAGGAAACCATGAGCAGCTGCTCGCTAAAGAAGGCGTGTATGCCGGGCTTGTGAAAGCGCAATACAGCACAGCGATAGAATAATATGAAAAGCCTTCAGTATAAATTGAAGGCTTTTGGAAATTTATTAGAAAAATATGAAACTTTTTAATATCCTTCCCGTACTATTGGATAGATATTCTCAAGGAGGTTTTGAAATGGAAACGAATGTAGAAAAAAACAGCGGAACGGCGGCTGAAAAGCCTTCACTTTTCGGAGTGATCACAAGTCCATCTGTTCAATTTGAAAGAATAAGAGAAAGGCCGGCTGTATGGGGACCGCTTTTGATTGTCGCAGCAATTATCATCGTCGGTGCCGTGCTGCAATCACTCGGTACGGATTATAGTGAGCTTTTGAAAAGCCAGGATACGCAAGGGCTATCAGCTGAACAAATGGAGGCAGTCGCAACAATAACCAAATTTGGCGGAATGGCAGGCGCAATTATCGGAGGTATCGCAGCATTATTTATTGCCCCTCTTATTTATTGGCTCTGTGTAAAAGCATCAGGCGGTGTTACGACATACAAAAAAATGCTTTCTCTCGGTTTGTTTGTCTCTTTAATTAGCAGTCTCGGATTATTGGTGAACGGAATCGTTGCTTTTACGACTGACGTGAATCCTCTTTACAGCACGACGTCACTGGCAGGGATTATCCAATCTGACGGGGCTCTTGCCAGCGTGTTAAATACCTTTGAAATTTTCAGCATCTGGAGCTTTGTATTATTAGCAATCGGACTTCACAAAACGGGAGGCATCTCCAAAAAAGCCGGATGGATTTCAGCAATCATTCTATTCGGAATTTTAGTTGTATTTTCGCTCTTTTCAGGTTTAATTAATTCTGTGGCGGGTGCATAAGTTCATGAAAAAAGTCTGGATCGGTATTGGCATCGCCGTTATAGTCGCTCTTTTTATTGGAATAAATGTATACCGGTCTGCCGCTCCAACAAGCGGCAGCGCCGGCCAGAAGATACAGACGGGAAGCCTTGAAGAAAAAGAAATCTCATCAAAGGTTATGGTTCCCGGCACACTAAAATTTTCAAATGAACAGTATGTCTTTTATGAAGCTGATAAGGGGACATTAGAAGACATTAAAGTGAAGGAAGGCGACAAAGTTAAAAAGGGCACGACTTTAGTCACCTATACAAATGAGCAGCTGAGTCTGGAAAAAGAACAGAACCAGTTGACCGCTGAATCGAACCAGCTTCAAATTGAACAAACTCAAGAAAAGATAAAAGCGTTAGACAATAAAGAAAAAGATCTGGCGAAACAGGTTGGGAAAAAAGAAGCAGAAAAACAAATTGAGTCTGAACGGACAGAGCTTCAAATGCAGAAAAAAACAGCTGAGATCGAATTAAAACAAACCGAGCTTCAGCGGCAGTCACTTGCCAGCCGGGTGTCAGATTTAGAAGTGAAAAGTGAAATCGAAGGCACCGTTATTTCTGTCAACCAAGAAGCGGCATCCAAAAAGTCAGATATTCAAGAGCCTGTCATACATATTGGCAACCCCAAAGACCTCGTCGTCTCAGGGAAATTGTCTGAATACGATACACTGAAAGTTAAAAAAGGCCAGAAGGTCACACTCACTTCAGATGTTATCCAGGATAAAACATGGAAAGGCACGGTTTCCGCAGTCGGACTTGTTCCTGATCAGCAGGAAAGCGCTGCGGCACAAGGTACAGAACAGGCGGTCCAATACCCGCTTCAAGTGAAAATAAAAGGAAATCTTCCTGAAGGAAAGCCAGGCTTTAAATTTATCATGAATATTGAAACCGATAAGCGAAAAGCAAATACGCTTCCTTCAAAGGCAGTCAAAAAAGAAGATGACCAATATTATGTGTATACAGCAAAAGACGGAAAAGCAAAGCGAGTTGATGTCAAAATCGGCGAAGTGACAGATGATCTGACAGAAATTAAAGAGGGGCTTTCCCAAGATGATCAAGTCATTTTGAATCCATCTGATCAGGTGACTGATGGAATGGAAGTGAAATCTTAAATGATTCAGCTTTCTAATGTGCGAAAAAGCTACCAGATCGGCAGGGAAACGTTTGATGTTCTCCATTCTATTCATTTGGACATTCATCAAGGGGAATATGTCTCGATTATGGGACCGTCAGGATCAGGGAAATCGACGATTATGAATATTATCGGCTGTCTTGACCGACCGACTTCCGGTACGTATAAATTGGACGGCGAGGACGTTTCTTCATATAAAGATAAAGAACTGGCGGCAGTCCGTAACCGGTCAATCGGATTTGTATTTCAGCAATTTCAGCTTCTTCCGCGGCTGAACGCAAAAAAAAATGTTGAGCTGCCGATGATTTATTCCGGGATAGGCAAAAAAGAACGTCAAGAAAGGGCTGAGAAAGCATTGGAAAAGGTCGGGTTAGCCGATCGAATGCTCCACATGCCCAATGAGCTGTCGGGCGGGCAGAAGCAGCGGGTGGCGATTGCGAGGGCGATCGTGAATGAGCCCAAATTAATTTTAGCAGATGAACCGACTGGCGCGCTGGATACGAAAACAAGCGTAGCGATTATGGATCAGTTTACAGCTTTAAATGCCGAAGGAACGACAATCGTTCTTGTTACACACGAGCCCGAAGTTGCAGATTGCACGAACCGGATTGTTATGGTGCGTGACGGCAATATTGTTCCTGCCAGCTCCGGCCAAAGGAGTGTGGGAGAATGAGCCTGTTAGAAAACATCAGAATGGCTCTAAGCTCTGTCCTTGCCCATAAAATGCGTTCGATCTTAACAATGCTCGGCATTATCATTGGGGTAGGCTCTGTCATCGTTGTCGTTGCGGTAGGGCAGGGCGGTGAGCAAATGCTGAAGCAGTCGATCAGCGGACCGGGAAATACAGTGGAGCTATACTATATGCCAAGCGACGAAGAGCTTGCAAGCAATCCGAACGCTGCAGCTGAATCTACGTTTACAGAAAACGATATTAAAGGTTTAAAAGCGGTAGAAGGCATTAAACAAATCGTTGCCTCGACTTCTGAAAGTATGACAGCGCGTTATCATGAAGAAGAAACTGATGCTACGGTTAACGGAATAAATGATGGATACATGAATGTCAATTCTTTAAAAATCGAAAGCGGCAGAACCTTTACAGATAATGACTTTCTCGCGGGGAATAGAGCCGGAATCATCTCTCAAAAGATGGCTGAAGAGCTGTTTGATAAAAACTCCCCTTTAGGTGAAGTTGTCTGGATAAACGGACAGCCCGTTGAAATTGTCGGCGTGCTGAAAAAAGAAACAGGCTTGCTTTCTTTCGATTTAAGTCAAATGTATGTGCCATTTAATATGATGAAATCCTCTTTTGGTACAAGTGATTTCAGTAACGTATCATTGCAGGTTGAATCAGCAGACGATATAAAATCGGTTGGGAAAGAAGCGGCACAGCTGGTAAATGACAATCATGGCACAGAGGATTCGTATCAAGTGATGAACATGGAAGAGATTGCGGCCGGGATTGGCAAAGTAACGGCAATAATGACGACGATTATCGGCTCAATTGCGGGCATCTCTCTATTGGTCGGCGGAATCGGTGTCATGAATATTATGCTTGTATCAGTCACAGAAAGGACACGGGAAATCGGAATCAGAAAATCACTCGGTGCGACAAGGGGACAGATCCTGACTCAGTTTTTAATTGAGTCAGTCGTATTGACGCTGATTGGCGGCCTGATCGGGATTGGTATTGGGTACGGAGGGGCCGCGCTTGTTTCAGCCATTGCGGGCTGGCCGTCACTCATATCCTGGGAGGTTGTATGCGGGGGCGTGCTGTTCAGTATGCTCATTGGTGTTATTTTCGGCATGCTTCCTGCAAATAAAGCCGCAAAGCTTGATCCGATTGAAGCGCTGCGTTATGAGTAGCCTCATGCAACATGCATGAGGTTTTTTTATGTGTAGTGATTTCTACTATGAATATAAAAGACTTTTTTCATTAAAATAAGAAGAAAATGTCGTACAATTGTCCTTATTTTTGTCGAATTTACAGTTTACAAACCCTATAGACATACGTTAATATGGATAAACGTGAAAGATTTTGATAGTTATTGAATGAATTTGAATGATTTTAGTTGCCTAAACTGAAAATAGCGTTTACAATGAAATTGTATTCAAAATGAATACGTTTTCATTAGGAGGTGAAGCATGCTAACTCCTGAACGGCATCAATTGATTATTGATCAAATAGAAAAGCATGATGTGGTAAAGATTCAAGAGCTCATAAATCTGACAAATGCTTCTGAATCAACAATCAGAAGAGATTTATCGACACTTGAAGAACGCGGTTTTTTAAAGCGTGTTCATGGGGGAGCGGCCAAGCTTTCCGATATCAGACTTGAACCCGATATGCTTGAAAAATCATCCAAAAACCTTCACGACAAATTGAAGATTGCTGAAAAAGCTGCTTCTCTTTTAGAAGAAGGGGATTGCATTTACCTTGATGCAGGCACGACGACTTTGCACATGATTGATTTTATGGATAAAACCAAAGATATTGTCGTTGTCACAAACGGGGTGATGCATATCGAAGCATTAATAAGGAAAGAAATTTCTTTTTATCTGCTTGGAGGATACGTCAAGCACAGAACGGGCGCGGTTATTGGAGGCGCTTCACTGATTGCCATGGACCAGTACAGATTCGACAAGAGCTTTCTGGGGGCAAACGGTGTGCATACAGAGGCTGGATTCACAACGCCGGACCCTGATGAGGCCCTTTTAAAACAGAAAGCGATCAAACAGGCAAAACACGCTTACGTCTTAGCAGACCCTTCGAAGTTCGGAGAAATTTCATTTTCGGCATTTGCCGGAATAGGCGACGCAACAATCATTACGACTGACGCTGAAGAGCTTACATTCGATAATTACCAAGAAAAAACTGTCGTAAAGGTAGTGAAACCATGATTTACACTGTAACACTTAATCCATCTGTCGATTATATTGTTCACGTTGAAGATTTTACTGTAGGAGGCCTGAATCGTTCTGCATATGATACCAAGTATCCAGGGGGCAAAGGCATCAACGTATCGAGACTGCTGAAAAGACATCATGTACCGTCTAAAGCGCTCGGATTCGTCGGCGGATTTACCGGAGAATATATCAAAACATTTTTGCGGGAAGAAAATTTGGAAACAGCTTTTTCTGAAGTAAAAGGGGATACCCGTATCAATGTAAAGCTGAAAACGGGTGATGAAACTGAAATTAACGGGCAGGGTCCGACAATTTCGGATGAAGATTTCAAAGCCTTTTTAGAGCAGTTCCAATCTTTAGAAGAGGGAGACATCGTTGTTCTTGCAGGAAGTATTCCATCTTCACTTCCTCACGATACGTATGAAAAAATCGCAGAGGCCTGCAAACAGCAGAACGCACGAGTTGTTCTGGATATCTCAGGAGAGGCTCTTTTGAAAGCGACAGAAATGAAACCGTTTTTGATGAAGCCAAACCATCATGAGCTTGGAGAAATGTTCGGCACGACTATTACCTCTGTTGAGGAAGCTGTTCCTTATGGGAAAAAGCTGGTAGAACAGGGCGCTGAACATGTAATCGTTTCAATGGCAGGAGACGGAGCGCTTTTGTTTGCGAACGAAGCAGTTTATTTTGCTAACGTGCCAAAGGGGAAATTGGTAAACTCAGTCGGAGCAGGAGATTCCGTTGTAGCAGGCTTCCTTGCCGGAATTTCCAAACAGCTGCCGCTTGAAGAAGCATTCCGCTTAGGGGTTACTTCAGGCAGTGCTACCGCGTTCTCTGAAGAACTTGGAACAGAAGAATTTGTCCAGCAGCTTCTTCCTGAAGTTAAGGTCACACGTCTATAGAGGAGGAAACACAAGTGAAAATAACTGAGCTTTTAACAAAGCATACGATAAAGCTTAATATTGAGAGCAAAGAAAAAGAAAATGTGATTGACGAAATGGTCACTGTTCTTGATAAGGCTGGTAAGTTAAATGACCGACAAGCCTATAAAGAAGCCATTTTAAACCGCGAAAGCCAAAGCTCAACGGGTATTGGTGAAGGAATCGCTATCCCTCATGCGAAAACGGCTAGCGTTATCAACCCGGCGATCGCGTTCGGACGTTCTAAAGACGGTGTCGATTATGAATCATTAGACGGCCAGCCGGCTCACTTAGTCTTCATGATTGCGGCGACTGAAGGCGCAAACAATACTCACCTTGAAGCATTGTCAAGACTTTCCACGCTGTTAATGCGTGAAGAAATCCGCAAGCAGCTCCTTGAAGCTGAGTCAGAAGATGCCATCATCGACATTATTAATCAGCACGATAAAGATGATGACGAAGAGGAAGAGGAAGAAGAAGCGGCACCAGCGCCTGCCGGAAAAGGAAAGATTTTAGCGGTTACTGCATGCCCGACAGGTATTGCCCATACATTCATGGCTGCGGATGCCCTTAAAGAGAAAGCGAAAGAGCTTGGCGTGGACATTAAGGTCGAAACAAATGGTTCAAGCGGCATTAAGCACAAGCTGACTGCCCAAGAAATTGAAGATGCACCTGCAATCATTGTCGCAGCGGACAAGCAGGTTGAAATGGAACGCTTTAAAGGTAAGCGCGTACTTCAAGTTCCTGTAACGGCAGGTATCAGACGCCCTCAGGAACTGATTGAAAAAGCGATGAACCAAGATGCCCCGATTTATCAAGGCAGCGGCGGTTCTTCAGCTTCAAACGATGAAGATGAAGCGAGAGGCAAGTCTGGAAGCGGAATCGGAAACGCGTTTTATAAGCATTTGATGAGCGGTGTCAGCAACATGCTTCCGTTCGTAGTCGGCGGCGGTATCCTCGTTGCGATTTCATTCTTCTGGGGAATTCATTCTGCTGATCCAAAAGATCCTACTTACAACGCGTTTGCCGCAGCTCTTAAGTTTATCGGCGGTGACAACGCATTAGGATTAATTGTGGCTGTTCTTGCTGGATTTATCGCAATGAGTATTGCAGACCGTCCTGGTTTTGCGCCTGGTATGGTCGGCGGATTCATGGCGACTCAAGCGAATGCTGGATTCTTAGGCGGTTTAATTGCCGGATTCCTTGCCGGTTATGTCGTGATTTTACTGAAAAAAGCATTTACCTTTATCCCTCAGTCACTTGATGGATTAAAACCTGTACTGATTTATCCGCTGTTCGGTATTTTTATCACTGGCGTATTAATGCAATTTGTCATCAATACACCTGTAGCAGCATTTATGAATTTCTTAACAAACTGGCTTGAAAGCCTTGGTACTGGAAACCTAGTATTGATGGGGATTATCTTGGGCGGTATGATGGCGATCGATATGGGCGGTCCGCTTAATAAAGCTGCCTTTACGTTCGGTATCGCGATGATCGATGCAGGCAACTATGCGCCTCATGCGGCGATCATGGCCGGCGGTATGGTTCCTCCGCTTGGTATCGCACTTGCTACAACCATTTTCCGAAACAAATTCACTCAGCGTGACCGTGAAGCTGGTATTACATGCTACTTCATGGGTGCTGCTTTCGTAACAGAGGGAGCGATCCCGTTTGCTGCGGCTGATCCGCTTCGCGTCATTCCAGCTGCTGTAATCGGTGCAGCTGTTGCCGGCGGATTGACTGAATTCTTCCGTGTAACGCTTCCGGCGCCTCATGGAGGAGTATTCGTAGCTTTCATTACAAACCATCCGATGCTTTACCTATTAAGTATCGTAATCGGTGCTGTCGTGATGGCAATTATTCTCGGTATTGTCAAAAAACCTGTTACAGAGAAATAAGAAAAAAAGCGTCCTTGATTCGAAAGGACGCTTTTTCTTATCCGACAGGCAGCGAGCGGGTTAAGTTATGTAATTTATTCTTTTTTATGATAAAGTAAAAGAAGAGAAACAACTGATATAGCAATCGTCTAGGAGGAAACACTTTGACCGAGGAAAAAAATACGAATACTGAGAAAACGGCGAAGAAAAAAACCAATACGTACCTGGAATGGGGTAAAGCGATTGTCATCGCTGTTCTGCTGGCTCTCCTGATCCGTCACTTTTTGTTTGAACCGTATTTAGTTGAAGGTTCATCTATGTATCCCACATTACATGACGGAGAAAGGCTGTTTGTGAATAAAACAGTCAACTATATCGGCGAGCTGAAGCGCGGAGATATCGTTATTATCAACGGTGAGACTTCTAAAATCCATTATGTAAAAAGATTGATTGGAAAGCCTGGAGAAACCGTTCAAATGAAGGATGACACGCTTTATATAAACGGCAAAAAAGTAGCCGAGCCTTACTTGTCTAAAAACAAGAAGGAAGCAGAAAAACTCGGTGTCAGTCTGACAGGCGATTTTGGGCCGGTTAAGGTTCCGAAAGGCAAATATTTTGTCATGGGAGATAACCGGCTGAATTCTATGGACAGCCGAAACGGATTGGGACTGATTGCGGAAGATCGAATTGTCGGCACATCGAAGTTTGTCTTTTTCCCGTTTAACGAAATGCGTCAAACAAAATAAAAACGCCTTGCTGGCCTTTGGACAGCAGGCGTTTTTATTTTGAAAAAGTAGAGACCAATGCAATGCATAAAACTGTGATGAACACTGAACCGATAATGGCCAGCACACTGAAGAAAAGGTGAACCTGTTTGTTCTCTTTTCCGCGCTTTTCTAAAAGTCGTTTAGAAAAAATGTGCGAAAATATGTAAATAAGGGCTATGCCTATGTATAAGCCGATATCCTTGGCAGTAAAGCCTGTTACGGCAAGGTAAAAGCCCGTAAAAAAGATCAATAAGCAATATTCAGTAAGTGTTAAAAGCCTCAACGTGTTCCTCCATGAGAGTGTGTAATTTTCCAGGCGGATGCATTCTCTCTCTTTAATTGTAACACAGCTGGCAGGATTGGGTGTATAAGTGTTTTCTCTCTGTTTTATCAGGGAATCATTTCTCTTGCCCTGTATTCATGGTATACTTTTATTGATGATAGACATGATGGAGGATAATAAATGATTGCTGTAAATAATGTAAGCTTGCGGTTTGCGGATCGTAAGTTATTTGAAGATGTTAATATTAAATTTACCCCAGGCAACTGCTATGGGTTAATTGGTGCAAATGGTGCCGGTAAATCAACGTTTCTAAAGGTGCTTTCAGGCGAAATCGAGCCTCAGACAGGCGACGTGCATATGAGTCCTGGCGAACGTCTTGCCGTCTTGAAGCAGAACCATTTTGAGTACGAAGAGTATGAAGTGCTGAAAGTGGTCATCATGGGTCACAAGCGCCTCTATGAAGTTATGCAGGAGAAAGACGCTATTTACATGAAGCCTGATTTCTCAGATGAGGATGGGATTCGCGCTGCCGAGCTAGAAGGTGAATTTGCGGAACTGAACGGATGGGAAGCGGAAAGTGAAGCGGCGATCCTTTTAAAAGGTCTTGGTATCTCAGAAGACCTGCACACAAAGAAGATGGAAGACCTTGGCGGTTCGGAGAAGGTAAAAGTTCTCTTGGCACAGGCATTATTCGGCAAGCCGGATGTTCTGCTGCTCGATGAGCCGACGAACCACTTGGACCTTCAGGCAATCCAGTGGCTTGAAGAGTTTCTGATTAACTTTGAAAATACAGTTATTGTCGTATCCCATGACCGTCACTTCTTAAATAAAGTGTGTACGCACATTGCCGACCTTGATTTTAACAAAATTCAAATCTATGTCGGAAACTATGATTTCTGGTACGAGTCAAGCCAGCTGGCGTTAAAGCTTTCTCAAGAAGCGAACAAGAAAAAAGAAGAGCAGATTAAACAGCTTCAAGAGTTTGTCGCTAGATTCAGCGCCAATGCGTCTAAATCTAAGCAGGCCACATCAAGGAAGAAACTTCTCGAAAAAATCACGCTGGATGATATTAAACCGTCTTCCCGTCGCTATCCTTACGTTAACTTCACGCCGGAACGGGAAATCGGAAATGATGTTCTTCAGGTGGAAGGATTAACAAAAATAATCGATGGCGTAAAGGTGCTTGACAATGTCAGCTTCATTATGAACCGAGAAGATAAAATTGCTTTCACTGGCCGGAACGAACTTGCTGTTACTACACTGTTTAAAATCATTTCCGGGGAAATGGAAGCTGACAGCGGAACGTTTAAATGGGGTGTTACCACATCACAAGCGTATTTTCCAAAAGACAACAGTGAATATTTCGAAGGCAGTGATCTGAATCTTGTAGACTGGCTTCGCCAATATTCTCCGCACGACCAAAGTGAGAGCTTTTTACGCGGGTTCTTAGGACGCATGCTGTTCTCCGGAGAAGAAGTCCACAAAAAAGCAAATGTACTTTCCGGGGGAGAAAAGGTCCGCTGTATGCTGTCAAAAGCGATGCTTTCTGGAGCCAATATTTTAATTTTGGATGAGCCGACTAACCATTTAGACTTAGAATCCATTACAGCGCTCAATAACGGCTTAATCAGCTTTAAAGGCGCTATGCTGTTTACTTCGCATGACCATCAGTTTGTGCAGACCATTGCCAACAGAATTATAGAAATTACACCTAATGGCATCGTTGATAAGCAAATGAGCTATGACGAGTTCCTTGAAAATACTGATGTGCAGAAAAAATTGGCTGAACTATACGCGGAATAAAAAAGCAGAGATTTCTCTGCTTTTTTTGATACATCATTATGAAAGGGGACCACAACATGAAATTTTTAGTCGTCGGAGCAGGCGGAGTAGGTGGGTATATTGGCGGACGGCTTGCAGAGAAAGGAAATGATGTGACATTTCTCGTGCGCCAAAAACGAGCTCAGCAGCTTAAAGAAACCGGGCTTGTCATCCATAGTGAAAAAGGGGATGCATCGTTTCAGCCCGTATTAATCACTGCCGGAGAAACAGGGCGATTTGATGTCGTTATCATTGCTTCTAAAGCATACTCGCTTGATCAGGTGATAAACGATGTCAAGCCGTTTATCCATCAGGAATCTATCATTATCCCTTTCTTAAACGGGTACCGCCACTATGAGCAGCTGTTCGCGGCATTTTCAAAAGAACAGGTGCTGGGCGGCCTGTGTTTTATAGAAAGTGCTTTAGACAACAGAGGAGAAATTCATCATACGAGTGCATCGCATCGTTTTGTATTTGGAGAATGGAACGGAGAGCGTACGGATCGAATAAAAGCGCTTGAAGAGGCATTTTCAAGCGTGA
Source organism: Bacillus sp. MBGLi79 (assembly GCF_002953915.1). Classification (NCBI taxonomy): domain Bacteria; kingdom Bacillati; phylum Bacillota; class Bacilli; order Caryophanales; family Bacillaceae; genus Bacillus; species Bacillus sp. MBGLi79. The sequence continues at coordinate 1,746,057 of NZ_CP026521.1, forward strand.
AGGCTGAAGTCATCATTAGCGGGCATATCGAGAAGGACATTTGGAAAAAGTATCTCTTTATTGCAGCGCAAGCGGGGATTACAACGTTATTTCAACGACCGCTTGGCCCGATCCTCGACACAGAAGGCGGACGTCACACGGCCCAAACTCTTATTGGGGAAATTGGCGCTGTTTTACGAAAAGAAGGCGTTCCGGCTGATCCGGATCTTGAGGAAGAGAGCTTTCGTACGATGACAAGCATGTCTTATCATATGAAGTCCTCCATGCTTCGGGATATGGAAAACGGCCAAACGACTGAAGGTGACCACCTGCATGGATTTTTGCTTGAAAAAGCAAAACGTTTATCTCTCGCGGCACCCGTATTAGAAACCGTTTATGCTAATCTGCAAATGTATGAAGCAGAAAAATAAAAAAAGGAGTCGAAAAGCCTCCTTTTTTTTATTTAAAAAGCCCAATTTCCGTTTCGGAAAATAGGTTCTCTTTTTCCATCATCCGTAATTCCGTCAATATTCATATCCTTTGAACCGATCATAAAGTCGACGTGTGTAATGCTTTCATTTAAGCCTTCTTTGACAAGCTCTTCACGAGACATCTGCTTTCCGCCTTCAATATTAAAGGCATAGGCGCTTCCGATCGCCAAATGATTTGACGCGTTTTCATCAAACAACGTGTTATAGAAAAGAATGTTTGATTGTGATATAGGCGAATTGTAAGGAACAAGTGCCACTTCACCTAAATAGTGAGAACCTTCATCTGCTTCCACCAGTTCTTTTAAAATGTCTTCACCTTTTTCAGCTTTAATGTCGATTATACGGCCATTTTTAAACGTGAGAGTGAAATTTTCAATAATATTTCCGCCGTAGCTTAATGGTTTTGTGCTTGATACTACTCCGTCAACCCCGTCTTTTTGAGGCAGCGTGAATACTTCTTCTGTCGGCATATTAGCCATAAATTCATGGCCGCTTTCATTCACGCTTCCTGCACCTGCCCAAACATGCTTTCTAGGCAGCTTAATTGTTAAATCAGTTCCTTCAGCTTGATAATGTAAGGCAGCGTAATGTCTCTCGTTCAAATGATCAACTTTTTCATGAAGATTTTGGTCATGCTTGATCCACGCCTGAACTGGATTGTCTTCGTTTACGCGCGTTGCTTTAAAAATTTCTTCCCACAGAAGGTGAATGGCTTCCTCCTTTGATTTTCCAGGAAACACCTTCTGAGCCCAGCCCTCTGATGCCGCACCTACGACAGTCCAGCTGACTTTGTCTGATTGAATATATTGTCTGTATGTATGTAATGCTTTGCCTGCTGCTTTTTGGAATGCCGCAATCCGTTTGGAATCTACACCCTTTAGCAAGTCTGGGTTTGACGACACAACAGAAATGAAAGCAGCTCCATTTTTGGCAAGCTCTTCTCTGCCTTTTGCTTCCCATTCAGGATATTCTTCAAATGCCTCAAACGGCGCAAGCTCGTATTTTAATTTGGCGACTTCGTCATCCTGCCAATTCACTGTGACGTTTTTTGCACCCTTTTCATATGCGTGTTTTACAATTAAGCGGACAAAATCCCGGACGTCTGTTGAAGCATTTACGACTACATGCTGGCCTTTTTGGACATTTACACCGACTTCTACTGCCAGTTGTGCATATGTATTTAACTTCTGTGAAAATGAATCCATAAACCATTCCTCCTCAAGCTTTTTTCTCATCATATCAAATATGATCCTATAAAGGAAAGAAGGAGGCCAAAGTGAAAAACCCAAAACGACATGTCTTGGGTTTTTCAATACTATGGATGATTCAGTTTTACAGTGCCGCCTGCAGGCGAATGGGGCATATTTGCCAAAGAAATGCTCATGCCCCCAAGAATAATTCCGCTTAAAATGGCTGCGATCGCTACTCTTCTTCCTAAATCTCTTAGCATCGGTTTCCTCCTTAACGTTTCTCCATTTCCCACAATATGAAGGAAGTGAGGAAAAAAGAAGCAAGAAATTTGCCGCGTGTGAGATTTATGCAAGGGCAGACTATTTAATTGCCTTTTGCAGCTTATCAATCACTTCTAAAGAACGGCCTGTGCCGATTGCTACAGATTCAAGCGGGTTTTGCGCCACGTGTACAGGCACGACAATCTCTTCTGTAAGCCATTCTTTAATTCCATTAAGAAGCGCGCCGCCTCCTGTTAAAATAACGCCGCGGTCGACAATATCTCCGCTTAATTCAGGCGGGCAGTCCTCAAGTGTCGCTCTGATGGCTTCAAGAATATGCAGGAGAGATTCGCGCATTGCATCTTGAATTTCGTTGGATTGAAGCATAATGGTTTTTGGAAGGCCTGTCACGAGGTCGCGTCCCCGAATTTCCATTGCCTCAGGTATATGTTCAATCAGAGCATGGCCGATTTCCATTTTTACCTGCTCAGCCGTACGTTCGCCGATCAGTAAATTGTATTTTTTCCGGACGAAAGAAACGATATCCTCATCAAGCTGGTCTCCTCCGATTCTAATAGAATGGCAGGAAACAACGCCGCCGAAGGAAATGATAGCGACTTCTGTCGTCCCTCCGCCGATATCTACGACCACATTGGCAACCGGCTCGTCAACCGGTAAATCCGCTCCGATGGCGGCTGCTACTGGCTCTTCGATTAAATGAACGTTTTTCGCGCCGCAATTTTTCACCGCATCACTGATGGCACGGCGCTCTACCGCTGTTGAGCCTGACGGTGTGCAAACGACTACGTTCGGCTTTCTGAACGACATGCCGATGCTTTTTGCGGCTTTTTTCATAATGTGCTTTAGCAGATCAGTTGTCATATCATAGTCTGCGATCACGCCATCTTTCATCGGTCTGACAGCGACAATTTTTCCCGGTGTTTTACCGATCATGTTTTTGGCGTCAGCTCCGATTGCAAGCACTGCTTTTGTCGTTGTATCCACTGCGACAACAGATGGTTCATTTAGGATAATCCCTTTATTTTTGCTGTAAACAAGTATATTAGCTGTTCCTAAGTCAATCCCAATTTCAGTTGATTGAAACATGTTTTCACCCAATCTCTATCCTAATTTAATATAATTCTACATTTAAAGTTTCTCAGAAATACTGCGATTTTTGGGGGTGTGTGTCGGTAAAGAAATGTTTTTGTAAAAAATCAAGGAGCTGTGTAACAGAAGTAATACATTTTTCGGTTTTATGGAAAAAATATCTTGTGATTCTTATAGAAAGCGGGAAACTTTTTTTGAGTTT
>NZ_CP026521.1:1749389-1759037 GCF_002953915.1 Bacillus sp. MBGLi79
AATCGCTCAAGAAGCGGCCTCACTTCTTGAAGAAGGCGATTGTATCTACCTTGATGCCGGAACGACCACATTGCAAATGATCGATTTTATCGATCCGGAGATGGATATTATCGTGGTCACAAATGGAGTCATGCACATTGAGGCATTAGGTAAAAAAGGCATTACTTTTTATTTATTAGGCGGGTATGTGAAGTATAAAACCGGAGCAATCGTGGGCGGTTCGGCTTTATCAGCCATCAGCCAATACCGGTTTGACAAAAGCTTCATCGGCGTCAATGGCATTCATAAAGAAGCGGGATTTACGACTCCGGATCCTGAAGAAGCGCTTTTGAAAACAAAAGCTGTCAACCAGGCGAAAAAAGCATTTATTTTAGCTGACGTTTCCAAGTTTGGGGAAATTTCATTTTCTGCCTTTGCCGGTTTAGACGAAGCAACTATCATTACAGCAGGATCTGCAAAACATTCATTTGATAACTATCAAGAAAAAACTGTCGTAAAGGTAGTGAAAACATGATATACACTGTAACTCTCAACCCATCGGTCGACTATATTGTTCACGTTGAAGAATTTTCCGTAGGCGGGCTGAATCGTTCAGTCTATGACACGAAATATCCCGGAGGCAAAGGAATCAATGTCTCACGCGTACTGAACAGACACCATGTACCTTCTAAAGTTCTCGGTTTTATCGGCGGTTTTACCGGGGGGTACATCAAATCATTTCTCGAAGAAGAGAAGCTTGAAACAGCTTTTCATGAGGTGAATGGAGACACGCGCATCAATGTCAAATTGAAGACCGGGGATGAGACGGAAATCAACGGGCAGGGGCCCGTCATCAGCCAAGAAGATTTCGCGGCCTTTTTAGACCAGTTTTCAGCGATGAAAGAAGGGGACATTGTCGTATTGGCTGGCAGCATTCCTTCTTCATTGCCGCAGGACACCTATGAAAAGATTGCAGAAAAGTGTGAAGAGCAAAATGTCCGGGTTGTCGTTGATATTTCGGGTGAGGCACTCCTAAAAGCAGCAGAAATGAAGCCGCTTTTAATGAAACCGAACCATCACGAGCTCGGTGAAATGTTTGGAACAACCATCACTTCAGCGGAAGAAGCGGTGCCTTATGGTAAGAAACTCGTTGAACGCGGGGCCGAAAACGCGATCGTTTCCATGGCTGGGGAAGGCGCACTTTTATTTACAAAAGACGGCGTCTACCATGCCAACGTACCTAAAGGAAAGCTCGTGAACTCAGTCGGCGCCGGAGATTCAGTGGTTGCAGGCTTTCTCGCAGGCATTGAAAAACAGCTCGACATCAAAGAAGCTTTTCGCTTAGGTGTCGCGTCAGGAAGCGCAACCGCCTTTTCAGAGGAGCTGGGAACGGAAGAGCTCGTTCACAAGCTGCTTCCGGAAGTTCAAGTCAAAGCGATTTAAAGGAGGAAAGGTTATGAAAATAACAGAGCTACTAACGAAGCATACGATCAAGTTAAACCTTGAGAGCAGCCAGAAAGAAAACGTTATCGAAGAACTCGTCAGCGTTTTGGATCAGGCGGGCAAGTTGAATGATAAAGAAGGCTACAAAGAAGCCGTGATCAACCGTGAGAAACAAAGTTCCACCGGTATCGGCGAAGGCATCGCCATCCCTCATGCGAAAACGGCAAGCGTTAAAGAGCCTGCGATCGCGTTCGGCCGTTCAAAAGACGGCGTCGATTATGAATCCCTTGACGGTCAGCCAAGCCATCTCGTTTTCATGATCGCTGCTACAGACGGCGCGAATAACACTCACTTGGAAGCATTGTCAAGACTGTCGACTTTGCTTATGAGGGAAGAGATTCGCAAACAGCTGCTTGAAGCTTCATCCGAAGACGAAATCATCGACATCATCAATCAGCATGATAAAGATGATGAAGAAGAAGAGCAGGCCGAAGAAGCATCTGCACCATCAGCAAAAGGAAAAATCCTTGCGGTTACAGCATGTCCGACAGGGATCGCCCACACGTTCATGGCTGCCGATGCTTTGAAAGAAAAGGCGAAAGAGCTCGGCGTTGATATCAAAGTTGAAACGAACGGTTCAAGCGGTATTAAAAATGGTCTGACAGCGCAGGAAATCGAAGATGCGGTTGCGATCATCGTCGCCGCCGATAAACAGGTTGAAATGGATCGCTTTCAAGGCAAACATGTCATTGAAGTACCTGTAACAGCAGGAATCAGACGTCCGAAAGAGCTGATTGAGCAGGCGCTGAAACAAGACGCGCCTATCTATCAGGGTAAAGGCGGCGGTGCATCTGCATCTGCTTCTGAAGACGGAGCTGCCAAAGGAAAAGGCGGCGGTTTCTACAAACACTTGATGAGCGGTGTCAGCAACATGCTGCCATTCGTCGTCGGGGGCGGGATCTTAGTTGCGGTTTCATTCTTCTGGGGAATTAACGCGACCAAACCGGGAGATCCCACTTATAATGAGTTTGCAGCTGTATTAAATACTATAGGCGGAACTCAAGCACTTGGATTAATTGTCGCTGTATTGGCAGGATTTATCGCGATGAGCATCGCGGATCGTCCGGGGTTTGCGCCTGGTATGGTCGGAGGTTTCATGGCGACGCAAGCCGGCGCCGGTTTCTTAGGCGGACTGATTGCCGGTTTCTTGGCTGGTTATATTGTTGTCCTATTGAAAAAAGTGTTCGCTGGTCTGCCGCAAGTGCTTGACGGATTAAAACCTGTCCTTCTTTATCCGTTGTTTGGAATATTCTTGACCGGAATCATCATGCATTATGTTGTCAATACGCCTGTCAAGTATATTATGGATGGCATGACACATTGGCTTGAAGGTCTTGGAACAGGAAACCTTGTTGTAATGGGTATTGTTTTAGGCGGTATGATGGCGATTGATATGGGTGGTCCGATCAACAAAGCGGCCTTCACATTTGGTATCGCGATGATTGAAGCTGGAAACTTTGGACCTCACGCAGCGATCATGGCGGGCGGTATGGTGCCTCCGCTTGGAATTGCCCTTGCAACGACTTTCTTTAAAAATAAATTTTCAAAACGGGATCGCGAAGCCGGAATTACCAACTACGTGATGGGCTTGTCATTTATTACTGAAGGTGCGATTCCTTTTGCGGCAGCCGATCCGGCGCGCGTCATTCCTGCTTCTATCATCGGATCAGCAGTTGCCGGAGGTTTATCTCAATTTTTCCATGTCACACTGCAAGCGCCGCATGGCGGAATATTCGTTCTCTTCTTTACGACGAACCATGCGCTGCTGTATCTCCTCAGTATCTTGATTGGTGCGGTTGTGACGGCTCTCATTCTCGGCATCTTGAAAAAGCCGGTTCCAACTGAAAAATAAGTGCTGAAAGTGCCACAGTAATCCCTGTGTGGCACTTTCTTTTTTACCGTTTTTGCCGGAAGTGAACGCGGGAATTATGTATTCGGCAGGAACTTGTGATAAAGTATAGGAAAGCTTTATTTTGCATGTATGCTGTGACAGACTGTTTTTAGGAGGAAGCGTTTTGACTGAAGAAAAATCCACCCAAAATAAAAACTCTCTCTTTGAATGGGTAAAAGCCATTATTATCGCAGTCGTTCTGGCGTTATTGATCAGGGCATTTTTATTCGAACCGTATTTAGTCGAAGGTACATCAATGGATCCGACGCTGCACGACGGAGAGCGGCTGTTCGTCTATAAAACGGTTAAATACGTAGGCGAATTTAAGCGGGGAGATATCGTCATTATCGACGGCGATGAAAAAAATGTCCATTATGTGAAGCGCTTGATCGGCCTGCCGGGAGATACCGTGCAAATGAAAGACGACACGCTGTACATAAACGGGAAAAAGGTGTCTGAGCCGTATCTTTCGGAAAACAGAAAAGAGGCGGAAGCAGTCGGCGTCAAACTGACGGGCGATTTCGGCCCTGTGAAGGTTCCGGAAGGCAAGTATTTCGTGATGGGAGACAATCGTCAGAGATCGATGGACAGCCGGAACGGACTCGGACTGATCGATAAAAAACGAGTGGCCGGGACTTCACAATTTGTGTTTTTCCCGTTCAACGAAATCCGAAAAACAGACTGAAAAATGCCTGATGTCCATTTGGACAATCAGGCATTTTTGCTTGATTTATGCGGATAATGATGCCAGTACTGCGATAAACAGTACGGTAACGAACACAGAGGCCATAATCAGAAGAACGCTGTATAAGATTCTGATTTCCGCGGCTTCTTTTCCCCTTTTTGACAGCATTCGTTTCGCCGCGATATGAACGAACACGTAAATCATGGCAATCCCGATGTAAAGGCCCACATCCCGTGCTGTAAAGCCGGTTACGGCAAGATAAACCCCTGCGAAAAAAATAAACATGCAGTATTCCGTCAAAGTGATAAGCTTCATGTCTTCCTCCGTCTAACGATCCGAGTTTTCTTCAAATATCACCTTTTTATAATATATCTTTTGCAGCCATCCCACAAGGAGGCCGAAGCCGATCAGCAGACAGGAAAATATCAAAAAGTCCGAGGTCCACATATCAAACCCTTTGAAAAGCCCGATAGACATCGTAGAAATCACCATGGCCACTGACACGAAAAGCGCTTGGCGCGGCCTTGAATTGATCCACCTGATGATATCAGGATCATCTTTTAATTTCATTATTCCTTCCCCCATTCTTCAATAATTGTAACATATTGTCACAAAGAAAGTGTGAACAAGTGTTTTTTTGATATATTTTTCTTTAAAACTTTATCGTAAAAAAGCAAAGCATTTCTCTTGCGGAATTTTCGTGTTATACTCTTTTTAATGAAGTATAGATGGAGGATTTTAAATGATAGCTGTTCAAAATGTCAGCTTGCGGTTTGCGGACCGGAAGCTGTTTGAAGATGTAAATATTAAGTTTACGCCGGGTAACTGCTACGGATTGATCGGAGCAAACGGCGCCGGAAAGTCCACTTTTTTGAAAATATTATCAGGTGAAATCGAGCCTCAGACGGGCGAGGTTCATATGAGCCCGGGCGAACGCCTTGCCGTCCTGAAGCAGAACCACTTTGAGTATGAAGAGCATGAAGTGCTGAAAGTCGTGATCATGGGGCATAAACGCCTTTATGAAGTCATGCAGGAAAAAGACGCGATTTACATGAAACCCGATTTTTCAGATGAAGACGGAATCCGCGCCGCAGAGCTTGAGGGCGAATTCGCCGAGCTGAACGGCTGGGAAGCCGAAGGGGAAGCTGCGATTTTGTTAAAAGGCCTCGGCATTGCTGAAGAACTGCATACGAAGAAAATGGCGGATTTGGGCGGTTCCGAAAAGGTGAAGGTCCTCCTTGCACAGGCCCTGTTCGGAAAGCCTGACGTCCTTCTTCTCGATGAGCCGACCAACCACTTGGATATTCAGGCGATCCAGTGGCTTGAAGAGTTTTTAATCAATTTTGAGAATACGGTTATCGTCGTATCGCATGACCGCCACTTTTTGAATAAAGTATGTACGCATATCGCCGACCTGGATTTTAACAAAATTCAAATTTATGTCGGAAACTATGATTTCTGGTATGAATCAAGCCAGCTTGCGCTTAAAATGAATCAGGAAGCCAATAAGAAAAAAGAAGAGCAGATCAAACAGCTCCAGGAGTTCGTTGCCAGATTCAGCGCCAACGCCTCAAAATCGAAGCAGGCGACATCAAGAAAAAAACTGCTTGAAAAAATTACGCTTGACGATATTAAGCCGTCATCGCGCAAGTATCCGTACGTACATTTCACACCTGAACGCGAAATTGGAAACGATGTGCTTGTTGTCACAGACCTGTCGAAAACGATTGACGGTGTCAAGGTGCTTGACTCGGTCAGCTTTATGATGAATAAAGAAGATAAAATCGCCTTTACAGGCCGGAATGAGCTTGCCGCTACTGTGCTCTTTAAAATCCTTGCCGGGGAAATGGAGCCTGACAGCGGATCGTTTAAATGGGGCGTCACAACATCCCAGGCGTTTTTCCCGAAAGACAACAGCGAGTATTTTGAAAACAGCGATTTAAACCTTGTCGACTGGCTCCGCCAATTTTCGCCGCATGACCAAAGCGAAAGCTTCCTGCGCGGATTTTTGGGCCGGATGCTGTTCTCCGGGGAAGAAGTGCTGAAAAAAGCAAGCGTTTTGTCAGGGGGAGAGAAAGTCCGCTGCATGCTCTCCAAAATGATGCTGTCCGGCGCCAATGTGCTGATGCTTGATGAGCCGACCAACCATTTGGATCTCGAATCCATTACAGCGCTGAATAACGGTTTAATCAGCTTTAAAGGCGCTATGCTGTTTACATCTCATGACCATCAGTTTGTCCAAACAATTGCCAACCGGATCATCGAAATCACGCCAAACGGAATCGTCGATAAACAGATGAGCTATGATGAATTTTTGGAAGACAAAGCGGTTCAGGACAAGCTTGCTGAACTTTACGCATAATGATAGAAAACCCGCCTTAAAAAGCGGGTTTTTTTATAAAAAGGGAGATGGTTGCCGTGTCATGCCGCAAGGCTCTTGAGCAATATATTCAAGCAACAAACACACATGAGTTTGAGAATGTCAAAAAGCTCCTTCATCCCGACGCTGTGTACTGGTTCTCGGATGAAACGTGCTCGGGCGTTAAGGAAATTCAGCGTTATTTTGAAAACGCCTGGAAGCAAATCGAAAACGAAGTATACAGCGCCAGTCATATCAGTTGGATCACGGAAACGGACGAACAGGCCGTCTGTCTTTATACATACGAATGGAAAGGGTTTTTTAGGGGTGAACCGGTTCAAGGGGCAGGCCGTGCGACAAACGTATTTGTAAAGGACGAGTCAGGAAGCTGGAAGCTGAAGCATGAACATTTAAGCAGTTTGCCCAAATCATGAGGAGGCGGGGCATTGGACGGCTTTATAGCTCCATCTATGTACGGAAGTTAGAAAGGCTGGCAGCATGCGGAAATGATATAAAAGGACCTCAGAAAACTTCTGAGGTCCTTTTGTGCGGAAGGCTTTAGATCGCCCAGTTGCCGTTTCTGAAAATCGGCTCTCTTTTTCCGTCTGCTGTGATTCCGTCTATATTCATTTCTCCTGAACCGATCATGAAGTCAACATGTGTAATGCTTTCGTTTAATCCTTCTTTCGCCAGCTCTTCGCGCGACATCTGCTTTCCGCCTTCGATGTTGAATGCGTACGCACTGCCGATTGCGAGGTGGTTTGAGGCGTTTTCGTCAAACAGCGTGTTGTAAAACAGAATATTGGACTTGGAAATCGGCGAATCGTGGGCAACGAGCGCAATTTCGCCTAAGTAGTGTGAACCCTCATCCGTTTCGATCAGCTCTTTTAAAATCTCTTCACCTTGTTCAGCTTTGACATCGGTGATCCGTCCGTTTTCAAATGTCAGCTGAAAGCCGTCGATCAGATTGCCGCCGTAGCTTAACGGCTTTGTGCTTGAAACAGTGCCGTTCACTCCGTCTTTTTTCGGAGCGGTGAATACTTCTTCTGTCGGCATATTGGCCATGAACTCGATGCCGTTTTCGTTAGTGCTTCCGGCGCCGACCCACAGGTGCTTCTCAGGAAGCTCGATCGTCAAATCTGTTCCTTTTGCTTGGTAATGAAGGGCTTGGTAATGCTTGTCGTTTAAGACGCTTACTTTATCGCGCAAAGTTTGATCGTGGTCTTTCCACGCCTGGACAGGATCTTCACGGTCGACGCGGGTCGTTTTGAAGATCTCATTCCACAGCTTTTGCATCGCTGTCTTTTCATCTGCGTCAGGGAATACTTTTTTGGCCCAGGCCGGTGAAGGTGCTGCGACGACAGTCCAGCTGACTTTATCCGATTGAATCATTTGCCTGTATGTATGCATCGCCTTTCCGGCGGCTTTTTGCTGGGTCGCGATTTTTTTGGAATCGATGCCTTTCAAAAGATCAGGGCTTGAAGAGACAATGGAAATAAAAGCGGCGCCTTCCTTAGCGAGCGTCTCCAGACCTTTCGCTTCCCACTCAGGGAATTCTTCAAAGGCTTCCGCTGGGGCCAGCTCATATTTCAGCCTTGTCACCTCATCATCCTGCCAGCGGACCGTTACGTTTTTTGCCCCTATTTGATAGGCGCTTTTGACGAGGAGCCGTGCAAAATCGCGTACTTCTGTTGACGCGTTGATAACGACTTTCTGTCCTTTTTGAACGTTTACACCGACTTCGGCTACAAGCTTCGCATATTTGCTCAGTTTATCAGTAAACGAATTCATTGGCAAAACCTCCTTTATTGTCCATAACATCATATCAAATATTTGATTGAAAAGAAAAAAAGACGCAGCCCGGTAAGGCTGCATCTTTTTTAACGGTTGATTTTGGCCGTTTGGCCGGGGGGCGAGCTTGGCATGTTTGCAAGGGAGATGCTCATCCCCCCGAGAATAATACCGCTTAAAATAACGGTGATGGCCAGGCGTCTTCCCATATCTCTAAGCATGTTCTTCCTCCTTATCGTTTCTCCATTCCTCACGATATGAAAGAAGCAGGGAAAAAAGACGCGAAAACAAAAATTATTTAGCCGCTTTTTGCAATTTATCGATCACTTCAAGAGAGCGGCCCGTTCCGATGGCGACAGACTCGAGCGGATTTGCAGCAACATGCACGGGCACAACGATTTCCTGTGACAGCCATTCTTTGATGCCGTTCAATAGCGCGCCTCCTCCGGTTAAAATCACGCCCCGGTCGACAATGTCTCCGCTCAGCTCGGGAGGACAGTCTTCAAGCGTCGCTCTGATGGCTTCGATAATATGAAGGAGCGATTCGCGCATCGCCTTCTGAATCTCTATTGATTCCAGGGTAATTGTTTTCGGCAGGCCTGTGACAAGGTCGCGCCCTCTGACTTCCATCGTTTTCGTCTCATGGTCAATCAATGCGTAGCCGATCTCAATCTTGACTTCTTCGGCCGTCCGTTCACCGATCAGCAGGTTGTATTTTTTTCTGACGAATGACACGATGTCTTCATCAAGCTGGTCGCCGCCGATCCGGATCGAGTGGCATGAGACTACGCCTCCGAATGAAATGATCGCCACTTCTGTCGTGCCGCCGCCGATATCGACGACAACGTTTGCGACAGGTTCATCGACAGGCAGGTCTGCGCCGATGGCGGCAGCGACAGGCTCCTCAATCAAATGGACTTGCTTGGCTCCGCAGTTTTTGACAGCATCGCTGATCGCACGCCGTTCAACCGCGGTTGAACCGGATGGCGTGCAGACGACGACGCTCGGCTTTCTGAAAGTAAAGCCGATGTTCTTTCCGGCTTTTTTCATAATCTGCTTCAAGAGGTCTGTCGTCATGTCATAATCGGCGATGACTCCGTCTTTCATCGGTCTGACCGCGACGATTTTTCCCGGTGTCTTTCCGATCATGTTTTTGGCTTCTGTTCCGACCGCCAATACGCTCTTTGTTTCCGTATCCACGGCGACAACGGAAGGCTCATTTAAAATGATTCCTTTGTTTTTGCTGTAAACCAATATGTTAGCTGTGCCTAGATCAATTCCGATCTCGGTTGTTTGAAACATGTTTTCACCCAATCTCTATTTAAAATTTTTCCGAAAAACGAAATTTTCTTCGTGCTGAAAAAATGAATTTCATTTAAATTTTCTCAAATGATCGGCGATTTTTGGGGGTTTGTGACGAGTTTGAAACCAATCTGTAAA
>NZ_CP026521.1:1759137-1782512 GCF_002953915.1 Bacillus sp. MBGLi79
GTTTTTATTTTTGCTGATTTTTTAATAGATCACGGATTTCTGTTAATAAAGTTTCTTCTGCTGAAGGTGCAGGTGGTCATATGAGAAAATATCAAGCTCGTATCATTTCCATCATTTTGGCAATGATTTTTATAATGTTTTGGGATTATTTATTTTATTTTATAGGCAAAAACCCGATTAATTGGCCTGTTGATATTGTGTATACTGCAGTCACGCTGGTGAGTGTCTGGATGCTGGCTTATTATATTGATGAGAAACAGCAGCTGGTTAAGAAAATGAAGGATAACGAATGGAAGTATAAGCAGCTTTCTGAAGAAAAAAACCGTATCATGGATAATTTGCAGGAAATCGTATTTCAAACGAATGCAAAAGGCGAAATTACATATTTAAACCAAGCGTGGGCATCAATAACCGGCTTTTCAATCAGTGAATGTATGGGAACGATGTATAATGACTACTTCATAAAAGAAAAGCACGTAGCGGACCACATTAACACACAAATCCAAAACAAGGCGTCTTCTGGCATGTTTACGGCAAAATACGTGACAAAGAACGGCACGATTTTTTGGGGAGAAGTCCATTATAAACTTTACTATGACCGGGATGACCAATTTACAGGCAGCCTGGGTACAATGTCAGATATCACGGAGCGGAAAGAGGCTGAAGATGAGCTCATTGAGATTAATGAACGGCTGGCGAGGGAATCCCAGAAACTATCAATCACAAGTGAACTTGCCGCCGGTATTGCTCATGAGGTCAGAAACCCTTTAACATCTGTCAGCGGTTTCCTCCAGATTATGAAAACACAATATCCGGACAGAAAAGACTATTTTGACATCATCTTTTCAGAGATTAAAAGAATCGATTTAGTTCTCAGCGAGCTGTTGCTGCTTGCAAAACCGCAGGCGATTACATTCAAAACGCACCAGCTTAATGAGATTTTGAAACAAGTCACGACATTGCTTGATACCAATGCTATTCTGTCCAATATCGTCATAGAGAAACATTTCAAAGAGACAGATGGCTGTATGATTAACGGGGACGAAAATCAGCTAAAGCAGGTTTTTATCAATATCATTAAAAACGGAATTGAGGCAATGCCACAGGGCGGTGTCGTAACCATTTCAACTGCAAAAACCGCCTCTCATGCAGTGATAAGCGTAAAGGATGAAGGAAGCGGTATGCCGCAGGAAAAACTGAAGCAGATTGGCAAACCTTTTTATTCCACAAAAGAAAAGGGTACCGGATTGGGACTTCCCATTTGTTTGAGAATCTTGAAGGAACATGACGGGGAATTGAAAATCGAAAGCGAAGCTGGAAAAGGCAGCGTCTTTCAAGTGGTTTTGCCTTTAAAATCAGACAGCTGAGAGGAGAAAAATAAAATGAACTCGCTTCTGTTTGTATACGGGACACTAAGAAAGCATGAAAAAAACCATCATATGCTGGCGCAATCGGCATGTATCAATGAGCAGGCCAGAACAAAGGGAAGTATGTTTGCTGCCAAAGAGAGGCCCGCAGCCGTTTTAAATGGTGAAGGCTATATATACGGCGAAGTATATGAAGCAGACGAATTGTGTATACATAAGCTTGATCAATTTTTTCAAGGATATCATAAACAAATGGTGTTTATAGAAACCGATGTCGGAATTAAAAATGCGCTTATTTATTTTATGAACAAAGACGAGTGTGCCGGTTTTACGAAAATAAGCATTGGCGACTGGAAAGAACATCAGATGATCAGCAAATCGAAAAATCCCGTTTATTATTTTGCCTATGGATCATGCATGGATCATGCCCGCTTTCAAAAGGCGGGAGTCAGTCACTATTTTCAAGATCCAGTGGGAAGAGCTGTTTTAAAAGGATACACAACCCGCTTTACGTTAAAAAGGGAAGACGGCTCAAGAGCGGATATGCTGGAAGACGGAGGAATAACAGAAGGCGTTTTATATCGGATCCCTTATTCTGCTCTCTCCTATCTATATAAAAGAGAGGGCGTTGAATCACTTACGTATCGGCCGGCATTTGTGGACGTTGAAGCAGGCGGAAGGCACTATACAGACTGCTTAACCTTTCTCGTCCTCAAAAAAGAAGCGGAAACTGCTCCGCCTCAGCACTATCAGATTGAAATTGCACGCGGGGCGGAGCTGTATTTGTCGCCTGAATTTACTGAAAAGCTTAAGCAGCATATGAATTCGCTGCCAAAAGGATAACACTGTAACAAAAGATTATGATAAAATTTGATCAATATGATGTTATAAAAGGAGCACCACTATGAAAAAAGAATTTGCGGTAATTGGGCTGGGCCGTTTTGGCGGCAGTATTTGCAAAGCATTAAGCGAAGAAGGCGTCGAGGTTATGGCAATGGATATCGATGAAGATAAAGTCAACGAGTATGCCAAGATAGCATCTCACGCCGTTATCGGTGATTCAACAGACGAATCTGTCCTGAAAAATTTAGGCCTGCGAAATTTTGACCACGTGATTGTAGCCATCGGGGAAAATATTCAAGCGAGTATTTTAACAACACTCATTCTGAAAGAACTCGGCGTTCATACGATTACAGTTAAAGCACAGAACGATTATCACGAAAAAGTGCTGTCTAAAATCGGTGCGGATCACATTGTACACCCGGAACGCGATATGGCAAAAAGAATTGCACATAATATCGTGTCCAACAATGTACTTGACTATTTGGAGCTGTCTGAAGAGCATAGTCTTGTTGAAATCGTAGCTAACAGCCGCCTGGCTGGAAATACACTTCTTGATTTAGATATACGTGCAAAATACGGTATTAACATTGTAGCCATTAAAAGGGGCAAGGAAGTCATCGTATCACCGCTTGCAACCGAAGTCATCCACCAAGAAGATATACTTATTGTTATTGGGTCAGTCACAGACATCTCCCGTTTTGAAAAAAGAGTTCTTCATACAAAATAGCAGTAAAAAAACCGTCCACAGAGGGCGGTTTTAATATTATCAGAATATAACAACTTTAATGACCCGAGCGTCAATTTCTTAACATTTTATTGACTAAGCATAGGCGATCCGATAGCATATTGTACCATATAATAAAAAAGAGGAGGGGCCTATTTGAATAAAGAAGCGCTAGTCAATAGGCTGAATGCTTCAGCCCGAAGACAAAAAGCTGATATCGTCATTAAGAACGGAAAAATGATGGACGTATATAATCAAGAGTGGATATATGAAGATATTGCGATTACAGACGGGGTTATTGTAGGCCTTGGCGACTATGAAGGCGAAAATGTCATTGATGCAGAGGGACAAATGATTGTCCCGGGTTTTATTGATGGGCATGTACATATTGAGTCATCAATGGTTACACCGATAGAGTTTGCTAAAGCAGTATTGCCTCATGGCGTGACGACCGTTGTTACAGACCCGCATGAGATCGCGAATGTGTCTGGGGAAAAAGGGATTGCGTTTATGCTTGAACAATCTCGGCATACACCGCTGAACATTTATTTCATGCTTCCTTCCAGTGTGCCTGCCGCAAGTTTTGAGCGATCAGGCGCAATTCTCAAAGCTGCCGATCTCAAGCCTTTTTATGAAGAAGAAGAAGTATTAGGGCTGGCTGAAGTTATGGATTATGTGTCGGTTCAGCAGGCTGAAGAAGATATGGTTCAGAAACTGCTTGATGCACGTGTTGCAGGAAAACGGATAGACGGCCATTTAGCCGGTTTATCAACAGACCTCATTAACATTTATAGAACCGCATTTGTTTCAAACGATCATGAAGTAACATCGAAGGAAGAAGCTCTTGATCGTATCAGAAGGGGCATGTATGTCATGATGCGTGAGGGTTCAGTCGCAAAAAACACTCTCAATGTGCTGCCGGCGGTGAATGAAAAGAACGCACGCCGTTTCTTTTTCTGTACAGATGATAAGCATGTGGATGATTTGCTGTCAGAGGGAAGTGTGAATCATCAGGTGAAAATGGCGATTCAAGCCGGACTTGATCCGTTTATAGCTTATCAATTAGGAAGCCTCAATGCAGCCGAATGCTACGGACTAGATACAAAGGGAGCGATTGCCCCGGGTTTTGACGCTGACTTGCTCTTTGTATCTGATCTGGAAAATGTCATTGTCACAAGGACGATGATAAAAGGACAGACTGTTGCTGAAGACAGCAAAGCAGTCTATCAGGAGCATGCTTCAACTGCAGCATCAGAACCGGCACTGCTTGATTCAGTTAAGCTTGCTGCTCCTCTTAACAAACAGGATTTTCTTATGCCAATTGATTCAGAGCAGCAGCTCAATGTCATTCAAATCATTCCAAACCAGCTTGAAACACGATTAGTACATGTTCCGGCTTCTGGTGCCCGCAACTTTGAGTCTGACACTGAGCTCGATTTGTTAAAGATTGCAGTTGTTGAGCGGCATAAAGGATTAAAAGAAATCGGGCTCGGAGTTGTGAAAGGATTTGGATTCAAGAGCGGAGCGATCGCCACAACCATTTCACACGACTCCCATAATATTATTGCCGTCGGAACGAATGATGAGGATATTGCGGCGGCAGTAAATAAGCTGCAGGAAATTGGCGGAGGATTAACGATTATAAAAAATGGGGAAGAGCTCCATTCAGTACCGCTGCCGATTGCAGGGTTATTATCCGACCAAACCGCGGAGCAAGTGAATCAAAGCTTGCTGACGCTGCATGATCAATTGTCGTTAGTCGGTTTCACAGGCGGATTTAATCCATTTTTGACATTGTCGTTTTTAGCTTTGCCTGTTATTCCTGATATCAAAATGACGACAACAGGATTATTTGATGTAAAATCATTTCAACATATATCACTGCAATAAAAAAGATGCACTCCTAAGTGAGTGCATCTTTTTTTCAAACCTCCATAATGATCGGCAGGATCATCGGACGGCGCTTTGTTTTTTCGTACAAGAAAGGTGCAAGAGTGTCTGTAATCTCGTTTTTGATTTCAGACCATTGAGTCGTTTTGCGTTCCATGACTTTTTGTAAGTGATTTGAAATGAGCTCTTGAGCGTCGTTGATCAAGTCGCCAGATTCTCTCATGTATACAAATCCTCTGGAAATCAAATCAGGACCCGCTGAAATCTTGAAGTCGTCCATGTCAATGCTGACAACAACGATGACAAGGCCTTCTTCAGAGAGAATTCTGCGATCACGAAGTACGATATTGCCAATATCACCGATACCGCTTCCGTCAATGTATACTGAACCGGACGGGATTTTTCCTGCAACCGAAGCCTCATCGCCTTTAAGCGCTAATACTTCACCGTTATCCATGATAAAGCAGTTTTCCTCTGGGATGCCGCAATCTGTTGCAAGCTTGACATGCATCTTTTGCATTCTGTACTCACCGTGAATCGGCATGAAGAATTTAGGCTTGATTAAACGGAGCATCAGCTTCTGTTCTTCCTGTCCGCCGTGACCAGATGTATGGATATCGTTAAGAGGGCCGTGAATAACCTCAGCACCCGCGCGATACAGCTGGTTGATCGTCCGACTCACACTGATTGTGTTGCCTGGGATAGGGGATGAAGAAAATACGACTGTATCTCCAGGATTGATTGAAATTTGGCGGTGTGTGCCATTTGCAATTCTTGATAACGCCGCCATTGGTTCCCCTTGGCTTCCTGTACATAAAATCGTTACTTTATTAGCAGGCATACGATTGATTTCGTTATGCTCAATAAACGTATTTTTAGGACAGTTAATATAACCGAGTGTCTGTCCAATTTCGATAGCCGATTCCATACTGCGTCCAAATACGGCAACTTTTCTTCCATTTTGTACAGCAGCCTCGATTACCTGCTGCAAGCGGTGAATATTCGACGCAAATGTAGCGAAGATAATTCGGCCGTCCACCTTGCGGAAAATGTCATGAATGCTTTCTCCTACACGGCGCTCAGACATGGTGAACTCAGGGTTTTCACTGTTTGTGCTGTCTGAAAGAAGGCATAAAACGCCTTCTTTTCCGATTTCGGCCATTTTCGTTAAGTTTGCCGGCTCTCCGACTGGAGTAAAGTCGAATTTGAAATCCCCAGTATGTACGATGTTTCCAGGTGGCGTTTTTACAACAATGCCGTAGGAATCCGGAATACTGTGTGTCGTTCTGAAGAAAGACACGGCCGTTTTGCGGAACTTTACGATATCATCCTCGCCGATAATGTTTAGTTTCGTTTGTCTTAATAATCCATGCTCTTCAAGTTTATTCCGAAGTAAGCCGATCGCGAGTTTTCCGCCGTATACAGGAATATTCACTTGTCTGAGCAGGTATGGAATACCGCCGATGTGGTCTTCGTGACCGTGGGTGATAAAAAGCCCTTTAATTTTATCTTCGTTTTTGACTAAATACGTATAATCAGGGATAACGTAGTCAATTCCGAGCAGTTCGTCCTCGGGAAACTTGATCCCCGCATCAATCAGCACAATTTCATCTTGGAATTGCACCGCGTACGTATTTTTACCGATTTCGCCCAAACCTCCGAGGGCGAAAACAGCAGTCTGATCATTTTTTACAAATTTCATACCGCTCATAACT
Source organism: Bacillus sp. MBGLi79 (assembly GCF_002953915.1). NCBI lineage: Bacteria > Bacillati > Bacillota > Bacilli > Caryophanales > Bacillaceae > Bacillus > Bacillus sp. MBGLi79. Next base: position 1,765,677 of record NZ_CP026521.1, read on the forward strand.
CCAATACTTTAAAATTTTCGCTCTGTTGTTCATATTCTAAGAATGCACCATCCACAGGTGTAATAAACTCAATATTAAATTTCTTTTCTTTCAGCTTTGTTCTGACGTCACGCTCAGATACGCCTTCAATATAAAGTGAATCTGTCTTTTCCCGTACAGGTACTTCGTCAGCCTTTTCTTGATAAAATACCTTATAAATCATTCCAAATCTCTCCTTAAATGCCGTATGTTAGACTCGCTCATTCTATTATATTCGAAAACGGAATATAAGGAAAGCCTTGAGCAAAATAAGGACCTCTCAAAAAGTGAAAGATCCCTTGTCAGGCAATGGCTTTCTTGCGGAGCATTCCGTTCCATTGTCTTCTGAGTTTCTTTCTTAATTTACGCAGCATTAGCCAGTCCCTCCTTTAATAAAAAATTTGTCCCAGAGTTCTTTTATACTAATAGTATACGGAGATTAAGGAAGACTTTTCGTGGTTATTAATGGAATTTAATATGATTTTTGAACGAAATTGTTTGCTGAATGACAAACTTTTTGTATGATGAGGGTGGGAATTGCAGAACTAGACGATAAAGGGGAAGTTGCGATGGATTCAAAATTAATCTTTTTTGATATTGACGGCACGTTATATGATCATGATAAGAATATACCGGAAAGTACGAGAAAAACCGTGGCGGAGCTGCAGCGCCAAGGGCATCATGTGTTTATTGCCAGCGGCCGGTCGCCGTTTATGGTTAAGCCGATTTTGGAGGAGCTTGGGATCAACTCATTTATTTCCTACAATGGACAGTATGTTGTCTTTGAAAATCAAGTGATTTATAAAAATCCGCTGTCTGAAGATGCAATCAGACGATTATTAAAACAGGCGGGGAAAGACAAACATCCTGTTGTGTTTATGGCTGAAGACACGATGAAAGCCACTGTTGCGGATCACCCTCATATTCTCGAGGGAATCGGCAGCCTTAAAACCGATTATCCGGAGACCGATGACCTTTTTTATGAAGGAAAAGAAATTTTTCAGCTTCTTTTATTCTGTCAGGATGAAGAAGAAAAAGCTTATGCCGCTTTTCCTGAGTTTGATCTAGTGCGCTGGCATGAGCTATCGACTGATGTTTTGCCTCACGGAGGTTCGAAGGCAGAAGGGATCAAAAAAGTCATCGAGCGTCTTCCGTTTGATGTCGGAGATACATATGCTTTCGGCGACGGATTAAATGATCTGCAAATGATTGAATATGTTGGAACAGGCGTTGCTATGGGAAATGCTGTTCCTGAATTGAAGGAAATCGCGGACTTTGTAACAAAGCCGGTGGATGAGGATGGAATTGCATACGCTGTCAAAGAATTGGGCCTTTTAAAATAAAGAAACGGCTGGCATTGTGCCAGCCGTTTTTTCTTTTAGCGTTCAATTGCGATTGCATTTTCAGGCTCTTGAAAAGGATTTTCCTTATCAATATGATCATAGAACATAACGCCGTTCAAATGATCGATCTCATGCTGAAACACAATAGCCGGAAACCCTTTTAGACGAATATCAATGTTTTCGCCTTCTAGTGTTGTTCCTTTTACTCTGATGCGAGCATAGCGGGGAACATAACCGGGAATCGCTTCATCCACAGACAGGCAGCCCTCGCCGCTTGTTAAGTAGCTTTTTTCAACTGAATGGCTGACGATCTTAGGATTAAACAGTGCATAACTGTACAACTTGCCGGAAGCATCTTCCGCATGAACGGCGATCATTCGTTTTTTGATATTAATTTGAGGAGCTGCGAGTCCTACGCCAGGGCGCAGCTTGTATTTTTCGGCTAATTCCGGATTTTGGCTGTTTTTAACAAATTCGATCATGTCGGCCAGCTGCTGTTTTTCTGCATCAGTTGGAGGCAGCTCAACTGGTTCTGCAGTCTCTCTGAGGGCTGGATGGCCGTCACGTACGATGTTTTCCATAGTAATCAAGAAACTCACTCCTAAAGCTTAATATGTAAATTATATCGGATTTCTTCACAAAGGTGCAACGAACGAATGACCAGCCGTATATGGCTGGTCAAGTTCATGCTGTGTGGTTAGCAACAGCCTCCGCCTAAATAAGCAGCTCCGACAATGATTAACAGAATGAATAAAACAACGATTAGCGCAAAGGTGCGGCCGTAGCCATATCCGTAGCCACCATATCCGTAACCACCATAACCGCAGCAGCCTCCGCCGAAACCATATCCATACATATTACATAACCTCCTCTTTTAATTACGCCAGAGCCTTATTAAGTAGGCATAGCGTCTACTATAACCTATGTAAAAACTAAAAAGTTGTATGGTCATCTGTCCTGATTTTTCACTTTTTGATTTAAATCAGTATGCATTTATACAGCACAGCTATTGCCAAATGTCCCCATGGATTCTATAGTAGAAATTGTCAAGATTGGGGGATTCAACGTGATAGACGCAATAAAACGGCGGCCTGTAATAATGATTGGAGCTTTTTGTTCTATGCTACTGATATTAACAGGATGCATGGAGCAGGACCCGGTTGATTCACTTCATCATTCATTAGAAAAAGCCGCAGAGTCGGAAAAACAGTTTCAAGAAGAACAAAAAACACTCAAAGAGTTAGAGGCAAAAGAAAATCAGCTTTACGATAGTGTGATGAAGCTCAATATGGATGATTATAAAAAAATTGTAGCTTTATCTAATGAGGCGCTTGAAAACGTCAGCAAGCGCGAAGAACATCTGAAGCTTGAAAATGACAGCTTGAAAAAATCGGAATCAGAATTTGAAGAAGCAAAAACGTCAGCAGAACATATTAAGGAAAAAGACATAAAAGAAAAGGCCTATGCCGCAGCAAACCACATGGAGAAAAGGTATACATCATATGGCTCCATGTATGAAGAGTATCAAAAAGCGCTTAAGCTTAATAAAAAGCTGTATATGCAGCTAAAAAACAAAGACTTGACAAGAGATGATCTGGATCAGCAGATCGATAAAGTCAATGCTTCTTATGAAAAGATCCATAAATATAACGGAGAATTTAATGTGCAAACGCAAAAATATAATAAAGCCCGTGAAGATTTATATGATGCTGCAGGCTATCATGTGAAAAAGAGCTGACTCGATCAGCTCTTTTTTTAAATAAATGCGATGCGGATTTTGTTCAAAATTTTCATTTCTATTGTAGTACAGTATAGAGAGGTATACTAGTACAGTTTTGGGTGCAGTTGACATCTGTTTTTTCAATGAAAATGTAAAGCGAATACATTTATTGAAAATCAGCGATGAAAACGATTGACGGCTCTTCTTTATTTGGTGTAAACTAATCCATGTTAAGCGGTGTTGTATTAGTTTTTTACAACTTCGAAATAATACAGTTCAAAGCAGAGTGTAACTATCCTACATAAAAGGTTTTGGCAAACTGGGGATCGGCTAAAATATATACGACTTACTGCTGATACTTTAGGGTACCCTAAGTTTGTATGTATAAAGGAATGCACGTCTAATGACTGTTTAAAAGAAAGGAAGAGGTGACTTAGTATGGCTGCAAAAACGAAAAAAGCTATCGTTGACAGTAAGAAGCAATTTGATGCCATTAAAAAGCAGTTCGAAACGTTCCAAATTTTAAATGAAAAGGGAGAAGTCGTGAATGAAGCGGCGATGCCTGATTTAACTGATGATCAATTAAAAGAGCTCATGCGCCGCATGGTATTTACGCGTGTGCTTGATCAGCGCTCTATCTCATTAAACCGTCAAGGACGTCTCGGATTTTACGCTCCTACTGCGGGTCAAGAAGCTTCTCAGATTGCAACGCATTTCGCGCTTGAAAAAGAAGACTTTGTTCTTCCTGGATACCGTGATGTGCCTCAGTTAATTTGGCACGGCCTTCCATTATATCAAGCGTTTCTTTTCTCTCGCGGACATTTCAGAGGAAACCAAATGCCTGATGATGTGAATGCCCTTTCTCCACAAATCATTATCGGTGCTCAATACATTCAAACTGCCGGTGTTGCGCTAGGTCTTAAAAAACGCGGTAAGAAAGCTGTCGCAATCACTTACACTGGTGACGGCGGAGCTTCTCAAGGGGACTTCTACGAAGGAATTAACTTTGCCGGCGCTTATAAAGCACCTGCAATCTTCGTGGTACAAAACAACCGTTACGCGATTTCAACTCCTGTTGAAAAACAATCTGCAGCTGAAACAATTGCACAAAAAGCTGTAGCTGCCGGTATTGTTGGCGTACAAGTAGACGGAATGGATCCGCTTGCTGTATACGCAGCAACTGCTGAAGCACGCGAGCGCGCAATCAACGGCGAAGGTCCGACACTAATTGAAACACTTACATTCCGTTATGGCCCGCACACAATGGCTGGTGACGATCCTACTAAATATCGTACAAAAGAAATCGAAAATGAGTGGGAGCAAAAAGATCCGCTTGTACGCTTCCGTGCGTTCCTTGAAAACAAAGGCTTATGGTCTGAAGAAGAAGAAGCAAAAGTAATTGAGGATGCGAAAGAAGAAATTAAGCAAGCGATCAAAAAAGCTGATGCTGAACCGAAGCAAAAAGTAACTGATTTAATGAAAATCATGTACGAAAAAATGCCTCACAATCTTGAGGAGCAATTTGAAATTTATACACAGAAGGAGTCGAAGTAAGCCATGGCGCAAATGACAATGATTCAAGCAATCACGGATGCGTTACGCACAGAACTGAAAAATGACGAAAATGTCTTAGTTTTCGGAGAAGACGTTGGTGTAAACGGCGGCGTATTCCGTGCGACAGAAGGATTGCAAAAAGAATTCGGTGAAGACCGTGTGTTTGACACGCCACTTGCTGAATCTGGTATCGGCGGTCTTGCCCTTGGTTTAGGCTTAAACGGCTTCCGTCCGGTAATGGAAATCCAATTCTTCGGATTTGTTTACGAAGTAATGGATTCAGTTTCCGGCCAAATGGCTCGTATGCGCTACCGTTCCGGCGGACGCTGGACTTCACCTGTAACAATTCGTTCTCCATTCGGCGGCGGTGTTCATACGCCTGAACTTCACGCTGACAGCTTAGAAGGTCTTGTTGCACAACAGCCTGGTATCAAAGTTGTTATTCCATCAACTCCTTACGATGCCAAAGGACTTTTAATTTCTGCGATCAGAGACAACGATCCTGTTGTTTTCTTAGAGCACATGAAGCTTTACCGTTCTTTCCGTCAGGAAGTTCCTGAAGAAGAATACACAATTGAGCTTGGAAAAGCTGACGTGAAACGTGAGGGTACTGATCTTTCAATCATCACTTACGGCGCAATGGTTCATGAATCATTAAAAGCTGCTGAGGAGCTTGAAAAAGACGGCATTTCTGCTGAAGTTGTCGACCTTCGTACTGTAAGCCCGCTTGATATCGATACAATCATCGCATCTGTAGAAAAAACAGGACGCGCGATTGTCGTTCAAGAGGCGCAAAAACAAGCCGGTATTGCTGCAAACGTAGTAGCAGAAATTAATGACCGTGCAATCTTGAGCTTGGAAGCACCTGTACTTCGCGTAGCTGCGCCTGATACAGTATTTCCTTTCTCTCAAGCTGAGAGCGTATGGCTTCCAAACCATAAAGACGTTCTTGAAACAGCAAGAAAAGTACTTGAATTTTAATCAAACTGCATAATCAAGAGGGAAGATGACGTTTTCCCTCTATTATATATCTGTTTTCAATGCTTACGATGTAACTTTAAAATTGCTTAATCAAACTAGGAGGTCGAGAACTGTGGCATTTGAATTTAAACTTCCAGATATCGGGGAAGGTATCCACGAAGGCGAAATCGTAAAATGGTTTGTCAAGCCTAACGACGAGGTAGACGAAGATGATGTACTGGCTGAAGTCCAAAATGATAAAGCAGTAGTAGAAATTCCTTCACCTGTTAAAGGAAAAGTATTAGAATTAAAAGTTGAAGAGGGAACGGTTGCAACTGTTGGACAAACGATTATTACGTTTGATGCACCTGGTTACGAAGATCTTCAATTTAAAGGCAGCGATGAGTCTGACGATGCGAAAACTGAAGCACAAGTTCAGTCAACTGCAGAAGCTGGACAAGACGTTGCGAAAGAAGAGCAAGCTAAAGAGCCTGCAAAAGCTACTGGTGCAGGACAGCAAGACCAAGCTGAAGTTGACCCGAACAAACGCGTGATCGCTATGCCTTCTGTACGCAAATATGCTCGTGAAAAAGGCGTAGACATCCGTAAAGTAACTGGTTCTGGCAACAACGGACGTGTTGTCAAAGAGGATATCGACAGCTTTGTAAACGGAGGAGCGCAAGAAGCTGCGCCGCAAGAAACGGCTGCACCACAAGAAACAGCTGCTAAACCGGCTGCTGCACCAGCTCCTGAGGGCGAATTCCCAGAAACACGCGAAAAAATGAGCGGTATCCGTAAAGCAATTGCGAAAGCGATGGTTAACTCTAAGCACACTGCTCCTCACGTAACGTTAATGGACGAAGTGGACGTAACAAACCTTGTTGCACATCGTAAACAGTTCAAACAAGTTGCTGCTGATCAAGGAATCAAGCTGACTTACTTGCCTTACGTTGTAAAAGCTCTTACATCTGCACTGAAAAAATTCCCTGTTTTAAACACGTCAATTGACGATAAAACAGATGAAGTTATCCAAAAACATTACTTCAACATCGGTATCGCTGCTGACACTGAAAAAGGCTTGCTTGTACCGGTTGTGAAAAATGCAGATCGTAAATCTGTCTTTGAAATTTCTGATGAAATCAATGGCCTTGCAACAAAAGCTCGTGAAGGCAAGCTTGCTCCAGCTGAAATGAAAGGCGCATCTTGCACAATTACAAACATCGGTTCTGCCGGCGGACAATGGTTCACTCCGGTTATCAACCATCCAGAAGTTGCGATTCTTGGTATCGGACGCATTGCAGAAAAAGCGATTGTTCGTGATGGCGAAATCGTAGCAGCTCCAGTCTTAGCTCTTTCTCTCAGCTTCGACCACCGTATGATCGACGGAGCAACTGCGCAAAATGCATTAAATCACATCAAGCGTTTACTGAACGATCCACAATTAATTTTAATGGAGGCGTAATGTTATGGTAGTAGGAGATTTCCCTATTGAAACAGATACTCTTGTAATTGGTGCGGGACCTGGCGGCTATGTAGCTGCCATCCGCGCTGCACAGCTTGGACAAAAAGTAACAGTCGTTGAAAAAGCAACTCTTGGAGGCGTTTGTCTGAACGTTGGATGTATCCCTTCAAAAGCGCTGATCAACGCAGGTCACCGTTATGAGAATGCAAAGCATTCTGATGACATGGGAATCACTGCTGAGAACGTAACAGTTGATTTCACAAAAGTTCAAGAATGGAAAGCTTCTGTTGTCAACAAACTTACTGGCGGTGTAGCAGGTCTTCTTAAAGGAAACAAAGTAGATGTTGTAAAAGGTGAAGCTTACTTTGTAGACAGCAATTCAGTTCGTGTGATGGATGAGAACTCTGCTCAAACATACACGTTCAAAAACGCAATCATTGCTACTGGTTCTCGTCCTATCGAATTGCCAAACTTCAAATATAGTGAGCGTGTCCTGAATTCAACAGGCGCTTTAGCTCTTAAAGAAATTCCTAAAAAGCTTGTTGTTATCGGTGGCGGATACATCGGTACTGAGCTTGGAACTGCGTATGCTAACTTCGGTACTGAGCTTGTTATTCTTGAAGGCGGAGAAGAAATTCTTCCTGGCTTCGAAAAACAAATGAGTTCTCTTGTTACACGCAGACTGAAGAAAAAAGGAAACGTTGAAATCCATACAAACGCGATGGCTAAAGGCGTTGAAGAAAGACCAGACGGCGTAACAGTTACTTTCGAAGTAAAAGGCGAAGAAAAAACGGTTGATGCTGATTACGTATTGATTACAGTAGGACGTCGTCCAAACACTGATGAGCTTGGTCTTGAGCAAGTCGGTATTGAAATGACAGACCGCGGTGTCGTGAAAACTGACAAACAGTGCCGCACAAACGTACCTAACATTTATGCAATCGGTGATATCATCGAAGGACCGCCGCTTGCTCATAAAGCATCTTACGAAGGTAAAATCGCTGCAGAAGCTATCGCTGGAGAGCCTGCAGAAATCGATTACCTTGGTATTCCTGCGGTTGTTTTCTCTGAGCCTGAACTTGCATCAGTTGGTTACACTGAAGCACAGGCGAAAGAAGAAGGTCTTGACATTGTTGCTGCTAAATTCCCATTTGCAGCAAACGGCCGCGCGCTTTCTCTTAACGAAACAGACGGCTTCATGAAGCTGATCACTCGTAAAGAGGACGGTCTTGTGATCGGTGCGCAAATCGCCGGAGCAAGTGCTTCTGATATGATCTCTGAATTAAGCTTAGCGATCGAAGGCGGCATGACTGCTGAAGATATCGCGATGACAATTCACGCTCACCCAACATTGGGCGAAATCACAATGGAAGCAGCTGAAGTGGCAATCGGAAGTCCGATCCATATCGTAAAATAAATTGAACATCAAAAACAGCCCTCGCTCAAAGCGGGGCTGTTTTTTTATTTTGACAGCACGTGCTGTAATGGTTTAATGATGTCTTCTTTCTTTTTCACACATCCCTCGATTTTCACCACGACATGGCGCTGATCAACAACCATAAGGGTAGGGACAGTTTCAATCTCATCTTCCCAGCCTTCTTTTTTATCATAAACCTTCATTTTATCTATTTGCTCGGGATAATCTTTTTCTAGATCAAGCAGTGCGTCGTAATAAGGCGCTTCCTGGTCTATTTGGTTCTCATCAGAAAAAAACAGGATTTGTGTATGATGAATGTTGTCAATCCGGCTTTTTTTCATCGGATTGATGGTGGAAAGCGTACAGCCCGATAAAGCAAGTACTATTATCAGCATGGGGAATACCGCGCGATATCGCATCTATCTTCTCCTCTGTATAAACAGTAGTTAACTAGCTTTAGTTTATCACGAGAGGCGGCTTAAACTGCTTCTTGTTACCTAATTGTTATATAATTGAAACCGTTTTTAAAGTGAGATTACATATGATATCAATCGTTTCAAATAGCAACCTGGGGGTATATTGAATTTATTGCTGCATTCTTTAATGAAAGTTCAAGAAAACGTGAAATTACCTTATGTGTTGCGGCATATATATCGGATAAAGCTGCTGTATGAATAAGAAATTGTAAAAATGAAAAAACACGATGTATATGATGAATTAAAATTAAATGTGTTATACAGTTTATTGTTGACATTTCAAATGTGTCATATTAATATAATAACAACAAAAGAAATTAAGCGTTTTCAAATTTCAAAGAAATGGGGAATAAGAGATGGGAACGATTGTTTGTCAAGATTGCAACGAAGCCATTCATTACTTTGAAGATGAGAAAGTGACAACATTATACGGAACATGCTGCGGACAATGCCAATGTCCTGTTGATGAAGAGTAATAATAGCATGCGGCTTTAAGCCGCATGCTTTTTATTTTTTATTGAATTGCTTTTTGCTCTTTGATGACCCGGATCATATGTAAAGTCGAGTCCTCGGGTCCTTGAACAGGAAGGCCTGCGTCAAGGTTTTTAAAAATGTAGCTGATGTTTTCTTCTGTAATAATTTCTCCTGGAATGAAGATTGGAATACCAGGCGGATATACCATGACAAATTCAGCGATAATCCGTCCGGATGCTTCTTTCAATGGGATGACTTCCGTATTTGCATAGAAAGCATCACGCGGAGTCATTGCCAATAAAGGTATTTCCGGAAGCAATACCTCAGTTTGCTGATGTGTGACATCTTTTTCTGACATTTGCTGTGCGATCTCAGTTAAAGCCTCTACAAGCCGGTCTGCATCATTTTGGCTGTCACCAGGAGTGAAAATACACAAAATATTGTACAGGTCAGAAAGCTCAACCTCAATATTAAAGGATTCACGAAGCCATTTTTCCACGTCATGTCCTGTCAGGCCAAGATTTTTCACAGAGATAATCAATTTTGTCGGATCGTAGCTGTAAGCTGCTTTCGAACCAAGAATTTCAGAACCGACACAATAAATGCCTCCAATCTGGTTGAGGCGATCTCTCGTCTGATCGGCAAGCTTGAGTGTCTCCTCAGCAAGCTTGCGGCCTTCTGTTGCAAGGCGTTTTCTGGCAACGTCCAAAGAAGCGAGAAGCAAGTAAGAAGTTGACGTCGTTGTCAGCATGCTCAGGATGGATTGCACTCGGTCTTTAGATACAAGGCCCTCTCTCATGTTTAAAATCGAACTTTGCGTGAGTGATCCGCCCAGCTTGTGTACACTTGTCGCTGCGATATCAGCTCCTGCCTGCATGGCCGATAGCGGCAATTCGTCGTGAAAGTGAATGTGAACGCCGTGTGCTTCATCCACAAGCACTGGCACATCAAACGAATGAGCGAGTTCTACAATGCTTTTTAAGTCGGCTGCAACCCCGAAATATGTCGGGTTGATGACGAGAAGCCCTTTTGCATCCGGATGTTCGGTAAGCGCCCGTTTTGCAGATTCAAGTGTAATGCCGTGCGAGATGCCCAATTCATTGTCAATTTCAGGATGAATAAAAATTGGAACCGCTCCGGAAAATACAATAGCTGTCATAATTGATTTATGAACATTTCTTGGAATAATAATTTTATCGCCAGGTCCGCAAACAGCCATTACCATTGTCATAATGGCGCCGCTTGTTCCTTGAACAGAAAAAAATGTGTGATCCGCGCCAAATGCTTCAGCAGCAAGATCCTGTGCTTGTTTAATAATGCCTTTAGGCGCGTGCAGATCGTCTAATGGCTCAATATTAATTAAATCTATGCTTAACGCGTTTTCACCGATGAATTGTCTGAATTCCGGGTCCATTCCTGCCCCTTTTTTATGGCCGGGAATGTGGAATTGAACAGGCTGTCTGCTTGCATGCTTTTTCAGTCCTGTATATAAGGGTGTTTCATGTTGCGACAATTGTTTTCCCACCTTTGTAATCATACCTATGCATAATAGTGTGTATTAAAATCAGTTTCTCAACCGTTTTTTAGACGTAAAACAAATGAATTATATTATGAACTTGAAAGAATGTAAAGAACAATTTATGATCTAATGAAGATGCTTTCTCTTAAAGGAAGTAATTTTATAAGGAGTGAAGAAAATGGAGTACCAATATCCGATGAACGAAGACTGGACAACCGAAGAAGCAGTAGATGTGATTGCATTTTTCCAGCAGGTTGAGCTAGCATATGAAAAAGGGGCAGACCGCGAAGAACTGCTTAAAGCTTACCGCCGTTTCAAGGAAATTGTGCCGGGGAAGGCAGAGGAAAAAAAGCTATGCGGCGAGTTTGAGGAACAAAGTACATATTCTCCATATCGCACGGTCAAACAGGCGAGAGAATCTGATCAGGCAAAGATTAAAATGTAGGAAAAAGAGCCGGGGGATAGCCCGGCTCTTTTTTATGCTTGTGATACTTTTTGGGTGAGACGGTACAGAAAAGCAAGCTGCTTAAAGGCGTCGTCGATATGCTGAAGGAATTCCTGGTTATTCATATTCAATACTTCTTCTTTTTGAAGCTGTATGCCGCATAACAGCTCGGCTTTCTTTACAGTCTGCAAACGCTCAAACAGAGTCTTCAGCTGCTCCTTGTCCATTTCAAACTGTTTATGTACTCCCGGTTTTGTGTGATCTGCGGACCAAACGAAGCTGTCAGGAATATTTTTCGTAATGGTTTCCTGATTTGCTTCAAGCAATTTGCCGTATTCTTCTTTTATAGGGGATTCATAAATAATTGCGAACCACACAAAGACGTGGCTTTCCCATAAACCAATCTGGAAATGCGGCAGTTTTTTATAGCCTCTTTTGCTGTTTGCAAACGCCACCCAGCTGTCAGCAGGGGGGTTGACGGATCTTCTTGCGTGCTTTGCCACATGCGGAAACATTTCATCTCCGGTTAATGCTGTTAAAGTCGGGGCAAAATGTTCGCCTAGAGCTGTAAGCTTGGGGCGGACCGTCTCTTTTAATACCTCCATGCGTGCGTCTAAGCCTTCTATTGTAAATGTATTAAAGTCTTCTTCAGTGAAACGCATTTGTGTCATGATTTTCCTCCTTCATGCTAAGTATACATATTTTATCACAGTTCATACGAGCTTCAAAAAGATTGAGCGCGTTTGAAGTAAGGGGAAATGTGGTAATAAACGAATAGGTAAACACACAATTTTCAGAATCATGTTGCGCGTAAATAGAACAATCATACGATATAAGAAGTAATCATTGTTGAATGGCAAAATGGGATGCTTTTTTACAAACAAATGATCTCTGGAAGGGGCGAAAGACAATGAGGCAAGTTGTAAAAGAGGGATTTAAGGAAGAGAAAAACAATCGTGTTGCTGTCTGGAGACTAGAGGTTGATTATGAATTGGCAACCCTATATGAAGCAATGCAAAAAGAAAATGAAGAGCAGATTGAACAAAGCAAAAACAAACTTGAGCGACTTAGAAAAGAATGGATTCGTCTTAACGGGTAAAAAGCGATAGTGAAAACGAACCGCATGAATGGTTCGTTTTTACATGAGAAGGGATATTTTTCATTTTCCTTGCTTTTTCACCGCCGTTATCAGTATCCTATAAAATAAAGGTCTACATAGAAGAGAGGTACGCACGAATGACAAATTGGACGGAAATTGATGAGATTGCAAAAAAATGGATAAGAGAAGCAGGCGCGAGAATTAAACAATCTATGCATGAAAGCCTGACAATTGAAACGAAATCAAATCCGAATGATTTAGTCACCAATATTGACAAAGAAACCGAAAAGTTTTTCATTGATCGAATTCAAGAAACGTTTCCGGGACACCGCATACTCGGTGAAGAAGGGCAAGGAGACAAACTCCACTCACTGGAGGGAGTCGTCTGGATTATCGACCCGATTGACGGGACGATGAATTTTGTGCACCAGCAAAGAAATTTTGCGATTTCAATTGGGATTTTTGAAAACGGTGAAGGAAAAATCGGTTTAATTTATGATGTGGTGCACGATGAGCTGTATCACGCCTTTAGCGGCAGAGGAGCTTACATGAATGAAACGAAGCTGGCTCCTTTAAAAGAAACCGTCATTGAAGAAGCGATTCTTGCCATTAATGCAACATGGGTAACGGAAAACAGAAGAATTGATCAAAATGTGTTAGCGCCACTTGTGAAAAGAGTCAGAGGCACACGCTCCTACGGTTCTGCCGCTTTAGAGCTGGCAAATGTCGCGGCAGGAAGGATAGATGCTTACATCACAATGCGGCTTGCGCCATGGGATTATGCAGCAGGCTGTGTGCTGTTAAATGAAGTAGGGGGCATCTATACGACCATCGAAGGATCGGCGTTTACCTTTTTAGAAAACCACAGTGTGCTAGCCGGCAACCCATCTATACATAAAACGATATTTGAAGAGTATCTTCATGCTGGGAAGTAGGCCATTTGAGCAGGATGATCTCAGCTTATTAGAAAAGCTCGCGGAGGCTCATCCTGTATGGAGAGAGGAGGAGTTTGGGGATAAAAATGCAGAAGACTATATCATCTCCTACTCCATGTACAACGGGTCATGGCTTGTGTGGGAAAAAGACGGTCTGCCTGTTGCCGTCAGCTATCATCTCGAATGGTCTCCTTCAAACGGTAAGCCGTGGCTCGGAACGGTGCTGATTGACCCGGCTGAAGAAAAAAAGGGATATGCGAAGATGATCATTGAACAGATCAGCAAATTGCTTAGAGCGAAACATAAAGCGATGTTTGCGGGTGTTCCCATTGAGCGCAGGGAATGGATATTGTTTTTAAGCCAATGCGGTTTTGAACAGCTGAAAACGGAAAAAGATGAGAAAGGCAAATCATTTATGATCCTGGTGAAGCCTTTAGCATAAGCTGCGTGCGGTTACCATCAAAAGCCTCTCAAGCAGTGAGAGGCTTTTAATGATTTAAAAATTATTTTTTTACCGCATGAATATAATGAATCGTTTCAAATGCTGACAAATTGTCTTTTCGATTGCCGAAGAAATGGTCATTAATGTCGTCTGGTGATAGATGTTCATAGATCAGTAAACCAGATGATGCTAACAGGTGTTCAATCTCCTGATAAGCGAAACATGATTTCATCGGTTCTCCGCCTGCGGCAGCCATTTTCACCATATGTTCCACTCGATTCGACGTTCCTTTTGCTGTAAAGAGTGTTTCGTCCGCATAATCAAAAACAATAGAGCTTCCAGCCGGAACATGAGAAAATAAATTGCTGATGAGGCTCGCAATTTCTTCATGTGTTAAATAATAAGACACTCCCAGAAGACTGAAAAATGTTTTTGTGTTCTCAAATCCGTTTTCTATGAGAGGCTCATATGAAAACATGTTGCTAAAATCCATAGGAACAAAATGAAGATGACCCGGAATTGCCAGATTTGCATCCTTTAGCTTATTTTTTTTGAATTGCTGTGTAGCTGGATGATCCACTTCGAAAACCTGTAAGCTGTTTTCTAATTCTGGATGCCGAAAACAGAAAGTATCCAGTCCTGCTCCAAGAATGACATACTGTTTTGCTCCCAGCATTAATTCGTTGTGCAAAACTTTTTCACAATAAGATGCACGTGCCAGGGGCGTGGGCGACAGCTGGATTTGTACAACCCATTTTAATATTTTTTCAGGATCATTTTGAAGACGTTCGGCAATCTCTTTGTTGAAAAACGATATTCCTTGAATCATATTTTCACTGATATTTGTAAACTCTTTTTCATTAATGAGTTCTTTTGCCATAAAATCATCAAAAATAAGAGGGGTGTCATATCGGCTGTGATATGCACGGGCAAAAGCTGAAACCAAAGACGTTAAGCTGGACTCATTGTTCCGCATGAAATGATCCTCCCACAAAAAAATAAGATTCCCCTGGCCAGGAGAATCTTATTATACACACAAATATATTAATAGTAAATTTTAGCATAAATGAATTTTTTTGTCAATGTTTTTGCTCTTTACTGGACGCGCAATCTACACATAACAAGTGTCGCTAGAAGAATTTCTCTATCAATTTTGTGCGTTGAATCAGGGAGGATCGACTGCTGCTTTCCCTATGCTGCACACTTGCGGCTGTTTTTTGTAAATTGGAAGCGGTTTCTGATCTTTTAACATCATCCTTTCATGCTGAAGAGAGAATGAATACATGTAACAAAAAAAGCCTGAGGGATCTCAGGCTTTTCCTAATATTATAATCCAACAGCATTCCAGGCTGCTTCAACTTTAGAGGCATTAGTAGAGCCGTAAAGGTCACGGGCGGACTGAATGAGAGCTGCCTTGGCATCTTTGAACGTTGAAGAAGGCGTGAGGTACGTTGTTAACGCACGGTAATAGATTTGCTGTGATTTAGATACACCAAGCTTTGTAATTGTGTTGTAAGCGGCTTTGTTTGGGATTCCGCTGTTTGTGTGTACGCCACCGTAATCGCCTTCATCTGTGTTTGGAAGGTTTTGATAATCGGCGTAATTATCAGGCTGATCGTATTTTGTCGGATTGGACAGGCTGCGGAGAGCAGGCTGGCTGACTGTAATGTCTTCACCGATGTCCCAGTCCTCTGTATCGTTAAAGTAACCGAATACGTCAGAGAATGATTCGTTTAGTGCTCCCGGCTGATTTTCATAAATCAAGTTGGCCGTTTCTTGAGTGACGCCATGAGTCATTTCATGTGCAGTCACATCTAATGAACCGGAAAGCGGAGAGAAGAATGAACCATCGCCGTCACCGTAAATCATTTGGTCTCCTATCCAGGCAGCATTGTTGTACTTAGTGCCATAATGAACGGAAGAAACGATTTTACTGCCTTTGTTATCATAGCTGTTTCGTTTAAAGTTTGAATAAAAATAATCGTACACTTTTCCGAGGTTATAGTGTGCGTCAACGGCTGCCCGCTGTGATGAAGAAGTAAATGTTTTCGTTGTGCTTGAGACAAGCGTGCCCGGAAGGCGGCTTTGTCTGTTTTGTAAGTCATATGTGATGATTTGGGTGCCTGTTGGTTTTGAAAGATCTCTTAGAACGTATTTTCCGCTTTCATAAGAGATGTTCAAAGGAACAGTTGCTCCCTTTAGAGTTGTTCCGCTTCCAGTGGCAGCGGCATGTTCTACTTTATTTTGCTGTTTTAAAATGCTGCCTGTTTCGGCGTCAACTAAGACTTCCCAGTTTGCAGGTTCAGGCTCGACATAGCGAATCGTCACGTCGTAAGCAAGACGATAGCTGCCGTCCTTTGTTTCTACAGCTTTTAATTCAGCTTTATCGCTGTTTTTGGCCGCTCCGTTAGAGACAGCGTCTGGTGATTTGCCGATAGCTTTGAAAGCAAGTGCCAGTGCTTTTTCAGAGGAGACTTTTTGGCTGTTTTCTGTTTTGGCAGCAGATTGATTGTGTAATTCACCATTGATCGCATAGACATTGTCGGATTTATCGACGTGAACGATCACTTGCGAATCTTTAATCGGCACTCCGTTAACGACAGGCGCATATCGGAAGTGCTTGTACCCAAGAGCATCAGTCGTGCTTTCAACAAGCTTCAGCCTTTTGGCAGGATCACCTTTAAAAATGTTGCTGTTCTTTTTCAAAAATTGTTTGACAGCCTTGTCATTTGGTGCAGATAGTTCTGATTGAGCAATTGCGTTTTTGGAGAGGAAATTTGTTTGATTCTCTTTAAGCTGATGACCTTCAGCAGCCTGAACACCTGGAAGGCTGATTGATAAACTCATAAACGAAGCAGCGACAGCAACAGACAATTTCTTACCTAAACCCACAATAAATCCCCATACCAAATAAGCGAGAGAATAGTAAAACACTGAGTAAACCCGCCATAAGCATTCCTTGACTAGAATGC
>NZ_CP026521.1:1782612-1786037 GCF_002953915.1 Bacillus sp. MBGLi79
GGAATGGTTGAAGTCAGACATAGCTATCACAGACGGGGCCATCGTCGGTTTGGGCGATTATGAGGGGGAGAATACCATTGACGCAGAAGGACAAATGATCGTTCCCGGCTTTATCGACGGTCATGTCCACATTGAGTCTTCAATGGTGACGCCGCCCGAATTTGCCAAAGCGGTGATTCCCCACGGTGTAACAACCGTTGTCACCGATCCCCATGAAATCGCGAATGTCTCAGGAGTGAGGGGTCTTGAGTTCATGTTGGAGCAGGCTAAGATGACAAGGCTGAACATTCGTTTTATGCTCCCTTCTTGTGTGCCTGCGGCACCATTTGAAAAATCGGGTGCGGTTTTGAACGCTGCGGATTTACATCCTTTTTACAGCCGCGAAGAGGTGCTCGGGCTTGCGGAAGTGATGGACTATGTGGCCGTTGAAGCGGGAGAGCCGGATATGGTGCAAAAACTCATGGATGCCCATAAAGCGGACAAGCGGATCGACGGACATCTGGCCGGCTTGTCAGCCGGGTTCGTCAATGTCTACAGAGCGGCGGGCGTGCTGACAGACCATGAGGTCACGACACCTGAAGAGGCGCTTGAACGGGTCAGAAGAGGAATGTACGTCATGCTGAGAGAAGGCTCTGCGGCAAAGAATACACGTCATGTTTTGCCTGCGGTTAATGAGAAAAATGCGAGACGCTTCTTTTTCTGTACGGATGATAAGCATTTGGATGAACTGGTCGATGAAGGAAGCATTAACCATCAGGTCAAGCTTGCCATTCAAGAGGGACTTGACCCGTTTCTCGCATATCAAATGGGCAGCCTCAATGCAGCGGAATGCTTCGGGTTAAAGACGAAGGGAGCGGTTGCCCCGGGTTATGACGCAGACCTCCTTTTCATCAGCGATTTTGAGAACGTCAGCATTTCAAAGACGATGATCAACGGCGTGATCTGGAGCGGGGCAGAACAAAGCGAATGGACGGACGGCAAAGCGGCACCTGCTCTGCTCCAATCTGTCCATCTCCCTGATTTACATGAGGATGATCTGGAAATTCCGATCGTTCAAGGGAGTGAAATCAGGGTCATTGACATTATCCCCAATCAGCTTGAAACAAAGCTGTCCCTGGCCAAGCCGAAAAGCGGCGCTTTTTTTCAGCCGGATCTGGAAAGCGATCTGTTGAAAATTGCAGTGATTGAGCGCCATCGCGGCGTTAAAGGAATCGGACTCGGCGTTGTCAGGGGCTTCGGTTTAAAAGAAGGCGCCATCGCGACAACGATTTCTCATGATTCCCACAATTTAATCGCTGTCGGTACAAATGATCAAGACATCTTAAAAGCGGTTGAACGTCTCGGAGAAATCGGGGGAGGCCTCACCATTGCAAAAGGAGGGAAGGAGCTTCAATCCGTCGCTCTGCCGATTGCCGGCCTCTTGTCGGACAAACCGCTTGAGACGGTAAACGAAAGCTTAAAATCTCTTCATGCAGCATTAACGGAGACAGGATTTTCAGGAGCGTTTAATCCTTTTCTGACGCTTTCTTTTTTAGCGCTTCCTGTTATCCCCGACATTAAAATGACGACAGAAGGCTTGTTTGATGTTAAAGCGTTTAGGCATATCCCGATTCAACCATAAAAAAACGGATGCACACCGGTGCATCCGTTTTTTGTTCAAGCCGCGATTAGACTTCCATAATAATCGGAAGGATCATCGGGCGGCGTTTTGTTTTTTCGTAGAGGAACGGAGCGAGCGTGTCTGTGATCTCGTTCTTAATTTCAGACCACTGCGTCGTTTTGCGTTCCATCACTTTTTTAAGGTGTCCTGCAATCAGGTCCTGGGCATCGTTGATTAAATCACCGGATTCTCTCATGTAGACAAATCCTCTGGAAATTAAGTCAGGTCCTGCGGACACTTTGAACTCTTTCATGTTGATGCTGACAACGACAATGACAAGCCCTTCTTCAGAAAGAATCCGGCGGTCGCGAAGCACGATGTTCCCGATGTCGCCGATGCCGCTTCCGTCAATATAGACATTGCCTGACGGGATTTTACCTGCGACTGAGGCTTCTTCGCTTGTCAAAGCAAGCACTTCGCCGTTGTCCATAATAAAGCAGTTTTCCTCAGGAATTCCGCAGTCTGTCGCAAGTTTGACGTGCATTTTCTGCATTCTGTATTCACCGTGAATCGGCATGAAAAACTTTGGCTTGATGAGGCGGAGCATCAGCTTTTGCTCTTCCTGTCCGCCATGTCCTGATGTATGAATGTTAGTCACAGCTCCGTGGATGACATCGGCGCCCGCCCGGTAAAGCTGGTTAATTGTGCGACTAACGCTGATTGTATTGCCCGGGATCGGAGATGATGAAAATACGACCGTATCCCCGGGAATGATGGAAATTTGCCGGTGTGTGCCGTTAGCAATTCGGGATAGCGCAGCCATCGGTTCACCTTGGCTTCCGGTACAAAGAATCGTCACTTTGCCGGCAGGAAGCCTGTTGATTTCATTCGCTTCAACAAACGTATTTTTCGGACACTTAATATACCCGAGCGTTTGGCCGATTTCAATCGCCGACTCCATGCTTCGTCCAAATACGGCAACCTTCCGTCCGTTTGCAACAGCTGCTTCGATCACCTGCTGCAGGCGGTGGATGTTTGACGCGAAGGTTGCGAAGATGATCCGCCCTTCAACTTTTCGGAAAATATCATCAATGCTTTCTCCGACTTTGCGCTCTGACATCGTGAAATCAGGGATTTCACTGTTGGTGCTGTCAGAAAGCAGGCAAAGCACGCCTTCTTTTCCGATTTCGGCCATCTTGGTCAAGTTGGCAGGTTCGCCTACCGGTGTAAAATCGAATTTAAAGTCACCGGTATGTACGATGTTTCCTTGCGGTGTTTTTACGACAATCCCGTATGAGTCCGGAATGCTGTGGGTCGTCCTGAAAAAAGAAACCGACGTTTTTCTGCAATTGCCGATATCGTCTTCTTCAATGATATGAAGCTTTGTTTGACGCAGCAGACCGTGCTCTTCAAGCTTCTTTCTGAGAAGGCCGATGGCGAGCTGTCCGCCGTAAACGGGAATGTTCACCTGTTTGAGCAGGTACGGAATTCCGCCGATATGGTCTTCGTGGCCGTGCGTAATAAAAAGACCTTTGATTTTTTCTTCGTTTTTGACTAAATAAGTGTAGTCGGGGATGACATAGTCGATTCCGAGGAGCTCGTCTTCCGGAAACTTAATCCCCGCATCGATGAGCACGATCTCGTCCTGAAACTGGACCCCGTACGTGTTTTTGCCGATTTCCCCAAGTCCTCCAAGGGCAAATACAGCCGTTTGATCATTTTTTACAAATTTCATTCATTCATAACTCCAATACTTTAAAATTTTCGCTTTGCTTTTCATATTCTAAAAAAGCGTCTTCAACTTGCTGTATAAACTCAATATTGT
>NZ_CP026521.1:1786047-1789083 GCF_002953915.1 Bacillus sp. MBGLi79
TTTTATTTTAGATCTGACTTCACGATCAGATTGATCTTCGACTAAAATTGAATCTGTTTTTTCACGAACAGTTACTTCGTCATTGCTTGCTTGATATAATACCTTATAGATCATCCAAATCTCTCCTTAACTGCCGATTGTTAGACTCATCTTTCTATTATATTCGAAATTGCCTCATAAGAAAAGCGCTTGAGAAAAAAAGGACTCTTCCACATGAGTGAAGGTCCTTTTAGGCAATCGACTTTCTGCGCATCATGCCATTCAGCTGTTTTTTTAATTTTTTCCGCAGTCGGCGTAGCATACGGATTCCTCCTTTCTCTGACTTGTCCGGTCACTACCGTATCTCTTTAGTTCTATTATATGATGAATCCGTCTATTGTTACATGGATATTATTGGCATGTTGATTTTGTTTTGATTTTGGAGTGAAAAGGTTTTCTCGCGTACGCAGTTTTTGTATGATGGTACAGGAGAACCATCAATCATACTAGCTAAGGGAGAAGGATTCACTGCCATGGATAAAAAGCTGATTTTCTTTGATATCGACGGAACGATTTATGATCATGATAAACGGATTCCCGACACCGCGAAACAGGCTGTCTCCGATTTAAAAGCGCACGGCCATCATGTTTTCATCGCATCAGGCCGGGCGCCGTTTATGGTCAGGCCTGTGCTTGAAGAATTGGGCATCGATTCTTTTGTCTCTTATAACGGACAATATGTCGTTTTTGAAGGAGAGGTCATTTATAAAAACCCCATTGCCGAACAGTCACTGGAAGCGCTGCTTGCGCATTCGGACAGCTGCGGCCATCCCCTCGTCTTCATGGGAGAAGAGGGGATGCGCACTACATCTGCCGGCCATCCGTTCGTCCACGAAGGAATCGGCAGCTTAAAAGTCAATCCGCCGGAAGAGGACCGCGCCTATTTTAAAGGTAGGGACATTTTTCAGGTCCTCTTGTTCTGTACGCAAGACGAGGAAGAGCAGTACAGCCGGTTTCAGGAGTTTGATCTCGTCCGCTGGCACGAGCGCTCCACAGATGTGCTGCCTTCTGGCGGTTCGAAAGCGGAAGGAATCAAAAAAGTCATTGAAAAGCTTCCGTTCGACAGAGAGGATACTTACGCGTTTGGAGACGGTCTGAACGACCTGCAGATGATCGAGTTTGCGGGAACCGGAGTGGCGATGGGCAACGCTGTGCCCGAGCTGAAAAAAATAGCCGACTTTGTCACAAAGCCCGTCGATGAAGACGGCATTCAATACGCGGTAGAAGCCCTCGGGCTTTTGAAACCATAAAAAACGGATCATGTCTGATCCGTTTTTTTATGTGCATTATCTGCCGACAGGCGTTGCGTTTTCGGGTTGTTTCAGCGGGTTTTCTTTGTCGATATGGTCGTAAAACATAATGCCGTTTAAATGATCGATTTCATGCTGGAATACGATTGCCGGAAATCCTTTTAAGCGGATGTCGACGTTTTCGCCATCAAGTGTCGTTCCTTTGACCCGGATCCGTTCATAGCGCGGAACATATCCGGGAATCGGTTCGTCGACGGACAGGCAGCCCTCGCCGCTTGTCAAATAGCATTTTTGAACAGAGTGGCTGACGATCTTCGGATTGAAAAGCGCATAGCTGTAAAGTGTCCCGTCTTCATTTTCGGCATGAACTGCGATCATTCGTTTATTGATATTAATTTGCGGAGCGGCTAGGCCGACACCAGGACGAAGGTTGTACTTTTGAGCGATTTCAGGGTCCTGGCTGTTTTTGACAAACTCGATCATGTCGCTCAGCTGTTTGATTTCTTCTTCGCTAGCTGGCAATTGAACTTCTTCGGCGACGGTTCTTAAAGCGGGGTGCCCGTCGCGGACAATGTTTTCCATTGTGATCAACATCTTCACTCCCAACGATTCATTATGTAAAGTATAGCGGATCTTGCTCTTTTCGCGCAATCTCTGTGCATGATAAAATGACCAGCCGAAGGAGGCTGGTCATGACGGATTCATCAGGGGCTAGCAGCCTAAATAAGCGGCCCCTACAATAATCAGCAAAATAAAGAGAACGACGATCAAAGCGAATGTGCGGCCGTAGCCGTATCCATAACCGCCGCCGTACCCGTATCCAGGGCAGCAATAACCGTACATATGAAGACCTCCTCCGTTATTTTACGCCAGCCTTTTCTTTTTGGTAGGCATGGCGTCTAATATAAATTATGTAAAAGTCCAACGGTTGTATAGTCGAATGCCCAACTTCAAGGAATTTTCCCTAAATGTTTTGGTCTAAAAGCGAAGGCGGCGGCATACCGATCTGATATCGGCTTGTCCATACGCTTTAGACTTCTGTTGTCAAACAAACGAATTCATTTTATAGTGGAATTTGTCGAGATTGGGGGAAGTTCGAAGTGAAATTTTCAAACATGCGGGTGCCAGCAGGCATCGTTGTTCTTTTCACGGCAGCATTTGTACTATCAGGCTGTCTCTGGAAAGATCCTGTCGAGTCTTTTCACGGCTCGCTGGAGAAGATCGTGGAATTGGAAGAGCCTTTTAAACAAGAGCAGGGTTCCCTTAAAAGTCTGGAAAAAGCCGAATCTAAGCTTTACGAGGAAATGATCAGGCTCAATATGGATGATTTTGACCGGATCGCTGCGCTCTCCGACAAAGCGCTCAAGAAAGCCGGAAACCGCGAGAAGCACTTGAATTCTGAGAAAGAAAGCATAGACGAAGCAAAGCAGGAGTTTGAAGCGAATAAAGCGTCGGCGGAAAAAATCGAAGATCAGAAGGTCAGGAAAAAAGCTGAGAACGCTGCTTCTTTTATGGAAAAGCGCTACAAAGCCTACGACTCGCTTTATGACGCCTATCAGAAAGCAATCGGCCTTGACAAAGAGCTGTACAAGCTGCTCAAAAACAAAGGTCTTAAACTGGATGACCTTGAGGCACAGCTGAAAAAAATCAATCAATCGTATGACAAAGTGCTGAAAGACCGCAAACATATCAATGAGCATACAAAGGATTACAACAAAGCCAGAAAAGATTTTTACAAGGCTGCGGG
>NZ_CP026521.1:1789183-1791836 GCF_002953915.1 Bacillus sp. MBGLi79
GCGGGATTTGAGATGAAAGAGGGCTGAATATTCAGCCCTCTTTTTTCGACAAAATCTGTATTGCTATTGTAATACAGAATGCTGTCTATACTAGAACAGTTTGAAACAGTCTGAACAACGCTGAAACAGAAATTCAGTAAAGCGAATACATTTATTTAATTTCAGGAATGAAATCGATTGACGAGTATGATCGACTGGTTTAAACTTAGCCTTGGTGGAACTTGTTGTATTAGTTTGTCATAAACTATAAATGATACAGTTTTAGAACGCGTTGTGCTGTCCTTACATAAAAGTTTCGACAACCATCAAAGCGGCTAATAAGAAATAAATATGAGTTGCGCCCGTCAATTTAGGACACCCTAATTCTGTATGTATAAGGGATACACGTCTATGACTGTCAAAAGAAAGGAAGAGGTGACTTTATATGGCTGCAAAAACGAAAAAAGCAATCGTTGATAGCAAAAAGCAATTCGATGCCATTAAAAAGCAGTTCGAAACGTTTCAAATTTTGAATGAAGAAGGCGAAGTCGTTAATGAAGCGGCAATGCCCGATCTATCTGATGATCAATTAAAAGAATTAATGCGCCGCATGGTGTATACACGCATTTTGGATCAGCGTTCTATTTCTTTGAACAGACAAGGCCGCCTTGGCTTCTACGCGCCGACTGCCGGTCAGGAAGCGTCTCAAATTGCTACGCATTTCGCGCTTGAAAAAGAAGACTTTGTTCTTCCGGGCTACCGTGATGTTCCGCAGCTGATCTGGCACGGACTTCCGCTTTATCAAGCATTCTTGTTCTCTCGCGGACATTTCCGCGGCAACCAAATGCCGGATGATGTCAATGCGCTGTCACCGCAAATTATTATCGGTGCGCAATATATCCAGACGGCTGGCGTTGCACTCGGCTTGAAAAAACGCGGCAAACAGGCTGTGGCGATCACTTATACTGGAGACGGCGGTGCTTCCCAAGGTGACTTCTACGAAGGCATCAACTTTGCCGGTGCGTATAAAGCTCCAGCTATTTTCGTTGTTCAAAACAACCGCTATGCGATTTCTACACCTGTTGAGAAGCAATCAGCAGCTCAAACAATCGCACAAAAAGCTGCGGCTGCAGGTATCGTCGGCGTTCAAGTAGACGGCATGGATGCCCTTGCTGTATACGCTGCGACACGCGAAGCACGCGAGCGCGCTGTAAACGGCGAAGGCCCTACCCTGATCGAAACGCTTTGCTTCCGTTACGGTCCTCATACTATGGCCGGTGACGACCCGACGAAATACCGTACGAAAGAAATCGAGAATGAGTGGGAGCAGAAAGATCCGCTTGTCCGTTTCCGCAAATTCTTGGAAAACAAAGGCCTTTGGTCTGAAGAAGAAGAAAGCAAGGTAATTGAAGAAGCGAAAGAAGAAATCAAGCAGGCGATCAAAAAAGCTGACGAAGAGCCGAAGCAAAAAGTGACCGACCTGATCGACATCATGTATGAAGAGCTTCCTTACAACCTTGCAGAACAAAAGGAAATTTATAAAGAGAAGGAGTCGAAGTAAGCCATGGCGCAAATGACAATGATTCAAGCAATCACTGATGCGTTACTCACAGAACTGAAAAATGACGAAAATGTCTTAGTTTTCGGAGAAGACGTCGGTGTTAACGGCGGCGTGTTCCGTGCGACTGAAGGATTGCAAAAAGAGTTTGGTGAGGATCGCGTATTTGACACTCCTCTTGCTGAATCTGGTATCGGCGGCCTTGCACTCGGCTTAGGCTTACAAGGCTTCCGTCCTGTAATGGAAATTCAATTTTTCGGCTTTGTGTACGAAGTGATGGACTCAGTTTCCGGACAAATGGCACGGATGCGCTACCGTTCCGGCGGCCGCTGGACTTCACCAGTGACAATCCGCTCTCCGTTCGGCGGCGGTGTTCATACGCCTGAACTTCACGCGGACAGCTTGGAAGGACTCGTTGCACAGCAGCCTGGACTTAAAGTCGTCATTCCTTCAACTCCGTACGATGCTAAAGGACTTTTAATCTCCGCGATCCGCGATAACGATCCGGTTGTCTTCCTTGAGCATATGAAACTTTACCGTTCATTCCGTCAGGAAGTTCCTGAAGAGGAATACACAATTGAAATTGGCAAAGCCGATGTGAAACGCGAAGGAACAGACCTTTCCATCATCACATACGGAGCGATGGTTCACGAGTCATTAAAAGCTGCGGAAGAGCTTGAAAAAGAAGGCGTATCTGCTGAGGTTGTCGACCTTCGCACAGTCAGCCCGCTTGACATCGACACGATCATCGCATCTGTGGAAAAAACAGGCCGCGCGATCGTCGTTCAAGAGGCGCAAAAACAGGCTGGAGTGGCTGCAAACGTTGTTGCCGAAATCAACGACCGCGCGATTTTGAGCCTCGAAGCTCCGGTGCTTCGCGTCACTGCTCCTGATACGGTATTCGCATTCTCTCAAGCTGAAAGCGTATGGCTTCCAAACCATAAAGACGTGCTTGAAACTGCGAAAAAAGTATTGGAATTCTAATAAGATCTGAACAATAAGGGAAAAGCTGATACCAGCCTTTTTCCCTTCATGCATTTCCACAGTCAGTCGGAGAAACTGTAGCCGTCTACTGACAGTCAGCCTAAATAAGCAGGCTGACCATTATATCAACTA
>NZ_CP026521.1:1791936-1793249 GCF_002953915.1 Bacillus sp. MBGLi79
TGTCATTGGTGCGGGACCTGGCGGCTATGTAGCTGCCATCCGCGCTGCTCAGCTTGGACAAAAAGTAACAATCGTTGAAAAAGGCAATCTTGGAGGCGTATGTCTGAATGTCGGATGTATCCCTTCAAAAGCGCTGATCAATGCAGGCCACCGCTATGAGAATGCAAAGCATTCTGAAGAGATGGGGATCACTGCTGAAAACGTAAAAGTTGACTTTACAAAAGTTCAAGAATGGAAAGCCTCTGTCGTTAATAAGCTTACCGGCGGTGTTGAAGGCCTTCTGAAAGGCAACAAAGTCGACATCGTAAAAGGCGAAGCGTACTTTGTAGACAGCAATTCTGTACGCGTGATGGATGAGAATTCAGCTCAGACATACACGTTCAAAAATGCGATCATTGCAACGGGTTCTCGCCCTATCGAATTGCCAAACTTCAAATATAGCGACCGCGTACTGAATTCAACAGGCGCGCTTGCACTGAAAGAAATTCCTAAGAAGCTCGTTGTCATCGGCGGCGGCTACATCGTAACTGAGCTCGGTACTGCATATGCAAACTTCGGCACTGAAGTTGTCATTCTTGAAGGCGGAGAAGAAATCCTTCCAGGCTTTGAGAAGCAAATGAGCTCTCTTGTTAAACGCAACCTGAAGAAAAAAGGCAACGTTGAAATCCATACAAAAGCTATGGCTAAAGGCGTAGAAGAAAAAGCTGACGGCGTAACCGTTACGTTCGAAGTGAAAGGCGAAGAGCAAACAATCGATGCGGACTACGTACTTGTCACTGTCGGCCGCGTTGCAAACACGGACGAGCTTGGACTTGAACAAGTAGGCGTTGAAATGACGGACCGCGGCATCATCAAAACGGACAAACAATGCCGTACAAACATTCCGAACATCTATGCGATCGGTGACATCATCGAAGGTCCTCCGCTTGCACATAAAGCTTCTTATGAAGGTAAAATCGCTGCTGAAGCGATTGCCGGAGAAGCAGCGGAAATCGACTATCTCGGAATTCCTGCGGTCGTCTTCTCTGAGCCTGAACTTGCATCTGTAGGTTACACTGAAGCACAGGCTAAAGAAGAAGGTCTTGCAGTGACTGCAGCCAAATTCCCGTTTGCTGCAAACGGACGTGCGCTGTCATTAAACGAAACTGACGGTTTCCTTAAACTTGTAACACGCAAAGAAGACGGTTTAGTCATCGGTGCACAAATTGCCGGAGCAAGTGCTTCTGACATGATTTCTGAGCTGAGCTTGGCAATCGAAGCAGGCATGACTGCTGAAGATATCGCCATGACAATCCATGCTCACCCTACATTGG
>NZ_CP026521.1:1793349-1847763 GCF_002953915.1 Bacillus sp. MBGLi79
TTTTGTTGAATAATATCAAGATGAGTCAAGTGTCATGTGATGGTTCATTCAAGAGTTATGTTTTTTACATATCAAGGGGAAGATGAGATATTTTTGTTTTTTATTGAAACTTTTTGAAAAGTCCGCTGTCTAACCGAATGAGGCCTTAATAAGAAGTAAAGGATTGTTGTTTGTGTTGGAGTTATTCAGTCATTATGTATTGCATTTCGAACGTTATTTTATATTAAGCAGACAAAGCACGCTGCTGATTCAATGGTCAATTGTTGTTCTGGCGGGCATATATCTTTTGGTGCATCATCCCAAAATAAACCGGCAGCGCACAATGTTCTTGGCGGGTGTTATATTGCGGATTGTGCTGCTGGCAGGGGTGTCTGTTGAACTTATTCACCAGGTGCAATCAACAAACTTCACGAGCGTGTACTTAAGAGAGGACGGAAATGAACTGCTGCCGCTGCTGCATTTTTTGTTATACGGTTATGTGCTGCTAACGGCTTTTCACTACATGTTGATGCTTCGTGATCATGGCGGAAAGGGTATGTTTTATACGTTCGACCTGGCCGTTGTCAGTTTGCCGATCGTACAAATGATTTTTAGTTTCTTTTCGTATTGGAAGGAATACCCGGTTGGGATGGAGCCGATTGCATTCGTGTTTCTGTTCTTCATCATCACTCTTCCCATTGTGTTGAATGTAGTGTTTTTCAAGCTGTATTGGAGAACGAATAAGATCTTACTAGGTTTATTTTATACGTTGATTATCGGACTGCTTGTCTTGCTACTTGCGCCATATCCCAATCAAATCTCAAAAGATTATGGTGCAGTAATGCCATATACGATTTATTTGACAATGGCGGGATTTTTGATGAGCTATCATCTGTTCCAAAAGTCAGGAAAGGTTTATGTGCGTGTGAATAAGTGGCTGCCGATGGCTGTCATGGTGTTTTTTGTCCTTCTCTTAAATCCGATATATAACATAGCAACGGCTGCTTTCTCTGTATCAAAACCGATAAATGTCCATGATTCATTCAATTTTGTCGGGGAGCACATTTCATCAGAAAAAGCGGAACAGATACTAAAGTCATTTTTTCCTACGGATGAAACACTTTATTTACACGATACGAACATGGATGTGCATTATTTCTACTCATTTGAAAGCAAGAGTTATAAAGCTGAGGTAGATGAAGTATCGCAGCTGATCCGTAATTATGAATACTTACAAAAAGCGCATGGGAAAAAGCTAACGAATCAGGAGTACAAGCGGAAGTCCATCGCTTTCCTTGAGCGACACGGACGTATGTTACATAAGGATCATATCGAAACAAACGTATCTAATGAGGACGGCCAGACAGTCGTACGTATATACCTGAAAAACCGACTTCATAAAAAAGATCATGCTGATGATGGCGCGGTATTTTATTGGGAAAAGGAAACCTTAATGGGTTTTAGTGAAGATCCTTCGATTTATCAGCTTGACTCTCTTTTGCATGTTCATATAACAGAACAAGACATTCACGACAAAGTGGAACAAATGTTTACAGCGCTGAACATATCAAAACAGCCTTATCAGATCACTGGTATTGAAAGCGACAGCCTGCTCGGAAGCATGGTGCGTGTTGAAACAAAAGAGGGAGTTATATTGGAATTTGATGGAGAATCCGGTAGTTTACACAGTCTCTCGATTCCAATGAAAAAGGAAATTTCACTGACTAACAGCCGGCTGCAGCAGCAGGTATTAACGGTCTTCGATGCTGATGTATCAGAAATGAAGAAAAAAAGCAGGAAGAGTGACTTGGTAATGTATACTGATTCTTCTAAAACATATGAGTTTTTTGAAGATCAAGGTCAGCTAAATGTTTATGTATACAGCGATACACCTGATCAGGCATTCCCATATACGTATCGTGATGGAACATTGGCTTACGAAAAAGTAGCTTCTGCATATCAGGATGTCATTTACAAAAAGCGTATGCGTCCGATTATCGTTCAAAGAGGGGATGAACGACATTATGCATGGCTGATCATTATTCAGCCGTTTGGTTCAAATCGCCATGATGCCTATGTAGTGGATGGAGAAACACAAGAGGTGAAAAGTCTTTATGAATCATAAAGAAAAAGAGTCCGTTTTTTTAGACTTATACGACTTGTATAAAGAAGGAGAGTTAGAGGATGAATCAATGGAATGGATGAAACAGCATGAGTCCCTATTTGAAAAGAATGCGGAGGATTTAAAGAGTAGAACTTGTTTAAAGAGAAGCCCTGGTGCTGAGGAAGAAAGCCAAATGAGATATATGAAAGTATACCTGTCTTCCATGTATATCTGTTTCATTTTATTGGCCA
Organism: Bacillus sp. MBGLi79; assembly: GCF_002953915.1. Classification (NCBI taxonomy): domain Bacteria; kingdom Bacillati; phylum Bacillota; class Bacilli; order Caryophanales; family Bacillaceae; genus Bacillus; species Bacillus sp. MBGLi79. Next base: position 1,795,684 of record NZ_CP026521.1, read on the forward strand.
TTTGGATGACGGTGTGGTTTTACTTTTAATGAAGCATAGGGATTCCATTGAGGACTTGTATCGGCAGTATTATCAAGAAATTTTAAATTATTTATTCAGAAGGACTCATCACCTTGAAACAGCCAAGGACTTAGCGCAAGACACGTTTGTGAAAGCTCTTAACGGCCTGGCCTCGTTTAGGGGGCATTCTTCCATCAGAACATGGCTCTACACCATTGCCCATCACACCTTTATCAATTGGTACCGCAGGGATGTCAAATACCAATTTACTGATATCAGCAAAAATGAAGGGTTAACGCAAACAACTTATGAGCAGCCTGAACAGTATCTGTCACGGACGGTAAAAAGCGAAACGCTGCGGCAGGAGCTCCTGAAGTTAAAAGATCAGCATCAATCCGTTTTGATTTTAAGAGAATTCCAAGAGCTTACTTATGAAGAAATCGCTGAGATATTAGGATGGAGTCTTTCTAAGGTGAAAACCACATTGCACCGGGCTAGATTAGAGCTGAAGAAAAACATGACGAAAAGGAAAGAGGAGGAGCGGATATGACGTGCTATTTAGTAAGGGACCTGCTTCCTCTGTATCTTGAGGGTGATTGTAAAAGAGAAACGGAACACATCATAGAAGAGCATTTAAAAATATGCAGCAACTGCAAAGACATGTATGACACGATGGCTGAGCCATTTGAATTGGAAAGTGAGCAGGCTGTTGAGGAGGCTTTTCTGCCGGAAGAAGAAATGCGTTTTAAACAGAGGTACTATGGTTTACTGATCATAAAAGCTGCCTGCTGGTTTGGAGCGGCATTTGCCGTGATGCTGATCATCAAACTGCTAATATAAAGCAAAGCGCTTGTCCGTCTGACAAGCGCTTTTTTAGATTAAGCCTGGGGATGAATCATATCGTAGATAGCGGCAAGCTGTTCTTGTGACAGGGCACTGAAGAGTTTTTCATAAACGTCAGCTTGCATTGGCGTTGCGCCTGCTTGTACCGCTGCATCTTTATCATAGCTGTATACATCATCTTGCAGCACAATGGCTGCTTGAAGAATGTGAATCTTTAAGGAAACAGCGGAGAAAAATTGTTCAAGTGCAAGTGCTTCTTTTTCTGTGAAGCCAAGTTCAACTGCTTTTTCTGTATCAAATTTATAATCTCCATCCTCGAGATACACACATTGTGAAACAATGCTGAAAAATTCTGATGTCGATTCCCACAATTTTGCGATGACTTGAGCCTCTTCTTTTGTCATTCCTAACTCGACAGCTTTTTCGCTGTCGAAATAATATACACCGTCTTGTTCGTATATACACTGATTTAGAATATCAATAAATGCATTGATATCTTCGTTTGTGACTGTCTGATGCTGAACATAAACATCAGTGTGATCAGCCGGTGTTTTTGCGCTGGCTGCATCAGGGCCGAACGTTAATAGAGCAGCTGAGGTCATTGCGGCAGTCGTTAGCATCGCTTTTTTTACAAATGTGTTCTTCATGTTTCTTCTCTCCCTTTTATGGATTGTGCTACAAATTCCATTATAGGGAGTGATTACCGATAGAGAAATAGGCGCTATGGTATTTTATGTGTATCGTTGTCGAACTACTTTTTGAAGGCTGCGTGTGTGATCGTTAGAACGATTGTCTATGTATGAAGGATGATTTGCATCTTCCTAACTAAGAAACAGGGGAGATAAGGCTTAAAGAAATGAAAAACACCGCTTTCTTTGCGGTGTTTTTTGATTACAATGTCGCCGGCGGGGCAATGCTTTTAATCAAGCAAACCCTGTTCGCGCATTTTCTTTTTCAATGTAAATCCGCCGCCCATAACGGCGCAAACAAGTACAATGCTGGCGATAATGCCAATAGCGCTTTTTTCAGCGATAAAGACGCCGATCAGCATAATGCTGAAAACCGCTGCAAATGCAAATAATAGTAAAAGCCAATTCGTTTTTTTCATATTTTCCATCCCCTTTTACGTCTTATATTAAGTTTACTGAAAAACGTGACGCTTTTAAAGAGGATGTGTGGTATAATATGAAAGTTATCTAATTTTTTTAGGAGATGAAAAAGTGAAACTTCGAAATGATCTTCGCAACATCGCGATTATTGCCCACGTTGACCATGGGAAAACGACTTTAGTCGATCAGCTTTTACATCAGGCTGGAACGTTCCGTGCCAACGAACAGGTTGCTGAACGCGCAATGGACTCTAATGATCTTGAACGCGAACGCGGCATTACAATTTTGGCGAAAAATACTGCGATTAACTATAAAGATACACGTATCAATATTTTGGACACCCCTGGACACGCAGACTTTGGGGGAGAAGTAGAACGGATTATGAAAATGGTTGACGGCGTAGTGCTTGTCGTTGACGCATATGAAGGCTGTATGCCTCAAACTCGGTTCGTTCTGAAAAAAGCTCTTGAGCAAAACCTGAACCCGGTTGTTGTTGTAAACAAAATTGACCGTGACTTTGCCCGTCCTGAGGAAGTAATCGATGAAGTTCTTGATCTGTTCATTGAGCTTGATGCCAATGAAGAGCAGCTCGAGTTCCCAGTAGTATATGCTTCCGCGATTAATGGAACAGCGAGTCTTGATCCGAAACAACAGGATGAAAACATGGAAGCTTTATATGAAACAATTATTAAGCATGTTCCGGCACCTGTTGATAATGCAGAGGAGCCGCTTCAATTCCAAGTTGCTCTTCTTGACTACAACGACTATGTAGGCCGTATCGGAATCGGACGCGTATTCCGCGGCACGATGAAAGTCGGACAGCAGGTTTCTCTTATGAAGCTTGACGGAACGGCTAAGTCATTCCGTGTAACAAAGATTTTTGGTTTCCAAGGCTTAAAGCGTGTGGAAATTGAAGAAGCAAAAGCGGGAGACCTCGTTGCGGTATCCGGGATGGAAGATATCAACGTTGGTGAAACGGTATGCCCTGTAGACCATCAAGATCCGCTCCCGGTGCTTCGCATTGATGAGCCGACACTTCAAATGACATTTGTCGTGAATAACAGTCCGTTTGCAGGCCGTGAAGGCAAATATGTAACGGCTCGTAAAATCGAAGAGCGTCTTGAATCACAGCTTCAGACGGATGTGAGCTTGCGTGTAGAGCCAACAGCTTCTCCTGATGCTTGGGTTGTCTCCGGACGCGGTGAGCTGCACTTGTCAATTTTAATTGAAAATATGCGCCGTGAGGGTTATGAGCTTCAAGTGTCAAAACCTGAAGTTATCATCAAAGAAATTGACGGCGTACGCTGTGAGCCTGTTGAGCGTGTGCAAATTGATGTGCCTGAAGAGCATACTGGCTCTGTCATGGAATCAATGGGAGCACGCAAAGGCGAAATGGTGGATATGATCAACAATGGAAACGGCCAAGTCCGTCTTATCTTTACAGTTCCTTCCCGCGGATTGATCGGTTACTCTACTGAGTTCCTATCATTAACACGCGGATTCGGTATTCTGAACCATACGTTTGACAGCTACCAGCCGATGCAGGCGGGCCAAGTCGGCGGACGCCGTCAAGGTGTGCTTGTATCAATGGAAAACGGAAAAGCGACATCTTATGGTATTCAAGGAATTGAAGACCGCGGTGTTATCTTCGTTGAGCCGGGAACTGAAGTATACGAAGGAATGATCGTTGGAGAGCATAACCGTGACAATGACCTTGTTGTTAACGTCAGCAAAATGAAACAGCAAACAAACGTCCGCTCTGCGACAAAGGATCAGACAACTACAATTAAAAAAGCGCGCATCATGTCTCTTGAGGAGTCTCTAGAGTACTTAAACGAAGATGAATATTGTGAAGTAACACCTGAATCCATCCGTTTAAGAAAGAAAATCCTCAATAAGAACGAACGTGAAAAAGCGGCTAAAAAGAAAAAAACAGCAGGATTGTCTTAAGCTCGTGCAGAATTTGAAAAGATAGAACCCGTACGTTTACAGGGGAGGGAATCTTTTTGAATGACGTAAGCGAACGCCTGTCGTTCTTCGCCGCTCTATATCAAGTAGACCGGCAGCCTGCGGCAGGCATGTGGCTGCTGTACGGCACGATTTTTGTGTTGGCCGTTATTGTATTTAAGCTTGGATTTGCTAAACGGCTTCCTGTGTTAAAATCAGCGGTGGTGTATGTATTTCTTGCTTTAGGCTGCACTGTTTTGACTTTTTTAGGAGTGTTTTTGCCCGTGGCAGAAGGATTGGTTGTCGCTGCGCTGATTTTAATCATTTACAAAATTCGGCTGTATCAGTCGAAAAAGGGACAGTCTGCAAAATCATAAAAGACTCAGCTTTCAGCTGAGTCTTTTTTTGTTCTGTATGTTAAGCGGCCGCTTTATTTTTTGACTTTTTCTTTTTTCTGCTGTCCCGGGTGAAACGTAAATTTTCCCGTTTTCAGCCGTTCTTCTGTTTTTTTGGCAATCCGATCGTGGCATTCCTGGCACATATATGTATGGATCGGGCGGTTTCGAAGCCGTTTCGCGATCAGGGTATCATCATCAATTGTTTCAATTTTATCGCAAATAGAACATTTGACCCTCATCATATCACCTCTTTCACTAACATGTATTATAGCACGGATCAGAAGCTGTCCAAAATAAGAAAAAGCTAAAGCGCAAGGCTATAGCTTAATCATTGTTGTTCTTTTTCATATGATGATCTGATTGATCGTTTTGTTCCTTCTCCATTTCCTGCTGCTGTTTTCTATTTAATTGATCATTTTGCTGCTTTGTTTGCGGCTCGTCTTCATTGTCAATCACATCGTTAGGCACTTCGGGAAGCACTCTGCCGACAATCGCAGCTAATTCATCCAGTATGCCTGTTACCGGATGGCCCTCACTGATTTCTCTGCTCATTTCACGCAGGCGGCTGACCGTATCGGGATCTGCAATAACAACTGCGTTGGCGCCATATCGATCATTTTTTAGAGCCTGTGCTACAGAGTATTTGATGGTTTCCACTTTGCTTCTGTCCAAAGTGTCATCGACATCAATCCCAACAACAGCATAACCTCCCAGCACAACAGCTGTTGCATCCTTGACGTCGGGGTTTCTATCAGCAACGCTGACCAGATGCTTGGCTATATCCGCTCTAGTTCCATTGTCTTTTGTTTCCTGAGTTGTGTCCTTTACATGAATCGGTTTAGTCTCCTGCTGTCTTGTTGATTCCTTTTCAACATTCTGGTCCTGTTTACCTTGTTGATAGGCACAAGCGGACAGGATAAGCGTCAGCTGTATGATAATGAAAAGAATTCGCACTTGCGGGTCCCTCCTTGAAATGCTTTCATTAATTTTATTGTTGAATTAACCTTCTATCTTTATGCACAAAAACATATATTTTAGCAGGCATTCACCTTTTTCATCAAAAGAGAAGCAGGAAGAACTTTGACCCTTATATCAGGAGGCTGAGACTTGAGTAAAATTTATGTGTTAGATACGAATGTGTTATTACAGGATCCTAACGCGATATTTTCTTTTGAAGAAAACGAGGTTGTCATCCCTGCTGTCGTATTAGAAGAGGTTGATTCAAAAAAACGGTATATGGACGAAGTTGGGAGGAATGCGAGGCATGTATCTAAGCTGATCGATGCGCTAAGGCAAAAAGGCAGGCTGCATGAGCATGTGCCGCTTGACACTGGTGGCACACTGAGAATTGAACTGAATCATCGTTCGTTTCACCAGCTGCAAGAGATCTTTATTGAAAAGACGAACGATAATCGCATATTAGCTGTTGCGAAAAATCTAAGCCTAGAGGAAGAAACAAAGGAAAATGGCAGGCCGGTTATCCTCGTCAGCAAGGATGTACTTGTTAGGGTTAAAGCGGACGCAATTGGACTTCTTGCCGAAGATTTCTTAAATGACAGGGTTGTGGACAATGATGAAATGTACAGCGGCTATAAAGATATATATATCAGCCAGCAGCTGTTCAGCTCTTTTTACGGGAAAAACCAAATTTCTGTAAACGATGTGAAGCAGCATGCGTTTTATCCGAATCAATTTGCTTTAATGAAGGATGAGCTGGGAGGGTCCTCCTCGGCTGTCGGGATTGCAGATAAAACCGGAACGGTATTAAAAAGACTCGTATTTGATGATGAACATATATGGGGGATCAGGCCGAAAAATGTACAGCAGACAATGGCGTTAGAGCTTTTGCTGCGGGAAGATATTCCGCTGGTTACCCTGATCGGAAAAGCGGGGACCGGAAAGACGCTCTTAGCCTTGGCGGCAGGGCTATTACAGACAGAAGACTTGGGGATATATAAAAAGCTGGTCGTCGCAAGGCCAATTGTACCTGTTGGCAAAGACATCGGGTATTTGCCAGGCGAAAAAGAGGAAAAGCTAAAGCCTTGGATGCAGCCAATTTTTGACAACTTGGAGTTTCTGTTCAATGCGAAAAAACCAGGGGAGCTTGAGGCTATTTTGGCGGGAATTGGCTCAATTCAGGTAGAGGCGCTGACTTATATCAGAGGGAGAAGCATTCCAGATCAATTTATTATCATTGATGAAGCGCAAAATTTGACCAGGCATGAGGTAAAAACATTGCTAACGAGGGTCGGTGAGGGCAGTAAAATAGTCTTAATGGGCGATCCTGAACAAATTGATCACCCATATTTAGACAGTCTGAACAATGGTTTGGCCTATGTGGTCGAGCGGTTTAAAGGACAACCCATCTCAGGCAGCGTGAAGCTGTTAAAAGGTGAGAGATCAGGTCTCGCCCAGCTTGCCGCTGACTTGCTGTAACATTAAATGATTTCGATTTCTTTTAAATCGGTAATCGGCTGTTTATGATGAACCGGATTTTCAAAGTAAATATGCACGGGGCCGCCTTCTTGAATCGGCTTACCTGCCTCACTGAAATGGACAATACTGTTCAAAGCGGTTTCCAGAGAAACGGCGGCCTTTCCTGAACTTGTGACAAATACACATTGTGTCGCAGAGCTGTTCGGCTCGGCATTTTTCAGCACAGTCCCAAGTCTCATTGCAAAACTGCCGTTCATCAGTTTTTGCTTCTCGTATTGTTTTTCTGTCTTTAAAGTCGGCGGCGCAATCCGGCCCTCTCTGATGACGCGCTCTGAATCAAGCTCGGATTCATCCCCGGTAGATTGTAATGTGTCTTGACTGCCCCCTTTGCGGTCAAACGAAAATTTGCGATCATCAAAAATCCAGACGCTTGGATCAATGGTAATCGGATATGTAACATTGCCTTTTACTTGGATAACGCTCATAATATGACCCCCTTCTCTCAAAATTATAAAAGTTTTCGCATGAATTGTCACTTTGTGTACAAATTATGTATATTGAAATGCTGAGGGAACGAGGGTGTTTGCATGGTATGCCGGCATAATGATGAGCTTGAAGCCTTAGTGAAAAAGGCGAAAAAAGTAACGGACAAGGGGGAGGTAGCCAGTTATATTCCTGCCTTGGCAAAAGCTGATAAACACGATCTGTCAGTGGCGATTTATTATTCCAATAATGTTTGCCTGTCAGCAGGTGACGTAGAAAAAACATTTACGCTTCAAAGTATATCGAAAGTCCTTGCACTTGCTTTGGTATTAATGGAATACGGCAAAGATAAGGTCTTCAGTTATGTTGGACAGGAGCCGACCGGTGATCCGTTTAATTCAATTATCAAGCTGGAAACAGTAAATCCGAGCAAGCCGTTAAACCCTATGATTAATGCCGGGGCATTGGTAGTGACAAGTTTGATTAGAGGAAGAACGGTGAAAGAGAGACTTGATTATTTGCTATCTTTTATTAGAAGGCTGACAAACAACCAAGAGATTACATACTGCCGGGAAGTGGCTGAATCCGAATACAGCACTTCAATGATTAATCGGGCAATGTGTTATTATATGAAGCAGTACGGCATTTTTGAGGATGATGTAGAAGCAGTAATGGATTTATACACGAAGCAATGCGCGATTGAGATGAGCAGCTTGGATTTAGCGAAAATCGGATCTGTATTTGCATTGAATGGCAGAAATCCTGAGACTGGGGAGCAGGTCATCTCAAAAGATGTCGCAAGAATTTGCAAAACATTTATGGTGACGTGCGGAATGTACAATGCAAGCGGGGAATTCGCAATTAAGGTCGGAATCCCTGCGAAAAGCGGCGTATCCGGCGGGATTATGGGCATTTCACCTTATGATTTCGGGATCGGTATTTTCGGTCCGGCATTGGACGAAAAAGGCAACAGCATTGCAGGTGTAAAGCTTTTGGAAATCATGTCTGAGATGTACAGGCTGAGTATTTTTTAATTTATGTCATCTGCTTAAATCCTCTTGCATTTTCTGCTGATACCCTTTATGATAAATAGAAGAATTAGGTACTCGCCTGGGGAACGGAGGGATACTTTTGGCTTCAGAGATGATAGTTGACCATCGGCAAAAAGCTTTTGAACTCTTAAAAGTTGACGCTGAGAAGATTTTGAAGCTGATCCGAGTACAAATGGATAACTTAACGATGCCTCAATGTCCTCTATATGAAGAGGTCTTAGATACTCAAATGTTCGGGCTTTCGAGGGAAATCGATTTTGCTGTCCGCCTGGGATTGGTTGATGAAAAAGACGGTAAAGACCTTTTATACACATTGGAACGTGAATTGTCTGCATTGCATGACGCGTTTACAAGTAAATAAATGATAAAACTCAAACTTATTAACAGTTTGGGTTTTTTTATAACCGCTATTTTTCTCTCTTAAAGACGGTCTTTTTTTACACATTCCTTCCGAATCGTATAGAGATTCTTCGTCTCGTTTGATAAATTGTAGTAAAATAAAAAAGATAAATACATAAAAACCATAGTTAATGGAAGTTAGAAGCAGGGAAGAGGATGTTATGTTAAAAAAAATGCTAAAATCTTATGATTACTCACTGATATTCGCAATTGTTTTACTGTGCGGATTCGGTTTAGTGATGGTATACAGCTCAAGCATGATTACGGCTGTCTCCCGGTATGGAGTAAGCAGTAATTTTTTCTTCATGCGGCAGCTGTTTGCTTTAATTGCGGGTGGCGCTCTATTTATTCTCATGGCGTTGTTTCCTTATAAAGCACTGGCCCATCAAAAGTTTCAGAAGGGGATACTGCTTGTATCTGTTCTTGCGCTTATCTCACTGTTTGTTTTCGGGCATGTTGCCGGAAACGCGCAGAGCTGGTTTAAAATTGGCGGAATGAGTATCCAGCCGGGGGAATTTGTGAAACTGGTCGTGATTTTATATCTTGCAGCCGTATATGCAAAAAAACAAAGTTATATCGACCATCTGTTAACGGGAGTAGCCCCTCCGGTAGTCATGACGCTTGTGATTTGCGGGTTAATTGCCATGCAGCCAGATTTCGGTACAGCCATGATTATCGGGCTGATTGCGACGTGCATGATCTTGTGCTCCGGCTTCAGCGGAAAGACACTGATGAGGCTTGTCATACTGGGCGGAATTGTTTTGATTTTAGTCAGCCCGATTATCTATTTGAATCAGGATAAAATTTTAACTGAAGGCCGTTTAGCGCGTTTTGAGAGTCTTGAAGACCCATTTAAGTATGCAAATTCATCAGGTTTGCAAGTGATCAATTCTTATTATGCGATCGGCTCAGGCGGCATTTTCGGTCTGGGGCTCGGTGAAAGTATCCAAAAATACGGATATCTGCCTGAATCACACACTGACTTTATTATGGCTGTCATTGCTGAAGAGCTCGGCATTTTTGGGGTATTGTTTGTGATTTTCTTATTGGGTTTTGTCGTCATAAAAGGTTTTTATATTGCCAGAAAATGCGAGGACCCGTTTGGAAGTCTTCTAGCGATCGGCATTTCAAGCATGATTGCCATCCAGTCGTTTATTAACCTTGGCGGTGTCAGCGGATTAATTCCGATTACAGGGGTTACCCTGCCATTTATCAGTTACGGGGGCTCTTCTTTGGTGCTGCTGCTGGGGAGTATGGGGATATTAGCGAATATCAGCATGTTTGTAAAATATTCAGAGAATAAGAAAAAGAGAGAACCCTTGGCGACGAAGGGACTGAAAAAGAAACAGCTTAAAAAAACTGTTTATCAGTAAAAAACAAGTGTGTACAGGGGAAGGATATTCCGCTATGATAGATTATATTCCATTCGGGTAAGGGGGAAAAAAGTTTGTCTCAGCAATCGATACAAAAAGTATTAGTAGCAAACAGGGGAGAAATTGCAATCCGAATATTCCGGGCGTGTACCGAGTTGAATATTCGTACAGTTGCGGTCTATTCAAAAGAAGATTCCGGTTCCTACCATCGGTACAAAGCGGATGAAGCATACTTAGTCGGTGAAGGGAAAAAACCGATTGATGCTTACCTGGATATTGAAGGGATCATTGATATTGCGAAAAGAAACAAAGTCGATGCAATTCATCCGGGATACGGTTTCTTATCTGAAAATATTCATTTTGCGAGACGATGTGAAGAAGAAGGCATCGTATTCATTGGTCCAAAATCCGAGCATCTCGATATGTTTGGTGACAAGGTAAAAGCGCGTGAGCAGGCAGAAAAAGCCGGAATCCCCGTGATTCCCGGAAGCGACGGTCCTGCAGAAACGCTTGAAGCTGTTGAACAATTTGGACAAGCTAACGGTTATCCGATTATCATTAAAGCCTCGCTTGGCGGCGGCGGCCGCGGTATGCGGATTGTCAGAGCTGAAAGTGAAGTCAAAGAAGCATATGAACGTGCAAAATCAGAGGCGAAAGCAGCCTTTGGCAATGATGAAGTTTATGTAGAAAAATTAATTGAAAATCCGAAACATATTGAAGTTCAGGTGATTGGAGACAAGCAGGGCAATGTCGTCCATCTTTTTGAAAGGGATTGTTCCGTTCAACGACGCCACCAAAAGGTCATTGAAGTGGCGCCAAGTGTATCGCTGTCACCTGAATTAAGGGATCAAATTTGTGAGGCGGCTGTTGCGCTTGCGAAAAATGTAAACTATATAAATGCGGGTACGGTCGAATTCCTTGTTGCAAACAACGAGTTCTACTTTATTGAAGTAAATCCTCGCGTACAAGTTGAACACACGATAACAGAAATGATTACGGGTGTCGATATTGTTCAAACACAGATCCTTGTTGCCCAAGGGCACAGTCTTCACAGCAAAAAAGTAAATATTCCTGAGCAAAAGGACATTTTTACAATCGGCTATGCCATTCAGTCACGGGTTACGACTGAGGATCCGCAAAATGATTTCATGCCTGATACAGGAAAAATCATGGCTTACCGTTCAGGCGGCGGTTTTGGTGTCCGTCTTGATACCGGAAACAGCTTCCAAGGCGCCGTGATCACACCATACTATGATTCACTGCTCGTTAAGCTTTCAACTTGGGCTTTAACGTTTGAACAGGCGGCTGCCAAAATGGTACGAAACCTTCAGGAGTTTAGAATCAGAGGCATAAAAACGAACATTCCGTTCCTTGAGAACGTTGCAAAACATGAGAAGTTCCTGACAGGGCAATATGATACGTCTTTCATTGACACAACGCCTGAATTATTTATTTTTCCTAAACAAAAAGACCGCGGAACGAAAATGCTCACTTACATCGGCAATGTGACAGTGAACGGCTTCCCCGGAATCGGGAAAAAAGAAAAACCGGCGTTTGACAAGCCGTTAACCGTAAAGATAGACGCTGATCAGCAGCCCGCCAGAGGAACAAAGCAAATTCTCGATGAAAAAGGTGCAGAAGGGCTTGCAAATTGGGTTAAGGAGCAGAAATCTGTCCTTTTAACAGATACGACATTCAGGGATGCCCACCAATCGTTATTGGCAACTAGAATCAGATCGCATGATTTGAAAAAAATCGCAAATCCAACGTCTGCATTATGGCCTGAACTGTTCAGTATGGAAATGTGGGGAGGCGCGACCTTCGATGTAGCCTACCGATTCCTAAAAGAGGATCCGTGGAAACGTTTGGAAGACCTTCGTGAAGAAGTGCCGAATACCTTATTCCAGATGCTGCTTCGCTCATCAAATGCGGTTGGCTATACGAATTATCCGGACAATGTGATTAAAGAATTTGTGAAGCAATCAGCTCAATCGGGCATTGATGTGTTCCGTATTTTCGACAGCTTAAACTGGGTAAAAGGAATGACGTTAGCCATTGATGCCGTTCGGGATACCGGCAAAGTGGCAGAAGCGGCGATTTGTTATACGGGAGATATCCTTGACAAGAACCGGACGAAGTACGATCTTGCTTATTATACATCGATGGCGAAGGAGCTTGAGGCGGCCGGTGCCCATATTCTCGGGATTAAAGATATGGCAGGGCTGTTAAAACCGCAGGCTGCATATGAACTCGTTTCTGCGTTGAAAGAAACGATCGACATTCCGGTTCACCTTCATACACATGATACGAGCGGAAACGGTATTTATATGTATGCAAAAGCTGTGGAAGCCGGTGTTGATATCATAGATGTGGCGGTCAGCTCAATGGCGGGATTAACGTCACAGCCTAGCGCGAGCGGATTTTATCATGCGATGGAAGGCAACAACCGCCGTCCGGAAATGAATGTTCAAAACGTTGAATTGCTGTCCCAATATTGGGAGTCAGTGCGTAAATATTATAGTGAATTTGAAAGCGGAATGAAGTCTCCGCATACTGAAATTTATGAGCACGAGATGCCAGGGGGTCAATACAGCAACCTGCAGCAGCAGGCCAAGGGAGTAGGCCTTGGCGACCGCTGGAATGAAGTCAAGGAAATGTACAGACGCGTGAACGATATGTTCGGTGACATCGTCAAGGTAACGCCTTCTTCAAAAGTAGTCGGAGATATGGCACTCTATATGGTGCAAAACAACCTGACTGAAAAAGACGTTTACGAAAAAGGCGAATCATTAGATTTCCCTGATTCTGTTGTGGAGCTTTTCAAAGGGAATATCGGGCAGCCTCATGGCGGATTCCCGGAAAAACTGCAAAAGCTGATCTTAAAAGGGCAGGAGCCGATTACAGTCAGACCGGGCGAACTGCTTGAGCCGGTGTCATTTGAAGCGATCAAACAAGAATTTAAAGAGCAGCATAACTTGGAAATTTCGGATCAGGACGCCGTGGCGTATGCCCTTTATCCTAAAGTTTTCACTGATTATGTGAAAACGACAGAAAGCTACGGAGACATCTCGGTATTAGATACACCGACATTCTTCTACGGCATGACATTAGGTGAAGAGATAGAAGTTGAAATTGAGCGCGGCAAAACGCTGATCGTTAAGCTGATTTCAATCGGCGAGCCTCAGCCTGACGCCACTCGCGTCGTTTATTTCGAACTGAACGGGCAGCCGCGTGAAGTAGTCGTTAAAGATGAAAGCATTAAGTCTTCCGTTCAGGAAAGGCTGAAAGCAGACCGGACAAATCCAAGCCACATCGCAGCTTCCATGCCTGGAACCGTTATTAAGGTATTGACTGAAGCAGGTACAAAAGTCAATAAAGGTGATCATTTGATGATTAATGAAGCGATGAAAATGGAAACAACGGTTCAAGCCCCTTTCTCAGGAACAGTCAAGCAAGTTCATGTGAAAAATGGTGAGCCGATTCAAACGGGAGATCTGCTCCTCGAAATTGAAAAAGCATAAAGAACAAAGAGTGTATATCATTTGATATACACTCTTGTTTTTTATAGAAAATGCGGAGTGAAACTGTTTAGAAGAGATGTAAGCGGCCTTCAAAGATTATACAGTAGTGCTGTCACAAGCCATTTCCTTTTCAAAATCAAACAGGCTTTTATACCGGCGATCTTTTAGATACTTTATTACTATAGGCTCTATCTGATTATCCATGGTCAAAAGGGTTTATTTTCATGAAGTGATACTAATACAAAGGCTGGCCATTGAAACAATAAAGCGCCAAAACAAGACATAAAAAAAGACCAAAGCCGCTTAAGGCTTTGGTCTAGAGTCTTTATGACTGTTTGGATTCGTAACGGAAGCGAGCAATCAATAATAAGAAGTAACATAAAACGCCAAACAGACAGGCAATAAAGAACGAGTGGGCAAGTGCAAAGCCCAGTGCCAGTTCAGTGTATACGATCATAATACCTGACAGTGCTTGTAATGTGATGAACATAAGACACGAGATCCATCCCCAAAAAATCTGTTTTTGATCTTTATAGGAAGTGATAGCATGAACAGCGGCAACAATAATCCATACAAATAATAGTAAGGCTGCTGCTCTGTGGCCCATTTGCACCCATTCATGGAATTGGGTCGGAAGTCCATTGTTCAGCGGGCTGCACAGCGGTACATCAGGACATGCCAGACTTGATTCGGTGTGTCTTACATATGCGCCTGTATACACAACGATATAGGAATATATTAAAATTCCTATCATGTGAAATTGCATCTTTTTGCCGATTTGAAGCGGCTTAACCAGTTTTCTGACTGATTTATCAGCTTCAAATATGAGTAATGTCAAAATAAGCACTGAAGCAAAAGAAATTAATGAGATGCCGAAGTGAAGCGCCATTATCAGCGAGTTCGAACCGAATACGACAGCCAATGCGCCAAGCAATGCCTGTAGAAATAAAAAGATAATAGACATGATCGCGAGAAACGTTGTTTCACGGAAAATCGGCGTGATTTTTCTCCATGACCAAAACGCAAGGCTTAACACAAGGATAATAGAGATCCCGCTTGCAAATCTGTGGCTCCATTCAATAATTGAGGCCGGATTCAGTTCAGGGAAAAAACGGCCGTGACACAGCGGCCACTGTCTGCCGCATCCTTGGCCGGAACCTGTTTTTGTAACGAGAGCACCCCCGATTAAAACAATAAGCATGACAAATGTCGTCAAGACACCGAGAGCTTTTAATGCTTTATTCATACAATATTCACCTTCTCAACATACTGCTGCAATTTTATATACGTTCCAAGTGTAAGCGAATATGTGTTTTGTGGCAATTCCCCGAGCCTTTTGTTCACAAAAATATAATAGAATGACGGCTTCTGGAAAATGTACACTTGATTATTCGTGCCGGGTCTGATAGAAATAAGGTAAACGCAATGCCAATTTGGGGATTGCCTGCATCTTTGGTAAAATTCATAAAAAGTTCACAAATAAATTCCTGTTTGTCGTTTAATATTTAATAGGATGTTTTTTTACAAGATGTTATCTTGTATGATAGAGTTGCAGGTTTTTTTATTCTCCTGCGTTAGGTTTGTAAGGGAGGTTTACGTTATGGCTAACTCCAGAATCTTAAATGATACAGCTATAGACGGACAAATTGAAGAAACAACGGCATGGAAAGATTTTCTGTCCCTTATTAAAATAGGGATCGTCAATTCTAACCTCATTACGACTTTCACTGGAATGTGGCTTGCACTACATATTTCCGGTTTAAGTTTTTTAGGCAATATAAACACCGTTCTTCTTACATTAATCGGTTCATCTCTGATTATTGCGGGTTCTTGCGCGATCAATAACTGGTATGACCGGGATATTGACCATCTTATGGAGCGCACGAAAGTAAGACCTACGGTTACGGGTAAAATTCAGCCGAGTCAAGCGTTATGGTCAGGAATTTTGCTGGTTGCTTTAGGATTGATTATGCTGCTGATGACAACTGTCATGGCTGCTGTCATCGGTTTTATCGGAGTCTTTACGTATGTTGTATTGTACACAATGTGGACGAAACGCCGCTATACGATTAACACTGTAGTGGGAAGCGTTTCAGGTGCAGTGCCGCCGCTTATTGGATGGACGGCAGTGGAAGGGAATATCGGTGTCGTAGCATGGGTGTTATTCATGATTTTATTTATTTGGCAGATTCCTCACTTCTTAGCATTGGCTATTAAGAAAACTGAGGATTACAGAGCTGCAAATATTCCGATGCTTCCTGTCGTATACGGATTTGAAGTGACAAAAAGACAAATTATTGTGTGGGTTGCGTGCCTGATGCCGCTTCCGTTTTTCCTTGGTAGCCTAGGGCTTCCAATTGTCATCCTCGGTTTGCTGTTAAATATCGGCTGGCTGATTCTTGGCTTAATGGGATTCCGCTCCAAGAATATCATGAAGTGGGCAACGCAGATGTTCGTATACTCACTTAACTACATGACTATCTATTTCGTTGCCATGGTTGTCTTAACTCTTTTCTAAAAAATAGATATGCTGCTTGTTTTATCGCTTCAAAATAAACGATGACAACTAGTAAATGCCGCCTTGACCTCTTGTTTAATCAGGCGGCTTTACTTTTATACATAGATGGCATTTTGAGTAAAAAAACTCATAATTTAAGAGAAGAGGAAATGTAAGTGCTTTATTGGTGATAGGCTGGAGGCGATGGTTTTCGATCTGCTTTCCGCCTTTGTATTGACCAGAAAAGGGGTTGGGTGAAATGGTAAAGCATTGGCGTCTTATTTTATTATTAGCCTTAGTGCCGCTTCTATTAAGCGGATGTGGAAAACCTTTTTTATCCACGCTCAAGCCTGCTGGCGAGGTGGCTGATAAACAGTATGACCTGACAGTGCTCAGCACATTGATTATGGTGGTTGTTGTTGCAGTAGTATCTGTTATCTTCTTTTATGTGATTGTGAGATTTAGAAGATCACGGGTTGGTGAGAACACGATACCGAAACAGGTAGAGGGGAATAAATTTTTAGAAATCACATGGACCGTGATCCCGATTTTGCTGCTCATTATTCTTGTGATCCCTGTTGTATTATATACGCTGGAGCTAGCAGACACATCACCAATGGATAAGAAAGGCCGCAAAGCTGAGGATGCTCTTGTAGTCAATGTCCGGGCAAATTTATACTGGTGGGAGTTTGAATACCCTGATTACGGCATCATCACAAGCCAGGAGCTGATTGTGCCGACAGACCAGCGTGTATATTTTAATTTAAAAGCTTCTGATGTGAAACATTCCTTCTGGATTCCTTCAGTTGGAGGAAAACTTGATACGAATACGGATAATGAAAATAAGTTCTTCCTGACATTTGATTCAAAACGAAGCAAAGAGGCAGGAGATATGTTTTTTGGAAAGTGTGCAGAGCTTTGCGGCCCTTCACATGCGCTGATGGATTTTAAAGTGAAGACAATGTCTGCAAAGGAATTTCAGGGCTGGACAAAAGAAATGAAAAACTATAAATCTACAGCAGAGAGCGATTTGGCTAAGCAGGGTGAAGAACTGTTTAAAGAGAAAAACTGCCTGAGCTGCCATGCGGTAGAGCCGAATGATAAGCGTGCAGAAGCCGCTAGAACGGCACCAAACTTGGCGACCTTCGGTGAAAGGACAAAAGTGGCAGGGGTGAAAGAGGCTAACAAAGAAAATGTGAAGGCCTGGCTGAAGGATCCTGACAGCATAAAGCCGGGGAACAAAATGACAGGAACATATCCAAAGCTCTCAGACAGTGAAACAGATGCGCTTTATGAATACTTAAAAGGCTTAAAAGCGGAAAGCAAGTAGGGAAGAAAGGGAGATATTGGGGGAGGTCACATATGTTGAATGCGCTTA
Source organism: Bacillus sp. MBGLi79 (assembly GCF_002953915.1). Lineage (NCBI taxonomy): Bacteria > Bacillati > Bacillota > Bacilli > Caryophanales > Bacillaceae > Bacillus > Bacillus sp. MBGLi79. The sequence continues at coordinate 1,813,120 of NZ_CP026521.1, forward strand.
CAGAAAAGCGGACGCGCGGATCTATGCTTTGGGATTATTTGACGACGGTGGACCATAAAAAAATCGCGATTCTTTATTTAGCGGCAGGAGGATTCTTCTTTCTTGTCGGGGGAATTGAAGCGATGTTTATCAGAATTCAGCTTGCAAAGCCGGAAAATGCGTTTCTCAGTGCTCAAGCGTACAATGAAGTAATGACTATGCACGGAACGACGATGATCTTTCTGGCTGCGATGCCGCTCTTATTTGCATTGATGAATGCGGTTGTGCCATTGCAGATCGGGGCTCGGGACGTTTCGTTTCCATTTTTAAATGCGCTTGGTTTTTGGCTCTTCTTTTTCGGAGGCATTTTCTTAAATCTAAGCTGGTTTTTGGGCGGAGCGCCAGATGCGGGCTGGACGTCATATGCCTCTCTTTCGCTTCATTCAAAAGGGCACGGCATAGACTTTTTCGTCCTCGGACTCCAAATATCGGGGCTCGGGACGCTGATAGCCGGGATTAACTTTTTGGCCACGATTATCAATATGAGGGCTCCGGGCATGACGTACATGAGGCTGCCTTTGTTTACATGGACGACATTCGTGGCCTCGGCATTGATCTTGTTTGCCTTTCCGCCGCTTACGGTCGGATTGGCTCTTATGATGCTGGATCGGCTGTTCGGAACCAATTTCTTTAATCCCGAGCTTGGCGGGAATACGGTCATTTGGGAGCATTTATTTTGGATTTTCGGCCATCCGGAGGTTTATATCCTAATTTTGCCTGCATTCGGTATTTTTTCCGAGGTCATCCCTGTTTTCGCCAGAAAGCGTTTGTTTGGCTATTCTTCAATGGTTTTTGCCATCGTGCTCATTGGCTTTCTGGGCTTTATGGTATGGGTGCACCACATGTTCACAACTGGTCTTGGCCCGATTGCAAATGCGATTTTTGCGGTTGCCACAATGGCTATCGCGATTCCGACCGGGATTAAGATTTTTAACTGGCTGTTGACGATTTGGGGAGGAAATGTGAAGTATACAACCGCAATGCTGTATGCTGTCTCATTTATTCCATCTTTTGTGCTTGGCGGTGTGACGGGAGTCATGCTGGCAGCGGCCGCTGCTGATTATCAGTTCCATGATACGTATTTTGTGGTGGCGCACTTCCACTACGTCATCATTGGCGGCGTGGTATTCGGCCTATTAGCCGGTGTTCATTTCTGGTGGCCGAAAATGTTCGGTAAAATTCTGCATGAGACGATGGGGAAAATTTCATTTGTACTGTTTTTTATCGGCTTTCACCTCACGTTTTTCATTCAGCATTTTGTCGGTTTAATGGGGATGCCGCGCCGGGTTTATACGTTTTTGCCAGGCCAGGGTCTTGAAACCGGCAACTTGATCAGTACAATCGGGGCGTTTTTTATGGCGGCAGCTGTTATTCTTCTGCTGGTCAATGTCATTTGGACATCGGTAAAAGGCGAGTATGTAGGCGATGATCCATGGCATGACGGACGTACGCTTGAATGGGCCGTTTCTTCGCCGCCGCCGGAGTATAACTTTAAACAGCTTCCTTTTGTCAGAGGACTTGATCCGCTTTGGATCGAGAAGCAGGCAGGTCACAAATCAATGACGCCGGCGGAACCGGTTGATGATATTCATATGCCAAACGGCTCAATCCTGCCGCTCATCATTTCCTTCGGCCTTTTTGTCGCAGCGTTCGGGCTGCTGTACAGAAGCGATTACGCTTGGGGCTTGCCGGTGATCTTTATCGGGCTCGGCATCACCTTTATTACGATGCTGCTCCGCTCAGTCATTGATGATCACGGCTATCATATTCATAAAGAGGAACTGCCGAACGATGATAAAGGGGTGAAGGCATAATGCAAATTCAAGAAAAATTCACCGCAGAAACCTTTCCAGCTTCTCCTGAAAAAGTAACACTGGAAGGGAAAAATAAATTTCTAGGCTTTTGGCTTTTTCTTGGCGGAGAGACTGTTCTGTTTGCGTCTCTCTTCGCCACGTTTCTGGCGCTTCGGAATTCAAACGCCAGTGATCCGCCTACAACCGAAATGTTCGACGTAACACTTGTATTCATTGCGACAATGCTGTTATTAACGAGCAGTTTAACGAGTGTGTACGCGATGTACCACATGAAGAACTTTTCCTTCGGCAAGATGCAGCTTTGGCTGGGAATTACGGTTTTATTGGGGGCGGGCTTTTTAGGACTGGAAATCTATGAGTTTAAGCACTACACCCATGAATTTGGCTTTACCATCACAAGCTCTGCGCTCGGTTCTGCGTTTTACACGCTTGTCGGTACACACGGCGCCCACGTGGCGTTTGGGCTGATGTGGATCAGCACGCTGATGATCCGCAATGCCAAGAGAGGGCTGAACCTGTATACGGCGCCTAAGTTTTACGTTGCCAGCCTTTATTGGCACTTTATTGATGTCGTGTGGGTCTTCATCTTTACCGTTGTATATTTAATGGGGATGGTGGGATAAACATGGTCGGTAAAAAAAGCAGAGGGCATATCAACAGCGACCTTGAATTTAAGAAAAAAAAGCACGCCCAGGAGATGAAATATCAGGTTTTGTCTTTTGGTTTAATGATCGGTCTTACGATTGTTGCATTTCTGACTGTGGCAACAGATGGTGTTGCAAGCTGGTTTACGATTCCTTTCATTATTTTGCTTGCTGCAATTCAAGTCATCTTTCAGCTGTATTATTTCATGCATATGAATCAAAAAGGGCATGAGGCGCCGGCATTGTTTTTGTATTCAGGGGTGTTTGTCGCGTTTATCACTGTGCTTGCGTTTGTCACAATTATATGGTGGTAATTTGAACAGCCGCCGGAGGTGAAGAAATGAATCAGTTGGAGATATTTGGGTTTCGCGCCATGTGGAGCCCTTATCTTTTTTGTATCCTGTTAGGCATTACGGCGATTTATCTCTATTTTTACAGGAGAATGTTTTCAAAGCCGAATCGAATAACTGGTAAAGAGATGGCGTGTTTTCTGTCGGCGATGCTGTTTTTATATGCGGCCGAGGGAAGCCCTGTTGATTTGCTCGGACATATTATGTTTAGCGCGCATATGGTACAGATGGCTGTCCTGTATTTGGTTGTACCGCCACTGTTGATCGCTGGAATTCCTGCATGGCTCTGGGAGAAAATCATTTTCAGGCCTGCCATCAAACCGGTTTTTTCCTTTTTCACGAAGCCCTTAATTGCTTTGCTTTTGTTTAACGGCATTTTTTCTTTATATCATGTACCGCTTATATTTGATACTGTCAAAACCGATTCATTTTACCATACATTAATCACTTGGCTTATCTTTGTGCTTGCATTCTTCATGTGGTGGCCGCTTGTTCATAAGGTGGGGCGTCTACGGCAGCTCAGCGGCTTGATGAAGCTGGGGTATATTATGGCGGACGGTATGCTGCTCACACCTGCTTGCGCCTTAATCATGTTCAGCGGTGCGCCGTTATACGCCACCTATACAGATCCGTCTGCATGGGCCGAGGCAATGAGCCTTTGCGTGCCTGCGGATATGATGGGGCAGGTCCCATTAACAGGACCGGAGATGTTGAATACACTGCCTTTGTTAGAGGATCAGCAGCTCGGGGCCGTCATGATGAAAATCATTCAGGAAATTGTGTACGGTACTTTTTTGGCGATTATTTTTTTCCAATGGGTGAAGAAAGAAAGGGAAAAGGACGGGCAGGAGGAGCCGCCGTATATTCAGCAGACGATATCATAAAAGGTACAGCGGAATATGCTGTACCTTTTCGTTACATTTGAACTGTTTTTAACATGTCGGATATGTCCTGAATCAGTGCCTTGCTTTTTGTCACAACCTGTACGGGAAACTCTTCCGTTTCTCCATACTCTACTCCGTGCGGGTAGTAATGCTTGCCTAGGAGAGGGGACATTAATTGAATCACCGCGCGTCCGCTTCCGACATCACCCTCTGCCGCAATTCCTTGTATCCGCAGGTAAAACGTGCCCTCAATCGTCGAAAACTTCTTGTCATAGGTGACTCTCTCGTAATCCCATTGGCCCGCTCTGAGTAGACCTTTGCTTTCCATTAAGTCGTCTAGCAAGCTGAGTTCAGCCTTAACCCCTTCAAGTCCGCTTTCAGTAAACTTCAACACCGACCCCTCCTTATAAAAATTACCTTTCCTGACAATCATAGTATGAAAGCGTTAAACTTTCAATGAATCTTCTTCTTTTGAAAGTATGCAAAAATTAAATTTTGACGACAATAGCACTAGACTAAAGGAGGTTAAACGGATGACAAAAATAAAAGATCTGATGACAGCCGACTTGCAATATTGCACGGTATTAGATAATGTATATGAAGCTGCAGTAAAGATGAAGGACGCGAATGTAGGGGCGATTCCAGTGGTTGATGAGGATGGGGAAACATTGGTCGGCATCGTGACCGACCGTGATCTCGTGTTAAGAGGAATCGCCATCAAAAAACCGAACTCGCAAAAAATCACTGACGCGATGACCGAAAAACCTGTCAGTGTGGAGGAAGATGCTTCAGTTGATGAGGTTCTTCATTTGATGGCATCGCATCAGCTCAGAAGGATACCAGTTACAAAAAATAAAAAACTGACTGGAATTGTCACGCTTGGTGATCTTTCTTTATCTGAGCAAACGAATGAACGTGCCGGCAGCGCCTTATCGGATATTTCCGAAGGTGATAATCGAGAAGAAGGCTTTTTTCATTAACACATAAATCTTTGACATGTTAAATAGGCTGTATTGTAATGGGTTGTAAGGCAAGAGATTGTGAATCGCCACGGGGGTGATAGATTGAAAAATATATTGAGAGCAATGGTTATCCTTTTGATTATTTGCGGAACTTATGTTCTGTTTATTCAATATGGATCTGTTCCTGAAAAGAAATCAAATGACAGCGAGCCTCAGGTGTCAAATGAGGAAGCAGAAAGCGGCAAACGAATACATATGCCGACTTCAGGATTATTGTCCTTCATGGGCAAGTCCGCCGATGAAGTAACGAAAAAGCTTGGGGAACCTGAACGCATTGACCCTTCAGCTTATGATTACGATTGGTGGGTATACAATCAAGGTAAGGACCAATATATCCAAATCGGGGTATTAAACAATAAAGTGGTCACATTATTCGCTGCTGGGAATGACATTAACGCCAAGCCTTTCAAAATTGGCGAATCAACCGGAGATGTGTTCAAGACGACCCAGGTGGCGCCATTTGTGAATGTAGAGTATAAAGGAAATTCCTATCGCTTTGAGTTTTCTGAAGAGGATATCAATACAAGACCGACTGTAAAGGTAGGAAAAATGTATGTCCAGCTGTATATGGACAAATTTGAAGGGAAGCTATCCAGCATCAGGGCGTTTGATGCGCAGACCTTTGTAAAGCAAAGACCTTATGAGGTAGTGTACCGCGGGGAATTAATCAAACCGAAAGCCGTTTCAGATGAGAAGTGGAAAAAGATCCAAACAACGAGCGAAAAGCAAATACTTGATTTGACGAATGTCATACGCGTCAAACATGGACTTGCGAAGCTTGAGTGGGATCAGCCGACGGCGGAAGTCGCCTTTGGGCATAGCGAGGATATGAAGGAAAATAATTATTTCTCACATGTTTCTAAGAAATACGGCTCACTGAAAGACCGCTTAGAAGAAGGGCATGTTGACTTTCAGCAAGCGGGAGAAAATATCGCATACAATTATGTGGACGCTCCGGCCGCTGTAGAAGGCTGGCTGAATAGCGAAGGCCATCGAAAAGCGCTCCTGAATTCAGATTATACGCATCTTGGTGTCGGAGTAGACCGAAAGTATTACACCCAAAATTTTATTAAGCGATGGTAATGAAAGCCGCGGACGAATGGTTCCGGGCTTTTTCTAATTTCACACAAGCTGGTCTGCGCTAAGAGAAGTGTAAACACAGACGGTTCAATATGTTACTTTTCTTGCTGTTGAGGAGCCTTCGCCCTTCTTCTTAAGGCTTTTCACCAGTGTTTAGGGACAGCACTAAAAATTCATTTGTGAATGAATATAGGCGAACACAATGCCCGACAAAACGATACATTGTAGTAGGTAACGATTTTCGGAGGGGGTGAGGATTGTGGCGAATCAACATGCCAATCATTCAATCAATGACTTTAAACAATTCGTCAAAAAGCATCCCAAGCTGATAAAAGAAGTGCGAAAAGAACAAAGAAGCTGGCAGGACGTATATGAAAATTGGGTTCTCTTCGGGGAGAGCGACCCGATTTGGGATCCGTATCGGGAACCGGAAGAAGCTGCAGAGGCTGTGCCCGAAACGCCGCAAAAAAATGATTTTGTCACGAAAATGGTGACAGCGGTGAAAAAGATGGATGTCAATCAAATGAACGAACAAATCAATAAAATGAGCCAGTCGATCTCATCGTTGCAAAGCCTTCTTAATACATTTTCCGGGAACAGCCAGAAGCAATCTCAGCCAGGCTCTGGACAGCATCCTTTTTCTTTTCGAAAGGATTAAAAAAGGGGATCTCATATGCGCAAAGAGGTGCAGGAATATATTTTCGCAAACGAAGAACGGAAACGATTCATCAGAGAGCAGCCGATATGGTACCGCAGGCTTTCGAGAAAACCGGATGATCTGTCCACCTTTCAGCTTGAGATGATGAATTTTTATGAAAAAACCATTCCGCATCGGGTGAATCAGTTTACAAACGGGATTCAAATGGCGCAAATGATGATGCAAATGTTCCAAGCGATGCGGACAAAAGATTAAAAGGCCCGGGAAAGGGTCTTTTTCGTGCGTCCATACGGAGTTTGTTTTCGGCTGTGGTTAAGCATTTTCCAATTGGCTGGTTTCATGGTAAACTAACAACTGGAGGTGCATGTTATGTATGCGACGATGGAATCCGTGCGGCTTCAAAGTGAAGCTCAGCAGCTTGCCGAGATGATTCTGCAGTCGGAGACGGCTGAGAACTACCGCAATTGTTACAAGCGTCTCCAGGAAGATGAAGAGGCAGGGCGGATTATTCGTTCTTTTATCAAAATAAAAGAGCAGTATGAGGATGTACAGCGTTTTGGCAAATATCATCCTGACTATAGAGAAATATCCCGGAAAATGAGGGAGATCAAACGTGAGCTGGACCTGAACGACAAGGTGGCTGACTTCAAGAGAGCTGAAAATGAACTCCAGTCCATTCTTGATGAGGTCAGCGTCGAGATTGGGACAGCTGTTTCGGAGCATGTGAAAGTTCCGACTGGGAACCCTTATTTTGACGGTTTGTCTTCATGCGGAGGCGGCTGCGGTTCAGGCGGAAGCTGTGGATGTAAAGTGTCCTGACGAGACTGGCCGTCTCGTCTTTTACATATAAAAGAAATCAGGCAGGTGATTGTATTGGAGAATAGGCGCCAGGGAATGGTTGTGTATCTGCACTCCCTAAAGCAAAGCAAAATGCTGAGAAAGTTCGGGAATGTGCACTATGTATCAAAACGATTAAAATATGTCGTACTGTACTGTGATATGGACCAAATTGAAAAAACAATGGACAAGATTGCGTCTTACTCTTTTGTGAAAAAAGTAGAGCCTTCTTATAAACCGTTTTTAAAATTGGAATTCGAGTCAAAGCTTGATAAGGCAAAAGAATACGATTATAAAATCGGCATATAGCAATAAAAAAAACCCCCGCAGACATCTGCGGGGTCCTTCTATTCCTTAATATGTTAAGGAGAAGGCAAAGGGAGAGGAGAAACCGGAGGAAGAACTTATGGGGAAACGTAAGTCTTCTCCGCGGTTGGCAACAACATCCTCTAGATGCTGTTGCTTATAGTATGGACAAGGATCATGCTGCCTATACACCTGTTTATCAAGATTAGCGTTCATTGTTTGGGAGAATGCTTTATGTTAAGATAGGATTGATTTTTTTCTATGTACATAGCGGCGTCTGGCCGAATAAAGAAACAAAATAGCTTTTAGAAAAAGTGGTGTGGAACATGAGAGTAATTTCTGGATCAAAAAAAGGCCGTTCACTAAAGGCTGTGCCGGGAACATCAACAAGACCGACAACCGACAAAGTGAAGGAATCCATTTTCAATATGATCGGCCCTTATTTTGATGGGGGCAGGGGACTAGACTTATTCGCAGGGAGCGGAGGTCTTGGAATCGAAGCGCTTTCACGCGGGTTTGAGCATTGTATATTCGTTGACCGTGATTTTAAGGCCATTCAAACGGTAAAATCTAATTTGAAAACGCTGGAGCTTACAAAACATGCACAGGTATACCGCAATGAGGCGGAACGTGCTTTGCACGCTGCTGCAAAGAGAGAAACCGGCTTTCGCGGCATTTTTCTCGATCCGCCGTATAAGGAACAAAAGCTGAAAGCACTTTTAACTTTGATTGACGAATATCAAATGCTGGAAGAAGACGGCTTTATCGTCGCTGAGCATGACAGAGAGGTCGAGCTTCCCGAAACCGTAGGAGATCTTGTGATGACAAGAAAAGAAACCTATGGGCTTACAGGTGTGGCGATTTATAAAAAGAGGGGGTAGTGAGGTGGCGAGTATAGCTGTCTGTCCCGGCAGTTTTGATCCGGTGACCTACGGGCATCTGGACATCATCAAACGCGGGGCGCATATTTTTGAACAAGTGTATGTATGTGTGCTGAATAATTCTTCAAAAAAGCCTTTGTTCAGTGTAGAGGAACGGTGTGAGCTTCTGAGAGAAGTGACAAAAGACATTCCGAACATAACAGTTGAAACATCACAAGGATTGTTAATTGATTATGCAAAAAGAAAAAATGCCAAAGCGATATTAAGAGGCTTGAGAGCTGTATCAGATTTTGAATACGAGATGCAGGGAACGTCAGTAAACCGTGTGCTTGATGAATCCATTGAGACATTTTTCATGATGACAAACAATCAGTATTCGTTTTTAAGTTCAAGCATCGTAAAAGAAGTGGCGAGATACAACGGCTCGGTATCAGAATTTGTACCGCCGGAAGTAGAGCTTGCGCTTCAGCAAAAATACAGACAAGGATGAGGGGGGTTGACTCATCCTTTTTTTGTGCCGTTTGTCAGTCTGTAAGAAAAAATGATAATGTACGTAAACAGCGCGCATAGTGTGACAGCAGGTCCGATCTGCACAAGCAGATTCCAGCCGTTTATAAATGCAGTCGGCATGTCACTGCTATTAAAAGATTTAAATACATACTGATAAGGATCATGCCACGCCGTGTAAAGCGGTTTCCATAAAAGCATGACGAAGACAGCGGCATACACGCCCTGCAGCAAACGTGCGATAAAGAATGGTTTAAATCTAATATCGGTTTCCGATAAAATACCTGCCACTTGAGCTTGTACGGAAAAGCCGCTAAACCCGAGAATAAAGCTGACGATAATCGCTTTTTGCAGAAGAGAAACATCTGTCTCGCTGACAAGCTTGCTGCCTAACGTGATTTCAAACATCCCCGATAAAAGCGGAATGTCCAATTGAGCCGGAAGCTGGAACAAAGTCAGCGCGCCTTTTGTGAAAACAGACAAAATATCAGTCAGCTGAACCACGGACAACAGCCGATTGAAGACAGAAAATAAAATAATAAAGCCGCCTACCATAAGAAGCGTTTGAACAGAAGACGTCACGGCGTCGCCTAAAATTTTGCCCAAAGGCCGTTTTTCCGCAAGTCTGGCGGTATGAAGGGCGTGTAACGCATCTTTGATCGAAGGAAAGGGTATCGTTTTCTTTCTTCTGAGATGCTGCTCTTCCTTGCGGCCGTAGGAACGCATCGTTAAACCGACAGCCAGATTCCCCAAATAGTGTGCAGAAGCCAATAAAATGCCTAGTGACGCATTTTGAAAGAAACCGACAGCAACGGCGCCGAAAATAAAGAGCGGGTTTGAAGAATTGGTAAACGACGCAAGCCGTTCTGCCTCTACTCTTGAAATTTGTTTTTCCTGCCGCAGACGGGCAGTGAGTTTTGCTCCCGCTGGGTTTCCTGATGCCATTCCCATAGCAAGAACAAAACCGCCGACACCCGGCACGCGAAAGATCGGCCGCATAAAAGGCTCAAGCAAAACACCGACAAACCGTACAATGCCAAAGCCGATTAAGAGTTCGGACAGAATAAAAAATGGCAGCAATGACGGAAACACAACCTCCCACCACATAGAAAGCCCGGTTTTAGAGGCTTCGAATGAGGCCTGTGGATGTGAGATGACAGTCGCTGTTAAAAAAAGAAAAAACGAGGCAATCAAAAGTGTATTGATCTTCGACAAGTTCATTCTTACCTCCCCGATGCTAAAAATGCCCAATGACATGTATATCATGATAAAATAATGTATGACATGAAACGGTCAAGCAGTACCTGTCCTCTTGATTCTTTGTACTAATATACGAGCATAGGGGTTCAGTTTAGACCATAGAATTCGGTATACAGGGAATTCAGGCAGGAGGTTAACGCTTTGGCCAAACCTAAAATCGGGTTAGCGTTAGGATCGGGAGGGGCCAGAGGGCTTGCTCATCTCGGTGTGCTTTCCAGTTTACATAAGCATCAAATTCATGTGGATATGATTGCAGGAAGCAGCATGGGCGCTTTGGTGGGCAGTTTTTATGCCGCCGGCCATGACGTGGCAACGATGAAAAAAGTAGCCAAAGCCTTTAAACGGAGGCTTTATGCTGATTATACGGTGCCGAAGCTCGGTTTTCTAAAAGGTGACCGCGTCAGACAGCTTGTGCATGCTTATACATTCGGAAAACCGATTGAAGAGCTCCAAATTCCGCTGGGCATTGTTGCATGTGATTTACAGACGGGAGAAAAGATTGTGTTCCGCAAAGGATCAGTGTCAGATGCAGTGAGGGCCAGCATCAGCATACCGGGTATCTTTATTCCGCAGAGGCTGGACGGACGCCTTCTTGTAGACGGCGCGGTCGTCGATCGAATTCCGGTTTCTGTTGTAAAAGACATGGGAGCTGATATTATCATCGCTTCGGATGTTTCCAGGGTTCGAAAAACTGAAACAGCAGTGCATATTTTTGATGTGATTATGCAAAGTATGGATATCCTGCAAAATGAATTGGTGCGGCATCAAACAATTGCCGCAGATATCATGATTCGCCCTTCTCTTGAAACATACAGCTCAAGCTCGTTTGCCAATATTGAAGAAATGATATCGGCAGGCGAAGAGGCGACAAACCGAATGATCAGCAAGATAAGAAAAGAAATAGAGAATTGGGAGGGCTCATAATTTGCTACGTAAAAAACATTTTAGCTGGATGCTCGTCATCCTCATACTGATCGCCGTTTTATCATTTATAAAACTTCCATACTATATTACAAAACCGGGAGAAGCGACAGAGCTTGCTCCATTGATAAAAGTGGAGGGAGGCTACCCGGAAAAAGGAAGCCTGTCCTTAATGACTGTCAAAGTGGGACCGGCTAATCCGTTTACATATGTGTGGGCAAAGATGCACCCTTATTATGAAATTGTTCCTGATGAGAGCATTAAGGAAGAAGGCGAGTCAGATAAGGAGTATATGAAAAGACAGCTTCAAATGATGAAAAGCTCGCAAGAAAACGCGGTAATAGCCGCCTATAAAGAAGCAGGAAAAAAAGTCACCTACTCCTTTAACGGCATATATGCAAGCTCAGTTGTAGAAAACATGCCCGCAAAAGGGAAAATAGAGGTCGGTGATAAAATCATCAGTGCAGACGGCAAAAACTATCAGTCTGCTGAAAAGCTGATTGATTATATCGGCAGCAAAAAAGCGGGAGATAAAGTTACGTTAAAGATCGAAAGAGAAGAAAAAGAAAAGCGTGTCACTCTTACGTTAAAACAATTTCCTGTTGAGCCGCAACGGGCTGGGATCGGTGTTTCACTTTATACGGACAGAAACGTCAAAGTGGAGCCGGATATTGATTTTGAAATCGAGAATATCGGCGGCCCTTCTGCCGGGTTAATGATGTCTCTTGAAATCTATAATCAGCTGACAAAAACAGACGAAACAAAAGGTTATGATATTGCGGGAACAGGTACCATCGATGTTGACGGAAAAGTAGGCCCGATTGGCGGAATTGATCAAAAAGTCGTCGCCGCAGACAAAGCGGGAAAAGACATTTTCTTCGCGCCAAATCAAAACGGCGCCAGCAATTCCGATTATGAAAATGCTGTAAAAACAGCAAAAGATATTGATTCAGATATGAAGATTGTGCCTGTTGATACCATGCAGGATGCGATTGACTATTTGAATAAGCTGAAAGCGAAAAGCACCTGATTCTCAGGTGCTTTTTCTATACATTTAAAAAGTGTTGTCCATCTTCGTCATAGCGAATCGGTGTATGTCCGTATTCCTGCAGGTCAAACTCGGTTCTCAGCGGCTCTTCTATCGGCAGGCTGTAAATTCTGCTTGCTTTTATGTCCAGATCGAGAGCTGGATGAGAGAAAGAGGACAGTTTGCTGACAAGCGGAACAGACAGTGCTTTTTTCTTTTCGGATAAATAAGCCTGTCCTTTTTTCGTCATGCCGAGAAGCCTGATATATGGCACCTTATCGTCGTCAAGCAGCTTTTTTATATCCTGTTTTTTTGTTCTGGTTAAAATGTGCGTATTCATCCGCTGGAGCCTTGTCCATGTATAACGTTTCGTTTTCAGCAGCTCCATATATTCCAGATAGGAGCTGGCTTTTCTGATCGAACGAAGAATTCTGTGCTCTAAACCTTCCTCCACCTCGTATATTTGCTGTAATTCCTGTGCTGTTACTGTTGAAAGGCTGTATTTTAAGTAAGAAAAGTAGCTCTCAGGTGTATGCCACAATCCGAAAGATTTGCGGTAAGCTGCTAATTCTCGTGCAGATGCAGCAGGGAGAAAACGAAGGCAGGCTTCGAGACTCTGGCCAGTCATCGCTTTTCTAATGCTTGTGGCGCTTGCGATAGGGTTTTCGCCTTCAGGGAGATCGGCATCATGATAGTCCGAAGAGATGCGTGCCGTGGTATAAGGTTTCATAGGATATCCCCCGGTTAGAATCGAAGTCACATACTGGTATCCCAAAATGTTATTTGGTTTTGACAAGTCAAGTGCACTTTCGGAATGCAAAATGGAGCTAAAGGCGCTAGCCGCCGCTGCTGGATAACTCGTCCCCGTTTTAAGTTCTTCTTTAATTCGGTCATCAAATGTATGTTTATGCTCATTAATAAGCTGTGCTGTTTCTAAAAACGGCTTGATATCCCCATTCTCACTCCCGAAAAACAGCGCCTCACATTCAATTTCGTTTAGGATGGAAACACTGCCGCGTGCAAAAATGTCCGCTTTTTGCACGGCATAAAGATAAGGCAGCTCAATAACAAGATCAACTCCGCTTTGCAGCGCCATTTTTGTTCGGGCCCATTTTGACACAACAGCCGGTTCCCCACGCTGTAAAAAATGCCCGCTCATCACCGCGACAGCCGTGTCGCATCCGGTTTGCCGCTTTGCTGTTTGGGCATGATAAAGGTGACCGTTATGAAAGGGATTATATTCAACCACCAATCCGACAGCATTCATATTTTTTCCGCCTTTCTTGCTATGTTTAAAAACGTATGGTACATTTGCAAATGAAAACTCTTACGCCTTATTTTTGTTTTAAGTGTATGCATAGCATATTCCGCTGTCAACGATACTTGGATGGCAGCATTATGCTGTAAAGAAAAAATATTGACAAAAACAATCTTAAAAGCTATAATCATGTTTGTTGCTTTCCTGAGGTGATACAAATGAAATGGACGATTTATCAGCTGCATCAAATGCCAAAACAAAGTTTTGAATTTGATGAAACAGTTGAGTTAAATGAGCTGACAAAGCTGAATTCTGACATTCGCCGCATTTCTCCCGTCCGGGTGAAGGGCAGAGCGGATATCAAATCCAAACAGGTTTCGTTTGATTTTACAATTTCAGGCGAAATGATTTTGCCATGCTCAAGAACACTCGTTGATGTCCCGTATCCATTTGAAATTTCAACAAAAGAACTGTTTATATTTCATCACACGGATGATATAGAAGATGATGACGTTCACATTGTTGAGGACGATACTATCGACTTAACTCCGATCGTGAAAGAAGAAATTCTTTTAGAAATCCCTATGCAAATCTTTTGTGAATCTGAACAAGAAAAAGGAGCTGCTCCTCAAGAAGGAAAGGACTGGCAAGTCATTTCGGAAGAAGACAAGAAGAAACAAGTTGATCCGAGACTTGCAGCCCTCGAAAAGCTCTTAAAACAAGATGATGAATCTTAACTCTTTAAGGAGGTGGGAATAATGGCTGTACCTTTTAGAAGAACTTCTAAAATGAAGAAAAGATTGCGCCGTACACATTTCAAACTTAATGTACCTGGTATGACAGAATGTCCGTCATGCGGAGAGATGAAGTTGTCTCACCGTGTATGCAAAGCATGCGGATCATACAACGGCAAAGACATAAATGTAAAAAGTAACTAATGAGAAAAGCGCAGGGTGAAAGCCCTGCGCTTTTTCTTTTTCTCTTCCTGTCAGCTTGCGGAAAATTTGTGAGTGCAAATAGTCTATCTAATCTATTACCGGCATATGTATGAGATAAATAAGCTGACATGGAGGGAGATTGAATTTGACCATTACAAGACAAGATGCTTGGACTCAGGATGAGGATTTGCTGCTGGCAGAAGTGGTGCTTCGTCATATTCGAGAGGGAGGAACACAGCTTTCCGCCTTTGAGGAGGTAGGAAGGGCGCTGACCAGAACTGCGGCAGCCTGCGGTTTCAGGTGGAACTCGTATGTAAGAAAACAATACCAGTCAGGTATAGAGCTTGCGAAAAAGCAGAGGAAAGAACTGAGAAAGCAAATCGGCGTTCATTCGGTCAATATGCCGAATTCCGTGAAGCAGACTGCCTCGACATCGTCAGAAGGAAAACGAGACTTGTCCATTCAGGATGTCATTCAATTTCTCGAACAATTTAAAGAAGCACCTTCTGCACAAGAATTTCAGCTCGAAAGGGAAAAATTGAAGGAGCAAATCCAATCCCTGCAAAAAGAGCTTGAGGATTTGCGGAATGAAAATCAAACATTGCGGAATCAGCTAGAGATGACAGAAGAGGATTACAAGGCACTGATCGACATTATGGATCGGGCCAGAAAAATGGTTGTATCCAAGGAAGACGGAAGAATGAAAAAAGCGGCTCAAGAAACGTAAAGAAACGCTTGAAATGAACCGGCCCTATAGGAAGAATAGGCCGGTTGTTTTTATGTCTAAGCGGACTCTCCCGGTGTCATTTCGCGATCCATATCAGGATGCCAGATGAGCGGGTTTTCCCCTTTGTCCCGCGCCATATCATATTTAACAGTTTTAAAGTTCATTTTGTTCCAAAATTCTGCTGATTTCATTCGCGGATTTGTCCGGATTGGCATTTTGAATGATTTTGCAAATTCAACCAAGGCTCTCCCATATCCCCTGTTCTGGTAGCCTGGAAGAACCTCAAGCTTCCACAGCTCCAAATAATCCTGGCGATTGTCAAAATAGGGATTCGATTTGCCGTTAACTTGATACAGACTCATTCGTGCTACAAGTTTATCGCCGAAATAAATCCCGTAAAAAGGCGAAGTGCTGTCATTTTCAATAATATTATCCTGAAGATCTTCAAGCATTGAAAGCTCCTGAATGCCGTATTCTTTAAATTTCTTGAATTCTTCCAGCGTTTTATAGTTGATAAGCAGACGTTCTACCTTTGTCAAACCAATCTCCCCCTTTGTTGTTTCTATATATATTGTAAACGCTTTATTTAAAAAATCCAAATATTTAAACTTTAATTTTAAGCACATGGGATCTTTGAGAAGTAATTTCTTCATACTTCTGCTATGATAATACGTAAAAGCTAAATTGGGTGTGACATCATGAAAATTGGAATTATCGGCGGAGGCTCCGTCGGTCTTTTATGCGCCTATTATTTGTCACTTGATCACGACGTGACTGTTGTGACGAGGCGGCAGGAACAGGCTGCGGCCATTCAGTCTGAAGGAATCCGGCTTTATAAAGGCGGGGAGGAATTCAGCGCTGATTGCAGTGCAGACACGCGTATCAATTCGGATTTCGATCTGCTTGTCGTGACAGTGAAGCAGCATCAGCTTCAGTCTGTTTTTCCGTCGCTTGAACGGATCGGAAAAACGAATATATTATTTTTGCAAAACGGCATGGGGCATATCCACAACCTAAAAGACTGGCATGTTGGCCACTCCATTTATGTTGGAATCGTTGAGCACGGAGCTGTAAGAAAATCGGATACAGCTGTTGATCATACAGGTCTAGGTGCGATAAAATGGAGCGCGTTCGATGCTGAACCAGATCGGCTGAACATCTTGTTTCAGCATAACCACTCGGATTTTCCGATTTGTTATGAGACAGATTGGTACCGTCTGCTAACGGGCAAGCTGATTGTAAATGCGTGTATTAATCCTTTAACTGCGTTATTGCAGGTGAAAAATGGAGACCTGCTGACAACGCCAGCTTATCTGGCTTTTATGAAGCTGGTATTTCAGGAGGCGTGCCGCATTTTAAGGCTTGAAAACGAAGAAGAGGCTTGGGAGCGGGTTCAGGCCGTTTGCAGACTAACGAAAGAAAATCGCTCTTCAATGCTGGTTGATGTCATTGAAGGCCGGCAAACGGAAGCTGACGCCATCATCGGATACTTATTGAAGGAAGCAAGTCTTCACGGAATTGATGCCGTCCATCTAGCGTTTTTATACGGCAGCATCAAAGCATTGGAGCGAAATACAAACAAAGTCTTTTGAGCTTTTTCGGTAACATGCTATACTCATTTCGGATACCTAACTATTTATTGGAGAAAGGAAGTTCTAGAAGATGCAGCTAACTGAACTTTCCATCAAAAATCAGAATGTGTTTGTACAGCACTATATAGATGGCAAAGAAGAAATGTCTTCTTTTTTTGATTACAGCATTCATCATAAGGATATGTGGCGCGAAAGACTGCAAGACTTATCCTCCCGGTTTTTCGCAAGAGAGGAATTGGCGGCGTACTTATCCTCGTACCATAATAAATTCGGTTCAAGTGCGATGCAGTCCGCTATTGAGAAGCTGAAGGACCCTTCAAGTGCCGCTGTAGTCGGCGGACAGCAGGCAGGACTTTTAACAGGGCCGCTTTACACCATACATAAAATCATTTCAATCATTGTTTTAGCAAAGCAACAAGAAAAGGAACTGCAAGTGCCTGTCATACCGATCTTCTGGGTGGCCGGAGAAGACCACGATTTGGATGAGATTAATTTTGTTCATATTTCTGAAGAGAATGGTCCTGTGAAAAAAAAGCTGTCTCAGTCATATTGGAAGAAGTCATCAGCAGCGAGCACAACGCTTGACCAGGAAAAGTGTTCCGCGTGGATAGATGATGTGTTTGCCGCTTTTGAAGAAACAGACCACACGAATTCACTTCTTGACAATGTGAAACGATGTTTACGAGAATCTGTTACGTTTACTGACTTCTTTGAGCTGCTGATCGCGGATCTGTTCCAAGAGGAGGGCTTAGTTTTATTAAATTCTGGAGATCCTGGGATTAAAAAGCTGGAAACGGCCATGTTCCAAAAGATTCTTCGAGAAAATGATGAACTCGCCCGCGTTGTATCAGATCAGCAGGCCTTCATGCGCCAAGCAGGCTACAAACCGATTATCGAGTCCGGAAAAGAGCAGGCGAATCTGTTTTATGAATATGAAGAAGAGCGTTTTTTAATTGAAAAAGATAACGGCCGATTTGTTGTCAAAGAGCTTGATCTAGGATGGACGATGGATGAACTTCATACGCATATGGAAGAACATCCGGAGCGCTTCAGCAACAATGTTGTAACGAGACCGTTAATGCAGGAATTTCTCATTCCGACTTTAGCATTTATTGCAGGCCCTGGAGAAATCAACTATTGGGGTGAGCTCAAACAGGCTTTTGCGGTGATGGGCTTCAAAATGCCTCCTGTCATGCCAAGACTGAACATTACGATACTTGAGCGGCATATTGAGAAAAAACTGGCTGAACGGAATATCTCGTTACAAGATGCGATTGAGCGCGGAACGGAGAATCAAAGAGAGGCATACTTCGAGCGCCAGATTCCGGAAGAGTTTACGGCGGTGATGGATCAAGCGAGAAGCCAAATTGAAGCGATTCACAAAACGGTCCGGCAGGAGGCGTTAAAGGTTGATCAAAGCATGGAACCCTTACTTCTGAAAAATGCCGCTTTTATTCAGGATCAGCTTCAATTCTTAGAGCGCACGGTGACGAAGCGAATTGAAGAAAAAGAAGGCTACGTTTTGAAGGATTATGAGAGAATTCAAAATAGCATTAAGCCGCTTCTTGCACCGCAAGAACGGATTTGGAATATCATGTATTATTTGAACAGGTACGGTCCAAAATTCTTCATGACATTCAAGAATCTGCCATTTTCTTTTCAAAATCAACATCAAGTTGTCAAACTTTGAAATAAAGTTTTAAAGAACCCTGAATAGTTCAGGGTTTTTTTTTATGGGTAAACAGTGTAAAATGAAGTTGTGGAGCGAAGTGGTGAATAGTGGTGAGTTAAGGAGAGAAAGTGGGGCAAGAGATCATGTTTATGGGTGAATATCAGCATACCATCGATGCGAAAGGCCGCATGATCGTACCCGCTAAATTTAGAGAAGGCCTAGGTGAGCAATTTGTGCTGACTAGAGGGCTTGACCAATGTCTCTTCGGCTACCCTATGCACGAATGGAAACAAATTGAAGAAAAACTGAAAGCTCTTCCTCTCACAAAGAAAGATGCCCGCGCGTTTACCCGTTTCTTCTTTTCAGGGGCGACCGAATGCGAACTGGACAAGCAAGGCAGGGTAAATATTGCATCATCTCTATTGAATTACGCCAAACTGGAAAAAGAATGTGTTGTTATCGGGGTTTCTAATCGAATTGAATTGTGGAGTAAAGTAATTTGGGAACAATACACAGAAGAGCAAGAAGATTCATTTGCTGAAATTGCTGAAAACATGATTGGGTTTGATATATAATGATTCTTCGTGTATAACACTCTAAAAACAATTTCAATTCATCCTGATAAAAGGTGGGACCAACACAAAATGTTTCAACACAAGACAGTACTTCTTCGTGAAACCGTAGACGGACTCAATATTAAACCGGACGGTACATATGTAGACTGCACACTCGGCGGAGCTGGGCACAGTACATACTTATTGCAGCAGTTATCCGAGAAGGGGCGTTTAATCGCTTTTGACCAAGATGATATGGCATTACAGCATGCGAAAGAAGCGTTGTCCGATTATAAAGGGCAGCTTATTCTGATTAAAAGCAATTTCAGGTATTTAAAAGAATGTTTGAATGAACAAGGTATAACAGAAGTAGACGGTATTTTATTTGATTTAGGGGTGTCCTCTCCGCAGCTGGATACACCGGAGCGCGGATTCAGTTACCATCATGACGCACCGTTGGACATGAGGATGGACCAGTCGGCTACGCTTACGGCGAAAGAAGTCGTTAATGAGTGGCGCTATGAGGATCTCGTCCGTATTTTCTTTAAATACGGAGAAGAGAAGTTCAGTAAACAGATCGCCAGAAAAATTGAGGAGGCAAGAATGAAGTCTCCTATTCAAACTACGGGCCAACTGGTCGATCTAATAAAAGACGCGATTCCCGCTCCAGCGAGAAGGAGCGGGGGACATCCCGCTAAACGCGTGTTTCAGGCAATCAGAATTGCCGTAAACGATGAACTTAGGGTGTTTGAAGAAGCTTTGGAGCAGGCAATTGAGGTTCTGAAGCCAGGGGGCAGGGTATCAGTCATTACCTTCCACTCGCTAGAAGACAGAATTTGCAAAACCACTTTTAAAGAAAAGTCGTCGCTTCCGGAACTTCCTCCGGGTCTTCCTGTTATACCGGAAGAGTTTGAGCCGGAGCTGAAGCTCATCACACGAAAACCGATTACGGCATCTCAAGAAGAGCTTGAAGAGAACAACAGGGCCCGTTCTGCCAAGCTTCGGATTGCTGAAAAAAGAAAATAACGAAACGCGAATGCAAAATTAAAAGGAGGTCATCAGCCTATGAGCAATTTAGCTTACCAACCAGAGAAACAGCAGCGGCATGCGATCAATCCTGAGAAAAAAGTGATTGTCAAAAAAAGGGCTTCCATCACTCTCGGAGAAAAAGTGCTTCTTGTCCTCTTTGCTGCGGCGGTGCTCAGCGTATCGCTTTTGATCGTATCGAAGGCATATGCGGCATACCAAACCAATATTGAGGTGCAAAAGCTTGAGGAGCAAATTTCATCCGAAAATAAGCAAATTGGTGACCTCGAAAAAAGCGTTGCTGATTTAAGCAAACCGCAGCGTATTATGGACATTGCGAAAAAGAACGGCTTGAATTTAAAAGATAAAAAAGTGAAAAACATACAGGAATGATTCAAATGCCAAAAAAGAATAAATTTATGAATAGAGGAGCAGCGATTCTAAGTATTTGTTTCGCTCTCTTTTTCTTTGTCATCCTAGGGAGAATGGCATATATTCAAATAACCGGAAAAGCGGACGGCGAAGTGCTTGCTACAAAAGCGACAGAGCAGCATGAAAAGAAACGGACCATCGAGGCAAGCCGTGGCTCGATTTTAGATCGAAACGGAAAAGTGATTGCTGAGGACACGGCGACGTATAAGCTGATTGCGATTCTCGATAAAAAAATGACCACTGATGTCAAGCATCCTCAGCATGTCGTAGACAAAGAAAAAACGGCGGAAGCATTGTCTAAAGTGATAAACTTGGACAAGGCCGACATCCTTGATATCTTAAATAAAGATGCAAAACAAGTCGAGTTTGGCTCAGCGGGCCGGGATATTACGTATTCACAAAAGCAAAAAATTGAAAAAATGAAACTCCCGGGCATTTCATTTTTACGGGATACAAAACGGTACTATCCAAATGGTATTTTCGCATCTAATCTAATCGGCTATGCCGAGGTTGATCAGGACACAAATGAAATTTCCGGCGCGATGGGATTAGAGAAAGTGCTGGATAAGTATTTGAAGGAGCGGGACGGATATGTGACATATGAAAGCGACAAATCCGGCTGGGAGCTCCCGAACAGCAAAAACAAAATTACCGCGCCAAAAAATGGTGACAATGTATATTTAACCATTGACCAGAAAATTCAAACCTTTTTGGAAGACAGCATGTCGAAAGTAGCGCAAAAGTATAACCCGAAAAAAATTATGGCCGCAGTCGTCGATCCGAAAACCGGCAAAGTCCTTGCCATGGGACAGCGGCCAAGCTTTGATCCGAACAAGCGCGATGTGACAAACTACTATAATGATTTGATTTCATATGCGTATGAACCTGGATCAACGATGAAGATATTTACACTTGCTGCTGCGATGCAGGAAAACGTGTTTAATGCGAACGAAAAATATAAATCAGGTACATTTGAAGTTGGCGGGGAACCTGTCAGGGACCATAATAGAGGTATAGGCTGGGGGCCGACAACCTATCATGACGGCGTCCTTAGATCGTCAAATGTTGCATTTGCGAAACTGGCGAAAGAAAAGCTGGGATATGACCGCCTCAATCAATATTTGCACAAGTTCAATTTTTACCAGAAAACAGGTATTGATTTGCCAGGAGAAGTCTCCAGCAAAATCAACTTTAAATATGAATTTGATAAGGCGTCAACTGCATACGGCCAAGCGTCTGCGGTCACACCAATTCAGCAGATTCAGGCCGCAACGGCAATTGCGAATGACGGTAAAATGATGAAGCCTTATGTGATTGACCATATCGTTGATCCCGATAAAGATAAAACTATTTATCAAAATAAGCCGGAATCAGCCGGAACCCCAATTTCTGCAAGCACAGCGAAAAAGGTGCGGGATATCTTGGGAGAAGTCGTTACATCGAAAATCGGAACAGGGCAAGCCTATAAAATCGAAGGTTTTGATGTTGCCGGGAAAACAGGTACTGCGCAAATAGCCGGTAAAGGCGGATATTTAGACGGAACAGATGACTATATCTTTTCGTTTATGGGTATGGCACCAAAAGATGATCCTGAGCTTTTGATTTATGTTGCTGTTCAGCAGCCGCAGTTAAAAGCAGGACAAAGCAGTTCAGATCCAGTATCAGAAATCTTCAACCCAACAATGAAAAACAGCCTGCATTACCTAAACATAGAGCCAACTGAAAAATCTGACTCAGATAAGGAAGAAACAAAAGCGCAGACAATGCCTGATTTAACAGATCAAACGGTTACTGCTGCTCAAAAGAAAGCAAAAGAAGAGAATCTCACACCGATTGTCATCGGCAGTGATGTCGCTGTAAAAGAACAGTATCCGGCAGCTGGTGAGGAAGTTCTCACCAATCAGAAGGTTTTCCTGAAAACGGGCGGCAAAATCAAAATGCCTGATATGACAGGGTGGTCGAGAAGAGAGGTTCTTCAGTACGGCGAGCTCGCGGGAATTCATATTGAAGTAAACGGCCAAGGCTACGCTGTCAGCCAAAGCGTCAAGAAAGACAAAGAAATAAAAGATAAAACCGTAATCAAGGTTCAGTTTAAAAATCCTGATTAAAAAGAAAGCTTGCGTTATGCAGGCTTTCTTTTTTTATGCCTTCAGAGGAGCCTCGTTCTACCTGTCCAATTTCAGGCATAAAATGAAACAAGCCTAAATAAGGAGTGAACGGTCTCTTGCGCGTCTCGAATGTAACGGTTAGAAAACGTTTATTATTTGTTTTGCTTTTTGGCGTGATCGTGTTTCTGATCATTGATACAAGGCTGGGGTATGTTCAGTTTGTGATGGGCGAAAAACTGACTTCGCTGGCGAAAGATTCCTGGAGCCGTAACTTGCCGTTTGAGCCGGAGAGAGGCGAGATTCTGGACCGGAACGGCGTGAAGCTCGCAACAAACAAAAGTGCGCCGACCGTATTCGTCGTGCCGCGCCAAGTACAGAATCCGATGAAAACGAGCAAGCAGCTTGCGGCGGTGCTCAACATGTCAGAAGAAAAAGTATATAAACATGTGACAAAAAAAGCGTCAATCGAAAAGATCACTCCTGAGGGGAGAAAAATTTCAAATGAGAAGGCGAAGGAAATCAAAGCGCTTGATTTAAAAGGTGTGTATGTTGCGGAGGACAGTATCCGTCATTACCCGTTCGGCAGCTTTTTATCTCATGTGCTTGGATTTGCAGGAATTGACAACCAAGGGCTCCTTGGACTGGAAGCCTATTACGACGATGATCTAAAAGGGGAAAAAGGTTCTGTTAAGTTTTATACAGATGCCAAGGGAAAGAAGATCCCTGATGAAGCGGACGACTATACGCCGCCTAAGGATGGGCTTGATATGAAGCTGACAGTTGATTCAAAGGTTCAGACGATACTGGAAAGAGAGCTTGATAACGCTGAGGCCAAATATCATCCGGACGGTATGATTGCCGTAGCTATGAATCCGAAAAACGGAGAAATCTTGGGGATGTCTAGCAGGCCTGACTTTGACCCTGCTGATTACCAATCAGTCGATCCGTCCGTCTACAATCGAAATCTGCCAGTATGGAGCACGTATGAACCGGGATCTACCTTTAAAATCATTACGCTTGCAGCAGCCCTTGAAGAGCAAAAAGTTAATTTAAAACGGGATCAATTTTATGATAAGGGGCATGCGGAAGTGGACGGAGCGAGACTGCGGTGCTGGAAAAGAGGCGGGCACGGGCTGCAGACGTATCTAGAAGTTGTACAGAACTCCTGCAACCCGGGGTTTGTTGAATTGGGCGAGCGCTTAGGAAAAGAAAAGCTTTTCAAATATATCAAAGACTTTGGTTTTGGACAAAAAACGGGGATTGATCTTCAAGGCGAGGGAACAGGCATCTTATTCCCGCTTGACAGAGTGGGCCCGGTGGAGCAAGCAACTACGGCTTTCGGACAGGGAGTATCCGTTACGCCGATTCAGCAGGTTGCAGCCGTATCTGCCGCTGTAAACGGAGGGACGCTCTACACACCTTATATTGCAAAGGAATGGATCGATCCTGTTACGAAGAAAACGGTCAAAAAACAATCACCAATCGCAAAGAAACAAGTCATTTCTGAAGAAACATCCAAACAAATCCGCTATGCTCTAGAAAGCGTTGTCGCAGAAGGCACCGGCCGCAATGCATTTGTGGAAGGATATCGTGTCGGAGGAAAAACGGGAACGGCACAAAAGGTTAAAGATGGAAAATACCTCGAAAACAACCATATTGTATCATTTATCGGTTTCGCGCCCGCCGATGATCCGAGTCTGGTTGTCTACGTTGCGGTGGATAACCCGAAAGGCACAATTCAGTTTGGCGGAACGGTTGCAGCGCCTATTGTCGGGAGTATTATGAGAGACAGCCTGCCGGAACTTGGTGTGAAGCCCCGGAAAAATCAAATCGAGAAAAAATACCAATGGAACGACACAAAAACAATAGAAGTTCCGAATGTTGTAGGGATGTCTGTCTCAGATCTTGAGTCACTATTGGTGAATCTCAATGTAGATGCTTCCGGGAAAGGAAGCAAAATCGTTAAACAATCGCCAGCTGCCGGAACGAAAGTAAAAGAGGGTTCGAAGATACGAGTGTATTTGACTGAAGAAGATGAAAAGGAGGCAGCCGATTGATTCGGGCTGCCTATTCTTTTATTGCAGAAAAAATGCTGATATCTTTCAAGATTAGCTGGATGTATCCTTTTATTTACGCTAAAATATGAACTGTATGCTTAAAATCATTACCACATCCTTTGATGTGACTTCAATGATAAAAAGAACGAATTAGAATGTTGAGAGGTTTGATACGATGAAACTTACAAAGCTGCTTACATACTTAACAACCGAACCTTCTGTAAACGACTCACAAGACCCTGAAATAACTTCAATTGAGATGGACTCCAGAGAAGTAAAGAAAGGGAGTCTTTTTGTATGTGTAAAAGGGTATACGGTGGATGGCCACGATTTTGTGCAAAAAGCAGTAGAAAACGGCGCAGCGGCTATTGTGGCAGAACGAGAGGTCGATGTGGATGTTCCTGTTATTATTGTCCGGCAGTCACTTCGCGCGCTCAGCGTTTTGTCTGATGCGTTTTACGGACAGCCGACGAAAAAGCTTCAGCTGATCGGGATAACGGGGACAAACGGCAAAACATCAACGACCCATATGGTCGATGAGATCTTGAAAAAAGCGGGAAAACGCACAGGCTTGATCGGTACAATGTACATGAAAATCGGAGACGAAACACTTCCAGTGAAAAACACGACTCCGGAAAGCGTCACGCTGCAGAAAACGTTTAAGAAAATGAATGACAAGCACGTCGACACTGCTATCATGGAGGTTTCTTCCCACGCCTTGTCTTTAGGACGCGTCCATGGCTGTGATTATGATATTGCCGTGTTTACGAATTTAACGCAGGACCATTTGGACTATCATAAAACGATGGATGAGTACCGGCATGCAAAAAGCCTGCTCTTTTCCCAACTTGGCGGGGCTTTCAACCATGAACATCCAAAGCGTGCCGTACTGAATGCTGACGATGAGGCGAGCGCTTATTTTGAAAAGGTAACAGCAGCGCATATCTCTACATACGGAATTAAAAACAATGCTGACGTGATGGCGAAGAACATCAATATCACTGCACAGGGCACAAGCTTTGATCTCGTGACAAACAAAGGCACGAAGCACATCACGATGTCTCTCGTCGGACAATTTAATGTGTATAACGTGCTGGCCGCTGTTGCGACATGTATTGCAGCAGGCATACCATTTGAAATCATCACTGAGGCTGTTGAAGAATTGCGTGGTGTAAGAGGACGTTTTGAATTGGTCAATCAGCAGCAGGAGTTTCCAGTCATTGTAGACTACGCGCACACACCTGACAGCCTTGAAAATGTGCTGCAGACCTGCAGAGACATGACAGAAGGAAAGTTATTTGTCGTTGTCGGCTGCGGTGGAGACAGAGATAAGACGAAACGCCCGAAAATGGCTAAAATTGCTGTGGAGCTGGCTGACGAGCCGATTTTTACTTCAGATAACCCGAGAAGCGAAGACCCTCGCGCGATTTTAAGAGATATGGAAGCCGGGGTAGAGAACGCATACTATCACAGTATTGCAAACCGCGAACAGGCGATCTTTTTCGCGATTGCCAATGCCAAAAAAGGCGACGTTGTCCTCATTGCAGGAAAAGGACATGAAACCTATCAGCAGATCGGAAATGAAACCTTCGATTTTGATGATGCTGAAGTAGCGGCGAGAGCCATTGTTGAACTCAATAAGAATAAGACGAATTCATAGGAAAGAGATGTTATTGAATAATGGAGCTTGAAAAGATTTTTCATATGGAAAAAAATCATGAATATGATAACTACGTATGTCGTTTGAAAGAAACAGGAGGAGAAAAGGACAATGCTTGAGCAAGTCATTCTGTTTACAATTTTAATGGGTTTTTTAATTAGTGTTCTGCTCTCTCCGATTCTTATTCCGTTTTTAAGAAGATTAAAATTCGGCCAGAGTATTAGAGAAGAAGGACCGAAATCACATCAGAAAAAATCAGGGACACCGACAATGGGCGGGGTCATGATTATACTTTCTATCATAGTGACAACAATTGTGATGACACAGAAGTTTTCAGAAATAAGCCCCGAAATGGTGCTGCTTCTGTTTGTTACGCTAGGCTACGGTTTGCTTGGCTTTTTAGATGATTACATCAAGGTTGTCATGAAGCGCAATCTTGGATTGACGTCAAAGCAAAAGCTGATCGGACAAATTATTATTGCAGTTGTATTTTATGCGGTGTACCATTACTACAATTTTGCGACAGATATTCGCGTTCCTGGAACTGACTTCTCATTTGATCTAGGCTGGGCTTACTTTATTCTGGTGCTCTTTATGCTTGTCGGCGGATCAAATGCAGTTAACCTGACTGACGGCCTTGACGGCTTATTATCCGGTACCGCGGCGATTGCTTTTGGCGCCTTTGCCATTCTGGCATGGAATCAGTCTCAATATGACGTAGCGATTTTCTCAGTGGCCGTTGTCGGCGCAGTTCTGGGCTTCCTTGTATTTAATGCTCATCCGGCCAAAGTGTTTATGGGAGATACGGGATCGCTTGCATTGGGAGGAGCCATCGTTACCATTGCCATTTTAACGAAATTAGAGATCCTGCTGGTTATCATTGGCGGTGTATTCGTTATTGAGACATTATCTGTTATTCTGCAGGTCATCAGCTTTAAAACGACAGGTAAACGAATTTTCAAAATGAGTCCGCTTCATCACCATTACGAGCTTGTCGGCTGGTCTGAATGGAGAGTAGTCGTGACGTTTTGGGCTGCGGGACTGTTGCTTGCCGTTTTAGGAATTTACATCGAGGTGTGGTTATAAGTGGAAAATGATCAATTTTTACAGAATCAGCATTTTTTAATCCTTGGGCTTGCGAAAAGCGGGTATGCGGCGGCCTCCATTCTTCATGAAAAAGGCAGTTATGTTGCAGTCAATGACCAAAAGCCTTTTGAAGAAAACGAACCGGCACAAAAGCTCTCTGAAAAAGGAATCGAAGTGGTTTGCGGAGAGCATCCAGTTTCTCTGTTCGATCAGCATCAAATCACGATTCTGATCAAAAACCCGGGAATTCCTTATGAAAACATTATGGTTCAGGAAGCGGAGAAAAGAGGCATTCCGGTCTGGACGGAAATTGAGCTCGCTTACTACCTGACAAATGCCAAGTTTATCGGAATTACCGGATCGAACGGTAAAACAACCACGACAACGCTGATTTACGAAATGCTCAAAGCTGACTCGCAAAAAGCACTGATTGCCGGAAACATCGGCACAGTCGCAAGTGAGGTTGCCTATCATGCTGATGGGGACGAATGGATCGTTACTGAACTGTCTTCGTTCCAGCTGATGGGAACACACGCTTTCAGACCGGAAATCAGCCTGATTTTAAATGTATTTGACGCCCATTTGGATTATCACCATACACGGGAAAACTATGAAAAAGCGAAACAGAAAGTGTATCTTCATCAGACTGCCTCAGATAAAGCCATTGTCAACCAAGATGATGACACGGTTGTGCGTCTTGCTGAAGCTGGAAAAGCCGAAACAGTCTCATTTTCAGTCAGCAAAACGCTTGAACAGGGCGCTTATGTAAAAGACAGTATGATTATGTTTAACGGCGAAGCCATTCTTCCTCTGGAAGAGGTTGTCCTGCCCGGAGCTCATAACCTGGAGAACATTTTAGCAGCGATTGCAGTTGTGAAAACGGCAGGTGCGTCCAATGAGGCGGTTAAAAAAGTGCTGACAAGCTTTACTGGCGTGAAGCACCGCCTCCAATATGTGACGACAGTGAATGGCCGCAAATTTTATAACGACAGTAAAGCAACAAACATTTTGGCGACAAGCAAGGCGCTATCAGCTTTCGATAAGCCGGTCATTCTGCTTGCGGGCGGACTGGATCGCGGAAATGGTTTTGATGACTTGAAACCTTATATGAAGCATGTCAAAGCAGTGCTTACTTTTGGCCAGACGGCGCCAAAACTCGAGAAACTCGGCAATGAGCTGGGAATACAACATGTCAAACGTGTCGATAATGTTGAACAAGCAGTATCTGCGGCGTTTGCGATCTCAAATGAAGGAGATGTCATCCTGCTGTCACCCGCGTGTGCGAGCTGGGATCAATTCAAAACATTTGAAGAACGCGGTGACATGTTTATAGATGCCGTGCATATGCTTAAGTAAGGGCTTGTCTTGAAGTAATCGGCAGCCCTAATGACTTTAAGCTTGGGGTGTCGATTGCTTTGACTACTAAAAAAACATCGCCTGATTTGTTATTGGTCATCATTACGTTATTATTATTAACAATCGGATTAATTATGGTGTACAGTGCGAGTGCGGTATGGGCGGATTATAAATTTGACGACTCATTCTTTTTCGCGAAACGGCAGCTTTTGTTTGCGGGAATCGGCGTCATAGCTATGTTTTTTATCATGAATGTCGATTATTGGACTTGGAGGACATGGTCCAAATTGCTGATGGTTATCTGCTTTTTCCTTCTGGTGCTTGTTTTGATACCGGGCGTCGGAATGGTGCGGAACGGTTCAAGAAGCTGGATCGGAGTCGGAGCATTCAGCATACAGCCTTCAGAGTTTATGAAGCTTGCGATGATTGCATTCCTTGCTAAATTTCTCTCTGAAAAACAAAAAAACATCACATCGTTCAGACGGGGGTTCATCCCTGCACTTGGCATCGTGTTTTCAGCATTTTTGATTATTATGTGCCAGCCTGACCTCGGAACGGGGACAGTAATGGTCGGAACTTGTATTGTCATGATTTTTGTAGCCGGCGCGCGGATCGCCCATTTCGTCTTTCTCGGGCTGATCGGCCTCAGCGGATTTGTCGGGCTCGTCCTATCGGCTCCATATCGGATTAAGCGGATTACCTCATACTTAAATCCATGGGAAGATCCGCTCGGAAGCGGATTTCAGATCATTCAATCGCTTTATGCAGTGGGGCCCGGCGGATTGTTCGGAATGGGACTCGGACAAAGCAGACAGAAGTTCTTTTATCTGCCTGAGCCGCAAACAGACTTTATTTTCGCCATCTTGTCAGAGGAGCTGGGCTTTATCGGGGGAACACTTATTTTGCTCCTCTTCAGCATCCTGCTTTGGAGAGGAATCAGAATTGCGCTTGGTGCGCCTGATCTGTACGGAAGCTTTGTCGCAGTCGGTATTATTTCAATGATTGCCATTCAAGTCATGATCAATATCGGCGTAGTCACAGGCCTGATTCCGGTAACAGGCATCACGCTCCCGTTTCTGAGCTACGGAGGCTCTTCATTGACTCTGATGCTGATGGCAGTCGGGGTGCTGCTGAATGTAAGCCGCTACTCGAGGTATTAACGAATGTTTTGCCTAGCGCCCTGTCTAACAGGAAGCTAGGAAACAATTGATGCGATAACCCTGTCCAACAAAACAGGGTTATCGTTATGTTATAGAGAAACTTAGACTGGGGGAAAAGATATGCGAATTGCAATAAGCGGAGGCGGTACAGGGGGACATATTTATCCCGCGCTTGCTTTTATTAAAGAAGTGCAAAGACGTCATCCTAATGTGGAATTTTTATATATCGGGACAGAAAACGGGCTGGAGAAAAAAATTGTTGAGCGGGAGAATATACCGTTTCGGTCAATTGAAATTACAGGATTTAAAAGAAAGCTGTCATTTGAAAACGTCAAGACTGTGATGCGTTTTCTAAAGGGCGTCAAAAAGAGCAAATCGTATTTAGCGGAATTTAAGCCCGATGCTGTGATTGGAACGGGCGGTTATGTTTGCGGGCCGGTGGTCTATGCCGCTGCGAAAATGGGAATTCCGACTATTGTCCATGAGCAAAACAGCCTGCCGGGCATCACAAATAAGTTTCTTTCAAAATATGTTAATAAGGTAGCGATTTGTTTTGAAGAAGCAAAATCACATTTTCCTAGTGAGAAAGTTGTATTTACGGGAAACCCGAGAGCTTCTGAAGTCGTCTCAATAAAGACGGGCCGATCAATGGCTGAATTTGGGCTTTCTGAAGAGAAAAAAACCGTTTTAATCTTTGGCGGAAGCAGGGGTGCAGCACCGATTAACCGCGCTGTCATTGAGATGCAGGATGAGTTAAAAACAAGAGACTACCAAGTGCTGTATATCACCGGTGAAGTTCACTATGAAAAAGTAATGAATGAGCTGAAAAGCAAGGGTGCAGCTGATAATATGGTCACAAAGCCGTTTCTTCATCAAATGCCGGAGTATTTAAAGGCCATTGATGTCATTGTGGCCAGAGCCGGTGCGACTACGATTGCCGAAATTACTGCTCTTGGAATTCCAAGTGTTCTGATCCCGAGTCCATACGTGACAGCGAACCACCAGGAGGTCAATGCGAGATCTCTCGGCCAGCATGATGCGGCGATTGTACTGAAAGAAACAGAGCTCAGCGGGGAGAAGCTGATTGAAGCGCTAGACCGGATTGTACTGAATGAGCAAACGTTAAAGGAAATGAGCGAACGAACAAAGTCACTCGGTGTTCCTGACGCGGCTGCCCGTCTATACAGCGTACTCGAGGAATTGAAAAAATAATAGAAAAGCAAATGGAATGCGGAGGTTTACGATGGAGAAAGTGATACAGGAATTAAAAGAACGCGAAGTCGGCAAGGTTCTTGCAAATGAACCGCTCGCGAATCATACAACAATGAAAATCGGCGGACCTGCGGATGTATTGGTCATTCCAAGCAGTGTAGATGCTGTTAAAGACATCATGGACGTGATTAAAAAATATGATGTGAAGTGGACAGTCATCGGACGCGGATCAAATCTTCTTGTTTTAGACGAAGGAATAAGAGGCGTAGTGATTAAGCTGGGCGCGGGTCTTGACCACTTGGAGCTTGAAGGGGAACAAGTAACAGTCGGAGGCGGTTATTCAGTGGTCCGCCTTGCTACATCATTGAGCAAAAAAGGCCTGTCCGGTTTGGAATTTGCTGCCGGCATTCCAGGATCAGTCGGCGGCGCGGTTTATATGAATGCCGGCGCTCACGGTTCTGATATGAGCGAGATCCTCGTCAAAGCGCACATATTATTTGAAGACGGTACGATTGAGTGGCTGACAAATGAACAGATGGATTTCAGCTACAGGACATCTGTATTGCAAAAGAAACGCCCGGGCGTTTGCCTTGAAGCTGTTTTGAAGCTGGAGCAGAAGGATAAGGAATCAATCGTTCAGCAAATGCAAAGCAATAAAGACTATAGAAAAAATACACAGCCGTATTCAAGCCCATGTGCGGGAAGCATCTTTAGAAATCCGCTTCCGAATCATGCCGGGAACCTTGTTGAAAAAGCAGGCTTGAAAGGATATCAAATCGGCGGTGCAAAGATATCGGAGATGCACGGAAACTTTATCGTCAATGCGGGGGGAGCATCAGCAAAGGATGTACTTGATCTTATTGACCATGTGAAAAAGACAATCCGTGAAAAATACGAGATTGATATGCACACAGAGGTTGAAATCATCGGCGGAAATCGCTGATTCAAGTTCTGACTGAAGCTGTTCATATGATATACTGTAAGCAAACGACAAACGGCATCATAGCATGCCGTTTGTTTTGGAATAGACAGACTTTTAACAGCTGTTTCATTTGAATGAGGTGAACAGGCAATGAACCCGGGTCAAGACCGAGAAAAAATCGTTAACATTGAAGAGCGTATCCCTAAAATTAAAGAGCAGAGGAAACAGAAGGCAAACCGCCGTCTCATTTCATTTATTATGCTCTTTTTTATTATGGTGCTGGTCATTGTGTACCTGCAAACGCCAATCAGTAAAGTATCAACAATCTCTGTTACTGGGAATGAAAATGTATCTAAAAAGGAAATTATCGACCTTTCCGATATTAACAGCGGAGATACTGAGTTTTGGAGTTTGGACAAGCAAAAAACAGAAAAGAAGATTCAGCAAAATAAATTAGTGAAAAAAGCGGAGATCAGCAAATCGCTTCCTAATAAAATCAACATTGCAATCGAAGAATATAAAGCGATTGCTTATTTAGAAAAAGACGATGTGTACTATGAAGTGCTTGAAAATGGCTCAGTTCTGCCAAATGAAGTAACACCGGATGATGCCGGGCCAATTTTGGTGAATTGGACAAATGCGAAGAAACGCTCTCAAATGGCCAAGCAGCTTGATGAGTTGTCAAATTCGCTAAAACAGTCGATTTCAGAAATTTATTATACGCCTGTAAAAATGGATGAAAACCGTATTAAGTTGTACATGAACGACGGTTATGTTGTCACCGCGTCTATTAAAACCTTTGCAGACCGAATGAAGACGTATCCTTCTATCATTTCACAGCTTAGCAGCAATAAAAAAGGAATTATTCATTTAGAAGTTGCCACCTATTTTGAAGAGTTCGGAAAGAACGATAAAGCTGCCAAAAAGGAAGATGAAAATTGAGGGGCAAATCAGCAGTCCTTCTTTCCTTGATTATGCTTATCGCAGGCTTTTTGATTTCATTTTCTTTTCAAATGACAAAAGAAAACAACAAAAGCGCGGCTGAGACGGAAGAGTGGAAAAAAGAATATGCACTGAGAGATGAACTTCTGAAACAAGAGAAAGAAAATAGGAAGCTTGAAAAAGAATTATATCAAAAGCAAAACAAAGTCCGCCAGGCGGAAAATAAGCTGAAGAAAGAGAAGACGGAATACTATAACGTCCTCGAAGATACAGAAAAATACAGGATGTATATTGGGGAAGTCGGCGTGCAGGGAGAAGGCGTTGAGGTGACATTGGAAGATGCGTCATACATACCGGAAGGGGAGAATGTGAACAGTTATATCGTTCACGAAAGCCATATCTTCCAAGTGGTAAACGAACTGTATATCTCGGGAGCAGCTGCCGTCGCCGTAAATGGACAGCGGTTGACGCATGATTCTTATATCAAGTGCAATGGTCCTGTTGTAACGGTAGACGGGGTGCAGCATCCCGCTCCGTTTACGATATCTGCTATTGGAGATCCGGATGTCCTGCTGCCTTCGTTAAATATCGCAGGAGGCCTGATCGATCAGCTGTCACTGGATCATATTTCTGTTTCGGCAGAAAAAGAGAAAAACGTACAAATGAAACCGATTCTGAAAACGAAGGAATGACTGAAAAAGCGGGTGAAACAGATTGAAAATAAAGCGTTCCTTCATAAGCATCAGTGTGCTTATGGTCATCTTCGGCCTGATGATTTCTGTTCAGTTTAATTCATTAAAACACCCTCAAGTCCGGGATACAAGAGATATGTGGGACATTAGGGAAGAGCTGACATCAGAGCAGAAGAAGCAGGAAAAGCTGCTGGCTGAAATAAACAAATATGATAAACTGCTGAATAGCTATTCGCAAACGAAAGAAATGACAAAAGAAACCGCGCTCAATAATACCTTGCAAACCTTAAAAAAAACAGCCGGCATGACCGATATAACAGGTAGCGGAATTGTCATCACTATTTCCCCGCTTTTTTCTGAAAGCTTAACAGGAGAGGCGATCGAAAATCCGCCTCCGGATTTGCTGAAAAAGCTGATGAATGAACTCAACTTCTTCGGTGCAGAGCATATCTCAATTAACGAGCGAAGAGTTGTGAATCATACAGTCATCAGAGATATCAACGGCACAACAAAAATAGACGGGTACGCTCTTGACGATTATCCTTTAACAGTAAAAGTGCTTGCCAAAGATCCGGACATGTTGTACAGCAGAGTGAAGGGGTCAGGCCTTGAGGATCTTTTTGCATCTGAAAATTTAGCATTAAAAGCCGGTAAATCTGAAAGCAAACTAACATTAAAAGCATATGACAGACCATTAGACGTACAACAGCTGAAACTGCTTAAAGACTGAAAAGGAGGAGAATTGTCATGTGGCTGCCCGTGTTGGGACTGGTGCTCGGAATAGCGATTGGACTGATGACAAACTTAACGATACCGAGTGAATACTCAAACTATTTATCGCTTGCGGTGCTTGCCGCACTTGATACATTAATCGGCGGAATCAGGGCGCATTTACAAGGTACATATGATGAAATGGTATTTGTTTCCGGTTTCTTTTTTAATATTATATTGGCAATAAGTTTAGCTTTTCTGAGAGTCCATCTTGGTGTAGACTTGTATTTAGCAGGTATATTCGCTTTT
>NZ_CP026521.1:1847863-1848964 GCF_002953915.1 Bacillus sp. MBGLi79
ATCCGAAGCAGCAGGATGAAAATATGGAAGCTTTATTCGAAGCGATTGTCAACCATATTCCTTGTCCTGTCGATAACCATGAGGAGCCTTTGCAGTTCCAGGTCGCTCTGCTTGACTACAATGATTATGTCGGCCGTATCGGAATCGGACGCGTGTTCAGAGGAACGATGAAGGTCGGACAGCAAGTTGCTTTAATGAAGCTTGACGGTTCTATCAAGCCGTTCCGCGTAACGAAAATCTTCGGTTTCCAGGGCTTGAAAAGAGTCGAAATTGAAGAAGCGAAAGCCGGCGACCTTGTCGCGGTATCAGGAATGGAAGACATCAATGTCGGAGAGACCGTCTGCCCGATTGAGCATCAAGAGGCGCTTCCGGTTCTGCGCATTGACGAGCCGACGCTTCAAATGACGTTCGCGGTTAACAACAGTCCTTTTGCCGGTCGCGAAGGAAAATATGTCACGGCCAGGAAGATTGAAGAGCGCCTTGAACAGCAGCTTCAGACAGATGTCAGCCTTCGAGTCGATCCGACGCCATCTCCTGACGCCTGGGTCGTATCCGGTCGCGGTGAGCTGCATTTGTCGATTTTAATCGAAAACATGCGCCGTGAAGGCTTTGAACTGCAAGTATCGAAGCCGGAAGTCATCATTAAAGAAATCGACGGCGTTCGCTGTGAGCCTGTTGAACGTGTGCAAATCGATGTGCCTGAAGAGCATACCGGATCTGTAATGGAATCAATGGGCGCGCGCAAAGGTGAAATGATCGACATGATCAATAACGGAAACGGGCAGGTCCGCCTGATTTTCAACGTTCCTTCACGCGGATTAATCGGCTACTCAACCGAATTCCTTTCCCTTACACGCGGTTTCGGGATTTTAAACCATACGTTTTACAGCTATCAGCCTGTTGAGCCTGGGCAAGTCGGCGGACGCCGCCAAGGTGTGCTTGTTTCAATGGATACCGGGAAAGCTTCAGCTTACGGCATTCAAGGCGTTGAAGAACGCGGCGTGATTTTTGTCGAGCCGGGCACAGAAGTATAAGAAGGCATGATCGTCGGCGAGCACAACCGTGAAAACGACCTTGTCGTCAACATCAATAAAATGAAGC
>NZ_CP026521.1:1849064-1853778 GCF_002953915.1 Bacillus sp. MBGLi79
AACATTCATCAATTTGTCAAACTTTGAAATAATTTTTTAAAAAACCCTGAGTAGTTCAGGGTTTTTTTTTGTTCTAAAACAGTGTAAAATAAATTTGTGGAGAGAAGTGGTGGATAGTGGTGAGTTGAGGAACGAAAGTGGGGGCCGAGATCATGTTTATGGGTGAATACCAGCATACGATTGATTCAAAAGGCCGCATGATCGTTCCGGCGAAATTCAGAGAAGGCCTCGGCGAGCAGATCGTTCTGACGCGCGGGCTTGATCAGTGCCTGTTTGGCTACCCGATGTCCGAATGGAAACTCATCGAAGAAAAACTGAAGGCTCTTCCTCTTACAAAGAAAGATGCACGCGCTTTTACCCGCTTTTTTTTCTCCGGATCCACCGAATGCGAATTGGACTAGCATTGCCGGATCAACATTGCATCACCGCTTTTAAATTATGCAAAGCTTGAGAAGGAATGCGTGGTCATCGGAGTTTCAAATCGAATTGAATTGTGGAGCAAAGAGATTTGGGAACAATACGTAGAAGAGCAGGAAGATTCATTTGCCGAAATAGCTGAAAACATGATCGGATTTGATATATAATGAATCTTTGCGCATGCGGCGCTTCTGCAATCAGTTCATTTGAATAAAGGTGGGACTAGTAAAGAAATGTTTGAGCATACAACAGTATTATTAAAAGAAACAGTTGACGGGTTAAATGTAAAAGAAGACGGTACATATGTAGACTGTACATTAGGCGGTGCCGGTCACAGCGAATACTTGCTTTCACAGCTGTCTGAAAAAGGAAAGCTGGTCGCTTTTGATCAGGATGAAACCGCACTCCGCCACGCGAAGGAAAAACTGGCGGATCATGAAGGACAAGTCGTTTTCATAAAAAGCAATTTTCGGTATTTAAAAGACCGTCTAAACGAAATCGGCATCACGAAAGTGGACGGTGTTTTATTTGATTTAGGCGTCTCATCTCCTCAGCTGGATACACCTGAAAGGGGCTTCAGCTATCATCATGATGCACCTCTTGATATGCGAATGGACCTGTCGGCGGGCCTTTCGGCAAAGGAAGTCATCAATGAATGGCCTTATGAGGATCTCGTGAAAATCTTCTTTAAATACGGAGAAGAGAAGTTCAGCAAGCAAATCGCCAGGAAAATCGAAAAAGCAAGAGAACAATCGGCTATTGAAACAACAGGCCAGCTTGTCGATATCATCAAAGAGGCGATTCCCGCACCGGCAAGAAGAAGCGGCGGGCATCCGGCTAAACGGATCTTCCAGGCGATTCGAATTGCGGTAAACGATGAATTGAGAGTGTTTGAAGAAGCGCTTTTACAGGCGATTGAGGTACTGAAGCCGGGCGGAAGGGTATCGGTCATCACGTTCCACTCGCTGGAAGACCGGATCTGCAAATCGACATTTAAAGAGATGTCATCGCCTCCTGAACTGCCTCACGGACTGCCCGTGATCCCCAAGGAGTTTGAACCGAAATTAAAGTTAGTCAACAGAAAGCCGATCACAGCTTCTGAAGAGGAGCTTGAACACAATAACCGTGCGCGCTCAGCGAAGCTGCGCATCGCGGAAAAAGCACGAGAGTGAGCTGTACGAATTAAAAGGAGGTCATCAGTCTATGAGCAATTTGGCTTATAAAGTAGAAAAACAGCAACGACAGACAAACAGTGCAGAACAATCCGTTATCATCCGGAGAAGAGCATCGATAACGCTTGGGGAAAAGGTACTGATTGTGCTTTTTGCCCTGGCTGTACTCAGCGCTTCACTTTTTATGATTTCAAAGGCTTTTGCCGCGTATCAGACCAATATTGAAATTCAAAAGCTCGAAAAGAAGGTTGAAACGGAAAGCAGCAGAGTTGGTGACCTCGAAAAAGAAGCCGATATGCTGAAAGAGCCGGACCGTATCATGGACATCGCCCGGAAAAAAGGCCTTAAATTAGGTGATAAAAAAGTGAAAGACATACAGGAATGATGCACAATGCCGAAAAAAAATAAATTCATGAACAGAGGAGCGGCAATACTCAGTATTTGTTTTGCCCTCTTTTTCTTTGTTATCGTAGGACGATTTGCGTTTATTCAAGCGACGGGAAAAGTGAACGGCGAAGTGCTTGCACAGAAGGCGAACGAACAGTATGAGAAAAAGCGGACGATCGAAGCCCACCGGGGATCGATCCTTGACCGGAACGGAAAAGTGCTTGCCGAAGACACTTCGACATACAAGCTCGTCGCGATTATGAGCAAAAAGATGGAACCTCAATACGTGAAAAACAAGCAGCTGACGGCTGAGAAGCTTGCGCCGATTCTCGGTATGGATGAGGGGAAAGTGCTCGATATTCTCAATAAAAAAGGAGCGTTTCAGGTTGAATTCGGATCGGCGGGGCGGGATTTGACATATGCCCAAAAAGAAAAAATCGAAAAGCTGAAGCTGCCTGGCATCGTGTTCACCCGCGATACGAAGCGCTACTATCCAAACGGAATCTTCGCTTCCAATCTCATCGGCTATTCGCAGATCAACGCAAAAACAGGTGAAATGCAAGGCATGATGGGCCTTGAAAAAACGCTCAACGATTATTTGAAAGAAACGGACGGATACATGACGTACGACACCGACAGAACGGGCTGGCGCCTGCCGAACAGCAACGAAAATATTAAAGCGCCAAACAACGGAGACAACGTGTATTTGACGATCGATCAAAAAATCCAGGCGTTTTTGGAAGACAGCATGACGACCGTCCAAAAAGAATACAAGCCGAAGAAGATTATGGCGGCGGTCGTTGATCCGAAAACGGGCAAAGTGCTCGCGATGGGGCAAAGGCCGAGCTTCAACCCGAACGTGCGCGATGTCACGAACTATTACAACGACCTTGTCTCCTACAGCTTTGAGCCAGGCTCAACGATGAAGATTTTCACATTGGCGGCAGCCATCCAAGAAGGCGTATATAATGGAGGAGAACAATACAAGTCTGGATCATATTCGGTGTCTAAAAAAGATAAGCCGATTAAAGACCATAATGGCGGCAACGGCTGGGGCCCGATCACATTTAATGAAGGTGTTGAACGCTCCTCAAACGTCGCGTTTGCGATCCTTGCCAATGATAAACTCGGCACAGACCGCTTCAATCAATATTTGCGGAAGTTCCATTTTTACGACAAAACGGGCATCGACCTGCCTGGAGAAGCGAACAGCAAAATCAATTTTGAATATTTGCGTGATAAAGTATCAACTGCCTTTGGTCAAAGTTCAGCGGTCACGCCGATCCAGCAGCTTCAGGCCGCGACAGCGATCGCGAATAACGGAAAAATGATGAAGCCTTATGTCATCGATCATGTCGTTGATTCTGACAAAAACAAAACGATTTATCAAAATAAACCGGAAAAAGTCGGACAGCCGATCTCTGCCAAAACGGCAAAAGAAGTGCGCGATCTGCTGGGAAAAGTCGTCACATCTGATAAAGGGACGGGGAAGCCGTACAAGATCGAAGGATTTGATGTCGCCGGAAAAACCGGTACGGCGCAAATGACCGGTGAGGACGGAAAAATCTTGAAGGGACGCGAAGACTACGTGTTCTCCTTCATGGGCATGGCGCCGAAGGACGATCCGCAGCTTCTCGTTTATGTAGCCGTACAGCAGCCGCAATTAAAGGCTACGGAAACAGGTTCTGCTCCGGTATCAAAAATTTTCAATCCGGTGATGAAAAACAGTCTTCACTATTTAAATATCACACCGACAGAGACCAAAAAAGAAGAAAAGCAGGAAGAAAAACAGCTGGAAATGCCTGATTTCACCGGCAAACGAGCCAAATCCGCCGAAAAAGAGGCGCAAAACAACAGCCTTGTTCCGGTTACGATCGGCGATGGCTTGGCTGTGAAAGAACAGTACCCGAAAGCGGGAGAAGCCGTCCTGCCGAATCAGAGGGTCTTCCTGAAGGCCGACGGGAAAATCACACTGCCTGATATGACGGGCTGGTCAAAGCGTGACGCTCTCCGCTTCGGCGCCATGGCAGGCATTCATATCGAAACGAGCGGCCAGGGTTATGTGAAAAGCCAAAATGTAAAAGCAGGCAAAGAATTAAAAGCCAACTCGGTCGTAAAAGTCAGATTGAAAAACGAATAGATCCCGTCTAAAAGGCTATCGGCTCAGAGTCGATAGCCTTCCGTTTGGGCGCGGCCGCCTCCTGAGCATATAAAAATAAGGGTCGTTCTATCAAAACGCTCCAAGGCATAAAATGAAACAAGCCTAAATAAGGAGTGAACGGTCTCTTGCGCGTTTCCAATGTAACGGTCAGAAAACGTTTAATATTCGTTCTGCTTTTTGGTGTGATCATCTTTTTGATTATTGATACAAGACTCGGATACGTTCAGTTCGTTCTGGGGGATAAACTGACGACATTAGCTAAAGATTCGTGGAGCCGGAACCTTCCTTTTGAGCCGGAAAGGGGCGAAATATTGGACAGGAACGGCGTCAAGCTGGCGACAAACCAAAGCGCGCCATCGGTTTTGGTTGTTCCGAAGCAGGTTGAAAATCCGATCAAAACGAGCAAACTGCTGGCTAGCGTGTTGAATATGTCGGAAGAAAAAGCGTACAAACATGTCACGAAAAAAACGTCAATTGAAAGGATCAATCCCGAGGGCCGGAAAATTTCCCATGAGAAAGCAAAAGAAGTCAGAGATCTCAACTTGAAAGGCGTATACAGTGCAGAAGCTTCGATCCG
>NZ_CP026521.1:1853878-1856521 GCF_002953915.1 Bacillus sp. MBGLi79
TTTCTCTCAGATCTGCGGATCTTTTAACCACGATACACCGAAGTGGGCCGTGCTGAATGCGGATGACCCTGCTTCAGCGTATTTCGCCCAAGTGACGTCAGCACACCTTTTGACATACGGAATTCAAAACGATGCCGATGTCATGGCTGAAAATATCAAAATGGCTCCGAAAGGGACAACCTTTGATCTGGTGACGCCCAAAGGTACTGCACAAGTGACGATTCCGCTTGTCGGCCTCTTTAACGTCTACAATGTTTTAACGGCCGCGGGGATCGCACTAGCAGCGGATATCCCGTTTGCCACGATCACAGAAGGAATTGAAGGGCTGAAAGGCGTCAGAGGAAGATTTGAGCTTGTGGACGCCGGCCAGGACTTTCCGGTAATCGTCGACTATGCCCATACTCCTGACAGCCTCGAAAATGTCTTGAACACGTGCAGAGGCTTAACGGAAGGAAAGCTGTTTGTCGTCGTCGGCTGCGGAGGGGACCGCGATAAGACGAAGCGTCCGAAAATGGCGAAAATTGCCGTTGACCTTGCCGATGAACCGGTCTTTACAGCCGATAATCCGAGAAGCGAAGACCCGCTCGCCATTTTAAACGATATGGAGGAAGGCGTAAAAGGGGCTTACTATCACAGCATCGTCAACCGTGAGCAGGCGATCTTTTTTGCCATTGCAAACGCCAAAAAAGGCGATGTCGTCCTGATCGCAGGCAAAGGCCATGAAACCTATCAGCAGATCGGCGGTCAAACCTTTGATTTTGATGATGCTGAGGTGGCCAAAAGAGCCATTCTTGAGCTGAAATAACCGAAAAAGAACTACAGGAAAGAGTTGTTGAAATGATGGATGAAATAAATCAACATATGAAAAAAAACAGTGAATATGATAAATGCGTATGCTGCTACTTATATCACGCGGAAAGGAGAGAAGAACGATGCTCGAACAAGTAATTTTATTTACCATTATCATGGGCTTTTTAATCAGCGTTCTTTTATCTCCGATTTTCATTCCGTTTTTAAGAAGGCTGAAATTCGGGCAGAGCATCCGTGAGGAAGGTCCGAAATCCCATCAGAAAAAATCGGGAACGCCGACGATGGGCGGCGTCATGATCATATTGTCGATTATCGCGACGACCATTGTCATGACAATGAAATTTTCCGAAGTCAGCATGAACATGATCCTTCTCTTGTTTGTTACGGTTGGATACGGCTTGCTCGGCTTTTTGGATGATTATATTAAAGTCGTGATGAAGCGCAACCTTGGACTCACATCCAAACAAAAACTGATCGGCCAAATCGTGATTGCTCTGGTATTCTATGCCGTCTACCACTTCCAAGGGCTGCCGACTGACATCCGCATTCCGGGAACAGAGCTGTCATTTGATTTCGGCTGGATTTATCCGGTGCTCGTCATCTTTATGCTTGTCGGCGGTTCAAATGCTGTCAACCTGACTGACGGGCTTGACGGGCTGTTGTCTGGTACTGCTGCCATCGCGTTCGGTGCGTTTGCAATTTTGGCATGGAACCAGTCGCAATACGATGTCGCCATTTTCGCGGTTGCTGTTGTCGGAGCGGTGTTGGGGTTTCTTGTGTTTAACGCGCACCCCGCGAAAGTCTTTATGGGAGATACAGGATCGCTTGCCCTCGGAGGGGCGATTGTGACGATCGCGATTTTAACGAAACTGGAAATCCTGCTTGTCATCATCGGCGGCGTATTCGTCATTGAAACGCTGTCCGTCATTTTGCAGGTCATTTCATTTAAAACGACCGGCAAACGAATTTTCAAAATGAGCCCTCTTCACCATCATTACGAACTTGTCGGATGGTCTGAGTGGAGAGTTGTCGTCACTTTTTGGACAGCGGGACTTCTGCTTGCCGTCTTAGGAATTTACATCGAGGTGTGGTTATAAGTGGATACTCAAGATTTATTGCAAAATCAAAATGTGCTCGTACTGGGGCTGGCGAAAAGCGGATATGCTGCCGCTTCGATCCTTCATGAAAAAGGCGTAAAGGTTGTCGTGAATGACCAGCTGCCTTTTGAGGAGAATGAACCTGCGCGGATTCTCGCGGAAAAAGGGGTGGAAGTCGTCTGCGGCTCTCATCCGACGGAACTGTTTGATCTTCATTCG
Organism: Bacillus sp. MBGLi79; assembly: GCF_002953915.1. Lineage (NCBI taxonomy): Bacteria > Bacillati > Bacillota > Bacilli > Caryophanales > Bacillaceae > Bacillus > Bacillus sp. MBGLi79. The sequence goes on from NZ_CP026521.1 coordinate 1,856,005, forward strand.
ATCGACATTCTGATTAAAAATCCGGGCATCCGCTATGAAAACGTGATGGTCGAAGAAGCGCTGAAGCGGGGCATACCGGTCTGGACGGAGGTTGAACTTGCCTATCATCTGACAGATGCTCCGTTCATCGGCATTACCGGTTCAAACGGAAAGACGACAACGACAACGCTTGTTTATGAAATGCTGAAAGCCGATTCGAAAAAAGCGCTCGTTGCTGGTAATATCGGCACGGCGGCAAGCGAAGTGGCCAATCAGGCCGGCGGAGACGAATGGATCGTGACAGAGCTGTCGAGTTTTCAGCTCATGGGGACTTATCAATTCAGACCGAAAATCGGATTGTTATTAAACGTATTTGATGCCCATCTCGATTATCACCATTCCCGCCAAAATTATGAGCTTGCCAAACAGCAGGTCTATCGAAATCAATCGGAAACAGACGTTGCCGTTGTCAATTTGGACGATGAGACAGTCGTACGGCTTGCCGAGTGTTCAAAAGCGGAGAAGGTGTATTTTTCGG
>NZ_CP026521.1:1856621-1861097 GCF_002953915.1 Bacillus sp. MBGLi79
GACTGTGTATCTTTCGGTCCGCCGGACACTTGAGCGCGGAGCGTGCGTGAAAGACGGCGTGATCATGTTTAACGGTGAACCGGTCATGCCGCTTGAAGACGTCGTTTTGCCGGGAGAGCACAATTTGGAGAACATTTTGGCCGCCCTTTGCATTGTTAAAACCGCAGGCGTCTCCGATGAGGCCGTCCGCAAGGTGCTGACGAGCTTTACCGGTGTAAAGCACAGGATGCAATACGTCGCGACGATCAAAAACAGACTGTTTTACAATGACAGCAAAGCGACAAACATTCTTGCGACCAAAAAAGCGCTGTCCGCCTTTCAAAAGCCGGTCATTTTGCTGGCAGGGGGGCTTGACCGCGGAAATGAATTCGATGAACTAAAGCCGCATATGTCTTTTGTCAAAGCGGTGATCACATTCGGCGAGACCGCACCGAAGTTTGAGAAGCTGGCCGAAGAAATGGGAATACAACAGGTTAAACGTGTCGATAATGTTGAACAAGCAGCAACTGCGGCGTTCAGCCTGTCAGACGAAGGAGATGTCATTCTTCTGTCCCCGGCCTGTGCAAGCTGGGATCAGTACAAAACATTTGAAGAACGTGGTGACATGTTTGTAAACGCCGTGCATATGCTTAAATAAGGGCTTGTCTCGTAAAGATAGCCCTAAGAATTAGAGCTTGGGGTGTTCGGCTTTGCAAACAAAAAAAACGTCACCGGATTTTTTGCTGGTTATCATTACGCTATTGCTTTTAACAATTGGACTGATTATGGTATACAGCGCCAGTGCAGTATGGGCGACTTACAAATACGACGACTCCTTTTTCTTTGCGAAACGGCAGCTTTTATTTGCCGGCATCGGAGTCATCGCCATGTTTTTCATCATGAATGTCGACTACTGGACGTGGAGAACTTATGCGAAAATACTGATCATAGTATGTTTCTTTCTGCTCATCATCGTCCTTGTTCCCGGGATCGGCATGGAACGGAACGGGTCGAGGAGCTGGATCGGAGTCGGCGCTTTCAGCATTCAGCCGTCCGAGTTTATGAAGCTCGCGATGATCGCATTTTTGGCCAAGTTTTTATCTGAAAAGCAAAAGAATATTACATCGTTTAGAACAGGCGGCGTGCCGGCGCTGGGTATTGGCTTTTCAGCTTTTTTGATCATCATGATGCAGCCTGACCTTGGAACAGGAACCGTAATGGTCGGCACATGCATCATTATGATCTTCGTCGCGGGTGCGAGAATTTCACACTTCGTTTTTCTCGGTCTTCTGGGTCTGAGCGGCTTTGTCGGCCTTGTGCTGTCGGCGCCGTACCGGATCAAAAGGATCACTTCATACTTGAACCCTTGGGAGGACCCTTTGGGGAGCGGCTTTCAAATCATTCAGTCTCTTTATGCGGTGGGGCCCGGCGGGCTGTTCGGCCTCGGCCTCGGCCAGAGCAGGCAAAAGTTTTTTTATCTGCCTGAGCCGCAGACAGATTTTATTTTCGCGATTTTATCAGAGGAGCTCGGCTTTATCGGCGGATCGCTGATTCTTTTGCTCTTCAGCGTTCTATTATGGAGAGGCATCAGAATCGCGCTCGGTGCGCCCGATTTATACGGCAGTTTTGTCGCCGTCGGCGTCATTTCGATGATAGCGATTCAGGTTATGATCAATATTGGCGTCGTGACCGGCCTGATTCCTGTTACAGGCATCACGCTTCCGTTTTTAAGTTATGGCGGTTCATCACTGACCTTGATGCTTATGGCGGTCGGCGTGCTGCTGAATGTCAGCAGGTATTCTAGATACTAGATTTTGGCGATAACCCTGTTGCGAGATAGCAGGGTTATCGGCGTGTACATAAGGAATAAGGGGGAGAACAGATGCGGATTGTTGTTAGCGGAGGCGGAACGGGCGGCCATATTTACCCCGCCCTTGCGTTTATTAAAGAAGTGAAACGGCATCATGAAGATGTTGAGTTTTTATATATCGGAACCGAAAAAGGCCTGGAGAAAAATATCGTCGAGCGGGAAGGGATCCCTTTCAAGGCGATTGAAATTACGGGTTTTAAAAGAAAGCTGTCATTTGAAAACGTCAAAACCGTCATGCGCTTTTTAAAGGGTGTAAAAGAATGCAAAAAAGAATTAAAACGGTTTAAGCCCGACGCGGTGATCGGCACGGGCGGTTACGTGTGCGGACCCGTGGTATACGCCGCTTCAAAACTGGGGATTCCGACGATTATCCACGAACAAAACAGCCTTCCCGGACTCACCAATAAGTTTTTATCCAAATATGTTGATAAGGTAGCGATTTGTTTTGATGAAGCGAAAACACATTTTCCTGCAGAAAAAGTTGTTTTTACAGGAAACCCGAGGGCGTCTGAAGTCGTCTCTATAAATGGGGGCCGTTCCCTGACCGCTTTAGGTCTTTCAGAAGGCAAAAAAACGGTCCTTATTTTCGGAGGCAGCCGCGGTGCCGCTCCGATCAATGAAGCGGTTATCGCGATGCAAAACGAATTAAAAAAGCGGGATTACCAGGTTCTTTATGTCACAGGGGAAGTTCACTATGATAAAGTAACAGCTGCGCTTAAAAAAGAAGGCCCCGCTCCGAATATGGTCGTTCAGCCATTTCTCCATCAAATGCCCGAGTACTTAAAAGAGTTCGAAGTCGTCGTGGCACGTGCGGGAGCAACGACAATAGCGGAAATCACCGCGCTCGGCATTCCAAGCGTATTGATTCCGAGTCCGCACGTTACGGCCAACCACCAGGAAGTGAACGCACGTTCACTAGGAGAGCAGAACGCCGCTGTCGTTTTAAAAGAATCAGAGCTTAATGGAGACCGCTTAATTCAGGCGATCGATCATATTTTACAAGACGAAAAAACGCTGCAAGAGATGAAGAGCCGCGCGAAGTCGCTTGGCGTGCCGGACGCGGCCGAACGCTTGTACAATGTGCTGAAAGAACTGAAACATCATGCAAAATGATAAGACAGAAGGATTTTGGAGGTTTTCGATGGATAAGGTGATACAAGAATTAAAAGAACTTGAAGTCGGCAAAGTTCTGGAAAACGAGCCGCTCAGCAACCATACTACGATTAAAATCGGAGGACCGGCTGACGTGCTGGTGGTTCCGAAAAACATTCAAGCTGTCAAAGATACGATGAAGGTGATCAAGAAGCACGGCATCAAGTGGACGGCCATCGGCAGAGGCTCGAATCTTCTTGTCCTCGATGAAGGGATAAGAGGCGTTGTCATCAAGCTCGGACAGGGGCTTGACCATATGGAAATCGACGGCGAGCAAGTAACGGTCGGCGGCGGCTACTCTGTCGTAAGGCTTGCGACAGGCATCAGCAAAAAAGGGCTTTCCGGCCTCGAGTTTGCCGCGGGCATTCCGGGTTCGGTCGGCGGAGCGGTTTACATGAATGCCGGAGCCCACGGTTCTGATATCAGCAGGGTATTGGTGAAAGCATTGATCCTGTTTGAAGACGGAACGATCGATTGGCTGACGAATGAAGAGATGGCGTTCAGCTACCGCACGTCCATCCTGCAAAACGAGCGGCCGGGCATATGTCTTGAAGCCGTTCTCCAGCTGGAGCAAAAAGAACGCGATGAGATCGTTGCGCAAATGCAGAAAAACAAAGACTACCGAAAAGAAACGCAGCCTGTGTCCAACCCTTGCGCAGGCAGCATCTTCAGAAACCCGCTGCCTGAACATGCGGGCCGGCTAGTAGAAGAGGCTGGTTTGAAAGGCCATCAGATCGGCGGGGCAAAGGTTTCAGAGATGCACGGCAATTTTATCGTCAACGCAGGCGGCGCAACAGCACAAGACGTCCTGGATTTGATTGCATTCATTCAAAAAACGATTAAAGAAAAATACGATATCGACATGCACACTGAGGTCGAAATTATCGGAGAAAAACGGTAAACGGCCTCTCTACTTCAGATCGCCTTATGATATAATGTATGAAACAAACAAGCAAACGGCATCCTAGTATGTCGTTTGTTTCGCTAAATGGAAGCTTTTTAGCTTGCCCCGTGCTTTCATATGTCGAAAAGCGCGTCATTTTTTCGAACAAAAATAAGCAAATAAAAGTCTTTTTGTCTGCTTTATTAACCCTGAGGTGAGCCTACGTGAAACCCGGTATTGATAAAGAAAAAGTAGTGAATATAGAAGAACGGATTCCCAAAATCAAAGAACAGCGAAAGCAAAAGGCAAACCGCCGGCTGATCACCTTTATTCTGCTCTTTTTCACGATGATGCTGATCATCATTTACCTGCAGACGCCGATCAGCAAAGTTTCGACGGTAGAGATCAAAGGAAACAAAAACGTTTCAAAAGACCAGATCATTTCCCTGTCTTCGATCCATAAAGGACAGACGGAATTCTGGAGTCTGAGCAAGCAAAAAGCCGCAGAAAAGATCGAGCAGAATAAATTGATCAAAAAAGCCGAAATCTCTAAACAGCTGCCCAACAAAATCGCCATCTCCATCGAAGAGTA
>NZ_CP026521.1:1861197-1895869 GCF_002953915.1 Bacillus sp. MBGLi79
TTCAAATGGCAAAACAGCTGAACAAGCTTTCCGATTCCGTGAAAAAATCGATTTCCGAGATTAACTATACGCCTCAAAAATCAAATCCTTGGCTGATCAGACTGTATATGAACGACGGCTATATCGTGACGGCTTCGCTGAAAACGTTCGGACAGAAAATGAACAGCTATCCGGCGATCGTAAAAGAGCTGCCGAAAGGGGAAAAAGGCATTATCCATATGGAAGTTGCGACTTATTTTGAACCTCTGAAAAAAACGGATGAAAGCAAAAAGGGAGACGGAAATTGAAGAGGCACACAGTCAATCTTTCACTGGCCATGCTTGTCCTCGGATTCCTGCTGTCTTTCTCCTATCAATTCGCCAGGGAAAACAAAGACCATGAAGAAACAGCTGAAAATTGGAAAGAGGAGTATTCCTTGCGCGACCGGCTGATTTCCCAGGAAAAGCAAAATAAGAAGCTGGAACAGGAGCTTTACAAAAAACAGCAGGAAGTACAGAAAACAGAGACGGCTTTGAAAAAGGAAAAAAAAGAGTATTACAATATTGTTGAAGATGTTGAAAGGTACAGAATGTTCGTCGGGGAAATCGGCGTTCAGGGCGAAGGAATCAAGGTGACGCTGAAAGACGCTTCTTACATACCGGAAGGTGAGAATGTCAACAACTATATCGTCCATGAAAGCCACATATTCCGCCTGCTCAATGAGCTGTGGATTTCCGGGGCGGCCGCGGTGTCGATCAACGGACAGCGTGTGACACATCATTCTTACATATCGTGCAACGGTCCTGTCATCACGGTTGACGGCAACCAGTATCCCGCGCCGTTTGTCATTTCGGCCATCGGGGATCCGGATGTGCTGATGCCGGCGCTGAACATTGCAGGAGGACTTGTGGACCAGCTGAGCCGCGATCATATTTCAGTCAGCATCGAAAAACAAGACCAAATCGAGATGGAGCCCCTTTTAAAGCAGGGGGAATGAACGTTGAAAAGTTGGTGGGCGGACGTTGAAGAAAAATAATCGTTTCATCAGTTTGAGCATCCTGATGCTCATTTTCGGAATTATGCTGTCCGTGCAGTTTAATTCGCTGAAAGCGCCGAAAGTCCGCGATACGAGGGACATATGGGACCTCAGGGAGGATCTGAAGAAAGAACAGAAAAAACAGCTTGAGCTGATCAGCGAAATTGACAAATATGAAAAAATGCTGAACACATACAGTCATCAAGAAGAAACCTCGCGGACAAAAGCGTTGAATGAAACGCTTCAAAACTTAAAAAAACAGGCCGGCTTCACAGATGTTACAGGGAACGGAATCATCATCACCATTTCTCAGCTTTTCTCGGAAGAACTCACGGGAGAATCCTTTCAAAATCCGCCGCCAGACCTTCTGAAAAAGCTGATTAATGAACTGAATATGTATGAAGCGGAAGAAATATCGATCAATGACAGAAGGGTTGTCAACACGACGGTGATCAGGGATATCAACGGAACAACCAAAATCGACGGATATCCTTTGGACAACTATCCGATAACGGTAAAAGTCATCAGCAAAAACGCCGATAAACTATATAGCCGAATGAATGCTTCATCCCTGCAGGATCTGTTCGCGGGAGAAAATCTGGATTTGCAAATCAAAAGGCCTGAAAAACAAATCAAAATCAAAGCTTACGAAGGTTCAATGCAAGTTGCGCCATTGAAACCGCTCGAGAAATCAAAAGGAGAGAATTCCTAATGTGGCTTCCGGTTTTAGGGCTTTTGCTCGGAATTACAATCGGGTTCAGCACGAACTTCACCATTCCGGATGAATACTCAAATTATTTGTCCCTGGCGATTCTTGCATCCCTTGATACTTTGATCGGGGGAATAAGGGCCCATTTGGAAAGTGTATACGATGAACTAGTTTTTGTGACGGGCTTTTTCTTCAATATCATTCTCGCCATAAGTTTGGCTTTTCTGGGCGTTCATCTTGGTGTAGACTTGTATTTAGTCGGTATGTTTGCATTTGGCGTGAGGCTTTTTCAAAACATCGCGGTCATCAGAAGAATACTGCTCGCCAAATGGACGGCCTCGAGGAGAAAAAAATAAAAAAAATGTGATATAAAAGAGGATATACATAGGATATAACGAATATTTTCAATAAACATAAAATGTGAATAGCACATAAAAATATTCTGTTGTTATTTTTTGTTACACACTTGTAAAGCCACATTCATTGTATTGTTGTTCCGCAAATAATAGAATAGAAATGATCGAAATGTGAGGAGGTGCCATAGAATGAACAACAATGAACTTTACGTCAGTCTTGACATCGGTACGTCCAATACAAAAGTGATCGTCGGAGAAATGACAGATGATTCCCTTAATATTATCGGTGTGGGAAATGTACCGTCTGAAGGGTTGAAAAAAGGCTCAATCGTTGATATAGATGAGACCGTTCATTCTATAAGAAAAGCGTTTGACCAAGCTGAAAGAATGGTAGGTTTTCCGCTTAGAAAAGCTATTGTCGGCGTTAATGGAAATTATATCAATATTCAAGATACAAACGGCGTTGTAGCAGTTTCCAGTGAAAATAAAGAAATTCAGGTTGAAGATGTACGCCGTGTCATGGAGGCGGCACAGGTTGTTTCAGTACCGCACGAACAGCTGATTGTCGACGTCATTCCTAAACAGTTTATCGTAGATGGAAGAGATGAAATCACCGACCCGAAAAAAATGCTGGGTGTGCGTTTAGAAGTAGAGGGCACCTTGATCACCGGTTCAAAAACAATCTTACATAATTTACTCCGCTGTGTTGAAAGAGCTGGTATTGAAATAACTGATATTTGTCTTCAGCCGCTGGCAGCCGGTTCTGCTGCATTATCAAAGGACGAGAAAAACCTTGGTGTGGCTCTCATTGATATAGGGGGAGGGTCAACAACCATTGCCGTATTCCAGAACGGACATCTCACTTCTACCCGTGTCATTCCTCTCGGAGGCGAAAATATCACCAAAGATATCTCCATCGGATTGAGAACGTCAACAGAAGAAGCAGAACGCGTGAAAAAACAATTTGGACATGCCTACTATGACGAAGCCTCGGAGGATGAAGTATTTGAGGTAACCGTTATAGGCACCAATCAAAAACAAACATTTACACAGCAAGAAGCAGCGAATATCATTGAAGCGAGAGTAGAAGAAATTCTTGAAATTGTTTCAGAAGAGCTTCGCAGTATGGGAATTACCGATCTGCCGGGAGGCTTCGTGCTGACAGGAGGACAAGCGGCAATGCCGGGTGTCATGTCTTTGGCACAGGATGTGCTGCAAAATAACGTCAGGGTGGCAAGCCCGAATTATATCGGTGTAAGAGATCCTCAATATATGACGGGAGTGGGCCTGATCCAATTCGCCTGCCGGAATGCAAGAATCCAAGGCAGAAAAATAGGCTTTAAGATGCCTGAAGAAGCGATACAGGAAATCGCAGTCTCATCATCTGAGGAACAAGAGCAGCATCATCATCAAAATGAGGTGCAGCAGCGGCCAAAAGGAAAACAAAAAACACAAGCCGAACATAATAAACAGAGCAAAATGAAAAAACTATTAAGCATGTTTTGGGAATAGATAGATAGTCATTCGGCAGATTAGGAGGATTTAGCATGTTGGAGTTCGAAACAAACATAGACGGCTTAGCATCAATTAAAGTAATCGGAGTAGGAGGCGGCGGTAACAACGCCGTTAACCGAATGATTGAAAATGAAGTGCAAGGAGTAGAGTACATCGCGGTAAATACGGACGCTCAAGCTCTTAACCTGTCAAAAGCAGAAGTGAAAATGCAAATCGGCGCAAAGCTGACTAGAGGATTGGGAGCAGGTGCGAATCCGGAAGTCGGAAAAAAAGCCGCTGAAGAAAGCAAAGAGCAGATTGAAGAAGCGTTAAAAGGCGCTGACATGGTATTCGTGACAGCCGGTATGGGCGGCGGAACAGGAACAGGTGCCGCACCGGTTATCGCACAAATCGCTAAAGACTTAGGCGCATTAACAGTCGGAGTTGTAACAAGACCGTTTACCTTCGAAGGACGCAAAAGACAGCTTCAGGCTGCAGGCGGAATCTCGGCAATGAAAGAAGCGGTGGATACACTGATTGTGATCCCGAACGACCGTATCCTTGAAATTGTTGATAAAAACACACCGATGCTTGAAGCATTCCGTGAAGCGGATAACGTACTCCGCCAAGGGGTCCAAGGTATTTCTGACTTGATTGCTACACCTGGTCTTATCAACCTTGACTTTGCTGATGTGAAAACGATCATGTCAAACAAAGGATCTGCTTTGATGGGTATCGGTATTGCTACCGGGGAAAACCGTGCGGCAGAGGCAGCGAAAAAAGCCATTTCCAGCCCGCTTCTTGAAGCGGCCATTGACGGTGCGCAAGGCGTTCTCATGAACATCACTGGGGGAACAAACCTCAGCCTATATGAAGTTCAGGAAGCAGCAGACATTGTCGCTTCGGCGTCTGATCAAGACGTAAACATGATTTTCGGTTCTGTTATTAATGAAAATCTAAAAGATGAGATTGTGGTGACAGTGATTGCAACGGGCTTTATTGAACAAGAAAAGGACGTGACGAAGCCTCAGCGCCCAGGCCTAAATCAAAGCATCAAAACACACAATCAAAGTGTTCCAAAGCGTGAGCCAAAACGTGAGGAGCCTCAGCAGCAGAACACAGTAAGCCGTCATACTTCACAGCCGGCTGATGATACGCTTGACATCCCGACATTCTTAAGAAACCGTAATAAACGCGGCTAATGTAAAGGACAAAATCGCTTTCGATTTTGTCCTTTTTGTTTTTCTCCTCAAACTTTCTTCTTATATAGCCTTTTTCCCTATTACCTCCTTCATTTAGTAATGAAATAGATAAATAGCCCTATTTATTTTCGTGACAATTTTATCATTTTCATATATATGGAAATTAGCTGACATGAAACGACAATATCTGTAATTTGGATTGTCTACAGTTAACATACAGCGATGTTCTGACAAACCATTCATTTTTAAAAGGAGGGACGACATATTTTTTACAAAGCATGTTGAAAAAGGGGGATGAAAATGAGGAAAAAAACGAAAAACAGACTCATCAGCTCTGTTTTAAGTACTGTTGTCATTAGTTCACTGCTGTTTCCGGGAGCAGCCGGGGCAAGCAGCAAAGTCACCTCAGCTTCTGTTAAAAAGGAGCTTCAATCTGCGGAATCCATTCAAAACAAGATCTCGAGTTCATTAAAGAAAAGCTTTAAAAAGAAAGACAAAACGACCTTTCTGATTAAATTTAAAGATCAGGCCGACACAGAAAAAGCGGCAAAAGCGGCTGTTAAAAAAGCGAAATCGAAGAAGCTGTCTGCGGCTAAAACGGAATATCAAAAGCGCTCTGCCGTTGTGTCATCTTTAAAAGTCACAGCCGATGAATCCCAGCAAGACGTCCTAACATACTTGAACACCCAGAAAGATAAAGGAAATGCAGACCAGATTCATTCTTATTATGTGGTGAACGGGATTGCTGTTCATGCCTCAAAAGAGGTTATGGAAAAAGTGGCGCAGTTTCCTGAAGTGGAAAAAGTGCTTCCTAATGAGAAACGGCAGCTTTTTAAGTCATCCTCCCCATTTAATATGAAAAAAGCGCAAAAAGCAGTTAAAGCAACTGACGGTGTGGAATGGAATGTCGACCAAATCGATGCTCCAAAAGCCTGGGCGCTTGGATACGATGGAACTGGTACAGTTGTTGCCTCTATTGATACCGGTGTGGAATGGAACCATCCGGCATTAAAAGAGAAATATCGCGGATATAACCCGGAAAATCCCGATGAGCCTGAAAATGAAATGAACTGGTATGATGCTGTAGCAGACGGGGCAAGCCCTTATGATGATTTGGCTCACGGAACCCATGTGACAGGTACGATGGTGGGATCTGAACCTGATGGAACAAATCAAATTGGTGTAGCGCCTGGCGCAAAATGGATCGCTGTTAAAGCGTTCTCGGAAGATGGCGGCACTGATGCTGACATTTTGGATGCTGGTGAATGGGTTTTAGCACCAAAGGACGCAGAGGGCAACCCTCACCCGGAAATGGCTCCTGATGTTGTCAATAACTCATGGGGCGGAGGATCAGGACTTGATGAATGGTATAGAGACATGGTCAATGCCTGGCGTGCGGCCGACATTTTCCCTGAGTTTTCTGCGGGGAATACAGACCTCTTTATTCCTGGCGGGCCTGGATCTATCGCAAACCCTGCAAACTATCCGGAATCGTTTGCAACTGGAGCGACTGATATCAATAAAAAGCTCGCTGACTTTTCTCTTCAAGGGCCATCTCCATATGATGAAATAAAGCCGGAAATTTCTGCACCGGGCGTAAATATTCGTTCATCCGTTCCCGGTCAGACATATGAGGACGGATGGGACGGCACATCAATGGCAGGGCCGCATGTATCGGCTGTTGCTGCACTGTTGAAACAGGCGGATGCCTCACTTTCTGTCGATGAGATGGAGGATATATTAACCAGCACGGCTGAACCGCTGACAGATTCAACATTCCCTGATTCTCCGAATAACGGATATGGCCATGGTTTGGTGAACGCTTTTGATGCTGTATCCGCTGTCACAGATGGGTTAGGCAAAGCAGAAGGACAAGTCTCTGTAGAAGGGGATGATCAAGAGCCTCCTGTCTTCCAGCATGAGAAAGTGACAGAAGCGTATGAAGGTGGCAGCCTGCCGCTGACTATAACAGCTGAAGACAATGTGAGTGTGACATCTGTAAAACTGTCCTACAAGCTTGATCAAGGTGAATGGTCAGAAGTAACGGCTAAACGAATCAGTGGTGATCATCTAAAAGGAACGTATCAGGCAGAGATTCCAGACATCAAAGGAACTAAGCTAAGCTATAAGTGGATCATTCAGGATTTTGGCGGACATATGGTTTCGTCTGATATATATGATATAACAGTGAAACCAAGTATTACGGTGGGATATAAGCAGGATTTTGAAACTGCAGCCGGCGGCTGGATTGCAAGCGGAACAAATAATAACTGGGAATGGGGCGTTCCGTCAACTGGCCCAAATACAGCAGCATCCGGAGAAAAAGTATATGGAACAAATCTGGCGGGGAATTATGCCAACTCGGCAAACATGAACCTTGTTATGCCTCCTGTTAAAGTGCCTGATTCAGGAAATCTGTTTCTTCAATTTAAAAGCTGGCACAATTTAGAGGATGACTTTGATTACGGCTACGTTTTTGTTCTGCCTGAGGGAGAAAAGAATTGGGAGCAGGCCGGTGTTTATAATGGAAAGACATCAAGCTGGACGAATGAAGAAATTGATTTATCGGCTTATAAAGGCCAAAACATTCAAGTGATGTTTAACCTACAATCAGATGAAAGTATTAACAAAGAGGGCTGGTACATTGATGATGTAGCGCTTTCTGACAAATCAGCCGGAAAAACAGCCAAAAAGAATAAGCTGGGCGTCGAAAAGCCGTCTGGAAAACAAAAGAAAAAGGCAGTAAATCCGAAAAAAGCAAAGCCATCTCAACATACAGCTGTAAAAACCGAGAGTAAAGCTATACAGCCGCAAGTTTTGCCGCTCAGGGCACAAGTCAGTGTAGTGGAAACAGGAAAATCAACATATTCCGATCAATCCACAGGGCGGTACACGCTGACGCACAAAGCGGGAGACTATACGCTTATTGCAGAAGCATACGGTTATCAATCGAAAACACAAAAAGTGTCTTTGCAGGCGGACCAGACGACACAAGCTAATTTTACGTTAGAAGAAATGAAGAAGGGCACATTAAAAGGTATGGTTATCAATAAAACGACAAAAGAGCCGGTAAAAGGCGCTTCCATTTATGTTGTAGAGGATGCTGCGGTTGAACCGGCTACGACGAACGACAAAGGTGAATATACGCTCGAGGCCTATGAAGGCGCTTATACGATTAAAGTCGCTGCACCGGGTTATTACAGCGATGAATTTTCCGTTGAATTAAAAGGTAATGTTACAAAAGAAACTGCATTGAAGCCTTTCGTTGGTTATCCAGGTGAAATTGCATATGATGACGGGACAGCCGAGAATGCCAATTCTTATTTTGCTGCCGGGAACGGATGGGCGGTAAAAATGACGCTGGCTGACGGCAAGGACAAGGGCATGCTTACAGGAGGACTGTTTAGATTCTGGGATACAGAGTTCCCAGATCCAGGCGGTACAGAGTTTAAGGTTGAGGTATACGATGCTACAGGAAAAGAAGGAGCACCGGGCAAGAAAATTGCCGGGCCGTTTAACGCTGAAGCTCTTCGCAATGGCGAGTGGACTAAGGTAGATCTCAGTTCAAAAGGGATTATGGTCGATAAAGACTTTTATCTCGTATATATCCAGTCGAAACCTGACCCGTATTCACCTGGACTGGCAATGGATGAAACCGGCAAGAATTCCGGCCGCAACTGGCAGTATATAGGTGGAAAATGGGAGCCGGGTGACGAAGCAGACGGCAACTATATGATTCGCGCATTAGTTGATTACGAAGCTGCTGTGCCTGAGATTACTTCACCGACAGACAAGTCATACACAAATAAGGAGAACGTCACTGTAAAAGGAAAAGCTTCACCTGGTACAATGGTACACATTTATAATGAAGAGAAAGAAGCAGGAGAAACAAAAACTGCCGCGGACGGCACGTTCCAGACAGGCATCACACTCGGCAAGGGCGAAAATAAGCTGACGGCAACTGCATCAACAGATAACGGAGCAACGGATGCCTCCCGCCCAATCACGGTTACGCTTGATCAAGAAAAGCCTGAATTAACACTGGACAATCCAAAGGATGGCGAGAAAACAAATAAAGAAACGCTGACTGTCAAAGGGGCTGTATCCGATGACAATCTGAAAGACGTCAAGGTGAATGGCAAAAAAGCAACAGTAGCTGATGGTTCATACTCAGCCCGTATTCTTTTGGATAATGGAAGAAATGAAATCAAGGTGATTGCTACAGACCTTGCAGGCAACAAAACGACGAAAAAGACAGTCATTGATGTCAACTTTGACAAGCCTGTCATTTCTGGCTTGATTCCGGGAGAGGATAAAAACTTAAAAGCCGGTGAATCTGTGAAAATCGCTTTCTCAAGCGCTGAGGATTTGGATGCAACGTTTATCATTCGTATGCCGCTGACAAATGCAAGAGCGAGTGTGCAAAACGCCACCGAACTCCCGTTAAGAGAAATTTCTCCGGGGAGATATGAAGGCTATTGGACAGCCACTTCTTCTATTAAAGCAACCGGAGCAAAAGTAGAAGTGATCGTACGAGATGATTATGGAAATGAAACGAGAAAAACTGCGAATGGAAAACTTAATATCAACACAGAAAATTAAGTGGAAAAAAAGCTGCCGTCACTGGCAGCTTTTTTTATATCCTCTCATTACACTTCCTCGACAAATTAAGCAGATTTCCCTGAAAAATTGTATTTTCCTCTCAACATTAATTGACAGACTTTCCCACAGAGCTTGCTTTATACTTATGGAGCAAGAAGAGGAACAGCGTGAGGCAAGAAAGAAAGGAGTCAGATGTGAAAATCTATTTAGATGTCATTTGGCTGTTAAACTTTTGTTTTGATGCACTTTTGCTTTTGCTCACGGCATTTATTTTAAAACGTCATGTAAAAAAAAGAAGACTGATAGGCGGGGCGTTCATCGGTTCGAGTATTGTCCTTTTGATGTTTACTCCTTTTTCGCCGATTGTTGACCATCCGGCTGGGAAGCTAGCTTTTTCAGTTGTGATTGTACTGGTGACATTTGGCTTTAAAAGATTTCGCTTTTTCTTTCAAAATTTGTTTTCCTTTTATTTTGCCACTTTTTTAATGGGGGGAGGAATTATCGGAGCTCATTCTTTGCTGCAGTCAAATTCTATTGTTCGAAACGGTGTCATGATTACCAATCAAACAGGGTTTGGAGACCCGATCAGCTGGTTGTTTATTGTTGCTGGCTTTCCAGCATTATGGTTTTTTTCTAAAAGAAGAATCGAAGATATTGAAACAAAAAACATTCAATATGAGGAACGAGTCAGCGTGCAGGCCGATTTGGGCAACCAAACACTTCATGTCAGAGGCCTGATTGATTCGGGCAATCAGCTGTACGATCCTCTTACAAAAACACCGGTTATGATCATTTACGTTGATAAATTGGAGCCGATTTTCGGAGCAGCCGAAACGATGATCATTCGAAACACAGACCCGCTGGAAGCCATCGAACAGCTTGATGATTCATTTCGCTTTTTAGATAAAATGAGGTTGATTCCATACAGGGGAGTTGGTCAGCAAAATCAATTTTTATTATGCGTTAAACCGGATCACGTAACGATTATGACAAAAGAAGAAATGATTTGTGCAGATAAATGCTTAATCGGTATCAGCACAACAAAGCTTTCGGCAGATGGAGAGTTTGATGCGATTATTCATCCGAAAATGCTTTCGGGCAAGGCTGTCAAACACGTTTCATAAAGTTCGCAAATGTCCGTTACTTATCATACTCAAACGGCGGTACATTTAGAAGGGAGAGGAAGATGAAAAAACTAAAATTACGGTTGACGCACCTCTGGTATAAGCTGCTGATGAAACTTGGGCTGAAAAGTGATGAAGTCTACTACATAGGTGGGAGTGAAGCCCTGCCGCCTCCATTGTCTAAAGATGAGGAGCAGGTGTTGTTAATGAAGCTCCCAAACGGCGATCAGGCGGCACGTGCCATTTTAATTGAACGCAATTTGCGCCTGGTCGTTTATATCGCCCGTAAATTTGAAAATACGGGAATTAATATAGAGGATTTAATCAGCATCGGTACCATCGGATTGATCAAAGCTGTGAATACATTCAATCCAGAAAAGAAAATTAAGCTGGCGACCTATGCCTCCCGCTGTATAGAAAATGAAATTCTGATGTATTTGAGGAGAAACAACAAAATCCGTTCAGAGGTTTCCTTTGATGAACCGCTTAATATTGATTGGGACGGCAATGAGCTTTTGCTTTCTGATGTGCTCGGCACAGACGATGACATCATTACTAAAGACATAGAAGCTAACGTAGATAAAAAGCTTTTGAAAAAAGCGCTTGAACAGCTTAATGAGAGGGAAAAGCAAATTATGGAGCTGCGGTTTGGGCTTGTCGGTGAAGAAGAAAAAACCCAAAAGGATGTAGCGGATATGATGGGGATTTCACAATCCTATATTTCACGGCTTGAGAAACGAATTATAAAAAGATTGAGAAAAGAGTTCAACAAAATGGTGTAAAAAATTTTATGGGTAGAACCCCTTGATTTTACAGGGATTTCCTGATTTCGACAGTTTTTCGGCCTGAGTGCAGTGCATATTTTTCCCACCCAAGGAGATACTTAACGGTGTACAGCAGCTCCTGTAGGGAGGGAAAAAAGTGTCGAGAAATAAAGTCGAAATCTGCGGGGTGGATACCTCCAAATTACCAGTACTCAAGAATGAAGAGATGAGAAAGCTGTTTAGGCAGCTGCAGGATGAAGGCGATGATTCAGCAAGAGAAAAGCTTGTAAATGGGAACTTGCGTCTTGTCTTAAGTGTCATTCAACGATTTAATAACAGAGGGGAGTATGTTGATGACTTATTTCAAGTCGGCTGCATCGGACTAATGAAATCCATTGATAATTTTGACCTAAGCCACAATGTTAAGTTTTCAACATACGCTGTACCTATGATTATCGGAGAGATCCGCAGGTATTTACGCGATAATAACCCGATCCGTGTTTCAAGATCACTCCGGGACATCGCTTACAAGGCGCTTCAGGTAAGAGAGCGGTTAATCAGTGAGACAAGCAAGGAGCCGACTGCAGAAGACATCGCAAAAGTTCTTGAAGTACCGCATGAGGAAATTGTATTTGCGCTTGATGCCATTCAGGATCCGGTTTCTCTATTTGAACCGATCTATAACGACGGCGGAGACCCGATTTATGTGATGGACCAAATCAGTGATGAGCGCAATACAGATACACAATGGATTGAAGAGCTGGCTTTAAAAGAGGGCATGAGAAGGCTGAACGATAGGGAAAAAATGATTTTGAGAAAGCGATTCTTCCAAGGGAAAACCCAAATGGAAGTTGCCGAGGAAATCGGAATATCCCAAGCACAGGTGTCCAGACTTGAAAAAGCGGCTATCAAACAAATGAATAAAAATATTCATCAATAATGAAAAGCCTTTAAAACGATTTTGTTTTAAAGGCTTTTCTATTGTTTGCCGACGGTTTACGTTTTGGAAAAAATAAGGTATCCTAGTTTGTACAAAGTTTTAAGAAAATTAAAACAATTAAAAAGGCAATCAAGAGGAGGACCACGATGATTTTGCAGCTTGACAATGTCTCATTAAAACGGAATGGGAAATGGATACTGAGGGATATTCATTGGAAGGTGGAAGAAAAGGAAAATTGGGTGCTTTACGGCCTAAATGGCGCCGGGAAGACAGCACTGTTAAATATGCTTTGCTCTTATTATTTTCCAACATCAGGCGAGATGCAGGTGCTTGGCCATGAATTTGGCAAGACAGAGCTTGGGGAAAAACTCAGACGTAAAATTGGCCTCGTCTCAGCAGCTCTTCAGCAAAAATTGTACCCGGCAGATTCAGCCTTTGAAATTGCTTTGAGCGGAGCTTACGCTTCGATTGGATTATATGAAACACCAAGTAAGAAAATAAGGGAAAAAGCGATTGGTTTGTTAGAGGACTTGGGAGCAATTGAATATGCCGACCGTCGCTATGAAACCCTTTCTCAAGGGGAAAAACAAAGAGCATTGATTGCAAGAGCACTAATGGCCGATCCGGAGCTGCTGATACTGGATGAACCAGTCACAGGGCTGGATTTTATTGCCCGGGAAAAGTTGTTAGATACGATTACATACATTGCAAACAAAGAAAATGCACCATCTATCCTTTATGTGACTCATCATGCTGAAGAAATTTTGCCTGTCTTTGATAAAGCCCTTTTATTAAAACAGGGAGAGGTCTTTGGATCCGGAGAAATAAAGGAAATGCTTACTGATCAAATACTTTCAGCTTTTTTTGATACGCCAATCCATGTATTATGGAATCAAGATCGGCCGTTTTTAACAAGAGCTGAGCCGATAACGAATGCCTGACAAACACATAGATTCATCCTAGGGGTGCTTTGCGAAGCTGAGAGAGACTTTGTCTCAACCCTTTTGACCTGATCTGGATCATGCCAGCGGAGGGAAGCGGTGAATAAACAGAGTGCATAGGACTCTGTTTGTTTTTATTGAGCCGTTTCATAACTTGAAGCGGCTTTTTATTTTTGAAGAATAGGAGCGGATTAGATTGGATCAACAAATAGACTCTTTGCTCAAAAAAGTGGAAGAACAAAAGGAGGAGCTTATTCAGCTGGCAAAAACGCTGATTTCTTATCAAACACCTGCTCCACCTGCAAGAAATACAGAGGGGATTCAGTCATGGATTTCAGGATTTTTAAATGAATTAGGATTTTCGATCGACAAATGGGATGTGTACCCTGGAGACCCCAATGTTGTAGGCCAGCTAAAGGGAACAGGTTCAGCAGATTATCATAGCCTGATCATCAATGGCCATGTAGATGTGGCAGAGGTAAAAGAGGATGAGGAATGGGAGCACGATCCATTTCATCCAATTGAAAAAAACGGTCTCTTAATCGGGCGAGGCGCTTCCGATATGAAGGGCGGAATGGCATGTGTGCTGTTTGCTGTGAAATTAATTCGTGAAGCAGGCATTGAACTTCCCGGTGATCTGATTCTGCAATCGGTTATCGGGGAGGAAGTTGGAGAAGCCGGCACGCTTGAATGCTGCAAGAGGGGCTACCACGCTGATTTTGCAATTGTCGCGGATACGAGCGATATGCATATTCAAGGCCAAGGCGGCGTCATTACAGGCTGGATCGAAATCAAAAGCAGTCAAACATTTCATGATGGAACGAGACGAAATATGATTCACGCAGGCGGAGGAACATTCGGAGCAAGCGCAATTGAAAAAATGGCGAAAATCATTGCGGGGCTCGGTGAACTTGAGCGCCACTGGTCCATTATGAAACGTTATCCCGGCTTTAAACCTGGCACAAATACAATTAACCCGGCTGTTATAGAAGGCGGCAGACATGCGGCTTTTATAGCGGACGAATGCCGGCTGTGGATCACAGTCCATTTTTATCCGAATGAAACCCATGACCAAGTGGCAGCGGAAATAGAAGATTACGTCAATCGGCTGAGTGACAGTGATATTTGGCTTAGGGAAAACCGCCCCGTATTTAAGTGGGGAGGCTCATCGATGATTGAAGACAGAGGAGAAATTTTTCCGGCATTGGAAGTTGACCCTGGCTACCCAGGCGTCTTAGCGCTTACTGCCTCTCATGAGAAAGTGAAGCGGGAGAGTCCAATTATTGACGTTTCTCAATCGGTTACAGATGGTGGGTGGCTGTATGATGCCGGTATTCCATGCGTGATATACGGTCCTGGCGATCTGCACAATGCACACTCCGTGAATGAGAAGGTATCAATTGAGCAGCTAGTAGAGTATACAAAAATTATCCTCGATTTTATTATCAGCTGGTGCAGCCGGAAAAAAGAACAGTGACATGAAAATTTCTTCTTGCTGACAAGGTTCAGCCTGCCCGTTCATATACTTGAACAAAAGGACGGAAAAAGGACGTGATGGAATGATCAGCATTTCAGAATTTCAGGTGAAGGATGTCGTCAATGTCTCAAACGGAAAAAAGCTGGGGAGTATTGGTGATATTGATATCAATGTGACCACTGGTAAAATTCAGGCGATCATACTAGGAGGAAATGGGAAAGTGCTCGGATTTTTCGGAAAAGAAGAGGAATTGGTCATTCCATGGCGAAATATAGTAAAAATCGGGGAAGATGTAATCTTGGTCCGATTAAGTGAACCGCATGCATAAACCTGCTTTTCTGCCGCGGATTGGCAAATGCCGGAAGTCTCGTTTCTTCCGGCACATTTCATTTAGAAATATGCAAATCGGCGCTCAACGAATGCAGAAAGATGTGGTAAAATAAGTGGGAAATTCCGCTTTTTTAAATGTTTGTCGAAAGGTTGGATCATCATGAATACATATCACCCATTTAGTCTTACCACACCCTCGACACTCATGATACAAGACTGGGCTCAAACGAATCAAAACAACAAAGAAGTCATTGCCGGATTTACGACGAAAAACGGCGGTGTCAGCCAAAAGCCTTTTGAATCGTTAAATACAGGATTGCACGTTCATGACAAAGATGCAGATGTAGTTAAAAATCGTGAATATATTGCCGATATGTTTAATACTGATTTGCAGTCTTGGGTATTCGCTGATCAGACACATGATAATCGCGTTCAGAAAGTGACGCAGAGGGATAGGGGAAAAGGCGCCCGTGAGTATCACACAGCGCTAAAAGCAACGGACGGGCTCTATACAAACGAAAAAAATGTATTTTTAGCATTATGCTTTGCTGATTGTGTGCCTCTTTTCTTTTATGATCCGGTTAAATCACTTGTCGGAGTTGCCCATGCCGGGTGGAAAGGCACTGTCAAACAGATTGGCAGAGAAATGGTGAAGCAATGGACTGAGAAGGAAGGTTCAAATCCTTCAGATATTCAGGCTGTTATTGGCCCGTCTATCAGCGGAGCATGCTATACGGTAGATGACCGTGTCATGGATGCTGTCCGCGCATTGCCGGTTTCAGCAGACCGTGCCGTTAATCAGACGGCAATGGCACAATATCAGCTTGATTTGAAAGAGCTGAACCGCCTCATACTGATAGACAGCGGTTTGGCAAATGAACAGATTTCTGTCAGCGGTTTATGCACGGAAAGCGAGCCGTCTCTTTTCTATTCTCACCGCCGCGATCAGGGGAAAACTGGACGGATGATGTCCTTTATCGGAATGAAGGAGGCATAAAGATCTTGCGTGTTGTTGATAATTTACGACATATAAACGAACGAATAAACGAAGCATGTAACAGATCGGGCCGCAGCTCCGATGAAGTTACGGTTATTGCAGTCACAAAATATGTATCGCCTGAAAGAGCACAGGAGGCAGTAGATGCTGGCATCACCTGCCTCGGAGAGAATCGGGATGCGGAACTGCTCCGCAAACAGGAATTGATGAAAGGGAATCCGGAATGGCATTTTATCGGCAGTCTGCAATCAAGAAAAGCAAAATCTGTCGTCAATGCGGTTTCTTATATCCATTCCCTAGACCGGCTCTCATTAGCGAAAGAAATTGAAAAACGGGCTGAAGGTACTGTGCGATGCTTTGTGCAGGTCAATACCTCTCTTGAGCCTTCTAAACACGGCATGAAAAAAGAAGAAGTCATTCCATTCATACAGGAGCTTTCCGGTTTCGAACATATCCAAGTGGCCGGACTGATGACAATGGCTCCGCTGACTGATGATCAAGATCAGATCAGAAGCTGTTTCAGGTCGCTGAGAGAACTCCGTGACCAGGTTCAGAAACTGAAGCAGCCGAACGCTCCGTGTACTGAACTGTCGATGGGCATGTCAAATGATTTTGAAATTGCAATTGAAGAAGGGGCTACTTATATTAGAATCGGCTCATCGTTAGTCGGAAATGAAACAGGGGGTGTACAGCAATGAGTATGAAAAATAAACTGAAAAACTTTTTCTCGATGGAAGATGAAGAATATGAATATGAATATATTGAGACAGAGCGGGAATCGCATGAGGAGCATGAGCAAAAAGAAAAGCCGGCTTATACTGGGAATAAACCTGCGGGCAAACAGAATGTAGTGAGCTTGCAAAGTGTTCAGAAATCCTCTAAAGTGGTGTTGAGTGAGCCGCGCGTTTATGCGGAGGCGCAGGAAATAGCCGACCATTTGAAGAACCGGCGGGCAGTTGTCGTCAATCTTCAGCGGATACAGCATGATCAGGCGAAGCGGATTGTTGACTTTTTAAGCGGAACCGTCTATGCCATCGGCGGAGATATTCAAAGAATCGGCTCAGATATCTTTCTCTGCACGCCTGATAACGTAGATGTATCAGGCACAATTTCTGAGCTCATATCTGAAGACGAACATCAGAGGTGGTAAAGCGAGATGATCCTTTATCAAGTTTTTTCGGTTTTAAGCTTATTAATCACAATATACTCATTTGCCCTGATCATATACATTTTTATGTCATGGGTGCCGAGTACGAGGGAAACAGCAGTCGGGCGTTTTTTAGCATCGATTTGTGAACCATATCTCGAACCATTCAGAAAAATCATCCCTCCGATTGCAATGCTGGATATTTCACCAATCGTAGCAATCCTTGTGCTTCGATTTGCGACTACCGGCTTGTGGGGACTTTATCGCATGATTGCGTTTTAATGTGACAGTTTGATAGGGGCTTGGCAGCAGCCAAGCCTCTTTACATAGAAGGGAAAGACGATGAGCGATATCTATCAGCACTTCAGAAAAGACGAGCGGGCCTTTATTGATCAGGCGCTCGAATGGAAAAGAATTGTCCAGGAGCAGTACAGAATGAAGCTGACCGACTTTTTAGACCCTCGAGAGCAGGTCATCCTCACTGCTGTTACGGGACAGACAGACGTCGGGCTTGCTTTTTCCGGCGGCTATGACAGAGCGGAGCGGAAACGGGCGATTCTGTATCCAGAATACATTACTCCAGAAGAATCGGATTTTGAACTGCAGGCGTTTAACGTCCGTTATGCTGACAAGTTTGTCTCAGTAGATCACCGTTCTCTGCTTGGTGCATTAATGGGCATAGGATTAAAGCGGCAAAAATTCGGTGACATCGTGTTTTCTGAATCAGCTGTGCAATTGATTGTATCAGCCGATACCGCTGATTTTGTGGCCGCACAGCTGACTCAAGCAGGCAAAGCGACGGTCAGCCTTGAGAAAATTGGCTTGTCAGACCTTAACATTCCGGCTATTGATGTCGAAATAAGAGATGACACGGTTTCTTCTTTAAGGCTTGACGCTGTCTGCGCCTCTATGAGCAGGCAATCCCGCCAGAAATCACAGACACTTGTGAAAAACGGGCTCGTAAAAGTGAACTGGAAGGTAGTTGAAGATCCTTCCTACATAGTGGCAGAAGGGGACATGCTGTCTATCAGAGGCTTTGGCCGCTGCAGTTTATCCAAAATCGAAGGAAAAACCAAAAAAGACAAATGGAGAGTTACGTTTGAACGACAAAAATAGTCGGTTTTTCAGTTTTTTTCTCCATCTGTGCGAAATTTGTTTTATAATGTGAACTAGATAACCGTACTGAAATGTAAAAATGGAGGTGGCATCATGCCATTAACGCCAAATGATATTCACAACAAGACGTTTACAAAAAGTTTTCGCGGATATGATGAAGATGAAGTAAATGAATTTCTAGCGCAAGTCAGAAAAGATTACGAAATTGTTCTCCGTAAGAAAACGGAACTAGAAGCGAAAGTCAATGAGCTAGATGAAAGAATCGGACACTTTGCCAATATTGAAGAAACATTGAATAAATCGATTTTAGTTGCCCAAGAAGCAGCTGAAGACGTAAAACGCAATTCACAAAAAGAGGCAAAGCTGATCGTACGGGAAGCGGAGAAAAATGCTGATCGCATTATCAACGAATCGTTATCAAAATCAAGAAAAATCGCCATGGAAATCGAAGAGCTGAAAAAACAGTCTAAAGTGTTCAGAACACGTTTCCAAATGCTGATTGAGGCTCAGCTCGATCTTCTGAAAAATGACGATTGGGATCATCTCCTTGAGTATGAAGTCGACGCTGTATTTGAGGAAAAGGAATAAATTCTCTGATTATCTTGACATTTTCTTAGCTTGTCGAATATAATACGTTCATAAATTCAGATGAAAAAACGGTTGAAAGGGACAGTCATGTTTCCTTCAGGCCTTCATAGCGACCCGGAGATGGTGAAAGTCCGGGATGGCCGGAATCATGTAGATCAGCCCTTAAGTTTCCTTTCTGAACTCACAGTAGGTTAGGACGTTCATCACGTTACGATGCTCAAGAGGAAAAAGCGTATGCTGGCTTTTTCTAAAAGGGTGGTACCGCGAGATAAGCTTTCTCGTCCCTTATGGGATGAGAGGGCTTTTTTTATTTTCTGAAAAAATGCAGTGGAGGAATGAAAATGGATTTTAAAGACACGCTCTTAATGCCAAAAACAGATTTCCCGATGCGTGGAAATTTGCCAAACCGTGAGCCTGACATTCAAAAGAAATGGGAGGAAGAGGATATCTATCGTCTTGTGCAGGAACGGACGAAAGACCGCCCGAAATTTGTTTTACATGACGGACCTCCGTATGCTAACGGTGACATCCATATGGGCCACGCGCTTAACAAGATTTTGAAGGACTTCATTGTCCGCTATAAATCAATGAGCGGCTACAACGCACCGTATGTACCAGGCTGGGATACACACGGATTGCCAATTGAAACAGCTCTGACAAAAAACAAAAAAGTCAACCGCAAAGAAATGTCCGTAGCGGAATTCCGCAAACTGTGCGAAGAGTACGCTTGGAAGCAAATCGAGGGACAGCGTGAGCAATTTAAACGTCTTGGTGTCCGCGGCGATTGGGAAAACCCATATGTGACATTAAAACCGGAATACGAAGCGCAGCAAATCCGCGTATTTGGTGAAATGGCAAAACGAGGCTACATTTACAAAGGTCTTAAACCGGTTAACTGGTCACCTTCAAGTGAGTCTGCTTTGGCTGAAGCCGAGATCGAATATCAAGACAAACGTTCAGCATCTATTTATGTCGCTTTTGGTGTAAAAGACGGAAAAGGCGTTCTTGAAAATGGTGAACGTATCATCATCTGGACAACAACACCTTGGACAATTCCGGCGAACCTCGGAATCTCAGTGCATCCTGATCTTGAGTACAGCGTGATTGCAGTAGGCGAAGACCGCTTTGTCGTAGCAAGTGCTTTAGTCGAAAATGTTGCGTCTGCATGCGGATTTGATCAGTATGAAGTAACAAGAACGGTCAAAGGGAAGGACCTTGAGAACATTATCGCTGAACACCCGCTATATGGCAGAGATTCTCTCGTTATGCTTGGTGAACACGTAACAACTGATGCCGGAACAGGCTGTGTTCATACAGCGCCAGGACATGGGGAGGATGACTTTATCATCGGCCAAAAATACGGCTTAGATGTGCTTTGCCCAGTTGATGCAAAAGGTGTCATGACAAGCGAAGCTCCTGGCTTTGAAGGCATGTTCTATGACGATGCAAACAAAGCGATCACACAGCAGCTTGATGAAAAAGGCGCACTTGTGAAGCTTGAATTTATTACTCATTCTTATCCGCACGATTGGAGAACAAAAAAACCAACCATTTTCAGAGCGACAGCGCAATGGTTTGCGTCTATTAAAGATTTCAGATCAGACCTGCTGGACGCCATCAAAGAAACCAAATGGGTTCCTGAATGGGGCGAGCAGCGTTTGCACAACATGGTTCGGGACCGCGGAGACTGGTGTATTTCCAGACAGCGTGCGTGGGGTGTGCCGATTCCGGTATTTTATGCCGAAAATGGGGAACCGATTATTACGGATGAAACCATTGAACATGTTTCTGAATTGTTCAGGCAGCACGGATCAAACATTTGGTTTGAAAAAGAAGCAAAGGATCTTCTTCCGGAAGGGTTTACACATCCTGGAAGCCCGAACGGCACATTTACAAAAGAACAGGATATCATGGATGTTTGGTTTGATTCAGGCTCTTCACATCAAGCAGTGCTTGAAGAACGTGATGACCTCGTTCGCCCGGCTGATTTATACCTAGAGGGATCTGACCAATATCGCGGCTGGTTTAACTCTTCCCTTTCTACAGCAGTAGCCGTAACAGGGAAAGCGCCGTATAAAGGTGTGCTCAGCCATGGGTTCGCACTGGATGGAGAAGGACGCAAGATGAGTAAATCAATCGGTAACGTTGTTGTTCCGGCTAAAGTTATGAAACAGCTTGGTGCGGACATCTTAAGGTTATGGGTATCTTCAGTGGATTATCAGGCGGATGTTCGCGTGTCTGACGCCATTCTGAAGCAGGTTGCGGAAGTATATCGTAAAATCCGCAATACGTTCCGTTTCCTTCACGGCAACCTTTTCGATTTTGATCCAAAAACAAATGCGGTGGCTGTTGAAGAACTTCGTGAAGTGGATCAGTATATGCTGATTAAGCTGAACAAACTGATTGATAAAGTGAAAAAAGCGTATGATGAGTACGAATTTGCGGTTGTGTATCACAGCATCCATAATTTCTGCACAATCGAATTAAGCTCATTCTATCTCGATTTTGCAAAGGATATTGTTTACATCGAGCATGCGGATCATCCGGATAGACGCAGCATGCAGACAGTATTCTACGAAACGCTTCTTGCATTAGTGAAGCTTTCAGCGCCTATCCTTCCGCATACGGCTGACGAATTATGGTCTCATTTAACATTTGTTGAAGAGCAGAGCGTTCAGCTGACAGATATGCCGGAAACAATCGCCGTTCCAAACAGTGAAGCGACTGAAGAAAAATTTGACCGCTTTATGGCTCTTCGTGATGACGTGCTAAAAGCATTAGAAACTGCGCGGAATGAAAAAATTATCGGTAAATCATTGGAAGCTAACCTGAAATTGTATCCAAATAAAGAAAACAAAGAGCTCTTGGCTTCCATTAAAGAAAATCTTTCTCAGCTGTTTATTGTGTCAGAACTGACAATCAGTGAAGAACAGGAAGCGCCGAACGATGCGCAAAGCTTTCCGACGGGTAAAATCGCTGTCGAGAAAGCGGAAGGCGAAATGTGTGAGAGATCACGTGTGATTTCAAAAGATGTAGGGGCAAATCCGAAATATCCTACACTTTCATTACGCAACGCTGAAATCGTTGAAAAATATTATGAAAAATAATGCAAAAGGGGCCCGGCGTAAAAGCCGGGCTTTTTTTGTGCCAAGAGTGACATCCTTTAGAACGGCAGGAAAAATCTTATGGGCTTTAGATCATCATTCATAGGCAACAATAAAGGTACTACGTTAAGAGCAGGAGTTGTGAAGAATGAATGATCAACTGACCGCAATTTACACGGAACTTCTTCTGATGAAAGAAGAATTACAGTCGAGATTATTTGAGTATTCTTGCTTTCAGGTTTCTACAAGCCCGCAAGCAGCAATCAATCATAAACAAAAAGCAACTCTGATCTATCACATTAAAGAAGAGCTTCAAGACGTTCTCCTTGCATTGTCGAAAATCGAAAACGGCACATTCGGATACTGTGAAGAGACCGGAGCCCCCATTCCTCTTTCAAAGCTGGCGGTGCTGCCGACGGCCCGAACAGCAAACGATTTTCTTTATTCTGTCCAATTCGAAAAAAAAACGCTTCCGATATGGAAATCAACGGATATCGAATATGGTCAGGCACTGTATGAATAAACAGTGTCTGACCAGTTAATATGCCTGATATTTCTTTACTCCAGTGCTTTTTATTGATAAAATGCATAATGGATTAAAGTAACCGTAAACTGGAGGAACGTTTGTGCTGTATTATATAATTGCACTACTTATTATTGCAGCCGATCAATTGACAAAATGGCTAGTCGTTAAGAACATGGAACTTGGCCAAAGCATTCCGATCATTGATCAGGTATTCTATATCACCTCCCATCGCAATACGGGTGCTGCATGGGGGATATTAGCGGGTCAGATGTGGTTTTTCTACCTCATAACAACCGCTGTTATTATTGGTATTGTTTATTACATACAGCGTTACACAAAAGGACAAAGGCTTCTTGGCGTTGCCCTTGGGCTTATGCTTGGCGGTGCCATCGGCAACTTTATCGATCGGGCTGTCAGACAAGAAGTTGTGGATTTTATCCATGTTATAATTGTGAATTACAATTACCCGATTTTTAACATCGCGGACTCTTCACTATGTGTCGGCGTAATGCTTTTATTTATACAAATGCTGTTGGACAGCGGGAAAAAGAAAAAGGAGCAATAGCATGAATCAAATTGATATAACCGCTTCAGAAGAACAAAAAAGTGAGCGGATTGATAAATTTTTGGCATCAACTGAGAATGATTGGTCAAGAACCCAGGTTCAGCAATGGGTAAAAGACGGACAGGTTGTCGTGAACGGGAGCGCGGTGAAAGCAAATTATAAAATTCAGCCGGGTGATCAGGTGACCGTCACTGTACCCGAACCGGAAGCGCTCGACGTCCTGGCAGAACCTATGGACCTTGATATTTATTATGAAGATCAGGATGTGCTGGTTGTCAATAAGCCTCGCGGAATGGTTGTACACCCAGCACCCGGTCATCTTACGGGCACACTTGTAAACGGTCTTATGGCTCATTGCACAGACCTTTCCGGAATCAATGGTGTGATGCGTCCGGGGATTGTTCACAGAATCGATAAGGACACGTCCGGCTTATTAATGGTGGCGAAAAATGATATGGCACACGAGTCACTTGTAAACCAATTGGTCAACAAAACGGTCACGCGAAAGTATACGGCTGTTGTCCACGGGCTTATTTCTCATGATGACGGCACAATTGACGCGCCGATCGGGCGGGATAAAAAAGACCGTCAAAGCATGACTGTGACACGTGATGGCAAAAACGCTGTCACTCATTTTCATGTGCTTGAGCGTTTTCAGGACTTTACGTTAGTGGAATGCCAGCTTGAAACAGGGAGAACCCATCAAATTCGTGTTCATATGAAATATATCGGATTCCCATTAGCGGGCGACCCGAAATATGGTCCGAGAAAAACAATCGACTTTAACGGCCAGGCGCTTCACGCGGGCGTTTTAGGTTTTGACCACCCGCGAACAGGAGAATATGTCGAATTTGAAGCGCCGCTCCCTGAGGATATGGCAGAATTAATCGAAACCCTCAGAAAAAACGGTTGACAGAGTGTTTCTTTTCTGAAATAATAAACGAAGCTGAATAGATTCTTTAAAACAGTCCAGAGAGGCTGAGAAGGATAACGGATAGACGGGATGCGTGTATAGTGCGCACCTTGTCCTAAAACCCCTCTATGCTCTGGCAGGAGGGGTTTTTTCTTCTATATAAACTGTGAGGTGTCACACATTGAATCAAAAAGCTGTCATTCTCGACGAACAGGCAATCAGACGAGCCTTGACCAGGATTGCGCACGAAATGATCGAACGCAATAAAGGAATGAATAACTGCATTCTTGTCGGCATTAAGACAAGAGGGATTTACCTGGCAAAACGCCTTGCGGAACGAATTGAACAGATTGAAGGAAATCCTGTTACAGTTGGTGAAATTGATATTACCCTTTACAGAGACGATCTTTCTAAAAAAACGAGCAACGAAGAACCGCTTGTGAAAGGTGCAGATATTCCGGTAGATATCACAGATCAAAAAGTCATTCTCGTTGATGATGTCCTGTATACCGGAAGAACAGTCAGAGCAGGTATGGATGCGCTTGTTGATGTGGGCAGACCTTCCTCCATTCAGCTGGCTGTGCTTGTTGACAGGGGACACCGGGAACTGCCGATCCGAGCGGATTATATCGGGAAAAACATCCCGACATCAAAGGCTGAAAAGGTTATGGTTCAGCTTGATGAGGTAGATCAAAACGATCTCGTCGCCATTTATGAAAATGAATAATAGATCACCTTTTTAAGGGCAATCCAGAGAGGTTGCAAAGAGGTGCACAACAAAGGCCCAAAAAGTATTCGGCAGGTCTTTGTATGCCTCTTTGCGTAAAAATAGCAAAGAGGTTTTTTTATACAGCCATTGAGTCATCCTAAAATGAAAGTCAACAATCAGGGGGAAATCATCATGAGTAAGAAAAAAGTAAATTTAGGGGTCAGGGATGTCCCAACACCTTTCTCTTGGGTTTCATTCAGCCTTCAGCATTTGTTTGCCATGTTCGGCTCAACCATTTTGGTTCCGAAGCTCGTCGGAATGAGTCCTGCTGTGGCGTTGGTGACAAGCGGCATCGGAACACTGGCGTACCTTCTTATTACGAAAGGGCAAATTCCGGCGTATCTCGGTTCATCCTTCGCCTTTATTTCTCCGATCATACTGGTAAAAGCGACCGGCGGGCCGGGAGCGGCAATGGTCGGGGCGTTTCTTGCAGGGCTGGTATACGGGCTGATTGCCTTATTGATCAGGCAGCTTGGCACAGGATGGCTGATGAAGATTCTCCCGCCTGTAGTCGTAGGACCTGTTATTATCGTCATCGGGCTGGGACTTGCAAGCACTGCGGTAAACATGGCGATGTATGCTGATCCGAATGCGAGTGAATTGGTCTACAGCTTAAAGCACTTCAGTGTCGCAGGCGTTACGCTGGCCATCACGATTATTTGCGCGATTTTCTTGCGAGGATTCTTAAGCTTGATTCCGGTTTTGATCGGAATCATCGGCGGATACCTGTTCGCCCTTACTCAAGGGATTGTCAACTTCCAGCCGGTGCTTGACGCGAAATGGTTCGCAGTGCCTGAATTTATCATGCCGTTCAAAGACTATTCGCCGTCAGTAACACTCGGCATCGCGGCCGCAATGGTACCGGTCGCGTTTGTGACAATGTCGGAGCATATCGGCCACCAAATGGTGCTGAGTAAGGTTGTTGGACAAGATTTTATTAAAAAGCCGGGACTGCATCGCTCCATTATGGGTGACAGCGTGGCGACAATTCTTGCTTCCCTGATCGGCGGCCCGCCGACGACGACTTACGGAGAAAACATTGGCGTGCTGGCCATCACAAGAGTATTCAGCGTCTTTGTCATCGGAGGCGCGGCAGTGATTGCCCTTTGCTTCGGCTTTATCGGCAAAATTTCAGCGCTGATCAGTTCAGTGCCGTCAGCGGTCATGGGAGGCGTCTCCTTCCTGCTGTTCGGAATCATTGCTTCAAGCGGCCTGAGAATGCTGATTGACAACAAAATTGATTATGAAAATAACCGAAACCTCATTATCACATCGGTGATCCTTGTGATCGGTGTAGGAGGCGCATTTATCCAAGTGTCTCAAGGCGGATTCCAAGTGTCAGGGATGGCGCTTGCCGCAATTGTCGGTGTCATCTTAAACCTGATTCTTCCGGAAGCGAAGGAAGAGCACGCAGACACATCTGAACAACATCATATTTAAAACCTTTTAATGAAAGTCCAGAGAGGCTTGGAAGGGTTATGAAGAGAAGGAAGCTTCAATGCTGCCCTCTATTTAACCATACCCCGAGTCTATCTTAGACCCGGGGTTTTTTTCAGCCTTAAGTTGAAATGAGAGGGGAAAGAACATGAAGCATTTAACGACGATGAGTGAACTCAGCACTGAGGAAATCAAAGATTTGCTTCAAACAGCACAAGACCTCAAAAACGGAAAAACAGACAATCAGCTTACAGGAAAGTTTGCAGCAAACCTGTTTTTCGAACCGAGCACGAGAACGCGGTTCAGCTTCGAGGTCGCAGAAAAAAAGCTGGGCATGAATGTGCTGAACCTTGATGGAACAAGCACAAGCGTACAAAAAGGCGAAACCTTGTATGACACGATTCGGACGCTTGAATCAATCGGTGTGGACGTGTGCGTCATCAGGCACAGTGAAGATGAGTATTATCAAGAGCTTGTCAGCCAGGTGAGCATTCCGATTCTGAATGCGGGAGACGGATGCGGCCAGCATCCGACACAATCACTGCTTGATTTAATGACGATTTATGAAGAGTTCAATACGTTCAAAGGGCTTACCGTCTCCATTCACGGTGACATCAAGCATAGCAGAGTGGCAAGGTCAAATGCGGAAGTGTTGACAAGATTGGGTGCCCGGGTCCTGTTTTCCGGTCCTGCGGAATGGCAGGATGAAGAAAATACATTCGGCACGTATGTCTCAATGGATGAAGCAGTTGAGTCTTCCGATGTCGTCATGCTGCTGCGCATTCAAAATGAACGGCATCAGTCCGCTGTCAGCCAGGAAGGCTATTTAAACAAATACGGCTTGACCGTAGAACGGGCTGAGCGTATGAAGCAGCATGCGATCATCATGCATCCTGCTCCGGTAAACAGAGGAGTGGAGATTGATGACAGCTTAGTAGAAAGCGAAAAATCAAGAATCTTCAAGCAAATGCAAAATGGCGTATTTATCAGAATGGCAGTGATACAGCGTGCCTTACAAACCAATGTGAAAAGAGGAGAAGCAGCGTATGTCATATCTCATTAAAAACGGCTGGATACTTAACGAAAATGGTGAAAAAACAGAAGCGGATATCCGAGTGACAGGAGAAACCATTACTGCAATCGGCAAGCTTGATGCAACGGATAATGAAACTGTAATTGATGCAAAAGGTTTGCTTGTTTCACCTGGGTTTGTTGATCTCCACGTTCATTTCAGAGAGCCGGGCGGAGAGAAAAAAGAAACAATTGAAACCGGGGCGAAAGCAGCGGCACGCGGCGGCTATACAACAGTAGCAGCAATGCCGAATACGCGGCCGGTTCCCGATACAAAGGAGCAGATGGAATGGGTGCAAAACAGAATTAAAGAAACATCATGTGTCAGAGTTCTTCCATATGCATCCATTACGATCAGGCAAATCGGCGATGAAATGACAAACTTTGAAGCGTTAAAAGAAGCCGGGGCATTTGCCTTTACAGATGACGGCGTTGGGATACAGACAGCAGGCATGATGTATGAAGCGATGAAACGGGCAGCCGCAATTGACAAAGCGATTGTTGCACATTGCGAGGACAACTCCTTAATTTACGGAGGAAGCGTACATGAGGGGACATTCTCCAAAGCGAACGGGCTAAACGGCATTCCTTCTGTGTGTGAATCGGTTCATATTGCCCGCGATGTGCTGCTGGCTGAGGCGGCAAACTGCCATTATCATGTATGTCATATCAGCACGAAAGAATCTGTCAGAGTTGTACGCGATGCGAAAAAAGCGGGAATCAGAGTGACAGCAGAAGTGTCGCCGCATCATTTGCTGCTTTGTGATGAGGACATCCCGGGGCTGGACACAAACTATAAAATGAATCCTCCGCTCCGCAGCGCAGAAGACAGGGCTGCTTTAATTGAAGGTCTTTTAGACGGAACAATTGATTTTATCGCAACAGACCATGCACCGCATACGGAAGAAGAGAAAAACACGGAAATGAAGCTGGCGCCATTCGGAATTGTCGGCTTAGAAACAGCATTCCCGCTTCTTTACACACACTTTGTCAAAAATGGCAGCTGGTCATTGAAGCAGCTCATTGACTACATGACAATCAAGCCATGCGAAGCGTTCGGTCTCCCATATGGAACATTACAAACGGGGCAAGTTGCTGACATGACATTAATTGATTTAGAAAAAGAAGCAGTTATAGACAAAGAGACATTTTTATCAAAAGGAAAAAATACACCATTCAATGGCATCAGCTGCACCGGCTGGCCGGTCGCTACAATTGCGGCAGGAAAGCTTGCTTATGAAGAAGGGAGACTTGTCAAATGAAGAGACGATTAGTACTGGAAAACGGAGCGGTATTCGAAGGAGAAGCCTTCGGGAGCTTAGAACACAACATGGGAGAAGTCGTTTTTAATACTGGGATGACAGGCTATCAGGAAATTTTATCTGACCCTTCTTACTGCGGGCAGATCGTAACATTGACATACCCGCTTATCGGAAATTACGGCATTAACCGTGATGATTTTGAATCCATTACCCCTTTTGTCAAAGGGCTGATCATCAAAGAATTATGTGAACTGCCTTCCAACTGGCGTTCAGCATACACATTAGACGAGTACCTAAAAATGAAAAACATTCCCGGACTCCAGGGGATTGATACAAGGAAGCTGACAAGAATGATTCGCACGGCAGGCGCGCTAAAAGGAACATTCGCTTCATCTGATGAAGACATCGAAGCTGTGCTGAAAAGACTGAACGAAACGGAATTGCCAAGAAATCAAGTATCACAAGTATCAGCCAAAACAGCATATCCGAGCCCGGGAAGAGGCAAACGCATTGTCTTGGTTGACTTCGGCATGAAGCACGGGATTCTAAGGGAGCTGAACAAACGGAAATGTGACGTCATCGTTGTGCCTTACAACATTACAGCAGAAGAAGTGCTTCAGCTGAAACCGGACGGCATCATGCTTTCTAACGGACCTGGAGACCCGAAGGATGTGCCTGAAGCGATTGAAATGATTAAAGGTGTTCTCGGAAAAGTGCCTTTATTCGGAATATGTCTCGGCCACCAATTATTCGCGCTGGCGTGCGGGGCGAATACTGAAAAAATGAAATTCGGCCACAGAGGTTCAAACCACCCGGTAAAAGAGCTCGCTACAGGGAAAGTTGCCTTAACATCTCAAAACCATGGTTATACAGTTTCATCTATCAGTGAAACAGAACTTGAAGTGACGCATATCGCAATCAACGACGATACGATTGAAGGGCTGAAGCATAAAACATTGCCGGCATTTACGGTTCAATATCATCCCGAAGCCTCACCTGGTCCTGAGGATGCCAACCATCTATTTGACAGATTCATCGAAATGATCGAAACAACAGAGAAAGAAGGGGAAGCGGTATGCCAAAACGCGTAGACATTAACAAAATTTTAGTAATCGGATCTGGGCCGATCATCATCGGCCAAGCAGCAGAATTTGACTATGCGGGAACGCAAGCCTGTCTTGCTTTGAAAGAAGAAGGCTATGAAGTCATCCTTGTCAACTCAAACCCTGCCACGATCATGACAGATACAGAAATGGCTGATCGGGTTTACATCGAACCGCTCACACCTGAATTCCTGACACGAATCATCAGAAAAGAGCGTCCAGATGCCATTCTTCCTACACTCGGAGGCCAAACCGGTTTGAATCTTGCGGTTGAGCTTTCTGAAAGAGGCGTTTTGGCAGAATGCGGCGTCGAAGTGCTTGGCACGAAACTGTCTGCGATTCAGCAAGCTGAAGACCGTGACTTGTTCAGAACATTAATGAATGAACTGAATGAACCGGTGCCTGAAAGTGAGATTATTCATTCCCTCGAAGAAGCGGAAAAATTCGTCAGCCAAATTGGATTCCCTGTCATTGTCCGTCCGGCATATACATTAGGCGGAACAGGCGGAGGCATCTGCTCGAATGAAACAGAGCTAAAAGAAATTGTGGAGAACGGCTTGAAATTAAGCCCGGTACACCAATGTCTGCTTGAAAAGAGCATTGCCGGCTATAAAGAAATCGAGTATGAAGTCATGAGAGACAGCCAGGATCACGCCATTGTTGTTTGTAACATGGAAAACATTGATCCGGTTGGAATCCATACTGGAGACAGTATTGTTGTCGCGCCGAGTCAAACGCTCAGCGATCGCGAATATCAGCTCCTGCGGAATGTATCGTTAAAACTGATTCGCGCGCTTGGAATCGAAGGCGGATGTAACGTCCAGCTCGCCTTAGATCCAGACAGCTTCCAATATTACATCATTGAAGTAAATCCGCGTGTCAGCCGTTCATCTGCCCTTGCATCAAAAGCAACGGGATACCCGATAGCAAAGCTCGCTGCTAAAATTGCAGTCGGCCTTTCATTAGATGAAATGATGAACCCGGTAACAGGAAAAACATATGCAGCATTTGAACCTGCTCTTGACTATGTCGTATCCAAAATTCCGCGCTGGCCGTTTGATAAATTTGAATCAGCAAACAGAAAGCTCGGCACGCAAATGAAAGCGACTGGTGAAGTCATGGCGATCGGCCGCACACTTGAAGAATCATTGCTGAAGGCTGTGCGTTCACTGGAAGCTGATGTGTATCATCTTGAATTGAAGGACGCCGCTGACATTTCAGATGAACTTCTTGAAAAGCGAATTAAAAAGGCCGGTGATGAACGCTTATTCTACTTAGCTGAAGCGTACAGAAGAGGTTACACGGTAGAAGACCTCCATGAATTTTCCGCTATCGATGTCTTCTTCCTGCATAAGCTGTTCGGAATCGTAGAATTTGAAAAAGAATTGAAGGCGAATGCGGGCGATACAGATGTGCTGAGACGGGCAAAAGAACTCGGCTTCTCTGACCAGTACATCAGCCGCGAGTGGAAAATGAAAGAATCCGATCTATACAGCTTGAGAAAACAAGCGGGGATTGCGCCGGTATTCAAAATGGTAGATACGTGCGCGGCGGAATTTGAGTCAGAAACGCCATACTTCTATAGCACATATGAAGAAGAAAATGAATCTGTCGTTACAGATAAGAAAAGTGTGATGGTGCTTGGTTCGGGTCCGATTCGAATCGGCCAGGGTGTCGAGTTCGACTATGCGACTGTTCACTCTGTATGGGCAATTAAACAAGCAGGCTATGAAGCCATTATTGTCAATAACAACCCGGAAACCGTTTCAACAGACTTCAGCATCTCAGACAAGCTGTATTTTGAACCGCTTACGATTGAAGATGTTATGCACATCATTGACCTCGAACAGCCAATAGGCGTTGTCGTACAATTTGGCGGACAAACTGCGATTAACCTTGCTGACGAGCTTTCTGCACGCGGAGTGAAAATCCTTGGAACTTCATTAGAAGATTTAGACCGTGCAGAAGACCGAGATAAATTTGAACAAGCGCTTGGAGAACTTGGTGTTCCGCAGCCGCTTGGCAAAACAGCGACATCAGTTGATCAGGCGGTAAGCATCGCGAGCGATATCGGTTACCCGGTATTGGTGCGCCCTTCCTATGTACTTGGCGGCCGGGCGATGGAGATTGTGTATCATGAAGAAGAACTGCTTCATTACATGAAAAACGCAGTCAAAATCAATCCGCAGCACCCTGTATTAATTGACAGATATTTGACTGGGAAAGAAATTGAAGTTGATGCAGTATCTGACGGTGAAACAGTCGTCATTCCGGGAATTATGGAGCACATTGAACGTGCGGGCGTTCACTCCGGAGACTCGATCGCTGTTTATCCGCCTCAATCGCTCACTGAGGACATTAAGAAAAAAATTGAACAATACACGATCGCACTTGCCAAAGGGCTGAACATTGTCGGTTTGCTCAATATTCAATTCGTCTTATCACAAGGCGAGGTGTACGTGCTCGAAGTGAACCCGAGATCAAGCAGAACCGTACCGTTCTTAAGCAAAATTACGGGTATCCCAATGGCGAATCTCGCAACAAAAATCATTCTCGGTCAAAAGCTGGCTGCGTTTGGCTATACAGAGGGCCTTCAGCCTGAGCAGCAAGGTGTATTTGTAAAAGCGCCGGTCTTCTCCTTCGCCAAGCTGAGAAGAGTGGACATTACGTTAGGGCCTGAAATGAAATCAACAGGTGAAGTCATGGGGAAAGATTCGACCCTTGAAAAGGCGCTCTATAAAGCCTTGATTGCTTCAGGTATTCAAATCCCGAACTACGGTTCCGTGCTTTTAACAGTAGCTGATAAGGACAAAGAAGAAGGACTTGCCATTGCTAAGCGGTTCCACGCGATTGGCTACAACATTTTAGCGACGGAAGGAACGGCAGGCTACCTGAAAGAAGCTTCTATTCCAGCGAAGGTTGTCGGAAAAATCGGCCAGGATGGTCCGAACCTGCTTGATGTCATCAGAAACGGTGAAGCACAGTTTGTCATCAATACGCTGACAAAAGGAAAGCAGCCGGCAAGAGACGGATTTAGAATCAGACGTGAATCAGTAGAAAATGGTGTTGCCTGCTTAACATCATTAGATACGGCAGAGGCGATATTGCGAGTGCTGGAAAGCATGACATTCCGCGCTGATCAAATGCCGGCAGTCAACACAAATCAGGAGGCGGCAGTCACTATATGAAAAAAGCGTATTTGACAGTATGTTCTAACCAGCAAATTGCAGACCGGGTGTATCAAATGGTTCTGAAAGGGGAGCTTGTCCAAGGGTTTACAACCCCGGGGCAGTTCCTTCATCTTAAAGTGAGCGAAGCGGTTACGCCTCTTTTGAGGAGGCCAATCAGCATCGCCGACGTCAATTTTGAAAAAAGTGAAGTCACCATCATTTATCGAGTAGATGGGGAAGGTACAAGGCTATTGTCTCTGAAACAGCAGGGAGAGCTTGTGGATGTCCTCGGGCCTTTGGGAAATGGCTTTCCTGTCAATGAAGTCCAACCCGGAAAGACGGCTTTGCTGGTAGGAGGCGGTGTAGGTGTGCCGCCTCTCCAAGAGCTGTCGAAACGCTTGAATGAAAAAGGGGTAAATGTCATCCACGTTTTAGGATTCCAATCGGCAAAGGATGTTTTTTACGAGAAAGAATGCCGGCAGTATGGAGACACGTTTGTGGCAACAGCTGACGGAAGCTACGGGGAAACCGGATTTGTCACAGATGTGATTAAACGGAAACATCTAGAGTTTGATATCCTTCTCAGCTGCGGGCCGACACCGATGCTCAAGGCGCTAAAACAGGAATATGCCCATAAAGAAGTATATTTGTCCATGGAGGAACGAATGGGCTGCGGAATCGGCGCATGCTTCGCGTGTGTGTGCCATACAAACGAAAGTGAGACATCCTATGTAAAAGTATGTCTCGACGGGCCTGTATTTAAAGCTCAGGAGGTGGCGCTGTAATGCTCAAGGTGAAATTGCCGGGACTTGATTTGAAAAATCCAATCATTCCTGCATCAGGCTGCTTCGGTTTTGGAAAAGAATTTTCACGTTTTTATGATTTGTCTTGTCTAGGAGCCATCATGATTAAGGCTACGACAAAGGAGCCTCGCTTCGGGAATCCGACGCCGCGGGTAGCTGAGACTGGTGCTGGAATGCTTAATGCGATCGGTCTCCAAAATCCGGGGCTGGATAGAGTTTTGCATCATGAGCTGCCGTGGCTTGAGCAGTTTGATACACCGATCATCGCCAATGTCGCGGGTTCTCAAATCGAGGATTATGTTGAAGTCGCAGAGCAAATCAGCAAAGCGCCTAATGTACATGCACTTGAATTGAATATTTCCTGCCCAAATGTGAAAACAGGCGGGATCGCTTTTGGCACGAACCCTGAAATGGCTGCCGATTTGACAAAAGCGGTGAAAGAGGTTTCAAATGTACCCGTTTATGTGAAGCTTTCCCCGAACGTGGCTAATATCACAGAGATTGCATTAGCGATCGAGGAAGCGGGAGCGGACGGCCTTACGATGATCAACACACTAATCGGCATGAGACTCGATTTAAAAACCGGCAAACCGATATTAGCGAATAAAACAGGGGGACTTTCCGGCCCTGCTGTGAAGCCGGTTGCCATTCGCATGGTGTATGAAGTCAGCCAGGCGGTCAACATCCCGATTATCGGAATGGGAGGCGTGCAGACGGCCGAAGATGCCCTGGAATTTCTTCTCGCTGGAGCAAGCGCGGTCGCTGTCGGAACAGCAAACTTTGTGAATCCTTTTGCGTGTCCAGAGATTATTGAACAGCTTCCATCTGTATTGCGCCAATACGGCTATCAATCAATTGAAGAATGCATCG
Source organism: Bacillus sp. MBGLi79 (assembly GCF_002953915.1). Classification (NCBI taxonomy): domain Bacteria; kingdom Bacillati; phylum Bacillota; class Bacilli; order Caryophanales; family Bacillaceae; genus Bacillus; species Bacillus sp. MBGLi79. Next base: position 1,895,593 of record NZ_CP026521.1, read on the forward strand.
GAAGGAGCTGGAATCATGAAAAACAACCTGCCCATCATCGCGCTTGATTTTGCATCAGCTGAAGAAACACTTGCGTTCTTAACGCCTTTTCAGCAAGAACCGTTATTTGTAAAGGTTGGAATGGAGCTTTTTTACCAAGAAGGGCCATCTATCGTGAAACAGCTAAAAGAAAGAAACTGCGAGCTGTTTTTGGATCTAAAGCTTCATGACATTCCCACCACTGTAAACAAGGCGATGAAGCGTCTTGCCAGTCTCGGTGTAGATCTCGTCAATGTTC
>NZ_CP026521.1:1895969-1903438 GCF_002953915.1 Bacillus sp. MBGLi79
TATCGCTACGGATCCTGCCCCTCATACAGAAGATGAAAAACAACAGACAATGAGCCTGGCGCCATTTGGGATTGTCGGCTTGGAGACGGCTTTTCCGCTTCTTTATACGCACTTTGTCAAAACGGGAAACTGGACGCTGAAACAGCTCCTCGATTATATGACGGTCAAACCTTGCGAGGCGTTCGGACTTCCTTACGGTAAGCTTGAAGCCGGGCGGTCCGCGGATATTACGCTGATAGATCTTGAACGCGAAGAAAAAATTGATAAAAACACCTTTCTTTCTAAAGGGAAAAACACGCCGTTTGACGGCATCAGCTGCTTCGGCTGGCCGGTTATGACAATGGCAAAGGGAAAACTCGTTTACCAAGAGGGGAGACTTGTAAAATGAAAAGACGTCTTGTACTAGAAAACGGAACAATTTTTGAAGGGGAAGCTTTCGGCAGCCTGGAAAACACCATGGGAGAAGTCGTCTTCAACACGGGGATGACAGGCTATCAAGAAATCCTCTCAGACCCGTCATACTGCGGACAAATTGTCACACTGACCTACCCGCTGATCGGGAACTACGGAATCAACAGAGACGACTTTGAATCTATCACCCCTTATGTGAAAGGGTTTATCGTAAAAGAGTTATGTCAACTTCCGTCAAACTGGCGCTCTGCTTATACCCTTGATGAATATTTAAAAATGAAAAACATCCCGGGACTCTCGGGAATTGACACGAGAAAGCTGACAAGAATGATCAGAACGGCAGGTACGCTGAAAGGGGTTTTTGCCGGCCCGGAAGAAGATGCTGAGGCTTTGGTTCAAAAGCTGAAAGAAACGAACCTTCCGACCGATCAGGTCAGCCAAGTTTCAACAAAAACGGCATATCCGGGCCCTGGGAGAGGGAAGCGAATCGTGCTTGTCGATTTCGGAATGAAGCACGGCATCTTAAGAGAGCTGAACAAGCGCAAATGCGATGTGATCGTCGTTCCTCACAATGTAACGGCAGAAGAAGTGATGCAGCTGAAGCCTGACGGCGTAATGCTGTCAAACGGACCCGGAGATCCAACGGACGTACCCGAAGCAATTGCCATGATTCAAAACATTCTCGGCAAGGTTCCATTGTTCGGCATCTGTCTCGGCCATCAGCTGTTTGCCCTCGCCTGCGGAGCAAAGACGGCGAAAATGAAATTCGGACACCGCGGTTCCAACCATCCGGTTAAAGAGCTTGCAACCGGAAGAGTATCAATTACGGCTCAAAACCACGGCTATACCGTATCGACCGTTGAAAACACGCCGCTTGAAGTGACGCATGTGGCGATTAATGATGACACAATCGAAGGGCTTAAACATAAACACGAACCGGCTTTCACGGTTCAATACCATCCGGAAGCTTCACCGGGACCGGAAGACGCCAACCATTTATTTGATCAATTTTTACACATGATTGAAACCACAGAGAAAGAAGGGGAAGCGGTATGCCTAAACGCGTAGATATCAAAAAGATTTTGGTGATCGGATCAGGGCCGATTATTATCGGGCAGGCGGCGGAATTTGATTATGCGGGTACACAGGCCTGCCTCGCTTTAAAAGAAGAAGGCTATGAAGTCATTCTCGTCAACTCGAATCCGGCGACGATCATGACGGATACGGAAATGGCCGACCGCGTATATATCGAACCGCTGACGCTTGAATTCTTAACACGTATCATCCGCAAAGAGCGGCCGGACGCCATTTTGCCGACATTGGGCGGGCAGACGGGCCTCAACTTGGCGGTCGAACTGTCCGAGCACGGCATCCTGGCTGAGTGCGGTGTTGAAGTGCTCGGCACGAAATTGGCTGCGATCCAACAGGCGGAGGACCGCGACTTGTTCAGAAGCCTGATGAATGAGTTGAATGAACCGGTTCCGGAAAGCGAGATCATCCACTCGCTCGAGGAAGCGCGCGAGTTCGTCGAGCGCATCGGCTTCCCCGTCATCGTCCGGCCGGCATACACGCTCGGCGGAACAGGCGGAGGCATCTGCTCAAACGAAGACGAGCTGAAGGAAATTGTTGAAAACGGCTTAAAAATGAGCCCGGTTCACCAATGTCTGCTTGAAAAGAGCATCGCCGGCTACAAAGAAATCGAGTATGAAGTCATGAGAGACTCGAGCGATCACGCGATCGTCGTCTGCAATATGGAAAACATCGATCCGGTCGGGATTCATACCGGGGACAGTATCGTTGTAGCGCCGAGCCAGACGCTGAGCGACCGCGAATACCAAATGCTTCGCAATGTATCGCTGAAAATCATCCGCGCGCTTGAAATCGAAGGCGGCTGTAATGTTCAGCTGGCGCTTGACCCGGACAGCTTTCAGTACTACATCATCGAGGTAAACCCGCGGGTCAGCCGTTCATCAGCGCTTGCCTCAAAAGCGACGGGCTATCCGATCGCAAAGCTTGCCGCTAAAATTGCCGTCGGTTTGTCTCTTGACGAAATGATGAATCCTGTGACAGGAAAAACGTACGCGTCTTTCGAACCTGCACTCGACTATGTCGTTTCAAAAATACCGCGCTGGCCGTTTGATAAATTCGAATCGGCAAACCGCAAGCTCGGCACGCAGATGAAAGCGACAGGCGAAGTGATGGCGATCGGAAGAACGTGGGAGGAATCTCTCCTGAAAGCGGTCCGTTCTCTTGAAGCGGATGTCTATCACCTGGAGCTGAAAGATGCCGGTGAGATCTCGAATGAAGTGCTTGAAAAACGGATTAAAAAAGCGGGAGACGAACGTCTCTTTTACTTGGCCGAAGCGTTTAGAAGAGGATACACGGTCAGCGATCTCCACGAATTTTCGGCAATTGACCTGTTCTTCCTGCACAAGCTTGAGGGAATCATTCGCTTTGAAGAAAAGCTGAAAGCCGGGCGCGGTGACCTGGGTCTTTTGAAAGAAGCGAAAGAGCTCGGTTTTTCAGACCGCTTCATCAGCCTTCTCTGGGAGATGCCTGAAAGAAAGCTTTATGATCTTAGAAAAGAAACAGGCATCACGCCTGTTTATAAAATGGTTGATACATGTGCGGCCGAATTTGAATCGGAGACACCTTATTTCTACAGCACATATGAAGAGGAAAACGAATCGGTCAGAACAGACAAAAACAGCGTTATCGTTCTTGGCTCCGGCCCGATCCGGATCGGCCAGGGGGTCGAATTCGATTATGCGACTGTGCATTCGGTTTGGGCGATCAAAGAAGCCGGCTATGAAGCAATCATTATTAACAACAATCCTGAGACGGTTTCAACGGACTTCAGCATCTCCGACAAGCTCTACTTTGAGCCGCTTACTGTTGAAGATGTCATGCATATCATCGATTTGGAGCAGCCGAAAGGCGTCGTCGTTCAGTTTGGCGGACAGACTGCGATCAACCTTGCCGACGAGCTCGCGGAGCGGGGCGTCGCCATTCTTGGAACATCCCTTGAGGATTTGGACCGCGCCGAGGATCGCGACAAGTTCGAACAGACGCTTGAAACGCTGCATGTGCCTCAGCCGCTCGGAAAAACGGCGACATCTGTGGAAGGCGCTGTTGAAATCGCAGCCAACATCGGCTATCCGGTGCTTGTCCGCCCATCGTATGTACTTGGGGGGCGTGCGATGGAGATCGTCTACCATGAAACAGAGCTTCTCCATTATATGAAGAATGCAGTGAAAATCAATCCGCAGCACCCTGTCTTGATCGATAAATATTTGACCGGAAAGGAAATTGAAGTGGATGCGATTTCTGACGGTGAAACGGTCGTCATTCCGGGGATTATGGAGCACATTGAACGGGCCGGCGTCCACTCAGGGGATTCGATTGCCGTTTACCCGCCGCAATCCCTTTCAGAGGACATCAAGAAAAAGATTGAAGCATACACGATTAAGCTTGCAAAAGGCTTAAACATCGTCGGCCTGCTCAACATTCAGTTTGTCCTTTCAAAAGATGAGGTTTACGTCCTTGAAGTCAACCCGAGATCGAGCCGCACGGTGCCGTTTCTCAGCAAAATCACCGGCATTCCGATGGCCAATCTCGCAACAAAAGTGATTCTCGGCGGGAAGCTTGCCGATATGGGCTATACTGAAGGCCTTCAAAAAGAGCAGGAAGGCGTATATGTGAAAGTGCCGGTCTTCTCATTTGCAAAGCTGAGGAGAGTGGATATCACGCTCGGACCGGAAATGAAATCGACCGGGGAAGTCATGGGCAAAGACAGCACTTTGGAAAAAGCGCTGTACAAAGGACTGATCGCTTCAGGCATCCAAATTCCGAATTACGGCTCTGTTCTCCTGACAGTTGCTGATAAAGATAAAGAGGAAGGTCTATTGATCGCCAAGCGGTTCCATGCGATCGGCTATAAAATATTGGCTACGGAAGGAACGGCCGGCTATTTAAGAGACGCATCCGTACCTGTTAAAACCGTCGGGAAAATCGGCGAAGAAGGCACAAATCTCCTTGATGTCATTCGAAACGGGGAAGCGCAGTTCGTCGTCAATACGCTGACAAAAGGGAAGCAGCCGGCAAGGGACGGCTTCAGAATCAGACGCGAATCAGTTGAAAACGGCGTTGCCTGCCTGACATCCCTTGATACGGCGGAAGCGATTTTGCGGGTGCTTGAAAGCATGAGCTTCCGCGCCGATCATATGCCGGCGATTAGAATTGAGCAAAAGGCGGCCGTCAGATGAGAAAAGGGTATATGACAGTCCGTTCAAACAAGTGTATCGCGGATCATATTTATCAAATGGTACTGGAAGGGGAGATTGCCGAAGTTTGCGGCGCTCCCGGCCAGTTTCTTCACATCAAGGTCTCAGATTCCCTCACGCCGCTTTTGAGGCGGCCGATCAGCATCGCCGATATCAACAGAGCCGCCCGGCAGGTGACCATCATCTTTCGCAAGGATGGGGAAGGGACGAGTCTCCTGTCTTTAAAACAGGAAGGAGATCAGATCGATGTCCTTGGTCCGCTCGGCAACGGTTTTCCGGCTGAATCGCTTGAACCGGGGAAAACGGCTCTTCTTGTCGGAGGGGGGATCGGTGTTCCGCCGCTTTACGAGCTGAGCAAACAGCTGACAAATAGAGGGGTGCACGCGATCCATGTGTTAGGATTTGCTTCTGCAAAAGACGTCTTTTACGAACAGGAATTCAGCCGTTTCGGGCGTGTGTATGTGGCAACCGCAGACGGCACCCGCGGTTCAAAGGGATTTGTTACAGATGTCATTGAAAACGAGGGGCTTCAGTTTGACTGCATAATGGCCTGCGGACCGACGCCGATGCTGAAAGCTTTAAAACAGCGCTATCCGGATAAAGAGGTTTATCTGTCAATGGAAGAGCGCATGGGATGCGGGATCGGCGCTTGCTTTGCCTGTGTCTGCCATACGGAAGAAAGCGAAACATCTTATGTGAAGGTATGCCTTGATGGTCCTGTTTTCAAAGCCCAGGAGGTGCTGTTATGATGCTCGAAGTCAATTTGCCGGGCCTTCAATTGAAAAATCCGATCATGCCGGCTTCAGGCTGCTTCGGATTCGGGAGAGAATTTGCGAACTTTTACGATCTTTCACGTCTCGGTGCGATCATGATTAAAGCGACGACGAGCGAACCGCGCTTCGGGAATCCGACGCCGCGCGTCGCCGAGACACAAGCCGGCATGCTTAATGCCATCGGTCTGCAAAATCCCGGTTTAGAGGCTGTCATGGAACGCGAATTGCCGTGGCTCGAACAGTTCGATACACCGATTATCGCCAATGTCGCCGGCTCGCAGATCGACGATTATGTTGAAGTGGCTGAAGAAATCAGCAAAGCGCCGAATGTTCATGCGCTCGAGCTGAATATTTCCTGTCCTAACGTGAAAACGGGAGGGATCGCCTTCGGTACGCAGCCGGAAATGGCCAGTGAGCTGACGAAAGCGGTGAAAGAGGTTGCGAGCGTTCCCGTCTATGTGAAGCTGTCGCCGAATGTCGCGAACATTACCGACATCGCTCTTGCCATAGAAGAAGCGGGAGCAGACGGTTTGACGATGATCAACACGCTGATCGGGATGCGGCTCGACTTAAAAACGGGAAAGCCGGTCTTGGCGAACAAAACCGGCGGATTATCAGGCCCTGCTGTTAAACCGGTGGCCATCAGAATGGTGCATGAAGTCAGCCAAAAAGTCAGCATTCCGATCATCGGCATGGGAGGTGTCCAGTCAGCGGAAGATGTGCTTGAGTTTTTGCTGGCGGGTGCGAGCGCAGTCGCCGTCGGCACCGCAAACTTTGTTAATCCGTTTGTTTGTCCCGAAATCATCGCCGATTTGCCGCGCGTTTTAGAAAAATACGGATACCGTTCGTTGAACGAGTGTATCGGAAGGAGCTGGAAGGATGAAACATACGCCGCCCATCATCGCGCTTGATTTTGCATCAGCACAGGAAACATATGCGTTTTTGGACCGGTTTCATGGAGAAGAGCTTTTCGTGAAGGTGGGCATGGAGCTTTTTTATCAGGAAGGGCCGGCCATCCTTGAAAAGTTACAGGAGCGCGGCTGCCGCATTTTCCTTGATCTAAAATGCCACGACATTCCAACGACCGTATACAAGGCGATGACAAGGCTGGCGGGGTTTGGCGTCAGCCTTGTCAATGTGCACGCAGCAGGCGGAAAGCAAATGATGGAGTCGGCGCTTGAAGGCCTTGAAGCGGGGACTCCGGCAGGCCGAAAACGCCCTTCATTAATTGCTGTGACCCAGCTGACAAGCACGTCTTCAGAAATGCTTCAGCAAGAGCTGCTGATTGAAACGCCGCTTCTCGATACAGTTGTTCACTACAGCAAGTTGGCTAAAGAAAGCGGACTTGACGGTGTCGTCTGCTCCGTCCATGAAGCCGAACACATTTACCGGGCCGCGTCTTTAGATTTTCTGACCGTGACACCCGGAATTCGCATGGCGGATGACAAAAACAACGACCAGGTCCGGGTGGCGACGCCTGGCTACGCAAGGGAAAAAGGCGGGTCGGCGATCGTTGTCGGCCGTTCGATTACACAGGCGGAAGATCCTGTGTCAGCCTACAGAAGAATAGGACATGAGTGGGAGGGAACCAAGGCATGAAAACAGACATTGCAAACCATTTATTAAGAATCAAAGCGGTTTTCCTGCGCCCGAACGAGCCGTTTACATGGGCGAGCGGCATCTTGTCGCCCATCTACTGCGACAATCGTTTGACGCTTTCATATCCGGAAGTAAGGGATGATATAGCTTCAGGGCTTGCCGGACTGATTCAAGACAAGTTTCCCGGAGCCGAAATGATCGCCGGTACGGCAACTGCGGGAATCCCCCATGCCGCGCTTGCCGCCGACAGGCTGAGCCTGCCGATGTGCTACGTCAGAAGCAAACCGAAGGCGCACGGCAAAGGAAACCAAATTGAAGGCGCTGTTGTAAAAGGACAAAAAGTCGTTGTAATTGAAGATTTAATTTCAACGGGAGGAAGCGTCCTTGAAGCGGCAGCCGCTCT
>NZ_CP026521.1:1903538-1965635 GCF_002953915.1 Bacillus sp. MBGLi79
GTAGATCTCGTCAATGTTCATGCGGCCGGGGGCAAAAAAATGATGCAAGCAGCTCTTGAAGGCTTAGAAGAAGGTACGCCGGCGGGGAAAAAACGCCCGTCACTTATTGCGGTAACCCAGCTGACAAGCACATCTGAACAAATCATGAAGGATGAACTGCTGATTGAAAAGCCTCTGATCGATACGGTTGTGCACTACAGCAAACAGGCGGAAGAAAGCGGACTGGATGGAGTGGTCTGCTCTGTTCATGAAGCAAAAGCCATTTACCAAGCAGTGTCGCCTTCATTTCTGACTGTCACTCCAGGGATCAGAATGTCAGAGGACGCTGCGAATGACCAAGTCCGCGTGGCGACACCTGCAATTGCAAGAGAAAAAGGTTCATCAGCGATTGTAGTAGGACGCTCGATTACAAAAGCGGAAGATCCGGTAAAAGCCTATAAGGCTGTCAGACTTGAATGGGAGGGAATCAAATCTTGAAACAAATCATCGCAAAACATCTATTAGACATCCAAGCTGTATTTTTACGTCCGAACGAGCCGTTCACATGGGCAAGCGGCATTTTATCACCAATCTACTGTGACAACCGCCTTACGCTATCTTTCCCAGAGGTCAGAAATGATGTCGCCTCAGGCATCAGCAAGCTTGTTAAAGAGCATTTTCCCGAAGCTGAAATGATAGCAGGAACAGCAACTGCGGGTATTCCTCATGCTGCTCTGGCGGCTGACCGTTTGAATCTTCCGATGTGTTATGTGAGGAGCAAGCCGAAAGCGCACGGAAAAGGCAATCAGATTGAGGGAGCTGTGCAGAAAGGGCAAAAAACGGTCGTTATTGAAGACTTAATCTCCACAGGAGGCAGCGTGCTTGAAGCTTGTGCAGCTTTACAAGCGGCTGGCTGTGAGGTGCTTGGTGTCGTCTCAATCTTTACGTACGGACTTCCCAAAGCAGAAGAAGCCTTCGCAAAGGCAGAACTGCCATACTACTCATTAACTGATTACGATACGCTCACAGAGGTCGCACTTGAGAACGGAAATATTCATTCAAATGATCTAAAAAAGCTGAAAACATGGAAACGAAATCCCGAGTCAAAAGATTGGTTTAAAAAATAAAAAATAAATTCCAACGATGTAAAGAGGCTTCAAAGCCTTGCTGTACTTAAAAACAGGCCATGAGGCCTGTTTTTTTTATTAATCCTATAAAAAAAGTCGGGTTGACTTATGTTAGAATTGTGCTAAAATTTACTACAAATCTGAAAAACTTATCAAGAGCGGCTGAGGGACTGGACCTATGAAGCCCGGCAACCTGCATAGTTTGTAAGGTGCTACTTCCAGCAAAATGAATTCCATTTTGAAAGATAAGGGCTACATGCTGTTCCTGTCTTTCTTTCCGCCGGATTGAAAGTTTTTTATTTTAAGAGGCAAAAAGGCTGTTTGAAATCACCAGCCAAGAATCACATTACAATTGGGAAAAGACAACCGGCAGGAAGCTACTGTTTGTTTGTCTCCGAAAGGAGGAAAGAAGAAATGTTAACGTATGATAATTGGGAAGAACCAACGATTACATTTCCGGAAGACGATCCTTATAAAGGAGCGCTGTCAGTTTTAAAGTGGGCATACGGCCATTACGGCAACCAGCTTGTTTATGCCTGCAGTTTCGGAATTGAGGGAATCGTTTTGATTGACTTAATTTATAAAGTGAAAAAAGACGCAGAGATTGTGTTTCTTGATACAGGACTTCATTTTAAAGAGACCTATGAAACAATTGAACGAGTGAAAGAGCGTTATCCAGGTCTTAATATCATCCTGAAAAAACCAGACCTCAACCTTGAGGAACAAGCCGAAGAATATGGTGACAAGCTGTGGGAAAGAGAGCCGAATCAGTGCTGCTACCTTAGAAAGGTCGTTCCTTTAAGAGAGGCGCTTTCAGGACATCCAGCCTGGCTTTCCGGTCTGCGCCGTGATCAAGGGCCAAGCCGTGCCAATACGAATTTTTTAAACAAAGATGAAAAATTCAAGTCAGTAAAAGTTTGCCCGCTTATCCATTGGACTTGGAAAGACATTTGGAGATACACATCACGGAATGAACTGGACTACAATCCGCTTCATGACCAAGGATACCCAAGTATTGGCTGTGCGCCTTGCACTGCTCCCGCTTTTACCGCAGAGGATCTGCGTTCAGGCAGATGGAATGGTATGGCGAAAACAGAATGCGGACTGCATGAATAAGGAGCTGCAAAATGGAACTAGCCGCTATTTTATTTAGCTTGTTTTTCGCGATGAATATTGGTGCAAGCGGCGCTGCAGCTTCGATGGGAGTTGCTTATGGCTCTGGAGCCATCAAAAAGAAAACCTACGCTTTGATCCTATGCGCAGTCGGTGTCTTGGCCGGGGCGGTCATTGGCGGAGGCGAGGTCGTAAAAACAATCAGCTCTGGCATTATCCCAGAACAGACGATTACACTGACGATTGTTTGCATCATTATTGGAGCTGCTGCGCTGTCGCTCTTTACGGCTAATCTGCTCGGCATTCCTTTATCGACAAGTGAAGTGACGGTCGGCGCGGTTGTCGGCGTGGGAGTGGCTTATAAAGTATTGTTTGTGAATAATCTTCTGATCATTGTGACATTTTGGGTTTTTGTCCCGCTGTTCGCTTTTGGCTTCACCTATTTCGTATCTAAGCTGTTTCGTTATTTTAAGATTGAAGTGAAATCTTCTAAAAAGCAAAAAATCCTCGGCATTGTTTTGTTAGTTGCCGGATTTTTCGAAGCATTCTCTGCCGGCATGAATAATGTGGCGAATGCCGTTGGCCCGTTAGTGGCTGCCGGTGTGCTTGATGTCGTAAAAGGGACCTTGTACGGAGGAGCTTTTGTTGCGCTTGGCGCACTGTTATTAGGCCGGCGTGTGTTAGAAACAAACGGGAAGAAAATTACGAGATTTTCAAAAGGAGAAGGCATTCTCTTATCCGGCACAGGAGCGGGACTGGTAATAATCAGTTCTGTATTTGGGATGCCGGTGCCCTTGGCGCAAGTCACGTCATCGTCTATTATCGGCATAGGCATGGCAAAAAACGGACCGAACGTGTTCCATAAACAAGTTGTTCAAACGATGCTGAAGGTATGGATCGTATCGCCGTTTTTATCTTTATCGATTTCTTATCTGCTTGTATCCTTGTTTTTAAAAGCGGATTATTATTCGATCTTTATCATGGTAAGTGTGCTTTTAGCGGCGGGCGGTGCCGTAAGCCTGACAAAGGCCATTCGTAAAGAGAGACGCTCAGTCCACGAACAAGGCGGGGGAATCTGAACATTAATCTGAGTAATTTTATAAGTTAACTAGGAGGAGATGGATGTTATGAGCTTAGCACCACACGGAGGTACATTAGTAAACAGAGTAGATGAATCATATGATGTGAGCAGCATTCAAAAAGAAATTGAACTTGATTTAATTTCTTTCGCGGATTTGGAATTGATCGGTATCGGCGCATACAGCCCGATTGAAGGTTTCTTTAATGAAAAAGATTACGAATCTGTTGTCGAAAACATGCGTCTTTCTTCCGGCGTTATCTGGTCTCTTCCAATCACACTTCCGGTCGATGCGCAAAAAGCAGCGGAACTGTCAGTTGGCGAAACGGTAAAGTTAACGTATGAAGGAGACACATACGGCGTTATCCAAATCGAAGACCTGTATGTGCCTGACAAACAAAAAGAAGCTATCAATGTGTACAAAACGGATGAGCAGGAGCATCCGGGTGTTAAAAAACTGTTCAGCCGCGGCAATACATATGTCGGCGGACCGATCACGTTGATTAAAAAAGCTTCAAAACAGTTCCCTGAGTTTACTTTTGAACCGGCAGAAACAAGACGCCAGTTTGCTGAAAAAGGCTGGGAAACGATTGTCGGCTTCCAAACAAGAAACCCTGTTCACAGAGCGCATGAATACATTCAAAAAACGGCTCTTGAAACAGTAGACGGCTTGTTCTTGAATCCGTTAGTAGGTGAAACAAAATCCGATGACATCCCAGCTGATGTACGGATGGAAAGCTACCAAGTTCTTCTTGATCATTATTACCCGAAAGATCGCGTGTTCCTTGGTGTCTTCTTGGCGGCGATGCGTTATGCAGGCCCGAGAGAAGCAATTTTCCACGCGCTTGTCAGAAAGAACTACGGATGCACACATTTCATCGTTGGCCGTGATCATGCAGGTGTAGGTGACTATTACGGAACATACGAAGCACAGGAGCTGTTTGACACATTCAAACCTGAAGAACTCGGGATTACACCGCTGAAATTCGAGCACAGCTTCTTCTGTAAAAAATGCGGAAATATGGGGACAGCGAAAACATGCCCTCATGGCAGAGAGCATCACGTCATTTTATCAGGCACTAAGGTAAGAGGTATGCTGAGAGACGGCGTGCTGCCTCCTGCTGAATTCAGCCGAAAAGAAGTCGTAGAAGTGTTAATCAAAGGGATGAAGAAAAAAGAAGAAGTAGGCGTATCTTAAGGAGGATTGGCAGTGACAAATCGCGATATTGTATGGCATGAAGCCTCTATCACAAAAGAAGAGTACCAGCAAAAAAACAAGCATAAAAGCTCCATTCTCTGGCTGACAGGGTTAAGCGGCTCAGGCAAATCAACCATTGCCAACGCCGCTGCGAGAGAATTGTTTGAGCAAGGCTACCAAGTCATTGTGCTGGACGGGGATAATATCCGTCACGGCTTAAATAAGGATCTTGGTTTTTCTGATGAAGACCGAAAAGAAAACATCCGCCGAATCGGAGAGGTGGCAAAACTTTTTGTTCAGCAGGGAACCATTGTCATTACTGCTTTTATCTCTCCTTTCCGCGAGGACAGACAACAGGTTCGCGAGCTTGTGGAAGCTGGCGAATTCAATGAAGTATACATTAAATGTGACCTTGATATTTGTGAACAAAGAGATCCGAAAGGGCTCTACAAAAAAGCAAGAAACGGAGAGATTCCGTTTTTTACAGGAATTGATTCTCCTTATGAGGAACCGGAAGCGCCAGAGCTCGTTCTTGATTCAGGACAGCATGACCGTGAAGCGTGTAAAAATCAGCTGATCGAGTTTGTCAAACAAAAATTGAGCTGAATATGATCTGCTGCGTTCTTCTCAGATGCCGGAATGCAAGCGAGAACAACATCACAAGTGAATGTTCTGGAAGAACTCGAATAGATCGGGGGAAATACGATGGGAAAAGTATATATTGTAGGAGCGGGTCCCGGTGATCCTGATCTGCTGACGATTAAAGCGCTGAAAGCCATTGAAAAAGCTGATGTTATCTTATATGACAGATTAGTAAATAAAGAGATTTTACAATATGCCAAAGAGCAAGCAGACCTGATCTACTGCGGGAAGCTTCCAGATTTTCATACGATGAAGCAGGAAACCATCAATCGATTTCTTGTGAAGTATGCGCAAAAAGGGAAAATAGTTGTCAGACTGAAAGGCGGTGACCCTTTTGTGTTCGGCAGGGGAGGGGAAGAAGCGGAATGCCTCTCTGAAAATGGCATACCGTTTGAAATCATCCCTGGCATTACGTCAGGAATCGCGGCAGCCGCTTATGCCGGGATTCCTGTTACTCATCGGGATGCGGGCTCTAACGTCGCATTTGTAACGGGTCATTATAAAAGCGATGAAGATTTTGAGGAAAAGTGGAAAGCGCTGGCTACAGGAATTGATACACTTGTCATCTATATGGGTATCAAAAACGTGCAGCAGATTGAAAGAAAACTCCTTGAAAACGGCCGGGACGGTTCTACGCCGGCAGCCTTTATTCATTGGGGAACAACGGACAAGCAAAAATCTGTTTTTTGTACAGTTGACACCCTTTCAGAAACAGTGATAAAAGAAAACATTACAAATCCGAGTTTAATTGTCATTGGAAATGTTGTAAATTATCACTATAAGCTGGAATGGTTTGAATCTGAACTGAAAAAACAAGATTTAAGCGAGGCGTTGTAAAATGAAACAAGCAATTTTATATGTCGGCCACGGCAGCCGGGTCAAAAAAGCTCAGCAAGAAGCCGCAGCCTTTTTGGAAGGGTGTAAGGCACACATCTCTGTGCCAGTACAAGAAATCAGCTTTTTAGAGCTTCAGGAGCCGACTATTGAGACAGGATTTGAAGCATGTGTGAAGCAAGGCGCCACTCATATCGCAGTGGTGCCTCTGCTTCTTTTAACAGCTGCGCATGCAAAACATGATATTCCGGAAGAAATTGCGCGTGCTGCATCCCGATTTCCGTCAGTCCATATTTCATACGGAAAGCCGATCGGGATTGACGAAGAAGTAGTCAAGGCCGTATATCATCGAATGAAAGACATTGGTGTTCCGTATGAAAATGCCAGAGTGGTGCTCATCGGAAGGGGAAGTTCAGATCCAGATGTCAAAAGAGACGTGACTGGTATTGCTCATCTTCTTCAGGAAATGGTTCCAGTCAAGGAAGTCATTCCGTGCTTTTTGACAGCATGCGGCCCGAATTACAAAGAGGTTTTTTCAGAACTTGAAAAAGATGACGGCACAACAACCTTTATCGTTCCGTATTTGCTCTTTACGGGTATGCTGATGAATGAAATCGAACGAGAGGTTCAGAAATTAAAAGCTCATAATCCGAATGTCTATCTTTCTTCTTATATCGGTTTCCACCCTCATGTGAAAAGCGCATTTTTAAACCGTGTGAAAGAAACTGCGGCAAATCCTGAGGGACAATTTGATTTTGATGGAGGTTCATATGCTTCCGCTGCACATTAGCCTGGAAAAGAAGAAGGTTGTCATTGCGGGGGGCGGCAGCATCGCTCTCAGAAGACTGAAAACGGTGATTTCTGAAGGAGCTGATATAACGCTTGTCAGTCCGGATGTTGAACCGGAAATCAAGCAAATGGCAGAAGATCGACGCATCAAATGGAAAAAACGGACGATCGAAAAAGAAGATTATCTCAATGCTTTTTTCATTATTGCCGCGACGGATGATGCGGCAGTGAACAAAGAAATTGCCCAATCCGCTTCGCCTTTTCAGCTTGTCAATTGTGTCAGTGACGCTGAGCTTGGCAATGTATATATGCCGAAAATCGTAAAAAGAGGGCATGTCACGGTGTCCGTTTCTACAAGCGGAGCCAGTCCGAAGCACACAAAAGAGCTTGCTGAAAACGTGGATAAGCTGATTGACGGCGATTTTGTTGCTGAAGTGGATAGGCATTATCAAGTGAGAAGAAAGAAATAAGCCAGAGCATAATAATGCTCTGGCTTTTCTTTATGCGGCTCAGCTTTTTTTCAGCTTGATGACAGTATCTGCATCTGGCGTGACAAAGACGGTATGCTGGCTGTCATAGGTGACGAAACCGGGTTTCGCGCCGTTCGGTTTTTTGACATGCCTGATTTTTGTATAATCTACAGGCACGGAGCTTGAATCTTTAGCTTTTGAAAAATAAGCTGCAATTGTCGCGGCTTCAATGATTGTTTGCTCATCCGGTTCGCTGCTTCTGATCACAACGTGGGAGCCAGGGATGTCCTTCGTGTGAAGCCAAATATCATCTCTGGCTGCCGCTCTTGTCGTTAAATATTCATTTTGGCGATTGTTCTTCCCCACTAAAATCGTCAGTCCAGAGGAGGATTCGTATGTTTCTAACACCGGGTTGTGCGTTTTTTGCTTTTTCTGGCCTTTTTGCTGCTTAGGGCGTAAATATTTACCCTCCACAAGCTCTTCCCTGATTTCACTGATATCCCGGGGAGAAGCGGAGGAAAGCTGCTGAATCAGCTGATCGAAGTATTCGATCTCTTCCTGTGCCAGCCTGATTTGCTCCTCTACAACCGCGACCGAATTTTTCGCTTTCTGATACTTCGTGAAGTAGGCCTGGGCGTTTTCGGAAGGTGTTTTGTTCGGGTTTAAAGGAATCGTGATCGTCGGGCTTTCTTCATCATAATAGTTGATGACCTCAGCCTGTTTATCACCTTTTTTCAGCATATATAAATTAGCAGTTAAAAGCTCCCCGTAAAGCTGGAATTCCTTCGCATTTTCCGAATACTCCAGTGTTTTCTCTAATTTTTTGATTTTGTTGGCATTTTTCTTCCGTTCGTTGACAACAAACCGCTCAAGATCTTGAGCCTGCTGTTTGACCCGGTCTCGTTCAGCTTTTCCGAAATAAAAACGGTCGAGCAGGTCGCTTAATGAATCAAAACGGCGCGCTTCGCCTTTTAGATGAGTCAGCTCCAGCAGATAAAAATATTCCTTTCCGTTAACAGTCGTAATGTTGGGAATGAAACGGTGCTCTTTTACTTCGGCAAACAGTGCCAGTAATGCTTTTGGCAGTGTGATTTTGTTGGCGAGGCCAGCTCTGTGAACCGCTTCTTTGGCGAAAAGCGGAGACACCCCTGAAAAGTGGTCGACAATTTGTTTATCAAGCCGTCCTTCTTGAAAACTGAGGTGACGCAAAATATCATCTTCTGACGCCTCAAGCGGTGATATTTTGTCCTGGGCAGGCGGAAGCTTATAATCTTGGCCGGGCAGTACTGTACGGTAGCTGTTCATTGACGGCGATAAATGCTTAAGTCCGTCGATGATCACATTTTCTGCAGCGTCGGTCAAAATAATATTGCTGTGGCGGCCCATAATTTCTACATAAAGCTTTCGTACGGTTTCATCGCCAATTTCGTTTCGGCTTTTGATATGAAAAATCATAATGCGGTCTAAGCCCGCTTGTTCGATTTTCTCAATGAAACCGCCTTCGATATGCTTTCTCAGCAGCATGCAAAACATTGGCGGTTCATTTGGATTTTCATAAGCTTGTGTCGTGATATGCACCCGTGGATAGCTCGGATGTGCCGATAATAATAGTTTTTGGTTTTTTCCCTTGGCACGGATGTGGAAAATCACATCGTGCTTATATGGCTGATGGACTTTTGTAATTCGTCCGCCCATTATTTTCTCGTTAAGTTCGTGTGTCATTCCGTATGTAAACATGCCATCAAACGACATATGCAATACACCCTCTCATTCTTCCTGCATTCGATAATTATAGCATGAAATGGGACGAGTCAGAATAAGCATGCTTATAGAGTGATATCTCTATAAGAGAGCAGGGGAGTGGACGAGCGGAATGAAGTTTCATGAAATGGGACAAACAGATTTACTAGAGGCAACCAATACGTCCATGAAACAAGGATTAACAGAAAAAGAAGTGAAAAAACGCCTTGACAAGCATGGGCCAAACGAGCTGCAAGAAGGGAAAAAAACGTCAGCGCTTCTCTTGTTTTTCGCGCAGTTCAAAGATTTTATGGTGCTTGTGCTTCTGGCGGCAACGTTAATCTCGGGATTTCTTGGTGAATATGTAGATGCGGTTGCGATTATTGCGATTGTGTTTGTGAATGGCATACTCGGTTTCTTTCAAGAAAGGCGAGCTGAGCAATCTCTTCAAGCTTTAAAAGAGCTTTCAACACCGCATGTCATGGCACTCAGGGAAGGAAGCTGGGCAAAGATTCCTTCTAAGGAACTTGTGCCGGGGGATATTGTGAAATTTACGAGCGGGGACAGGATTGGTGCGGACGTTCGAATTGTTGAAGCGAGAAGCCTTGAAATAGAAGAATCAGCGCTCACCGGGGAATCAATTCCGGTTGTGAAGCACGCTGATAAACTGAAAAAACCGGATGTTTCACTCGGTGATATTACCAATATGGCATTTATGGGAACCATTGTGACCCGCGGCAGCGGTGTCGGGGTTGTCGTCGGGACAGGGATGAATACGGCAATGGGGAAAATTGCTGACATGCTTGAATCGGCTGGGACATTGTCAACCCCGCTGCAAAGAAGACTGGAGCAGCTTGGGAAGATTTTGATTGTTGTTGCATTGCTTCTGACCGTTCTTGTTGTTGCTGTCGGTGTTATTCAGGGTCATGATCTGTACAGCATGTTTTTAGCGGGTGTCTCATTAGCGGTAGCCGCCATTCCAGAGGGGCTGCCGGCGATTGTCACAGTGGCGCTGTCGCTTGGTGTACAGCGGATGATTAAACAAAAATCCATTGTTAGAAAGCTTCCTGCTGTTGAAACGCTTGGGTGTGCGTCTATCATTTGTTCAGATAAAACAGGGACAATGACCCAAAACAAAATGACGGTGACACATGTCTGGTCCGGAGGGAAAACATGGAGAGTGACAGGGGCCGGGTATGAACCGAAAGGAAGCTTCACACTAAACGAAAAAGAGGTCAGTATCAATGAACATAAGCCGCTTCAGCAGATGCTTTTGTTCGGGGCGCTCTGTAACAACTCCAATATTGAGAAAAGAGACGGCGAATATGTGCTTGACGGAGATCCGACAGAGGGGGCGCTGCTCACCGCGGCAAGAAAAGGCGGTTTTTCAAAGGAGTTTGTTGAAGCAAACTACAGGGTGATTGAAGAATTTCCGTTTGATTCTGCACGGAAAATGATGACTGTCATCGTAGAGGATCAGGACAGAAAGCGCTATATCATTACAAAAGGTGCACCGGATGTACTGATGCAGCGATCTTCCCGTATTTATTATGACGGCTCAGCCGCTCTTTTTTCAAATGAAAGAAGAGCAGAAACAGAGGCGGTATTAAGACATTTGGCATCTCAGGCGCTCAGAACGATAGCGGTCGCCTACAGGCAGATAAGAGCAGGCGAAACACCGTCAATGGAGCAGGCGGAAAAAGATCTGACGATGCTCGGCCTTTCAGGTATCATTGACCCGCCGCGGCCGGAAGTCAGACAGGCGATTAAAGAATGCCGTGAAGCGGGAATTAAGACCGTCATGATTACAGGTGATCATGTGGAGACCGCTAAAGCGATAGCGAAAGATCTGCGTCTCCTTCCGAAAAGCGGAAAAATTATGGATGGGAAAATGCTGAATGAACTTTCTCAAGAAGAGCTTTCTAATGTAGTGGAGGATGTGTATGTATTTGCCCGCGTTTCTCCTGAGCATAAGCTGAAAATCGTAAAAGCCTATCAGGAGAACGGGCATATCGTGGCGATGACGGGAGACGGCGTCAATGATGCCCCTGCCATTAAACAAGCTGATATCGGCGTCTCTATGGGCATTACCGGGACAGATGTGGCTAAAGAAGCGTCATCTCTTGTGCTCGTGGATGATAATTTTGCGACGATTAAATCAGCGATAAAAGAAGGCAGGAACATCTACGAAAATATCAGAAAGTTTATTAGATACCTGTTAGCTTCTAATGTCGGGGAAATCCTTGTCATGCTGTTTGCGATGCTGCTCGCTCTTCCTTTGCCGCTCGTTCCGATTCAGATTTTGTGGGTCAACTTGGTGACGGACGGATTGCCGGCAATGGCGCTCGGCATGGATCAGCCGGAAGGAGACGTAATGAAGCGCAAGCCCCGTCATCCGAAAGAAGGGGTATTTGCCCGCAAGCTAGGGTGGAAGGTCGTCTCCAGAGGATTTTTAATCGGAGCTGCCACTATTTTAGCGTTTATCATTGTGTACCACCGCAATCCGGAAAATTTGGCTTATGCCCAGACGATCGCATTTGCAACATTGGTGCTGGCTCAGCTTATTCACGTTTTTGACTGCCGAAGCGAGACTTCTGTTTTCTCCAGAAATCCGTTTCAAAACCTGTATTTAATCGGTGCGGTATTGTCATCCATTTTGCTGATGCTTGTCGTGATCTACTATCCGCCGCTTCAGCCGATTTTTCATACCGTAGCCATCACCCCGGGAGACTGGATGCTCGTCATCGGTATGTCCGCCATCCCTACTTTTTTGCTGGCGGGGTCACTTTTAACAAGAAAAAAATAAATCCATATGATATAATCTTAGGGGTAATAGCATGTCTATTGCCCTTTTATTATGAGAACAGGGAAGAATTGGGTGTTTTAAAATGATACGAAGTATGACAGGCTTCGGCAGTGCAAGCAAAACACAAGATGATCTCTCTGTAAGCGTAGAACTTAAATCTGTGAACTACAGATTTAAAGAAGTGAACGCTCGTTTGCCAAGGCCTTTGCTATATTTTGAAGATAAGCTGAAACAGACCATTCTGCAGCATATCCAGCGCGGAAGAATTGAGCTTTTCGTATCTGTTGACAGTGATATGCTTGTTGAGAAAAAGCTTGAGATTGATTGGCAGCTGCTCGATGAGTTTGTCGCAGCTGCGAGAGATATGAAGAAGCGGTATCAATTGTCTGCAGAGCCCGATGTAATGGAATTCTTTAAGCTTGATCACGTCGTCCAGGTTCATGAAGAACAGACGCAAAATGACAAGCTGGAGGCGTTGATCACCGATGCCGCAGAGGAAGCGGTAAAAGGCCTCTGTGAAATGCGTGAAAAAGAGGGGCTGCTCTTAGCGAAAGACTGCCTGATGCATATTGATCAGCTTGAAGAGCTGGTGAGAGAAACTGAATTGCTTGCTGCAGATGTCGTATCTCGTTACCGAGAACGGCTGTACGCCAGAATCAAAGAATGGACTGAAGATGTATTAGACGAGAGCCGGCTTGTAACAGAATGCGCTATTTTTGCAGACCGCTCTGATATTACTGAAGAGATTACCAGGCTGAAGAGCCACTTCGCCCAGTTTCGTGATATATTAGCTAGTGGCGGAGCTGTCGGGCGCAAACTCGACTTTCTCGTTCAGGAGCTCAATCGGGAAGCAAATACGATCGGCTCAAAAGCAAATGATCATCAGATCACAAAGCTTGTCGTTGAAATGAAAAGTTCTATTGAAAAAATAAAAGAACAAGTGCAAAATATAGAATAGTGACTGTGCGTATTGTTTACAGACGGTCTTACTAGGCTAAACTAGAGACGTCTATTTTACAGGGGGAACGTAGAAGATGACGATTAAACTGATTAATATCGGATTTGGCAATATAATCTCCGCCAATCGGATGATTTCGATTGTCAGCCCGGAGTCTGCGCCAATCAAACGGATGATCCAGGATGCAAGAGACCGCGGAATGCTAATTGACGCTACATACGGACGAAGAACCCGTGCAGTTGTCGTCATGGATAGTGATCACATTATCTTATCTGCCGTCCAGCCTGAGACAGTTGCACACAGACTTTCTGTTAAAGAAGAAATTATGGATGAAGGGCAGGGATAATTGCCGCATGAAAGAAAGAGGGTTATTAATCGTTCTCTCAGGTCCCTCAGGAGTTGGTAAAGGAACGGTTCGGCAAGCGATTTTTTCGCAGGAAGACACAAAATTTGAATATTCGATTTCAGTAACCACTAGAAGTCCAAGAGAGGGCGAAGTGAACGGAGTCGATTATTTTTTCAAAACAAGAGACGAATTCGAGCAAATGATTGCGGACAACAAGCTGCTTGAATGGGCAGAGTATGTCGGCAATTATTACGGCACGCCTGTCGATTATGTTGAACAGACGCTTCAAGATGGAAAAGACGTCTTTTTAGAAATTGAAGTCCAAGGGGCTCTTCAAGTGAGAAATGCTTTCCCGGAAGGCCTGTTTATTTTCCTTGCGCCTCCAAGCCTTTCTGAACTGAAGAACAGAATCGTGACACGAGGCACAGAAACAGACGCTCTGATTGAAAATCGAATGAAAGCCGCAAAAGCTGAGATTGAAATGATGGATGCTTATGATTATGTTGTTGAAAACGATAATGTCGAAACGGCTTGCGATAAAATCAAAGCAATCGTTCTTGCTGAACATTTGAAGCGTGAACGTGTTGCACCAAGATATAAGAAAATGCTGGAGGTTGAATAATCAATGTTAGATCCGTCAATTGATTCTTTAATGAATAAATTAGATTCCAAATACACGCTCGTGACTGTTTCTGCGAGACGTGCCCGTGAAATGCAAATCAAAAAAGACCAAATGATTGAACATACGATTTCACACAAATATGTAGGCAAAGCTTTAGAAGAAATTGATGCAGGCCTGCTTTCGTTTGAAAAGGAAGACCGCGAATAGTAGCACAAGTAGCAACCTATATCATGTAGGTTGTTATTTTTTTCCGTGCGGTTTTGTAAAGTGCAGAGGGGGAGAATTCATTGCTTAACAATCGAAATGTGTTACTTTGCGTGAGCGGAGGCATCGCTGTTTATAAAGCCTGTGCGTTAACGAGCAAGCTGGTTCAGGCAGGAGCAAATGTGAAAGTGATTATGACTGAATCAGCTTGCCGATTCGTTTCACCGCTGACATTTCAGGCATTGAGCCGCCACGAAGTCTATACAGATACATTTAAAGAACAAAATCCAAGAGTCATTTCTCATATCGACGCCGCAGACTGGGCCGACTTGATTATCGTGGCGCCGGCTACGGCTAATGTGATTGGAAAACTGGCTAACGGCATCGCTGATGATATGCTGACGACAACATTGTTGGCAGCGACGGCTCCCGTTTGGATCGCGCCGGCGATGAACGTTCATATGTATGACCACCCGGCAGTCAAACGAAATATTTCTGTATTGTATCAGGACGGTTATCGTTTTATTGAGCCGAGTGAGGGCTATTTAGCATGCGGTTACGTCGGAAAAGGAAGATTGGAAGAGCCTGAAAACATCGTAAAACTGGCCGAAAAACATTTTGCTGATGAAACATCCGCCCCTTTAGAAGGCAAACGTGTGGTCATTACAGCCGGCCCAACGCGGGAAGCGGTTGATCCTGTCCGGTTTTTTACCAATAAATCGACGGGCAAAATGGGCTACGCATTAGCGGAGACTGCAGTCCGGCTTGGTGCACGGGTAACTTTAATTTCTGGGCCTGTTTCACTTGATCAGCCCAAAGGACTTGCTCAGTTTATCCCTGTTCAATCGGCTGCGGATATGCACGAAGCTGTGCTCTCTGTGTATGAAGCAAGCGATATTGTCATCAAAACAGCTGCGGTAGCCGATTTTACGCCAAAAACAGTATTTGACCATAAAATGAAAAAACAAGACGGCGGTATGACCTTAGAACTGAAAAGAACGGTCGATATTTTGAAAGAATTGGGCGAGAAAAAGAAAGAGCAGATTTTAGTCGGATTTGCCGCTGAAACACAAGACATTGAACACTATGCACGTAAAAAGCTCGCCGCTAAAAATCTTGATATGATTGTGGCAAATGATGTGAAAGCAAATGGGGCCGGTTTTGGTGCTGATACGAATATTGTGACAATCTTTTTCAAAGACGGGCATAAGCGCGAACTTCCGATCATGTCTAAGCTCGATGTTTCGTTTGAAATTCTTCAGGAGATCGCAGCCCTCTCAAAACAAACCGGAGAAAGAACATGAATTTTGCAGAGGTCATCGTGGATGTCAGCACCAAAAATATAGACAGGCCTTTTGATTACAAAATCCCAGACCATCTCAAGGGCATGATCAAAACGGGGATGCGGGTCATTGTTCCGTTTGGCCCCCGTAAGATTCAGGGGTTTGTAACAGCAGTCAAAGAAGCATCTGACCTATCGGGGAAATCTGTCAAGGAAGTAGAGGATTTATTAGATCTTACACCTGTTCTGACAGAGGAGCTTATGGATCTGTCATCATGGCTGTCCGACAAAACGCTGTCTTTTAAAATAACGGCACTTCAAGCAATGCTGCCTGCCGCATTAAAGGCAAAATATGAAAAAGAATTAAAAATTGCAAACGGAGCTGAGCTTCCGCCGCAAGTGGAGCGGCTGTTTTCTGAAACAAAGACGCTGCTGTATTCAGATATACCCGATCATAATACGTTGAAACTTATTCAAAAGCATGTTCAAAAAGGGAGCATAGACGTAACCTATAAAGTCGCGCAAAAAACAAATAAAAAAATGGTGAGGCATATTCAGGCAAATGCGAGTAAAGAAGAGCTTGCTAAGCAGGCTGAGGGATTGTCCCGTCAAGCAGCCAAGCAGCAGGCGATTCTTCACTTTTTCATCTCTGAGCCAGAAGGTGTGAAAATCCCTGCGGCGGACTTGTGCAAAAGAACGGACGCGAGCTCTGCGACCATCAAAACCCTTATCCAAAAAGGGCTTTTGAGGGAAAGCTATGAAGAGGTCTACAGAGATCCCTATCAGGATAAAATGTTCAAAAAAACAGAGCCGCTGCCGCTGACAGACGAACAGAGAGCTGCCTTTGAGCCCATACGCGAGACATTGGATAAGGATGAGCATAAAGTGTTCCTCCTTCACGGCGTGACAGGCAGCGGAAAAACGGAAATTTATCTGCAATCAATTGAAAAAGTACTGGCGAAAGGAAAAGAAGCCATCGTCCTCGTACCGGAAATATCGCTGACGCCGCAAATGGTCAATCGCTTTAAGGGCCGCTTCGGCTCCAAGGTGGCAGTCATGCACAGCGGTTTATCCACAGGGGAAAAATATGACGAGTGGCGTAAAATCCACCGGAAGGAAGTACGGCTTGTCGTCGGTGCCAGATCCGCAATTTTTGCTCCGTTTGAAAATCTCGGAATGATTATCATCGATGAAGAGCACGAGTCTTCTTATAAACAGGAAGAAATGCCGCGCTATCATGCGAAAGAGGTGGCAATCAAGCGTGCTGAGCATCACAGCTGCCCGGTTGTATTAGGGAGTGCTACGCCGACATTAGAGTCATATGCACGGGCGCAAAAGGGCGTGTACGAGCTTCTCTCACTGAAGCACCGCGTTAACCATCAAGTGATGCCTGAGGTTTCGCTTGTCGATATGAGAGAGGAGCTTCGAAGCGGCAATCGCTCGATGTTTTCTGTTGAATTGATGGAAAAGCTTGAAGAAACGATTGCCAAGGGTGAGCAGGCGGTGCTGTTTTTAAATAAAAGAGGCTATTCTTCCTTTGTGATGTGCAGGGATTGCGGCTATGTCCCGCAATGTCCGCACTGCGACATTTCCATGACGTATCATCGTTACGGCCAAAGGCTGAAATGTCATTATTGCGGACATGAAGAGCCTGTTCCGCATACTTGTCCTGAATGCGCAAGCGAGCATATCCGCTTTTTCGGAACGGGAACACAGCGAGTGGAGGAAGAGCTGACAAAAGTGCTGCCAAATGCGAGAGTGATTCGGATGGATGTTGACACGACATCAAGGAAAGGCGCCCATGAAAAACTACTGTCAGCTTTCGGAGAAGGAAAAGCGGATATTCTTCTCGGAACGCAAATGATCGCGAAAGGGCTTGATTTTCCGAATGTCACGCTTGTCGGAGTGTTAAGTGCCGATACAACACTTCATATTCCTGATTTCAGATCGGCTGAAAAAACATTTCAGCTGTTAACGCAAGTCAGCGGCCGGGCAGGCAGGCATGAAAAGCCCGGCCATGTCACCATTCAAACGTATACACCGTCTCACTACAGTATCCAGCTGACGAAAACGCATGATTATGAAACGTTCTATCAGCATGAAATGGCGCACAGGAGAGAGCAATCCTATCCGCCCTACTACTTTTTGGCTCTTGTGACGGTTTCTCATGAGGAAGTGGCGAAAGCAGCGGTTACAGCTGAAAAAATCGCTCATTTTTTGAAAGCAAACTGCGGAGCTGACACGAAAATCCTCGGGCCAAGCGCGTCGCCGATAGCCAGGATCAAAGATAGATATCGCTATCAATGCGTGATAAAATACAAACAGGAAACCCAGTTATCCGCTTTATTGAAGAAGATACTGGAACATTATAAACGCGAAATTGAACAAAAGCATGTAATGATTTCAATTGATATGAATCCTTATATGATGATGTAAGATCTCACGTCTTGGAGGGTAACAAATTGGCAGTAAAAAAGGTCGTCACACATCCGGCGGAGGTTTTGGAAACACCGACGGAAAGCGTGACTGTTTTTGATAAAAAGCTAAGAAAACTGCTTGATGATATGTACGACACCATGCTTGAAATGGATGGAGTCGGACTGGCAGCGCCGCAAATCGGCATCTTAAAAAGAGTGGCTGTCGTAGATATCGGGGATGACAGAGGCAGAATTGATCTCGTTAATCCTGAAATTTTAGAGAAAAGCGGTGAGCAAACCGGAATTGAAGGATGCCTGAGCTTTCCTGGCGTCTATGGTGATGTCACACGTGCTGATTATGTCAAAGTGCGTGCGTTTAACCGTCAGGGACTACCGTTCATTATGGAAGCGCGAGGCTTTTTGGCGAGAGCCGTGCAGCACGAGATGGACCACTTAGACGGTGTGCTGTTTACATCTAAAATAAGCAAATACTATACAGAAGATGAACTAGCGGATATGGAAGGATGATTTGATGACGAGAATCGTATTTATGGGGACGCCGGATTTTTCAGTTCCTGTTTTAAGAACCCTGATTGAGGACGGATATGAAGTAGTGGGGGTCGTCACACAGCCGGACCGTCCGAAGGGCAGAAAAAAAGTGATGACACCTCCTCCGGTCAAGGAAGAGGCATTGCGTCACGGCATCCCGGTTCTTCAGCCGGAAAAAGTCAGATTGAAAGAAGAAATTGAAAAAGTGCTGGCATTAAAGCCTGACCTTATTGTAACGGCGGCATTCGGACAAATTTTGCCTAAGGAGCTTCTCGACAGCCCGAAATACGGCTGCATTAACGTTCACGCGTCTCTTTTGCCGGAACTGCGCGGCGGGGCTCCGATCCATTACTCTATTTTGCAGGGAAAGAAGAAAACCGGGGTTACCATTATGTATATGGTAGAAAAATTGGATGCCGGGGACATGATCTCAAAAGTGGAAGTGGACATTGAAGAAACCGATAATGTCGGAACGCTGCACGATAAATTAAGCGTTGCTGGCGCGAAGCTATTGTCTGAAACGGTTCCAAACGTCATTGCCGGCAACATATCACCCGAAAAGCAGGATGAAGAGAAAGCGACGTACGCGCCTAATATCAAAAGAGAGCAAGAACTGCTCGACTGGTCCAGAACGGGCGAAGAGCTTTACAACCAGATCCGCGGATTAAATCCATGGCCTGTTGCTTATACAACTCTAAACGGACAAAACTTGAAAGTGTGGGCGTCGAAAAAAACACCAGCACCAACAACAGCTGAGCCTGGCACAGTCGTTGCAGTTGAAAAGGAAGGGATTATCGTTTCCACAGGTAATGATACGGCCCTGTTATTAACTGAGCTTCAGCCGGCCGGCAAAAAACGCATGAAAGGCGAGGACTTTGTGCGGGGCGCTCATGTTGAAGCCGGAGATGTGTTAGGAGTAAATAATGAAAAAAACTAGTGTTCGTGACATCGCCCTTGAAGCGCTGATCAAATTAGAACAAAACCAGGCATACAGCAACCTGCTGCTGAAATCGGTCATTAAATCAAATGAACTGAGTGATCAGGACAGAGGGCTTTTGACTGAACTTGTCTATGGTACATTACAAAACAAAATCGCGCTTGATTATATGCTTAAACCGTTTATCAATAAGCCTCAAAAAGTAAAGCCGTGGGTGATTCAGCTTCTTCGCCTATCCTTATATCAAATGGAATATTTGGAGAAGATTCCAGATAGGGCAGCCATCCATGAAGCGGTTGAGATTGCTAAAATCCGCGGACACAAAGGCATTGCTTCTTTTGTCAATGGCGTGCTTCGTTCTATCCAGCGCGAAGGTGTTCCATCCTTTGACGCCATCGAAGATCCTGTACGTCGGCTGGCGACAGAAACAAGCCATCCGGAATGGCTTGTGAAAGAGTGGGCGGATGCGTATGGGTTTGACGCGGCTGAAAAGATTTGCCGTATCCACCTCATACCGCCGAAGCAAACGCTGCGTGTCAATCAAATGAAAGCAGACAGAGCTGAGCTGCTTGATCAAATGGCTGCTGAGGGAATCGAAGTTGAAAAAGGCGATCTCGCTGAGGATGCTGTGAAGCTCTTAAAGGGATCAATTGCCGGAACTCATTTCTTCCGAAACGGCGAAGTATCCATCCAGGATGAGAGCTCCATGCTCGTCGCCCGCGCCCTTGATCCTAAGCCTGATGAAACAGTGCTTGACGCGTGTGCGGCGCCTGGCGGCAAATCGGCTCATATCGCAGAATTAATGAAGAACGAGGGGAGCGTTACGTCGCTTGATCTTCACAAACATAAAGTGAAGCTGATCAAAGAAGCGGCAGACCGTCTTGGCCTGACAATCATTCATGCGGAGACAATGGATGCAAGAAAAGCAGGGGAAACGTTTGAAAACGAACAGTTTGACCGGATATTGGTTGATGCCCCGTGCTCTGGTTTCGGCGTTATCAGAAGAAAGCCGGACATGAAATACACGAAAAAGCCTGATGACAGCGCGCGTCTAGCTGAAATTCAGCTGTCGATCCTGAGGGAAATCGCACCATTAGTAAAAAAAGGTGGCACTCTTGTCTACAGTACGTGTACAATGGACCGGACAGAAAATGATGAAGTAATACATGCGTTTATACAAGAACATCCTGATTTTGAA
This sequence comes from Bacillus sp. MBGLi79, assembly GCF_002953915.1. NCBI lineage: Bacteria > Bacillati > Bacillota > Bacilli > Caryophanales > Bacillaceae > Bacillus > Bacillus sp. MBGLi79. The sequence continues at coordinate 1,923,828 of NZ_CP026521.1, forward strand.
CCCGATTTGTCTCTTGAAAAGCGGCTGCCCGAAAAGGCGAGACCCTTTGTTCGGGATGGAAGGCTGCAAATCCTTCCTCATTATTTCGGAACAGATGGTTTCTTTATTTGCAGCATGAGAAAGAAGGGATAAGCAATGGCAGAACTTAATAAAACAAAAGTAAGAAAAGAGTTGCGGACAGAGCGTCCGTCTATTTATTCTTTTGAATTAGATGAAATCAAACAATGGCTGACAGACAACGGGGAGAAACCGTTCCGGGCAGCTCAGATCTTTGAATGGCTATATGAAAAACGCGTATCTTCTTTTGAAGAAATGACAAACCTGTCAAAGGATCTGCGTGAGAAATTAAACACTCACTTTGTGTTAACAACGCTGAAAACGGCTGTTAAACAAACCTCTCAAGACGGTACGATGAAGTTTTTGTTTGAGCTTCATGACGGTTATACCATCGAAACCGTTTTAATGAGACACGAGTATGGCAATTCTGTATGTGTAACGACACAAGTCGGCTGCCGTATTGGCTGCACATTCTGCGCGTCAACGCTTGGAGGCTTAAAACGAAACCTTGAAGCAGGTGAAATTGTCGCTCAAGTAGTTAAAGTGCAAAAAGCTCTTGATGAAACGGATGAACGCGTCAGCTCTGTCGTGATCATGGGAATCGGTGAACCTTTTGATAACTTTAACGAAATGCTCGCTTTCTTGAAAATCATTAACCATGACAAGGGCCTGAATATCGGTGCTCGCCATATTACGGTCTCTACGAGCGGAATCATCCCGAAAATTTACGAATTTGCTGATCAGAAAATGCAGATTAACTTTGCAATTTCTCTACACGCGCCGAACACAGAAATCAGAAGCCGTTTGATGCCGATTAACAGAGCCTATAAACTGCCTGATCTCATGGAAGCCGTTAAATATTATATTAATAAAACGGGACGTCGCATCAGCTTTGAATACGGTCTGTTTGGAGGCGTAAACGACCAGGTGGAACACGCCGAAGAGCTTGCCGACTTGCTGGAAGGAGTCAAATGCCACGTGAACTTGATTCCGGTAAACTACGTGCCTGAACGGGACTATGTGCGCACACCGCGTGATCAGATTTTCGCTTTTGAAAAAACATTGAAATCCCGTGGAGTAAATGTCACAATCCGAAGAGAGCAAGGACATGATATTGACGCAGCCTGCGGTCAGCTTCGCGCGAAGGAGCGTCAAGACGAGACGAGGTGATGAGGGTTGTTAACAGCCTTAAAAACAGATACAGGAAAAATCCGCCAGCATAATGAAGATGATGCGGGGATATTCAAGGGGAAAGATGAATTTGTATTAGCGGTTGTCGCTGATGGCATGGGCGGCCATCTTGCTGGAGATGTTGCGAGCAAGATGGCTGTGAAAGCCATGGGGGAGAAATGGAATGAAGCAGAGACAATTCCACAAGCGCCCTCGGAATGTGAAAAATGGCTCATTGAACAGATTCTTTCAGTAAACAGCAAAATATACGATCACGCTCAAGCCCACGAAGAATGCCAAGGCATGGGGACGACAATTGTATGTGCGCTATTTACGGGAAAAACGGTTTCTGTTGCCCATATCGGTGACAGCAGATGCTATTTGCTTCAGGACGATGATTTCATTCAAGTGACAGAAGACCATTCGCTTGTAAATGAACTGGTTCGTACTGGAGAGATTTCCAGAGAAGACGCTGAACATCATCCGCGAAAAAATGTGTTGACGAAGGCGCTTGGAACAGACCAGTCAGTCAGCATCGACACACGTTCCTTTGACATCGAACCCGGAGACAAACTGCTTTTGTGTTCTGACGGACTGACGAATAAAGTGGAAGGCACTGAGTTAAAAGACATCCTGCAAAGCGATTCAGCTCCTCAGGAAAAAGTAAACCTGCTTGTGGACAAAGCCAATCAGAATGGCGGAGAAGACAACATTACAGCAGTTTTGCTTGAGCTTGCTTTACATGTTGAAGAGGGTGAAGATCAGTGCTAATCGGCAAGCGGATCAGCGGGCGTTACCAAATTCTCCGCGTCATAGGCGGCGGGGGAATGGCCAACGTGTATTTAGCTGAGGATATTATTCTAGACCGTGAAGTCGCGATCAAAATCCTGCGGTTTGACTATGCAAATGACAATGAATTTATCAGGCGTTTCCGCAGAGAAGCCCAATCCGCATCAAGCCTCGATCACCCGAATATTGTCAGCATTTACGACTTGGGCGAGGAAGATGATATTTATTATATTGTCATGGAATACGTCGAAGGCATGACGCTTAAAGAATACATAACAGCAAATGGGCCGCTTCACCCTAAAGAAGCGCTGAACATTATGGAGCAAATTGTCTCAGCCATCGCTCATGCCCATCAAAACCAGATTGTTCACAGAGATATCAAGCCGCATAACATTTTGATTGACCACATGGGGAATATCAAAGTAACGGATTTTGGAATTGCGACGGCATTAAGTTCGACCACAATCACCCATACCAATTCTGTCCTGGGCTCAGTCCACTACTTATCACCTGAACAGGCCCGGGGCGGCTTAGCGACAAAAAAATCGGATATTTATGCCCTTGGAATCGTTCTATTTGAGCTTTTAACGGGCCGTATTCCGTTTGACGGAGAGTCAGCAGTCAGCATCGCCTTGAAGCATCTTCAAGCGGAAACTCCTTCGACTAGAAGGTGGAACCCGTCAGTCCCCCAAAGCGTTGAAAACATCATACTAAAGGCAACGGCCAAAGACCCTTTTCATCGCTACGAAACGGCTGAAGACATGGAAGCTGACATAAAAACCGCTTTTGATGCTGACAGACTCAATGAAAAGAGATTTACGATTCAAGAAGATGAAGAGATGACAAAAGCGATACCGATCATTAAAGATGAAGAACTCGCTAAAGCTGCTGGCGAAAAAGAAGCTGATTTGACAACCGCACAAGAAAACAAAACAAAGAAAAACGGCAAAAGAAAAAAGTGGCCGTGGGTTTTGCTCACGATATGCCTCGTTTTTATCACGGCTGGAATTCTTGCTGTCACTGTTTTTCCGTCGCTTTTTATGCCTAAGGATGTCAAAATACCTGATGTCTCCGGAATGGAATACGAAAAAGCAGCAGGCCTCTTGGAAAAAGAAGGTTTACAAGTTGATTCCGAGGTGTTGGAAATCTCAGACGAAAAAATTGAAGAGGGCCTGATGGTAAAAACGGATCCCAAAGCGGAAACCACAGTTAAAGAAGGCGCCACGGTCACCCTTTATAAGAGCACCGGAAAAGCAAAAACGGAGATCGGTGATGTGACAGGCCAAACGGTCGACCAGGCAAAAAAAGCGCTGAAGGACCAAGGGTTTAAACATGTAACGGTAAATGAAGTGAATGACGAGAAAAACGCGGGCACTGTCATTGACCAAAATCCTTCAGCAGGGACTGAGCTTATCCCGAGTGAAGATCAAGTCAAACTCACAGTCAGTATCGGCCCCGAAGACATTACGCTTAGAGACTTGAAAACCTACAGTAAAGAAGCGGCGTCTGGATATCTGGAAGACAACGGATTGAAGCTTGTAGAAAAAGAAGCATACTCAGATGATGTTCCAGAAGGACAGGTTGTCAAACAAAAACCAGCAGCAGGTACGGCAGTAAAGCCGGGAAATGAAGTGGAAGTGACATTCTCTCTAGGACCCGAGAAAAAACCTGCGAAAACAGTGAAAGAAAAGGTCGAGATCCCTTATGAACCAGAAAATGAAGGGGACGAACTTCAAGTGCAAATCGCGGTTGACGATGCGGATCACAGCATCTCTGACACTTACGAAGAATTTAAGATAAAAGAGCCGACTGAACGAACGATCGAACTAAAGATTGAACCCGGCCAAAAAGGGTACTATCAAGTAATGGTAAACAATAAAGTTGTCAGCTACAAAACCATTGAGTATCCAAAAGATGAATAACAAGGAGGGAAAATATGCCTGAGGGCAAAATTATTAAGGCGCTAAGCGGCTTTTACTATGTACTGGATGAATCAGAGGATTCAAATAAAGTAATACAATGCAGAGGGAGAGGCATTTTCAGAAAGAACAAAATTACTCCTCTCGTCGGTGATTACGTTGTATATCAGGCTGAAAATGACAAAGAAGGATATCTGATGGAAATTAAAGAAAGAACCAATGAGCTTATCAGGCCGCCAATTTGCAATGTTGATCAAGCGGTCCTTGTTTTCTCAGCGGTTCAGCCTTCTTTCAGTACGGCATTGCTCGACCGCTTCCTGGTTCTCGTCGAAGCCAATGATATTCAGCCGATCATATGCATTACTAAAATGGATCTGGTTGATGATCAAGATACAAAAGATACGATACAAACCTATGCAGATGACTATCGGAATATTGGTTATAACGTGTATCTTACCTCCTCTAAGGACCAAGACAGTTTAGCGGACATCATCCCGCATTTTCAGGATAAAACAACGGTATTTGCCGGTCAATCCGGTGTTGGAAAATCCTCGCTTCTCAATGCGATCAGTCCCGAGCTCGGATTGAAAACAAACGAGATTTCCGAGCATTTGGGCCGCGGGAAACACACAACCCGCCACGTGGAGCTGATACACACGTCCGGAGGCTTGGTTGCGGATACGCCGGGATTCAGCTCGCTTGAATTTACAGACATTGAGGAAGAAGAGCTGGGCTATACCTTCCCAGATCTAAGAGAAAAAAGCTCTTCATGCAAATTTAGAGGCTGTTTACACCTAAAAGAGCCGAAATGTGCGGTGAAGCAAGCTGTTGAAGACGGGGAAATAAAGCAGTACCGCTATGACCATTATGTTGAATTTATGACGGAGATTAAAGACAGAAAGCCGAGGTATTAGCATAATGATAAAGGTTGCACCATCTATTCTTTCCGCTGATTTTGCTTCTTTAGGCAATGAGATTAAAGATGTAGAAAAAGGCGGAGCTGATTATATTCATATTGATGTTATGGACGGCCATTTTGTCCCGAATATCACAATCGGTCCGCTGATTGTAGAAGCAGTCCGGCCGGTAACGGATCTGCCGCTCGATGTTCATTTAATGATAGAAGAGCCCGATCGCTATATCCCGGCTTTTGCGAAAGCCGGCGCAGATATCCTGTCTGTGCATGCTGAGGCATGTCCGCACCTGCACCGTACTATCCAGCTTATTAAAGAGCAAGGAGTGAAGGCCGGTGTTGTTCTAAACCCGCATACTCCTGTACAAGTCATCGAGCATGTTTTTGATGATCTCGACCTTGTTCTATTAATGACGGTGAATCCAGGGTTCGGCGGACAGAAATTTATTCATTCAGTCCTTCCTAAAATAAAAGAGGTTAAGCGAATGGCGGATGAAAAAGGAAAAAAAGATCTCTTAATTGAAGTAGACGGCGGCGTCAACAAAGAAACCGCTCCGCTAGTTATTGAAGCGGGCGCGAATTTACTCGTAGCCGGTTCAGCTGTTTATGGCCAGTCTGACCGCAAAAAAGCAATTTCTGAAATCAGAGGAAAATAAATAAACAGCTTTAGAAAAGAGCTGGGCATACAGTAGCCTAAGCTCTTTTTCCTGTATTCAGAGAAAGGAATCAGAGATGAAAACAATTAATATCGTTGCGGGAGGCCCGAATAATCTCATTCCCGATCTAACCGGCTATGCGGATGAACACGCGCTTTGGATCGGTGTTGACAAAGGCACCGTCACTCTTCTAGATGCCGGGATCATTCCTGTTGAAGCCTTCGGAGATTTTGACAGCATAACAGAGCAAGAACGACGGCGGATAGAACAAGCCGCTCCCGCCCTTCATGTGTATCAAGCAGAGAAAGATCAAACAGATTTAGACCTCGCCCTTGATTGGGCGCTGGAAAAGCATCCGGATATCATTCAGATTTTCGGCATTACAGGCGGCAGAGCTGATCATTTTTTAGGAAACATTCAGCTTCTGTTTAGAGGTGTAAAAACGAACATAAAAATTAGGCTGATAGACAAACAAAATCATATTCAAATGTTCCCTCCTGGTGAATATGATATTGAGAAGGATGAAAATAAGCGATATATCTCCTTCATACCGTTTTCCGAAGAAATACATGAGCTGACTCTGACCGGTTTTAAATATCCTCTAAATAATTGTCATATTACGCTCGGTTCAACACTATGTATTAGTAACGAACTCATTCATTCACGAGGTACTTTTTCGTTTGCAAAAGGCATATTAATAATGATAAGAAGCACGGATTAAGCATGTGCTTTCATTCATTTGCTGAAAACAATGAACAAGGTGGTTACGGGACGTTATAGGAGGGGACAAAAAATGAAATTTTACACCATTAAATTGCCGAAGTTTTTAGGAGGAATTGTCCGGGCGATGCTGGGCTCATTTAGAAAAGATTAATGCCCAGGGGTTCAAAGCCCTCTTTCACCACATAAAAACGCCTGCCACATATTGAGGCAGGCGTTCATTTTGTTATACACGCTCAACTTTACCGGATTTCAAAGCTCGAGCAGATACATATACTTTTTTAGGTTTTCCGTTCACAAGGATACGAACCTTTTGAAGATTCGCGCCCCAAGTGCGCTTAGAAGCGTTCATTGCGTGAGAACGGTTATTCCCAGCTGTTGTTTTTTTACCTGTGATAACGCATTTACGTGCCATTTGTTTCCCTCCTCACTTGCACAAAACATCTACTTTTTAACATTCATATGATCTTAGATGCTTTCGATATGGATACTTTAAATAATTTACCACAGCTAAAAAACGTTTGCAACTATTGTTTCATCATCTTTCAAGAAAATTCACTTGACATCTTGCGGAAACAGCAGCGCTATAGTATATGTAGAGGTACGGCCAGCAATTATTGCCTGGTCTTTTCATAATGGAAACCATATAGTAGAATAGCTGTAACTCTATGCATTCGAAGGAGGAAATAGTGTGTCCATTGAATTAAGAACGAAGTACGGGCAGATTGATATATCTAATGAAGTCATCGCAATGGTTGCAGGAGGCGCGGCTGTTGATTGCTACGGCATTGTCGGCATGGCTTCTAAAAACCAGATTAAAGACGGACTGACTGAAATCCTTCGGAAAGAGAATTTCAGCAGGGGTGTCCAAGTTCGCCAAGTAGGAGAACAGATACATATCGACATGTATATCATAGTCAGCTACGGCACGAAAATTTCTGAAGTGGCACATAATGTCCAAACAAAAGTAAAGTACACAGTAAATCAAACCATCGGACTCGCAGTGGACTCGGTCAATATTTATGTCCAAGGCGTACGAGTGACGAACCCGTAGTTAGGAGGAGTAGGATTGTCTATTAGAACATTAGACGGCAAAACCTTTGCCGAGATGATTCTTGCGGGAGCGCAGAATCTGTCTCAAAACGCCAGTGCAGTTGATGCGCTGAACGTGTTCCCTGTGCCGGACGGTGATACGGGAACAAATATGAACCTGTCGATGACTTCCGGAGCAAGAGAAGTTGAACAAATGGATACGGATGATATCGGGAAGGTGGGTTCCGCGTTATCTAAAGGACTGCTCATGGGAGCGCGTGGAAATTCAGGAGTCATCCTGTCCCAATTGTTCCGCGGATTCAGCAAAAGCATTGAATCGAAAAAAGAAATTAATTCGCTGGAATTTGCAGCTGCACTGCAAGCAGGTGTAGACATGGCGTATAAAGCTGTCATGAAACCTGTAGAGGGCACCATTTTAACAGTTGCAAAAGACGCTGCGAAAAAAGCGATGGCCTTAGCAGAAAAAGAAACCGATATCACTGCGCTGATGACTGCAGTGACAGAAGAAGCGGAGGCGTCTTTAAACCGCACCCCTGAATTGCTTCCTGTTCTAAAGGAAGTAGGAGTTGTCGACAGCGGGGGCAAAGGTCTGCTTTGTGTGTATGAAGGTTTCCTTGCTTCATTAAAAGGTGAAGCTGTACCTCAGAAAGCAGTTCTTCCGTCACTTGATGACATGGTCAACGCGGAGCATCACAAGAGTGCCCAAAGCATGATGAATACCGAAGATATTGAATTTGGGTTTTGTACCGAAGTGATGGTGAGGCTTGATCAGGCAAAAAGAGAATTCGACGAAGGTACGTTCAGACAAGACCTCAGCCAGTTCGGTGATTCTCTGCTCGTGATTGCGGATGAATCGCTGGCGAAGGTTCATATTCATGCTGAAGAGCCTGGGAACGTGTTAAACTACGCCCAGCATTACGGTGAATTGATCAAAATAAAAATAGAAAATATGAGAGAACAGCATACCTCTATCATCAGTCAAGAAAGCAAGCCCGCTGGCAACGAAAAAACGCCGGCAAAACAGCCGTATGGCATTGTGACTGTGGCGATGGGGGAAGGAATTTCAGACCTATTCAAAAGCATCGGCGCTTCTGTTGTGATTGAAGGCGGTCAGACGATGAACCCGAGCACTGAGGATATCGTCGAAGCCGTGAAGTCTGTAAATGCAGAAACGGTGTTTATCCTGCCGAACAACTCTAACATTATTATGGCTGCTAACCAAGCGGCCAGCGTAATGAATGAACAGGTTTTAGTCATTCCGGCCAAAACGGTTCCACAAGGGATGTCAGCATTGCTGGCCTTTAACCCGGATCAAGAAGCTGAAGCGAACGAGGCCAATATGCTCAGCGCCATTCAGCAAGTAAAAAGCGGACAGGTGACGTATTCAGTCAGAGATACTCATATTGACGGTAAAGATATTAAAAAAGGCGACTTTATGGGCATTCTAAATGGAACGATTATCGGCACTTCTGAAAATCAACTGTCAGCCGCGAAAATGCTGCTGTCAGAAATGATCGGAGAAGACGATGAAATCGTGACCATTCTATATGGTGAGGATGCGTCTCGGGAAGAAGCCGAGCAGCTTGAAGCATTTCTCAGTGATAAGTACGAGGAGATTGAGGTTGAGATCCACAATGGGAAACAGCCGCTGTATTCGTATATCGTTTCTGCAGAATAGAAGGGCAAATTGCCCTTCTATTCTTATGTCTACTTTTAAATGCGGCAGCGCTGTAACGCGCCCGCTTGCCATTTTATATCTGATCAATTAGTCTAGAAGCAAAGCGCTAATAAGCTCTGGTTCATAAGGAGGAATAGCATGAAATACAGAAGCGTTTTTGATATTATCGGTCCGGTTATGATCGGTCCGTCCAGCTCTCATACAGCGGGAGCTGCCAGAATCGGGAGAGTGGCCAGAAGTTTATTTGGCAGAGAGCCTGAGCGCATCATCATATCTTTTTACGGATCTTTTGCGGAAACGTATAAGGGCCACGGCACTGATGTCGCGATTATCGGCGGATTGCTTGATTTTGATACATTCGACGAACGGATTAAAACCGCTATACAAATTGCAGAAGATAAAGGAATTCATATAGAGTTTCGGGTTGAAGACGCAGTTCCGGTCCATCCGAACACAGCAAAAATCACCATTTCTGATGAAAAGGGAGAGCTTGAGCTGACGGGTATTTCAATTGGCGGAGGAAAGATCGAAATCACAGAATTGAATGGTTTTGAACTCCGGCTGTCAGGAAATCATCCGGCCATATTAGTTGTTCATAATGACAAATTTGGCACAATCGCCGGTGTTGCCAATGTTCTTGCGAAATTTTCAATCAACGTAGGACATATGGAAGTAGCCCGGAAAGATATCGGCCAGCTTGCGCTGATGACAATAGAGGTCGATCAAAATATTGACGACCATATTCTCGACGAGCTGTCAAAGCTGCCGAATATTATTCAAGTGACAAAGATTGCTGACTAGCGAAAGGGTCAGGAGGAGCCAGTTATGTTTCGTAATGTAAAGGAATTAATTGAGATTACTAAAGAAAAACAAATATTGATCTCTGATGTGATGATCGCTCAAGAGATGGAAGTAACAGAAAAAACAAAAGAGGACATTTTTCAGCAGATGGATCATAACCTGTCTGTTATGGAAGCGGCGGTTCAGAAAGGACTCGAGGGAGTGACGAGCCAAACGGGTTTAACGGGCGGAGACGCCGTTAAATTACAGGCTTATATTCGATCAGGAAAAAGCCTGTCTGGCCCGCTGATTTTAGATGCTGTATCGAAAGCCGTTGCAACAAATGAAGTAAATGCAGCTATGGGAACTATCTGTGCGACACCGACTGCAGGTTCTGCCGGTGTGGTGCCCGGCACGTTATTTGCTGTAAAAGAAAAGCTGAATCCAACGAGAGAACAAATGATTCGCTTTTTGTTTACGGCCGGAGCCTTCGGATTTGTCGTCGCCAATAACGCAAGTATTTCCGGTGCTGCCGGAGGATGTCAGGCAGAGGTTGGATCAGCTTCAGGCATGGCGGCTGCGGCCATTGTTGAAATGGCAGGAGGAACCCCCGAACAAAGCGCGGAGGCCATGGCCATTACATTAAAAAATATGCTAGGCCTCGTGTGCGACCCTGTAGCGGGGCTTGTTGAGGTGCCCTGCGTGAAACGGAATGCGATGGGCGCGTCAAATGCGATGATCGCCGCTGATATGGCATTGGCGGGCATTACTAGCCGTATTCCATGTGATGAGGTTATCGATGCCATGTATAAAATAGGCCAAACGATGCCAACTGCACTTAGGGAAACAGGCCAGGGCGGTTTAGCGGCCACACCGACTGGAAGAGAGTTAGAGAAAAAAATTTTCGGAGGAGCGCTAGGTTCACGTGAAACAACATCAGCAAACTAGTATAGCTAACATTAAGGGTATTGGGCCGGAAACAGAAAAAACATTACACGAACTCGGAATTTATGACATTTCTGATCTTCTGAATTATTTCCCTTATCGTTATGATGACTACGAGCTGAGGGATTTAGAAGAAGTAAAGCATGATGAAAGAGTCACAGTCGAAGGGAAGGTTCATTCAGAGCCTTCTCTTACCTATTACGGAAAAAAACGAAACAGGCTGACATTTCGGGTTCTTGTCGGCAACTATTTAATCACAGCCGTATGTTTTAACAGGCCTTATTTGAAGAAAAAGCTTTCGCTCGGCTCTGTTGTGACGGTCTCAGGTAAATGGGACAAGCACCGCCAAACCATCTCTGTTCAGGAGTTGAAAAACGGGCCGCATCAAGAGGATAAAAGCATTGAACCAGTGTATTCTGTGAAAGAAAATGTTACCGTCAAAATGATGAGGCGTTTTATTCAGCAGGCGCTGACCCAATATGCAGAATCACTTCCTGATGATCCTCTTCCGGAAAAGCTAAGAAAAAGCTATAAATTGCCTGACTATTATGAGGCGTTAAAAGCAATGCACCAGCCTGAAACAAGGGAAGCATTAAAGCTTGCCAGACGACGGTTTGTTTACGAAGAATTTTTGCTGTTTCAGTTGAAAATGCAGGCGTTCCGAAAGGCGGAAAGAGAGCAGACACAAGGGATACGGCAGGTTTTTTCAAACGAAGAACTCATGAGATTTATCAAAAGCCTCCCGTTTCCCCTCACAAATGCCCAGTCACGCGTTCTTCGCGAAATAACAGCAGACATGTCTTCTCCATACAGAATGAACCGTCTTCTTCAAGGGGACGTTGGATCAGGAAAAACAGCAGTCGCTGCGATTGCGCTGTATGCCGCGATCTTATCCGGATACCAAGGAGCGCTCATGGTGCCGACAGAAATTCTGGCCGAACAGCATGCTGATTCGCTTGTTTCACTATTTGAAAAATGGGATGTCAGCGTGGCTCTTTTGACAAGCTCCGTTAAAGGGAAGCGGCGAAAAGAATTGCTTGAGCGTCTTGCGGCGGGAGAGATTGATATTCTTGTAGGAACCCACGCTTTAATCCAAGATGAGGTGGAGTTTAAGGCGCTGAGTCTTGTTATTACAGATGAACAGCATCGTTTTGGGGTTGAGCAGCGCAAAAAGCTTCGGAACAAAGGGCAGGATCCCGATGTTCTCTTTATGACAGCCACTCCGATTCCAAGAACGTTAGCGATCACAGTGTTCGGTGAAATGGACGTATCAGTTATTGATGAGATGCCGGCTGGACGAAAGCAAATCGAAACCTATTGGGTAAAACATGACATGCTGGATCGCATTTTGGCATTTGTCGAAAAAGAATTAAAGCAAGGCAGACAGGCTTATATCATCTGTCCGCTGATTGAAGAATCAGACAAGCTTGATGTGCAAAACGCCATTGACGTGTACAATATGCTTTCTGATATTTTTCGGGGGAAATGGAACGTCGGTCTTATGCACGGAAAGCTGCATTCAGATGAAAAAGACCAGGTCATGAGAGAATTCAGCACCAATCATTGTCAAATTCTCGTATCCACCACTGTCGTTGAGGTCGGCGTGAATGTTCCGAATGCAACGATTATGGTGATTTATGACGCCGACCGTTTCGGGCTGTCACAGCTTCACCAGCTGCGCGGCCGAGTCGGACGGGGGGAACATCAATCTTTCTGTATTCTGATGGCTGATCCAAAATCAGAAACAGGGAAAGAACGGATGAGGATCATGTCGGAGACCAATGACGGGTTCGAGCTGTCTGAAAAGGATCTGGAACTGAGAGGTCCCGGTGATTTCTTTGGGAAAAAACAAAGCGGAATGCCGGAATTCAAGGTGGCGGACATGGTTCATGATTACAGAGCGCTTGAAACGGCAAGGCAGGATGCTGCGAATCTTGTGGCTTCCGACGCGTTCTGGAAGGAGCCGGAATACGCTGTGTTAAGAGAGCATTTGCTGAAGAGCGGAGTGATGGACGGGGAAAAATTAAGCTGAGCATCAGAAGTTTTTGGTGTTCAGCCAGAAACAATCGTTGCATTCCAATCTATGAAATTATATACTACTATTAGTACCTAGTCTTAATTGTCCGGATGGTGTTTAGATATGAGAAGAAATAAGAGAGAACGCCAGGAATTACTTCAGCAGACGATTCAAGCAACCCCTTTTATTACAGATGAAGAATTAGCTGGTAAATTCGGGGTGAGCATCCAGACGATACGTTTGGACCGCTTAGAGCTTTCCATACCGGAGCTGAGAGAAAGAATTAAGAACGTGGCAGAGAAAACACTTGAGGACGAAGTAAAGTCCCTGTCACTTGATGAAGTTATCGGAGAAATTATTGACCTTGAGCTGGATGATCAGGCGATATCCATTTTAGAAATAAAACAGGAGCATGTGTTCAGCCGGAATCAGATTGCGAGAGGACACCATTTATTTGCACAGGCGAATTCTTTGGCCGTTGCAGTCATTGATGACGAGCTGGCGCTGACTGCAAGTGCAGACATCCGCTTTACAAGACAGGTAAAGCAGGGAGAACGCGTCGTAGCGAAAGCGAAAGTAACGGCTGTCGAAAAAGAAAAAGGAAGAACGGTTGTCGAAGTGAACAGCTACGTTGGCGAAGAAATTGTTTTTTCTGGACGCTTTGACATGTATCGTTCAAAACATTCATAAAGGTGGAGCATGCATGAGAATAGCTGTAGATGCAATGGGAGGAGACCACGCTCCCAAAGCTGTTATTGACGGAGTTATAAAAGGTATAGAGGCATTTGATGATCTCCATATCACACTTGTCGGTGACAAATCAACGATAGAATCACATTTAACAACAACATCAGATCGCATCACGGTGCTGCACGCAGATGAAGTGATTGAGCCTACGGATGAACCGGTCCGCGCCGTGCGAAGAAAAAAGAACTCATCAATGGTTCTTATGGCGCAGGAGGTTGCGGAAAACAGAGCTGACGCCTGCATTTCAGCAGGGAATACCGGTGCGTTAATGACAGCCGGTCTCTTTATCGTCGGAAGAATTAAAGGAATTGACCGACCGGCGCTTGCCCCGACACTTCCGACCGTTTCGGGAGGCGGATTTCTTCTGCTTGATGTCGGCGCCAATGTCGATGCCAAGCCGGAGCACCTCGTTCAATACGCCATCATGGGCTCTGTTTATTCTCAGCAAGTGCGCGGTGTCTCTTCACCGAGAGTCGGGCTTTTAAATGTCGGAACAGAAGATAAAAAAGGAAACGAACTGACGAAACAAACGTTTCAAATGTTAAAAGACACAGAGAACATCAATTTTATCGGAAACGTGGAAGCGCGAGACCTATTAGATGATGTGGCGGATGTTGTAGTAACAGACGGCTTTACCGGGAATGTTACACTCAAAACGCTGGAAGGCTCTGCGTTGTCTATTTTTAAAATGATGAGAGAAGTAATGACGTCTACTTTCACATCCAAGCTTGCAGCAGCTGTGCTGAAGCCAAAGTTGAAAGAAATGAAAATGAAAATGGAGTACTCGAATTATGGTGGAGCAAGTCTTTTTGGCTTAAAAGCCCCTGTGATCAAGGCGCACGGCTCATCAGATTCTCATGCAGTATTTCATGCGATTCGGCAAGCAAGAGAGATGGTCAGCCAAAATGTGGCTGAACTCATTCAGGAAGAAGTAAAAGAAGAAAAAACAGATGAGTAGTCTGGAGGTTTTTACATCATGAGTAAGTTTGCATTTTTATTCCCGGGTCAGGGTTCACAATTTATCGGCATGGGAAAAGAGCTTTATGAGCAGGTGCCTGCTGCAAAGCGTCTGTTTGATGAAGCCGATGAAACGTTAGAAACAAAACTCAGCTCGCTTATTTTTGAGGGTGCTGCTGAAGAATTAACACTTACATACAATGCGCAGCCTGCTTTGCTTACGACAAGCATTGCTGTTCTTGAGAAATTTAAAGAATCTGGCATTACACCTGATTTCACAGCAGGGCACAGCCTTGGTGAATATTCTGCACTGGTTGCGGCTGGTGCCCTGTCCTTCAAAGATGCTGTTTACACCGTCAGAAAACGCGGAGAGTTTATGAATGAAGCGGTACCGGCTGGCGAAGGAGCAATGGCTGCGATTCTCGGCATGGATGCTGAAGCGTTAAAGCAAGTAACTGATAAAGTCACGAAGGAAGGCAACCTTGTACAGCTTGCGAATCTCAACTGTCCTGGACAAATCGTTATTTCCGGAACAGCTAAAGGGGTTGAGCTTGCATCTGAACTGGCAAAAGAGAATGGTGCAAAACGCGCGATTCCGCTTGAAGTAAGCGGTCCGTTCCATTCCGAACTGATGAAACCGGCAGCTGAAAAGCTGAAAGAGGTATTGGATGCTTGTGACATAAAAGACGCTGACGTTCCGGTCATCTCAAATGTTTCTGCTGACGTGATGACTGAAAAAGCTGAAATCAAACAAAAACTCATTGAGCAGCTTTACTCTCCTGTTCGTTTTGAGGAAAGCATTAACAAGCTGATTGCAGAGGGCGTTACGACTTTTGTTGAAATCGGTCCCGGAAAAGTGCTTTCAGGCCTTGTGAAAAAAGTAAACAGACGATTAAAAACAATTGCTGTATCAGATCCGGAAACGATCGAGCTGGCAATTCAAACGCTTAAGGAGGAGAATGATAATGCTTAATGATAAAACGGCTATTGTCACTGGCGCATCCCGCGGAATTGGCCGCTCAATCGCCCTTGACCTGGCAAAAAGCGGCGCGAATGTTGTCGTGAACTACTCCGGCAATGAAGCGAAAGCAAATGAAGTGGTTGATGAAATCAAATCAATGGGCAGAAAAGCAATTGCTGTCAAAGCGGATGTATCAAATCCCGAAGATGTACAAAACATGATAAAAGAAACGCTTTCTGTTTTTTCTACGATTGATATTCTGGTTAATAATGCGGGAATTACAAGAGACAATCTCATCATGAGAATGAAGGAAGACGAATGGGATGATGTCATTAACATTAACCTGAAGGGTGTTTTCAACTGCACAAAAGCTGTGACAAGACAAATGATGAAACAGCGTTCAGGACGTATTATTAACGTATCGTCTATCGTAGGCGTCAGCGGAAACCCTGGACAAGCCAACTACGTGGCTGCAAAAGCCGGCGTCATCGGTTTAACCAAATCTTCCGCTAAAGAGCTGGCCAGCCGAAATATTACGGTAAATGCGATAGCGCCAGGATTTATCTCAACTGATATGACAGATAAACTTGCAAAAGACGTTCAAGATGAAATGCTGAAACAAATTCCGCTCGCGCGCTTTGGCGAACCCGGCGATGTCAGCAGTGTTGTCACGTTCCTTGCTTCAGAGGGAGCACGTTACATGACAGGCCAAACACTTCATATTGACGGCGGAATGGTGATGTAAGTTTTTTCTCGAAAATTTCATCATAGTTTCTCTAGTTTTTTAAAAACGAATCCACTATAATACTTGAGGGGAGGTGAATTGCTATGGCAGATACATTAGAGCGTGTAACGAAAATCATCGTAGATCGCCTTGGCGTTGATGAAGCAGACGTCAAACTTGAAGCTTCTTTCAAGGAAGACTTAGGTGCTGATTCCCTAGATGTAGTTGAGCTTGTTATGGAACTTGAAGACGAGTTTGATATGGAAATTTCTGACGAAGATGCTGAAAAGATTGCAACAGTCGGCGACGCTGTGAACTACATACAAAACCAGCAATAAGCTGATGCTAAAAGTCCCGCCGAAACGCGGGGCTTTAGCCCTTTATTCGTGCAGTTATTACAGCATGCCGCTTTTACGCGCGCTGTATCCGGTTTAGTCAGAGAAGCGCGGTGAACCTGATGTGCCTATGGAGGTTACTATGTCAAAACACTCACATTATAAAGATAAAAAAAAGTTCTATAAAAAAGTAGAACAATTTAAAGAGTTTCAAGAACGGATTTCGGTTCACTTTCAAAATGAAAAGCTTTTGTATCAAGCATTTACACATTCATCTTATGTGAATGAGCATCGGAAAAAGCCGTATGAAGATAATGAAAGGCTTGAATTTTTAGGTGACGCTGTTTTGGAACTGACGATCTCCAGATTCTTATTTGCCAAATACCCGGCTATGAGTGAAGGAGATTTGACGAAATTGAGAGCCGCAATTGTTTGCGAACCGTCTCTCGTTTCATTGGCTCACGAACTGTCATTCGGCGACCTTGTCCTGTTGGGAAAAGGTGAGGAAATGACAGGCGGAAGAAAGCGTCCTGCTCTATTGGCAGATGTTTTTGAGGCATTTATCGGAGCCTTGTATCTTGACCAAGGATTAGAGCCGGTCGAAAGTTTCTTAAAAGTTTATGTGTTCCCTAAAATTAACGATGGTGCTTTTTCTCATGTGATGGATTTCAAAAGCCAGCTGCAGGAATACGTGCAGCGGGACGGCAAAGGCTCTCTGGAGTATAAAATCTCCAACGAAAAAGGACCTGCGCACAACCGTGAATTTGAAGCCATCGTATCTCTAAAAGGTGAACCACTCGGTGTCGGAAATGGCCGTTCAAAGAAAGAAGCCGAACAGCACGCTGCTCAGGAAGCTTTAGCTAAATTGCAAAAACACCATACGAATCAATAAAATCCCCCTTATAATTCAGGGGGATTTCAGTATGTTTGCCGTCTTATTTCACCAATGTTTATGATAGAATTGAAATACTTATTACATAAGGAGGATCGCTATGTTCCTCAAACGTTTAGACGTTATAGGATTTAAATCATTTGCAGAACGGATTTCCGTAGACTTCGTGAAAGGCGTGACAGCGGTTGTCGGCCCGAACGGAAGCGGAAAAAGCAACATCACGGATGCCATTCGCTGGGTTCTCGGCGAACAATCGGCACGCTCTCTTCGCGGCGGAAAAATGGAAGACATTATTTTTGCCGGCAGTGATTCAAGAAAGCGATTAAATCTAGCTGAAGTTACGCTTACTCTTGATAATGACGATCATTTCTTGCCAATTGACTTCCACGAGGTTAGTGTCACAAGACGTGTGTACAGATCAGGCGAAAGTGAGTTTCTGATTAACAATCAGCCATGCCGCTTAAAAGATATTATTGATTTATTTATGGACTCCGGCCTTGGTAAAGAAGCATTTTCTATTATCAGCCAAGGGAAAGTGGAAGAGATTTTAAGCAGCAAAGCAGAGGATCGCCGCAGTATCTTTGAAGAAGCGGCCGGGGTGCTTAAATATAAAACGAGAAAGAAAAAAGCAGAAAATAAACTGTTTGAAACACAAGACAACCTAAATCGGGTAGAAGATATATTACATGAGCTTGAAGGACAGGTTGAACCTCTTAAAATTCAAGCTTCAATAGCGAAAGATTACCTTGAGAAAAAGAAAGAGCTGGAGCATGTTGAAATTGCGCTGACTGCCTATGATATCGAAGAACTGCATGGCAAATGGTCAACGCTTAAAGAGAAAGTGCAGCTTGCAAAGGAAGAAGAGCTCGCTGAATCGTCTGCGATTTCTGCGAAAGAAGCGAAAATCGAAGATGCGAGAGATAAAATTCAAGCGCTTGATGAATCAGTAGATGAACTCCAGCAAGTTTTACTGGTAACAAGTGAAGAGCTGGAAAAGCTTGAAGGCCGTAAAGAAGTCCTGAAAGAACGAAAGAAAAACGCTGTGCAAAACCAAGAACAGCTTGAAGAAGCCATTGTTCAGTTCCAGCAAAAAGAAACGGTGCTCAAAGAAGAGCTTGCGAAGCAGGAAGCTGTCTTCGAAACACTTCAAGCAGAGGTGAAACAGCTAAGGGCTCAAGTAAAAGAAAAACAACAGGCTCTAAGTCTTCACAACGAAAATGTCGAAGAGAAAATCGAGCAGCTGAAAAGTGATTACTTTGAGCTGTTAAACAGCCAGGCTTCGATTCGCAACGAGCTCCAGCTCCTAGATGATCAGATGTCCCAATCTGCTGTCACATTGCAGAGACTCGCGGACAACAATGAAAAGCATATACAGGAACGGCGTGATATTTCTGCGCGAAAAGCAGCATGTGAAACAGAATTTGCCCGAATTGAGCAGGAGATTCACAGCCAAGTTGGTGCATATCGTGATATGCAGACAAAATATGAGCAGAAAAAGCGCCAATACGAAAAAAATGAATCCGCTCTGTATCAGGCATACCAATACGTTCAGCAAGCGAGAGCAAAAAAGGACATGCTTGAGACGATGCAGGGGGATTTCTCCGGCTTTTATCAAGGTGTTAAAGAAGTGCTGAAAGCGAAAGAGCGCCTTGGCGGAATTCGCGGAGCGGTCCTTGAGCTGATCTCGACAGAACGGAAGTATGAAACGGCCATTGAAATAGCGCTCGGCGCTTCTGCTCAACACGTCGTGACCGACGATGAACAGTCTGCCCGCAAAGCGATTCAATATTTAAAGCAGAATTCCTTCGGCCGGGCGACGTTTTTGCCTCTTTCTGTTATTAGAGACCGCCAGTTTCAAAGCCGTGACGGGGAAACAGCCGCTCGGCACTCATCATTTCTCGGGGTTGCCAGTGAACTTGTCACATTTGATCCTGCATATCGAAGCGTCATACAGAATCTTCTTGGGACCGTGCTGATCACAGAGGATTTAAAGGGTGCAAACGAGCTTGCGAAGCTTCTCGGGCACCGGTACCGCATCGTAACCCTTGAGGGAGATGTTGTGAACCCTGGTGGCTCAATGACGGGCGGCGCGGTTAAAAAGAAAAATAACTCCCTTCTCGGAAGAAGCCGGGAGCTAGAAGATGTGACGAAACGGCTCGCTGAAATGGAAGAGAAAACTGCTCTGCTTGAACAAGAGGTCAAAACCCTTAAGCACTCCATTCAGGATATGGAGAAAAAACTGGCTGACTTAAGAGAAACCGGAGAAAGCTTAAGGTTAAAGCAGCAGGATGTGAAGGGCCAGCTGTACGAACTTCAAGTTGCCGAGAAAAATATCAACACCCATTTAGAGCTCTATGATCAAGAAAAATCTGCTCTGTCAGAAAGCGATGAAGAGAAAAAAGCGCGCAAACGCAAGCTTGAAGAAGAGCTCTCTGCCGTATCTGAAAAGATGAAGCATCTTGAAGAGAACATAGACAGACTGACAAAACAAAAACAATCGCAATCCTCAACGAAAGAGTCTCTCTCCAACGAGCTGACTGAGCTGAAGATCGCAGCGGCCAAAAAGGAGCAGGCATGCAAGGGGGAAGAGGACAACCTTGCCAGATTAAAGAAAGAGCTCACAGAAACTGAGTTTGCGTTAAAAGAAGCAAAAGAAGACTTAAGCTTCTTAACGTCAGAGATGTCATCAAGCACCAGCGGCGAAGAAAAGCTGGAAGAAGCCGCAAAACATAAATTGAATGACAAAACGAAAACGATCGAACTGATTGCGTTAAGGCGCGATCAGCGCATCAAGCTTCAGCATGGGCTTGATACGTATGAGCGTGAGCTAAAAGAAATGAAACGCCTGTATAAACAAAAAACAACACTCTTAAAAGACGAGGAAGTCAAACTTGGGCGAATGGAAGTAGAGCTCGATAATTTACTCCAGTATTTGCGGGAGGAATACAGCTTGTCCTTTGAGGGGGCAAAAGAGAAATATCAGCTTGAAACCGATCCAGAGGAAGCCAGAAAGCGCGTGAAGCTGATTAAACTCGCAATTGAAGAGCTTGGTACCGTGAACCTCGGAAGCATAGATGAGTTTGAGAGGGTCAACGAACGGTACAAGTTTCTGTCGGAACAAAAAGAAGATTTAACAGAAGCGAAAAATACCCTGTTCCAAGTGATTGAAGAAATGGATGAAGAAATGACGAAACGCTTTAACGACACATTCGTCCAAATCCGCTCACACTTTGATCAAGTCTTCCGCTCCTTATTCGGAGGGGGGCGAGCTGAATTGAGGCTCACCGATCCTAACGATCTGCTTCACTCAGGAGTTGAGATTATCGCACAGCCGCCGGGGAAAAAACTGCAAAACTTAAATCTCCTGTCAGGCGGAGAGCGTGCGCTTACGGCTATAGCGCTCTTATTCTCAATTTTAAAAGTTCGCCCAGTGCCGTTTTGCGTCCTTGACGAAGTAGAGGCTGCGCTTGACGAAGCGAATGTGTTCCGGTTTGCGCAGTATTTAAAAAGATACAGCAGAGATACCCAGTTTATTGTGATTACCCACAGAAAAGGGACGATGGAGGAAGCGGATGTCCTATACGGCGTAACCATGCAGGAGTCCGGTGTGTCCAAGGTAATCTCAGTTAAGCTGGAAGAAACAAAAGAATTCGTTCAGTAACGAGGAAAGAGGTTAAAAGATGAGCTTTTTTAAAAAATTAAAAGAGAAAATCACAAAACAGACAGATTCCGTATCTGAAAAGTTTAAGGATGGCCTTGAAAAAACAAGAAACTCCTTTCAAAACAAAGTGAATGATCTTGTATCCCGTTACCGTAAAGTGGATGAGGATTTCTTCGAAGAGCTTGAAGAGGTTCTTATCAGCGCGGATGTCGGTTTTACAACCGTTATGGAATTGATAGATGAACTAAAAAAAGAAGTCAAACGCAGAAATATCCAAGATCCGAAGGAAGTCCAGTCAGTCATTTCTGAGAAACTGGTCGAGATTTATAACAGCGGGGATGAGCAAATTTCAGAGCTGAATATCCAGGATGGGCGTTTAAACGTAATCCTTCTGGTAGGTGTAAACGGCGTTGGGAAAACGACAACGATCGGAAAGCTTGCTCATAAAATGAAACAAGAAGGAAAATCTGTCGTGCTTGCTGCCGGAGACACTTTTAGAGCGGGAGCCATTGAACAGCTGGAAGTATGGGGAGAGCGTACAGGAGTGCCTGTCATTAAGCAGACGGCCGGAAGCGATCCGGCGGCTGTCATCTACGATGCTGTTCATGCTGCAAAAGCAAGAAATGCCGATGTATTAATTTGTGATACGGCAGGTCGTCTCCAAAACAAAGTCAATCTCATGAAAGAGCTTGAAAAAGTGAAACGTGTTATCGAAAGAGAGGTTCCTGAAGCGCCGCATGAGGTGCTGCTTGCCCTTGATGCCACAACTGGCCAAAATGCAATGGCCCAGGCAAAAGAGTTCTCTAAAGCGACAAATGTTACCGGCATTGCTTTAACGAAGCTTGATGGTACGGCAAAAGGCGGTATCGTCCTTGCGATTCGCAACGAGCTTCACATCCCGGTTAAACTAGTCGGGTTAGGTGAAAAAGTTGATGACCTCCAGGAATTTGATCCAGAATCGTATGTGTACGGGCTCTTTTCAGATTTAGTGGAAAAAGCCGAGGATTAATGAATAAAAAGCGAGTATAAAATGGACAGTTTTATACTCGTTTTTTTATACGCATTGATATATTGGAATGGAGGGTGCAGATTGTTGGACAAATGGCTGAAAGCTGAATTGAAAAAAAAGATCGGCGCAATAAAACACATGTCGCTGTTGGATGAACAGGGAGGCACTTCAACCGTTCGAAAAATAGTGACAAGCCAAGGCGCATATCTGTTGAAAAGTTCTTCTCACCTGAGGTATCGGGAATGGTTAAGGAGAGAAGCCCTTGTTTTACAAAAGCTTAACGGAACTCATCGTCTGCCTGTCCCTGTTTATTATGGGTTTATCCAGCAACAGCATTCCAGCCATATCGTCATGTCGTTTGAAGATGGAATTACACTGACTTCTGCTTTAAGAAAAGCAAAGGGAGATACTGAAAAGAAAAAGCTGATCAAAAGCTTCGGCCAGTTTCTCAATCGTCTGCATGAAACCGAACTTGTCCCTGATTTACAGCCGGAAATAGATTGGCTCGATTTGCAAATCAAACGAGCCGGTGATTATGTCGAAAAAGGACAAGCTGAAGGCAGCGCATGGCTTTTGAAGGAATTGGACCAGCACAGGCCTGTTCCTGTTCAGCAGACAATGATTCATGGTGACTGCACAACTGATAATGTGCTGGTGAAAGACGGAGAGGTCTGTCTGTTTATTGATGCTGCGGGAATATCGGCGGGAGACCCGCGATATGATGAATCATTAGCGATCAGAAATTTTGCCACAAATGAAGCATTTCTCAATGCTTTTTACGAAGGCTATTGCCGCTATCGAGTATCTAAACAAGAATTCGAGTATTTTAACGGCGGTCTATATGAATTTTTCTGAATGAATTTATTATGCAAAAAGAGCAGCATGCTTTGACAAGATAAAAACTTGACAGTGTCAATAAAACCGTGTAAACTAAGTTATCGTAAAGGGATTTGACTTAACAAAGGGGAGAGCTCAAATGTCACTCGAAAAGACAACGAGAATGAATTATCTGTTTGATTTTTATCAGTCGTTGTTGACGTCAAAACAGAAGAGCTATATGTCGCTTTATTATTTGGACGATTTCTCCCTAGGCGAAATAGCCGAAGAATATGAGGTTTCAAGACAAGCTGTTTATGATAACATCAAACGAACAGAAGCGATGCTTGAACAATATGAAGAAAAGCTGCTCCTTTTGAAAAAGTTTCAGGAGCGTAAAGAGATGTTTAATAAGCTGAAGGAGCTTGCTTCCGGTTCAAAAGAAGAGGAAGAAATTACAGCTCTGATTGAAGCGCTTGAGAAATTAGATTAGGAGGCGGCAAACTATGGCATTTGAAGGATTAGCCGACCGACTGCAGCAGACGATTTCTAAAATCCGCGGAAAAGGGAAAGTCAGCGAACAAGATGTTAAAGATATGATGCGTGAGGTTCGTCTTGCGCTGCTTGAGGCTGACGTTAACTTTAAAGTAGTCAAGGATTTTGTCAAAAAAGTAAGTGAACGCGCTGTAGGCCAAGACGTCATGAAAAGTCTGACGCCCGGCCAGCAGGTCATTAAAGTTGTTCAAGAGGAACTGACTGAGCTGATGGGCGGCGAAGAGAGCAAAATCGCCGTCGCAAAAAGGCCGCCGACTGTTATTATGATGGTCGGTCTCCAAGGTGCCGGTAAAACGACAACAAGCGGTAAGCTTGCGAATCTGCTGCGCAAAAAGCATAATCGCAAACCGATGCTGGTTGCTGCCGATATTTACCGCCCAGCCGCAATTAAGCAGCTGGAAACGCTCGGCAAACAGCTAGATATGCCTGTTTTCTCTCTTGGTGATCAGGTCAGTCCTGTAGAAATAGCGAAACAAGCGATTGAGAAAGCCAAGGAAGAACATTATGACTATGTCATTTTGGATACGGCAGGCCGCTTGCATATCGACCATGAACTAATGGATGAACTGACCAACGTCAAAGAAATCGCCAATCCGGAAGAAATCTTCCTTGTTGTCGATTCAATGACCGGTCAGGACGCTGTGAATGTTGCCAAAAGCTTTAATGAACAGCTCGGTTTAACCGGTGTTGTGTTAACGAAGCTGGATGGAGACACACGCGGCGGGGCTGCGCTTTCTATTCGCGCGGTCACAAACACGCCGATTAAATTCGCGGGTATGGGCGAAAAGCTTGATGCGTTAGAGCCGTTCCATCCTGAACGCATGGCATCAAGGATTCTCGGCATGGGCGACGTGCTGACATTGATTGAAAAAGCACAGGCCAGCGTTGATGAAGACAAAGCCAAAGAGCTCGAACAAAAAATGAGGACGATGAGCTTCACATTGGACGATTTTCTGGAGCAGCTCGGGCAAGTCAGAAACATGGGACCGCTTGATGAACTTCTGCAAATGATGCCGGGTGCAGGCAAAATGAAAGGCCTGAAAAACATCCAAGTTGACGAAAAACAGCTGAATCATGTGGAAGCCATCATCAAATCAATGACTGTTCTTGAAAAAGAACAGCCGGATATCATCAATGCCAGCCGGCGGAAGCGGATTGCAAAAGGAAGCGGGACATCCGTACAGGAAGTCAACCGTCTGCTTAAGCAGTTTGACGAAATGAAAAAAATGATGAAGCAGATGACAAATATGTCAAAAGGCAAGAAAAAAGGGTTTAAGCTACCTTTTATGTAATCGGTTATACATGATAAAACCATTGTTAAGAAAAAACACTTTACAAACACTTTTATCATTGTTAATATACTATCTTGTTGAAATATTTTCGGAGGTGCTAGTAAAATGGCAGTAAAAATTCGTTTAAAACGTATGGGAGCAAAAAAATCTCCTTTCTATCGTATTGTTGTAGCAGATTCTCGTTCACCACGTGACGGCCGTTTCATTGAAACAGTCGGAACTTACAACCCGGTTGCAAAACCAGCGGAAGTAAAAATTGACGAAGAGCTTGCTCTTAAATGGCTTCAAACTGGAGCGAAACCATCTGATACAGTTCGCAACTTGTTCTCTAGCCAAGGAATCATGGAAAAATTCCACAACGCTAAACAAGGCAAGTAATGACTGATCAACACTTGGAAGATTTGATTGTCCGAATTGTGACCCCGCTTGTTGATCATCCAGATGACATTCGCGTCACAAGAGAAGAAACCGATCAAAAGATTGCGCTGCGCTTATCTGTCCATAAGTCAGATACCGGTAAAGTTATCGGAAAGCAAGGCCGGACTGCAAAAGCGATTCGAACAGCTGTATTTGCAGCTGGCGCACAGTCTTCTAAGAAAGTTCAATTTGAGATATTTGACTAAAAGGGAGAGGGCCGGCACCTCCCCTTTTTTTACACGCAAAAAAAGGGTAAACTGATAGAAGCTTAGGCAAAATAGAAAAGCCTGAGCGAGAAAAAGTTTTAAAAGCGGGGAGCTTGGTGCGATGCAAATTATTCACCGTGTAGCCGTTATGCAAGTCTTAACCGAGCGCAGCAAAGAACAGCTTTTAACTTCTTTTGCCGAAAAGAAACAAATGCTTGAACGAGAATGCAGCCAGCTCTATTTTCAGCTTAGAAAACACGAGAAAGAACAACAAAACCCTGATATGATTGAACAATTTAAAAAGGCAATAGAAAAGCGAAAAGATGATATAAAGATCATCGATTTTCAAATTGCTCAAGTACATACATTGCCGCTTGGCAGTGAGTTGAGAGAAAAGGAAGTCGATGCCCTGCTGACGATTGAAGCCGGGGATGACTGGCATGAAAAAACAGCAGCGAACACCATCGTCATAAAAGACGGAAAAGTAATTGAAATTCGCCAGAGGTGATCATATGACAAAGCGATGGTTTAATGTAGGCAAAATCGTGAATACCCACGGAATCAAAGGCGAAGTGCGTGTGATTTCGAAAACAGATTTTGCCGAAGAACGATACAAGCCGGGAAACACGCTGTATTTGTTTATGGACGGCCGTAACGAACCAGTGGAAGTAACGGTAAACACGCATAGACTGCATAAGCAATTTCATCTGCTGCAGTTTAAAGAAAGACAAAGCCTAAATGAAGTAGAAGAGCTGAAAAACGCAATCATTAAAGTGCCTGAAGAAGATTTAGGAGAGCTGAATGAGGGTGAATTTTATTTTCACGAAATCATTGGGTGTGAAGTATTTACTGAGGAAGGCGAACTCATTGGAAAGGTCAAAGAAATTTTGACGCCTGGAGCTAATGACGTTTGGGTCATCGAACGAAAAGGAAAAAAAGACGCACTCATTCCTTACATTGAATCAGTGGTCAAACATATTGATGTCAGCGAAAAGAAAATTGAGATTGATCTCATGGAAGGGTTAATAGACGAATGAAAATCGACTTTTTGACGCTGTTTCCAGAAATGTTTGAAGGTGTGCTCGGCTCATCGATTCTTCAAAAAGCCCAGGAAAAAGATGCGGTGCAGTTTCAAGTCGTCAATTTCCGGGAGTATTCTGATAACAAGCACAATACTGTTGATGATTATCCTTATGGCGGCGGTGCAGGTATGGTTCTCAAGCCTCAGCCTGTTTTTGACGCGGTCGAGGACCTGACATCAAAGGCAGCAGCTGCTCCGCGTATTATCCTCGTATGCCCGCAAGGTGAGCGTTTTACCCAAAAAAAAGCCGAACAATTAGCAAAGGAAGAGCATTTGCTGTTCATTTGCGGCCACTATGAAGGCTATGATGAACGCATCCGCGAGCATCTGGTAACGGATGAAATATCAATTGGCGACTTTGTACTGACGGGCGGTGAGCTCCCTGCAATGATGATCGCAGACAGCGTGGTCAGACTGCTTCCGGGTGTACTGGGTAAAGAGGCTTCCCATATTGAGGATTCATTCAGCACCGGACTCTTGGAGCACCCGCATTATACAAGACCGGCAGATTACAAAGGTTTAAAAGTGCCTGAAACACTTTTGTCAGGAAACCATGCAAAAATTGAAGAATGGCGGAATAAAGAATCGATCAGAAGGACCTACCTAAGACGTCCGGATCTGTTGAAAGACTACCCGCTTACAGAGCAGCAAAGAAAGTGGATTTCTGAATGGGAAAAAGAATAGATTTTATTGCATAGGCTATGAAATTGTGATAAGATACTACTTGTGGCTTAAGCGGGCTTATCCGCTGCAAGCTTGAAAACGATGTTCCGCTGTGCCGTGTTTTGTGGCCAAGAGCATCTGTTGGAAGGAGTTGAAAACGATGCAAAAACTAATTGAAGATATCACAAAAGAACAACTTCGTACTGATCTTCCTGCGTTCCGTCCTGGTGACACTTTACGTGTACACGTTAAAGTTGTTGAGGGTAACCGTGAGCGTATCCAGATCTTTGAAGGTGTTGTGATTAAGCGTCGTGGTGGTGGAATCAGCGAAACGTTCACAGTTCGTAAGATTTCTTACGGTGTTGGCGTTGAACGTACTTTCCCTGTACACACACCAAAAATCGCGAAAATCGAAGTTGTACGTTACGGTAAAGTACGCCGTGCTAAACTTTACTACCTGCGTGAACTTCGCGGAAAAGCGGCTCGTATTAAAGAGATCAGACGATAATGATAACGAACGAAAAGAGCTTGTTACCTGTAACAAGCTCTTTTTTTATACAGAATTTGAAAATGCCGGACAGGCATCGTAAAATACATAAAGAACAACAATGAATCATGCATACTGAAGAGATAAAGGCGGTGTTCGTGTCACATGACAATTCAATGGTTCCCGGGCCATATGGCAAAGGCAAGAAGGGAAGTAACGGAAAAATTAAAATTAATCGATATCGTATATGAATTAGTAGATGCCAGAATTCCAATGTCATCAAGAAACCCAATGATTGAAGATATTCTAAAAAATAAGCCGCGAATTATGCTGTTAAACAAGGCTGACAAAGCAGATGCGGCAGTTACACAGCAATGGAAAGAGCACTTTGAGAACCAGGGGATCCGCTCTCTGTCCATTAATTCTGTAAATGGACAAGGATTAAATCAAATTGTGCCTGCATCAAAAGAGATCCTCCAAGAAAAATTTGACCGAATGCGGGCGAAAGGTGTGAAGCCGAGAGCGATTCGCGCCTTGATTATCGGTATTCCAAATGTCGGGAAATCGACGCTCATTAACCGCCTTGCAAAGAAAAACATAGCAAAAACGGGAGACAGACCTGGTATTACGACATCTCAACAGTGGGTCAAAGTTGGGAAAGAATTAGAGTTATTAGATACACCGGGGATTTTGTGGCCTAAATTTGAGGATGAGCTTGTCGGCTTGAGACTGGCAGTCACCGGCGCTATTAAAGACTCGATTATCAATTTGCAGGATGTAGCCGTGTTCGGTCTTCGTTTTCTTGAAGAACATTATCCAGAACGGCTTAAAGAGCGCTACGGCCTTGATGAGATCCCGGAGGACATTGCCGAGCTGTTTGATGCAATAGGTGAAAAACGCGGCTGTCTCATGAGCGGTGGGCTTATTAACTACGATAAGACGACTGAAGTCATCATTCGCGATATCCGCACTGAAAAGTTCGGCAGGCTGTCATTTGAACAGCCGACGATGTAAAGGCGCGCAGAAATGCGGGTCTTTATTTTTTCTTGGCCGAACCGATACATACAGTAAGGGAGAAGAGAAAGTGAATACATTAACCGTAAAGGACATTAAAGACCGTTTGCAGGAAGTGAAGGATGCACAAGACCCATTTATTGCCCAGTGCGAAAACGACCCGAGAAAAAGCGTTCAAACGCTTGTAGAGCAATGGCTTAAAAAGCAAGCGAAAGAAAAAGCGCTGAAAGAACAATGGGTGAATATGACTTCCTATGAAAGGCTGGCAAGAAACAAAGGATTCCGTTTGATTGCAGGTGTTGACGAGGTCGGACGGGGGCCATTGGCAGGGCCAGTTGTCGCCAGTGCAGTCATCCTGCCAGAGGAATGTGAAATACTTGGGCTGACAGACTCCAAAAAGCTTTCAGAGAAAAAACGTGAGGAATTTTACGAGCTTATTATGAAAGAAGCACTGGCGGTCGGGATAGGAATTGTAGAAGCTGCAGTCATTGACGAAATCAATATATATGAAGCTTCTAAAATGGCAATGGTGAAAGCGATACAGGATTTGTCGGATACACCTGATTATTTGCTTGTTGACGCAATGACACTGCCGCTCGACATGGCTCAGTCGTCAATTATAAAAGGAGATGCCAAAAGTGTGTCTATTGCGGCAGGTGCGTGTATCGCAAAAGTGACGAGAGACCGAATGATGAGCGCTTATGCCGACACGTACCCTATGTACGGGTTTGAAAAAAATAAAGGCTATGGAACAAAAGAACATTTGGAAGCTCTCGCTGCATACGGCCCAACTGAATTGCACCGCAAAACTTTCGCTCCTGTTCAATCTTTCAGATAAATCAATGGACAAGGAGGCACTTTTTTTAAATGAACATACGAAATGATGTGCAAAAGGCGCTGCAGCACCTTTTTGGGCGTACAGCAGTCCCGCAGGAAACATCAAATGTAAACGAAGCGCTAAACGGGGAGAAACGTCTCCTTTTGGGCAAAGTGCTTCGTTTATTAGGAGATCAGCATGCCCTGATCCAAGTCGGCAATCAAACGGTTCAGGGAAAACTAGAAACCCAGCTTCGTCCTCAGGCATACTATTGGTTTTCCTACGAAAAAACGGCAGAACAGACAGGACGTCTTCAGGTCGTTCAAAGCTTTGAGCAAAATCCTAAAACCATTCAGGATGCAGCTGGCAAGCTTTTAAATGCCATTTCAGTGAAGCCGTCAAACGCAGCTCTCATGATGACAGGAGCGATGCTGAAGAGCAAAACACCCGTGACAGAAAATGATATTAAAACAGCTGTCCGCTGGATGGACACGCTGCCGTCGCAAGACGCCAAAAAAGCGATTGAAACGGTTCTTTTCGCTTTAAAGCGCGATCTTCCCATTCACTCCGAGGTTTTGAATGGTGTTCATGCTGTGAAATCGCCTGTTCCATTGCATCAGCATATATCCCAGCTGGTTCAGGCAATCGAACAAAACCCTCAGCAGAGCCAAATGATGTCAAAGCTAAAGGAGGCAGTTACGGCGCTTTTAAATAGTGAAATTGATGTTCATGCAGAACGGCTGATCGATAAGCTTATTTCTTTAACGGAGACTGCGAAAACACCCTCTTCCGCCAATACAGCTGGAAACAGGGAACTTAGCACACCAGCAGGCTCCCCCGAAAAGGCCAGACTGCCGGTTGCAAATCATCTAGCAGAACAGAGAAACATACAAGGAGAGCCTGTTAAAGCAGCCTCAGACATTCCAATCAAAGAAGCCCGCCAGCTGCTGGCAAAGCTGACGGAATCTGCTGAAAAAAACAGTCTCCAAATAGTGAAAGAAGCAGCAAATTGGATTAAAGCGGCTGGTTCAACGGGTGATAGTAAGTCACT
The DNA here is from genome assembly GCF_002953915.1 of Bacillus sp. MBGLi79. Lineage (NCBI taxonomy): Bacteria > Bacillati > Bacillota > Bacilli > Caryophanales > Bacillaceae > Bacillus > Bacillus sp. MBGLi79. The sequence continues at coordinate 1,954,210 of NZ_CP026521.1, forward strand.
TGCAGCTTCAGCTCATTTACAGGCGGCACAAATCACAGACCAGGAAGCCGAAGTTTTTTTAAAGGCTGTTCAGCAGACAGCACCTCATTTAGCGGATAAGGCAGATGTTCTTTCCTTCTTATCCAAAGTGAAAACGGCAATTGGCGCAAGGGACGAGCTTGCGTTCATTAAAGCGTTTGAACAAGGAAGCGCAGACACATCTGACGAAATGCAGTCCATCAAGCTGGCTCTTCATGCTATAAGAGCATCGCATGAGGTAGCCGAACCAATCAAGCAAGAAGCCGATCAGCTTTTTCATAAATTAAATGGCCAGCTTTTCATGCAGCAGGACCATCCGTCATACAGCCAAATTGTACTGTCATTTCCGATGTTTTCGAAGTCAGGAATTCAGGACATGACCGTTCTGTTTAAAGGAAAGAAAGAAGCGGATGGCAAGCTTGATCCTTCCCATTGCCGCCTTTTGTTTTTGCTGCAGCTTGATACATTAAAAGAAACCGTCGTTGATTGCTTGATACAGCAAAAAGTCATGACCATTACAATAGAGACTGATTTCGAGCTGCAGGCTGCGATAGATCCGATGGTTCCCGCGCTTAAACAGGGGTTAAAAGAAATGGGATACAGCCTTTCAGGGGTAAACGCGAAAAAAAGGGTTCACACCGAAGAAAAGGCTTCAATCGATCAATATATAACAAGTATCAGTGATCAAGAAGTGGATGTGAAAATATGAAAGAGCAGACACCGATCAGAAAAGCTGTGGCTCTTCATTATGACGAACAAAAAGACAAGGCGCCGAGAGTGCTTGCCACAGGAAAGGGCCATGTAGCCGACAACATTATTAAAGAAGCGAAAAAGGCAGGGGTCCCGATTCAAGAAGATCGGACCCTTGTCGAATTAATGCGCCATTTGACGGTAGATGATCAAATCCCTGAGGCTCTTTATGAAACGGTAGCCGAGATTTTTTCATTCATTTACAGATTGGACGAAAGCGTAAAAAATAAAAAATAGCTAAAATATTCCCCATCCTCTGTTTGAAAATTTATGTTTTTAATAAAGTAAAAGTTTGAATGTTTAGAAGGATTAAAAGATTTTGCACCGAAGTGTAGACAATTCTTCCAGTATTATTATAGAATGAAAGCGCAGTCTATTTTAGTTTTGTTACATAAGTTAGGAGGATGGGAAATGAATATCCATGAGTACCAGGGAAAAGAAGTCCTCAGAAAATATGGGGTATCTGTTCCTGAAGGTAAAGTGGCTTTTACAGCAGAAGAAGCAGTTGAGAGTGCAAAGAGCTTATCCAGCTCGGTTTATGTCGTAAAGGCTCAAATTCATGCTGGCGGTCGAGGCAAAGCTGGTGGGGTAAAAATAGCAAAATCATTAGACGAAGTAAAAGCGTATGCCGAAGAACTATTAGGGAAGACCCTAGTTACACATCAGACGGGTCCGGACGGCCAAGTAATAAAACGCTTACTTATTGAAGAAGGCTGCGATATTAAAAAAGAATATTACGTGGGTCTTGTGCTTGACCGCGCTACTTCCAGAATCGTTCTGATGGCTTCTGAAGAAGGCGGAACGGAAATTGAAGAAGTTGCGGAGAAAACACCGGAAAAAATCAAAAAAGCTGTCATTGATCCGGCTGTCGGCCTTCAAGGCTATCAAGCCAGAGAAATTGCATTCGCTATTAATATTCCAAAAGAGCTTGTGGGAAAAGCTGCTAAATTTATGTTTGGACTATATAAAGCGTTTGTTGAAAAAGACTGCTCAATCGCCGAAATCAACCCGCTTGTTGTTACCGGGGACGGAAATGTGATGGCGCTTGATGCAAAATTGAATTTTGACAGCAATGCGTTGTACAGACAAAAGGACATTATGGAATACAGAGATTTGGATGAAGAAGATCCGAAAGAAATCGAAGCGTCCAAATATGACCTAAGCTACATTTCCCTTGATGGAAATATCGGCTGTATGGTAAACGGCGCGGGACTTGCAATGTCCACAATGGATATTATCAAGCATTACGGTGGAGAACCGGCCAACTTCCTTGATGTGGGCGGCGGTGCAACCGCGGAAAAAGTCACGGAAGCATTTAAAATCATTCTTTCTGATCAAAACGTTAAAGGAATTTTTGTCAACATTTTCGGCGGCATTATGAAATGTGATGTCATCGCAGAAGGGGTTGTTGAAGCGACTAGACAAGTTGGTTTGACATTGCCGCTTGTCGTCCGTCTTGAAGGCACAAACGTGGATCTAGGGAAGAAAATCCTTAGTGAATCAGGATTAAACATTACATCTGCGGAATCAATGGCTGACGGCGCGCAGAAAATCGTATCCTTAGTTTAAGAAAGAATGAAAGGCAGGGGACCATATAATGAGTGTTTTTATTAATAAAGATACAAGAGTTATTGTACAAGGGATTACAGGTTCTACCGCTTTATTTCATACGAAGCAGATGCTCGAATACGGCACAAATATCGTAGGTGGTGTAACACCTGGAAAAGGCGGAACTGAAGCGGAAGGTGTTCCTGTATTTAATACAGTGGCTGAAGCAGTTCAAACGACCGGCGCTAACGCGTCTGTTATATATGTGCCTGCACCGTTTGCAGCTGATGCGATTATGGAAGCGGTAGATGCGGAGCTTGATCTCGTGATTTGTATCACAGAACACATTCCGGTTTTGGATATGGTGAAGGTCAGACGTTTCATGGAAGGCAAGAAAACGAGACTGATAGGGCCGAACTGCCCTGGTGTCATTACGCCTGAAGAATGTAAAATCGGCATTATGCCCGGATACATCCATAAAAAGGGTCATGTAGGCGTTGTATCACGTTCAGGAACATTAACATACGAAGCGGTGCACCAGCTCTCAGAAGCGGGCGTAGGACAGTCTACAGCTGTTGGAATCGGCGGCGACCCTGTAAATGGAACAAACTTTATTGACGTTTTAAAAGCGTTTAACGAAGATCCTGACACACACGCTGTCATCATGATTGGCGAAATCGGCGGTACTGCCGAAGAGGAAGCGGCAGAGTGGGTAAAAGCCAACATGACAAAACCGGTAGTCGGTTTTATCGGCGGTAAGACAGCACCTCCTGGGAAGCGCATGGGGCATGCAGGCGCCATTATTTCCGGCGGAAAAGGGACAGCTGATGAAAAAATCAAAACCCTTAATGCATGCGGAATTGAAGTTGCAGAGACACCTTCTGTTATGGGTGAAACCTTAATTAAGGTGCTGAAAGAGAAGAACCTGTTCGAAACTTGTAAAACGCATTAATAAAAAAGGGACAGCCGTTAAGGCTGTTCCTGCTTTTTCTGTCAAAAGGAGGTCAATCTATTGGATCAGGCCGCTGCCTGCTTAACGACTTGCAGAATCAATCAATTATTATCCCCATCCCTTCTATTAAAATGGTGGAAAGCCGATCCGTCTATGTCGCTGACATCATCGGTGTTACAAACGGTTACTCGTGATAAAATGAAAGCAGCTGCATTAAAAAAGAAAATAGAAGAATTTTACCCAAAGCTCCAACGCGTACTTGCTGCTTATCGTGAGCAAGGCATTGACACCATTCCTATCTCTTCAAAGCAATATCCTTTCTGGCTTAAAACCATTTATGATCCCCCCGCCGTTCTGTTTGCAAAGGGTGATATGACTCTTCTTTCGAAAGGAAGAAAAATTGGAATTGTAGGGACAAGAAATCCAACAGCTTACGGGAAACAAGTTGTCAATCATCTTACAGAAGAGCTATGTCGTAAAGATTGGGTGATTGTCAGCGGACTGGCGTCTGGGATAGACGGAATGTCCCATGCTGCAAGTATTAAGGCGAAGGGGCGGACAATTGGCGTCATTGCAGGCGGATTTCAACACATTTATCCCCGGGAAAACCTTCAATTAGCAGATCACATGGCTAAACACCATATCCTTCTGTCAGAGCACCCACCTGAAACTAAACCCCAAAAATGGCATTTCCCTATGAGAAACCGTATCATCAGCGGACTGAGTGAAGGCGTTATTGTCGTACAGGGCAAGGAAAAAAGCGGTTCGCTGATAACTGCCTATCAAGCATTGGAGCAAGGTAGAGAAGTGTTTGCCGTACCCGGTTCATTATTTGACCCTTACGCCGGAGGTCCTATAAAACTGATCCAGCAGGGGGCTAAAGCCATAAGGTCAGCAGAGGATATTTTCGAGGAGCTTCCCGAGAGAAACGTTCAATATACGGAACCCTTTTGAATTATCGTTTGACAAACGGCATTGTAATATTTAATAATAGTGAGGATTTAAAGTTGCATATTGTTTTCTATTTAATGAATGATGTTCATGATAAAGAATGAAATGTTGAAAGCCAAATAAAGACAGCTGCAAAAATAAAATTGAAATATCTTGAAAAGAGAGAGAACACCTCTTGAGGGGGATGAAAATGTCTGATTATCTAGTCATCGTGGAATCGCCCGCTAAGGCGAAAACGATTGAACGTTACTTAGGTAAAAAATATAAAGTAAAAGCATCAATGGGACATGTCCGGGATCTTCCAAAAAGTCAAATGGGAGTTGACATAGAACAGAATTTCGAACCGAAATATATTACCATTCGAGGTAAAGGTCCGGTATTAAAAGAACTGAAAACGGCTGCCAAAAAAGCCAAAAAAGTGTATCTCGCGGCCGACCCCGACAGAGAAGGGGAAGCGATTGCATGGCACTTGGCACACAGCCTTGATTTAGATCTTAATTCAGACTGCCGTGTAGTGTTTAACGAAATTACAAAAGACGCTATTAAGGAATCGTTTAAGCATCCACGCATGATTAATATGGATTTAGTGGATGCACAGCAAGCGAGACGTATTTTAGACAGGCTTGTCGGATATAAAATCAGTCCGATCTTATGGAAAAAAGTCAAAAAAGGGCTTAGCGCAGGACGCGTGCAATCCGTTGCCCTCCGTTTGATTATTGACCGTGAGAAAGAGATTAACGACTTTAAGCCTGAGGAATATTGGACAATTGACGGTACGTTCTTAAAAGGCCAGGAAACCTTTGAAGCAAGCTTTTTCGGGAAAAACGGCAAAAAACTTCCTTTAAATAGTGAAGCTGATGTAAAAGAGATTCTTTCTCAGCTCAAAGGGAATAAATATACAGTCGAAAAAGTAACCAAAAAAGAACGCAAACGTAATCCTGCATTGCCTTTTACCACCTCAACCCTGCAGCAGGAAGCGGCTCGCAAGCTCAATTTCAGAGCGAAGAAAACGATGATGATTGCACAGCAATTATATGAAGGAATTGATCTAGGAAGAGAAGGAACTGTTGGTCTGATTACGTATATGAGAACGGATTCAACCCGTATTTCAAATACGGCTGTTGATGAAGCTGCTGCTTTTATCGATCAGACATATGGAAAAGAGTTCCTAGGCGGAAAACGGAAGCCTGCGAAAAAGAATGAAAATGCTCAGGATGCCCACGAAGCAATTCGGCCGACATCAGTTCTCAGAAAACCAAGTGAATTAAAAGCAGTTCTCGGCAGAGACCAAATGAGACTGTATAAATTAATTTGGGAGCGTTTTGTTGCCAGCCAAATGGCGCCGGCTGTTCTAGATACAATGAGTGTCGACCTGACAAACAATGGTTTGACATTTCGTGCAAATGGAAGTAAAGTCAAGTTTTCCGGGTTTATGAAGGTGTATGTTGAAGGAAAAGACGACCAAATGGAAGAAAAAGACCGGATGCTGCCTGACTTAAAAGAAGGCGATACGGTATTATCAAAAGATATAGAACCGGAGCAGCATTTTACCCAGCCGCCTCCGAGGTATACTGAGGCACGGCTTGTGAAAACGCTTGAAGAACTCGGCATAGGCCGTCCATCCACATATGCTCCGACGCTTGATACTATTCAACGGCGCGGCTACGTGGGTTTGGATAATAAACGCTTTGTTCCGACTGAATTAGGTCAGATCGTTCTTGACCTGATCATGGAGTTTTTCCCGGAGATCATTAACGTTGAGTTTACAGCTAAAATGGAGAGAGATCTTGATCATGTTGAAGAAGGAAATACCGAATGGGTCAAGATTATTGATAATTTCTACACCGATTTTGAAAAACGCGTCAAAAAAGCCGAATCAGAAATGAAGGAAGTTGAAATCGAACCAGAATATGCTGGAGAGGATTGTGAATTGTGCAGTTCTCCGATGGTATATAAAATGGGACGGTACGGTAAATTCTTAGCTTGCTCCAACTTCCCTGACTGCCGGAACACGAAACCGATTGTGAAACAAATCGGCGTGAAGTGTCCGAGCTGCGGAGAAGGAAACATTGTTGAGCGAAAATCGAAAAAGAAACGGGTGTTTTACGGCTGTGACCGTTATCCGGACTGTGAATTCGTATCCTGGGACAAACCAATTGAACGAAAATGCCCGAAATGCGGAAAAATGCTCGTCGAGAAAAAACTCAAAAAAGGCATACAAGTCCAATGCGTGGAATGCGATTATAAGGAAGAACCACAGAAGTAGCGGTGAGCAGGGTCTTGCTCACCTTCTTTGTGTGTTAAAAGAAGGCCTTGAATAATAAACTAGGAGATGTGAAAGATGAACCAACAAACAGTGAATGTAATCGGAGCCGGACTCGCAGGAAGTGAAGCAGCATGGCAGCTTGCCAAACGCGGGATTCAAGTTAAATTGTATGAAATGCGGCCTGTGAAACAAACGCCTGCGCACCATACTGATAAATTTGCCGAGCTAGTCTGCAGCAACTCTCTTCGCTCTAATACTCTCGCTAACGCTGTCGGTGTATTAAAGGAAGAGATGCGTGCGCTTGATTCAGCCATCATCGCGGCTGCTGACGAATGTTCGGTCCCTGCCGGAGGGGCTCTTGCAGTAGACCGTCATGAATTTGCCGCAAGTGTGACAAATCGGGTGAAAAATCATCCAAACGTAACCGTTATTAATGAAGAAGTGACTGAGATTCCTGAAGGTCCTACCATTATCGCAACGGGACCGTTAACATCTGAATCGCTGTCTGCCCAGCTGAAGGAGCTGACTGGAGAGGACTATTTATATTTTTATGACGCAGCGGCGCCAATTGTAGAAAAAGACAGCCTTGATATGGATAAAGTGTACTTGAAATCCCGCTATGATAAAGGTGAAGCAGCATATTTGAACTGCCCGATGACAGAAGAAGAATTTGACCGTTTCCATGAAGCTTTAACATCAGCAGAAACAGTCCCGTTAAAAGAATTTGAAAAAGAGATTTTCTTTGAAGGCTGCATGCCGATTGAAGTCATGGCAAAACGCGGTAAGAAAACAATGCTTTTCGGTCCGATGAAACCGGTTGGTCTAGAGCATCCTGTTACAGGAAAACGTCCTTATGCCGTCGTTCAGCTCAGACAGGATGATGCTGCGGGCACACTTTATAATATTGTAGGATTCCAGACACATTTAAAATGGGGAGATCAAAAGGAAGTCCTCAAATTGATTCCAGGGCTTGAAAATGTAGAAATCGTCAGATATGGCGTGATGCACAGAAATACATTTATTAACTCTCCTAGCTTGTTAAAGCCGACTTATCAATTTCAAAACCGCAGTGACCTGTTCTTTGCAGGCCAAATGACGGGAGTAGAAGGATATGTGGAATCAGCCGCCTCAGGACTGGTAGCAGGCATTAATGCGGCGAAGCTTGTATTGGGAGAAGAGCTTGTTATTTTCCCGCAGGAAACGGCAATTGGCAGTATGGCTCATTATATTACAACAACAAACCAGAAGAACTTCCAGCCGATGAATGCAAACTTTGGGCTTTTAAAAGAACTGCCTGTTAAAATTAAAAATAAAAAAGAACGAAATGAACAATATGCGAATCGTGCAATTGAAACAATTCAAACAATTTCGAAAACAATATAGGTATTGATTGCAACCTGAACGCGATTTGTGATACCATTTAAAAGCCCTTCCTGGGGAGGTATTAGGCATGGAGAATGTTAAGAATTTCGTAAAGTTATTCGTTGAATATTTACAAATTGAAAAAAATTATTCACAATATACTATTGTGAATTATGTGGATTCAATTGAAGAATTCGAGACTTTCCTGCGCGTTCAAGGTATAAATGGATTTGAAGAAGCTGCATATCAAGATACTAGGATTTTTTTGACAGAAGCCTATGAAAAAGGTTTATCGAGAAGAACAATAAGCAAAAAGATATCTGCATTAAGAAGCTTTTATAAGTTTCTGATGCGGGAAAAGCTTGTTGAAGAAAATCCGTTTCAGCTTGTTCATCTGCCGAAACAAGAGAAACGGATACCGAAGTTTCTATATCAAAAAGAGCTTGAGGAGCTATTTGAAGTTTCAGATATAAGCCAGCCGGCCGGAATGAGGGATCAAGCGCTGTTAGAGCTGCTCTATGCCACCGGAATGAGGGTCAGTGAATGCTGTTCCATAACTGTTAATGATGTTGATTTATTTATGGACACTGTGCTTGTTCACGGTAAAGGCAAGAAGCAGCGTTATATCCCCTTTGGGTCTTATGCCCGCGAAGCGTTGAAGGTATACATGAATAGCGGAAGACAGTGCTTGCTGATGAAGGCAAAAGAACCTCATGATCTATTATTCGTAAATCAAAGAGGCGGACCGCTTACAGCCCGTGGCGTCAGACATATTTTAAGCGGGCTTGTTCAAAAAGCGTCCGGCACTTTACATATCCATCCGCATATGCTTCGACATACGTTCGCCACCCATCTGTTAAATGAAGGAGCGGATTTGAGAAGCGTTCAAGAACTGCTCGGGCATTCCAATCTGTCTTCGACACAGATATACACGCACGTTTCGAAGGAAATGTTGAGAAACACATATATGTCCCACCACCCAAGAGCATTTAAGAAAAATTAAAGGAGGCCCTTTATGTCATCTTTTCATGCGACCACAATATTTGCCGTACAGCATAAAGGACGAAGCGCTATGTCTGGAGACGGCCAAGTAACGTTTGGTCAGGCTGTTGTCATGAAACACACGGCACGAAAAGTGAGAAAACTGTTTAACGGCAAGGTTCTTGCTGGCTTTGCGGGATCTGTTGCAGACGCTTTCACTTTATTCGAAAAGTTTGAAGCCAAGCTTGAAGAATATAACGGCAACTTAAAACGGGCGGCTGTTGAGCTTGCGAAGGAATGGCGCAGCGATAAAGTGCTTAGAAAGCTTGAAGCCATGCTGATTGTGATGAATCAGGATACTTTGCTTCTCGTATCGGGAACAGGCGAGGTGATCGAACCAGATGACGGCATTCTTGCAATTGGATCAGGAGGCAATTACGCTTTGGCAGCCGGAAGAGCCTTGAAAAAGCATGCCGGCGAAAGTATGTCCGCAAGTGAGATTGCAAGAGCCGCGTTAGAAACAGCAGGCGAAATTTGTGTTTACACGAACGATCAAATCATACTGGAAGAGCTTGAATAGAAAGGACTTGAGGCGCATGGAAAAAAAACCGTTAACTCCTAGACAGATTGTAGATCGGTTAGACCAATATATTGTCGGTCAGCAAAACGCGAAAAAAGCTGTCGCCGTGGCATTAAGAAACCGCTATAGAAGAAGTCTTCTGGATGAAAAGCTGAAGGACGAGGTCGTTCCGAAAAACATTTTAATGATGGGGCCTACCGGCGTTGGGAAAACTGAAATTGCCAGACGAATCGCTAAGCTTTCAGGTGCGCCATTTATCAAAATTGAAGCAACTAAATTTACTGAAGTCGGCTATGTAGGCAGAGATGTTGAATCAATGGTCAGAGATCTTGTGGAGACTTCTGTTCGGCTTATAAAAGAAGAGAAAATGAACGAAGTAAAGGAACAGGCAGAAGAAAATGCAAATAAACGCATTGTTCGTCTGTTAGTTCCTGGGAAGAAAAAACAATCAGGCGTTAAAAATCCGTTTGAAATGTTTTTTGGCGGCAGCCAGCCGAATGGTGAAGATGAGGCGGAGAGCCAGGAAGAAGCAAATATTGAAGAAAAAAGAAAACGAATGGCGCATCAGCTGGCTTTAGGAGAGCTCGAAGACTACTATGTAACAGTAGAAGTCGAAGAACAACAGCCTTCTATGTTTGACATGCTGCAGGGCTCGGGTATGGAGCAGATGGGCATGAACATGCAGGATGCGCTGAGCGGATTAATGCCAAAGAAAAAGAAACGGCGCAAAATGACAGTCAGAGAAGCCAGAAAAGTCCTGACGAATGAAGAAGCTAGCAAACTCATCGATATGGATGAAGTCAGCCAGGAAGCTGTTCAGAGAGCAGAAGAGAGCGGGATTATCTTTATCGATGAGATAGATAAAATCGCAAAAAACGGTGGTGCATCTTCTTCTGCCGATGTTTCAAGAGAAGGCGTTCAGCGGGATATCCTGCCGATTGTTGAGGGTTCTACCGTTGTCACAAAATATGGTTCTGTAAAAACAGATCATGTATTATTTATTGCAGCAGGAGCGTTTCATATGGCCAAACCATCTGATTTGATTCCTGAACTGCAGGGGCGTTTCCCGATTCGTGTAGAACTGAACAAACTCACGGTGGATGACTTCGTGAGAATTTTGGTTGAGCCGGATAATGCGCTCTTGAAACAATATCAAGCATTATTGCAGACTGAAGGTATATCTCTTGAATTTTCTGACGAAGCTATTCATAAGATTGCTGAAGTTGCTTATCATGTGAACCAGGACACAGATAATATCGGTGCGAGACGTCTTCATACAATACTTGAACGCCTATTAGAAGATTTGTCGTTCGAAGCTCCTGATGTAACGATGGAGAAAATAACGATTACACCACAGTATGTCGAAGAAAAACTCGGAACGATAGCCAAAAACAAAGATTTAAGTCAATTTATATTGTGAAAAATTTAATATGAGGAATGTTTAGGAGGATTATTTATCATGGCTTTATTACAAAAAACAAGAATTATTAACTCCATGCTGCAAGCTGCGGCAGGGAAACCGGTAAACTTCAAGGAAATGGCGGAGACGCTGCGGGATGTCATTGATTCCAATATTTTCGTTGTAAGCCGCAGAGGGAAACTCCTTGGGTATTCTATTAACCAGCAAATTGAAAATGATCGTATGAAAAAAATGCTTGAGGATCGTCAATTCCCTGAAGAATATACGAAAAATCTGTTTAATGTCCCTGAAACATCTTCTAACTTGGATATTAATAGTGAATACACTGCTTTCCCTGTTGAGAACAGAGACTTATTCCAAGCTGGTTTAACGACAATTGTGCCGATCATCGGAGGAGGGGAAAGATTAGGAACACTCATTCTTTCACGTTTACAGGATCAATTCAATGATGATGACTTAATTCTAGCTGAATACGGCGCAACAGTTGTCGGAATGGAAATCCTCAGAGAAAAAGCAGAAGAAATTGAAGAGGATATAAAAAATGGGATCTACACTGAGAAGGAAAAGCTGCCTTCTGAATTTGAGCTTTCCAAAAAGC
>NZ_CP026521.1:1965735-1969920 GCF_002953915.1 Bacillus sp. MBGLi79
AACGACACCAGCGGTTTGCTTGTCGGACAGCGTCTCTTAATTACAGCGGGCCCGACAAGAGAACAAAGCGATCCCGTCCGCTTTTTCTCCAACCGTTCGACAGGGAAAATGGGCTATGCTTTCGCTGAGGAAGCGGCGAAAATGGGAGCGCGCGTAACGCTGATTGCCGGCCCGACATCGCTTGATGATCCCGCAGGAGTTGACGTTATTCATGTTCAGTCTGCAGAAGATATGTATCAAGCGGCTTTATCTGTTTTCGATGAGAGCGACATCGTCATCAAAACGGCAGCTGTCGCTGATTACAGGCCAAAGCATATTTACGATCAAAAAATGAAGAAAAAGGACGGCGGTCTCGTCATTGAGCTTGAGCGGACGAAGGATATTTTAAAAGCGCTGGGAGAACGGAAAACAAAGCAAGTCTTGGTCGGCTTTGCAGCTGAAACGCAGCACGTCGAAGACTATGCCAAACAAAAGCTGGAGAAAAAAAATCTCGATCTGATTGTCGCCAACAATATCACGGCCGAAGGGGCCGGTTTTGGAACGGAAACCAACATCGTGACGGTGTTTCACCGAGACGGCAAAAAGACGGCGCACCCTCTGATGTCAAAACGGGAGGTTGCTGCCGAAGTCTTGAAGGAAGCCGCTGAGCTTGCCGGCCGGAGCGGAACGTCCTCATGAATTTCGCTGAAGTGATCGTCGATGTTACAACCAAAAATATCGACAGACCGTTTGACTACCGCATTCCCGACAAATTCAAAGGGATGATTAAAAAAGGGATGCGCGTGATTGTTCCGTTCGGCGCCCGCAAAATCCAGGGATTTGTCACCGGCGTGAAAGAATCGTCTGAGCTCGCCGGCCGTTCGGTTAAGGATATCCAGGATATCCTTGATCTGACGCCCGTTTTGACGGAGGAGCTGCTTGAGCTGTCAGATTGGCTGACAGAAAAAACACTTTCTTTTAAAATTACGGCTCTTCAGGCGATGCTCCCCGCGGCTATGAAAGCAAAATACGGCAAAGAAATCAAGGTGATCGGTGATAAGCCGCTTCCCGAACCGCTTAAAACCCTGTTCTTGCAAAAAGAAACACTTTCTTATTCCGATATAGATGACCATGGGACATTAAAGCTGATTCAGCGCCAGGTTCAAGAGGGCAACCTTGAAGTGGCCTATAAAGTAAAGCAGAAAACAAACAAAAAAACGCGGAGAATGATCGCTCCCCTTTGTGCGAAAGAACATTTAAAAGAAGCGCTTGACAGCCTCTCCCCGCAAGCTGTCAAACAAAAAGCGGTCCTTCAGTTTTTCATCGACCGCAAAGAATCCGGTGCTGTTCCGGCAAAAGAGCTGATCGGCAAAACGGGAGGCTCTTCCGCGTCCGTAAAAGCGCTGATCGACAAGGGGCTGTTAAAGGAAAGCGAAGAGGAGGTTTACAGGGATCCTTATCAGGACAGAATGTTCAAAAAAACCGAACCGCTTCCGCTGACTGAAGAGCAGGCGCAGGCCTATGAGGCGATAGCAGAGGCGATCGAAGACAAGCGGCACGATGTGTTTCTTCTTCACGGAGTGACCGGAAGCGGAAAAACGGAAGTCTATCTGCAATCGATCGAAAAGGTGCTGGAAGCCGGCAAAGAAGCGATCGTTCTCGTTCCGGAAATTTCGCTGACGCCGCAGATGGTCAACCGCTTTAAAGGCCGCTTTGGCTCACAGGTAGCCGTCCTGCACAGCGGGCTTTCAACAGGAGAAAAATATGATGAATGGCGGAAAATCCACCGCAAAGAAGTCCGGCTTGTCGTCGGGGCGCGCTCGGCGATTTTCGCGCCGTTTGAAAATCTCGGCATGATTATTATCGATGAAGAGCACGAAACATCGTACAAGCAGGAAGAGATGCCGAGATACCATGCGAAAGAAGCGGCGATTCAAAGGGCCGAATACCACCGCTGTCCTGTCGTCCTCGGCAGTGCGACGCCGACGCTCGAATCGTTCGCAAGGGCGAAAAAAGGCGTGTACAAGCTTCTTTCTCTCAAGCACCGCGTCAATCACCAAGTCATGCCTGACGTGTCTCTCGTCGATATGAGGGAGGAACTGCGCAGCGGAAACCGCTCGATGTTTTCCAAAGACTATATGGCCGGACTTGAGGAAACCCTTGAAAAAGGAGAGCAGGCCGTTCTCTTTTTAAACAAAAGGGGATATTCCTCATTTGTCATGTGCAGGGACTGCGGATATGTCATCCAGTGCCCTCATTGCGAAATCTCGTTGACGTACCACAGGTATGGACAGCGTCTGAAGTGCCATTACTGCGGCTATGAAACCGGCATGCCGTCAAGCTGCCCCGAATGCGGAAGCGAGCATATCCGCTACTTTGGCACAGGCACACAGCGGGTCGAAGAAGAATTGACGAAGGTACTGCCGGCTGCAAGGGTGATCCGCATGGACGTCGATACAACCTCGAGAAAAGGAGCGCATGAAAAGCTGCTCACATCCTTTGGCAAAGGTGAAGCCGATATTCTGCTCGGAACACAGATGATCGCCAAAGGGCTCGATTTTGAAAACGTCACGCTCGTAGGTGTTTTGAGCGCGGATACGATGCTGCACATCCCCGATTTCAGAGCCGCTGAAAAAACGTTCCAGCTGATGACACAGGTGAGCGGAAGAGCGGGGCGCCACGAAAAGCCGGGCAAGGTGATCATTCAGACGTACACCCCGTCCCATTACAGCATTCAGCTCACGAAAACGCACGATTATGAAACGTTCTTCCGGCAGGAGATGCTGCACAGAAGGGAACAGGCCTATCCTCCCTATTATTATTTGGCGCTCGTCAGCGTATCGCACGAAGAAGTGACGAAGGCGGCGCTCGTGACTGAAAAAATCGCCAACTATTTAAAAAAGAACATTTCAAGCGAGGCGAAGATTCTCGGCCCAGTCGCATCGCCGATCGCCAGGATCAAAGATAGATATCGCTATCAATGCGTGATAAAATACAAACAGGAAAACCAGCTTACATCGTTGCTTAAAAACATTATGGATCATTACAAACGAGATATTGAACAAAAGCAATTGATGATTTCGATCGACATGAATCCATATATGATGATGTAAAAATAACAGTGTGATGGAGGGCTTCTAGATTGGCAGTAAAACCGATCGTAACGTATCCGGCGGAGGTTCTTGAAACCCCTGCCGAACCCGTTGCGTCTTTTGATAAATCATTAAAGAAACTGCTCGACAATATGTATGATACGATGCTTGAGCTGGACGGAGTCGGGCTTGCCGCCCCGCAAATCGGCGTTTTAAAAAGAGCGGCAGTCGTCGATATCGGCGATGACACGGGCAGAATTGAACTGGTCAACCCGGAGGTCATCGAAGAGAGCGGCGAACAGACGGGCCCTGAAGGCTGTTTGAGCTTTCCCGATCTATACGGTGAAGTGAAGCGTTCGGATTATGTAAAGGTCAAGGCGTTCGACCGCCGCGGAAAACCGTTCACGATTGAAGCTGAAGGCTTTTTGGCGCGGGCGCTGCTGCATGAAATCGACCATTTGGACGGTATTTTATTCACATCAAAAGTTACGCGCTATTATGATGCGGAAGAACTTGAGGAAATGGAAGGATGATTGGATGACAAGGATCGTTTTTATGGGAACGCCGGATTTTTCCGTCCCGGTGCTCAGCACATTGATTGATGACGGCTATGAGGTGGTGGGTGTCGTCACCCAGCCTGACCGCCCGAAAGGCAGAAAAAAAGTGATGACCCCTCCGCCTGTCAAGGAGGAAGCGCTGCGCCGCGGCATTCCCGTGCTCCAGCCTGAAAAAGTGAGGGAAGATGCGGAGACGGACAGGATTTTGGCGCTTGAACCCGATCTAATTGTAACCGCGGCATTCGGGCAGATCCTGCCGAAAAAGCTCCTCGATTATCCGAAATACGGCTGTATCAATGTCCATGCCTCTCTTCTGCCCGAGCTGCGCGGAGGAGCTCCGATCCATTACGCCATTCTGGAAGGCAAAGAGAAAACGGGCGTGACGATCATGTACATGGTCGAAAAATTGGATGCAGGCGATATGCTTGCCAAAGTCGAAGTTGACATCGAAGAAACCGATAATGTCGGCACGCTCCACGACAAGCTGAGCAAGGCCGGGGCTGAGCTTCTTTCCGAAACGGTTCCGAAGGTCATTGACGGTTCGGCAACCCCTGAAA
>NZ_CP026521.1:1970020-1972237 GCF_002953915.1 Bacillus sp. MBGLi79
AGCATAAAGTAAAGCTGATCAAAGAAGCGGCAGGCCGGATCGGGCTTTCCAATATTGAAGCAAGGGCGCTGGATGCCAGAAAAGCCGGCGAAGCCTTCGAACCGGAGCAGTTTGACCGGATTCTCGTCGACGCTCCGTGTTCGGGCTTCGGTGTCATCCGCAGAAAACCGGATCTCAAATACAGCAAAACGCCCGAAGACAGCGCGCGTCTCGCTGGGATTCAGCTGGCGATTTTAAACGAAATTGCACCTTTATTGAAAACAGACGGGACATTGGTCTACAGCACATGCACAATGGACCCGACCGAAAATGAACAAGTCATGCATGCTTTTTTGAAAGAACACGACGAATTTGAAGCAGACCCCACCCTCGCCGAGCGGCTGCCCGAAAAAGCGGCGCCGTATGTCAAGGATGGAAGCATTCAAATCCTTCCCCACTACTTCGGAACGGACGGCTTCTTTATTTGCAGCATGAGAAAGAAGGGATCACAATAATGGAATCGAAACAAAAAGTAAGAAAAGAATTGCGGGCAGAAAGACCGTCCATCTATTCTTTTGAAATAGAAGAACTGAAAAGCTGGCTTTCGGAAAATGGCGAAAAGCCTTTCCGCGCCGCGCAAATATTCGAATGGCTTTACGAAAAGAGAGTCACGTCATTTGAAAAGATGACAAACCTTTCAAAAGAGCTGCGGACAAAGCTGAACGAGCATTTCGTATTAACGACGCTGAAAACGGCCGTCAAGCAGACTTCACAAGATGGAACGATGAAGTTTTTATTTGAGCTTCATGACGGCTACACGATCGAAACCGTATTAATGCGGCACGAATATGGCAATTCTGTTTGTGTAACGACACAGGTGGGCTGCCGAATCGGCTGTACGTTTTGCGCGTCGACCCTCGGCGGCTTAAAGCGGAACCTGGAAGCCGGAGAGATCGTCGCCCAGGTTGTCAAAGTGCAGCAGGCGCTTGATGAAACAGATGAACGCGTCAGTTCCATCGTCATTATGGGAATCGGCGAGCCGTTCGATAATTTTCAGGAAATGCTTGCATTCCTGAAAATCGTCAACCATGATAAAGGGCTGAATATCGGGGCGCGCCATATCACCGTATCAACGAGCGGGATCATTCCGAAAATCTATGAGTTTGCAGACGAGAAGCTGCAGATCAACTTTGCGATTTCTCTGCACGCCCCGAACACTGAGATCAGAAGCCGGCTG
Source organism: Bacillus sp. MBGLi79 (assembly GCF_002953915.1). Taxonomy (NCBI): domain Bacteria; kingdom Bacillati; phylum Bacillota; class Bacilli; order Caryophanales; family Bacillaceae; genus Bacillus; species Bacillus sp. MBGLi79. The sequence goes on from NZ_CP026521.1 coordinate 1,971,237, forward strand.
ATGCCGATCAACAGAGCCTACAAGCTGCCGGAGCTGATGAAAGCGGTCGATTACTACATTAAGAAAACCGGCAGAAGGGTTACGTTTGAATACGGGCTTTTCGGCGGTGTTAACGATCAGGTTGAACACGCGGAAGAGCTGGCTGAATTGCTAAAAGGAATCAAATGCCACGTCAACTTGATTCCGGTCAACTATGTACCTGAACGAGACTATGTCAGAACACCGAAAGAACAGATTTTCGCCTTTGAAAAAACATTAAAGTCTCATGGAGTAAATGTCACGATCAGAAGAGAGCAAGGCCATGATATTGACGCTGCCTGCGGACAGCTTCGTGCAAAGGAGCGCCAGGAAGAGACGAGGTGAATCAAGGTTGAAAACAGCCTTAAAAACGGACAGGGGAAAAATACGCCAGCACAATGAAGACGATGCCGGCATTTTCACAGAAAAAAACGGACTGGTTTTAGCTGTTGTCTGCGATGGAATGGGAGGTCATCTGGCCGGCGACGGCGCCAGCAGGATGGCCGTCTCAGCCCTTCGGGATATCTGGGAGGAAACCGAAGAAGTCCCGGCTTCGCCGGCTGAATGCGAAGCTTGGCTGAAAGAGCAGATTTCAGCCGTCAACCAAAAACTTTTCGACCATGCGAGGGCGCATGAAGAGTGCCAGGGAATGGGAACAACGGTCGTCTGCGCTTTATACACGGGAAAAACGCTGACAGTCGCCCATATCGGAGACAGCCGCTGCTATCTCCTACAAGGCGGTCATTTCATACAGCTGACGGAAGATCACTCGCTTGTCAATGAACTCGTGCGGACAGGGGGGATTTCGAAGGAAGATGCCGAACACCATCCGCGGAAGAACGTGCTGACAAAAGCGCTTGGCACTGATCCGGAAGTGAAGGTTGAAGCCCATACTTTTGAAATCGAACCGGGCGATCAAGTTCTATTATGCTCTGACGGGCTGACGAATAAAGTAGACTATGAGTCACTGAAGGATATGCTTA
>NZ_CP026521.1:1972337-1974140 GCF_002953915.1 Bacillus sp. MBGLi79
GACACTATGTATTAGTAACGAACTCATCCATTCACAAGGTGCTTTTTCGTTTTCTGAAGGCATATTAATAATGATAAGAAGCACTGATTAAATATCCTGGCGCTTCCGCTCGCTTTGTGTTTGGGATCCGATGTTGAAGGTGGATGCGGTTGCGGACTCTTTGAGGAGGGAAGGGAATGAAATTTTACACCATTAAATTACCGAAGTTTTTAGGGGGAATCGTCCGGGCGATGCTTGGCTCGTTTCGCAAAGACTAAGAAGCGCCGGGTGCGCTTTTTTTGCGGAGCGGGTCAAAGGGCTCTCCCCGGATGGCAAGCAAAAGAACGAAAAAACGCCTGCCTAAAGCGTACAGTCGCTCTTGGCAGGCGTTTATTTTTTCTTATACACGCTCAACTTTTCCAGATTTCAAAGCTCGAGCAGATACATATACTTTTTTAGGCTTGCCGTTCACAAGGATGCGCACTTTTTGAACGTTAGCGCCCCATGTGCGTTTAGAAGCGTTCATCGCGTGAGAACGAGAGTTGCCAGAACGTGATTTTCTGCCTGTAATAACGCATTTACGTGCCATTTGTTTCCCTCCTAACTATCAAAAAAAACATCATCATTCATTATCAGTTGATCACCTGTGATGCTTCAGATACTTTAATAATTTACCACAGCTGAAAACCGTTTGCAACTATTGATTGCTCTGCTTTCAAGAAAAATCCCTTGACATCTTGAAAAAATGAACGCGCTGTAGTATAAGTAGGGTTAGGTTTGGAGAGAAGCCTGCCTGTTCTTTTAAAAAGAAGGTCCTTATAGTAGAATGATGTTAACCAGAGGTCAGAAGCGAGACTCGAAAAGGAGGAACCAACGTGTCCATTGAATTCCGAACAAAATACGGACAGATTGATATATCAAACGAAGTGGTCGCCATGGTTGCGGGAGGCGCAGCGATCGACTGCTACGGGATCGTAGGTATGGCATCCAAGAACCAAATTAAAGACGGACTGACTGAAATCCTCAGAAAAGAAAACTTTGCAAGAGGCGTCATCGTCCGCCAGGAAGAAGATCGTATTCATATTGACATGTACATCATTGTCAGCTACGGAACAAAAATTTCAGAAGTGGCACATAATGTTCAAACAAAAGTCAAATATACGCTCGACCATACAGTGGGTCTTGCAGTGGATTCCGTAAATATTTACGTTCAAGGAGTACGAGTGACGAACCCGTAGTTAGGAGGAAAACAAGAGTGTCTATACGAAATCTGGATGGAAAAGCTTTTGCAGAAATGGTTCTGTACGGCGCACGCCATCTGTCTCAAAACGCAAATGTAGTTGATGCGTTAAATGTATTTCCGGTTCCGGACGGAGATACAGGAACGAACATGAATCTGTCGATGACATCCGGTGCAAAAGAAGTGGAGCAGATCGATGCCGCCAATATCGGCAAAGTGGCACAAAGCCTGTCAAGAGGGCTTCTGATGGGAGCGCGGGGAAACTCGGGCGTCATTTTATCCCAGCTGTTCAGAGGCTTTGGCAAATCGATTGAACAGAAATCGGAAATTAACGCCAAAGAATTTGCCGCCGCGTTCCAGGCCGGAGTGGACACTGCCTACAAGGCCGTCATGAAGCCTGTCGAAGGCACGATCTTGACGGTTGCCAAAGATGCGGCAAAAAAAGCAGTGCTCACCGCTCAAACTGAAACCGATATCATCAAGGTGATGGAAGCCGTCGTGAATGAAGCGGAGGCTTCATTGGAGCGGACGCCTGAGCTGCTTCCGGTTTTAAAGGAAGTCGGTGTCGTCGACAGCGGCGGAAA
>NZ_CP026521.1:1974240-1977879 GCF_002953915.1 Bacillus sp. MBGLi79
GACGATTCGTACGACCCCGTTTATTACGGACGAGGAGTTAGCGGAGAAATTTAACGTCAGCATTCAGACGATTCGCTTGGACCGTTTGGAACTTTCCATACCTGAACTGAGAGAAAGAATCAAAAGTGTTGCCGAGAAATCTCTTGAAGATGAAGTCAAGTCTCTCCCGCTCGACGAGGTCATTGGCGAGATCATTGATTTGGAGCTGGATGAGCACGCGATTTCCATTCTGGAGATCAGAACGGAGCACGTTTTCAGCCGAAATCAAATCGCCAGGGGACACCATTTGTTTGCCCAGGCCAACTCGCTCGCCGTTGCCCTCATCGACGATGAGCTCGCATTGACGGCCAAAGCGGACATCCGCTTTACCAGGCAGGTCAAGCAAGGCGAACGGGTCGTTGCAAAAGCGAAAGTCGTAAAGCTTGATAAAGATAAAGGCAGAACGGTTGTTGAAGTGAACAGCTATGTTGCCGAAGAGCCTGTGTTTTCAGGCGAATTTGTCATGTATCGTTCAAAACAATCATAGAAGGTGGCGCGTAAGTCATGAAAATTGCTGTAGATGCCATGGGAGGAGACAATGCTCCCAAAGCGGTTATTGAAGGCGTGATGAAAGCGGTCGAAGATTTTGAAGACCTCGAGATTACGCTGATCGGCGACCGGGAAAAAATTGCCGCCCATTTAACGGAGCACGGGCGGATCACTGTCAAGCACGCGGAAGAAGTCATCGAGGCGACAGACGAACCTGTCAGAGCCGTCAGAAGAAAGAAGAATTCATCGATGGTTCTGATGGCCGGAGAAGTCGCCGAAGGCAGGGCGGATGCCTGCATTTCCGCCGGAAACACCGGAGCGCTTATGACGGCCGGGCTCTTTATCGTCGGCCGGATTGAAGGGATTGAAAGGCCTGCGTTGGCGCCGACATTGCCGACTGTCTCCGGAGACGGCTTTCTCCTTCTTGATGTCGGAGCGAATGTGGACGCCAAGCCCGAACATCTCGTTCAATATGCCATTATGGGATCTGTTTACGGAGAACAGGTGCTGGGCGTCAAAAATCCGCGCATCGGACTTTTAAACGTCGGAACCGAAGACAAAAAAGGAAATGAGCTTGCCAAGCAGACCTTTCAAAAATTAAAGGAAACCGATTTGAATTTCATCGGCAATGTGGAAGCGCGCGACATGCTGGACGGAGTCGCTGATGTCATCGTGACAGACGGCTTTACCGGTAACGTTGCCTTGAAAACGGTCGAGGGCGCGGCGCTGTCCATTTTTAAAATGCTGAGAACGACGCTGACTTCGAGCTTCACGGCGAAGCTCGCCGCCTCTGCGCTGAAGCCGAAGCTGAAAGAAATGAAAACGAAGATGGATTACTCTGAATACGGCGGAGCCGGATTGTTCGGCTTAAAGGCGCCCGTCATCAAAGCGCACGGATCATCTGACGGACGGGCCGTTTATCACGCGATCCGCCAGGCCAGAGAGATGGTCAGCCAAAATGTCGCGGCATTTATCGAAGAAAAAATTCAACAAAAAGCAGATGAATAGTCTGGAGGTTTTAACATATGGGCAAGATTGCTTTTCTATTCCCGGGCCAAGGTTCGCAGCATATCGGCATGGGACACGAATTGTATGAAAAAGAACCGAATGCAAAGAAGATTTTTGAAGAAGCGGATCAAACGCTTGAAACAAAACTGAGCACCCTCATGTTTGAAGGGGATGCAAAAGAACTGACACTTACATACAACGCGCAGCCAAGCCTTTTAACGGCGAGTACCGCAGCGCTTCAAAAACTGAAGGAATACGGCATTAAAGCCGACTATGCGGCAGGGCACAGCCTCGGCGAGTACAGCGCATTGGTAGCTGCCGGCGCCTTGTCGTTTAAAGACGCGGTTTATGCCGTCAGAAAGCGCGGCGAATTCATGAATGAAGCCGTGCCCGCAGGTGAAGGCGCGATGGCGGCAATTCTCGGCATGGACAGCCAGGCGCTGAAAGAAGTGACGGACAAAGTTTCCGAAGAAGGAAACCTTGTTCAGCTCGCCAATTTGAACTGCCCCGGGCAGATCGTCATCTCAGGAACAGCTAAAGGCGTCGAGCTCGCTTCAGAGCTTGCCAAAGAAAAGGGCGCAAAACGCGCGATTCCTCTCGAAGTCAGCGGGCCGTTCCATTCCGAGCTGATGAAGCCGGCAGCTGATAAGCTTCGTGAAGTTCTTGATGCGTGCAAGATCAGCGATGCAGCCATTCCGGTCGTCTCCAACGTAACAGCCGACTTTGTAACAGATAAAGACGACATTAAGAATAAACTGATTGAACAGCTGTATTCTCCTGTGCGATTTGAAGAAACAATCAGCCGCCTGATTGACGAAGGCGTGACGACGTTCATCGAAATCGGCCCCGGAAAGGTTTTGTCAGGGCTTGTGAAGAAAGTGAACCGCAGAGTCAAAACGATTGCTGTGTCAGACCCGAACACAATTGAACTTGCCGTTCAAACGTTGAAGGAGGAAAACGAAAATGCTGGATAATAAAACAGCCGTTGTTACAGGAGCCTCAAGAGGGATCGGCCGCGCGATCGCCCTGGACCTGGCGAAAAACGGAGCAAATGTCGTCGTCAACTACGCGGGCAATGAAGCGAAAGCGAACGAAGTTGTAGACGAAATCAAAGCGCTCGGCCGCGATGCGTTTGCTTTTAAAGCAGACGTTTCCAATGCGGATGAGGTTCAGGCGATGATGAAGGAAGCGGTCGGCCGCTTCGGTACGCTTGACATCCTTGTCAACAATGCGGGTATTACAAAAGATAATCTGTTCATGAGAATGAAAGAAGATGAATGGGACGACGTCATTAACATAAACTTAAAAGGTGTGTTCAATTGTTCAAAAGCCGTAACAAGACAGATGATGAAACAAAGAAGCGGCCGGATCATCAACATCACCTCGGTTGTAGGCGTCGTCGGTAACGCCGGACAGGCCAACTATGTCGCGGCTAAATCAGGCGTGATCGGCTTGACGAAAACGCTGGCGAAAGAGCTTGCGTCAAGAAATATCACCGTTAATGCAATCGCTCCGGGGTTTATTTCGACGGAAATGACGGACAAGCTGACAAAAGATATTCAAGACGAAATGCTGAAGCAGATTCCGCTTGCACGGTTCGGCGATCCGTCTGACATCAGCAGCGCCGTTGTTTTCCTCGCATCTGACCATGCGAGCTACATGACCGGCCAGACGCTGAACATCAACGGCGGAATGGCTATGGTTTAAACGAAATCAAAAATTGAATTATCTCTGGTTTTTTAAAAACGAATCAACTATAATACTTGAGGGGAGGTGAATAGCTATGGCAGACGCATTAGAGCGTGTAACAAAAATCATCGTAGACCGCCTCGGCGTGGATGAAGCCGACGTCACTCTTGAAGCTTCTTTTAAAGAGGATTTAGGCGCTGATTCCCTTGATGTAGTTGAGCTTGTCATGGAACTTGAAGACGAGTTTGATATGGAGATTTCTGACGAAGATGCTGAAAAGATTGCAACAGTCGGTGACGCTGTGAACTACATAAATAGTAAGCAGTAAGCTCATTTAAAGTCCCGTTTAAAGACGGGGCTTTATCCCTTTATAAATGCGGCTTTAATTTTAATGTTTTGCTGCCCAATGATACA
>NZ_CP026521.1:1977979-1979414 GCF_002953915.1 Bacillus sp. MBGLi79
GACGCGCGTGAGAAATTTGATTAGGAGGCGGCACTTAATATGGCATTCGAAGGATTAGCCGACCGGCTGCAGCAAACGCTCGCAAAAATGCGCGGAAAAGGAAAAGTAACGGAGCAAGACGTAAAAGACATGATGCGTGAAGTCCGTTTAGCGCTCCTTGAAGCGGACGTCAATTTTAAAGTCGTGAAAGATTTTGTGAAAAAGGTAAGCGAACGAGCTGTCGGACAAGACGTCATGAAAAGCCTGACGCCCGGACAGCAGGTCATTAAAGTGGTAAAAGAAGAACTGACGGAGCTGATGGGCGGCGAGGAAAGCAAGATTGCCGCTGCAAAGCGTCCGCCGACCGTCATCATGATGGTCGGTCTGCAAGGGGCCGGTAAAACGACGTCGACCGGAAAGCTCGCCAACCTGCTTCGCAAAAAACATAACCGCAATCCGCTGCTCGTGGCAGCAGACATCTACCGCCCGGCGGCGATCAAACAGCTGGAAACGCTCGGCAAACAGCTCGATATGCCGGTATTTTCACTGGGTGACAAGGTCAGTCCGGTTGAGATTGCCAAGCAGGCCATCGAAAAGGCGAAAGAAGATCATCATGACTACGTTCTCATCGATACGGCGGGACGCCTTCACATTGATGAAGACCTGATGGATGAGCTTGAGCAGGTAAAAGAAACAGCTCAGCCGGAAGAGATTTTCCTTGTCGTTGATTCCATGACGGGTCAAGATGCGGTAAATGTTGCCAAAAGCTTCAACGAACAGCTCGGTGTGACGGGTGTCATTCTGACGAAGCTTGACGGTGATACAAGAGGCGGGGCGGCCTTGTCGATCCGCGCCGTGACCAACACGCCGATCAAATTTGCCGGAATGGGCGAAAAGCTTGATGCGCTGGAGCCGTTTCATCCTGAACGGATGGCCTCGCGAATTCTCGGAATGGGCGATGTGCTCACCCTTATCGAGAAAGCCCAGGCCAACGTAGACGAAGAAAAGGCGAAAGAACTCGAGCAAAAAATGAAAAATATGAGCTTTACGCTCGACGACTTTTTGGAACAGCTCGGACAGGTCCGCAATATGGGGCCGCTTGAAGATCTGATTCAAATGATGCCCGGCGCAGGCAAAATGAAAGGCTTAAAAAACGTTAAAGTTGATGAAAAACAGCTCAGCCATATCGAAGCCATCATCAAGTCGATGACCGGGAAGGAAAAAGAGCAGCCTGAGATCATCAATGCAAGCAGGCGCAAACGGATTGCGAAAGGAAGCGGGACATCCGTACAGGAAGTCAACCGTCTTTTAAAGCAATTTGAAGAAATGAAAAAAATGATGAAACAGATGACAAACATGACAAAAGGCAAGAAAAAAGGGTTTAAACTGCCCTTCATGTAAACCTGTTTTCAGATGATAAAAACGTTGTTAAGAAAAAACACTTTACAAACACTTT
>NZ_CP026521.1:1979514-1980715 GCF_002953915.1 Bacillus sp. MBGLi79
CAAACAGGAGCTAAACCGTCTGGCACGGTTCGCAACCTGTTCTCTAAAGAAGGCATTATGGAAAAATTCCACAACGCTAAACAAAGCAAATAATGAGTGATCTGCACTTGGAAGAGCTGATTGTATCACTGGTCAAACCGCTTGTGGATCATCCGGATGACGTTCAGGTTTTCAGAGAGGAAAATCCAGAGCGGACGATGTTCCGCTTGTCTGTCAACAGAGAGGATACCGGCAAGATCATCGGCAAAAAAGGGCGCACTGCAAGGGCGATACGCTCTGTCGTATTTGCGGCAGGCGCACAGTCTTCTAAGAAAGTTCAACTTGAGATCGCAGACTAAGGGGAGAGGGTGAAAACCTCCCCCTTTTTTAACATGTAAGAAAAATAGAAACAGATGAACGATTCCGATTGTCAGCTTATGCCAGGCTGCCGGATTTCAGGGAAAGGAAAAATCACGGGACAGTAGGTGATGATGCCATGCAAATTATCCAACGTGTTACCGTTATGCAGGTTTTGACTGAAAACAGCAAAAAAAAGCTGCTGGCTTCTTTTGAAGAACGAAAGGAAATCCTTGAGCGCGAATGCAACCAGCTCTATTTTCAGCTCAGGAAGCACGAAAAGGAACACCACAATCCGGCAGCGACTGAATCATTTAAAAAAGAAATTGAAAAACGTCAGGACAAGATTAAAATGATCGTTTTTCAAATCAATCAAATCCATACACTGCCGCTTGGCAGCGAAGTAAAGGAAAAAGAAATCGACGCTTTAATGGACATTGAAGTCGGGGATAATTGGCATGATATGACGACGGGAAAAACAATCGTGATTAAAGACGGGATCGTCATTGAAATTCGTCCGAGGTGAAGAAATGCTGAAACAATGGTTTAATGTAGGGAAAATTGTTAATACTCATGGGGTAAAAGGCGAAGTCCGCGTCATTTCAAGAACCGATTTTCCTGAGGAACGGTACAAGCCCGGAAACGCTCTCTACTTGTTCCGTGAAGGAACAGACGAGCCTGTCAAGGTGACCGTCAGCGCCCACAGGCTTCATAAACAGTTCCACCTTTTGCAGTTTAAAGAGGTTGAAACGCTCACCGAAGCCGAAAAATTAAAGAATGCCTTGATTAAAGTTCCCGAAGACCAATTAAGCCAGTTGGCGGAAGACGAGTACTACTTTCACGAAATCATCGGCTGCGATGTTTT
>NZ_CP026521.1:1980725-1981832 GCF_002953915.1 Bacillus sp. MBGLi79
CAAGGTCAAAGAAATTTTAACGCCGGGCGCCAACGATGTCTGGGTCGTGGCCAGACCGGGAAAGAAAGACGCGCTTATCCCTTATATCGACGCCGTTGTCAAAGAGATTAATGTGGCGGATCAAACGATCAAGATTCATATCATGGAAGGGTTACTTGACGAATGAAAATCGATTTTTTAACGCTTTTTCCGGAAATGTTTGAAGGTGTGCTCGGCTCGTCGATCCTGCAAAAAGCTCAGGATAAGGACGCTGTCCACTTTCGCGTGGTGAACTTTCGGGCCTTTTCCGACAACAAGCATCAAACCGTTGATGATTATCCATACGGCGGGGGAGCAGGAATGGTGCTGAAACCGCAGCCTGTCTTTGATGCGGTCGAAAAGCTGACAGCTGAAGCCGAAGGGTCTCCGAGAATCATCCTCGTCTGCCCCCAAGGGGAACGCTATACCCAACAGAAGGCTGAAGAACTGGCGCAGGAAGAGCATTTAATGTTCATTTGCGGGCATTATGAAGGGTATGATGAGCGGATCAGAGAGCACCTGTCTACAGACGAAATTTCGATCGGAGATTTCGTTTTGACAGGGGGAGAGCTGCCGGCGATGATGATCGCAGACAGTGTTGTGCGGCTTTTGCCGGGCGTGCTCGGCAAGGAAGAATCGCACCTTGAAGACTCTTTCAGCACGGGGCTTCTTGAACACCCTCATTATACGCGGCCGGCAGATTATAAAGGCCTGAAGGTGCCGGACGTTCTGACATCCGGGAACCATGCGAAAATCAAAGAATGGCGGCGGAAGGAGTCTCTCAGGCGCACTTTTTTAAGGCGGCCCGACCTTCTGGAAAACTATCCTTTATCTGAAGAAGAGCGAAAATGGATTTCTGAATGGAAAAACCGGTAGATTCTATTGCACCCGGAAAAAAGGTGTGGTATGATACTACTTGTGACTTGAACGGGAACGCTCGTTTAAGTTTGAAAACGATGTTCCGCTGTGCCGGTTAACTCGCGCAAGAGCATCTGTTGGAAGGAGTTGAAGACGATGCAAAAATTGATTGAAGATATCACAAAAGAACAATTGCGCACTGATTTGCCTGCGTTCCGTCCTGGTGATACT
>NZ_CP026521.1:1981932-1985276 GCF_002953915.1 Bacillus sp. MBGLi79
AGGATTTTACGATTTCTCATCGAAACCTAGACAATCGATCTATGATTATATAAAATGCAAGCGCAGTCTAGTTTTATTTTTGCTACATAAGTTAGGAGGATGGGAAATGAATATCCATGAGTACCAAGGGAAAGAAGTACTCAGACAATACGGAGTGGCTGTTCCGGAAGGTAAAGTGGCATTTACAGCAGATGAAGCGGTCAAAGCAGCGGAAGCGCTGTCCAGCTCGGTTTATGTCGTGAAAGCTCAAATTCACGCCGGCGGACGCGGTAAAGCTGGCGGGGTTAAAATTGCAAAATCAAAAGAAGAAGTCAAAGCCTATGCGGAAGAATTGTTGGGGAAGACGCTTGTCACTCACCAGACGGGTCCTGACGGCCAGCAAATAAAACGCTTACTTATTGAAGAAGGCTGCGATATCAAAAAAGAATACTATGTCGGTCTGGTTCTTGACAGGGCGACTTCACGCATCGTGCTGATGGCATCCGAAGAAGGCGGCACGGAAATTGAAGAAGTCGCTGAAAAAACGCCGGAAAAAATCGTCAAAGAAGTGATCGATCCGGCTGTCGGACTGCAGGGTTACCAGGCGAGAAAAATCGCCTTCGCCATCAATATCCCGAAAGAGCTTGTCGGCCAGGCTGTTAAGTTTATGATGGGATTGTACAAGGCGTTTACTGAAAAAGACTGTTCCATTGCTGAAATCAATCCGCTCGTCGTCACAGGTGACGGAAAAGTCATGGCCCTTGACGCCAAGCTGAACTTTGACAGCAATGCGCTATACAGACAAAAAGACATCTTGGAGTACAGAGATCTCGATGAAGAAGATCCGAAGGAAATCGAAGCATCCAAGTATGATTTAAGCTATATTTCGCTCGATGGAAACATCGGCTGCATGGTCAACGGAGCGGGGCTTGCGATGTCGACCATGGACATTATCAAGCACTACGGAGGGGAACCGGCCAACTTCCTTGACGTTGGAGGCGGCGCGACAGCTGAAAAGGTAACGGAAGCGTTCAAGATCATTTTGTCTGATCAAAACGTCAAAGGGATCTTTGTCAATATTTTCGGCGGTATCATGAAATGCGACGTCATTGCAGAAGGTGTTGTTGAAGCGACGAAACAAGTCGGTCTGACATTGCCGCTTGTCGTTCGCCTTGAAGGCACCAATGTCGATCTCGGCAAGAAGATCCTCGATGATTCAGGACTCAATATTACGTCTGCGGAATCAATGGCTGACGGCGCGCAGAAAATCGTATCCTTAGTGAAGTAAGAAAGGCAGGGGACCAAAATGAGTGTATTTATTAATAAAGACACAAAAGTCATTGTTCAGGGGATAACGGGTTCAACCGCTTTGTTTCACACAAAGCAGATGCTTGAATACGGAACGAAAATTGTCGGCGGAGTCACACCGGGCAAAGGCGGAACAGAGGTTGAAGGGGTGCCTGTGTTCAACACGGTCGAAGAGGCTGTAAAGCAGACCGGGGCAAATGCGTCTGTCATTTACGTTCCTGCGGCTTTTGCAGCCGATGCGATTATGGAAGCGACAGATGCTGAGCTTGATCTTGTCATCTGTATTACTGAGCACATTCCGGTGCTGGATATGGTAAAAGTTAAAAGGTATATGGAAGACAAGAAAACAAGGCTCATCGGTCCGAACTGTCCAGGAGTCATTACGCCTGAGGAGTGTAAAATCGGGATCATGCCCGGATATATCCATAAAAAAGGCCATGTCGGCGTTGTGTCGCGTTCAGGAACCCTTACATATGAAGCGGTTCATCAGCTTTCAGAAGCAGGAGTCGGCCAGTCAACGGCAGTGGGCATCGGCGGAGACCCTGTCAACGGGACAAACTTCATCGATGTGCTGAAGGCGTTTAATGAAGATCCTGATACACATGCAGTAATCATGATCGGCGAAATCGGCGGAACAGCTGAAGAGGAAGCGGCCGAATGGGTGAAAGCCAACATGACCAAACCTGTCGTCGGTTTCATCGGAGGAAAAACAGCGCCTCCTGGCAAACGTATGGGGCATGCCGGCGCCATCATTTCCGGAGGAAAAGGAACAGCGGACGAAAAGGTCAAAACAATGAACGCCTGCGGAATCGAAGTGGCTGAAACGCCTTCTGTTATGGGAGAAACATTGATTAAAGTGCTGAAGGAAAAAGGCCTTTACGAAACGTGTAAAACACACTGATCTTAACATGAGCAGGAATAGTCCGATTGGTCTATTCCTGCTTTTTCATAACTGGTTAAATCGTTTAGTACTTTCAGATTGTTTTGTTTTAAAAATGTTTGGAGGTTTTTGAATGAACGACAGCAGCGAGCTTTTGATATTGCTCCGCCTTCGCGGCACACTCTCCCCTTCTCTGCTGACCAAGTGGTGGAAGCAGGATCCTTCCTTGTCTCTTACGGGCGAAAAAAACCATCTTTTAACGAAGCTTTCATTAAAAAGATCAGACTTGTGCTCCATACGAAAACTGGCGGAACAAGAACTGTCTAATGTTAAACGGCTCATCCGTTCTTACGAAGCGGCCGGAGTCCGCATGGCCGCCATATGTTCCCCCGATTATCCAGCCAGCCTGAAAATCATTCATGACCCGCCTCCCGTCCTTTTTTTAAAAGGAGATGTTACACTTCTCAATGAACAAAGACTGATCGGAATCGTCGGAACCCGCAGCCCGTCATTATACGGAAAAAGAGCAGCGGTTCACCTTGTCAGGGAGCTTTGCAAAAAAAGCTGGACGATCGTCAGCGGCCTTGCAAAAGGAATTGACGGTCTTGCACATCAGGAGAGCATCTGTTCAAAGGGAAGGACAATCGGCGTCATCGCGGGCGGATTCAATAGCATATATCCCCGTGAACACCGCCAGCTCGCCGGTCAAATGGCCGAAAACCACCTGCTGGTATCAGAGCACCCTCCCCACGTTAAACCTCAAAAATGGCACTTTCCGATGCGAAATCGGCTGATCAGCGGATTAACGGAAGGAATCGTTGTCGTCCAGGGAAAGGAAAAGAGCGGGTCGCTCATCACAGCATATCAAGCCCTTGAGCAGGGGCGGGAGGTGTTCGCCGTGCCTGGTCCGATCTTTGACGCCAACTCTTGCGGTCCTTCAAGGCTGATCCAGGAAGGGGCGAAACTCGTATTGAATATTGAAGATATTTTGAGCGAACTGCCGCCTTCACGCACTCAATATCCGGAACCTGTTTAGAATTATCGTTTGACAAACTGTATTGTAATATTTAATAATAGTGAGGATTTCAAGTTTAAACGCTTTAATCGGCGTTCAACATATAGAAGGATTAAATCAGACACTTTTCGTAAAAATAATGGTTATATAAACGACGATTAT
>NZ_CP026521.1:1985376-1991856 GCF_002953915.1 Bacillus sp. MBGLi79
GATTATGCTGAATACAATAAAAAGGCTAAATTGAAAAGAGAGAGAACACCTCTTGAGGGGGATAATGTTATGTCCGAATACTTAGTCATCGTGGAATCGCCTGCAAAGGCAAAAACGATTGAGCGATACTTAGGAAAAAAATATAAAGTGAAAGCTTCGATGGGACACGTCAGAGACTTGCCGAAAAGCCAGATGGGCGTTGACATCGAGCAGAACTTTGAACCAAAATACATCACGATCCGCGGGAAAGGCCCCGTGTTAAAAGAATTAAAAACGGCCGCCAAAAAGGCAAAAAAAGTCTATCTCGCAGCCGACCCCGACAGGGAAGGGGAAGCGATCGCGTGGCATTTGGCACACAGCCTTGATCTGGATCTGAATTCCGACTGCCGCGTCGTATTTAATGAGATTACAAAAGATGCGATCAAAGATTCATTTAAGCATCCGCGCATGATCAATATGGATCTTGTCGACGCCCAGCAGGCGAGAAGAATTCTGGACCGCCTTGTAGGATACAAAATCAGCCCGATTTTATGGAAAAAAGTAAAAAAAGGCTTGAGTGCGGGACGTGTCCAATCTGTTGCACTCCGCCTTATCATTGACAGAGAAAAAGAAATCAACGATTTTAAACCTGAAGAATATTGGACCATTGAAGGGTCTTTTCTCAAAGGCAAAGAAACATTTGAAGCGAGTTTCTTCGGAATAAACGGCGAAAAGCACCAGCTGAAAAGCGAAGAAGATGTAAAACAAATCCTCTCCCAGATCAAAGGGAACAAATTTGAGGTTAAAAAGGTTACGAAAAAAGAACGGAAGCGGAACCCTGCGCTCCCGTTTACAACATCGACGCTTCAGCAGGAAGCGGCGCGTAAATTAAATTTCCGGGCAAAGAAAACGATGATGATCGCCCAGCAGCTTTATGAAGGAATCGATCTCGGCAAAGAAGGAACTGTCGGGTTAATCACTTATATGAGAACGGATTCAACCCGCATCTCGAATACAGCTCAAGAAGAAGCGGCATCATTCATCGGCGAACAGTACGGAAAAGAATTTTTGGGGAGCAAGCGAAAACCTGCCAAAAAGAATGAAAACGCCCAGGATGCCCACGAAGCGATCAGGCCGACCTCGGTGCTCAGAAAGCCTTCCGATCTGAAGGCGGTATTGGGAAGAGACCAGCTTCGACTATACAAGCTGATCTGGGAGCGCTTTGTCGCAAGCCAGATGGCTCCGGCGACACTCGATACGATGAGCGTCGATCTTGAAAACAACGGGTTGACATTTCGGGCGAACGGCAGTAAAGTCAAGTTTTCAGGTTTCATGAAGGTGTACGTTGAAGGAAAAGACGATCAGATGGAAGAGAAGAATAAGATGCTTCCGGATCTCGCTGAAGGCGACACCGTTCTTTCAAAAGATATCGAACCCGAACAGCACTTCACACAGCCGCCTCCGCGCTATACGGAAGCAAGGCTGGTCAAAACGCTTGAAGAGCTGGGAATCGGCCGTCCGTCGACTTACGCGCCGACGCTTGACACAATTCAAAAGCGCGGGTATGTCGCCCTTGATAACAAACGCTTTATCCCGACTGAACTCGGTCAAATCGTGCTTGACTTGATCATGGAGTTTTTCCCTGAGATCATTAATGTTGAGTTCACCGCCAAAATGGAAAAAGAGCTTGATGACGTTGAAGACGGAAACATTCAATGGGTGCAGATCATCGATTCCTTTTACAAGGACTTTGAAAAACGCGTTGAAAAGGCGGAAGCCGAGATGCAGGAAGTGGAAATCGAACCGGAGTATGCGGGTGTGGATTGTGAAGAGTGCGGCCACCCGATGGTCTATAAAATGGGCCGCTACGGCAAATTTATGGCCTGCTCCAATTTTCCGGATTGCCGCAACACCAAGCCGATTGTAAAAGAGATCGGGGTCAAATGCCCTTCATGCAAAACCGGCAACATCGTCGAGCGCAAATCGAAAAAACGCCGTATTTTTTACGGCTGTGACCGCTATCCTGAATGCGAATTCGTATCATGGGATAAACCGCTTGAACGGAAATGTCCGAAATGCGAGGACATGCTTGTCGAGAAAAAGCTCAAAAAAGGCGTTCAAGTGCAGTGCGTGAATTGCGATTATAAGGAAGAACAACAAAAGTAGCGGTGAGCAGGGCTTTGCTCACCTTCTTTGTTGTGTTAAAAGATGAAGTCAACTCATAAATTAGGAGATGTGAATATGAATCAAACAGTAAATGTCATCGGTGCAGGACTTGCCGGAAGCGAAGCTGCATGGCAGCTTGCCAAGCGAGGTATCAATGTCCGTTTATACGAAATGAGGCCTGTTAAACAAACGCCGGCACACCATACAGATAAATTCGCAGAACTTGTCTGCAGCAACTCGCTTCGGGCGAATTCATTAACGAACGCTGTCGGTGTATTAAAGGAAGAAATGCGGGTTCTTGACTCGGCCATCATCGCTGCCGCTGACGAATGTTCTGTTCCTGCCGGCGGTGCGCTTGCCGTAGACAGGCATGAATTTGCCGCAAACGTTACCGAAAAAGTAAAGAATCATCCGAATGTGACTGTGCTCAATGAAGAAGTCACGGAAATACCGGAAGGACCGACTATTATTGCAACAGGACCGCTGACGTCAGAATCGCTTTCCGCGAAGCTCCGGGAGCTGACAGGAGAGGACTATCTGTACTTTTATGACGCCGCTGCGCCGATAGTTGAGAAAGACAGCCTTGATATGGATAAAGTCTATTTGAAATCCCGCTATGACAAAGGGGAGGCAGCGTATTTGAACTGTCCGATGACTGAAGAAGAGTTTGACAGATTTTATGACGCCCTTGTGTCTGCAGAAACTGTTCCATTGAAAGAATTTGAAAAGGAAATCTTCTTTGAAGGCTGCATGCCGATTGAAGTCATGGCGAAGCGCGGCAAAAAAACGATGCTGTTCGGCCCGATGAAGCCTGTCGGCCTTGAAGATCCCAAAACAGGAAAGCGTCCATACGCCGTTGTGCAGCTGCGCCAAGATGATGCAGCCGGCACGCTTTACAATATCGTCGGTTTTCAGACCCACCTCAAATGGGGCGACCAAAAGGAAGTGCTCCGCCTCATTCCGGGACTGGAACAAGCTGAAATCGTCCGCTACGGCGTAATGCACAGAAATACGTTCATCAACTCGCCGAGTCTTTTAAAAGCGACCTACCAGTTTAAAAAACGGGACGATCTGTTTTTCGCCGGCCAAATGACAGGTGTTGAAGGGTATGTTGAATCAGCGGCTTCAGGTCTTGTTGCAGGAATAAATGCGGCTCGGCTCATCCAGGGAAAAGAACCGGTCACTTTTTCAAATGAAACAGCGATCGGCAGCATGGCCCATTACATCACGGAAACAAACAAGAAAAACTTCCAGCCGATGAATGCGAACTTCGGTCTGTTCAAGGAATTGGGGGTTAAAATTAAAAACAAGCAGGAACGAAATGAACAGTATGCTTCGCGCGCATTGGAGACAATTCAAAATATTTCGAAAACGCTATAGTTATTCATTGCCAGATGAACTTGTTATGTGATAACATTTAAAAGCCCTTTTCGAAGAGGTGTAATGATGGCAAATGTTAAGAATTTTTTAACTTTATTCATTGAATATTTACAAATAGAAAAGAATTATTCAAAATATACAATTGTGGGTTACATTTCTTCTATTGAAGACTTTGAACGCTTTTTACAAGTTCAGGGCATAAAAGGTTTTGAAGACGTGACTTATCCGGATGTGAGAATTTTCTTGACGGAAGCGCATGAAAAAGGGCTTACTCGCAGGACGATCAGCAAGAAAATTTCGGCTCTGCGAAGCTTCTATAAATTTTTATTAAGGGAAAAGATGGTAAAAGAAAACCCGTTTCTGCTTGTCAGTCTTCCGAAACAGGATAAACGGATTCCAAAATTTTTATATAAAAAAGAACTTGAAGAACTGTTTGAGGTTTCGGACTTGAGTACACCGCTCGGCCAAAGGAATCAGGCGCTCTTGGAACTTCTTTACGCAACAGGCATGCGGGTAAGCGAACTTTGCAGCCTGAAGGAATCCGATTTGGATCTGTTTTTAGATACGGTTTTGGTTCACGGGAAAGGCAGGAAGCAAAGGTATATTCCATTTGGTTCATTCGCCCGGGAGGCTTTGGATCTGTATATGCAAAATGGAAGACGCATCCTTCTGTTAAAAGCGAAAGAGCCCTGCCCTTTTATTTTTTTGAATCAAAGGGGCGGGCCCTTAACCCCGAGGGGGGTTCGTTACATTTTGGGAGAACTGGTCAAGAAGACTTCGGGTACATTACATATACATCCGCATATGCTCCGCCATACTTTTGCCACCCATTTGTTAAATGAGGGTGCGGATCTCAGGAGCGTTCAGGAACTGCTTGGGCATTCAAACCTTTCTTCAACCCAGGTGTATACGCATGTATCTAAAGATATGCTCAGAAAGACATATATGTCTCATCACCCTCGGGCACATAAAGGGAAATAAAGGAGGTTCTTTTATGTCATCTTTTCACGCAACGACGATATTCGCCGTCCAGCACAACGGAAAAAGCGCGATGGCGGGAGACGGCCAGGTTACGTTCGGTCAGGCTGTCGTCATGAAGCATACCGCTAGAAAGGTAAGAAAGCTCTTCAACGGGAAAGTCATTGCCGGCTTTGCCGGTTCTGTTGCGGACGCTTTCACGCTCTTTGAAATGTTTGAAGCGAAGCTTGAAGAGTACAACGGCAATTTACAGCGTGCGGCAGTCGAGCTTGCAAAAGAGTGGCGAAGCGATAAAGTCCTCAGAAAGCTTGAGGCGATGCTGATCGTCATGAACGCTGACAGCATGCTGCTCGTTTCCGGAACAGGCGAGGTGATTGAACCTGACGACGGCATTTTGGCGATCGGCTCAGGCGGAAACTATGCCCTGGCAGCCGGAAGGGCGTTGAAACGTCATGCAGGCGGCCAGCTTGACGCAAGAGCGATTGCGAGGGCCTCACTTGAAACCGCGGGCGAAATCTGTGTGTATACGAACGATCAGATCATTGTAGAAGAACTTGAATAGAAAGGATATGAGGCATATGGAAAAAAAGCCGCTGACTCCTAGGCAGATCGTCGAAAGGCTTGATCAATACATCGTCGGCCAGCTCGATGCGAAAAAAGCGGTCGCCGTGGCATTGAGGAACCGCTACAGAAGAAGTCTTCTTGATGAAAAACTGCGCGAAGAAATCGTTCCGAAAAACATATTGATGATGGGTCCGACAGGTGTGGGAAAAACCGAGATTGCAAGACGAATCGCGAAGCTCGTCGGCGCTCCGTTCGTCAAAATCGAAGCGACGAAGTTCACGGAAGTCGGTTATGTGGGCAGAGATGTTGAATCGATGGTCAGGGATCTTGTGGAAACGTCAATCCGCCTCGTCAAAGAGGAAAAAATGAACGAAGTGAAAGGCATCGCCGAAGAAAACGCAAATAAACGCCTCGTCCGCCTGCTTGTACCGGGAAGAAAAAAACAGTCAGGTGCGAAAAATCCTTTTGAAATGCTGTTTGGCGGAAATCAGGATCAAGAGACGAATGAAGCGGAAAAGCATGAAGACACGGATATCGAAAACAACCGGAAGCGGATTGCACATCAGCTTGCTCTCGGCGAGCTTGAAGACCATTATGTCACCGTGGAGGTGGAGGAGCAGCAGCCATCCATGTTTGATATGCTCCAAGGCTCGGGTATGGAACAGATGGGCATGAACATGCAGGATGCGCTCAGCAGCCTGATGCCGAAAAAGAAAAAGCGCCGCAAGCTGACGGTCAGGGAAGCACGAAAAGTGCTGACGAATGAAGAAGCGGCAAAGCTCATCGATATGGACGAAGCTGCCCAGGAGGCCGTCCTGAGAGCCGAACAGTCGGGAATCATCTTTATCGATGAGATCGATAAAATCGCCAAAAAGAGCGGTGCTTCTTCATCGGCCGACGTCTCAAGAGAGGGCGTGCAGCGCGATATTCTTCCGATTGTAGAAGGCTCTACCGTCATGACAAAGTATGGTGCGGTCAAAACGGATCACGTGCTGTTCATCGCTGCAGGTGCATTCCATATGGCGAAGCCTTCAGATCTAATTCCAGAGCTGCAGGGACGCTTTCCGATCCGCGTTGAGCTTCAAAAGCTGAGCATCGATGATTTTGTGAAAATCTTAACTGAGCCTGACAACGCTCTTCTAAAGCAGTATAAGGCTTTATTGAAGACGGAAGGTATATCTCTTGAATTTTCTGACGATGCTATTCGTAAGATTGCAGAAGTGGCTTATCATGTGAACCAGGACACAGACAATATCGGGGCGAGAAGGCTTCACACCATTTTGGAACGGCTTTTGGAAGAACTGTCATTCGAGGCTCCGGATGTGATGATGGAGGAAGTTGTCATCACGCCTCAATATGTTGAAGAAAAGCTCGGTTCGATCGCTAAGAATAAGGATTTAAGCCAGTTTATTT
>NZ_CP026521.1:1991956-1996368 GCF_002953915.1 Bacillus sp. MBGLi79
AAGAAGCTCAATCCAGAATCGTAAGCGTCATCCGAAGACTTGAAGAAGCAGGTGAGATCGTAATCGCCAGAGGCGGAGGAGATGATATCATTGTCTAACATTATTAAACAGCGATTATCATCAATACCGCCAAAAGAAAGGCGGACGATTTCATTAAAGGAAGTCAAACTTCCTGAAACAGAAACTGAACTTGATACCGGACAGGATCCGGAATTCCTCCTCGATCATGCCAGACAGGAAGCAGGGAAAATATACGAAAAAGCGAACGCTGAACTCGAACAGGTCAGACGGCAAATCGAAGAGGAAAGGATAAGCTGGGAAACAGAACGCGAAGCGCTGATAGACCAGGCGAAACAAGAAGGCTTTCAAGCGGGGTTTGAACAGGGAAAGGCCGAGGCCCAAAGCACTTATCAATCCTATTTGGATGAAGCCAACGCCATCGTCGGAGCGGCGAGGCGTGACTATGAAGAAAAAATCGAACAATCTTCCGAAGAAATTGTCGAACTTGCCGTGTCGCTGGCTAAAAAAGTTTGGAATCAAAAGGCTGACGACAAAGAAGCTTTTTCAGCCCTCGTCAAACAGGTGCTGTCCGAAATGAAGGAGTTCGATGACATTGCCGTCTATGTGGATCCGGAGTATTACACAGAGGTTCAAAGCCACAAAAACGAACTTGAGCAGCTCCTCCAATATGGCGCCCATCTCGCGATATACGCCGATGAAAAAGCGCCAAAGGGAACGTGCTATGTTGAAACGGCTTTCGGAAGAATTGATGCAGGAATCGACACTCAATTACAGCAGCTGAAACAAAAACTGCTCAGCCTGCTTGAAACGGCAGGTGTTGTCCAGTGATGCTTGAGCAGCTGCTTGAATGTATAGAAACCGCAGACTCCTACAAACGTTACGGAAAAGTCAAACAAGCGGTCGGCCTGATGATTGAATCCAAAGGACCTGAATGCTCAATCGGCGATGTCTGCAAAATCTATACAAAAGGTGACGGGCCAAAGGCCATCAAAGCAGAGGTCGTCGGCTTCAAAGACCAAAATATTCTTCTCATGCCATATTTGGAAGCGGCCAATATTGCACCCGGCAGCATTGTCGAAGCGACGGGAGAATCGCTCAGAGTCAAAGTCGGCTCCGGCTTGATCGGGCAAGTTGTCGATGCATTCGGCAATCCGCTCGACGGCAGCGCGCTTCCGAAAGGTTTGGCTCAAGTTTCGACAGAACAGGCGCCGCCTAATCCGATGAAAAGGCCGCCAATCAGAGAAAAAATGGCGGTCGGCGTCAGATCAATCGACAGTCTGCTGACCGTCGGAAAAGGACAACGTGTCGGGATATTCGCCGGAAGCGGCGTCGGAAAAAGCACGCTCATGGGCATGATTGCAAGAGAGACGGCCGCAGACTTGAATGTCATCGCTCTTGTCGGAGAGCGGGGCCGCGAAGTCAGGGAGTTCATTGAGAAAGATCTTGGCGAAGAAGGGCTGAAGCGCACGATCGTTGTAGTGGCTACTTCTGACCAGCCGGCATTGATGCGGCTGAAAGCGGCATATACAGCAACAGCGATTGCCGAGTACTTCCGCGACAAAGGACAAAACGTGATGTTCATGATGGACTCGGTGACAAGGGTTGCCATGGCTCAGAGGGAAATCGGCCTGGCGACGGGCGAACCGCCGACGACGAAAGGTTATACACCCTCAGTGTTCGCTATTTTACCTAAGCTCTTAGAACGAACAGGAACGACGGAAAACGGGTCAATAACTGCTTTCTATACGGTTCTTGTCGACGGTGATGATATGAATGAACCGATCGCCGATACTGTCAGGGGAATCTTGGACGGTCATATCGTTCTTGACCGGAGCCTTGCGAATAAAGGCCAGTTTCCGGCAGTCAACATTTTAAAAAGCATCAGCAGGGTGATGTCAAACATCGCCGGGAAAGATCATATAAGAGCAGCGAACCGGTTCAGGGAAATGCTGTCAACCTATCAAAACTCAGAGGACCTGATCAACATAGGAGCCTATAAAAAAGGGTCTTCCAGAGAAATTGATGAGGCCATACAATTCCACCCTAAGCTGATCAGCTTCCTCAAGCAGGAAGTGGATGAAGCGGCGTCGCTGGAAGAGAGCATTTCTTTATTAAAGAGTCTTACAGGAAGAGAGGATTAAGAATGGCTTATTCATTTAAATTTCAAAAGCTCCTCGAGCTTAAAGAAAATGAAAAAGACCAATCATTCGCTGAATATCAGCACTCAGTTTCCGAATTCGAAAAGGTCGCGGAAAAGCTGTATGAAAGCATGAACCAAAAAGAAACGCTAGAAAAAAACAAGGAAATCAAGATGCAGACAGGAATGAGCGTTCAGGAAATGCGGCATTATCAGCAATTTGTCACAAATCTTGAAACGACTATCTACCATTATCAAAAGCTCGTCATGATGAAGAGAAATGAAATGAATGAAAAACAGCACGATCTGACGGAAAAAAATATCGAGCTGAAAAAATTTGAAAAAATGAAAGAAAAGCAGTTTGAAATGTATTCGCTGCAAAACAAAGCAAATGAGTTAAAGGAAATGGACGATATCTCCATTGCCCAGTACATAACTCAAGGAAGCTAGGGGTAGAAAAACGATGACCGAAGAAAAAAAAGCCGGTAAATTTCAGACATTTTTGTTTGTCATCGTCATTCCGCTGATCTTTTTAATCGTTGTAGCGTTTGTCGGCATGTGGCTTTTGGGCGTCAATTTCCAGGATGCAGCCTCCAAAATCCCCGTTGTTAAAGAGCTTGTGAAAAACGGCGAGGATCAGGACAAAGATCACGCAGCAAAGCAGCAGGAGAACAAAGCAGAAAAGCTCCAAAAGACGATCGATGAACAAAAAAGCGAAATCGAAACGCTGACGAGTGACTTGAAAACGAGTGATCAAGAGATTAAAAGGCTGAAACAAAAAATCAGCTCGTTCGAAAAAACGGAAAAAGATGAAAAAGAGCAGAAAGAAAAGAACGCCGAAGGTCAAGGAGACGGAAAAAAAGTCGTCAAAATTTATGAAAGCATGCAAAGCAATAAAGCTGCAAAAATTTTAAGCGAATTAAAAGAAGAAGAGGCAATCAACATTTTAGATTCTTTAAGCAAAAAGAAAGTGACTGAGATCCTCTCCAAAATGTCTCCTGATAAAGCGGCTGTATTCACAGAAAAGCTTGTGAAAAACGAAGCGAAAAATGAAAAGAAAAAAGAAGGGGGGGAATAGCTTGAGGCTTTTTGACGCAATCTCTTTTGATGCCAAGCCTGCGGCGGATACCGCAACTGCAAAAACGAGCAGGACGCCTCTGGGCGGACTCTTTCAAAATGTGCTCCAAAAGGAAAACAGCTCACTTTCCCCTTTTCAAAAGGGAGAAGAACCTTCTCAGGACACGTCATTGGAAGGGCTTTTGCATGAACTGAAGCAATGGCTTTTAAATAATGAAGGCGGCTCCTTCAATGAAGACTGGTTGAATTCCCTCCAGCATGTTGAAGAGCTGAATCCATCTCCGGATGAACTCGCATTGGCAGAACAGCTGTTACAGCAAATAAAAGAGCTGCTTGAAAATGCTGCTCTGCCTGGACAATCAGGCAAAACAGCTGATGCTATTGAAGCTTTGCCTGCTGACGAAAGCGGGACAGAAGAGCCGAAACTGCCTGACCTGCAAATTCTTGGTCAGATTCAGCAGCTGCTCGCTGTGATCGTAAATGAAAATCAACCGGCACTCAAAACTTCACAAATCGCAGAAATATTGAAACAAGCGCCGGAATTTCTCGCCGCTCTTCAGACAAAGGCGGGAACAGAAGGGCTGATTGATGAACTTAAACGCCAATTTTTCACAAAAGATCCGGGTGAGTCGCAGCTTTTGTCCATGTCAAACGCCGAGCTGAAAAGCTTGAAAAGTGTAATGGAGCAGATGATGAACGCAAACGCTGAACCGGATCAAAAAGAGTGGAAAATGGCGGAAAGCGAACTAAAGGCAATGCTCATGAGCAAAAAAACCGATGTCTCTCTTTCTGAGAAGCCGTTGTCCTTTGTTTTGAACGGAAGGGAAATTCAAACTGAAGGAAAGCAAGGCCAAAAGGAACAGCCGATTCAATCCTCTGTACTGGCCAATCATCGGACAGGCGCAGTGCTGATCCAGGGTCTCCAAACTTCGGCGGCAGAGGAATCTTCCGCTCAGCCGAAAAGCTTTTCAGAACAAATTCTCAGCTCATGGAAACAGATGAAGTATACACCGTTCGGCAGATCGACAGGCAGTTTCACGATCCGCCTGAATCCTGAAAATCTTGGCTTTATCACGATCAAGCTCGTCAAACAGCACGGGATGTTTTCGAGCAAAATCATCGCATCGACCCAGTCGGCTAAAGAGCTGCTCGAACACAATCAGATCGGAAGCGCCCA
>NZ_CP026521.1:1996468-2086487 GCF_002953915.1 Bacillus sp. MBGLi79
TATTATTAGTTATGCCTGTTATTTCTTACAATAAGCATATAGTTTTACAATTCTCGACAAGGATATTGAGGGTGAAAAAAACTGAAATGGAGGTAAGTGGATTTGAGCTTATTTTCTGGAACGATACAAAATCTTGAAAATGCCTTGAGCAGAGCGGATATTAAGCAAAAAGTCATAACTAATAATATCGCCAATATAGATACACCGAACTATAAGGCGAAAAAAGTCTCTTTCCAAAATTTATTAGATCAAGAATCCTCACGTCTTGATGCGATAAAAACAGACTATCGTCATGTTGATTTTTCTGATACTGATTCGAATTATTCAATTGTTGCGAGCGGAGATACATCGTATCAGCAAAATGGAAACAATGTAGATGTTGACAAAGAGATGACAGAATTGGCGCAAAATCAAATCAACTATCAAGCTTTAGTTGAAAGAATGAACGGTAAATTTAATTCACTGAAGACCGTATTAACAGGAGGAAAATGATGACAGCTTTTCAGAGCTTAAATGTTTCAGCATCTGCTTTAACAGCTCAGCGGGTCAGAATGGATGTTGTATCATCTAACTTAGCAAATATGGATACGACAAGAGCTAAGCAGGTGAATGGAGAGTGGGTGCCTTACAGAAGAAAAATGGTCTCCCTTCAGTCAAAAGGTGAATCGTTCTCTTCCATTCTTAATTCTCAAATGAGCGGAAGCGGTCATGCTGGTAACGGTGTGAAGGTTTCAAAAATTACGGAGGATAAATCGGATTTTAATCTTGTCTATGATCCGACAGATCCTGATGCAAACGCTGAAGGATATGTACAAAAACCTAATGTAGATCCATTAAAGGAAATGGTTGACCTTGTCAGCAGCACCAGATCATATGAGGCGAATGTCACTGCGATGAATGCCACAAAGGGAATGCTGATGAAGGCATTAGAAATCGGAAAGTAGGTGAATGAATGTGATTAATGCAATTTCTCCTTTTCAGGTTCAAAATACTCAAAACACTCAAAATGCAACAAATCAAGTAAGCAATAGCCAAAAAACAGATTCTTCAAATCAAACAAGCTTTTCGGAGCTTTTAAAAAACTCTATTAGTTCGTTAAATGAGTCCCAAGTAGCTTCTGACAACATGACTAATGCCTTGGCTGCAGGAAAAGATGTAAATCTTGATGAGGTCATGATCGCCGCTCAAAAAGCTAGCATCTCTCTAACTGCAGCAACAGAGTTCCGTAATAAAGCTGTGGAAGCTTATCAGGAGATTATGAGAATGCAAATGTAGGGGGTCTGACGATTTAGAGAAAGAGTGGAATGACCGGGGGTTAACATGAATCGTACTCTAATGCAAATGAAAAACAAAACGAGTGAGTTTTGGAAAAATAGATCTAAATTACAAAAGATTTTAATGGTTAGTGTGTTAGCGGCAATTATTATTATTGGAATTATTATTAGTGTTTTTGCTTCCAGTACAAAGATGGCTCCGCTTTACAAAGATTTATCTGCCGAAGAAGCAGGAAAAATCAAAGAAGAATTGGATGCGAAAAAAGTACCAAACGAACTTTCGAGTGGCGGTACAGTGATTAGCGTTCCGGAGGATCAGGTTGATTCTTTGAAAGTGCAGCTGGCTGCAGAAGGACTTCCTAAAACAGGATCAATTGATTACTCGTTTTTTGGGCAGAATGCCGGCTTTGGTTTGACAGACAATGAGTTTGATATGGTAAAAGTGAAAGCGACACAGACAGAACTGTCAAACTTGATCAATGAAATGGACGGTATTAAAAACTCAAAAGTAATGATTAATCTCCCGAAAGACGCTGTGTTTGTCGGTGAAGAGCAATCTGCAGCTTCTGCTTCAATCGTTCTGCAGATTCAACCGGGTTACACACTTGACCAAAGCCAGATCAACGGACTGTATCATCTGGTATCTAAAAGCGTGCCGAACCTAAAAGAAGATAATATCGTCATCATGGACCAAAATTCTACATACTACGACAAATCAGACAGCAATGCAGGGTCCTACGCGGATAGTTATTCTTCTCAGCAAGGAATTAAGTCTCAAGTTGAAAAAGACATTCAAAAACATGTTCAGTCACTGCTAGGTACGATGATGGGCCAAGATAAAGTCGTTGTCTCCGTTACAGCAGACATCGATTTCACAAAAGAAAATCGTACAGAAGACATTGTCGAACCTGTGGATAAAGAAAACATGGAAGGCATTGCAGTCAGCGCGGAAAAGGTATCTGAAACATACCAGGGCGACGGTGCAGCCAACGGCGGAACTGCCGGAACCGGCGAGGATGATGTCACAAATTATAAGGCTGATGGTGAAAATGCCGAAAGCGGGAACTACGAAAAAAATAGCAACAAAATCAATTACGAGGTTAACCGAATCCATAAAGAAATCGCTGAAAGTCCTTATAAGGTAAGGGATTTAGGGATTCAAGTCATGGTAGAGCCGCCTGATGCCAAAAACACAGCGTCACTATCAACTGAAAGACAGGATGATATACAAAAAATCCTTTCAACTGTAGTCAGAACATCTTTAGATAAAGATGAAACGCAAAACCAGAATTTATCTGATGCTGATATCAATAATAAAATTGTTGTCTCCGTTCAGCCATTTGACGGAAAAGTCAATTTGGATACAAACACGGAGAAATCCTCAGGTATCCCGCTGTGGGCATATATTACAGGCGGTGTTTTAATCGCTGCGATTATTGTTCTGATCATTATGCTTATCAGAAAGAAACGGGCGCAAGAGGATGAATTCGAGGAGTATGAGTATGAGGTTCCTCAAGAACCAATCAATTTACCTGATATCAACGAAGAGGAAAATGAAACAGCGGAAACAGTCAGACGAAAACAGCTTGAAAAGATGGCGAAAGACAAGCCGGAAGATTTTGCAAAACTGCTGAGAAGCTGGCTGGCCGAGGATTAGGAGGAATAAGAAATGGCGAGACGTGATCAAGATAAGCTTACAGGAAAACAAAAAGCAGCCATTCTCATGATTTCCTTGGGGTTAGATGTGTCAGCTTCTGTTTATAAGCACTTAACCGATGAAGAAATTGAAAGGCTTACGCTGGAAATATCAGGTGTTCGAAGCGTCGATCATCAAAAAAAGGATGAAATCATAGAAGAATTTCACAATATAGCCATTGCACAAGATTATATTTCTCAAGGCGGTTTAAGCTATGCAAGACAAGTTCTAGAAAAGGCGCTTGGAGAGGATAAAGCGGAAAACATTCTAAACAGGCTGACGTCTTCTTTGCAGGTGAAACCATTTGATTTCGCCAGAAAAGCGGAGCCTGAACAAATTTTGAATTTTATCCAGCAAGAGCATCCTCAGACAATGGCTTTAATCTTGTCTTATTTAGATCCTGTGCAGGCCGGGCAAATTTTATCGGAGCTGAATCCTGAAGTTCAGGCTGAGGTTGCGAGAAGAATTGCGGTCATGGATAGAACGTCACCAGAAATTATTAATGAGGTAGAACGGATTCTGGAACAAAAATTATCTTCTGCATTTACTCAGGATTATACACAAACAGGCGGAATTGAAGCTGTTGTGGAAGTGTTAAACGGAGTAGACAGAGGGACAGAGAAGACGATCTTGGATTCATTGGAAATTCAAGATCCCGATCTTGCTGAAGAGATTAAAAAGCGGATGTTTGTCTTCGAAGATATTGTCACACTTGATAACCGTGCTATTCAGAGAGTCATTCGCGATGTTGAGAATGACGATTTGCTCCTTTCATTAAAGGTTGCAAGCGAGGAAGTCAAAGAAATTGTATTCAGCAATATGTCACAGCGTATGGTTGAAACCTTCAAAGAAGAAATGGAATTTATGGGCCCTGTACGCTTGAAAGACGTAGAAGAAGCTCAATCGAGAATTGTAAGCATCGTCAGAAAGCTTGAAGAAGCCGGTGAAATTGTGATAGCAAGAGGCGGAGGGGATGATATTATTGTCTAATATCATTAAACAAGAATCATCTTTTTCTCCACAAAAGGAAAAAAGAAAACTTTCTATACAAGAGGTGCGTATTGATCATTCCCACCTTTTGCAGGCTGAAGAGAACCCGGAGGCTCTTATGGCCCGAGTGAAAGAGGAAGCTGACCGGATTTCTGAGCAGGCGAACAGTCATATAGAAAATACTCGCCGTCAAATTGAGCAGGAGAAAAATGATTGGGCGGCTGAAAAACAGAAGCTGATTGAGGAAGCAAAAGCCGAGGGCTTTGAAGAAGGAGTAGCATTGGGCAAAGCTGAGGCAATGCAACAGTATGCCGAACTGATCGGCCAAGCGAACAGAATTACTGAAATGTCCAGAAAAGCTGTTGAGGACAAGCTTGAAGACGCTAATGAAGAAATCGTTGAACTTGCCGTTGCATTAGCAAAAAAAGTTTGGCAGCAAAAATCTGATGATAAAGAAGCTTTCCTCCTGCTTGTACAACAGGTTGTAAACGAAGTGAAGGAATATGACGATATATCAATTTATGTTGATCCTTATTACTATGAGACAATCTTTCAGCAAAAAGATGAAATCCAGCAGCTTCTTTATAAAGAATGCCGTCTTGGTATATATGCTGATGAAAAAGCTCAAAAAGGAACCTGTTATATTGAAACTCCTTTTGGCAGGGTAGATGCAAGTGTTGACACACAATTGATGCAATTGAAAGATAAACTTCTGACAGCGCTGGAAGCGGGTGCAGCTGAATGAAGACACAGAGTCTGATAGATTGTATAGAAATGACAGACTCGTATAAACGGTACGGAAAAGTCAAGCGGGTCATCGGCCTGATGATTGAATCAAAAGGTCCTGCAAGCTCAATTGGCGACGTGTGCCTGATTTATGCAAAAGGACAATCTGGGAAAGTCATTAAAGCTGAGGTAGTCGGCTTCCAAGAAGAAAATATTTTGCTTATGCCGTATTTAGAGGCTGCGAGTATTGCACCAGGCAGCATTGTAGAAGCTACTGGGGAATCTCTTCGGGTTAAAGTTGGATCTGGACTGATCGGGCAAGTCATCGATGCTTTTGGAGAACCGCTTGACGGAAAACTTCTGCCGAAAGGACTTTCGCCTGTATCGACGGAGCAATCACCGCCCAACCCGATGAAACGGCCGCCTATCCGTGAAAAAATGGGTGTTGGCGTCAGATCCATTGACAGCTTGCTGACAGTCGGTAAAGGTCAGCGGATTGGAATTTTTGCCGGAAGCGGTGTCGGAAAGAGCACATTAATGGGGATGATTGCCAAGCAGACAGAGGCTGACTTAAACGTCATTGCACTTGTCGGAGAACGTGGACGAGAGGTCCGGGAGTTTATTGAAAAAGATCTTGGGAAAGAGGGGCTGAAACGATCGATTGTAGTTGTTGCCACCTCAGACCAGCCAGCATTAATGAGATTGAAAGCGGCATATACAGCGACTGCAATTGCCGAGTATTTTCGAGATAAAGGCCAAAATGTCATGTTTATGATGGATTCTGTTACAAGGGTGGCGATGGCGCAGCGTGAGATTGGTTTAGCTGCTGGAGAACCACCGACGACAAAAGGCTATACACCCTCTGTGTTCGCTATTTTACCTCGTTTATTAGAGCGAACAGGTGCAAACGAGCACGGAACCATTACGGCGTTTTATACAGTGCTGGTAGACGGCGATGACATGAATGAGCCGATTGCCGATACCGTACGCGGAATTTTAGACGGACATATTGTGTTGGACAGGGCGCTTGCCAATAAAGGCCAGTTTCCGGCAGTTAATGTCCTAAAAAGCATCAGCAGGGTGATGTCAAACATATCGACAAGACAGCACCTGGATGCGGCAAATAAATTCCGCGAACTTTTATCGACATATCAAAATTCGGAAGATCTCATTAATATCGGAGCTTACAAAAGAGGATCCTCAAGAGAAATTGATGAAGCGATACAATTTTATCCGCAGCTTATTCAATTTTTAAAGCAGGGAACAGATGAACCGGCATCATTGGAAGAAAGCATTGCTGCATTAACTAGTTTGACAGGAAATGAGGAATAAAACGTGGCTTATCAATTTAGATTCCAAAAGCTGCTGGAACTAAAAGAAAATGAGAAAGACCAATCCTTATCCGATTATCAGCAATCAGTTTCTGAATTTGAAAACGTTGCTGAAAAATTATATGAGAGTATGAGCAAAAAAGAATTACTAGAACAAAATAAAGAAAAGAAATTAAAAAGCGGCATGAGTGTACAGGAAATGAGGCACTACCAACAATTTGTCTCAAATCTTGATAATACGATTTATCACTATCAAAAGCTTGTCATTATGAAAAGAAATCAAATGAATCAAAAACAAGAAATTTTGACAGAGAAAAATATTGAAGTGAAAAAGTTTGAAAAAATGCGTGAAAAACAGTTTAAAATGTTTGCTCTTGAAGACAAAGCTGCAGAAATGAAAGAAATGGACGATATTTCGATTAAGCAGTTTATGATTCAAGGCCATTAGGAGCGAATGTAATGTCCGGCAAAAAGAAAGAATCAGGTAAGTTCCGTTCGGTTTTGCTTATCATTATCCTCCCGCTGATGTTTCTTCTAATCGCAGGGGGGATTGTTCTTTGGGCTGCTGGTGTCAATGTGTTAAAGCCGATCCAGGATGCTGCGGCAAAAACGCCGGTTCTTAAGGAATTGGTTCCTGAAACCGAAAATAAAAAAGACACAGCATCAAGTAAGGATAGCAGTAATACGGCAGCTCTGGAAAAGACCATTAAAGATCAAAAAAGTGAAATCAGTATATTGAATAAAGATTTAGAAACAAGCAAATCGGAAATCGATAGGCTCAATCAAAAGATTCGTTCACTTGAAAAGACGGCGGAGGACCAAAAAAAGTCATCTGAAGATCATACTGAGGGAACATCAGACTCGAAAGCTTCATCTAAAAATGACAAAGTGATCAGTGTGTACAAAAGCATGGACAGCGGAAAGGCTGCGAAAATTATTGCCCAATTAAAGGAGCAAGAAGCACTGAAAATATTGAATGGCCTAAGCAAAAAGCAGCTTGCTGACATATTGGCAAAAATGACTCCTGAGCAAGCAGCAACCTATACAGAAAAAATTGCTGCCAGCCAAGAATAGGGGGAATTAAAGGTGAAGCTGCTTGAATTATCGGGACCTTTGCTGCAAACCACAACGGGTTCTGCCGCTAAAAGCATGAAAAGTAGCCCGGGTGTTTTTCAAAACTGGCTTATATCTGAGGCAGGTTTAAAGGAACTCTCAGAACAAGAAAAGGGTACACCGAATTCCGGAGGTCAGCTTTTAGAAGATGCGCTTAAAAAGATCGGTGAATGGCTAAAAGCAAGTCCTGAAGATCAAGACAAACAAAATGCGGGTCTTCTGCAAACATTAAGCAAACTGACAGGGAAGCAATTGGATGCGAATGCTCTGCAAATGTTGCAAAATCTTTTGCAAGCAGTTGAATCAAGATTGTCAGGCGGGATGGATCAATTGCTCACAGAAACGGAGAAAATCTTTTCAGAAGCTAAAACGGCTCTGAGTGCCAATGATTCTGCTCCTGACATTAATGGACAACTGAAGACCGATACAGAGCAATCAAATCAGGAAAATGAAGTATCCGAGGCTGCTAAAGAATTGATCTATATCCAGATGTTCATTAGCCAGCTTGTAGAAGGGAATAAGCTGACTGATCGAGGGAACGGCAATGAAGCTCATGCCATTTACCAAAATGGGGATCAATTTCTTTCTGCATTAGAAAAAAAAGGTGTATCTCAACAGCTAATTCAGGATCTTAAACAGCAAATGTTCACCAAAGATGAGTCGAGTTCAAAACTTTATTCGATGACAGCGTCAGAGCTGAAAAGTTTTCAAAGCTTAATGGATCAAATGTCTATGCTCCCTCAAAAAGGGACCAAAGAATGGAGTTTAGCTGAAAGCCAGCTGAAAGCTTTCTTGTTATCGAAATCATCCGAATCATCACAAGACTTTGGGAAGCGTGTTATCACACCGCTTTCGCAGAGTTCATCCAGCAAAAGTGCATCGGATGTTTCTGGAAGTATTCAGCCTGTAGATAGTAAATCAGGACTTCAAATGCTGTTTTCAGGGTATCGGGGCATAGGAGGAGTTCAAACACTTGATCTGCAGAAGATGTCAGCTGATATACCAAATGCTGAAACAAAAACGGTGGCTGATCAAGTGATCAATGCGTGGAAGCAGATGAAATATACGCCTTTCGGCAGATCAACGGGAAGCTTCACCATTCGGTTGAACCCTGAACATTTAGGATTTGTCACAATCAAGCTGACAAATGAAAATGGAATGTTTCAGAGTAAAATCATTGCATCTAGCCAATCAGCAAAAGAATTGCTTGAACAGCATCTTCCGCAGCTGAAGCAATCATTGCCGAATATGGCCGTCCAAATAGATCGTTTTACTCTTCCGGTCCAAAGTGGGGATCAGCCGATATACGGCCAGCTTGCTGATGAACAGAAACAGCAGCAAGAGGGGCAGAGACAGCAAAGACAGAAAAAGCAATCAAATGATTTTGGCGATCTGCTCGATGAAGTGTCGATGGTTGAAATGGAGGAGGAAGAATGACTTCTATAAGTTCAGAATATAAATTGCCTGAAAAAACGAATACCGTGTCGACGAACAACAGCAGCTTGGGGAAAGATGAGTTTTTAAAAATTTTAATGACTCAAGTTCAAAACCAAGATCCGCTCAACCCGGTTGACGATAAAGAATTTATCAGCCAGATGGCGACTTTTTCAAGCTTGGAACAGATAATGAATCTGAATACAACGATGACTAAATTCGTTGAAAATCAAGATCCGTTTACAACGTATGTTGATTGGATGGGAAAAGAAGTATCTTGGACTGATGGTAAAAGTGCAACAGATAAAACAGGCACAGTAAGCTCTGTTAAACATTCTAAAGGAAATTATTATCTCGTTCTTGATGATGGGACCGAGATCAGTCCTGCGAATGTCATGTCTGTGGGACAATCATCTAAATAAAAAAATCTGGGGGAATACATTATGTTACGTTCACTTTATTCTGGAATCAGCGGTATGAAAAACTTTCAAACAAAGCTTGACGTAATCGGTAACAACATTGCAAACGTGAACACAGTAGGATTCAAAAAGAGCCGTGTGACTTTTAAAGATATGGTAAGCCAAACGATTGCCGGCGGTTCTGCTGCTGGTGCAACAATCGGCGGAACAAACTCTAAGCAAATCGGTTTAGGTTCATCATCTGGCACAATTGATACAATTCATTCAACAAGCGCGACACAAAGCACAGGAAGAACACTTGATTTAGCAATCGATGGCGATGGCTATTTTCAAATTGATACAGGCGCCGGAACAGCTTATACAAGAGCTGGAAACTTCTATTTAGATAACACCGGAACATTAGTTACAGGTGATGGCTACCATGTACTAAATATGAATGGCGGAACAATTAAAATTCCTACTGATGCACAGAGCTTCACTATCGGTTCTGATGGTAAGGTATCGATCGTTGATGCCAACGGTCAACCACAAGACGGCGGACAAATCGGGATTGTGACTTTTGCCAACAGTGACGGCTTAGATAAAATCGGGAGCAACTTATACCGTGAATCTTTAAACTCTGGTACGGCCAGTGCAGCGAACCAGCCCGGTGATGGTGGTACAGGTTCCCTTAAAGTAGGATTTCTCGAAATGTCTAACGTTGATTTAACTGACGAATTTACTGAAATGATCGTAGCCCAGCGTGGATTCCAATCAAACTCAAAAATTATTACAACATCTGATGAAATCCTTCAAGAACTGGTTAACCTTAAACGTTAAGGAGGGAGGGGAGGCGAGTAATCGCTTCTCCGCTGTTTTATGATAAAAGTAACCCGTTTGAACGGGCAGCCCTTTACACTGAATGCGCTATTTATTGAACAGATTGAATGCTTTCCGGATACTACAATCACTCTGTCAAACGGTAAGAAGTTTGTAGTAAAAGAAGATGAAGAAGCTGTTCTGGAAAAGATCGCATCTTTCTACCGAAACATACAAATATTTTCAATGGATCAAGGAATAGAGGAACCGGAATGAAGAAAAAGTTAATGATCATCTTACTAATTATTCTTATCGTAATTGGTGCTCTCGGGGCAACGGCTTATTTTGTGTTAGGCGGAAAGTCCGAAAAAAGTGAAGCGAAAAAAAGTATTGATGAAATTGTTTCATCTTCTGTTGATGTAGAAGAAATCACAACAAATTTAAAGTCTGATAACATTATCCGTCTTGCTATTAAACTTGAAACTGATTCTGATAAATCAAAAGAAGAACTTGAGAAACGTGATTTTCAAGTGAAAGACGCTGTTATATCACTGCTGGCTGATACGAATGCTGATCAGATTGAGGGAGACAAGGGAAAAGAAACCTTTAAGAAGGAACTAAAAGATAAAATAAATAGCTACCTCCAAGAAGGAAAAGTAGAAAAAGTGTATATTACCTCCTTTAATCTGCAATAAAACATAATTTGACAGAATACGGAGGTGAGGAAAATGTCAGGAGAAGTTCTCTCCCAAAATGAAATAGATGCACTGCTTTCTGCAATATCAACTGGTGAAATGGACGCTGAAGAGCTGAAAAAAGAAGAAAAAGAGAAGAAAGTCAAGGTTTATGATTTCAAACGTGCGCTGCGGTTTTCTAAGGATCAGATCCGCAGTTTAACGAGAATTCATGACAATTTTGCAAGACTTCTTACCACTCATTTTTCGGCTCAGCTCAGAACCTATATTCATATATCTGTCAGTTCTGTTGACCAGGTCCCTTATGAGGAATTTATCAGATCGATCCCGAACATGACGATTCTGAATCTATTTGATGTCCATCCGATGGAAGGCAGAATTATGATGGAGGTTAACCCCACGATAGCTTATACGATGATGGACCGAGTCATGGGTGGGATTGGAATCAGTCATAACAAGGTTGACAGCTTGACAGAAATTGAAACAAAAATCATTTCTAATTTATTTGAAAATGCACTGGGTAATTATAAAGAAGCTTGGCAGTCAATTGCTGATATTGAACCGGAAATGACTGAGTTTGAAGTGAATCCGCAATTCGTTCAGATGGTGTCTCCTAATGAAACAGTCGTGGTGATCTCACTTAATACTCAAATCGGTGAAATCAGCGGTGTAATTAATCTCTGTATCCCGCATATCGTCCTCGAGCCGCTCATACCGAAGCTTTCAGTCCACTATTGGATGCAATCAGACCGAAATGAGCCAAAGCCTGAGGAAACAAAGTCGCTTGAAAAACGTATCATGACAGCACAAATACCTGTCGTGGCCGAGCTCGGCACATCTGAACTGACAATAGAAGAGTTTTTAAGTTTAGAAGTCGGAGACTGCATAACTTTGGACAAATCAGTCACGGATCCTCTTACTGTATTGGTCGGAGATAAGCCGAAATTTTTAGGACAAGCCGGCCGGGTGAATCGAAAACAGGCAGTGCAAATTTTAGATCACGACATAAGAGGTGAACAAGATGGAGAATAATAGATTATCTCAAGATGAGATTGACGCGCTTCTTAACGGTACTGGCAGCACGCTTGATGAGCCAGAGGTCCCGGAAGTAGATGACTTATCGGAAATGGAGCGTGATGCGATCGGTGAAATCGGTAATATTTCATTCGGCAGTTCTGCGACAGCACTGTCAACACTTTTAAATCAAAAGGTCGATATTACGACTCCGAGCGTAACGGTTATCCCAAAAAGTAAAATCAGCGATGCGTTTCCTGAACCGTATGTAGCGATTGAAGTAAATTATACGGAGGGCTTCAGCGGCAGCAACCTGTTAGTCGTGGAACAAAGTGACGCGGCGATCATTGCTGATTTAATGATCGGGGGAGACGGAAAAGGTGCGGATCCTTCACTGGGGGAAATCCATTTAAGTGCGGTTCAAGAAGCAATGAACCAAATGATGGGATCGGCAGCCACATCAATGTCTACTGTATTCAGTAAAAAAATTGATATTTCACCGCCTCGGGTTGAATTGCTCGATGTAACTGAAGAAAAGGGCACAGACCGTATTCCTGATGATGAAATGCTGGTGAAAGTTTCTTTCAACTTAAAGGTGGGAGAATTAATAGACTCCAGTATTATGCAGCTTTACCCATTAACATTTGCGAAAGATTTAATTTCAAGCCTTATGAATTCAGGAAATGCAGAGGAAGCAACAACGGCGCAGCCTGATGCTACATACGAGCAGCCGAAAGAGCCTGTGACGCCAGAGCCTCGTATTGAACCGAAGCAACAGCAGCCGCAGCCGCCAAAAAGGCAGGGAACAGCAAAAAAAGCAGCGCCAGTTCAGGTTTCACCGGTGGAATTTTCTGCGTTTGATCTAAATGAGGCGACACAAGCCCCTATCAATAATCTGGATATGCTTTTAGATATCCCGCTTTCAATTACTGTTGAGCTCGGCAGAACAAAGAGAAGTGTAAAAGAAATTTTAGAGCTTTCTGCAGGTAGTATTATTGAGCTTGATAAATTAGCTGGTGAGCCGGTAGATATTTTAGTTAATCAGCGTATCGTTGCCAAAGGCGAGGTTGTTGTCATTGAAGAAAACTTCGGTGTAAGAGTCACTGACATTTTAAGCCAGGCAGAGCGCATTAATAATTTAAAATAACGAAACACAAGGAGAGAGATAAATTATGGCACATAGAATTTTAATTGTAGATGACGCAGCATTTATGCGAATGATGATTAAAGATATTTTGGTTAAAAACGGTTTTGAAGTAGTAGCGGAAGCTGAAAATGGAGCACAAGCAGTAGAGAAATATAAAGAGCATTCTCCTGACCTTGTTACGATGGATATCACGATGCCTGAAATGGATGGGATTACAGCATTAAAAGAAATTAAACAAATTGATGCTCAGGCAAGAATCATTATGTGTTCTGCTATGGGACAGCAATCAATGGTTATTGATGCCATTCAGGCCGGCGCTAAGGATTTCATTGTGAAACCTTTCCAAGCTGACCGTGTGCTTGAAGCAATCAACAAAACATTAAGTTAAAGGGTGTACGATTGTTGAAAAAGAGTCAATATTTCATCGCTTTTATTTGTTTTTTCGTTTTATTCACTGTACATCCAATTGCTGCTGCGGCAGACTCTGAGAATTCAACTGTAAACGAATGGTTTCAAAAGAAAGATGAGAAAACTGCAGATAAGTCAGGGCAAAAGGAAGAAAAAACAACAAAAACTGCTGATGAGACGGAGGGAGCGGCTGGTCCTTCTGTCTCAGCTTTTGATTTTGTAAAGATGATTTTCGCTTTACTGTTTGTTATCGTGCTGATTTACGGGCTGGTTAAGCTCATGAACAAAAGAAATCGGCTCCTCAAGCCTTTTCAATATGTTGAAAATATTGGCGGCACATCGGTCGGCCAGAACAGATCCATACAATTGATCAAGGTAGGAAAAAGCGTGCTCGTCGTCGGTGTAGGAGAGACGATCCAGCTGCTGAAAGAAATTGAGGATGAAAAAGAGATTGAAGTCATTCTCAGTCAGCATGAAGAGGCAATGTCAAGCAAAATAGAGTGGCAAAAGTTTGTGAAGCCGCTTAAGAGTTCTGAGCATCAGCCGCAGCAAAAACTGCCTTCATTTTCAAAAGCATTAAAAGAGCAACTTGAAGAGTTAAAACAAAACCGTTCTGAAGGAAAGAAGAAAGGCCCACGTCATCATGAATGAGTTTATAAATATTTTCAGTTCAAGCGATCCGGAAAACGTAAGTTCAACTGTTAAATTACTATTATTGTTAACTGTATTTTCAGTGGCGCCTGGAATATTGATTCTTATGACTTGCTTTACTCGCATCGTCATCGTTCTGTCATTTGTCAGAACTTCACTTGCGACGCAATCTATGCCCCCAAACCAGGTTCTTATCGGGCTTGCGCTGTTTTTAACATTTTTTATTATGGCTCCTACTTTTTCAGAAATTAATAAAGAAGCGCTGACCCCATTGATGGACAACAAAATCAGCTTGGATGAAGCGTATACGAAAGCTGAGGAACCGATTAAAGAATTTATGAGTAAACACACAAGGCAGAAGGATTTGGCGCTGTTCATGAATTACGCAAAAATGGATAAACCTGAATCATTAAAGGATATTCCGCTAACAACAATGGTTCCGGCTTTTGCTATATCAGAGCTTAAAACTGCATTTCAAATAGGGTTTATGATTTTTATCCCGTTTTTAATTATAGATATGGTAGTGGCGAGCGTCTTGATGTCAATGGGAATGATGATGCTCCCTCCAGTTATGATTTCTCTGCCCTTTAAAATATTACTTTTTGTTTTGGTAGACGGCTGGTATTTAATTGTGAAATCTTTGCTTCAGAGCTTTTAGGGTAGGTGCTAAACGTGAGTTCAGAATTTGTAATTTCTATGGCGGAAAAAGCCGTATACGTAACACTGATGATCAGCGGGCCGTTATTGGCCATTGCTTTACTGGTCGGTTTAATTGTCAGCATATTTCAGGCGACAACTCAAATACAGGAACAGACTTTGGCGTTTATTCCGAAAATCGTGGCGGTTCTTCTGGCTCTCATTTTTTTTGGTCCGTGGATGCTGTCGACGATTCTTTCATTTACAACAGAGCTGTTTTCTAATCTAAATCGTTTTGCAGGGTAATGCAGAGATGAATTCAATTATTGACTTATTTCCTGCTTTTTTATTGGTTTTTATTAGAATCTCTGCTTTTTTTGTAACGATTCCGCTATTCGGACATCGAAATGTCCCAGCTGTTCACCGCATAGGCTTTGCTTTTTTTCTGGCGGTTATTTGTTTCAGCACCATTGATAAACCGCCCTCTTTGGAGATAGATGAGCAATATATGCTCTTGGCTTTTAAGGAAGCCTTGGTTGGCCTATGTCTCGGCTTAATCGCTTATATGATGATTGCCGCAGTACAGATTGCCGGCTCGTTTATTGATTTTCAAATGGGATTTTCAATAGCAAACGTTATTGATCCGCAAACCGGAGCGCAAAGTCCGTTGATTGGCCAGTTTATTTATACGATGGCACTTTTGTTTATGCTGAGTGTCAATGCCCACCATTTGCTGCTGGACGGTATTTACTACAGCTTTCAGTATATTTCAGTTGATCAGGCATTTCCGAATTTCGGCGATGAAAAGTTTGCTTATTTTATCGCGAAAAGCTTTAATGCGATGTTTATTATCGCTTTTCAAATGTCAGCGCCTGTTGTGGCCAGTTTATTTCTAGTTGATTTAGCTTTAGGTATCGTGGCTCGAACTGTTCCGCAATTAAATGTATTTGTGGTCGGTCTGCCTTTAAAGATCGCTGTCAGTTTCATCATGCTCATTGTATGTATGTCCGTTATCTTCGTCGTTGTACGGAATGTTTTCAGTTTAACGATTGAAACGATGCGGAATCTTTTAGCATTGGTCGGTGTTTCTTAATGAAGCTTAGAATTGACCTGCAGTTTTTTGCCGGGGAGAAGACTGAAAAAGCCACTCCGAAAAAACGGAAGGATACGCGAAAAAAAGGACAGGTAGCCAAAAGTTCGGATGTCAATACCGCCATTTCTTTACTTGTTATTTTCCTTTCGCTTATTGCAATTGGCCCGTATATGAGAGACAGGCTGCTGTCATTTATAGAAACTTTTTATACCGAATCGCTCACAATGAAGCTCTCAGAATCAAATGTGCATACTTTGTTTGTCAGCTTATTAAAGGATACGGGCATGATACTTGCACCTATCTTGCTTGTAGCTCTTGTTGCAGGGGTTGTAAGCAACTATATGCAGGTTGGATTCTTGTTTTCTGCTGAAGTGATACAGCCTAAGCTTGAAAAACTCGATCCGATCAAAGGCTTTAAACGAATATACAGTATGAGGGCGATTGTGGAGTTGATTAAATCAATTTTGAAAATCGCAGTTGTCGGTTTTGCGGCATTCGCTGTGCTTTGGGTGCATTATGGAGAAATTCTCCGGCTTCCTCTCCTGACACCTGAAGAGGTACTTTCTTTCGTTTCAAAACTCACTTTGTGGATGGGACTGAGCGGTGCAGGTGCTTTATTAATTCTTGCTGGTCTTGACTATTTATATCAGAGATTTGATTATGAGAAAAATATCAAAATGTCAAAACAAGATATAAAAGACGAGTACAAAAAATCTGAAGGTGACCCGATTATTAAGTCTAAAATTAAACAAAGACAGCGGGAAATGGCGATGAGGCGGATGATGCAGGAAGTTCCCAAAGCAGATGTCATCATCACAAACCCTACTCACTATGCGATTGCCCTGAAATATGACGAAGAAAAAATGGACGCTCCTTATATTGTTGCAAAAGGTGTTGACCACCTGGCGTTAAAAATCAGGAAAATTGCTAAAGAGCATGATGTCATGATGGTAGAGAACAGACCGCTAGCCCGTGCGTTATATGATCAGGTGGAAATTGACCAGGCAGTGCCGGAAGAATTTTTTAAAGTCTTGGCAGAAATTCTGGCTTACGTATATAAAACAAAACAAAAAGTATATTGAATTTTTCGATTTAAAAGGAGAGAAAAAACAGCATGTCAACAAGAGATTTATCCGTTTTAATAAGTGTTGTCCTCATTGTGGCGATGCTGGTGATTCCATTTCCTCCATGGCTGTTAAGTATTTTGATCATTATTAATATTTCTCTTGCGTTGATCGTGCTTCTCACCACAATGAATATGCAGGAAGCGCTTCAGTTTTCGATTTTTCCGTCACTGCTGCTGCTTTTAACCCTATTTCGTTTGGGCTTGAACGTCTCAACTACCCGTTCAATTCTTTCACACGGTGAGGGAGGAAAAGTCGTCGAGACATTCGGAAATTTCGTTGTCGGTGGAAATGTATTAGTTGGACTCGTTGTATTTATCATCTTGATTATTATTCAGTTCATCGTCATTACAAAAGGTGCTGAACGTGTTTCTGAGGTTGCAGCAAGGTTTACGCTGGACGCAATGCCCGGGAAGCAGATGAGTATTGATGCTGATTTAAACGCAGGGATGATTACCGAACAGGAAGCGAAGCATCGCCGCGAAAAAGTGGCAAGAGAAGCAGACTTTTATGGAGCAATGGACGGTGCCAGTAAATTTGTAAAAGGTGACGCCATTGCCGGAATCATCATTGTGATGATCAATATTATTTTCGGAATCGTGATCGGAATGCTTCAGCAGGGCATGTCCATTCAAGAGGCCGCTTCACACTTTACGATGCTGACTGTAGGGGATGGAATTGTTTCGCAAATCCCGGCACTGTTAATTTCTACAGCTACGGGTATTGTGGTTACAAGAGCTGCCTCTGAAGGAAACTTAGGGCATGACATTACAGGCCAGCTGTTTGCGTATCCAAAGCTTTTATACGTCGCCGCAGCTACGATCATGCTTTTAGGTATTTTCACTCCGATCGGCATTTTTCTGACGGGGCCGCTTGCGGGGTTGCTTGCTTTTGGCGCTTATACGCTATCTAAATCTGGTAAGGAAAAAGAAGAAGTGGATGAGATTCTTGAGGAAGAGGCTGAGGTTGATGAGCTTAAAAGTCCTGAAAGCGTTGTTCAGCTTCTGCATATAGATCCGATAGAATTTGAGTTTGGCTATGGACTGATACCGCTTGCTGATGCCAATCAAGGCGGTGATTTATTAGACCGCATTGTTATGATACGCCGTCAGTTGGCTTTGGAACTCGGGCTTGTCATTCCTGTCGTGCGGATCAGAGATAATATAGCGTTGCAGCCTAATGAATACCGATTGAAAATTAAAGGAAACGAAGTAGCAAAAGGTGAGCTGTTGCTTGATCATTATTTAGCAATGTCGCCTACACCTGAAGACGATCTGATTGAAGGGATAGAAACAGTGGAACCTTCATTCGGACTGCCGGCCAAATGGATTAGCGAAGCGGTAAAGGATGAAGCCGACATGCTTGGTTATACAGTAGTTGATCCTGCATCAGTCGTTTCAACGCATATTACGGAGAAAATAAAGCAGTATGCTCACGAATTGATCGGAAGGCAGGAGACAAAGCAGCTGATTGATCACTTGAAAGAATCGTATCCAGTCCTGGTTGAAGAGGTTACGCCAAATCCATTGTCTGTCGGTGATATTCAGAAGGTGCTTGCTAAGCTTTTAAAAGAAAAAGTTTCAATTCGAAACTTAGTAACGATCTTTGAAACACTTGCTGACTATGGGAAATTAACAACAGATTCTGATCTTTTGACAGAGTATACAAGACAAGCACTTGCTAAACAAATTACAGCCCAATTTGCCAAAGATAATGAAGTGTTGAAAGTTGTTACTTGCTCGGGCCGGGTAGAGAAGGCTATAGCAGACGGTGTGCAGCAAACGGAACATGGGAATTATTTATCGCTCGAACCAGATATTTCAGAAAGCATTGTGCGTTCTGTCGCTAAAGAAGCTGAACAGCTGTCATTACGTCAGGAAACCGCGATTCTTCTATGCTCGCCGCCTGTCAGAATGTATGTGAAACAGCTTCTGGAACGATACTTCCCTGATCTTCCGGTACTCTCTTATAACGAACTTGAGGCGAATGTTGAGGTACAAAGCATTGGAGTGGTGGATATTTAATGAAAATAAAAAAATTTACTGCTGCTTCAATGCAAGAAGCGGCACTTCTCATCAGAAAAGAATTGGGCAATGAAGCGGTCATATTAAATTCGAAAAAAATTAAAAAGCGAAAATGGTTTGGCCTCATCAACAAGCCTGCTGTTGAAGTGATCGCCGTATTGGATCAGGACTTTCTTGAGAAAAAAACGTCTCAGAAGGCAACTGAACCGAAACAAACATTAAAAACTCCGGTCAGCAGTACGAAAATAGAGGAGAGGACATCCCCTCAAATTTCGGTGCAACAGGAGCAAGGTGATTTTTCAGCATATCAATCTGTACTTCCTGAGCCACTGCGAAAAGCAGAGAAGCTTTTGCAAGAAACGGGAATTAAAGAGTCAACGAAAACGAGCACTCTGAAAAAATTGCTTCGCTTCTCTGTGGAATCAGGCGGCCTTAATGAAGAAAATGTGGTCGGCAAACTTCAGGAATTACTATGCAATACGCTGCCCTCAGCAGACAAGTGGCAGGAACCAATCCATTCAAAGTATATCGTTCTCTTTGGTTCAACAGGGGCTGGTAAAACAACTACACTGGCTAAACTCGCAGCCATATCTATGCTTGAAAAACAGAAAAAAATCGCTTTTATTACTACAGATACGTATCGAATTGCAGCTGTTGAACAGTTGAAAACATACGCTGAGCTGCTGCAGGCTCCTCTGGAAGTTTGTTATACAAAAGAAGAATTTGAGCAGGCGAAGGAGTTATTTTCTGAGTATGATCATGTGTTTGTTGATACAGCAGGAAGAAACTTCAAGGACCAGCAATACATTGATGAACTGAAAGAAACGATTCCTTTTGAGAGCAGCATTCAGTCATTTCTTGTTTTATCCGCGACTGCAAAATATGAAGATATAAAACATATTGTCAAACGGTTTTCATCCGTCCCTGTCAATCAGTTTATTTTTACGAAAATAGATGAAACGACTTCCTTAGGTTCTGTGTTTAATATACTGGCAGAATCAAAAATAGGTGTCGGATTTATGACAAACGGCCAGAATGTGCCTGAGGATATACAGACTGTATCTCCACTTGATTTTGTAAGGATGCTGTGCAGATGAACCGATATGATCAAGCAGCAACTTTACGGGCGAAAATGGAAAAGCGTCAGCGCGTTCTGCCAATGGTTTATTCACAAAAAGCGAAGACACTTGCTGTCATCAGCGGCAAGGGCGGTGTCGGAAAATCTAATATTACCTTAAATATGGCACTTGCGTTACAGGATAAAGGTAAAAAGGTGCTTCTCATCGACCTTGATATTGGGATGGGGAACATTGATATATTAATGGGAAATTCATCGTCTGCCACGATAATCGATGTTTTAACCGATCAGAAGCCGTTGTTACAGTCATTATCCGTTGGCCCAAAGGGTTTGCGGTATATATCAGGTGGAACCGGCCTGGATGTGATGTTTCAACTGGATCAGAGAAAATGGACGTTTTTTGCCAATGAACTTTCTCATGCATTAAGCCAGTTCGATTATGTGCTGTTTGACATGGGAGCAGGATTATCAAAAGATCAACTGCCCTTTATTTTATCAGCAGAAGATATTTTGATCATAACAACTCCCGAGCCGACGGCCATCATGGACGCATACAGTGCTGTCAAGCACTTGGTTTTGACAGGAAATAAGCTTTCGATGAAGGTGGCTGTCAATCGGTGCCGTGACCAAAAAGAAGGGC
Source organism: Bacillus sp. MBGLi79 (assembly GCF_002953915.1). Lineage (NCBI taxonomy): Bacteria > Bacillati > Bacillota > Bacilli > Caryophanales > Bacillaceae > Bacillus > Bacillus sp. MBGLi79. The sequence goes on from NZ_CP026521.1 coordinate 2,016,760, forward strand.
TTGACGCTTTTGCCCGCCTTTCTCGCACAATTCAAATGTTTTTGGATGTTCAGGTTCAGTTTGCCGGTTCCGTTTCTGACGATGTGATCGTGAGCAAAGCGGTTGTCGAACAGGTTCCTTTTTTCATAAAAAGCCCTCAGGCAAAAGCCAGCCGGTCAGTCCGCCTTTTAGCGGACGCCTTGTTTGAAAGAGAAGAAACGAGACACAAAGAAGACAAACAGACATTTATTGAGAAGTTATCTTCTTTTTTAATGAGGAGGGCTTAATTTGATTCGTGTGCTTGTAGTTGATGATTCAGCTTTCATGAGAAAAATGATAAGTGATTTTCTGACCGAGGAAAAGCAGATAGAAGTAATCGGAACTGCCAGAAACGGAGAAGAAGCGCTTAAGAAGATTGAATTATTAAAACCGGATGTTATTACTCTTGATGTTGAAATGCCGGTCATGAATGGAACAGATACGCTTCGCAAAATTATTGAGATTTATAACTTGCCGGTCATCATGGTATCGAGCCAGACCGAAAAAGGTAAAGAGTGCACAATTAATTGTTTGGAGATCGGTGCCTTTGATTTTATCACAAAGCCATCAGGCTCAATATCTTTAGATTTGTACAAAATTAAAGAACAATTAGTTGAGCGTGTTGTCGCGGCAGGACTTTCCGGCAAGCGGAACCGTCCTGTTTCCCAAACGGTTCGGCCCGAACCTATTGTGCGAGCTGTTAAACCTGAATTGAGCAAACCGAAACCCGGCACAGGCAGACAAATTGTGTGTATCGGCACATCAACAGGCGGTCCAAGGGCGTTACAAAAGGTGATACCGAAGCTTCCTAAGGACTTGAACGCACCAGTGGTTGTCGTTCAGCACATGCCTGAAGGATTTACTGCTTCTTTGGCTGATCGGCTGAATCATTTATCTGACATTCAGGTGAAAGAAGCAAAAGATGGTGAAGCAGCTCTTAACGGCTGTGTTTACATAGCACCGGGCGGAAAAAACATTTCCGTTATTAAAAGCAGCGGAGGACTCCAGATTGTGCTCGATAATCTCGATACCCCGAGCCGTCATAAACCATCTGCTGATTATTTATTCCGTTCTGTCGGTAAACTGACAGATTATGGAAAAGTAGCGGTTATCATGACCGGAATGGGCAGTGACGGCACTGCAGGGCTAAAGGACATGCTAACAGCCGGCAATGTGAAAACCATTGCTGAGTCTGAAGAATCTTGTGTCGTATACGGGATGCCAAAAGCTGCTGTTAAAGCGGGTCTCATTCATGAGATTAAACATGTAGAAGATATCGCAGCATCCATCACAAGCTGTGTGAAAAAAGAGAGGGTGTGATTCAAATGGATATGAATCAGTATTTAGATGTCTTTATTGATGAGAGTAAAGAACATTTACAAACATGTAATGAAAAGCTTCTCCTTTTAGAGAAAGACCCGACCGACCTTCAGCTCGTACATGATATATTCAGGGCTGCCCATACATTAAAAGGAATGAGCGCAACGATGGGCTACACGGATTTAGCGCATCTTACCCACCTGCTTGAAAACGTGCTGGATGCAATCCGAAACGGAGACATGGCAGTTACCTCAGAATGGCTGGATATTTTGTTTGAAGCTCTGGATCACCTGGAAGCTATGGTTCAGTCTATTATTGATGGCGGGGATGGTAAAAGAGATATCTCAGAAGTGAGTGCCAAGCTTGATGTAAATGGTGCACACACTGAATCTGCTGCATCCGCGGAACCTGCAGAAGCACCGAGTTCAGCATCTGATTGGGAATATGATGAATTTGAACGTACAGTTATACAAGAAGCGGAGGAGCAAGGCTTCAAACGATATGAAATCAAGATTTCTCTGAACGAAAACTGTATGTTAAAAGCAGTTCGTGTCTATATGGTGTTTGAAAAACTAAATGAAGTCGGAGAAGTAGCCAAAACAATTCCAAGTGCTGAAGTGCTTGAAACAGAAGATTTTGGAACTGACTTTCAAGTTTGTTTCTTAACACATCAATCAGCAGAAGACATTGAACAATTAATCAATGGCGTGTCGGAAATTGAGCATGTTGAAGTCAGTCAAGGGGCTCCTTTAACATCAGCTGAAAAGCCTGAGGAATCTAAGCCTGTGGATTCGCCGGCAGCTGTACCTGAGAAGCAGGAGAAACAAAAACAGCCTGCTAAAAACGATGAACAGGCGAAGCACTCAGCCGGCGGATCCAAAACAATTCGTGTCAACATTGACAGGCTTGATTCTTTAATGAACTTATTTGAAGAGCTTGTCATTGACCGCGGACGTCTTGAGCAGATTGCGAAAGAGCTTGAGCACAATGAACTGACTGAAACGGTTGAACGGATGACGAGAATTTCCGGAGATTTGCAATCGATTATTCTGAATATGAGAATGGTCCCGGTTGAAACCGTTTTTAACAGATTCCCGAGAATGATTCGCCAGCTTCAGAAAGAGCTGAATAAAAAAATTGAACTCTCGATCATCGGCGCGGAAACTGAGCTGGATCGTACAGTGATTGATGAAATCGGAGATCCTCTCGTTCATTTGATCAGGAACAGCATTGACCATGGTATCGAGGCGCCGGAAACGCGTTTGCAAAAGGGAAAACCGGAATCAGGAAAAGTTGTGCTTAAAGCTTATCACAGCGGTAACCATGTCTTTATCGAAGTAGAAGATGACGGTGCAGGCCTTAATCGCAAGAAAATCATGGAAAAAGCGCTTGAGCGCGGGGTCATAACGGAAAAAGAAGCTGAAACCTTAGAAGACAACGAAATTTACGAATTGATTTTTGCTCCGGGGTTCTCAACCGCTGACCAAATTTCTGATATCTCCGGCCGCGGCGTCGGACTTGACGTTGTAAAAAACAAACTGGAGTCTCTAGGCGGTTCAGTCAGTGTGAAATCAGCCGAAGGTCAGGGCTCTCTATTCAGTATACAGCTGCCGCTTACCTTATCTATTATTTCAGTCCTGCTGATTAAGTTGGAAGAAGAGACATTTGCCATTCCGATTTCTTCAATCATTGAAACAGCAGTCATTGACAGAAAAGACATTTTGCAAACGCATGACCGTGAAGTGATTGACTTTAGAGGGCATATTGTCCCTGTCGTTTATTTAAAAGAAGAGTTTAAAATAGAAGATACAAGAAAAGATGCGGAACAGCTCCATATCATTGTCGTGAAAAAAGGCGACAAACCTACTGCATTTGTGGTGGACTCCTTTATTGGCCAGCAGGAAGTTGTGCTTAAATCACTCGGAGATTATTTAACAAACGTCTTTGCAATTTCCGGAGCTACTATTTTAGGAGACGGAGAAGTAGCGCTCATTATTGATTGTAATGCACTGATTATTTAACCATTCGAGGAGGTGTCTCACATGACTGCAGAAATTAAAACAGGCGAAAAAATGATTGTCTTTATGGTAAATGGAAAAGAATATGCCATTTCCGTCACTCAGGTGAAATCAATTGAAAAATGGCAAAAGCCAACGAGGGTACCTGGCGTCGAACCATATATTTGCGGGGTAATCAATTTGCGCGGGGTGGTGACTCCGGTTATTGATTTAAGAAAGCGCCTGAATTTGCCAGAGTATGAAATTACCGATGAAACACGAATTATCATTATTGCTTATCGTGATATTGAAGTCGGCTGGATTGTGGATGAAGCGAATGATGTGATAACCGTACACGAAAGTGAAATAGAATCCGCTCCAGAAGGCGTTCAGAAAGATACTGATGTGTCGATCGAACAGATTGTGAAACAAGAGAACAGACTCTTAAATATTATTGATGCGAACGCGGTTTTGGATAAAGAATCATCTCAGTCCGCTGTGCCCGATCAAGCTTAATCTTAAAGGGGTTATGACATGAGTATTTTTAATGGAATCAAAGAAGAGCAGATGGACATTTTGCGGGAAGTCGGCAATATAGGCGCCGGCCACTCCGCCTCTGCAATGGCCCAGCTGTTAAATAGAAAGATAGATATGGAAGTCCCATTTGCAAAGTTGCTGTCTTTTGATGAGCTTGTCGATTTTTTCGGCGGTGCTGATGTCCCGGTTGCCAGCATCTTTTTAAGAATGGAAGGCGATTTAACGGGTTCGATGTTCTTTATAATGCCTTTTTTTCAGGCGGAGCAATTTATCAGAGAGCTGATTGGAAACCCTGATTTTGATATAGAGGACTTAGGTGAAGATCATATGAGCTCATCCGCTTTGCATGAACTGGGCAATATTTTAGCGGGATCATATTTAACAGCTTTGGCAGATTTGACGAAACTCCAGCTTTATCCAAGTGTTCCTGAAGTTTCATTGGACATGTTCGGAGCTGTGATCAGCGAAGGGCTGATGGAGCTCAGTCAGGTTGGAGAACACGCCATTGTGGTCGACACGTCAATTTTTGACCAGAGCCATCAGCAAGAGCTGAAAGCGCATATGTTTATGCTGCCGGACTATGATTCATTTGAAAAGCTCTTTGTCGCTTTAGGTGCATCATTATGAGTACAACTGAGGCTGTTGTTATAAAGGTTGGGATTGCTGATGTGAAGATCGCCCGCTTCCCGGATACCATTCGGACCTCTGGTTTAGGGTCATGTGTGGGGCTGGTGCTTTATGATAAAGAAAAGCAAACGGCGGGTCTTGTTCATGTCATGCTGCCGGATTCGACGTTATCGAAAACTGCAGAGCTTAACCGGGCTAAGTACGCTGACACTGCCGTAAAGACCACGATTGATATGCTGATAGGAGCGGGATGTAGGAAATTTGCATTAAAAGCAAAGCTGGCCGGCGGATCAGAGATGTTTAAATTTAAATCGACAAATGATTTGATGAAGATCGGACCGAGAAATGTATTAGCGATAAAAGAACAGCTGTCTTTATTTAATATTCCTATTATTAGTGAAGATACGGGCGGCTCAAGCGGCCGGACGATAGAATTTGAACCGAAGTCCTGCATGCTGCATATTCGAACTGTTAAACAAGGTGAAAAAACGATTTAATTAAGGTATTAGGGGGATAACAATGCAATCCTTGAATTATGAAGATCAGGTGCTTTGGACGCGCTGGAAAGAGTGGAAAGATCCTAAAGCCGGTGACGACTTAATGCGCCGTTACATGCCGCTTGTCACATATCATGTAGGCAGAATTTCTGTCGGACTGCCGAAATCAGTGCATAAAGACGATCTAATGAGCCTTGGTATGCTTGGTTTATATGATGCCCTTGAAAAATTTGACCCCAGCCGGGACTTAAAATTTGATACCTACGCCTCGTTTAGAATTCGCGGCGCAATCATAGACGGGCTTCGTAAAGAAGATTGGCTGCCCAGAACCTCACGCGAAAAAACAAAGAAGGTTGAAGCAGCAATTGAAAAGCTTGAACAGCGTTATCTTCGGAATGTATCGCCCGCGGAAATTGCAGAGGAACTCGGAATGACGGTACAGGATGTAGTGTCAACAATGAATGAAGGTTTTTTTGCAAATCTGCTGTCGATTGATGAAAAGCTCCATGATCAAGATGACGGGGAAAACATACAAGTCATGATCAGAGATGACAAAAATGTTCCGCCTGAAGAAAAGATTATGAAGGATGAACTGATTGCACAGCTTGCTGAAAAAATTCACGAACTCTCTGAAAAAGAACAGCTGGTTGTCAGTTTGTTCTACAAAGAAGAGCTGACACTGACAGAAATCGGACAAGTATTAAATCTTTCTACGTCCCGCATATCACAGATCCATTCAAAGGCATTATTTAAACTAAAGAATCTGCTGGAAAAAGTGATTCAATAATGAATTTCATGGTTAGCGAGTGAAAAACATGTCAACACTATTATGGCTTTTAAGCTTTACGCTCCACGGCGTTCTTCTGTACGCTGTCATTATCCTGTATACGAGGCTCGCTGCAGTGAAAGAAACAGAAAAACAGCAAAAGCAGATACTTGAAGAGACGGAAAACACCTTGGCCGCCTTTCTCCTTGAATTAAAAGAAGAAAATGAGAAACTGATAGAAAACGCCGCTCCATCTTCAAGTCAATCTGACGCAGAATCTCAAAAGACAGATCTTCAGCACTTTGAAAAACATCCAGAGCGGGATGAAGTTCAAGAAATAGAGAACCTTCCTGAACATATTGAAGGTCTGATTACTGAGGTTGACCGTCGGGAAGAGATCGTAAACAGTGATGTCCCATCATTTGAAGACCAGGTCATAGAATTATATGAACAGGGGTATTCGGCAAGTCAAATTGCTCAGAAACTGAAGAGCGGAAAGACAGAAATCGAGCTATTTTTAAAATTTCGCTCCAAAGGTGTAAAGGATTCTTGATTGTCGGATAAAGCTGTGTTATATTATGTCTTGGTGTTAAATACACACGCTTAACGATTTATGCAGAGGGTGCTGCAGGCGGCAGTTCTGCACAAAAATGACCTAAGCGGAGGAAAAAAACCATTATACTAGGAGGAAATAACATGTCAGTCATTTCTATGAAGCAATTGCTTGAAGCTGGTGTTCACTTCGGTCACCAAACACGCCGTTGGAACCCAAAAATGAAGCGTTACATTTTCACGGAGCGTAACGGAATCTACATCATTGACCTTCAAAAAACAGTCAAAAAAGTAGAGGAAGCTTACAACTTCACTAAAAATCTTGCTGCTGAAGGCGGAAAAATCCTTTTCGTTGGAACAAAAAAACAAGCTCAAGATTCTGTTAAAGAAGAAGCTCAACGCTCTGGCATGTACTATGTCAACCAACGCTGGTTGGGCGGTACATTAACAAACTTTGAAACAATCCAAAAACGTATTAAACGTCTTAAAGACATTGAAAAAATGCAAGAAAACGGTACGTTTGATGTACTTCCTAAAAAAGAAGTCGTTCAATTGAAAAAAGAATTAGAGCGTCTTGAAAAATTCCTAGGCGGAATTAAAGATATGAAGGATCTTCCTGATGCATTATTCATCATCGATCCTCGCAAAGAGCGCATCGCTGTTGCGGAAGCTCGCAAATTAAACATCCCTATCATCGGTATCGTAGATACTAACTGTGATCCAGATGAAATCGATGTTGTAATCCCAGCGAACGATGACGCTATCCGCGCTGTTAAACTTCTAACTTCTAAAATGGCAGATGCAATCTTAGAAGCGAAGCAAGGCGAAGAAGAAGCGGAAGTTGCTGAAGAAACTGCACCAGAAACAGAAACAACAACTGCGTAACCTATTCAAAAGGTGATAAGAGGGACTGCCTTTTATCACCTTTTTTCAAGAAAAATGTGTAATATACATACTCTTGTTTAAACATATAAGGAGGAATACAAATGGCAATTACTGCACAGCAAGTAAAAGAACTGCGTGAAAAAACTGGCGCGGGCATGATGGATTGTAAAAAAGCGTTAACTGAAACTGACGGAGATATGGACAAAGCAATTGACCTTTTAAGAGAAAAAGGGATTGCAAAAGCAGCGAAAAAAGCTGACCGTATCGCAGCAGAAGGTTCTACTCTTATTAAAACTGACGGCAACAAAGGTGTTATCCTAGAAGTAAACTCTGAAACTGACTTCGTTGCGAAAAACGAAGGCTTCAAAGAGCTTCTTAACACTTTAGCTGACCACCTTCTTGCAAATGCACCTGCAGATGTTGAAGAAGCAATGGGTCAAAAAATGGAAAATGGCTCTACTGTTGAAGAGTACATCACAAGCGCAGTTGCTAAAATCGGTGAGAAAATCACTCTTCGCCGCTTTACAGTTCTTACAAAAGACGACAGCTCTGCATTCGGTGCTTACCTTCACATGGGCGGCCGCATCGGTGTATTAACTGTTCTTAACGGTACAACTGACGAAGAAATTGCGAAAGATATCGCAATGCACGTTGCTGCGGTTAACCCTCGTTACATTTCTCGTGATCAAGTTTCTGAAGAAGAAGCTAACCATGAGCGTCAAATCCTAACTCAGCAAGCCCTTCAAGAAGGCAAACCTGAAAACATCGTAGCGAAAATGGTTGAAGGCCGTCTGAACAAATTCTTCGAAGAAATTTGTCTTTTAGACCAAGCGTTCGTTAAAAACCCAGATGAAAAAGTGAAACAAGTTGTTGCAGCGAAAAACGCAACTGTTCAAACTTATGTCCGCTATGAAGTTGGAGAAGGCATCGAAAAACGTCAAGAAAACTTTGCTGAAGAAGTAATGAACCAAGTGAAAAAATAATGGCGAAAAGATTTCGCGGCCAAGTCGCGACTTTTCAGGCAGTATAGGGGACACAATTTGTGTTCCCTATTTTTAAAACTATATTTACAAACCTTTTTTTCTCTTGCATAATAGAAAACGGCAATGTTTACACTTGGAGGTTATCATGGAAAAACCAAAATACAAACGTATCGTATTAAAGCTTAGCGGGGAAGCATTGGCAGGAAAACAGGGAAACGGAATTAACCCAACTGTCATTCAATCCATTGCAAAGCAAGTGAAAGAAATCGCTGAGCTTGAAGTCGAAGTGGCTGTTGTAGTAGGCGGCGGCAACCTATGGCGCGGAAAAACAGGAAGTGACCTGGGCATGGACCGTGCGACTGCTGACTATATGGGGATGCTGGCGACAGTTATGAATTCGCTTGCTCTTCAAGACAGCTTGGAAACACTCGGAATCCAGTCCAGAGTGCAAACATCCATTGAAATGAGACAAGTTGCTGAACCGTACATAAGAAGAAAAGCGATACGCCACTTAGAGAAAAAACGTGTTGTTATTTTCGCTGCGGGCACAGGAAACCCATATTTCTCAACTGATACAACAGCTGCACTGCGGGCTGCTGAAATTGAGGCAGACGTTATTTTGATGGCTAAAAATAATGTTGACGGTGTGTATAATGCTGATCCTAGAAAAGATGAATCAGCTGTTAAGTATGAATCACTTTCTTATCTTGACGTTCTTAAAGACGGCCTGGAAGTCATGGATTCAACAGCATCATCTTTATGCATGGATAATGACATTCCGCTTATCGTCTTTTCTATTATGGAAGAAGGAAATATCAAACGTGCCGTTATCGGTGAATCAATCGGAACGATCGTGAGGGGGAAATAACGTGTCAAAAGAAGTATTAACTCAAACAAAAGAAAAAATGGAAAAAGCAATTGCTGCTTATCAGCGCGAATTGGCTACTGTACGCGCAGGCCGTGCAAATCCATCTTTATTAGATAAAGTAACGGTTGAATATTACGGGGCACAGACACCTTTAAATCAGTTGTCTTCTATTAATGTGCCTGAAGCTCGTATGCTCGTTATCACGCCATACGACAAAACAGCAATCGGCGATATCGAAAAAGCGATTTTAAAAGCTGATTTAGGTCTTACACCGACAAGTGACGGCAATATGATTCGAATTGCAATTCCGGCACTAACGGAAGAGAGACGGAAAGAATTAGTGAAAGTTGTAAAAAAATATGCTGAAGAAGCAAAAGTAGCTGTCCGTAACGTTCGTCGTGATGCTAACGATGATCTCAAAAAACTTGAGAAAAACGGAGACATTACTGAGGATGAATTGCGTGCTTCCACTGAAGACGTTCAAAAACTGACAGATGAATATGTGTCAAAAATTGACAGTGTCACAAAAGACAAAGAAAAAGAAATCATGGAAGTTTAATGAAAAACTATGTACAATAGATAATAGTGAAAAGACCCTCTCATGTTTACAGGGGGTTTTTTTGTTAATACTGTTGATTACATTGATGATCAGCAGGGAATGTAACCTTTTTGGGTGACGGAGGAATCTCATGCTCAACATACTCAAAAATTGGAAGAATCAGCAAACTGCGGCTTCCAACTTAGAACGCTATACAAAAGAAGACATACTTAAGGGAGAAATTCCCGAACACATCGCCATTATCATGGATGGAAATGGCCGTTGGGCTAAAAAACGCTCTCTTCCCAGAATTGCAGGCCACCATGAAGGGATGAAGGTGGTAAAAAGGACAACGAAGCTCGCAAACGAATTAGGTGTCAAAGTGCTGACTTTGTATGCATTTTCAACAGAAAACTGGAAAAGACCGAAAATGGAAGTCGATTTTTTAATGAAGCTTCCGGAAGAATTTTTGAATACGTATCTTCCAGAGCTTGTTGAGGAAAATGTACAGGTTCGGATCATTGGGGATGAAACGGCTTTGCCGGCGCACACATTGCGTGCGATTGAAAAGGCTGTTCAGGATACGGCGCAAAATGATGGAATGATCCTTAATTTTGCCCTTAACTATGGAGGCCGTACTGAAATTGTCACTGCTGCAAAATCACTCGCGGAAAAAGTGAAGGAAGGCTCTTTGAATATTGAAGACATTGATGAATCGCTTTTTTCTACTTATTTAATGACTGAATCTTTGCAGGATCCTGAACTTTTAATTCGAACGAGCGGCGAGATAAGACTGAGTAACTTTATGCTATGGCAGGTGGCCTACAGTGAATTTGTCTTTACTGACGTCTTGTGGCCTGATTTCAAAGAAGATCACTTCTTACAGGCGTTAGGAGAGTTTCAGCAGAGAGGCCGGAGGTTTGGCGGAATTTAGAGGATGGTGGACATGAAACAAAGAATTTTGACAGGTGTTCTGGCAGCAATTGTATTTTTATTTTTGGTTATTGTCGGGAAATTGCCGTTCACCATATTAATTTATGCTATGGGCAGTGTGGCGCTCTTTGAACTTTTACGGATGAAAAAGCTGAAGATGATTTCACTGCCGGGTTTGATCGGTCTTTTATTATTGTGGATGTTCTTATTGCCAAGCCAGTATTCGTTTTTCGAAGCGGATGGAATTTCCAAAATGGAAATCGCTTTGTTTGCGGTATTGCTATTGCTGACTTACACAGTGTTGGTCAAGAACACCTTTACTTTTGATGAAGTCGGATTTATTACGCTTGCCGCAATCTACATCGGAATGTGTTTTCATTATTTTATCGAAATTAGAAATCTTGACCAATACGGATTAACATACATTTTTTATGCATGTGTTGTCATTTGGTCCACTGATTCCGGTGCATATTTTGTCGGTAAAGCGCTTGGGAAGCGAAAACTGTGGCCTGAAATCAGTCCGAATAAAACAGTGGAGGGTTTTGTAGGCGGAATTGTCATCGCACTTGTATTGGCGACGATTTTTCAGCTTGTGGCACAACTTCCGATCCCGTATATCTATCTGCTGTTGATCACGCTGTTTTTGTCTGTTTTCGGACAACTTGGAGATTTAGTGGAATCCGCCTTGAAAAGACATTACGATGTAAAGGATTCTGGGAATATTCTTCCCGGGCATGGCGGTATATTAGACCGTTTTGACAGTTTCTTGTTTGTCATGCCTTTCTTGTACTTTCTGCTTGCCCTTTTTTCATAAAAAAGTCTAATATGAATATGAGACTGATCATGCAGCAATAAGAATAGGAGTAGTGGCAACTTTGAAAAATATTTGTCTTTTAGGAGCAACAGGATCAATCGGCGAACAGACTCTTGACGTACTGCGTGCGCATCAAGATCAATTTCAGCTGGTATCTATGTCGTTTGGCAGAAATATTGATAAGGCCGTTCCGATGATTGAGGCCTTTCAGCCGAAATTTGTCTCTGTCGGTGATCTGGATACATATCATAAACTAAAACAAATGTCTTTTTCTTTTGAATGCCAAATCGGGCTGGGAGAAGAAGGACTGATAGAAGCAGCAGCAATGGAGGAGGTTGACATTGTTGTCAACGCTTTGCTCGGCAGCGTTGGCCTAATCCCGACATTAAAGGCGATTGAACAGAAAAAAACAATTGCGCTTGCAAATAAGGAAACTCTTGTCACTGCAGGGCATATAGTAAAAGAACATGCTAAGAAATATGATGTTCCGCTGCTGCCTGTTGACAGTGAGCATTCAGCCATTTTTCAAGCCCTCCAAGGCGAACAGGCCAAAAACATTGAACGCCTCATCATTACGGCATCAGGCGGAAGCTTTCGGGACAAGACGCGGGAGGAGCTCGAATCAGTAACTGTTGAGGATGCATTAAAACATCCGAATTGGTCAATGGGTGCAAAAATTACAATTGATTCGGCTACAATGATGAATAAGGGATTAGAGGTGATCGAGGCACATTGGCTTTTCGATATACCTTATGAACAAATTGATGTGGTTTTACATAAGGAGAGCATCATCCATTCAATGGTTGAGTTTCATGATAAAAGTGTGATTGCGCAGCTTGGAACTCCGGATATGAGAGTCCCAATTCAATATGCGCTCACATATCCTGACCGGTTGCCATTACCAGATGCGAAAAGGCTTGAATTATGGGAAATCGGCAGCCTTCATTTTGAGAAAGCTGATTTTGACAGGTTCCGATGCTTACAATTTGCATTTGAATCAGGTAAAATAGGAGGAACAATGCCGACAGTGCTAAATGCGGCAAATGAAGTAGCTGTCGCTGCCTTTTTAGCCGGCAAGATACCGTTTTTGGCTATTGAAGACTGTATCGAAAAGGCACTAACCCGCCATCAATTACTGAAAAAACCGAGCCTGGCGGACATTCAAGAAGTGGACAAAGATACCCGGGGATACGTCAATTCAATACTCACATAAGGTGGTATGTTCGTGAATACAGTTATAGCGTTTATCATTATTTTCGGAACGCTCGTTTTCTTCCATGAACTGGGCCATTTATTGCTAGCCCAAAGAGCGGGAATTCTCTGCCGTGAATTTGCGATCGGCTTCGGTCCAAAGATTTTTTCTTTCAAAAAAAATGAAACAGTTTATACGATCAGGCTGCTTCCGGTCGGCGGATTTGTTCGTATGGCCGGCGAAGATCCGGAAATGATTGAGGTGAAACCCGGTTACACGGTTGGGCTTCTGTTTAATAAAGAAGATCAAGTTGAGAAAGTCATCATCAATCAAAAGGAAAAATATCCGGATGCTTTAGTCATTGAAGTGGAAACAGCGGATTTAGAGCATGACATGAAGATTACCGGTTATGAACAAGGGAAAGAGGACGAACTTTCCAGCTTTACGGTCAGCGAAACATCCTTTTTCATTGTAGACGGAGAAGAAGTGCAGATTGCGCCGTATAATCGCCAATTTGGTTCCAAACCTGTGTGGAAGCGGATCAAAGCCATTGCTGCAGGACCGATTATGAACTTTATTTTAGCTTACGTCATTTTAGTGATGCTTGGGCTGATTCAAGGTGTACCGTCAAATGAGCCTATGCTCGGACAGCTGACAGACAATGGACGGGCGGCCGAAGCAGGGCTAAAAGAAGGGGATTACATCCAAAGCATCAACGGAGAAAAAATGAGGTCTTGGACTGACATTGTCTCCGCTGTAAAAGAAAACCCGGAAAAAGAAATGGACGTTGCAGTAAAAAGAGATAACAAAACGCTTCATATTTCAGTGACTCCGGAAGCTGTTAAAGATGAGAATAAAAAAACAATCGGACGTTTCGGCTCCTATGCGCCGACTGAAAAAGGCGTTCTTTCAGCGGTGGCTTATGGCGCGACATCAACCGTTGATGTCACCAAAGCCATTTTAACCAATCTGAGCAAATTAGTAACAGGCCAATTTAAACTTGATATGCTGTCAGGTCCTGTCGGCATATATGACATGACAGACCAAGTGGCGAAAACAGGGATAGTGAACTTATTTCAGTTTGCAGCGTTTTTAAGCATTAACCTTGGGATTGTCAACTTGCTTCCGATTCCGGCACTTGACGGGGGAAGACTGTTATTTCTATTTATTGAAGCGATTCGGGGCAAACCGATTAACAGGGAAAAAGAAGCATTTGTTGTGTTTATCGGAGTAGCCTTCTTAATGCTTCTTATGCTGGTCGTCACATGGAACGATATCCAGCGGCTGTTTTTGTAAACGAAAAGTAAATCAATCAGAGGTGCGAAGAAATGAGACAAAGCTTGACGCTTATTCCTACGCTCCGTGAAGTTCCAGCTGATGCCGAAGCAAAAAGTCATCAGCTTCTTCTGAGAGCAGGATTTATCAGACAGAATACGAGCGGGGTATACAGCTATATGCCTCTTGCGTATAAGGTGATTCAAAACATTCAGCAGATTGTTCGAGAAGAAATGGAGAAAGTTGATGCCGTAGAAATGCTCATGCCCGCATTGCAGCAGGCTGAGACATGGCAGGAATCAGGCAGATGGTATACGTATGGTCCCGAACTGATGAGACTAAAAGACCGTCATGGCCGTGAATTTGCTTTAGGGGCAACGCATGAAGAAGTTATCACTTCGCTTGTTCGCGATGAGGTTAAATCTTATAAGCGTCTCCCTCTGACTCTGTATCAAATTCAGTCTAAGTTCAGAGATGAAAAACGTCCTCGCTTCGGTTTGTTAAGAGGCCGCGAATTTATTATGAAGGATGCGTACTCATTCCATGCATCTGCAGAGAGCCTGGATGAAACGTATCAAAAAATGTATGAGGCTTATTCAAATATTTTTGCCCGCTGCGGCATTAATGTAAGACCTGTTATTGCTGATTCAGGCGCAATGGGAGGAAAGGATACGCACGAATTTATGGCGCTTTCTGCGATCGGAGAGGATACGATTGCGTATTCTGATGAATCACAGTACGCGGCTAATATCGAAATGGCTGAAGTTCTTTACCAGGAAGTCCCTTCAAATGAAGAACCAAAAGCTCTAGAGAAGGTTCATACGCCTAACGTGAAAACAATTGAAGAACTGACTGCGTTCCTACAGGTTTCTGCTGAAGCATGCATTAAGTCAGTATTGTTTAAAGCCGATGACCGTTTTGTCCTAGTGCTTGTTAGAGGGGACCATGAAGTGAACGATATTAAAGTGAAAAATTTGCTTCATGCAGAGGTTGTAGAGCTTGCCACACATGAAGAGGTCATTCAGCAGCTCGGAACAGAACCAGGGTTTATAGGCCCTATCGGTATTCATCAGGATGTGGAAGTATATGCCGATCAAGCTGTGAAGACAATGGTCAATGCTGTTGCCGGAGCAAATGAAGGAGATCATCATTATCAAAATGTCAATGTGAACCGTGACGCCCAAATTAAAGAGTTTGCAGATCTTCGTTTTATTAAGGAAGGCGATCCTTCACCAGACGGCAAGGGAACGATCCGTTTTGCTGAGGGGATCGAGGTCGGACAAGTCTTTAAGCTTGGAACACGCTATTCAGAAGCGATGAATGCGACATATCTAGATGAAAATGGACGCGCGCAGCCAATGATGATGGGCTGTTACGGAATCGGCGTGTCAAGAACGCTTTCTGCTATTGCTGAACAGCATCACGATGAAAAAGGCTTAATATGGCCAAAAAGCGTTGCACCGTACGATCTTCATATTCTTGCTTTGAACATGAAAAACGATGGGCAAAGAGAGCTTGCTGAAAAGCTGTATGCCGATTTAAAAGCTGAAGGCTATGAGGTGCTCTATGACGACCGTGCTGAGCGTGCCGGCGTAAAATTCGCTGATTCAGATCTAATCGGCCTTCCAATTCGCATCACTGTTGGAAAACGGGCTGACGAAGGCATTGTCGAAGTGAAAATCCGCCAAACAGGTGAGTCAACTGAGATTTCAGTAGACGAATTATCCGCATTTATCAGCAAGCAGTAATCACCATAACGATTTATCAAAAAAACATGTTAAAATAGAAATAATAGAAGGTACCTCATTGCCTGAGGTACCTTCACTTATGATGTTTTTAGGGAGGGATACTGTCTTAATGGAACAGTTATCAGTAAACAGAAGGCAGTTTCAAATTCTTCTGCAGCAGATTAATATGACAGATGATACCTTCATGACATACTTTGAAGATGGCGAGATTAAAAAGCTGACAATACACAAAGCTTCTAAATCTTGGCATTTTCATTTTCAATTTAAATCTTTGCTGCCTTTTCAAATATATGAAACATTAACAACGAGGCTGACCCAATCGTTTGCCCACATAGCAAAAGTGACATCTTCAATTGAAGTTCAGGATAACGAGGTCAGTGAAAGTATTGTTCAAGACTACTGGTCACGCTGCATTGAAGAACTGCAGGGCATTTCGCCGCCGATTATCAGTCTTTTAAACCAGCAAAAACCGAAGCTGAAGGGCAATAAACTGATTGTCAAAACCAAAACGGATACAGAAGCGGCTGCGCTAAAGAACAAATACAGTTCCATGATTCAAGCAGGCTACCGTCAATTTGGCTTTCCGGATCTTCAGCTTGATGCTGAAATATTTGTATCCGAGCAGGAAGTTCAAAAGTTTCGGGAGCAAAAGCTTGCAGAAGACCAAGAGCGGGCTATGCAGGCCTTGATTGAAATGGAGAAGAAAGATAAAGAAAGTGATGAAGACCAAGCTCCATCTGGTCCTCTAGTCATCGGTTATCAGATTAAAGATAACGAGGAAATCCGGACACTTGACAGCATCATGGACGAGGAACGGAGAATTACGGTCCAAGGTTATGTGTTTGATGTGGAGACGCGCGAGCTGAAGAGCGGGCGCACGCTGTGCATCTTTAAAATTACAGACTATACAAATAGTATTTTAATCAAGATGTTTGCACGTGAAAAAGAAGATGCGGCACTGATGAAGTCTCTGAAAAAAGGAATGTGGGTAAAAGCACGCGGAAGCATTCAAAATGATACATTTGTCAGAGATCTTGTCATGATCGCAAATGACGTAAACGAAATAAAAGCAAAAACCCGTGAAGATTCAGCACCTGAAGGAGAAAAAAGAGTGGAATTGCATCTGCATTCCCCAATGAGCCAAATGGATGCTGTTACGGGGATTGGAAAGCTTGTCGAACAGGCGAAAAAATGGGGGCATGAGGCCATCGCTTTGACTGACCATGCTGTCGTTCAATCCTTCCCTGATGCGTATTCTGCGGCCAAAAAGCATGGAATTAAAATGATGTACGGGATGGAAGCGAATCTCGTGGATGATGGCGTGCCAATTGCTTATAATGCCGCACATCGTCTGCTCGAGGAAGAAACATATGTTGTTTTTGACGTTGAGACGACAGGATTGTCTGCTGTATACGATACCATTATTGAGCTGGCTGCAGTAAAAGTAAAAGGCGGAGAAATTATTGATAAATTTGAGGCGTTTGCGAACCCGCATCGTCCGCTTTCCGCCACAATTATAGAGCTGACAGGCATCACCGATGATATGCTGCGCGACGCTCCGGATGTCGTAGATGTCATAAGAGATTTTAGGGAATGGATTGGCGATGATATCCTTGTCGCTCATAATGCAAGCTTTGATATGGGGTTCTTAAATGTAGCCTACAAAAAGCTTCTTGAAGTCGATAAAGCTAAAAACCCGGTCATTGATACCCTTGAGCTTGGCCGTTTTCTCTATCCGGAATTTAAGAACCACCGGCTGAACACGCTTTGTAAAAAGTTCGATATCGAACTCACACAGCACCACCGTGCGATCTATGATACTGAGGCGACTGCTTATTTGCTTCTGAAAATGCTGAAAGACGCAGCTGAAAAAGGCATTCAGTACCATGATGAGCTGAATGAAAATATGGGTCAGTCCAATGCTTATCAAAGATCAAGACCGTATCATGCTACATTGCTTGCTGTGAACAGCACGGGACTCAAAAATTTATTTAAGCTTGTGTCACTTTCTCATATTCATTATTTTTACAGAGTGCCGCGTATTCCGAGATCTCAGCTTGAGAAATACAGGGAAGGGCTTCTGATCGGTTCAGCCTGTGACAGGGGAGAGGTTTTTGAAGGAATGATGCAAAAATCGCCTGAAGAGGTGGAAGACATCGCGTCATTCTATGATTATCTTGAGGTTCAGCCGCCTGAAGTGTACCGTCACTTGCTGGAGCTTGAATTGGTCCGTGATGAAAAAGCGCTGAAAGAAATCATCGCGAATATCACCAAACTGGGGGAAAAGCTTAATAAACCGGTTGTTGCTACGGGAAATGTTCATTACTTGAATGATGAGGATAAAATCTACAGAAAGATTTTAATATCCTCACAAGGCTGGGCAAATCCGCTGAACAGGCACGAGCTGCCAAAAGTGCATTTCAGAACGACAGACGAAATGCTTGAAGCTTTTTCTTTCTTAGGCGAAGAAAAAGCGAAGGAAATCGTAGTCACCAATACCCAAAAGGTTGCATCTTTAGTTGATGACATCAAGCCGATTAAAGATGATTTATATACGCCGAAAATCGAAGGCGCCGATGAAGAGATCAGAGAAATGAGCTATCAGCGTGCAAGAAGCATTTACGGGGAAGAGCTGCCTGAAATTGTCGAAGCACGGATTGAAAAAGAATTAAAGAGTATCATTGGCCACGGCTTTGCTGTTATTTACTTGATCTCTCACAAACTTGTAAAACGTTCACTAGATGACGGGTATCTCGTTGGTTCCCGTGGTTCCGTAGGATCTTCATTAGTTGCGACACTTACTGAGATTACCGAGGTAAACCCGCTGCCGCCGCACTATGTTTGTCCTGAGTGCCAGCATTCTGAGTTCTTTAATGACGGTTCTGTCGGTTCTGGTTTTGACCTGCCTGACAAAACATGTCCTCATTGCGGAACACCTTTGAAAAAAGACGGCCATGATATTCCATTTGAAACGTTCTTAGGATTTAAAGGGGACAAAGTACCTGATATCGATTTGAACTTCTCGGGAGAATATCAGCCGCAGGCACACAATTACACAAAAGTGCTGTTCGGAGAAGACAATGTATATCGTGCGGGTACAATAGGCACGGTGGCAGAAAAAACAGCCTACGGTTATGTAAAAGGCTATGCCGGAGACAATGATCTTCATATGCGCGGTGCCGAAATAGATAGGCTCGTACAGGGATGCACAGGTGTAAAACGTACAACTGGACAGCACCCCGGCGGTATTATCGTAGTTCCGGATTATATGGATATTTATGATTTTTCACCGATTCAGTTCCCGGCAGATGCCACAGGTTCAGAGTGGAAAACGACTCATTTTGATTTCCACTCCATCCATGACAACCTGTTAAAACTGGATATTCTCGGACACGATGATCCGACTGTCATTCGGATGCTTCAAGACTTAAGCGGAATAGATCCAAAAACAATCCCGACGGATGATCCTGAAGTGATGAAGATCTTCCAGGGAACCGAATCACTCGGTGTGACGGAAGAACAGATTGGCTGTAAAACGGGCACGCTTGGAATTCCTGAATTCGGAACCCGATTTGTCCGGCAGATGCTTGAAGATACTAAGCCGACAACTTTTTCAGAGCTCGTTCAGATTTCAGGCTTGTCTCATGGAACTGATGTATGGCTAGGCAATGCGCAGGAGCTCATCCACAATAATATTTGTGAGCTGAGTGAGGTTATCGGCTGCCGTGATGACATCATGGTGTATTTAATCTATCAAGGCCTTGAGCCGTCCCTTGCCTTTAAAATCATGGAATTTGTGCGTAAAGGAAAAGGATTGACGCCTGAATGGGAAGAAGAAATGAAAAATAACAATGTCCCAGACTGGTATATTGATTCTTGTAAAAAGATTAAATACATGTTCCCGAAAGCCCACGCCGCGGCATATGTCTTAATGGCAGTCCGAATTGCTTACTTTAAAGTGCACCATGCTCTTTTATATTATGCGGCTTATTTTACCGTTCGTGCGGACGACTTTGATATCGATACAATGATCAAGGGTTCTACAGCAATCAGAGCGGTTATGGAGGATATAAACGCTAAAGGACTTGATGCTTCACCGAAGGAAAAGAACCTTCTGACTGTTTTAGAATTAGCGCTTGAAATGTGTGAGAGAGGCTATTCATTCCAAAAAGTCGATTTATATCGCTCCAGCGCTACAGAGTTTATTATTGACGGCAACAGTCTTATCCCGCCGTTTAACTCTATCCCTGGATTAGGAACGAACGCTGCTTTGAACATTGTAAAAGCTCGCGAAGAAGGCGAATTCCTCTCAAAAGAAGATTTGCAAAAGAGAGGGAAAGTATCTAAAACGATTTTGGAGTATTTAGATCGCCATGGCTGTCTGGAATCACTGCCTGATCAAAACCAATTGTCACTGTTTTAACATGGAAAGCAGAATTTCTCGGAAATTCTGCTTCTATGCATACATATGCGCAAAAAGTGTCATCGTATTATTAGAGTTTCTGTCACTTGCTTAGGTATGAAGGTAAGCGTATATCCATTTGCAATAAAAATATGGTTATGGTATAGTTTTATTGGAAATGCTAACGATTACCGAGGCAAAGAGTGGGGAAACCCGCTCTTTTGTATTGAACAAGAGAATTTTGTCTCGACATGTTCATCGTTTACTTTTTAGCCCCTGCTCTTTTGAAGCAGGGTTTTTATGCAGAGTGACGAGACGAATATGAGATCGACAGCACAAGGAGGAAGAACATGAGCAAAAAAGTGACTGACACCGTTCAAGAAATGGCTCAGCCAATCGTAGACAGCCTTCAGCTGGAACTCGTTGACATTGAATTTGTCAAAGAGGGCCAAAGCTGGTTCCTTCGCGTGTTTATTGATTCCGATGACGGTGTGGATATTGAGGAATGTGCCAAAGTAAGCGAAGCTTTAAGCGAAAAGCTTGATGAGGCAGACCCAATTAGCCAAAATTACTTTCTTGAAGTCTCATCTCCAGGAGCTGAGCGTCCGCTAAAGAAAAAAGCCGATTTCGAAAAATCACTTGGAAAAAATGTATACATTAAGACGTACGAGCCTATTGAAGGCGTAAAAGTGTTTGAAGGTGAACTGGCTGAATTTGATGGACAAACAGTGACAGTTGAGATCACGATCAAAACAAGAAAGAAACGGGTCAATATTCCGTATGAAAAGATAGCTAATGCAAGATTAGCTGTTACATTCTAATGAATACAAATGTTTTAAGGGGGGAGACCGTTAAATGAGCAGTGAATTATTAGATGCTCTCACGATTCTTGAAAAAGAAAAAGGCATCAGTAAAGAAATTATCATTGAAGCAATCGAAGCTGCGTTAATTTCTGCTTATAAGCGGAATTTTAATCAAGCGCAAAATGTACGGGTGGATCTAAACCGTGAAACTGGCTCCATCCGTGTATTTGCAAGAAAAGATGTCGTTGACGAAGTATACGACCAGAGATTAGAGATCTCGATCGAAGAAGCGCAGGGCATCCATCCGGAATATATGGTCGGCGATGTCGTCGAAATCGAAGTAACTCCTAAGGATTTCGGGCGTATAGCTGCTCAAACAGCAAAGCAGGTCGTCACACAGCGTGTGCGCGAAGCTGAGCGCGGTGTGATTTATTCTGAATTTATCGACCGTGAAGAAGACATCATGACAGGTATCGTCCAGCGTCTGGACAATAAATTTATCTACGTGTCTTTAGGCAAAATAGAAGCCTTGCTGCCGGTTAATGAGCAAATGCCGAATGAAAGCTACAAGCCTCATGACCGCATTAAGGTATTTATCACAAAAGTAGAAAAAACAACGAAGGGCCCGCAGATCTATGTGTCAAGAACACATCCAGGCCTGTTAAAGCGTTTGTTTGAAATTGAAGTGCCTGAAATTTATGATGGAACTGTCGAGCTAAAATCTGTTGCCAGAGAAGCCGGCGACCGTTCAAAAATTTCTGTCCGCACAGATGATCCTGATGTGGATCCTGTCGGTTCATGCGTAGGCCCTAAAGGCCAGCGTGTGCAAGCAATCGTCAATGAATTAAAAGGTGAAAAAATTGACATTGTCAACTGGTCCAGTGATCCTGTAGAATTTGTCGCGAATGCGCTCAGCCCTTCCAAAGTGCTTGATGTCATCGTTAATGAAGAAGAAAAAGCGACAACTGTTATTGTTCCTGATTACCAGCTGTCTTTGGCGATTGGCAAAAGAGGACAAAACGCACGCTTAGCTGCTAAACTGACAGGCTGGAAGATTGATATTAAGAGCGAAACAGACGCAAGAGAACTTGGAATCTATCCGAGAGAACTTGAAGAAGACGATGAGCCGCTCTTTACAGAGCCTGAAACTGCTGAATCGGATGAATAAGAGGTGACTTTAGGTGAATAAACACAAAAAGATCCCATTACGCAAATGTGTAGTGACTGGTGAAATGAAGCCTAAAAAGGAACTGATCCGAGTTGTACGGTCGAAAGAAGGCGATATCTCAGTAGACCCGACCGGCAAAAAGAACGGGCGGGGTGCTTATTTAACGCTGGATAAAGAGTGCATCTTAGCAGCAAAAAAGAAAAACACTTTGCAAAATCAATTTCAATCACAAATCGATGACCAGATTTTCGATGAATTGCTGGAACTGGCGGAAAAGGTGAAAAAATAAAATGTCTGGAATGGAATGGTTTCCCTTGCTGGGTCTGGCCAATCGAGCTCGTAAGGTCGTGTCAGGCGAAGACTTGGTGATAAAAGAAATCAGGAATGCGCGTGCAAAGCTTGTCCTGCTTACAGAGGATGCATCATCTAACACAGCAAAAAAAGTAATCGACAAGTGCAATTATTATAAAGTCCCTTATAAAAAAGTCGAGAGTCGCGCGGTTCTTGGACGCTCTATCGGTAAAGAAGCCCGTGTCGTTGTCGCCGTCACTGACCAAGGTTTTGCGAATAAGCTGATCAGCTTGCTCGATTAATATTTTTGGGGGTGAACGAATGGCTAAAATGAGAGTATACGAATATGCAAAAGCGTTAAATGTTTCAAGTAAGGAAATTTTGACCGCACTGAAAAACATGGATTTAGAAGTGAATAATCACATGGCCATGCTAGAAGAAAAGGCCATTAAAAAGCTTGATGCCAAATATAAAAAAGGCGGCGCTGCCGCTAAATCTCAAAAGCCAGCAGAAACGAACAAAAACAAACAGCCACAAGGGGTTAATCAGCAATCAGCTGGAAATCAACCAAACAAAATTCGAGACGGAAAGAAGAATGACGTGCAGAATAATCAATTTAACAAAAACAAGAAGAATAACAACAACAAAAAAAATAAACGCAACCACAACAATAAAAACCAACATCAGCAAAAGCCTGTAAAACCGAAAAAAGAGCTTCCTGAGAAAATTACATTCTCTGGCACTTTAACAGTTGGCGCACTTGCTGAAGAGCTTGGCAAAGAGCCTTCAGAAATCATTAAAAAGCTGATGCTTCTTGGCGTAATGGCAACCATTAACCAAGAGCTTGATAAAGACACAATCGAACTCATTGCATCAGAATATGGTGTTGAAACAGAAGAGGTCATTGTGCTTGAAGAAACAGAGCTGGAAAAATACGAAGAGCCTGATAAAGAAGAGGATCTTGAAATTCGTCCACCTGTTGTAACAATCATGGGCCACGTTGACCATGGGAAAACGACGCTTCTTGACAGCATCCGTAAAACAAAGGTTGTTGAAGGAGAAGCTGGCGGAATCACTCAGCATATCGGCGCTTATCAAATTGAAGAGAACGGCAAGAAAATCACGTTCTTGGATACACCGGGCCACGCCGCATTTACAACGATGCGTGCACGCGGTGCAGAAGTAACGGATATTACGATTCTCGTCGTAGCTGCCGATGACGGTGTAATGCCGCAAACAGTAGAAGCGATTAACCATGCTAAAGCAGCAGAGGTTCCAATCATCGTTGCTGTGAATAAAATTGATAAAGAATCCGCAAACCCTGATCGTGTGATGCAAGAACTGACGGAATACGGACTTGTCCCTGAAGCATGGGGCGGAGAAACCATTTTTGTGCCGCTTTCCGCTTTAACTGGAAAAGGCATTGATGAGCTCATTGAAATGATCTTGCTTGTCAGTGAGGTAGAGGAATTGAAAGCGAACCCGAACCGTCAGGCAAAAGGAACGGTTATTGAAGCTGAACTCGATAAAGGCAGAGGGTCAGTCGCGACATTGCTCGTACAGACTGGAACACTGCATGTCGGTGATCCGATCGTAGTCGGCAATACATTTGGCCGTGTCCGTGCGATGGTCAACGACATTGGCCGCCGTGTAAAAACTGCCGGTCCGTCTACTCCGGTTGAAATTACCGGTTTGAATGATGTCCCTCAAGCGGGAGACCAATTCCTTGTCTTTAAGGATGAAAAAACAGCTCGTTCTGTCGGTGAAGCCCGTGCTTCGAAACAGCTTGAAGAGCAGCGCAGCGATAAAGCGAAGCTCAGTCTTGATGACTTATTCGAGCAAATTAAACAAGGTGATGTAAAAGACATCAATCTCATCGTAAAAGCTGACGTTCAAGGATCTGCAGAAGCTTTAACGGCTGCACTTCAAAAAATTGAAGTAGAAGGCGTTAAAGTGAAAATCATCCATACAGGCGTTGGTGCGATTACTGAATCTGACATTATCTTGGCATCTGCTTCCAATGCAATTGTTATCGGGTTTAATGTGAGACCGGACGGAAATGCTAAGAGTACGGCTGAAGCTGAAAATGTAGATATTCGACTTCACCGTATCATTTACAAAGTAATCGACGAGATTGAAGCTGCCATGAAAGGTATGCTTGATCCTGAATATGAAGAAAAAGTAATTGGTCAAGTAGAAGTGCGCCAAACATTCAAAGTATCTAAAATTGGTACAATTGCTGGCGGATATGTTACTGAAGGAACCATTACTCGCGACAGCGGCCTCCGTTTAATTCGTGACGGCGTCGTCATCTTCGAAGGCGAAGTAGATGTTCTGAAACGCTTTAAAGACGATGTGAAAGAAGTTTCACAAGGCTATGAATGTGGTATTACAATTAAGAAATACAATGACATTCGCGAAGGTGACATCCTTGAAGCGTTTGTCATGCAAGAAATTGAAAGAACGTGATCGGATTTGCGGAGTGTGAATGCATCATATATGATGCAGGATCGCTAAAAGAAAAGCGCGCCGTTCTGAAGCGAATTTTAACCAGGGTTCAAAACAAGTTCAATGTTTCGATTTCGGAGATTGGCTATCAGGACACCTGGCAAAGAACCAGCTTCGGAATCGCCGCTGTTTCTTCCTCTCGCGTTCAAACAGAAAAAGAACTGCAGCGCGTCCTAGCGTTTATCGATTCTTTTCCTGAAATTGAACGGACGATCACTAGGACAGAGTGGTTTTAACTTAGAGGTGATTGAATTGAGTATGAGAGCAAACCGTGTCGGCGAGCAAATGAAAAAAGAACTCGGTGATATTATCAGCCGCAAGCTGAAAGACCCGAGAATTGGTTTTCTGACAGTAACGGATGTACGTGTATCAGGTGATTTGCAAATTGCAAAGGTGTATATCTCGGTTCTCGGTGACGAGAAAAAACGGGAAGAAGCACTGAAAGGGCTGGCAAAAGCGAAAGGATTTATCCGATCCGAAATCGGCAGCCGCATCAGACTTCGTAAAACGCCTGAAATTGAATTTGAGTTCGATGAATCAATCGATTACGGAAATCGAATCGAAACATTGATTCACGAATTACATTCAGAGAAACCATCTGAATAAAAAATGAGAGGATAGGCGTATATCGTCTGTCCTCTTTCTTCGTTTTTAAGAAAAAAGCTAAAAAAGAAGGAGTGAAAGGCAAATGGTTAACGGAGTTCTCCTTTTACATAAACCTGTTGGCATGACATCGCACGACTGTGTCATGAAGATCCGAAAACTGTTGAAAACAAAAAAAGTAGGACATACGGGAACGCTCGATCCAGAAGTGTCAGGCGTGCTTCCGATTTGTGTGGGAAGAGCGACCAAAATAGTCGAATACTTAACTGAAAAATCTAAAACATATGATGCGGAAATAACGCTTGGCTTTTCAACGACAACAGAGGATCAAACCGGAGAAACGGTGGAAACAAAGCCTGTCAATCATGACATTGATAAAGCCGATGCAGAAAAGGTTTTAAACAGTTTAAAGGGCAAACAAGAACAAATTCCGCCCATGTATTCCGCTGTAAAAGTAAACGGCAAAAAATTATACGAATACGCAAGAGCGGGGATTGAAGTAGAACGTCCGAAACGTATGATTACCATTGAAGACATTGCCCTAACAACAGAAATTAAACATAATGGAGAAACCGCAAGCTTCCGGTTTACAGTGACATGCTCCAAAGGGACCTATGTAAGGACGCTGGCGGTCATGATCGGTGAAAAGCTCGGATATCCGGCTCATATGTCTCATTTAATCCGTACGGCATCCGGAGATTTTTCTCTCGACGAATGCTTTACTTTTGACGAACTGGAGGCACAGGTCCAATCCGGAACCGTGGAAGAGCATATAGTCCCTATTGAACGTGCGCTCAATCATTTGCCGAAATGGATCATAAGTGATACATTAGCTAAGAAAGTAGAAAATGGGGCTTTGCTTGAGACGCCCGAGCAGTTTTCTGAAATGACAAGTGAAGACCGAATTGCCGTCTTTACTGAATCCGGAAGCTGTTTGGCGATCTATCTCCCCCATCCTGCGAAAAAAGGGCTGTTAAAGCCGGCAAAAGTATTGATGCAAAAAAGCGAACAATAGAAAAAAGGTGACCGTTCTGTGAAGACGATACATATTACACATCCTCATCATTTAATAAAAGAGAAGCAGGCAAAATCAGTGATGGCGTTAGGTTATTTTGACGGCGTTCATCTTGGACATCAGAAGGTAATCGGCACAGCGAAGCAAATAGCCGAAGAAAAAGGCCTGACATTGGCTGTGATGACCTTTCATCCTCATCCTTCTCACGTTTTGGGCAGGGATAAGGAGCCAAAGGATCTAATTACGCCTCTTGAAGATAAAATAAACCAAATTGAACAATTAGGTACAGAAATTCTGTATGTCGTTAAATTTAACGAAGTGTTTGCTTCTCTTTCTCCCAAGCAGTTTATAGACCAGTATATTATCGGCCTTAATGTGCAGCACGCAGTGGCAGGCTTTGACTTTACGTACGGCAAATACGGCAAGGGTACAATGGAGACCATGCCGGCTGATTTAGACGGAAAAGCTGAGTGCACCATGGTAGAAAAATTAACGGAGCAGGATAAAAAAATCAGTTCTTCGTATATCCGTACCGCGCTTCAAAACGGAGATGTTGAATTGGCGAATGTCTTGCTTGGACAGCCTTATTTTATAAAAGGAATTGTAATTCATGGTGATAAAAGAGGGCGGACCATCGGGTTTCCGACAGCAAATGTCGGTTTAAATAACAGCTATATCGTTCCGCCAACGGGTGTATATGCCGTAAAAGCGGAAGTGAACGGCGAAGTCTACAATGGCGTTTGCAATATCGGCTATAAGCCGACGTTTTATGAAAAGCGCCCTGAACAGCCTTCCATTGAGGTCAATCTGTTTGATTTCGATCAAGAGGTATATGGAGCCGCTATAAAAATCGAATGGTACAAACGGATTCGGAGCGAGCGAAAATTCAATGGCATCAAAGAATTAACAGAGCAAATTGAGAAAGATAAGCAGGAAGCCATCCGTTATTTCAACAATTTGCGGAAATAACTTGCAACGCACGCAAATTTTATTCTAAAATATTTGCATATAGGCACGATTTTTAGTATGATAGTTTTCGTAGTCTTAAAACCATTGCTTGGCAATCCGAAGTCACCGACGGTTGCTAGGTAACTGGGGCTAAATATGATTTGGAGGTGAAACAGGATGGCAATTACTCAAGAGCGTAAAAACCAACTCATCAACGAGTTCAAAACACACGAATCTGATACTGGATCTCCAGAAGTTCAGATCGCTATCCTAACTGACTCAATTAACAACTTGAACGAGCATTTACGTACTCACAAGAAAGACCACCACTCACGTCGCGGTCTTCTTAAAATGGTAGGTAAGCGTCGTAATCTTCTTACGTATCTACGTAATAAAGACGTAACTCGTTACCGTGAGTTAATTAACAAACTAGGCTTACGTCGATAATCGTAAAAAGCGGGAGGATTCCCGCTTTTTTATCGTATTAAAGCGAAATTTCTTATAACAAATCATTGAAATCCTTTTACATACTACTTTGACATTGATATGTTCAATTCATTTCGTTCATAATAGGAGTAATTGATTATTTCACACAACGAAGAGAGGAGTTCGTAATCGTATGGGACAAGAAAAACACGTCTTTACCATAGATTGGGCCGGAAGAACGCTTACTGTTGAAACCGGCCAGCTTGCCAAACAGGCAAATGGTGCTGTGATGATCCGCTACGGTGATACAGCAGTACTTAGTACAGCAACCGCTTCAAAAGAACCAAAACCGCTTGATTTCTTCCCTCTTACTGTAAACTATGAAGAAAGATTATATGCGGTAGGGAAAATTCCGGGCGGCTTTATTAAAAGAGAAGGACGCCCGAGTGAAAAAGCGGTTCTTGCCAGCCGTTTAATTGACCGTCCGATCCGTCCTTTGTTTGCCGATGGATTCCGTAATGAAGTTCAAGTCATCAGCATTGTCATGAGTGTTGACCAAAACTGCTCTTCAGAAATGGCTGCCATGTTCGGTTCATCTCTTGCGCTTTCTGTATCGGATATTCCGTTTGAAGGACCAATTGCAGGGGTTACTGTCGGACGCATTGATGATCAATTTATCATTAACCCAACAGTTGATCAGCTTGAAAAAAGCGACATCAATCTTGTCGTTGCCGGCACGAAAGATGCCATTAACATGGTAGAAGCGGGAGCGGACGAAGTTCCTGAGGAAATCATGCTTGAAGGCATTATGTTCGGCCATGAAGAGATTAAACGCCTGATTGCATTCCAAGAAGAAATTGTTGCGGCAGTCGGCAAAGAGAAATCAGAAATTAAGCTCTTTGAAATTGATGAAGAGCTTAACGAAAAAGTAAAAGCTTTAGCAGAAGAGGATCTGCTGAAAGCTATCCAAGTTCATGAAAAGCATGCTCGTGAAGATGCCATTAACGAAGTGAAGAGCGCAGTTGTGGCAAAATTCGAGGATGAAGAGCATGATGAAGATACAATCAAACAAGTGAAGCAGATATTATCCAAGCTGGTGAAAAATGAAGTTCGCCGCCTGATTACTGAAGAGAAAGTAAGACCGGACGGCCGAGGTGTCGATCAAATCCGCCCGCTTTCTTCAGAGGTTGGCCTCTTGCCAAGAACGCACGGTTCAGGTCTATTTACAAGGGGACAAACTCAGGCCCTCAGCGTATGTACGCTAGGTGCTCTGGGAGATGTGCAAATCCTTGACGGCTTAGGTGTCGAAGAGTCGAAACGATTTATGCATCACTACAACTTCCCGCAATTTAGCGTTGGGGAAACAGGACCGATGCGCGGACCGGGACGTCGTGAAATCGGACATGGAGCACTGGGGGAGCGCGCGCTTGAGCCAGTTATTCCGTCTGAAAAAGACTTCCCTTATACTGTCCGTCTTGTTTCAGAAGTGCTTGAATCAAACGGTTCTACGTCTCAAGCAAGCATTTGCGCAAGCACACTTGCAATGATGGATGCAGGTGTACCGATTAAAGCGCCAGTTGCTGGTATTGCGATGGGTCTTGTCAAATCAGGCGAACATTACACTGTTTTGACTGACATCCAAGGCATGGAAGACGCGCTCGGAGATATGGACTTTAAAGTAGCGGGAACTGAAAAAGGCGTAACGGCCCTGCAAATGGACATTAAAATTGAAGGCCTTTCCAGGGAGATTCTTGAAGAAGCGCTTCAGCAGGCGAAAAAGGGCAGAATGGAAATCCTCAACAGCATGCTTGCAACATTAAGCGAATCAAGAAAAGAGCTTTCTCAATATGCGCCTAAGATCTTAACAATGGCCATTAATCCTGATAAAATCCGTGATGTCATCGGGCCAAGCGGAAAACAAATCAATAAGATCATCGAAGAAACCGGTGTTAAAATTGATATTGAGCAGGACGGCACAATCTTCATTTCTTCTACAGATGAAAGCGGCAACCAAAAAGCGAAAAAAATCATTGAAGACCTTGTCAGAGAGGTTGAAGTCGGCCAGCTTTACTTAGGTAAAGTGAAACGGATTGAAAAATTCGGGGCTTTCGTTGAAATTTTCAGCGGAAAAGACGGTTTGGTGCACATTTCAGAGCTTGCGCTTGAACGCGTAGGGAAAGTTGAAGATGTTGTGAAGATCGGAGACGAGATTCTTGTCAAAGTCACTGAAATTGATAAACAAGGACGAGTGAATTTATCCCGCAAAGCGGTGCTCCGTGAAGAGAAAGAAAAAGAAGAACAACAATCTTAAATGAAAACATAAAAGGAGCCTGGGAGACCCGGCTTCTTTATTTTGAAGCTTTTCAAAAGCAGGCGGGTTCTACCTTGTCCTTCTTCTTCATAATGTGAGGTGAGGGGGGACAGAACATGTACAAAAAATTTGTACCGTTTGCCGTTTTTTTATTTCTTTTTTTTGTCTCATTTGAGATGATGGAAAATCCGCATGCACTTGATTATATAGGGGCAATGAAAAAAGATACGGTGACTGTCACGGCGTCCAAAGACCCGTTATATGAAGAATTGCTTCAAAAAGCGCCGGAGTACGAAGTTAAGCCCCAGAATGCAAGAATTGATAAAGTGTGGAAAAGCATTCCTGGATACAATGGATTAAAGGTCAATATTGAGCAATCATATAAAAAAATGAAAAAGCATGGCGAGTTTCGGGAAAATGACCTGGTGTACAGCCAAGTAAAACCAAGCGTTCATCTTGAGTCACTTCAGCCTGAGCCTATTTATAAAGGAAATCCTGACAAACCGATGGTTGCTTTTTTAATCAATGTGGCATGGGGAAATGAGTATTTGGAAAAAATGCTTCCTATTCTGCAAAAGCACCATGTCAAAGCTACTTTCTTTTTAGAAGGCAATTGGGTGAGAAACAATGAACAGCTCGCTAAGAAGATTGCAAAAGACGGACATGAAATCGGAAATCATTCATACAATCATCCGGATATGAGCAAACTGACTACAGGAAGAATTTCCGAGCAGCTCGACAAGACAAATGAGCAAATAGAACAATCAATCGGCGTAAAGCCAAAGTGGTTCGCTCCGCCGAGCGGAAGTTTCAGAAAAGCGGTTATCGATATTGCAGCTGAGAAACAGATGGGAACAGTTATGTGGACAGTTGATACAATCGATTGGCAAAAGCCGGCTCCGTCTGTACTTCAGACAAGAGTGTTAAGCAAGATACATAATGGTGCCATGATTTTAATGCATCCGACTGACCCTACGGCGGAAAGTCTTGAAGCGCTGATTACAAAGATAAAAGACAAAGGATACGCACTTGGAACAGTCACTGAACTAATGGATGAAACAAGACTATTGAAGTAACAGATGAAGGCAGCTTGTCTTTGAATAGGAGGAACAAATTTGATTAAACGATATACGTGTCAAAATGGTGTAAGAGTTGTGCTGGAAAATAACCCGACAGTCCGTTCTGTTGCGATCGGCGTATGGATCGGCACAGGGTCGAGACATGAAACGCCGGAGATAAACGGAATTTCTCACTTTTTAGAGCACATGTTCTTTAAAGGGACGAGCACAAAATCTGCACGTGAGATAGCAGAATCTTTTGATCGTATTGGCGGTCAAGTCAATGCGTTTACTTCAAAGGAATATACCTGCTACTATGCAAAGGTGCTTGACGAGCATGCGAATTACGCGCTGGACGTATTAGCAGATATGTTCTTTCATTCAACGTTTGATGAAAACGAGCTGAAAAAAGAGAAAAATGTAGTATATGAAGAAATTAAAATGTACGAAGATGCGCCGGACGACATTGTGCATGATTTACTGAGCAAAGCCACTTACGGCAATCATTCTTTAGGCTACCCAATTCTTGGCACGGAAGAAACGCTTGCTTCCTTTAACGGTGACTCTCTCAGACAATACATGAATGATTATTATACGCCGGACCGAGTGGTGATTTCGGTAGCGGGCAATATATCTGACAGTTTTATCAAAGATGTGGAAAAATGGTTCGGGTCATACGAGGCGAAAGGCAAAGCGACAGGCCTTGAGAAGCCTGAGTTCCACACGGAAAAACTGACGAGAAAAAAAGAAACAGAGCAGGCTCATTTGTGCCTCGGATTTAAAGGCTTAGAGGTTGGCCATGAACGTATTTATGATTTAATCGTCCTCAACAATGTGCTCGGAGGCAGCATGAGCAGCCGGCTGTTCCAAGATGTCCGTGAAGATAAAGGACTTGCTTATTCTGTTTACAGCTATCACAGCTCGTATGAGGACAGCGGAATGCTAACGATTTACGGCGGAACGGGTGCAAATCAGCTTCAGCAGCTGTCAGAAACAATTCAAGAAACGCTTGCTACATTAAAACGTGACGGTGTTACTTCGAAAGAGCTGGAAAACAGCAAAGAGCAAATGAAGGGAAGCTTAATGCTGAGCTTAGAAAGCACAAACAGCAAAATGAGCCGAAACGGGAAAAATGAACTGCTTCTCGGCAAACATAAAACATTAGATGAGATCATCAATGAATTAAACGCCGTGAACTTAGAGCGTGTCAACGGCCTTGCCAGACAATTGTTCACAGAAGACTATGCATTAGCACTGATCAGCCCTTCCGGCAATATGCCATCTTAAAAAGGAAAGCCTGCCCCATAATGGGGCAGGCATTTTTTAATCCTTTCCATCATACATAGTACAAGGGGGTGACAGACATGCGGCTCAGTGAATTATCAGGAAAGGAAATCGTAGACATCAAAAGAGCTGAACGGCTCGGAGTGCTCGGCCAGACCGATTTAGAAATTAATGAACAGGATGGACAAATTACAGCACTCCTCATTCCCACAGTTAAGTGGTTTGGTTTAAGAAAACAAGGTCATGACATTCGCGTCCCATGGCATCATATTCAAAAGATCGGATCAGATATGATCATATTAGATGTACCTGAGGAAATGTCTCCTCGACAAGAGTAAATCGCCTAATTGTCTGTAATGCGGGTTCTAAAGAAGACATCTGAAACATCGGCTGCCAGAGCCGATGTTTTTTTATATAGAAAAAGCGCATCTTTTATATTCACCGGTATTTCCTTTTGATCATAAGATGAAGGGGAGCTTAACAACTAGAGATCCAGTATATACAAAGAAGGTGAACGTTTAGAATGTTAACCGGATTGAAAATTGCAGTTATCGGCGGTGACGCAAGACAGCTCGAAATTATAAGAAAGCTCACTGAACAGCAGGCTGACATCTATCTTGTCGGGTTTGACCAATTGGATCACGGTTTTACCGGAGCAGTAAAATGCAATATTGATGAAATTCCTTTTCAACAAATAGATAGCATCATTCTCCCAGTATCCGCAACAACAGGAGAAGGTGTCGTATCGACTGTATTTTCGAATGAAGAGGTTGTGTTAAAACAGGAGCATCTCAACAAAACGCCTGCACATTGTGTCATTTTCTCAGGTATTTCTAATGCCTATTTAGAAAACATTGCAGCTCAGGCAAAAAGAAAACTTGTTAAGCTGTTTGAGCGGGATGACATTGCGATATACAACTCTATTCCGACAGTAGAAGGAACGATTATGCTGGCTATTCAGCACACGGATTATACGATACACGGATCTCAGGTGGCCGTTCTCGGTCTCGGGCGCACCGGGATGACGATTGCCCGGACATTTGCCGCGCTCGGGGCGAATGTAAAAGTGGGGGCAAGAAGTTCAGCGCATCTGGCACGTATCACTGAAATGGGGCTCGTTCCTTTTCATACCGATGAGCTGAAAGAGCATGTGAAAGATATAGATATTTGCATTAATACCATACCGAGTATGATTTTAAATCAAGCGGTACTTTCTTGTATGACACCGAAAACCTTAATATTGGATCTGGCCTCACGTCCCGGGGGAACGGATTTTAAATATGCCGAAAAACAGGGGATTAAAGCACTTCTTGCTCCCGGCCTTCCAGGAATTGTCGCTCCTAAAACGGCTGGGCAAATCCTTGCAAACGTCTTGAGCAAGCTTTTGGCTGAAATACAAGCTGAGGAGGGGAAATAAGGATGTCGTCATTAAAAGGAAAAAGAATCGGGTTTGGGCTGACCGGATCGCATTGCACATATGAAGCGGTTTTTCCGCAAATTGAGGCGTTGGTCAGCGAAGGAGCTGAAGTTCGTCCGGTTGTCACATTTAACGTAAAATCCACAAATACCCGATTTGGAGAGGGTGCAGAATGGGTTAAAAAAATTGAAGACCTGACTGGATATGAGGCCATTGATTCGATTGTAAAGGCAGAACCCCTTGGGCCGAAGCTGCCCCTTGACTGCATGGTCATTGCGCCTTTAACAGGCAATTCAATGAGCAAGCTGGCAAATGCCATGACGGACAGCCCGGTGCTGATGGCGGCAAAAGCGACAATCCGAAACAATCGGCCAGTCGTTCTAGGTATCTCAACAAATGATGCACTCGGTTTAAACGGAACAAATTTAATGAGGCTCATGTCAACAAAAAATATCTTTTTTATTCCATTCGGGCAAGACGATCCATTTAAAAAACCGAATTCAATGGTAGCCAAAATGGATCTGCTTCCGCAAACGATTGAAAAGGCGCTATTGCACCAGCAGCTTCAGCCGGTTCTCGTTGAGAATTATCAGGGAAATGACTAAATTTACAGAAAATCATTCCCAAACTAAAAAATTCGGTCATCACCCGCATATTCTATGGTAAAATAAAACGTAAAATCATAGTCAAATCAATTCAATGAAGCTGATTGGCGGAAGGAGTTTTACAGATGGGAAGAGGTTTACACGTAGCTGTTGTCGGAGCGACAGGGGCTGTGGGACAACAAATGCTTAAAACACTTGAAGACAGAAACTTTGAAATGGACACACTTACATTGCTATCTTCAAAACGCTCTGCGGGGACAAAAGTCACGTTTAAAGGCCAAGAGCTGACTGTTCAGGAAGCTTCTCCTGAGAGCTTTGAAGGGGTAAATATTGCTTTGTTCAGCGCCGGCGGAAGCGTATCACAAGCATTGGCACCAGAAGCTGTAAAACGCGGCGCTATTGTTATAGATAATACGAGCGCGTTCCGCATGGACGAAAATACACCGCTTGTTGTGCCAGAAGTGAATGAGGCAGACTTGCATGAACACAACGGCATTATTGCCAATCCAAACTGCTCTACAATCCAAATGGTTGCGGCTCTTGAGCCGATCCGTAAAACATACGGCTTAAACAAAGTCATCGTATCAACTTACCAGGCAGTATCAGGAGCGGGTAATGAAGCTGTAAAAGAGCTTTACAGCCAAACACAGGCAATTTTAAATAAAGAAGAAATAGAGCCTGAGATCATGCCTGTAAAAGGTGACAAAAAACACTATCAAATCGCCTTCAACGCGATTCCGCAAATTGATAAATTCCAGGATAACGGCTATACGTTTGAAGAAATGAAAATGATCAATGAAACGAAAAAAATCATGCACATGCCTGACCTTCAAGTAGCGGCTACATGTGTGAGACTGCCAATTCAAACTGGGCACTCAGAGTCTGTCTACATCGAAATAGACCGTGATGACGCTACAGTTGAAGATATTAAAAATCTATTAAAAGAAGCTCCGGGCGTGACACTTCAGGATGACCCGAGCCAGCAGCTTTATCCGATGCCTGCCGATGCTGTCGGCAAAAACGATGTGTTTGTAGGCCGCATCCGCAAAGACTTGGACAGAGCAAACGGTTTTCATTTATGGGTTGTTTCTGATAACCTATTAAAAGGCGCAGCATGGAACTCTGTTCAAATTGCAGAAAGCCTGAAAAAACTAAACCTCGTATAAAAGAGAGAATTTCCTAAAGACGAATAGAAGAGAGTAAGGCACTATCAGCCTGCTCTCTTCTGTTACGTCCGAATAATTTGGAGTGAAAACAGTGAAGATAATTGTTCAAAAGTTCGGCGGAACATCAGTAAAAGATGATAAAGGCCGCAAACTGGCTTTAGAGCATATTAAAGAAGCAATCAGTGAAGGATATAAGGTTGTCGTTGTCGTTTCAGCGATGGGCCGAAAAGGAGACCCGTATGCAACAGATTCTTTGCTGGGGCTGCTTTACGGCGATCAGTCAGCGATTTCTCCAAGGGAGCAGGATTTGCTTTTATCTTGCGGAGAGACCATTTCCTCTGTCGTATTTACAAGCATGCTGCTTGATAACGGAGTGAAAGCAGCTGCGCTGACAGGGGCTCAGGCTGGCTTTTTAACGAATGATCAGCATTCCAATGCGAAAATCATTGAAATGAGACCGGAGCGTTTATTCGGTGTGCTCGCCAATCATGATGCGGTGGTCGTCGCAGGCTTCCAGGGCGCAACTGAAAAAGGTGATACAACAACAATCGGCAGAGGGGGCAGTGATACGTCTGCAGCCGCACTCGGAGCAGCTGTTGATGCAGAATACATCGATATTTTCACCGATGTAGAAGGTGTAATGACTGCAGACCCAAGAGTTGTGGAAAATGCGAAACCGCTTCCTGTCGTGACGTATACGGAAATCTGCAACCTGGCGTATCAGGGAGCTAAGGTCATTCATCCGCGTGCTGTGGAAATCGCGATGCAGGCCAAGGTTCCGATCCGCGTCCGTTCGACTTATTCGAAGGATAAAGGTACATTGGTGACATCACATCACTCTTCCAAGGTCGGCAGTGATGTTTTTGAAAGGCTGATTACGGGAATCGCTCATGTCAAAGATGTCACGCAGTTCAAGGTGCCTTCAAAAATCGGCCAGTATAATGTTCAGACTGAAGTGTTCAAGGCAATGGCGAACGCTGGAATCAGTGTCGATTTCTTTAACATTACACCTAGTGAAATCGTTTATACGGTAGCCGGAAATAAAACAGAAACAGCTCAGCGTATTTTAATGGATATGGGCTATGATCCAATGGTAACAAGAAACTGCGCGAAGGTATCGGCGGTCGGTGCGGGCATTATGGGTGTTCCCGGTGTTACGTCCAAAATTGTGTCAGCTCTTTCAGAAAAAGAAATTCCGATTCTTCAGTCGGCTGACAGCCATACGACGATATGGGTGCTCGTCCATGAAGCGGATATGGTTCCTGCTGTAAACGCTTTGCATGAAGTGTTTGAACTTTCCAAGTAAATGTGATTGAATCATGATGAGGTGAATAAAATGAATTTCGGAAATGTGTCTACAGCGATGATTACACCCTTTGACAATAAAGGGAACGTAGACTTTCAAAAACTGTCTACACTGATTGACTACTTGTTGAAAAACGGAACGGATTCTTTAGTAGTAGCGGGAACAACTGGAGAATCTCCAACCCTTTCAACTGAAGAAAAAATTGCGCTTTTTGAATATACGGTAAAAGAAGTAAACGGACGGGTTCCGGTTATCGCCGGTACTGGAAGCAACAATACGAAAGATTCCATTAAGCTGACAAAAAAAGCTGAGGAAGCAGGCGTGGACGCTGTTATGCTTGTTACGCCGTATTACAATAAACCTTCCCAAGAAGGAATGTACCAGCATTTTAAAGCAATTGCGGCAGAGACATCACTTCCGGTTATGCTTTATAATGTTCCGGGCCGTACGGTTGCTTCTCTGGCTCCTGAAACGACGATCCGTTTGGCGGCAGACATTCCGAATGTTGTTGCGATTAAAGAAGCGAGCGGCAACCTCGAAGCGATTACAAAAATTATTGCTGAAACGCCTGAAGACTTCTATGTCTATTCAGGGGATGACGCTCTGACGCTTCCAATTCTTTCAGTTGGAGGAAGAGGAGTTGTGTCAGTGGCGAGCCATATCGCAGGCACTGATATGCAGCAAATGATCAAAAATTATACGAATGGGCAAACAGCTAATGCGGCACTGATTCATCAGAAACTGCTGCCGATTATGAAGGAACTGTTTAAAGCGCCTAACCCTGCTCCAGTCAAAACAGCGCTTCAGCTGAGAGGTCTTGATGTCGGTTCTGTGCGTCTGCCTCTTGTCCCGTTAACCGAGGATGAACGTCTGAGCTTAAGCAGCACGATCAGCGAACTGTAAGAAAATTTCATACAGTGAAACAAACGCGGTCATTCTCACATTCAGCTGAGTTTGACCGTTTCTTTTACATATTGGTTTTCCCTAAACCTTCTGCTTTATCTTGTTTTCTAAATTTACTTTCAGTTATAATAGGAACAAGTGATGATGGACGGGTATGAGACTAGGAGGATATAGATTTTGAAAAAGAAAAATACAGAAAACGTTAGAATTATCGCCCTTGGCGGTGTCGGAGAGATTGGGAAGAACCTTTATGTCATTGAAATTGACTCAGACATATTTGTCGTTGATGCCGGCCTTATGCATCCAGAAAATGAAATGCTCGGTATTGATGTGGTGATTCCTGACATATCATATTTGATTGAACGGGCTGATCGCGTCAAGGCAATCTTTTTAACGCACGGGCACGATGAAAATATCGGCGGTGTTTTTTACTTATTAAACAAGCTGTCAGTTCCAGTGTACGGAACAAAGCTGACGCTTGCGCTGTTAAGAGAGAAATTAAAACAATACGGACATAACCGAAAAACTGATTTAAGAGAAAT
Source organism: Bacillus sp. MBGLi79 (assembly GCF_002953915.1). NCBI lineage: Bacteria > Bacillati > Bacillota > Bacilli > Caryophanales > Bacillaceae > Bacillus > Bacillus sp. MBGLi79. Next base: position 2,055,066 of record NZ_CP026521.1, read on the forward strand.
TCACTCCAAATCTGTCATTACATTTGAATCGACAAAAGTATCGTTCTTTAGAACGATTCACAGCATCCCTGATTCTGTAGGTGTGAGCTTTAAAACATCACTTGGATCTATTGTATGCACGGGAGACTTCAAATTTGACCAAACACCTGCACTTAATCAGACGTGCGACATTGGCGAAATCGCCAAGATCGGAAATAGCGGCGTGCTTGCCCTGCTTTCTGACAGTGCAAATGCGGAACGGCCGGGTTATACTCCTTCGGAATCGGCTGTCAGCGGAGAAATCTCGGATGCGCTGTATAATTCAGAGAACCGGGTGATTATTGCTGTTTTCGCATCCAATATTAACCGGATTCAGCAAGTGATTCATGCAGCGGCTCAAAATGGCAGAAAGATTGCCGTAGCCGGAAAAAATCTTCAATCTGTCCTGCAGCTGGCAAGAAAGTTAGGATACATTGAAGCAGATGATGAATTATTTATTTCTGTACAGGATGTGAAGAAATATCCGAAGCGTGAAGTGGCCATTATTACAGCCGGAAGCCAAGGTGAACCATTAGCTGCCCTTACAAGAATGGCAAACAAAGCTCACAAACAGCTGAACATTGAAGAAGGGGATACGGTTGTCATTGCGTCAACTCCAATTCCCGGGCAGGAACTCATTTATTCTAAAACAGTGGACCTACTTGCGAGAGCCGGTGCACAAGTCATCTTTGCCCAAAAGCGTGTTCATGTATCAGGCCACGGCTCACAAGAAGAGTTAAAGCTGATGATCAATCTGCTTAAACCAAAATATTTAATTCCTGTAAACGGCGAATACAGAATGCAAAAAGCCCATTCAAAAATCGCTGAAGAAACCGGCATGAAGCGCAGTGACATCTTCTTAATTGAAAAAGGAGACGTCGTTGAGTTCCGCGGCCAAAACGTAAAAATCGGGGATAAAGTTCCTTACGGCAATATTTTAATTGATGGGCTAGGTGTCGGTGATATCGGCAATATCGTATTGAGAGACCGCCGCTTGCTTTCACAGGACGGAATCTTAATCGTTGTCATTACACTTGATAAACAAAAGAAACATCTTGTATCAGGACCAGAAATTATCACTCGCGGTTTTGTTTATGTAAGAGAGTCTGAAGGTCTTATCGTACAGGCTACTGAGCTTGTTCGTTCCATCGTGACAGAAGCGACTGAAACATCAAATGTTGAATGGTCAACGCTGAAGCAGGCAATGCGGGATGCTTTGAACCAATTCCTTTATGAAAAAACGAAACGTAAACCGATGATCATCCCAATTATTATGGAAGTATAATGACTGACTAAAGACCGGAGCAGCTCCGGTCTTTATTTTTTTGCCCTTTAAGCCGGGATTGAATTGAGTATCTTTGTTCATAATACAAAGAGAAACTCGGAAAGGGTGAAAGCGAGATGGATCATCGTATGGAAAATACAGAAGAAGAGCGTTCTGAAAAAAATGATGCGAAAGACAGCATTATGAATAAAATACAGCAGCTTGGTGAAACGTCACTTCCACAGCTGCCCCAAGATACAAATATTCATTGTCTGACTATAATCGGACAAATAGAAGGCCATGTTCAGCTCCCTCCGCAAAACAAAACAACAAAATATGAGCATGTCATCCCACAGATTGTGGCAATTGAACAAAATCCTAAAATTGAAGGCCTGCTGATTATATTAAATACTGTGGGAGGAGATGTTGAAGCTGGTCTAGCAATTGCGGAAATGCTGGCATCTTTATCGAAACCGACCGTTTCTATCGTGCTTGGCGGGGGTCATTCCATCGGCGTTCCGATTGCTGTATCCTGTGACTATAGCTATATCGCCGAAACAGCAACGATGACGATTCACCCCGTTAGGCTCACCGGTCTGGTCATCGGGGTGCCGCAAACGTTTGAATACCTGGATAAAATGCAAGAAAGAGTTGTTAAATTTGTCACAAGCCATTCCAATATAACTGAAGAGAAATTTAAAGAGCTAATGTTCTCAAAAGGAAACTTAACACGCGACATCGGAACAAATGTAGTTGGTAAGGATGCAGTTGAATATGGATTGATTGACCACGCAGGCGGTGTCGGACAGGCAATCAATAAACTGAATGAGCTCATAGAGGCAGCAAGGAAAGAAGAAGGACGGATGATTCAATGATTCTGTATACCGTGATGCCGCAGGAAATTGTGTTTGCAGAACAGAACCAAGAAACGAGCGCACATGAGCAAATTGAATATAAAGGTGTACCGCTTCTTGTCGAAATGAAAGGAAATGAAGCGGAAGTCATTCAAATTATGAGCACAAACCCAATGCATTTTCTGCATCCGGACATTTCACCGGGACAAAAGCTGAAATTAAACGTATAAGAATCCAATCCTTTTTTAAGGGCAAAATATGCTATAATAGGGGAATCCTACAGAAAAAATGCAGCCTGTAAACGGCTGCTTTCTTCATTATGTATGAACTTACATTTTTTAACGCAGTAAGGTGATGAGTGTGGCAAAGAAAAAACGAAAATCAAGAAAAAAACAGGCGAAACAGCTCAATATAAAATACGAACTCAACGGACTGCTGTGTATAGCCATTTCAATTATCGCAATCTTGCAGCTGGGGGTAGTCGGGCAAACATTTATCTATTTGTTCCGCTTTTTTGCTGGAGAGTGGTTTATTTTATGCTTGTTAGGTTTATTGGTGTTAGGAGTCTCGCTATTTTGGAAGAAGAAAACCCCAAGCCTATTAACGAGACGAAAGGCCGGGTTGTACTGTATCATCGCAAGCATATTGCTGCTTTCTCACGTGCAGCTGTTTAAAAATTTGACGCACAAAGGGACTATTGAGTCCGCAAGCGTGGTCCGCAATACGTGGGAATTGTTTTTGATGGACATGAATGGCAGCTCTGCTTCTCCTGATTTAGGCGGAGGGATGATCGGTGCGCTGCTGTTTGCAGCTTCACACTTCTTGTTTGCGTCAACTGGTTCTCAGATCATGGCGATTGTCATGATTTTGATCGGCATGATTTTAGTCACAGGACGATCACTGCAAGAAACGCTGAAAAAGTGGATGAGCCCGATTGGACGCTTTATAAAAGAACAATGGTTGGCATTTATTGATGATATGAAATCCGTCAAATCAAATATGCAGTCATCGAAAAAAACAAAAGCGCCTAGCAAAAAACAAAAACCGGTCCGCAAAAAACAGCAAATGGAACCGGAGCCTTCTGATGAAGAGGGGGATTCTGAGACAGAATCGCCTCTTGTCCATTCAGAACCAATTATCTCAAGCTTTTCTGATCGTAACGAAGAGGATGAGTCTCCAGTTATAGAAAAGCGCACCGAACCTGTATCGGAGCCGCTTCAAGACATCCAACCGGAGACAGGTGATCAGGAAACTGTTTCTGCTCCTCCTATGACCTTTACGGAGCTTGAAAATAAGGATTACGAGATGCCGTCACTGGATTTACTGGCAGATCCAAAGCATACCGGCCAGCAGGCTGATAAAAAGAATATTTATGAAAATGCGAGAAAGCTTGAACGGACCTTCCAAAGCTTTGGCGTAAAGGCGAAAGTCACACAGGTTCATCTCGGGCCGGCCGTAACAAAATACGAAGTGTATCCTGATGTCGGAGTGAAGGTTAGCAAAATTGTCAATTTAAGCGATGATTTAGCGCTGGCGCTTGCTGCGAAGGATATCAGGATCGAAGCGCCTATACCAGGCAAATCGGCAATCGGAATTGAGGTTCCAAACGCAGAAGTGGCAATGGTTTCGCTGAAGGAAGTGCTGGAGTCTAAATTAAATGACAGGCCGGATGCGAAGCTGTTAATTGGACTTGGCCGCAATATTTCAGGTGAAGCTGTATTGGCTGAGTTAAACAAAATGCCCCACCTTTTGGTCGCAGGCGCAACCGGAAGCGGAAAAAGTGTCTGTGTCAACGGCATTATTACAAGTATTTTAATGCGCGCAAAACCGCATGAAGTGAAAATGATGATGATCGATCCTAAAATGGTAGAGCTGAATGTCTATAACGGGATTCCGCACCTGCTTGCTCCGGTTGTAACCGATCCGAAAAAAGCATCGCAGGCTTTGAAAAAGGTTGTCAATGAAATGGAGCGGCGGTATGAATTATTTTCTCATACGGGCACACGAAATATTGAAGGATACAATGATTATATAAAACGCGCCAACAATGAAGAAGGAGCGAAACAGCCGGAGCTTCCTTATATTGTTGTCATTGTGGACGAGCTTGCCGATCTCATGATGGTCGCTTCGTCTGATGTGGAAGATTCGATTACGAGATTGTCCCAAATGGCGCGGGCTGCCGGCATCCATCTCATTATTGCGACGCAGCGGCCTTCGGTGGACGTTATCACAGGGGTGATCAAAGCGAACATTCCTTCACGAATCGCGTTCAGCGTATCTTCACAGACGGATTCAAGGACCATTCTTGACATGGGCGGCGCAGAGAAGCTTCTCGGCCGCGGCGATATGCTGTTTTTACCTGTAGGGGCTAACAAGCCTGTCCGTGTGCAAGGAGCATTTTTGTCGGATGACGAAGTGGAGAAGGTCGTCGACCATGTGATTACACAGCAGAAAGCGCAATATCAAGAAGAAATGATTCCTGAGGAGACAACGGAAACTCATTCAGAGGTTACTGATGAACTTTATGATGAAGCTGTTGAATTAATCGTCGGCATGCAGACGGCATCTGTTTCAATGCTGCAAAGAAGATTCAGAATCGGTTATACGAGAGCGGCGCGCCTGATTGACGCAATGGAGGAACGCGGCGTTGTCGGGCCGTATGAAGGCAGCAAACCTAGGGAAGTCTTATTATCAAAAGAGAAATATGATGAGCTCTCTTCTTAATGAAGGGAGTTCCATTTTCCTTTAGTTATCAATAACAACATTATGTAAACTGATAAGCTTTCTATTTATTTTTTCGACAAAACATGATATAGTTGTCCCAATTGTTCAATAATTTTTATCGAAAGTGGTTTACGGAGGGGAAACATGTCTACAAAAGCTGATAATCGGCACTTGTATTTGAAAGTAATTGAACGAATTAAAGAGGATATAAAAAATGGGATCTACACTGAGAAGGAAAAGCTGCCTTCTGAATTTGAGCTTTCCAAAAAGCTAGGTGTGAGCAGAGCGACGCTAAGAGAAGCCTTGCGGATATTGGAAGAAGAACATGTGATTATCAGAAGGCATGGTGTAGGCACTTTTGTCCATTCTAAGCCGTTATTTCTTTCGGGCATTGAACAGCTGAACAGTGTAACGAAGATGATAGAACAGGCAAATATGACCCCTGGCACGATTTTTCTGTCATCACAAGTGCTTATGCCGTCTGAGGATGATACGAAGAGGTTTCATTTGGCAGAAGGGCAAGAACTTTTTTACCTTGAACGTGTTAGAACAGCTGACGGACAGCCGATTGTATATTGTATAGACAAAATTCCGATGAATATTTTGCCGAATTCTTTTTCTCATCAGCAAGAATCTATGTTTGACCTGCTTGAGAAAAATTCAGGCTCCGTAATCAGTTATGCAGTAACTGATATAGAACCGATCGGCTATCACGATACCATTTCTCCAGTGCTGGAATGCGATCCGGAAACAGCACTTTTACTGTTAAAACAAACCCATTACGATCAGCACGATAAACCGGTGCTTTACTCGTTAAATTATTTCAGAGCCGATAAATTCAGATTTCATGTTTTGCGTAAACGATTCTAAAAACGGACGCTTGTGTGTCTGTTTTTTTATTTGCACTGATTCATGTTTCTTTGTACATACTTTCATTCCGGTTAACGCAATATATAAGAGATGACAAGAAAGTGAATGGGTGAAAATGTTGAGAAAGAAAAATGGAATGAAAAATATTATTGCATTGTCTTCCGTCCCGCTTGTGATGACACTCGGGAACTCCATGCTGATTCCTGTTCTTCCGATGATGGAAAAAAAGCTGTCGGTGACTTCATTTCAAGTGTCGTTAATCATTACTGTATATTCAGTAGTGGCAATTATTTGCATTCCGATTGCCGGATATTTGTCGGATCGTTTCGGGAGGAAAAAAATATTGCTTCCATGTCTCCTCATTGCAGGATTAGGTGGAGTGGTAGCTGCTTTTGCCTCAACCTACATGAAAAATCCTTATGCTATGATCTTGGCGGGGCGTGTTCTTCAAGGCATCGGTTCTGCAGGTGCCGCTCCTATCGTTATGCCGTTTATCGGTGACCTTTTTGAAGGAGACGATGAAAAGGTCAGCGCTGGACTTGGAGATATTGAAACCGCTAACACGTCAGGGAAGGTACTGAGTCCCATACTTGGCGCATTACTGGCTTCCTGGTACTGGTTTGTACCGTTTTGGTTTATTCCGTTTTTCTGTTTGATCAGCTTTTTGCTCGTATTGTTTTTAGTGGCCAAGCCTGAAGAAGATGAAGATGCGCCTGCGGTTTCTGAGTTTATCAAGAGCGTGAAGAAAATCTTTAAGCAGGATGGGCGCTGGCTTTATACGGTCTTCATTATCGGGTGTGTCATTATGTTTTTGTTATTTGGCGTATTATTTTATTTGTCAGATACGCTGGAGAACAAGTATGCCATTGACGGAGTAGCTAAAGGCGGATTACTGGCAATCCCACTTTTGTTTTTGTCAACCAGTTCTTTTATAGCTGGCAAAAAGATCGGTAAAGATAAAGGCCGAATGAAATTTTGCGTTGTGACAGGAATGATTCTGTTGACCCTGTCGTTTATTGCCTTGTGGTGGAACCACAGTTTTTATTTTTTATTTGTCTTTTTAAGCTTTGGCGGAATTGGGATTGGCATGGCTCTTCCTGCTTTAGATGCATTGATAACCGAAGGAATTGAAAGTGAGCAATGCGGAACCATATCCTCCTTCTACAATAGCATGCGCTTTATAGGAGTGGCTCTCGGCCCGCCTGTTTTTGCTGCACTAATGTCAAATGCAAACTGGATTATTTTCATACTCTCGGCGTTTTGCAGCATTGTTTCTTTATTTTTAGTGCTCTTTACTATAGATGCTAAAAAAAGTGAAGAAGAAGAAAAAAACTTAGGGACGGTCTAGCCAACCGTCTTTTTTTGCGCGCCCTTGCAGGTTCCAACCATCGCCGAGATTGGAAAAGAACTTACTATACCGTATGTGGAGGTTATTGTTTCCTTATAAATCCTACAGTTGCTATAATTACATGAAAGAGTGTTTCTGCGTATGCTTAAAATTGGTCATAATACATACTAATGAAGAAATGAACGAAGGAGGTTCCATATGTCATATGTTAATGAATTCAAAACAAAGCACGGCGGTTTAACCGCACACATTGTAGAAACAGAAAAATTTAAAACCGTCTCGCTTATTTTTAAGATGCTTGCGCCGCTGACAAAGGATCAAGTCACCAAAAGAGCGCTTCTCCCGCATGTGCTTCTTCGCGGAACGAAAAGCCATCCGAAAACCTCAGAATTGCGTTCCTATTTGGATGAGCTGTACGGCACATCAGTATCGGCGGACCTTACGAAAAAAGGAGAGCGGCACGTCATTACGTTCAGGCTTGAAATCCCGAATGAAAAATATTTAAAAGACCAAACACCGCTTCTTGAGAAAGGGCTTCAGCTTCTCGCAGAAATCGTCTTTTCACCTGCTTTAGAGGGGGGCGCTTTTCAGGCACAATATGTGGCTCAAGAAAAACGGACGCTTAAGCAAAGAATCCAAGCCGTCTATGATGATAAAATGCGCTACTCGAATTTAAGACTGATACAGGAAATGTGCCAAAATGAGCCTTACGCGCTCCATGTCAATGGTGAAATCGACGATGTCGATGACATTACGGCCGAGCAATTATACGAAACATACCAAAGTGCTATCCAAAAAGACCAGCTTGATCTTTATGTTGTTGGTGATGTGGACAGTAAGCAGGTGCAAACGGCCATTGATAAGTATTTCCAAACCGAAGAGCGCACTCTTGGCATGATTGAAAACAATCGGGCTGATGAAAAAGTTCAGGCAAAAGAAGTGATTGATGAGGAAGATGTCAAACAAGGAAAGTTGAATATCGGCTACCGCACCGGCATCACTTATACAGATCAGGACTATCCGGCTTTACAAGTGTTTAACGGATTGTTCGGCGGATTCTCTCACTCTAAACTTTTCATTAACGTTCGGGAAAAAGCCAGCCTTGCTTACTACGCTGCTTCACGTATAGAAAGTTTTAAAGGCTTGTTAATGGTGATGTCAGGCATTGAAGTGAAAAATTACGACCAGGCTGTTTCAATTATTGCGGAGCAATTTCAGGCAATGAAAAACGGCGATTTCAGTGAGCAGGACATCGAACAGACAAAAGCCGTCATTCGCAACCAAGTGCTGGAAACAATTGATACTGCATACGGTTTAACTGAATTTTTATATCAGCAGGCCGCTGCTCAAGTCGAGATTCCTATCGAAGACTTTCTTGCCAATATTGAGAATGTCACAAAAGAGGATATCATGAAAGCCGGCGAAAAGATTCAGCTTGATACGACTTATTTCTTAAAAGGGACGGAGGGAGCATCTTGATCAAACCAATCGAATATGAACAGCTTCAGGAGACGCTGTATCATGAAAAAATGTCCAACGGCCTTGACGTATACGTTTTGCCGAAAAAAGGTTTCAACAAGACATATGCGGTCTTTACAACAAAGTACGGCTCAATAGATAACCGGTTTGTCCCTTTAGATAAAAATGAGATGGTTCACGTGCCGGATGGGATCGCCCATTTTCTTGAGCACAAGCTGTTTGAAAAAGCGGACGGAGATGTTTTTCAAGATTTCAGCAAACAGGGTGCTTCTGCCAATGCGTTTACGTCATTTACAAGAACGGCTTATCTTTTCTCAAGCACATCAAATGTTGAACGCAATTTAGAGACGCTCATCGATTTCGTGCAGGACCCATATTTCACTGAAAAAACGGTTGAAAAAGAAAAAGGGATTATCGGGCAGGAGATTAACATGTACGATGATAATCCTGATTGGAGGCTTTACTTCGGAGTCATTGAAAACATGTACAAAGAACATCCTGTCAGAATTGACATAGCGGGAACAGTGGAAAGCATTTCACATATTACAAAAGATCTTCTTTATGAATGCTATGAAACGTTTTATCACCCGAGCAACATGCTCCTATTCATTGTCGGCCCGGTAGATCCTGAAGCGATCATTTCGCAGGTCAGAGAAAATCAGGAGAAAAAGCCGTATACCGATCAGCCGGAAATCAAACGTGAAGAAGTGAAAGAGCAAGAAGCGGTTTTCCGAAAAGAAAAAGAGATCAAAATGAACGTGCAGGGACCGAAATGCCTTGTCGGGCTAAAATCAAAGAACCCGTTTAGATTAGGCAAAGAGCTGTTAAAGCATGAACTTTCTATGAACTTATTGCTTGAAGCTCTTTTCGGCAAAAGCTCTGCCCAGTATGAATCACTTTATGAAAAAGGATATATTGACGAAACGTTCAGCTTTGATTTTACTGCTGAATATGGGTTCGGTTTTGCAGCGATCGGCGGAGATACGCCTGATCCTGATCAATTGGCTGAAGACGTTTCAAGCATGCTTTTGCGCGCGGGCGAATTGATTACCGCTGAAAAGATTGAACTGGCCAGAAAGAAAAAGATCGGTACATTCTTAAAAGCGCTGAATTCCCCTGAATACATCGCCAATCAATTTACTCGTTACGCATTCTTGGATATGAGCCTGTTTGACGTCGTAACGGTACTCGAGCAGATTACTATCGAAGATGTGCAGAAAGTCATACAAGAGGAAATTGCTGCAGACAGACTGACTGTATGCAAGGTTGTTCCTAAATCATAAACAAAACATCCCTCCAGTGTGAGGGGTGTTTTTGTGCGGAAAGAGGGAAAGAGGATGAACAAAACAGCACTAATCACCGGAGCAAGCGGCGGCATTGGCAAAAGCATCAGCGAAACCCTTGCGGCTAAGGGATACAATCTGCTGCTCCATTACAATACAAATCAAAATGCGGCAGCGGAGCTTGCTGAAAAACTAAGAGAGAAGTTTGGCGTGTACGCGGAGATATTGCAAGCCGATCTGTCCTCGCCAGAAGGGGCAGAAAAGCTGACAAGTTTAATTGTTCAGCCGATTGATGCGATTGTTTTAAACAGCGGAAGAAGCCATTTTGGGCTGATTACGGATGTGGATAACGTAACAGTCCAGGAAATGGTTCAGCTCCATGTGGCGAGTCCGTATATGCTGACAAGAAACCTTCTTCCAGGCATGATTCGGAATAAATCGGGAGCAATTGTGGCTGTCAGCTCGATTTGGGGAGAGACTGGAGCATCCTGTGAAGTGCTCTACAGCATGGTAAAGGGAGCTCAGCATTCGTTTGTAAAAGGACTGGCTAAGGAGCTGGCGCCAAGCGGAATCAGGGTAAACGCGGTAGCGCCGGGCGCGGTGGATACAAATATGATGAATCAATTCACCCCGTCTGAAAAAGAAGAGATCGCTGATGAGATCCCGATCGGCCGGCTGGCCCGGCCGCAGGAAATTGCGGATGCAACAGCTTTTCTCCTGTCTGACAAAGCATCATATATCACCGGCCAAATTCTGTCGGTGAATGGCGGCTGGCACTGCTGATCCGAAAATATTCGGTGTATAGTTTCTTTTGCGAAGGACACAATAATCTTGTAACTTCACATGAAATGGAGGAAACAAGCATGTCAGTATTAGAAAACTGGGATAGCTGGAAAAACTTCCTTGGCGACCGTCTGAACTATGCGCAAGATAAAGGTATGAGCCAGGATACGATTACAGATCTTGCGACAGAAATCGGCAGCTACTTGGCTAATGAAGTGGAATCTAAGAACGAGCAGGAAAAAGTGCTGGCAGATCTTTGGAGTGTAGCATCAAAAGATGAACAGCACGCCATTGCCAATATGATGGTTAAGCTTGTTGAAAATAACAGCACTCACTAGGAAGAGAGGGGATTTTTCCTCTCTTTTTTATGTTTTCCTCATCACAGCAACATTCTTCTTTCTAATTAGAGAAAAATGCTTTATGATAAAGGAAGGTAAAATTTTGCCACAATGAAGGGGGTATATCATTTGGCAAAGCTCGAATGGTATTTTGAATATGAAATTCAAGTGAACCGCCCCGGACTGCTCGGGGATATCTCATCTCTTCTTGGGATGCTTTCTATTAACATCGTAACGATAAACGGCGTCGATCTTTCCAGAAGGGGAATGCTCCTCAGGTGCCGCCATATAGATCAAATTAAACGATTAGAATCAATCTTAAAAACGATGGAAACAATTAAAGTAACGAAGCTTAGAGAACCGAGGCTTCGCGACCGTCTTGCCGTACGCCACGGCCGCTATATTCAACGGGATGCCGATGATAAGAAAACGTTCCGCTTTGAACGGGACGAGCTTGGCTTATTAGTCGATTTTATGGCCGAATTGTTCAAAAAAGAAGGCCATAAATTAATCGGAATCAGAGGAATGCCGCGTGTCGGAAAAACGGAATCGATTGTGGCCTCCAGTGTGTGTGCAAGCAAAAGGTGGCTGTTTGTGTCCTCAACCTTGCTGAAGCAGACGATAAGAAGCCAGCTGATTGCCGAAGAATACAGCACTGAAAATGTCTTTATCGTTGACGGAATTGTGTCAACACGAAGAGGATCGGAACGCCATCTCCAGCTGGTCCGAGAAATAATGCGGCTTCCGGCAACAAAAGTGGTGGAGCATCCGGACATATTCGTTCAAAATACAGAGTATACACTAGATGACTTTGATTATATTATTGAACTGAGAAATGACCCTGATGAGGTTATTACATATGAACATGCCGAGGAACCCCAAATGTTTGATCAACCCGGGTTTTCAAGCTTTGATTTTTAAAATTGGAAGGTGTTTGTTGTGACTGAACTAGGAATCCGGCTCAAAGAAGCCAGAGAGGAAAAAGCAATGTCATTGGATGATCTCCAAGCGGCAACAAAGATTCAAAAAAGGTATTTAACCGCCTTGGAGGAAGGAAACTATGACATTATTCCGGGGAAGTTTTATGTTCGGGCATTCATCAAGCAATATGCAGAAGCCGTTGGGCTTGATGCGGATCAGCTGTTTGAGGAGCATAAAAAAGATATCCCGAATACGTATCATGACGATGTGTCTGAAAAGATCTCTGGCATGAATCTTCAAAAGGAAATGCCAAAGCCAGCATCTAAGGCGCTGGAGCTGCTGCCAACGATACTTGTCATTCTCGGCGTGATTGTCGTGATTGCCATTGTGTACGCGATCATTCAATTTGCGAACCACAAAAACAGTGATGATCACAATGCGGCATCAGAAAAAGCAATTACGCAAAGTGAGAGCAAGTACGAAATCCCTAAAGATTCAACGCTGAAAGAGAATCAAAATAACAGCTCTGAAAAAGAGACAGACACTAAAAAAGAAACGAAAGAAAACGAAGATAAGAAAAAAGAAAATGACAGTGATAAGCTGGAGATTAAAGCTGCTGGCACCGAAGGGTCGTTAACGACTTATGAAGTGTCCGGCGCTGATAAAATCGAGCTTGAATTGAAGGCAGCGGACAGCTCTTGGATTCGGGTGCGCGATGAAAACAGCAGCTCTTTAAAAGAAGGAACGCTGAAAAAAGACGAAACCTATAAAAAAGATATAACTGATCAGAAACAGGTTGAAATCCGCACAGGATATGCACCTAATCTGAAAATAAAAATCAACGGCAAGGTTCTTTCATATGAACTTGATCCGAAAAAAGTGATGGCACAAACCATAAAGATTGTAAATAAAAAGGAAGAAAAGTCATCTTAATTACCAGATGACTTTTCTTCACGTCCGAGTATGAAATTGGAGGGGCTTTATGTTTAACTTACCAAATAAAATCACACTAGCTAGAATCGCATTAATCCCAATCTTCATGATTATCATGCTGGCGCCGTTTGACTGGGGCAGGCTCGAAGTTGGAGACGAATCGATCCCGATCGCACATTTGGCGGGGGCCATTCTATTTATTATTGCATCTACAACAGATTGGGTTGACGGATATTATGCCCGAAAACTGAATCTCGTAACAAACTTCGGGAAATTTCTTGATCCGCTTGCGGACAAGCTGCTCGTATCCGCAGCGTTAATTATCCTTGTTCAATTTGATCTCGCGCCAGCTTGGATGGTCATTGTGATTATCAGCAGGGAGTTTGCTGTAACAGGTTTAAGGCTTGTTTTGGCCGGAACAGGAGAAGTCGTAGCTGCTAACATGCTTGGTAAAATCAAAACGTGGGCACAGATTATTGCGGTATCCGCATTGCTTCTTCACAATCTTCCATTTGAACTTGTGTCATTCCCGTTTGCTGACTTGGCGCTGTGGGTAGCCGTCTTCTTTACTGTCGTCTCAGGCTGGGAATATTTCTCTAAAAACTGGGAAGCGTTAAAAACATCTAACTAAGAAAGAAGGACTTCGTCATGGAATTTCCAAAAAAAGCAGAAATAATTGCAGTCGGTTCAGAGCTGCTGCTTGGCCAAATCGCCAATACAAATGCTCAATTTATCAGCAAACAGCTCGCTGAAATCGGGGTCAACGTATTTTATCATACAGCGGTCGGAGACAACCCGGAGCGGCTGAAGCAGGTCATCCGCATTGCTGAAGAACGCTCTGACTTCATTATTTTTTCAGGAGGTCTTGGACCCACAAAGGATGACCTGACGAAAGAAACGATTGCAAATACGCTGGGGCGTCCGCTTGTGTTAAATGATGAGGCATTCCAATCCATTGAGGACTATTTCAAGCGAACAAAACGCACGATGTCACCTAATAACCGAAAACAGGCGCTTGTGATCGAAGGATCTGACGTGCTGGCGAATCACTTTGGAATGGCCCCGGGAATGCTCATAGAGCATGAATCGCGCTTCTATATGCTTCTTCCTGGGCCGCCGAGCGAATTGCGTCCAATGTTTGAAAACGAGGCAAAGCCTCTTCTGCTCAAAAAGATGGGTTCAAATGAAAAAATTGTGTCCACCGTTCTTCGCTTTTTCGGTATCGGGGAATCTCAGCTTGAAGCCGATTTGGAAGACATTATTGATGCACAAACCAACCCGACAATCGCTCCTTTGGCTGCTGATGGAGAGGTGACGCTGCGTCTGACAGCCAAACACGCCGATGAAAAGGAAACAGAACGTCTGCTAAAAGAAACAGAGGCCGTTATCTTAGAGCGTGTCGGTGAATTTTTCTATGGGTACGATGATACTTCTCTTGTAAAAGAGCTATCTAAAGCATGTAAGGAAAAAGGCATTACAATTTCTGCGGCAGAAAGCTTTACCGGCGGGCTTTTTTCTGAATGGCTGACGGATCTTAGCGGTGCTTCAACATTATTTGCCGGCGGTGTTGTTTGCTATACAAACGACGTGAAGCAGAATGTGCTTGGTGTGAAGAAGGACACATTAGATCGTTTTGGAGCGGTCAGCAAGGAATGCGCAGCCGAACTGGCTAAGGGTGTTCAAAAACTCACTGGCAGCGATATCGGCATTAGCTTTACTGGTGTAGCAGGACCTGATGCTCAAGAAGGGCATGAGCCTGGACATGTGTTTATCGGTATTTCCGCAAATGGGAAAGAAGAGGTTCATGAGTTTCACTTTGCGGGCTCCAGAACGGGAATCAGAAAACGCGGCGCCAAATATGGCTGCCATTTAATCTTAAAGCTTTTAGAACAAAAATAATATTATCAGCACATTATCCTCCTAAGAAAACATGATTTCTCTGATACATTATGATATTTTGATAGGAATCACGCCAAGAAAAAATCCGAATATGCGTTCGCTTTTTTCTTGGCAAAACCCTTCAAACAGGGTATAGTATATGTAGTGGTAACATAAAGGAGGAAAAAATAGAATGAGTGATCGTCAGGCAGCCTTAGATATGGCTCTTAAACAAATAGAAAAACAGTTCGGCAAAGGTTCCATTATGAAACTGGGAGAAAAGACAGATACAAGAATTTCTACTGTCCCAAGCGGCTCCCTCGCTCTTGATACGGCATTGGGAATTGGCGGATATCCGCGCGGACGGATTATTGAAGTATACGGTCCTGAAAGCTCAGGTAAAACAACTGTGGCGCTTCATGCAATTGCTGAAGTACAGCAGCAGGGCGGACAAGCCGCGTTTATCGATGCGGAGCATGCGTTAGATCCGGTATACGCGCAAAAGCTTGGTGTTAACATCGAAGAGCTTTTACTGTCTCAGCCTGACACAGGCGAGCAGGCGCTTGAAATTGCGGAAGCATTGGTTCGAAGCGGGGCAGTTGACATTGTTGTTGTCGACTCTGTAGCTGCTCTCGTTCCGAAAGCGGAAATTGAAGGGGACATGGGAGATTCGCATGTCGGTCTACAAGCACGCTTAATGTCTCAAGCGCTTCGTAAGCTTTCAGGGGCCATTAACAAATCGAAGACAATCGCGATTTTCATTAACCAAATTCGTGAAAAAGTCGGCGTTATGTTCGGGAACCCGGAAACAACTCCTGGCGGCCGTGCACTGAAATTCTATTCTTCCGTGCGTCTTGAAGTGCGCCGTGCTGAACAGCTGAAACAAGGCAATGACGTAATGGGGAACAAAACGAAAATCAAAGTCGTGAAAAACAAGGTGGCTCCGCCGTTCCGTACAGCCGAGGTTGACATTATGTACGGAGAAGGCATTTCAAAAGAAGGAGAAATCATTGATCTAGGAACTGAACTTGATATCGTGCAAAAAAGCGGTTCATGGTACTCTTATGAAGAAGAGCGTCTTGGCCAAGGCCGTGAAAATGCAAAACAATTCCTGAAAGAAAATAAAGATATCATGCTGATGATCCAGGAGCAGATTCGCGAACATTACGGCTTGGATAATAACGGAGTAGTGCAGCAGCAAGCTGAAGAGACACAAGAAGAACTCGAATTTGAAGAATAAAAATAAAATAAATTTCAAATGATACAAAAGGCTGAGTGAAAAACTCAGCTTTTTTGTATTTTGTAAAAAATGATAAAAATATTGCTTTTCTTGACAACTTTTTTAGGGCTTTATTCGTCTAACAAAACGTGTGCAAAATGGAATTTATTTCGGGAGGAAAAAATGAATGACGAGCCCAACCCGCAGAAGAACTGCGAAACGCAGACGGAGAAAACTAAATAAAAGAGAAAAACTGTTGCTTGGTCTTTTAGCAGTGATGGTTTGCATTACGATTTGGAATGCGCTTCATCGAAATAGTGAAGAAAACGAGCCATCTCAAGAAACTGCAGCGGTTTCAAATACCGATCAGAAAAAAGAGGTTAAAAAGAAAACTGCCAAAAAATCAGAGGAACAAATCAAAACAGTAGACCGAAATCAAAACATCAGCAATTATTTAAAAGAGATCAGTTTCAGCGGAACCGCTATGATTGTCAGAAATGGAGAAATCGTAACAAATAAAGGTTTTGGCTATGCAGACCGTGAACATCACATTCAAAATAATCCATTGACGTCTTTTTACGTCGGTTCGTCACAAAAAGCGCTGATTGCAACCGCTATTTTGCAGCTTGAGGAAAAGGGGAAACTTCAGACAAGTGATCCGGTAAGCACGTATTTACCTCATTTTCCAAACGGACAAACGATTACTTTGAAGAATCTGCTTACACATACATCGGGGATAAACGGACATATTGAAGGAAACGGCGCCATTACCCCGGATGATTTAATAAAAGACATAGAACTTCAGGGAATCAAACGTCAGCCTGGCGTATGGGACTACAAGGATTCCAACTATTCTGTTCTCGCTTATATCATTGCTGAAGTAAGCGGTGAGCCGTATGAACAGTACATAAAGAATCATATTTTTAAACCGGCGGGAATGACGCATGCAGGCTTTTACAAAACATATGAAAAAGAACCTTATCCTGCCGTCGGGTATAAGATGAAGGGCAGCAAAACGGTTACACCGTATATACCTGATCTATCTCAGCTGTATGGAGCCGGCGATATTTATATGAGCCCTATAGATATGTACAAATTTGACCAAGCGCTGATAGACGGAAAACTGTATTCACAAAAAAGCTATGAAAAGATGTTTACGCCAGGGAGCAGCTCCACATACGGCATGGGATTTTATGTTGCTCCCGGAAGCTATTCAAACCATGGTGTTATGCCGGGCTTCAACATCTTGAACAGCTTTAGTAAATCTGGGCAAACCATTGTTATTTTGTTCTCTAACATTCAAAATAACGCTAAATTGGGCCAAGTGAACAATAAAATATATCAGCTTCTGAATCAAGAATGATCCGTGATCTTCTTTTGGATAAATTGCATTCGGCACGGGAAAAGACGTCGGGTCTGCAAACGTTAAGATGGCAAGCTTGACAAGTATTTCCGACACATTTACAATGAAGTTGTAACATTTGTTTTTTTAACATGATTGTTAAACCATTTAAACTTGACAAGGGCGATGAACATACTCATTCCCTGTGAAGGTTCT
Source organism: Bacillus sp. MBGLi79 (assembly GCF_002953915.1). Classification (NCBI taxonomy): domain Bacteria; kingdom Bacillati; phylum Bacillota; class Bacilli; order Caryophanales; family Bacillaceae; genus Bacillus; species Bacillus sp. MBGLi79. The sequence continues at coordinate 2,072,536 of NZ_CP026521.1, forward strand.
GTATGTTGAGAAAACTAGACAATGTACATGCCGACACTTATTTAAGCAACAACCAAGTTCATAGCAAGAGGAGGTGAAAGTATGACCCCAATTATGATGGTTCTCATCTCCATTTTGCTGATTCTACTCGGTTTAGTTGTTGGCTACTTTGTTCGTAAAACCATTGCCGAAGCGAAAATTGCGGGCGCACGCGGTGCAGCCGAGCAAATTCTTGAAGATGCAAAGCGTGATGCTGAAGCACTGAAAAAAGAAGCTCTGCTTGAAGCAAAGGATGAAATCCACAAACTTCGAATAGATGCTGAACAGGAAGTTCGTGAAAGACGAAATGAGCTTCAAAAACAAGAAAACCGTTTACTCCAAAAGGAGGAAAACCTTGATCGCAAACATGAGGGAATTGATAAACGGGAAGCGATGTTGGAGAAGAAAGATCATTCTCTGAATGAACGACAACAACATATTGAAGAGATGGAAAGCAAAGTGGATGAGATGATTCGTATGCAGCAGTCAGAGTTGGAACGAATTTCGAGTCTGACTCGTGATGAAGCAAAGCAAATCATTCTTGAGCGGGTTGAAAACGAGCTTTCACATGACATCGCCATCATGACAAAAGAAACTGAAAACCGTGCGAAAGAAGAGGCGGATAAGAAAGCGAAAAACATTCTTTCACTCGCCTTACAGCGCTGCGCAGCGGACCACGTTGCCGAAACAACGGTATCAGTTGTCAATCTTCCAAATGATGAGATGAAAGGACGTATCATCGGACGGGAAGGGCGTAACATTCGTACGCTTGAAACGCTGACAGGAATTGACCTGATTATTGATGATACACCTGAAGCTGTCATTCTTTCCGGATTTGATCCGATCAGACGTGAGACAGCCAGAATTGCTCTTGATAAACTCGTTCAGGATGGCCGAATTCATCCGGCACGGATTGAAGAAATGGTTGAAAAATCTCGTCGCGAGGTCGATGACTATATTCGTGAGATGGGTGAACAGACGACATTTGAGGTTGGCGTTCACGGCCTCCACCCAGATCTCATCAAGATCCTCGGCCGCTTAAAGTTCCGTACAAGCTACGGTCAAAATGTGCTTAAGCATTCCATGGAAGTCGCATTCTTGGCCGGTCTAATGGCATCGGAGCTTGGTGAAGACGCAAAGCTTGCCAAACGTGCGGGTCTTCTTCACGACATCGGGAAAGCAATTGACCATGAAGTAGAAGGAAGCCACGTTGAAATCGGGGTAGAGCTTGCGATCAAATATAAAGAGCACCCAGTCGTGATTAACAGTATTGCATCACACCACGGGGATGAGGAGCCGACTTCCATTATCGCTGTGCTGGTCGCTGCAGCAGATGCGCTTTCCGCTGCAAGGCCTGGCGCGAGAAGTGAGACGCTCGAGAATTATATTCGAAGGCTTGAAAAACTCGAAGAAATTTCTGAGTCCTACGAAGGTGTTGAAAAATCATTTGCCATTCAGGCTGGACGCGAAGTGCGCATTATGGTGAAGCCGGATTCAATTAATGATCTTGAAGCTCATCGACTGGCGCGAGATATCCGCAAGCGAATTGAGGACGAGCTCGACTATCCAGGTCATATTAAGGTGACTGTAATCAGAGAAACTCGTGCCGTAGAGTATGCAAAATAAAGTGATGCGCTAAGCATCACTTTATTTTTTTGACGGCTAAGGAATTTTCAAGAAGAAAGGATTTACAAAATGAGAATTTTATTTATCGGAGATGTTGTCGGTTCACCGGGCCGTGACATGGTCAAAGAATATGTACCAAAGTTAAAAACAAAATATAAGCCTCACTTTACCATTATTAATGGTGAAAACGCCGCACACGGAAAAGGCCTGACGGAAAAAATTTATCACAGCTTAATCCAGTCCGGCGCAGATGCAATCACAATGGGGAACCACACATGGGACAAAAAAGAAATTTTTGATTTTATAGATGACGTTCCGAATTTGGTTCGCCCGGCAAACTTTCCTGAAGGAACACCGGGGAAAGGGATCACATATGTGAAAGCAAACGGCAAAGAACTTGCGGTTATTAATTTGCAGGGACGTACGTTTTTACCGCCGCTTGATGACCCGTTTTTAAAAGCGGATGAATTGATTGCTGAAGCTGCGAAAAGAACACCGTACATTTTTATCGACTTTCATGCCGAAGCGACAAGTGAAAAGCTCGCGCTTGGCTGGTACACGGATGGACGGGCATCAGCTGTTGTAGGAACTCATACACACGTGCAGACAGCGGATAACCGCATTTTGCCGAAGGGAACGGCATATATTACTGATGTAGGAATGACTGGCCCATATGACGGTATACTGGGAATGGACAGAGAGACGATTATTAAACGATTCAAAACGAACCTTCCAGTCCGGTTTACTGTCGCTGAAGGGAAAACAACGCTCAGCGGAGTTGTCATTGACATAGATGATCAAACGAAAAAAGCCGTGAAAATCGAGCGTGTTTTAATCAATGATGATCACATGTTCTTTGAATAATTGAACATAGGTTATTTTATAAAAATATTAAAAAGAAAAGCAGGAATATAGCAACTCCTTAGTGAATATAGTAAAAATGGAAGGTAGCCCGCTATTTTTGAAAAGCATTGTGGGGATGGCTTTTTGGATAGCAACATCTAATAATGATTGTTCTAATGAACACTCACTTATCCATTGTAAAACTAAGGGGGAGCAGAAATGGAAATCTTAAAAGTTTCAGCAAAATCGAGTCCAAATTCAGTGGCAGGTGCGCTTGCAGGCGTGTTGAGAGAGCGAGGAGCCGCCGAGATTCAAGCGATCGGAGCTGGTGCATTAAACCAGGCTGTAAAAGCTGTGGCGATTGCCAGGGGATTTGTGGCGCCTAGCGGCGTAGATTTGATTTGTATTCCGGCTTTTACAGATATTCAAATCGATGGGGAAGAAAGAACAGCGATTAAATTAATCGTGGAACCTCGCTAAAAACAAATAAAGTATTCTCAACCTGTTTGCGTAATGCAAACAGGTTGTTTTTCATTTATTGTGATATTTTCTCCCGATAGTATTTTTGGCATATAATGGGCGGATATGCAAAATCAGAAATGAGCTAAAACGTTTCAAAAAAAAAATTCCGCCCATTTTTCAAGACAGATACTTTTGTCCTTCTGGAAAAGACAGTGCTGTTTACGCTTATTCCATATCATGGTACAATCCGAATGTAACAAGAATTTTTCAAGGAGGATTGTACATGCAGAGTGGAAAGATGAAAGCTCTAATGAAAAAGGACGGGGCGTTCGGTGCTGTGCTGACTGAAGTTCCTATTCCTGAGATTGATAAACATGAAGTCCTCATAAAAGTGAAAGCTGCTTCCATATGCGGCACGGATGTGCACATTTATAATTGGGATCAATGGGCACGTCAGAGAATCAAAACACCCTATGTTTTCGGTCATGAGTTCAGCGGAATTGTTGAAGCTGTGGGAGAGAATGTCAGCGGTGTAAAAGCAGGAGAATATGTGTCGGCGGAAACACACATTGTCTGCGGTGAATGTGTCCCTTGTGTAACAGGAAAATCTCATGTTTGCACCAATACTGCGATTATTGGAGTGGACACGGCAGGCTGTTTTGCGGAATATGTAAAAGTTCCCGCTGATAACATCTGGAGAAATCCTGCTGAAATGGACCCGTCGATTGCTTCTATTCAAGAGCCTTTAGGAAATGCAGTTCATACCGTACTGGAGAGCCAGCCTGCAGGAGGAACGACTGCAGTGATTGGATGCGGACCGATTGGTCTTATGGCTGTTGCGGTTGCAAAAGCAGCAGGAGCTTCTCAGGTGATAGCAATCGATAAGAATGAATACAGGCTGAGGCTTGCCAAACAAATGGGAGCGACTTGTACTGTTTCTATTGAAAAAGAAGATCCGCTCAAAATTGTAAGCGCTTTAACGAATGGAGAAGGCGCAGATCTTGTTTGTGAGATGTCCGGCCATCCCTCAGCGATTGCCCAAGGTCTTGCGATGGCTGCGAATGGCGGGAGGTTTCATATTCTGAGCTTGCCGGAACATCCGGTGACAATTGATTTAACGAATAAAGTGGTATTTAAGGGGCTTACGATCCAAGGAATCACAGGAAGAAAAATGTTTTCAACCTGGCGCCAGGTGTCTCAACTGATCAGTTCAAACGTGCTCGATCTATCACCTGTTATTACCCATCAGTTTCCGTTAGAGGAGTTTGAAAAAGGTTTCGAACTGATGAGAAGCGGCCAGTGCGGAAAAGTAATTTTAATTCCATAAAAGGGGGATAAACATGACGAAGGAATTTGAGTTTTTAAAAGCAGAGCTTGATAGAATGAAAGAAAACCATACATGGCAAGACATAAAACAGCTTGAATCTATGCAAGGCCCATCTGTCACAGTCAATCATCAAAAAGTCATTCAGCTTTCTTCTAATAATTACCTCGGATTTACTTCACATCCTAGACTCATCAACGCCGCACAGGAGGCCGTACAGCAGTATGGAGCCGGCACCGGATCAGTGAGAACGATTGCCGGCACATTTACCATGCATCAAGAACTTGAGAAAAAGCTGGCAGCCTTTAAAAAAACGGAGGCAGCACTTGTATTCCAATCAGGCTTCACAACGAACCAAGGCGTACTTTCAAGTATTCTTACAAAAGAGGATATTGTCATCTCAGATGAGCTGAACCATGCCTCTATTATTGACGGAATTCGACTGACAAAGGCGGATAAAAAGGTGTATCAGCACGTCGATATGAGTGATTTAGAGCGGGTGCTGAGAAAGTCAATGAATTATCGGATGCGTCTGATTGTGACAGACGGCGTATTTTCCATGGATGGCAACATAGCTCCTTTGCCTGATATTGTAGAGCTCGCTGAGAAGTATGACGCATTTGTGATGGTGGATGACGCCCATGCATCCGGAGTGCTTGGCGAAAACGGCAGAGGAACGGTGAATCACTTCGGTCTTGATGGCAGAGTTCATATTCAGGTCGGAACACTAAGCAAGGCAATCGGAGTGCTTGGCGGCTATGCTGCAGGTTCAAAGGTGCTGATCGATTATTTGCGCCATAAAGGCCGTCCGTTTTTATTCAGCACATCCCATCCGCCTGCTGTCACTGCCGCTTGTATGGAAGCAATCGATGTCTTGCTGGAAGAGCCGGAGCATATGGAGCGCTTGTGGGAAAATACCGCTTATTTTAAAGCAATGCTTGTAAAAATGGGCCTGACTCTCACGAAGAGTGAAACGCCGATTCTTCCTATTTTAATAGGTGATGAAGGTGTGGCAAAGCAATTTTCTGATCAGCTCCTTGCGCGAGGCGTTTTTGCCCAAAGCATCGTTTTCCCGACTGTAGCAAAGGGTAAAGCCAGAATTCGCACGATTATAACCGCTGAGCATACCAAAGATGAACTGGATCAGGCGCTTGATGCCATCGAAAAGACGGCAAAGGAGCTCCAGCTATTGTAGGAGGAAGAGTAAACTCTTCCTCTTTTGATTCCTTATTGATTATTATTCTCAATGAGTGTACAATGATAGGTTGCCAGTTGTGCAGAGCTTCAATAACCTTTATACTGAAGGGTGGAAGTTTGGTTTGAAAGGAGAAAATATGATATGAATGAAAAACAAAAATTAGAGAGCGGACAAGTAAATCCATCGGACAAAAAATCCGAGAAGGATTACAGCAAGTACTTTGAAGCTGTTTACATTCCGCCTTCCTTAAAAGACGCGAAAAAACGAGGCAAGGAAGCCGTTACTTATCATAATGACTTTAAAATTTCTGAACAATTTAAAGGCTTGGGAGACGGAAGAAAGTTTTATATCCGTACGTATGGATGTCAAATGAATGAACACGATACAGAGGTTATGGCAGGGATCTTTATGGCGCTCGGTTACGAAGCGACAAACTCTGTTGATGATGCCAATGTTATTTTGTTAAACACATGCGCGATCCGTGAAAATGCCGAAAACAAGGTGTTTGGTGAGCTCGGGCACTTAAAAGCACTGAAAAAAAACAATCCCGATCTGATTCTAGGCGTGTGCGGCTGTATGTCTCAAGAGGAATCAGTCGTGAACCGGATTTTGAAAAAACATCCGTTTGTCGATATGATTTTCGGAACCCATAACATTCATCGCCTGCCGGAGCTTTTGTCAGAAGCATACCTTTCAAAAGAAATGGTCGTAGAAGTTTGGTCAAAGGAAGGGGACGTTATTGAAAACCTTCCGAAAGTCCGGAACGGAAAAATTAAGGGCTGGGTCAATATTATGTACGGCTGTGACAAATTCTGTACGTATTGCATTGTGCCGTACACACGCGGAAAAGAAAGAAGCCGCCGCCCTGAGGATATCATTCAGGAAGTGAGAAGGCTTGCGAGTGAAGGCTATAAGGAAATTACACTGTTAGGCCAAAACGTAAACGCATATGGAAAAGACTTTGAAGATATGACGTACGGACTTGGTGATTTGATGGATGAACTGAGAAAAATCGATATCCCGAGAATCCGCTTTACAACAAGTCATCCGCGCGACTTTGATGATCGCCTCATTGAAGTGCTGGCGAAAGGCGGAAATCTGCTTGATCACATTCATCTTCCGGTTCAATCAGGAAGCTCAGAAGTTCTGAAGCTGATGGCCCGCAAATATGACAGAGAGCGTTACATGGAGCTGGTTCGAAAAATTAAAGAAGCAATGCCGAACGCTTCTTTGACAACGGACATTATCGTCGGATTTCCGAACGAAACGGACGAACAGTTTGAAGAAACGCTTTCTCTATATCGTGAGGTGGAGTTTGACAGCGCCTATACGTTCATTTACTCTCCGCGTGAGGGCACTCCGGCTGCTAAGATGAAAGATAATGTACCGATGCGTGTGAAAAAAGAGCGCCTGCAGCGTCTAAACGCACTGGTAAATGAAATTTCTGCTAAAAAAATGAAGGAATACGAAGGCAAGGTTGTCGAAGTATTAGTTGAGGGTGAAAGCAAAAATAACCCTGATATTCTTGCCGGCTATACTGAAAAAAGCAAGCTTGTCAATTTCAAAGGGCCGAAGGAAGCCATAGGCAAAATCGTCCGCGTGAAAATCCAGCAAGCGAAAACATGGTCGCTTGATGGAGAAATGGTAGGAGAAGCAATCGAGGTGAAATAAGATGACGCTCTACTCAAAAAAAGACATTGTGCAGCAGGCACGGAACCTTGCAAAAATGATCTCTGAAACAGAAGAGGTTGATTTTTTCAAACGGGCTGAAGCGCAAATCAATGAGAATGACAAAGTGTCTGCAATCGTTAATCAGATTAAAGCCTTGCAAAAGCAGGCTGTCAATCTGAAGCATTATGAAAAGCATGAAGCGCTCAAACAAGTAGAAGCAAAAATTGACGCGCTGCAAGAAGAGCTTGAAGGGATTCCTGTTATCCAGGAATTCAGAGACTCGCAGATGGAGGTAAATGACCTACTGCAGCTCGTTGCACACACCATTTCCAACCAAGTCACAAATGAAATCATCACGTCAACCGGGGGCGACCTGCTGAAAGGGGAAACCGGTTCAAAGGTGAAGCATTCAAATAACAGCTGTTCTCTCTAAACACGGTGCCTTTACAGGCCCGTGTTTTTTTATCATTTATTTGGTATAAATGAACTAAATAATCTATGTACTAAATATTCAATTAGTTTTTCTATGCTCAGCCGCGAGTAAACTTTATCGCACTTATAAGTAAAGTTTCTAGGCACCCCTGCATACAATGGAACAGAAACTTTGTATTTTTATATTTTATTTATAAAAATGCACACTAGACAAATGCCCAGCATAAGATAACACGAAGAAGAACAAGGAGGCATGCCGGAATGTCTGAATACAGGGAAATTATTACGAAGGCAGTAGTAGCGAAAGGCCGAAAATTCACCCAATGCACAAACACCATCTCCCCTGAGAAAAAACCGAGCAGCATTTTGGGTGGTTGGATTATTAACCACAAGTACGATGCAGAAAAAATTGGGAAAACGGTAGAAATTGAAGGGTATTATGATATAAACGTATGGTACTCATACGCGGACAACACAAAGACAGAGGTTGTCACAGAACGGGTAAAATACGTAGATGTCATTAAACTCAGATACAGAGACAATAATTACTTAGATGATGAGCATGAAGTAATTGCCAAAGTGCTTCAGCAGCCAAACTGCCTTGAAGTGACTATTTCGCCAAATGGAAATAAAATCGTTGTGCAGGCAGAAAGAGAATTTTTGGCGGAAGTGGTAGGAGAAACAAAGGTAGTTGTTGAGGTCAATCCTGATTGGGAAGAGGAAGACGAGGAAGATTGGGAAGATGAGCTTGATGAAGAGCTTGAAGACATCAACCCGGAATTTTTAGTGGGAGATCCTGAAGAATAAAAAAGGGACTAGGGGAGACAGTACCCCCAAGTCTCTTTTTTATATTGATATATCATTCTTTTATCACTTTTTGTTTATGTTATAATGAAGGCTGGAAAATAGAAACGTTGATACATAGTGAGGGATTAAACAATGGCCGGTTATACGCCTATGATACAGCAATATTTAAAAATTAAGGCAGAGCACCAGGATGCCTTTTTATTTTTTCGACTGGGTGATTTTTACGAAATGTTTTTTGAGGACGCTAAAAAAGCGTCACAAGAGCTGGAAATTACGTTAACGAGCAGAGACGGCGGTGGGGCGGAAAAAATACCGATGTGCGGTGTGCCGTATCATTCTGCTTCCGCGTATATTGAACAGCTTATTAAAAAAGGATACAAAGTGGCGATTTGTGAACAGACGGAAGATCCGAAGGCCGCAAAGGGTGTTGTAAAAAGAGAAGTGGTTCAGCTTATTACGCCCGGAACTGTAATGGACGGAAAAGGCATCCATGAATCGGAAAATAACTTTATCGCATCTGTTTCAGCCTGCTCGAATGGATACGGGCTTGCGCTTTCCGATTTAACAACGGGAGAAAATTTGGCTGTTTTGATTGAACGGCTTGAAGACGTCATATCAGAAATTTATTCAGTCGGCGCACGTGAAATCGTGGTTTCAGGAAGCCTGGATGCCGATACAGTCGCACAGCTGAAAGAGCGGTGCGGTGCAACGATTTCAATTGAAGACGGAGAAATAGACGAACACGTCACGGTCACGATCATTGAGCACTTAAATAATGAAGATGTAACAAAAACGTTTATGCGCTTATATGCGTATCTGAAAAGAACCCAAAAGCGCAGCCTTGATCATCTTCAGCCTGTGCAGGTGTATGAGCTTGAGGAAGCGATGAAAATTGACTTGTACTCTAAGCGTAATCTGGAGCTGACTGAAACGATCCGTTCGAAAAATAAAAAAGGCTCCCTTTTGTGGCTGCTGGATGAAACAAAAACGGCAATGGGAGGCCGGCTTCTTAAACAGTGGATTGACCGGCCGCTTATCAGAGTCAATCAAATCGAAGAGCGCCAAGAAATGGTGGAAACATTGATGTCCCATTTCTTTGAACGGGAAGATCTGCGTGAACGATTAAAAGAAGTATATGATTTAGAACGTCTTGCCGGCCGCGTGGCATTCGGAAATGTCAATGCCCGGGATTTGATTCAGCTGAAGGAATCGTTAAAGCAAGTGCCTGGCATCAAACAGCTGGTTGCTTCACTTGCTCATGACAAGGCCAAGGAACGTGCAGAGCGTATTGACCCTTGTGGAGATGTACTTGAACTGCTGGAAGAAGCGCTGTACGAAAACCCTCCTTTATCGTTAAAAGAAGGAAACCTGATAAAAGACGGTTACAATCAAAAGCTTGATGAATACCGTGATGCAAGCAGAAACGGAAAAGACTGGATTGCCCGCCTGGAACAGCAGGAGCGGGAATACACAGGCATTCGCTCTTTAAAGGTCGGCTTTAATAAAGTTTTCGGTTATTACATTGAGGTGACAAAAGCAAATTTGCATTTGCTTGAGGAAGGGCGTTATGAGCGGAAGCAGACGTTAACGAATGCAGAGCGCTACATTACACCAGAATTAAAAGAAAAAGAAGCGCTCATTTTAGAAGCGGAAAATAACATCTGTGAGCTGGAGTACGAGCTGTTTACCGAGCTGCGCGAGAAAGTGAAGCAGTATATTCCGCGGCTTCAGCAGCTTGCAAAACAGATGAGCGAGCTGGATGCGCTGCAATGTTTTGCGACAATTAGTGAAAATCGTCACTACACGAAACCGGAGTTCTCTAAAGATGAAGTCGAAGTGATTGAAGGCAGACACCCGGTTGTTGAAAAAGTCATGGACAGCCAGGAATATGTCCCGAACAACTGTATTATGGGCGATAACAGACAAATGCTTCTCATTACAGGTCCAAACATGTCAGGGAAAAGCACGTATATGAGACAAATCGCGCTCATTTCCATTATGGCGCAAATCGGCTGCTTTGTACCCGCGAAAAAAGCGGTACTTCCGATTTTTGATCAAATTTTTACACGAATCGGCGCTGCAGATGATTTGATTTCCGGACAAAGTACATTTATGGTAGAAATGCTTGAAGCGAAAAATGCAATTGTCAATGCGACGAAAAACAGCCTCATTTTGTTTGATGAAATTGGGCGGGGAACGTCCACTTATGACGGCATGGCGCTGGCACAGGCGATTATTGAATATGTTCACGATCATATCGGCGCCAAGACGCTGTTCAGTACACACTATCACGAGCTGACCGTTCTGGAGGACAAGCTGCCCCAGCTGAAAAACGTTCATGTTCGCGCTGAAGAATATAACGGAACTGTTGTCTTTCTTCATCAAATTAAAGAAGGTGCTGCTGATAAAAGCTATGGTATCCATGTAGCTCAGCTTGCTGAGCTGCCTGAAGATCTGATTGCGCGCGCTCAAGATATTTTAAAAGAGCTGGAGCAGTCAGGAAACAAACCAGAGGTGCCCGTGCATAAATCTCAGGAGGCGAAACCCCAGGTGAAAGAAGAACCGGCACAGCTGTCCTTTTTTGACACAGCGGAAAAGCCGGCTGAAACACCAAAGCTTTCAAAAAAAGAAAAGCAGGTGCTCGATGCCTTCAAATCACTTAATATACTGGATATGACACCGCTTGAAGCGATGAATGAAATGTACAAGCTGCAAAAGAAATTACATTAAAACGGGGTGATGAATGTGGCAAAAGTCATCCAGCTGTCAGATGAGCTTTCAAATAAAATAGCGGCGGGCGAGGTTGTGGAACGGCCCGCCTCAGTTGTCAAGGAATTGGTGGAAAATGCGATCGACGCTGACAGCACAGTCATTGAAATCGATATTGAGGAAGCAGGCCTTGCATCCATTCGGGTTTTGGATAACGGCGAAGGAATGGAGAATGAAGATTGCAAGCGTGCCTTCCGCCGCCACGCAACAAGTAAAATAAAAGATGAAAATGATTTATTCAGGGTAAGAACGCTTGGTTTTAGGGGAGAAGCCCTGCCGAGTATCGCGTCAGTCTCTCATCTGGAAATTACGACAAGCACTGGTGAAGGAGCTGGGACGAAGCTCGTCCTTCAAGGAGGAAACATCATTTCCGAATCGCGGTCCTCAAGCAGGAAGGGAACTGAAATTGTCGTTTCGAACTTGTTTTTTAACACACCGGCCCGTTTGAAATATATGAAAACCGTTCATACAGAGCTTGGAAACATTACAGACGTGGTTAACCGTATTGCTCTGGCGCATCCAGAGGTATCGATCCGTCTGCGCCATCATGGGAAAAACCTGCTTCAAACGAATGGAAACGGAGATGTACGCCATGTACTGGCAGCGATTTACGGCACTGCTGTCGCCAAAAAAATGCTTCCGCTGCATGTAAGCTCTTTGGATTTTGAAGTGGAGGGATATATCGCTCTCCCAGAGATTACACGGGCGTCGAGAAACTATATGTCGTCTGTGGTCAATGGCCGTTACATTAAAAATTTCCCGCTCGTCAAAGCGGTTCATGAAGGATATCATACGCTTTTGCCGATCGGACGCCATCCCATTACCTTTATAGAAATTACGATGGACCCGATTTTAGTCGATGTCAACGTGCATCCATCGAAGCTTGAGGTCCGGCTCAGCAAGGAAACAGAGCTTCATGACTTAATACGTGACGGAATTAAAGATGTATTTAAACAGCAGCAGCTGATTCCGAGTGCCCAGCTCCCGAAAAAATCAGCACCTGCCATCAAAAATGAGCAGCAGTTCATAACCTTTGATGAAAAACCTGCGGAAAAAAAAGTTGCGGAAAAATCGACTGCGCCATCTTATTCACCAATGAAGCTCAGCTCAGTCGTGAAAGAGCCGGTGGATGCGGAGGAAGAATTGCCTCCTCTCCATTTTGATGCTCCACCTATCGATGATGAGGAACAAACCCTTGAGGTGTCCAGTGTTTCAGAAGAACAGCCTGAAACATATGAGCAGGAATACCATGAGGAACAGCCGCAGCCAACGTCTGAGCGGGTTCCGATTATGTACCCGATCGGCCAGATGCACGGGACTTATATATTGGCACAAAATGAAAATGGCTTGTATATTATCGACCAGCACGCCGCCCAAGAACGTATTAAATACGAGTACTTCCGTGAAAAGGTGGGGGAGGTTGAACCTGAGGTCCAGGATATGATTGTACCGCTGACGTTCCACTACTCCACAAACGAGGCTTTGATTATCGACCAGCACAAACAAGAGCTCGAAAGTGTTGGTGTCTTTTTAGAGTCATTCGGCTCTAACAGTTACATCGTCCGCTGCCACCCGGCCTGGTTTCCAAAGGGGGAAGAAGCCGAGCTGATAGAAGAAATCATTCAGCAGGTGCTCGACTCTAAAAATATTGATATTAAAAAACTCCGTGAGGAAGCCGCGATTATGATGAGCTGCAAAGGCTCCATCAAAGCAAATCGCCACCTCAGAAACGACGAAATCAAAGCGCTTCTGGACGACCTCCGAAGCACATCAGACCCATTTACATGCCCGCACGGCCGCCCGATCATCATACACCATTCCACTTATGAGATGGAAAAGATGTTCAAACGCGTGATGTAGTGGGGGGGTTGGTGAAGGGGAAAAGACCTTTTGCCCGTATTTTGTCCATACATTTTTCAAGCATTGAGATATTCTTCGGAATTGATCAATGCTTTTTTTATTGTGTTTTTTCAGTGATATGAATTTAAACATTTGAAGTCATCTTGACTGTAGAAAATAAAGACTTACGTCAGCATAGGGAAGTCATTACATGGATTATGACGGAAGAGGAGCGTTTGGAGTATATAAAAAACATCCAATCATCCCAACAGAAGAACCACAGACTAAGCTGCAAGTTTTCCCAATGAACGATTGGACGTGATAACAGTCATCTAGTAGACGTCACCCGTATGGAAAAATAGAAACTCAACACTTTTATTATACCTTTCGAGTGCGTTTACAGTGAACTGTCCAAAACATATAGAAAATCTGGAACAGGTACTTAATCAAATTGAAAATGACAAAAATTACGTCATTGTGATTGACGGAAACAATAAATCATTCAAGTTAACGGAAATGCCGGAGCACGGGAAAACAATCGTGCAAACGTCAAAAGGCAATCTTTCAAGAATTGATTTTGAAATCGGCTATAAAATGTGACGCAGAGGGGCGGGTCCTCTCTGCGATAAAATAGTTTTTATGCTGATGGGGTTAGGATTCTGGTTTTATTTCCAGTACGAATATAGGCCGGACATGAAGGCGAATATCACGTTATTAGGCGCAATCATTGCATTCACGGCCGCGGCGTTTTTTTTCAAGATATTGATAAGTATAGAGAGAAAAAGAGATAGGCGATCATGATTAAAGCTGATATAAATTCTTCATTCTTCACTTGATTTAAATCCTAATATAGCCGATATGATAAAATAGGATTTATTGTAAATAATCGGTTTCGGGAGGAAAATGGTTTGAAGGATGTTTTGTCTGTATTCGGTGAAAATTCATCAGTAATGCTTCTTTCTG
>NZ_CP026521.1:2086587-2095302 GCF_002953915.1 Bacillus sp. MBGLi79
AAAGAGATCGATGATGAAAAGGAATATAAAGAAATTCTCACGCAGCATGAAGCTGCGATGAACAGCAAGATTGAATGGCAGAAATGGATGGATCAAGTCAAAGTTCCAGGCGTGCAAAAGCAAAGCGGCACGGCATCTTTTTCCGAGTCGTTAAAAGCACAGCTCGCGGAACTGAAACAAAATCGCGCAGAAGGCAGAAAGAAAGGCCAAAATCAACATGAATGAGTTTATGGATTTATTTAATTCAAGCGATGCGGCAAACGTCAGCGCCAGCGTCCGGCTCTTGCTGCTTTTGACAGTATTTTCGATCGCTCCGGGGATCTTGATTCTGATGACGTGTTTCACAAGGGTTGTCATCGTATTGTCCTTTGTCCGGACATCGCTGGCAACACAGTCAATGCCCCCAAACCAGGTGCTGATCGGACTTGCACTGTTTCTGACATTTTTCATTATGGGGCCGACTTTTTCCGAGATTAATAAAGAAGCGCTGACGCCGTTAATGAACAATAAGATCACCTTGGATGAAGCTTACACAAAAGCGGAAACCCCGATCAAAACCTTTATGAGCAAGCATACAAGACAGAAAGATCTGGCTTTATTTATGAATTACGCAAAGATGGAGACGCCTGAATCCATTAAAGATATTCCGCTTTCAACGATGGTTCCCGCGTTTGTCATCTCGGAATTGAAAACCGCGTTTCAAATGGGATTTATGATATTTATACCGTTTCTGATTATCGATATGGTTGTGGCAAGTGTTTTGATGTCGATGGGGATGATGATGCTTCCGCCGGTCATGATTTCACTGCCGTTTAAGATTTTGCTGTTTGTGCTTGTAGATGGCTGGTATTTAATCGTTAAATCTTTGCTGCAAAGCTTTTAGAGTAGGTGCTAATACATGAATTCAGAATTTGTTATATCGATGGCTGAAAGGGCTGTATACGTTACATTGCTTATCAGCGGGCCGCTTTTGGCGCTCGCTCTTCTCGTCGGGCTGATCGTCAGCGTTTTTCAGGCAACCACCCAAATACAGGAACAGACTCTTGCATTCATTCCGAAAATCGTCGCCGTTTTGGTCGGGCTCGTCATTTTCGGCCCGTGGATGCTGTCGACGATTTTATCATTCGCGACTGAGCTGTTCTCTAATTTAAACCGTTTTGCAGGGTAGTTTTAACATGTCAATAATTGAATCATTTCCAGCCTTTTTACTTGTATTTGTCAGAATCACAGCATTCTATGTAACGGTGCCTCTATTTTCTTATCGGTCAATTCCTGCCGTTCATAAAATAGGTTTTGCATTTTTTCTTGCGCTCGTCAGTTTTCAGGCGATTGAAAAGCCTCCTCAGCTTGATGTTGACGGAGTTTACATGATGTTGGCCATGAAGGAAGCGCTGATCGGGCTTCTGCTTGGGCTGATCGCCTACATGATGATCTCGGCCGTTCAAATCGCCGGATCATTCATCGATTTTCAAATGGGATTTGCGGTGGCGAATGTGATCGATCCCCAGACAGGAGCGCAAAGCCCGCTTGTCGGCCAGTTTTTATATACGTTGGCGCTGCTCCTCATGCTGAGCCTGAATGCGCATCATCTCCTGCTTGACGGGATTTATTACAGCTATCAATACATCCCGGTCGATAAGATGGCGCTGTCGTTTGGAAGCGAAGGATTTGCCGAGTTTATTGCAAAGAGCTTCAACACGATGTTTATAACAGCATTTCAATTGTCTGCGCCTGTTGTGGCTTGTTTGTTTTTAGTCGATCTGGCATTGGGGATTGTGGCGAGAACGGTGCCGCAGCTCAACGTGTTTGTCGTCGGGCTTCCTTTGAAAATCGCAATCACCTTTATCATGCTCATCATCTGCATGGCCGTTATGTTCAGCATGATGCAGCACGTCTTCGAATTTGCCATTCGGACAATGAGAGATCTATTAACTTTGCTTGGGGTGGCATGATGAAGCTGACGTTGGATTTGCAATTTTTCGCAGGTGAAAAAACGGAAAAAGCGACGCCGAAAAAACGGCGGGAAAGCAGAAAAAAAGGACAGGTTGCCAAAAGCGCAGATGTCAATACAGCGATCACGCTTCTTATCGTGTTTTTAGCGTTTTTATTCGTCGGACCTTTTATGAGAGACCGCCTGCTCGCACTGATCGAAAAGTATTACAAAGAGTTGATCACGATGAAGGTGTCAGTCGCCAATATTCCCGGCCTGTTTCAAAGTCTTGTGCTTGAATCTGGCTTCATTATGGCACCGCTTTTGCTGACAGCCGTCGTCTCCGGGGTCTTGAGCAACTATATGCAAGTCGTGGTTTTATTTGCCCCTGAAGCGATCAAGCCTGATTTGAAAAAGCTTGACCCGCTTAAAGGATTCAAGCGGATTTACAGCATCAGAGCGATCGTTGAACTGCTTAAATCGATTTTAAAAATCGTGATTGTCGGCGGCGTGACATTCGCCGTTCTATGGCTGAACTTTGACAAAATTCTCAGAATCCCGGCGCTGTCCGCGGGCGAGGCTTTGTCATATGTCGGCTGGCTCACCTTTTTAATGGGGGTTTCCGCTGCAGTCGCCCTGATTTTTCTCGCGGTGCTCGATTACCTCTATCAAAAATTTGATTATGAAAAAAATATTCGCATGTCAAAACAGGACATTAAAGACGAATACAAAAAAACCGAAGGCGATCCTCTGATTAAGTCGAAGATCAAGCAGAAGCAAAAGGAAATGGCGATGCGCCGCATGATGCAGGATGTGCCAAAAGCGGATGTCATCATCACAAACCCGACCCATTACGCTGTCGCGCTGAAATATGACGAAAACAAAATGGATGCGCCGTTTATCATCGCAAAAGGGGTCGATCTGATGGCTCTGAAAATCAGGCAGATCGCCAAAGAACACGATGTCATGACAGTCGAAAACAGACCTTTGGCGAGGGCGCTCTATGACCAGGTTGAGATCGACCAGGCCGTTCCGGAAGAATTCTTTAAGGCCGTAGCCGAAATCCTGGCGTATGTTTACAAAACAAAGCAAAAAATCTAGTGAATTTTTCAGTTTTAAAAGGAGAGAAACAGCATGTCAGCAAGAGATTTATCAGTTTTATCAGGCGTTGTCCTCATTGTGGCAATGCTTATCATACCCTTTCCACCATGGTTGTTGAGCGTTTTAATTATCGTGAATATTTCTCTTGCGTTAATCGTGCTTCTCACCACAATGAACATGCAAGAACCGCTGCAATTTTCGATATTTCCTTCTTTGCTGCTCCTCTTGACGCTGTTCCGCCTCGGGCTGAATGTATCGACGACACGTTCGATTCTGTCCAACGGAGATGCGGGAAAAGTAGTCGAGACGTTCGGGTCTTTCGTTGTCGGCGGAAACGTTTTGGTCGGTCTCGTTGTCTTTATCATTTTGATCATTATCCAATTTATCGTCATAACGAAAGGGGCGGAACGGGTTTCTGAAGTTGCTGCCAGATTCACGCTCGACGCCATGCCGGGGAAACAGATGAGCATTGATGCCGATTTGAACGCCGGAATGGTGACCGAACAGGAAGCGAAAGTGCGCCGTGAGAAAGTGGCCCGTGAAGCCGACTTCTACGGCGCGATGGACGGTGCGAGCAAATTCGTGAAAGGGGATGCGATCGCAGGGATCATCATCGTCCTCATTAACGTCCTTTTCGGAATTGTCATCGGCATGCTGCAAAAACAAATGAGCATTCAGGAAGCCGCTTCACACTTTACGCTCTTGTCTGTAGGCGACGGGATCGTATCTCAGCTGCCTGCGCTCTTGATCTCAACGGCGACGGGTATCGTCGTCACAAGAGCAGCGTCGGACGGGAACCTCGGACACGATATTACAGGCCAGCTGTTTGCTTATCCAAAGCTTTTGTATGTGACGGCGGGAACGATTTTGCTGCTCGGGATTTTCACACCGATCGGCATTCTCCTGACAGGCCCTCTGGCTCTTCTTCTCGCCATCGGCGGCTATACGCTCTCCAAAGCCGGTGAAGAGAAGGAAAAAGTGGAGGATATCCTTGAGGAAGAAGCTGAAGTGGACGAATTAAAAAGTCCCGAAAGCGTCGTTCATCTGCTCGATATTGATCCGATCGAATTTGAATTCGGCTACGGATTGATTCCGCTTGCAGATGCAAATCAAGGCGGCGACCTATTAGACAGAATCGTCATGATCAGGCGTCAGCTTGCGCTTGAACTCGGTCTCGTCATTCCGGTCGTCAGAATCAGGGATAACATCGCTCTTCAGCCGAACGAGTACAGGCTCAAAATTAAAGGAAACGAAGTCGCAAAAGGCGAGCTTCTCCTCGATCACTTTTTGGCGATGTCTCCGACAGGCGAAGACGATCAGATCGAAGGAATTGACACGATCGAACCGTCCTTCGGCCTCCCGGCAAAATGGATACCGGAATCTCAGAAAGATCAGGCCGAAATGCTCGGATATACGGTTGTCGATCCGGCTTCAGTCGTGTCGACCCACATTACAGAGCAGGTGAAAAAGCACGCCCATGAGCTGATCGGAAGACAGGAAACAAAACAGCTGATCGACCACTTGAAAGAATCTTATCCTGTACTGGTCGAAGAGGTCTCGCCGAATCCGCTGTCTGTCGGTGATATTCAGAAAGTGCTGGCCAAACTTCTGAAAGAAAAAGTATCGATCAGGAACTTGGTGACAATCTTTGAAACACTGGCCGACTACGGAAAGCTGACGACGGATTCAGATATGCTGACCGAGTATGTAAGACAGGCGCTTGCCAAGCAGATCACCGCCCAATATGCGAAGGAAAATGAGACGCTGAAAGTGGTGACGTGTTCGGGCCGTGTCGAAAAGGCCGTGGCGGAAGGAATTCAGCAGACTGAACACGGCAACTTTTTATCTCTTGAACCTGCATTATCCGAAAATATCATTCAATCTGTAGCAAGAGAAATCGAACAGCTCTCATTAAGGCAGGAAGTGCCGATCCTTCTATGTTCACCGCCTGTCAGAATGTATGTCAAACAGCTGTTAGAGCGCTATTTCCCTGATCTGCCGGTTCTTTCTTATAACGAACTGGAAGCCAATGTAGAAGTTCAAAGCATCGGAGTGGTGGATATTCAATGAAAATTAAAAAATTTGTAGCTGGTTCTATGCAGGAAGCCACAAAGCAAATTATACAAGAGCTCGGGAATGACGCCGTAATCTTGAATTCTAAAAAAATTCATACGAGAAAATTTCTCGGCTTTGTGAAAAAAGCCGGGGTTGAAGTGATTGCGGTTGTCGACCAGGACTTTTCCGACGCGAGGAAACCGGAGCGGCAAAAGCCAGTTTTACGTGAACAAAGCCCTTCGCCTGTCCCGCAGCCGGACCACCTCGATTTGGCAAGCCAAGTGAAAGAGCTGAAAGAACTGCTGGAAATGCGGCATCATGAGCAGCCGGTTGATGTGCTGCCTGAGCCGCTGAAAAAGGCGGACCAGCTTCTGGCAAAGCAAGGGGTATCGCCGGCCATCCGTACGAAAGCGCTCGGCCGGTTGATCAGCACTTCTTTAAAAAACGGCGAAGAATGGACGGATGAAAAGGCGCTGGCCCACTTAACAGATGCTTTGGCCGATCTTCTTCCCGATAATCGGGAACAGGACGTGGCGATTCATTCCCAATATGTCGTGCTCTTCGGATCGACCGGAGTCGGCAAAACGACGACATTGGCAAAGCTTGCCGCTTCTTCCGTGCTGGAAAAGCAGAAAAAAATCGCTTTTATCACGACGGATACGTACCGGATTGCAGCGGTTGAACAGCTCAGGACATATGCCGAGCTTCTGAATGCGCCGCTCGAGGTGTGCTACACGAAAGAAGAATTTAAAGCGGCCCAGCAAAAGTTCGCCGATTTTGACCACGTCTTCATCGATACGGCGGGCCGGAATTTCAAAGACGGGCAATATGTCAGGGAGCTGAAGGAAATCATTCCGTTTGAGCGTAAGATACAGGCGTTTCTCGTCATGTCCGCGACGAGCAAGTACGAGGATATGAAGGAGCTCATTAAGCAGTTCTCAAGCATTCCGATCGATCAGTTGATATTCACGAAAGTGGATGAAACCGATTCATTGGGAAGCGTCATGAATCTGCTCGCCGAATCGAGAATCGGTCTCGGCTATATGACAAACGGACAAAATGTTCCGGAAGATATCCGCTACTTGTCAAATGCATCATTTGTCAGACTGCTTACGGGGTGTTGAACATGGATCAGGCAGAAAGCTTACGAAGGCGGATGGGGCAGCGCTTCGCCGAACCGCCCGCCCCTGTCGCTCATCCAAAAGCGAAAACGCTCGCTGTTATGAGTGGAAAAGGAGGCGTCGGGAAGTCGAATATATCGCTGAATACGGCTCTCGCCTTCTTGGAAAAAGGAAAGAGCGTGCTGTTGATCGATCTAGATGTCGGAATGGGGAACATCGATATTTTGATCGGCCGGCAATCGCTCTGCACCGTGATGGATCTCCTTCAGCAAAAAATACCGTTTGAGCGCGCCTTGTCAGCCGGTCCGCGTGGCCTTCAATACATTTCGGGCGGAACGGGACTGGATGCGATGTTCGAATTGAACGGGGAAAACTGGGCGTTCTTTCTGAAAGAATTAACGCGGGCTTTGACAAGCTTCGATTATGTCATATTTGATATGGGAGCAGGGCTGTCGAAAGATCAGCTGCCATTCGTCCTGTCAGCGGATGAAATTCTGGTCGTCACCACGCCGGAGCCGACATCGATCATGGACGCTTACAGCGCGATCAAGCATTTGGCATTAACGGGACGCGATCTTCAGCTGAAAGTCGCTGTCAATCGCTGTACAACCCAAAAAGACGGAATTTCCGCCTTTCTCCGCCTTTCCAACACGGTAAACGCTTTTTTACAGCAAAAGCTTGCATATGCAGGGCCGATTCCTGAGGATCCCCTGGTACCAAGAGCCGTTGTGGAGCAGCAGCCGTTTCTGATGAAGAACCCGCGTTCCAAGCCGAGCAGGGCGGTTTACCTGCTGGCAGAATCGCTGCTTGATAACGGCAGAACGGAAATAGGCGAAAACCGGTCCTTTATCGATAAATTATCTTCATTCCTGAGGAGGGGCAATACATTATGATTCGTGTTCTTGTCGTTGACGACTCTGCTTTTATGAGAAACATGATCACCAAGTTTTTAACATCCAATCACGAGATTGCTGTAGCAGGAACGGCAAGAAACGGCGAGGAAGCGCTCCAAAAAATCAAGGAGCTCCGCCCGGATGTGATCACATTGGATATTGAAATGCCTGTGATGAACGGAAAAGAAACATTGAAAAGGATCATGGCGAGCGATCCGCTTCCGGTTGTCATGGTATCGAGTCTGACGCAGCAGGGGGCTGATATCACGATCGAATGTCTTGAGCTGGGGGCGATCGATTTCGTCGCAAAGCCGTCGGGTTCAATTTCAATTGATTTATATAAAGTAAGAGACATGCTGATTGAGAAGGTGTTGACAGCAGGGCGGGTGAAACTGAAAGGCCGGCCTGTTCCGATTTCAAAACCCGCCATCGAGACGGCAAAGCGGCCGCCGGTGAGCGGCAGCGATTCAGTCCGTGTTCGGGCTGGAAAACAGCTCATCTGCATCGGTACATCGACAGGGGGACCGAGAGCGCTGCAAAGAGTGCTTCCCAAGCTTCCCAAAACGTTGAAGGCGCCTGTTTTTGTCGTTCAGCACATGCCAAAGGGGTTTACAGCCTCATTAGCGAACAGGCTGAACCACCTCTCAGAAGTAACCGTGAAGGAGGCTGAAAACGGTGAGAGAGCGATAGACGGCTGGGTTTACATTGCCCCCGGAGGGAAAAACATGGCAGTCGGCCTTGAAAAGGGCGAATTGGTGATCACGCTCGATGACCGCGACACAGAGAGCCGTCACAAGCCTTCTGTTGACTATTTGTTCCATTCCCTGGCCTCACTTCGGGAGTTTGAAAAAATCGCCGTCATTATGACGGGGATGGGAAGCGACGGAACAGAAGGCGTAAAAGGCCTTTTGAAACATGGAAGCGGAACGGTGATCGCCGAAGCAGCCGAGTCGTCCGTCGTTTTCGGAATGCCGAAATCGGTCATTAACAACGGACTTGCAAACGACATCAAGCATGTTGATGAGATTGCCGCAGCCATTATGACGTATATGAAAAAAGAGAGGGCGTGACTCATATGGATATGAATCAATATTTAGACGTCTTTATTGAAGAAAGCAGAGAACATTTGCAAACCTGTAACGAAAAATTGCTCGAACTCGAAAAAAATCCGACAGACCTGCAGCTTGTCCATGATATTTTCAGAGCGGCTCATACCTTGAAAGGGATGAGCGCTACGATGGGCTATGAAGATATGGCTCATTTAACGCACAGTCTGGAAAACGTGCTGGACGCGATACGAAATGAAGAAATGACCATTACGTCAGAGTGGATGGACATCATGTTTGAAGCGCTCGATGACCTTGAAGCGATTGTCCTTTCGATCATTGAAGGGGGCGACGGCAAAAGAGACGTTTCAGAAGTCTGCGCCAAGCTTGATGTGACAGGCGCAAACAAGGAGGCGGCCGCATCGGCAGAAGCGCCTGAAGCTGCGTCGTCTGAAACGAAATGGGCCTATGACGAATTTCAGCGGACGGTCATCGCCGAAGCTGAGGAACAAGGCTTTAAATGTTACGAAATCAATGTTGCGTTGAAAGAGGACTGCCTGTTGAAGGGC
>NZ_CP026521.1:2095402-2097165 GCF_002953915.1 Bacillus sp. MBGLi79
ATCATCGATCTTCAAAAAACAGTCAAAAAAGTTGAAGAAGCATACAACTTCACGAAAAACCTTGCAGCTGACGGAGGAAAAATCCTTTTCGTCGGTACGAAAAAGCAAGCTCAAGACTCTGTTAAAGAAGAAGCGGAACGTTCTGGAATGTACTATGTCAACCAACGTTGGCTTGGCGGTACGTTAACAAACTTTGAAACGATCCAAAAGCGTATCAAACGCCTTAAAGATATCGAAAAAATGCAGGAAAACGGCACATTTGACGTACTTCCTAAAAAAGAAGTCGTTCAATTGAAAAAAGAATTAGAGCGTCTTGAAAAATTCCTCGGCGGAATCAAAGAAATGAAAGAGCTTCCTGACGCACTGTTCATCATCGATCCTCGCAAAGAGCGCATCGCGGTTGCAGAAGCGCGCAAGCTGAACATTCCGATCATCGGAATCGTTGACACAAACTGTGATCCTGATGAAATCGATGTTGTCATCCCTGCGAACGATGACGCCATCCGCGCTGTTAAATTGCTGACTTCTAAAATGGCAGATGCCATCCTTGAAGCAAAACAAGGTGAAGAAGCAGCTGAAACAGAAGCGAAAGAAGCAGAAACAACTGAAACAACAACTGCTTAACCTGGTCAAAAGGTGATAAGGGGGTCTGCCTTTTATCACCTTTTTTTTCACCAGATCAACACTTACATATTTTGTTTGATATATAAGGAGGAAATCAAAAATGGCAATTACTGCACAAATGGTAAAAGAGCTTCGTGAAAAAACTGGCGCAGGCATGATGGACTGCAAGAAAGCGTTAACTGAAACTGACGGCAACATGGATAAAGCGATCGATCTTCTAAGAGAAAAAGGAATCGCAAAGGCTGCCAAAAAAGCTGACCGCATCGCGGCTGAAGGTTTGACTTTGATCAAAACCGACGGCAACACAGGCGTTATTCTTGAAGTGAACTCCGAAACGGACTTCGTTGCGAAAAACGAAGGCTTCAAAGAGCTTTTGAACGACCTTGCTGACCACATTCTTGCTGAAAAGCCTGAAAGCGTTGAAGCTGCTATGGCTCAAAAAATGGCTAACGGTTCAACTGTAGAAGAATACATCACAAGCGCGGTTGCTAAAATCGGAGAAAAAATCACGCTTCGCCGCTTCACTGTCCTGACAAAAGGCGATGACGCTGCATTCGGCGCATACCTGCACATGGGCGGAAAAATCGGCGTATTGACTGTCCTTAACGGCACAACTGACGAAGAAACAGCAAGAGACATCGCGATGCACGTTGCAGCTGTAAACCCTCGCTTCATTTCCCGTGACCAAGTGTCAGAAGAAGAAGCGAACCGCGAGCGCGAAATCTTGACTCAGCAGGCGCTTCAAGAAGGAAAGCCTGAAAACATCGTCGCAAAAATGGTTGAAGGCCGCCTGAACAAATACTTCGAAGAAATCTGCCTGCTTGATCAAGCATTCGTTAAAAACCCGGATGAAAAAGTGAAACAGGTCGTTGCTGCGAAAAATGCAACAGTTGAAACATTCGTCCGCTACGAAGTTGGAGAAGGTATCGAAAAACGCCAAGAAAACTTTGCTGAAGAAGTTATGAACCAAGTGAAAAAATAAGATTGAAAAGCCGCTTGCCTTAAAACACACGGCAGGATCTTTTCAAAGAAAATAGGGGACACAATTTGTGTCCCTATTTTTAAAACAGTTTACAAACCTTTTTTTCTCTTGCATAATAAATAACGGCAAGCATGCACTTGGAGGTTATTATGGAAAA
>NZ_CP026521.1:2097183-2098448 GCF_002953915.1 Bacillus sp. MBGLi79
ATTAAAGCTTAGCGGAGAAGCCCTTGCGGGTGAACAGGGAAACGGCATCAACCCTACCGTGATCCAGTCCATCGCCAAACAGGTGAAAGAAATCGCCGAGCTTGATGTTGAAGTGGCGGTCGTCGTCGGCGGCGGCAACCTGTGGCGCGGAAAAACGGGCAGCGATCTCGGAATGGACCGCGCAACAGCGGACTACATGGGAATGCTTGCAACGGTCATGAATTCCCTTGCGCTGCAAGACAGCCTTGAAACGCTCGGCATTCAATCAAGAGTTCAGACATCCATCGAAATGCGGCAGGTCGCTGAGCCATACATAAGAAGAAAAGCGATTCGCCATCTTGAAAAGAAGCGCGTCGTCATCTTCGCTGCCGGTACAGGCAATCCATACTTCTCGACGGATACGACCGCAGCGCTCAGAGCGGCTGAAATCGAAGCCGACGTCATCTTAATGGCTAAAAATAATGTCGACGGTGTATACAATGCCGATCCTCGAACTGACGAAACAGCCGTAAAATATGAAAAATTGTCTTATCTCGATGTGTTAAAAGATGGTTTGGCCGTCATGGATTCAACCGCCTCTTCACTTTGCATGGATAACGACATCCCGCTGATCGTCTTTTCTATTATGGAAGAAGGAAATATTAAAAAAGCCGTTTTAGGCGAACAAATCGGTACAATCGTAAGGGGGAAATAACGTGTCAACTCAAGTGATGAATGAAACAAAAGAACGGATGGAAAAAGCGATAGGCGCTTATCAGCGCGAATTGGCGACTGTACGTGCAGGACGTGCAAATCCGTCTTTGCTGGACAAAGTGACAGTTGAATACTACGGAGCGCAGACGCCTTTAAACCAGATCGCGTCCATTACGGTTCCGGAAGCGCGCATGCTTCTCATCACACCATATGACAAAACAGCGCTCGGCGATATTGAAAAAGCGATTCAAAAAGCCGACCTCGGCATAACTCCGTCAAACGACGGCAACATCATCCGGATCACGATCCCTCCTCTAACTGAGGAGCGCAGAAAAGAGCTTGCCAAGCTCGTGAAAAAATATTCGGAAGATGCTAAAGTCGCGGTCCGCAACATCCGCCGCGATGCCAATGACGATCTGAAAAAACTAGAGAAAAATGGTGAAATGACTGAGGATGAATTGCGCTCTTCAACGGAAGACGTACAAAAGCTGACAGATGAATATGTGTCAAAAATTGATGAGATCACAAAAGATAAAGAGAAAGAAATCATGGAAGTTTAATGAAAAACTATG
>NZ_CP026521.1:2098548-2101522 GCF_002953915.1 Bacillus sp. MBGLi79
ATGAAAAACTCTGTACAATAGATAATAGTGAAAAGACCCTCTCATGTTTACAGGGGGTTTTTTTGTTAATACTGTTGTTATCAAGAACGATATAACAGGAAAGCAACCTTTTGGGTGATGGAGGACTCTCATGCTCAATATACTCAAAAATTGGAAGAATCAGCATTCAGCTGCTTCCAACATGGAATGTTACACAAAAGAAAATATTTTAAAAGGAGAAATTCCTGAACATATCGCCATTATTATGGACGGAAACGGCCGTTGGGCAAAGAAACGGGCGATGCCCCGCATCGCGGGTCATCACGAAGGCATGAAGGTAGTCAGACAGACGACAAAGCTTGCCAATGAGCTCGGTGTCAAAGCGTTGACGCTGTATGCCTTTTCGACGGAAAATTGGAAGCGTCCTAAGTTTGAGGTTGACTTTCTGATGAAGCTGCCTGAAGAGTTCCTGGGAACGTATCTCCCGGAGCTGGTCGAAGAAAATGTCCGGGTCCGCTTGACAGGCGATAGGGAAGGACTGCCGCCCCACACGATCCGCGCGGTTGAAAAAGCAATCCGTGATACGGAGAACAATGACGGACTTATTCTTAATTTTGCATTGAATTACGGGGGACGTGCAGAAATCGTCAGAGCCGCAAAGAGAATTGCCGAAGAAGCGAAAAAAGGCACATTGAATACCGAGGAAATCGACGAAAAGCTATTTTC
Source organism: Bacillus sp. MBGLi79 (assembly GCF_002953915.1). Taxonomy (NCBI): domain Bacteria; kingdom Bacillati; phylum Bacillota; class Bacilli; order Caryophanales; family Bacillaceae; genus Bacillus; species Bacillus sp. MBGLi79. Next base: position 2,099,254 of record NZ_CP026521.1, read on the forward strand.
CGATTATTTAATGACAGAAGCTTTGCAGGACCCTGATTTGCTGATTCGCACAAGCGGCGAGATCAGGCTGAGCAACTTCATGCTTTGGCAGCTTGCCTACAGCGAATTTTTATTTACCGATGTATTGTGGCCTGATTTTAAAGACGTTCACTTGCTTCAGGCTATCGGAGAATATCAGCGTCGCGGGAGAAGGTTTGGCGGAATTTAGAGGATGGTGCAGATGAAACAGAGAATATTGACGGGTGTGATCGCGGCAGCGGTTTTTCTGCCGCTCGTGATTTTCGGCAAGCTGCCGTTCACCCTGCTAGTTTATGCAATAGGTATACTCGCTCTATTTGAACTTTTAAGAATGAAAGGCCTGAAGCTTATCAGCGCTCCGGGTATCATCAGCCTGCTGCTTTTGGCGGTTTTGCTGTATCCAAGCCAATATGCGGAAGACGCGGGGCTGGGCATAACCAAAGGGGAGGTCGTCTTTTTGGCCGTCCTTTTGCTTTTGGCATACACGGTGCTCAGCAAAATCTCGTTTACTTTTGACGAAGCGGCATTCGTGGCGCTGGCAGCAGTTTATATCGGATTCGGGTTTTATTACTTTATTGAAATCAGAAACATCGGACTCAGCTATGTCTTTTTTGCAATCGGCGTCGTCTGGTCAACGGATTCCGGCGCTTATTTTATCGGAAAGGCGTTTGGAAAGCGGAAGCTCTGGCCTGAAATCAGCCCTAACAAAACGGTTGAAGGCTTTTGGGGCGGAATTTTGACAGCGGTCGTTTTTTCCGCGATTTATCAGGCTGCCACAGGTTTTCCGCACGCTTATCTGTTTGTGCTGATCATTACCGTGCTTTTATCAATCGTCGGTCAGATCGGCGATTTGGCCGAGTCTGCGTTCAAAAGGCACTACAAAGTGAAAGACTCGGGCCGGATCCTTCCGGGACACGGCGGAATGCTGGACCGCTTTGACAGCTTTTTATTTGTCATGCCGGTTCTATACTTCCTGCTTGTTCTTTTTCAGCCGTTCGGGCTATGATAGAAAAGGGTACTGATAGCTAGAAAGAAACAGAGGTGCGGCAATTTTGAAGAACATATGTCTATTGGGGGCGACAGGCTCCATAGGAGAACAGACGCTTGATGTGATCAAAGCGCATGACGATAAGTTTCAGCTGACCGCCATGTCTTTCGGAAAAAACGCCGAAAAAGCGGCAGAAATCATTGAAACATTTAAACCGAAGTATGTATCTGTAGGGGATGAGCATACATATGAAGCATTAAAACAGCATTCTTTTTCTTACACCTTTAAAACAGGGATCGGGGAGGAATCTTTAATCGAAGCGGCCGTTAGTCCGGAAGCGGATGTCGTCGTCAATGCTCTCGTCGGCAGCGTCGGTCTTCTGCCGACTTTAAAGGCGATGGAGCATAAAAAAACAGTCGCGCTTGCAAATAAGGAAACTCTCGTGACAGCCGGTCATATAGTGAAAGAACACGCCCAAACATACGATGTCCCGCTCTTGCCAGTCGACAGCGAGCATTCTGCGATTTTCCAGGCGCTCCAGGGGGAAAATCCGAAGCATATTAAACGGCTGATCGTCACGGCTTCAGGCGGCAGCTTCAGGGACAGAACAAGGCAGGAACTTGAAGGGGTCACAGTGGAAGAAGCCCTCAATCATCCAAATTGGTCGATGGGTGCAAAAATCACGATCGATTCGGCTACAATGATGAATAAAGGGCTAGAGGTCATTGAAGCGCACTGGCTGTTTGATCTGCCTTATGACCGGATCGATGTCCTCCTTCACAAAGAAAGCATCATTCATTCAATGGTGGAATTCCACGACCGAAGCGTCATCGCCCAGCTTGGCACACCTGATATGAGAGTGCCGATTCAATACGCGCTCAGCTATCCGGAACGCCTGCCGTTTGATGAAGCCAAATCACTCGAACTCTGGGAAGTCGGACAGCTGAATTTTGCCCAAGCTGATTTTGAAAGGTTCCGCTGCTTACAATTCGCTTATGAATCAGGTAAAATAGGCGGTACAATGCCGACTGTTTTAAACGCGGCCAACGAGGAAGCCGTTGCGGCATTTCTTTCAGGCAGGATTTCCTTTCTCGGGATTGAAGACATCATTGAAAAAGCTTTGGAACGCCATCAGGTGATCGCAAAGCCGAGCCTTCAAGAGATCCGTGAAGTGGACAAAGACGCCAGAAAGTTTGTCCAAACATTACTCACATAAGGTGGTATGTTCGTGAATACTGTGATCGCGTGTATTCTTATTTTTGG
>NZ_CP026521.1:2101622-2103554 GCF_002953915.1 Bacillus sp. MBGLi79
GAAAGCCGATCAACCGAGAAAAAGAAGCGTTTGTCGTCTTTGTCGGCGTCGCATTTTTGATGCTCTTAATGCTTGTCGTCACATGGAACGATATCCAGCGCTTATTTCTGTAAAACCAATTGCCTTTTTTAAGTGCAGCCAAGCCTTTTAAAAGGCTCTTTTTTAGGGACGCCGTTCCCGCCTCAAAAAGTAACCAACTGAAACAAATGAGGTGCGAACGAATGAGACAGAGCAGGACTTTAATTCCTACGCTCCGCGAAGTGCCGGCTGATGCTGAAGCAAAAAGCCATCAGCTTCTTCTCAGAGCGGGGTTTATCAGACAAAACACAAGCGGTGTATACAGCTATATGCCTCTTGCCAATAAAGTCATTCATAAAATCCAGAGCATTGTCCGCCAAGAAATGGAGAAAATCAATGCCGTCGAAATGCTGATGCCTGCTCTCCAGCAGGCGGAAACTTGGCAGGAATCGGGAAGATGGTACACGTACGGTCCTGAGCTCATGAGGCTGAAAGACCGCCACGGCCGCGAATTTGCCCTTGGCGCGACACACGAAGAGGTCATCACAAGCATCGTCAGAGATGAAGTGAAATCGTACAAGCGCCTTCCGCTGACCCTTTACCAGATCCAATCGAAATTCCGCGATGAAAAGCGCCCGCGCTTCGGTCTGTTGAGAGGCCGGGAATTCATCATGAAGGATGCGTATTCCTTCCATTCTTCCGCCGAAAGCCTTGATGAAACGTACAATGATATGTACCAGGCGTATACGAATGTGTTTACGCGCTGCGGCTTGAATTTCAGACCGGTCATTGCAGATTCAGGCGCGATGGGCGGAAAGGATACCCATGAATTTATGGCATTGTCCGATGTCGGTGAAGATACAATTGCGTATTCTGATCAGTCTTCATACGCTGCCAACATCGAAATGGCTGAAGTGAAGGAAGCCGGTGCTGGCGAGCAGGCTGAAATGAAAGAGCTCCAGGAAGTCCACACACCTTCGGTCAAAACGATCGAAGAAGTTGCCGCATTTCTTGGCATATCCCCGTCAGACTGCGTGAAATCAATGCTCATGAAAGCAGACGGACGTTTTGTCCTCGTGTTGACGAGAGGGGATCATGAAGTCAACGATATTAAGGTGAAGAATCTGCTCCAAGCAGAAACGATCGAATTCGCGAGCGCCGAAGAGGTTGCTGAGATAACAGGTACTGAGCCTGGTTTTGTCGGACCGGTTGGACTCGACAGCGAAATCGAAATCTTTGCAGACTTTGCTGTGAAGGCGATGGCAAACGCAGCAGCAGGAGCGAATAAAACAGATTACCATTATCAAAACGTGAATATCAGCCGGGATGCGCACAATGTGACATTCGCCGATCTCCGCTTGATCCAGGAAGGAGACCCTTCACCGGATGGAAACGGAACGATCCGTTTTGCAAAAGGAATCGAAGTCGGACAAGTTTTTAAACTCGGCACCCGCTATTCTGAAGCGATGGACGCAACATACCTTGACGAAAACGGACGCGCTCAGCCGATGCTGATGGGCTGCTATGGAATCGGGATTTCCCGGACACTTTCGGCCATCGTTGAGCAGCATCATGACGATAAAGGCTTGATCTGGCCGCTGGAAGTGACGCCGTATGACCTGCACATCCTCGCGCTTAACATGAAAAATGACGCGCAGGTTCAGCTTGCCGAAAAGCTGTATGAAGATTTTAAAGCGAACGGCTATGACGTATTGTTTGATGACCGTGCTGAACGGGCCGGCGTTAAATTTGCAGATTCCGATTTGATCGGTCTGCCGATCCGCATCACGGTCGGAAAAAGAGCTGATGAAGGCGTTGTCGAAGTGAAGATCCGCAAAACCGGAGAATCATTTGAAGTCGCCGCTGAAGAGCTTTTGGACTTTATCGAAAAACAAGTCAAGAGCTTATCTTCTC
>NZ_CP026521.1:2103564-2105889 GCF_002953915.1 Bacillus sp. MBGLi79
AAAGGAAGGTACCTCGGGCATCGTCCCAAGGTACCTTCAATTATGATTTTCTTTTAGGGAGGAATCTGTCTTGGAAGACCAGCTTTCTGTCAACAGAAGACAGTTTCAAATTCTTCTGCAGCAGCTGAATGTAACGGAAGATACGATGATCCGTCACCTTGAAGGCGGACAAATCATAAAGCTGACCGTTCATAAAAACAAGAAGACATGGCACTTTCACTTTAAATTAAAAAATGTCCTGCCTTATCAAATCTTCGAACGGTTTCACACCCAGCTGCCCCGCACCTTTTCCCATATCACCTGTTGCCATATCGCTCAGGTCACCTGTTCCATCGAGGCGGAAAACCCTTCGATTGACGAGCAGCTTGTTCAGGATTACTGGACGCGCTGCATCCAGGAACTCGATGGTATTTCCCCGCCGATTTTGACGCTTTTGAACGACCAAAAGCCCAAGCTTACGGGGAACAAAATCCTGCTTAAAACGAAAACAGATACAGAAGCATCCGCTTTAAAAAAGAAATACAGCTCACTCATCCAGTCAAGCTACTGCACATTCGGTTTTCCTGAGCTCCAGCTCGACACAGAAATCTTTGTGTCAGATCAAGAGATTCAGAAATTCAGAGAGCAAAAAATGGCCGAAGATCAAGAGAGAGCTCTTCAGGCTTTAATCGAAATGGAAAAGCAGGATAAGGAAGCCCAAGACGATGAAGCGCCGTCAGGCCCTCTTCAGATCGGCTACCAGATTAAAGACTCTGAAGAGATCAGAACGCTTGACAGCATCATGGATGAAGAGCGGAGAATTACGGTGCAAGGCTATGTATTCGACGCTGAAACAAGAGAGCTGAAAAGCGGCAGAACGCTTTGTATCTTTAAGATAACCGACTATACAAACAGCATTCTCGTCAAAATGTTCGCACGTGAAAAAGAGGACGCTGTTTTGATGAAGTCCCTGAAAAAAGGGATGTGGGTAAAGGCGAGAGGAAGCATACAAAACGATACATTCGTCCGCGATTTGGTGATGATCGCCAACGATGTCAATGAAATCAAAGGGAAAACCCGTGAGGATACAGCACCGGAGGACGAAAAACGTGTCGAGCTCCACCTCCATTCACCGATGAGCCAGATGGATGCCGTATCAAGTATCGGCAAGCTTGTCGAACAGGCGAAAAAATGGGGGCATCCGGCTATCGCGCTAACTGATCACGCTGTTGTCCAATCGTTTCCTGATGCATTCGCGGCGAGCAAAAAGCATGGCGTGAAAATGATCTACGGACTTGAAGCCAACCTCGTCGACGACGGCGTGCCGATTGCCTACAATCCGGTGCACCGTCTGCTTGAAGAGGAGACATATGTCGTGTTCGACGTCGAGACGACGGGGCTGTCGGCCGTCTATGATACGATCATCGAGCTGGCCGCCGTAAAAGTAAAAGGCGGGGAGATCATCGAACGCTTTGAAAGGTTTGCAAACCCGCATCGCCCTTTATCGGCTACGATCATCGAGCTGACTGGGATTACCGATGATATGCTGAAAGATGCGCCTGAAGCCGAAGAGGTCATCCGAGATTTTAAAGAATGGGTCGGAGATCACACGCTTGTCGCTCACAATGCAAGCTTTGACATCGGCTTCATCAATGTCGCCTACAAGCGTCTGCTGAATTCGGAGAAAGTGCAGAACCCGGTCATTGACACACTTGAGCTGGGCCGTTTTCTTTATCCGGAATTCAAAAACCACAGGCTGAATACGCTTTGTAAAAAGTTTGACATCGAGCTCACCCAGCACCACAGGGCGATTTATGATACCGAAGCGACGGGCTATCTCCTTGTGAAAATGTTGAAAGACGCGGCCGAAAAAAATATCATGTACCACGATCAGCTGAATGAAAATATGGGGCAGTCCAATGCCTATCAGCGTTCAAGGCCATATCACGCGACCCTTTTGGCAGTCAATGAGACAGGTTTGAAAAACCTTTTCAAACTCGTGTCGCTTTCACATATCCATTATTTTTACAGGGTGCCGAGGATCCCGAGGTCACAGCTTGAAAAGTACAGAGAAGGCCTTTTAATCGGTTCGGCATGCGACAAAGGCGAAGTATTCGAAGGCATGATGCAGAAATCGCCGGAAGAGGTCGAAGACATCGCTTCATTTTATGACTATCTTGAAGTCATGCCGCCTGAAGTCTACCGGCACCTGCTCCAGCTTGAACTCGTCAGGGATGAAAAAGCGTTAAAAGAAATCATCGCCAACATCACAAAGCTCGGCGAGAAACTGAATATTCCGGTAGTAGCAACAGGGAATGTTCATTACCTGAACCCTGAGGATAAAAT
>NZ_CP026521.1:2105899-2106595 GCF_002953915.1 Bacillus sp. MBGLi79
GCTCAAGAGGCAAGAACTGCCGAACGTTCATTTCCTTTCGACGGATGAAATGCTTGAGGCCTTTTCATTTTTGGGTGAGGAAAAAGCGAAAGAAATCGTCGTCAAGAACACCCGTTTGATCAGCGAGCGAATCGAAGAAATCAAGCCGATCAAAGACGATCTTTACACACCGAAGATCGAAGGCGCAGATGACGAAATCCGCCGCATGAGCTATGAGAAAGCAAAAAGCATTTACGGCGACGACCTTCCGGAAATCGTCGAAAAGCGGATCGAAAAAGAGCTGAAAAGCATTATCGGCCATGGATTCGCCGTCATCTATCTGATCTCTCATAAGCTTGTAAAACGCTCCCTTGATGACGGCTATCTTGTCGGTTCAAGGGGATCGGTCGGTTCTTCCCTTGTCGCAACATTGACGGAAATTACCGAGGTCAACCCGCTGCCGCCGCATTACGTCTGTCCGGATTGCCGCCATTCCGAGTTTTTAAACTATGGATCGGTCGGTTCGGGATTTGATTTGCCTGACAAAGACTGTCCGAAGTGTGGAGCGGCCTACAGAAAAGACGGCCACGACATTCCGTTTGAGACGTTTCTGGGGTTTAAAGGGGACAAGGTTCCTGATATCGACTTGAACTTCTCGGGCGCATATCAGCCGCACGCCCACAACTACACGAAAGTCCAGTTCGGAGCGGATAACGT
>NZ_CP026521.1:2106695-2112702 GCF_002953915.1 Bacillus sp. MBGLi79
GGCATATATGATGAATCAGGTTTTTCAAAGCTTGACTATGCCATTTATAAAGCGGGACAGACAGGGATAAAACTAGTCATCCCTTTTGTGAACAACTGGGATGATTTCGGCGGAATGAATCAATATGTCAGGTGGTTTCAGGCGGATGGACATGACGCCTTTTATACTCATCCGGACATTAAAGAGGCGTATAAAAATTATGTATCCTATATGCTGAACCGAGTCAACACATATAATGGCATCAAATATAAAGATGATCCCGCGATTATGGCGTGGGAGCTTGCCAATGAACCAAGGGTCCAGTCTGACAGAACCGGAAATACACTTGTCGAATGGGCGGATGAGATGAGCGAATTTATTAAATCCATTGATCAGAACCATCTTGTAGCAGTTGGAGATGAAGGATTTTATCATATAGAAGGGCACCCTGATTGGCATTACAGCGGCGGAGAAGGTGTGGATTGGAAAAGGCTGACTGCTCTTAAGCATATTGATTACGGCACATATCACCTCTATCCGGATCATTGGGGCAAAACGGCCGAATGGGGAAATCAGTGGATCACAGACCATATTTGCGATGGAAAAGAAATCGGCAAGCCGGTCGTTTTAGAAGAGTACGGCTATCAGGATAAGTCCAGAAGGGACGACGTCTACAGAACATGGCTTGAACTCATAGAAAAGCAGGGCGGAGCGGGCAGCCAATTTTGGATTTTGACCGGTATTCAGGATGACGGGACCCTTTATCCGGATTATGACGGTTTTCGGATCGTTTATCCGAGCTCTGCCGCTTCTGTCATTTCAGAACATGCGAAACGGATGAATGAAAAATCATCCGCTTCCGAAATGCGTCATACTAAACGCTGTCATGATTTGCAATAAAAATATGGTTATGGTATAGTTTTATTGGAAATGCTAACGATAGCCGAGGCGAAGAGTGGGGAAACCCGCTCTTTTGTATTGAACAGGCAATTTTGTCTCGACATGTTCATCGTTTTTTCTAAATCCCCTGCTTTTGAAGCAGGGTTTTTACGAGGGAGCTGATGAATGGGAGCCTGCACAAGGAGGAAAAGTATGAGTAACAAAGTGATCGATACCGTCAGCGAAATGGTCCAGCCTATACTAGACAATCTTCAGCTTGAACTCGTTGACATCGAATTTGTCAAGGAAGGTCCGAGCTGGTTTCTTCGCGTGTTTATTGATTCAGATGACGGCGTGGACATCGAGGAATGTGCCAAGGTTAGCGAAGCTCTTAGTGAAAAGCTCGACGAGGCTGACCCGATCAAGCAAAACTATTTTCTTGAAGTATCGTCACCTGGAGCTGAGAGGCCTTTAAAGAAAGAAGCCGATTTCATGAAAGCGCTCGGAAAAAACGTATATATTAAAACGTACGAACCTATTGAAGGCAATAAAGAGTTTGAAGGCGAACTTTCCGCATTTGACGGTGAAAACGTGGAAGTCGCGGTGATGATCAAAACGCGCCGGAAAACGATCAATATTCCATATGATAAAGTAGCCAAAGCAAGGCTGGCTGTTTCGTTCAATTAATTTTTGACTGTTTAAGGGGGAAACCATAAACATGAGTAGTGAGTTGTTAGATGCCCTGACTGTTCTTGAAAAAGAAAAGGGAATCAGTAAGGACATTATTATTGAAGCAATTGAAGCAGCGCTCATTTCCGCTTATAAGCGGAACTTCAACCAGGCGCAGAACGTCAGGGTAGATTTAAATCGCGACACCGGTTCAATCCGCGTTTTCGCCCGCAAAGATGTCGTGGATGAAGTGTATGATCCGCGCCTTGAAATCTCGATTGAAGATGCCGTAAACATCAATCCGAACTACATTGTCGGAGATGTCGTGGAAATCGAAGTGACGCCGAAGGATTTCGGCCGCATCGCTGCACAGACGGCAAAGCAGGTCGTGACTCAGCGCGTCCGCGAAGCGGAGCGCGGCGTCATCTATTCTGAATTCATCGATCGCGAAGAAGATATCATGACAGGCATCGTTCAGCGGATCGACAATAAGTTCATCTATGTCTCTTTAGGAAAAATCGAGGCCCTTCTGCCGGTTTCAGAACAGATGCCGAATGAAGTCTACAAGCCCCATGACCGGATCAAAGTGTTCATTACAAAAGTCGAAAAAACGACGAAGGGTCCGCAGATTTACGTTTCAAGAACTCATCCAGGTTTATTAAAACGTCTCTTTGAAATCGAAGTCCCGGAAATTTACGATGGAACGGTCGAGCTCAAATCCGTGGCGAGAGAAGCGGGAGACCGCTCGAAGATTTCCGTGCGCACGGATAATCCCGACATCGATCCCGTCGGCGCCTGCGTCGGACCGAAGGGTCAGCGCGTTCAGGCGATCGTCAATGAATTGAAAGGCGAGAAAATTGATATTGTTCATTGGTCAAACGACCCGGTTGAATTCGTCGCTAATGCGCTGAGCCCTTCAAAAGTGCTCGACGTCATCGTCAATGAAGAGGATAAGGCGACAACGGTTGTCGTTCCTGACTACCAGCTGTCGCTCGCCATCGGAAAAAGAGGTCAAAACGCCCGCCTGGCAGCCAAGCTGACAAGCTGGAAGATCGATATTAAAAGCGAAACAGATGCAAGAGAGCTTGGAATTTATCCAAGGGAGCTTGAAGAAGAGGAGCCGGAAGAGCTTTTCTTTGAAAGCGAAACTCCAGAATCGGATGAATAAGAGGTGACCTTTGGTGAAAAGCCGAAAGAAGATCCCGCTTAGAAAATGCGTCGTAACAGGGGAAATGAAGCCTAAAAAGGAGCTCATCCGCGTCGTCCGTTCGAAAGAAGGGGAAGTTTCCGTAGACCCGACCGGCAAGAAAAACGGCCGGGGAGCCTACCTTACTCTTGATAAAGACGTCATTTTAACTGCAAAAAAGAAAAACAGCTTAGCAAATCAGCTTCAAGCACAGATTGATGATCAGATTTTTGATGAACTGCTGGAACTGGCGGAAAAGGAGAATTAGATAAATGTCGGAATCAGAATGGTTTTCCTTGCTGGGTCTGGCGAATCGAGCTCGAAAGGTCGTGTCCGGAGAAGACCTGGTTGTGAAAGAAATCAGGCATTCGCGCGCAAAGCTTGTTTTGCTTGCAGACGACGCATCGGCTAACACGGAGAAAAAAGTAACCGACAAATGCAGGCACTACGATGTACCGGTGAAAAAAGTCGGAGATCGTATGCTTTTGGGCCGTTCAATCGGCAAAGAATCCCGTGTGGTTGTTGCTGTCACTGATCAAGGTTTTGCGAATACGTTGCTCCGAAAGCTCGATTAATTTTTTTGGGGGTGAACGAATGGCTAAAATGAGAGTTTATGAATATGCAAAAGCCATAAATGTTTCAAGTAAGGATATTATCGCGGCATTGAAAGATATGAATATCGAAGTCAATAACCATATGGCGATGATCGAAGAAAATGCGATCAAACAGCTCGATCAAAAATTCAAGAAGAGCGCTAAACCTGCGGGAAATAAAAAGGATGCCGGTACAGGCGGACAAAAGCCGCAGCAAGAAGCCGCAAAACAGAATGCCGGAAGTAAGCCAAACAAAAATCGAGACGGAAAGAAGAATAACGTGCAGAATACTCAATTTAACAATAAAAACAAAAAGAAAAACAACAACAACAATAACAAAAAGAACAAGCGCGGTAAAAATCATCAATCTCCGCAGGAGAAGCAGTTCAAGCCGAAAAAAGAACTGCCTGAAAAAATCGAATTTACCAACTCAATGTCGGTCGGGCAGCTTGCCGAAGAGCTCGGAAAAGAACCGTCAGAAATCATTAAAAAATTAATGCTTCTCGGCACTATGGCAACGATCAACCAAGATCTTGACAAAGATACCGTTGAGCTGATCGCTTCAGAATACGGCGTCGACGTCGAAGAAGTGATCGTCCTTGAAGAAACCGAGCTCGAAAAATACGAAGAGCCGGATCAAGAAGAAGACCTTGAAATCCGTCCTCCTGTCGTAACAATCATGGGCCACGTCGACCACGGAAAAACAACGCTTCTTGACAGCATCAGAAAAACGAAGGTCGTCGAAGGCGAAGCCGGAGGCATCACACAGCATATTGGCGCTTATCAGATCGAGGAAAACGGCAAAAAGATCACCTTCCTTGACACTCCGGGCCACGCCGCATTCACAACGATGCGCGCACGCGGTGCGGAAGTTACGGATATTACGATTCTCGTCGTAGCTGCAGATGACGGGGTCATGCCGCAGACGGTCGAAGCGATCAACCATGCGAAAGCGGCTGAAGTGCCGATCATCGTCGCTGTCAACAAAATCGACAAACCGACGGCAAACCCTGACCGGGTGATGCAGGAGCTGACAGAGCACGGTCTTGTTCCTGAAGCATGGGGAGGCGAGACGATTTTCGTTCCTCTTTCAGCACTGTCAGGAGAGGGAATCGATGAGCTGATCGAAATGATCCTGCTCGTCAGCGAGGTCGAGGAGCTCAAAGCGAATCCGAACCGCAGAGCAAAAGGAACGGTCATCGAAGCCGAGCTTGATAAAGGAAAAGGTTCTGTCGCAACACTGCTCGTTCAAAACGGAACGCTTCACGTCGGAGATCCGATTGTCGTCGGGAACACATTTGGACGCGTTCGCGCGATGGTCAATGATGTCGGCAGACGCGTTAAATCGGCGGGGCCGTCAACACCTGTTGAAATCACCGGATTGAACGAAGTTCCGAACGCAGGGGATCAGTTCCTTGTGTTCAAAGACGAAAAAACAGCCCGTTCAGTCGGCGAAGCCCGCGCTACCAAACAGCTTGAAGAACAGCGCAGCGATAAAGCGAAGCTCAGCCTTGATGACTTGTTTGAACAGATTAAACAAGGCGATGTCAAAGACATTAATCTCGTTGTCAAAGCTGATGTTCAAGGCTCTGCTGAAGCTCTCGTTGCAGCACTGCAAAAAATAGAAGTCGAAGGCGTCAGAGTCAAAATCATCCACACAGGCGTAGGTGCGATTACCGAATCAGACATTATTTTAGCTTCTGCTTCAAATGCAATCGTGATCGGGTTTAATGTCAGACCTGACGGAAATGCTAAGAGTACCGCCGAAGCCGAAAATGTGGATATCCGCCTTCACCGCATCATTTATAAAGTCATCGATGAGATCGAAGCAGCCATGAAAGGCATGCTTGATCCTGAGTATGAAGAAAAAGTGATCGGCATGGTTGAAGTCCGTCAAACATTCAAAGTCTCTAAAATCGGAACGATTGCCGGAGGCTATGTAACGGAAGGTACGATCACACGTGACAGCGGAATCCGCTTAATCCGCGACGGCGTCGTCATCTATGAAGGGGAAGTCGATGTGCTGAAACGCTTTAAAGATGATGTGAAAGAAGTTTCACAAGGATATGAATGTGGTATCACCATTAAGAAATACAACGACATTCGCGAAGGCGATATGATCGAAGCGTATGTCATGCAAGAAATTGAAAGAAAGTGATCGGTTTCGTTGAATGCGAATGCATCATTTACGATGCATCATCACTCAAGGAAAAACGGGCGGTGCTGAAGCGGGTGATCACAAGAATCCGCGCAAAGTTCAACGTTTCTGTTTCAGAAATTGACTACCAGGACACTTGGCAGCGCACAAGCTTTGGTATCGCCGCCGTTTCTTCCTCTCGCGTGCAAACGGAAAAAGAGCTGCAACGGGTTTTAAGCTTTATCGACTCTTTTCCGGAAATTGAACGGACGATCACGAGAACAGAGTGGTTTTAACGTAGAGGTGGTATGGTCATGACGATGAGAGCTACCCGTGTGGGTGAGCAGATGAAAAAAGAACTTGGTGACATTATCGGCAGAAAGCTGAAAGATCCGCGGATCGGATTTTTAACAGTCACTGATGTCAGGGTCTCAGGTGATTTGCAAATTGCTAAAGTGTATATTTCCGTTTTAGGCGATGAAAAGAAACGGGAAGAAACGCTCAAGGGCCTGGCAAAAGCAAAGGGCTTTATTCGTTCCGAACTTGGAAACCGAATCAGGCTTC
>NZ_CP026521.1:2112802-2114139 GCF_002953915.1 Bacillus sp. MBGLi79
AATAGGATGTGCGGCCCGTTCTTTGAATAGGAGGAACAAATTTGATTAAACGGTATACTTGTCAAAATGGGGTAAGAATCGTATTCGAAAACAATCCCACTGTCCGGTCTGTGGCCATCGGAGTTTGGATTGGAACCGGATCAAGACATGAAACACCTGAAATTAACGGTATTTCGCACTTTCTTGAGCACATGTTTTTCAAAGGGACTAAAACGCGCACTGCAAGGGACATCGCAGAGTCTTTCGACAGAATCGGCGGACAGGTCAACGCGTTTACCTCAAAGGAATATACGTGCTATTACGCCAAAGTTCTCGATGAGCATGCAAGCTATGCTCTGGAAGTGCTTTCTGACATGTTCTTTCATTCATCATTTGACGAGGAAGAATTGAAAAAAGAAAAAAACGTCGTCTATGAAGAGATTAAAATGTATGAGGACACGCCTGACGACATCGTCCACGATCTCTTGAGCAAAGCGTCATTCGGCAGCCATTCCCTCGGTTATCCGATCCTCGGCACAGAGGAGACGCTTGCTGAATTTGACGGAGATTCGCTCAGAAAATATATGGACGAATATTACACGCCTGACCGCGTCGTCATTTCGATAGCCGGAAATGTGCCGGAAGCTTTTATAAAAGAAGCTGAAAAGCACTTTGGCTCATATGAAGCCAAAGGCAAAAGAACCGGCATGACAAAACCGGATTTTCATCATGAGAAAATGACGCGCAAAAAAGAAACCGAACAGGCTCACCTCTGTCTCGGCTTTAACGGGCTGGAAGCAGGTCACCCGGAAATCTACGATTTGATCGTTCTCAATAATATTTTGGGAGGGAGCATGAGCAGCCGCCTCTTTCAGGATGTCCGGGAAGATAAAGGTCTTGCATATTCCGTGTTCAGCTACCACACTTCCTATGAAGACAGCGGCATGATGACGATCTACGCCGGAACCGGCGCAAATCAGCTTCAGCTTCTGTCAGAAACGATTCATGAAACACTGCGTGTGCTGAAAAGCGAAGGAATTACACCGAAAGAGCTTGAAAACAGCAAAGAGCAAATGAAAGGCAGCCTGATGCTCAGTCTCGAAAGCACAAACAGCAAAATGAGCCGCAACGGCAAAAATGAGCTTTTGCTCGGCAAACACCGGACGCTTGATGAAATCATCGAAAAGTTGAATGCCGTCAGCCTTGAGCGTGTGAACAATCTTGCCAACCGGATTTTCACCGATGATTACTCGTCTGCATTGATCAGCCCGTCGGGTGAGCTGCCGAAATAATACCTCGTTAAAACATGCTTGTCTTTTTAGGCAGGCATGTTTTTTGTTATCGGTTCATACATCATA
>NZ_CP026521.1:2114239-2116259 GCF_002953915.1 Bacillus sp. MBGLi79
AGCTGCATCATTATGTAGTGCGTAAGTTTCATCAACGCCTTCCATGCAACCTAACTCAACCATTTTGTCAATCACCACGGCACACATCTATGTTAAAATAAAATGTAAAATGCATAGTCAACCAATCGTTTACGACGATTAAGGTGGAAGGAGTTTTACAATTGGGCAGAGGATTACATGTAGCAGTAGTTGGTGCGACAGGCGCTGTAGGACAGCAAATGTTAAAAACACTAGAAGACAGGAATTTTGAACTGGATAAACTGACTTTATTATCCTCAAAACGTTCAGCAGGTACGAAGCAGACTTTCAAAGGCGAAGAGTACACTGTAGAAGAAGCTCGTCCAGAGAGCTTTGAAGGCGTCAACATCGCGCTTTTCAGCGCTGGGGGAAGCGTTTCGCAGGCGCTTGCTCACGAGGCTGTCAAACGCGGGGCGATCGTTATTGATAATACGAGCGCGTTCCGAATGGACCAAAACACTCCGCTCGTCGTACCTGAGGTCAATGAGGCAGATTTGCACAAGCACAACGGCATTATTGCAAATCCGAACTGTTCAACAATCCAGATGGTTGTTGCGCTCGAACCGATCCGCAAGGCTTTCGGTTTAAACAAAATCATCGTGTCGACTTATCAGGCGGTGTCGGGAGCCGGAAACGAAGCGGTAAAAGAGCTCTACGGGCAAACCGAAGCCATTTTGAACGACAAACCGTTCGAGCCTGAGATCATGCCGGTGAAGAGTGATGAAAAACACTACCAAATCGCATTTAACGCTATTCCTCAAATCGATAAATTTCAGGAAAACGGCTTTACGTTTGAGGAAATGAAAATGATAAATGAAACGAAAAAAATCATGCACATGCCTGAGCTTCAAGTTTCAGCCACATGTGTCAGACTGCCGGTTGCAACAGGGCATTCAGAATCCGTCTACATCGAAACAGACCGTGATGATGTGACAGCAGAAGATATTAAAAATCTGTTAAAAGAAGCTCCAGGCGTCGTTCTGCAGGATGATCCGGCTGAACAGGTCTATCCGATGCCTGCAGATGCAGTAGGTAAAAGAGACGTGTTTGTCGGCCGGGTGAGAAAAGACCTTGACCGCCCGAACGGCTTCCATCTGTGGATCGTTTCCGACAACCTGCTGAAAGGCGCAGCATGGAATTCCGTACAAATCGCAGAAAGCCTAAAAGCTTTAAATTTAGTTTAAGATTTCTAACGGGATGTGAGAAGAGAGTGAGGCAAAAATGAAAGCCTGCTCTCTTCTGTTACGTCCGAAATCAACTTGGAGTGAAATAAAGTGAAAATCATCGTTCAAAAATTCGGCGGAACGTCTGTAAAAGATGACCGCGGCAGAAAGCTTGCCTTAAGCCATATTCAGGAAGCGGTCAATGAAGGATACAAAGCGGTTGTCGTCGTATCGGCCATGGGCCGGAAAGGCGATCCGTATGCGACTGATTCATTGCTTGATCTGCTTTACGGCGGACAGGATACGATTACCGAGCGCGAGCAGGATATGCTTTTATCATGCGGAGAAACGATTTCCTCTGTTGTGTTCGCCAGCATGCTTTTGGAAAACGGGATTAAAGCAGCTGCTTTAACCGGTGCGCAAGCGGGCTTTTTAACGGACAACAACCATACGAATGCAAAGATTCTCGAAATGAAGCCGGAGCGGCTTGTCAGCATGCTGGCCGACCATGATGCGGTTGTCGTCGCAGGCTTCCAAGGCGCGACTGCAAAAGGGGACATTACAACGATCGGCCGCGGCGGAAGCGATACATCGGCCGCTGCGCTCGGCGCGGCGCTGGACGCGGAATTTATCGATATTTATACAGATGTCGAAGGCGTCATGACCGCTGATCCGCGCATCGTTGAAAAAGCGAAGCCGCTGCCTGTGATTACCTATACGGAAATCTGTAATTTAGCCTATCAGGGGGCCAAGGTGATCCACCCGAGAGCCGTTGAAATCGCAATGCAGGCGAAAGTGCCGATCCGCGTGCGTTCAACCTATTCAAACGAGACTGGCAC
>NZ_CP026521.1:2116359-2118142 GCF_002953915.1 Bacillus sp. MBGLi79
GCACGCTCGTCACAAGCCATCACAACTCAAAAGCCGGAAGCGACGTTTTTGCGCGGCTTATCACTGGCATCGCCCATGTGAAAGACGTGACACAGTTTAAAGTCCCGGCAAAAGAAGGACAATATAACGTACAGACTGAAGTGTTTAAAGCGATGGCGAATGCCGGCATCAGCGTCGATTTCTTCAATATTACACCAAGTGAAATTGTCTACACGGTGGCTGGAAACATGACCGACCGCGCCTCTGGCATCCTGAAGGAATTGGGCTATGAACCGGCCGTGACAAAAAATTGCGCGAAAGTGTCAGCAGTTGGCGCGGGAATTATGGGCGTTCCGGGCGTTACCTCAAAAATCGTTACCGCTTTATCAGAAAAAGGCATTCCGATCTTGCAGTCTGCTGACAGCCATACGACGATATGGGTGCTCGTGCACGAGAAAAATATGGCGACGGCCGTGAATGCGCTGCATGAAGTGTTTGAACTGTCAAAATAAATATGATTGAATCATGATGAGGTGAAAAAAATGAATTTCGGAAATATCGCAACCGCAATGGTTACGCCCTTTGACAAAAATGAAAATATCGATTTTCAAAAACTGTCAAAGCTGATCGATTATTTAATAAACAATGGGACGGATTCCCTGGTGGTTGCCGGAACAACCGGAGAATCGCCGACGCTTTCCGAAGAAGAAAAGGTAGCGCTCATTCAATATTCCGTCAAGGAAGCGGCAGGCCGCGTCCCGATCATCGCCGGCACGGGAAGCAACAACACGAAAGCGTCGATCAAGCTGACGAAAAAAGCTGAAGAAGCCGGCGCTGACGCCGTCATGCTCGTCACTCCGTACTACAACAAGCCTTCTCAGGAAGGCATGTACCGCCATTTCAGAGCGATTGCGGAGGAAACGTCACTGCCTGTCATGCTTTATAATGTACCGGGAAGAACGGCTGCTTCGCTCGCACCGGAAACGACGATCCGCCTTGCGGAGATCCCGAATATCATTGCGATTAAAGAAGCGAGCGGCGACTTAGATGCGATTACAAAAATCGTAGCTGAAACCCCTGAGGACTTTGCCGTTTATTCAGGAGATGACAGCCTGACACTGCCGGCCTTGTCCGTAGGAGCGAGAGGAATCGTTTCCGTTGCATCACATATCATCGGACCGGAAATGCAGGAAATGATCAAACATTATACAGAGGGGAACACGGCTCAGGCTGCTTTGATCCACCAAAAGCTGCTTCCGCTGATGAAAGGGCTTTTTGCCGCACCGAATCCGTCTCCATTAAAGACGGCTCTTCAGCTGAAGGGTCTTGATGTCGGGTCCGTCCGGCTCCCTTTGATTCCGCTAAATGAAGATGAACGACTCCGTTTAAGCAGCCTGATGAACGGCCTGTAAAAAACAATACGGACGAAAACGGTCATTCTCTTTTGGAGGGGATGACCGTTTGTCATATACATAATGGTTCTTGTTTTCTAAATTTAGATTCAGGTATAATAGGGACAAGTGATGATGGACGGGTACTTAGATTAGGAGGATTACAATTTGAAAAAAAATACAGAAAATATTAGAATCATCGCCTTAGGAGGCGTCGGAGAGATCGGAAAAAACCTTTATGTCATTGAAATCGATTCTGACATATTCGTGGTTGACGCCGGTCTCATGCATCCAGAAAATGAAATGCTGGGTATCGATGTGGTCATTCCTGACATTTCATATTTAATTGAACGATCTGAACGCGTACAGGCGATTTTTCTCACACACGGGCATGAGGTAAACATCGGCGGCGT
>NZ_CP026521.1:2118242-2122482 GCF_002953915.1 Bacillus sp. MBGLi79
GGAAAAGAAGAAATGGTCCGTGTGCCTGACGGAATCGCACACTTTTTGGAGCATAAGCTCTTCGAAAAAGAAGACGGCGATGTTTTTCAGCAATTCAGCAGGCAGGGAGCTTCGGCAAATGCGTTTACCTCCTTTACCAGAACGGCCTACCTGTTTTCGAGCACGTCCAACGTGGAAGAAAACTTGGAAACGCTCGTCGATTTTGTGCAGGACCCTTACTTTACGGAAAAAACGGTTGAGAAGGAAAAAGGCATCATCGGACAGGAAATCAACATGTATGACGACAACCCAGACTGGCGTCTGTTTTTCGGCTTGATCGAAAACATGTACCAGGAGCATCCTGTCCGGATTGATATCGCAGGCACGATCGAAAGCATCTCGCATATTACAAAAGACCTTTTGTACGAATGCTATGAGACGTTCTATCACCCGAGCAATATGCTGCTGTTTGTCGTTGGTCCGGTCGATCCCGAAGCGATCATCCGCCAGGTCCGCGAAAACCAGCAGAAAAAGCCGTATACAGACCAGCCTGAAATCGTTCGCAAAGAAGTTAAAGAGCCTGGAGCCGTATTCAAAAAAGAACAGGAAATTAAAATGAATGTTCAAAGCTCAAAATGCCTCGTCGGTTTAAAAAGCGCTCATCCGATGAATACGGGAGAAGCCCTGCTGAAGCATGAGCTGACCATCAACCTCATTCTCGAGTGCCTGTTCGGCAAAAGCTCCAGCGATTATGAAAGAATTTATGAAAAAGGATATATCGATGAGACATTCAGCTATGACTATACTGAAGAACACGGATTTGGTTTCGTCTCTGTCGGCGGCGATACGCCTGAGCCCGACAAGCTTGCCGAGGAGCTGAAACAAGTGCTGTTCAAGGCGATAGAAACGATCACAGCCGAAAAGCTGGAGCTGGCTAGAAAGAAAAAAATCGGCAATTTCTTAAAATCGATGAATTCGCCTGAGTATATCGCCAACCAGTTTACACGGTACGCTTTTCTGGAGACGAGTCTGTTTGATATCGTCACTGTACTCGAATCGATTACGCTTGAGGACGTTCACCGCGTCATTCAGGAAGAAATCGAAGAAGACAGAATCACCGTCTGCAAAGTCGTTCCAAAATCATAAAGCAAGGTCTGAAAGTTCAGCGTGTCAGGAGATTTTCCGATGCACGCTGAACCTTTCTTCTTTTGAACGGAAAGGTGGAAACATAGTATGACAAAACTCGCTCTTATCACCGGTGCAAGCGGCGGAATCGGGCAAAGCATCAGCGAAAAGCTGGCGCAAAACGGGTATGATCTTCTCCTCCATTACCATACAAATGAGCAGGCAGCCGCAGCACTTGCAGAAAGGCTGTCACATACATACGGCATTCACGCCGAAATCATTCACGGCGACCTATCCGACCCCGGCGGCGCAAAAGCCGTTTCCGCTTCCATCGGCGGGCGGGCGCTTGACGGCATCGTCTTAAACAGCGGTCAAAGCTTTCGCGGGCTTGTGACAGACATGACTGATGAGGCTGTGCAGGACATGGTGCAGCTCCATGTCTCAAGCCCGTTTCTGTTGACGAGGAATCTGCTGCCGGCGATGATCAGGAAAAAATCCGGTGCAATTGTAGCCGTCAGCTCCATTTGGGGTGAAACAGGGGCGTCGTGCGAAGTTTTATACAGCATGACAAAAGGCGCGCAAAATGTGTTTGTCAAAGCCCTCGCAAAAGAGCTTGCGCCAAGCCGCATCAGAGTCAACGCCGTTTCTCCGGGCGCTGTGAAAACAAGGATGATGGGCTCGTTTTCAAAAGAGGAAGAAGAGATGATCGCCGATGAGATTCCGATGGGAAGGCTTGCCGAAGCCGAAGAGGTTGCGGACGCCGTGCTGTTTCTGCTCTCGGCTAAGGCATCTTATATCACGGGTCAAATTTTGTCAGTTAATGGCGGCTGGCATTGTTAAAAACATGTATAGTTTGCGGTCCCCCAGAGAATAATAAGGCTGTAACTTCAAGAGAATGGAGGGGCCTGATATGTCCGTACTGGATAATTGGGATCAGTGGAAAAACTTTTTGGGCGACCGTTTGAACTATGCCCAAGAAAGAGGAATGTCAAACGAAACCATCTCAGATCTCGCATATGAGATCGGCGATTATTTGGCCGGTGAGGTTGATTCAAAAAACCATCAAGAACGAGTGCTCGCGGACCTTTGGAGCGTGGCTTCCGAAGAAGAGCAGCGCGCCATTGCGAATGTGATGGTTAAGCTTGTTGAAAACAACGGCTCGCATTAAGGAGAGAGTGTGTTCACTCTCTCTTTTTTATAGGCGCGGCTTTGTCAGCGGCACCGCTTTTGTGTTTTCTTTCCGCCCCGATAGGGTAAACATCATCCAGACGCCGTTACAGCAGGTTTTTCCCGATTATGGGAAACGGACGTTTTTCTTATTTAATCACAACATTCTGCTTTCTAATTGAGACAAAATGCTTTATGATAAAGGAAGGTAAATTTTTGCCACGATGATGGGTAGGGAGGTTATCATTTGGCAAAGCTCGAATGGTACTTAGAATATGAAATACAAGTCAACCGTCCCGGACTTCTGGGAGATATATCCTCTTTATTGGGGATGCTTTCAATTAATATTGTGACCATTAACGGCGTCGATACTCAAAGAAGAGGCCTCTTGTTAAAATGCCGTCATATAGATCAGATTAAGCGACTGGAATCGATTCTGAACACGATGGATACGATTAAAGTGACGAAGCTCCGCGAGCCGAAGCTTCGCGACCGTCTCGCTGTAAGGCACGGCCGCTATATCCAGCGGGATGCAGACGATAAAAAAACGTTCCGGTTTGAACGCGACGAGCTTGGCTTGCTTGTCGATTTTATGGCTGAGCTGTTTAAAAAAGACGGGCACAAGCTGATCGGGATCAGGGGAATGCCCCGCGTCGGCAAGACGGAATCAATTGTCGCTTCAAGTGTCTGTGCAAGCAAAAGGTGGCTTTTTGTTTCTTCGACACTGCTGAAGCAAACGATCAGAAGCCAGCTGATTGCCGATGAGTACAGTCCGGAGAATGTTTTCATTTTGGACGGCATTGTGTCGACGAGAAGAGGATCTGAACGCCATTTGCAGCTCGTCAGTGAGATCATGCGGCTGCCGGCGACCAAAGTTGTCGAGCATCCGGACATTTTCGTGCAAAATACGGAATATACGATGGACGATTTTGATTACATCATCGAATTGCGTAACAGCCCCGATGAGGTGATTACATATGAACATGCTGAAGAACCGCAGATGTTTGACCATTCAGGTTTTTCCGGCTTTGATTTTTAAAATGGAAGGTGTTTGTTGTGACTGAACTAGGAAATCGGCTGAAAGAAGCCAGAGAGGAAAAAGGGATGTCATTGGACGATCTTCAGGCGGCCACAAAGATCCAAAAAAGGTATTTAACGGCCCTTGAAGAAGGAAACTATGATATCATTCCGGGAAAATTTTATGTGCGGGCTTTTATCAAGCAGTACGCCGAAGCTGTCGGCCTCGACTCGGAGCTCTTGTTTGAAGAGTTTAAAAAAGATATCCCTAATTCTTACAATGATGAGGTTTCTGAGAAGCTTTCTTCAATCAAGCCGCAGAGAGAGCTGCCCAAGTCTGCCTCAAAAGCGCTTGAACTTTTGCCTACCCTGCTTGTGGCAGCCGGCGTTATCGTTGTGATCGCGATCATTTACGTCATCGTTCAGGCTGTAAACGGCGGAGGCAACCAGCAGGCTGAAGAGCCTAAGACAGAGGAATCGCAAAGCAAGTATGACGTCTCAAAAGATTCCCCGCTGACAAAGGGAAATCAACAGAACACGGATGCGCAGAAAGACAGCGCTGAAGGCGACAAAGAAAAAAAGGATCAGCAGTTTGATGAGAACGACAAGCTGACCATGAAAGCGACCGCAAGCGAAGGCTCTTCCACAACTTATGAAGTATCAGGATCCGACAAGCTGGAGCTTGAAGTAAAGGCAAACGCAAACTCATGGGTCAGGGTGCGCGACGAGAAAGGAAGCTCCCTTAAAGAAGGAATGATGAAAAAAGGAGAAACCTTTCAAAAGAATATTACCGATCAATCGCAAATTGATTTGCGGATCGGATATGCGCCGGGCGTTGAAATTAAAATCAACGGAGAAGTTCTTTCTTACAAGCTCGATCCTAAGACTGTGATGACACAAAACATAACGATTCAAAATAAAAAGGAGGAAAAGTCATCTTAATTGCACAGAT
>NZ_CP026521.1:2122582-2125608 GCF_002953915.1 Bacillus sp. MBGLi79
CCTGCTATTTTTGAAAAGCAATTAAAAGGGGATGGCTTTGAAAATAGCAACATCTAATAATGATTGTTCTAATGAACACTCACTTATCCATTGTAAACTTAAGGGGGAGCAGGAATGGAAATATTAAAGGTTTCAGCAAAATCAAATCCAAACTCGGTCGCAGGTGCGCTCGCAGGAGTCTTGAGGGAACGAGGAGCTGCAGAAATTCAAGCAATCGGAGCCGGAGCATTAAATCAGGCTGTTAAAGCGGTAGCGATTGCACGGGGATTTGTAGCACCGAGCGGTGTGGATCTGATTTGCATTCCGGCGTTTACGGACATTCAAATTGACGGTGAAGAACGAACAGCGATTAAGCTAATCGTAGAGCCTCGCTGATAGAAAAATCACTCTTTTTCAAATGCTTCAACCTGCTTACTTTCACGTAAGCGGGTTGTTTTTGGTTTAGCCGTTTTTGAAAAATGCAGCCGGGAGAGGATGAACGTGAAAATTTTTGATGCCCATTCTGATTTGCTGCTGAAGCTCTGGAAAAATCCGAAGCTTAATGAGTACAGTGACCCGTCGCTTCAAACGCCGGTTCAGGCTCTGTTAAACGGAAAGGCGAAAGTGCAGTGTCTGGCGATTTTTCTGCCCGAAACCGTACCCGACACAATAAGGCTTGAAATGGCGCTCGTGCAGATCCGGCTGTTTCACGAAAAAATTGCAAAGTACAAGCGGATCAAACTGATCAAACATAAAGCCGATATCGACAAGCTCAAAAGCGATGAAACCGGCATCATTCTAACGATGGAAGGCTGTGAGCCGATCTCAAAAAACTTAAGGCTGGGTGAGATCTTTTTTCAGCTCGGCGTCAGAAGTTTCGGCCTGACGTGGAACTGGGCCAATACGTTCGCAGACGGCGCTTTAGAAGAAAGAAACGCAGGTTTGACTTCTTACGGGGAAAGGCTGATTCGCAAGGCGAACAAAAACCGGGCATGGACCGATCTCTCCCATTTATCAGAGAAAAGCTTTTGGGGTGCGGTTGAAACGGCAGCGTATCCGATCGCCTCTCATTCGAATGCGCACAGCCTTTGCCCTCATCCGAGAAATTTAAAAGACGATCAAATCAAAGCGCTTATTGAAAAGAACGGCGTCATCGGCTTGACATTTGTCCCTGAATTCGTGAGAAACGGAAAAACGCCTGTGATCAAAGATATCCTCTCACATATTGACCATGTCTGCTCTTTGGGAGGCGAGCGGCATATCGGATTCGGATCTGATTTTGACGGCATCGACCGGGTCATTCCGGGTCTGGAAGCCCACAAAGATTACGGGAATCTGATCGAAGCGCTGCAGCGCTCATATACACCAAGTCAAGTCGACGGATTTCTCTTTCAAAATTTCTTCAGCCGCATCCCATTTTAAAAAAATATCATACATTTTTCAGAGGGTGTTCATCTGTTTTTCTCAAGAGGACACAGATGTTTACCAATATGAATTATCGTGCTACAATCCTTTTGTAAAGCGATTTTGCAAAGGGGGTCTGTTCATCTTGGACGGAAATATGAAAGCGCTTATCAAGAAGCCGGGGGAGCCGGGCGCCAGCTTCGAGCTCGTCCCGATACCGAAGATCGACAAACACGAGGTGCTGATCAAAGTCAAAGCCGCATCAATTTGCGGAACCGATGTCCATATTTATAATTGGGATGAATGGGCGAAAAGCAGGGTGAAACCGCCTTATGTGTTTGGCCACGAATTTTCCGGCGAGGTTGTACTAGTGGGGGAAAATGTGACTGCGGTACAAGAAGGGGAGTATGTTTCGGCAGAAACGCACATCATTTGCGGAAAGTGCCTGCCGTGTTTAACCGGAAAAGAGCATGTCTGCAGAAAAACGCTGATTCTCGGTGTCGATACAGACGGCTGTTTTGCTGAATATGTCAAAGTGCCTGCCGCAAACATTTGGAAAAATCCGGACGGCATGCCTGAGGATCTCGCTTCTATTCAAGAACCGCTCGGAAACGCCGTGCATACGGTTCTGACGGGAATGACAGCTGGAGTGAAAGTCGCTGTCGTCGGCTGCGGACCGATCGGATTGATGGCCGTGGCAGTTGCAAAAGCGTCAGGCGCGTCACAAGTGATCGCCATCGATAAAAACGAATACAGGCTCGACCTTGCATTGCAAATGGGGGCAACCGATATCATCTCCGTTGAAAAAGAAGATCCGCTCAAAAATGTAAGCGCTTTAACTGGTGGTGAAGGAGCGGACTTGGTTTGCGAAATGTCAGGCCATCCGACGGCCATCCGCCAAAGTTTAAAAATGGCTGCGAACGGAGGGCGGGTGCATGTCTTAAGTCTGCCTGAGCATCCCGTATGCATCGACATGACAAATGATATCGTCTTTAAAGGATTGACGGTTCAGGGAATTACCGGCCGCAAAATGTTTGAAACGTGGAGGCAGGTCAGCGGTCTTCTCCAGTCCGGTACGATTCAAATCAAGCCTGTCATCACCCACCGTTTCCCGATGGAAGAGTTTGAAAAAGGCTTTGAACTGATGAGAAAAGGGCAATGCGGAAAAGTCGTATTGATACCGTGAAGGGAGAGATGGATATGAAAGAATTTAATTTTTTAGCTTCCGAGCTTGATACAATGAAAGAAAACGGAACTTTTCAGGAACTGCCGATCATCGAATCGCTGCAAGGATCAACGGTCAAAATGCAGGGAAAAGACATCATTCAGCTTTCATCCAATAACTATCTCGGGTTGACGTCACATCCGCGCCTCCAAAAAGCGGCCGAAGAGGCGGTAAAACGGTACGGAGCTGGAACGGGATCGGTCCGGACAATAGCCGGAACATTCACCATGCATGATGAGCTCGAAAAGAAGCTCGCTTCATTTAAAAATACTGAAGCTGCGCTCGTATTCCAGTCCGGTTTCACCGCAAATCAAGGCATTCTTTCAAGCATTCTCACCAAAGATGATATCGTCATCTCAGACGAATTAAACCATGCTTCCATCATTGACGGCATCAGACTTACCAAAGCGGGCAAAAA
>NZ_CP026521.1:2125632-2128448 GCF_002953915.1 Bacillus sp. MBGLi79
GCGGACATGGAAGATTTAGAAAAGATTTTAAAAAAATCAATGAATTACAGAATGCGGCTTATCGTTACAGACGGCGTGTTTTCGATGGACGGAGACATCGCGCCGCTTCCCGAAATCGTCCGGCTCGCTGAACAGTATGACGCATTTGTCATGGTCGACGACGCGCATGCGTCCGGCGTTCTCGGCGAGAACGGGCGCGGAACGGTTCACCATTTCGGGCTGGACGGGAAGGTTCACATTCAAGTCGGCACGCTCAGCAAGGCGATCGGTGTTTTAGGAGGCTATGCGGCCGGTTCCAAGGTGCTGATCGACTATTTAAAGCATAAAGGCAGACCGTTTCTCTTCAGTACTTCCCATCCGCCGGCCGTCACTGCGGCATGCATTGAAGCGGTCAATGTGCTGATGGAGGAACCTTCATTAATTAAAAAGCTTTGGGACAATACCTCGTACTTCAAAAAAGAGCTTGAAAAAATCGGCCTTCCGCTGATTAAGAGCGAAACGCCGATCACGCCGATTTTAATAGGTGATGAAGCCGAGGCATGCCGCTTTTCAAGCACGCTTTTCGAGCTCGGTTTATTTGCCCAGGCTATTGTATTTCCGACCGTCCCGAAAGGCAAAGCGCGGATCAGAACGATCATGACCGCCCAGCATTCGAAAGAAGAACTTGATAAAGCCCTTGAAATCATTGAAACCGGCGCCAAAAAAGCGGGTCTGCTTTAAACTCATCGATTTCTTTTTAAACAAAGCAAATAACCATTGATAATCATTTTCAGTTAGTGTACAATGATAGGTTCTGGGTTGTGCTGACAACCGAGAACCTTTATACTGAAGAGTGGAGCTTTGTTTGAAAGGAGATCAAAAACATGAATGAGAAACAGCGCATTGAAAGCGGACAGGTCAATCCATCGGACAAAAAATCCGAGAAGGATTACAGCAAGTACTTCGAAGCTGTTTATGTTCCGCCTTCCTTAAAAGATGCGAAAAAACGCGGCAAAGAAGAGGTTAAATACCATAGCGATTTTAAAATTTCCGAGCAGTACAAAGGGATGGGTGAAGGACGGAAGTTCTACATCCGCACATACGGCTGCCAGATGAATGAACACGATACAGAAGTCATGGCCGGTATTTTCATGACCCTCGGCTATGAGCCGACCGATTCGACTGAAGACGCCAATGTGATTCTGTTAAACACATGCGCCATTCGCGAAAATGCGGAAAACAAAGTATTCGGTGAAATCGGCCATTTAAAAGCTTTGAAAAAAGACAATCCGGATTTGATCCTTGGCGTATGCGGATGTATGTCCCAGGAAGAATCAGTCGTCAACCGGATTTTAAAGAAACATCCGTTCGTCGATCTGATTTTCGGTACACACAATATCCACCGCTTGCCGGAACTTTTGTCAGAAGCTTATCTGTCAAAAGAAATGGTCATCGAAGTGTGGTCTAAAGAAGGCGATGTCATTGAAAACCTTCCGAAAGTCCGCACCGGCAAAATTAAAGGCTGGGTCAACATCATGTACGGCTGCGACAAGTTCTGTACGTACTGCATCGTGCCGTACACAAGAGGAAAAGAACGAAGCAGACGTCCTGAAGAAATCATTCAGGAAGTGAGACGACTTGCGGCTGAAGGCTATAAAGAAATCACGCTTCTCGGACAGAACGTCAACGCTTACGGCAAAGATTTCGAGGATATGGAATACGGACTCGGACACTTGATGGATGAGCTCCGCAAAATCAATATTCCGCGAATCCGCTTCACGACAAGCCATCCGCGTGATTTTGACGATCATCTGATCGAGGTGCTCGCAAAAGGCGGGAACCTTCTGGACCACATCCACCTGCCTGTTCAGTCCGGAAGCTCGGATGTCTTGAAACTGATGGCGCGCAAATACGACCGGGAACGCTATCTCGAGCTTGTCGCCAAAATTAAAAAAGCGATGCCGAACGCGTCTTTAACAACAGACATTATCGTCGGCTTCCCGAACGAAACTGATGAGCAATTTGAAGAAACGCTTTCCTTATACAGAGAAGTTGAATTTGACAGCGCCTATACGTTCATTTACTCGCCTCGCGAAGGAACGCCAGCTGCAAAAATGAAAGACAATGTTCCGATGCGCGTGAAAAAAGAACGGCTTCAGCGATTAAATGAAGTGGTCAACGAAATTTCCGCGAAGAAAATGAAGGAATATGAGGGGCAGGTTGTCGAAGTGTTAGTAGAGGGTGAAAGTAAAAACAACCCTGATATCCTTGCCGGCTATACACGGAAAAACAAGCTTGTTAACTTCAAAGGACCAAAAGAAGCGATCGGCCAGCTTGTCAACGTGAAAATCCACCAGGCGAAAACTTGGTCGCTTGACGGAGAAATGGTAGGAGAAGCAATCGAGGTGAAATAAAGTGACGCTTTATACGAAAAAAGAGATTGTTGCAAAAGCGAAGAAGTCGACTTTTTCAAAAAAGCGGAGGCACAGATTAATGAGAATGCCAAAATAACGGGCATTATCAACCAAATCAAAGCCCTGCAAAAGCAAGCCGTCAACTTTAAACATTACGAAAAGCACGAAGCGCTTAAACAAACGGAAGCAAAGATTGACGCGCTTCAGGAAGAGCTTGACGAGATCCCGATCATTCAAGAGTTCAGAGACTCCCAAATGGAAGTCAACGATCTTCTTCAGCTCGTCGCGCATACAATATCAAACCAAGTGACAAACGAGATCATCACATCAACCGGTGGAGACCTGCTGAAAGGCGAGACCGGTTCAAGAGTAAAAAATTCATCCCCGAGCTGTTCTCTATAATTTGGCGGCGCCTGTTAAAGG
>NZ_CP026521.1:2128548-2132280 GCF_002953915.1 Bacillus sp. MBGLi79
GCCTTTTAAAGGCGTCGTTTTTTTGAATGCAATTTCCCGCCGCGACGGCTAATTGAAAAGATTCGGTTTTCGGTCTGTCTTTTTCTTTTCTGATTTAAGTCAAGTTTATCCTTTTATCTGCATACACTTAAACAGATTCATTATATGGGATGTTATTTTGATTTCTCAAGGAACGCACATTAGACGAATGCCCAGCATAGGATAATACGAGGAAAAACAAGGAGGCATGACCGAATGTCTGAATACAGGGAAATTATTACTAAAGCGGTGGTCGCGAAAGGCCGGAAATTCACCCAGTCCACTCATACAATCTCCCCTTCGCAAAAGCCAACCAGTATTTTAGGCGGTTGGATTATCAATCATAAGTATGACGCCGAAAAAATCGGAAAAACCGTGGAAATTGAAGGGACATATGATATCAACGTCTGGTATTCATATGCGGACAACACCAAAACCGAAGTTGTGACAGAACGCGTTTCCTATGTTGATGTTATTAAGCTCCGGTATCGCGACAAAAATTACTTAGATGATGAACACGAAGTGATTGCGAAGGTGCTTCAGCAGCCGAACTGCCTTGAAGTGACCATTTCTCCGAACGGAAACAAAGTGGTTGTACAGGCGGAAAGGGAATTTTTGTCAGAGGTTGTCGGCGAGACGAAGGTCGTCGTTGAGGTCAATTCTGATTGGACGGAAAGCGATGAGGAAGAAGCGTGGGAAGAAGAACTTGATGAAGAACTTGAGGATATCAATCCGGAGTTTTTGGTCGGAGATCCAGAAGAATAAAAGGAAGCTAGGGAAACACCGCCCTAGTTTCTTTTTTTTCAGCATGAATCTTTATGGTATAATGAGTGTTGGAATCAATAGAAACGTTTATACATAGTGAGGGATTAAATATGACAGGCTACACGCCTATGATACAGCAATATTTAAAGATTAAGGCAGAGTATCAGGATGCCTTTTTATTTTTTCGTCTTGGAGACTTTTATGAAATGTTTTTTGAAGATGCCAAAAAGGCGTCTCAGGAACTCGAAATCACGCTGACGAGCAGAGACGGTGGATCGAGCGAAAGAATCCCGATGTGCGGGGTTCCTTATCATTCATGCTCTTCATATATCGAACAGCTCATTAAAAAAGGCTATAAAGTCGCGATCTGTGAGCAGGTGGAGGACCCTAAATCGGCCAAAGGAGTCGTCAAAAGGGAAGTCGTGCAGCTGATCACACCCGGCACCGTGATGGACGGAAAAGGAATTCATGAAAATGAAAACAACTTTATCGCCTCTGTCAGTGAATTTCAGCATACATACGGGCTCGCTTTTTCTGATTTGACGACGGGCGAGAACTTAGTGACGATTATCGAAAGGCTTGATGATGTCGTTTCCGAGATTTACTCTGTCGGAGCAAGGGAAAGCGTCGTCAGCCGCAACTTTGACGAGAAAGATGTCGCGCTGCTGAAAGAGCGCTGCGGCGCCACGATTTCTTTCGAGGATGAACCAGCAGATGAAGTGCCTGACATTGTGAACGGACTGGCGTCCAAAGAGCTTGGCGATACGTTTATGAGGCTTTACGTCTACTTGAAGCGGACGCAGAAAAGAAGCCTTGACCACCTTCAAAACGTTCAGGCTTACGAGCTCGAAGAAGCGATGAAAATCGATTTGTATTCGAAACGCAATCTCGAGCTGACGGAAACGATCCGTTCGAAAAACAAAAAAGGCTCGCTTCTTTGGCTTTTGGATGAAACGAAAACGGCAATGGGAGGAAGGCTGTTAAAGCAATGGATCGACAGACCGCTGATCAGAAAGGGACAGATCGAAGAGCGCCAGGAAATCGTCGAAACGCTGATCGCCCATTTGTTTGAGCGGGAAGATTTGCGCGAACGGCTGAAGGAAGTATACGATCTCGAGCGGCTCGCCGGAAGGGTCGCTTACGGCAACGTCAATGCCCGAGATTTGATCCAGCTAAAGGAATCGCTGAAACAAGTGCCGGCCATCAAACAGCTTGTCGGCTCCCTCGACCATCCGAAAGCAAAAGCGCGCGCCGAGAAAATCGATCCGTGCGGCGATCTTTTGAATCTTTTGGAAGATGCGCTATACGAGAATCCGCCGCTTTCATTAAAAGAGGGGAACTTGATCAAAGACGGCTATCACGAGAAGCTGGATGAATACAGGGACGCAAGCAAGAACGGAAAGGACTGGATCGCAAGGCTTGAGCAGCAGGAACGCGAGTACACGGGAATCCGCTCTTTAAAAGTCGGCTTTAACAAGGTGTTCGGCTATTATATTGAAGTGACGAAAGCCAACATCCATCTGCTTGAAGAAGGCCGCTATGAACGGAAGCAGACGCTGACCAATGCAGAACGCTATATCACGCCGGAGCTGAAAGAAAAAGAAGCGCTGATTCTCGAAGCAGAAAACAATATTTGCGAGCTGGAGTATGAGCTGTTTTCTGAGCTTCGCAGCAAGGTGAAGGAATATATTCCGCGCCTGCAGCAGCTGGCAAAAATGATGAGCGAGCTTGATGTGCTCCAATGTTTTGCGACGATCAGCGAAAACCGCCACTATGTTAAACCGGAGTTTTCCGAGGACGTCGTTCAGGTGACCGACGGACGGCATCCGGTCGTAGAAAAGGTGATGGACAGCCAGTCTTACGTTCCGAATAGCTGCGAAATGGGCAAAGGCAGACAGATGCTTTTAATCACCGGGCCGAATATGTCAGGGAAAAGCACGTATATGAGACAGATGGCGCTGATCTCCATTTTGGCGCAGATCGGCTGTTTTGTTCCTGCCAAAAAAGCGGTGCTGCCGATCTTTGATCAGATCTTTACAAGAATCGGTGCTGCGGATGATCTTATATCCGGGCAGAGCACGTTTATGGTGGAAATGCTTGAAGCCAAAAACGCGATCGTCCATGCGACGAAAAACAGCTTGATTCTATTTGACGAAATCGGCCGGGGTACGTCCACTTACGACGGAATGGCGCTTGCGCAGGCAATCATCGAGTACGTTCACGAGCACATCGGCGCGAAGACTTTATTTTCCACTCACTATCACGAGCTGACAACCCTTGAAGAAAAGCTTGCCGACTTGAAGAATGTTCACGTTCGTGCGGAAGAATACGAAGGAAAGGTCGTATTCCTTCACCAGATAAAAGAAGGCGCAGCAGATAAAAGCTACGGTATCCATGTTGCGCAGCTTGCCGAATTACCCGACGGTTTGATCAGCAGGGCGAAAACGATCCTGAAAGAGCTTGAATCCGGCGCCAAAGAAGCGGTTCCATCAACGGCTCCGAATACGGTAAAAGAGGCGGCGGAAGAAGTCGCGGCAACTGTTGCAGATCAACCGGCCCAGCTGTCATTTTTTGAAACGGACAAGCCGAAAGAAAAAGAGACGAAGCTCTCCAAAAAAGAGCAGGCTGTTTTAGCCGAATTTAAAACGATGGATCTGCTCGATATGACGCCTATACAAGTCATGAATGAACTGTACAGGCTGCAAAAAAAATTAAAGTAATAAAGAGGTGACCCAACTTGGCAAAAATTGTTCAGCTGCCAGACGATTTATCGAATAAAATCGCGGCGGGTGAAGTAGTGGAAAGGCCTGCGTCGGTCGTCAAAGAGCTTGTCGAAAATGCAATCGATGCGAACAGCTCAGTGATTGAAATCGATGTTGAAGAAGCGGGTCTCGCCTCGATTAAAGTGCTTGACGACGGCGAAGGGATGGATGCAGAAGACTGCAGAAC
>NZ_CP026521.1:2132380-2135065 GCF_002953915.1 Bacillus sp. MBGLi79
AAAGTAAGTGATTTTTCCAAAATGATAGAGATTATCTTTGTGAGTGGGTCTATGATTACGCCTACAGCAAAGCAGGCTAAAATAAATAAAGCTAATGTTTGATTGGAAGCGTATGTGATGCCAAGTATGGAGAATAATCCTTTCATCCCGAAGAAAAAGCCGCCGAAGATGACTGCAAGTGCAATAGCCACAATAAAAATGACAGATACAATTTCGATTAATTTTGATTTCAGGTTAAAATCCTTAGAGTGCTCGTTCTGTTCTTTTTGGCACAAGGATGACACTCCCTTCACCTGCTTACTCATACAAACCTTTATCCTTAAATAAACCCAAAATATCTATAAGTCTGTTTCTGACGAAAGTAGTATAACATATTTTAACAAAAACAAAAAAGGCCCTTTCCGCTGGGGAAGGGCCTTTTTCACCATGTTAATTTCTGAGATTCGCCGAAGTTTTCTCTTTTTTTGGCCAAATAAAATAGCTGGCTGTAATGAGAAAGTCAATGCCTATAATGACAGTCCACAGTTTAAGAATGCCGCTCAATGCCTCGGTTCGGGCAGAGTCATTGATAAAATAAATCATCCCTGCCAATAGTCCCGCACCAATTAAGTAGGCCAGCACATGTCTTAGCCAGCCTTTCGCACCGTGCTTGGCATGATCCATTCCAAAACGTTTCAGAGGTTTTGCGCCTTTTTTTGTCACATAATATTGAAATTTCTCATCTGCCCATTGAATCATTTGTTTCCCATAAGCGATCGATATACCGATGTAAACAGCTGCAATTCCATGTGCTGCGGTCGCTGAGGCTCCGCGGTAAAGGTCCACACCAGTTGCCGCTAATAAGATCAAATCGATAACTGGAGTTAAGGCAAGGAATAGCAGTCCTAATGTATGTCGTTTGAATAGGTAGCGTACAGCAAGCCCCAAAACAATGACAACCCAAAACGCAATTTCACAGAAAACAATCATCCATGCGATACCGTTCAATCCATTCCCCTCTTTTCAATACAGTTGTATTATTTAAATAATATGTTACCACCTTTGTTTTTGTAACACAACTGTATTATAAAAATTGCCCTCTCATTTTTTTCTTGTTACAATAAAGCTATGCCAAAACAAATTGACCATGAGAAAAGAAGAAAACAAATTGCAGAAGCGACGTGGCGCGTCATTTTAGAACGGGGAATGGAGGGAGCATCAGCCAGGAACATTGCAAAGGAAGCAGGATTGTCATTAGGTGCGCTGCGCCATTATTTCACTACACAGGATGAACTGCTTGCGTTTGCAATGAAACTTGTTCAAGAAAAGGTGACGGCTCGAATTAAGGACATTGCCATGAAGGATTTGCTCCCTAAGGAAAAAGTGTTGCACATTTTGCTTGAAATTGTCCCAACGAATGAAGAAACGATAAGAGAGATGGAGGTTTGGTTTGCTTTTACTGCTTATGCCAGACATAAAAAGGATATGTTTGATGCGAATCACGACGGGATTTTCAGCGGCATGCGGAATTTGATTGCCTATTTAGATGAATCCGGTTTACTAAAGCAGAATGCTGATAAAAACATTGAGGCTGAGAGGCTTTACGCGCTTGTTGACGGCTTGGCTTTACATGCGATGCTTGACCCTGTGCGAGTGAATAAAGACAGAATCAAGCGGGTCATTATGCAGCATGTAGAGTCCATTTGCGTGGAAGATACACGCGAGACACAAAAACGACATCTCTAAGGAACTAGTGCGAAAAGCGATTCTTGTTGGACATGCTTCCAAAAGAATCGCTTTTTTTATATGCAAAGAACAAGGATCTCTGAAAAAAATGGAAAACAATCATACTGTTTGATAAAGTGGAATGAAAGATGGAGGGTGAACAACGGTCCATCATTTAAGAACTTTACATGATAGGGATGGTATAAATGAATCTTACTTATAAGGTGCATCCAATTAAAACAAGGTATCAGGGCTGGACGAATTATTGCTATATCATTGAAGATATTGTAAGCAGATCTGCAATTGTTGTTGACCCCTCATGGGAATTGAGTAAAATAACAACTGCACTTTCTGAACTAAAAGCTGAATTAAAGGCAGTCGCATTGACACATTCTCATTATGATCATGTAAACCTAGTAGACCCGCTGACGAAGATGTTTAACGCTCAAGTTTATATGTCGAAAAAAGAAATTGATTATTATCAATTCCGATGCAGAAATTTAATTAGCCTAGAGGATCATCAGACGATCAGCATAGGGAACACAAGTGCACAATGCCTTCTCACACCGGGGCATACAGCCGGCGGAATGTGTTATTTGTTTTCTGAAAGTATTTTTACCGGAGATACGGTGTTTACAGAAGGGTGCGGCATATGTGAGGATGATGGCAGTTCTGCGGGAGAGATGTTTGATAGCATTCAAAGAATAAAATCGGAGGTTTCACCCCATGTACGGGTGTATCCTGGTCACTCTTTTGGCAAATCGCCCGGCCATTCAATAAAGGATCTTTATCAGCATAATATTTACTTTCAAATTGATAAGAAGGAATACTTTGTGAAATTTCGCACCCGTAAAAATCAAAAAGGCATTTTTGATTTTAAATAATCTTTTTGAATCTATTATCCTATTTTTTTCTACATCACTTTCTACTTTAGTAATACCTTCTCTATTAACAGCTATATTACCTTCATTTTTTTTCACA
>NZ_CP026521.1:2135165-2231179 GCF_002953915.1 Bacillus sp. MBGLi79
TACAGCATATATAGAACTGAAAAATCAAAATAGCCGTCATAAATATAAAAAAAGAAGGTTATACACATGAATGAACCGCTTGTTTTTATGTTTTCCGGACAAGGTTCCCAATACTATCACATGGGGAAAGAACTATTTAAGGAAAATGCCGTGTTTCGCCAATCGATGCTTGAAATGGATGCCATTGCAGCACGGCGAATCGGCACATCTATTGTTGAAGAAATCTACCATCCAGATAAACGGGTGTCAGATCCGTTTGATCGTATTCTTTTTTCCCATCCAGCTATTTTTATGGTTGAGTATTCCTTATATAAAGTTTTGGAAGACAGGGGAATTTATCCTGATTACGTATTGGGATCAAGCCTGGGAGAATTCGCATCAGCGGCAATTTCTGGTTTGTCAGACGCAGAGGATATACTGGATTGCATACTTGAACAGGCTATTGTCATCCAAAATTCCTGCGATAAAGGTAAAATGCTGGCCATTCTTGACAAACCGCAATTGCTGAAAGATTATCCGCAACTGTTTAGAAATAGTGAACTTATTTCTATCAATTATGATTCGCACTTCGTCATTTCTGGTGAAGAAAATCATATAAAGCAGATTATGGAGGCTTTAAAAGAGAAACAGATTCTTTGCCAGCTGCTTCCTGTATCCTATGCTTTTCATTCTTCGCTTATCGATCCGGCAGAGAGTGCCTATGAAGAATTTTTAAGATCAAAATCTTTTAAAAAACCGTTCATACCGATTGTATCGAGCTTAACGGGAAGCTGCCTTCACGTAATCGACAATCATTTCTTTTGGAATGCGGTCAGAAAACCAATGATGTTTCGTGAAGCGATTCGATATTTGGAAAGCAAGCATACATGCAAGTTTATCGATTTAGGGCCATCCGGCACCTTAGCTGCATTTGTGAAACAGCTGATTCCGGGTGATTCAGCTGGCCGCTGCTGCTCAATCATAACACCATTTCATCAGGAGCTGAAAAATCTGAATACGGTTGAGGGTTTCCGTACACCAGAAAGGAAGTTTACAAGATGATTACATATGTCTTTCCAGGGCAAGGCTCCCAGCAAAAGGGAATGGGACAAGGGTTATTTGAACAATATCAGCATTTGACTGATCAAGCAGATCAAATATTGGGCTATTCAATAGAGAAGCTATGTACAGAGAAATCCTATTTAGATGTAAACCATACTGAATACACGCAGCCTGCTTTATACGTTGTAAATGCACTCAGTTATTTGAAGCGAGTGGAGGAAACCGGCAGAAAACCTGATTTTGCGGCAGGACACAGTTTAGGAGAATACAATGCGTTGTTGGCTGCCGGTGCATTTGATTTTGAAACCGGATTAAGACTTGTCAAAAAAAGAGGAGAATTAATGGGACGAATTACAGGAGGCGGAATGGCAGCTGTGATCGGCCTGAATAAGGAACAAGTTACAGCCGTTTTAGAAGAGAACTGCCTTCATGACATTGATGTGGCAAATGAAAATACGCCTCGGCAAATTGTAATTTCCGGCCCGAAAAAAGAGATTGAAAAAGCTCGGGCTGTTTTTGAAAACACCAAGGATGTAAAGCTGTTTCATCCATTAAATGTGAGCGGAGCTTTTCATTCCAGATATATGAATCAAGCAAAACAGGTCTTTAAGCAATATATTGACTCATTCCAGTTTGCACCTTTGACGATCCCGGTTATCTCCAATGTCTATGCAGAGCCATACCATCAGGAACGGTTAAAAGATACATTATCTGAACAAATGGACAACACAGTGAAATGGACGGACAGCATTCGTTTCCTGATGGGAAGAGGAGAAATGGAGTTTGAAGAGATTGGGCCTGGTACTGTATTAACCGGTCTCATTCATCGGATTAAAAATGAAGCTGAACCATTGACATATATACCGAAAAAGAATCTCGCGATCAACGTGCATCTAAAGGAAAAACCCAATGTTCAAGCCGGAATTACGGCAGAATCTTTAGGAAGTGCTGAATTTAAACAGGATTATCATCTTACATACGCTTATCTTGCAGGAGGAATGTACCGCGGAATTGCTTCGAAAGAAATGGTAGTAAAGCTCTCAAGAGCGGGAATGATGGGGTTCTTTGGCACAGGCGGTCTGAGCCTGAATGAGGTTGAAGATGCGATCCGTGCTATACAAGGTGAATTAGGGAAAGGACAAGCCTACGGCATCAATCTGGTACACAATATGAAACATACTGAATCAGAGGAAAAAATGATCGATCTTTTATTGAGGAATCAAGTGAGCGTTGTGGAAGCTTCAGCATTTTTAAGTGTCACTCCTGCATTAGTAAGGTACCGCGCAAAAGGAGTGAAACGAACTGAAAATGGTGAGGTTATATGCTCAAATCGTCTCATAGCAAAAATATCACGTCCGGAAGTTGCAGAGTCATTTCTGAGCCCTGCGCCTGAGAATATGCTGCAAAAGCTTTTAGGAGAAAATAAAATCACCATGAATGAAGCTGAGTTGCTGCGGTGCATTCCGATGGCTGACGATATTTGTGTGGAAGCTGATTCAGGCGGACACACAGATGGCGGTGTGGCATACAGCCTGATGCCGGCGATGACATCTTTAAGAGATGACATGATGAAAAAATATCAATATCGGAAAAAAATAAGAGTTGGTGCAGCTGGAGGGATTGGAACACCTGAGGCAGCGATGGCGGCTTTTATGCTTGGGGCAGATTTTATTCTAACAGGTTCAATTAATCAATGTACGGTTGAGGCGGCAACAAGTGATAAAGTAAAGGATTTGCTTCAGCAGATGAATGTACAAGATACAGCCTATGCGCCTGCTGGCGATATGTTTGAATCGGGCAGTAAAGTGCAAGTGCTAAAAAAAGGCGTGTTCTTTCCCGCACGTGCAAACAAGTTATATGAACTGTACCAGCGGTATGGGTCTATACGTGAGCTGGATGCAAAGATGCTGGCCCAGCTTGAGGAGAAATACTTTAAACGCAGTATAGAAGACATATATAAGGAAATTACCTTACATTATCCCGTCGCAGACATTGAGAAGGCTGAACAAAACCCGAAGCATAAAATGGCTTTGATTTTCCGATGGTACTTCAGATACAGCTCAAAGTTGGCAATCAGCGGAAGCGAACATTCGAAGGTTGATTATCAAATTCACTGCGGTCCCGCGCTGGGAGCCTTTAATCAATGGGTCAAAGGATCGCAATTAGAAAATTGGCGAAACCGTCATGTCGATGAAATCGCGAAAAAATTAATGACAGAAACGGCAGTATTGCTTCATGAACGGATACAATCGATGTATCAGCCGTCGCATGAAACAGACAACATAAGGATAAAAGTTTGAATATTATGAAAATATACCTATA
Organism: Bacillus sp. MBGLi79; assembly: GCF_002953915.1. NCBI lineage: Bacteria > Bacillati > Bacillota > Bacilli > Caryophanales > Bacillaceae > Bacillus > Bacillus sp. MBGLi79. Next base: position 2,138,529 of record NZ_CP026521.1, read on the forward strand.
TAAAAATCATCCATTGAAGGAGAGATCGTGTTATGGATAAACAGAGAATCTTTGAAGTGTTAATCACCAATATTTGCGAGGTGCTTCCTGAATTAGACGGACACAGATTTGAGCCTGAAGATCAGTTAGTTGAGCTAGGGGCTGACTCTGTAGACAGAGCTGAAATTATCACAATGGTGCTAGAAGATTTATCGTTAAAAATTCCTCGCATTGAGCTATCCGGAGTGAAAAACATCGGTGAATTAGCTGAGGTGCTTTATGACAAAGTGCAATCTGCCTGAGGTTGTAGTGACCGGTGTAGGCGTCACGGCCTCCATCGGTCAAGGGAAGGAGGATTTTGCTTCCTCGCTGCTGTCCGGCAGACATGCCTTTGATGTCATGAAGCGTTCAGGCAGACAAAAAGACAGCCGGTTTATCGGAGCTGAAATCGCATCATTGTCTTATCCCGACCGGCTTTCTAAAAAAATATTGCGGAAAGCTTCATTTTCCAGCCGCGCTGCATTGGTAACTCTCACGGAGGCTTGGGAGGAGGCTGAATTGGACGATACAGATTCCTCTCGTATCGGACTGGTAGTCGGCGGATCAAATTTCCAGCAGAGAGAAACCTTAGAGGTTTATGAAAGCTATCAAGACCGCTCTGGTTTTATTTCGCCGGCGTATGGCCTGTCTTTCATGGATAGCGATCTTTGCGGGATATGTACAGATCAGTTTGGCATCACAGGATTGGCATATACGGTAGGAGGAGCCTCGGCCAGCGGCCAGTTAGCAGTCATTCATGCGATTCAGCAAGTCCTGTCAGGCGAAGTTGATACTTGCATAGCACTTGGTGCTTTAATGGATCTTTCTTATATGGAATGTGAGGCGCTAAGGGCTTTAGGCGCTATGGGAACGGACAAATATGCTGATGAACCTGAAAAAGCGTGCCGGCCCTTCGATCAAAACAGAGACGGGTTTATTTATGGAGAATCGTGCGGTGCATTGGTAATAGAACGAAGGGAGACGGCTTTACAAAGAGGTGTTAAACCTTATGCAGCATTGCCTGGCTGGTCAATTAAACTGGACGGAAACCGGAACCCTGATCCTTCATTAGAAGGAGAGATTCATGTCATCCAGAAGGCGCTGGGGCGTGCCGGCCTTTCACCAGAAGATATTGATTATATTAATCCTCATGGTACAGGTTCTTTTATTGGAGATGAAACAGAATTAAAGGCGCTCCGTGCATGCGGGCTTTCCCATGCTTATATCAATGCAACAAAATCGATAACCGGACACGGGCTTAGTGCGGCGGGCATCGTAGAGATTATTTCTGTTTTGCTGCAAATGAAAAAATCTGCCCTGCATCCGAGCCGGAATTTGGATCATCCAATCGATGATTCCTTTCATTGGGTAAATGAGAAATCGATTTCATACCGCATCAAAAATGCGCTGAGCTTAAGCATGGGGTTTGGTGGAATGAACACTGCGGTTTGTATACAAAACATTGAGAAATGTGGAGGCGAATCATAAATGGTTTCAGCCGGAATAGAAGCGATGAATGTCTTTGGCGGAACGGCATACCTTGATGTCATGGAGCTGGCCAAATACAGACGCTTAGACACTGCCAGATTTGAAAACTTATTAATGAAAGAAAAAGCGGTAGCACTGCCTTATGAAGATCCCGTGACCTTCGGAGTCAATGCAGCTAAGCCGATAATTGATGCTTTATCTGAAGCAGAGAAGGACCGGATTGAATTATTAATCACTTGCTCTGAATCCGGGATTGACTTTGGAAAATCGTTAAGTACATATATCCACGAGCATTTAGGCCTCAACCGCAACTGCCGTTTGTTTGAGATTAAACAGGCATGTTATTCAGGAACGGCTGGATTTCAGATGGCGGTGAATTTTATATTATCCCAGACTTCCCCGGGGGCCAAAGCACTGGTTATCGCCAGTGATATTTCACGTTTTTTAATCGCAGAGGGTGGAGACGCATTAAGCGAAGATTGGTCTTATGCGGAACCAAGCGCCGGGGCGGGAGCGGTGGCCGTTTTAGTTGGCGAAAATCCCGAGGTGTTTCAAATAGATCCCGGAGCAAATGGGTATTACGGCTATGAAGTCATGGACACGTGCCGCCCCATTCCCGACAGTGAAGCGGGTGATTCTGATCTCTCTTTAATGTCATATCTGGATTGCTGCGAACAGACCTTTCTGGAATATCAAAAACGTGTACCGGGAGCCAATTATCAGGACACGTTTCAATATCTTGCTTACCATACGCCCTTTGGCGGGATGGTGAAAGGTGCGCACCGGACAATGATGCGTAAGGTGGCGAAGATGAAAACAGCTGGGATTGAGACGGATTTTTTAAATCGGGTAAAACCAGGTTTAAATTACTGTCAACGGGTTGGAAATATTATGGGGGCAGCCTTGTTTCTGGCATTGGCCAGCACGATCGACCAAGGGAGATTTGATTCGCCTAAACGAATTGGCTGTTTTTCCTACGGATCCGGCTGCTGTTCCGAGTTTTACAGCGGAATTACAACTCCGGAAGGCCAGAAGCGTCAGCGAACATTTGACATTGAGAAGCATTTGGATCGCCGATATCAGCTCTCTATGGAAGAGTATGAGCTGCTGTTTAAGGGGAGCGGGATGGTGCGGTTTGGGACGCGTAATGTAAAGCTAGACTTTGAGATGATACCGGGCATCATGAAGTCTACTCAAGAGAAGCCGCGCTTGTTTTTAGAAGAAATTTCTGAGTTTCATCGGAAGTACAGGTGGATCACGTGACCTATCAAACGATAAAGGTCCGCTTTCAAGCGTCGGTTTGCTATATTACCTTTCACCGCCCTGAAGCGAATAATACGATTAATGACACGCTGATAGAAGAATGCCTGCAAGTGTTAAACCAATGTGAAACATCATCAGTTACAGTTGTCGTTTTAGAGGGGCTTCCCGAGGTGTTTTGTTTCGGAGCGGATTTTCAAGATATCTATCAGGAAATGAAAAAGGGCAGAAAACAGGCAAGTTCTCAAGAGCTTCTCTATGATTTGTGGCTGAAATTACAGACCGGTCCTTACGTCACGATATCTCATGTCAGGGGAAAAGTGAATGCAGGCGGTCTTGGATTCGTTTCTGCCACTGATATTGCCATTGCTGATCAGACAGCGTCATTCAGTCTCTCTGAGCTGCTATTTGGCCTGTACCCTGCGTGTGTTTTACCGTTTTTGATCCGCCGTATCGGCTGGCAGAAAGCGCATTACATGACACTTATAACAAAGCCGATTTCCGTTCAGGAAGCCAGTGAATGGGGGTTAATAGATGCTTTTGATGCTCAAAGTAACGTGCTGCTGAGAAAGCATTTATTGCGTTTGCGGAGGCTGAATAAAAAAGGAATCGCACATTATAAACAGTTTATGAGCTCACTCGTTCATCAAGTCAGCCGTTCGAAAGCCACCGCTTTAACTGCAAATCAAGACATGTTTTCTGATCCCCAAAACCAAATGAGAATCATCAGGTATGTTGAAACAGGACAATTCCCATGGGAGGATCAGTAACCGTTTAAAAATGACAATCAGAACCGTTAGGAGGACATCATGACGCATTCCGTTGTGGAGCTTATTGAAATTGAACACGCCATTATTCAGGTAAAGATGCATGATCGTGCTCATAAAAACGCGTTTTCACAAGAACTTACAGACGGTTTAATTCAAGCGTTTGAATACATACGGCAGCACCCCAAATATAAAGCGGTCATTTTGACAGGATATGATAATTATTTTGCTTCAGGAGGAACGCAAGAAGGACTGCTTCGAATTCAGCAGGGGTTGACCAAGTTCACTGATGACAATCTTTATTCTCTGGCGCTGGATTGCGAAATTCCAGTTATTGCGGCAATGCAGGGCCATGGAATTGGAGGCGGTTTTGTCATGGGGCTCTTTGCTGATTTTGTCATTCTGAGCAGAGAAAGCGTGTATACGGCTAATTTTATGAAATACGGATTTACGCCTGGAATGGGCGCTACCTTTATCGTTCCTAAAAAACTGGGATTCAGCCTGGCCCAGGAAATATTATTGAATGCGGGAAGCTACCGCGGAGCTGAGCTTGAAAAAAGAGGGGTTCCCTTTAAAGTGCTGCCCCGTGCAGAAGTGTTAGATTATGCAGTGGAGCTGGCGCAAGAACTGGCGGAAAAACCGAGAAACTCATTGGTTACCCTGAAAGATCATCTGGTTGCTCCGCTTCGTGATCAGCTGCCGCGCGTCATTGAACAGGAATTGATGATGCATGAGAAAACATTTCATCATGAAGAAGTCAAAACAAGGATCAAAGGTTTATACGGGAATTAACTGAAAATCTATAAAAATTTCGCAGGTGAAATGGAGGCAGCGCGATGAGAAATAATGATAATATCCGCCTATTAGCTAATCCTTCTGTCAGTCATGGTGAGCCTTTACATATATCTGAAGAGCAGCCGTCAACAATACCTGAAGTTTTATACAGAACGGCTGCGGAGCTTGGAGATACAAAGGGAATCATTTATTTGCAGCCGGATGGAACTGAAGTTTACCAATCCTATAGACGTTTATGGGATGATGGATTGCGCATTGTGAAGGGACTTCGCCAATCAGGTTTGAAAGCAAAACAAAACGTGATTTTGCAGCTTGGTGACAATTCACAGCTTCTCCCTGCGTTCTGGGGGTGTGTGTTAACAGGGATTGTTCCGGCTCCGTTAGCCGTTCCGCCAACGTATGCTGAATCGAGCAGCGGCACTCAAAAGCTGAAAGACGCATGGACGCTTCTCAACAAGCCGGCGGTCATTACAGACCGGGGGATGTACCAGGAAATGCTCGATTGGGCAAAAGAACAAGGGCTTGAAGGGTTCAGGGCGATTGCTGTGGAGGATCTGCTCAGCGCTGAAGCGGACACAGATTGGCATCAAGCCAGTCCCGAAGACTTAGCGCTTTTATTGCTGACTTCAGGCAGTACGGGAACACCTAAAGCAGTGATGCTTAATCATCGTAACATTATGAGCATGGTGAAAGGGATTATTCAAATGCAAGGCTTCACCAGAGAGGATATTACGTTTAACTGGATGCCGTTTGACCATGTCGGAGGCATCGGAATGCTGCATTTGCGAGATGTTTATCTTGGCTGTCAGGAAATTAACGTCTCAAGCGAAACGATCTTAATGGAGCCGTTGAAATGGCTGGATTGGATTGATCATTACCGAGCTTCTGTTACGTGGGCGCCGAATTTTGCGTTTGGTCTTGTCACTGATTTTGCAGAAGAAATAAAAAATAGGAAATGGGATCTATCTTCAATGCGGTACATGCTAAATGGCGGTGAAGCAATGGTAGCCAAGGTAGGGCGCAGAATACTTGAGCTTTTAGAACCTCATGGACTGCCTGCTGACGCCATCCGACCTGCATGGGGAATGTCCGAAACTTCATCGGGCGTTATTTTTTCTCATGAGTTTACCCGGGCTGGAACAAGTGATGATGATCATTTTGTTGAAATAGGCTCTCCAATCCCTGGCTTCTCTATGAGAATTGTGAATGACCATAATGAATTGGTTGAAGAGGGCGAGATCGGCCGTTTTCAAGTTTCGGGTCTTTCTGTTACTAGCGGTTATTACAAGCGGCCTGATTTGAATGAGAGTGTGTTTACAGAAGACGGCTGGTTTGAAACCGGAGATCTCGGCTTTTTGCGAAATGGGCGCTTAACGATAACAGGCCGTACGAAAGATGCAATTATCATTAATGGCATTAATTATTACAGTCATGCGATTGAGTCTGCAGTTGAAGAGTTACCTGAAATTGAAACTTCTTATACTGCTGCCTGCGCTGTCCGTTTGGGCCAGAATTCAACAGATCAGCTGGCTATCTTCTTTGTTACTTCCGCAAAATTAAATGATGAGCAGATGTCTCAGCTTCTTAGAAACATACAATCCCATGTCTCGCAGGTGATCGGAGTCACTCCAGAATATTTGCTGCCTGTACAAAAAGAAGAGATACCAAAAACGGCTATCGGAAAAATTCAGCGCACCCAGCTGAAAACTTCATTTGAAAATGGAGAATTCGACCACTTGCTTCATAAACCCAACCAGATGAAAAATACGGTCCAGGATGAGGAGATACAGCAAGCAGACCATGTGAAAAGAGTAAGGGAAGAAATACAGGAGCATCTTCTCACCTGTTTGACTGAGGAACTGCACGTTTCCCGCGATTGGGCGGAGCCAAATGCAAATATCCAAAGTCTTGGTGTGAATTCTATCAAGATGATGAAGCTCATTCGATCGATCGAGAAACATTATCAAATCAAACTTACAGCCAGAGAGATACATCAATATCCTACAATTGAACGCTTAGCCAGCTATCTATCTGAACATGAAGGCATCAGCAGTTTGTCTGCTGACAAAAAGGGCACTGACACATATAAAACGGAACCGGAAAGGAGTCAGGCAATTTTTCAGCCCCTCTCTGAGGTTCAAAAAGGATTATGGACATTGCAAAAAATGTCACCCGAAAAAAGTGCATATCACGTACCGCTCTGTTTTCGATTTTCATCAGGGTTTCACCTTAAAACATTACAGCAGGCTTTCGACTCTGTATTGAATCATCATCCAATCTTAAAGCACGTCATCCAAGAGAAAGACGGAGTGCCATTTCTGAAAAATGAGCCAGCGCTTTCAATTGAAATCAAGACAGAAAACATCTCAAGTATGAAAGAGTCTGATATTCCTGCTTTTCTTAGAAAGAAAGTAAAGGAACCGTATGTAAAGGAAAACAGCCCGTTAGTGCGTGTCATGAGCTTTTCCAGATCTGAACAAGAGCATTTTCTATTAGTTGTCATTCACCATTTGATTTTTGACGGAGTTTCGTCTGTCACATTGATGCGCAGTCTGTTTGATACCTATCAGCTTCTTTTACAAGGACAGCAGCCGGATACAGCTGTTTCTCCTGCTATTTATCATGATTTTGCGGCATGGGAGAAAAACATGCTTGCCGGCAAAGACGGTGTGAAGCATCGTACGTATTGGCAAAAACAGCTATCGGGAACGTTGCCGAATCTTAAATTGCCTAAGGTCAGCGCAAGTTCAGGCGATTCTGAGTTTGAAGAGGATACATACACCCGGCAGCTGTCCAGCGGCTTCATGAATCAGGTCAGGACGTTTGCGAAAGAGCATTCTGTAAATGTTACGACGGTATTCTTAAGCTGCTATATGATGCTGCTTGGCCGTTATACCGGGCAAAAGGAACAGATCGTCGGCATGCCGGCCATGGTGAGACCGGAGGAAAGATTTGATGATGCCATTGGACATTTTCTCAATATGCTCCCGATTCGGAGTGAGCTGAACCCGGCAGACACTTTTTCTGGCTTTATTTCAAAATTGCAATTAACGATATTGGATGGGCTTGATCATGCACCTTATCCTTTTCCAAAAATGGTGAGGGATCTGCATATTCCTCGGAGTCAAGCAGGTTCACCGGTATTTCAAACTGCTTTTTTCTATCAGAATTTTCTTCAATCCGGAAGCTATCAAAGCTTGTTGAGCCGCTATGCTGACTTCTTTTCTGTCGATTTCGTTGATTGTATTCATCAAGAGGGCGAATATGAACTAGTTTTTGAGCTTTGGGAAACAGAAGAAAAAATGGATCTGAACATCAAGTACAACACAGCTCTGTTTGATGCGGCTTCGATATCGGCCATGTTCGACCAGTTTGTTTATGTAACAGAACATGCGATGTTGAATCCTTCTCAGCCCTTAAAAGAGTACGCTTTATTGTCTGAGGCAGAGAAGCAGATGATTCTTAAAACATGGAACGCCACTGACAAAACGTATCCATATACATGTTTTCATGAGTTGTTTGAGCAGCAGGCGAAAAAGACGCCTGATAGAGCAGCTGTCAGCTATGAAGGCCGAACATTGACGTATCGGGAGCTTGATGAAAGAAGCACACAGCTCGCCATTTATTTGCAGGCGCATGGAGTGGGTCCGGACCGTCTGGCGGGAATCTATGTGGATCGATCGCTAGAGATGCTAGTGGGATTATTAGCGATTCTTAAGTCCGGGGGAGCATATGTGCCGCTAGACCCATCCTATCCGGCTGAACGATTGGAATACATGCTAAAGGACAGTGAAGTTTTCATTACACTGACGACAGCAGAATTAGTAAATACTTTGAGTTGGAACGGTATCGAAACTGTTCTTTTAGATCAAGATTGGGGTGAGATTGCTCAAACAGCCTCAGATCGAACAGTGCTTACACGAACTGTCACACCGGAAAACTTGGCATATGTCATTTATACGTCTGGCAGTACAGGAAAGCCAAAAGGTGTCATGATACCGCATAAAGCTTTAACAAACTTTCTCGTTTCGATGGGGGAAACACCAGGTCTTACGCCAGAGGATAAAATGCTTGCTGTCACAACCTACTGTTTTGATATCGCCGCTCTGGAATTATTTTTGCCTTTAATAAAAGGTGCACACTGCTATATTTGTCAAACGGAGCATACAAAAGACGTTGAAAAACTGAAACGGGACATCCGAATGATCAAACCGACAGTGATGCAGGCAACCCCCGCTACGTGGAAGATGCTCTTTTATTCAGGCTGGGAAAATGAAGAGAGCGTGAAAATTTTATGCGGAGGCGAAGCATTGCCTGAGACATTAAAACGATATTTCTTAGATACGGGCAGCGAAGCCTGGAATATGTTCGGGCCAACCGAAACAACAATCTGGTCGGCGGTTCAGCGCATTCACGATGAATGCTCTCATGCCACGATAGGAAGGCCGATCGCCAATACACAAATTTATATTACGGATTCTCAGCTCGCGCCAGTTCCGGTTGGTGTCCCGGGTGAGCTGTGCATTGCAGGAGACGGTGTGGCGAAGGGCTACTACAAAAAGGAAGAATTAACGGATTCGAGATTCATTGACAATCCTTTTGAGCCGGGGTCTAAGCTTTATAGAACGGGAGACATGGCCCGCTGGCTTCCGGGAGGACGAATTGAATATATAGGCCGCATCGATAATCAGGTGAAAATCCGCGGATTCCGTATTGAACTTGGTGATATTGAAAGCAGGCTTAGTGAGCATCCCGGCATTCTGGAATGCGTTGTGGTTGCAGGTATGGATAACCTAGCAGCCTATTATACAGCTAAACATGCAAATGCTTCTATTACAGCGAGAGAGCTGCGTCATTTTGTGAAAAAAGCTTTGCCTGCCTATATGGTGCCTTCTTATTTTATTCAGCTGGATCATATGCCGTTAACGCCGAACGGAAAGATAGATAGAAACAGCCTTAAGACTATCGATGTAACAGGGGAACCGCTAATGGAAAAGCAGCCTTCACGTAAGAACATTCAGGATACTGTTTTGGCCATTTGGCAGGAAGTGCTGAAAACGAGTGAGATTGAATGGGAAGACGGATTTTTCGATGTGGGCGGGGATTCGCTTCTCGCGGTCACTGTGGCTGACCGCATCAAACATGAACTATCCTGTGAGTTTTCTGTCACAGACCTGTTTGAGTTTTCATCGATCAAAAATATCAGCCAATACATCGCTGAACAGCGCATGAACGATGCAAGCGATCATGTGCCGACAGAGCCAGCAGCTCATATTGCCCATTCTATCGAGATGAGCGATCTCCCGGACTATTATGAGAATAGTGTGGCGATTATTGGCATATCGTGTGAATTTCCAGGGGCAAAAAATCATGATGAATTTTGGGAGAACCTCAGAGACGGCAAGGAAAGCATTACGTTTTTCAGTAAAGAAGAGCTCCAGCGCTCTGGCATTTCAAAGGAAATAGCGGAGAATGCCGACTATGTCCCGGCTAAATCTTTTATTGAGGGGAAAGACAGATTTGATCCAAGCTTCTTTCAAATCTCCCCTAAAGATGCTGAATTTATGGACCCTCAGCTTCGAATGCTGCTGACTCATTCATGGAAAGCAATAGAAGATGCCGGTTATGCTGCGAGACAGATTCCGCAAACCAGTGTTTTTATGTCGGCAAGCAATAATTCTTATCGCGCGCTGCTGCCGTCAGATACAACAGAGAGCCTGGAGACGCCGGACGGCTATGTTTCGTGGGTGCTTGCACAGAGCGGGACGATTCCGACAATGATTTCACATAAGCTCGGACTGAGAGGGCCAAGCTTTTTCGTCCATGCCAACTGCTCATCATCTCTGATTGGCTTGCATTCTGCCTATAAAAGCCTGCTGTCGGGTGAATCTGATTATGCTTTAGTTGGCGGTGCAACGCTGCATACCGAGTCAAATATCGGATATGTGCATCAGCCTGGGCTGAACTTTTCGAGTGACGGACATATTAAAGCTTTTGACGCTTCAGCTGATGGAATGATAGGCGGCGAGGGCGTTGCTGTTGTATTACTGAAAAAAGCTGCTGCAGCTGTAAAAGACGGGGATCATATCTATGCCTTGCTAAGAGGCATAGGTGTAAATAACGATGGCGCTGACAAAGTCGGTTTTTATGCTCCAAGTGTCAAAGGGCAGGCTGACGTCGTGCAAAAGGTCATGAATCAAACGAAGATACAGCCTGAATCAATCTGTTATGTGGAAGCACACGGGACCGGAACGAAGCTGGGCGACCCAATCGAGCTGGCGGCTTTAACGAACGTTTACAGGCAATATACAGATAAAACGCAATTTTGCGGCATTGGATCAGTGAAAACCAATATCGGACATTTAGATACAGCCGCCGGTCTCGCGGGCTGCATTAAGGTCGTGATGAGTCTCTATCATCAAGAGCTTGCACCGAGTATCAATTATAAGGAGCCGAATCCAAATACAGACTTAGCCAGCTCTCCTTTCTACGTCGTCGATCAAAAGAAAACGTTAAGCCGTGAGATCAAAACGCACAGGGCTGCACTTAGCTCGTTCGGGCTTGGCGGGACAAATACCCATGCCATTTTTGAACAATTCAAAAGGGATTCAAATCAGAGAAAGATAGACAAGGCCTGCATTATCCCGATCTCGGCGAAAAATAAAGAGAGGCTGCAAGAGTATGCAGAAGATATTCTGGCCTATTTGGAAAGAAGAGGGCTTGAGAACAGCCAACTGCCTGATTTGGCGTATACCCTTCAGGTGGGGCGGGAAGCGATGGAGCATCGCGTTGCCTTTATAGCTGAGCATGTAAATGAGTTAAAACAGAGGCTCGCAGATTTTATTAATGGAAAAACAGCGATTAAAGGCTGTTTTCAAGGAAGTAAGCACAATGCAAGAGAGGTTTCATGGCTGACGGAGGATGAGGACAGTGCTGAACTTATCCGCAAGTGGATGGCCAAAGGAAAAGTAAACAAGCTTGCGGACATGTGGAGCAAGGGAGCGCATATGGATTGGATGCAGCTTTACGAAGGTGAGCGCCCATACAGAATGAGCCTGCCGACATATCCATTTGCAAAGGAACGATACTGGCCGTCACAGGATGACCGCAAACCGGTGGCGCAGGGATCCGGAAATGCAACAGGGGTCGGCTCTATTCATCCGTTGCTTCATCAGAATACATCTGATTTTTCTGAACAGAAATTCAGTTCGGTTTTCACTGGTGACGAATTCTTCCTGAGAGACCATGTGGTAAGAGGAAAGCCGGTGCTTCCTGGTGTTGCGTACCTTGAAATGGCGTACGCGGCTATAAACCAGGCGGCAGGAAGTGAAATTGGCCAAGATGTCAGAATCAGATTGAATCATACAGTCTGGGTTCAGCCTGTTGTGGTTGACAAACATTCAGCTCAAGTCGATATCAGTCTCTTTCCTGAAGAAGATGGAAAAATCACTTTTGATATTTACAGTACACAGGAAGACGGGGAAGACCCTGTTATTCATAGTCAAGGCAGCGCGGAGCTGGTATCTGGAGCCGAAACGCCGGTCGCTGACCTCGCCGAAATGTCACGCCGCTGCGGTAAAGGAGAGATGTCACCCGATCAATTTTACGAGGAAGGCAGGAGCAGAGGAATGTTCCATGGTCCGGCCTTCCAAGGAATTAAGTATGTGAATATAGGAAACAGAGAGGTTTTGGCGCAGCTGGAGCTTCCGGAAACCGTTTCTGGAACGAATGAACAGTTTGCGCTGCACCCAAGTATCATGGACTCCGCCTTGCAGACGGCAACGATATGCATCATGCAGGAATTAGCGGATCAAAAGCTGATTTTGCCATTTGCGCTTGAAGAGCTTGAGGTGATCAAAGGCTGTTCGTCTTCTATGTGGGCTTATGCTCGATTAAGTGACAACGACCACTCCGGGGGGGGTGTCCAGAAAGCGGATATCGATGTCATTGACGAGAGTGGAAACGTATGTGTCAGGATCAAAGGATTCTCAACAAGAGTATTAGAAGGAGAGGTTCATACTTCAAAGCCTTCAACACGCCACGAACGCTTAATGCTAGAGCCGGTGTGGGAAAAACAGAATGGAGAACGAGAGGACGAAGATCCTTCGTACACGGAGCATATCATTGTTCTCTTCGAAACTAAACGAAGTGTCACAGACAGCATTGCCTCCCACATGAAAGATGCCCATGTGATTACTCTGAACGAAGCTGAAGGACATATTGCTGAACGTTATCAATGTTACACGCAGAATCTATTTGAACTCCTGCGAAGCAAGTTCCGTGAGCTTTCTGCAGGCCGCATCATCATTCAAGCGATCGTTCCGTTAGAAAAAGAGAAGCAATTGTTTGCCGGCGTTTCCGGTCTGCTTAAAACAGCAGAAATAGAGTTCAGCAAACTGACTGCTCAGGTTATCGAAATTGAGAAACCTGAAGAAATAAAAGACCTTCATCTCATGCTGAAAGACGATAGCCGGAGGCCATTTGACAAACAGATTCGATATGAAGCTGGAAACCGTTTTGTGAAAGGCTGGCGGGAAATGGCGATTCCTTCAGCTGATACGCCCCATATGCCGTGGAGAGACGAAGGCGTTTATCTTATCACAGGCGGAGCAGGCAGCTTAGGCCTTCTGTTTGCAAAGGAAATTGCCAATCGAACTGGCCGATCGACGATTGTGCTGACGGGACGGTCTGTTTTAAGTGAAGATAAGGAAAACGAGCTGGAGGCTCTTCGAAGCATCGGAGCGGAGGTTGTCTATCGAGAGGCTGATGTAAGTGATCGGCAGGCTGTTCATCATCTTTTTGAGGAAATCAAAGAAAGGTATGGCACTCTCAATGGAATCATTCACGGTGCAGGCAGCATTAAAGATCAGTTCATCATTCATAAAACGAATGAAGAGCTTCAAGAAGTGCTGCAGCCGAAAGTAAACGGGTTGTTACATGTAGACGAATGCAGCAAGGATTTCCCATTGGACTTTTTCGTTTTATTCTCATCCGTTTCGGGATGTTTAGGGAACGCTGGACAAGCCGATTATGCAGCAGCCAATACGTTTATGGATGCCTTTGCCGCGTACCGCCGTTCTCTTGCGGCATGTAAAAAGCGATCCGGCTCCACCATTTCCTTCAACTGGCCGTTGTGGGAAGAAGGCGGTATGCAAGTCGGCGCTGAGGATGAAAAGAGAATGCTGAAAACGACGGGAATGGTCCCGATGTCGACAGATAGTGGCTTGAAAGCATTTTATCAAGGGATGGCATCTGATAAGCCGCAAGTTTTTGTGATGGAAGGACAGCTTCAAAAAATGAAACAAAAACTGCTACCTGCAGGAACGAAAGCCAAGCGGAACGATCAGAGAAAGACGGATCAGGATCACGGACAAGCTCGACAATTGGAAGCAGCCTTAATCCAAATGGTTGGCGCGATTTTGAAAGTGAACACTGACGATATCGATGTCCACACAGAGCTAAGTGAGTACGGATTTGATTCGGTTACATTCACTGTCTTTACAAACAAGATCAACGAAGAATTTCAGTTAGAGCTAACGCCGACCATTTTCTTTGAATATGGTAGTGTCCAAAGCCTGGCTGAATATGTAGTTGCTGCGTATCAGGGCGAATGGGATCAAAATGCTACTTTTAAAGGCGTAGAGGAAAGAACAAACTCATTGCACAGTTTAAACAGCCTGGAGGCATCATTAAGCAACATGGTAAGTACAATTTTAAAAGTAAATCGCGAAGAAATTGATGTCAATACAGAGCTGAGTGAATACGGATTTGATTCGGTTACATTCACTGTCTTTACAAACAAGATCAACGAAGAATTTCAGTTGGAGCTAACGCCGACCATTTTCTTTGAATATGGAAGCATCCAAAGCCTAGCTGAGTATTTGACTGCTAAATATGGGGACACCCTAGTTCAGGAGCGAGAAAAACCAAAGGGGCAGGAAGAGAGAAAAACATTATCCCCTGAAGCGCCGAAAATCACATCGCGTAGAAAGCGCCGCTTTACACAGCCAGATATTGCAAAAGCAGAAAGAAACAAAAAGCAGGCTGCCGATTTTGAGCCGGTTGCAATTGTCGGCATCAGCGGCCGATTCCCTGGCGCTATGGATATAGATGAATTTTGGAGAAATCTTGAGGAAGGCAAAGACAGCATTACAGAAGTCCCGAAAGAACGCTGGAATTGGCGGGAGCATTATGGAAACCCAGACACTGACGTCAATAAAACCGACATCAAATGGGGCGGATTTATTGACGGTATCGCAGAGTTTGATCCATTGTTTTTTGGTATTTCGCCGCGAGAAGCTGATTATGTAGACCCTCAGCAGCGATTGTTAATGACATACGTATGGAAGGCACTGGAAGATGCGGGTTGCTCGCCGCAAAACCTTTCGGGTACAGGGACTGGTATCTTTATCGGTACGGGAAACACCGGTTATAAAGATCTATTTCATAGAGCGAATCTTCCAATTGAAGGCCATGCTGCTACAGGTCATATGATTCCTTCGGTTGGCCCGAATAGAATGAGTTATTTTTTGAATATCCACGGTCCAAGCGAACCAGTCGAGACGGCTTGTTCCAGCTCTCTTGTAGCCATTCACCGTGCTGTGACTGCGATGCAAAACGGTGATTGTGAGATGGCGATCGCTGGAGGCGTGAATACGATCTTAACAGAAGAGGCGCACATCAGCTACAGCAAAGCTGGCATGCTTAGCAAAGACGGCAGGTGTAAAACCTTTTCCGCGGATGCGAATGGTTATGTCAGAGGCGAAGGGGTCGGAATGGTCATGCTGAAAAAGCTGGCAGATGCCGAGCGCGACGGAAATCACATTTACGGTGTTATACGGGGGACGGCGGAAAATCACGGCGGAAGAGCCAATACCCTGACATCGCCTAATCCGAAAGCACAAGCTGATCTGTTGGTGCGTGCATATCGACAAGCAGGCATAGACCCAAGCACTGTCACATATATCGAAGCACATGGAACAGGGACTGAATTGGGCGATCCGATTGAAATAAACGGGCTGAAAGCCGCGTTTAAGGAACTATCCAGCGAGAGACAGCTGGATGTTATTGATCACCGTTGCGGCATTGGCTCAGTTAAAAGCAATATCGGTCATTTAGAGCTAGCAGCAGGCATTTCCGGTTTGATCAAAGTGCTTCTTCAAATGAAGCATAAAACGTTAGTGAAAAGCCTGCATTGTGAGACGCTTAATCCTTATCTTCAGCTGACTGAAAGCCCGTTTTACATCGTTCAGGAAAAACAGGAATGGAAGGCTGTCACAGATCGTGACGGAAACGAGCTTCCGCGCCGTGCGGGAATCAGTTCGTTTGGGATTGGCGGAGTAAACGCTCATATTGTGATTGAAGAATATATGCCAAAAGCCAATTCAGAACACACGGCTACAGAACAGCCAAACGTGATTGTTCTGTCGGCTAAAAATAAAAACAGGCTGATAGATCGTGCCTCGCAATTGCTTGAAGCGATCCGCGATAAAAAATATACAGAGCAGGATTTACACCGCATCGCTTACACCCTGCAAGTTGGACGCGAAGAAATGGATGAGCGTCTTGCGTGTGTTGCGGGGACGATGCAGGAACTTGAAGAGAAACTGCAGGCGTTTGTTGACGGTAAGGAAGAAACAGAAGGGTTCTTCCGGGGACAGTCTCATCGAAATAAAGAGACCCAGGCTATTTTTACAGCGGATGAGGATATGGCGTTGGCAATTGAAGCTTGGATCAGAAAAAGAAAATACGCCAAACTTGCTGATTTATGGGTCAAAGGCGTCACCATTGAGTGGAACACATTATACGGAGAGACCAAACCGCGCCTGATCAGCCTCCCTTCATATCCGTTTGCGAAGGATTACTATTGGGTGCCGGCAAAGGAACATTCACAAAGGGACAAGAAAGAACAGGTGAATGCAATTGAAGACCGCATCCCATGCTTTTTGACAAAACAATGGAGATTGAGTCCAATTGGCTCAACAGTGCCGGGAACAAGAACGGTTGCTATCCTGAGCAACCAAGAGACAGCAGATTTAGCAGCAGAAGTGTCTTCGTATTTTCCAAATCATCTCTTATTAGATGTGAGCCGGATAGACAATAATCAGTCAGACATCGATTGGAAAGAGTTTGACGGTATAGTGGATGTCATCGGCTGCGGCGAGCATGATGAAGACCGGCTGGATTGGATTGAATGGGTGCAAAAACTGGTTGAATTCGGGCATAAAGAAGGACTCAGGCTGCTTTGTGTGACGAAGGGGCTCGAATCGTTTCAAAATGCATCCGTCCGGATGGCTGGCGCCTCACGAGCTGGGTTATATCGGATGCTTCAAAGCGAATACAGCCACCTTACTTCAAGGCATATGGATGCAGAGGGAATTATTGATCGTCACCGTCTCGCGAAGCAGATCGCTGATGAGTTTTATTCAGATTCTCATGATACGGAGGTTTGCTACAGGGATGGTTTACGGTATCAAGCTTTTCTAAAAGCTCATCCAGAAACAGGTAAGGAAGCGAAACAGAACGCGGCCTTCCCGAAAGATCATGTGCTTTTCATTACAGGCGGCACACGAGGCATTGGGCTATTATGCGCCCGACATTTTGCGGAGCACTATGGAGTGAAAAAGCTGGTGCTGACCGGACGAGAGGAGCTTCCTCCGCGAGAGGAATGGGCTCGTTTTGACACCTCGAACACATCAGTGGCCCAGAAAATCCAGGCAGTGAGGGAACTGGAAGCACAAGGTGTGCAGGTGCAAATGCTGTCCCTTGCTTTATCTGATGATGCTCAGGTCGGGCAAACGCTGCAACATATCAGGCAAACCTTAGGGCCGATCGGCGGTGTCATTCATTGTGCAGGTCTGACGGATATGGATACGCTGGCATTTATCAGAAAAACTGCCGATGATATTCAGCGGGTCCTGGAACCTAAAGTGTCAGGTCTTACAACGTTATATCGCCATGTGTGTAACGAGCCATTACAGTTTTTTGTCGTATTTTCTTCTGTTTCAGCCATTATTCCGGAGCTTTCGGCGGGGCAGGCTGACTATGCGATGGCCAATAGCTATATGGATTATTTTGCAGAAGCACATCAGACACATGTGCAGATCATCAGTGTTCAATGGCCGAACTGGAAAGAAACCGGTATGGGTGAAGTGACAAATCAAGCGTATCGGGCAAGCGGCTTATTGAGCATTACGAATTCAGAGGGATTACGTTTTCTCGATCAAATCTTATCAAGAATGTACGGACCGGTTGTTCTCCCTGCGATGGCGAATCAAACAAACTGGGAGCCGGAACTGCTGATGATGAGGAGAAAACGGCATGAGGGCGGTTTGCAGGAAGCTGCTTTACAGAGCACGTCAGCAAGAGACATTGAAGATGTCGATGCAGTTTCCAAAAATGATGGATTATTATCTGAAACACAGTCCTGGCTTGTTGACTTGTTTGCCGAAGAGCTGAGAATAGATCGTGAAGACTTCGAGGTTGACGGGTTATTTCAGGATTATGGCGTGGATTCGATCATTTTGGCGCAGGTGCTCCAGCGTATAAACCGCACATTAGAAGCAGCGCTCGATCCGTCAATTCTATATGAATACCCGACAGTTCAAAGGTTCGCAGGTTGGCTGATTGGTTCTTATTCCGAAATGCTGTCCGCTCTATTTGGAGGCAGGGTATCGGATGCATCAGCCCCTTTGGAGAACAAAATAGAGGCGGAGGTACCTGTTCCTGTGGAGGATCGAGCTCCTGCCACTCAGATTCAGGCGCCAGCGATTTTGTCACCGGGCTCTCATGCAGAAGATGTTGCTGTTGTCGGACTCTCTTGCCGTTTCCCTGGAGCAGATACACTGGAAACCTATTGGTCGTTACTATCTGAGGGGCGTTCGTCAATCGGCCCGGTTCCGGAAGAGCGCTGGGGCCGTAAGACGCCATATTATGCCGGCATGATTGATGACGTCAGGTATTTTGATCCGGATTTCTTTTTGCTTCATGAAGAAGACGTAAGGGCGATGGACCCGCAAGCACTGCTTGTATTGGAAGAATGTCTGAAACTCTTGTATCACGCCGGTTATACACCTGAGGAAATAAAGGGCAAGCCTGTAGGCGTTTATATTGGAGGCAGAAGCCAGCACAAACCTGATGAAGAGAGCCTTGATCATGCTAAGAATCCGATCGTGACAGTCGGCCAAAATTATTTAGCGGCAAATATTTCACAATTTTTTGATGTCCGCGGCCCGAGTGTTGTAGTTGATACTGCATGCTCATCAGCTTTGGTCGGCATGAATATGGCCATTCAGGCGCTGCGTGGCGGAGAAATTCAATCCGCCATAGTCGGCGGTGTCAGCTTGCTGAGCTCTGATGCCTCTCACAGTCTGTTTGATCGGCGCGGCATTTTAAGCAAGCATTCATCCTTCCATGTGTTTGATGAGCGTGCTGATGGAGTTGTGTTAGGTGAAGGCGTCGGAATGGTCATGCTAAAAACCGTAAAACAGGCGCTGGAAGACGGAGATACCATATATGCTGTTGTGAAAGCGGCCTCGGTCAATAATGACGGAAGAACGGCGGGGCCTGCAACACCTAATCTGGAGGCGCAAAAGGAAGTCATGAAAGATGCGCTTTCCAAAAGCGGAAAAAAACCAGAGGACATCAGCTATCTCGAGGCAAACGGGTCAGGTTCAATCGTAACCGATCTCCTTGAGCTAAAAGCGATCCAATCCGTGTACCGTTCCAGTCACTCATCGCCTCTTTCTCTCGGTTCAATCAAGCCGAACATCGGGCATCCGCTATGTGCTGAAGGGATTGCCAGCTTTATTAAGGTTGTGCTGATGCTGAAAGAGCGCCGCTTTGTCCCATTTTTATCAGGTGAAAAAGAGATGGCGCATTTCGATCAACAGAAAGCGAACATCACGTTCAGCCGAGCCCAGGAAAAATGGACAGATTCACGGCCCGCGGCGGCCATTAACTGCTTTGCCGATGGGGGGACGAATGCCCATGTCATCGTAGAGGCGTGGGAAAAAGATGAAAAACACGCCATCAAGCGGAGTCCAATATCGCCTCCTCAATTAAAGAAACGACTGCTTTCGCCAGGCGAGCCAAAGCTGGAAGCGGAGACTTCGAAAATGACTGCGGCAAACATATGGGATACTTATGAGGTGGAGGTCTAACGTGAAAAAGATAACGAAACAACTCACATTATCGTTAAAAAATCCGTTTATTTATCACCATGTGGTTTACGGACAAAATGTCCTGCCGGGATTGGCTTATATCGATATAATCTACCAGATATTCAGAGAATACGGCTTCTCCTGCTCAGAGCTTCAGCTGCGCAATTTATCCATCTATCAGCCATTAACGGCTGAACAGGATGCAGTAATTGTTCTTACTATCCAATGCGCGGAGAAAAAAGAAGGACAGTGGCAAATCACAGCCAAGGGAATTGAAAAACGTGATGGGACAGAAGCTTCAGAAGAAAAGCTCTATATGAAGGCTGACATGTACGCAGACTCCCCAGCCATATTTGAAGAAACACTGGATCTCAGTCAAATCAAAGCATCTGTACAGAACGTTGTTCAGCTTGATGATGTATATGAACAATGCAGACGTCAGGAATTGGTGCACAGCGAATATATGAAAGCAAGTGGCTGCATCTATGAAGAGGAAGACGGCGTCCTTCTTGAGCTTTCTCTCGGTTCGGAAGCAATGCTTCACGCAGAAGGCTTTATGTTTCACCCGACTCTCATAGACGGGAGCGGGGTGGGTGCCAATCATTTGCTCACATCTTTGCTTAAAGGAGAACAGAGGCTGTATTTGCCTCTGTTCTATGAATCCTTTTCCGCTTCTGCACTTTTGCAGTCGGATTGCATGACGAGAATTAAGCGCTCCTCCGTCCGGCGGGAAAAAGAGCTGATTTATGTAACACTTGAATTTTTTAATGCATCGGGAGAAAAAGTGGCTGAGTTGAAAAACTTTACAAGCAAATTGGTGCGCGAAGCGGAGCTGATTAGCGGAAAACATCAAGATGCACAGGAGACCCAGATGACAAGAGCGGACACTGCTGAGCGTGATAAACCTGCTGACGCAGTATCTTCTCCCATAGATTCCTATAGCGGGGCTGAACAGTTCGTAAGTCAATTAATCGCAGAGAAAATCAATAAGCCGATAGAACAAGTTGAAAAACAGGTCGGTTATTACCAAATGGGACTGAATTCATCGGGCTTGCTTGAGGTGGTAGAAACGATCAGTGATAAGATCGGTGAGAGCCTTTCGCCGACTCTTCTGTTTGAGCATACCACCATAGCGGAGCTGTCAGCGTTTCTTGCCGAGGAATATGCTGAGCATTTTAGTGCCGCTGGTTCCGTTGGCCAGAATGAAGGAGCATGCGTTTCCGACACAATAAACGATCGTAAGACTGTTGAAGAATCTCGTGCTGTACCTATCGAGGCAGCAGGCGACATTGCGATAATCGGTTTGGCGGGCAGGTATCCGAAGGCAGCCAATATTCATGAATTTTGGAACAATCTGAAAGAGGGGAAGGACTGCATTAGTGAGATCCCTGAATCGCGCTGGGATTGGCGGCGCTTTGAAGGAATCACATCTCCTTCGGGTAAGGACATTTCCAAATGGGGCGGATTTATTGATGATCCCGAATGCTTCGATCCCCAATTTTTCAGAATCACGCCGAGAGAAGCAGAGACAATGGACCCTCAGGAGCGGCTGTTTTTAGAGACATGCTGGGAAACGATTGAGGATGCGGGCTATACGCCAAAGACGCTGGCCAAGCCTAAAGGACGAAACAAAAGGCAGCATGTAGGCGTTTTTGCCGGCGTCATGCACAAGGATTATACATTAGTAGGAGCTGAAGAAACATCAGCAGAAAATGTGTTTCCTCTCTCGCTCAACTATGCGCAAATCGCCAACCGTGTTTCTTACTTTTGCAATTTTCACGGTCCGAGTATGGCGGTCGATACGGTATGTTCATCCTCTCTGACCGCAGTGCACTTGGCGTTGGAAAGCATACGCCACGGTGAGTGCGATGTCGCGTTAGCAGGTGGAGTGAACCTGTCTTTGCACCCGAATAAATATATGACATACGGGGTCTGGGATATGTTTTCCACTGACGGACACTGCCGTACGTTTGGAAAGGGTGGGGACGGTTATGTGCCGGCCGAAGGTATAGGCGCGGTTTTATTGAAGCCTTTGCAACAAGCGGAGGAAGACGGAGATCGCATTTATGCAGTTATTAAAGGAAGTGCTGTGAATCATGTGGGCACTGTCAGCGGCATTTCAGTGCCGAGCCCTGTTTCTCAAGCTGATCTGATTGAGACATGCTTGGAGAAAACGGGAATTGACCCGCGGACGATCAGTTATGTGGAAGCTCATGGAACGGGCACGTCCTTAGGAGATCCAATCGAAATACAGGGGTTAGTGAAGGCGTTCCGCCAATATACGCAGGATCGGCAGTTTTGTTCAATCGGTTCTGTAAAGTCAAACATCGGGCACGCCGAATCCGCTGCGGGGATCAGCGGTTTAAGCAAGGTTGCCCTTCAGCTTCATCATCAAAAACTTGTGCCTTCTTTGCATTCCGAAGAACTGAATCCGTACGTTGATTTTGAAAAGTCTCCATTTTATGTACAGCATGAAACAGAAACGTGGAAGCAGCCTGTTATCAAGGAGAATGGGGAAGACGTCCCTTATCCGCGGCGGGCGGGGATCAGTTCTTTTGGCGCAACAGGTTCAAACGCACATATTATTCTTGAGGAATATATTCCTCAAACAGCGGAGCAGGACGTTTCTTTGTCCTCAGATTCTGACATGTCCGCAGTAATTCCGCTTTCTGCGCGTAATCAAGAACGTCTTCGTGTATATGCAAAACGTCTCTTGGATTTTCTTCATGATGGGATTCTGATTAGAGATTTGGCGTATACATTGCAGGTAGGCCGTGAACCGATGGAAGAACGAGTTTCTTTCTTAGCATCCGGAATTCAAGAATTGAGCGACCAATTGAAGGCTTTTATAGAAGGACGAGAAACCATTCAGCATTCCTGGAAGGGCCGCGTGTCACGAGGAAGCGAATCATCGCTTTCTGCCGAATCGGTACATAAATTGCTGGAGCAAAGAAAGCTCGATCAGATTGCAGAGCAGTGGGCGAAAGGATCTGGTGTTGACTGGAAGCTGCTTTACGCCGGAAACAAACCAAAGCGGATCAGCCTGCCGACTTACCCATTTGAGAGGGTGAGTTATTGGGTGCCGAAAGCGGAGAAAAAGACTGATCGTTTAAAGGAGAAACGACACATCCTGCATCCTCTCCTGCATCAAAATGTGTCCGACATATCGGGTGTCCGCTTTCGTTCAACATTTACAGGACGTGAATTTTTCTTGAAGGATCATGTCATAAAGGGCGAACACGTTTTACCTGGCGCGGCATTATTGGAGATGGTTCGGGCAGCTGTGGAAAGGGCAGCTGCGGATCAGTTCCCGGCAGGGTTCCAGCTCCGGAACATCGTCTGGGTCCGGCCGTTTGCCTTCACGGAACAGCAAAAAGATATAGATGTATGTCTATATCCTGAGGACAATGGGGAGATTGCATTTGAAATCTGCCGGGCCCCTGAAAACACAGAGAGCTCTCCGATTATATACGGGCAAGGAAGTGCAGTGCTTGGTGAGACGGGTGAAAATCCGGTCATCAACATTGAAGAACTGAAGGCAGGCTATCATGAGCGGACTCTGTCACCTTTTGATTGCTACGAGGCTTATAGAGAAATGGGGATTCACTATGGCGACAGCCACAGAGCGATCGACAGCCTATATGCCGGTAAAAACGGAGTTCTAGTGAAATTGACGATGCCTCCTGTAGTTTCTGATACAGAAGACCATTATATTCTGCATCCGAGCATGATAGATTCGGCATTTCAAGCATCTATCGGTTTGAGGCTGGGAGAAGATATAAGTTTAGGAGACAGAAAGGCAATGCTGCCTTTTGCAATACAGGATGTCCAAATCTTCAAAGGCTGCGAGGCATCTATGTGGGCGCGGATCACATATAGCGAGGGAAGTACAGCTGGGGACCGTATGCAGAAGCTCGATATCGATTTATGCAATGAAGAGGGGCAGGTTTGCGTGCGGTTGAAAGGCTATTCTGCAAGAGTGTTAGAAACAGATGATGAAGATCCTTCTGGAGCGACTGACACGCTATTGTTCGAACACATTTGGGAAGAACGTGCTGCAGAGAAGCAAGAGTTCATAGAGTACGACACGCATAAAGTCGTTGTCTGTGATGTTGGAGAACAAATGGAAAGCATCCGAAATCATCTTGACTGTACAGTTCTGCAGCATGATGCTGAGGCAATTGATGAACGGTTTGAAGGTTATGCCATACAGTTATTTGAAGAAATCAAACAGCTGATGCACTCAAATACAGGGGGACATACATTCATTCAAGTGGCGGTGCCTGCGTTGGACGAGCCTCAGCTATTAAGCGGCTTAACGGGACTGCTCAAAACGGCTGAACTGGAAAATCCAAAACTGACAGGGCAGTTGATTGAAATAGAAACCGGGATACCAGCCGGTGACCTATTCAAAATATTGGAGGAAAACAGACGCTGTCCGCGTGACACGCATATCCGCCACTGGCAAGGAAAGCGATTTGTCAGCAGGTGGAAAGAAGCGTCTGGTGTGCACCTAAGTACTGACATGCCATGGAAGGATAATGGCGTGTATCTGATCACAGGCGGTGCAGGGGGTCTTGGATTTATCTTTGCAACTGAAATCGCAAACCAAACGACTGGCGCGGTTGTGATCCTGACAGGCCGCTCTCCGCTTGATGAAAGAAAACAGAAGAAGCTTCAAGCCTTACAGAAACTTGGCATCCAAGCGGTTTACAGACAAGCGGATCTGACCGAGAAACAAGCGGTTGATACT
This sequence comes from Bacillus sp. MBGLi79, assembly GCF_002953915.1. Classification (NCBI taxonomy): domain Bacteria; kingdom Bacillati; phylum Bacillota; class Bacilli; order Caryophanales; family Bacillaceae; genus Bacillus; species Bacillus sp. MBGLi79. The sequence continues at coordinate 2,162,771 of NZ_CP026521.1, forward strand.
TTATTAAAAGAGATCCAAAACGTTTATGGCGACTTAGACGGCGTCATTCATAGCGCCGGTTTAATAAAAGATAATTTCATTATGAAGAAAAAAAAAGAAGAGGTTCAAACCGTTCTCGCTCCAAAGGTAGCCGGACTGATTCACCTTGACAAAGCAACGAAAAATATTCCGCTCGATTTCTTTATCCTTTTTTCCTCCGGTGCCGGAGCGGTAGGAAGCGCGGGACAGGCTGATTATGCAATGGCCAATGCATTTATGAATGCATTCAGCGAATATCGAAATGGCCAAGCGGAACTTCACAAACGCTACGGGAAAACACTTTCGGTGTGCTGGCCGCTGTGGAAAGACGGGGGCATGCAAATTGATGCGGACACTGCAAGAATGCTGAAAAGCGAAACAGGCATGGTGGCCATGGAAACAGATCGTGGGATTCAGGCGCTATATCATTGCTGGTCGTCTGGAAAGCCGCAAGTGTTAGTTGCTTCCGGTGTTACTGATCGGATTTGTGCATTTTTACATGAAACGGGACATGGCAAGGGCCAATCTCACAATATCCAAAAAGCAATTCTCAATCACGAGGCAGAAAAAGCAGGCATGATCGGGGAAGCCGATGAAGAGATACTGAGAGAAAAAGCGGAGAACTATTTTAAACAGGTGCTTTCTTCGGTGATCAAGCTGCCAGCCGGCCAGATTGATGCTAAAGCTCCTCTCGAAGATTACGGGATCGATTCTATCATGATCATGCATGTAACGGGTCAATTAGAAAAAGGATTCGGTTCTTTGTCCAAGACGTTGTTCTTTGAATATCAGGATATTCGGTCATTAACACGGTATTTTATTGATTCCCACAGAGAAAAATTGCTGGACATCTTGGGAATTGAAACAAGAAAAGCTTCTGTTGAAAGACAACCAGAACCTGAAAAACAAGAAATCCCAGTTACCCCAAGAAAGTCTGGATTTCTTCCTTTGCAAGGCAAAGAGCAGGAGAAGTTAAGAGAAAAGGAAACGGAAGAAATCGCGATCATCGGTATCTCTGGCCGCTATCCACAGGCAGACAATATTGATGAATTGTGGGAAAACCTGAGAAACGGTCGAGACTGTATTACTGAAATTCCGGAAGATCGCTGGGATCACAGTCTTTATTATGATGAAGATAAAGACAAGCCTGGAAAAACCTACAGCAAGTGGGGAGGCTTCCTAAAGGATGTAGACAAGTTTGATCCACAGTTCTTCCATATATCGCCGCGTGAGGCCAAATTAATGGACCCGCAAGAGCGTTTATTTTTGCAGTGCGTGTATGAAACGATGGAAGACGCAGGCTATACAAGAGAACACCTCGGCCGTAAGCGTGATGCTGAGCTTGGCGGAAGCGTCGGTGTTTACGTCGGTGTCATGTACGAAGAATATCAGCTGTACGGGGCACAAGAGCAGGTGCGGGGACGGTCTTTGGCTTTAACAGGAAATCCATCATCCATCGCGAACCGGGTATCTTATTATTTTGATTTTCACGGGCCGAGTATTGCTTTAGACACCATGTGTTCTTCTTCTTTAACGGCTATCCACTTGGCATGTCAAAGCTTACAGCGCGGAGAGTGTGAGGCGGCATTCGCGGGCGGCGTGAATGTGTCAATCCACCCAAATAAATATTTGATGCTTGGGCAGAACAAATTTATGTCCAGCAAAGGCCGGTGTGAAAGCTTCGGGCAGGGCGGAGACGGCTATGTGCCGGGAGAAGGCGTTGGAGCAGTGCTTTTGAAGCCATTGTCTAAAGCCATTGAAGATGGTGATCACATTTATGGAATCATTAAGGGGACGGCCATCAACCACGGCGGAAAAACAAACGGGTACTCAGTTCCCAACCCGAATGCCCAAGCAGATGTCATCAAAAAGGCGTTTGTGGAAGCGGAGATTGACCCGCGGGCAGTCAGTTACATCGAAGCCCACGGCACCGGAACCTCTCTCGGTGATCCTATTGAAATCACAGGGCTGTCCAAAGTGTTTACGCAAGAAACCGATGATAAACAATTTTGTGTAATAGGGTCAGCCAAATCAAATATCGGGCATTGTGAGAGCGCGGCAGGTATCGCAGGAGTAACGAAGGTATTGCTTCAAATGAAATACAGGCAGCTTGCGCCATCCCTGCATTCAAACGTGCTGAATCCGAATATTGACTTCCTTAACTCACCGTTTCAAGTACAGCAAGAGCTAGAAGAGTGGAAGAGGCCGACCATCAGTGTCAATGGCAAAGACATCGAATTACCGAGAATCGCAGGAATCTCTTCATTTGGTGCCGGGGGTGTGAACGCCCATATTTTAATAGAAGAGTATGCTCCGGAATTTGTGGAGGAACGTTCCCAAGCGAGGAAGCAGCCAGCTGTTATTGTGCTCTCAGCAAAAAATGAGGAAAGACTTCAAAAACGCGCGGAAGATTTGCTGGATGCCATTCGGAAACAAAAATATGTTGAAGCAGATTTGCACCGAATTGCCTATACGCTGCAAGTCGGACGGGAAGCGATGAACGAACGGCTGGCGTTCGTTGCGGAAACGATGCAGGAGCTTGAAGAAAAACTGAATGAATGTATCTCGGGAACAGAAAATCGTGAATATGTCTATCGCGGACAAGTAAAGCGCAACAAAGAAGCCATTGCTGCTTTTGCTGCTGATGAAGATATGTCAAAAACAATTGAGGCATGGCTGCAGAAAGGAAAATACGTGAAGGTTTTAGACCTGTGGGTAAGAGGTTTGCGAATCGACTGGAGCACGCTTTATCAGGACCAAAAACCGCGGCGCATCAGTTTACCCGTCTATCCTTTCGCAAGAGATCGCTATTGGATAGACGTAAATGCAAAGGCTGAGGAAAAAAGAACGGTAGAGACATTCGCTCCGGTACAGCCCGTTATTTCAAAGCCGTCTGTAGCCAGAGAAGCCAGCGGCAAGCCTGCCAATATAACGCTACAGCCTTTAACAGCAGACCAGGGAAAACAGCAGCTTTCAGCAGTCCAGCTTCCTCCAGATACAGAAATAGAGACCATTACAGCGGAGTCCTTGTGCGATGAACTGACAGCGAGCTTAGCGGAAGTGCTGTACATGGACCAAAACGAGATTGATTCAGATGAAGCATTCATAGATATCGGAATGGACTCGATTACCGGGCTCGAATGGATAAAAGCAATAAATAAACAGTATGGCACATCGTTAAATGTCACAAAGGTATATGATTATCCGACAACACGAGAATTCGCTGTTTACTTAGCACGTGAGTTAAGCCCACACGCTAGGGAGAAAAAACAAACGGAGACGTACCCGCCAATCAGACAAAAAACAGCTGTGCATGCTGCTAAACCGGCTAATATATCTTTGCAGCCGTTAGAACATCAGTCAGTGCAAGAAGCACCTGAAGAAACGATTCAATATGCAGCGACAGAAATATCTGTATCAAGACAATATACGGAAGCAATTGAAACGCTGCATGAAAAATTGAAAGAAAGCATAGCAGACGTGTTATACATGGAGCCATACGAGGTGGATATTGACGAAGCGTTCATAGATATCGGAATGGACTCGATTACCGGACTCGAATGGATAAAAGCGGTGAACAAGCAGTACGGAACGTCTTTCACAGTCACCACAGTATATGATTATCCAACGATACGTGATTTTGCCGAAATGCTAAAGTCTGAGCTTGGAGCTCATCATGATAGAAAGATAGAGCATACTGTCCCGACCGAAGCAACGCAGCAAAAACCAGCAGCACCATCTATTCCAAATCCGGCAGCGCGACCGCTACAGTCTGTTCAACATCCTATAAAGAAAGAATATGAGAAGGAACAAGTTCCTGGTCGTCAAGACCGCCCCGAGGATGCGATCGCGATTGTCGGGATGTCGGGAAGATACCCGGGTGCTCGTAATGTAAGAGAGTATTGGGATAACCTGGTTCATGCAAGGAATGCCATTCGAGACATTCCAACATCACGGTGGGATGTTGACAAATACTATGATCCTGCCCTCAACAAGAAAGGGAAAGTCTACTGCAAATCAATGGGGATGCTTGATGATATTGAACATTTTGATCCGTTGTTTTTTAATATTCCGCCGTCAGAAGCTGAACTGATGGACCCACAGCATCGAATCTTTTTGCAGGAAGGCTATAAAGCCTTTGAGGACGCTGGGTATAACGCCAGAACTTTAAATGAGAAAAAATGCGGCGTTTATCTCGGCATTATGAGCAATGAATACGGGGTCATGCTGAATCGGCAGTCAAGAACAAATGCCACCGGAAACAGCTTTGCGATCGCAGCGGCGCGTATTCCGTATTTTCTAAATTTAAAAGGGCCTGCGATTCCGATTGATACCGCATGTTCATCTTCATTGGTCGGCACTCATTTAGCGCGCCAGGCACTTATAAACAAAGAAATTGATATGGCGCTGGTCGGCGGTGTCAGCTTATATCTAACGCCGGAATCTTACATCAGTATGTGTGAGGCCGGCATGCTTTCACCTGATGGACAATGTAAAGCTTTTGACAATGGCGCGAATGGTTTTGTGCCCGGCGAGGGTGCGGGTGCGCTTGTTCTGAAAAGGCTGAAAGATGCAGAAGCGGACCGTGACCATATTTATGGCATCATCATTGGCTCGGGTATTAATCAGGACGGGAAAACAAACGGAATCACAGCACCGAGTGCGAAAAGCCAAATGGACCTGGAAAGAGGCATATATGAAACATACGGCATACATCCTGAGAGTATCAGTTATGTCGAGATGCACGGAACAGGAACAAAACAAGGCGATCCAATTGAATTAGAAGCCCTGTCTGCCGTATTTCAAGAAAAAACAGACAAAAAGCAGTTTTGCGCAATCGGTTCCGTCAAAAGCAATATTGGCCATACATCCGCGGCGGCAGGAGTAGCCGGGGTTCAAAAAGTGTTATTGTGCATGAATCATAAAACACTTGTGCCAACATTGAACTTCACGACACCGAATGAGCATTTTCAATTTGAGCATTCTCCTTTATACGTAAATACGGAGCTCAAGCCTTGGGAAACGGCTGATGGAAAACCGCGGAGAGCATGTGTGAGCTCTTTCGGATATAGCGGAACGAATGCCCATATCGTAATAGAGGAATACCAGCCTGAAAAGAGGAACAATCGATTAACAAAGCAGCACCGCTCATCATTATTTGTACTTTCAGCGAAAAAAGAGAAGCAATTGAAAGCCTATGCGGAAGCAATGAAAGATTTCGTAACTTCCAATGAAGATATCAATTTGGAGGATATAGCATACACACTTCAGACGGGTCGGGAAGCAATGGATTATCGGCTGGCATTTTTGGCGGATTCGAGCGAAATGCTGATCAAAGCTTTAGATGATTATTTGGCTGAAATGCAGAACAACAGCACATTTGCTGCTCACGTGAAAACGAAAAAGAGCGAAATCAAGCTGTTTGAAACGGATCACGATGCCAAAGCGTTGCTGCAAACATGGATAGAGAAAAAAAGGCTGGAGAAAGTAGCGGAACTATGGGTGAAAGGGCTGCAGATAGATTGGAATGAGCTTTATGGAGAATACACGCCTCGGCGAATCAGCCTGCCTGCTTATCCGTTCGCGGAAGAGTATTACTGGCTGCCAACTCAAGAAGGTGAACTCGAAACCATTGCTACAGCACTCCCTCATTCCGAACTGATGCCAAAGCGCTGCTTTCTGCGTAAACAGTGGCAGCCTTGTCCGATTGAACCGGCAGAAATGACGAATCAAACCGTCGCCATTTTGGCAAATGAGGAGACAATGGCATTAGCGGAAGAGCTTTCGATGTATTTCTCGAAATACCGTATATTTGACAGTCAAGAGCTGGATCGGGTGTCAGCTGCGGACTATGAACACGTTGCTGGAGCAATCGATCTGATCGGATGCGGAACGAGCCACGAGCAGTCTTTGGGCTGGATAAACTGGCTCCAAAAGCTGATCGAGCAAGGACGTACAAGCAAGCATCATTTGACAATCTTAGGTGTAACAAAGGGGCTGGAGGCTTATGCAAATGACGCTGTTCATTTGTCTGGTGCTTCGCGGGCCGGGTTATACCGCATGCTTCAAAGCGAGTACAGCCACCTTACTTCAAGACATGCAGATATGGAGTGCGAAGCCTCTCTTGAGGAGCTGGCCAGACTGATTGCAGCAGAGTTTTATGCCAAGAGCACAGAAGCAGAAGTCTGTTATCGAAACGGACAGCGATATCGCGCATATTTGGCAGAGCAGCCAGCAGAAGCCGCTCATAGTCATAAGCAAGTATCGTTTTCAACAGACAAAGTCCTGCTCATTACAGGCGGGACAAGAGGCCTCGGCTTACTGTGTGCGCGGCATTTTGTAAAAACATACGGCGTTAAGCGGCTGGTGCTTATCGGCCGTGAAGAGCTTCCGCCGCGAGACCAGTGGAATTCGGTGAACATTGTCTCGCTTGCCAAGAAAATAAAAGCCGTTCAAGAGCTAGAAGACATGGGTGCGCAAGTTCAGGTGCTGTCTCTGGATCTGGGAGACAGGGTTACTGTCGAACAGAGCCTGAAGACAATACACGAAACAATGGGAGCGATTGGCGGAGTCATCCATTGTGCCGGGATGGTGAACAAACAAAACCCGGCTTTTATCAGAAAATCACTTGAAGAGATCGAACAGGTGCTTGAACCGAAAGTCGAAGGTCTGCAAACGTTGTTTGACCTGCTTTATGATGAACCATTGGCGTTTTTTGCTTTGTTTTCCTCAGTTTCAGCGGCGATTCCTGCCCTAGCAGCAGGACAAGCTGATTACGCGATGGCAAATGCTTTTATGGATTATTTTGCAGAGGCTCATCGAGATAAATGTCCCATTGTAAGCATTCAGTGGCCTAACTGGAAGGAGACCGGGTTAGGCGAGGTCCGAAGCAAAGCTTTAGAACAAACTGGATTGATCAGTTTAACAAACGATGAGGGATTACAGCTGCTTGACCAAATTCTATCTGACAGACAGTATGCTGTCGTGCTGCCGGCGGTTCCAGATAAAAATGTTTGGAAGCCGGACAAGCTGATGCAGCCGTCACTGCCTGCCGAAGCTCTTTCGCATCCTGAGATGAAAGAGCAGGCCGGCACTCGAACCGTGTTTCTTGAAACAGTTGACTGGCTCGTAACGCTTTTTTCAGAAGAACTGAAGATAGCTGCAGAAGACTTTGAAACGGATGAGCCTTTCCAAGAATACGGAATTGACTCGATTATATTGGCTCAGCTGGTGCAGCAGATGAACGAACAATTAAATGGAGATATTGATCCGTCAATCTTGTTTGAATACCCGACAATAGAATCCTTTGCACACTGGCTCATTTCGAAATATGACATAGCAGCTGTTTTACAACCATCTGTTCCTGAGAAGCAGACACCTGTCAAGCCGCAATCAGCAATGAAGCAAAAGCCGGTGCCAGAACAGCGGCCGCAGCAGATAAGTCATGAGAAAACGGCACTTCTTGCTGAGGACATCGCCATCATCGGTCTTAGTTGCAGGTTCCCAGGAGCGGAAACTCTTGAAGAATACTGGGATTTAATACGTGAAGGACGGTCCGCGATTACACCTGTTCCGCCTGACCGATTCGGGGATTCCAGCTCCAATTACGCGGGCCTCATTGAGGAAATGAACCGATTTGATCATGATTTCTTCATGATGTCCGAAAACGATGTCAGAGCGATGGATCCCCAAGCTTTGGCTGTATTGGAGGAAAGCTTGAAACTGTGGTATCACGCCGGTTATACAGAGAAAGAAGTGAAGGGCATGAGGGCTGGTGTTTATATAGGAGGCCGCAGCCAGCACAAGCCTGATCCGGCCAGTCTTTCAAAAGCAAGAAACCCGATAGTCGCTGGCGGACAAAACTATTTAGCAGCTAACATCTCACAATTTTTTGACTTGAAGGGACCGAGTATTGTCCTGGATACTGCTTGTTCCTCTGCGCTTGTGGGGCTGAATATGGCCATTCAGGCTCTGCGAAGCGGAGATATTGAGGCAGCGGTTGTAGGCGGCGTCAGTTTGCTTGATGCTGATGCGCATCGAATGTTTCATGAACGCGGACTTTTATGTGACAAACCGTCATTCCATATTTTTGATAAGCGGGCAGACGGTGTCATTTTAGGAGAAGGCGTTGGCATGGTTCTCGTCAAAACCGTCAGCCAAGCGCTTGAAGACGGAGATTCCATATATGCAGTCATTAAAGCCGCTGCGATTAATAATGACGGAAGAACGGCAGGCCCATCATCTCCGAATCTAGAGGCGCAAAAGGATGTCATGCTGACAGCGCTTGAAAAAAGCGGCAAAAGGACAGAAGAGATCAGCTATCTTGAAGCGAACGGATCGGGGTCGGCAGTAACAGATTTACTTGAATTAAAGGCGATTCAATCCATTTACCGTTCTGAATCAAAGGCTCCGTTAGGGCTGGGATCGGTGAAACCTAACATCGGGCATCCATTATGTGCAGAGGGAATCGCGAGCCTGATTAAAGTAGCTTTAATGCTGAAACATAGACAATTGGTTCCATTCCTGTCAGGTAACGAACATATGCCGTACTTTGATATAGAAAAGACAGATTTGTATTTCTGCAGATCACAGGCCGAATGGAAGGAGACAACGCCTGCTGCGGCAATTAATTGTTTTGCCGATGGCGGAACGAATGCCCATCTCATTGTAGAAGGTTGGAAAGACTCGGCTGAGCGTCCAATTAGAAGAAAGCCTCTGCCTTTGCCGGAATTACATCGACAGCCGATTTTAACTAAACCATTGGCTCAAAACGTGCAGAAAAAAGTGCATTCAGACACGAAGGCTTCTAACGAAATGTTTTGGAAAACTTTCAAATAAGAGAGGAGTGGGAAAATGATAACTGAACAACTGCACATTTCATTAAAAAATCCAATCATGTCCAACCACAAGGTATATGGACAGGCGTTATTACCCGGCCTTGCTTATATAGATTTGATCTATCAAGTATTCCAAGAACATGGTTATGCATACCAAGAGCTTGAATTAAAAAACCTGATCATTTTTAACCCTTTGATCGCAGATGAGTCATATGACATTGCCCTGACCATTCACGTGTCTGAAAGAAAGGAAGGGACATGGTCCATTATCATCGACGGACAAAAACAGCATGGAGAGTCGCTATCTGACAAGAGACAATATGTGACTGCTGACATGCAGCGTAAAGAGCAAACCGCTTTTGCAGAATCAATAGACCTTAATCAGTGGAAACGTACAGCTGACAGGATTCTGAATTTAGATGAAATATATGAACAATGCCGATCTCAAGAATTAGTGCATACCGGCATGATGAAGGCGGAAGGGCAGATTTATGAGACCAAAGAGGGTGCTTTAATTGATTTAGCAGTCGGACAGGAGGCGCTGCGCCATTCTGATGCTTTTCTGTTTCATCCGACGCTCATTGATGGGAGTGGTATAGGATCAAGCTGCCTGCTCTCAGATCAAACGATGTATCTGCCATTGTGTTATGAATCGTTTTCAGCTTCAGAACGATTGCAAAAAGGATGTACAGCACGGATCCTCTCCTCATCTGTGCGCCAGAAGAAAGAGCTCACTTATATGACGATTGAATATTTTAATTCATCAGGACAAAAAGTGGCCGAGCTGAGACAGTTTGCAGGCAAGTCTGTACGGAATGGGTCAGCTTTTCACTCTGCAAAAGAAATTCAAGAAGAAAGAGCCGCTGTCTCTCAGCACACCAGTCGAGACTATCACGCATTTGAAACGTATTTGCGTCAATTGCTTGCTGAGCAGCTTGAAAGGCCGGCAGAACAAATGGATATCCACGCTGGGTACTATGAGCTTGGTCTGGATTCACCGTCGTTGCTTACAGTGGTTCAGGAAATTGGAGATAAGGTTGGAGCGGATCTTGCTCCAACACTGCTGTTTGAATTCACAACAATTGCAGAACTGGCTGCACATCTTGCTGATCACTATTCAATTAGAGAGGCGGACGATGCTGTCCGCCAATCTCCTTCACAAAAGAAGGATTATTCAGAAGGTGCTGCCTATTCAATGAAGCTCGGGGAGGACATTGCCATTATCGGGATGGCAGGCCGCTATCCTAAGGCAAAAAACATTCAGGAATTTTGGGAACATCTTAAAGCTGGTACCGACTGCATCACAGAGATCCCAAGCTCCCGCTGGGAATGGAAAGAAAACGATGGTCTGGATTCCCCTGCAGGCAAGCCGCTCTCGAAATGGGGCGGGTTTATCGAGGAAGCTGATTGCTTTGATCCTCAATTTTTCAGAATCTCTCCTCGTGAAGCGGAAATGATGGACCCTCAGGAGCGGTTATTTTTAGAGACGTGCTGGGAAGCTATTGAAGATGCGGGTTATACACCAGAGACAATTGCTTCGCCAAAGGGAGAAAATAAAAGGCAGCATGTCGGTGTGTTTGCCGGTGTTATGCATAAGGACTATTCGCTAATAGGGGCGGAAGCTCTATCAGAAAACAATCCATTTCCTTTATCGCTGAATTACGCGCAAATAGCCAACAGGGTCTCTTACTATTGTAATTTCCACGGCCCAAGCATGGCTGTGGATACGGTCTGCTCTTCCTCATTAACTGCGGTTCATTTGGCAATAGAGAGTATCCGGAATGGAGAATGCGAGGCCGCGCTTGCCGGAGGCGTCAATTTGTCACTGCATCCGGCTAAATATATCAGCTATGGCAGTGTAGGGATGCACTCAAGTGACGGTTATTGCCATACTTTTGGCAAAGGCGGGGATGGCTACGTATCTGGAGAAGGTGTCGGCACAGTATTGCTAAAGCCGCTTCGAAAAGCTGAACAAGACGGTGACCGAATCTATGCTGTCATCAAAGGCAGTGCGATAAATCATGTAGGGAAAGTAAGCGGAATTACAGTACCGAGCCCGGTAGCCCAAGCTGATGTGATTGAAGCATGCCTAGAAAAAACAGGAATTGATCTGCGCACCATCAGCTATGTTGAAGCCCATGGCACGGGCACCTCATTGGGAGATCCGATTGAGATACAAGGATTAGTAAAAGCTTTCAGCCGGAATACGCAGGACAAGCAATTCTGTTCAATCGGTTCTGTGAAATCAAATATTGGCCATGCTGAAGCGGCAGCCGGCATTAGCGGTTTAACGAAGACAGTTCTGCAGCTGCATCATAAAACATTGGTGCCGTCATTACACTCAGAAGAGCTGAATCCTTATTTGCAGCTCGATCAAACCCCATTTTTTGTCCAGCATGAAACAAAGGAATGGGAGCAGCCATCTTTTGAAGAAAACGGGATGGACGTCACATTTCCCCGCCGCGCAGGTTTAAGTTCGTTTGGCGCTTCAGGATCAAATGCGCATCTTATTTTGGAAGAATATACTCCGGCAGAGAGCCATTCAGAGACGATTTTAACGAAAAATGAAGGAATAGTGATACCTTTGTCCGCGAGAAACAAAGATCGTCTGCAGGCTTACGCACTTAAACTTCTGGATTTTCTTAGCGAGGACGTCAATCTTAAAGCGTTAGCTTATACCATGCAGACAGGACGGGTTGAAATGGAGGAGCGCGCAGCTTTCTTCGCAAAAGACAAAAAAGATTTAGCTGCTAAACTTCAGGCGTTTGCCAATGGCGAAGAAAAGATCGAGGGCTGCTGGACCGGACAAGCCAAGGAAGATCAAATGGCGGCTGGATCAACGTCGGTGAATGCACTGAATAACAATTTGATAACAGACAGTGAAATGAAGGAAATGGCGACATCATGGGTTCAAGGAAAGCGAGTCACCTGGGACGATCTATACGGCGATCGCAAGCCGTTTAAAATCAGTGCTCCGACCTATCCGTTTGCAAGGGAACGCTACTGGATCCCAGCTCCTGAAACGAAAACCAGCTCTGTGAATCACATCTTACATCCGCTGGTGCACCGCAATACATCAGACTTTACTGAGCAGCGCTTTAGCTCTGTATTTACTGGCACGGAATTTTTCCTGTCTGATCATGTTGTACAGGGACAGAAGATTTTGCCTGGCGTTGCCTATTTAGAAATGGCAAGGGAAGCAGCGGAAAAAGCTGCAGGCGACCTGGACGGTGAACAAAGAGTTGTGTCGCTTAAAGACATTGTGTGGATACGCCCTATCACGATAGAAAATGACCCAAAAGAAATACATATTGGCCTTTATCCTGAGGATAACGGGGACATTTCCTTTGACATTTATAGCAGCTCTGAACATAAAGAAGAAGCCCTGACGATACACTGCCAAGGCCGCGCTGTCATTTCAGATGAAGCGGACACTTCCATTTTAAACCTATCATCAATACAGACAGAATGCAGTCTGGACACAGTGACGCAAGAACAATGTTATGCAGCGTTTCGAAAGATTGGGCTTGACTATGGAAAGGGCTATAAAGGGATTGAAAAAGTCTATGTCGGAAAAGATCAATTGCTTGCAAAAATCTCGCTACCCGCTTTTCTAAAAAACGATAAGCAGCATTTTGCGCTCCACCCGAGTTTAATGGATTCCGCGTTCCATGCCACAGTCGGTTTTATCGTTAGCTCAGTCAATGCCGCTGGACAAGCGCAGACGCTGTCTCTTCCATTTGCGTTGCAAGAGGTTGATATTTTCAGCCCGTGTCCAGAGGAGATATGGTCTTATATTCGATACAGTTCAGACAGTAAAGCGGAGGACAACGTCAGAAAGTATGATATTGATTTATGCGATGAGAACGGAAATGTTTGTGTGCGAATGAAAGGTGCCTCAATGCGGGCGCTTGATGGACAGCGGGATTTAAGGTCTCAACTAGTAACTGCTTCTCAGCTGACCGGGCATACGATGATGATTCCCGTCTGGGAACCAGTCTCTCTAGAAGCGGAGGATAATGCTTCGTTTGCTGGTACAAGAGCTGTTTTATGCGGAGCTGCTGAAGCTGATTGGACTTTCATAAAGCATCATTATCCGCAAATTTCCTTTTTCGATATCCGCCCTGCAGATGACATTGAGGCAATAGCGGACAAACTGCAAACGTACGGAAGCATTGAACATGTCTTGTGGATTGCCCCGTCAGACCTGGAGGATAGTGATAGACAAGGAGAAGCTGTTCTTCACTTATTTAAGCTTGTGAAAGCTTGCCTGCAATTAGGCTATGGCGAGAAACAACTTGAATGGTCTCTTGTGACAATCCAAGCGCAGCCGGTTACGCAACATGAGACAGTACAACCCGCTCATGCAAGCATCCATGGACTTGCCGGCACAATGGCAAAGGAGTATCCGCATTGGAAAATCCGTCTTCTTGATCTGGAAAAAGACTGCACATGGCCGGTATATCAAATGTTTACACTCCCTGCTGACCGTCTTGGACACGCTTTGGCCTATCGGAATCAGCAATGGCATCAGCAGCAATTGATCCCGTATCGGCACTCACTGGCAAATGACACGCTTTATCGAAAAGGCGGGGTGTATGTGGTCATTGGAGGCGCCGGGTACATTGGAGAGGCATGGAGTGAGTACATGATCCGCCGCTACCAGGCGCAAATTGTTTGGATTGGACGCAGTCAAATCAATGCTGCCATCCAGTCGAAAATAGACCGTCTTTCGGCGCTTGGCCCTGAGCCTTTCTATATTGCAGCCGATGCTGCCGATAAGCATTCATTGCAGCAGGCATATGATCAAGTGAAAAAACGCCATCCTCATATTCACGGGATTGTTCACTCTGCGATGGTTTTATTTGAACAAAGCCTGGAAAATATGACGTTTGAAGAATTCACCGCCGGACTTGCGGCGAAGATCGATGTCAGTATTCGGATGGCCCAAGTGTTCCGCCGGGAGAATGTAGATTTTGTTTTATTTTTCTCTTCGCTTGTGGCACATATCAAAAATGTGAAGCAAAGCCATTATGCCTCTGGCTGTACATTTGCAGATGCTTTTGCTCACCAGCTTTCCCAGAGCTGGGCATGCCCTGTAAAAGTCATGAACTGGGGATATTGGGGGAATAGTGAAGCGGCTGAGGATGAACATTATGTACAGCTTATGAATCAAATCGGCTTAGGTTTAATTGAGCCTGCGGAAGCAATGAAGGCGCTGGACGTACTGCTTTCTGGGCCAGTCGGCCAAACGGCTTTCATTCATACGACAAAGCCTGTAGCAGTCGAAGGCGTGAATCAGAATGAATGCATCACCCTTTATCCCGAGCAACCTTCAGCAGATGCAGAGAGCCTGATGGAGCGTCTGCCGAAAACGGGACGAATACAAAGAGCGACACATGAAGAACTAGACGATCTTCTTTACAGGCTGTTGTTAGGACAGCTGCAAACGGCTGAACTGTTTGATGGTCATACATTATCGGTTGAACGTCTTCGACAATACAAAACTCGTGAATTTTATGGAAAATGGCTTCGGCAAAGCAGCGAGTTTCTTTTGCAGCATGGCTATCTTAAGAAAGATGGAGATTCATTGGTTAGGAAGGATCAAGCAGAGGATATCGAGCTGCTTTGGCAAGAATGGAACGCCAAAAAAGAAAAGTGGCTGAAAGACAGCGAGACAAAGGCGATGGTTGTCTTAGCAGAGGCCATGCTAAAAGCACTGCCGGATATTTTGACAGGGAAAGTCCCTGCGACAGATGTCATGTTCCCGCAATCCTCGATGGAATTGGTGGAAGGCATTTATAAGCATAACCAAGTGGCAGACTATTTTAATAAAGTGCTTGCCGATACATTATTAGCTTATCTGGATGAACGTCTGAAGCAAGATCCTGAGGCATCAATTCGCATTATGGAAATAGGCGCGGGCACAGGCGGCACGAGTGCCGGAATCTTTGAAAAACTGAAACCATATCAAAAGCATATCAACGAATACTGCTATACAGATCTGTCGAAAGCATTTTTGCTGCATGCAGAAAAGGAATATGGGGCGGAAAATCCGTATCTGACGTATCAGCTTTTCGATGTGGAAAAACCGGTTGACCAGCAGGAAATCGAGGCTGGCGGCTATGATGTCGTCATTGCGGCTAATGTCCTTCACGCGACAAAAAATATCCGTCAAACCCTGCGGCATACAAAAGCAGTGATGAAAAACAACGGAATGCTGCTGCTGAATGAAATGGCGGGAAACAGCCTGTTCCCTCACATCACCTTTGGTCTTTTGGAAGGCTGGTGGCTGTATGAAGATCCTGCAGTGCGGATTCCCGGCTGTCCAGGCTTACATCCTGACAGCTGGAAAGCGGCACTCGAAAGCGAAGGCTTTGAATCTGTCTCTTTCCCGGCCGAGGCGGCTCATAATCTGAGTCATCAAATCGTCGCAGCCTCAAGCAACGGGCTGGTTCGCCGTATAATGAAAAATGAGCTCTTGCCGGAGAAGGATGTTTCACAAGCGTCTAATCAGGAGTCAGCCTGCATTCAATCCATAGATTCAGAGGGAGCAGGACAATCTAAACATGCTCTCCTAAGAGAAAAAAGCACAGATTATATGAAAAAACTAATCGGAGAAACGTTGAAAATTCCTGCAGGTAAGATTGAGTCATCTGAACCGCTTGAAAAGTACGGTATTGATTCTATCGTTGTTGTCCAGCTGACGAATACATTGCGTAAAGAATTTGACCATGTTAGCAGCACTCTATTTTTCGAGTACCAGACCATTGACGCATTAGTGGAGCATTTCATCAAAACAAAAACAGAAGCGCTGTTGAAATTAACAGGTCTTGACCGTCAAGTTCAACAACAGACACCGGCCGAAAGCAGAACCCAATCTTCACAGAAACCTGATGGGGCCGCTAAAAGAACACGGCGCTATCGCCAGCTTGGCTTCAGCAGGGAAAAAGAAACACCGACAAACACTCTTGCCAGACGTGACGTTGCCATTATCGGCATTTCCGGACGCTATCCTCAGGCGGAAACAGCAGAAGACTTTTGGAACAATCTAAAAGAAGGAAGAAATTGTATTGAGGAAATTCCGAAAGAACGCTGGGATTGGAAAGCTTATTACGATAAAGAAAAAGGAAAAGAAGGATCGATTTATACGAAATGGGGCGGATTTATCAAGGATATGGACAAGTTTGACCCATTATTCTTTCAGATTTCGCCGCTTGAAGCAGAACGAATGGACCCTCAGGAGCGATTATTTCTGCAAACCGCTTATGCAAGTATTGAAGACGCGGGATACACGCCTGACTCGCTCAGTTCAAGCAGAAAAATCGGCGTCTTTGCCGGAGTCATGAACAAAAATTATCCGACAGGCTACGGCTATTGGTCTATCGCCAACAGAATATCCTATTTGCTGAATTTCCAAGGCCCGAGCCTTGCCGTCGATACAGCCTGCTCATCCTCTCTGACAGCGATTCATTTAGCGCTGGAAAGCATTTATAGCGGATCGAGTGATTGCGCCATTGCCGGCGGTGCCAATTTAGTCGTCGACCCGGTTCACTATCAGAACTTATCTGTCATGAATATGCTCTCTTCTAGTGATACATGTAAATCATTCGGAGATGATGCAGATGGATTTGTCGACGGTGAAGGCGTAGGCGCGATTGTGTTAAAGCCGCTGCAGCAAGCAATAGCAGACGGCGATCATATTTACGGTGTGATAAAGGCAAGTGCCATTAACAGCGGAGGAAAAACAAATGGATACACGGTTCCAAATCCTCATGCACAGGCACAGGTGATTAAAGATGCAATGGAGCGCGCCAACATTCCTGCCCGAACCATCAGTTATGTGGAGGCGCATGGAACAGGCACAGCATTAGGAGATCCGATTGAGATAGCGGGGTTAACAAAAGCATTTGAGGAAGATACGCAGGAGAAACAGTTTTGCGCGATCGGCTCCAGCAAATCAAACATCGGTCATTGTGAAAGTGCAGCCGGAATTGCAGGGCTGACAAAAATACTTTTTCAGTTTAAATATGGCCAAATTGCGCCATCATTGCATGCTCAGCGGCTGAATCCGAACATTGAGTTCAGCCATACTCCATTTGTCCTTCAGCAGCAGCTTGGTGAATGGAAACGCCCGGTGATTGGCGGACAAGAGGTGCCTAGGCGCGCTGGATTGAGCAGTTTTGGCGCCGGAGGGTCCAATGCCCATATCATTCTGGAAGAATATATTCCGAGAATGGGAGCGCAAACGCCGGAAGACCATCCCCCAGCGCTGATTGTGCTGTCGGCCAAAAACATGGAACGTTTGCAAGAAAGAGCGGAACAGCTGCTCACAGCCATCAAACAAAAAAGGTACCGTGAAGCAGATCTGATCAGAATCGCCTATACTTTGCAAACGGGACGTGAAGCAATGGAGGAACGGCTGGCCTTTATAGCGGAATCACTAGAGCATCTTGAGAGAAAGCTGAACGATTTTATCGAAAACAAAGCAGATAGCCTGTATCTGGATCGCATTGATGATAGCAAAAAAGCATTAGCAGTCTTATCAGCGGATGAGGATACGGAAAAAATCATAGAAGCATGGATGAGCAAAGGGAAATTCACGAAACTGCTGGATCTTTGGGTGAAAGGCTTGTCTTTCGACTGGGATATGCTGTACGGCACCCAAACGCCTGTCCGGATCAGTCTTCCGGCATATCCATTTGCAAAAGAACGATACTGGGCACCAGGCCCGGCAAAGGCCCCGGCGCCTATAGAAAAAAATCATGATCAGCAAAGAGAAGAACCTTTCGAGGTTATGACGTTTCAAGAAGTGTGGAAAGAAGAGCCGGCAACCCACGCTCCGAAACGTATCAAAACGCTCATCTGTTTTCTGACTGATAGAGAAAAGCAAAACACATTTGCTTCAGCGGTAAAAAATGTTGATCAAGACACCAAGCTCATTTTTATTTCGCAGGGTGAGGTGTACAGCAAACAGTCTGAATATAGCTACCAGATTGTGCGGCAAGAACCCGTTACTTTTGAAAAGGCCTTCCAGAGCATTAAAGAAGAACATGGAGAGCCAGATGCAATTCTCTATATGTGGCCTGCGGAAGACAAGAGCTGTATAAAGGACCATTCCTGTATTGTCTATCTATTACAAGGTATGTCCGCAGCAAAGCTGCATCCTTTACGGCTGATGCTGGCAGGATGTTTTGAAAATGGCCTTGACCGAAGCTATCTGGAATCATGGATTGGATTCGAACGATCGCTCGGGCTTGTCCTTCCGCACACAAAAGTGACTGGAATCTTTCAGCCGGCAGATCAAGGATCGATGGATGATTGGGCACGTAATATGTGGACAGAATTACAGGCTTCAATAGAACAAACCGTTTTGTATCAAAATGGGAAACGATATGTAAGTCACATAGAACGGACAACGTTACAACCGAACAACAGCAAATTAAAATCTAGCGGGACTTATCTGATTACAGGCGGGTTAGGAGGGCTCGGCTATTTATTCGCCAAGCATTTGGCTAAAAACTATGCCGCAAACCTGATTTTGACAGGGCGGTCGCCTTTCAATGAAGAAAAACAAAAGAAAATAAAAGAATTAAAGAATCTAGGCGGCGAAGCGATGTATGCAGAAGCAGATGTATCTGACCCTATCGCGATGGGAGACTGCGTAAAAAGAGGGAAAGACCGATTCGGTGAAATCAACGGTGTTATTCATGCAGCCGGAATTGAGAGCGACTCTGCTATTTTTGACAAAAAGATCGAAAGCTTTCAGCACGTCATTGAACCGAAAATCAACGGAACAATAGCGCTTGATGAATGGCTTAAAAATGAAGCCCTTGATTTTATGTGTTATTTTTCTTCTTCTTCGGCGGTTTTGGGGGATTTTGGATGTTGTGATTATGCGATTGGCAACCGATTTCAGATGGCTTACGCACAATACAGAAACCAGCTGCATAGCGGCAAAACGTTTGTCATCAACTGGCCTGTATGGAAAGATGGCGGAATGAAAATCGGTGATGAAGAAACAACTGATATGTACCTGAAATCAAGCGGCCAACGCTTCCTAGAAGCCGAGGAAGGCATCCGTATGTTTGAGCATATTCTAGCTCAGCAGGATGCTCAGCACCTCGTGATAGCCGGTCACCCAAGCCGTGTCAGCCGATTTTTAGGAATGACTGAACCAGTAATTCCAGAACCGGCCACTCAAGTCCCTGTCGTACAAGAAAAAAACAATGAGGTAAAAACACTAAGCGTTGAAAAGCGGTTAGAACACGATTTGAAAGAGCATATCCACACATTGCTTAAGATTTCAAAGGACAAGCTGAATGTGAACAAAAATTGGGCTGACTTCGGATTTGATTCAATCTATTTGGCTAAATTTTCGAATGTGTTATCAAAGCATTTCAACATCGAAGTAACACCGGCTTTATTCTTCGGCTATTCGACTTTACAGGAATTGATCGGCTTTTTCTTAACGGATCATAAAGAGCTGATTGAAGCATTTTACCGGGATGATGCATCTGAGTCGCAAAAGTCCATAGAAGCTCCTGCTGCAAATTCTGTAGTTCCCGAAGCAGAAACCAGTAAAAAAAGCAACGGACAAGGTCACAATGAGCCGATCGCCATTATCGGCATGAGCGGCAGGTTCCCTCAAGCTGATTCGGTCTATGAGCTGTGGGATAATCTGCAAAACGGAAAAACGTGTATCTCTGACATCCCGGACGAACGCATGGACTGTGGGGGATCGAACGGAGATCCAGAAAAAGCAGTGCCAAGGTGGGGCGCATTTTTGAAGGACATAGACCGGTTTGATCCGCTGTTTTTTCAAATATCGCCTAAAGAAGCCAAAAGCATGGATCCGCGCCAGCGCATTTTTCTAGAGGAAGCATGGCGCACGTTTGAAGACGCCGGCTATATGGGAGACCGGATAAAAGGAAAATCCTGCGGTGTCTATGTAGGTGTGGAAGAAGGAGAATATGCGCATTTAACAGGAGATACGAATTACATTAATGGAACACAAAACGCCACATTATCTGCGAGAATTGCGTACGCATTGGATTTAAAAGGGCCTAATATGGCGTTGACAGCAGCATGTTCATCTGGACTTGTGGCGATTCACCAGGCATGTTCAGCTCTGCGTCAGGGGGAGTGTGAAATGGCTTTAGCCGGCGGCGTCAGCTTGAATATTTCTCACATGTCTTTTGAGGCGCTGACAAGAGCCGAAATGCTGTCTCCGAACGGACAATGCAAAGTATTTGACGAGAATGCCAATGGTCTTGTGCCAGGTGAAGCGGTGGCTGCTGTTCTCTTGAAACCATTATCAAAGGCAATTGAAGATAAAGATCATATTTATGGCTGCATCAAGGCCAGCGGCGTGAATTACGATGGCAAAACCAACGGCATTACTGCGCCAAATCCTTTTAGCCAGGCAGAATTGATCGAAAACATTTATGAAAAAAATGAAATCAATCCGCTCGATATTCAATATGTGATGGCGCACAGTACCGGCTCGAATATTGGTGATCCGCTTGAGGTCCAGGCTTTAACGAACGTGTTCAGCAAATATACGAAGCAGAAGCAATTCTGTATGATCAGCTCAATTAAACCTTTAATCGGACACACATTTGCAGCGTCAGGAACGGTAGCTTTAATCAGTATGCTGATGGCTATGAAAAACCAGATCATCCCGGCTACTCATCACTGTGAATCGGAAAACCCGTATATTCCGTTTAAAGAAAGCCCGTTTGTGCTTTGCAAAGAAAACCGTCCATGGATCAGGAATAATCAGAAGCCGAGGATGGGAACGATCAGCACGACTGGAATCAGCGGCACCAATGCACATGCAGTCATTGAAGAATACATTCCGGATGATCAGCCGTCCACACAGCGGCATCAAGGGTCACCGCAGATCATTGTGATTTCAGCCCAAAATGACGATCGGCTTCAGGATGCTGCCTGCCGCATGATTGCGTATCTGGAGCAGAATCATAACCTTTCTTTACCTGATGTGGCATATACGCTTCAGGTTGGGAGAAAAGCCATGGAAGCAAGGCTCGCGATCGTTGCAAACAATCAGAAGCAATTGGTGCGAAAATTGAAGGAATATGTGGAAGCAATGAAGAATGGTGGGGTATCAGGCCAACAGAGATCCCTTTATACAGGATATACAGAAGGGATTTTAGAAGAACAAGATGAAGCAGTTCTGCAAGCTCTCGCAAAAGAAAGAAATTTGGAAAACATCGCGGAATGCTGGGTGAAAGGATATCAGATTCCTTGGGAACTCCTTCATGATGGCGATCACGTTCGGATGGTTTCTTTACCTGGTTATCCATTTGCAAGGGAACGGTATTGGATTTCGTCAGGCACTCAGCAATCAGAGGCCGTTAAACAGCATTCACAAGATATGAAAACAGAGATTGACGAGCCGAATGGCAAAACCCATATTCAAAAGATCATTGTTCAATTTTTAGCACGAGAGTTGGACATATCTGAGGATCGAATCAATTTTAATAGAAATTTTCTGGATTATGGGATGGATTCAATTCTTGGCCGAAAATTGATGCGGCATATCGAAAAAACCACACAGCTGAAGATGACCGGCCGAGAAATCCTTGAATGTCAGACAGTGCAAGCTCTATCTAACCATTTGGCCTCAAAGGCTGAAAAACAAAATCATAGCGCAGCACATCAAACAACGGGCACGTATACAGACGAGCAAATCATCGGATTGATGCAAGAGGTGGCGCAAGGGAAATTGGATTTTAAGAGTGTGCAAAACATCATAGAAGGGAGTAAATCGTATGAATCATAAAGAAATTCTTGATGCCTTCAGATCAGGAGAATTAACCATTTCTGAGGTGGAAGAACGTCTTAAAGGCATGAAGCGGCAGTTGAAAAGCCCGCTTTCAGAAGGGCAAAAAGGGCTGTGGATGCTTCAAAAAATGTCTCCTGGGATGAGTGCATATAATATTCCTTTATGCTTTCGCTTCAGCAAGCCAATACATGCACAAACGTTCAAGAAGGCCCTTCTGTTTGTACAGAGACAATATCCTGTCTTAGCCAGTGTGATTCAAGAAGTGGATGGCATTCCATTTCAAACGGTTCAGTTATCAGAGAATCTTTATTTTGTGGAAGAGGATATATCAGCAATGAAATCAGCAGATATCTTGCCTTTTCTAAAAGAAAAAGCAAAAGAACCTTTCCATTTAGAAGCTAATCCGTTAATGCGCACACATCTTTTTCATCGATCGAAAGAAGAATGCATTGTTCTTATAACGATTCACCATATCATATTCGATGGTGTGTCGATGCTGACATTGATGGCGGCGCTATTTGAAACGTATCAACAATTGCTGAATGGGATTGAGCCCGTGCAGCAGCCAATAACAGCTGATTATTACGATTTTGTCGCTTGGGAAAACCGGATGCTGACTGGCAGAGAAGGGGAAGAGCATCTCGCTTACTGGAAAGAACAGTTGTCTGGGAGTCTGCCAGTTCTTGATCTGCCAGCTGACCGTCCGCGGTCTTCAGCACGAAAATTCAAGGGGCAAGCTTATAAAAGCTTGCTCCCTCATCACCTGAGAAATCAAATTAAATCGTTTGCCCGCACTTATCATGTGAATGAATCTGTTGTGTTTCTCTCCATTTACAAAGTACTGCTGCATCATTATACAAAACAAAAGGATCTCATTGTCGGCGTTCCGACAATGGGTCGGCATGAAGATAGCTTTGAAACCCTAATCGGTTATTTTATCAATATGATGGCTGTTCGGAGCAAGAATATCGGAACTCAGCCATTAACAGCATTTATTCGGGAACTGCAGCTGACAATGGCTGACGGTCTGGATCATGCGGCGTATCCGTTCCCTGCATTGGTAAGAGAGCTGAATGTAGACCGATCGGCCGCGGATTCTCCGGTTTTTCAAACAGCCTTTCTGTACCAAAACTTTTTTCAGGCAACAAGCTTGAAAAAAGTGCTCGAACCGTATCAAACGCTTGGCATTGAATATATTGAAGACATTCGGCAAGAGGGTGAATTTGAGCTGGCACTCGAAATATATGAGCAAGAAAATGAAACAGTGCTTCATCTTTTGTTTAACCCTGATTTGTATGATGTGCCCTCCATTGAAAGCATGATGGAGAACTATATGAAGCTTGCGCAGCACATGATGGAGGACCCGTCTTTGCCGCTTGAGGCCTACTCTTTGCAATTAAATCAAGAACAAACTAGTTTGCTGGAACAATGGAATGCGACAGGGACAAACATCGCAAATGACAAGTGTATACATGAGGTGTTTGAGGAAAAAGCGAAACAAACCCCAGATGCTGTTGCTGTGATGTTTGAAGACAGATCACTTACATACAAAGAAGTAGATGAAAAAAGCACATCTGTGGCAGTCTACCTTCAACATCAGGGGGTTGGACCAGAACAGCCAGTTGGCATTTGTGCAGAGCGTTCGTTTGATATGATCATCGGAATTTTAGGAATACTGAAAGCCGGCGGAGCATATGTGCCATTAGATCCAAGCTTCCCGCAAGAACGATTAGAGTACATGCTCAAAGACAGTCAGGCATCCGTTGTCCTCACCCAATCTAACGTTCATGATAGAATCAGCGGATTAACGGGGAGCCAAGTGAAAGCAATCAATATCGAGTTGGCTTGTCGAAACGGTTATCCTGATCAGCAAAGCAACGGCTTAAAACGGCAAGTAAAGCCAGAGCACCTCGCTTATATCATTTATACATCAGGAAGCACCGGACAGCCTAAAGGGGTTATGGTAGAGCATCGGAGCATTATGAATACCCTGAATTTTCTTGAATCTCATTATCCTGTTATGGCTGAGGATGCCTATTTACTGAAGACGAACTATGTGTTTGATGTATCGATCTCAGAATTATTCGGATGGTTTATTGGAGACGGCCGTCTTGTGATTCTTCCGCCTAATGGGGAGAAATCACCGCAGCTTTGTATGGATTACATTGAAACTTATAAAGTGACTCACGTTAATTTTGTGCCGGCCATGCTGCATGTTTTTTTAGAAATGGCGAAAGACAACAAGCGATTTACAGAGGATGGACCACTGAAGTATATGATGGTTGCAGGTGAAGCCTTCCCTAAAGAATTAGTGAAAAAGGCGGTATCGCTCTTTACAAACTGCCGTGTTGAAAATATATACGGACCGACGGAAGCCTCCATTTACGCTGCCTATTTCGGGTGCGGAAAAGGGGATATTGCAAGTCACCATACACCGATTGGAAAGCCTGTCTCCAACACGAAAATTTATATTGTGGATGAGCATTTGAAGCCTGTGCCAATCGGAAAGCCTGGAGAGCTTTGCATCGCTGGAGCCGGCTTGGCAAGAGGCTACTTTAAAAAGCCGGGGCTTACGGCTGAAAAATTTATTGACAATCCCTTTGAACCAGGGATGAAGCTATATAAATCGGGTGATTTAGCCAGATGGCTTCCTGATGGCAACATAGAATACTTGGGACGGATGGACAGCCAAGTGAAAATACGCGGTTTTCGCGTCGAGCTGGGCGCAATAGAAACAAAGCTGAGTGAATACCCGGGCATTTTAGATCAGGCTGTAGTGGTAAAGCAGCTGGAGGGCCATCAACAGCTCGCTGCTTATTATACAGAGGAAAGTGGACATTCTCCTGCCGATCCGAAAGAATTGCGCTGCCATTTAAAGTCCAGTCTGCCGGAATATATGATACCTTCACACTTTATCCGCTTGGATGAGCTTCCATTATCGCCCAGCGGAAAAGTGAACCGTAAAGAACT
The DNA here is from genome assembly GCF_002953915.1 of Bacillus sp. MBGLi79. Classification (NCBI taxonomy): domain Bacteria; kingdom Bacillati; phylum Bacillota; class Bacilli; order Caryophanales; family Bacillaceae; genus Bacillus; species Bacillus sp. MBGLi79. The sequence goes on from NZ_CP026521.1 coordinate 2,187,407, forward strand.
GGAAAAACGTGAGATTGTTTTCAATAGTAGAAAATCAATTCACTTGCAGGCAACGGAAATAGAGGATCAGGTGCTACGCATTTGGGAGGAAACTCTCAAGGTCAGCGGATTTGGGCCGGAAGACGGATTTTTCGATGCGGGCGGCGATTCGCTTCTGGCTGTAGCTGTGGCTGAGCGAATCAAAAAAGAATTCGATTGTGAGTTTAGTGTTACTGAGCTGTTTGAGTATTCCACGATCCGTGCAATCAGTGAATATATTTTGGAGATGAAAAACTCAGATCCAGCCGTGACGCAAAATGAAGATGATCATGATGACAAAAAAGATGGAAAATACCCGCAACAGACAATTCCCCCTTATTTTGACGACAGTGTTGCGATTGTGGGGATATCGTGCCAGTTCCCAGGCGCGAAAAATCATCATGACTTCTGGAACCACATCAAAGAAGGCAAAGAAAGCATACGATTCTTTTCTGAAGAAGAACTACGCGCAAATGGAGTTCCCGAAGAATTGATACAGCACCCTGACTATGTGCCAGTGCAATCTGTGATCCAAGGGAAAGACTTATTCGATCCCGGTTTCTTTCAAATCTCGCCAAAAGATGCTGAGTATATGGATCCTCAGCTCCGCCTCTTATTGCTGCACTCCTGGAAAGCGATTGAAGATGCAGGATATGTGGCTAAGGAGATTCCGGCAACAAGTGTATATATGTCTGCAAGCAGCAATTCATATAGAACGTTATTGCCGAAGGAAACAACAGAAGGACATGAATCACCTGATGGCTATGTTTCATGGGTGTTAGCCCAAAGCGGAACCATTCCGACAATGATTTCGCATAAGCTCGGATTAAAAGGGCCAAGCTACTTTGTTCATTCTAACTGCTCCTCATCACTAGTTGGTTTATATCAAGCATACAAAAGCCTGACATCAGGCGAATCAGAATATGCGCTTGTCGGAGGCGCAACATTGCATGCACAATCAGCGATCGGCTATGTGCACCAAAACGGGTTGAATTTTTCAAGCGACGGGCATGTAAAGGCGTTCGATGCTTCGGCGGATGGAATGGCTGGGGGCGAAGGTGTTGCGGTCATCCTGCTGAAAAAAGCTGTGGATGCCGTAAAAGACGGAGACCATATTTATGCCATTATGCGCGGAATAGGCATCAATAATGATGGGGCAGAAAAAGCCGGCTTCTATGCGCCAAGTGTAAAAGGCCAAACAGAGGTGATACAGCATGTATTGGATACAACCAAGATCCATCCTGAAACGGTCAGTTATATTGAAGCGCACGGGACGGGAACGAAATTAGGCGATCCTATTGAAATGTCTGCTCTAAATAAAGTGTACAAGCAATACACCGACAAAACACAATTTTGCGGAATTGGTTCAGTGAAAACGAATATCGGCCATTTGGATACAGCTGCGGGGTTAGCCGGATGCATTAAAGTTGCGATGAGCTTATACCATAATGAACTTGCACCGACCATCAACTGTACCGAGCCAAATCCGAATATAAAGTTTGAAAGCTCTCCTTTTTATGTTGTCCGTGAACGAAAATCGTTAGAGAAACACGCAGGTGTCCATCGGGCGGCTCTGAGCTCATTCGGGCTAGGCGGAACTAACGCTCATGCTATATTTGAGCAATATGAAAACAATACTGATGCAGGTTCCGAAAACGAAGGCAATCAGCCCTACATCATTCCAATATCAGCAAAAAATAAAGAACGGCTCCATGCATACGCGAAGGAAATGCTGTCTTATATCAGTCAAGACGAGAAAAAGAATTTCTCTTTAAAAGATATTGCCTATACCTTTCAGGTCGGCCGTGAAGCAATGGATAACAGGATCGTTTTTATGGCGAGTGATCCGGAACAATGGAAACAGCAGCTGGAAGCTTTTGTGAATGGGGAGACGCTTCCAGAGGGTTGTATCCAAGGAGAAAGAACGAAAATGACATCCGCTGAACAGCTGCTTGGAAATGCTGAGGCAGAAGATATGGCTTCATCACGGATATCAAAAGAAGAAGTGAGAAAGCTTGCCGAGATGTGGGCAAAAGGCTTTCACGTTGAATGGCGTAAGCTCTATCCTGATGCAAAGCCGCGCCGCATCAGCATGCCGACATACCCTTTTGCCGAAGAACGATACTGGCCTGAAAGCAATACCATCACAGCAATTGAACAGGCGCGTTTGCATCCTTTAGTGCACCATAATACATCGGTTCTGTCAGAGCAGCGTTTCAGCTCCATTTTCACAGGACAAGAGTATTTTATTGCCGAGCATATCATTAAAGGCATGGCCATTTTGCCGGCGGCAGTCACGCTTGAAATGGCAAGAGCCGCTATAGAACAAGGAATTGGCGGATTGGAGGATCATAATACTGGAATCAGGCTGAAAAATGTCGTATGGATTCGTCCGGTTGTAGCAGGAAGTGAGCCGGTTCAGGTAAATATCGGACTTTACGATGAAGATGGCGGACAAATCGCTTATCGGATGTATGGTGAGCCGGAATCCGCTGATGCAGAACCAGTTGTATATAACCAAGGTACAGCGGAATTGATTCAGTTAAAGCAAGAAAAAGCACTGGATCTTTCTGAGACCAAGAAACAATGTGATCAAAGCAGAATGGATGCTGTCTCGTTTTATGAAAGCATGATCGGCGCCGATTACGGTCCGGGTTACAAGAGCGTAGAGGCCGTATATAAAGGCGACGGACAGCTACTTGCCAAATTATCACTGCCGGAATCTGTCACACATACCTTGGACGATTATGTTCTTCATCCGAGTGTATTGGACGGAGCGTTACAGGCAGCTGAATATTTGCAAAATGTCGTCAGAGCGGAACTTTCAGACACGGAAGACTTTAAGGCAGCACTGCCATTTGCCTTAGAGGAACTTGAGGTCTTTCGTCAGTGCGTTTCTGACATGTGGGTTTATGTTCAATTCAACTCGAAAAACAAACCAGGAGATGTGATACAGAAAGTCGATATTCATCTATGCGATGAGCATGGCATGATTTGCGTGCGGCTGAAAGGATTTTCGGCGAGAGTGATGGAAGCAGATGTACAAATCGAACCATCAAACACCAACAGCGAAACTTTATTGCTTGAGCCCGTTTGGCAGGAACAAAAGGCAGCCACCGGCTTAGCTGCAAAAAAATATGCAGAGCATCTCGTATTCTTATGTGAATATGATCATGAGACGAGACAACAAATTGAAGCAGCCATCAGGGATGTCCGTGTATACAGCCTGGAAGCAAGGCCTTCTTCAGTAGAGGGGCGTTTCCATTCTTATACAGAACAAGTGTTTAAAAAGGTACAAGAGATCATTCGTACGAAACCGAAAGACGGCATTCTCATTCAGATCGTAACCTCTGTAGAGGGAGAACAGCAATTGTTTTCAGGATTGACAGGACTGCTGAAAACAGCTTGTCAGGAAAATGCCAAACTAACCGGCCAAATGATTGAAGTCAGCAGTGAAGAAAGCGGAGAAAGCATTGCCAGCAAACTATTAGAAAATCAATTGAGCAAAGATTCATATGTCAAATATCAAAACGGGACACGGTATATTGCTGACTGGCGTGAAGTCAAACAGGCAAAAGGAGACGTCAGCAAACCGTGGAAAGACAATGGCGTTTATCTCGTTACAGGAGGCGCCGGCGGACTAGGCCATATTTTTGCAAAGGAAATCGCGGAACAAACGAAGAATGCGACAATCATTCTGACGGGCCGATCCTCTCTTAGCGAAAGCAAAAGCCAAAAGCTGAAAGAGCTTCATAGCAAGGGGGCTGAGGTCACCTATCGGCAAACGGATGTTACCGATAAGATTGAAGTCTATCAGCTCATTGACGACATTCAAAAAAAATATGGCCGTCTGAACGGTATTCTTCACAGCGCGGGAATCATCAAGGACAGCTACATGGTCAATAAACAGGCAGAAGATCTGCACGATGTACTGGCGCCTAAAGTGAAAGGGCTTGTTTATCTAGACGAGGCAAGCAAGGATTTGCCTTTGGATTTCTTTATTCTCTTTTCATCTCTTTCAGGAAGTTTAGGAAGCATCGGTCAGTCTGACTATGCGGCAGCCAATGTATTTATGGATATGTATGCGGGCTATCGAAATAGGCTTGCGGACCTCAGCCAGCGGCATGGGAAGACACTTTCTGTAAACTGGCCTTTATGGAGAGATGGAGGCATGCAGGTCGAAAAAGAAACTGAGAAAAGGCTTGTACAAGTAGCGGGTATTGTTCCTATGAGGGCAGAAAAGGGAATTCAGGCATTATATCAAGCGCTTCATTCAGAGGCAAACCAAGTAATGGTGATCGAGGGCGATGGGCAGAAAATAAAACAAAACATGCTGGCAAAAACCGCCTCAGCACCTATGGAAAAGAAGGAAGCAAAAGACATGACTGAACAAGTAAATAGCATTGATACAGACAGTTTGCTGGATAAAGTAAAGGCGATGTTAAAGCGAGAGGTTGCCAAGCTGTTAAAGGTTAAGCTTGAAACGATTGATGATCATGTTGAGATGACGGTGTATGGTTTCGATTCAATCTCAATGACTGAATTCACCAACCATATCAATCGCGCCTATAAGTTAGAGCTGACGCCAACCGTATTTTTTGACCATCCGACGATACATGCGTTTGGCAAGCATTTGTCAGAAGAATATCAATCGGTATTTGCGAAGACATTTGCTGTACGTGCTGCATCGGCTCAGATTCAGTCAGCCGCGAAACAGGAACAAGCCGTGCGTGCCAAAGCTAAAAGACGCCGAAAGCAGCAAGTCATGCTGCCAAACGCCATACAGAGTGATACTGGGCCTGAGCCAATTGCCATCGTAGGCATAAGCGGGATTTTCCCTATGGCGAAAGATATTGAGGCATACTGGAACATCTTAAAAGAGGGCAAAGACTGCATGACGGAAATTCCGAAAGACCGCTGGGATTGGCGTGAATATGAAGGTGATCCGGCGAAGGAAGTCAATAAAACGAACGTAAAATGGGGCGGTTTTATTGACGGAATAGCAGATTTTGATCCATTATTCTTTGGCATTTCTCCGCGTGAAGCTGAACAAATGGAACCTCAGCAGCGCTTACTGCTGACTTACGCCTGGAAAGCGATCGAAGATGCAGGATATTCGGCGAAAAGGTTGTCAGGCACAAAGACCGGCATTTTCATCGGAACAGGAAATACAGGATACAGCTCTCTTCTATCTAAAGCGAACTCGGCAATAGAAGGATCAGCGGCAGCCAATACAAGCCCTTCAGTCGGTCCAAACCGGGTCAGTTATTTCCTTAATCTGCACGGACCGAGCGAACCGATTGATACAGCGTGTTCAAGTTCATTGGTGGCGATCCACCATGCCATCTCTTCCATTGAGGAAGGCACTTGTGACATGGCGTTAGCCGGCGGTGTAAATACGATTATCCTTCCTGAGGTGTATATCAGCTTTGATAAGGCAGGTGCGCTGAGCAAAGAAGGAAAATGCAAGACGTTTTCAAATCAAGCCGATGGTTTTGCGCATGGGGAAGGTGCCGGCATACTGTTCCTAAAAAAATTAAAAGCGGCTGAAGAAGCGGGAGACCATATTTACGGAGTCATCAAAGGCAGTGCAATCAATCACGGCGGACGTGCAGCCTCTTTAACGACTCCTAATCCGAAGGCGCAGGCAGATGTTATTCAGTCGGCATATCAAAAAGCGGGAATCGATCCGAAAACCGTGACCTACATTGAAGCCCACGGAACCGGAACAGAGCTTGGCGACCCGGTTGAAATTAACGGTTTAAAATCAGCTTTTAAAGCATTGGGGATAAATGAAGGAGACACATCAGCCAATCCTTACTGCGGATTAGGATCTGTAAAGACAAACATCGGCCACTTATCGCTGGCAGCCGGTGCAGCAGGAGTTATTAAAATATTATTGCAGCTTAAGCATAAAACCTTAGTGAAAAGTCTTCATTGCGAAACCGTGAATCCATACATTCAGCTAAAAAACAGTCCGTTCTATATCGTACGGGAAACGGGAGAATGGAAAGCGCTGAAAAATGAACGGGGAGAAGAACTTCCTCGCCGGGCGGGTGTCAGTTCATTTGGAATCGGGGGCGTAAACGCCCACGTGGTTATTGAGGAATATATTCCGGAAGCAGCTGATGAGAATATACCATCTATCACGCCGGAACATCCGGGTATCTTCGTTTTATCTGCTAAAAATGAAGCGCGGTTAAAAGAATACGCACAGCAGCTGGCAGATGCGCTTGATAAGGAAGCATACAGAGACGCTAATCTCACCCGGATCGCTTATACACTGCAAGCCGGACGGGACGCGATGGAAGAACGTCTTGGGATCATTTCTGGTTCCGTTGAGGATTTGCGGCAAAAATTAAAAGACTTCGCAGCAGGCAAAAACGATGTGGAGGATGTATTTAGAGGCAGGATTGATAAAGGCACACTGCAAATGCTGACAGAGGACGAAGAAATTCAAGAAGCCGTCAAGAAATGGATGGAACGGGGAAAGTATGCAAAATTGCTTGAATTATGGGTAAAGGGGCTTGATGTAGACTGGACGAACATGTATGGCGAGACTATGCCTAAGCGCATGAGCTTGCCGACGTATCCGTTCGCAAAAGACCGTTATTGGATCTCTGATCATATTGAAGAAAGCGGCAGCACGAATGTAAATAAAGCAGCCTCCAGTCTTGGCGGAGCTGTGCTGCATCCATTGATGCAGCAAAACACATCGAACCTCTCAGAACAAAGGTTTAGCTCTATCTATACAGGAGAAGAGTTTTTCCTTGCTGATCATGTTGTGAAAGGCCAACGGATCTTGCCGGGAGTGGCTCATCTTGAATTGGCGCGGGCAGCTGTTGAGCAGGCCGCAGAGGTACAAGGTGTTCCGTGCACCATAAAGCTAAAGAACGCGGTGTGGGTGCGGCCAATTGTCGTAGAAGACCAGCCGATGCAAGTACACATCAGGCTTTCACCAGAGGAAAGTGGTGAAATTTCTTATGAAATCTATGGTCATTCAGACGTTGCAGGTGAACAGTCAATCGTCTTCAGTCAAGGCAGCGCGGTATTGAACCCTGCTGAAAATCTGCCGGCGGTTGATTTGCCATCCCTGCTGGAGCAGTGTAAGGAAAGCCATTTCAGCGTAAACGAAGTATACGACACATATCGAATGATTGGCTTTGAATATGGTCCTGCTTATCGCGGAGTGAAAAAAATCTATACAGCTGAGCAATTTGTTTTGGCAAAATTGTCATTGCATCCGTCAGCTGCAGATACGCTCAGCCAATACAACATGCACCCGGGGCTGATGGATTCTGCTTTGCAGGCGTCAAGCATTTTGACAGGCGCCGGGGATAACCAGCTGACACTGCCTTTTGCGGTCCAGGAGCTTGAAGTCTTCGGAGCATGTTCGTCGGAAATGTGGGTATACGCAAGATACAGCCAAGGCAGCAAGGCAACTGATAAGGTGCAAAAACGGGATATTGATATTTTAGATGTGAACGGCAATGTTTGTGTTCGGATGAAAGGATTGTCATTCAGGGCAGCGGAAGGCGGCTTTGGATCGGCGGAACCTGATCAAACGCTGGAAACCCTGATGTTTGAAGAACAATGGGTGCCTAAGGCTTGTATAAAAGAAAGTCCTGAGCCTCAATACGAACGGCACATTGTCATGCTTTGCGACATGAATGGCCTCTCAAAAGATAGCATTGAATCAAGAATGACAGGGGCGGAATGCATCGCTTTGGAGTCATTCCGCAAAGGACTTGCAGAGAGGTTCCAAGATTATGCCGAACAAGCGCTTGAGACAATACAGGGTCTTCTCAAAAGCAAACCGCAGGGCAATGTCCTGATCCAGCTTCTTACCTCAGCACAAAAAAAGCAGTACTCATTCTCAGGGCTATCGGCGCTCCTTAAAACAGCCGGCTTGGAGAATAAAAAACTAATCGGCCAGACGATTGAAATCGATTCACATGAAAATATTGAAAGTGTGATAGAAAAACTGAAAGAGAATAAAAGACACACAGTAGATCAGCGTATCAAATATGAAAAAGGCAAACGGTACATCAATGATTTGTGTGAATTGCCAATGGCTGATCGGGAAATAAGCCTGCCGTGGAGAGATAAAGGCGTATACCTCATCACGGGCGGCGCGGGAGGACTTGGGTTTATTTTTGCAAAAGAGATTGCTCGTCAATCTGAACAGCCTGTGCTCATTCTGACAGGCAGATCTGCGTTGAATGCGGATCAGCAGGCGGAGCTTAACGAACTTCAGCAATTAGGGGCTCGCGCAGAATACAGGCAGGTAGACGTGACACAAACGGAAGCAGCCTCAGAGCTTATCACAAGCATTACCTCTGATTACGGAGACTTGAATGGCGTCATTCACAGCGCAGGGCTGATTAAAGATAACTATCTGATGAGCAAAACCAATGAAGAGCTGACACAAGTTTTTGCTCCTAAGGTAAAAGGGCTTGTGAATGTGGATGAGGCAACCGAGCACCTTGCGTTAGATTTCTTTATCCTCTTCTCTTCAATATCAAGTGTTGCCGGTAGCTCGGGACAGGCGGATTACGCAATGGCTAACGCATTTATGGACAGTTATGCTGCTTATCGAAATGCACTTGTAACCGCCATGTACAGGCACGGGCAAACGTTGTCGATCAATTGGCCGCTCTGGAAAGAAGGCGGCATGCGCGCGAATAAAGAAATTGAAAACATGACGTTGAAAAACACAGGTGTGACTCCAATGCGGACCGAGACCGGCATTCAAGCGCTGTATAAAGCTTTGGCATTTGGCAAGGATCAAGTCATCGTCATGGAAGGAATCAAAGACATGATGAGGGAAAAGCTGGCTCAAAAGCCATCTTCTGATGAAGTGCCACTGAAAACAGTACAAGTACCGGTGACAGCTGAAAAAAGAATGGATCCAGGGAATATGTTCGACCACATTCAAGAAGCATTAAAGCAAGCAATCTCTCAATTGCTCAAAATCAAACCTGAAGAGATTGACCCGGACATGGAGTTTAATCAATATGGATTTGATTCGATTACCTTAACTGAATTCGCGAATACACTGAATGAGAAGTACAAGCTGGATCTCACGCCGACGATCTTCTTTGAGCACGCAACGGTTTATGCATTTGCAGGGTATCTGTCAGAAGAATATCCAGATGCTTTTGCAGCTCAAACGCCTGCCAAAGCTGAGGTGCCGATGCAGCCTGTCGAACAGAATATAAAAAATATAACGTTTTCGACTGAAAACCGCTTTGCAAAACGCTCGGTAACACCAAAGCAAAAGGAAGCTGATCATAAGCCTGAGCCTATTGCGATTGTGGGGATGAGCGGCGTTTTCCCAAAGGCAAAGGACGTCGAGGAATATTGGAAGAATCTGTCATCAGGCACAGATTGTATTACAGAGGTTCCAAAAGACCGCTGGGATTGGCAGGAGTATTACGGAGACCCTCTGAAAGAAGCGAATAAAACAAACGTCAAATGGGGCGGTTTTATTGATGAAGTAGCTGACTTTGATCCATTGTTCTTCGGCATATCTCCATTGGAGGCTGAGCAGATGGAGCCTCAGCAGCGTCTGTTAATGACATATGCGTGGAAGGCGGTAGAAGAAGCAGGACATTCAGCGAGAAGCCTGGCAGGAACTAAAACGGGCATCTTCATTGGGACAGGAAACACAGGGTACAGTTCGCTTCTGTCTAATGTAGACATCGAAGGCTCAGCGGCTGCGAATATGAGTCCTTCTGCCGGACCGAATAGAGTCAGTTATTTCCTGAACATTCATGGACCGAGTGAACCGATCGACACTGCGTGCTCAAGCTCTTTAGTCGCCATTCATCATGCGGTCTGCGCCATTGAAAATGGAAACTGTGACATGGCGATTGCGGGAGGAGTCAACACGGTCGTAACTCCGCAAGGCCATATCGCTTATGATAAGGCCGGAGCGCTGAGCAAAGAAGGAAGATGCAAAACATTTTCTGACAAAGCCGATGGTTTCGCAGTCAGTGAAGGTGCCGGCATGCTCTTCCTGAAAAAGCTGACAGCGGCTGAACGGGACGGTGATCATATTTACGGTGTCATTAAAGGAAGTGCGGTAAACCACGGAGGCCGCGCAAATTCTCTAACGACTCCTAATCCGAAAGCCCAGGCGGATGTCGTAAAAACAGCATATGAAAAAGCGGGAATTGATCCAAGAACCGTAACTTATATTGAAGCGCATGGGACTGGAACAGAACTGGGTGATCCAGTAGAAATCAACGGCTTAAAAGCGGCATTTAAAGAGCTGTATAAAAAAACGGGGGACCCGGCTGTTCATGGCAGCCATTGCGGACTTGGCTCTGCGAAAACAAACATCGGTCACTTATCGCTGGCGGCCGGTGTGGCGGGTGTCATTAAAGTGTTATTACAGCTTAAGCATAAAACTCTTGTCAAAAGTCTGTATAGTGAAACCATTAATCCATATATCAGACTGGATGACAGCCCGTTTTATATTGTGCAGAAATCGAGAGAATGGCAGACGCTTCGTGATGAAGCCGGCCGAGAGCTGCCGCGCCGCGCAGGTATCAGTTCATTTGGGATAGGCGGCGTCAATGCCCACGTAGTCATTGAGGAATATATTCCGAAAGAAACAACCCACCCTGCACAAGCACCAGCTGTGACAGCACAGCACCCGGGCATCTTTATTTTGTCGGCAAAGGATGAAGATCGTCTGAAAGACCAAGCCCGGCAATTAGCAGATTTTATTAGCAAGCAATCTATCACGGCTCATGACCTCACTGATATTGCTTATACACTCCAAGAGGGGCGTGATGCAATGGAGGAGAGATTAGGGATCATCGCTGTCTCGACTGGGGACTTGCTGGAAAAACTGAACCTCTTTATAGAAGGGGGCACCTATGCGAAATACATGTACAGAGGCAGGGCAGAAAAAGGCATTGTACAAACATTGAGATCAGATGATGAAGTACAGAAAACGCTCGAAAATAGCTGGGAGCCTCACATATATGAAAAATTGGTTGATTTATGGGTGAAAGGCATGGAGATAGGCTGGAGTAAGCTGTATGACGGCAAACAGCCGAAGCGCATCAGCCTGCCTACCTATCCATTTGCGAAAGAACGTTACTGGATAACGGATACGAAAGGGGAAGCAACTGCCCATCAAACAGCTCTAAAAACTGTCGAACCAGCAGCTTTGCACCCATTGGTACAGGTCAATACTTCAGATTTATCAGAGCAGCGTTTCAGCTCCACCTTTACAGGCGCTGAGTTCTTTTTCGCCGATCATAGGGTGAAGGGAAAACCGGTTATGCCGGGGGTGGCATATCTTGAGATGGTACATGCTGCCGTTACAAGAGCAGTGAGAGGAACCGAAGATCAACAATCTGTTATTCACATCCAAAATGTTGTGTGGGTGCAGCCGGTTGTGGCGGACGGCCAGCCTGTTCAAGTGGATATCAGTCTACATCCCCAGCAGGACGGTGAGATTGCTTTTACCATCTATACAGAGGCAGAGGATGCACACAATAAGCGAAAGATACATTGTCAAGGCAGTGCTTCAATCCGCGGGGCAGGAGACCTGCCAGTCCAGGATATCAGCGTGCTTCGAGACCAGTGCAGTTTAAGCACACTCTCACACGACCAATGTTATGAATTGTTTAAGGCGATCGGCATTGACTACGGCCCTGGTTTTCAAGGGATAGATCGGCTTTACATCGGCCGCAATCAAGCCTTGGCAGAGCTTTCCCTGCCTGCCGGTGTAACTCACACAATGAATGAATTCGTTCTGCATCCAAGTATGGCGGACTCTGCTTTACAAGCGTCGATCGGGCTGAAGCTGAATTCCGGTGACGAGCAGCTTTCTCTGCCTTTTGCGCTGCAAGAGCTAGAAATATTCAGCCCGTGTACAAATAAAATGTGGGTGTCTGTGACATCTCGCCCAAATGAGGACAAAATACAGAGACTGGATATTGATTTGTGTGATGAGCAAGGCCGAGTGTGTGTAAGAATCAAGGGGATTTCCTCAAGGGTGCTGGAAGAAGGTATACAACCGCCAGACGAGCCGACATCACTAAACTCCAAAGCAACTCTTGACGGAGCGCTTCTTATGGCGCCGATATGGGATCAAGTGCAGCTGGAGAAGAAGATCATTTCACCTGCTGATGAGCGTGTTGTCATCCTCGGAGGGGATGACAACAGCAGAAAAGCTGTTCAAAGGCAGTTCCCGTTGTCCAAGGAGCTGAACATTGAGCCGAACGCATCAATTCAGAGAATTGCAGATGAGCTTGAAGCACTTGGATCGTTTGATCATATTGTGTGGATGTCTTCATCTCGTGTGCCAGATTGTGAAGTCGGCGATGAAATGATTGAAGCCCAAGATCAAGGCGTCATTCAATTGTATAGGCTTATTAAGGCAATGCTTTCTTTAGGCTATGCACGGAAGGAGATCAGCTGGACGGTCGTGACGGTGAACACACAATATGTTGATCAGCAAGATATTGTCAACCCGGTCGATGCCGGGGTGCACGGCCTGATTGGTTCAATGGCAAAAGAATATCCAAATTGGCAGACAAAGCTGATCGATGTTAAAGAGCACGAAGACTTGCCGTTATCTCAACTCCTTTCCTTGCCTTTTGATCAAGAAGGGAATACGTGGGCCTATCGAGACAGGATTTGGCATAAGCTTCGTCTGATTCCAGTACACAACAATCAACCGGTGCACACGAAGTATAAGCACGGAGGCGTTTATGTTGTCATAGGCGGAGCTGGCGGTATTGGTGAGGCCTGGAGTGAATATATGATCAGAACATATCAGGCGCAGATCGTTTGGATTGGCAGAAGGAAAAAGGATGCAGCCATCCAAAGCAAGCTGGACAGACTTGCGCGTCTAGGGCCAGCCCCATATTACATTCAAGCTGATGCGGCTAACCGAGAGGAATTAGAACGCGCTTATGAAACAATGAAACAAACGCATCGTGAAATCAACGGCATCATTCATTCTGCGATTGTCTTACAAGACCAAAGCCTGATGAATATGAGTGAAGAATGTTTCAGAAACGTTCTTGCGGCAAAGGTTGATGTAAGCGTGCGAATGGCACAAGTTTTCCGGTATGAACCACTGGATTTTGTTTTGTTTTTCTCTTCCGTCCAATCGTTTGCAAGAGCTTCCGGACAAAGCAATTACGCTGCGGGCTGCAGTTTTAAGGATGCTTTTGCACAGCGGCTATCTCACATATGGCCTTGTACAGTGGCCGTGATGAATTGGAGTTATTGGGGTAGCATTGGTGTTGTTTCATCACCTGAATATCAAAAGAGAATGGCTCAGGCAGGCATTGGCTCTATTGAAGCCCCTGAAGCAATGGAAGCTTTGGAATTGCTGCTCGGGGGACCGCTGAAGCAGCTAGTGATGATGAAAATGGCAAACAAAACGAATGATGAATCGGAACATTCAGAAGAAACAATTGAAGTGTACCCGGAAACTCACGGCTCCGCCATTCAAAAGCTGCGAAGCTATCACCCGGGTGACAGCACAAAGATTCAACAACTGTTATAGGAGGGGAAGCGCCAATGCTGAATACAGAAGACATTCTCTGTAAAATGCTTTTTGCACAATTGCAGTCCATAGGTTTTTTCACTGAAAGTAAATCTCAGCCGGTATTGGAGAATTTCTATGGCAGATGGTTCGAAGAAAGCCAATCCATTTTAGAACGGCAGCAATACCTGAAGCGAACGGAGAACGGATATATTCCCACATGCTCAATGGAGAATATAGATGAACTATGGAAGGAATGGAATCAACAAAAATCAAACCTGCTTCAAGATGATAATATGAAAGCCATGGTGACATTGGTGGAGACAGCACTTAAAGCCTTGCCGGAGATTTTGACCGGCAAGGCGTCTGCCACCGATATCCTGTTTCCGGATTCATCTATGGATTTAGTAGAAGGGGTCTATAAAAACAATCAAGTCGCAGACTATTTTAATGAGGTGCTGGCGGATACGTTAACAGCCTATCTGCAGGAACGCCTGAAGCAAGAGCCTGGGGCGAAGATTCGAATATTAGAAATCGGTGCCGGAACCGGCGGGACAAGCGCGGCAGTTTTTCAAAAATTGAAAGCCTGGCAGACACATATAAAAGAATATTGTTATACAGATCTGTCTAAAGCTTTTTTAATGCACGCAGAAAATAAGTACGGCCCGGACAATCCTTATTTGACATATAAACGATTTAATGTCGAGGAGCCGGCGTCTGAACAGCATATTGACGCGGGAGGCTACGACGCAGTTATCGCGGCAAATGTGCTTCATGCCACAAAAAATATCCGGCAGACATTGCGAAATGCAAAAGCAGTTTTGAAAAAGAACGGGCTGCTCCTTTTAAATGAAATAAGTAATCATAATATATATTCGCATTTGACGTTTGGCCTTTTAGAGGGCTGGTGGCTGTATGAGGACCCTGATCTCCGCATACCGGGCTGCCCGGGTTTGTATCCAGACACTTGGAAAATGGTGCTTGAGAGTGAGGGATTTCGCTATGTTTCCTTTATGGCTGAACAATCTCATCAGCTCGGCCAGCAGGTCATTGCCGCTGAAAGTAACGGAGTCGTCCGGCAAAAGAAGAGAACGGAGACGGGGGCAGATCAAAGCCATATACAAATAAATGCTGAAAAAGCTCATTCACAGAAAAGCAATTCTCTCATCGAACAAACGACTCAATTTGTAAAGCATACCTTGGCAAAATCGATCAAACTATCACCAGAACGTATTCATGAAGATACGACATTCGAGAAGTATGGAATTGATTCGATTTTGCAGGTGAATTTTATCCGTGAATTAGAAAAGGTGACGGGGGAGCTTCCAAAAACCATTTTATTTGAACATAACAATACAAAAGAACTCGTCGATTATTTGGTAAAAGGGCATGAAAATAAGCTCCGCACAGCATTGTTAGAGGAAAAAACGCAGCCTGCAAAAAATGAAGCTCCTCTTCAAACAGAGCGTAAATCCCCTAATCAGCCATTTGCTCTTAATACACGCCGCTTTGTTTTAGAGCAGCAAGTCACTGAAACTCAGCTAGCAAATACCGAACCGTCAAAAAAAGAAAAGACAAGTAATTTGCAAGGAACACATGTAAATGATCCTCGTACAGAAGATATCGCAATAATCGGGGTAAGCGGGCGCTATCCGATGTCTAACAGTTTAGAAGAGCTTTGGGGGCATTTAATCGCTGGAGACAATTGTATAACAGAGGCACCGGAATCCAGATGGCGCACATCTTTATTGAAAACATTATCAAAGGATCCAAAAAAGCCGTCGAATAAGAAGCACTATGGCGGATTTTTACAAGATATAGAGGCATTTGACCATCAGCTTTTTGAGGTGGAGCAAAACCGGGTCATGGAAATGACACCGGAACTCCGTTTATGTTTAGAAACCGTCTGGGAAACGTTTGAGGACGGCGGCTATACGCGAACCCGTCTGGATAAATTGCGGGATGATGACGGAGTAGGTGTTTTTATAGGGAATATGTATAACCAGTATTTTTGGAATATCCCATCTTTAGAGCAGGCAGTCCTCAGCTCAAATGGGGGAGACTGGCACATTGCAAATCGGGTTTCCCACTTTTTTAACCTGACCGGACCGAGTATCGCGGTCAGCTCAGCATGCTCCAGTTCATTAAACGCCATACATCTTGCATGTGAAAGCCTGAAATTGAAAAGCTGCTCAATGGCGATTGCTGGAGGTGTCAATTTAACTCTCGATCTCTCTAAATATGATTCTTTGGAGCGTGCCAATCTGCTGGGAAGCGGCAATCAAAGCAAAAGTTTTGGCACAGGAAACGGGCTTATTCCCGGGGAAGGCGTCGGTGCTGTCCTGTTAAAACCGCTATCGAAGGCAATTGAGGATCAGGATCATATTTACGCTGTGATCAAAAGCAGTTTTGCCAACCATAGCGGCGGAAGACAGATGTATACAGCTCCGGACCCGAAGCAGCAAGCGAAATTAATTGCCAAATCAATTCAGCAGTCCGGCATTGATCCAGAGACTATCGGCTATATTGAATCGGCGGCAAATGGCTCGGCACTTGGCGATCCTATTGAAGTAATTGCCTTAACAAACGCGTTTCAGCAATATACAAACAAGAAACAGTTTTGTGCGATAGGCTCTGTCAAATCCAATCTGGGGCATTTAGAGGCGGCTTCAGGCATTTCTCAGCTGACAAAAGTTTTGCTGCAGATGAAGAATGGGACACTGGTGCCGACAATTAATGCGACGCCTGTCAATCCAAATATTAAGCTGGAAAACACGGCTTTCTATCTTCAGGAACAAACAGAGCCATGGCATCGTTTGAATGATCCTGGCACTGGAAAGCAGTTGCCGCGCAGAAGCATGATCAATTCCTTCGGGGCGGGGGGAGCCTATGCCAATCTCATTATAGAAGAATATATAGAAACAGCTGAGAAAAACCATATCGCTTCCCGCCAGCAGGAATTCACTGCCGTTTTTTCAGCCAAAACCAAATGGAGCCTGCTTAGCTACCTTGAAAACATGGAATTGTTTTTAGGGAAGGAAGCGTCTCTGGATATTGAACCCGTTGTACAGGCTTTACACCGGATCAACCACAATTTAGAGCATAGGGCTGCATTTACAGTGACATCGACACAGGAGCTGATCGAAAAACTAAGGATGTTCCGAACATCAGAAAAAAGCTCACTTCAGCAAGGCATTTATACATCATTCGATTTACAGCCATGTGCGGAATCAGCAACTAATGATAGAGAAATAAGCGCAGCAGAGCAGTGGGTACAAGGGGGATCGATTGCTTTTCAAGAAGCTACAGGAACAGGCTGGGTTCATCTGCCTCACTATGCATTTGACCATAATACATCATTTCATTTCGATGTAACGTCGATCAATGAGAATTCGCCAGCTGTTGAAGGTGATATCCATCAGCCGGTCATACAGGATCAATTCACTTATGATGAGCCTTATGTTCAAGGACATATCTTCAACAATGAACGGGTGCTTGTCGGTGCCACTTATGGCAGTCTGACCATTGAAGCGTTTTTTAACTTGTTCCCTGAGGAAAACAGCGGCCGTATCAGCAAATTGAGCTATATCAATCCAATTGTCATCAAACAAGGCGAGACCATTGAACTGCAGGCAAAGCCGCTGCAAAAAGATCATGTCATAGAACTGCAAATCATGTATCGTGAGCCGGCTTCTCGTTCGTGGAAGCCTGCCGCAATCGGACAATGCGAAATCGGTTCTTTTAAGCCGAAAAAAGTAAATATCGAGAACGTAAAGCATTCATTAACCAAGCTTCATCACATTGATCAGATGTATAAAACCGGAAACGGCCCTGAATGGGGGGCGCTATTTAAGACAATTACTCATCTCTACAGAGATCACAAGTCTATACTGGCAAAAATTCGCCTGCCTCAAAACGGGATGACAAACGATCATCACTACACTGTAAGCCCATTGGTGACAAACAGCGCCTACTTGGCCATCCTCAGCTTCTTAGAGCAGTTTGACATGACAGGAGGGTACCTGCCATTTGGAATCAATGATATCCAGTTTACAAAGCAAACGATAAAAGAGGATTGCTGGCTTTTAATTACAATGGTTAAAAATACAGGTGACATGCTTCTGTTTGATGTAGATGTGATCAATGAGTCGTCAGAAACAGTCCTCCGCTATTCAGGCTACTCGTTGAAGCAGCTTCGTATTTCGAATCAAGGAGGAATTGAAAATACGGCCATCGAGGACAGCAATCTGAAAGAACGTATCAGAAGCTATGTAACAGATAAACTGGCAGTCAACATGGCCGATCCATCAAAATTGTCTCTTGCAAAAGCGCATATCATGGATTTTGGAATCGATTCTTCTCAGTTGGTTGCACTGACAAGGGAGATGGAGTCAGAGACAAAGATCGAATTAAATCCGACACTGTTTTTTGAATATCCGACTGTTGATGAGCTGACCGAATTTTTTGAAGCCAAACATGAAACATCATTTGTGCGGCTGTTTGGCCAAACTGATCAGCAGCAGAAACGCCCAGCTCAATCCGAAATCAAAATGAAACAGATTCCGGCTTTTGAGATGAAGACAGATAAAACAACCCACAACACAGCTGACGGCATAGCCATTATCGGCATGTCGGGACAGTTTCCGAAAGCAAACAGCGTAACGGAATTTTGGAATAACATGATTCAAGGAAAGAACTGTGTCTCTGAAGTGCCGAAAGAACGCTGGGACTGGCGAAAATATGCCTCAGCCGATAAGGAAGGGCAATCAAGCCTTCAATGGGGCGGTTTTATAGAAGGAATAGGTGAGTTTGATCCCCTGTTTTTTGGCATATCGCCTAAAGAAGCGGCGAATATGGATCCACAGGAGTTTCTGCTCTTGATACATGCATGGAAGGCGATGGAAGACGCAGGCTTAACCGGACAGGCCTTATCAAGCCGCCCGACAGGAGTATTTGTCGCAGCCGGCAATACGGATACAGCTGTGATTCCATCCTTAATTCCAAACCGTATATCCTATGCGCTTGATGTAAAAGGGCCAAGTGAATATTATGAAGCTGCCTGTTCCTCAGCTCTAGTGGCTTTGCACAGAGCTATACAATCCATTCGAAACGGCGAATGTGAGCAAGCCATTGTCGGGGCTGTGAATTTGCTGCTTTCACCAAAAGGCTTTATTGGCTTCGACTCAATGGGCTATTTGAGTAAGAAAGGACAGGCCAAATCCTTTCAAGCAGATGCAAATGGCTTTGTCAGAAGTGAAGGAGCAGGAGTACTCATTATTAAACCTTTGCAAAAAGCCATTGATGATTCTGATCATATTTATTCGGTTATTAAAGGTTCAGGTGTATCGCATGGCGGCAGGGGAATGTCACTTCATGCGCCAAATCCGGCCGGTATGAAGGATGCAATGAAGAAGGCTTATCAAGGAGCACAAATTGATCCCAAAACGGTGACCTATATAGAAGCGCATGGGATCGCCTCTCCATTGGCAGACGCGATAGAATTGGAGGCGTTAAAGTCAGGATGCAGTCAGATGGAACTTCAGGAAGTACAGGAGGAAGCGCCATGTTATATCAGCAGCTTAAAGCCGAGCATCGGACACGGTGAACTCGTCTCCGGCATGGCTGCTATTATGAAGGTCAGCATGGCGATGAAGCATCAAACAATACCAGGCATATCCGGATTTTCATCTTTGAATGACCAGGTGTCAATAAAGGGCACCCGCTTCCGAGTGACTGCCGAGAACCAGCAATGGGGAGATTTACATGACGATGCAGGCAACAAAATTCCTCGCAGAGCGAGTATCAACAGCTATAGCTTTGGAGGCGTAAATGCGCACGTCATTTTAGAAGAATATATTCCTTTACCAAAACCACCGGTTAGTATGAGTGAGAATGATGCCCACATTGTGGTTCTTTCCGCAAAGAATCAGGACAGGCTAAAAGCAGTTGTTCAACAGCAGCTTGACTATGTGAATAAACAACAAGAACTGTCATTACAAGATTATGCTTATACACTCCAAACCGGCCGAGAGGAGATGGGGGACCGCCTGGCACTGGTCGTCCGCAATAAAGAAGAACTGGTAAACGGCCTGCAAGCCTGCTTGGCTGAGAAAAAAGGCGATAAGCCGAAAAACACTGTACCTGTCTTTTGCGGAAATGAAGAAAATGGCACGTCAGATATCGAAACATTGCTTGATGGGCCATTAAGAGAAATGGTGATCGAGTCTTTGTTGTCCGGAAACAACCTTGAAAAGATCGCGTTTTGCTGGACAAAAGGGGTGCAAATCCCGTGGGAGAAGCTTTATAAAGGAAAAGGTGCCCGCAGAATACCTTTGCCAACCTATCCATTTGAAAAGAGAAGCTGCTGGAACGGCTTTCAAGCAGTAGAGAATACGCCTTCTGTTTCACAGGATGAGCATATCAACAACAGCGGCGATCCTCACATATTAGCAAATGTATTAGGGATGGCTCCAGATGAACTGCAGCCTCAAAAGCCATTGCAGCAGTACGGGTTTGATTCGATTTCTTGCATACAGTTATTACAGCAATTGCAATCAAAGGTAAACCCTCACATAGTCTTGACGGAGCTTCAAGCATGTCATACGGTTCAGGACATGACGGACTTGATCGCAAAGAAACAGGAGGATACATCCTTGCAAAATGATCACGCTCGCACGTTTCCGGAATTGATACCGTTAAATGACGGGAAGCGGGGGCGTCCTGTCTTTTGGTTCCATGGCGGAGTAGGAGGGGTTGAAATCTATCAGCAATTTGCACAAAAGAGCCAGCGCCCTTTTTACGGCATTCAGGCCAGAGGATTCATGACTGATTATGCTCCTTTGCACGGAATTGAACAAATCGCTTCCTATTATATAGAGATCATTCGATCCATACAGCCTGAAGGCCCTTATGATGTAGGCGGATATTCATTAGGCGGGATGATTGCATATGAAGTCACACGCCAGCTGCAAAGCCAAGGCCTTTCTGTCAAAAGCATGGTGATGATTGACTCCCCATATCGTTCTGAGACAAAAGAGTATGAGGCATCTATGAAAACGTCAATGCTGCAAATAATTAATACGATGCTGGCATCGATTGCGAAACGGGATAAGCTTACTGATGTCCTCATCAGCCGTGAAGAGGTGGACATAAGCTTAGAGGATGAAGAATTCCTGTCTGTGTTGATTGAACTGGCAAAAGAACGAGGGCTAAACAAACCAGAGAAGCAAATACGTTCACAGGCTCAGCAAATGATGAAAACACAGCGCGCCTATGATTTGGAGTCGTATACTGTTAAGCCTCTCCCTGACCCTGAGGCGGTAAAATGTTATTATTTCCGCAACAAAAGCAGGTCTTTCTTTGGTGATTTAGACATTTATTTCACTTTATCAAATGAAAAAGAACCGTTTGATCAAGCTGCCTATTGGGAGGAATGGGAGCGGCAAATTCCCCATTTCCATCTGGTAGATGTCGATTCAAGCAACCACTTCATGATATTAACCGAACCGAAAGCATCAGCAGCCATGTTAGAATTTTGCGAAAAACTCTATTCAAATAAGGGAGTAGTAAATGCGAATTTCCTCAAGGCTTTCAGGAAAAAACATGAAGCGAAAAAAGAAGATGAATTGGTGAAGCGCTGAGAAACACAAACGCCCCCTCTTTTGAAGGGGGCGTTTTGAATGTTATTTTGAAAGTGAAACAGGGAGACTTTCTAATCCTCTTAAAAAGACATTTTTTCTCCATTGAATGTCATCAGGCATCGCGAGTTCAATATCAGGAAACCTCTTCAGAAGTGCGTTAAATGCAATGTGGCCTTCCAGCCTGGCAAGAGGCGCTCCTAAGCAGAAATGAATGCCAAAACCGAAAGAAATATGTCTGTTAGGCGACCGATTTATATTTAAAATTTCGGGGTTTTCAAAAAAGTTCGGATCGCAATTGGCAGATCCGATGCCTATAAAAATCATGTCTCCTCTTTTGATCGAATGCCCTTTGTATGTAAAGTCTTCGATGGCCCACCGATTTGCCATCATAACGACAGGTGAGGTGTATCGCAGCAATTCTTCAACCGCTGTAGCAATCATTTCGGGATGCTGCTTGAGCTTCTCACATTCCTTCTTGTGCTGCAGCAATGCGAGGGTGCCGGAGCCGAGTAAGTTTACAGTCGTTTCAAGGCCCGCTACAACGAGCAAGAACAGCATGGAATAAAGCTCTTTTTCGCTTAATTTGCTGCCGTTTTCCTCAGCATGCACAAGTTTGCTGATTAAATCGTCTTTTGGCTTTATCCTTCTGTCATGGATCAGCTTGGCGATATACTCCTTAAATTCACGAAGAGCCTGATTTGTCAGCTCTCTGTTACCTTCAGACGTATCAACCATCGCATTGGTCCAGATTTGAAACTGTGTTCGATCTTCTTTAGGAATTCCCATCAATTCAGATATAACAATAAAAGGCAAAGGGGAAGCGAAGGATTTCATGATATCCGCTTTATTTTCTTTTTCCATTTCATCTAAAAGCTGTTCAGAAATTTGTTCGATGCTGCCGCGCAGATTTTCAATGGTTCGGGGAGTAAATGCTTGATGAACAAGCGATCTCAAGCGGGTATGGTCAGGTGTGTCTTTTGCCAGCATATGATCGGAAACAAAATCGATATCTTCACTAACGTTGAGCATTTTGATTTGTTCTTGGCTCATCACATTTTTCACGTCTCTTGTAATTCGAGTGTCTTTTAAAAAGGCCATACAATCATCGTATCGGGTTATTAGCCAAGCCGGATATGTGCCTCCGAACCGTTTTAATTCAAATCGGTGAATGGGATCTTCCTCTCTAAATCGTCCTAAAGCTGAAAAAGGGTTATCATGAAACTCTTTACCATGCGGATGAAACATCAATTTTTCCATTTGCATTCTCCTCGCCTAATAGGGTAAATAGATGAATCAAATTGCTGAACTCGTATACAAAAAACAGAATGATTTGAAATGTAATCCTGTCTCTAAAACTATATATCTATTATAGGCGTCATTCAATAGGATGAAGAACGAAAAAGCAAAAAAAGGGCTTGATGTAAAGCAGCGCCTTTGAGCGAATGCTCTAAGGCGCTAAGCTGCATTATTTCGATGAAAGTGAGAATCAGCTGTGCTGGATATCAATTGTATATACTGCACGATCTGTTACGACCTTCAATCCTTCGTTTTCTTGGTGAATATGAATATCACCTAATAAAGGAATCTCATAGGCATTTTGCGGAAGCGGCACGTTTCCGTCCTCAGTGAAGGTTGTTCCTTCACCTTCTAAAACGAGCTCTTCTTTCGCTACATAGTCATCAGGGTGACTCGTGCTTCGTATAGCCACTTTTTGAAGGTGGAGAACAATCTGATCCAAGTCTGATATCTCTTCATCATGGGTCAATTCACCTTTTCTAATATCAAGTGTCTGGCCGACTTTTGATTCCAGCCATTGGGAAAGCTGTGTATTCGTGTGTGCCATCAATATTCCTCCTTTTGATCTACACGATACTATTCCCAATTGCTGCATCTTTTACACGGAAAAGAGCCGCCTCACCCCTTATGTATGAAACAATTCGCTGTTCAAAGCCTTGATATAACGTATGGCAGAACACTGGACAGCTTCGCCGGCATTTTCTTTGACAACTTTAGAAAAAGCATTGTAAAGCCGGTTGAATTGAAGCGGTTTCACTTTGGCTGCTATTTCTTCAACTTTGGATGCGGGAAGGGGAATGAGATTTGGGTAGCTGTACATAAAGCTGACCCAGTTTTGATCCGCCGTAACCGTAATGATATCTCCAGTCAATAGACATCCTTTCCCTTTATTGCCGTTGCTCCAATGAAGAACAGCACCGCCTTTAAAATGTCCGCCCAGTCGGTAAAGGTCCAGCCCCGGCTTCATGCTGAGCGTTTCCCCTGACCAGAAGTGAATGTGATTGCTTGGTCTTGTCACCCATTTTTTGTCATCTTCATGGATATAGATCGGGGCCTGAAATGCTTCAGCCCACTCAACCTGAGTAGAGTAATAATGTGGATGAGACAAAGCGATGGCTTGAATACCGCCTAATTCGTTGATTTGGTCAATTGTCCTTTGGTCAAGATATGAAATGCAATCCCACAGCACATTAAAGCCCTTATGCTGGATCAGATGGGCTGTTTGTCCAATCGCAAACGCTGGTTCAGTTTTGATGCTGTAAAGATGGTCTTCTTCCTTTTTGAGAATGTTTTGAAGGTTTTCTTTCTCACGCATGTCTTCAAGAGTTGTCCAAGTTTGTCCATCAGGATGAATATACTGTCTTTCATCTTCACAAATCAGACACGAGTTGGGCGGATCTACAGTCTGTGCATGCTGCACACCGCATGTGTTGCAGATATAATATGGCACTTTCTTCACTTCCTTCATCCATTTCCCATTATTTTACCTTATGATTATGAATATTCAAACAAAAATCCGGCAGTTCTGCTGAGAGAAAATTGCCGGATTTTTGATGCTGTTTATTGGCCGGGAACAGAATTTTCCGCGTTGACAGCGCCCGCTCCGTACACATTCGGATCTTCATCTTTCCATTTGTCCGTGCCGTTTTTCAAAAGCTCTTTCACTTCATCGGGTGAAAGATCGGGGTTTTGCTGAAGAATTAAAGCTGCGATTCCTGCGCAAATTGGTGTTGCCATCGAGGTTCCTGACATTGTGAAGTACTGAGATCCTACACGGCTTGACTTTTGAAGCTTATCAATATAGGAATTCGGAGAGCGAAGGGAAATAATATTAACACCCGGCGCTAAAATATCGGGCTTTTCTTTCCCGTATACTGTCGGACCGCGGCTTGAGAAGGAAGCGACCGTATCATCATCGCTGCTTGCAGTATCGTTATCGTCAAGCGCACCTACTGTAATCACCTTTTCGCTCACGCCCGGGCTTGCAATGGTCTGCGAATCAGGGCCTGAGTTTCCGGCAGCGACACAGACGACAATCCCTGCGTTCCACGCTTCTTCAACCGCTCTGACTAACGGATCTTCCTGTTCATTATCATATCTAAGGGCATCGCCCCCGAGCGACATA
Source organism: Bacillus sp. MBGLi79 (assembly GCF_002953915.1). NCBI lineage: Bacteria > Bacillati > Bacillota > Bacilli > Caryophanales > Bacillaceae > Bacillus > Bacillus sp. MBGLi79. The sequence goes on from NZ_CP026521.1 coordinate 2,212,008, forward strand.
CTCATAATATCAATCGGCTCATCAGGGTTGTCCTCATTGTATTGAATACACCACTCGACACCCTCTATAATATCTGCTAACGTTCCTGAACCCTGCTTGTTTAATACCTTTACGCCGATGAGATTGGCTTCCGGTGCAGGTCCGCGGTATTTTCCGGAAGAGGATGCGCCGCTGCTTGCGATATCACCTGCACAATGTGTGCCATGACCATTATCATCGTATGGCTCTGTTTTTTGATTGACCATGTCCGCGAACCCGATAATCCTGCCTTCTAAATCAGGATGCGGGTAGATTCCTGTATCGACAACAGCGACAGTAACGCCTTTTCCTGTCAGGGTTTGCCCGTTTCGGACGACTTCCCTCGCATGGCTTGCTTCAGTTGCCGTGTCTAAAAGCGCTTTGACTTCGCGGTTTAAATACACTTTACGGATATTGCTGCATTCAGAAAGAAGAGAATGTAATGCTGAGGGGGTAACCTCCGCACTGCAGCAGTTGATTTTGTTGAAGCGGGTTTTTAGCTTACTGCGTTTTTCTTTTTGCAGTACCTCCCCAGCCATTTGAATGCCGGTCTCGTGACAGCCTTCCTCAAATTCAATAATGACTGACATTCTTTTTCTGTTTTTCAATTTGGTTTCGAAAAAATTATGCAAGAAGCAAGGAGTCCATTTGAATGGCTTGTAAAGCTGCAATACGGTTTCCCGTAACGGCCAATCTAGCTTATGAGCATTTGCTCTCACCATTTGTACCATAGAGTACCCAAACATGTATTTTCCTCCTATTATAAGGTTCTCTGTATACTCTATGAACAGATGATAGGTTTGGTAAGTTTGTTTGTCCTTTATAAGAGGCGGATAAGAGTTTGTTTTTATGAATCTTTCGTATTAGATACGATGGATGAGAGGTTGAGGAAATCATTGGGGATTGAAAAGGAACATTTGTTCTTATTATAATGTGGTCATATCAAACTGGAAGGGGAGAGCGGCTGTATGAATTTCTACTTACATCGATCTTTGGAAAGCCAAATGCCAATCAGCATTATATATATGAAGAAAGACGGAACAATTAGTAAAAGAACGATTATTGTAAGGCAGAAAAGCAAAACGAAAATCAAAGCATTTTGTTTTTCGAAACAACAGATCAGAACATTTTTATTGGACTCTATCCTCTCCTGTGACTTTGTGAGAACAAATAAGAAAAATCTTTATTTTGCAGGCCAGTAACAGGCGTTCGTCTAAGCAAACGGACAGCCTGTTACGAAAACCCTCCTTAAACCTATATACATTTATTTGCCAAGTGAGGTTGTTCCTACCTTTTTTGGCTTTCCTCTCAACCTTTTTTCACTCTTATTTGAAATGAACCGCTAATAACCGTGACAATCAATTGATTTTTTGAAACCGGGAACTTTTTCACTGATGATATCGTGTATACAATGGTAAGATAAAACCTATTGGCTAAACCTCATATAATGAACCGTGACATTCTTATGAAAGGAGTTAAACATGAGAAGATTTTTACTAAATGTCATATTAGTCTTAGCCATTGTCTTGTTCTTGAGATATGTTCATTACTCATTAGAACCTGAACCATCAAATCAGCCAGATACATATTCAAATTTCAGCAGCTTGGCAGAGAATGAGAGTCCAGCCGATTACGATATTTCATATAATGAGAAAAAAGGAAGCAAAGTCTTAATTATGTCTCCGCATGGCGGTAGAATTGAAGGCGGAGTAAGTGAGCTTGTTCGGTATTTCAATCATGAATACTCTACATACCTGTTTGAAGGGCTGAAGTCCCATGATAACCAAACGCTGCATATTACAAGCACCAATTTTGATGAGCCATTAGCTAAAAAGAAAATCAAGGAGCATCAATATGTGGTGGCTTTTCACGGATATAAAGGGGAGAACAAAAATACCCTTGTAGGGGGAACGGATCGAAAGCGGGCAAAAATGATTGTGAGAGCTCTTGAGCGGAGAGGTTTTTCCGCTGAGTTAGCGTCGTCTAAAAGCGGTCTCGCTGGATTGAATGCCGAAAACATTAACAACCAAGGAGAAACGGGGCTAAGTATACAGCTGGAAATCAGCCGCGAGCAGAGAGAAGCATTTTTTGATGATTTTTATTATAAAAATAGAAAATACACAAAGAACAGTGAATTTTATGCTTTTGTCAGTGCGATCAAAGGTGTCCTGGAAAAAGAGTATTCGTAACAAGCAGATCAAGAGACAAAATACGAGAAGATCAGTAGACTGAAATAGGATGAAAAAGGAGGCAAAACAATGGCAGATCATCATTTTTATTTAAAAGCGAACTGGCCGGGTAAACGCAATGATGTCGGTACGATTGAAAGCGGTAACCTGATCACATCGATTTCCATCCCTAAAGAAATGGATGGGCCGGGAGAAGGGACCAACCCTGATGAAATGCTTCTCGGTGCGGCAGCGACCTGTTACATTATTACACTTGCAGCGATGATGGAAAGAAGCGGTCTGGAAAAAGAAGACTTGCAGATGGAGTCAGAAGGTATTGTCGACGTCACAAAAGGAGTCTTTACATACAAAAAGATCATTCACCGTCCCTCTGTTGTGCTTAAACATGATGCTTCACAAGACGACATCGCATTGGCGCACAAGCTTTGTGAAAAAGCGGAGTCGTCATGCATGATTTCGCGCGCGATTCAAGGGAATGTTGAGCTGCAGCTTAAAGCCTCTGTAAAAGCGGGGGGAGAATAATGAAAACAGACGGTTACTCACAGACCGTCTGTTTTTTATCTTCAGCGTGGGCTTTCGACTGATTTAGCACGACCACGCCCGCAATGACAAGCGTGAGACCGGATATTCCCTTTAAACTGATGGTTTCGCCAAAAAGCAAAAAACCGACAATGGCTGTAAGCGCGGTACCAACGCCCGACCATGTTGCATACGCGCTTGATAAGTCAATTGTTTTTAAAGAAAAGCTTAGAAAAGTAAAAGCGGAAAGAAATCCGACTACGACTCCGGCAATGGGCCAGGCCTGTGTAAATCCTTCTGAAAGCTTCAGCATGGTGCTTCCAAACACTTCAGATAAAATGGCGAGAGCCAAATAAAGCAATCCTTTCATCATCCTCACTCCTTTACTGCCAGTTAAGTAACACGACCCCTGATATTAATAAAAGAATCCCGAAAAGCCCTTTCGCATTCAGTTCTTCCTTGAACCATTTCACTCCGATTATTGTCGTCAGCACCGTTCCCGCCCCGCTCCAAGTCGCATAGGAGAGGCTTAGGGGAATATGGTTTAACGTCAGTGACAGCATATAAAAGGCGAGGGAATAGCCAATGACGACCAAGGCACTCGGCTTCCACTTTTTGAAGCCATCAGATACTTTCAGCATGGCTGCCCCTATCGATTCCGAACATATGGCAATCGTGAGGAATATATATCCTATTAACATCTTAAATTCTCCTCACTATATTTTTAGATTAGAAAAGAGCTTCAGCTAGAAAAATATTAGTGTATGCCTATGTATGAGTCAAGAGATTCATTTTTACACGCTTAAAAAGACCCCTTTTTAAGGGGTCTTTTGCGATTAATAATAATAAGGGAACGGGGCATACGGATAATAGGGGTATCCGCCATACAAATAAGGATTAAATAAAGCGCTTCCTATAAGCCCGCCTGCAAGGCCGCCGATAAACGGACCTCCAAAAAATCCGAATGGCCGGCCAAACCCAAATCCATAGCCAAATCCGGGTCTTCCAAACCCGTAACCGAATCCGAAAGGTCTTCCAAATCCAAATGGTCTCCCGAATCCAAAAGGTCTTCCAAATATTCTTGTATCTTCAGGACTGAAATTCTCTAACTCGTTCATGTTTTCTTTCCTCCTGTAATAAAGTGTAGATGATGCAGTGTATTCAGCCTGCCCGGATGTGATTGGGCGAATTAAGGAAAAAAGAGGATGTGAACACATTGGGCCTGTATCAGTCTGACTGGTCGAAAACACCGCCCCACGCACATGCTTATCATGTCAAAACATCGAGGGAACAGGGCCATTATCATCTGATTGAAGGGTTTACTCAGCCCGCAAACGGATCAAATACCGATCAGCACACACATTACTATACAGGGATCACTTCATTTGAAAACGGCCATTTTCATCGGTATTACGGAATCTCAGGACCGGCGATTCCTTTAGCAGATGGCACACATTATCATGAAATCGAAGAAACGACGTATCTGGCCTATAACAAGCCGGTTGAGATCCAGTACGGAGGGGTTGTTTATGCTCCCGGAGATGACGAAAGAAAAACACACCGTCATACCCTGAAAGGACAGACGAGAGAAATTGTCGGCAATGAGCCGATCGGCTGGTAGAAGGATGTTTACCGATGCAAAAAAAGGGCAAAATGGATAGGTGGTTGTCCATGTTGAATGCTATAATGGGGGGAGATTTATAAAAGAGAGTGATACATATTGAATAATACGAAGCAGCCCGTTGTCATTTTAGTCGGACCGACGGCAGTGGGGAAAACCAATTTAAGTATTCAGCTAGCCAAATCTTTAAACGCGGAAATTATCAGCGGAGATTCAATGCAGATTTATAAAGGGATGGATATTGGAACAGCTAAAATTACCGAACAGGAGATGGAGGGAGTGCCCCATCATCTGATTGACATTTTAGATCCCCAAGACTCTTTCTCTACTGCCGATTATCAAAGCTTAGTAAGAAATAAAATCAGCGAGATTGCAAATAGAGGAAAGCTTCCGATGATTGTCGGCGGTACAGGGCTTTATATACAATCTGTGCTTTACGATTATACATTTACGGAAGAGGCAAATGATCCCGTGTTTCGAGAGAGCATGCAAATGGCCGCTGAGCGGGAAGGCGCTGACTTTCTTCATGCCAAACTTGCTGCAGCAGATCCCGAGGCAGCAGCTGCGATTCATCCTAATAATACAAGAAGAGTCATTCGCGCGCTGGAAATTTTACATACGTCCGGAAAAACGATGTCCCAGCATTTGAAGGAACAAAAACGAGAACTTCTGTACAATGCAGTGTTAATTGGCTTGACAATGGATAGAGACACGCTTTACGAAAGAATTAATCAGCGGGTCGATTTGATGATGCAGTCAGGCCTTCTTCCGGAAGTGAAACGCTTATACGACAAGAACGTGAGAGACTGTCAATCAATACAGGCGATAGGCTATAAAGAGCTGTATGCATATTTTGACGGTTTTGTGACACTTTCCGATGCTGTCGAACAGCTAAAGCAGAACTCGAGGCGGTATGCGAAACGCCAGCTGACGTGGTTTCGCAACAAAATGCAGGTCACATGGTTCGATATGACACCGCCTGTTGATATGGAGCTGAAAAAAAAGGAAATTTTCACACATATAGCAGGAAAACTCGAACTTTAATCGAAACTGTATGATATAGAGAATCAAGGAGGACGAAACATGAAACCGATTAATATTCAGGATCAGTTTTTGAATCAAATCCGGAAAGAAAATACGTATGTCACTGTTTTTTTGCTGAACGGCTTTCAGTTGCGGGGCCAGGTGAAAGGCTTTGATAACTTTACCGTATTGTTGGAATCGGAAGGTAAGCAGCAGCTTATATATAAACATGCGATCTCAACGTTTGCGCCGCAAAAAAACGTCCAGCTTGAACTCGAATAGATCAAAAAATGCCATGTCAAGACATGAGGAAAGGCTGCCGGGGGTTCCCGGCGGCCATTTTTAACATGAATCCACTTTTGCTCCAAGCTTTTTGTGTAAGCTGACCATGCCAAGGCACGGTCTTTTTTTATGAGAACAACATACGGAAGTAAAAATGGTATATTATGTATAAAATGAATTTGGGGGTGATCGACCTTGTTTGAAAGTGAAGCAGAACTGAGACGAATCAGGATTGCACTTGTATGGATAGCTGTCTTTTTACTGTTCGGGGCGTGCGGGAATCAAGATACCATCATTGAAACAGACAGCGGCAATTCAGACTATGAAACGCCTCAGCCAACCTCGTTTCCGCTTGAACATAATCATTTTGGCGTGATGGAGGACGGCTATATCAAAATTTATGAGTATAATGAGTCCCGCAATGAGGTAAAGCTGAAGAAAGAATACGCGGATGACGAGCTTGAATAAAATTCACAAGCATTCGAATTTACAAAGCGGATGCCAGCCGCTAAACTAAATACAGACACAGATCAAACAGAGGGTGAAAAAATGAAGCATAAAGTGATCGTGAATCATTGGGAAGAAATTTGCGAAGATGATTCTTGCTATGAATACGGAACAAGTATCATTGTGAACGGAAAAGAATTAATCAGAGAAGCGTCAATTATCACTGCTTTGAAGGCGGTTTTAGAAGAGATCGGCGCGGATGTTGAAATAGAAGAAACAGTAGAGAGCGAAAAATGCTGTGATAGCTTAAGAAAAAAAAATCTAGACTACTAAGCAGTTTTTTTTCATGTTATGATAAACATCGGCTAAAAAACGACACCCCGAGTAGGACGAGAGATGATTCTCGTTCTGCTCTCTTTTTTGGGCCCTAATGAGTCTGTCTATTTGCCTGATTTGATCAAAATATGAATTTTTCATAAAAACGAATCTATATATTGTGTTTTTACTAGAGGGTAGTATACTATATATAGTGTTAGTGATGAGAGATTCATATTTTTTGATAGGTCGTGATAAAACGTGGTACAAATCATATTTGATTCGAAAACAGGGAATGTTCAGCGGTTTGTGAATAAAATAGGCTTTCAGCAGATACGCAAGGTGGACGAAATAGACCACGTGGACACTCCGTTTGTTTTGGTCACCTACACGACAAACTTCGGTCAGGTACCGGCATCAACACAATCATTTCTCGAAAAATACGCCCATCTCTTATTAGGAGTCGCTGCGAGCGGCAATAAAGTATGGGGCGATAACTTTGCAAAAAGCGCCGATACCATTTCTAGACAATATCAGGTGCCGATCTTGCACAAATTTGAACTCAGCGGCACATCTAAAGACGTTGAATTGTTTACTCAGGAGGTAGAAAGAGTTGTCACAAAATCAAGTGCCAAAATGGATCCAGTTAAATAACGAAATCATGATCCAAAAAGATGGAAAATTCCAGTTTGATAAGGATAAAGAGGCTGTACATAGCTATTTTGTAGACTATATCAATCAAAACACAGTTTTCTTTCACGATTTAAAAGAGAAGCTGGATTATTTGATTGAAAACCAATACTACGAAGAGGAATTCTTAAGCCTTTATTCTTTTGAAGACATTAAAGAAGTGTTTAAGACAGCTTACGCTAAGAAGTTTCGTTTTCCTTCCTTCATGAGTGCGTTTAAATTCTATAATGACTATGCTTTGAAAACGAATGACAAGAAAAAAATCCTCGAGCGTTATGAGGACCGGATCTCAATTGTTGCGCTGTTCTTCGCCAACGGCGACACTGAGAAAGCAAAAGAATATGTGAACCTGATGATCAATCAGGAATATCAGCCGAGCACACCGACATTTTTGAATGCCGGCAGAAAACGCCGCGGAGAACTTGTCAGCTGCTTCTTGCTGGAAGTCAATGATTCCTTAAACGATATCTCAAGAGCGATCGATATCTCCATGCAGCTTTCTAAGCTGGGCGGCGGGGTTTCTCTTAACCTGTCCAAGCTCCGTGCGAAAGGTGAAGCCATTAAAGATGTTGAAAATGCGACAAAAGGCGTTGTAGGCGTCATGAAGCTTCTTGATAACGCGTTCCGTTACGCTGACCAAATGGGGCAAAGACAAGGGTCCGGCGCGGCGTACTTAAACATTTTCCACCGCGATATCAATGATTTTCTTGATACGAAAAAGATTTCTGCGGATGAAGATGTGCGTGTCAAAACGCTTTCTATCGGTGTTGTCATTCCGGATAAGTTCGTTGAGCTTGCACGTGAGGACAAAGCGGCTTATGTATTCTATCCGCACACGATTTATAAAGAGTACGGCCAGCACATGGATGAGATGGACATGAACGAAATGTACGACAAATTTGTCGACAACCCTCGGGTCAAAAAGGAAAAAATCAACCCGCGGAAACTGCTTGAAAAACTGGCGATGCTTCGTTCTGAATCAGGCTATCCATACATCATGTTCCAAGATAACGTGAACAAAGTGCATGCGAATAACCATATTTCCAAGGTGAAATTTTCTAACCTTTGCTCTGAAGTGCTGCAGGCATCTCAAGTTTCTTCATACACAGACTATGATGAAGAAGATGAAATCGGTTTGGATATTTCCTGTAACCTAGGCTCACTTAACATCCTCAACGTTATGGAGCATAAGTCAATCGAAAAAACAGTCAAGCTTGCGACAGACTCTTTAACACATGTGTCTGAAACGACTGACATCCGTAATGCGCCTGCTGTAAGACGGGCAAACAAAGCGATGAAATCAATCGGTCTAGGCGCTATGAACCTTCACGGCTACCTTGCGCAAAACGGTATTGCATATGAAAGCCCGGAAGCGCGTGACTTTGCAAACACGTTCTTTATGATGGTGAACTTCTACTCCATCCAGCGTTCTGCGGAAATTGCAAAAGAGAAAGGCGAAACGTTTGATCAATATGAAGGCTCAACCTATGCAACGGGTGAATACTTCGACAAATACGTTTCCGCTGATTTCTCGCCGAAATACGAAAAAATCGCCAATCTGTTTGAAGGTATGCATATCCCGACGACAGAGGATTGGAAACAGCTAAAAGCATTTGTCGCTGAACACGGTATGTATCACAGCTACAGATTATGCATTGCGCCGACAGGCTCTATCTCATACGTGCAATCAAGTACGGCGTCTGTTATGCCGATTATGGAACGAATTGAAGAAAGAACATACGGCAACTCAAAAACGTATTACCCAATGCCTGGGCTTGCATCTAATAACTGGTTCTTCTATAAAGAAGCCTACGATATGGACATGTTCAAGGTTGTGGATATGATCGCGACTATCCAACAGCACATTGATCAGGGCATCAGCTTCACATTGTTCTTAAAAGACACAATGACGACCCGTGATTTAAACCGAATCGATCTGTATGCACATCATAGAGGAATTAAAACCATTTACTATGCAAGAACGAAAGATACTGGGCAAGACAGCTGCCTTTCTTGTGTTGTTTGATTAAAGGAGAGTTTATAGTGACAAAAATTTATGACGCAGCAAACTGGTCAAAGCATGAAGACGATTTTACCCAAATGTTCTATAACCAAAACGTGAAACAGTTCTGGCTTCCGGAAGAGATTGCTTTAAACGGCGATCTCCTCACATGGAAGTACCTCGGAAAAAATGAGCAGGACACTTATATGAAGGTACTTGCAGGACTTACGCTTCTTGATACAGAGCAGGGGAATACGGGGATGCCGATCGTGGCTGAACACGTAGACGGCCACCAGCGGAAAGCGGTGCTGAACTTTATGGCGATGATGGAGAACGCTGTCCATGCGAAATCGTACTCTAATATCTTCATGACCCTTGCACCGACTGAAACGATCAACGAAGTATTCGAATGGGTTAAACAAAATAAATATTTGCAGAAAAAAGCGCAAATGATTGTCGGGCTTTACAAAGCCATTCAAAAAGATGATGAAATATCACTGTTCAAAGCGATGGTTGCTTCCGTCTATTTGGAAAGCTTCCTTTTCTACAGCGGCTTCTATTATCCGTTATATTTCTACGGACAAGGAAAACTGATGCAAAGCGGTGAGATCATTAACCTGATTCTTCGTGATGAAGCGATTCACGGCGTATATGTCGGTCTCCTAGCTCAGGAAATTTATAATAAACAGACAGAAGAGAAAAAAGCAGAGCTTCGTGAATTTGCGATCGACCTTCTGAATGAGTTATATGAAAATGAGCTTGAGTATACAGAGGACTTGTACGATCAAGTCGGACTCTCACACGATGTAAAGAAATTCATCCGCTATAATGCAAATAAAGCGCTCATGAACCTTGGATTTGATCCATACTTCGAAGAGGAAGACATTAATCCGATCGTTTTAAACGGATTAAATACAAAAACAAAATCGCATGACTTCTTCTCCATGAAGGGGAACGGTTATAAAAAAGCGACAGTTGAGCCGCTCAAAGATGATGACTTTTATTTTGAAGATGAAAAAGAGCAGATATAATATCTGCTCTTTTCGGCTTGAAGGTTAAATGAGGAGGACGCAGTACCCATGGGAAAAATGGACGAAATGATTTTAGTCGCCCCGCGTGATGATGTGTTTAAGAAAGAAAGCTTAACCTTCCAGGGCGTGTACAGTGAAGATAGCAGAGTAGCAGAAATCATGGCTCAGATTGAAGCAGCCTATCGTGAAATGAGAAGAGGGGACGCAGAAGAAGATCCGCGTTTCAAGCAGCCGATACCTTATGTCGTCATCAAGCGCGAAGATGAAGTCTTCCTTTACGAGCGGCTGGCCGGCGGTGGTGAATCACGCCTGCACAACAGGCTTTCTCTCGGCTTTGGCGGCCATATGAACGCCATCGAAGAGGCAGCTTCATTTGCTGAAGTCTTAAAGCTGAACACAGACCGTGAGCTTGAGGAAGAACTGCAAATAAATGAAGAAGATAAACAGGCGATTGTCACACTGGGATTGATCAATGATGATGAAAACAGTGTCGGTAAAGTGCATATCGGTATTCTTTCTGCGCTTCAATTGAAGCCCGGCGCACAAGTGGAAGTGAAGGAGAAAGACCAAATTGCGGGTAAATGGATGAAAGTTTCTGAATTAAAACAGAGTGATATCTATAACCGTCTGGAAACATGGTCACAGTTTGTTGTTGATATTCTCGTATAAAAAAACCCGGTTTCTCGTGATGAGGAGCCGGGTTTTTTTATGAGGCGCTCGTCCCTGTCTCGACTATGATTCCAGAATCACAATAGCGTCAAAGCCGGCATTTCTCGCTCTGGCAGCGAGAGTGTCCGCATTGTCTTTGGATGAAAATGCGCCAATCTGCACTTTGTATAATCCATCCTTTAAAAGGACAATCGAGTCAAACCCTTTAGCTTCGGCGCTCCTTGCCAGCGAGTCCGCATTCGCTTTGACTTTAAATGCACCGATTTGAACCTTATATAACCCTGTGCTGGAAGTCTTTTTAAGGTTAAAGGCTTGCTCCAGCCCGTTTGCATGCCCTCTTGCTAAGCTTTGAATAAAGCTGCTTGTTTTCAGTTTGTTTGCATCGGCAACGGTATCAAGGAAGCCGTTTTCGGTCAATAGGGCAGGCATGGCCGACTCCCTTAGGACGTGGAAGTTGGCTGTTTTTTTGCCGCGATCGGCAAAGTCGACAGCTTGTATCACTTCAGAGTGAATTGACGATTGATAAGACGTCGTTGGGGCACCTACACCTGGATAAATATAGCTTTCAAAACCTGTGCCTCCACCGGAATTAACGTGAATGGACAAAAAGAAATCTGCTCCCCAGTTATTTGCGGCAGATGTGCGGTCATTTAAGCTGACATATTGGTCGCTTGTCCGGCTCAGCAGCAAAGAAATACCTTCATATTCATTAGTCAATATCGTACGTAAGGCAAAAGCGATTTGCAGAGTTACCGTTTTTTCTTGAAGGCCATTTCCTGTTGCGCCAGGATCAGACCCGCCATGGCCAGGATCAATAAAAATTTTAACCATTCTTCATCACCTCATTACAGGATATGAAAAAACACGGCTTCTGCTTGTACGATTATCATTTATCTGAAAAATGAGGAAATACCCCTTCAACATCCGGAAATTATTTCTCGGGAAAGCGCACAATTCAACATGAAGCGACAACTGATACGGTCTGAAATGAAATATGTGCATATGTCAGATGTTAGTGAGTATTATGGGTTCGATTCTATCTGCACTGATTCCTGCTGGTTTTAAGCTGTGCTTTCATTTTAAAAGCATGCATTTAGATATGAGAGCGCCGTTCATTTTGAAAAAAGGAACGGTCATGAAAGATATCATTAGAAGAAAAGGAAAACACCTTCGCAGGGATCTTCGGCCGGATGATGCGCTTTGCACAAAAAACAGCCCGTGTTTCTCAACGTGAAGGGAGAAAAGTATATATTACTCTAATAAAATGATTAAAAACAAAATCTCATGGTTTGTCCACCCCATGTCCGTGAATACAATAAGAAATAAAGTATTTCTCGGGAAAGCGCAGGATTCCTTATCGTTCCCGAAAAAAGCAATTGATTCGACACATGATAGGCGTTTGTCACAATCGGCATCCGCTTGAATATCATATAGAGAGAACAGAGAGGTGAAGATGTTGGAGCGCGCTGTGACTTATAAAAACAACGGACAGATCAACATTATTCTGAACGGGCAAAAGCAGGTGCTGACGAATGCTGAGGCAGAGGCGGAATATCAGGCTGCATTGCAAAAAAACGAAGCAAAGCACGGCATTTTGAAGGAAATTGAAAAAGAGATGAGCGCATTAGTTGGCATGGAGGAAATGAAACGCAACATCAAGGAAATATACGCCTGGATTTTTGTGAACCAAAAACGCGCGGAGCAAGGCTTGAAGGTGGGAAAACAAGCGCTGCACATGATGTTTAAAGGAAATCCGGGAACGGGAAAAACGACGGTTGCACGGCTGATCGGCAAGCTTTTCTTTGAAATGAATGTCCTCTCAAAAGGCCACTTAATCGAAGCAGAGCGGGCTGATCTGGTCGGGGAATATATTGGACACACCGCCCAAAAGACGAGAGATTTAATCAAAAAGTCATTAGGCGGCATTTTGTTTATAGACGAAGCCTACTCGCTGGCAAGAGGCGGCGAAAAGGACTTTGGAAAAGAAGCGATCGACACACTTGTAAAACATATGGAAGACAAACAGCATGAGTTTATTTTGATACTCGCCGGATATTCTCGGGAAATGGATCATTTCCTCTCGCTAAACCCGGGTCTCCAATCAAGATTTCCCATCTCCATTGATTTTCCGGATTATTCTGTGACCCAGCTCATGGAGATTGCGAAACGAATGATTGATGAAAGGGAATACCAGCTCAGTCAAGAAGCGGAATGGAAATTAAAAGATTACTTAATGACAGTGAAAAGCACGACAAGTCCCATTAAATTCAGCAATGGACGTTTTGTCAGAAATGTGATCGAAAAATCGATCAGAGCACAAGCCATGAGGCTTTTAATGGGAGACCAATACTTAAAAAGCGACTTGATGACAATCAAAAGCCAAGATCTTTCCATTAAAGAAGAAGCATCTGGATCTGCATAGACCTCTCAGTTTTTGAGAGGTCTGTTTTTTGCTTGTATTTCTGCTTTTCAAAGCAATCGATTTGTGGTATACACATGCAGGGTTTGGTATGATAATACTACTGCCCAATATGCAAAAGAAAGGAACATCCATTTGAACGAACAAGAAACGATTCAGGAGAAAGCCATTTTAGTCGGATGTCAGCTGCCGCATATCACGGATGAGCATTTTGAAAATTCTATGGAAGAGCTAGCCTCTCTGACAAAAACAGCAGACGGAAAAGTGTTGACCAGCGTCACGCAAAAACGGAACAGGGCTGACGCCGCTACATATATAGGAAAAGGGAAGGTAGAAGAGCTGAAGGCGCTGGTGGAAGAGCTTGAAGCTGATCTCCTCATTTTTAATGATGAACTGTCGCCAAGCCAGCTAAAGTCATTGGCAACAGCAATCGAAGTGAAGATGATTGACCGCACGCAATTGATATTAGATATTTTCGCAAAGCGGGCGAGAACAAGAGAAGGCAAACTTCAAATTGAGCTGGCTCAGCTGCAATATGCACTGCCGCGTCTGACGGGACAAGGGATCAACCTCTCCCGGCAAGGCGGAGGAATTGGTGCCAGAGGTCCCGGGGAAACGAAATTGGAGACCGACCGCCGCCATATCAGAAATCGCATTCATGAAATCAACACACAGCTTTCAACTGTCATTCGTCATAGAAGCCGATACCGAGAAAGAAGAAAGAAAAACGGTGTGCTTCAAATTGCGCTTGTCGGCTATACAAACGCGGGGAAATCAACATGGTTCAACCGCCTGACGAGTGCTGACAGCTATGAAGAAGACCTCCTGTTTGCCACGCTGGACCCGATGACCAGAAAAATGGTCCTGCCAAGCGGCTACAGTGTTCTTCTTTCAGATACAGTAGGATTTATTCAGGATCTTCCAACGACATTGATTGCTGCATTCCGGTCAACGCTTGAGGAAGTAAAAGAAGCGGATTTGATCCTGCATTTAATTGATTCTTCAAATGAGGATTATGTGGGACATGAAAAAACAGTCCTTCGTCTGCTTGAGGAACTTGAAGCAGACGATATCCCGATGCTCACGGCTTACAATAAACGTGATCAAAGACTGCCTGATTTTATACCGTCCGCCGGAAGGGATCATATTATGGTCAGTGCGAAATTTGAGGACGACGCTGAAACCTTTAAAGAAGCGCTTCAGCGCTATTTGCGCAAAGAGCTGTTAACGTCTTTTGAAGCACATGTGCCGGCAGGTGAAGGGAAGCTCCTTTCCAGAATCAAATCGGAAACGATGGTAGACCGCTTCTATTTTAATGAAGAAAATGAACGGTATGACATATCGGGCTATGTCCAAGAAGAGCAAAGTATCATCGGTGAATTAAAGAAGTATATGTAGGAAGGAAATATAAAGACATGTTTGACACATTAACACACGGAGAATTACTGAAAAAAACGGCAATGGAAGTGGAAGCGGACATTGCCGGCGTTCATAAACAAATAGAAGAAATCAGCGAGCGCAATGAATGGAGAGTGCTTCAAAGCTATAGAAAACACAAAGTAAGCGACACTCATTTCACGCCGTCTACTGGATACGGCTACGATGATATCGGAAGAGACACGCTTGAAAGCATATATGCGGATGTGTTTGGCGGAGAAGCGGGGCTTGTAAGGCCGCAAATCATTTCAGGCACACATGCCATCTCGATTGCTTTGTTCGGTGTCCTCAGACCGGGGGACGAGCTCCTTTATATAACGGGCAAGCCGTATGATACGCTAGAGGAAATTGTGGGCGTCAGAGGCGGAGAAAACGCTGGATCATTAAAGGATTTTCAAATCGGCTACAATGCGGTTGATCTGACGGAAGACGGAAGGGTAGACTACGATGCAGTCGCCGCTGCGATCAATCCGAAGACTAAAGTAATCGGCATTCAGCGCTCAAAAGGGTATGCGAATCGCCCTTCTTTCTTAATTAGTGAAATAAAAGAAATGATCCGTTTTGTAAAAGAAATCAATGAAAACTTGATCGTCTTTGTGGACAACTGTTACGGAGAATTTGTGGAAGAGCTTGAGCCTTGCCATGTCGGAGCCGACCTGATGGCTGGATCTCTTATTAAAAATCCCGGCGGCGGTCTTGCGAAAACAGGCGGTTACCTTGTTGGAAAAGCGAAATGGATTGAAGCTTGCTCATACCGTATGACGTCACCTGGCATCGGCAGAGAAGCAGGGGCGTCTCTTTACTCGCTCCAAGAAATGTATCAAGGATTCTTTTTGGCCCCTCACGTTGTGTCTCAAAGTCTAAAGGGAGCGGTGTTTACAGCGAGATTTCTTGAAAAACTCGGCTTCACTTCAAACCCGAAATGGGATGCGAAAAGAACGGATTTAATACAATCCGTTGAGTTTTCTGACAGAGAAAAGATGATTGCTTTTTGCCAGGCTATTCAATTTGCATCGCCAATCAATGCCCATGTGACGCCTTATCCGGCCTATATGCCGGGATACGAGGATGATGTCATTATGGCAGCAGGCACATTTATTCAAGGAGCAAGCATCGAATTATCAGCTGATGGCCCTATTCGCCCGCCGTATGTAGCGTATGTTCAGGGAGGATTAACCTATTCGCATGTGAAGAATGCCATATGCAGTGCGGTAGACTCATTGATGGAAAAGCAATTAATTTAAATTTTTTAAAAATTTCTCTTAATTTGATGTTAAGAATCCTTACATCGTATTGACACAAAATATAACATCACCTATAATGAAACTAAGTTAAGAAAAGGAGGAAATTGAGATGAGTGATAATATTCGCCGCTCAATGCCTTTATTTCCAATAGGAATTGTCATGCAGTTAACGGAGTTATCAGCAAGACAAATTCGATATTATGAGGAAAATGGACTGATATTTCCAGCCAGAAGTGAAGGGAATAGACGATTATTTTCATTTCATGATGTAGATAAACTGTTAGAAATCAAGCACCTGATAGAACAAGGTGTAAACATGGCAGGAATTAAACAGATTCTGGCGAAGGCGGAAGCCGAGCCGGAGAAGAAACAAAATGAGAAGACGAAAAAACCAATGAAACATGATCTGTCTGATGACGAACTGAGACAGCTCCTGAAAAACGAGCTTATGCAAGCCGGCCGTTTTCAAAGAGGGAATACATTCCGTCAAGGCGACATGTCCCGCTTCTTTCATTAATCCGTTAGCAACTGTTTTGCTATATACATTTACCTTTTAAGAGGAGGAATTTTACCAAATGGCAAAGTACACTAGAGAAGATATCGAAACATTAGTAAAAGAAGAAAACGTGAAGTATATCCGTCTTCAATTTACTGACATTCTTGGAACAATCAAGAATGTTGAGATTCCTGTAAGCCAGCTTGGAAAAGCGCTTGATAATAAAGTCATGTTTGACGGTTCTTCTATTGAGGGATTCGTTCGTATCGAAGAGTCAGACATGTACCTGTATCCAGATCTAAATACATTTGTTATCTTCCCATGGACAGCTGAAAAAGGTAAAGTAGCACGTTTCATCTGTGATATTTATAATCCGGATGGCACACCTTTCGAAGGTGACCCGCGAAACAACTTAAAACGGATTCTGAAAGAAATGGAAGACCTCGGCTTCAGCGATTTTAACCTTGGACCTGAGCCTGAATTCTTCTTATTCAAATTAGACGAAAAAGGCGAGCCAACGCTTGAACTAAACGACAAAGGCGGATATTTCGACTTAGCTCCAACTGACTTAGGAGAAAACTGCCGCCGCGATATCGTGCTTGAGCTTGAAGAGATGGGCTTTGAAATCGAAGCGTCTCACCACGAAGTAGCACCTGGTCAGCACGAAATCGACTTTAAATATGCTGGAGCAGTCCGCTCTTGTGATGACATCCAAACATTTAAACTAGTTGTCAAAACAATTGCCCGCAAACACGGCCTGCATGCGACATTTATGCCAAAACCATTGTTCGGTGTGAACGGTTCAGGTATGCACTGCAATCTATCACTCTTCAAAAATGGTGTTAACGCATTCTTTGACGAAAACGCAGATCTTCAGTTAAGTGAAACAGCGAAACACTTCATTGCAGGTATCGTGAAGCACGCAACAAGCTTTACAGCAGTAACAAACCCGACAGTAAACTCTTACAAACGTCTTGTTCCTGGCTATGAAGCACCTTGTTATGTAGCATGGAGCGCGCAAAACAGAAGCCCGCTTATCCGTATCCCGGCTTCTCGCGGCATCAGCACACGTGTTGAAGTACGCAGCGTAGACCCAGCTGCTAACCCGTACCTTGCACTTAGCGTATTGCTTGCTGCAGGATTAGACGGAATCAAAAACAAACTTGAAGCGCCAGCTCCAATCGACCGCAACATCTATGTAATGAGCAAAGAAGAGCGCATGGAAAACGGAATCGTTGACCTTCCAGCAACACTTGCAGAAGCACTAGAAGAATTCAAATCAAACGAAGTCATGGTCAAAGCGCTGGGCGAGCACCTATTCGAACACTTCATCGAAGCAAAAGAAATCGAATGGGATATGTTCCGCACACAAGTTCATCCTTGGGAGCGCGAACAGTATATGTCTCAGTATTAATCTCTCAATCCCTTGGCACTATTGGTGTCAGGGGATTTTTAAATTTTGGTCATAAGATTAAAAGATCGATATTTTTTGGTCCTTGACCAAAATAAGACCAAAAAAATTTGAAGTTATGAATCTAACTCCAATTGTGGCAAATATCGTAGATACAATCCTCAATCTGAACGGTGTCCTGACATTTGGAACCGTTCTTTTAATGAGGGACTTTCCATTACGGAGAACCTTGCACAGATTGGCGTTAAGATTCCGCCTGCCATTACTGATCGTCTTCACGTAATCGAAAGTGACAACGAACAAACAAACGAAAAAGATGAACAGGCTGCTGGGTAACCCGGCGGCTTTTTCTATATCAAAAATAAAGGAGAGAACACTTATGACAATCAAAGTGAAAAAGAATCTTGTATCAGAAGCTAAATACGGTTTGGATGCCCGAATCACATGGACGCTGAATGCATCACCATTCACAACACGGCAAACGACGCGTCAGAAAAGCTGGCTATTAAATTTGTGGCGCAGCTGCTTAAAGAACGGATCGTGTCCGCAAATATCAAGACTGGAACGGCAAGTATTGTCCGCACCGTATTTTGTCAGAGGGAAGAGGGGACGAGGTTAAGGCTGCCATCGAAGCAGAATTGAAGGCTTTGGGAGGGAATACAACTTCTAAACCGTCATCATCTGCATCTAAAGCTTCCGGGGGCACTTACACAGTTAAAAAAGGCGATACTCTTTCCACAATTGCAAAAGAGCATGGGGTAGGTGTGGCAAACCTTCAGAGCTGGAATAACATTAAAGACCCGAATAAAATCACAGTTGGACAAAAGTTAAAGCTCGCAGGCTCAACCACTTTAAGCACTAAACCAAGCAACAAAAAAAACGACATATGTGCTGCCTTCTGGCATCTATAAAGTCACAAGCCGTATGCGAAAAGGGAATGACGTAAGACAGATTCAAAAAGTGCTGGCGGCTCTTTATTTCTACCGGGACAAAGGGGCGAAGAATAACGGCATCAACGGCGTTTATGGACCGAAAACAGCAAACGCGGTTAAACGGTTCCAGTTAACGCATGGGCTTTCTGTTGATGGATTTATGGACCTAAGACCGAGTGAAACTTGAAGCATTATTGAAATAAAAAAGCCAAGCGAGGAAAAACGAAGCAGATTTCATTGCCAAACACGTCATCGGCAATCGGTATTACTTTATCGGGTATTCTGCCGTCTCGATAACGATTAGAAGCGTTAACTATATATGGCCCACTTTCTTTATGGAAGCTATGTAAGTATCCGAATGCAATTCCTTCCCTTTCTTCAAGATCAATAGTTTCAGGAGAAGGGGTAGTGCCAGAATAATTTTGAT
>NZ_CP026521.1:2231279-2233413 GCF_002953915.1 Bacillus sp. MBGLi79
AGGGCGCTTGTACAAAGTTAGTTTTCATTCGAATATCAAAAAACGCAGCCCATAAATGATCTTAAAGTGTTAAAGGTGTATTTCGCAATCGTCATGAGGCCGCTTCAAAGATTTCTTCTTTTTTAGACATAAAAAAAACCCGTATTACTAACCGGTTGGTAAAATCCATCTTAATTGATGCAAAAGTTCTAAGTCAAGAAAAAAGTTATGTAAAAAGGCCCCTGGAAGAGCCTTTATCTGTCAGAAAAAAGGATAGTAAGGATACGGCGGATACGGATATCCCCAAGGGCCGAGAAGCGCTCCGGCAGTAAGTCCGCCCAAAAAACCTCCGAAGAAGGGGCCCGGACCGAAAAACGGACGCGGGCCGAAAAACGGGCGCCCAAAAGGTCCGCCAAAGAAAGGTCTGCCGATGATGCGCTGGTTGTCGTCGCCATATACAGGAGCGTGCTCGAAATGATTCATAAAAAAATCCCTCCAATAATAAAATGAAACCTGACTAACATCACTGTATTCTGCCCAGCCGTTTTTGCTTGGGCGCCCGTCGTATTTTTTAGTGAAGCCGCCCTTAAAAAGGAGTGAATGAAACATGCTGTATCAGTCGGATTGGTCAAAAGCGCCTCCCCATGCCCACGCTTACAGGGCGAGAACATCGACTGCCAATGGCCATTACCACCTAATTGAAGGCTTTTCCCAGCCGGCAAACGGGAGCAATACAGATGGGCACGTTCATTTTTATTCCGGCATCACTTCTTTCGATAAGGGACATTATCACAGGTATTACGCGATTACGGGGCCCGCGATTCCGCGGGCGGACGGCACGCACTATCATGAAATCGGGGGCACGACTTATCTGGCATATTCTGCGGCTCCCCCGATCAGATTTGGCGGAGTCGTGTATGTAAGCGATGGAAGAAAGGAGAGGCACCGGCATACTTTTAAAGGTTCCACTAGAGAAATTGTGGGGAATGAGCCGATAGGGTGGTGAGGGAATGTTTGGAAAGCAATGAAAACGGGTAAAATGAAATGGATGTTTTTGAACGTGAAATGGTATAATGGGAGGAGCTTGTTTAAAGAGAGTGATCAGCAGTGAATAAAACGAAACCGCCGGTCATCGTTTTGATCGGACCGACCGCTGTCGGTAAAACAAAATTAAGCGTGATGCTGGCCGAGCATTTGAATGCGGAAATTATCAGCGGAGATTCGATGCAGATTTACAAAAGAATGGATATCGGCACAGCAAAAATTAAAGAAGAAGAAATGAACGGGGTTCCGCATCACTTGATCGATATTAAAGAACCGACGGAATCTTTCTCGGTTGCTGAATATCAGGAGATCGTCAGACAAAAAATCGCAGAGATTGGCAGGCGAGGGAAGCTTCCGATGATTGTGGGGGGGACAGGGCTCTATATCCAGTCTGTCCTTTATGACTATTCATTCACAGAGGAAGCGGGCGATCCTGAGTTCCGAGCGGAGATGGAGGCGCTCTCTGACAAGAGAGGAGCCGAATATGTTCACTGTCTTTTGAAAGAGCGCGATCCCGAAGCGGCAAAAGCCATACATCCAAACAATAAACGAAGGGTCATCAGGGCGCTTGAAATTTTCCATACGACAGGAAAAACGATGTCTGAACATATAGAAGGACAGCGAAAAGAGCTGTTATACACCACGGCTCTCATCGGTTTGACGATGGAACGGGAAGTGCTGTATGACAGGATCAACAGCCGCGTAGACCAGATGATGGATGAGGGGCTGCTGAATGAAGTGAAACAGCTTTATGATGAAAACATAAGAAATTGCCAGTCTGTTCAGGCCATCGGGTACAAAGAGCTTTATGCGCACCTTGAAGGCAGAGTGTCCTTGGAAGAGGCGGTTGAGACGTTGAAGCGGAATTCGAGACGCTACGCCAAAAGACAGCTGACATGGTTCAGAAATCAAATGGATGTCGCCTGGTATGACATGACGCCCCCTGTCAATATCGAGCAGAAAAAACAGGAAATTTTCACTTACATAGCAGGAAAGCTCGAACTTTAATCGAAACAGTATGGTATAGAGAAACAAGGAGGACCAGAAACATGAAATCGATAAATATTCAAGATCAGTTTTTGAATCAGATTCGGAAAGAAAGTACATTTGT
>NZ_CP026521.1:2233513-2235588 GCF_002953915.1 Bacillus sp. MBGLi79
ATATAAAGTATGACGAAAAAAGATGAGTTTACTGCTTGCTGATCACCATTTAGATGATGAAAATGCTCTGTTTTGAAAGCGCTTTTATAAACACGTCCAGTCCATAAGTTTGAGGGGATTTTTAAACCGTTTCACACTGTTCCATATTAAAGGATCGAAAAGGGGAGAAATCATGCTCGGTGAAAATGTAAAGAAGATTAGCATGGTTGAAAAAGTTGGATATGCGTCTGGAGATTTTGCGTGTAATTTAATTTATGCAACAGTGTCTACTTATCTTTTGTTTTTCTATACAGATGTATTTGGTTTATCGGCAGCCGCCGCCGGTACTATGTTCTTAGTGGTTAGAATAATCGACGCACTCGCTGATCCTTTTATTGGAACAATAGTTGACAGAACGAATAGCAAATTTGGACGCTTTAGACCGTATCTTTTATTCGGAGCTTTTCCATTTGTTATACTGGCCATACTCTGTTTTACAACCCCGGATTTTTCGGATATAGGGAAATTAATATATGCCTATATCACCTATGTTGGCTTGTCGCTTACATACACAACGATTAACGTGCCATATGGCGCATTAACTTCTGCAATGACCAGAAATAATCAAGAAGTGGTTAGCATAACATCAGTTCGTATGTTATTTGCGAATCTTGGGGGACTTGTCGTTGCATTTTTTGTTCCTTTACTGGCTGCTTATTTAAGCGATACTTCCGGCAAAGAATCTCTTGGCTGGCAACTAACCATGGGTATTTTGGGAATGATAGGCGGGTGCCTTTTAATCTTTTGTTTTAAAAGCACAAAAGAGCGTGTCACTCTTCAAAAATCCGAAGAAAAAATTAAATTTACGGATATATTTGAGCAGTTTCGTGTTAATCGTCCACTTGTTGTATTAAGTATTTTCTTTATCATTATTTTTGGAGTGAATTCCATCAGTAATTCGGTTGGCATTTATTACGTAACGTATAACCTAGAAAGAGAGGATTTGGTGAAGTGGTACGGTTTGATCGGAAGTTTGCCCGCTTTGGTCATTTTACCGTTTATTCCAAGGCTACATCAATTATTGGGGAAGAAGAAATTACTAAACTATGCATTATTACTGAATATAATCGGCCTCTTAGCTTTACTGTTTGTTCCGCCAAGTAATGTATACCTCATACTTGTCTGTCGCTTAATCGCTGCTGCTGGAAGTCTCACTGCCGGGGGATATATGTGGGCGCTTATTCCTGAAACAATAGAATATGGAGAGTACAGGACTGGGAAAAGAATGGGCGGTCTCATATACGCTATTATCGGATTTTTCTTTAAATTCGGCATGGCCTTAGGAGGAGTTGTTCCGGGTCTGGTTCTTGATAAGTTTGGATATGTGGCAAATCAGGCACAAACTCCGGCGGCATTAACGGGGATTTTAATTACAACCACCATTATTCCCGTGTTCTTGCTGGCTCTGGCTTTAATTGATATTAATTTCTATAACTTAGATGAGAAAAAATATAAAAACATGGTTCGAGAATTAGAGAATAGAGACAAAGTTTATTTGGATCATATTGATGATTTCAAAGCTTAAAAAAGAAAATAAACTGAGGAGGAGTCCCAAATGAAGATTACCAATCCAGTCCTTAAAGGATTCAATCCCGATCCAAGTATTTGCAGGGTAGGAGAGGATTATTATATCGCTGTATCTACATTTGAGTGGTTTCCGGGAGTCCAGATACATCATTCAAAAGATTTAGTCAATTGGCGCTTAGTTGCACACCCATTACAGAGAGTTTCACAATTAGACATGAAAGGAAACCCTAATTCAGGTGGGGTTTGGGCACCATGTTTAAGCTATAGTGATGGAAGGTTCTGGCTGATCTATACGGACGTTAAGGTAGTAGATGGCGCTTGGAAAGATTGTCACAATTATTTAGTGACTTGTGAAACGATTAATGGTGATTGGGGGGAGCCGATACCATTAAACAGCTCGGGGTTTGATGCTTCTTTATTCCATGATACAGATGGAAAAAAATATTTATTAAATATGTTATGGGAACACCGTATTGACCGGCACTCAGTTGGAGGAATTGTAATTCAGG
>NZ_CP026521.1:2235598-2237339 GCF_002953915.1 Bacillus sp. MBGLi79
AAGTGATATTTAAAGGAACTGACAGAAAGCTAACAGAAGCTCCGCACCTTTATCATATCGGGAACTATTATTATTTACTAACTGCAGAAGGAGGAACGCGGTTCGAACATGCTGCAACAATTGCCCGATCTGCAAATATTGAGGGACCATATGAAGTTCATCCCGATAATCCAATCTTAACGTCATGGCATGATCCAGGAAATCAATTGCAAAAATGCGGACATGCATCCATTGTTCAAACACATACAGGTGAGTGGTATTTAGCTCATTTAACGGGACGCCCCATCCATCCAGACGATGAGTCAATTTTTCAGCAGAGAGGATATTGTCCTTTGGGCAGAGAAACAGCTATTCAAAAACTCTACTGGAAAGATGAATGGCCCTATGTAGCAGGCGGAAAAGAAGGAAGCTTGGAGGTGGAAGCGCCTTCTATACCCGAAACCGTGTTTGAAGCCACGTACCCCGAAGTTGATGAATTTGAGGATTCAACATTAAATATCAATTTTCAAACTTTAAGAATTCCGTTCACGAAAGAATTAGGTTCATTGACTCAGGTGCCAAATCATTTACGATTATACGGTCATGAATCATTAACCTCGACATTTACTCAGGCATTTGTAGCCAGGCGTTGGCAAAGCCTCCATTTTGAAGCGGAAACAGCTGTAGCGTTTTTCCCGGAAAATTTTCAACAAGCCGCTGGTTTGGTGAACTACTACAATACAGAGAACTGGACGGCTCTTCAAATCACGCATGATGAAGAACTCGGCCGTATTCTTGAATTAACAATATGTGATAACTTTTCTTTTTCACAGCCATTACACAATAAAATTGTTATTTCTCGTGAAGTAAAGTATGTATATTTAAAAGTAAATATCGACAAGGAAAAATATTATTATTTCTATTCTTTTAACAAAGAAGATTGGCACAAAATTGATATTGCATTGGAATCGAAAAAATTATCAGATGATTACATCCGTGGGGGAGGATTCTTTACAGGAGCCTTTGTAGGGATGCAATGTCAAGATACCAGCGGTCATCATATTCCGGCCGACTTTAGATATTTTCGTTATACAGAAAAATAAAGTGTATGTGAAAAAGGAGGCTCTATTTTAGAACTCCTTTTTCATCTAAGAATGTGTCCTATATCACAAACAAAAAGCTCATCAATAAAGATGAGCGGAGAGCGACATTACATTGTAACCATATCCAGAAAATGATCAATCACAATGGAGGACATTCCTAATGCCGGCGCATTTTTTCCTAAGGAAGATGGTAATAATTCATAGCTATTGCCTAATTGGGAATAAACCCTGGACGATACTTCGCTTCTAATTGAATTTAAAACCATAGGATGGGATTCAATTATGCTGTTTCTTAAAATGATGGCTTGTGGATTGAATGTATTTAGAATATTGGTAAGGCCTATTCCTAAATAGAATCCAAAATTCTGTAATGCATGTAAGGTGCTGATATCATTTGCATGGGCGAGCTCTATGATATCTTGATAGGACACTTTTTTCTCTTTCGTCTGAAGCGATGTTAATAAAGCCTTTTCTGAAGCATACAATTCCCAGCAACCTCGGTTTCCGCAACTGCATTTAGGACCATTAAAGTCAATTGTCATATGTCCCATTTCTCCAGAGAATCCGCTTACCCCTCTATATAAATGAGAGATAACCCTACATTAAAAGAGATCCCTATTGCAGTCGGTGGTAATGCTTCTCGTCGAGGTGTTATCTGT
>NZ_CP026521.1:2237439-2241768 GCF_002953915.1 Bacillus sp. MBGLi79
ATTTGAATGATCATGTTTTGAATTTATTTTTAAGGGGGAAATCACATGGCTCAATCTCATTCTAGTTCAGTCAACTATTTTGGAAGCGCAAACAAAGTGGTTTACGAAGGGAAAGATTCGACTAATCCTTTAGCATTTAAATATTATAATCCTCAAGAAGTAATCGGCGGAAAAACGATGAAAGAGCATTTGCGATTTTCTATTGCCTATTGGCATACATTTACTGCTGATGGCACAGACGTTTTTGGAGCGGCTACGATGCAAAGACCGTGGGATCACTATAAAGGCATGGATCTAGCGAAGGTGAGAGTAGAAGCAGCATTTGAGATGTTTGAAAAACTAGATGCACCATATTTTGCTTTTCATGACCGGGATATTGCACCAGAAGGAAGTACGCTAAAAGAGACTAACCAAAATTTAGATATGATCGTGAGCATGATTAAAGATTACATGAGAAATAGCAACGTTAAGCTATTATGGAATACTGCAAACATGTTTACAAATCCCCGTTTCGTCCATGGCGCTGCGACTTCTTGCAATGCAGATGTGTTTGCGTATGCTGCAGCACAAGTGAAAAAAGGGTTAGAAACAGCAAAAGAGCTTGGCGCCGAGAACTATGTATTTTGGGGCGGCCGTGAAGGATATGAAACATTGTTAAATACCGATTTAAAATTTGAGCTTGATAATTTGGCAAGATTTTTGCATATGGCAGTGGATTACGCGAAGGAAATCGGGTACACAGGGCAGTTTTTGATTGAGCCAAAACCAAAAGAGCCGACCACCCATCAATACGATACAGATGCAGCAACAACCATTGCCTTTTTAAAGCAATATGGCTTAGACAATCATTTTAAATTAAATCTCGAAGCCAATCATGCCACATTAGCCGGGCATACATTCGAACACGAATTACGCATGGCAAGAGTGCATGGTCTGCTTGGCTCTGTTGACGCGAACCAGGGACACCCCCTGTTAGGCTGGGACACAGATGAATTTCCGACAGATTTATATTCTGCGACATTAGCAATGTATGAAATTCTGCAAAATGGCGGCCTTGGAAGCGGAGGATTAAACTTTGACGCGAAGGTCAGAAGATCTTCTTTTGAGCCTGATGATCTAATATATGCCCATATTGCAGGGATGGATGCATTTGCAAGAGGATTGAAAGTCGCCCATAAATTAATCGAAGATCGTGTGTTTGAAGATGTGATTCAACACCGCTACCGCAGCTTTACTGAAGGGATTGGTCTTGACATTATAGAAGGAAGAGCTAATTTCAATACACTTGAGCAATATGCGCTAAATAATCAATCAATTAAAAACGAATCTGGAAGACAGGAGCGATTAAAAGCGATATTGAACCAATACATTTTAGAAGTATAACGGGATAAGCTCCAGATCCTGCGATACAAAGTCACCGAACTACCCGTCATAATTCCTTTACCCTTTCTGATTATTATGACGGGTAATTTTTATAATTGGGATTTATTTAGAGTGAATGATTTTTTTAAAGGGTAAGGAGTGGAAAAATGAAGTACGTCATTGGAATTGATCTTGGGACGAGTGCTGTTAAAACCATTTTAGTCAATCAAAACGGCAAGGTTTGTGCAGAAACGTCCAAACGTTATCCACTCATCCAAGAGAAGGCGGGATATAGTGAGCAAAATCCTGAAGACTGGGTGCAGCAAACAATTGAAGCATTGGCTGAATTGGTTTCTATATCCGATGTTCAAGCCAAGGATATTGACGGGATAAGCTATTCGGGACAAATGCATGGGTTAGTGCTGCTTGACCAAAATCGTCAGGTGTTGCGCCATGCAATTCTTTGGAATGATACCAGAACAACGCCTCAATGCATTAGGATTACCGAGACATTTGGCGATCATCTGCTCGACATCACAAAAAACCGTGTACTAGAAGGGTTTACATTACCTAAAATGTTATGGGTGAAGGAAAATGAACCCGAACTTTTCAAAAAAACGGCTGTTTTTTTGCTTCCAAAAGACTATGTGAGATTCCGTATGACTGGTGCCATTCACACTGAATACTCCGATGCAGCAGGGACTTTACTTTTACATATTGCCCGCAAGGAGTGGAGCGATGATATTTGCAAACAATTTGGTATACCTGTAGATATTTGTCCTCCGCTTGTTGAATCTCATGATTGTGTAGGGTCGCTGCTTCCGAACGTCGCGGCGGCGACAGGACTATTGGAAAAAACAAAAGTGTACGCTGGGGGAGCAGATAATGCTTGCGGTGCTATTGGAGCGGATATTCTTTCTTCCGGCAAAACATTATGCAGTATTGGGACCTCAGGGGTCATACTTTCCTACGAAGAAGACAATGAAAGAGACTTTAAAGGGAAAGTGCACTTTTTTAATCATGGAAAAAAAGATTCTTTTTATACGATGGGAGTCACGCTCGCTGCAGGATACAGCTTGGACTGGTTTAAAAAAACGTTTGCGCCAAACGAATCGTTTGAGCAATTATTGCAGGGGGTGGAATCTATTCCAATAGGAGCCAATGGGCTGCTATACACTCCTTATTTGGTGGGTGAAAGAACGCCGCATGCTGATTCTTCTATTCGGGGAAGCTTGATCGGAATGGATGGAGCCCACAAAAGAGAGCACTTTTTGAGGGCGATAATGGAAGGTATCACATTCTCTTTGCATGAATCAATTGAGCTATTCCGCGAAGCGGGAAAATCAGCTAATACTGTCGTTTCTATTGGTGGGGGTGCTAAAAATGAAACGTGGCTGCAAATGCAAGCTGATATTTTCAATGCGAGGGTGATTAAGTTAGAAAATGAACAAGGCCCAGCCATGGGGGCTGCTATGCTGGCTGCTTTTGGAAGTGGTTGGTTTGAGTCCCTTGAAGAATGTGCAAAGCAGTTCATTCGTAAGGCTGCTACATTTTATCCAATGGAACAAAATATCCAAAAATATAAAACACTATTTGATTTGTATAAGAACATCTACACTCATACAAAGGATCTCAATACAGCTTTGAAAAGCTTTCGAAAGAACGAATGATAAGGGACAAAAGAACAATTATAGGTATCGCAACCTTTAAACAGTATTGGAGTGTCCGGCAGACAAAACGAACAAGCGGAACCGTATCTGTCAGCGAACACTTCAAAAAGTGGGAAAGCTTAGGAATGCCGATGGGTAAGATGTATGAAACCGCACTTACTGTAGAGGGATATCAAAGTAATGGCAGTGCTAATGTAACTACTAATGTATTGACTGTTGGTGGGACAAGTCAATAATCCTTTCTCTTGATTTACGATGAATATTGGTAGTATATTCATGCACAAAAAACCCCCTCACATTAACGTGAAAGGGGTTTTTTATTATCTACACTTTTTATATTATTCAAAAAGATTCATGTTGAAAAAGCAAGATCAACTCTAACTATTAGGAGTTGCGAAATCAGCTATCTCGTGTGCTATACAGCAGAAAATTTCACAGGCAGAGTTTTTCTATTTCACACAGCCATGAAAACCTCTATTGGTCACGTATCCATTCTTGCTCCAGATAGAAAGTTTTTCTGATTTTGCTTCTTGCTCATCTAGTCTGAATTGGTCTATGTATTTGGTGTTTGGCTCATATACATATGCTACTCTGGCCAATCCTTCTTTCAACAATGTTTCCTGAACAGATTTGCCGTCAGCATAAACGTAAGCTAACAGTCTTCCATACTTATCTCTGCGATCGCCTGTATCAAATTCCAACTGCAACTTACCGCTGTTGACCAATTCCTTATTTCGTTTTGACGCATCCTCACCGTATGGCTGAACACAAGAATGCGGTTTCTTCGTCTCAGGTGTATCAACGAGCAAGTAGCGAACTGTGTCTTTTTTTCCGTTGTAAATCACCTTAATCGTATCTCCATCAACTGTTCTATCTAATGTAACATCCACCAATTTCTTATGAGGCGTGCCAGCCTCTTGTTCTGGCTGTTTATATTCATTAGAGTGAGTATCCTCAGTCTCACTAGAACCTGACTGGTTTGTTGATGTGCGATTTGATCCGCAAGCTCCCAAAGTAATACTTAAAACGGCTGCGATCATACTGACCAAAATCTTCTTCATATTCATTCCCTCTTTGTCATTTTCTCTTTTCGCGTTTAAACATCAACATTATAACGATATGGACATTTTTTGTGAATGGAAAATGCCTATAACTTCAGGGGAACTTCTTACACTGAAATTGCCAATGGTTAACTTTTTAATAAGGTGACCAAAACATTACCATTACAGATAGAAGATAAACAATTCTGAAAATGATATTAATTGAAAATGCTTTTGGAATTATGATAATATCAGAA
>NZ_CP026521.1:2241868-2246243 GCF_002953915.1 Bacillus sp. MBGLi79
ATATCCACACTGAAAGAGTTTATTAAGTATTCTTAATAAAGGAAGGGGAAATGGATATGAATGAACATCGAAATCGAAGGTTGAAATTAATAATGATCTCAGCAACTTTTGGAGGACTTCTCTTTGGGTATGACACCGGAGTTATAAATGGAGCTTTGCCTTTTATGGCAAGACCAGATCAGCTTCATTTAACAGCGGTTACAGAAGGGCTTGTTACGAGTATTCTATTATTAGGTGCGGCGTTTGGAGCGTTGTTATGCGGAAGATTAGCTGATCGATATGGCCGCCGTAAAATGATCCTTAATCTCTCTTTTTTATTTTTCTTGGCTTCACTTGGGACAGCGTTTGCATCCAGTGTTTTCATCATGACGGTCTTTCGTTTTTTATTGGGACTAGCTGTTGGGGGAGCTTCAGCGATGGTACCGGCCTTTTTAGCAGAAATGGCACCGCATGAGAAGAGAGGACGTATGGTAACCCAAAATGAGCTAATGATTGTTGGCGGGCAATTTTTAGCATATGTTTTTAATGCCATCCTTGGTGTAACAATGGCAAATACGGGACATGTTTGGAGATACATGCTAGTCATTTGTGCCGTTCCGGCTATCATGTTATTTGCCAGTATGCTTAAGGTGCCAGAAAGCCCGAGATGGCTAATCTCCAAAGGCAAAAAAAATGAGGCACTGCGTGTTCTTAAACAAATTCGTGAAGATAAACGTGCAGAAGCTGAATATCGGGAAATTCAAAAAGCGGTAGAAAAAGATACAGAGCTTGAGAAGGCATCGCTCAAGGACTTTTCTACCCCATGGCTGCGCCGTCTTTTGCTGATTGGAATCGGTGTAGCCATCGTGAATCAAATTACAGGTGTGAACTCGATTATGTATTATGGCACACAAATCCTTAAAGAATCCGGTTTTGGCACAAAAGCGGCTTTAATCGCTAATATTGGGAATGGGCTGATATCCGTTATTGCAGTTATATTTGGGATTTGGCTGGTCGGAAAAGTAAGGCGGCGACCAATATTGTTGATTGGTTTGGCGGGGACGACTACAGCGCTCCTATTGATTGCAATTTTCTCAATTGTGCTTGATGGATCTATGGCACTTCCTTATGTAGTGCTTTCTTTGACCGTTTTATTTCTTGCCTTTATGCAAGGGTGTGTAGGACCAGTGACTTGGCTGGTCATAGCGGAAATATTCCCTCAAAGATTGAGAGGACTTGGTTCTGGGATAAGTGTTTTTTTCCTCTGGATATTAAACTTTGTGATTGGTTTTGCTTTCCCGATCTTGCTTAGCTCTGTAGGTTTGTCTTTTACATTCTTTATATTCGTGGCTTTAGGTGTATTGGCAATCGGTTTTGTGTACAAATTCTTGCCGGAAACAAAGGGGCGTACACTTGAAGAACTAGAAGAGCATTTTCGTTCTCGACATGATCATATACTCCTGAACAATCAGTTATTGAGGTATAGATATGTTGAAAATCTCTCTTCTTCAGAAAAAACAAAATCCCTCTAACAGAGGGATTTTGATTCAGCATGTTAAGATGTTCTACACGTATAATACTGGAGTTGATACTTTAAAAATCTCGCCATCTCTTATATAAAAACGAGGGATGCGGCGGCTTAAAGTAGACACCACTTCATAGTTAATCGTATTGAGCATTTCAGCCACTTCATCAACGGAAATCTCAGCTCCTTTTTGCTTACCGTAAATTACGACTTCTTCTCCTTGTTCACCTTCACCGTTTTCTCCTAAACTGACCATGATCATATCCATTGTTACTCTTCCCGCCACTGGCACTCGTTTTCCGCGGTGAAGAACAAACCCGCGATTGGAAAGGGCACGAGAATAACCGTCAGCATAGCCGATCGGGATTGTAGCAATTACTTCATTAGGTTCTGCAACGTATGTAGCACCATAGCTAACGGTTCGGGGCTCTGTCCGCATGGTTTTGACATAAGCGATGCGCGCTTTTAAACTTAGCGCAGGTTCAAGCTTAACGAGATGTAGTTGTTTAATATAGGAAGAAGGATATAAACCATATAAGCCGATACCTAAACGGATCATATCAGCGCTAAATTCCGGAAATGCGATAGCTGCAGCTGTGTTGCACATATGCACGGTGGGCAGCTCAATTCCTTGTTCTTTTAAAAAGCTGAGAAAATTGATGAATTTTTCGTGCTGCAGCTTTGTGAGTGTTGTGTCTGGTTCATCAGCTGTTGAAAAATGTGTAAAAATCCCTGTCCACCTGAGAAATTCGCTTGCCTTTAGGGTTTTCACTACTGCTAAAAGCTCTTCCTTTGTGCGTACACCTAATCGTCCCATGCCGGTATCCACGTTAATATGAATAGCCAGCCGATCAGTACTTGCTTCTTTCTCCAATATCTCGTTTGCTTCTTTTATCCAATCAACCTGAAATGCTGATAATGTTATATCCCAAGCTGCTGACTTCTTCACACAACTAAGGGACGTAAAACCAAGCACAAGGATAGGTGCTGTAATCCCCGCTTTTCGTAAAACGATTCCTTCCTCCACGCTGGCAACAGCGAGCTCACTCGCCCCGTGTTCAAGTGCATGACGCGCCACTTCTATAGACCCGTGACCATAACCGTTCGCTTTTACGACAGCCATAATTTTGCTCTTATGTGGAATATGACGGCGGATCGCTCGCAAATTCTTTTTAACGGCATCAAGATTGACTTCGATCCAAACTTCTCGGCAAAGCTTTATCATCAACGCTTCCTTCCTTCTTATGGATTGTAACTACCACCTATTGCCGTAAGAATAAATGTTAATTGTTGGATGATTCGATCTTATTTTATTCAGCTTCATTTGAAATCATTCAACAGCAAATCCATGTGATACGAAAAGGTGCTAATCAATGTTCGAATAGCAAATACGGATAAACGAGGCTTGTAAGGGGATGAGAATGGATATGGAGGCTGAGGATATGAGAAGTACAACTAATCAAAAATAATCTGCAGTGATTATTTGTTTTGGTACACTCTCATAGGAGAGGAATGATAACCAGAAATCAAACAGGGAGGTTTCACCGTTCTCAATAACAAGGGATACCTGTTAGAATCAGTGGTTTTCATGTGTTGTTTTTTTATGTTTGCAGTACAAAAAAAGCATTTTTCTTTTTGTTGAACATGCTGACGGAACAAACTGGCCAGAACATGAAGATGATTCAAGCGAAAAAGCACGGTCTGCAGAGAATAGAACAAGAAAGACACTTTATATAAAGATACTGACTGAGCCTAGAGGAAAGGGGGGCGCCTAAGGTATGAACATTAGAAGAACCTTTTAAATGAGAAGGACTGAGAAAATTCTGTAAAAGATAATCCGTTCAAAAAGCAGTCGATTCCTTGTTCCATAAACCTGACATCAGAGTATATAATTAAATTCGTATTCAAAAAATCGTTTAAGTAAGGGGTATACATGAAAAGGGGAGTTAGTTTTCAAATACCGAATGAATATGGAAATTTTCTATGGAGAATACTGCAGCCAGTAGACATAGCTCATTATAAGTGGCAAACGAGTGGTGAATCTTATTTTGTAGTAGACGGAGAGCTCGATAATGAGGAGCTTTTTCATGACTTTGCTATTGTTGAAGGGGCGGATTTTGCGCAACTATTAAAAACGAATCAGTACTATACCATTTTCGTTGAATTGAAAGCATTTCCACATGGAAAAACAGTTAATCAAGTCAATACATATGAAGAGTTTGCTGACAGTGATTGCGAATTTGTCCTTTTGATAGCAGATAATAGCTACGTTTCGATTTACTGTAAAAACAAAAATACCATTGAAAAACTTTATTTTAATGCTTTACACAATGATTTTGAAGACGTTCAGTTTATAACTAAAAGGAGCTAATACATAACAATGCAAATTAAAATCAAATATCTAGATGAAACACAAACAAGAATCAGCAAAATTGAGAAGGGAGACTGGATCGATCTTCGAGCAGCTGAGGATGTAACAATCAAAAAAGATGAATTTAAGCTTGTCCCATTAGGTGTAGCAATGGAGCTGCCAGAAGGTTACGAAGCACATGTCGTTCCTCGGTCAAGCACATATAAGAACTTTGGCGTTATTCAAACAAATTCAATGGGTGTTATCGATGAGTCATACAAGGGAGACAACGATTTTTGGTTCTTTCCTGCGTATGCATTGCGCGATACTGAAATTAAGAAGGGTGATCGTATCTGTCAGTTTAGAATCATGAAGAAAATGCCGGCGGTTGAATTGGTTGAAGTTGAGCATTTGGGAAACGAGGATAGAGGAGGACTCGGTTCAACAGGTACTAAGTAAACAAAATAAATCCTTGGCTGTCTTTATGATGTGTGATTGATCAATGCAGATTACAGCCAAGG
>NZ_CP026521.1:2246343-2247620 GCF_002953915.1 Bacillus sp. MBGLi79
AGAAGTGCTACTATAACTAAAATCATTCCAAAAAGACTTGTTTTTTCATATTTCATACCAATATTCACCCTTTTTAAAGTTTGTTTTGAACAAAAGAGCTGAAGATACGAGCTATGAGCAGTATGCTCCATAAAAAACCGCCAGAAAATGCTGGCGGCCTTTTGCTGCTTCGTTTATTTATTAACAGAGATTGTAACGTTA
This sequence comes from Bacillus sp. MBGLi79, assembly GCF_002953915.1. NCBI lineage: Bacteria > Bacillati > Bacillota > Bacilli > Caryophanales > Bacillaceae > Bacillus > Bacillus sp. MBGLi79. The sequence continues at coordinate 2,246,545 of NZ_CP026521.1, forward strand.
TTTCCTGAAACAGAAACCTTTGCGAAATCCTGTGTATCTACCACAGGAGTGATAGCTTTATTGTCGATTGTGATGCTGTTAAAAGATGTCGAAAAGGCTGTTTTGATGGCATCACGCTGGCTTTCATAAGAAACTGCTGCAGTAGCAAGTGTTTTCCATTTTGAAATCGTGCCGATGTTGGTCCCTTGAATTTCTGTGATAATTCGTCCGGTATAGCCGTCATTGTTCGTTCCCCAAAGGGTCATGCGCGTATTGCCGTTTAAATTTTTATAGATTGTCATTTGGACTGTGCTTCCAGGGCGGAAGCCTTTATTGTAGGTGAACTTGTCTTTTCCTTCGATGTACGTTTCTTCATTTTTGGACCCTACCTTCATGAGGGGCTTCCAGACGTTGTATTGCTTGCTGTACTGAAGCCCGATATCTGCCTCAGTTCCGCTTGTTGCCCTAAATCCTGAATAAATATAAGGAGTAGAGACCGTATCATATTTTACAGTGTCAGGAAGATTGATTTTAGCTGTGAAAACGGCGCCTGTGCTATTCAGATAGGCGCGGCCGCCGATTCCCTTAGGCAGCTGGGAGGCTGCTTTTGCGACTTGAGCATCTGCCGCGGGCAAGCCTGGTATACCTGATGGAAGTGTTCCGAAAAGAATGGCTGTTCCTACTGCACCTGCAATCAATACTTTTTTCACTCAAATTCCCCCTTTTGATAGTGATTTCGTCATTTATTATACCTTATTTTGGAACTGGATTTATGTATATAAATCGACAAAATATTTCATTTTGAGTGATGTAAGGGACGAAACGCTTCTCCAATCTGAAAGCTATATACCTTTAACAAAAATAATAAGATCATAATCGTGTTAACCGATTTGAAATTTTCCTCATAATAAAAGCACAAATGCTTAAAGAAACGATAATCAAAAGAATGCGCGCTATCGTTTCCCAGCCTGTAAAAAAGGGGTGCTGTTTCATCAATGTCTGTCCTTGTAACATGATAAAAGTACAGATACCGACTAAGAAAAGAAAACAAATGCTTAGGATTGCTAACGCTTTACGTGAGTATGTTTTCATTTCAT
>NZ_CP026521.1:2247720-2255496 GCF_002953915.1 Bacillus sp. MBGLi79
ACTCCTCCTTTATTTATAATACGTTTTATTATATGGCGAGTTGATTTTGCGGCTTGGACAGTTAAAATCACAGAAGGAAAAAAGGGCTGTCCAAATGGAAGAAAAAAGACAGATGACATAGAAACAAATCAAAATAAAGAGCCGATTTTTCATCGGCCCAAACGATTTATCTTATATTTGTTTGTCTTCTTTGTTTTCTGAATCAATTTTTCTTATATCCTGAGTCAGTCCGCTGGTTGCTTGTTTAAATTCTGATAAGGCTTTTCCTGCTGCACGGCCAAGCGCCGGCAGTTTATCAGGTCCAAACACTAAAAAACCTACAAACAAAATAACGAGTATTTTTGTAAAGCTTAATTCCATATCCCTTTCCTCCTGATTGAAGTACAACCTTTTACACAAATTATAAGAGATGGCAGTTCAAATGGGAATGCATTTATTTTGACAAATTAAAACCAGCACAAAAGCGGATTCTTAAAACGGCTGCTGCTGAATATAATGTCCAATGCCCTGCTTAAGATGATTGAAATAAAGGAGAGGTGTAGCTGATGAGATTTACTAAGGTATTTGGATTTTTGTCTGTTTTAGGGCTGGCGGCGGTTTTTCCATTAACGGCACAAGCAGAAAAAGCGGGAACTGCGGGAGCTGGAGAGTGGGATAAATTGGGGACTTACACATATACCTACTCAAGTCCCGCGGTATACTCGAGCGGAGGAGATTTTAGAGTGTGCCTTTCAGGAAGCACTCCTTTTTCTGTCTCACTGCACTTATATGAGGATGATGCCGGTGACAATCCTGATGATTATGTAGGGTCAAACTATTTTTCACCCGGAGAATGCTACACCTTTGGCAGTATTGGAAAATTTGTAGACGGGAGCAATAACAAGGCTGAGTTTTTTGTCACCGATTACTCTGGAAAATCTAAAGCGGTTACGTTTTATGATTGATGTGCTCAAATTGCGAAGTACAACCCTTTGTTAAAAACAAAAAAGAGAGAGGTATCTCTCTCTTTTTTTATTCTTCGACAGCCTTACGAAGCCGTTCATTTACGATGCCAGTCCAGCCGCCATCCATCTTATCGCGAATGACGGAGCTTTTCTCGTTTGCTTTGCCGATCAATACATTCGGCTCTTTCCAGCCGCCGTGAATAAGGGTAAACTTCGTTTTTTCCCCCAAGTCTTCTAATTGAAAGGTAACGAGCCATCCATCTGTATCCCATTCAAAAGAAAGTTCAGTTGGAGCGTGAACATTCAAAACTTTACAAGGGGACGGTCCGAACGGTGATTGCAAGTGGAATTCTTGTCCTTCTTTGAGCTGAAAGTCATTGGGCATAAACCACTTGGCAATGCCTTCTGAAGTGGAGACTGTCTCCCAGACTTTCTGAATGGGAGCCTCCAGGGTAATGCTTTTCGTAATATCTGGTAATGTATTTTTATGATTTTGAACCATTTTGTTTACCTCTTGACATAAGATGTTTTTTCAATTTAATCATATAATAACTAATAAGATCATGTCCATAGCTTGCATTGTTTATGCTGCAGCTGCTGATGAATAGTGTATCAGCCGAAAATGTATAGTTGTGATTGCATTCTTGCTTATGTTTGGGTCAGGTTCCTGTAAGCCCATTTATTTTGAGCGATTTTGCTGCGCTTATCAGTTTTGTTTTAATAGTAAATCTGCCATTTTTCTAAAACAGGAGGTTTTTTATGCTTGGAAAAATCAAAGCAGCCATTGATAAAAGTCCAGGGAAGCCAGCCAGAATCGTAGTTAGTGAAAAAGCGTTTCAGCAATTAAAGGAAGAAATGCGCTTTGTTTATGTTTCCAAACCGAAAACGATAATGGGGATTCCTGTGGAAGTTTCAGATCAGGCAGAAAGCTTCAAACTGGAATTTTAGTTGATCCAAGACTGTCTAAAAAAGGTCAATTATGTTATGCTAAAATGTTCAATTTGATTTCTTGAAAGCATGATGAAATGTTCATCATGATATGTGCGCAGTAATCTTCACTTAGGAATTGCTTGAAATAGAAGGGAGGAGGGGCTATGAGACAGAAACCGATTTATGTAGAAATCGAAATGAATTCTGATTTGGATACACTCTGGGAATATACACAAAATCCATCACTGCATAAGGAGTGGGATCTCCGGTTTTCAAATATCACGTATTTGGATAGACAGCCATGCGAAAAACAGAAGTTTCTTTACGAAACAAGAATAGGTTTTGGGTTAAAGGTGTCAGGTACAGGAGAAACAGTCGGCGTTTTCGACAAATGTTCAGCTGAAAGATCTTCCTCACTGGCTTTCGGCTCAAATCATCCGTTATCTCTGATTCGGCATGGAAGCGGGTACTGGAGGTATATACAGAGAGAAAATGGGAAAATGACGTTTTTAACACAGTACCAATATAAAACAGCCTACGGACTGCCGGGCATGTGGATCGATCGTTTATTATTTCGGCCGCTGCTTGGATGGGCGACTGCCTGGAGCTTTGATGCATTAAGGCTTTGGATTGAGCAAAATAAACATCCGAAACATTTCATTCGATCTGCTGTCGTCTATGTGTTCATGTGCCTGTTTTTCAGCCTGTTTTGGTTTAATCAAGGCTTTACAGATGTTGAAACAAGCATTTTGGCAGGGACAGCGGAGATAGGTTTAGCTATTTTGTGGCTGATTCCTTTAAAAAGAAAATGGATCATTCATGGTGTCCAGGCTTGTATCTTTGCTTTGTTCGCTTGTCTAGGTTCCGATATGCTCATATGGGTTCTGTTGAGTGTGTTTTCTGCGGCAAGCGGTGCTCTTAGCCTGCAGCTCCCTAGTGCCATGCGCACAAATCGAAAGAGAAAGAAGTGACATTGTGAGTTCGATTTATGAAAAATCAATTATTAACTACCATTTGCTCCATCCCAAGCTGCGGAAACGGTATCAATTAGACGGGTCTCATACCTTTAGCGGGACGGGAACGATGTCAGAAATCAGCGGAGGCTCTTTTCTGGTTAGAATGCTGTTAAAGCTGGGCGTTTTGTTCAGATGTTTCTTTTCAGAAAGAGGCAAAGACATCCCATTTACGATACAAAATAGATCTTGCCTTATGAACTCGGAACATATCGGGATAGAATGGAACCGTACATTTTTCTTTAAAGGCAAAAAACGTTTCTTTGACGCGATTATGATATACGACGAGAAAGAAAATAGAATCCTTGATTTCTTTGGTAAACCTCATCTGCTGCTGTCTGTTTTGTCGTTCGAGGCATCTCATGACGGCTCTCTTACGATCACATCAGGAAAGCAATGGCTACTGATATGCGGAAAACGAATCCCGCTGCCAAAATGGCTGACCGGTACATCCGTAGTTTGCGAAACATTTGATGAAAGAAAGAATTGTTTCACCATTGAAGTGCATGTGCGAAATACAATTCTCGGCACTCTTTTCTTTTATAAAGGAACGTTTCAGGAGGAAGAAAGGGCATCATGAAACGAAATGGCATTGTCAGTGCGCTTTGTTTTATAGGATTTATTGCAGCAGAAGCACCGGATATTTCAGTGGCAGAGGCACTCGTTTTGTTATCCATTCTTTTTTTCGTGCCGGGAATTTTCCCTTTTGTTTTTCGTCAATCGCAGCTTCGTGCTGCTCAATTCATTGAATACGGGCTAATCCAGTGCTATCCGGCAGCCGCATTCTTTGCAGTGCTGGCTCTTGTGACAGAGATTGGTGGTTTCGCGCTAATCTGGTGGATGTACACAGTTTTTATTGCAATGTATGCGATCCTCCGCCTTTGGGAAACAAAGATACATAGAATCGAAGAGACATCTGTTTTGTTCGGTCTTATTTATTTGGCGGGAGGAGGATTTTGGTTTTTTGCTTATGCTGACCATTTGCAGATCATGCAATTTGGCCCTCTCATCATTTTGTTGACCGCTGTCCACTTTCTCTATTCTGCTTTTCTGATCCCGATCTTCAACGGTTTACTCGGCAGAACCATTAGAAAGCATCGAATGTTGTACAATTGGATAACATGGGTGATTTTGCTTTCGCCCCTTCTGATCGCACTGGGCATAACCTATTCAAAAACACTTGATGTCATTGCAGTTAGCATTTATATGGCGGCGATTTATCTTCATGCATTTTTGGTGTTCACGGCAGCTTTTCGCACCAAGACGGGGGCATATCTTATTCGGCTTTCTTCCGCTGTTTTAATGATTACGATTGCTTTCTCGATGATTTATTCATTTGGTGTATTTCGGCAAGAAGTTACATTGACCATTAATCAGATGATTTGGATTCACGGTTTTGTAAACGCGTTTGGTGTTATCTTGCCCGCTCTCATAGGATGGAGAATAGAGGATCCGAAGCCTTTTGATGCAGGCCGTATAAAGACCTTCAGCCATATCTTCGGAAAAAGAAAGATTGGAAAAGACTTTTTAGCTAACATTCAAGCTGAGAGTAACGTCCGGTACAGCGGACTTGTGGACGATATGGACAGCCTTCGTTCAAAGGATTTTTCACCTGAAAAACTGGCACCGCTCATTCTTTCGTTTTATGAACAAACCATCGAATACAATATCAAAGCAAAAGTAACATGGAACATGTGGTTTCATCCGCTTGCAATTGTTTACGAATGGTTCAGCAGAAGAACCGGCCAAATACATCTTTCGACGAACCCTGACTGGTATAGAATGTACAGCGAAATAAAAGGTGTTCATTCAAAAAAAGACGGAAGAGAAAAAGTACGTGCCTGGATTAGAACAAATGAAAAAAACGAAACCATTTTTACCGCGCTATATTCAGTGTACCGTTCAAATGGAGAGGGGTATATGAATATTTCTTTGCCGCTTCCATTTAGCAGCATGACAGGTATTTTAAAACCATATCATCATCAGGAGAAGCTGATTTTAACAAGCAGGCGGAGAAAAAGCAGAGCGGGGGATGAGGGAATTTATCTGCAAACAAGAGCGGGAACTTATCCGCTTCCTTTATCTGAAACCTTTCTGATAGAAGCTGCACATGACAACAAATTAACCGCTGTTCATCACATGTGGCTCTTTGGAATAAAATTTCTAACTGTTCATTACAGCATGACACATATTAACCGGCCTATTGAAAGAACCTAACATAAAGAAGAAGCTTCGTCTGCCAGTTGCTGCATTTCAAAATTCTGCGCCGCATCTAGACAGGAAAGGAAGAATTTATGATGTTTTATATCAGTTTATTTCTGATTCTTTGGCTGGCTGCGGGGTTTGCAGTGGGAATGAAACAAGTGTATGTCGATCAACTGTTTGATAAAGCTGTGATCGAAAGGCTGGAAAAAGAAGCGAATGATCATGGACACGCTGACCGGATGATCAAACAGCGTGTCCTTTATATCGCAGCAGTGACATTAAGCGGATTTATTTCTGTTTATCATGAACTTAAAACAATTCCGCAAAGGCGAAACATAAAAAAAATTGAAAAAAACATCATGAAATTAAATCAAGCAAAAAAACGAAGAATGAAGAGAAAATAAAAAATGCACAGGCCAAATGGCAGGTGCGTTTTTGTTTTGTATGGAAATGTGTGGAAGTGGTTCCAGATTCCTTTTCATAAATTCAAAAATGAGAAGAACAGCGCCCGGGCTAATGGTATATAATATTGTGAATTTAACAAAAATTTAACAAGGAGGACAAGAGAAATCGTGCTAAAGCCTCAAAGAAACCGACATCCTGTTGATTTGGACTTAGAGGCGGAGTAGATGAAACCGGCCAAAGTATCCCTGCTCCGCCGTTTGCTCCATTCCTTGAAGCATGTTGATTGTAACATAGCCAAACGTTTTCCATCAACTATTAAAATTGTAAAATTATTGTTAATTTTTATGGTGTTTACTCCGATTTCTTCAATTTATGCTGAAGATGTATATCAGAATTTTGAGGAATTAAAAAACAATGAAGACCCTTCTGATTACGACATTGTTACGAAAGAAACCGAAAGCCCTGTACTTGTTTTAGCCATTCACGGAGGAGGTATTGAAGGCGGGACAAGTGAGGTAGCGAGAGAGCTCAGCAAAGAGTACTCGCTGTATTTATTTGAAGGCTTAAAATCGTCGGGAAACTCAGTCCTGCACATTACAAGCACACATTTTGATGAACCTCGGGCCCTGAAAATGACGGAAAATCATGAATATGTCATTTCATTGCACGGATACGCAGAAGAAGATCAGCAGATCGAAGTTGGCGGTACAGATCGCGTAAGAGCGGCAGATTTAGTTGAGAAGCTGCAACATGCCGGTTTTCCTGCTGTATTGCTCAATACAGACCATCCGCATGCGGGCGTTAGTCCGAATAATATTGCAAATAAGTCAAAAACAGGTTTAAGCATCCAGATAGAAATGAGCACAGGCTTTAGAAAGTCTTTGTTCGGCATCTTTTCTTTAAAAAGCAGAGCTGTTACTCAAAATGAGAGGTTTTACGATTTTACAGAAGAGATGTCCCGTTTTCTCAAAAATAGCTACTGAAAAATAGGAGGCAATTAGACAGCCTCCTATTCCTTATGCTTCTCATTCGTTTCGGGAAACAGCTCGTCCGCGGTTTCCGTTTGATACTGCAACGTGTTATCTCTGGCTGACAGTTCATTTCGGAAATTTTCATCAAGCACATTTTTCAGTAAATACCGATGAAAAAAGTATTCAAATACAGTAAGACAGGCAGCGGACAGAAGAGCAGCTCCAAATGGTGAAAAATCGTTTCTTGTTTGGGTTAAAACAAAGACCCAAAGAATCACGAAAGAAAGGCCAAAGTCAGCAAGTGAAGCTGTAATATTGTTTGTTCTCGGTAAGACGAGCATGTCGCCAGATAGATAGGAAACAAAACCCAAGAAAAGTGCAATAAACATCACGCTCAAAAAGGATGCGTGATAGACTCTGTCCAAAATCACATATAAAAGGGCGAGAGTGAAAGCAATCTTTGAAGCAAGCGCAATGATATGTTTCATTTGACCACCTAAATTGTTATTTTTTGAAGAAAATTCTTGGGAGAAACAAGTGATAAACACGGCAATTCGATCTCAGTCATAATGGTCATGACGATTACAGTGATTATTTTAAACAATCCGTTTTTGTTTACACTGGTATTTTTTTCAGCTGTATGAAACTTTCTTATGAAAAAGGTCGTATATGTAGATGATCAGCTTTCAAGGGGGAATGGTTTATGGAGATAAAAGGAATCAATCACTTGCTATTTTCAGTTTCGCATTTGGATACATCGATTGATTTTTATCAAAAAGTGTTTGGCGCAAAGCTTCTGGTAAAAGGGAGAACAACTGCATATTTTGATATGAACGGGATCTGGCTTGCGCTTAATGAAGAAGCAGACATCCCCAGAAATGAAATTAAGTCTTCTTATACTCATATTGCTTTTACGATTGAGGATCATGAATTCGAGGAAGTATCAGCGAAATTAAAAAGACTTCATGTCAATATTCTGCCTGGCAGAGAACGAGATGAACGCGATCGAAAATCAATTTATTTTACCGATCCTGACGGCCACAAATTTGAATTTCATACCGGAACCCTTCAAGACAGGCTTCGATATTACAAACAAGAAAAAACACATATGTCCTTTTACGACGATACGGCCTTTTGATATCACACACCATATATTGTTCAAATCATATTTACTTGTTTTATATAGCTCACGACGATTTAGAGAGGTGAGCGGTTTTTAACAGAAAAATGAACTAAATAAACTATGTGCTAAATTTTCATTATATTCAATCGCCTCGCCCCTTAATAAATATGAAACCATATCCTTTC
>NZ_CP026521.1:2255596-2257968 GCF_002953915.1 Bacillus sp. MBGLi79
AAGAATGAAACATTTTTAAGAAGGTAGCGTCTAATATTATAAACATGCATGTGTTGATTAAAAGTTTCCTGAAGGAAAGAAAATTTCTTGACTTCAACAATCTTTTAGTGGATAATTATGGTGTAAACATGATGTTCTTTTTCCTCCTATTCAGGCTCGCACCCAAAAGTCAGAGCGAGCCTGCTTTTTTTGAACAACAAACCCCCTCTCCGTAAAGGAAGAGGGGGTTATTTCATGCGTCTGATAGATCAATAGATTAATGGACCGTTCTGAACACGCCAATTACTTTCCCTAGAATGCTGACATTCTGCAAAATGATGGGTTCCATCGTTGGGTTCTCAGGCTGCAAGCGAATGTGAGTATCCTCTTTATAGAAACGTTTTACCGTAGCTTCATCATCTTCTGTCATCGCAACTACAATTTCCCCATTGTTCGCTGTGTTTTGCTGTTTAACGATGACATAGTCCTTATCGAGAATACCAGCGTCTATCATGCTGTCTCCCATAATCTCCAGCATAAATACGTGTTCGTCTGGAGGAACCATGCGGTCAGGAAGCGGAAAATATTCTTCAATATTTTCAACTGCTGTAATGGGAGATCCCGCTGTGACTTTCCCAATGACAGGTACATTAACAACCTGGCTTTGCGGAATGTCTACTTCTTCATCAAGAATTTCTATTGCTCTTGGTTTTGTCGGATCCCGTCTGATCAGCCCTTTTGTTTCCAATCGGGCCAAATGGCCGTGGACAGTAGAGCTGGACGCAAGTCCGACAGCCTCTCCGATCTCTCTCACGGAAGGCGGATATCCTTTTGATTTAACCTCTGCTTTAATAAAACGGAGGATATCAAGTTGCCTTTTTGATAGCTTCGTCATTTTTCGCACCTCAAAACGTCGATTTTAAGAAGATTATAGCATGATTTTCCTTACAGTACAAACATAGGTTCGAAAAAAACAATTGACAGAAACGTTTGTTCGTATATACTGAAAATATAAAAATGCGAACAAACATTCCTGTCGGGGGTATGATCATGAGTAAAGAATCTATTATTTTTGTCGGTCTGTTCACAGTGATTTTGAGCGCGGTTATCCTGATGCTGTCATATACAAGCAGCGGCCAGGAGCTTAATCAGTATGTTAAAATAGAAGTCCAGCAAGGGGACACACTCTGGTCAATTGCTGATCAGGTAGCTGATACAAAAAAGATAAATAAAAATGATTTTATCGAATGGGTGGCTGATAAAAATCATCTTCAGACGTCTGATATCCAGCCGGGTGATGAATTAGTGATCCCATTGAAAAAGAAGCATCAAGATGCATATGAATTGGCAACTGTAAGATAGAGAGGACAGATAGAAAAAATGAAAGCACTCATTTATGCCCGCGTAAGCACAAATAAAGAACAACAGGAAACGTCGTTAAAGCGGCAGGAGGAGGAGCTTGCGGCCATTGCAGCTGAGAACGGCATGGAAGTTGTCAAAGTGATTTCTGAAAAAGCCAGCGGATATGAAATGGATCGGGATGGTGTATTTGAGCTGCTTGATGAGATTAAGAACGCTGGAATTGATGTCATTTTGGTTCAGGATGAGACAAGGCTCGGAAGGGGAAACGCAAAAATCGCACTGCTTCATTGCATTTACAGAGAAGATGTGAAAGTCTATACAACTGCACACAGAGGTGAATTGGAGTTATCGGAGGCTGACTCAATGGTGTTGGAAATCGTCAGCATTGTGGAAGAGTATCAACGTAAAATTCACAACATGAAAATCAAACGGGGAATGAAGCGTGCAGTAAAAAACGGTTTTAAACCGCAAAAAAACTTAAAAAACCAACACGAGAACAGCGGAAAAGATAGAATAGAGGTGCCAATCTCTGAGATCGTCCGCCTGAGAGCGAATAAACTGACGTTTGCTGAAATCGCGGCTACCTTAAGAGGGTTTGGTTATGATGTCTCTAAAGCAACCGTTCACCGGCGTTTTCAGGAATACATAGAGAATGAAGAGACAGCGGAGTGAATCAGTTGTAAAACTTTTTTTGATCTAGTACTATATAGACAAAATGCAATAAATAAAGGAGTTTAACATGATTTCAAACGCGAAAATTGCCAGAATTAATGAGCTTGCTGCTAAAGCAAAAGCTGGCGTTATTACAGAAGAAGAAAAAGCCGAACAGCAAAAGCTCCGTCAAGAGTACTTGAAAGGTTTTCGTTCTTCTATGAAGAACACCTTGAAAAGTGTCAAAATCATTGATCCAGAAGGCAATGATGTAACACCAGAAAAGCTAAAAAGAGAACAAAGAAATAACAAACTTCACTAATATAAGAGGAATACGGCAATATCGTATTCCTCTTTTGCATATACTATAATCAAAACTC
>NZ_CP026521.1:2257978-2264860 GCF_002953915.1 Bacillus sp. MBGLi79
TACGCACAGACAATAGGTCAGTTAGATGACAATTAAATGTCTTAATTGTGACAGTTTTATGACAAAATTCAACAAGTTTCTCTCAAATTTAAGCTGAAACAGTTGAGAAAAAGTCGTCAGACATTTATGATGTAAGGGTACAACACATAAGGAAGGGGATTTTTATGGATACAATTGAAAAGAAATCAGTTGCTACCATTCGCACACTGTCAATAGACGCTATTGAAAAAGCAAATTCTGGTCACCCAGGGATGCCGATGGGGGCTGCTCCAATGGCATACACGCTGTGGACAAAATTTATGAACGTAAGTCCGGCAAACCCTGGCTGGTTTAACCGTGACCGTTTTGTTTTATCTGCTGGACATGGGTCAGCACTTTTATACAGCATGCTTCATTTAAGCGGGTTTGATCTTAGTATTGAAGATCTTAAGGGATTCCGCCAGTGGGGCAGCAAAACACCTGGACATCCGGAATTCGGACATACTGCCGGTGTGGATGCGACAACAGGTCCGCTTGGCCAAGGAATTGCCATGGCAGTCGGTATGGCAATCGCTGAACGCCATTTAGCGGAAACTTACAACCGTGATTCATTTAACGTAGTCGATCATTATACATACAGTATTTGTGGTGATGGTGATTTAATGGAGGGTATTTCTTCTGAAGCCGCTTCACTCGCAGGCCATCTTCAGCTTGGCCGTCTAATCGTACTATACGATTCTAATGATATCTCTCTCGATGGAGATCTGAACCGTTCATTCTCTGAAAACGTAAAACAGCGTTTTGAAGCAATGAATTGGGAAGTTCTTTATGTTGAGGATGGAAACAATATTGAAGAATTAACAGCGGCTATCGAAAAAGCACGCCAAAATGATAAGAAACCTACATTAATTGAAGTGAAAACGACAATCGGATTCGGATCGCCTAACCGCGCAGGTACATCCGGTGTTCACGGCGCGCCGCTTGGTAAAGAGGAAAGCAAATTAACAAAAGAAGCTTACGCGTGGACATATGAAGAAGATTTCTACGTTCCGTCAGAAGTATATGAGCATTTCGCTGCAGCTGTTAAAGAATCAGGCGAGAAAAAAGAACAGGAATGGAACGCTCAATTCGCTAAATATAAAGAAGTTTATCCTGAACTTGCTGAACAGCTTGAACTGGCAATCAAAGGAGAGCTTCCGAAGGACTGGGATCAAGAGGTTCCTGTTTATGAAAAAGGAAGCAGCCTAGCATCCCGTGCATCTTCCGGTGAAGTTCTCAACGGACTCGCGAAAAAAATTCCTTTCTTTGTCGGAGGTTCTGCCGACCTAGCGGGATCGAACAAAACGACAATTAAAAATGCCGGTGATTTTACAGCGGTTGATTACTCAGGCAAAAACTTCTGGTTTGGTGTACGTGAATTTGCGATGGGTGCAGCATTAAACGGTATGGCGCTTCATGGCGGACTGCGTGTATTCGGCGGAACTTTCTTTGTCTTCTCTGATTACCTGCGTCCTTCTATTCGCCTTGCAGCGTTAATGGGCCTTCCTGTCACATATGTCTTCACACATGACAGTATTGCTGTAGGTGAAGACGGCCCGACGCACGAGCCTGTTGAACAGCTTGCTTCACTCCGTGCGATGCCTAAGCTTTCTTTGATCCGTCCTGCAGACGGCAATGAGACAGCAGCAGCGTGGAAGCTTGCAGTACAAAGCACTGATCAGCCAACAGCGCTAGTGCTAACACGCCAAAACCTTCCTACCATCGATCAAACGCCTGAAGAAGCATTGGCAGGAGTAGAAAAAGGTGCATATGTTGTTTCTAAATCTAAAAACGAAACACCTGACGCTATTCTCATCGCTTCAGGATCTGAGGTAGGTCTTGCGATTGAAGCGCAAGCAGAATTGGCAAAAGAAAATATCGATGTTTCTGTTGTCAGCATGCCTTCAATGGACCGTTTTGAGAAACAATCTGATGAATACAAAAACGAAGTCCTTCCTGCAGATGTGAAAAAACGCCTAGCAATTGAAATGGGCTCATCATTTGGATGGGGCAAATACACGGGGCTTGAAGGAGACGTACTTGGCATAGACCGATTCGGTGCATCTGCCCCTGGTGAAACCATCATTAACGAATACGGCTTCTCAGTACCGAACGTAGTGAATCGAGTAAAGGCATTAATTAACAAGTAAGTCTTTGAAAGAGGATGAGTCAAATCATCCTCTTTTTCTTGTTTATCCGACAAAAATAGTATTGGCTGTTTAACAGTAATAGACAATTCTTTCTTTTCTTCTTTTGTATAATAGAGAGCAAATGAAATGCTGCTGGAAAAGGGGATGAAAAGATGGAACGTCACTACTATACGTACCTGATAAAAGAGGAGTTTGCCAATCACTATTTCGGGCGGGAATCGGTTATGTTTGAGCTGTTTCAAGACTATCATTGGACAAGCCTTGAAAAGCAGCAGTATGAAATGACAGAGAAACAGATTCAATATATTACACAACCAATCCCGATTTTACATATGCATCAGCGATTAAAAATGAATTTAAACAAAACGGATTACAGGCAGCTGGATTATATTTATAGAATAGCTTTGCCAAAAGCAAAAGGCCATGCGACATTTATGATGAAGGAGCACATGATAGAAATAGTGGCTTCGGGAGATTATGAGGCAGAAACGATATTCTTTGAAGTGTTAAGAAAAGTAAGCCCTTGCTTTTTAGCGATGGATTTCAATTCGAAGCGTTACGGATGGCTAAATCCGGTGAAAGAAAGAAATTTTGTCTAAAACCGAAGAAAAAGAGATGTAAATGTTGTATAATAGCTTTTGGTTTAGTACACTTTAAACTAGACAACATGAAGGAGGAAATAAAATGACTTTATGGGTTGGCATCCTAGTGGGCGTTGTTGCATTGCTCATAGGTGTTGCACTCGGGTTTTTTATTGCTCGTAAATATATGATGAGCTACCTGAAAAAGAATCCGCCTATTAATGAACAAATGTTACGCATGATGATGATGCAAATGGGAATGAAACCTTCTCAAAAGAAAATCAATCAAATGATGAAAGCCATGAATAATCAAACGAAATAATACGTAAAGATTATGATATAGAGAAACATGGTTATAAAATAAAAAACCCTTATACGGGTTTTTTATTTTGCGATCATTCATCACCCGCTACTGCTCGAAGGCGCTGCTTTTGATATTGTATGAGAAGATGGTCAAGCTCCTGACTGAGCTCTATCGTAATATGAGATGTCATTCCGTTCGCCATGACAATTTGCAGCAGCTCTGCTCTTTTTTTTTCAATTTCATTTAATAGATGCTCTCTAATCACAGGGATGTATCCTTTCATACATTAAATCTTCAAGTTGAATGTTTATATTATATCCATATTTATACTAATTTTCAAATGAGAAGGAGTACAATATCTCAATGTCAAATTAAATTATATAAGTTTTTTCTGAAAATAGAAATCCTTCAGGTGAAAGTGTTAAAAAAATGAAATGATTTTGTCATAACTTGAAGGAATGTCAAATCATGAAGGGATGATGACATGGGAGACGTAAATTATTTTTTGACATTCGGAGCGGGGTTTTTATCTTTTATTTCCCCTTGCTGCCTGCCGCTTTACCCAGCTTTCTTGTCATATATTACAGGGGTCAGCATGGATGATGTAAAAACAGAAAAGCTGCTGCTGCAGAAAAGAAGCCTGTTTCATACTTTGTGTTTTTTGCTCGGCTTTTCAGTCATTTTTATTGCTTTAGGCTATGGAACATCTTTAATTGGCAGCCTGTTTAGGGATTACCATGATGCGATTCGGCAAATTGGCGCGTTGCTTATTATTTTGTTCGGTTTCTTTACACTCGGCGTGTTCCGGCCAGAGGCTATGATGAAAGAGCGGAGAATCCATTTTAAGCATAAACCGAGCGGGTTTTTAGGTTCAGTCTTAATCGGAATGGCATTTGCGGCGGGATGGACACCGTGTACCGGTCCAATATTAGGTGCTGTTATCTCACTTGCAGGCACCAATCCAGGCTCAGCAGTGCCATACATGATGTTATATGTACTCGGTTTTGCTGTACCGTTTCTTTTATTGTCTTTCTTTATCACAAAGCTGAAATGGATAAGAAGGAACCAGCTTTTGATCATGAAAGCAGGCGGCGTTTTAATGATTGTGATTGGTGTGCTGTTATTCTTTGATTGGATGAGCCTGATCATTATTTTGCTGTCTGACCTTTTTGGGGGATTTACTGGTTTTTAATGGAGAATTACTTTCGCACTACTACTAAACCTGTTGTTTTTGGTACAATAAGACTATTATTTGTGGAAATCGTTTTTTGGAGGGGCATATGACAAGAGTTTTAGTTGTAGACGACGCCAAGTTCATGAGAGTGAAAATCAGAGAGATCTTGGAAGAGGCAAATTACATAATCGCAGGCGAAGCGGCGGACGGCGAGCAAGCAGCGGATCTGTATAAAAAACTGCGCCCGGACATTGTGACAATGGATATTACAATGCCAGTGAAAAACGGCATAAAAGCGCTTCGTGATATCCTAACCTTTGATCCTAAAGCGAAGGTCA
Source organism: Bacillus sp. MBGLi79 (assembly GCF_002953915.1). NCBI lineage: Bacteria > Bacillati > Bacillota > Bacilli > Caryophanales > Bacillaceae > Bacillus > Bacillus sp. MBGLi79. The sequence continues at coordinate 2,262,544 of NZ_CP026521.1, forward strand.
TCATGTGCACTGCCATGCGCCAGCAAAGAATTGTAACGGAAGCAATTGAGCTGGGGGCAAAGGATTTTATTGTGAAGCCGTTCGAGGAAACAAAAGTGCTGGAAGCTGTCAGCCGCGTTATGGGATATTAAAGTCATTTCTTTTCAAAATGGTTTTTTTTATTGTTTTGGAGTATAGTATATAGTATCAACACTCCGAGAAACAAAGGAATGATAAGTATGATGATTATAATTTCATCGATTATTGCTGTGTTCATGGCTGTAGCTGTCATGGTTGTCAGAATAAAGTCCTCTGACAAGCCTGTTTCACCAAAAAAAATCATTCTCCCGCCGATTTTTATGAGTACGGGAGCGTTAATGTTTTTATTTCCGGTATTTTGGGTAACTGGTGCAGAGTTTTTAGAAGCATTCACTTTAGGTGTGATTTTCTCTATTTTTCTAATCAAAACCTCTAAGTTCGAAGTTAAAAATAATGAGATTTACATGAAACGCTCTAAAGCATTTGTTTTTATATTAGTCGGTCTTTTGGTGATCAGAATCGTGATGAAATCGATTTTGAGCACATCAATTGATTATGGTGCATTGAGCGGAATGTTTTGGATTCTGGCTTTCGGTATGATTGTGCCTTGGAGAATCGCCATGTATTTATCATATCGAAAACTTCATAACGAGCTGCAGTCAGCTAATATTCAAATGAATTAAAAAACCTTTCCTCTTGCCAGGAAAGGTTTTTTATTTGAGAAGGGTTTGATAAGGCTCCAGATCGATTTTTTTGTCCCGCAGATGCCTTTTTAAGAAGGTATGGTCTCTTTTAGGAGTTGCGAGAATATAACCTTTGATCATAAGTTGCTGATCAATCTTTGCTACCTTTTCTTTTAATGCAAGCTCACCGATTTTGCCTGCGATTTTGGCTTTTGCTGCATCTCTGAACAGCTCTGGCACTGGCGCTGTCAATTCATCTAGAAACTGTTTATTTTCATCGTTCCATAAATGTTTGCTGTTTTCAATATAGTAATCCTGCCAATCAAGCTCTGACCTGCCGTCTTCTTTTGGTAAACGCTTTAAAAACTTTCGAAACATAAAAAACCCGCCGATTGATAATAAGATAACCATCATGATCACCCAAAATAGAATAAACCACAAAAACCATCCTTCCAGCATCTCTCATCACTCCTTTGTCTATTACCTATTTTACATGAAGGCGTTTTAGAAGAACATAGAAAAAATAATATAAAATGGGACACCGGCCTGATCAAAAGAGGTGCTAGAACATAATCTATTGTATAGCAATTCCCTAATCGGCCATAGAGAATTGCTAGCGGATATTTGACGAACGAACGGAAAAAACCCGGATGGCAAAGTGTTTTACGCGCTGTCCGGGTTCTGCTTGTTGTGCATGTATGATATAAAAGGAATATGAAATGAAAGCGAAACTTCATCTTGGCTTGCTTCCTTATTGATTTTAACTGCAAGAATGCTGTTCTCGCATTCCGCTTCGATCTGTTTGTCATTCAAAAAGAAAGGAAGCATCAGCGATTTTTCGTAATGCTGTTCATCGGTTTTAACCGCAAGCTTGAAATCGTAGCCGGAAAACGTCATGTCAAGGTGCCGGGCATTCAAGCGGCTTAAATCTGCTTCGATTATATATTCAGTGCTCGTTTCATAAAGGTCGATCGGAAAAGTCTCATCATAGAGGAGAAAAGGGTCGTCAACAAACTGTTTCATCCATTCTTTATCAAAATCTGCGGAATCGAAACGTTTTGTATTTGTCATTTGATCATTCCTCCATACCTAGCCTTACCGTTAGATTATGCACAGCTGTGAATTCATGTGAAGGAGGCGATTCGAAGGGGGTTGCATCGCCAGAGAGGTAAAGTAAAAAACCGCGCCGTGAAAGACGCGGAAAATGTTACATATCGTGACTGGAATTATGTTTTTGTCTCGTATGGTTCCGGTTTTTAACTTTTTTGCTTCCGCTCAAAGGCTCTGGCTGCCCAGGCTGAGCTCCTTTCGGTGCGTTTTTGCGCATATCTTTGCCGTCGTTTTTATTTGTCAATGTCTTAACCTCCTAAGCCATTCATGAAGGATTTTTAGGATTTATTGATTGGTCTTCCGTTTTTTGTTGTTTTGGCGTTCCGCCTCAGTGAGAATATGCTGGTCATCTTCAATATATCCCGCGCCGTTTCCTTGGCGTTTAGCATTGTTCATTCCATTGATGACATGATTTGCTTTTCGTTTGGCCAATTTCGATCACCTCAGACTGTAGTATAGCCTTAGCGGGTGTATTGTATAAAAAAATGTATTTCCAGTAAAATAAA
>NZ_CP026521.1:2264960-2266702 GCF_002953915.1 Bacillus sp. MBGLi79
ATCAACTATATTCTCGCTTTCGGTGCAGGGTTTCGATCGTTTATTTCGCCATGCTGCCTGCCGCTGTATCCCGCTTTTTTATCATATATTACAGGTGTCAGCATGAGTGAAATCCATTCTGACAGACTTATGTTTCAAAAAAGGAGCCTGATACATACGATCTTTTTCCTGATTGGCTTTTCGATGATCTTTGTGGCTCTCGGCTACAGCACATCGCTTGTCGGGTCCTTTTTTAAGGATTATCATCAGCTCATCAGGCAGCTTGGCGCGGTATTCATCATCTTTTTTGGATTTGTCACACTGGGGGTTTTTAAGCCTGAATTTTTAATGAAAGAAAGGCGCCTCCATTTTAAAAACAGGCCCGGCGGCCTGCTCGGTTCTGTCGGAATCGGAATGGCATTTGCCGCCGGCTGGACGCCCTGCACCGGTCCGATTCTTGCAGCGGTCATCACACTCGCCGGAACGAACCCGATGTCGGCCGTACCTTATATGGTGCTTTATGCGCTCGGATTCAGCCTGCCGTTTCTGCTCCTGTCTTTTTTCATGACAAAGATGAAATGGCTTCGGAAGCATCAGCTCATCATCATGAAGATCGGCGGAATTGCAATGATTGCAGTCGGAATCCTGCTGTTCTTTGACTGGATGACGAAAATCATTATCGTACTGTCAGGCCTGTTCGGCGATTTCAGAGGCTTTTAGATACCTGGCTAAGGACCGCCTTGGTTTTTTGTTATAATAGGACTTATTCACAGCAAAATTGAATAATGATGTTGGAGGGGAGTATGACAAGGGTTTTAATTGTTGATGATGCAAAATTTATGAGAGATAAAATCAGAGAAATACTTGAAACAGAAGACTTGCAAGTCGCGGGTGAAGCCGGGAACGGGGAAGAAGCTGTTTTGCTTTATCAAGAGCTGCAGCCGGACTTGGTTATCATGGATATTACAATGCCTGTGAAAAACGGGATTGAAGCTTTAAAGGACATGATCCAGTTGAACCCGAAGGTGAAAGTGATCATGTGTACGGCCATGCGGCAAAAGCGAATCGTTGTTGAAGCGATCGAAGCCGGAGCCAAGGACTTTATCGTCAAGCCTTTCGAGGAGACGAAAGTCGTCGAAGCGATTCGCCACGTGCTGGGAAATCCTTGCACCTGAAAAACCTGAACATGGTTTTTTTCTTCGTTTTGGAGTATAGTAACAAGTAGAGAAATTAGCTTTAGAAAAAGGGATGATATGTATGATGATCGTCGTTTCATCTATACTTGCCGTCGTGATGGCCGTCATTGTCATGGCTGTCAGAATCAAGTCATCTGAAAAACCGGCTACGGCCAAAAAAATTATACTGCCTCCGATTTTTATGAGCACCGGTGCTCTCATGTTTTTATTTCCGATGTTCCACGTGACCGGTGCCGAATTTTTGGAAGCTCTCACAGTGGGCATGATCTTTTCTATTTTCTTAATTAAAACCTCAAAATTTGAAATCCGCGATGATAAAATCTATATTAAACGCTCCAAATCGTTTGTGTTTATTTTAATTGCGCTGCTCGTCATCCGGATCGCGATGAAGAGCATATTAAGCACAACGATCGATTACGGCGCACTGAGCGGAATGTTTTGGATTCTGGCTTTCGGGATGATCGTTCCTTGGCGGATTGCCATGTTTTTATCGTTCAGAAAGCTTTCAAGCCAGATTGAAGCGTCAAATCACATACAGGTCAATTAAAACAAAACCTTTCCTTCTTT
>NZ_CP026521.1:2266802-2273172 GCF_002953915.1 Bacillus sp. MBGLi79
ATGGGAGAGTCACCAGAGGGTATTTGACGATAAATGGACGGACAAAAAGTCCCTTTCATTATAGGGGATGAAAGTGACTTTTTATGTTTAGCTGAGAGGGAATTGAAGAGAAAAAGAAGAGCCATCTTCTGTTTCTTTATTGACGGCGACTGTGAGTATTTGATTTTCGTATTCGGCTTGAATGGTTTTGTCATTAAAATAAAAAGGAAGCATCATTTGTTTTTCAAAAGTCTGTCCAGATGATTTGACTGTTAAAATGAACTCGCAGCCAGACAGGGTAACCATTACTTGTGTCGGCTGTAAAAAAGTCAGGTCCGCTTCTATAATATACTGCTGACTTGTTTCATATAAATCAATAGGCAATGTTTCGTCGTACCAGGCGAAGGGGTCTTCAAAAAATTGCCGAAGCCATTCATCCATACTATCGAAATCATTTGCATCATTACGTTTTGAATGGGTCATGGAAGCATTCCTCCACATATCAACCTTGCCTTACAGCATATGCAGTGGATGATAAATGGGTGAACGCATAAAAAAACAGACACTAAGGTCTGCTTTTCTTACATATCATGGCTTGAGTTGTGCTTTTGTCTTGTGTGGTTTCGGTTCTTCACTTTCTTGCTTCCGCTTAAAGGCTCAGGCTGTCCCGGATTGTGTCCTTTTGGCGCATTTTTATGCATATCTTTACTTGTATTTTTATTGGTCATAAAATGAGGACCTCCTTAAAAGAGTTCGATGTTATTGATTGGTTTTTCTCTTTTTATTATTTTGGCGTTCAGCTTCAGTCAGTACAAGCTGATCGTTTTCGATATAGCCGGCGCCTTTGCCTTGGCTTTTGGCGTCATTCATTCCGTTAATAACATGATTCGCTTTTCTTTTAACCATCATTATCACCTCAATCATAATATGGCTCCTTTCAGTGTGTTCTATGAGAGAGCATAAACAGTAAAAATTACCGGTGTATATTCTCATAAGTCGAACTTATTGTATTTAATAAAAACATTGATATTTACTTATGTATGATTTTGTTTTAATATGAAATTGTGAGAAAATTGTGATGGAATGTAATGTTCATCTGAGAATGATCTGATCTGAAGGGGGATTTTGGAGAATGGCAAACGAGCAAAAAACTGCAGCAAAAGACGTTTTCCAAGCGAGAAAAACGTTTACTACAAATGGGAAAACATATCATTACTACTCTTTAAAAGCGTTAGAAGATTCAGGTATCGGGAAGGTTTCGAAGCTTCCTTATTCCATCAAAGTTCTTTTAGAATCAGTTTTGCGTCAAGTGGACGGATTCGTCATCAAAAAAGAACATGTGGAAAATTTGGCAAAATGGGGAACTGCCGAATTAAAGGAAATCGATGTTCCGTTCAAACCGTCTCGTGTTATTTTACAAGACTTCACAGGGGTTCCGGCAGTAGTAGACCTTGCTTCACTGCGTAAAGCGATGGCAGCAGTCGGCGGAGATCCTGATAAAATCAACCCTGAAATTCCTGTTGATCTCGTTATCGACCACTCTGTACAGGTTGATAAAGCGGGTACGGAAGACGCGTTAGCAGTAAATATGGATTTGGAATTCGAAAGAAATGCAGAACGCTACAAATTTTTAAGCTGGGCAAAGAAAGCGTTTAACAATTATCAAGCAGTGCCGCCTGCAACAGGTATTGTGCATCAGGTCAACCTTGAGTTCCTGGCAAGTGTTGTCCATGCCATTGAAGAAGACGGTGAGCTTGTAACGTATCCAGATACGCTTGTGGGGACAGACTCACATACAACAATGATTAACGGTATCGGTGTTCTTGGCTGGGGTGTCGGCGGAATTGAAGCTGAAGCGGGAATGCTTGGACAGCCTTCTTACTTCCCAGTTCCAGAGGTAATCGGCGCGAAACTTGTCGGCAAGCTTCCAAACGGAACAACAGCTACTGACTTGGCGTTAAAAGTAACACAAGTGCTCCGTGAAAAAGGCGTTGTCGGCAAATTTGTTGAATTCTTCGGACCGGGAATTGCTGAACTGCCGCTTGCAGATCGCGCAACAATTGCGAACATGGCTCCGGAATATGGTGCTACATGCGGATTCTTCCCAGTAGATGAAGAAGCGCTCAACTACATGCGCCTGACAGGCCGTGATCCTGAACATATTGATGTTGTCGAAGCGTACTGCAGAAGCAATGGCTTGTTCTACACTCCTGATGCGGAAGACCCTCAATTTACTGATGTGGTTGAAATCGACCTCTCACAAATTGAAGCGAACTTATCAGGTCCAAAGCGTCCACAGGATTTGATCCCGCTTTCTGCTATGCAGGAAACGTTTAAAAAGCACTTAGTCAGCCCTGCGGGTAACCAAGGGTTCGGTTTAAACGCTGAAGAAGAGAATAAAGAAATTAAATTTAAACTTCTCAATGGCGAAGAAACAGTTATGAAAACGGGTGCGATCGCTATTGCCGCGATTACAAGCTGTACGAATACATCTAACCCATATGTTCTGATCGGCGCTGGACTAGTAGCGAAAAAAGCGGTTGAGTTAGGGCTTAAGGTGCCTAATTACGTGAAAACGTCACTTGCACCGGGTTCTAAAGTCGTTACAGGATATCTTGTGAATTCAGGCCTTCTTCCATACATGAAAGAGCTTGGCTTTAACCTCGTTGGGTACGGCTGTACAACATGTATCGGAAACTCAGGTCCGCTTTCACCAGAAATCGAAGAAGCGGTTGCGAAAAATGATCTTCTGATTACGTCTGTCCTTTCCGGAAACCGTAACTTTGAAGGACGTATTCACCCGCTTGTTAAAGGAAACTACCTTGCTTCTCCGCCGCTTGTTGTGGCATATGCGCTGGCTGGAACGGTAAACATTAACCTGAAAACCGACCCGATCGGTGTGGGTAAAGATGGTCAAAACGTATACTTTAACGATATTTGGCCGTCAACAGACGAAATCAATTCACTTGTTAAGCAAACTGTTACGCCTGAGCTCTTCCGCAAAGAGTATGAAACGGTATTTGATGACAACGAGCGCTGGAACGAGATTGAAACAACAGATGAAGCGTTATATAAATGGGATAACGAGTCAACTTACATTCAAAATCCGCCATTCTTCGAAGAAATGTCTGTTGAACCAGGCAAGGTTGAACCATTAAAAGGTTTGCGTGTTGTCGGTAAATTCGGCGATTCAGTCACAACTGACCATATTTCTCCTGCTGGTGCAATCGGTAAAGATACGCCTGCCGGAAAGTATTTGCAAGAAAAAGGGGTTTCTCCTCGTGACTTTAACTCTTACGGTTCCCGCCGAGGAAACCATGAAGTCATGATGAGAGGGACATTTGCAAACATTCGCATCAAAAACCAAATCGCACCGGGTACAGAAGGCGGATTTACGACGTACTGGCCAACTGGTGAAGTAACATCCATCTATGATGCGTGCATGAAATACAAAGAAGACAAAACCGGTCTTGTTGTATTAGCAGGAAAAGACTACGGTATGGGATCTTCACGTGACTGGGCTGCCAAAGGAACAAACCTACTCGGCATTAGAACGGTAATTGCAGAGAGCTTTGAAAGAATTCACAGAAGCAACCTTGTATTCATGGGTGTGCTGCCGCTTCAGTTTAAACAAGGTGAAAATGCGGATACACTCGGCTTAACGGGTAAAGAAGTCATCGAGGTAGATGTTGATGAAACAGTTCGCCCTCGTGACCTTGTGACGGTAAGAGCAATCAATGAAGACGGCAATGTAACAACTTTTGAAGCAGTCGTCCGCTTTGACAGTGAAGTTGAAATTGATTACTACCGCCATGGCGGCATCCTTCAAATGGTGCTTCGTGAAAAAATGAAGCAGTCCTGATGAATCAATAGGAAGAGAAGGCATTTCGCTTTCTCTTCTTTTTATGACAAAATGTGCTGCGGAGGTGGCATATGCTGAAAAAATGGCTTGCAGGGATCCTGCTTATTATGCTTGCCGGTTATATGGGTTGGAACCTGTATCAAACATACAGCAAAAAAGAAGTCGGAATTGAAGAGGGGCAACAAGCACCTGATTTTTCTTTGAAAACGCTGTCGGGAGAGAATAGCTCCTTAAAGGATTCACAAGGCAAAAAAGTATTGCTCAATTTTTGGGCAACTTGGTGTAAGCCGTGCCGTCAGGAAATGCCGGCGATGGAAGAGCTGCAAAAAGAGTATGCCGACAAACTTGCGGTTGTTGCGGTAAATTTCACTTCAGCTGAGAAAAGTGAAAAACAAGTCCGAGCGTTTGCTGATACGTATGATTTAACGTTCCCCATTCTGATTGATAAAAAAGGGATCAATGCTGACTATAACGTGATGTCATATCCAACGACATATATCTTGGATGAAAAAGGTGTTATTCAAGACATACACATTGGCACCATGACAAAAAAAGAAATGGAACAAAAACTGGATCTTGATTAGATTCAGTTTTTTTATGTTCAGATATGCTTACAAGTTTTCAGAATTGGAAAAAATAAAAGAATATGCGGAGGTGAGAAGCGTGAAGAAGATGAGAAAACGTTCTTTTCATGAGCTCGTCATGGAAAACAAAAAAGAGCTGATGACTAATACAGAGTATTTAAATCAGCTTGAGGAAAAGCTTGAACAGCGATTTAAGCAAAAATAACCTTTAATTTGTATTCATGTTTACCCCTCCTTTTGAGAAACCTATATGATGAGGAGGGATAAGCATGGGAAACAACAAGAAAAACGGTCAGCCTCAATATGCTCCAAGCCACTTGGGTACAAAGCCTGTGAAATATAAAGCCAATAAAGGGGAAAAAATGCATGATACTTCAGGACAGCAGCCGATCATCATGCAGACAAAGGGCGAGTAGCGAAAAATCGAGTTTATTTCTAGGAGGTACATCCGATGACAAAGAACCAAAATCAATATCAGCAGCCTAATCCTGATGATCGTTCTGATAATGTAGAAAAATTGCAGGATATGGTTCAAAATACAATTGAAAATATAGAAGAAGCAGAAGCAACAATGGAGTTTGCTTCAGGAGAAGATAAACAGCGTATCAAAGAAAAAAATGCAAGACGCGAACAGAGCATTGAAGCATTTCGCAATGAAATACAGGACGAATCCGCAGCGAGACAAAATGGATACCGCTCTTAAAAACCAGGGAAACCTGGTTTTTTTCTTTCTGATTTGGTTATGGTAAAATGGGGCTAAATTGACGTTAAGGGAGCAGAGTAATCTTGCATGTATCAAAAAAAGAAATAGAAGTGCGTTATGCAGAAACAGATCAAATGGGGATTGTCTATCACGCAAATTATCTTGTGTGGATGGAGGTCGGCAGAACAGCTTTAATCAAGGACTTAGGCTTTTTATATAGTGAAATGGAAAAGAGAGGAGTTCTGTCTCCGGTCGTTGATATCAACATTTCCTATAAAAAGCCGCTTCATTACGGAGAAACCGCGGTTGTCCATACATGGATAGAGGAATATAACGGCTTTAAAACCGTTTATGGTTATCACATTTATAATCCGGCCGGTGAGCTTTCCATCAAAGCCACCTCATCTCATATATGTGTGGATAAAGAAAGCTTTAAGCCTATTCAGTTTCGCAAAGCTTTTCCTGATTGGCACGCAGCATATGAAAAGGCCAAAAAATAGGGAAGTGAACGGGATATGGCGTTTGGTGTGAAACGGGAGGAACTGAACCGGTGGAAACAAGCAGTGAAAAAAGGAGAAATCGCATTTTTAACACATTACTGGCTTGATGACCGGTTTCCGGAAGCAAAGACTGTGACAAAAGCCGGCTGTGCAGATATTGATAAGCTGATTCGGTGGGGAGCAGCCTACGGGTTAAAGAAAGAATGGATACATAAGAAAAGTGAAATTCCTCACTTTGATCTGCTGGGGGAGACCCAAAAATATATTTTGGAACAAGAAAACCTAACCGATCATCTTATACGATTTCATTTGTAAAAAAAGAACGCACATCATGTGCGTTCTTTTTTATTGGTATTCAAAAACCGGTTCATTAGCGTCTTCTGAATAGCTGACGAGAAGGTCGTGATTATCAAAGTACCATAAATCACTTTCTTCAATAAAGAAGGTAATGCCGTCTGCTTCTGCAGTGACTCCAGCCTCTTGTGGGGCATCTTTCGCTACACCGAGAGAAAAACCCTTTTGAACGTTGCTGCAGCCTCCATAGCGGACGAAAAAGCGAACCTGGTCTCCGCTTTCCAAATCGAGCTCTTCTTTATACCAGTTCAATGCGTCTTCGTTAATTGTCATATTCATAACAGCACACCCCTTTGTTCTTCATTTGAATTTTCTCTATTATAAACGTATTAGGCTATTCTGTGTCAAAAGAGAAGGTTTTTAAGCTTATAGCCATTTTACTTTAGGT
>NZ_CP026521.1:2273272-2275928 GCF_002953915.1 Bacillus sp. MBGLi79
AAAATAATACAGCGCTCTGGCCACTCTTCTTCAATTAAGGTTTGCAGAAGACGCATTTTTTCTTCATTAGAAGGATAATCGGAGCGAAGCTTGTCGGAAAGCTGCCGAACGGCACGACGGCGACGGACTTGGCGCTTAAAGTAACACAGGTGCTGCGTGAAAAAGGCGTGGTCGGAAAGTTCGTCGAATTCTTCGGACCGGGTGTTGCAGAACTTCCGCTTGCAGACCGTGCGACAATCGCAAATATGGCTCCTGAATACGGCGCGACTTGCGGTTTCTTCCCTGTTGATGAGGAAGCATTGGAATACATGCGTTTAACAGGCCGTGATGAAGAACATATCAATGTGGTGAAAGAATATTGCCGTCAAAACGGATTGTTCTACACGCCTGATCAGGAAGATCCCGTATTTACCGATATCGTTGAAATTGACTTGTCAAAAGTTGAAGCGAATCTTTCAGGTCCGAAGCGTCCTCAGGATCTCATTCCGCTGACTGACATGAAAGAGACATTCCACTAGCATTTGTCAAGCCCTTTAGGGAACTAGGGATTCTGTTTAAACGCGAGTGAGGCTGACAAAGAAATCAAATTTAAGCTTGAAAACGGCGAAGAAGCCGTCATGAAAACGGGTGCGATTGCGATTGCGGCGATCACCAGCTGCACAAATACATCAAACCCTTATGTCTTAATCGGTGCGGGCCTTGTCGCTAAAAAAGCGGTTGAACTGGGATTGAAAGTACCGAACTATGTGAAAACATCCCTGGCTCCGGGTTCAAAAGTCGTAACAGGCTACTTAGTCAATTCAGGCCTGCTTCCATATATGCGCGAGCTTGGATTTAACATCGTCGGATACGGCTGTACGACATGTATCGGGAACTCCGGACCGCTTGCGCCTGAAATCGAAAAAGCGGTTGCCGAAAATGACCTGCTGATTACGTCTGTCCTTTCCGGAAACCGTAACTTTGAAGGCCGGATTCATCCGCTTGTCAAAGGAAACTACCTGGCGTCTCCGCCGCTTGTCGTAGCCTATGCATTGGCGGGCACGGTAGATATTGACCTGAAAAACGAACCGATCGGCGTCGGAAAAGACGGTCAAAACGTATACTTCAACGATATTTGGCCGACGATGGACGAAATCAACTCCGTCGTGAAGCAAACCGTTACTCCTGAGTTGTTCAGAAAAGAATATGAGCGCGTGTTTGATGACAATGAACGCTGGAATGCGATTGAAACAACGGATGAAGCCCTGTATAAATGGGATGAAGAATCCACTTACATTCAAAACCCGCCGTTCTTTGAAAACATGTCAGTTGAGCCTGGTACGGTTGAACCGCTTAAAGGCTTGCGCATTGTCGGCAAATTCGGAGATTCTGTCACGACAGACCATATTTCTCCTGCGGGAGCGATAGGCAAAGACACGCCAGCCGGAAAATATCTGCAGGAAAAAGGCGTTTCTCCTAGAGACTTCAACTCATATGGTTCAAGACGCGGAAACCATGAAGTCATGATGAGGGGAACATTCGCCAACATCAGAATCAAAAACCAGATCGCTCCGGGTACAGAAGGCGGTTATACAACGTATTGGCCGACCGGAGAAGTAATGTCCATCTACGATGCCTGCATGAAGTATAAAGAAGACGGCACAGGTCTGGTCGTCATTGCCGGAAAAGACTACGGAATGGGTTCTTCCCGCGACTGGGCGGCAAAAGGAACAAATCTGCTCGGCATCAAAACCGTCATTGCAGAAAGCTTTGAAAGAATTCACAGAAGCAACCTTGTGCTGATGGGCGTTCTTCCGCTTCAATTTAAAGAGGGAGAAAACGCTGAAACGCTCGGTTTGACCGGGAAAGAAACGATTGAAGTTGACGTGAGTGAGACGGTTCGCCCGCGGGATCTCGTTCAAGTCAAAGCGATTGCCGAAGACGGCACAGTCAAGTCGTTTGAAGCTGTTGTACGCTTTGACAGCGAAGTAGAAATCGATTATTACCGTCACGGCGGAATCCTGCAAATGGTGCTCCGCAATAAAATGAAACAGTAATTGAATGAGGAGAGAAAGCCTTTAGCTTTCTCTTCTTTTTTCAGCGTGATCCTGAATTGGAGGATGCCGATGATGAAAAAATTGCTGGCTGCCGCGTTTCTTTTCGTTTTGGCCGGTCTTGCGGTATGGAACTTCACAGGGCAAAAGGAAGCCGAAATCGGCATTGCGAAAGGAGACAAGGCGCCTGATTTTACGCTTCCGTCTTTAAAGGATGGAAACGATGTATCTTTATCAGACTTTAAAGGGAAAAAAGTGCTGTTAAATTTTTGGGCCACCTGGTGTAAACCGTGTGAAATAGAAATGCCTGCAATGGAAGAACTCCAAAACGAAAATCAGGACATTGCCGTTTTGGCCGTCAACTTTACCTCTTCCGAGAAAAACGAAGAGTCGGTCAAAACGTTTGCCGAAAGGCACGGTTTACATTTCCCTATCGTCTTAGATCGAACGGGCATCAATGCGAAATACGAGATTTTTTCGTATCCGACAACATTTATTATTGATGAAAACGGAATGATTCAAGATATCGTCCTTGGGACGATGTCGAAAAAGAATATGGAAGAAAAGCTGGGATTATAAAAAATCCCGGCTTTTTTGCTTATATCGCCCAAAAAATGGTGAAA
>NZ_CP026521.1:2276028-2282741 GCF_002953915.1 Bacillus sp. MBGLi79
TTAGGTTCTGTTTTATTGATGATTCGTTTAATGTTTGCCCGGTGTCTGTATATCACAAAAATAGTGAGCAGGGTAACGACAATCAATAAATACGTATCATGGACAAAGAAACTATATATAACAGTATAGATCCCTGTTAACATTGATGATAGAGAAACAAATTTAGTCAAGTATAAAAAGATGAAGAATGCCGCAACCATCGTGATAAATAACAGAGGTGCGTAAAATAGCAAAACGCCACCTGATGTTGCCACGGCTTTACCGCCTTTAAATTTAGCGAAGACGGGGAACACATGGCCTATAACCGCAAAGACTCCTGCAAGAAGCGGATGAATATCAACGTGCATGAGAAAAGGCAAAGCAGTTGCCAGCGTCCCTTTCAAAATATCTCCGGCTATGACGACCGAACCTGCTTTTACGCCCAGTGTACGGAATGCATTAGTAGCGCCTAAGTTGCCGCTTCCGTGCTCCCGAATATCAATTCCCTTGGCAAGCTTGCCCACAATTAAGCCAGATGGAATGCTGCCTATCAAGTAGGCCAAAATAATCAATAAAGCAATTAACATCTACATTTCTCCTTTTTCAAATTCCCTTCTTTCTATTTTAACATGAGATGTCATGATCTGATGATAAGTTTTTTTGTAAAGTTTGCTTACAAATCTAATCAAACCTGCATCATATTTTGATTTCTCCTGTTTTGATCGTGTAAAATAAGTGGAAAAGGAGTGACTCATGATGCAAAACCCTTCTAAAGCGGAAATTAAAGAGATTCTTCAAAGAAGCAAACGTATAGCGGTAGTGGGGCTTTCAGACCGTCCGGATAGAACGTCACATATGGTTTCAAAAGCAATGCAGGACGCGGGTTACGAAATTATCCCTGTGAACCCGACAATTGATGAGGCACTAGGTGTAAAAGCTGTTTCATCTTTAAAAGAGATTGACGGTCCGATTGACATCGTCAATGTATTCCGTCGCTCAGAACAGCTTCCTGGAGTGGCGGAAGAGTTTTTAGAGACAGATGCTCCCGTATTTTGGGCACAGCAAGGGCTGGTAAACGAGGAAGCATACCAGATGCTAAAAGAAAAAGGCAGAACGGTTATCATGGATCTGTGCATAAAAGTGGCACACGCTGTAACAAAATAGGTGCAGAACTGCAAAAATCCTTGTGAATTCAAGGATTTTTGCTTTTTAATTTTAAGATATTGTTTGCGTATTACGGTGAAACAGATACAATAAAGCTTGAACAGCTTTTTTTGAATACCTTGTCCAGCTGGGTTTCGGCCGTTCGATTTGCGAAGGTCTGCTGCTTTATATATAATAAACAAACATACGTTCTTATGGTGCAAAAACAGCACTAGCCGATGTTTTGAGAACTGATTCGTTAGCTCTATGTTGCGATTGCAAACATATTGGTTATAATGAGGAGTCCAAGGCAGTACCGGCTTGAGGCGAGGTTTATAAAAAATATCTTATATACAAATGATGTGTAACACTGAAAAAGAGAAAGACAATGTTAGTTTTTGAAAGGGGTTTGTACGTTTGGCTAGAAAACAGCAATTTGATTACAACGAAGATGCCATACAGGTGCTCGAAGGCCTTGAGGCTGTCAGGAAAAGGCCGGGTATGTATATTGGCTCTACTGACGCGCGCGGCTTGCACCACTTGGTTTATGAAATTGTAGATAACTCTGTCGACGAGGTGCTTGCCGGCCATGGAGATCACATAATCGTCAAAATACATAAAGACAATAGCATTTCTGTACAGGATAGAGGCCGTGGCATGCCGACCGGAATGCATAAGCTCGGCAAACCAACCCCTGAAGTGATTTTTACGGTGCTTCATGCCGGAGGAAAATTCGGCCAAGGCGGCTATAAGACAAGCGGCGGGCTCCATGGAGTGGGTGCGTCAGTCGTGAATGCTTTATCTGAATGGCTGACAGTTACCATTGAACGGGACGGTTTTATCTATCAGCAGCGATTTGAAAATGGAGGAAAACCGGTTACATCTCTCGAAAAGATCGGCAAAACGAAAAAGACGGGAACACTCACACACTTTAAGCCAGATCCAACGATGTTCAGCGCAACAACCTATAATTTTGAAACGCTTTCCGAGCGCTTAAGAGAGTCTGCGTTTTTGTTAAAAGGATTGAAAATTGAGCTGATTGATGAGCGCAATGACCAGCATGAGGTCTTTTATTATGAAAACGGCATAGAGGCGTTTGTCGCTTACTTAAATGAAGAAAAAGACGTCTTATCTGAAGTGGTCTCGTTTGAGGGAGAGCACCATTCCATAGAAGTGGATTTTGCGTTCCAGTTTAACGATGGTTATTCTGAAAATATTTTGTCTTTTGTTAACAATGTCAGAACAAAAGACGGCGGGACGCATGAGTCGGGTGCAAAAACTGCGATGACGCGGGCTTTTAATGAATATGCGCGAAAAGTGGCTTTGCTGAAAGAAAAGGATAAGAACCTTGAAGGAACCGATATAAGGGAAGGGCTTTCAGCCATTATTTCTGTCCGCATTCCTGAGGAGCTTCTTCAATTTGAAGGACAAACAAAAGGAAAGCTCGGAACGAGTGAAGCAAGATCAGCGGTTGATGCAATTGTTTCCGAGCAGCTTGCTTACTTTTTAGAGGAAAATCGGGACACCGCAACGCTTCTTGTCAAAAAAGCAATCAAGGCGAGCCAGGCGCGCGAAGCGGCACGCAAAGCCCGTGAAGAAGCAAGAAGCGGCAAAAAACGAAAAAAATCAGAAGCGACTTTAAGCGGAAAGCTGACGCCTGCGGGTTCGAGAAACCCGGCAAAAAATGAATTGTATCTCGTTGAGGGTGATTCAGCAGGCGGGTCAGCCAAGCAGGGAAGAGACCGCAGATTCCAAGCAGTTCTGCCTTTACGCGGTAAAGTCATTAATACAGAAAAAGCTAAGCTTGCGGATATCTTTAAAAATGAAGAGATCAATACGATCATTCATGCGATCGGCGGGGGTGTCGGAGCAGATTTCTCAATCGATGACATCAACTACGACAAAATCATCATTATGACCGATGCCGATACTGACGGCGCCCATATTCAAGTGCTGCTTCTTACCTTTTTCTATCGCTATATGAAGCCGCTCATTGAGCATGGCAAGGTGTTTATAGCGCTGCCACCTTTATATAAGGTCAGTAAAGGAAGCGGGAAGAAGGAAATCATTGAATATGCATGGTCTGATGAAGAGATGGGTGATGTCCTGAAAAAAGTCGGCAAGGGCTATACCATTCAGCGATATAAAGGTCTTGGAGAGATGAACGCAGACCAGCTGTGGGAAACGACAATGAATCCGGAGTCCCGCACACTTGTCAGGGTCAAAATTGACGATGCGGCACGTGTAGAGAGACGTGTAACGACGTTAATGGGAGATAAAGTAGAGCCGCGCAGAAAGTGGATTGAGAAAAACGTCGCTTTCGGCTTAGATGAAGAAAGCAATATTTTAGAAAATGAAAACTTATCGGTCGCTGAGGAGGTTTAATGATTGTCACAGCCAGAATTATTTCATGATTTACCATTAGAAGAGGTGATCGGCGACCGTTTTGGACGCTACAGTAAATATATTATTCAAGACAGAGCGCTGCCTGATGCGAGAGACGGATTAAAGCCGGTACAGCGCAGAATTCTGTATGCGATGCATACAGATGGAAACACGTTTGATAAAAACTTCAGAAAAGCGGCCAAAACGGTCGGTAACGTCATCGGTAACTATCATCCGCACGGTGACAGTTCGGTTTATGAAGCAATGGTGCGGATGAGCCAGGATTGGAAAGTTCGTAATGTGTTGATCGAAATGCATGGTAACAACGGGAGCATCGACGGAGATCCCCCGGCAGCCATGCGTTATACAGAGGCACGATTATCTCCGATAGCATCTGAGCTTCTTCGGGATATTGACAAAAACACGGTTGAATTTGTGCCTAACTTCGATGACACAAGCAAGGAGCCTGTCGTACTCCCGGCGATGTTTCCTAACCTATTGGTCAACGGATCTACCGGGATTTCAGCAGGATACGCGACCGATATTCCCCCTCATCATCTGGGAGAAGTCATTGATGCTGTCATTAAGCGTATTCAAATGCCATCTTGCTCTGTTGATGAACTCATGGAAGTCATTAAAGGGCCTGATTTTCCGACAGGCGGTATTATTCAAGGCGTTGACGGCATAAGAAAAGCTTACGAAACAGGAAAAGGAAAAATCATTATCCGCGGAAAAGCTGAAATTGAAACAATCAGAGGCGGACGAGAACAAATTGTCATTACTGAAATTCCATTTGAAGTAAATAAAGCAAACCTTGTGAAAAAAATGGACGAGTTCCGTATTGATAAAAAGGTTGAAGGCATCTCAGAGGTTCGTGATGAAACGGATCGAACAGGGCTGAGAGTGGTCATTGAGCTGAAAAAAGAAGCGGATGCCAAAGGCATTTTGAATTTCTTATATAAAAACACTGATTTGCAGATCACATATAACTTTAATATGGTGGCTATTCATAACCGCCGTCCGATGCTGATGAGCCTGCCGTCTATTTTGGATGCGTATATTGGACACCAAAAGGAAGTCGTCACAAACCGGTCCGTTTATGAGCTTCAAAAAGCAAAAGACAGACATCACATCGTAGAAGGGCTCATGAAAGCTTTGTCCATTTTAGATGAAGTCATTGCAACGATCCGTTCTTCAAGCGATAAACGTGACGCTAAAAATAATTTGATTGCGAAATACGAATTTACAGAGCCTCAGGCTGAAGCCATCGTGTCATTGCAGTTATATCGTTTAACCAATACCGATATCACAGCGCTTAAGGAAGAGGCAGAAGAGCTCGGTAAAAAAATTGAAGAGCTCGAATCTATTTTAAGCAATGATAAAAAGCTGTTAAAAGTGATCACAAACAGCTTAAAAGCACTGAAAAAGAAATATGCAGACACGAGACGCTCCGTGATTGAAGAAAAAATTGAGGAAATTAAAATCAACCTCGAAGTTATGGTTGCGTCTGAGGATGTATATGTAACCGTTACGAAGGATGGCTATCTAAAACGGACAAGCCAGCGCTCATATGCCGCTTCTAACGGCCAGGATTTCGGAATGAAAGATACGGACAGGATGCTGCATCAATTTGAGATGAATACGACGGACGTGCTGCTGCTCTTTACGAACAAAGGAAGCTACATTTATTGTCCTGTTCACCAGCTGCCTGATATCAGATGGAAGGACATGGGTCAGCATTTTTCTAATATCATCACCATTGACCGTGATGAAACGATTGTAAAGGCCATACCGATAAAAGAATTTGATCCGTCGGCATATCTATTGTTCTTTACGAAAAACGGCATGGTGAAAAAGACAGAGCTCACCCATTACAAAGCACAGCGTTATTCTAAGGCGCTTGTGGCCTTAAATCTGAAGGGTGAAGATGAATTGATTGATGTTCATGTAACAAATGGGGAAAGCCAGATCTTTATGGCCACTCACTTAGGGTACGGCCTGTGGTTTGGCGAAGACGAAGTGAATGTAGTTGGCGCGCGTGCGGCAGGTGTCAAAGGGATTAACTTAAAAGAGGATGACTTTGTTGTCTCAGGAGAGATCCTTCAAGAATCTGATTCAATTGTTTTGTTCACACAGCGGGGAGCGGTAAAACGCATGAGTCTTTCTGAGTTCGAGAAAACATCCCGCGCAAAACGCGGTGTCGTGATGCTAAGGGAACTGAAAAAGAATCCTCACCGTGTTGCAGCACTGTTCGCTTGCGGTCTTGAACAGCGGCTTATGGCAGAAACAGAAAAAGGCGACAGAAAAGAACTGCAGGCAAAAGAGCTGCGGACAAACGACAGATACAGCAATGGCTCTTTCTTTTTTGATGAAGAGGAATCAGGCAAGGTTACAGCTGTTTGGCGCCTTCATACAGACCAATAATAAAAAACCCGCTCATACTATACGAGCGGGTTTCGTTTATTTAGCTTTCATGGTTGGTGAATAGATCTGTTACGGCATGAATGACTTCAATTCCCTGCCATACAAATAAATTCAGCGCTGTGAAAGAAAATAAGCCTAATATCACCATTCTTAAGATAAACAACATGTTAAACAGCCTCCTCATATTATCGTTATATAATCGGGTGATGTTGAACATGAAGTTTGCCGAAATAAGACGATTGATAAAATTTGGCCAGTATAAAGCTTTTTTTCCGCTGGCGCCTGCGGGTGTATCTCGTACTTTTGCTTTCAGCGGTCAGAAGCAGAACAGCCATTGCCCACAAAGCGGTTAGCGCAAATGCCCCTGTGATGGATTTCTTCTCATCATCAGCATTTTGGCCGGCTTTCATCTCGTGCATTTCCTGCTGGTCGGCTACGGCTTTATAATGATGGCCGATATCAAAGGCGTGGGGAATTGAGAGCAAATGAAAACTGGCGATCGCCAAGAATAAGATGGATGCTTTCAATATCGTTACTTTTTTCAAATGATCTCCCCCTCCTTTAATATTACTGAATATTTTTATAATAATACCCTAATCCATCCTAAAAGTAAACCTGATTTATTAAATTTAAAAACTAAATTTCACTTTGTTAAGTATATATCTTTTTGCTTATTTTTGAAAGAGAAACATTCTTTATTAGTGTATGTATACCCGGTTTATGGTGTGAATAAAAGCATATTTTAGATGATATGTTTGTTGTTTAAGGTTTATTCCTATATT
>NZ_CP026521.1:2282752-2312484 GCF_002953915.1 Bacillus sp. MBGLi79
GAGCTAAAATCAAAGGAAAGGTAAGAGAATGAGAGGAAATGATTGCATTGTTAATAGGTACTTTTTTAAAAATGCAAACTTTCAACGAATGTTTTTATTTTTTATAGGAAAATGCTAGGGAAAGGGTCGACAGAGTAACATCTGGCTATGACAATATTCTTCGCGAAAAAACTTCCTAATTCGTCATATTGTGATATAATAAAACTCGTTATGTTAAAAAATCTAACATCAAAATGAATTCGTATTGAATTGATGAAAACGGTAGGTAAATATGGCGTCTTTTTTCGATAGTTTAATTCATATTCCAAGTGATTTCATTTGGAAATACCTATTTTATATTTTAATAGGGCTTGGATTATTTTTTACCATACGTTTTGGTTTTATCCAATTCCGTTATTTTATTGAAATGTTCAGAATAGTAGGGGAGAAGCCTGAAGGAAATAAAGGTGTTTCCTCTATGCAGGCATTCTTTATTTCCGCTGCATCCCGAGTCGGTACTGGGAATTTGACTGGTGTAGCTTTAGCAATTGCGACAGGCGGACCGGGCGCTGTGTTTTGGATGTGGGTTGTAGCTGCTGTAGGTATGGCTTCTAGCTTTGTTGAGAGTACGCTAGCGCAGCTTTATAAGGTAAGAGACGGGGAGGATTTCCGCGGAGGTCCGGCCTACTACATTCAGAAGGGCCTTGGAGCCAGATGGCTCGGCATCGTTTTTGCTGTCTTAATTACGGTATCATTCGGTTTAATCTTTAACGCTGTTCAAACGAATACTATTGCAGGAGCGTTGGATGGCGCATTTCATGTGAATAAAACAGTTGTAGCCATTGTCTTGGCTGTTTTAACTGCGTTTATCATTTTTGGCGGTTTGAAACGTGTTGTGGCTGTAACACAGCTAATCGTACCGGTTATGGCTGGCATTTATATTATTATTGCTTTATTTGTTGTCATCACAAATATTACGGCTTTCCCTGGCGTTATCGCTACAATTGTTAAAAATGCTTTAGGGTTTGAACAAGTCGTCGGCGGCGGAATTGGCGGCATCATCGTTATCGGTGCGCAGCGCGGACTTTTTTCAAACGAAGCAGGGATGGGAAGCGCTCCGAATGCGGCTGCAACAGCTCATGTATCGCATCCGGCAAAACAAGGTTTTATTCAAACATTAGGCGTATTTTTCGATACATTTATCGTATGTACGTCCACAGCGTTTATCATTTTGCTGTACAGTGTAACGCCAAAAGGTGATGGTATCCAAGTAACCCAGGCTGCCCTTAATCATCATATCGGCGGCTGGGCGCCTAGCTTCATCGCAGTCGCAATGTTCTTGTTTGCATTCAGTTCAGTTGTCGGCAACTATTATTATGGTGAGACAAATATTGAATTTATTAAAACAAGCAAAACATGGCTGAATATTTACCGGATTGCGGTTATTGCTATGGTTGTCTACGGTTCTCTATCAGGCTTCCAAATCGTTTGGGACATGGCGGATCTCTTTATGGGTATCATGGCGCTAATTAACTTAGTTGTGATTACGCTGCTGTCAAACGTTGCTTACAAAGTGTATAAAGATTACGCGAAACAGCGTAAACAAGGACTTGATCCTGTATTTAAAGCGAAAAACATTCCAGGGCTGAAAAATGCTGAAACATGGGAAGATGAGAAACAAGAAGCATAAGAACACGGCTGCATTCAATTCATTGAATGCGGCTTTTTATTTGGCGCAAAGAAGCAGAATCTTTCAAATTAAACAAAAAGTAACGTGAATAGTCCTGATTAAACAATTTTCTATTTGGTCCGTATGTGTCAGCAGTATCTGAATCAAGACAAAAAGAGCAAATTGACAGGCTTTTTAATCCGTCTAAAAACAAGAAATTAGGTTGATAGACAAAGATGAGATAAATTTTTACAATAGTCCGTGCCAAACAAAAACGGAAGGGAGGTGGAGCGGACGAGTTAATAGGCATATATTTTCGTCATGATGTAAAGGAGGAAAGAATACTATATATGAAACGTCAAGTCTCTATCTTAATCGTGTGTTTATTAATTTCAATACTCGCAACCAGCGGCTTAGGAAATCCAGCAGCATCTGCTGCAGGAGCAAAAACGCCAGTCGCCATAAATGGCCAGCTTAGCATAAAAGGCACGCAGCTAATCAATCAAAACGGCAAAGCGGTGCAATTGAAGGGGATCAGTTCACACGGATTGCAATGGTATGGCGATTTTGTCAATAAAGACAGCTTAAAATGGCTGAGAGACGATTGGGGCATTACCGTTTTCCGAGCGGCGATGTATACAGCAGATGGCGGTTATATTGACAACCCATCCGTGAAAAACAAAGTAAAAGAAGCGGTTGAAGCGGCAAAAGAGCTTGGGATATATGTCATCATTGACTGGCATATCTTAAATGACGGTAATCCAAACCAAAATAAAGAGAAAGCAAAAGAATTCTTCAAGGAAATGTCAAGCCTTTACGGAAACACACCAAACGTCATTTATGAAATTGCAAACGAACCAAACGGTGATGTGAACTGGAAGCGTGATATTAAACCGTATGCGGAAGAAGTGATTTCCGTTATCCGCAAAAATGATCCAGACAACACCATTATTGTCGGAACCGGTACATGGAGCCAGGATGTGAATGATGCTGCCGATGACCAGATAAAAGATGCACACGTCATGTACGCGCTTCATTTTTATGCCGGCACACACGGCCAATCTTTACGGGAGAAAGCAAACTATGCACTCAGTAAAGGAGCGCCTATTTTCGTGACGGAATGGGGAACAAGCGACGCGTCTGGAAATGGCGGTGTATTCCTTGACCAGTCGCGGGAATGGCTGAATTATCTCGACAGCAAGAAAATCAGCTGGGTGAACTGGAATCTTTCTGATAAGCAGGAATCATCCTCAGCGTTAAAGCCGGGAGCATCTAAAACAGGCGGCTGGCCACTTACAGATTTAACTGCTTCAGGAACATTCGTAAGAGAAAACATTCTCGGCAACAAAGATTCAACGAAAGAACGCCCTGAAACGCCGGCACAAGATAACCCCGCACAGGAAAACGGCATTTCTGTACAATACAAAGCAGGGGATGGGGGTGTGAACAGCAACCAAATCCGCCCGCAGCTTCACATAAAAAATAACGGCAATGCGACGGTGGATTTAAAAGATGTCACTGCCCGTTACTGGTATAACGCGAAAAACAAAGGCCAAAACTTTGACTGTGACTACGCGCAGATTGGATGCGGCAATCTGACCCACAAATTTGTGACGCTGCATAAACCTAAGCAAGGCGCAGATACCTATCTGGAACTGGGGTTCAAAAAAGGAAAGCTGTCACCGGGAGCAAGCACAGGAAATATTCAGCTTCGTCTTCACAACGATGACTGGAGCAATTATGCACAAAGCGGCGATTATTCCTTTTTCCAATCAAATACGTTTAAAACAACGAAAAAAATCACATTATATAATCACGGAAAACTGATTTGGGGAACAGAACCCAAATAGTTTAACTGTTGGCGGACATCAGCAATGATGTCCGTTTTCATTATCTTATCCAGTAAAACAAGGAGGTGTAGGTTGTGGATGAAACACTGAAGCAATATATGATGCTGTTCAAAGAAATGAATCATGCGATAAATGGTCCGGACTATCCAGGTAAGGAAAAAGACATCCAGTATCAAAAAGAACAGATTGAAGCTTACGAAAAACAGCTGCAGCGAGGATTTTCTACAGATTATGACTATGATGTGTTTGCTGACTCTGTTATCAAATGCGCATATGGCGATATGACGCTGGAAGATTTAGAAGCAGTTTATTATGGATTAACAACGCCATTTTTTTGATTAGCAACAAACCAATAAAATTTCAATTTCTGTCTCACTAACTTAAGTATACTTTTGATATGAGACAGAAATTCATTTATTTCGTTTACTTCCTAGAATATATATTATGTAAACTAAAAAACGAATTCTTTTAGTAGTTACTAATTGATCACTTAGATACAAGCTCTTTTTGTACTAAAGCCCCTCCTTTATTGAATTAACCTTGTGTCATCTTATTTGACGTTGGATTCAACGGCTAACTCTTTGACATGCGTTTATCAGCAACCTATGTCACTTGTTGCTGGTCTTCTTGATCAAGTCAAACTTTCGATAGCGTTCTACATTTCCCTTCCCTGAATATTCATAATATCTATCTCAGTAATAGTGCACCAGTTGTCGTAACGCTTATGTTTATTCCTTATACATTTATTTTAACAAGCTGATGCCCTCCCGCATTTAAAAACCTTGAACCATGTGTCTTCAAAACGACGCACGACACGAAAAAAAGCGATTTTCTGATCGGAAAATCGCTTTTTTCTGACTTCGACTTTTTTATTCCTGTGCAGGTTTATTTGCGGCACCCTCGGCGGTTAATGTCCGTATCCGCTCCAATGCGGTACCGCTTGCCTTAGGTGTCTTTAACGATTTACAACAAATGTTGTCACGCTTTGAGCTGGAAGATGGGCCCAAAAATGATTGCCTGATACAGTGAGATTCGTTCCAGGTTGTAGATTGCTGCTGCTGCTCGTGATCCATCTAGATACGTTTGAAGCAGATCCATTCTGCAAAACAAAGTTTTGGTTGCCCCCTGTGTTGCTTTTGTTAATGGCAACAATAACGACCTTGTTGTCACCTTTATAGGCTGACACGTAAACGTTCGTATTCGGATTTTTCGTTGCATCAATCCTTACATAGCCGGGACGCACAAACTTCGAGAAATGAGCCATATTGTAGCCGCGTTTGCTGATTGTACCATCTTCTTTCATAGGTCCATATGATCTTCGGATGTACCACCATACATAAGCTTGAAAGTCCCCCTCTACCATCGCATTGTGAATATGCTGTGAAACATCCAATGCCTCAGGCCATCGATCCGCCGAGTTGTTATCACTGTTTGGATAGTATACTTCCGTCATCCAAAGGTCCTTCCCCGCTCCTTTTTGTTTGAAAAGAGGATAAGGGAATTGGCTGACCTGGGTGCCGTACAGGTGGGTTCCGAGAATATCCATATTGGCAAGAGCCTGCGGATCGTTCAAAATTGGGTCCGACAAATTCTTCAAGTATTGAAATGACTCAGGCGCAATGACGCGGGCATTGATCGAGCCGGCGTTTTCTCTCATAAAGCGAAGTATTTCTTGCGGCGTCCACCACGTCCACTCGTGAGCGTAATCAGGCTCGTTTTGTACCGAAATCGCGTAAAGATTCACACCATTATTCTTCATGAAGGTAACAAAATCGTTAAGATGCTGCGCGTATGCTGCGTACTTGTTGTATTTCAGCCGTTTAGCCGATGTGTCACCATTCCGATTAAAGGTCTCAACCATATCACTTGGAGGATTCCAAGGAGAAGCAAAAACGATTGCTCCGTGTTTGACCGCACTCTTTGCAGTCTCCACCTCTTTATACCAATTATTTCGATTTTCATCTACATGAATTCTTAAGATTGAAAATCCTAACTGGTTCTGTCCATTGCCAAAAGCAGTTTCTCTTTGAGCTGCTGTAAGATCCCCAGCCCAAGCCGGATGATTCATCCCTCCAAAACCGCGAATCACTTGTTTCTCTGCAGATACATTAACTGTTACATCACTTGCTGCCAAAACTTCAGTAGCGCCTGGCCCTAACATGACTGACAGCATAGTGAAACATACTAATAGTACACAAATTGTTTTTTTTATGCGTGGAATCATTTATTCCTCTCCTTCGTCATGTGTCTTTTACGGTATTAAAAAATCTGCATGGCATATCCATAATGGCGGGCTGTTCCGGTGCTGGCCCGTACTTCACCCGCCTCGTTTTTAAGCGGTCCCATTACGAGTCCTATCTTTGCGTAAACTGCCAGTAATCAAAATTAAACAAGTTTCCTGTACCTGTTCCGGTAAATACAAAGAATACTTTGTGCACACCGGTTGCCCCGCTTACTGCAGTTTCTATTTCTCTCCACGTTTGCGCTCCGCCTGTTGAAGGCACATTCAGAGTTCCAACAAGCTTACCGTCTGCACTGTCGAGGCGCACTTCTATTTTCCCGCCTGAAGTGGATGCTACATTTGCTTTAAATGACCTGGCACCGACCGCTCCGAAGTCTGCATTTCCTACAGCAATCCAGTCTCCATTTTGAATGCTTGTTACATGCTGATTATTTACTGGCCCGCCGGGTGCTGTGGACTTCTCTGTCAAAATGCGTCCATTCCAAGCAAACGTTTCAGCTTCTACCCGGTTATAAGGATTCAAATTGGAAAGTTGTGTTACACCTGCATAATTTGCTGCTACCTCTTGGATGGATCCATCTGGGTTATGCACCAGCTTATTAATATGTGGAGAACGGTATCCTTTGCCGGCCCCGAACAGAGCGGAACTGACAGTTTGCGCATGGTACACCACATACCACTCGTTTTTAAAATTGAAAACAGCATGATGGTTGTTTCCGCCACCTCCGAAAAATGCACCCGGATTTTTCAGGAAGTGCCCTCTATATGTAAAGGGACCCATGGGATTTGAACTGGTCATGTAGCCGATCTCACCCGGGGGTTTATCGGCCGGGTGCGTGCCGCCGAAATTAATGCAATAGGAGTAATAATATGTTCCGTTATACTTGTGCAATCCCGAATCTTCAAACATGAAAGGCGCATCAATTGTAGATGCACTTCCAACAACACTCGTCATATCAGGCCCCAATTTTATGACTCTAGCCGTTTTAGGATTGGCCCATTGTGCCTGCGTTGGATTTGAACCGCCAGGAACGCCTCCGCCGGCATACAGGTAACCGGTTCCGTCGTCATCTACAAATACTGCCGGATCAAAAAGCCATACAACACCAGACATTCCTGGCGTACTTGGCGTTACGAGCGGTTTCCCGATTGGGTCGGTCCATGGACCAATCGGGCTGTCTGCGGTGAGAACCCCGATACCTCCGCCGCTGTTTGCGAAATAAAGGAAGAATTTATCCTTGCCATTAATTTTTTTAACTGCGATTGACGGTGCCCATGACGCACCTGCCCATTTTGCAATTCCACGGCCTCCATTAGCTCCATTGGCACCTGCTACCGGAATGGCTCCGTGGTCTGTCCAGTTCACCATATCCGCTGAAGATATGACGAATACTCTATTCAAATTGGCAAATGAATTATCTTTAATTGTTCCGTTGCTATTATATTCATAGTCATCACTTGACATATAGATGTAGACTCTTCCGTTATAGGTCAGCGCAACCGGATCCGCTCCCAAATGATGGTCGATAAGCGGGTTTGAATTCCCTATATGTTTTGCAATTGTAGTACCTGTGGCAGCATACGCAGACTTCCCAGCTAAGCAGCTCAAAAGTAAAACAAGAATCCATAAACATACGCTACACTTTTTCCTCATCACTTCACATCCTCCTTTTTCCTTAAAATGGGGGGATTTTCTTTTGGAATTTGATAACAACAGGTCATGAAGATCGCACCACTAAACCCATTGAACGGAGATGCATATTTATCCAAAATATCCCTTTGTCTAACATCCTACCTTATTAAAAAAATTGTGTATAGGATACTTTTGGAGGAATTCGTGTTCGATTCTACAAAGGAACTGGATACATTTATTCATTGATAAGATGGGGCTAACATAGACGGCTGTTACCGACTTCTTCTTCGCTTCCTGTTCCCTCGAATCTCGTTGTTTTAGAGCTATTGACATAATAGACATCTTTGCAGATAGGAAATCATGGCTCGAAACTTCTCAATCTATTGAATTCTGCCTGCTTTTTCTGCTGATTCCTGTTTACATTGTTCTCTTCTTTGTAAGACATTTCGTTATCATTCCGCCCTCTTCCCCTTCGACATACTGCATATTTTGTCCATCCTTATGTAAAGAGAGCGGTATACCCGTTTTTTCATGTTTTGTTCATATTTTATTAATTGTTTATTCAACACTGTCCGTTAAAGTAATCAATATCAACAAATATGGCAGCTATTCGCATCTTTTATGAAGGGAGGTCGGTGCCGTTATGCTGAAAGAAAAAATAAAAACATTAGGACGCTTTTGCACCGTAGGCGTCGGCAATACGCTGATAGATTTTGGTGTCTTCTTTCTCCTTACTGCTTGTCATGTCCCTTATCTGTCGGCGCAGATCTGCTCCTATTCGGCAGGTATCATCAACAGCTATGTGTGGAACCGGAATTGGACGTTTCGTGTAAAACGTAAGGCTGACGGGAAAGAGATTGTGCGCTTTCTCATGATTAATATTGCCACGTCGGGGATCACCTTTTTGCTGCTTTATTTGTTTCAAAACTGCGGATGCTCGCTTTTGGTGAGTAAGCTCGCCGCCACTATCGGCGGAATGATGATGAATTTTATAGGAAACCGAATCTGGGTATTTGGAGATTCGCTGAAAAATATACAGGATCAGGAGTGAAGATGAATGAGAAAAAAAGTGAGAAAAGCGGTTATTCCCGCAGCGGGTTTAGGAACGAGATTTCTGCCGGCGACAAAGGCGCAGCCTAAAGAAATGCTCCCAATCGTCGACAAACCAGCAATCCAATATATTGTAGAAGAGGCCGTAGAGTCAGGAATTGAAGATATACTGATTATTACAGGGAGAAACAAACGCTCGATTGAAGATCATTTTGACCGATCGGCGGAATTGGAATTCAATCTGCGGGAAAAAGGCAAGACGGAGACACTTGAAGAAATGCAGCAGATCGCCGATTTGGCCAACATTCATTACATCCGCCAGAAAGAACCGCTCGGATTAGGCCATGCGGTACTGTGTGCGGAGCATTTTATCGGAGATGAGCCTTTTGCCATTCTCTTAGGTGATGATATTATGGTGTCTGAAACACCGGCTCTTCGGCAATTAATAGATGTATATGACGCTTATGGCACAGAGGTTGTCGGTGTACAGTCAGTTCTCCCTGAGGATGTCAGCAAATATGGTATTATTAATACGTCTGGAACTCATGGGCATGTGTATGAAGTGAAAGATTTAGTTGAAAAGCCTTCACCTGAAGAAGCGCCTTCCGACATCGCCGTAATGGGACGGTATGTGTTGAATTCTTCGATCTTCCCCGTTTTGAAGTCAATTGGCAGAGGCGCGGGAAACGAAATTCAGCTCACAGATGCGCTTCGTGAGGTTTGCCGTAATGAGCCGATCCATGCCCGGCTGCTGGAAGGAAATCGATATGACATTGGCGATAAGCTGGGCTGTTTTAAAGCGAGCACTGAAATCGGCTTAATGCGTCCCGAAATGAGATCTCAGCTTTTGACCTATTTAGAAGGTGTAATCAAACGGGAAACGAAAGAAATGTTGCGGTAAAAAAATTGTAACCATCTTGCTCGTCAATCAGTCATATAATAGTGAAAAAGATTAGGACAGGTTGTGAAGAATGTGGGCAGTTTGATAAGCGAAATTTTAACATGGCTGACGAACATGGGATATGCGGGTATTGCGATTGGGTTAATGATTGAAATCATTCCGAGTGAGATTGTATTAGCTTATGGCGGCTATATGGTATCGGAAGGCACGATTGGATTTATAGGCGCCATTATTGCGGGCGTTATCGGAGGTACCATTGCCCAGATCTTTATTTACTGGATCGGCCGCTATGGAGGCAGGCCATTTTTGGACAAATACGGGAAGTATTTATTAATTAAAAAGCATCATATCGACATGTCGGAAAACTGGTTTCAAAAGTACGGCGCCGGGGTTGTTTTCTCGGCTCGTTTTATACCGGTTGTCAGACATGCGATATCCATTCCTGCAGGTATTGCGAGAATGCCATTTCTCAAGTTTGTGGTACTGACTGTGCTTGCTATCATTCCATGGTCTATCCTGTTTGTTTATTTAGGCATACAGCTGGGAAGCCAGTGGGATGATGTAGAGAACATAGCGGGTACTTATACAACACCGATTATGATATTGGCTGTTGTTGTGATAGCCCTTTATTTTGTGATTAAGAAACGTACAGCCATATTCAAACGATAGCTAGCGGATATGCATAGGGGTGAATGACGCTCCCCTATGCATATTTTTTTACCTGCGATGCTGATTTGCCAGCTTTAGATGTTCTGCTAAAAATGCGACAAACACTTCATCCCGCACGAGCGATGCGGCATAATTTCTTTTAATGAACCATTCTGCTTCTTCAAACGCTGCGAATGTTTCATCCTGTGTTTCCCCGTTAATTTGGATATTCCACTCGTTGTCTAAAGGAAACAGAAAAAATCTCATTTGAGCACGATTTTCATATAATGATCCGTTCGCAGATCCCTTTACATTATAGATGTTACGGAAAGCATCAGGCCGTACAGGATCAATCCGGAAAGCTTCAGTTACAAACAACTCGTATACTTCATCGGTTATTGAACAGCCGGATGCCTTTGCATGCCCCCCGCCTCCGTATCGGCCGGCGATCTCTGACACATCGATGTAATCATGAATGGTGCGCAAACTGACTCGTTTTGATCCCATGCTTAAAATCGCAATGTAATCGAGGTGCGGATTATCTTTCCCTAGCCTGTTTCCCAGTTCTGAATGGTACGATTCAGCGTGAACAATGCCTACACAGTGTTCGTGCACAAAGGTTTGTACCATTTCCCTTTTCTTTCTGCGGAGGTAACGCTCAATTTTTTCGTTTTCTAAATCAAGCAGTTTTTCTTCAAAATCATCGAAGAAAAATTCGTCATGCGAGGAAAGGCGCTGAATCATTTTTGCCTCAAATTCATCAATTGACAGCAAAAAGAAAAGATCATTAAGCCGCTTCGCCTGTTTTTGATCGTACCGCTCCCATTCCCATGTATCGTATTGGCGGACGAGCTCTGTGAATTGGTCTAAGGCATTTGTCGGTTTCATGAATCCATTTTCAACGAGATAGCCATATAAAAGTGACGTCGCGGATGTGAGCCTTCCATCATCGTATTCCATCTGGACAAATCCCCATTCATGCTCATTCAAATGAAGGGCTGTTTTATGGTGGTCAATAAGCTTCACTTTGCCCCCTGCATGAACATAAACATTCAATCTCTGTTCGTTTTCTTCATTGACGGCGAGATCGGTGATGAATAATGCATCTTGTCTGTTGCTCTCCTTCATTTTTTCTAAAAAGTACTGCACCTGTGCGTTTAAGCCGTTGACAGAGTTATACCGGACCTCAACGTCTTTTCCGAATGCCAATTTTGCTACGATTCCGCATCCTACTCCGTCCAAGTCGTTATGTGAATATAAATGATACATAATGTAGGCCCCTTTTTATGATAAACTGACAATTGCCGCTAAAGATGCGGCAGCCTTTATTTACTATTCTAAAAAACAAAGCGTTTTATGCAAAGGCGATTAGTTTACATAATATTATTATTGTGAATATATAAAAGAGCGCTTTTGGCGCTCCTAAGTTCTTGCTTTTTTATACCGGATAAACCGGATGTTTTCGATTGGTAAATGTCATTTCCTTTGTCATGTATGCCTTCAGCCGTTTGGCCAGCTCATCACGCAGCGAATTGGCTGGGATAACAGCATCAATGATCATTTCAGAAGCCAGACGGTAGATATTTATGTCTTCTTTGTATTCCCCCCGTTTGCTGCCGATAAATGCGGCTCTCTCTTCTTTTGGCAGTTCGGCGATTTTTTTAGCGTAGACAGCGTTTACCGCGGCTTCAGGGCCCATGACGGCGATTTGGGCGGTTGGGAGCGCTAGACAGCAATCCGGTTCAAATGCCGGCCCTGCCATTGCATACAACCCCGCCCCGTACGCTTTTCGGACAATGACAGAGAGCTTTGGAACAGTTGCCTCCGACATCGCAGAAATCATTTTCGCTCCGTGTCTGATAATCCCCGCCTGTTCCACTTTTGTGCCAATCATAAAACCGGGAATATCCGCTAAGAACAGCAACGGGATATGAAATGCGTCACATAAGGTAATAAACTTAGCCGCTTTGTCTGCTGAATCGTGGAATAAGACGCCGCCTTTAACCTTCGGCTGGTTTGCAACAATGCCGACAGGCTGTCCCTCGATCCGTGCGAAGCCTGTTACTAATTCTGGTGCAAATAAGGCTTTGATCTCAAAAAATGACCCTTCATCAATGATCCGCTCAATCAGCTCATGCATATCAAAAGGTGCGTTCTGGTTTTGCGGAATGACGTCGGCAAGCGGGATGTCGAAGTGTTTTGGCGGGCGTTCCTCATGAATGGGCGCCTTTTCTTGAAAATTTGCCGGGAAGTAAGACAAATAAGCCCGCGCCAGATGTATGGCTTCTTCTTCAGTTTCTGCAAGAATATCTCCGCAGCCGGAGATGGAGCAATGCATACGAGCGCCGCCCATTTCTTCGAGAGACACTTTTTCGCCAATGACCATTTCCGCCATCCTTGGCGAGCCTAAATACATGGAGGCGTTACCGTCTACCATAACGACGATATCACAGAAGGCCGGAATATAAGCGCCTCCTGCCGCAGACGGTCCGAAAAGCAAACAGATTTGCGGAATGCGTCCCGATAATTTAACTTGATTATAAAAAATTCTTCCTGCTCCGCGTCTCCCTGGAAAGACATTGATTTGATCGGTGATTCTGGCGCCTGCTGAATCGACTAAATAAATGAGCGGAACGTTTAGTTTTTCGGCAGTTTCTTGAATTCTGATGATTTTTTCAACGGTTTTAGCTCCCCAGGAGCCCGCTTTCACTGTTGAATCATTTGCCATGACGCAAACGGTTTGGCCGCCGATTTTGCCGATCGCTGTTACCACTCCGTCAGCGGGAAGGCCGTCTGACATGCATTCCGCAAAAAAAGCGTCTTCTAGCTCAATGCCATCGTCAAAGAGAAGCGAGAGCCGCTCTCTGACAAAGAGCTTGCCTTTTTCTCGATTGCTTTGGTGATACTTTTCCGCTCCGCCTTTTCGGATTCGTTCGGCCAATTCTGTTCGTTCCTTTTCATAATCCATGAGCATTGCCTCCCTTTTATATTCCCTTATATACGGCCCGTCTTTTTTCTTGAAACGCCTGAAGTCCTTCTCTCCTGTCTTTTGAAGGAATGGTATGTTCATACGCCTTTTGTTCAATCGCAAGACCTGTAGCGAGATCTGTCTCCAATCCTTTATTGATCGCGAATTTAGCTTGACGGACAGCGATCGGCCCGTTGGCAGAAATGGCAGCAGCCAGTTCCTCTGCTTTTGGCATAAGGTCACAAGGAGCCGTGACATGCTCTACAAGGCCTATTTCTTTTGCTTCATGAGCGGTTACGCGTCTGCCGGTATAAATTAATTCTTTGGCTTTTCCTCTGCCAATCAGCCGGGGCAGTCTTTGGGTCCCTCCAGCGCCTGGGATAATAGCTAACCCTGTTTCCGGGAGTCCCAGCACAGCTGATTCAGATGCAATTCGAAGATCGCATGCCAATGCCAATTCTAGCCCGCCTCCTAATGCGCTGCCGTTTATCGCGGCTATGACTGGCTGCGGCAAGGCTTCAAGGAAAGCCGCTGTTCTTTGAATGAGAGATACACTTTCCAGAACCTGATCTTCTTTTAGTTTTATTCGTTCTTTCAGGTCTGCCCCCGCACAGAACGCTTTTTCGCCGGCACCTGTGAGGATGACGCAGCGAATGTTTGAGTTGAATTCAATTTCCTGAAGAATCGATTGCAGGTTTCTAAGCATTTCTGCTGAAAGAGCATTTGCCGCTTGAGGCCTGTTTAAGGTGATCAACGCAATATGTTCTTTTTTCACAGTGAAAAGAATAGATTCTCCCATTGTATGCGTCCTCTCTTTTATCAAGATGATTTAAATACTTGTAAATTTCGGCTCGGCAGCTGTTTGCCCATTTTTTCTTCAATCCATTTGGCCGCAGATAGCAGTTTTTCGAGCTTTACATTTGTTTTGATGCCCATCTGTTCAAGCATGTACACGATATCCTCAGTTGCGGCGTTTCCTGATGAACCTGGCGCATATGGACATCCGCCAAGCCCGCCTGCCGAACCGTCGAATACCGTGATGCCCATTTGGAGCGCTGTGACCATGTTGGCGAGCGCCGTTCCTCTCGTATCATGAAAATGCAGGGCGATTTGTTTCGCGGGGAATCGTGCCAATAGAGCTTCAAGTACAGTTTCAACCTGGGCGGGATTAGCCGCTCCAATCGTATCTCCAAGTGACAGTTCAGAAATCCCAAATTCAAATAGAGCTTCTGAAAGGCGAATGACTTGTTCAACGGGGACAACTTTTTCGTACGGACAGCCGAAAACAGTCGAGAGGTAGGCTCTTGTTGTGAGGTTTGCTTTTTTTGCGTCATTGTTTACTTGTTTGAGTACACGAAGAGTATCAGAAGTGGATTTATTGATGTTTTTTCTGTTGTGCGTTTCGCTGGCGGACATAAAAACGCAAGCTTCGTTAATGCCTCCTTCAAGCGCATTCTCCAGTCCTTTTTGATTCGGGACAAGTGCCGCGTACGTCACCCCTTTTTCACGGTTGATGCCTTTTGCCACATCAATAGCATCTCGAAGCGCCGGAATCCATTTCGGATGAACGAAGGATGTGATTTCAATATACGAAAGCCCTGTCCGGGAAAGCTGGTTGATCCAGGTTATTTTATCCTTTGTTTCGATCCATGCGGACTCGTTTTGTAAGCCGTCACGCGGGCCGACTTCTTTGATTGTCACTTTTTTAGGATATGACATGGTCTTCCTCCAAATTATTGAGTGGAATCGCTTAGTTCGAGCAGTACGTCGCCTTCATTTACAAAGTCGCCTTCATTTTTTTTGACTTCTTTTACGACTCCGCTTCGATCGGCAACGATCGGGATTTCCATTTTCATCGATTCCAAAATGGCAACCTCCTGGCCTTTTTCAATTTTGTCGCCGGCTTTGACGTGGACTTTCCACAGGTTTCCTGCCATTTGTATGCTAACTGTCATAACAACTGCCTCCTTTATAGGTGTTGTTTCAAAAAGTCAGTCGTAACATCCCCTTCTTTAAATGCCTTTGATGCCGCAGCCTGTATGAGAAGCGGAAGATTTGTTTTGATTCCTTCTACATGGTAGTCGCGAAGCGCTGTCTCCAGTTTTTCAATTGCTTCTGTTCTGGACTGGCCTTTGACGATCATCTTAGCGATCATCGGGTCATAAAAAGGGGTAACAATGCTGTCTTTTGCTACCGCACATTCGTGTCTGACCCCTTTATGGTCAGGGAGTGAGAACGCAGTGATCGTGCCTGGTGACGGGTAGAAGGTCTTGGGGTCTTCCGCGTATATTCTCACCTCTATCGCATGCCCGTTTCGTTTGATGTCTTTTTGAGAGAATGTGAGTGTATGGCCCGCAGCAATTCGCAGCTGCTGCTCAACTAAGTCCAGGCCTGTTATTTCTTCAGTCACGGGGTGTTCAACTTGCAGTCTCGTATTCATTTCGAGGAAGTAAAAATTTTGCTTTTGGTCAACTATAAATTCGATGGTGCCTGCGTTCGTATAGCCGATTGCCTTTGCTGCTATTACTGCCGTTTGCCCAATCTTCATTCTCAGTTCATCGTCTACAAATGGAGACGGCGCTTCTTCAATGACTTTTTGGTGGCGCCTCTGAACTGAGCAATCGCGTTCAAACAGATGTACTGTATGGCCGTGTTGATCGGCTAAAAGCTGAACTTCGATATGGCGTGCATGTTCAATGACTTTTTCTATATACATTGACCCGTCACCGAAAAAATCTGCCGCGCGCTTTTTGTTCCCCTCGTACGCTTTTTTTAATGCTTCTTCATTTTCAACAAGCTGCATTCCGATGCCGCCTCCGCCCGCTGAAGCTTTCAGCATGACAGGATATCCGATTTGACTAGCAGTGCGGCAGGCTGCCTCTATGTCTTCGAGGGGTTCTGAAACGCCGGGCACCACAGGGATACCCGCAGCCTCCATTGCTTTGCGCGCTTCAATTTTGCTGCCCATCTTTGCGATGATATCGGGTGAAGGTCCGATAAACACGATGTTTTCTTGCTTGCAGCGTTCAGCAAATCGGCTGTTTTCTGATAACAATCCATATCCCGGGTGGATCGCGTCGGCATTTGCTTTTTTTGCTGTCTCTATGATTCTCTCTATATTTAAATAACTTTCACTGACTCTTGATTCCCCGATCACATAAGCCTCTGTTGCGGTTTTTGTATGGGGCGCTTCCTTGTCTGCTTCTGAATAAACCGCGACTGTTTTGATGCCTAGACGGCTGCACGTTCGGATAATTCTCATTGCAATTTCTCCGCGGTTGGCGATCAGTACTTTAGTAAACATGATTTCACCTCATTGAGTTGATGATAAGTTGAACATTTCAATGGTTTTTTCTCGCAGTTTATATTTTTGAATTTTACCTGAAGCCGTCATCGGATAGTCGTCTGTAAAAATCACATAACGCGGAATTTTGTGGCGGGCGATTTTTCCTTTGCAATAGGCTTTAAGCTCATCAGATGAAACGCTTTTACCGTCTTTTAGTTTAATCCAGGCTGCAGCCTCCTCCCCGAATTTGGCGTCAGGCACACCAACGACCTGTACGTCTAAAACAGCGGGATGCCGGTATAAAAATTCTTCAATTTCCCGCGGGTAAATGTTCTCGCCGCCTCTGATGAGCATATCTTTTAATCTTCCGGTGATACGGCAGTACCCGTCTTCATCCATGACAGCAAGATCTCCTGTAAATAGCCATCCGTCATGATTGATTGCTTTTCTGGTCGCTTCTTTGTCTTTATAATAGCCTTTCATGACGTGATAGCCGCGGGTGCATAGCTCTCCCTGCACGCCTCTTTGAACTTCTTGGCATGTTCCGGGCTCTACAATTTTCACTTCAGTATGCGGCAGGGCTCGGCCGGTTGTTTCGACTCTTCTTATGAAGGAATCATTTGCCCTCGTTTGCGTAATGACCGGCGAGGCTTCTGTTTGTCCATAGGCGATTGTAATGTCTTTCATGCCCATCCTTTCAATCACAGCTTTCATTACTTCACTTGGACAGGGAGAGCCGGCCATGATGCCTGTTCGGAGCGTTGATAGATCATATGCATCAAAATCCGGATGATGCAGCTCGGCGATAAACATGGTAGGCACACCATGCAGCGCTGTGCATTTCTCTTTTTCTACCGTTTTAAGGACGGTAACGGGATCAAATTCTGGAACAGGTATCATGGCTGCCCCGACGGACACACATGCCAAAACCCCGAGCACGCATCCGAAGCAGTGAAAAAACGGAACCGGGATGCACATGCGGTCTTGAGCGGATAAAGCCATACATTCAGCGATATTGGCAGCGTTATTGATGACATTAAAATGGGTCAGCATCACGCCTTTTGGAAACCCTGTTGTTCCTGATGTGTATTGCATGTTAATCACATCGTCTTTATCCAGGCTGTTCATTCTTGCTTCCAGCTCAGCATCTGTCACTGTTTTCGCCAATCTCTCTATATCGTCCCAATGATACAAGCCAGGCAATCGTTTATTGCCAATATAGATCAGTGTTTTTAAAAAGGGATAGCGTTCTGATTTCAGTTGGCCGGGCTTTGCTTCTTGCAGTTCTGGTATCAAACTGTTCACAATGTCTGGATAAGAAGTGCCCCTGTATGAATCCATGATGATAAGCGCTGCGGCATCCGATTGCTTTAACAAGTAATCAAGCTCGTGTGCTTGATAATTGGTATTGACGGTTACGAGCACGGCTCCAATCTTCGCAGTTGCGAACTGGACGGCAAGCCATTCAGGGATATTAGAAGCCCATATGGCGACGTGATCTCCTTTTCCAATCCCCATCCGCATGAGACCTTTAGCGGTTTGGCGGCACAGACTGTCAAATTGGGCGTACGTATAGCGGATATTCCGGTCTGGATACACAACAGCGTCTCGATCAGGATGCGCTTCAGCTGTTTGTTCCAGCAGCCTGCCGATTGTGGAATGGATGAGTTCAGCCATTGATTGTTCCTCCTTTCTTAATAGTGAGAAAGCGTTTACATTTTCATTTTAAAAGCTGTCTGGCGATTACGAGGCGCTGAATTTCAGATGTGCCTTCACCGATTTCCATTAATTTTGCATCCCGCAGCATCCGTTCCACCCCGTACTCTTTCATATATCCTGAACCTCCATGGATTTGAATGGCTTGATTGCAAGCTCTAGTCGCCATTTCAGATGCGAACAGCTTGGCGTACGCCGCTTCTTTTGTGAACGGGCGGTTATGGTCTTTCAGCCAGGCTGCTTTTAACACCATTTGCCGTGCCAGATCAATTTCCATCGCCATGTCAGCAAGCTTAAATTGAATCGCTTGGAAGGAAGAAATCGGCTGTCCAAATTGCTTCCGTTCTTTCGCATATGCCAATGATGCGTCAAGTGCCGCCTGGGCAATGCCAACCGCAAGAGCAGCAATGGAGATTCGCCCGCCGTCCAGCGTATATAGAAATTGTTTAAATCCTTTTGTTGGATCGCCGAGTAAGTTGCCCGCAGGCACTCTTACATCCTCAAGCAAAATTTCTGCTGTATTCGAACCACGGACGCCCATTTTATCGTACGGGCTCGTAATCGTGAGTCCTGGTGTGTCAGTTGGCACAATCAATGCGGAGATGATGTTTTTTCCGTCTTTGGTTTTGCCTGTTACCGCGGTCACAATAACTGTCCGTGCGTAGCTTGCATTTGTAATCCAGCACTTTTCGCCGTTGATTACATACTCGTCACCATTTGAAATCGCTTTTGTTTGAGTGCCCCCCGCATCTGAGCCGGCATTTGGTTCCGTCAGGCCGAATGATCCGAGTGCTGTGCCCGAAGCCAGCGGCGTCAAATGCGTCCGTTTTTGTTCTTCTGTTCCAAAGTAATAGAGAGGGCTGGCGCCTAATGAGACCGCTGCAGCGTAGCTTAATCCAGTACTGCCGCAAGCTTTGCCGACTTCTTCAACCGCTAAGGCATATGAAATCGTATCACCGCCAGATCCACCGTACTCTTCTGGAAATGGAATACCCATCAGCCCAAGTTCACCCATTTTTTTAAATG
Organism: Bacillus sp. MBGLi79; assembly: GCF_002953915.1. Taxonomy (NCBI): domain Bacteria; kingdom Bacillati; phylum Bacillota; class Bacilli; order Caryophanales; family Bacillaceae; genus Bacillus; species Bacillus sp. MBGLi79. The sequence continues at coordinate 2,301,721 of NZ_CP026521.1, forward strand.
TTTGGATCGGGAACTCGCCCGTTTGATCTACATGTTCAGCGTGAGGAGCAATTTCTTTTTTCGCAAAATCTTTTACCATTTCACGCACCATTTGTTGTTCTTTTGTCAGCTCAAAATTCACGTCGTTTCCTCCTTCACATCTTTGTAACATTTTATTAGGCGAGTTCTATAATCATTCCCTGACAAGAAAAGTCTGAAAATTAAAACTGAATCATTTTTTATGTGATAATATCAGCGGAATGAGCAAATACATGCCGTAGGCGCATACCATCCATATCGCAAACGCAATGACTTGGCCCTTTGATAGAGCCGGGAAGATAAGGGGACGATTCCAAAGGGAAATCGTATCAATCAATAAACCGACCGCTGACCCCCATATACCGAGCTTGATCACCGCGTACTGTGATCGGTCGAGTTTGGGTAATCATGTTATGTACTGTTTTTATGTTATGTTTCGGGATGATTCCGCAGTAATTGAATCCTTTTTCATTATCATAGATCAAAAACACGTCCTGTACATGGATCTCTTCGATTTTACTTAGTACTAGGTTCTCAGATTCCAATACTGGAAAATGTCCAAACACCGCTTCCACATTCATGCGAGTCTCTCCCTTGCTTTTTTTGTTTCTATAAAAATTCAGCGGCTTATCATCATTTCCTGTTTTCAACATCATTTTTTTAAAAAAGACGACTTGGAAAGCCGTCCGTCTCATTTCTTATTTTGTTGTTCGTTTGGAAGCCTTGCTTTCGTTATGAAGCCGGTCTGCTGAAGTGACATAATACGTATATTTCTTGTTAGGATCTGCCGTGTTATCTAAGAAGGTTTGCTGCTCATGTGTTTTTCTTTGCGTTGCCAGCAATGTTTTCTGCTTTTTCCCTTCGGCTCTGTATATTGCGTAATAGGCTGTTTCTTTCGTTTTTTGATTTGATGGATGGTCTTTAATCTGCAGAAGGTTGCCGTTTTTGTTTTCGATGACTTTTGTAAGCTTCGGTTTTTTTGGAGCGGTACTGTCAAGCCAAGGCATTTGCGGAACCAATGCCGGCTTGCTGTAAAGATCAGTGATGAGCCTGTCTTTGATGCCAAGCGGATTTTTGTTGAGGTCCTTGAGGCTGAAATGCATGCTTCCTTTCACCAGCTCATGCTGACGGTTCAACGTGATTTGCCGCACATATTCCTCGGGGTCGGACCAAGGTGGATCAAAATTGTTATTGATTTTATATGCTGCCTGGCCAATATATAAGTGAACAGGCCTATTTTTAACTTCATTGCTCCACCAATCAGCCAGCACGTCGTAAGCCGCTGCGTTAAAGCCGATACTCCAATAAATTTGCGGAGCGATATAATCGATGTCACCTTCTTGGATCCAATGTCTTGTGTCTGCATATAGGTCGTCATAATTTCTGACGCCTGCTATTGTATTCGATCCGGTCGGGTCATCTGCGGCGTTTCTCCATACGCCAAAGGGACTGATGCCGAATTTGACATACGGTTTTGCAGCTTTAATTGTTTGGTTGATTTGTTTGACAAGCTGGTTCACATTGTCCCGCCGCCAGTCATCAATATTCGAAAAAGCGTGTTTTCCGTATTGTTCATACTGTGCTTGATCAGGAAATTCCTTTCCCGCTATTTTATAAGGATAAAAATAATCATCCATATGAACGGCATCGATATCATAATGTTTTACGACTTCTTCAATTCCTTTAACGATAAAATCTCTCGCTTCTGGAATGCCCGGATGATAATACAGCTGGTTTCCGTAGGCGGCAACCCAGTCTGGATGTTTTCTTGCCGGGTGATCTTCAGACAATTTATTAAGATCTGTATGATTCATCGTAATACGGTAAGGATTAAACCACGCGTGAAATTCCAAATTTCGTTTGTGGGTTTCCTCAATCATAAATGCAAGCGGATCATAGCCCGGGTCTTTCCCTTGGACACCTGTTAAGTATTCAGACCAAGGTCCGTAAGCGGATGGATAAAAGGCATCAGCCGTCGGTTTAATCTGAACAATAACGGTATTCATTCCCATTTTTTGCACATCATCCAGCAGTTTGCTATACTCCTGCTTTTGCTTTTCAACCGATAACCCTTTTTTTGACGGCCAATCAATGTTCAATACGGAAGCTATCCATACGGCTCTCAGCTCCCTGTCAGACTGTGCATTGGCCATAAACGGAACGGAGATGACAAACGTTCCGACGATCAAGCTGACAATTAAACGGACAATCGACTTTTGGCAAACCTTCATTCTGTTTCTTCTCCCCCATTACATCACTTTCACTATTCGCTATTACGGTATTCTCGGGCTATAAAAGGGTGATTAACAGAATGAAGAAATCAGGATTTATGTCTATCTCACTAAATAAACGAAAAAAGTCCTAAAGCATGTTGTGAGCCGCTTTTAGGACTTTTTATCATTCATCATGGTTTGCAGGCTTTTTAACACATCAATGAGTTTTACGCCGACACCGACAGCCGTTTCAAGGATCGCTTGTGCCCCGGCGATGGCTAAAATAAAGATCAGCGGTATAGCAATACGAGGCAAAAAAAGATAGCCAAGTCCGATCAAGATGGCACACCAAACACCGGCACACCAGTAGCAATTGAGCATGTATCCAAAATTAGAAGCCGGCACGCTTTTTTCGTCTACATGCCCGTTTTGATCTACAATCCTTTTCTTTTTCATAAAAGGTTTTCGGATAAATTCTGTGATTTTGTCGAATACAATCAAATGTGTCAGCCTGTAACTGGCTAGAATCAGCATGATAAATGTAAGAAAAGATAGGTGATCCATGGGAAGCCTCCAAGAAAAAGGATGATGTTATCATTCCCTAGTGTCCTTTATCCATTCTTGATACAAACAGAAAGACGGACAGAGAATGCATGCCTCTGTCCGCTAATTCGCTTATCGTTTTTGCAGTATCGCGTTATTTAAAGTGATCTTGTCTATTATGTCGAGGATGATGTCAGCATTCTTTTCAGCATATGTTCCTTCCAGCATGTCTTTATGAGCGCCAAAGCCCGTGTACTCACTGTAGGTTCCACAGGCTCCCTCCCATTTCGTCAAGCCTGTATGCCCGCTGGTTTCGGTTTGAATTCCAGCTTCAATGAAATGAATGTTTGCTTTGATGCGCCCTTCATTCAGCAATTGTGCCCAATATGCCTGATAGTTTCTCTTTTTCTTGATCACCTTTTCTCTGACCGCTTCAGGCAGATATGCTGCAGATTCGTCATTTCCGGTATCGATAGGCAAAGACTGTTTTTTGAGATAAGCGTCCACGATAATGAAGTCGCTGACTTCCAATCCTTTGCGCTCCAAAGCCTGTGCCACTTCAAAAGCCAGGTTTCCGCCTGCGGAGTAGCCTAATAAAACGTATGGGCCTTCAGGCTGTATGTCCGTGATGCAATTAACATATTGCTCAATGCGGGTGTCGTGTTCTATAAAGTGAAATCCGTAGACAGATGCCTTGTCATTCAGCAATAAAGCAAGGTTTTTGAAATAAATGCCAAATCCTGATATCGGCGGGAAGCAGAACAGGTTTTGCGCGCCGTGCTGGTTCAGTTTGATCACATGCTGTTCATTTGCTTCTGTCAGCTGTTTAGAGTAAAGTGTTTCGGCAAGCTGAGCGATTGTCGGATGTTCGAATAACAAATCAATCGGTATATCAATTTGCTGCTGGTGCTTCAGGGTGTGTATGACCTGCAGTGCTTTTAGTGAATGTCCGCCAAGTGTAAAGAAGTCATCATCAATACTGATTGTGTTGACACCGAGAACATGCTTCCAAATGTTCGCCAATTCTTCCTCAACCAAGTTTCTTGGCAGTGTGATGTCCTTCCGTTTGTCAGGCTTATTTTCTGGTATAGGAAGAGCGCTGCGGTCTATTTTTCCGTTTCCGGTAAGCGGCATCCGGTCCACACGCACCCAGTGCTGCGGGATCATATAGTCTGGGAGCACACGCGCCAAATCGGCACGTATCTCCTTTTCTGTTCGTTTGTCATCGCCGACGTAATGAGCGTACAGCTGTCCCTCTCCGTCAATTTCTCTCATTGTCACTGCCGCTTCCTGCACACCTTCCATTTCTAACAGGCGCGCTTCAATTTCGGCGGGCTCAATTCGTTTTCCGCGGATTTTCATCTGCCTGTCAATCCTGCTGATGTATTCTAAGTTTCCATCGGGCAGCCAGCGCGCCAGATCACCGGTACGGTATATTCTTTCTCCAGGCAAGAAAGGATGTGGAGAAAAAACAGCATTTGTCAGATCTTCTCTGTTCAAATAGCCTTTTGCGACTCCATCGCCGCCTACACAAAGCTCGCCGGGAACGCCTATTGGCAAAAGTTTCCCTTTTGCATCTAAGATATAAGCGGTGCTATTGCTGATTGGTTTCCCGATTGGAATCGGCCCTGCATAGTCTCTTTTCATCTTGAAAAAGGTTGAAAATGTCGTGTTTTCCGTAGGTCCGTAAATGTTATGAAGCGCAAGATCAGGACAGGCGTGTCTGACAGCATTCATCAGGGCGGGAGAGAGTGCTTCGCCTCCGACATATAATGTGTGGAGCCCGCTGAACATGTCTGCTCGTACCTGTGCCAGCTGATTAAAAAGAGCTGTCGTTAAAAATAGCACGGTGATGTCATTTTCAATCAAATACGTCCCAAACCGATCAGGTGACAGCAGTGTCGATTGATCAATGATATGAAGGCTTGCACCATTTAATAGCGCCCCGAACATTTCAAAGGTGACGGCGTCAAAGCTGATAGATCCAGTTAGAATAAATCGGTCATCAACGGACGCAGACGTGTAATTGCTGTTTTTGACAAGGGACACGACATTGCGATTGGTGATCATGACGCCTTTCGGCCGGCCTGTTGATCCTGAGGTATACATGATGTACGCAAGATCATCCGGGCTGGAACTGATGTTGATAGGGATATCGTTCTCTTCCATCAATCCCTGCGCATCTGAAATGATACTTGTTCCTGAGAATGCAGTTGTTTGCTCCAGCCCCTTTTGAACAATCAGCATTTTTGCTTGCGTTTCCTCAAGCATAAAGCTGGCTCGTTCAGGAGGGAGCTCAGCATCAAGCGGGAGGTATGCTCCCCCTGCTTTTAAAACGGCAAGCACACTGATGATGAATTCGGGAGAATGAGCAGCCAATATTCCGGCTGTCTCGTTTTTCCGAAACCCTTTTTGATATAACGCTCTGGCGAGTGAATTAGAGCGTTTATCAAGCTCTTCATACGAAAAAGACATATTCCCATATACAAGTGCGGTATGGTCTGGTGTTTTTTCTGCTTGTTCTCGAAATAAATCGATAATTGTATGATTCTTCGGATACTCTGTTTTTGTATTGTTGAACTGTGTGACAATCTGCTCTTTTTCTGTTGCATCAAGAAAAGAAAAATCAGCAATTGGCGTATCAGGGTGATGGGCCGCTGTGCTCAGCGCTTGCGTAAATTGTCTCTTGATACAGCTGATCCAGGCTGCATCGTAAACGAACGCATTATAGCTGAATTTGATGACAAGTTCTTCGCCGGGAGCAACGACAAGATTAAAGTGATATCCTGATTGCTCGGATACTTGAACTTGATCGATTTGCAGCGGTGAATCGGTATGATCAGCGGAATCGGCGATTTTCTGCTGTAACGGATAGTTTTCAAAGACGAAAATGTGATCAATCAGTTCCTGTTTTAATGTTGTGTTTGCCTGAATATCAAATAGAGGCTGACAGGTAAACGGCTCAGCTTCCAGCGTTTCTTTCTGGCATCGTCTGAGCAGTTCTTGGAACGTTTCGTCTTGCTGTGTTTTAATGCGAACCGGAATGGTATTGATAAACAACCCTATCATTTGCTCCACGCCCGGAATTTCTGACGGTCTGCCTGATACAACCGCACCAAATACAACGTCGTCGGTGCGGTTATATTGCTGGAGCATAACGCCCCAGACGGCCTGAATTAGGGTAGCGAGGGTGACGCCGTGTTGTTTGGCAGTCTCTTTCAGCTTGTCAGTCAGTGACTTACTTAATGAAAATACCAAATCTTCACGGAGATACCCTTCTTTTGTTTCTTTATCAGACACACGAGGCAGCGGTGATGGAGTGCTATAGTTTTTTAAATAGGCATCCCAGTACTCCGCCGCTTTTGCTTTGTCACGGTTTGTCAGCCAGGAAATATAGGTGCTGTACGGACGGACAGGGGCTAAAGAAAGTGTTTTACCTGTACAGATAGATTGATAAATCTGCATAAATTCCTGAAGTACGATGCCAAGGCACCAGCCGTCCATTAAAATGTGATGATGGCTCCAGACACAGACATGCTCCTCTTCAGCTGTTTTGAATAGAGAAATTCGCATCAGCATGTCTTTTTGCAAATCAAAGCCTTTTTGTTTGTCTCTTTCCTTAAAGCATTCAATATACTCATTCTGGTCGTTTGTTGGCAGATGGGAAATGTCTTCACTGCACAAATGAAATTCGCGTTCAGTCATCACTACTTGCCGAGGTCCCGACAAATGCGGGACGTGCGGCAAAAAGACGGTTCTGAAAATATCATGGCGGTCGATGATGGTTTGAATGCTGCGCTGAAACCATTCATAGCTGAGGCTTCCTTTAATGGTGAAAAGTGACTGTTCAACGTATGCCCCCTCCTCTTTACGGAGGAAGGAATGAAAGAGCATTCCCTCCTGCATGTGACTCAGAGGATAAATGTTCTTGATTTTTTTGATGTTATTCATAATGTCTGCACCTTTCTTCACGGATTCATTAGTGAAAACTGAGCATATCAGCAATCTCTTGCAGGGCGTCCTCGGTTAGTTCTTGATCATCAAAATCACTGATGGTCTTTTCTGTTTCGCTTTTGTTCTGGCAGTGTTCGATCAGTTGTAATAAACATTGACGGCATGTTTCGCTAAGCTGTTCGATGGTTTTGTGCTGAAAACGCGTAGTGTCATAAGTCATATTGACAGTCATTTTCCCTTCTGCAGCGATTGCGCTGATATCCAGTAACTGTTCACGGTTCCATGTTGTGCTGATATCATCCCCGGCACCAAGCGGAGAGAATGAGAAGGCGTCTTCTTCAGATACTTCAGTTGGACTGCTGCTTTCAAATTGCCCCAAATAATTGAAGCTGATTTCTGGCGTGCCTATGAAATTGATGTCTTTTTTGTCAGGCGGCGTCAAATATTTAATGACACCGTAGCCGAATCCTTTGTCCGGTACGCGTCTCAGTGTATCTTTTGTTGTTTTTAGCACATGAACTATGCCTTCTTCTGAATATAGCAAGTCTGTGTTCAGTTTAACCAATAACGGATAAATGGCGGTAAACCATCCAACCGTACGGCTCACATCTATCCCGTCTAATACATCCTCTCGCCCGTGTCCCTCTAATGATAGTTTGAAGGCGGATCGATTGGTCCAAGAGTTCAGCGCAAGAATGACAGAAGACAGCAGCATGTCCTGCGTATCAGTGTTATATGCACTGTTGGCGTCTTTTAAGAGCGCATCTGTCTCTTTCTCGTTTAAGGTATACGAAATCGTGGACCGTTTTCTCTCGTTTTCTCTGGTTCCGCCGATTTGATCAAAAGGCAGTGCTTTTGTTTGATACTCTTCGGTTTCGCGCCAATACTTGAGCTGTTTCATTAGCTGCTGGCTTTCAGCGTAGTCAGAGAGCTTTTTCGTATACGCTTTAAATGAGCTTGTTTTAGGCGGCAGCTGAATCTCTTCCCCGCCTGCAGCTTGACGATAGCCTAAAGCCAAATCTTCTAGCAGCACTCGCCACGAAATACCGTCAACGACGAGGTGATGAGCAGATAAAAATAAGAAATCACCGTCAATTGTGTGAAAAAGACCGGCTTGCAGCAGCGGACCATTTTTCAAATCCATTTTCTGCTGAATATCAAGTACATGGTGTTTGATAATTGGCTCATACGCTCTATTTCCGTTAGTGTCTTCTGGAGCTGATAAATCAATCATCTGAAGGCCATACAGTGCATCGTCCGAATGACTGATCGGCCGATTATATTGACTCCACTTTCCTTGTTCATTCTGTGTAAATACCATCCGCAGCGCATCATGATGACATGTTATTGCTTTTAACGTTTTACGAAGTGCCACCTCTTGTACAGAAGTGCTCCGATGCAGCATAACGGACTGATTAAAATGGTGTCTTTCTTTTATCTCTTGAGAAAGAAACCATTTTTGAACAGGCGACCATTGTACGTCTCCCTCAACCGCAGCTTGGCTGGAACTTGTATCTGAATCACGGATATAAGCTGCCAGTTCTTGAATGGTCGGATGGCTAAACAAATCTTTTACTGCCATTTGCTTTCCTATCCGATGAAGCCGCGCGGATACTTGTAACGCTTTGATCGAATCTCCTCCAAGTTCAAAGAACGAATCAGCAGTTCCGATTTTTTCTGCCCCCAGTACTTCTGTCCATATATCCGCCAGTATTTGTTCCATCTTGCTGGCTGGCGCGAGGAATGGGCGTTCAGCTCCGCTCTTCGATACGGGTTTCGGAAGTGCTCTGCGATCCAGCTTACCGTTAGGTGACAATGGAAGTGCATCCAGTTTTTCAATAAACGCAGGGTGCATAAACACCGGCAGCTTGTTTTGTAATTCTGAGCGTACAGTATTTGTGCTCAACTCTGGTTTTGTCACAACATAAGCGCTTAATTCGGTTTGTCCTGACGCCGTTACATGAGCAACTACTGCGGCGTCTTGTACACCGGTTATACAACGGATGACCGATTCAATTTCTTTCGTTTCTACACGGTATCCTCTGATTTTGACTTGATCATCGATTCTTCCCAGATATTCGATTGTTCCGTCGGCCATCCATCTAGCGGCGTCTCCTGTTCGGTACATTCGTGTTTCGGGTTTGAATGGGTTCTTTGTGAAGGCTCTCTCTGTCTGTTCCGGAAGATTGACGTACCCCCTTGCAAGCCCTGTTCCAGCTATACAAAGTTCTCCCGCAACACCGATTGGCTGAAGCTGATGACTGCTATTTAATATCAGTACTTGAGTCCCGTCAATCGGCTGGCCGATGCTTACATATGTCTGCTTTTCCATATGTCTCATGACGGTAGTCGCCACGCTGTTTTCTGTAGGCCCATATTCGTTGGCGAGTTCGGTATGCGGACAAATGGCCAAGCTGCGGTGAATCAATTCGCGGTCAGCTGCTTCTCCCGCTAGTGTGACGACTCTAAGTGTCTTTACATCTGGCGGCTGCACTACGTCCAAAAGCGCTCGATATAAAACAGGCACAATAATCATATGTGTAATCCGGTGACGAGACAGCTGATGCTTAATGGCCAGAATGTCCTTTGCTTCCTCTTCATGAAGCAGAACTGCTTTTGCACCTGACAAAAGCGGTGTGAACATACTAGTTAAAAAGCCGTCAAATGAGAAAGAAAAGAGCTGCAGGATGGTATCTGTCTCGTTGAATGCATAAGCGTTTCGCCGCCACAGAAGCGTGTTGGCAATCCCTTTATGCTCGACCATCACCCCTTTTGGACGGCCCGTCGTTCCTGAAGTATAAATGATATAAGCCAAATGATGGGCAGACGACACTTGCGGCAGCGGCGATTTGTCATATGCCTCCGCGCTCTCTATCGTCAAGACCTCTCCTTCAAAATCAGCAAGTTCTCCCCAATCCGCTTCATTTACTGTCATTAGCAGTTTCGTTCCGCTGTCGCATAGGATATAGCGTTTCCGTTCCGCCGGGTATGCAGGATCAATGGGCACGTAACAGCCTCCGGCTTTCCACACACCAAGTATGGCTGCCACCATACTAAACGAACGATGCACCATGATGCCTACTGGTGTGTCCGGTTTAACACCTCTGCTGCGTAATGTGTGTGCGATTCCATTGGACCACTCGTCCAACTCTTGATAAGTCAGTGTTTTGTCTCCGCTGACAAGTGCAGACGCTTTTGGTGTTCGTGCAGCTTGCTGTTCAAACAATTGACTGATTGTTTGTATTTCGTACTGATTCGCTTGCCCGGTGTTAAACTCATTGAGCAGCTGGTTCCGCTCTTCTTGTGTCAGGACGTCGATATGGTTGAGTGTCACCTCCGGGTGTTTGCCGATGATGCGAAGTATATTTGTAAAGTGCGACGCCCAGCGTTCAATGGTGGTTTTCTCAAACAGTGCTGTTGAATATTCAAAAAGGAAATGGATGTTTCCGTCACCTTCAGATGCTTGTAATGTTAAATCGAACTTAGACACGAGATGAGAAACTTGTGCCGGCTTCATTTGCAAATCATGCAGTTGCAATGGCTCGTAATCATTATTTTGGACAACTAGCATGGCATCAAACAGCGGGTTTCTGCTCATATCCCTTGTCAATTCAAGCTTATCGACAAGCTCTTCGAACGGATAATCCTGATACTCAAAAGCTTCCAATGCAATGTCGCGCACTTCCTGCAAATACTGTACAAACGGCTTCCCGCCCTCCGGGCGTGCCCGCAGCGCCAGCGTGTTCACAAACATGCCGAGTATCGGCTCCAGATCTTTGTGCGGACGGCCGGCAATTGGCGAGCCGACGATGATATCTTCCTGTCCGCTTAAGCGTGACAATAACGCTGTATAGGCCGCAAGGAGCACCATGTACAGTGTGCTTCCGTTCTCCCGTGCCACCTTGTGAAGACCTGATGCCGCTTTTTGATCAAGCGTAAATGAGACCTTGTCACCCGCGAAGCTTCGCACCGGCGGGCGGGGTTGATCAGCCGGGAGATCCAGCACCGGCAGCTCGCCCTCGAGCTGCTTCAGCCA
>NZ_CP026521.1:2312584-2319340 GCF_002953915.1 Bacillus sp. MBGLi79
GCTTCGCTTCCTCGAAAGCTTCAACGCCGACCACTATGCTGACGTTGCTTTAAACAAATGGCTCGCGCTCGTTCCGGAAGAGCTTGTCCGCCAGCACCTCGACGTCGGCAGCGAGTTTACAAACATGCTCTCTAAAGAAAAGCATCCGGTCGTGAAATTTGATATGAAATAACCAGCCAGGCTTGCAGGAGACATATCCTGCAGGCCTTCGGCTGCTGTGTACATATTTAAAAGGAGTTGTATCATGAAACATTTCGTTATTTGCTGCTTATCGGTAATGTTCGTTTTTTTCGCCCACTTTCTCGGCATTTCGATCCTGTTTCATCTGCCGGGCGCATTTTACCAAACTGTCGGGTCCCTGCTTTTGTTTACGCTTTGTTATACCGCACTGACCTTTGTCCTGGAACCGGCTGAAAAGCTGCTCATCCACAGTATGAAGCTGCTGGGCATCAATCGGCGGATCACGTTTTTTGCAGCCGAAATGCTCACGATCGGATGTTTATGGGCCGCGATTTTTACAGCGGACGAATTGCTGGACGACGTTCTGCTGACCTCTTCGGCGGAAATCATGATTGCCGTTTCGTTTTTTACCATTGATAAAATCCTTTATCCACGGCAGAGGTCCGGTTCGCTCTTATATTGAGAATCCACTGTGCAGGAGAATGTTATATAATGGATTTCAAGTAATCAAAAGGAGGTTTTCGTTCTTGTATAAGGTACGTTTTAGACCCGACATGTCGATCAAAGAAATCGGCGAACAGGTGCAAAGCTATGTCGCCGCCAATTGGAAACAAACGCTTGACGATCATCGCGAAGCGCTTTTAAAGGTGTTTCCCGAATTGGAAGACGCGACTTACGGCGTCTACTTGGACCACCTGCTGCCTCCTGTATTTGAAAGTCTCGAACAGTCCGGCTTTACAACGATTCAAGATGCGGGAAAAGGTGATTTTTTCATCGGAAAAGGCTTAAACTTTAGACAGTCCATGGAAAAATGGGGAGCTGACGACTGCCGCTCACGGGTGTTTTGGGCTGTCATCTCCGATCAGCAAGAAAAGCCTGCCGGGACGCTGCTCTTTGACTTTTTTCACTCTCACGCCGGGTTTGACGTGCCTCTTTCTCCGAAGATTTACACATTGGAGGAAACAGAGAGAGACAGAATTGTCGCTCACGTGAAACAGATAAAGGAAAACTAGCTGATAGCGACCCCACAACATCATAAGCTGCAACCGCTGGGTAACCCGGCGGTTTTTTTAATGCAGAACAAGGAATATTTTTGCAACCAATCAAACCACACATTCGTTATGTATAAGACCACCAACATCTTACATAAGGGAGAAAATCATGAGAACTTTCGAAATATTATTAACACTCCTGTCTTTTGTCATGCTGTTTCAGCAAAAAATGCCGAGAAAGCTTGCGGCGGCAGCCGGATTTGCGAGTATTGGCGTGTTGGCGGGACAGCTTTTTTTTGAGGGATACAGATGGCAAATGGTTTTGATCTATCTGATCTCCGCCGCCCTCGCCTTTATCGCGATCTTCGGTAAAAGGCTTCAAATCAAGATGTGGAAGCCGCTGAAATATGGCTTGTATGTTCTAACATTCGCCATGCTGGCAATCTCCGTCTTCCTGTCTGTATACCTGCCCGTCTTCGATTTGCCTAAGCCTGACGGCGCTTATTCTGTCGGGACGAAGACGTTTCATTTGACCGACCGCGACAGAGAAGAAACGCTGACAAAAAATCCGCACGATAAAAGAGAACTGATGATCCAAGTATGGTACCCCGCCCAAGGTTTGCATGGACAGAAACGGGCACCTCTCTTTCCCGAAGACGCAAGCACATTTCACGAATATATCGAGAAGTTCGCAGATGGATTCGGTCTTCCCCCGTTTGCTTTGGACTATTGGCGCTACATCAAAACAAACTCATACGAAAACGTTGCGATCTCATCAGCTGAAGCCCGATATCCAGTCGTCGTAATCAGCCACGGCTTCGGAACAAGCCGGCTGCTGCACACTTCCCAAGCCGAACATCTGGCAAGCCATGGGTTTGTCGCAGTGGCGATCGATCATACGTACAGTACGATGGCAACGGCTTTTCCAGACGGACGGATGACAGGCTTAACAACCGAGCGATATATGAACGGAGTTTCCGAAAACAGCAGCAAGCTCGGGAACATTTGGACGCAGGACGCCGACTTTGTCATCAACCAGTTGGATCAGCTGAATCGCGATGCCTTTAAGGGAAAACTCGATATGGACAACATCGGGATGATGGGTCACTCATTCGGCGGCGCCACGGCGTTTAACGCCGCATATTCAAATCCCAAAATTAAAGCCGGAATCAACATGGACGGTTCACTGTACAATGTCAACGGCAAGCAGGCGATTTCAAAGCCGTTTCTATTCATGGAATCGAGTAGCTTTATGAACATTAAAGACAAGACGCTCAGCGGAAAAATTTCTGATGAAGAAATCAAAAATTCGGGTTTAACGAAAGAAGAATTCAACAAGATGATTGAGGAACGAAAAAAGGAATACAAAATCATTGATCAAGCGTCAATGGTGTATATTGAAGGAACGGAGCATTACAACTTCACCGACTTGCAGCTTTATTCAAAACTTTTGAAGCAGCTCGGCATGACGGGCGACATCGACGGCGAACGAAGCGCGGATATCGTGAACCGGTACGTTTTGGATTTTTTCAACAAGCATTTAAAAGAAACCGGCGGCGGCTTGATCAGCAAGCCGAATCCGTCATATCCGGAGGTGAAGTTTCCGAAGGAATAAACCGAAAACGACAGAAAGGGTGCCGGCGGCGGCACCCTCTTTGTCTCATTAACAGATACACCCTGGATTGCGAGAACTAAATATTTTTCGTATGCCTTTTCACTAAATGGCCGCTAAGCCCGGCATATCGGAACTGTGCGGCTTGTAACTCCGCTTCATGCGCGGCGTCGTTAATATTAGCGGAGGTTAGCGACAAATGTTGTCACACTCTGAGCCGGAAGATGCGCCCAAAAATGATTGTCTGTTACATTGAGATTCGTTCCAGGTTGAAGGTTGCTGCTGCTGCTCGTGATCCATCTGGATACTTGAGAAACAGATCCATTCTGCAGAACGAAGTTTTGGTTAACCCCTGAGTTGTTTTTATTAATGGCAACTATAACGACTTTGTTGTCACCTTTATAGGCAGATACGTAAACGTTTGAAGCGGGGCTCTTTGTCGCATCAACCCTGACATAACCGGGACGGACAAACTTCGAGAAATGAGCCATATTGTAACCGCGCTTGCTGATCGTACCGTCTTCTTTCATAGGACCGTATGATCTGCGGATGTACCACCATACATAAGCCTGAAAATCTCCCTCTACCATCGAATTGTGAATATGGTGCGAAACATCCAATGCCTCAGGCCAGCGGTCCGCAGAATTATTGTCACTGTTCGGATAATATACTTCCGTCATCCAAAGATCTTTCCCTGCTCCTTTTTGTTTGAACAGTGGATAAGCGAAATTGTTAAGCTGTGTACCATAAAGATGAGCGCCAAGAATATCCATATTGGCAAGCGCCTTCGGATCATTCAAAATCGGATCCGATATATTTTTTAAGTATTGAAACGACTCAGGCGCGATGACACGGGCATTAATCGAGCCGGCGTTCTCTTTCATAAAGCGAAGTATTTCTTGCGGTGTCCACCATGTCCAGTCGTGTGCGTAATCAGGCTCGTTTTGGACGGAAATCGCATACAGATTCACGCCATTATTTTTCATGAAGGTAACAAAGTCGTTAAGATGCTTCGCGTATGCGGCGTACTTATCGTATCTCAGCCGTTTAGCTGATGTGTCTCCATTCCGATTGAAAGTCTCAACCATATCGCTTGGCGGATTCCAGGGAGAAGCAAAAACGATTGCTCCGTGTTTGATCGCACTCTTTGCCGTCTCCACTTCTCTGTACCAATTGTTTCTATTTTCATCAACATGAATTCTTAAAATTGAAAAGCCTAACTGATTCTGTCCATTGCCAAAGGCGGTTTCTCTTTGAGCTGCTGTAAGATCCCCGATCCAAGCCGGGTGATTCATCCCTCCAAAACCGCGAATCACTTGTTTTTCTGCAGATAGACGAACTGTTGCGTCACTGGCTGCTGAAACTTCAGCAGCGGCAGGCCCGGTTAACATGAGCGACAGCATCGTTACATATGCCAACAATACACAAATTAATTTTTTCACATGCTTTCATCCTCTCATTGTTGTGGTATATGAAAACCCTTCTGAGACCACCTTTTTGCTGTTACCGGTGCTCATTTTGTGTAAACTGCCAGTAATCAACATTAAACAAGTTGCCTGAACTGTTTCCGGTAAATACAAAATAGACGTTGTGAACACCGGTTGCGCCGCTCACAGTGGTTTCTATTTCTCTCCAAGTCTGCGCTCCGCCTGTGGAAGGTACATTCAGAGTTCCCACAAGCTTACCTGTTACACTGTCGAGACGGACTTCAATTTTACCGCCTGCAGTGGAAGCGACATTGGCTTTAAATGTCCTCGCTCCGCGCGTGCCGAAGTCAGCATTTCCTACAGCAATCCAGTCTCCGTTATGAATGCTTGTGACGTTTTGATTATTTTCCGGTCCGCCGGGTGCTGAGGATTTCTCCGTCAAAATGCGTCCATTCCAGGCAAACGTTTCAGCTTCTACCCGGTTATACGGATTCAAATTGGCAAGCTGAGACACTCCCCTGTAATTTGCCGCCACCTCTTGAATGGACCCGTCTGCAAGATGGACCAGCTTATTGATATGGGGAGAACGGTATCCTTTGCCGGCTCCGAACAAAGCGAAACTGACAGTTTGAGCATGGTACACCACATACCACTCGTTTTTAAAATTGAAAACAGCATGATGGTTGTTTCCGCCAGCCCCGAAGAATGCACCCGGATTTTTCAGGAAATGCCCTCTATACGTAAAGGGCCCCATGGGACTTGAGCTGGTCATGTAGCCGATTTCACCCGGTGGTATATTGGCCGGGTGCGCACCGCTGAAATTGATGCAATAGGAATAGTAATATTTTCCGTTATGTTTATGAATTCCCGAGTCTTCAAACATGAAAGGCGCATCAATCACAGACGCGCTTCCAACAACGCTCGTCATATCGGTCCCCAATTTTATGACTCGTGCTGTTTTAGGATTTGCCCATTGCTCCTGCGTTGGATTTGAACCGCCAGGGATGCCTCCGCCGGCATACAGATAACCGGTGCCGTCGTCATCTACGAACACTGCCGGATCAAATAGCCAAACAACGCCGGACATTCCCGGTGTACTTGTTGTAACCAACGCTTTTCCGATCGGATCTGTCCACGGCCCGGTCGGGCTGTCTGCGGTGAGGACCCCGATACCTCCGCCGCCGTTTGCAAAGTAAAGGAAGAATTTATCCTTACCATTTATCTTTTTAACTGCAACTGACGGGGCCCAGGACGCGCCTGCCCATTTCGCAATCCCCCGACCGCCATTAGCCCCGTTGGCACCTGCCACCGGAATGGCTCCGTGATCTGTCCAGTTCACCATATCCGCTGAAGAGATGACGAACACTTTGTTCAAATTGGCAAATGAATTATCCTTAATCGTTCCGTTGCTGTTATATTCATAATCGTCACTGGACATATAGATGTAGACTCTTCCGTTATAGGTCAGCGCAAAGGGATCCGCTCCTAAATGATGGTCTATAAGCGGGTTAGAATTCCCTACATGTTTTGCAATGGTTGTGCTGGCAGCAAGTATAGATTTCCCAGGTATACAGCTCATGAATAGCACAAGAACCAATAAACATGCACCGCACTTCATTTTCATGACCAACATCCTCCTTTTATCTATAAAATCAGGCGAGTTGCCGATTTTTCCGGCAGAAGCCCCTGTCTTTGGAAAGTGCGATCCGGCTTTGGGGCGATTTCTAATCTTGAAGCAGCTTCTTTCATAGCTCTATTCCTTCGCGAAGCCGGGCCTAGCCCTCTTCCGGAAGAACGCGTTCAGAATCTTGGCCAACCGCAATAACCTGACCGGTGATTTATCTGCCGGCGCTTTGCTCTTCTTTCTCCGCATCCCCTCCTGTAGTTCATATTTAATAACCGTTTTGCATAAGCGTTGATCATACAAACTTTTACATTTAGCGCCTTCAAAAACTTACCATAATTTTTTAAGCATATTAAGTGTCTTTTATCATTTCTTTTTCATAATCTAAAATTGATTCTTATGAACTAATTTCATTTTTCTAAAAGAAAATAGGGTTGTTTTATAGACATCCGTACGTTGCCTAGAGGTGATTCTTAATCGCGGAAAGAAAAAGAGTTTAAGTTGAATCAGCGGAGCATTACAGCTTCCCCGAAGACGGAAAAGCGGAGATATTATAAATCATCATGTTTTGGATTTTTTAAGGAACGGGCGGCGACTTGACAAGCGAGCTGAATCCGGAGGAATGATCGAAAAGCTGAGTGCCGCTGAGGAAAGCGGCAACCTCTTATAATCAGGAGAAAATAAAGAAAAGACTTAAAGCAATCGCAGTCTGAACAAGCGAAATCAAAGCCAAGTGTCCAAACGGAGTCTTGGCTTTTTTGATGTATGTATCATAAATGGCATTAACAGTAAAGAAACAAACGTATCCTATTAGCGATTCAATGATGAGCATGGTAGACCTCCTTTTGGTTGCTTATTATTAGCCTGGATAAGCCATGTTTGGGTTATGCTCCCCGCTTTAATCTGTTTAGCTGCGGGAGG
>NZ_CP026521.1:2319440-2331175 GCF_002953915.1 Bacillus sp. MBGLi79
GTCGTCTGTAATGTGAACGGCACCTCGTCATGGATGCGCTGCACCGGCTCACCGCCTCCATCCTGTTCAAAGGAGGTCCGCAGCGATTCGTGGCGCTTGATCAGCTCTTTGAAAGCCCTGTCCAGCCTTTCGGGATTGAGCTTTCCTTCCAGCTCCAATACCGCCGGCATATTGTAGCCTGTCCCCCCGTCCTCCAGCTGCTGAAGGACATAAATCCGTTTTTGGGCAGATGAAACCGGATAGGTTTCACGCTGTTCCGTCGGCTTTATTGCTTCATATGGACTGTCCGTTCCTTCACGGATAACGGAAGCCAGCCCTTCTATCGTCGGATGGGCAAACACATCTTTCAGCGGCACCTGTACATCAAATTCTTTTGAGATTCGGGAGACAAGCGCCGTTGCTTTTAAGGAATGTCCTCCGCGGTCAAAGAAGTTGTCGTGAATCCCGACAGGGCCGTTTTTCAGGACGTCTTCCCACAGCTGGGCAAGCTTCATCTCGGTCACATTTCTTGGCGCTGTGTAGGTCTCTGCATCTGCCGCTCCGTTAGGAGCTGGCAGGGCGTTCCGGTCCAGCTTTCCGCTTGGCGTAACCGGCCACTGTTCCATCTCGATCATATGGGCTGGGATCATGTAGCCCGGCAGCCGTCTCTCAAGCTGCGCCCGCACTTCGTTTCTCGGGAGTCCTTCTATATAAGCGCATAATTCCGGCTCGCCGCTGTCTGTCCGTACGGTAACGGTTGCCTCTCTGACGCCTTCTATGCTTCTAAGCGCCGTTTCAATTTCTCCGGGCTCAATCCGGTAGCCACGGATTTTCACCTGATCATCCGTGCGGCCGAGGAATTCCATATTCCCGTCAGGGAGCCAGCGGGCTACATCCCCTGTTTTGTACATGCGTTCCCCCGGGTAAAACGGGTCCTCAAGAAAACGCTCCTCCGTTAAGGCCGGCCGATTCAGATAGCCTCTGGCCACACCCGCTCCGGCAATGTACAGTTCACCGATACATCCGGCAGGCAGCATCCGCTGCTTCTGATTGAGAATATACAATCTGACATGGTGAACAGGTTTGCCAATAGGAATTCGTTCAAGTTTTTCATGCATCGGACAATCAAAGAATGAAGCTTCTACAGTTGCCTCTGTTGGCCCGTAGGAATTGGTTAATGCAACATTTGGTAGCAACTCGCTAAATCGGGAGACGAGATGGGCCCCCAGCTGCTCTCCACCGGAAAACACCCGCTTGAGTCCGTTTGGCTTCTTCATCGGTACAGAGCGATTTTTTATATGTTCTAAAAAGGCATGTAGCATTGAAGGCACAAAATGCATAGCTGTGATCTCTTGTTCTTCTATGGCCTTTGCAATCACTTCAGGTTCTTTTTCGCCTCCCTGAGGAAGCAGATAAACAGAAGCACCGGCATTAGGCCACCAAAACAGCTCCCATATTGAAGCGTCGAATGAATAAGATGTTTTATGCATAATCACATCTGATTGCTTCAGTTGATAACGGGACTGAAGGGAATTCAAAAAATTCACCGCTGATCGATGTTCAACTTCAACGCCCTTAGGCATCCCGGTAGAGCCGGATGTATAGATGACATAGGCTAAAGATTGCGGGAGAACGTTAACATTCGGATTGGACAAACGATGTTTCAGCCCGTTATTTGTCCGATTGAGATAAAGAATCTCTCCTGCAAATGCCGGAACATGAAGGCCGTCAGACTGAAGCAAGAGAATGTTTGTACCGCTGTCTTTGAGCAGAAAGCTGATTCGTTCTTCCGGATAATCCGGGTCAATGGGCAGATAAGCGCCGCCCGCTTTAAGAATGCCATAAATGCCAATCAGCATTTCAGGCGAACGCCTTCCCATAATGGCAACTGTTGTTTCAGATTTTACTCCCCGTCCAATCAGCTCCCAGGCGATACGGTTAGCCTGTTCATTCAATTCTTTATAGGTCATCGCTCCAGCTTCAAAGATAACGGCTGTCTGATCAGGCGTTTTTGCTGCCTGCTGTTCGAGTGCATGGTGGAGCGTTTGATTCATCAGATAGCCCGTCTCCTGAACCGGATGGCATGCTTCAATGAACTCTCTCTCTTCTCCTATTGTTAAGATTGGGATGTTGTCCAATTCTGTTTCAGGACTGACAGCTGTATGTTCCACAAGGGTGGTGAAAAGGCCGGCCCACCTTTGGATGGTCGCTTTCTCAAACAAAGCTGTACTGTATTCAAACTGACAGAAAAGTTCGGAATCGTGTTCTGTAACATACAAGGAAATATCGAATTTAGATATTGGATGATGCAAGTCCTTCCATTGAAGCTGTACATCTTTCATTTTCAGCTTTTGCTGGTCCATATTCTGAAGGACAAGCGTTGTGTCAAACAGTGGATTCCGGCTCATTTCCCGCTGTACGCCGAGTTTATCCACGAGCTCTTCAAACGGATAATCCTGATGCTCGTACGCTTCCAGTGCCGTCTGTCTGACTTCTTTCAGAAATTCTTCAAATGTCTTATGACCGGCCGGTCGTGTGCGGAGAGCCAATGTATTGACGAACATCCCAAGAACAGCTTCAAGGTCGGCATGGGGCCGTCCGGCGATAGGTGAACCAATTACGATATCATCTTGAGCGCTTAACCGTGATAAAAAAGCTGAATACAAAGCGAGCAGTGTCATGTAAAGTGTGCTGCTGTTTTTATGGGCAAGCTGTTTTATCCGGGACGTGAGCTCTTTATCCATTTGAAAGGTTACTTTTCCGCCTGTGAATTTCCGTTCTGCCGGACGGCGTTTATCTGTCGGAAGCTCTAGTACAGGGAGGTCTCCGCTAAACTGCTGCAGCCAGTAAGTCTCCTGCTTTTGATACGAGTCTCCCTTTTTAAAAAGCTGCTGCCAGACGGCGTAATCTTTATACTGGATCCGCAGCGGCTTAAGCTGCCGTTTTGCATAAAGATCGGTGAATTCTCGGATTAGGAGCTGAACGGATACGCCATCTGAAATAATATGGTGCATATCTACCAGCAATACATGCTTCTCGTTCGACACTTTTACAAGACCCGCTCTAAATAACGGCGCTTGATTGAGATCAAAGGGACGAACAAATCTCTCGATATCGGTCTCTCTGCTTAATTCAAACGGTACCTCGGTGTGAATACGCTGAACAGGCTCGCCATCTGCCCCGGATACAAAGGAAGTTCGAAGAGGCTCATGCCGACTGATCAGTTCTTTATATACAGCAGACAGGTTAGCGACATCCAGTGTCCCTTCCAGTTCTAAGACCGCAGGCATATTATAGGCGACACCCTCATCAAGCTGCTGAAGCACATAGATCCGTTTTTGAGCGGAAGATACAGGATATGCCTCCCTTTCTTCTGCCGGTTCAATTGCTGCATACGGATTTTCTTCTGCATTTCGAATGATTGAAGCTAACCCTTCCACTGTCGGATAGGCAAAAATGTCCTTAAGCGGAACTTGCACATGAAATTCCTTTGCAATCCGTGACATCAGCACTGTTGCTTTTAGAGAGTGGCCGCCATGATCAAAAAAGTTGTCTTGGATGCCTATAGAGCCATTCTTCAGCACATCTTCAAATAGTTGTGAAAGCTTTGCCTCTAACAGATTACGAGGAGCAGTATATGGATTTCCGCTGATTGAAGCATCTGGCTCTGGAAGTGCTGATTGATCTACTTTGCCATTTGGGGTAAGAGGTATGCTGTCAACCCATACCCATTTCGCCGGAATCATGTATTCTGGTAGCTCACTAGCCATATAGCTGCGTAAATCTATTGCATTCACCTTTTGTACACTGCAATAGTAAGCGCGTAATTCATGTTCACCGTTTTCATCTTGTCTAATGAGAATGGCAGCCTCTTTTATGTCCGGATGATTCATTAACGTGACTTCGATTTCTTGCGGCTCGATTCGATAACCCCTGATTTTCACTTGATTGTCTGCCCGTCCGATATATTCGATGTTGCCGTCTTCAAGCCGTCTGGCCAAATCACCTGTACGGTACATGATCGCACCAGGCCTGAATGGGTCGGATGAAAATTTGTCGCGTGTCAGTTTATCGTGATTGACATATCCTCTGGCAACACTTCCGCCGGAAATATAGAGTTCACCTGGTACGCCGTATGGCTGCAGCTGTTTTTGATGATTCAAAATATATAGATCAGTACAGCTTATCGGTTTACCGATTGGCGGAAACTCCGGAATAGGGTCTCCCGGATGAATGGTATACGTAGATACCACATGAGTCTCTGAAGGTCCGTAATGATTGTGCAGGTGCAGGCCGCGCTCACGCAATACGTCCTGAAAAAGCTCTGAAATTATTAATTGTTCCCCGGCTGCAATCAAATGTTTGACGCCATAAGGAAACGAGTTCGCCAGTTGCTGCTCGCTGAAAATCATTTTGATAAAAGCAGTTGGGAGAAACACAATATTCGTCTGTTGCTTGTTTATAAATGCAAACAGCTGGGGCACATCTCTTTTTATGGATTCTGGCACGATGTGCAGTGTGCCGCCTTTAAGAAGCGCAGAAAATATTTCTTGATAGCAGACGTCAAAGGCAGGTGTCGCAAATTGCAGAACATCTGCTTCGAAATCAATGCCAGAGTGTGCATATTCGAACTTCAGCAAGTTAGCCATGTTTCGATGCTCAAATTGAACACCCTTTGGTTTACCTGTTGTACCTGACGTATAAATGATATACAGCAGATCGTCAGCATTATTGACTGACTTCATGTTACTGCCGTCTTCTTTGCTTTCGATATCTTCTGCATGAGTGATAATGTAATTGTTTTCTAACGATGAGGAAAGATGCGCTTGTGAAACAACATGCGAACAGCCGCAGTCATTTAGAATATAACGGATTCTGTCAGCTGGATAATACGGATCAATCGGAACAATAGCGCCGCCTGCCTTTAAGATTCCAAGAACACCTGTGATAAACGCCGCTGAGCGTTCCATCATAATCGCAACGGGTTCTTGTCTCGCAACACCCTTCATTCGTAAATGCCGCGCCAATCTGTTCGCCGATTTATTCAGTTCTTTGTATGTTAACGAGCAGGCTTGATCAATTACAGCATAAGCATCCGGCGTCTTTTCTGCTTGTGTTTCAAACATGGCATGGATGGTTTCGTAAACTGGTGTTCGATCTGCGATTTCTCCAATCAGCTGCCGCTTTTCAGTGTCTGTCGTAATCTTGATTTCTCCAGGTGAAAGATTCGGATTGTGTAAAATTTGCGATACAACATTCAGAAGATGCTCCTTGACAGAAAGCACAAAAGACCGATCGTGCTGCTCAGCATCATAGCTCATTTTCATATGGATTTCTTCTCCTGGCGCTACCATAAGATAAAAGCTGTAGTTGGTTTCATCTGCCACAGTGAAGTTATGAATCTGAAAAAGATCTGAAGCATGTTCCTGTTTGTTGAGCATTTGAATCTCTTTCTGCACCGGATAGTTTTCAAATACGAGAATATGGTCAATCAGCCCTTGCTTAACCGCTGAACGGGCTTGAATTTCATATAAAGGATGGTAGCTGTATTCTTCAGCGGCAAGACGGTCTTTTTGCATATCTTTTATGAGCTGTAGAAAGGGTGTTTTTGCCCCCTGCACCCGAACCGGTATCGTGTTAATGAAAAGACCTACCATTTGTTCAATGCCTTCGATTTCGGCGGGTCTTCCTGAAATGACAGAACCGAATACGGCGTCATCATGATTATTATACTTTTGAAGCAGAATGCCCCAAATGGTATGGAAAATCGTACTGAGTGTCACTTCTTCTCTTGCCGCAAGCTCCGAAAGCCTGCTGCTTTCTTTCTTAGAGAATGAAAACGTAACGTGTTCCTGCCTGCTTCTCCCTTTTGGTTTTTTCTGTTTTGGGAGCATGGTTTGCTGTTCATAGCCGGAAAGGTAATGATCCCAATATGAAACCGCCTGCTCTTTGTCTTGCTCCATCAGCCATTTGATATACCTTCCGTATGGCTGAACCGGCTCTAGTGATATAGCGGATTCATTTACATAAGATGCATAAATATGAAGAAATTCCTTTAACACAATACTGAGGCACCAGCCGTCCATCATGATGTGATGAAAGGTCCAAATACAAGTGTATTGGCCCTCTCCTATTTGAATCAGAGTGATGCGCATGAGCAGATCTTTTTGCAAGTGAAACCCTTGAGCGCGGTCTTTTTCTTTCAATTGTTCGATAAACTGTGATTGCTTCTCTTTGTTTAAATGCGTAATGTCTTTTTCCTGCACGACGACATTCCGTTCTCTCAGGACAACCTGCTGGGGAGAGGAAACATTTTGACTGATAAAAATTGTCCTGAAAATATCGTGTCTTGCGACAAGAGCATTGATGCTGTTTTGAAAATACTGCGGATTGACTTTTCCTGCTATTGTAAAAGAAGCTTGCTCAACATATGCCTGTGAATCTTTTTGCAGGAGGGAATGGAAAAGCATCCCTTCCTGCATGTAAGACAGCGGATAAATATCCTGAATTGAATTCGCTTTTGTCATGTTCATGTCTCCCTGTCACGATTTTCTACAAATCTTCCACTAAGCTGGATATACTGTCCAAATCCTCTGCCGTTAATGATTGACTGCTAAAATCGCTCAGTGTCTTTTCTGCTTTTTGTTTACCGGTGCAGTGTTTCATAATGTCCAGCAAAAAGTGTTCGATCCTGTTGATAAGCTGGTCCATTGTGTTTCTATGGAAACGGGCCGGCGGATAGCTAAGATTGAAATGAAGCTTTTTGTCTGCTGCCATTGCACTTATCTCTATGATTTGCTCACGCTTCCATGTATGAGTGATATCTTTGCCGCTTCCAAGACTTGATGGGCGGAAGCTGCCCTGTCTTTCGATGTCGTTGAACTGGCCCAAATAGTTAAAGCTGATTTCAGGTGTTTTTGAAAACGCAATGCTTTTGTTTTCAGGGTGTGTGAGGTATTTCAGCATACCGTAACCTATTCCTTTGTTTGGTATCCGGCCCAGCGTATCTTTAACGGTTTTTACTGCGGTCCCCAGCTCATCCCTTTCATTTTCAAAGCTTATGAGGGCGGGATACATGGATGTAAACCAGCCGACCGTTCGGCTGATATCTAACTCCGGTATAATGTGCTCTCTTCCGTGTCCTTCCATAGCGATTCGGAGCTTGCTTCCTCCTGTCCATTCACAAATCGCCAACGATGCTGCGGTTAACAGAATATCTTGTGTATCTGTGCCATAGGCGTGATTGACGTTTTGCAGCAAAACGTCAGTGTCTGCTTCAGAGAGTGAAAAGCTTACCGAGGCCCTCATGCTGCAGCCGGTGTTCTCATGAAGCGGCATTTCATATGGCAGTTCCGCAGTTTGCTGTTCTTCTGCACTTCGCCAATACGCCTCTTCACGAATCAGCTTGCTGCTTTGGGCATATTCCTGAATCCGTCTGGCGTATTCCTGGTAGGAATCAGTTTTAGGCGGAAGCTGAATCGCCTGGCCTGAGGACGCTTGTTGGTACCCTGCTGACAAATCCTCCAGCAAAATCCGCCATGCCACACCGTCAACGACTAGATGATGGATCGCGAGGAACAAGTAATCTCCGGTCAGTGTTTTAAACCACGCGGCATGTAACAATGGCCCTTCCTGCAAATTGATGCTTTGCTGAAGATCTGCAACTTCTCGTTTGATTTGTGTTTCCCAATCGTTTTCAGATTGTGAAAGATCAGATATTTTTAACCTGTATAGCTGTGATTCATGAATGCCTTGGTTGATTTGAATCCATCGCCCGCCATCGTTACGATAAACCATCCGAAGCGCATCATGATGCTCCGCCAGCTTTTTTAAGGATGCTCTAAGAGCGTCTTCAGACAAACGGTCAGTATGGAAAAGCATGACAGACTGATTGAAATGGTGTCGTTCTTCTATGTCTTGTGAGAGAAACCATTTCTGAATAGGCGTCCATGGAACATCTCCCTGAACAGGTCCTTGTTCTATGACTCTCTCTGTTTTACGAATAAATGGTGATAAGTCTTTTATCTTTGGACGACGGAATAAATCACTTACCTGCAAGCTTAACCCGTGGCGCCCGAGACGTGCAGAAACTTGAAGCGCTTTGATTGAATCGCCGCCCAATTCAAAAAATGAATCCTCTATTCCGATCCTCTGGATGCCTAGAACCTCCTGCCAGATCAATGCCAGCTGCTCTTCAAGTTCGTTGCGTGGCGGGATGTATGTTTGTTTAGATGCGAAATCTGGTTCAGGCAGTGCTTTCCGGTTCAATTTGCCGTTCGATGTGAGCGGAAGATTCTCCATTTCAATGATATACGCCGGAATCATATAATTAGGCAGTGAACGGGCGAGAAGAGAACGCACTTGTTCAGCATTCGTGCCGGTTTTTACGCTGATATAGCCAAACAGCTCTTTGCTCCCTGACTGTCCTGTACGTGCCAACACCGCCGCTTCCTTGACTCCGTCTATGTGGCGAAGTGCTGATTCGATCTCACCCAGCTCTACCCGATAGCCTCTGACTTTTACTTGATCATCAATACGGCCAACGTACTCAATTGTGCCATCGGGAAGCCAGCGCGCCAGATCACCTGTGCGGTACAGTCGATCGCCGGGTACAAATGGGTTTTGGACAAATTTCTCTTTCGTTAAATCAGGACGGTGTAAATACCCTCTGGCAACGCCATCTCCGCCGACACAAAGTTCGCCAACAGCTCCGGCCGGCTGCAGCATTCCCCATTGATTTAAGATATAAGCGGTGGAATTGCCAACCGGCCGCCCGATCGGAATGGAGAGTTCATATGTTTTTTGAATGTGGAAGCATGTCGAAAAAGTTGTATTTTCGGTTGGCCCATATCCGTTCCATATCGATACTTCAGGGCAGGCATTTCTGATTCGATTGACGTGGCTTGCCGACAAAGCTTCTCCGCCTATGATCAGATGGTTAAGCTGCGAAAATGTTGTCTCGAGTTGCTCTGTCAAATGATTGAATAGAGACGAGGTCAGCCACATCGTTGTGATTCCTTGATGTTCTATGTATCTCTTAAGCTGTTGGGAATCGAGAAAGGTTTGTTGATCGGACAGGTGCAAAGCGGCACCATTTAACAGCGGTCCAAAAAATTCAAATGATCCAACGTCAAAACCGATTGATGATGTCATCAGAAGGCGGTCAGCTGGTGTAAATGTAATATAATTGCTGTTTTTCACAAGACGAATGACACTTCGCTGCTCAATCATGACACCCTTTGGTTTACCGGTTGATCCAGAGGTATAAATGATATATGCAAGTGAATGGGGCCCTGCTGAAGATTCAACGTTCTTCGCCTCTCCTTGCTTTTGAATATCTTCGATTATGATTTGTTCACATTCAATGCCTAATAGCTGTTTTTCTGTTTTTTCAGATTGAAGGAGTAATGCTGCCCTGCTGTCAGACAGCATATAAGCTATGCGTTCAACAGGCAGATTAGAATCGATAGGCAGATAGGCTCCCCCGGCTTTCAGAATGCCCAGCATACCTGCTATGAGTTCTGGCGTTCGTTCTGCCAACAAGGCTACGACTCGATCGGGACCGACTCCCTTTCTCTGTAGAAGTGAAGCAATTTGATTTGCCCAGTTGTTCAGGTCCGCGTAAGTTAACTCTTGTGTATCGCTGACAATTGCTATTGCATTAGGCGTTTGTTCCGCCTGCATTT
Organism: Bacillus sp. MBGLi79; assembly: GCF_002953915.1. Lineage (NCBI taxonomy): Bacteria > Bacillati > Bacillota > Bacilli > Caryophanales > Bacillaceae > Bacillus > Bacillus sp. MBGLi79. The sequence continues at coordinate 2,329,106 of NZ_CP026521.1, forward strand.
CAAAGAGTCTGCTGATGGTTTCATTTCTTGGATAATCCATTTTTGTACGATTAAGTTCATAGATAAGGTAATGGGCCTCATCTTCATTCAGGATATTTATTGTTCCGAGAACGGCTTTGTTGTCCTGGATGATGGAGAGTAACATATTGATGAAGTATTGAAGCCACTTTTCTATCGTTTTTTTCTTATATAAGTCAGTACTAAACTCCATTTGGAACGTCAGCAAACCGTGGGGCTGTTCCTGAGCATATAGGGTTAAATCAAATTTGGACGTTTGGTGCCCATTATTTGCTGCAGGTTTGAGACACAGTTCATCCAGGTCCAACGATTCCTGATCCATGTTTTGAAGAACAAACATGACGTCAAAGAGCGGATTCCGGCTCATATCCCTTGTCAATTCAAGCTTATCGACAAGCTCTTCGAACGGATAATCCTGGTGCTCATAAGCTTCCAATGCAGTCTCGCGCACTTCCTGCAAATACTGTACAAACGGCTTCCCGCCCTCCGGGCGTGTCCGCAGCGCCAGCGTGTTCACAAACATGCCGAGTATCGGCTCCAGATCCTTGTGCGGACGGCCAGCAATTGGCGAGCCGACGATGATATCTTCCTGTCCGCTTAAGCGTGACAATAACGCTGTGTAGGCCGCAAGGAGCACCATGTACAGTGTGCTTCCATTCTCCCGTGCCAGCTTGTGAAGCCCTGATGCCGCTTCTTGATCAAGCGTAAAGGAGACCTTGTCACCCGCGAAGCTCCGCACCGGCGGGCGGTGTTGATCAGCCGGGAGATCCAGCACCGGCTGTTCGCCCTCGAGCTGCTTCAGCCAGTACGCCTCCTGCGTTTTGTACGCGTCTCCTGTTTTGAATTTTTCTTGCCATACGGCGTAGTCTTTATATTGAATATGAAGCGCCGGAAGGTTCTGGTTGTTGTACAGCTTTCCGAATTCCCGAATCAGAATGTTGACGGAAACACCGTCTGAAATGATGTGATGCATATCAACCAGCAAAAGGTGCCGCTCATCTGATACCTTTACGATTTGGGCACGGAACAGCGGCGCTTGGCTGAGATCAAACGGCTTGATAAACGCGGCTGCGGCCTCCTGTTCAGTTTGGTCGCCGAGAACTGTCGTCTGTAATGTAAACGGCACCTCATCATGGATGCGCTGCACCGGCTCACCGCCTCCATCCTGTTCAAAGGAGGTACGAAGCGACTCGTGGCGCTTGATCAGCTCTTTGAAAGCCCTGTCCAGCCTTTCTGGATCAAGCTTCCCTTCCAGTTCTAATACAGCCGGCATATTGTAGCCTGTCCCTCCGTCCTCCAGCTGCTGAAGGACATAGATCCGCTTTTGGGCAGATGAAACCGGATAGGTCTCACGCTGTTCCGTCGGCTTTATTGCTTCATATGGACTGTCCGTTCCTTCACGGATAACAGAAGCCAGTCCTTCTATCGTCGGATGGGCAAACACATCTTTCAGCGGCACCTGTACATCAAATTCTTTTGAGATTCGGGAGACAAGCGCCGTTGCTTTTAAGGAATGTCCTCCGCGGTCAAAGAAGTTGTCGTGAATCCCGACAGGGCCGTTTTTCAGGACGTCTTCCCACAGCTGGGCAAGCTTCATCTCGGTCACATTTCTTGGCGCTGTGTAGGTCTCTGCATCTGCCGCTCCGTTAGGAGCTGGCAGGGCGTTCCGGTCCAGCTTTCCGCTTGGCGTAACCGGCCACTGTTCCATCTCGATCATATGGGCTGGGATCATGTAGCCCGGCAGCCGTCTCTCAAGCTGCGCCCGCACTTTGTTTCTCGGGAGTCCTTCTATATAAGCGCATATTTCCGGCTCGCCGCTGTCTGTCCGTACGGTAACGGCCGCTTCCCTTATGCCTTCTATGCTTCTAAGCGCCGCTTCAATTTCTCCAGGCTCAATCCGGTAACCGCGAATTTTCACCTGATCATCCGTACGGCCCAGGAATTCCATATTCCCGTCAGGGAGCCAGCGGGCTACATCCCCTGTTTTGTACATGCGTTCCCCCGGGTAAAACGGGTCCTCAAGAAAACGCTCCTCCGTTAAGGCCGGCCGAT
>NZ_CP026521.1:2331275-2344470 GCF_002953915.1 Bacillus sp. MBGLi79
CAGCGTACGTCAGCGAACCGCCTGAAAATCGAATGGCTGTCCGTTCCGGTGTGAAAGCCGCCTGTCGTTCAAACAGAGCATGCAGAGTTGGGGCTTCAGGCGAAACAGATACTGACCTGTTGTTTTGAGAAACGATTTTCCGTGTTTTGTTCTCATCAAGCAATGTCATCTTTGACACAGGAAGAGATGGATCAGAGATGACGTCAGAGACCATGTGCAGCAAATAATCTTTTATTTCGGACATCATGCTTGGTTGATAAGCGCTGGTCTGAAAATGAATCCGAACGTACAAGGTACGGCCAGGGATCACTTTGACACTGCAACTATAATTGGTCACCTCTTCCATCTCAAAATCTTTGACGGAGAAATCAAATGATCCAACTTGATTCAGTTCTTCGATCTCTTGCTGGGTAGGTGTATTTTCAAAGACGATAATATGATCGATCAACTCTTGCTTAAGAGCACTCTGCGCCTGAATATCATACAAGGGGAAGTAACTATAGGCTTCTGCCTCATTCATGTCCTTTTGCATTCTCCTGACTAGGTCAGAAAAAGACAGAGAATCACTTTGGGCTCGAATAGGAATGGTATTGATAAAAAGCCCGACCATGTTTTCCACATCTTTTAGCTCAGAAGGTCTGCCTGATATAACTGAACCGAACACAGCATCGCTGCTGCGATTGACCTTTTGAAGAATAATCCCCCATAAAGCTTGGAAAACAGTGTTTAGTGTCGCACCAGAAGCTGCTGCGATTTTCTGTAATTCGGCGGTTTCTTTTTCGGGAATGGCAAACGTGATCTGCTGTAATGTCCCATTCGGAATTTGATCTGTTCTTTTCGGCAGGGGTGTAGATTTTTCGAAATGCTGAAGCCGCTTTTTCCAGTACTCAGCTGCTTCTTCACGATCTTGCTGCATCAGCCATTTAATATACGTCCCGTACGGCTGTACGGGAGGCAAATCAGGAAGCTGGCCTTTACCCAGCGCTTGATAAATGTGAAGAAAATCTTTAATGACAATGCCTAAACACCAGCCATCCATTAAAATATGATGGTGGCTCCAAATACAGACATAACGATCAGGCGCCCATTTTAAAATAGATATTCTCATTAGTACATCCGTTTGCAGATCGAATCCCCTGGATTTATCCTGCTCTTTGAATGCCTCTGTACAATGTTCTTTATCTTTTTCATTGAGATGAGAAATATCTTCAAAATGAACATGGCAAGGACGTTGCTTGAGCACGACCTGACGAGGCTTGGCTACATTTTTATAGATGAATGCTGTTCGAAAGATATCGTACCTGTCAAAAACAGCATCCATACTTTTCTGGAAACGCTCCAAGTCAAGCTGTCCATTGATCGTAAAAGAGGCCTGTTCAAAATAAGCTCTCGACTGTTCATCATACAATGAGTGAAAAAGCATCCCTTCCTGCATAAAAGACAAAGGGTATATATCCTGTATTTCGGGTTGCTGCGGCATCAGATGAATCTCCTCTCCCTATAGTTTGTTGACGGCTCCCATAATCTCGTTCAATTCATCAAGCGTTAAATCTTCATCAGTGAAATCCGATGCGCTCCATTCTCGGCTTTCTTTGCCCGTACAATGCTCAATGATGTTTTGCAGTGTCTGTTCAAAATGCCTGGCAAATGTTTGGATTGTATTTTCCTCAAATTGTAGCCTGTTATAGATGATGTGCAGGTTCAGGCATCCCGAAGAAATGGCACCGCTGATATCCAGTACATAAGGCCGCTCCCAGTTCGGGCTGATCTCATTTCCTGGCTTGATGTCAGACACTTCAAAGGCTTTTGATTGGATATCCTGATCAAATTGACCTAAATAATTAAAGCTGATTTCCGGGCTGTTTTTCTCAGAGTCCCATTTTTTGCTGATATATTTCAGCACACCGTAGCCCACACCTTTATGCGGTATACGATGCAGCATGTCTTTTGTCTGTTTAATGAGGTGGCCTAGGCGCTCATCGCTATTCTTATGTTCAGAATCGCTCATATCAAGCCACACAGGATAAATGGAGGTGAACCAGCCAACAGTTCTGCTAATATCAATGTCGTCAAGATAGGATTCCCTTCCGTGGCCTTCCATGCTGATTTTAAATTGGTTATTGCCCGTCCATTGCTGCAAAGCAAGTCCTAAAGCTGTCAGAAGGATATCATTCATCTCCGTGCTGTAAGCTTTATGCACAGCCGTTAACAGTAATTCTGTATGATGGCGGGACAGCTCAAAATCAATCATTTCTGTATCTTTGAATGTGTTAGGTGCTGCGTCATTGTCTTTTGGAACAGGCTGAATGTGACGGTTCTCGCACTCATCCCAATACGCTGCTTCGCGCTGCACTTGGCGGCTTTTAGAGTAGTCAGCTATTTTTTGTGAATACGTTAAATATGAGTCTGTTTTTTGCGGCAGTTGAATAGATTCTCCTGAGACTGCCTGTTTGTAAGCTGTTGAAAAATCCTCAAACAAAATGCGCCAAGAAACCGCATCAACGACTAAGTGATGAATCGTCAGAAACAAATGGTCACCATTCTCGGTTCTGTACAATCCAGCGTGAAGCAAGGGGCCGGTTTCCAAATGCATATGCTCCTGCATCTGGCTGGCTTCTTCCTTAATCCTGTTATGTGCGTCTGTTGCGTTGTCCTTTACATCAAACAGTTCAAAAGCATATAGCTCCTCATCTGGCAGACCTATGCCTCTGTTTAGCTGAACCGGACTGCCGTTTTCATACCGGCATATGATTCTCAGTGCGTCATGATGGGTTACCAGGCTTTTTAGCACCTTTTTGAGCGCAATCTCGTCAAATCGTTCAGACCGGTAGAGCATAACGGACTGGTTAAAATGATGGCTTTCCAGAGATTGCGAGAAAAACCATTGCTGGATAGGTGTCCAAGTGATCTCACCTTCGACCGGACCTTGGTCAATGACGCGTACGGCTTTTTGGACACGAGCGGACAGTTCACCAAGAGTCTGATGTTCAAACATCTCACGTACTGTCGTTTCATATCCGCGCTGCTTCAGTCTGGCACAAACCTGCAGCGCTTTAATAGAATCTCCGCCCAGTTCAAAGAAATTGGCGTTTACGCCCAGCTCATCTACATTAAGAAGCTCCTCCCAAATTTCAGCCATCACCTTTTCAATCTCATTTCTTGGGCTGATATCATCAGCAGTATAAGTGTGTTTTTCAGGTTCCGGGAGAGCTTTCTGATCAAGCTTGCCATTAACAGTTAGCGGGATGCTGTCAATCTGTATCAAACGGGCGGGCAGCATAAAGTCAGGCAGCATGGTTTTTAGAGAAGTCCGGATGTCTGATATATTCGCAATTTGTTGATCTTTTATCACCATGTAAGCATATATAGCTGTTTGCCCTTGCTCGTCTGCTCTGGTAACGACAGCCGCCTCATTAATCATTGGAAGCTGGAGAAGAGCCGCTTGGATTTCACCCAACTCGATGCGATGTCCTCTGACTTTAACCTGATCATCAATGCGTCCTAAGTATTCCAGCTCGCCATTTGACAGGCGTTTAGCAAGATCTCCCGTGCGGTATAATCTGTCTCCCGGAAGGTATGGATTGGGTACAAAACGGTCAGCGGTCAACTCATCTCTGTTTAGATATCCCCGTGCCACACCTTCACCGCCTATATACAGCTCCCCTGGAACTCCGATAGGCAGCAGATTCATATGAGCGTCCATCACATAAGCCTGCAGAGTTGAAAGAGGCCGGCCGATATTGCTTTTATTTTTTGCAATATCTGCTGCGGACAATTTTTTGAACGTTACATGTACCGTCGTTTCTGTAATACCGTACATATTGATGAGATCGGTATGAGGATATTTTTCATTCCAGCTTTGAAGCATGCCTGGCTGTAAAGCTTCACCGCCAAAAATGACGTAGCGGATGGTTAATCGATCCGAATGGTTTTGATCTTCATGCATCAGGCCGTAAAAAGCTGTTGGGGTCTGATTGAGTACAGTGACGCGTTCTTTTTTTAACAATAATCGAAATGCCTGGGGATCACGGGCTGTTTCCTTAGAGACCACGACTAGTGTGCTTCCGTTCAATAACGCACCAAACATTTCCCATACAGAGAAATCAAAACAATATGAATGAGAGAACGTCCAGATGTCTTCATGGCCAAATTCAAAAGGTTGGTTTTGATGCTTTAAGAGACTGATCACATTGCGGTGCTCGACAATGACACCCTTTGGCTGGCCAGTCGTTCCGGATGTGTATATCACGTATGCAGGCTGATCTGTTAATATTTGAATGTTTAAATCAACCGGAATTGAGTCGTTTTCGCCTTCATCGATATACAAAATATGTCCGTTGTAGCCTGCGGGCTTGTTTTGACTGCGCTCTGTCAGCAATATCTCTGTCCCGCTATCATTGAGCATAAAGCTAATACGTTCCTGAGGATATTCAGGATCAATCGGCAAGTAAGCCCCTCCAGCTTTTAAAATCGATAAAACACCAATGACCATATCAGGTGACCGATCGAGCATCAGACCGACGATATCCCCAGCGCTGACTCCTCGTTTGATCAGCAGAGCAGCTGTCCGCTCGGCTTTTTCATTCAGCTCTCGATAGGTAAGCTGAGAGTCACCGCACACCACTGCGGGATGCTCCGGATGTTCAGCGGCTTTTTTTTCAAATAAGCTTACAATGTTTTCATTTCTTGGATAAGCTGCATACTGTCCCATTTTTTCAAGGAGCAAGTCACGCTCTTCAGAAGGAAGCAATTGAATATCCGAAATCCTCATCTCGGTATCCGTCGTTACATTTTTTAACAGATCAATAAAATAGGATGCCCACCTTGCAATGGTCTCTTCTTCAAAAAGAGCAGTGCTGTATTCAAAACGGCAGCGAATTCCGCCAGAATGCTCCTCAGCGTGCAAGGTCAAATCGAATTTAGATATATCGTGTTTAGGAGTGACAGACGAAATCGATAGACCCGGCACTTCGAACTGAAAATCATCACTGCTTTGAAGCACGAGCATCGCATCGAACAGCGGGTTGCGATTTACTTCTCTATGTGTATCGAGCTTATCTGCCAGCTTCTCAAAAGGATAATCCTGATGCTCATAAGCTGTCAGAGCCAGGTGGCGAATGTCCTGCAAATACGAGCTGAACGTTTTGCGGCCTTCGGGCTGGCAGCGAATTGCTAATGTATTGACGAACATCCCGATGACGCGCTCCAGATCGGCGTGCGGTCTTCCGGAAGCAGGCGAGCCGACAACAATATCCTCTTGTCTGCTTAGCTTAGATAACAAAATAGAATAGGAAGCCAGAAGAATCATATACAATGTTGTTCCCGTTTCTGCCATTACACAGTGCAGCGCATCAGCCGTGTCTTTATCAATGTTGACTTCGATTGTTCCGCCGCTGAAATCGGGGAGACGCGGTCTTGTTTGATCAAGCGGTAAATCTAATACAGGAAGACTCCCCCCTAGCTGATTGAGCCAATAGGCCTCCTGTTTTTTGTGTAATTCTTCAGGATACTTCTCTTGCTGCCAAACAGCAAAATCTTTATAATGCACGCTTAATGCCGGAAGCTCTTTTCCGCAATATAAGTCAGTAAATTCTTGGACTAAAGTGCTCATCGAGACACCGTCAGCGATAATATGATGCATATCAAGCAGCAAAAATCCGCGGTTATTGCCCATCGAAACGAGACATGCTCTAAAAAGCGGGCCGGACGATAAATCAAACGGTTTGATAAAGGACTCAATTGCAGATTCAAGCATTTGGTCTGATTCCATTTCAAGCTCTTTCAGATCAAAGTCCATCTCAGGATAAATATGCTGTACGGGTTCTCCTCCATCAATCACAAAAACAGTCCGCAATGCTTCATGCCGAATCACAAGTTCTGTGAGAACGCTTCTCAGCCGCTGACGATCGAGGTATCCGCTTAATTCAAGTACAGCGGGCATGTTATAGCCTGTGCTGTCATCTGCCAGCTGATGAAGAGCATATAATCGTTTTTGTGAGAAAGACAGCGGATAGACATCTCTTTGATCCGCAGGTTCAATCTGTGTAAAAGCATGTTCTTTTAAGCTCATCAATTTGACAGCCATGCTTTCAATTGTCGGATTTGAAAAAACTTCACTGATCGGCAGCTCAATATTAAGCTTTTTATGTATTCTTGATACAAGTAAGGTCGCTTTTAAGGACTGTCCGCCTAACTGAAAGAAATCATCACGAATGCCGATTGGCTGTTTATTCAGCACATCTTCCCAAATACGTGCGAGATCAGCTTCGATTAAGGTTCGGGGCGCCATATATGTGAGGCTCGTATTTGTTTCAGGTTCAGGAAGTGCTGAGCGGTCAAGCTTTCCGCTGGATGTTAATGGCATTCGGCTGATGTTGATCATACTTGCTGGAATCATATAGGACGGCAATGTCCCAACAAGATGCCGATACAAATCTGGGAGACTGTTTCCCTTTTCCGGAACGATATAAGCAACAAGCTCTTTTTCCCCAGCAGAAACATCACGGGCCAGTACGGCTGCTTCCTTTACACCTGGTATCTGTCGAAGAACCGTTTCAACCTCTCCCAGTTCAATGCGGTAACCCCTAATTTTCACTTGATCATCAAAACGTCCAATATATTCAATCGTTCCATCCGGCAAAAAACGGCCTGCATCACCTGTTCGGTATACGCGCTCCCCTTCAAGGAATGGATGATCGTAGAATACTTTCTCTGTCAGCTCCGGCTGTTTGTAGTATCCTCTCGCAAGGCCCGCGCCGGAAATACACAGTTCGCCCGCCGCGCCGATCGGCTGCATCTGATTTCCGTACAAAACAAATACCTTCGTGTTTGCTATCGGGTGTCCGATCGTGATCCTCTCTTTTTCGTTCAGTTGACGCAATATTGTAGTTGCCACACTATTTTCGGTCGGCCCGTATTCATTTGCCAATTCTGCAGAAGGACAAATCTTTTCGCTCATTTTAAGCAGGTCAGGTGTGACCGCTTCACCAGCAAATGTCACAATACGAAGACTTTTTGCATCCTCAGCAGTCATCACTTCCAATAACACCCGGTACAGGGAAGGAACAATGATCATGTGATTGACCTTATAACAGGCTATTTTTCGCTTAAGGGCTAGCACATCCTTCGCTTCGTCATCCGTTGTCAGCAATACGCAAGCACCGGATAAAAGCGGGGTAAATAAACTCGTTACACAGCCGTCAAACACGTATGAAAACAAATGGAGGGATATATCCTGTTCGGTCATGCCATACTCTTCCCGTCTCCATTGCAATGTATTGGCAATGCCTTGATGTTCAACAAGAACACCTTTAGGCTGCCCTGTCGTTCCCGACGTATAAATTAAGTAGGCAAGATCACCAGGCGGCACATCTGGAGCTGCTGATTGATGGCTTTCTGTTTGTTCTATCGGTACAATGTTTCCTTCATAGTGCGGCGGGATAAATGTCATAAGGTCTTCTTCTATCAGCATTTGAGCCGCTTGACTGTCCTTCAGCAAGAAAGAAAGACGTTCTGTCGGAACATTTGGATCAAGCGGCATATAAGCGCCCCCCGCTTTCCAAATCCCAAGTAAAGCTGCTGGCATTTCCATTGACCGCCTCATCATCACAGCGACGATATCTCCAGATCCAACCCCTTTTTCTATGAGAGCATGCGCAATCTGATTGGCCCTTCCGTTTAATTGGCGATAGGTCCAGCATTCGTCTCCCATTTTCAATGCAGCCGCTTCTGGTGTTTTGTAAGCTTGTTCCTCGAACAATTGGGATATCGTTTTGTTCACATAAGGACGCTCTGTTTCATTAAACAATTGGATAACCTGTTGTTCCTCTGGCGGCACGATATTGATGTCACTGACGGCAACATCGGGATGTGTCACAATGCATTCAATCGCTTGCTTTAGATGGCCTTGTATCCGCAGCATCTCCTCACGTTCATAAACGGCTGCGTTGTAGCTGAATTTGATATAAAATGATTCTCCCGGAACGATCACGATATTAAAGTCGTAATTGGTTTGCTCAGACATTGAAATGTCACCCAGCTTCAGCGCATTTTCCTCATTCTCGCTCTCGATGCGTAATGCCTGATCAAGCTGTACAGGATAATTTTCAAAAACAAAAATATGATCGATCAAACCTTGCTTCAATGGACTATGGTTTTGAATGTCATAAAGCGGATAATACCCGTGCTGTTCAGATGATAAAAAATCCTCCTGCACAGATTTGGCCAGCGAAGAAAACGTCATGCCCTCAGCAGATCGAATTCGCACTGCGACCGTATTAATAAACAAGCCGACCATTGATTCAATCCCGTCAATCGCTGACGGACGTCCAGAAATAACGGAGCCAAAAACGACATCATCAGCGGCATTATATCGATGGAGAAGCACGCCCCAAATACTCATAAACAACGTGTTTAGTGTGACTCCCCATTTTTGGGCGGCCGCAGTCAGTTTCTCAACCATTTCCGGCGCTAAAGAAAAGCGAACCTGAGCGGCTTCGTAATCCCTGTCCGCTGGGCGGCTCTTTATCCGGGGAATAGAAGCAGTATTCCCGTACTCCTTCAAATATCCGCTCCAATAAGCAGCAGTCTCTTCTTGGTCTTGTTCTCCGAGCCATTCAATATAACGGCTGTACGGCACCGTCCTGCCAAGCTGTACAGGCGAGTTATTTTTGAGTGAATCATACATGCTGAAAAACTCTTTCAGAATAATGCCGAGACACCAGCCATCCATGATGATATGGTGATGTGTCCAGACACATGTATATTGGCTGTCGCCTCTATCAAAAAGGGCAAGGCGCATTAATGGATCTTTTTGCAAATCAAATCCTTTTTCCCGATCCTTGGTCATAAAAGCATCAATCAGCGTCTGCTGGTCTTGATCAGCCAGGCGAGAAATATCTTCTCTATATACTGTCAATTCACGGTTTGACAAGACTACCTGCTGCGGCCCTGTAAGATCTGGTACTTCTTTAATGAAAATTGTTCTGAAAATATCATACCTTGAGACAAGAAGGTTTAAGCTCTTTTGAAACGAGTCGATACATAGATTGCCTGTGATCGTAAACGAGGTCTGTTCGACATAGGCTTTTGAGCTGAAATCCATCAGTGAATGAAACAGCATTCCTTCTTGCATGTGCGATAACGGATAAATATCTTGAATTTGCGCCGATTGTGCCATCAATTCCACACACCTTTTCAAAAGTTAAAGATCTTTCACCAAATTTTCGATGCTAGATAATGCAGACAACGTTAATTCCTTATTGCTGAAATCACTCAGCGTTTTTTCGCGTGCTTTTTTCTGTGAACAATGCTCAATCGTCTCGATAAGATGCCTGTGAAAACGATCCATAAAGCACTCAATCGAGTGTTTGCTGAATACTTGGGTGTATACCGCTTTTACGTGAAGCCGTCCGTCTGTAATGAGAGCATTGATGTCCAGCTCATATTCTCGTTCTCTCTTACCCGCTATTTCGTAACGGGGCTGGTAATATGACAATTGAAACGTTTCAGCTTCCTTCTCTTCGCTAAATTGGCCGAGATAATTAAAGCTGACCTCAGGCTCTTTATGACGCAGTTCTCCTATGTGTGTTAACAATCCGTAACCAGTTCCTTTGTTCGGGACTCTTCTCAGCATATCTTTTGTCATCTTAATTCGGTATGCGAGCGGATCCTCGAAAGGCTCGGGAATACCCATGTCTAGCAGAATAGGATAAATGGAAGTAAACCACCCAACTGTCCGTGAAATATCAATGTTTGGCACATGCCCTTCTCTACCGTGTCCCTCAGTGCTAATCAGGATTCGGTCATGCCCTGTCCATTCAGAAAGCGCCATTCCTAAAGCTGTAAGCAAAAGTTCGTTGACATCAGTGCCATAGGCTTGCTGAGTTTCAAACAGCAATTTTTCAGTCCAGTCTCCGGATAGCACAAACGCTTGTACATCGCTGTTCATTTGGAGTCTGCCCGGCACATTTTCTATGTCTTTAGGAAGAAAAGCAGTGTGAGCGTCTAAAATCGTTTGCCAATACGTTTTTTCTGAAAGCAATTGTTTACTTTCAGCTATTTGGGCAAGACCATTGGCGTAGGACAAATAAGAATCGGTTTTAGGCGGCAATTGGATTTCTTGTTTTTCTAAAGCCTGCTGGTATGCCGCCGCTAAATCCTCAAGCAGAATCCTCCAAGAAACACCATCCATCACTAGATGATGAAGCGCAATCAAAAGATGATCCCCTTCTGACGTTTTAAACAAACCTGCTTGCAGCAGAGGTCCTTGTTGTACATTCATTTTGCGTTGAATGACGGTTTCCTCAGCCGCTAGTTTTTCATCAAGATGAGCTCTTTCAAGCGATACGTTTGTCCAATCTGAAATATAAAGGCCAAATAGTTCATCATTCTTGTGATTGATTCCGCGATTAAACGGAATGACATGGCCGTTTTGGTCATGCTGGAAAACCATGCGAGTGGCATCATGATGCTCGGTTATTTTACGCAGCGCTAGACGAAGCGCGTTAGCATTGAATCCTTTGTCACTGAAAAGCATGACGGACTGGTTGTAATGATAGTAAAAAGCATGGACCTGTCCGAAAAATCTTCTCTGAATCGGGGTGAGTTCAGCTTCACCTTCCACAGGTCCCTGGTCCGCTTGAGATGCCAATGGTGTGATATGTCCGCATAGTTCCTGAATCGTTGAATAACGGAATAAGTCGCGTATTGTCATGCTCCAGCCTTCAGCTGCCAGCCGTGCTGCCACTTGTAATGCTTTAATTGAGTCTCCGCCAAGCTCAAAAAAGGAATCGTGAATGCCGACTCGTGACATGCTCAGTACATCTTCCCATATGTACGCCATCGTTTTTTGCATGTCGTCAACTGGTGCGGTATATGGACGAGACAACACGTCATTTGGAGCCGGCAAGGCATTTCTGTCCAGCTTTCCGTTTAGGGTCAGCGGCATGTTTTCTAAAGGAATCAGATGTGCAGGAATCATATACGCTGGCAGCTCCTTTGTTAAAGCAGCACGGAGAGCATTCGTATTGACATCTGAAGGCACAATGTATGCTGCCAAACCTGCATGTCCATTCTTATCATGCTGAACGGCAACAACAGCTTCTCTGACAAGCCCCGTTTGAAGCAGAACACTTTCAATTTCTTCTGTTTCAATTCTGTATCCATTTATCTTCACCTGATAATCCATTCGGCCAAGAAGCCGGATCGTTCCGTTCGGAAGGAAGCAGGCGCGATCGCCGGTTCTGTACAGCCTTTCTCCAGAGACAAATGGATTTTCTGTAAATTTCATTTTCGTTAAGTCATTTTTATGATGATAGCCTTTCGCAACACCTGCCCCGCCGATGCATAGCTCGCCGGCAACACCGATCGGCTGAATTTGATCAGTCTGGCTGAGTACGTACATGCGTACATTCGGTAGAGGGCTGCCGATTGGTACGGTATCGCCCGTACACTCTTCACCCATACTTGTTTCATAAAAGCTCGAATCAATGGTTGCCTCTGTGACGCCATAGCTATTGATGATGCGCATGCTTTGACCAAATCGGTCTGTCAATGTTTTGAAATCTTGAGCTTTCACCATGTCGGAACCAAGAATCAGTATATCTAGGTCAGGAAGCTTGAGCTTGTTACGGTATATATACTCCATAACCGGAATAATGAGAGCCGGTGTTGACTCCATTATCGTAATTCGCCGGGCGCTCATGATTCCATATAATTCAGCAGGCTCCAGCCTCTTTTCATCTGAACAAATGATTAGCGTCCCGCCGTTTGTCAATGATCTCGCCAAATCTCCTGAAAAGACATCGAATGAAAAGCTCGCGATTTGAAGCAGTCTGACAGGCTTCCGATCAAGCTCATAAATTTGACGCCAAGCAAGAGCAGCATGAGTAAAGTTCTGATGGGTGACAATCACACCTTTAGGCGCACCCGTCGTTCCTGACGTATAAATGATATATACCGCCTCTTCAGGAGCAGGAGATAAGTTAAGGTTGCAGTTACTTTCTTCATAAGAGCTCTCATCGTCAAGGCAGATGTGAGACATCTCAGATTCAGGCGAGTTCGAAATCAAATGCTCCAACTCTCTCTGTAAAAGAAGAATATCTGCCCCGCTATCACGAAGAATGTATTCAATACGAGCTTTTGGATAGTGTGAATCGATTGGGATATACACTCCGCCAGCTTTCATCACTGCCAGCACGCCAACAATTGCATCAATGGACCGCTTGGCTAAAACTGCCACAGTTGGCTTCGGACCTTTTCTGTTTTGCAATGTTCGTGCCAGACAATTGGCTCTTTCATTTAGAAGCCGATAGCTAATCTCTGTTTCGTTATCAATAACAGCTATATGTTCTGGAATTTCTTCAGCTTTCGCCTCAAATATGCGATGAAAAGGAACATCACTTTGAGCAAATTCAACTTGAGTTTTGTTAAATGTAGTGAGAATTTTTTGTTTTTCTTTTTCACTAATTATATTTATTTGTGAAAGCCTTGTTTCAGGATTAGAAATGACCGCATGCAGTAATTCGATAAAATGAGCTGCCCAGCGTTCAATCGTATCTTTCAGGAACACTTCTGTACTAAATTCCAATTCGCAGCATACGGCTTCATCTGTTTCGGTTGCTATTAACGTGATATCGAATAAAGAAATGTGATGTGCGAATGTGGCAGGACGGACTGTTATCTCTTCCAGATCCATCTCCTGCTTTTCCATATTTTGAAGGATAAACATCGCATCAAATACTGGATTCCGGCTCATATCCCTTGTCAATTCAAGCTTATCGACAAGCTCTTCGAACGGATAATCCTGATGCTCATAGGCTTCCAATGCAATGTCGCGCACTTCCTGCAAATACTGTACAAACGGCTTCCCGCCCTCCGGGCGTGCCCGCAGCGCCAGCGTGTTCACAAACATGCCGAGTATCGGCTCCAGATCCTTGTGCGGACGTCCGGCAATTGGCGAGCCGACGATGATATCTTCCTGTCCGCTTAAGCGTGACAATAACGCTGTGTAGGCCGCAAGGAGCACCATGTACAGTGTGCTTCCGTTCTCCCGTGCCAGCTTGTGAAGCCCTGATGCGGCCTCTTGATCAAGCGTAAATGAGACCTTGTCACCCGCAAAGCTTCGCACCGGCGGGCGGGGTTGATCAGCCGGGAGATCCAGCACCGGCAGCTCGCCCTCGAGCTGCTTCAGCCA
>NZ_CP026521.1:2344570-2346144 GCF_002953915.1 Bacillus sp. MBGLi79
CAGCATACGTCAGCGAACCGCCTGAAAATCGAATGGCTGTCCGTTCCGGTGTGAAAGCCGCCTGTCGTTCAAACAGACCGTGCAAAGTTGGGGCTTCAGGCGAAACAGCTTTTGTCTTGTTATACTCATACAACAATTTTTGCTTTTCTCTTGTATTCGTCATATCTAATTCTCTTATAAAGCTGTACGGTTGTTGAAGGGCGCTTTCCAGTAAGGTAAGCAGATGGTGTTGAATACGTTTAATATCCTCAAGAGAAAACAAGGTATTTTGATAGTCGAAATTTAATTGTATGGTTCCGGTGTCTACACGTTCCTGTATCTGAACAGAAAGCTCATTCGCGGTGTATCCGCTGAAATACAGCGCTGTTTCATAGTCAAAACCATCTGCATTGTGCCACTGAAGTGGCTGATACTGCATAGATATACCGATAAGGTTGTGTAAATCCTTCTGTTCATTTCTTAATTCATTCACAAGCAAATTATAAGGAAACCGTTGATGACGCATAACGGAAAGCTGTTCCCTGCCTATTCTGCGGACAAAGGAAAGAAAATCTGTGCCAGGATCAACCGTTATTCTGATTGGAAGAGAACTGACGAACATGCCGAGCATTTCTTTTTCAGCCTTTGACCCTCTGTTGCCATAATAGGTGCCAATGGCAAGATCTTTTTTAGAAGTGATTCGGCTGATACATATGTAAAATGAAGCCATAAATAAGGAAATGATATTGATCTTGTGTTCTTTACAGAAGATTCGAATCGTTTGCTCTAGATCAGGTGAAAGAATAATGGTGTCTCTGGATGCGGCTGTGCTCTGTTTTTGTAAGGACGTCTGGCCGGCTAACGAGTGAGATTCCAACGGGCGCTGAAAGGTTTGCGTCCAAAATAAACGGTCCTTTGCAAAACGTGAAGATTGTAGATATTGACTCTCTTTTTCAATATAGCTCAAGTAAGAAGGCTCCGGCTGATCAGGTAAAGGACCTTTCTTCTTTATTTTTTGATAAAGATCTATAATTTGATTTCCCATCACATTTAAAGAGATTCCATCCATGATGATGTGATGGAATTTCGCGAACAGCCAAACTTCATGAGAGTCAATTCTGAGGAGGTAAAATTGATAAAGAGGTGAGTTGAACAGTTTAAATGGGATTCTCGCTTGATCTTGTATCCATTGCTCCATTTCTATCATTTCAACATTTGAAAAATCTATTATTTCAAGTGAAGCGTATTTATATTCAGTAAGGTACAGCCGCGGTTCAGGCTCTTCTCCTTCTAGCAGCTGAAACCTAATGGCGTCGTTGCGGGCGACGGAATGATTCAGTGCTTCCTCTAGGGCCTCAAGATCAATATCGCCCCTGAATTTCACGCAGGCGGTGAGATTGCAAATGCTAGTACCTGGCTCCAGCAGTTCGGTAAACCACACTCTCCTTTGGGCATGGGTTAAAGAATAAGTATGTACGTTCAATGGATTCCCTCCAGTTCTCTTAATAAGAGGATAAAAAAGTAGAAAAAAGCAGAAAAATGACAATAAAAGAAATTATATGCCTGTATAATCCATATATGCACTATATTAACGG
>NZ_CP026521.1:2346244-2350548 GCF_002953915.1 Bacillus sp. MBGLi79
GTAAGGTCTTACACACTATTTATTGATCAAACTAATTTGCTTTTGTGATAATTTTTTCTAAGGTTCGACAGGGCGTTGTTACAGACAGAAAAAAACCTGTTTTCATTTGGAAAACAGGCCTGATACTATTATTGATTTGCTAAAACGACAGCAATTTGATCCTCAATATCTTTTCCATCCTCTTCATCAATCAATCCGTTTAGCAGAATAGAGAAAACAAGCTTTTTTCCGCTCTTTGTTTCTGCGTAACCGGATAGAGAGCTGACCGTACTTAGCGATCCGGTTTTTGCTCTTACTTTTCCTTGTGCAGGAGTATCTTTCAGGCGGTTTCTCAGCGTTCCGCCTACCATTCTGTCAGGATTGCCTGCAACAGGTAAAGAATTTAGATAGGCCGAGAACCAACTCTGATCTTGAATCTCGTATAACAGCTGTGAGAGTTGATCTGAGGATACAGCATCAATATGTGAGATTCCTGATCCATCCCTTAAGATGAGTGATTTGGAATCAACACCAAATTCCGGAAGCGTACTATTTAATACTTCGAGCCCCTTCTCCCAGCTTCCCTCTCCTTTTTTCACTTTCCCCATCTCTTTTACGAGTACTTCGGCATGTCCGTTATTACTTAATTTCATGAACGGCACAAAGAGTTTCGATAAAGGCATTGAGCGATGAGCGAGCAGCACGTCTGAAGAACCAGGTGCTGCACCCGTTTTGACGTCCCCTTTCACAGTAATCCCTTGTTTTTTAAGTGCTTGCTTAAATAAATCTAAGGCATATCCGGCAGGCTCCCAGACAGAAATCCATTCCTTTGTCTTGTTTGCGTCAACCGGCACGCTCCCTTCAATTGTAATCGTGTTTGTTCCATGCTCTCTTTCGATCGTGAGGTCTTTCTTTGAACCGGCCCCTGTCGTTTCGGCATCATTCTTAATCGTTATATAATCGGTTTTCGGAGAGACAGAAACAGCAGGCTTTTCTCCTTCTTTTTTATTTGGGGTGACCTCAACAATCACAGTGCCTGCATCATAGTCTTCATTCGGAGACGCTGTTAGAGCGGAGATTGGCGCACCGTAATATGTGTATTCATCGCTCCAAGGCATATCAGGTGATAATCGCATGTCATCATACCACGTATCATCACCGATCAGATTGCCTTTAATTACTTTTACGCCGGATTCTTTTAATTTCTCAGCCATTTTGTCAAAATCAGATGGTAAAAGTGTCGGATCTCCCTTCCCTTTCAAATAAAGGTTACCATTCAGCTTTTTCCCTTTTAGTGCGCCGTCCGTCCGGACCTCGGTTGTAAAAGAATAGTTCTCGCCAAGGACAGAAAGTGCCGCAGCCGCTGTCAAAAGCTTTAGAGAAGAGGCGGGCCTCATTCGGGTGTCTCCTGAATGTTCATATAGAACAGCACCTGTTTCCGCAGAGCGAACGGTGATGCCGGCCATTGCGCCTTCGAGTGCAGGATGATCAGATAAAATTTTATCGATCTGCCCGGAAAGTGCACCTTGTTTTTCAGCGGCAAGCGCATCCTGATGCATATAAGGTACCGAAGCAACGACGAAAAGCAGTAAAACAGCAACATAAAGCTTTATGCTTTTTTTCATTAATTACCCCGCCTCTCTGCGCTTCATCATTGGCTATTGATGATTCAGTTCAATGGTGATACTGCTTTCGGCTGTCGTTTCTTCTCCCGGCTCCAGCACTTGTAAACCGGTGAGTGATGAAGGTAAATCAAGGTTCACGGCGTTTGTCACCCATGTGTAAGGCTCAGGGCATAAATACCCTTGTTTTCCGTCCGCATTGTATACAACCCATTGTTTAAACTGTGCATCCGCCTTATAAATAATGCTTATATGTGCATGCTGATGATAAATGACTGCCTGATTTTCTCCGCCTCTCTTCTGATAAGAAGATAAAAAGACATCATCCAGCTGCTTGTGGCGCAAATCCATTCCTTCATGCAAAGCTTCTTTATACGGTACATCCATCAGCTTCCCGGTCGGCAGCAAGCGTTCATCTAATTCCCATTGCTGATCTGCTGTCAGGGAGAATAACGAGCTTTCTGCCGGAAATACAAATGTAGTATGATAACCAATTCCCCAAGGAAACGCTTCCTTTCCTTTGTTCATGACCGTCGCATGTTTAAATAGGGTATTCCCCTTGATCGTGTATGTCATCCGAACGACGGCATGATGAGGAATTTGCTTATGCACATGTGGGAGCTCAGAAAGATCAATTTCTGTTTCAACAATCACTTCTTCATCAGTTTGCTTCGTGGTCACGACATTCCACTTTTCATGGTAAAGAAACCCGTGAAGATGGTTGTGTTTATCCTTCTCGTTGATATCAAAATGATACGTTCTGCCCCGGAAACTGAATGTACCGTCACTTATGCGGTTAGGCGGAAACAGGATTGGAATGCCATACAATGTTGGTGTATCGTGAAAACTTTCTGCTGTTTCCGGTTCACGCAAAAGCTGGACTTTTGTTGTTTTGTCCACGAGTGAAATGACGTTGCTCCCCCACTCGGGGACAACAATCATTTCTAGATGTTCGTTGCCCGCTTTGATGGCCGGCGTTCCCAAATACGTGATGTTTTCAATAAAGTTTGCCATGTATACTCAACCTCTCCTTGATTCATTGCTAGTATAAGAATTCAATGTACTGTGCCATATTTCCTCCATTTTATGTTCCCCCCTATCAAATAAAAAACACCGTTCAAACTCATGAACGGTGTGATTCGGGAGACTATTGGATGAGACGTGTGATCTGTTTCTTTTTCCACACGAATTGATAATACCCATAAATCAACAGCAGGCTGACGGCAAACGCAGCTGGATAGCCAACCCAGACGCCGAGTATTTCAAGCTTTGTGTAGTGAGAAAGGACGAAGGCGACAGGCACCTCAACTCCCCAGATCGAAAATATACTGATTACGGTCGGCCATAAAACCGTTCCGCTTGCCCGCATCGTTGCAGAAATAATTTGGGCATTTCCAAACAGCAAATAGCTCCACAATGTAATCATCAAGAGACGGTGCGCAATGTAAAGCGTCTCTTGCTCGGTTAAAAATAACGCTAAAATCTGATGTGAAAAAACATAGATCAAAATGATCAGTACGCCGCCAATGATATAATTCAGCCAAATTCCCACGCGAATGACCTGCTTTAAGCGGTCAAATTCGTTGGCACCAATCGATTGCGCAGCGAAAATAGAAACCGCGATACCAAGGCTGACGGCCGGCATCTGTACATAGCTGGCCACCTGGTTGACCACTCCGTATGCAGCTGTTGCATTAGAGCCGTAATGATTGACGAATGAAATAACCGCTATCTCTGATAATGAGACAAGAATCATATTAATGCTTGCTGGAATCCCAAGACGCAGCAGGAGAGCCAGCAGTTCCTTATCCATTTTCAAATAACGCCGCACTGTTTTATCAAATTGCAGCGGGTGTTTTCGTTTTCGTAAATACACCATTAACACGAGAAAAGTCGCAATCGTGGAAATGACAGTAGCATATGCCGAGCCGTATATGCCCAGTTTGGGAAGACCAAACATGCCAAGGATTAAGACAGGCAAAAGGGAGATGTTGATAACCGTACTCACAATCAGTGTATAAAACGGTGTCTTGGAATCTCCTGTTCCCCGCAAAAAGGTAGTATATGCAAAATATAAAAACATAAACGGCATAGCGTAAAATAAAATACGTGCATAGTTAGCGCTGACATGAATGACATTTTCAGGCGTGCCCATTAAACGAAGGATATCCAGGGTGAATATACTGCCGATGACGGCTAACACAACGCCTAATAAAAATGTAAACGTGAGCGTCGTCCCGACAACAGCCTTTAGCCGTTCTTCATTTTTCGCCCCATAGGCTTGTCCGATCAGAATCGAGCTTCCTGAACCAATCCCAATCGTAAATGAGATTAAAAGAAAAAATAACGGGAAAAAGGATGATACAGCTGCCACTGCGTCAACACCGAGCCATCTGCCTACAGCCATCATCCCGACAAGCTGGCCGACTGATTGCAGCACATTGCTCAGCAAAAGAGGCACCAAAAAGAGTGACATAGACCGCCAGACTGATGGTTTGCTTTTCTCTTGAGTTACATGAGGTTCTTGTGATGTTTCCATATTGAAGGACTCCTTTATTTGAATTCGTTTTGAACATGCCCTCATTTTTTGACAAAAACAGGAGATGCAACATGTTATTATTCATCACTGTATATATGAAACCCTTCCCGATTCTTCTCATTTTACACATCTTTTTATCTTATGAAGAATAAGCTAGCATGTAA
>NZ_CP026521.1:2350553-2380472 GCF_002953915.1 Bacillus sp. MBGLi79
CATGTAATGGTGTATTTTTTGCGAGTAAAAGAATAAAAAATAATTTATGCAAAACTATTGTAATCTGACCGTAATTATTGTAACATTTGTAACATAAGAGAAAGAGATTTTGAAGGAGAGAGCGATAATGAAAAAATGTCTTCTATTTCTAACAACCGTTGCACTTATTCTGTCATTAAGCACAAATGCATTTGCGAAAAATACATCAGGCGATTTATCACAAAAACAAGCACTGCAGCTGGCGTTATCCGCAAGAGAACATTTTTGGAATACAATGAGCGGCCACAATCCAAAGGTGAAAAAAGCAGTTTGCCCGTCAGGCACATTTGAGTATCAAAATCTTCAATATGTATACATGTGCAGTGATCTAGGCACTAAAGCAAAAGCGGTGAATTACCTAACTCCTATTTTCACAAAAACAGCAATCGAAAAAGGCTTTAAAGATTATCATTTCACTGTTTCAAAAGGAAAACTCGCTGTTCCGATCGGTGACGGAGACAACCTTTTAAATTGGAAAAAAGCAACCGCTAAACTGATCTCTAAAAAAGGCGGCACAATCACTTACGAATTTACCGTTCCTACATTAGACGGATCCCCTTCTGCAAAACGGAAAGTGACATATGTGAAAGAAAATAAAAAGTGGAAAGTTAATCAATTTGACGCAGTTATATAAGAAAAACGCCCTGCATAAGCGGGCGTTTTTTATTTGTCATAAAAAAAGACAACAGGCGAAAAGTGTCTGTTGTCTTTCTGTGAATATAACGCTCTAGGAGAGATTCGAACTCCCGACCTGCAGTTTAGGAAACTGCTGCACTATCCGCTGTGCTACTAGAGCTTTTGGTATTTATATAGTAGCTCTGATAATCAATATTTTCAAGCGATTTGTATTAAAGCCCTCCAAAAACCTTATACGCGGCTCTTGTCGTATCTTCATCAATACCGATATACCGCATTGTAATTGAGGGTGATGAATGATTCAGTATTCTCTGCAGCTCGGCGATGTCTTTTGTCCGCTGATAAAAATGATAGCCAAACGTTTTCCGGAGTGTATGTGTCCCTATCTCCTCAAGTCCACACGCCGCAGCTGCCTCTCTTAAAATTCTGTAGGCCTGAATGCGGGAAATCGGCTTTCTGGTCCGCACAGATTTAAAAAGATATTCATTTTCCTTCATATCTTTCGTATACTCGTATATTTCCTGTTTCAGTGACTCTAAAATAAGAATCTTTCTTTTCTTTTTTGTTTTGCTTTCAGTCGCCCATAAATGATCTTTATGTTTAACGTCCTTCACTTGCAGCGGCAGAATATCAGAAATGCGGAGCGCGCTGTTGATGCCGAAAATAAACAGAAAATAATCCCGCTTGTTTTTGTTAAGCAAATACTGTTTGACTTCTTGGATTTTCTCTAGACTGCGAATCGGCTGTACAATATGCATCAAAAAACTCCTTAAAAACCGTTATGTAACGTTTTGAGGCTTATGTTACTATTATACCTGAAAAACCTTGAATGTCAAAGCGTGACGGTATTTATGTAACATAATATACATAGTGTTACATAAGCGTGTGAGTAAGCTTCTGTAAACCTCCTTCCTTTTAAATGGCCTTTAGATCCTCTTATAAAGCTTTTAATCTCTCAGATACTTATCCCCCTAGTTATGATCAAAAAGCCTCTTAAAACGAAATCTGACGTTCCTGATTTTTCAGCGTTTCTGCAAAAACATACAAAAAAAAGACACAATTTCAAATTGTGTCCTAATCTTCATCCTTTACATCAATATCTTCCGGGATTGGTTCATTTAATATTTCCTGCACAAGTGCTTTGTAATTCTCCAGCTGTTCGAGATGCGTTTTGAACTGCTCCTTATAAATCAAAAATTGCTCCCCGTCATGAACGGCCCTGATTTTTCCTTCGAGCACCAAGCTTTTAATATAATCCTCTGAAAGATTTGTATATTCTGCTGTTTCTTCAATCGTTAAATACATATAGCAGTCCCTTCTTCATCCGTATGCTGATTCTAATATAGCACATGGCTCATATCAATATAATCAATTTTGCACAGAAAAACGGCTTTATGTACTAGATAATATACCATTTGTCACTTGTGAAAACGCTGTAATTTTTTTACGCTAAGATTGTAACAATACAGCTTCATATAGGAGGGAGAACATGAAAAGAACGTGGAACGTCTGTTTAACAGCTCTGCTTAGTGTTCTGTTAGTCGCTGGAAGTGTCCCTTTTCAAGCGGAAGCTAAAAAACCGCCCAAAAGCTACGATGAGTACAAACAAGTAGATGTCGGAAAAGACGGCATGGTTGCGACCGCACATCCTCTCGCTTCAGAAATTGGTGCTAATGTGCTGAAAAAAGGTGGAAATGCCATTGATGCAGCGGTCGCTATTCAATTCGCACTCAATGTAACGGAGCCGATGATGTCAGGCATTGGCGGCGGCGGTTTTATGATGGTGTATGACGGAAAAACGAAGGATACAACGATAATCGACAGCCGTGAGCGTGCTCCAGCAGGCGCAACCCCTGACATGTTTTTGGATGAAAACGGCAAAGCCATTCCTTTCTCTGAACGTGTGACAAAAGGTACTGCCGTTGGTGTTCCAGGCACGCTGAAAGGGCTGGAAGAAGCCTTGGATAAATGGGGAACCCGTTCAATGAAGCAATTAATTACCCCTTCTATTAAACTCGCTGACAAAGGCTTCCCGATTGATTCAGTGTTGGCAGATGCCATTTCTAATTACCAGGAAAAACTGTCACAGACAGCAGCAAAAGATGTATTTTTGCCAAATGGCGAGCCGCTGAAAGAAGGCGATACCCTTATTCAAAAAGATTTGGCCAAAACGTTTAAACTGATTCGCTCCAAAGGCACTGACGCTTTTTATAAAGGAAAATTCGCCAAGGCGCTTTCTGACACTGTCCAGGATTTTGGCGGGTCAATGACAAAAGAAGATTTAGAAAATTACGACATTACAATTGATGAACCGATTTGGGGAGACTATCAAGGCTATCAAATCGCCACTACTCCTCCTCCAAGCTCCGGTGGTATTTTCTTATTGCAAATGCTGAAAATACTTGATGATTTTAACCTTTCACAATACGATGTCCGCTCATGGGAGAAATATCAGCTGCTTGCCGAAACGATGCATTTGTCTTATGCCGACCGTGCGTCATACGCTGGTGATCCCGAATTTGTAAATGTTCCTCTCAAAGGCCTGCTTCACCCCGATTATATTAAAGAACGCCAGCAATTAATCAACCTAGATCAAGTGAATAAAAAACCGAAAGCCGGTGATCCTTGGAAATACCAAGAAGGATCAGCAAACTATAAACAAGTCGAACAGCCGAAAGATAAAGTAGAAGGCCAAACAACCCATTTTACAGTTGCTGATCGATGGGGAAATGTTGTTTCCTATACAACAACAATTGAACAGCTATTCGGAACGGGTATTATGGTCCCTGATTACGGTGTTATTTTAAACAATGAATTAACGGATTTTGATGCGGTACCAGGCGGAGCTAACGAAGTACAGCCAAACAAACGGCCTTTAAGCAGCATGACCCCGACGATTTTATTTAAGGATGACAAGCCTGTCCTCACTGTTGGATCTCCTGGCGGGGCCACAATTATTTCATCCGTTTTGCAAACCATTCTCTACCATATAGAATATGGTATGGAATTAAAAGCGGCTGTTGAAGAGCCGAGAATTTACACAAACAGCATGAGCTCTTACCGTTACGAAGACGGAGTTCCTAAAGATGTCCTCAGCAAGCTGAACGGCATGGGCCACAAATTTGGCACAAGTCCGGTGGAAATCGGAAACGTGCAAAGCATATCGATCGACCATGAAAACGGCACCTTTAAAGGCGTAGCTGATTCAAGCAGAAATGGCGCAGCGATCGGCATTAATTTAAAACGCAAATAAAAAGAAAAAACTGTACTCTCTTCAAATGAGTACAGTTTTTTTATGCCCATCTTTAAAATAAAAACTGATAAACTGTTTTATTCTGCCAATGCAGTGTATCAGACAAGAAATCTAACACGTCTATCTTCATCTTTTCATTTCGTGTATCTCATCAAGAAATGTCTGGAACGCACTCGTAATAAAAAAGTCTTTCCTGTATATAAATACGATCTCTACGTCTTGATATGCCGCCGGCAGCTGATGAACCCATACATTCATACGATGCTCGGAGCAGTCAATAGCGGACCTTGGGAGCAGCGCCGTACCCATCCCGGCGGAAACTCCTTTTATAATCGCCTCCAATGTGCCAAACTCTATGATTTTTTGGTTGGGTATGCCTGCTTCCTCCAGTAATCTTTTGACCCTGTCACGATGAGAACAGCCTGCTCCAAAAAAGAGCATCGGCTGCTGAAGCATATCCTCGGCCGACCCTTCTCGTGATGAAATCAAAACTAATTCATCATGGGAAACATGGATTTGTCTGACAGCAGTGTGTTCAACCGGTCCATATACAAAAGCGCCATCAGCTTTATGATCAAGAACCTGTTGAATCAGATGATGCGTATCAGCTGTGTTCACCGATAAATCCACTTCAGGAAAACGCCTGAGGAAGGATGCTGCATGCTCAGGCAGATGCGTTACCGCCGTCGTTTCCAGTGATCCGATCCGCAAAGGCCCTTTTGGTTGCCTGCTCATTCGGGTCGATTTTTCAGCTTGGTCTAACAGCGATAATACTTGATCTGCATATTGTAAAAGATTTTCTCCTGCAGCAGTCAGCTTCATTCCCCGATTCGTTCGATGAAAAAGCCTGATATTCAAATCTTCCTCAAGGTTATGCACTCTGGCTGTCACATTCGACTGAACATAATTCAGCATTTGGGCTGCTTTCGTTATGCTTCCTTCGCGAGCAACAGCCTGAAAAATCTTTAAATCTCCGCTTTCCACGCGCTCTCACCTGCTTGCTATGATGAAAAGTGATATTGGCTATCATATTTGTTCATTTTACTCGAAGAAAACCGCTATGTAAAATATGTAAAGATATGAAAATACAATTCAATGAGGAGGCAGACAGCATGAAAGCTGTAATTCACAACGGAAAAGCCGGTCTTCTGGGGTTATCAGTTCAGGACGTTCCATCAACAAAGCCTGGATACGGAGAGGTAAAGGTAAAATTAAAATCCGCGGGTCTGAATCATCGTGACCTGTTTCTCATGAAAAACAAATCTGAACAAAATCCTCACGTGATACTCGGTTCTGACGGCGCCGGTCTCATTGAAGAGATTGGTGAAGGCGTGAAAAATGTTACTGTTGAAACAGAAGTCATCATTTTCCCGACATTAAACTGGGAATTGACAGAGAATGTTCCACCTGTACCTGAGATTCTGGGAGGTCCTTCTGACGGAACACTTGCTGAATATGTGATCATTCCTTCACAAAATGCAATTAAAAAACCTCCTTATTTATCTTGGGAAGAAGCGGGCGTTTTACCTTTATCCGCTTTAACTGCATATCGGGCCCTGTTTACGAAGGGACAATTGAAAAAAGACGAGCATCTATTGATACCCGGCATCGGAAGCGGAGTTGCAACCTACGCTTTATTGATGGCGAAGGCGATTGGGGCAACAGTAAGCGTGACCTCCCGCAGTGAGGAGAAAAGAAAAAGGGCGCTGCAATTAGGTGCTGATTACGCATTTGACAGTTACAGCAATTGGGATGAACAGATGCAGGAAAAAAAGGCTGATGTTGTTCTTGACAGCATAGGCCCTGCCCTCTTTTCGGAATACTTCCGTCATGTAAAGCCGAATGGCCGCATTGTCAGCTTTGGGGCAAGCTCAGGGGACGACCTCAGTTTTCCGGTGCGTTCTCTATTCTTTCCGCAGATCAATGTTTTGGGAACCTCGATGGGAAGCGGTGAGGAATTTCACGATATGCTCACTTTCATTGAAAAACATAAGCTGAGACCTGTAATCGACCGCACCTATCCTTTAGAAAAAGCATGTGATGCATATAAAAGAATGCAGGAAGGCAGGCAGTTTGGAAACATTGGGATCGTAATGGAATAAAAAAAGAAACCGGCTGGCAACCAGACCGGTTTCTTTTTTTATATGATAATCCCCTCTATTTACGGAAGAACTGAACTCCCCATCAAATACCGATCCACTTCGCGCGCTACTTCACGGCCTTCATTAATCGCCCATACGATTAAGCTTTGGCCTCTTCTTGCATCCCCTGCGGCGAATACGCCATCGATATTTGTTTGATAATCCCCATATGTTGCACTGATTTTGTTGTTTACAGAATCCACACCGAACTGTTTCAACAGCGGCTGTTCTGTGCCTTCAAAGCCGATAGCGATAAAGACAAGCTGAGCAGGCCATACTTTTTCAGTTCCTGGCAGCTCGCGGAACTCGTATTTTCCATGCTCATTTTTCACTTTTTCCATTTGGATGGTATGGAGCTCCTTCAGCTGGCCGTTTTTATCCGCGACCATTTTTTTCGTTTGAATGGAGTATTCCCTCGGATCTCTTCCGAATTTTGCTTCCGCTTCTTCATACGCATATTCAAGCGTAAAGACGTGCGGCTGTTCAGGCCACATATTGTCATTCGTGCGGGCTGGCGGAAGTTTTGGGTGTTTGCCGAATTGATGCACGCTTTTGGCTTTTTGCCGCAGAGCAGTAGCCACACAGTCAGCTCCTGTATCTCCGCCTCCGATTACGATGACATCTTTCCCTTTGGCATCAATGAATTGCTTGTCTTTAAAATTAGAATCTAAATAGCTTTTCGTTGCGAGCGTCAGGTAATCCATCGCGTAATGGACTCCTTTTGAGTCGCGCCCTTCAATTAAGAGGTCTCGCTGCTTTTGAGCGCCTGTGCACAGGATCACAGCATCAAATTGCTCCTTTAGCTCATCCGCTGTAATGTCAACACCGATTTCTGTGTTCGTGACAAAATCAATTCCTTCTTGCGTCAGTAATTTAATTCGGCGTTCTACAATGCCCTTCTCAAGCTTCATGTTTGGAATGCCGTATGTTAAAAGACCGCCCGCTCTGTCTGCTCGTTCAAAAACAGTGACGGAATGCCCCGCTTGATTCAGTTGGTCAGCACTCGCCAGTCCGGCTGGGCCTGACCCGACGATGGCCACTTTTTTGCCTGTTCGTTTTTTAGGAATTCTAGGTTGAATCCAGCCGTTCTCAAACCCTTTGTCGATAATGGTTCGCTCGATATTTTTAATTGAAACAGCCGGGTCTGAAATCGCTAAAGTGCATGATCCTTCACAAGGGGCAGGACATACCCGCCCTGTGAATTCAGGAAAGTTGTTTGTTTTCAACAGACGTTCCAACGCTTCTTTCCATCTGCCCCGGTAGACAAGATCATTCCATTCAGGAATTAAGTTGTAAATCGGACAGCCGGATGTAAATCCGTTAATGTCCGCACCGATCTGGCAAAACGGTGTACCGCAATCCATACACCGCGCCCCCTGCCGTTTCGATGCTTCTTCTGAAAAAGGAGCGGAATATTCTTTCCAATCCTTTAAGCGAGTGAGAGGGTCCCGCTCAGCAGGTTTTTCTCGTTTGATCTCCATAAATCCAGTTGGTTTCCCCATGTTCCTCTCCCCTTCCTTACTGTACTACCGCTTGTTTTTGTCCAGCTGCTGTATTCTGCTTTGGCTTCGTGTTGGCCTCAAAAGCGAACATGATGGCTTCTTCTTCTGATAAACCTGCAGCTTTTTGCTCTTCGATGCTCGCAAGCATTTGTTTATAGTTTTTCGGAATGACTTTAACGAATTTTTTTACGCTGTCTTCCCATTGAGCAAGCAGATCTTGTGCTTTTTGGCTGTTTGTATACGCAGCATGTCTTTTAAGCATTGCTTTGATTTGCTGGATTTCTTTCTCATCCTCTAATGATTCAAATAAAATCATCTCAAGGTTGCATTTGCGTTTAAAGGCTTTGGCATCTTCAGCCAATACATAAGCGATTCCGCCGGACATACCTGCCGCAAAGTTTTTACCTACATCACCGAGAACGACAACGCTGCCGCCAGTCATGTATTCACAGCCGTGGTCGCCGATGCCTTCTACAACTACGTTCACACCGCTGTTCCGAACGGCAAAGCGTTCACCAGCACGTCCGTTAATATATGCTTCTCCGCTTGTGGCCCCGTAAAAAGCAACGTTGCCGATAATGACATTGTCATCCGAAGCAGAGTTGAATTCTTCTGGTGACTTGACGATGATTTTTCCGCCAGAAAGCCCTTTTCCGACGTAATCATTTGAGTCTCCATCCAAATAAAGCGTCATTCCTTTAGGAACGAAAGCTCCAAAGCTTTGGCCGGCAGATCCGGTAAAGTGCAGCTTGATCGTATCTTCAGGAAGCCCTTCTTCTCCG
Source organism: Bacillus sp. MBGLi79 (assembly GCF_002953915.1). Lineage (NCBI taxonomy): Bacteria > Bacillati > Bacillota > Bacilli > Caryophanales > Bacillaceae > Bacillus > Bacillus sp. MBGLi79. The sequence goes on from NZ_CP026521.1 coordinate 2,358,907, forward strand.
TAGCGCTTAGAGATTTCACTGCCGGTTATCGTTCCGGCTACACGATTTGTATTATTGATTTCAATCGATATATCAGCTTCTTTTCCAGATTCGATGGCTTCTTGTACAGCCGGGAGAATCGTTGTGATATCAAGCGATTGATCAATTTTATGATTTTGCGGTGATTGGAACGTCCGTACGCCTTCAGGCTGATAAAGAAGTGTAGACAAATCTAGCTGGCTTGCTTTCCAGTGCCCCTTCGCCCGTTCACTTACATGAAGTACATCGGTACGGCCGATCATTTCATCAAATGTCTTGAAGCCTAACGCGGCCATGTACTCACGAACCTCTTCAGCAATGAACAGCATATAGTTCACAATATGGTCAGGATCCCCCATGAACTTTTTGCGAAGCTCTGGGTTTTGTGTGGCTACACCGACAGGGCATGTATCCAAATGGCAGGCACGCATCATGACACAGCCGAGTACAACTAACGGAGCCGTTGCGAAACCAAATTCTTCTGCACCGAGCAATGCAGCCATTACAACGTCGCGACCCGTCATGAGCTTTCCATCCGTTTCTAACACAACACGGTCACGAAGACCGTTCAGCATTAATGTTTGATGCGCTTCTGCAAGACCAAGCTCCCATGGCAGCCCTGTATGTTTAATACTGGTTTTCGGAGAAGCGCCTGTACCTCCATCGTAGCCGCTGATCACAATGACATCTGCAGTCGCTTTGGCAACACCTGCAGCAATTGTGCCTACGCCTGCTTTTGACACCAGCTTTACGCTGATTCTTGCGTCACGGTTGGCATTTTTCAAATCGTGGATCAGCTGGGCTAAATCCTCAATTGAATAAATGTCATGGTGAGGAGGAGGTGAGATTAAACCGACACCTGGTGTTGATCCTCGGACATCGGCAACCCATGGATATACTTTGTTGCCAGGCAGCTGCCCGCCTTCACCCGGCTTAGCGCCTTGAGCCATTTTAATCTGCAGCTCTTCAGCATTGACAAGGTAATGGCTTTTGACACCGAAACGTCCTGATGCAATTTGTTTGATCGCACTTCTTCTATCATCGCCGTTCACATCTGGAACAAAACGTTTTGGATCTTCTCCGCCTTCACCGCTGTTGCTTTTTCCTCCAAGACGGTTCATTGCGATGGCTAAAGCTTCGTGTGCTTCCTTACTCAAGGACCCAAATGACATCGCACCCGTTTTAAAGCGTTTGACAATTGATTCAGCGGATTCAACCTCTTCCAGCTTCAAAGGCTTGCGGTTTCCATCAAATGCGAACAAGTTCCGCAAAAATCCGATGCGTTCTTCATCTGCCGCTTTTGTATACTGTTTAAACAGATTGTAATCATTTCTGCGGCAAGCCCATTGCAAGGTATGAATCGTTTTCGGGTTAAACGCATGATGCTCTCCGCCATTTCTCCATTGGAAGTCGCTTCCCGGTTCAAGCGTTTTGCTGTAGTCATCCTGATACGCTTCCCGGTGACGGCGCTGCGCCTCTTCTGCAATTGTTTGTATATCGATGCCGCCGAGCTGTGATGCAGTACCTGTGAAATAGCGGTCGATCACATCACGGCTGATTCCTACCGCTTCAAAAATTTGGGCGCCTCTGTAGCTTTGTACGGTTGAAATCCCCATTTTGGACATGACTTTTACAACGCCTTCAGTAATGCTTTTTCCATATTTGCTGACCGCTTCTTCATAGCTGATATCCAAACGGCCTTCATCAATTTCCTGCTTGTAGGTCGCATAAGCGAGATAAGGGTTAATCGCATCTGCTCCATAACCGATTAATGCTGCAAAGTGATGCACTTCACGTGCTTCTCCCGACTCCACAATAATGCTGACTTTCGTACGCAGCCCTTTGCGGATTAAGTGCTGATGCAGCGCGCTTACTGCCAGAAGCGGCGGAATTGGTGTCAAGCTCTCATTCATCTTTTTGTCTGATAAAATTAACAGGCTTACGCCTTGACTGATGGCTTTCTCTGCCTGTGTGAACATGTCCTTTAATCCGCGTTCAAGATCCTCTGAAAACAGCACATCGATTTTTTGGCTTTTTAAATCAGGATGAACAATCGTTTTCAATGCGTAAAACTGTTCATTGGATAAAACAGGTGTATACAGTTTAATCCGGCGAACGTTTCGTTCACTTGGGTGAAGAAGATCGCCTTCCGCACCGAGCCATGTCATCGTTGAAGTGACAAGCTGCTCACGAATCGCGTCGATTGGCGGGTTCGTTACTTGTGCAAACAGCTGCTTAAAGTAGTTAAACAGTGATTGCGCGCGATCGGAAAGTACAGCAAGCGGCGCGTCATTCCCCATTGAACCAAGGGGGTCTTTGCCTTCTTTAATAACAGGAATGAGATATTTTTGGATATCCTCATATGTGTATCCGAATGCCTTCTGGCGAGTTAGAAGATCAGTAAATTGTTCTTCCTCTCTTGATTCCGGATCAGGATTCACTTGGACAAGCTCTTCTTCTAGCCATTTTTGGTACGGGTATTCAGTTGCAATTTGTGTTTTGACTTCTTCATCGGAGATAATCCGGCCTTCTTCCAGGTCAATTAAAAGCATTTTCCCAGGCTCAAGACGGTTTTTATATAAAACGTTCTCCTGTTCAACGTCAATAACGCCTACTTCAGATGAGAAAATAATATAATCATCTTTTGTGACATAATAACGGGCCGGACGGAGACCATTCCGGTCAAGGATTGCGCCGATTTGTTTTCCATCAGTAAATGAAATGGCTGTCGGTCCGTCCCAAGGCTCCATCAGAGAGCTATGGTACTCGTAGAACGCTCTTTTTTCCTTAGACATATGCGTATTTTCCGTCCAAGGTTCAGGAATGAGCATCATTGCTGTATGTGCCGGTTTGCGTCCAGCCATCACAAAAAATTCAAATGCGTTATCTAAAATGGAAGAGTCACTGCCGTCAGCATTGAGAATCGGCAAAATCTTGTTTAAGTCCTCACCGAAGCTTTCAGATACAAATTGCTGCTCACGTGCTCTCATCCAATTGATATTTCCGCGAAGGGTGTTAATTTCACCGTTGTGAACCAAATAGCGGTTAGGATGCGCTCTTTCCCAGGTAGGGAATGTGTTGGTGCTGAAGCGTGAATGAACAAGCGCAAAAGCTGAAACGAATGCTTCATCTTGCAAATCAGAATAAAACGCATCAACCTGTTCAGGTGTTAAAAGGCCTTTGTAAACAATGGTCTGGCTTGAAAGACTGGCAAAATAAAAATCAAAACCTTCCGTTACACCCCAGTTTTCAGCCTGTTTACGAATGACATACAACTTTCGTTCAAAAGATAAATTGTCCTTTAGGTCAGAGCTTGCGCCGATAAATACCTGACGGACAAACGGACAGCTTTTTTGTGCCACTGTTCCGATTTTTCCGACATTTACAGGTACAGTTCTCCATCCAAGAACGACTTGGCCTTCTTGTTCGATCAGTGCATTGATTTGCTTTTCAATTTTTTTTCTTTCATCTTCTTTCTGTGAGAAAAAGACCATTCCTACCCCATAACGTTCTTTTTCCGGCAGATTGATGTCTTTGCACTCTTTTCTAAAGAAAGCATCAGGGATTTGAACCAGTAAGCCGGCTCCGTCTCCTGTATCCGGATCACTGCCTTGGCCTCCTCTGTGGTCCAGTTGGCAAAGCATCTTAAGTCCTTGTTTGACAATGTCATGAGTCTGCTTGCCCTTTAAGTGTGCGTATAGGCCGATTCCGCATGCATCATGTTCAAATTCAGGACGGTAGAGACCTTGAGCTTTTGGCATTTGATTGTACGTCATAATTCCTCTCCCCCGATCAATTTCCGATAATACCGGTCATAAAATCTAACAACTCTATAATCATTGTAGGTTTTCAAAACGATATAAACAATATATAATTTAGATCAAAAGAATCTCAAAATGAGATAGATGGATGTGAGACAAACATGGAGTTGCGCCAACTGCGTTATTTTATGGAGGTGGCTGAAAGAGAACACGTTTCAGAAGCTGCTGATCATTTGCATGTGGCCCAATCAGCAATCAGCAGACAAATTGCCAATCTTGAAGAGGAATTAAATGTGACCTTATTTGAACGTGAAGGGAGAAATATCAAACTCACGCCAATTGGGAAAGAATTTTTGATTCATGTGAAGACCGCAATGAAAGCCATTGATTATGCAAAAGAACAAATTGATGAGTATCTTGACCCGCACCGCGGAACGGTAAAGATCGGCTTTCCTACAAGCCTCGCCAGCCAGCTTTTGCCGACTGTCATTTCAGCGTTTAAGGAAGAATATCCGCACGTCGAATTTTTGCTGCGCCAAGGCTCCTATAAGTTTCTGATTGAAGCTGTCAGAAACCGCGATATTGATCTAGCCTTATTAGGGCCGGTGCCGACGAATTTCTCTGACATAGCGGGAAAAATTTTATTCACTGAAAAAATTTACGCGCTTGTTCCATTAAATCATCCGCTCGCTCAACAAAAAACGGTTCATTTAATCGATTTGCGCAACGATCAATTTGTATTGTTCCCGGAAGGATTTGTACTCAGAAAAATGGCAATCGATTCCTGCAAACAAGCCGGCTTTGCTCCTCTCGTTTCAACGGAGGGTGAGGATTTGGATGCTATCAAAGGATTAGTGTCCGCAGGAATGGGCGTTACCCTTCTGCCTGAAAGTACGTTTGCTGAAACAACACCTCGTTTTACTGTGAAAATTCCAATTGAGTTCCCTCAAGTGAAACGGACTGTCGGAATCATTAAACCGAAAAATAGAGAGCTTGCGCCTTCTGCGAATGATTTTTATGAGTTTGTCATTCAATTCTTCTCTAAGCTGGAGCAGTATCAATAAAAAAATGAACCCGATCTTCTTTATAGAAGCTCGGGTTTTTTGCTGCAAATTAATTAACAGGCAAAGTAAAATCCACATGGCAAACAAATGCTTCTTGATCAATTAGCGCTTTGTTGATCAGTTCTTTCTTCTTTTCTGGTTCTTGAAGCTGTACAGAAGAATAATTAACGATTCCAAGCCCGATTTCTGTTCCTTGTGAATCCATTAGCCGAACAACTGAACCGCTTTTGAATTTTCCTTTAATCTTCTGTACACCGTCCAGGTATAAGCTCGATTGCCCATTTGTTATTTTTCGTGAATAATCATCTGATAAAATCATTTCACCTTCAGGACCGGAATTAAAAGCGATCCATTGTTCCTTTCGATTCAACGGAAGCGTTCCTTTTGCTTCAAAATAGGTGCCTGCCGCCTCTTCACGAACAGCATGGTATAAAATATCGCCGGCATCTGCCTGACCAAGAAAACCTTTAATGCCAGAAGCCATGACGATTTTAAATGCATCAAGCTTAGAGCGCATGCCGCCGGTTCCGACAACGCTCCCACTGTCGCCTGCGCACGCTTCGATGTCAGGTGTTATTTCACTCACTCGCTGTATTCTTTTCGCTTTTGGATTTGTGCGCGGATTGCCGTCATATAATCCGTCGATATCAGATAAAATAACAAGCATATCTGCATCAATCAATCCAGCGACTTTTGCTGCGAGCGTATCATTGTCGCCAAACTTGAGGCGATTGACTGTAACTGTATCGTTTTCGTTTATGATCGGGATGATGCCGCGCTCGAGCAGCACATTCATTGTATTCCTGACATTGTTATACCGATATTCATCAGAAAAATCGCTTCTCGTAATTAAAATTTGGGATGCGACATAGCCGTGTGCCAAAAACAGTTTTGAATAAGCTTCCATCAGCAATCCCTGGCCGATTGAAGCTGATGCTTGTTTTTCTGGAAGCTTCTCGGGTCTTTGGATAAATCCGAGCTTCCGATATCCAGCCGCCACTGCGCCTGAGGAAACCAAAATCACTTCATATCCGGCGTCTTTAAGTTTGACAACCTGATCGACCAACGCTTCTAATTTTCGAATGCTGATTTCTCCATGGAGGCTTGTTAATGAACTGCTTCCAATCTTCACTACAACTCTTTTTATGCTTGTATCAGGCGTCACTTTATCACTCCTGAAAGCGGCGCTGCTGTTTTTTCAATATCTTCGCTGATTTCCTTTGAACGCTTAGCCGCATGCTTTATCGCTTGAGAAATCGCTTCTCCGCCGCCGCTCTTTTTCAAGGCTTGCAGCCCCGCCGCTGTCGTTCCGTTCGGTGACGTGATATTGTCTCTCAAGATCTCGGGATGTTCTCCTGTCTCCATGAGCATTTTTGCTGCGCCTAATAGCGTCTGTGCGCCGATGCTTCGAGATAACTGTTTATCAAGACCCGCTTCCTCACCTGTCTTTTCAATGAATTCCATTAAATAATAAAAGTACGCGGGACCGCTGCCGGCAATTCCGGTGAATATGTCCATTTGATTTTCTTGGATTGTATAGACTTCGCCCATACATCCGAGCAATGCTTCGGCCAGTTTCTTCAAGTCTTCTGACACATACTTGCCAAGGGCAATCGCTGTTGCAGAAGCGCCGATCATACTGGAAGTATTGGGCATCACTCTGACAACCGGCTGTTCATTAAGCAATGATTGTTCAATAAAAGAGGTGGTTATGCCGGCAAGTACCGACAATATTAATTGATGGGGTTGGATACGTGATTTTAGTGATGACAGAGCGTTTTCGGCGTCTTTTGGCTTCATTGCCAAAATGAGCACATCCATGTCTTCAATACATAGTTGGTTCGGCAAGGCGCCTTTGATTCCATATTGAAGTTCAAGTTCAGTTAATCGCTCTGTATTGCTGCGGTTTGTAACGCAGATGTTTTGTTTCGGGATTTTGTTGGCACGAACGATACCTGATATCATTCCTTCCGCCATAGATCCTGCTCCTATAAAGGCTACTTTCTTTTGATCAAAGATCGGTAACATCTCCTTTGTTCGCTTTTTTGTTCGCATTTTCACACGTTTTAAATGTTACCACGTGAGGAAATGATGTCAAGTTTGAAGGTCATCATTGATTTGTATTGTTTCTTTTCGACAAATATGTATAATGTAAAGCACAAAACACCCGGTGCACACTGCTGCGCCGGGTGTTTGTTTCTATTGAAAATTATCTGAGAGCGCTTTTTCAATCAGTTTTTTACAGCGGTCCAGCTCAACTTTCAGCTGTTTTTTATATAGTTTGGCAGCTTCATAATCTTTAAATTGATAGAGAACGACTTCCTGGAGCTTAGCCCCTTCTTTTTTCACTTTAATTTGTTTTAGTATCCCGTCATCAAGAAGCTCATGCAAAGACCGATATACTTCTGTATGATTTGGTTTAAAACCAATCTCTTTAAATTCAGACCGAAGTACTTCAAGCAGCTTTAATCCATAGAGTCTCTCTTGCTCTGTCATTGTTATCATATAAAGCTTCAAAAATGCACGCTGTTTCACTAAAAAGCCAGTTGAACTCCTTTTTTCTTCTTTCATGATATGCACTCCCTTCTTCTGTCACTCACAACACTATGTACTAAATATTCAATTTTCTTTTATTGTTTTCCTCCTTAATAGTAAAGACTGATCGTCCAGTTATCTTATGGTTGCTGTTTATAGGTGAAGCGGAAAAATAAACAGGACGTTGAACATTCGGCACATAGTTTTCTTAGTTCTATTGTAGCCTACATTCACTGCCAGCTTCAATTTAAAACGATTGTCAGATTTGCATATGCCGGTATGAATTTCATTCAAATAAAAAAACCTGTCGAAAGACAGGTTTTCATTTTTACGGATTTGTTGACCATAATCCCGCTGTTTTGATGAAAATACGAGGATCTAATTTCAATTGTGCCACCATGTATTCAGCAAGATCCTCAGGCTGCATCACTTTTTCAGGATTACCGTCTGTCAAGTTCAATTCGATAGACATATCACTAGCGACAGTGCTCGGCGTTAACGCGCTGACTCTGATATTATGTTTTCTCACTTCTTGCATAAGAGACTCTGTTAACCCGAGAACGGCAAATTTAGAAGCGCTATAAGCACTTGTTACAGCAGCTCCTCTTTGGCCCGCTGTAGACGAGATATTAATGATATCTCCGGCTTTGCGTTCGATCATTTCCGGAAGCACCGCGCGAGTCACATGATACACACCCATTAGGTTGACTTGTATTATATTTTCCCATTCATCGGCTGATAGATCTAAAAAACCGCCAAATTTGCTGATTCCGGCGTTGTTAATGAGAATATCGATATCACCAAGCTGTTCCTTCACTTGAGCTACGGCTTGGTTAACCTGCTCGGCATCTTTTACATCTGCAGCAGCAAATGCAGTTTTTACACCAAGCGCTTTGACTTCTTCTGCCACTTTTTCAACATTAGCGGCAGTCCGGCCGATTAACCCAATATTTACGCCTTCTTTCGCAAGAGCAAGAGCTGTAGCGCGGCCGATCCCTCTGCCTCCGCCTGTGATTAAAGCGGTTTTATTTTGTAAACTTTGCAATTGAAGCACCCTTTCTTTGTTTACCTATGTACGATATCACATTATAAGTAGAATAAATCCAATACGCAAATCAAACGAACTGTGCAATCATCATTTCTTTGGATTAAAAAAGCGGAAACAGGGTAATGACAAAAGAAAAAAGGAGTGAACATATGGTTATTGTTTATATCAGTCTGGCAGTATTGGCTATTTCTATCATATTTTTAGGGTTTAATGTGATCCAAAACAAGAAAAAAATAGACCCCGCACTAAAGGAGCTCACTTCTGTTACGCAGGCTATGCAAAAACAAGTCGAGGGATTAAAAACAGAAGCAGAGCTGCTGACGCAAAAACAAAAGAAGATTCAGCATGATGTCCAGATGAAAAAATACGCGTTTCAGCAGACAGCAGCTGAAGTGAAAGAAGTTCCCCAAGCAGTCAAAGAGGTGTGGCAGGCAGGACATTTTAATAGCAGATAAAGATGAATGAGATCCCGTTGTTACGATCAGAATGGGCAATGGGATCTCATTTTTCGAGGAGGCTTACATATGATTATAAACCGCAGCTGCTTAAAGGAGTTCGCAGAAAAACTACATTTTCTTCCCTCTTCACTTACAAAGTCCGATTTACTTACTGATCCATTTCGTCTCCATCAAGAAAACGAACTTGGCATTTACTATTCACCTCATAATGAATTTATCAATCGGGATGCCTCACTTGCCGATTGCCGGGATCACGCCGGGTTTTTCCCAGATGAAGACAGCGTACGAAACAGCCGCCGAAAGCCTTTTGCAAGGCGGGACTCTTGAGCAAATGGCAGTAGACACAAAAATAGCAGCGGGTTTCTCCGGATCGATGAGGCATAACCTTATTACCATGCTGGATTTATGCGGGCTGCCACAGGCTTTCGGCATTCAAAGCGCCGCGCAGCTTTTTGGTGACTTACGGCATTTGCTCCATACAACTTCCGTTATTAAATATCCTGTCTTTATCCAGCAAAAAAACTATACCGGATACAAACCGGCCATCACTCGTTCTCCTATCCTAAGCACCTATGCTTTTGATCACTTCCCTGCGGAGCTCAATCATGTGGCGGGACCAGCTCTTCTGATTCCGTTAGGAAAAGCCGCCGAAACAGTATGTGAAACATTGATCAGACAACACAGACTCCAGAATTTGATTTGCCTTAGCGGCTTTCCCCATCCATCAGGCGCAAAAGGCCACCGTTTAAAACAATTCGCCAAAAACAAAGAGCTACTAGAAAGACAAATTCATTCTTTTGCTTCCTCAGTTTTGAATTTTCTATAGAAAAGAGGAAATTAAAGGGATATGATAAACAGAAACAAACGTGGGGAGTGGTTGAATGTTTCCTGTATTAGAAACGGAGCGGCTTACACTTAGGCAAATGACAGATCAGGACGCGGAAGCCATTTTTGCTTGTTTCTCAAACCATGAAGTGACACGCTATTACGGACTTGAAAACATGGAATCTATAGAACAGGCCATTTCAATGATTCAAACCTTTGCCGCCCTCTATCAAGAAAAACGTGGTATAAGGTGGGGAATAGAAAGACGGGATACGAAAGATTTGATCGGAACAATCGGCTTTCACGCTCTGGCCCAAAAGCATAGGCGTGCAAAGATCGGTTATGAAATCACCCCGGCGCATTGGCGAAACGGCTTTGCATCAGAAGCCATTTCAGAGGCTGTCTCCTACGGGTTTACTTCCCTTGGCCTGACGCGTATTGGCGCAGTTGTATTTACCCAAAATGAAGCATCAAATCGTCTGCTTATAAAAATGGGATTTCAAAAAGAAGGTGTTTTAAGACAGTACATGTATCAAAATGGAATTCCCTATGATACAAATGTATATTCTATTTTAACATCAAATGAATGAACAGGCGGCATTCTCTCGAATCTGTATGTACATTCCCTTTTCTTTAATGATTCATGACCTGTACAAGTTATGCCACCTTAATTCTGGATCCCTATATTCCATATTTCCCAAGTATAAAAAGATGCATAGTGGCCTATGCATCTCTTGTTCGTTCTCCACTATTCATAAATCCCTTTAATAATCCTTCTTCTTGTGATAAAACCACCAAGGAAACAAAACACAGCCGACCACATTAAAATATAGACAACCTGAGTTTTGTATTCCCACATTGTATGCCCCGTTTCTACCCCGTGAATGAAAGTCATATACGCTTTTTGCGGCAGTATCGCACAAAGCGTATTCAACAATGGATGATGCGGAGCAAAAGAAAGAAAACAGCCTGACAATACACACGTGACAACACTGATACCGCTGGACATCAAACTGATGTTTCGATCCATCACAGAAGCCATAAAGATAGCGAACCCTGTCGCAAGCATGATTAGAACACCCAGTAGCCCAGCAAGAATGTCCAAACGGAAACCAATTTCAGCATGAAAGAATACATTTGTAATCACAATGGCCAAGTATGTAGGTATGTATAGACATAAAAACGTAAAGATAAATTGAACAAGCAAATAATTCCCCACATGTACGGGAGACACCAAAATCCTTCTAAAGGTTTTGAGCATCCGGTCTTCTGGATATAACGAAGCTAATGCCACACCTTGCATCAAGACAAGCATTACGATAAAACCTAATATATTCGTTCCTGTTCCCCGTTGAGTCCTTAATTCATCCTCCCCACGGTAACTGCCTGGCATTTTTCCAGTTTCAAAAAATTGCAGAATCATTTTTTGATCCGTTTTACTTTTCAGAGTGGTCACTTTGTAATCATGTTGATTTTTTTCTACGATCGCTGCATATTTCCCTAACACCAGATCAGAAAACTTCGGCTTCTGATAAACCTCCACCACTCTAAATGCAGAGTCACTCGGATGCTGCACGCTGTCCTTCTCTGTTACAAATGCGATCGTTTCTTTGAAAACGGGCTCTCCGGAAAACATAATCGCAACACCAATCATCAGCGGCATAATAATCACTGCAATGATCATAATGGATTTTTTGGTCAGCATTCGTTCCCACCTGTTTCGGAATAAACTCAGCATATATATCCCTCCGGCTTACATACAACTTGTGAAACGGCAATACAAATGATGGAGGCAAATAATAGTCCTGACATAACGGGTAGCAGCATACTGAAATCGTGATCATAAATAAGGCGAAACTGACATTCTATTACCCATTTAACCGGAGAAAAAATTGATATGAAATTGACGATGTTTCCAAATCGATGAATCCCGAAGAATACGCCGCCAAAGAAAACAAAAAAAGCAATCGGAATTTGCATAAGCCCGTTCGCCTGCTCTTCATTTTTGAACAAACAGCAGAACATTGTGCCTAAACAGCAGCCAAAAAATAAAAATACATATAATAAGAGCATGAAATACGGAAGATGTTGTCCACCAAAGTTCAAACGAAACATTGTCTGGGCGACTAACACATTCATACTGTACATAATGACACTGAATATCCAGGTTGATAGTAATTTAGAAAGATATATACCGGTTGTCGAAACGGGCGCATATACAATACGGAGGTTCGCTTTCTTCACCTTTTCCTCCATAAACGTATTTGAAGCCGTCATAGCGATCAGAGCTGCAGCAAAAATCATCATATTCACTCCATAATAATCATACGAACTGACCCCAACTGCCCCAAAGCTGTTTTTCGTTACAAAGCCCATGACCAGAATGAGAACGAAAGGAAAGGCCGAATTGGCGATCACAAGAACCGGATTCCTTACAATATTCATAAAATCAAACGCTATCAATTTTAACAAATTCATTTTTTGTCTCCTAATCTCTTAAGTTTCTTCCCGTCAGTTCTAAAAATACTGTTTCTAACGATATCTCTTGTTTGTTCATGCTTAGAAGGCTGCAGCTTTGGGCACTCAATTCTTCTATGATTTTACTCAGGTGATCTTGGTTCTGCTGAACGGTCACATTTAGTTGATTGTCAGAAAAATCAACTCCTGTCACTCCTTTGATTTCTCTAATCGAGTTTTTATTTAATCGCTGAACATTCGCCAGTTGAAAAGCATATGTTATTTCTTTATTGGCTTCTCTGTACAGCTCTTCTTTTGTTCCATTGGCAATGATTCTCCCTTCATTCATGATTATAATGCGATCTGCAATAGCCTCGACTTCTTCCATATAGTGTGTAGAGTAAATGATGCTTGCACCTTTTGTTTTCAGTTCTTTTATCGATTCCAAAATGTGATGACGGGATTGTGGATCGATTCCTACCGTGGGCTCATCCATGATAATCAGTTTCGGCTGATGGGCAATGGCGCACGCAATGTTTAATCTTCTTTTCATCCCGCCTGAAAACGTCTTTGGCTTGTCATCTTTTCGGTCATATAGCTGTACGAGCTCCAAAGCCTCTTTGACTCGGGCTTTGAGTTCTTCCCCTTTAAGAGAATAAAGACTGGCAAAAAAACGAACATTTTTCTCAGCGGAGATTTCCTCATAAATCGCGAGATCTTGAGGTACAATCCCGATGCCTTTCTTCATTTCCTTTGACCCTTTTTTTACATCATGGCCCAATATTGTAACGTTTCCGGAACTAGCCGACAATATCCCGGATAACATATGAATGGTGGTACTTTTCCCAGCACCATTTGGGCCTAACAAGCCAAGAACTTCCCCCTCTCTCACTTCAAACGAAATCCCATCTACCGCTGTTTTGTTTCCGTACTGCATTTTCAAATCTTCAACTGCCACCACGTTGTTCATACATGTCTCCTTTTTACATTCTCCGTTTTGAGAATTCCTGCAATAAATTTGTTTTCAAATCGTCCCGATTTTGTTCAATGTCAAAATCAGCAGCGTTTTCTTCAAAGCCATCCTGTTCCTCTCCGTCAAAACTGTACAGTTTCTTCAATAAAACCCACAATGTTTCCAACTCTTCCGTAGAAAACCCTTTAAATAGATCTGCCATAAAGTACACCGCTTTTTCACCGCATTCCTCCATGACACGCTTGCCTGAATCAGTAATCTTCACATTAACCGCTCGCTTGTCGCGTTTACTCGGAACAGTAATGACATAACCTCTTTTTTCAATACTACTGACAAGCCTATTGATGTTTTGTTTTGAAGTGCCTAATTTTTTTGCGATGTTGTTAAATGTCGTTTCCTCTTCCGGTAAATGCAGTATGGCAACCATTGTCATAAATTGTCTTGACGTTAAGCTTTCATAATAATCATCCCCGCGTGATTGGATTTTGTTTAAAACAGAAAAAAGAGTAGCGTAAGATTGTTGCATTAAAAATAAATCTTTCAGTTCTTTTGAATAATCCATGTTATTCCCTCCTAAATAGACAATATGTTGTCAATAACATCATAACACTTCTTAATTAATTGTCAACATATTGTCTATTTTCGTTAGAAAAGTTTCAGATCCAGATCCTTCGACAATACAAAAGACAAAAAGCGCCCTGTTGCAGGGGCGCTTTTTGATTAAGATGCATATTGAGGAGATGTTTCCTCCTTTACCGCTTTTTCTTCAGGTATATGAATGCATTTCGTCATGACTGCACTCGCAAGGTAAAGAACCGCAAAGATCCAGACGACGCCTTGCGCACCGACAAGGCCGATGAACAACCAAGCAAGCGCGGGACCGACAAACGCTGATAAACCTGCAGCCAAATTCAATACAGACATGGCTGCTCCTTTGTCTTTTCCGGCCACCGTCGGCACAATTGCACCGATCGGCACATAGCCTGCCAGCAAACCGCCCCAAATAAAGCCGATCACGCTGACAACCGCTACACTTCCGCCGGAGAAAACAGGTGCGTAGTATAATAAGACGGTGAAAATACCGCAGCCGACTCCGCCGAACCACATCACAGTATTTTTCCAGCCGAATTTATCGCCGACAATTCCAAAGATAAGGTTAAACACAATGTTCCCCAGAAAAATGGTTCCCCAAATTTGCAGCCACACATTGGTCGAAATTCCGTGCTGAGCCATGTGCATCGGCAAAAAGACTGGGAATCCATATGTACCAATGCTGTTGATGATTCTGATGATTCCGCTTGTAAGCACGCGCGGATTTGTAAATAGAATCGTTACCCCTTTTAAAAGCTCCTCGGCTGTTTCTGATCGTTTTCTTTTCTTCTTTTCAAAACGGTCTTTATTGATAAACAATGCAAAGAATGCACCGAGACATACCCAAAAAATAGAGCTCCAAAGCGTATTCAAATAACCGAACGCTTTGATCGCGTAGCTTGAGTACCAAGCGCCGAATACAAACATGCCGAGGCAATAGGCAATCCAAAACCAGCCGACAGCAGTGCTCAGTCTGTTTTGCGGTGTTCTGTAAATGACCCATGTCAAGAAAGAATAAGCAAATAGCGGGTAGCCTAACCCTTTTACGAAGTAAGTCACATACATCACAGGGAGGTTTAGCTGTTCAAACCCAAACACGATAAAGGCGGCTGTACCGATTACATAAAACAACAGCCCCATAAACATCGTCCGTTTTGCGCCAAATGCTTCGAGACATACACCTGAAAACCAGGAAGCTATGGCAAGCGCAATCCCGTAAATGCTAAAAATGGAAGCAGATTGCTGAACAGTCAGTCCGTTTTCGGTCAGAAACGGGCTGAGCCAGCCTTGTTCAAGTCCGTCTCCCATCATAAACAAAACAACTCCTAAAAATCCCCACGCAAGCCGCTTTGGTATACCAATTTTATCTAACATATCTGTTTCCTCCTTAGATGCTTATATCCATTACCGTATTACCTTATTAAAGCTAAAAATTAGACAATTCCTCAAAACATCCGGATATGCCGCCTTATATCAACACTTTGCTTTCTGACCCTGAAAAAAAGCGCTGAGTTTGCTTCCATTCCTCATATAAAGCCAATTCTGTCTGACAGCTCTTCGGTTCGATCACCCGGACATTTGCTGACATCTCCTCCATTAATTGAAAGGTTTCATTACAAATGACTGCTGCACCAACGACAGATGCCTGATGATATCCCTCTTTGACATAGATTTTTTTCTGAAGAAGGTCAGCGATATATTGCGTGAGCGCTTTGCTTTGGAATCCCCCTCCACACACCCAAACATAGTCACGTTTAAACGGAGTAACCTCTGTTAAAATATCAAAGTTCCATTTGATTGAAAATGCGATCTCTTCTAGCGCTGCACGTACAAAATGTGCCCTCTTTAAATCTGCTGAAAGCGGAGTGTCAAAAAGAAAACCGCCTCTCGTTAATGCATTCTTTTCAGCTGATAAATAAGAGCCGAGAGCCGCTATACACGCATTGTTTTCTTTTGCTAGTGCAGAAATTTCCTCCTCCATTACGTCGTACGATTCATTCGGATAGAAAATCTGTTTTAATTTTTGATAATTCAGACCGGTAATTCCCGGATTCGTTTCCACTAGCCAATGCCCTTGATCTGTATGGCAGTTCAGCCAGGCTTTATGTTTTGTGTCGCCATGATCCGCAGTAATTTTGGTTATTGGCGTTGTTGTCCCTGATACGATGACAATGTCCTCAAGTCCAGCTCCGGTGCTTTTCACAGCTAGCTGTGTATCCCCGCCCCCGGTTATCACCTTAGCATTTATTGATAGACCTAATTCGGCTGCATATTCATTTGCTATTGTTCCAATTGCTGTTCCCGCTCTTACAAGAGGCGGAAGGAGAGATGGAGAAAAGCCGAATATGTCGCACATCTCTTCTGACCAAGTGTTATGCTTCACATCAAACAGCAGCGTTTCTGTTGCCTGCGATGGTTCATATGTTAGGATTCCGCTCAGTTGGTATGTCACCCAATCACTGATGCTTGTAAAGCTTGCAGTCTTTTCCCATAAAGAAGGCTGGCGCTGCTTCAAACCATAAAGCTTGAGTGCAGAAAAAAGCGCAGTTGGCAGACGGCCTGTACGGCTGTATATCTCTTCCCGATCGGGAATGCTCTCCTCCCACTCTCGGCCACGGTTATCTATGTTCGGCAGCCCGAGAAAAGAGTCACCGTTTTGATCGATCAGAACAATCCCCTGTCTTTGACTCGTCGATGTCAACCCAATGATGTCAATATCACGCGAACGGGATAGCGCACGTTTTGCCAACCTCATTACTTGCTTCCACAGTATCTGAGGGGAAAAATAACGGCTGTCCGGGTAAAGCGTCTCAGTGGAATACTCGATGTCCTCCCGTTCAACCGTTTGAACAATGCCTGAGACACTCACGACCGCTACCCTCGCATTGCCTGTGCCGATATCGAAAACGAGATAGCCTTTTTGTTTTTTCATTCTGTTAACCTCTTTTCTTTACCTCTGTTCCCAGTTTGTCTTTGTTATACAATGTCGGAATATTGGGAATTTTTTCAACCTTCCACTTTTTGAGGGCATCATTCATGATCGACACGTGATGATCCTCTACTTCAAAGGTTGCTCCAGCGAGATGCGGTGTTGCCAGAACATTAGGCAATGAGATCAATTCATAATCTGATTCCTCTGGAGGTTCATGATAAAAAACGTCTAGTACCGCACCTCTGATTTTATGTTCTTTTAATACAGATAAAAGATCTTCACGGTTTACGACAACTGCTCTTGAAGTATTGACGAAAATCGCACTCTCTTTCATCAAATCAAAATATTGCCGATCTATCAGTCCAAGTGTTTCCTCAGTACGAGGCAGATGGACAGAAACGATATCACTGTCTGAAAACACCGTTTTAAGAGCTGCTTTTTCATACAGCGGATGATCGTCTAGAATGTATGGATCGTAATACTTTATCTTACAGTCAAACGCAGTCAGCAGTTTTGCAATCCTTTGGCCAACCGCGCCGAACCCAATCATGCCAACCGTTTTTCCTGTTAGCTCATTTCCTTTAAATTTGACATAAGCCTGCAGGTAATCACTTTTCCACTTTCCATCCTTCAGCCATTGATTCGAGGCGCTGGTATGACGGAGAAAGGAAATCACATTTCCAATAAACATTTCGGCAACGGCTTGTGCATTCCGCCCTGGTGTATAAAAAACAGGTATACCCCTTTTTGAAGCAGCTGCCACATCCACATTGGAGGGCATTCCCCTGCAAACACCGACAAATGAAAGTTCGGGAACAGAAGCAAATACGCTGTCTGTTACCTGATCAAGCTCAGTAATCAAACCTGTCGCATTTGTTGCCTTTAGCAGCTGAATGAGTTCATCCTCCCGATATGCCCGGCCTTGTTCTTTCCAAGATTGATAAATAACTGAGCTAAACAAGTTTTCAAGCTCTTTTCGCCCTTCTTCGTTGTACGGCGCTGTAACCAAAACCGTCATGGTGCAAAACATCCTTTTCATCGTATTTTTTCATAAAAAAATCTCTTTCCGAAGATGGAAAGAGATTCATATATAGGCGCGCTCTGTTACAGGCAGACACCGGTATAAACCTTGCTTTCCTATCTTTCAAGCTGACGCTTGCTGGAATTGGCACAATAATGTTGCCGAGGTTTCATAGGGCCAGTCCCTCCACCTCTCTGGATAGAAAATGTTGAGTATGTAATTTTCAAAATAAAGAATACGTTTATCATAAAGAAGTCTCAGATTGATGTCAATCTCTTTTTTCAGAATTGACGTTATCATCCGAAATGTTATAATTCTTACAAAATATCTAACTAGAGAGGAACTGGGCCATGAAATCTTTTGCCACACAACAAAACGGCATTTTTAAATCCGTTTGCTCGCTGGACTGCCCGGATCAGTGCGGATTATTAGTACATAAAAAAGACGGAAAAATTGTGAAAGTGCAGGGAGATCCCGATCATCCTGTCACAGCTGGAAACATATGCAACAAAGTTCGAAACATGACGGAGCGCATCTATGATGAAAAGCGGCTGACTACACCGCTTAAACGGACAGGCGCGAAAGGCCAAGCGATATTTGAACCGATTTCCTGGGAAGAGGCGATTGATACGATCACCTCCCGCTGGAAGCAGCTGATTGATGAAGAGGGAGCTGAAAGCATACTTCCTTACAGCTTTTACGGAAATATGGGGAAATTGACAGCTGAAGGAATGGACCGCCGCTTTTTTTACCGCATGGGATCAAGCCAGCTTGAACGGACGATTTGCAGCAAAGCGGGATCTGAAGGCTATAAATATACAATGGGCATAAGCGCGGGAATCGATCCTGAGGAAACCATTCATACAAAACTATTTATTTTTTGGGGAATTAACGCTGTCAGCACAAACATGCACCAAATTACGATCGCCCAAAAAGCGCGAAAAAAAGGTGCCAAAATTGTCGTGATCGATGTACATAAAAATCAGACAGGGCGTCTTGCAGATTGGTTTATTCCAATAAAGCCGGGAACTGACAGCGCACTTGCCCTTGGCATCATGCACATTTTATTTAAAGAAAACCTTCACGATGAAGCATTCCTGTCTGAATACACGGTCGGCTACGACAAGCTCCGTGAACACGTGAAACAGTATAATCCGGAAAAGGTATCAATGATCACCGGGATCAGCACTGAAGATATTTATCAGCTGGCAAGAATGTATGGGAAAATCTCCCCTTCTTTTATCAGAATCGGAAATGGAATCCAGCATCACGATAACGGCGGGATGATTGTAAGGACGATTGCCTGTCTTCCGGCGATCACCGGCCAATGGCTGCATAAAGGGGGCGGCGCAATTAAGCATAACAGCGGAATTTTAGAATATAACACAAATGCCTTGCAGCGGCCCGACTTATTAAAAGGGCGCACACCGAGGTCGTTTAATATGAATCAGCTTGGCAAGGTGCTTTTGGAAACAGATCCGCCTATCCGCTCTCTTTTTATTTATGGAACAAACCCTGCCGTCGTCGCGCCGGAAGCAAACAAAGTCAGACAGGGCTTGCTGCGGGAAGACTTGTTTACTGTGGTTCATGATTTGTTTTTAACGGAAACGGCTGCATATGCGGACATTGTACTGCCTGCAACATCCGCTTTTGAGAACACTGATTTTTATACCTCCTACTGGCACCATTACATTCAGCTTCAGCAGCCGGTGATTGAGAACTATGGAGAAAGCAAGTCTAATACTGAGGTGTTCCGATTACTGGCTGAAGCAATGGGATTCACAGACCAGGAGCTCAAGGATTCAGATGAAGAATTAATCCGCCAAGCGCTTGACCATCCAGATAATCCGCATTTGGCAGAGATTAATTACGATTCACTTACTAAGCACTCATTTATGAAAGCGAAACGCAATAAACCGCTGTTTCCTGGCAAACTTCCAACGCCAAGCGGAAAAATAGAATTATATTCAGAACAAATGAGACAAGCTGGTTTCCCGGCTTTACCGACATTTACGCCTCTTGTAACCGATAATGAACATCCGTTTATGTATGTTCCGGCGCCAAACCATAATTTCTTAAACTCAACGTTTTCAAACAATAAAAAACACATCAAGCTCGAAAAGACGCCAAAGCTCTTTATCAACACAAAAGATGCTGAAGAACATGGAATCGTTGATGGGGCTCCTGTACGAGTTTGGAACAGCCGGGGAGAATGTGAGCTGACCGCATCAGTCGGAGAACAAGTACTGCCAGGTGTCGTTGTCAGCCAAGGATTATGGGCAGATGAGCAAGGAAAAAAACAGCTTGTAAACGCGCTAACCCCAGACCGGCTGTCCGATATGGGGGGCGGCGCCACCTTTTTTTCAGGCCGTGTACAGATTGAAAAGGTTTGAAAAAACAGCCAGTATTCGTTTTGGCTGTTTTCTTTCAAATTTAATGAAACCTGGAGCATGCCAAGCCCGTATATCATAACATTGACATAATGGAGGCATGCATATGGACGTTTTTTTAGGAATCGGTATTGCTTTGGCTGGCTATTTTATCGGTGAAGGCTTAAAGCAAATGAACCATCCAAAAGCATATGAAAAAAGTGATACCTATCTTATAAAAGAACGAGATATTCACTTTTACATCGGACATTTTTTAGGAATTACTACAGCTGAGGCTAAACAGTTAGCCGGAGATATGAAAGACATCCCTTACATCGAAATAAACGGAAAAAGATATGTACAGAAACAGATGTTAAAAGAATGGACATTTACATTAGTTGAAAAACAGCAGGGTTAATATAGAAAAACTGAGGAGAGCGCAATGCTCTCCTCAGTTTAGTTTAACTATATGGTTTGACCCTTTGCCATAAGCGATGTTAAAACGATTAACCCCATCAATTTCTTTCCTCAAACAGGACAAAATGTCCGTTCCACTACAATAGATTTTATATTCCCTTTGATTGATGACGTTATCATCTTGATGAACGTATGTATCGTAAAAAATTAGAAAACCTATTCGGATTGAATATGTGCTCTCGTTATGCCCTTCCATACTGGGCCTTTATCCTAAAACTTTTAGGTTCACGCAGCAATGTAAATGCAATATCCTCAATTTTTAATGAATCCCCGACTTTTTCATATTCGACTTCAGTTTCTCTGATTTGCTTTATACGCCCGAAGCTGTACGTTTATAAAGGATCAGGGAATCCCAGAACCAGTAAATCACTGCAGCTGTAATACTTAACACATAATAAATATACGATTGCAATGTCCATGCTATTGACGCAGGTTGACCAATAAAAAATAACAGGAAAGCTACGATAAAAGCAATCACACTGTAAATCAATAAATACATGACATTGAATGTTCTCGCTTTTTTCTGCAACATCATTTGCAGCGGAACAGCAAAAAGGCCATACATCATAAAACCGTATAATAAAGCAATTGCTGCTGTAAACAATGCAATTATCATATCGCCATACATAACGAAAGAATATAGCCCGAAAAACAAACCAAACGTAAGGCTGGATAGCCCTAATGTCATTAGATAATATGCTGCGATTTTTTTCATTTTTTCACCCCCCTTGTTTGATTTATTCACAGTGCTGTTAGTATACATTCACAACCTTTGTATTTCTTTTATCAAGATGTCTTCCCCCACTGCCATACGCAATGCGATGATAAAAAGTTTCAAAAATGACGGCTTTTTATTAAATAATACGACTCGCATGGAGATGCCTCTCCTGATTGGCCAAATCGCGAATGAAAAAAACGAATGAATACCTGATCAACAGACAAAATAAGAAGAGTTGATATTTCAACACTTTTCGTAAAGGAGTGAAACCTATGAGTCAAAAAGGAATTCAAAATTCAAGTATTGAACAAATAAAAAA
>NZ_CP026521.1:2380572-2381943 GCF_002953915.1 Bacillus sp. MBGLi79
GCTCCCTCGCTTTCATCCAGTTCATATTGCCGCGCAGCGTATTGATTTCCCCGTTGTGGATCAGATAGCGGTTCGGATGTGCCCTTTCCCAGCTCGGAAACGTGTTTGTGCTGAAACGGGAGTGAACCAATGCAAAAGCTGAGACGAAGTCCTCGTCCTGTAAATCTTCATAGAAAGCATCAACCTGCTCGGGTGTTAGAAGTCCTTTATATACGATGGTATTGCTAGAGAGGCTGACAAAATAGAACGTTTTGTCGTGTTCTTTCGCCCAATTTTCGGCCTGTTTGCGAATGATGTACAACTTCCGTTCGAATGCCAGATTGTCTTTCATCGCTTCATTTGCTCCGATGAATACCTGGCGGACGATTGGCGCGCTTTTCTGTGCGACTGTTCCGATTTTTCCGACATTTACAGGTACAGTTCGCCAGCCGAGCACTGTCTGTCCTTCCTGTTCGATCAGCTCGTTAATGCGCGCTTCGGTTTTTTCGCGCCCGCTGTCATCCTTAGAAAAGAAGATCATCCCGACGCCGTAGCGTCCTTTTTCAGGCAAGTTGAAACCGGCGCAGACTTTTTTGAAAAAAGCATCCGGAATCTGCATCATGATGCCTGCTCCGTCTCCGGTATGCGGGTCACTGCCCTGACCGCCCCGGTGGTCTAATTGGCAAAGCATTTGTAATCCTTTTTTGACAATATCATGAGTAGGAAGGCCCTTCAAATGAGCGTAAAGGCCGATTCCGCATGCATCATGTTCAAATTCAGGACGGTAGAGACCTTGTGCCTTTGGTAGTTGATTATAAGTCATTGTTCCTCTCCCCCGTTCATTTTTCCCGTTTGTCCCCGGTCATAAAATCTTACAAACTCTAATCCTATTGTAGGTTTTCAAATCTATACAAACAATATATAATTTAGATTAAAACTATCTCATTTTGAGATGAGCAGGTGAAACAACGATGGAATTACGCCAATTGCATTATTTTATGGAAGTTGCAGAAAGAGAGCACGTATCGGAAGCGGCCATGCACCTTCATGTCGCTCAGTCGGCGATCAGCAGGCAGATCGCCAATCTCGAAGAAGAGCTCGGTGTTGATTTGTTTGAGCGCGAAGGCCGCAATGTGAAGCTGACTCCGATCGGGAGACAGTTTTTAGACCATATTAAAACAGCGATGAAAGCGATCGATTTCGCGAAGGAACAAATCGATGAGTATTTGGACCCGAATCGCGGGACCGTTAAAATCGGTTTCCCGACAAGCCTTGCGGGCCAGTTCCTCCCGACGGTTATTTCCGCTTTTAAAGAGGAGCATCCTCATGTCGCTTTTCTTTTAAGGCAGGGATCTTATAAATTTTTAATCGAAGCGGTGAAAAACAGGGATA
>NZ_CP026521.1:2381953-2386798 GCF_002953915.1 Bacillus sp. MBGLi79
GTTCCGTCAAATATCGCTGAGATTAAAGGGGACATTTTGTTTTCGTAAAGCCTTTTGGCACTCGTGCCGATCAATCATCCCCTATCAGGCCAGCAAAGCCTTCATCTCGGCGATCTCAGAAATGATCAGTATGTGCTGTTTCCAGACGGATACATCCTTCGAAAAATGGCTGTTGATGCATGCAAGCAAGTAGGATATACGCCTAAAATTTCCTCAGAGGGCGAAGATTTGGATGCGATCAAAGGGCTGGTTTCTGCTGATATGGGTGTGACGCTTTTGCCGGAAAGCGCCTTTAATGAAACGGCTCCCCGTTTTACAAAGAAGATCCCGATTGATTATCCTCAAGTAAAGCGCACAGTCGGAATCATCACCCCTAAAAACAGGGAGCTTTCCCCTTCTGCAAAAGTCTTTTATCAGTTCGTAAAGAAGTTTTTTTCTCGCCTTCAGCAATACCAATAGCCAGTATGACAACGAATTCAGCCGGGCGCAAAAGCTTGGCTGTTTTCATTTTATCTTAAACAATGATTAATGTCTGAATTTTCAGTCCATTTATTCTCTGCGCATCTCTTCTATTGTAAAAAGCACATCTTATATATGTATGTTTATCCCCTTTTTTTATGCTGATTTTTCATACTGACGCCAGTTTTTTCTGTCTGGAAACGGGCTCGCCTGCACTGGCTGCAGCCTGGAACCGGCCTTTGACTCGTCAAAACCGCTGAAGTGAATGACATATTCCGTCAGCCGGATCGCGCCGTCACAAAGGACCGAAAAGGCGATCATATCGCCGCTCCCGTGATGAAGTTTTAAAAAAAGCCGCCATTCAGGCGGCTTATCGTTTCATTTTATTCCTTACTTTTTCGGCATATCGGCATGGATTAAATAATGAATCAACGCTTTTTGCTCTTGTTCGGAAAAGCCGCTTTTGGCGTCGATCCAGAATTCATGCCCTTTGCCGGTTACCCTGACCGCTTTTAAGTCGGGCGATTCCGAATTGCTTTTGACGACCTGCTGTCTTAAATCTCTGTCGATCATCGCCAGCAAACTGTTATAAGGATCCGCCTGCTTACCGTTTATGACCGTCTTTGGTAAGCCTGTCTCTTTTAATGAGCTTCCCACTGCAACCCCTCCGTCGTGCAAATAAGGAGCGCGCCAGTAAACGCCGATCAGACTCGGCACTTTGTACCCGCCTTTGGAATCTCCCTGCGCCCAGGAAAGCTTGATCTGTTCGGGGTCAAACCCGGCTGTCGGGACTTTCAGGATCTTCGGTTTGCGCGGCAGAGGCACCGGTGTGTCAGGCGAATGAATAAGGCTTTTCCCGAATATGTTTTCCGTTTTCTTAAAAGACCGGGCCCTTGTCGGCTCGGTTCCGATTTTTTCAACCGAGATGACCTTGTTGTTCGTCAAATACCGGCCGGCATGACAGGATATGCAGCCCGCTTGTTCAAAAACACGCCTGCCGCGCCTGACGGTTTGGCTGTCGGTTTTTTGCCGCGGATCAGGAGGTCTAAGTGTATTTTGCCAGGCGGATACAGCGTTGTTTTCTTCATTCACTTTTCGTCCGGGTGAGCTCACAAGTACGCCGTCGGGCGCCGCCAATGTGATGTTAGGATAGTTTGGCGGCTTGACCATTTGGTTGACGCCCGGTACTCCGGGAGTGGGATCGGCTTTTTTGAAAAACGCAGTCGGACTTTCCTTTTTTTTCGGCTGATACCTGTATGTTGAGACGGGAGCCCTTTGCAGGATCGTCCCGATATAAACATCTTCGCTCATGCCGAAAAGCGCCCGGCTTGCCGGGGCTTGCGAGAGGCTGTCCGAATTTTGCGCATGAACATTATTGCTGAACACAGTCAAGCCTTTAAAAGGACCGGCCATTGCCGAACCGCTCCAGCTGTACGGATGGTCGCCCAATGTATAGGCATCCGGAATCTGCGTGGGATTGCTTTTCATATCGATCGTCGAGTCGAAAAAACCTCTCGGCCACTTCAGGAAAATGCGATCGACCGCATCTTCGAGGCGGTCCGGATCGGGAAGGCGTTCTTTTTTGCCGTTTCTGGCAGTGATCACAGGGCTTTTATCATTCATAAATTGTTGAATATTATCAATTTCGGCATGTGTAAAATAAGCCGCTGAATTTGTCGCCAGCGCCAGCATCAGCCCTGTATTTAAATCAGAGTTTGTCACGCCTTCCATCACCTTCATCGTTTTCGGATCGACTGCGGCGTGGCAGGCCGCACAGCTGATGCCGGCTTTGATTTTTCCGTCAGCGTATTTGAAAGGCATGCCGAGCGGTGCGTATGCCCCTTTTGGAACATCAATGCCGGTGTCGATCTTCTCGCCTTTTTTAAAGATTTTCCCGCCGACCTTAACCGTTTCAGCTAATTCGATGCGCAAGTTCGTCGTCCCTTTCCCTTTCAATCCGGCAATGGCTTTCGTCATGTTGGCTGCTGTAATGGGACCGTCAAGGAGTCCGATGATATCTGTCAAAAACACTTCGTTGCCGAAAGTTTCCTTGTAAAATGTCTCCCGTCCCAAGTCGAGAAGGCGGTCATCAACCTTTACAGCTCCCTCCTCTGCGGGGGCGGGCTTGTCCGGTGTAAATGCTCCCCATAGATCGTATCCGTGCACTCGTTTTTCTTTTGAGATGACTTTTTCTTTAGGAGGCATATATACATATTCCGGTTCAAGATGTCTGACCGTGATATAGCCAATTACGGCTAAAATCGCGATGATAGCAAATGCGGCTAACCATTTATGCTTATTCATCATTGACCCTCCTTTCTAATTGAATAGGATTCCCCAGAGCTGCAGTGAATCATTTAGAACGTATTACCAGCTATAACTTCCGGCGTCTCATGCCAGAATATGCATATGATGGGATTAAAGGAATGAGGCCATTTTGAAAAAGCTAAGCATTGTTCTTGCCATTTTTATATGTGCGCTAATTTCATTTATTATATGGCTGAATGCCGGGAATGAAAAATTGGGACTCCCGGATGAAGAAGCTGAGGCCGTCACATCCTCCAAAAAACCGGTCATTGTCCTGATCATCGACTCTTTGATGGATCAGCCGTTGAAAAAAGCTATTCAAGCAGGCCGCGCCCCGGCATTAAAATTCTTTCTTGAAAACGGTCATTATGAACCTGAAGTGGTAAACGCGTATCCGACCATGTCGGTCTCGATTGACAGCACCCTGCTCACCGGAACTTATCCGAATATCCACCGCGTTCCCGGGCTCGTCTGGTATGATCAGGATGAACAGAGAATCGTGAATTACGGGAGCGATAAAAAAGAAATCGCCACACTCGGCATCAAACAAACGATCGAAGACGGGATATTTTCTCTTAATCACCGCCATTTAAGCCGGAAGGTGACAACGGTCCATGATGATTTGCAAGTGCGAGGAAAACAGTCGGCATCCATCAACGGGCTCATATACAGAGGGCCTGACCGCCACGAATTAAATATCCCGCCCCCGCTCAAAAAGCTTAAATTGATGCCTGAACATATGATGGTAAACGGGCCGGCTCTTTTTTCGTTCGGCCGCTTTGCCCAGCTCGATCCCGATAACCCCCACCACCATATTTGGCAAAGTTATGGCGTTAACGACAAGTTCACAGCACAGGAAGTGGCCTATTTAATTAAAAAGAGGAAGCTTCCTGCGCTGACTGTCGCCTACTTGCCCGATTTTGACCATGATGCACACAAAAAAGGCCCGATGGATATGAAAGGCCTCGAAAAAATGGACCAGCAGCTGCAGCGTATATTGAATGCATATGATTCTTGGCGCGATGCGGCCGAAAAAGCGGTATGGGTCGTCATGGGTGATGGCGGGCAGACAGCGATCGGACGCGATAAAGACAAGGCCGCCATCCGGCTTCATTCGCTTTTTAAAGGATACCGGATCGCTAAAATAAACGAAGCCCCCGATCGAAACGCCCAGCTTCTTTTTGCAGTAAACGACAGAATGGCATACATTTATGTCACGGATCGAAACATGCCGCTGCAAGGTGCCGTCAATGAATTGAAAAAAGACGAACGAATCGCTTTCACAGCGTGGAAAAAAAGCGGCTGGATATATGTTGATTCGAAGCGTTCTTTAAAACCGCTTCGGTTTCGTCCAAAAGGCGGCTATCAAGATCCTTACGGGCAGTCATGGACGATCAGCGGAGATTTTTCTTTATTGGACATTAAAGCAGATGGCGTCTCGATCCAATACGGCGATTACCCGGATGCTCTTGCCCGCCTATACAGCGCCATGCATTCGCATCGCGGACAGTTTGTGATCGCCGACGCGAAACCCGGGTTCCAATTTGCCGGCGAAAAGTCTCCCCTCCATTTTGGCGGAGGCGGCCATGGCTCACTTTATAAAACGGATAGCTTGGCTCCGATGATCATCGTCGGTTCGGAAAAAGTTCCGGAACATCTTCGCCACCTTGAAATGAAAGATTTTTTTATGAAGCTCGTACAATGACCCGTTCATGTCATCAATGATCGGGTTTTTTCTTTTTTATAAGTTTCTTCTTTGACAATCTTTTGTTGTTCTATGTATGATAATACCGTGTTTTAGTTTATTTACTTAATTAATTAAAATGGAGAAGCAGGTGCTTTTTATGAAACAAGATAAAGTCAGCCGCAAGACCGTTGTGCAGTTGATCGAAGCTTTCAACCGGCTGCGGTATGCGGAAATGAAGCAGTCTTTTCCTGCAGTTGAATGGAAAAAGACTGAGGCAAAAGCGCTGATGTTTTTAAATGAAGCAAGCGGTGAAGGCAAAATGGCATCCGAAATCAGCCGCGCTCTGCATGTCACCTCCCCTTTCGTCACGCAGATGTTGAACAGAATGGAAA
>NZ_CP026521.1:2386898-2388989 GCF_002953915.1 Bacillus sp. MBGLi79
ATGAGACTGAGACAGCTTTTAAAGCAGATGATCCTAAAAAACATGGTTCTTCTGATCCTAAAAGAACGAAATAAGTTCTTGACCGCACTAAAATTTCAATAATCTGGAGGAAGTACAGTGACTCAAAAAAATGGAGCCGACAGACCTGATGATTATAAAAGATTTTCTTCATTAGACAAGGAATATAATTTTCAGCAATCTGTAAGCAGCAATTCTGAGACAGAAAGTGTACACACTGAAACACAAACTCATAACAAAGAAAACATAAATGACACAACGGGTGTAGCCGGGAAATCCTTTGAGCCCTCGGATTATAAAGGAACTACACAATTAGAAAAAGGATTGGCTGAGACTCACGAACAAGTCAGCGATGACTATTTTGAAGGGACGATCGATCAAAACTTGGACTAGTCATTCAAACGGAACGAGCTTGAGAAAAAAGCCGGTTTCGTTTTTAGAAACAATCTCAATAAAGGCAGTAAAACCCCACCTCATGAGATGGGGTTTTGCGCTTTAGTAATCTGATTAATATTTAAAACGGTTAATGACGGATTGAAGCTCTTCCGCCAACTGAGATAAAGATTCTGCAGCATAGGAGATTTCCTCCATTGAATGTAGCTGTTCCTCTGATGATTTTGCAACCGCTTCTGTATTTGCTGACGTTTCTTTTGTTCCAGCGGCCAATGTATGAACTGTGTGCTGAATCACTTCAACGCCTGAAGTAAGCTGTTGAGTTGCTGCTGCGACTTCTTGTATTTGAGAAGTGACCTGTTCCACCAGGTTCAGGATTTCATTGAAATTTCCTGTTGTTTCTTGAGAAAGAACAATACCTGAGGTCACATTTTCTTGAACAACCTTAATATTATTTACCGTTTCTATCGATTCATTTTGGATGGTCGCTACCACGGATTGGATGTGGTTTGCTGATTTATTTGTTTCATCCGCTAATTTCCGAACTTCTTCAGCCACTACAGCAAATCCTTTTCCTTGCTCTCCCGCTCTGGCCGCCTCGATCGCTGCGTTTAGGGCCAACAAATTGGTCTGCTCGGAAATTGTCGTGATAAGCGAGGAAATATCACTGATTTCTGCTGTGCTCGCTACCAATGCCTGTAATCCATTCCCGGCTGAATCTACGGATTTATCAATAAACTTCATCTGATCTAACATCTTGTTAACTGATTTAGATCCTATTTCAGCCTTGTCTCTCATCGAAGAAGAAAGATCCGCTATGTTCCCTGTATTTGAAGCAACAGATGATATACTGTCTAATAATTCAGTGATGGATTCTGCGCTCTTTTCTGTCATTGAGCTTTGCTTCACATTGCTGTCTGCAGCCATCTGCATGGATTGGGAAATATGTTCAGATGTTGATTTTGATTCTTCAGCGCTTGCCGATAATTCTTCGGAGGAAGCAGCGACTTGTTCAGATGAACTGCTGATTTGCTTCACAATTTGCGATAATGAATGAGTAAAAGCATTAAAAGATTGGGCAAGCTGGCCAAATTCATCTTTATTTTTCACTATGACTTTTTTGGTTAAATCAGCCTCGCCGTGAGCAATTTCTTCTAGCTGCTTATTTATGCTTCTTAGTGGCACCATAATGGACCTTAACAGCATTATGCTTAGAACAATGCCTAATATTACTGATATTCCTGTGACAGTGGTGATGAGCCATTGACTCATTTTCCCATTGCCCCGTATTTCATCCTTTAGATCCTCTACCTCTTGATCAAGGCGATCAGACAGCTTATTGACAGCCGGATCTACGACTTCTTTTCTTAGTGTTCTTTCTTCTCCAAAATGGATGGTTTCTGCTTTTTTCGGATCTGAAGAGTAGGCTGTTAATACTTGCTGATTCAAAGCTCTATACTGAGTAAAACTTGTCTTAATGTCTTCAATATTGGATTGATACTTCTCTTCATCAATCAAGTCATAAACCCGATCAAGGCTCTTTAAGACATCGTCTGATTTTTCCTTCATGCCTTCGTCATATTCTTTGTCTCCAGTAATCAAGAAGCCTCTTTCATCATTTGATAACCCGGTCAATTCATATTGAATGTGTTTCATCTCTTTTTGGAATTTTCTTTTAAA
>NZ_CP026521.1:2389089-2396849 GCF_002953915.1 Bacillus sp. MBGLi79
ATACGCAGCATACATTTAAGGAGCGATACACTAAAATGGGGATCATCAATGGCAAAGAATTCATTGACCGATTGAACAAACTAGAAAACGAAATATGGTATGATGGCAAAAAAATAAAGGGTAACATTTCTGATCATCCGGCATTTAAAGGAATACTCAAAACAAAAAGCTCGCTTTATGAACTGCAAACAAAGGATGAGTTAATAAACGAAATGACTTATTGCCTTCCTGGAGATCATGATCGAATCGGCCTTTCCTATCTCCAGCCTAAGACCAAGAATGATTTGAAAAAAAGAAGAAACATGATTGAACATTGGGCTAGACACACTCACGGAATGATGGGGAGAAGTCCGGATTACATGAATACGGTTATGATGAGCTTTGCTTCGTCAGCAGAGCTTCTAAAAGATAAAGAGAATTGCTTTCCTGAACATATACTAGATATGTATAAACAAGCTGCTAAGCATGACCTTTCTTTTACCCATACATTCATTACCCCGCAAGTGAACCGGTCACAGTCCTATTTCGGGCTAAGTGAAAAACCGATATCTGCTAAAGTCATTGATAGAACCGAAAAAGGTTTAATCATTCATGGCGCGCGTCTGCTTGCAACACAAGGCGGGTTGACTGATGAAATATTGGTTTTTTCAGCGCCTAAATTTTTCTTTGAAACAGATGAAGCTTATGCTTTTTCACTCCCTTCTAATACAAAAGGCGTCAAATTCATCACAAGAGAATCATTTGTGTTAAGCGACTCTGCCTTTAATCACCCCTTAAGCTCAAGGTATGAAGAGATGGATTCAATTGTAGTTTTTGATCATGTGTTAGTGCCGTGGAATCGTGTGTTTTTTTACGATAATGTGGAAACAGCTAAAGAATTTATGACAAAAAGCTCATTTCATGCTTTTACCTTTCACCAGGTTGTCATTAGGCAAATGATAAAAATTGAATTTCTATTAGGCGTTGCACAGCTTCTGGTTGACACCATTAATGTTTCCGAATATCAGCACATACAAGAAAAGCTCTCTGAAATCATTGTAGGATTGGAAACAATCAAAGCGCTCATTGACAAGTCGGAAAATGACGCTCAATTAGATGAATTCGGCTATATGCGCCCTAGTTTAATTCCTCTTCAAGTCATCAGTACCATTATTCCTAAGCTATATCCTCGATTTACTGAAATCATACAATTAATTGGAGCTAGCGGAATGGTGACACTGCCTACTGAAAATGCATTTGATTCAGAGATACGGGAAGATCTTGACCAATATCTTCAAGCAACCAATACAAATGCTGAAGAACGGGTGAAAATTTTCCGATTGGCATGGGATTTAACAATGAGCTCATTCGGAACAAGACAAACCCATTACGAAAGATACTTTTTCGGAGATCCTATTCGGATTTCAAGCAGGCTGTATACCAGCTATCCAAAGCAGGAGCAGTTGAACATCATAAAAGCATTTTTACAAGCAGATGTAGAACAATGAAAAAAACAGCGGAAAAAGATCCGCTGTTTCGTATTTTTTATTTAGGAAACTGTACATGCCCTGGCACTGTATATGCATTGGACGTTCCGCTTTCAGGCAGCTTTGGAATGGTGTCTTTCACGACTTTCCCGCGAATGTCAGTTATTCTGACTTTGAGAGAGCCTGTCCCTAAATTCGTACTGACAAAATGGTTATAGTCCATTTTTTCCATGTTAATCCACTTGCCATTCTTTTCATATTCCATTTTCATAACAGGATATCTGTGGTTTCTGACTTGAATTGCCGCCCACCACCTGCTGCTGCCTTCTTTGACCCGGTACGTGAAATTTCCGGTGATTGGAGCTTTGACAACACGCCATTTAATATTGATTTTTCCATCTTTCATATTCCCGATTTTACGGAAGGCATTAGGTGACAGATCGAGAGCTCCCCGAGCACCTTCGGGATATAGATCAGTAACATAAACGATAGTTTTCCCTTTTGGCCCTTCAACTTCCAAATAAGAGCCGGCAAGAGCTGCTTTTACTCCTCCGTAATTGAGATCCGCTGGATTTATTGCAGTAATCTCCATATCGGAAGGAATGGGATCCAACAGGAAAGCTCCTCCTGAATAACCTGACCCTGTATACGTTGCATATCCTTCATGCAGGTCGTTATATGCTGCCGAAGCTTGCGGGGAAAAACAGAGGATCGTCAATAAAACCATACCAACAAATGCACTCATGATCTTTTTCATACTTGGTCCTCCTCAAACCAGACTTCAAATGAGAATCATTATCATTATAAGACTCAATCCAACTGGTTTGAAAGAGGAAATAGATTCATAGTTGATTTTAAGGCGAATTCACTATCATTCATATATCTAATGAAGCGTACTTATGAAAAAAGCAATTCGAATGAACGAATGTGCACATCAGCCGAATTTCTTATTTTTACCTCACAAAATTCACATAACAATCAAAAAATGAGACAGCCTGTTGGCCTGATAACAGCTATGCAGGAAAAGCTATTTTTCCCCGCTTAGTTTCAACTTAGCTGTCATCATAATGCCAAAGATCAGCACAATCGGAACCCAAATAATGAAGTGATTAAAATCAGGCTCAGCCAGAGCAACAATAATAGCTCCCACACAATATAAAATAATAGCCAGTGCTCTTAACACAGTATCTCTTAAGAAAGTCTTCTTTTGCTTCTTAAAAAACAAACGGCCGGATATATCCTCTAATAGAGAAGCGAGTGTTCCGGTCAATACAGTTGAAGAAATACCTGCGATCCCCAGTTTTTTGGCTGCTATCGTTTGAATCCCCATGGAAATGCTCATGAGTATAATCAGAATGTGCACAGGAACAAAAGCCCGGTAAAAAGAAAGACAAGCAAAGACAAATAAAATGAATGCTTCAAGTGCAAGGGCTTTTGTTACAGCAGCAGGCCAAAGGGTATTTTCCGCCTTTCCGACAATCAGTGTTGCAATGATCACGCCGCATATAAATCCAATGAGCGCAGTTAAGGAATTGAAAACAGTGACCTGAAGGGATTTGCCGATAGCTAATCCCAATAATACAATGTTTCCAGTCATATTAGCTGTGAACACATGTCCCAAGCTTAAATACCCAATTACATCCACGATTCCAGCTGTTAAACATAAAAGTGATAGCAAGGTGTTTCGATAAGCGGCTGCAGTCAACGTTGTATCAATCCTTTCTTCTATTTCAATTGTTAGTATGTCTTTTGACGCAATCTATATTTTTTAAGTAACCAAGCGTTAATTGGGAAGATAGAACCTATCATTCCTTTCCATTAACTGTAATAATAATCTCCGCAAGGAAATGATTAAAATTGAAAGGAAGTATATTGTAATGAAACGATTTTGTTTATGGTTCGCCGTGTTTGGTTTGTTATTGGTTCTCTTGCCTGATAAAGCGTTAGGCGCAGTTGATTTTCCGAATACCTCGACAAATGGCCTTTTAGGATTTGCCGGAAATGCTAAAAATGAAAGAGGCATTTCCAAAGCGGGCACAACGGGTGGGAAAAACGGGCAGATTGTTTACATTCAAAGCGTAAATGATTTAAAAACCCATCTAGGAGGATCCACACCAAAAATTTTAGTGCTCCAAAATGATCTTTCCGCATCTGCGAAAACAACAGTTATCGTTGGCTCAAATAAAACACTCGTGGGCTCTTATGCGAAAAAAACGCTGAAAAATATTTATTTAACAACTTCTTCAGCTTCTGGAAATGTCATTTTTCAAAATTTAACGTTTGAACACAGTCCGCAGATTAACGGAAATAATGATATCCAGCTTTATTTAGACTCCGGCATGAACTATTGGATAGATCACGTCACATTCTCCGGCCACAGCTATAGTGCAAGCGGGAGTGATTTGGACAAACTCCTGTATATCGGTAAATCAGCAGATTATATCACGATCAGCAACTCAAAATTTGCGAATCATAAATACGGTTTGATTTTAGGATACCCAGATGATTCTCAGCATCAATATGACGGCTACCCCCACATGACAATCGCAAATAATTATTTTGAGAACCTGTATGTTAGAGGCCCGGGTCTGATGAGATACGGATACTTTCATGTTAAAAACAATTACAGCAACAATTTTAACCAGGCGATTACGATTGCCACAAAAGCAAAAATATATTCCGAATATAATTACTTTGGGAAAGGCAGTGAAAAAGGCGGAATCCTTGACGACAAGAGCACAGGTTATTTCAAGGATATAGGCAGCTACCCTTCACTCAACAAGCAAACCTCCCCTTTGACTTCATGGAATCCGGGGACAAATTACAGTTATCGCGTTCAAACACCGGAGTATACAAAAGAATTTGTCACGAAATATGCCGGATCACAAAGTACAACTCTGGTATTTGGCTACTGATATAAAAGAGGCCTGCGTAAATAACGCCGTGCCTCTTTTTGTTCTTAAACGCGATTTTTAAACGATCCTTGGTCAAACCAAAAAGCATTATTTCTTTTTCACAATAACTTCTTAACTGTCTTCTTATTATACCAGTTTATCGCAAGTAAAAAGAAATCATTGTCTGGTCCTGTATGAAATGAACGTTCGTCCCACACACTATTCAAAAACCCCTAAAAAGGATGATGGACATGTGCGGCAGGTTTACTTTATTCTCTGCATTTGATGATATTATTGACCAGTTTGACATCAATCAATTTTTTCCTAAAGATGAATACCAGCCGAGCTATAATATCGCACCATCACAAAACATTCTTGCGATCATCAATGATGGATCCAATAATCGCTTAGGCAAGCTTAGATGGGGACTTATTCCTCCTTGGGCAAAAGATGAAAAGATCGGTTATAAAATGATCAATGCTCGAGCCGAAACAATAACCGAGAAACCGGCTTTTCGAAGACCGCTTGTCAGCAAACGCTGCATCATCCCTGCCGACAGTTTTTATGAATGGAAACGGTTTGATTCCAAAACCAAAATCCCATTGCGGATCAAATTGAAATCATCTGCTCTTTTTGCGTTTGCTGGCTTATATGAAAAGTGGAACACACATCAAGGAGACCCTCTTTATACCTGCACCATCATAACAACTGAGCCTAATGAGCTCATGAAAAATATACACGACCGGATGCCGGTTATATTGGCCCGTGATTTTGAAAAGGAGTGGCTAAATCCTCACAATACAAACCCTGAATATCTGCAAAGCTTGCTTGTGCCTTATGAAGCTGATGCCATGGAAGCATACCGGGTTTCATCATTAGTAAACTCACCTAAAAATAATTCATCTGAGCTTCTTGATGTACAGAATCGTCTGTAGTGATTGCGATTCTATAGTAAGAACTTGCAAAATGGCTTTGTTCCTTAGGGCCAATCTATTTTTGTTTCAATGAATATTTAGTACACAGATCAATTAGTTATTTTTTTCAGTTTTAAATAATATCATTATGTAAACTTAATGTTAATCCAATAATGTAAAACGAATTTACATCGCTTATAAAATTTCACTTTTCAATTTTGTCAGCAAAAAAACTGAACCACATTAAACTGATAAAACCTGCCGCACCTGTGATTGCAAATATGATATACGCCCATATAGGTAAATCCATATCCTTTCCTCCTAAGAATTAAATTTTTTTATCTTACATTAAGGTCTTCTTCTTTGTCTATCCAGTGTAATACCTAAACAGTTTAAAGCTCATTACAATAGATTCAAGCAGAAAACCCCTACATAACGCATACATA
Organism: Bacillus sp. MBGLi79; assembly: GCF_002953915.1. Taxonomy (NCBI): domain Bacteria; kingdom Bacillati; phylum Bacillota; class Bacilli; order Caryophanales; family Bacillaceae; genus Bacillus; species Bacillus sp. MBGLi79. The sequence goes on from NZ_CP026521.1 coordinate 2,394,810, forward strand.
GGGATTAAATAAAAACGCAGGCCGACACCTAGCTCTAGTTACTTTAAGACCACTGTGTGATCGGTTCAGTCTTTACGTGCCTGGATATTTTACAACAGGCACTTTCTTCTTACGCAGAGAATCAAGCATGACTGATCCAGCATTTAAGTTGCTTTGCACTAATTCTTTAGGAGTCAATGCCATCCATTGATTGAGTGACACATCTGCATAGCGGTCACTTTTGAACATTTCTAAAAACCATAAGGTTTCTGTACCAGTGTTTTGTATATAGTGTCCAGCATTAGAAGGCACGTATCCAACGTCACCTGCTCTATAGTCAAATGTGCGGGCAGTCCCATTCCCGATAAATACTGTCATGCGTCCCTGCCCTGTTAGATAATACTGCCACTCATCGCTATTAGGGTGCCAATGAAGCTCTCTCATCGCGCCAGGCTCAATCTGAACAAGTGCAGCGGCTATCGTTTTTGAAATCGGGAAGTTAGAAGAATCCACAATTCGTACGCTCCCCCCTAGCATTTGAATTGGGGGTTGATTTAGCAACTCGTGTTTAAAGGTCATGGGTACTTTTCCATATGGTGACTGAATGTCTTCACTTTCGACTGATCCCGGCACATTCCCTTGGTAGATATAGACTTGCTCTGAAGGAAGAGAGTTGAAAGCATTCTCCGGCACACCAAAATTCGCAGAGAGAACATCTTTTGGGGTGTGTGCAAGCCAATCAGAAATGGTTAACGTTGAAAACTCAGAAAAGTTTCCATCATCGAAAACGAGCAGAAATTCGCAGTGTTCTAATCCCTGTATGGAATGCGGAATTCCTGCCGGGAAGTACCAAAGGTCGCCGGGGCCAACATCAGCAATGAAATTTCGTCCGTCCTGGTCAACAGCGGTGATACGTGCCCGTCCCAAAAGCATATAAGCCCACTCCGCTTGCTTATGCCAATGAAGCTCGCGGACACCTCCCGCAGTTAAGCTCATGTTTACCCCTGCAATCGCAGTCGAAATCGGAAGCTGTCTGACGGTGATTTCTCTTGACCAGCCGCCATGATCTAATTTCATGGGAGCGTCTGAGAATGAAAATCTCAAGTTAGGAATCATACCTTCATCTGTAACAGGCGGAACAAGTATATTCGGATTTTGAATATCCCGCATCATATTTCGCGGACCTGCATCAATAGCTCCAGCTCCATCACTTCGAATAGGCTGCGGCACGTTTCTGTCTTCATGATTGATTGGTTGTTGTTCCAACAGCATGCACCTCGTTTTAGAAATGAACAAGATTTTATTTCAGCCTATGCAGAGTTCTAGATTGCTGTGCCTAGGAATCCGCAAATAAAAAAGTGACCACAAATGTGATCACAAATACATCAAATAAGCTATTTTTTATACCATGGCTTCTTATGTAATTTGATTTCTTCTGTCTGTTTTTTCTGGCCTGTCTTCCACTCTACCTTCACTAATACATCATGTCCTATCACTTCATCTTCAGGCATATAATCAAAGGTGGCGATATGGTCCTCCATACGTCCCCCACCTGGCATTTCTTCACCTGTGTATTCTGATAAGTCGTACTCATCTATGTGATCATCTTGATATTTTTCGCCATCTACATACAGAGTAATTCTTTCAACAACAGTTCTTTTCTCATCTTCCTTACTCCCCTGCCAATACAAATTCAGAAAGTAATTAGGTCCAATTGAAGTTTTGTCTGATTTTTCAAGGTTAGACATCCACAGTCCGCTTTTCCCGCTGCCCTCATATTTCACTTTGTTTCCTGACACCATTACAAATAATGCGATGACGCAGATGATCAAGAATCCAGCAATGATCAATAGCCATTTCTTAAAGTTGTTCTTTTTTATCATGTTTTTCCCCACTTTCCTGATTCTTTAGTAGGAAAACATGATCAAAATGTTACTGAAAAGAAAATAAAAAACTTCGAATTTAAATTAACGCTCTTTCAGAGACAAAATTTAAACGCATATCACGCCTTACATAGTTTTAGAATGGGCTTATATTTTTAAAAATCAGACAAAACTTCAA
>NZ_CP026521.1:2396949-2398957 GCF_002953915.1 Bacillus sp. MBGLi79
TCGGTTGTATGCTCTCTGCTTTTATCTGCATTTTTGCCAGTTGCGCTTTAATAGCAGCGTTATCTGCAAACACTGGCTTTCCAACTGTCATTTTCTTTTTTTCTCTTGCAATGTACTGGCTTCATCATCAAAATCACATTATATTCGTATTCCTCTCCCTCTCCCCTTTCTCTGCGGTATGCTCAATGCTGGTTAATCTTATCTATCTAAGAGATATGACTTTTCATATCGATGACTGACAAGTTTTTTGCCTAATTAACGCCATCCTCAGTGAATTTAAAGGTCTGTTTTAAATTTCTCCCTTCTTGTCCCTTTTGCGTCCAAATAATGACAACCTCTAATTCGGAGGCCTTATCTGCCAGCATAAAATGATTGAACTTCAGCGGTGAGCCATCGTTTAAACTTTTAGCTAACATTTTTTGATCTTCTGGTTTGTCACAGTTTTCATCAGGGCATCCAAAAAGCGAAAACCTTGTGATTGAATCAGGATCATTTCTATACAATTGCACATCTACAGCAGCTGCTTTTTCTCCTACATTTTTGACTTCCAAGGAATATACTTGATATTCTCCTTTTTGAGATTCCGCAAATTCCTTTGCATTTTTTGCTTCACTTACTTTTACTGACCACTGGTCTGTTTTTTGTGTAATAGGCAACACCGTAAAAGTCAGAGCGTGCGCTTTTGATTGACAAAAAACAAATCCAACTACTATTACCGCACATACGGAAAAGAATACCCTTTTCATTTCATTTGTCCCTCCTTTCTTTTCACTGGCGATCCCTTAAAAAATTGAGCTCTCTTAAGCCATATCCTTAGCTACGGTTGTGTATTTACTGCTCAGCATTTATTTCTTTCGGTATCCGAGATGGAGCTTTTGGGATTTTTCTCAACTTGTTGTTGATCACATCAGAAGAGTATAGCGTAACAATCATACTTCCCCCATACCTTTTTGCCCGAATTAAGATTGGCTGGTTATATTGGTTTTGAAAACGAAAATCAGGGCCTCCCCAACTGACCGTAGCATCCCGTCCGGGTGGAACGTATGGCACGCTTCTAGTATGAGAATAGCGCTGAACGACCTGCAGCCCTGCCTGGTCGACTGCATTGAAAAGTGTTGAGGACACCTGGCAAATTCCGCCTCCTACACCTTCAGACAACTCCCCTTTTACAATAATGGGCGCACTTTTATACCCTTTGTTCCGAGTTCTCATGCCTACAACTTGGTTAAACGAAAACGTCTCATTAGGGAAAACAACGTGATTGTCAATGGCTTTTGCAGAAAGAGAAATATTGTGTGAGCGGCTTTTATTGCTTGAATTAAAATAAGTCACGTACTGACCAAGCCGCTGCGTACTGATGTGAGAAAGCAGCTCGCTGTCAACCTTCGGATAAATGTTCATTTCCGGCACTTCTACCTTGGAGGGGCCTTGGCCATAAAAATACGCATAAAACTTTTCCTTAAAAGCCTGTTGATACAGTTTGTAGCCAACCCTGCCCGGGACGATGCTTCCATGATCGTTAAGGACAGCGTTTATCGGCTCCCGGTACACTTTCTGATCAAGCTGTTTGATAAATTTACTGTATTTTTCATCGTCGACCATTGGAGTGCCGGGAAGAGGCATTGTAAAGTCTTCACGGTGAACAGTGGCAATTGTTCGTCCTTGCTGTGTAACCGTTAAGCTGTCATCCGGCCCACTCGGCTGAGCCAATAAAAAAAGACCAGTGATCAAAATTTGTATCATACGTTGCTTTACCTCCCGATCATTAGTATGAACAGCAGCTTCTCCTTTGATGTATTTCTTCCCATCGTTTGTTTGAATCTTTAGATGTTCATAAAAGAGCTATCACTTTAATTGTTCACACCGATCCCTAGAGCCCACTGAAGTATACGGTTCATTCAGTCGCCAAGTCTAAAATAGCAGAGCATCTCAATGATGTGGGATGCTTTTTTGTTTTGCTCAAAAATGAAAAAGAATTTCCCTTAACAACAACAAATTAAAGTGATAG
>NZ_CP026521.1:2399057-2402981 GCF_002953915.1 Bacillus sp. MBGLi79
AGTGCCTAAGATAGCCAACTATTCAGCAGAATTACTTCCAAATATCGTTTATATAAAATATCTCGTTTTCATCTATTTGTATGTAACGGCGATTCCTTTTTACTTTGCTCTTTATCAAGCGTTCAAACTTTTAAGCTATATTGACAAGAATAAAGCTTTCTCGGGATTGTCAGTAAGGGCTTTGAAGAATATAAAATACTGTGCGGTCACTATCAGTATCTTTTATGCAGCAGGTATGCCTGTCTTTTATCTGATAGCCGATATAGACGACGCCCCGGGTATCATAGTCATCGGATTGGTTATTATTTTTGCTTCAATGGTCATTGCGGTCTTTGCTGCTGTTCTGCAAAAACTATTAAAAGAAGCGATTGATATAAAATCAGAAAATGACTTAACGGTCTGAGGTGATGACTATGGCAATTATTATTAACATTGATGTGATGCTTGCTAAAAGAAAAATGAGCGTAACAGAGCTTTCGGAGAGAGTTGGCATCACCATGGCTAATCTTTCGATATTGAAAAACGGAAAAGCAAAGGCCATTCGATTATCAACTTTAGAAGCGATTTGCAAGGCTTTAGAATGTCAGCCCGGAGATATATTGGAATACCGAAGTGATGAAGACACAAAGGAGTCGTAAAAAGCAAATATGTAGCATCAACAGAAAAATAAAGTGATTGGCGGTGAGCCTATGGACATAACCTTATATCCATCCAGCTCCTATACTAAGCGTCCCTTACATACACGAAGAATACTCCTTTGGAGGGGGCATACAAAATGAGAGCTTTAAAACAAATCGTTCATTTCGGCTGGGAACAAGCGCTTTCATGTTTGTTTCCTGTCGTTATTTTTGCCTCTTTGGCTATCACACAAATGATCCCACTACCCTTCTTGCCGCGGTACGACTGGCTCCTCATGATCTGCGTCCTCATGCAATTGTGGATGGTGCGTTCTGGTCTTGAAACTTGGGATGAATTAAAAGTGATCACATTGTTCCACCTTATCGGGCTTGCTCTGGAACTTTTTAAAGTCCATATGGGCTCCTGGTCTTATCCAGAAGAAGGATACTCCAAAATATTTGGAGTACCTTTGTATAGCGGCTTTATGTACGCAAGTGTAGCCAGTTATTTGTGCCAGGCATGGAGAAGGCTTAAGGTTGAATTGGTTAAGTGGCCGCCTTTTTTTGCGGTTGTTCCGCTTGCCGCTGCGATTTATTTGAATTTTTTCATCCATCATTTTTCGATTGATATTCGATGGTGGTTATCTGGACTTGTCCTCATTGTCTTTTGGCAAACATGGGTTACATACGAGGTGAATGGAGCTCGTTACCGTATGCCGCTCGCACTTTCTTTTGTACTCATCGGATTTTTTATATGGATAGCGGAAAATATCGCTACGTTTTTTGGGGCTTGGAAATATCCAAACCAAATCGAGACATGGAGTCTCGTACACCTCGGAAAGGTAAGTTCATGGCTCTTGCTGGTGATTGTTAGCTTTCTTATAGTAGCATCATTAAAACAAGTTAAGGAGCAGAGTCCTACAAAGCAGAGAGGGGTGAATCTTTTTTAGGTTAACAGTCTCCTGGCGTACAAGACTCCAGCTAAAAAGAAAAGCAACGTTCAAATGTGTTGCTTTTCTTTTTTGTCACTCTGCCTGCGGGTATCCATCTTCTTCAAACTTCGTCGCACCACGAGAACTGATTCAGATTACGACTGCTTTCAACGCCTTGACAAACTCATGCGCCGCCGGCGTTATCTCTTCAAATGAATGTGCGATGACGCCGATATCGCGTGTGATCCTAGGAAAAATGTCATTTTTACTTAATTGATGCGGGACGGATGAAAGTGTAAAGTTTGAAATAATGCCTATGCCCAAGTTGTTTTTGACCATATTAATCAAGGTTTCGGCATTTTGCACAGTCAAGTTTTCCTTTAATTCGATGTTGTATTGCGAAAATGCGTTTGACATCGCGATTTCATGACCGCCTTTACAGAAAATGAGGTCATCTTGATATGTTTCAAGGTTGACATGCTTTTCCTGTTTTAATTCATCACGCTGCGGCGGGATGACGGCCACCATATAGTCGTTACACAATAGCTGATTTTCAAATGGTTCAAATGGAGATGCTGCGATTCCAATATCAACCGTCCGATCCTCAACCCATCCTTTTATTTGGTCAGAGGTCCCCTCGATCAATTCGATGCGGATCAACGGGTAGTTTGATCTGAATGCCGCAATCGCCTGGGGCATGATATTTGTTGAAACTGCAGGAAATGAACCAATTTTCACCTTCCCGTTTAACAGCTTGTTTTCCCGGTTGGCTATTTGATATATTTTGCTTTCAATTCCCTTCATTTGCCTCGCCAGCAGCAAAATTTCTTTTCCGACGTCAGTCAGTATTAAACCATGATGTTTATCCCTGATCAATAATTTGAGCTGCAGCGAGCTCTCCAGGTTTTTTATCGCTTTGCTTACCGCCGGCTGAGAGATGAACAATTCTTTTGCCGCTTCTGTAATATTCAATTTCTCCCCGACTTTTACAAATATGTGAAGATGGTTCATGTTCATAACCATTTGGTTATACCTCCGATAATAAAAATGTATTTCAGTTATATACAAATGTAACATATGATAGAAACCAGCACGATATTTAAACAAGAAAGGCGGATTCATCATGGTAAAAGTCATGTTGGGAATCTTATCTGTCACATTTATTTGGGGTTATACTTGGGTTGCAATGAAAGTAGGAATTCATGACATCCCCCCGCTTTTATTTTCGGCTTTGCGCCTGTTCATCGGAGCGGTTCCATTATTTCTCATTCTCTTCATTCAAAGAAAAAAGCTTTCAATTCAAAAAGAACATCTCAAAAGCTATATCATCATGAGCCTGCTGATGGATCTGGGTTATATGGGGATCTTAACGTATGGAATGCAGTTTGTCGATTCAGGAAAAACCTCTGTTTTGGTATATACGATGCCCATATTTGTTACGGTGCTCAGCCATTTTACATTAAATGAGAAAATGAATGCGTATAAAACGATCGGACTGGTCTGCGGCCTCTTCGGACTGTTATTTATATTTGGAAAGGAAATGCTTGCTATCGATCAAAGCGCTTTATTTGGAGAGCTGTGCGTGCTTGCGGCAGCGCTAAGCTGGGGAATCGCGAATGTGTTCAGTAAGCTACAATTCAAGCATATCGATGTTATTCATATGAATGCCTGGCAACTTATGATGGGGGCCGTCATGTTATTGGTGTTGTCCTTTATATTTGAGCCGGTCCCTTCAGCCGAGTGGACATATCAGGCGGTATGGTCATTGCTGTTTAATGGCTTGCTTTCCACCGGCTTTACCTTTGTCGTATGGTTTTGGGTGCTCAATCAAATCGAAGCGTCAAAAGCATCCATGGCATTAATGTTTGTTCCCGTATTGGCCCTATTTTTTGGATGGCTGCAATTGCACGAACAGATCACCATCAACATTATCCTCGGCGCACTGCTGATATGCTACGGCATCTTTATGAATACATTTACATTTTCACGACGAAAAATGTGAATGGACAGAGGGTACACTTTTTTTACGATTTGTGCCTCGTGTGACAGGAGACGGCTGTCTTTTAAAATCCTGCCGGCAGCCTATTAAACAATAAAAAAAGCTAATATCTGCATGTGAGACATTAGCTTTTTTTATTGGCGTTTAGGTTGCCAAAATTCTTTCTTATTACCATTCCGGCTGATCAAACTGAAAACCGTATAGACCTTTTACTTTAACGTCTCCGCAATCTGGATCTTTTGTTAAAATCAAATAATGAGTCTTATAAGGCATCGCCTCAACTCGATCAGTTGCACTAAAATCATAATGATCCCCTGAGAAGTTTTTTTCACTAACGGTTATTTCGTATCCCGACAAAGTCATTCGCATGATTCTT
>NZ_CP026521.1:2403081-2406248 GCF_002953915.1 Bacillus sp. MBGLi79
TGATTCACTGTTGTTCAATTTCCTTTAAAGCCGTTCTTTATATTCAACAGGAACAAAAAGTAAGCTCAGTTTAAATGCTGATAATAAAAAAATTCACTTTAAAAAGTTGTCGCCCGCAAAATCGGCTTTCTCACACTACACCAATTTAAAATAAAAAGCCGGATCTCCTCTAAGAGGTTCCGGCTTTTCTTGGTATAAATGCTAAGTCCATCAGCAGCTTCTAGATAGAGAACATGGAAAAATATCTAATGGCTCGCTATACCCATCAGCCATTATCGTATTTCAATGTAGCCTTCTGTACCATGAACGCGAATCTGTTGCCCATCTTTTATCAGTTGCGTAGCATTTTCAACGCCAACAACTGCAGGCAAGCCATATTCGCGCGCTATAACAGCTCCATGGGTCATCAGTCCACCAACTTCGGTGACCAGGCCTTTTATGGATACAAACAATGGTGTCCAGCTTGGGTCAGTAAAGGAGGTGACTAATATATCTCCATCTTCTAGATCTGCATCTTCCATGTTTAAAATGACACGTGCTCGCCCCTCTATCACTCCCGAGGAAACAGGGAGACCTGCAATTGCTCCGGCTGGTAGATTCTCTCGCTTGTATTCGCCTGTAATGATCTCACCATCAGACGTGATAACACGTGGTGGAGAAAGTTTTTCATATAATGTGTACTCGTCTTTTCGTTTGCTGATAATTTGATCATCAAGTTTATTTGTGCGTACGACTTCGTGAAGCTCTTCAAAAGTAAGATAGTATATATCTTCTTTTTCATGAATAACGCCCATTTCTACGAGTTGTTCGGCTTCTTTCAGTAAAGCCTGCTTATAAACAAAATAGCGATTAACCATTCCGTATTTTGGATATTCCCTGAATCCGCTGAAATTCCGGATGATGTCGATCATTCGTTTGGTTTCTTTGGCTTTTTGTTCACCATCGGGCAATTGTTTTAAGCGATCTAATAACTCTTGTTCTTTCTTTAAAGCCTCCTCTAGCCCTTGCTCAAATTTCCGCTGGCCGGCATTAGGCTCAAAATTTTTAATATTATTAAGAATCATCGGGACAAGTGTAGTTGGTTTTTCGCTCCATCGAGTTCTTGTAATATCAATCTCTCCGGCACATCGCATTCCGTATTTGTTGAGGTAAGCATAGATCGCGTCTTGAATTTCCTGTCCATTTTCAAACTTGACCAGCTCATCCAAAAAGTGATCATCTTTGACATCTTGTAAATAAGCAATTACCTCTGGATAAGGACGAATCACATCTGCGACGTCCAATAGCGCAAGACCCATTTCTGACGTAATATTATGGGGTACAGATCGAGAAAGCGTATCTGCTGCGTTTTTTTCCTCTAACCACTCGTTCATTTTTTCGTTAATCCATAATGAAGCATTCATAGCAGATCGAATCAGAACCGAACTTTTTGGGTTAAATAAAATCTTCTTTAATTCCTGGATATCTTCCAGAATAAAACGAAATAAATCTGATCCTGATTTCGTTTGGATGTTTTGTTTTAACTCTTCTATTGATGTTTGACTGCTCTCAATCAAATCTGACACGATTGTCGGATCGTTTTCAACTTGAGCCGGCAAATCTGCATTGCCTCTGCTGGGATTTGGTGCTGTTTTATCATTTGGTATCGATTTTATGAAATCTCGTCGCTTTATTAGAGTCATAAGTGCGTCTTTTAAGAGCTGATCGTGCTGTCCCATGCCTTTTAAGAAAACTTCTCTGCTGTCAGAGGATGCCAGTTGATGTGTGACATCAACAAATAGCCTTCCACCGGCTTTACGCATTGGTGCAGCGGTCGTCAACAGAAAAAAAGACAATCCCAGTGGTTTTATGGGATCCGTCATCATTTGTTGATGACCTACAGAAATATAGACGTGATTTTCTTGGTCACTCGCTTCAGGGATGGGGAATAAAGTAGTGATTGGACGACTCTGTACAATATAAAAAGTATCTCGGACCAAACACCATTCGATATCTTGCGGCTGGCCGAAATGAGCTTCGATCTGTCTTCCGATGCGTGCAAGCTGTAAAATTTGTTCATCAGTCAGCGTTTGAGCCTTTTGCTGATCAGGCTCGATTTGCTGTGTTTCTGTTCCGCCTTCTTTCCGTCCATAGATAGCTATTTTTTTAGTTGCTATTCTCTTATCGACGATTTGCCCATCCTGTACTTTATAACAATCGGCAGATACCAAGCCGGAGACCAATGCTTCACCAAGTCCAAAGCCGGCATCGATGGATAACACCTTTCGGTTAGAGGTAATCGGATCAGCGGTAAATAAAATCCCCGAAGCCTGAGGGAAAACCATCCTTTGAACGATAACGGATAAATAGACTTGGCTGTGGTCGAATCCATTTTGCATGCGGTAGATTACCGCTCGATCCGTAAATAGGGAAGCCCAGCATTTGCTGATATGCTGCAAGATTGCATCGACGCCGATAATATTTAAGTAGGTATCTTGTTGACCGGCAAAAGAGGCATGTGGTAAATCTTCAGCAGTCGCACTTGAACGCACGGCATAGGCATGTTCCTCACCGAACTGGGAGAGATAGTGAGCCACTGCTTTCACAACATCGGAAGGAATATCTACTTCCATAATGATTTGCCGAATCTTCCGGCTGATGTTACCAATTTGATCTCGGTCATCAACTTTTAGCATGGCCAATTGATCCAACATCGCATGTAACGTTTCGTTTTGTTCAATGGCTTTTTGGAATCCTCTTGTTGTAACACAAAATCCTTCTGGTACTTGTATTCCTTGAATTTTTAATAATTCTCCTAAATTTATTCCTTTTCCTCCAACGAGCGAATGCTGTGTTTTTTCAATTTCGTGTAAACCGAGAACGAAAGAACTCATTCTACATCTCCCCTTTAAAAAAATATTGACAAGAGCTTCCCAGTAGGATATAATAAAATTATAAGATGGATAACTATGACTTTTAACTAGGAAGCGCACGTAGTGTGATTATATCACCGTGTCTGTTTTTGTGCAATATAAAAAGAACCTGGGCAATTTCACCAGGTTCTTTCTCTTTGTTCTTTTAGTCCCCCATTCATAAATTAGACTTATTTTTTGTGTAAGAAACTTCGAGTCATAAGTTTCGATCCTATAAACTTTATCAGTCAAAGACTGTCTTATACATAGAGCTAT
>NZ_CP026521.1:2406348-2408141 GCF_002953915.1 Bacillus sp. MBGLi79
TATCTATTTTTTTTGTGCGTGCGACTTCGTGAAGCTCTTCAAAAGTGAGGTAGTATATATCTTCTTTTTCATGAATAACGCCCGCTTGTACGAGTTGTTCGGCTTCTTTCAGCAATGCCTGCTTATATACGAAGTAGCGACTGACTATGCCGTATTTTGGATATTCCCGGTAGCCGATGAAATTCCGGATGAGGTTGATCATTCGTTTTGTTTCTTTCGCTTTTTGTTCACCATCCGGCAATTGCTTCAATCGATCAATTAACTCTTGTTCTTTTTCCAAAGCAGCCCGCCGCCCTTGCTCAAACTTTCGATTGCCGGCGTTAGGCTCGAAGTTTTTGATATGACTAAGAATCATGGGGACAAGTGTAATTGGTTTTTCACTCCAGCGAGGTCTTGTAATATCAATTTCTCCAGGACAACGCATTCCGTATTTGCTGAGATAATCATAAATAGCGTCTTGGATTTCCTTTCCACCATTAAACTTAACCAGTTCATCGAGAAAGTGATCTTCTTTTGCATGCTGCAAATAATCAATCACTTCTGGATAAGGGCGAATCACATCCGCGACATCCATCAGCGCCAGACCCATTTCCGAAGTAATATTGCCCGGTACAGATTGAGAAAGGGTATCAGCGGCGTTTTTTTCGCCTAGCCACTTGTTCATGTTTTCATTGATCCATGTTGTCGCATTTATAGCAGCCATAAACACAGCCGTACTTTGCGGGTCAAATACGATCTTCTTTAATTGCTGGATATCTTCCAGTATAAAATCAAACAAATCCGATCCCGATTTCGCTTGGATGTTTTGCTTTAACTCTTCGATCGATGTTTGATTGCGCTTCATCAAATCAGAAACGATTGTCGGATCGTTCTCGAATTGCACCGGCATATCTGTTTGACCGTTGCCCGGAATCGGTGCTGTTTGATCATTTGGCATCAATTTTATAAAATCTCGCTCGATTACGGTCATGAGTGCGTCTTTTGTAAGCGGATCTGCTTCCACGGTAGTTAATAAAGCTTCCCGGCCGGCACGTGTCGTCAGCCTAGGCGCAACATCAACAAACAATCTCCCGCCGGCTTTACGCATAGGTGCAGGAGTAATTAACAGATAAAAAGACAATCCCAACGGTTTAATGGGATCAGTCATCATTTGCTGATGACCAACAGATAGATAGACGTGATTTTCCTGATCATTCGTTTCAGGGATCGGGAATAAAGTCGTGATCGGCCGGCTCTGAACAATATAAAATGTATCATCAGCCAAACACCATTCGATATCTTGCGGCTGGCCGAAATGAGCTTCGATCTGTCTTCCGATACGTGCCAGCTGTAAAATTTGCCCGTCAGTGAGTGCTTGAGACATCTGTTGATCAGGATCGATCTGCTTTGTCTCTGTTCCGCCTTGTGCTCGTCCATAAATCGCCAATTTCTTGGCTGCTATTCTCTTATCGGCGATTTGTCCGTTTTGCACTTTATAACAATCGGCAGAGACCAAGCCGGAGACCAGAGCTTCTCCAAGTCCAAAACCGGCATCGATTGAAAGCAGTTTCCGGTTGGAAGTCATCGGATCAGCGGTAAATAAAATCCCTGAAGCATGCGGGAAAACCATCTTTTGAATGATAACGGATAAATAAACTTGCCTGTGATCGAATCCATTCTGCATACGGTAGATGACCGCGCGCTCCGTGAACAGGGAAGCCCAGCATTTGCTGATATGCTGCAAGATCGCATCCTTGCCGATAACATTTAAATAGGTCTCTTGTTGCCCTGCAAAAGAAGCATGCGGCAAATCC
>NZ_CP026521.1:2408241-2410832 GCF_002953915.1 Bacillus sp. MBGLi79
AAGCGCCATTCCCAAAAAGTTGCCCCATTGGATTCTATATACCGATCTAGAAATATCTCAAAATTTAAATTTAATGGTGTATATTCCCCTATTTCTAATATGAAAAGATAGTTGGGATCCCCTTTATCCAATTTGCCTTTGTCGATCATCAAATGGCACCCTTCTAATAAGTGACCAATTGGAATACCATTGATGCCTTCAAACAAATCCTCATATTTTAATTCTTCTTCAATCTCTTCAAGGCTAAATAAATAAAGTCCTCCACCTATATTCTCCCCATCCGAAAGGATCTGAAAAATTTTCGCACCATTATGCAGTGTAATGAACTTCTGATAATCATCTGGAAGGGTAAGCTGGTGTTTAGCCTCAAAGCTTTGAATGTCATTCAGGGTTGCTTTGTCCTGTGAAAATGTAACAAGGAACTCCATAATAACTCCTTCAGAACAAAACAATTGAATGGCTCCTTTTTCATCTAAGAGACTTTTCAAACCATTTACAGTCTTATGGATAAAGTTAGTCAAATACATCACCCCTTTATTTCCTTTTAAACTCCAAAAGATGTAAAGAGATCGTGTTAGACGCTCTTTTCAGTGAATACAATGCAATAAATCTTAAAAAGAGGTGCCTCCCAAAAGTGAATTTTCTAAAGAATGATGACATGGTGAAGATCATTCGAAATGGCCTTAGTGCAACGCAGCACCCAAAGCATATTCTTGTTGTAGGAGCTGGATTGTCCGGGCTTGTATCAGCATCATTGCTGAAAAATGCCGGTCACAGAGTAACGATTCTCGAAGCGAGCGGCAGAGCGGGCGGCCGTGTCTGCACTTTGAGATCTCCCTTTAGTGGTGATTTGTATTTTAACGTCGGTCCGATGCGCATACCGAATAACCATTTGTTAACCTTAGAATATATCAAAAAATTCAAATTGCCAACAAATGTATTTATCAACAGAACCCCTCTGGACATCATTTATGCCAATGGAATCAAGACACGTCTCCACATGTTTGAACGAGCTCCTGGAATACTGGGGTACCCAGTCGCATCACATGAACAAGGGAAAACGTCTGAAGAGCTGATGCTTTCTGTACTGCAGCCTATTCTAAATTTCATCAATCAAAATCCAGCGAGAAATTGGCGGATTGTCGAAGAACAATACAAAAATGATTCGTTAAGCTCTTTTTTGAATAGGTATTTTTCCTATGGCGTGATCGATATGATTGGTGTACTTTTGGATATGGAAGCGTATATGGGGATGTCCCTTGTTGAAGTATTGCGGGAATCCATCTTTTTTTCATCACCCGCTCACTTCTATGAGATAACAGGCGGCATGGATCTGCTTCCACACGCGTTTCTTCCCCAATTAAAAACAAACATTCTATACCATCAAAAAATGATGAAAATATCTCAGGATGAAAATCGTGTTACGATCCATTGCCAGCATCAACAATCGGCAGAATTTGCATCGTTTACAGCTGATCTCGCTATTGTAACCATTCCTTTTTCAACTTTGCGATTTGTAAAAGTCGAACCATACCATTCTTTCTCGTACTATAAACGGAGGGCCATCCGTGAGTTAAACTATATCAGTGCAACAAAAATCGGAATAGAGTTTAAAAGCCGATTTTGGGAAAAAGCCGGGCAGCGCGGCGGCAAATCTATTACTGATTTACCGATTCGTTTTTCGTATTATCCAAGCAGAAATATTGGAGCAAAAGGACATGCTGTCATTCTGGCCAGCTATACATGGGCAGATGAGGCGCTGATATGGGACAGTCTTTCAGAAGGAGAGCGTATCCGGTATACTTTACTGGATTTATCTAAAATCTATGGTGATATTGTATGGTCTGAATTTGTATCAGGCGCTTCTTTCAGCTGGAGCCAGCACCCCTATTCTGCGGGAGGATTTACAGCTTTCGAACCAGGACAAGAATTAGAGCTGTATCCCTATATTCCTGTCCCTGAGGGCAGAATTCATTTCGCCGGAGAACACGCCTCACTCACCCATGCGTGGATGCAGGGCGCAATTGAATCTGGAATACGCGTTGCTGATGGGGTCAATCGCTTACCTTAGATCATGCTCATCTTCTGACTAAAGGGCAAGCAATTCTGAATTAGTAATAATTAATTAAGCACTCATTAGTCATTTTTCGCTTTAATTTTTTCGATTATTTTTGTGAAAGGTAATTAAAATCACTGTTTTGAATGTTGTTAAGATGTATGTTTTTATTTATCATTTGTGCATAAAGGTGCAATCAAATGCACTATAGGTGTCATATCAAAAGGGAAATCAAAGTTCAGGAACTCAGAAGCTGAATTATATACCTGTTCTTTAATAAAAAATTGGCAATCTGGTTTCATGTTTAACAGACCATCTATAAAAGAAAAGGTATCAGCTGTAAAGTTTTCAAGATATCTTTCTTCAGTGAATGCAATTACTTGAATATAATTTGAGGAACCCTCATTTTTATTTTCATCCTCTATACCAATTAACACTGGATTATCAGACAGCTCTCCTTTTCTTTTCTTACGTTTCGTTCTTATTTATCTGATAATTAGCACTTTTTATACTAGATTGATGCTTTTTGGTCCTT